>NZ_JAZGJX010000001.1:12500-3275000 GCF_036409025.1 Priestia sp. GS2 | reverse complement strand
GTGAGAATCTTGTCCACCGAATGCCTAAGGTTTCCTGAGGAAGGCTCGTCCGCTCAGGGTTAGTCGGGACCTAAGCCGAGGCTGAAAAGCGTAGGCGATGGCCAACAGGTTGATATTCCTGTACCACCTCCCCGCCGTTTGAGTAATGGGGGGACGCAGGAGGATAGGGTAAGCGCGCTGCTGGATATGCGCGTTCAAGCAGTTAGGCTGATGAGTAGGCAAATCCGCTCATCATAAGGCTGAGCTGTGATGACGAGGGAAATATAGTACCGAAGTTCCTGATTCCACACTGCCAAGAAAAGCCTCTAGCGAGGCGGGAGGTGCCCGTACCGCAAACCGACACAGGTAGGCGAGGAGAGAATCCTAAGGTGATCGAGAGAACTCTCGTTAAGGAACTCGGCAAAATGACCCCGTAACTTCGGGAGAAGGGGTGCTCTGGTAGGGTGTATAGCCCGAGAGAGCCGCAGTGAATAGGCCCAGGCGACTGTTTAGCAAAAACACAGGTCTCTGCGAAGCCGCAAGGCGAAGTATAGGGGCTGACGCCTGCCCGGTGCTGGAAGGTTAAGAGGAGGGGTTATCCTTTGGGAGAAGCTCTGAATCGAAGCCCCAGTAAACGGCGGCCGTAACTATAACGGTCCTAAGGTAGCGAAATTCCTTGTCGGGTAAGTTCCGACCCGCACGAAAGGCGTAACGATCTGGGCACTGTCTCAACGAGAGACTCGGTGAAATTATAGTACCTGTGAAGATGCAGGTTACCCGCGACAGGACGGAAAGACCCCGTGGAGCTTTACTGTAGCCTGATATTGAATTTTGGTACAGCTTGTACAGGATAGGTAGGAGCCTGAGAAGCCGGAGCGCTAGCTTCGGTGGAGGCGTCGGTGGGATACTACCCTGGTTGTATTGAAATTCTAACCCGCAGCCCTGATCGGGCTGGGAGACAGTGTCAGGTGGGCAGTTTGACTGGGGCGGTCGCCTCCTAAAGAGTAACGGAGGCGCCCAAAGGTTCCCTCAGAATGGTTGGAAATCATTCGTAGAGTGTAAAGGCACAAGGGAGCTTGACTGCGAGACCTACAAGTCGAGCAGGGACGAAAGTCGGGCTTAGTGATCCGGTGGTTCCGCATGGAAGGGCCATCGCTCAACGGATAAAAGCTACCCCGGGGATAACAGGCTTATCTCCCCCAAGAGTCCACATCGACGGGGAGGTTTGGCACCTCGATGTCGGCTCATCGCATCCTGGGGCTGTAGTCGGTCCCAAGGGTTGGGCTGTTCGCCCATTAAAGCGGTACGCGAGCTGGGTTCAGAACGTCGTGAGACAGTTCGGTCCCTATCCGTCGTGGGCGTAGGAAATTTGAGAGGAGCTGTCCTTAGTACGAGAGGACCGGGATGGACACACCGCTGGTGTACCAGTTGTCTTGCCAAAGGCATCGCTGGGTAGCTATGTGTGGACGGGATAAGTGCTGAAAGCATCTAAGCATGAAGCCCCCCTCAAGATGAGATTTCCCATAGCGCAAGCTAGTAAGATCCCTGAAAGATGATCAGGTTGATAGGTCAGAGGTGGAAGCACGGCGACGTGTGTAGCTGACTGATACTAATCGATCGAGGACTTAACCAAATTAGAAAAGCGAAGGCGACTGTTCAATTGTGAAAGGCGTTGGAGCTTCTGATAGGGAAACCGCTTTTTGGTTTCAATAACAGAAGTGAAACGACCGAACAATTAGGAGCCGTAGCTAGACAGTAAACTTAGTACTCAGCAAAATGTTATCTAGTTTTGAAAGAATAAAAACTCAAAAAAGTCTTGATTTCTTTCGAAAATGTTGTATAATATAATATGTCTGGTGGCGATAGCAGAGAGGTCACACCCGTTCCCATGCCGAACACGGAAGTTAAGTTCTCTAGCGCCGATGGTAGTTGGGACTTTGTCCCTGTGAGAGTAGGACGTTGCCAGGCTTTATAAGATTCCACAGTAGCTCAGTGGTAGAGCAATCGGCTGTTAACCGATCGGTCGTAGGTTCGAGTCCTACCTGTGGAGCCATTTGGAGAGCTGTCCGAGTGGCCGAAGGAGCACGATTGGAAATCGTGTAGGCGGTTAACGCTGTCTCAAGGGTTCAAATCCCTTGCTCTCCGCCATTTACTTATTAAATGGCCCGTTGGTCAAGTGGTTAAGACACCGCCCTTTCACGGCGGTAACACGGGTTCGAATCCCGTACGGGTCACCATTATTCTTATACATAGTTGGAGGATTAGCTCAGCTGGGAGAGCACCTGCCTTACAAGCAGGGGGTCGGCGGTTCGATCCCGTCATCCTCCACCATTTACATTCTTATCATCGCGGGGTGGAGCAGTCTGGTAGCTCGTCGGGCTCATAACCCGAAGGTCGCAGGTTCAAATCCTGTCCCCGCAACCAAAGTGGTCCCGTGGTGTAGCGGTTAACATGCCTGCCTGTCACGCAGGAGATCGCGGGTTCGATTCCCGTCGGGACCGCCATTATAAGAAGGCTCGGTAGCTCAGTTGGTAGAGCAAAGGACTGAAAATCCTTGTGTCGGCGGTTCGATTCCGTCCCGAGCCACCATCTTATGAAAACATGCCGGTGTAGCTCAACTGGTAGAGCAACTGACTTGTAATCAGTAGGTTGGGGGTTCAAGTCCTCTTGCCGGCACCATGTTTTTCTGGAGGGGTAGCGAAGTGGCTAAACGCGGCGGACTGTAAATCCGCTCCTTCGGGTTCGGCAGTTCGAATCTGCCCCCCTCCACCATCTTATAGGGGTATAGTTTAAAGGTAGAACTACGGTCTCCAAAACCGTCAGTGTGGGTTCGATTCCTACTACCCCTGCCAATTAACACGGCGATTGTGGCGAAGTGGTTAACGCATCGGATTGTGGTTCCGACATTCGTGGGTTCGATTCCCATCAGTCGCCCCATTTTTATTGGGCTATAGCCAAGCGGTAAGGCAACGGACTTTGACTCCGTCATGCGTTGGTTCGAATCCAGCTAGCCCAGCCATATAATATGCGGAAGTAGTTCAGTGGTAGAACACCACCTTGCCAAGGTGGGGGTCGCGAGTTCGAACCTCGTCTTCCGCTCCATATTTTGAATAAAGTGGCGGCATAGCCAAGTGGTAAGGCAGAGGTCTGCAAAACCTTTATCACCGGTTCAAATCCGGTTGCCGCCTCCATTATTCACAATAAGTCCTGCCGGGGTGGTGGAATTGGCAGACACACAGGACTTAAAATCCTGCGGTAGGTGACTACCGTGCCGGTTCAAGTCCGGCCCTCGGCACCATTTATATTATTTCTGCCTTTTTTTATTTTGCCAGTGTGGCGGAATTGGCAGACGCGCACGACTCAAAATCGTGTTCCTTCGGGAGTGTCGGTTCGACCCCGACCACTGGTATTAGTTTTTACATAAACGGTAATAAAGTCAAGACTTCAACATCTCTGTTGAAGTCTTTTTTGTTTTCTTTATTTACTCAACCGCTTAAATGTTATGGCAGGTTAAATAAAATTTGTAAATTAGTTAACAAAATGTAATTCATCTCTCTAGAAGTCGAGTCTGAAGAGGTGTACAATAAGTACTAAAGATTAAAGACTCATGCAGTAAGCATATTTCGCTGCTGAGGTGATAAGTTAGTGTGAAAGGGGATACATAGTTTTGAACGTAAATTATTTAGATTTACTGGCTAAGAAGTACGATACGGAAGAGAAAGTTGTCACGGAAATTATTAATCTAGAAGCAATTCTTAATTTACCAAAAGGAACAGAGCACTTTGTAAGTGATTTACACGGCGAGTATCAGGCCTTTCAGCACGTATTACGAAATGGGTCAGGAAACGTAAAAGAAAAGATTAAAGATTTATTTAAGGATACTTTATCTCAACAAGAAATCAATGAATTTGCGACGCTTGTTTACTATCCAGAAGAGAAGCTGAAGATTATCAAGGCAAACTTTACTCGCAAGCAAGAGCTACGTGATTGGTATACGACAATGATTAATCGCATGCTTGATTTAGTGTTGTATGCATCATCGAAGTATACACGTTCAAAGGTACGTAAAGCCCTACCGGAGCAGTTTGCTTATATCATTGAAGAGCTTTTATATAAAACAGATGAATTCACGAATAAAGAGCATTATTATCATAAAATTGTGCAGCAAATCATTTCGTTAGGACAAGCTGATAAACTTATCTCGGGACTGGCCTATACAATTCAGCGTTTGGTTGTCGATCATTTGCATGTCGTTGGAGATATTTATGATCGTGGTCCCGAGCCTGATAAAATCATGGAAACTCTTATTAACTATCATTCTGTCGATATTCAGTGGGGAAACCATGACGTTCTTTGGATTGGAGCTTTTGCAGGTTCGAAAGTATGCTTAGCCAATATTGTTCGTATTTGTGCACGTTACAATAACTTAAATATTATTGAAGATGCGTATGGTATTAACTTACGACCGCTTCTAAACTTAGCAGAAAAATATTATGATGATAATCCTGCTTTCCGCCCAAAAGAAAATGTAGGTTCGCAACTATCTGAACATGAGCGTTTACAGATTACAAAAATTCATCAGGCTATCGCAATGATTCAGTTTAAACTTGAAATGCCAATTATTAAAAGACGCCCGTATTTTAATATGTCAGAGCGACTATTGCTTGAAAAAGTTAACTATGAAACAAATGAAATTACACTTGGAGATAAAACGTATCCTATTGAAAACGGATGTTTTGCAACTGTGAACTCTGAAAATCCACAAGAACTCTTAGAGGAAGAGGAGCAGGTTATTGAGAAATTATTGTTTTCAGTTCAACATTCTGAAAAGCTAGCAAGACATATGAACTTTCTTATGAATAAAGGAAATCTTTATCTAAAATATAACGGTAACTTACTTATCCATGGGTGTATTCCTTTAGATGAAGAAGGAAATATGGAAAAGATGACGATTGAAGGCAAGTCTTATTCTGGTCGTCAGCTGTTAGATGTGTTTGAGCAATATTTACGCTCTGCTTTCGCCCATCCGGATCAGACGGATGATTTAGCAACTGATATGGTTTGGTATTTATGGACAGGTGAATATTCATCGTTATTTGGAAAACGAGCGATGACGACGTTTGAGCGCTATTTTATTAAAGAGAAAGCAACGCATAAAGAAAAGAAAAATCCATATTATTACCTTCGTGAAAAAGAGGATATGTGTCGTCGAATATTAGCTGATTTTGGGTTAAATCCAGACCATGGTCATATTATTAATGGTCACACGCCTGTGAAAGAAATAGAGGGTGAAAATCCTGTTAAAGCAAATGGCAGAATGATTGTCATTGATGGTGGATTTTCAAAAGCATATCAATCACAAACTGGAATTGCAGGATATACGTTATTGTCTAATTCTTACGGCATGCAGTTAGTTGCTCATAAGCACTTTAACTCTAAAAAAGATATCTTATTGGACGAAGCTGATGTACTATCCGTTAAGCGACTGGTTGATAAAGAGTTAGAAAGAAAAATGGTAAAAGAAACAAATGTAGGTGAACAGATATTAGAAGAAATTTCAGTTTTAAAAGCTTTAAGAGATTATCAATATAGCTAAGAAATGTGCTTTGCAAGATGGCTTGCAAAGCACATTTTTTATAGAAAATTAATAGTTCGTTAATATCTTCACATAAATTTAATAGAAGGGTTGCAATTCATGTCGAAAGGTATTATAATTAATGTTGTTAAGAGATAATACAACTTTATCTGCGGGTGTAGTTTAATGGTAAAACCTCAGCCTTCCAAGCTGATGTCGTGAGTTCGATTCTCATCACCCGCTCCATACATATTGTGATCACAACGCAGTATCTTGTTTACCAAAAACAAGGTGTTGCGTTTTTTATATTTTTAAGGTTATAGTGAATGAAAAAAGACGTTTATCTACTATAGATAAACGTCTTTGTGATTAGTTGATAAGCGAATAGGAAGCTTCTCCACCATGAATTTGTGTAAACATAGTGCTCAGAGAATCAGTTAGTTTTAAAGAGCTTTCATTGGATAGAGAAGGTTTTAAGAAGATGATTTGAAGTGCTTCAGACGTCTGTTCAGAAACGGGAGCTCGATTGGAGTCCACATAAGGACTTCCGAATGGACCTTTTTCATCTGATAATACAATTTTATTATGCAGAGATACTTCTCGACCATTAATTGCACGATAGCTTTCATCTTCATTCCCAAGACGTAACGAAATGTTTCCTTTTAAACAGCTTTTATCGTAAATGCCTAAAGGTACTTCGTATTGAAGAGAAAAGAAGTTATTTAAGTCTACAGCTGAATTAATGGTCGGCAAGTACGTTTGTTTTTGAATTCGACGAAATAATGCTTCAATTGAGGGACGATATTTGCTTGGGTCCGTTCCAAACTCCTTAAACACGCTTCTCCATTCTTTAATTCCTTCAAAAGAAGTGATGGCTTTATCTTGTAAATCAAAATAAATTGATTCTTGAAAGAGTCGTAATCTGCCTTTTAACATTTGTGGAGCTTCGCTTACTTCAATATTTTGATATTGAATAATACCTAGTTTAATATCATTATTTTTTTCTTTGATTTCTGATGAAATAATAACGTTCATATAAAATACCACCTTTTCATTTGTAAGTTATGTATAGAGTAGAATTGTTCCAGTGAAAATGATAATAAAAGCAATTCTACGCATTGAATTTTAAAAGGAGAATAGCATAAATGGATTTTCAACAGTTAAAAAAAGAAGTAATTGCCTATAGTAAAGAGATAGGTATTGATAAAATTGGTTTTGCTAGTGCGTCAACATTTGAGACGTTAAAAGATCGCTTATTAAAACAACAAGAATTAGGCTACGCTTCAGGGTTTGAAGAACCTGATATTGAGAAACGTACGAATCCAACGCTCCTGGTTCCAAAAGCGAAGTCAATCATTGCCATTGCTCTTGCATATCCTTCTAAAATGCCTGGTGCACCAAGAAGTACAAAAGAAGACCGAAGAGGCATTTTTTGTCGTGCTTCTTGGGGACAAGATTATCATACCATTTTACGAGATAGGCTCCAAAAACTTGAGTCATTCTTAAAAGAAAAGGTTCAAGGAGTTGAAGTGAAATCTATGGTGGACACGGGCGAGCTATCTGACCGTGCCGTTGCTGAGCGAGCTGGGATAGGCTGGAGTGGAAAGAATTGCGCGATTATTACGCCCGAGTTTGGTTCATACGTCTATTTAGGTGAAATTGTTACGAATATACCATTTGAACCAGATCAGCCAATTGAAGATCAGTGTGGTACTTGTAATAAATGTGTTGAGGTATGTCCAACAGGTGCATTAGTCACAGGAGGACAGCTTAACTCTCAGCGCTGTATTGCTTTTTTAACTCAAACAAAAGGTTTTTTGGCAGATGAATTTCGAGACAAAATTGGCAATCGCCTATACGGTTGTGATACGTGTCAAACGGTATGTCCTGAAAATAAAGGAAAAGACTTTCACTTTCATCCCGAAATGGAACCAGATCCTGAAATCGCAAAGCCGAAATTAAAGCCATTGTTAACAATGAGCAATCGTGAGTTTAAAGAAAAATATGGTCATGTATCAGGCTCTTGGCGTGGAAAAAAACCAATTCAACGTAATGCAATTATCGCACTTGCTCATTTTAAAGATGAAACGGCTATACCTGATTTGATTAAAGTAATGAAAGAAGATGTGCGCCCTGTAATAAGAGGAACAGCAGCTTGGGCATTAGGGAAAATTGGCAACGACGAAGTGTTGCCTCTGCTGGAACAATTAAAAGAAAAAGAGTCAGATGAAGAAGCAAAGCAAGAATTTGAAAAAGGCATTGCCCTTTTAGTAAAGTCATAGAAGTTGAAATTGTTGTGTTAAAAGGTAAGCTGTTCATCATAGCGTATAGTAAAAGCAGAGAAAAGTGGTGAACAGATGCTAGCAAAGAAAAATGTTCTATATACATTGATGAAAGCCAAAGCAAACGGCTACGTGAATCAAGTAATCAGCGAGGACTTTAAGCCTTTTATTGAACATGAATACGAGCTTAAGCAGTCTTTACTGAGAAAAAGAAAAGTAGAAGTTGTGAAGTGTACGGTTAAAGGAGCTATTCATAATGTTCAGAACGAAAACGAGGAAACAACTGTTACGTATCACGTACACAAACGATTTCTATGTAAGCAAGATGATTTATTTTATGTAGAAGAAGACGTAGAAGAGCGATGCGCATTATTTTATAAAGATACGCTTATTCATGATAAATTGCTTCCTATTCATATAGATGAAATAGATGATTTAGAATTCATTATTGATGATAAGGAAGAGGTAGCTAATCGAAATGGATATTATAATCGTCTAGCAGCAGTACAGTATGCAGAAACATATTGGAATACGCCTAATCCAGCTTATAAATACTTTGAGGTAAACTGTACGAATTATATCTCTCAGTGTTTACGAGCAGGAAAAGCACCAATGAGGGGGCAACATAATCGAAGCAAAGGCTGGTGGCTTAGTAAAGATAATTGGAGCTATAGCTGGGCAGTGGCACATTCGATGCATAGTTATCTTCAAAGCTCAAAACAAGGACTGCGGGCCATTAAAAAAAGCTCAGTTAAAGAGCTAGCAATGGGAGATGTCATTTGCTATGATTTTGAAGGCGATGGCAGGTGGAACCACACGACAATTGTGGTGGCAAAGGATGCGGACGGGATGCCTTTAGTTAATGCTAATACGTATAATAGCCGCATGCGCTATTGGGCTTATGAGGATTCGACGGCCTATACGCCAAATATAAAGTATGCTTTCTTCCACATTACCGATCAATAAATAGCTCTTTTGTTTTGAAAAGTTAATGGTATAATGATGAATAGATTTGTATTTAGAGGTGACTATTTTGGGACTACATGTTGTTTTATATCAACCAGAAATTCCAGCTAACACTGGTAATATTGCGAGAACTTGTGCAGCAACGAACACAACTTTACATTTAGTTCGTCCACTAGGCTTCTCTACGGATGATAAAATGTTAAAGCGCGCAGGCTTAGATTATTGGGATTATGTTGAGGTTGTCTATCATGATTCGCTAGAAGAAATTTTTGAAAAGTATCCAGAAGCAGCATTTTACTTCATTACCAAATTCGGAAAGAAGCCGCATTCATCATTTGACTATAGCAATGTGGAAAACGATCACTTCTTTGTGTTTGGGCGCGAAACAAGTGGCTTACCTGATGAAATTATTGAAGCGAATATGGATAGATGTTTGCGTTTGCCAATGACGAAAAACGTTCGTTCTTTAAATTTATCAAATACGGCAGCTATTTTAATTTATGAAGCACTACGACAACAAGAATATGGCGACTTATTAAGAGAAAATCCCCTTGATTAAGGGGATTTCTTTTTTTACAAGGATGACTGTTCTATGTAGGTTAATTCTATTTGCGCTTTACTCCAGGCTTGTCATTGTAACCAGCCGTAAAAATTGCTGATAAAAAAGCAAGTGATACACCTAAAACTAATAGTAACCTCATCGATAGAGCCTCCTTTATTTTTCTTTCATGCTCCTACTAATTATTATAGCTAATTCACGGGATACTGTGAATCTTTAATGTAGACAAAATTCTGAATTTCTTAATTTAAAAAGCATGTTCAAACATTTTACTGCATAGATTGTATTAATCTTGTTCACTAGCACCAGAACTAGTAGGGGAGGTCCTTTAATGGATATATTAAAGAAAATTGAAAAATACCGTGAAGCAGAGAATCGACTTAAATGGGAAGGTACATTTGAAGAATATTTAAAACTAATTAAAGATGAGCCTTTAATTGCTCAGCCAGCGCATTCAAGGGTCTACAATATGATTAAAGATGCAGGAATTGAAGATGTCAATGGGAAAAAGCAATATAAATTTTTCAGTGAACAAATGTTTGGTCTAGAAGAATCGCTTGAAAGGCTGGTTGAAGAGTACTTCCATCCTGCAGCGAAACGGTTAGATGTCCGGAAGCGTATTTTATTACTTATGGGGCCAGTTAGTGGCGGGAAATCAACGCTTGTTACAATGCTAAAAAGAGGGTTAGAAGCGTATTCGTTAACGGATCGTGGAGCTGTTTATGCCATCAAAGGATGCCCAATGCATGAAGATCCGCTTCATTTAATTCCACATCATCTGCGTCGAGACTTCTATGAAGAGTACGGCATTCGAGTTGAAGGCAACTTATCACCTTTAAATACAATGAGATTAGAAGAAGAATATGGCGGCAGAATTGAAGACGTCATTGTAGAAAGAATCTTCTTCTCTGAAGATAAGCGTACGGGGATTGGTACATTCAGTCCATCTGATCCAAAGTCTCAGGATATTGCTGACTTAACAGGAAGCATTGACTTTTCAACTATTGCCGAATACGGATCAGAATCAGATCCACGGGCATATCGATTTGACGGAGAGCTAAATAAAGCCAACCGAGGAATGATGGAGTTCCAAGAGATGTTAAAGTGTGATGAAAAGTTTTTATGGCATCTACTATCTCTTACTCAAGAAGGGAACTTTAAAGCAGGACGATTTGCTTTAATTAGTGCAGATGAATTAATCGTCGCACATACAAATGAAACGGAGTATCGCTCCTTTATCTCGAATAAGAAAAATGAAGCCTTGCATTCACGTATTATTGTTATGCCGGTTCCATATAATTTAAAGGTTAGTGAAGAAGAGAAAATCTACGAAAAAATGATTCGAGAAAGTGACGTATCCGACGTGCATATCGCACCACATACGCTGCGCATTGCTTCCATCTTTACAACGCTAACCAGACTAAAAGAACCGAAAAAAGGCGATATTGATTTATTAAAGAAAATGAGATTATATGATGGCCAATCTGTTGAAGGCTATAATGATGCAGACGTGGAAGAGTTGAAGAAAGAACATTCGGATGAAGGCATGAGTGGAATTGATCCGCGTTATGTCATTAACCGAATTTCATCAACCATTATTCGAAAAGATATTAAATCAATTAATGCATTAGATGTATTGCGTTCGCTAAAAGAGGGATTAGATCAGCATGCATCCATTTCAGCTGAAGATCGTGAACGCTATTTAAACTACATTTCATTAGCACGTAAAGAATATGATGAAATCGCGAAAAAAGAAGTTCAAAAAGCATTTGTATATTCATATGAAGAATCAGCGAAAACGCTTATGGATAACTACTTGGATAACGTTGAAGCGTACTGCAATAAAAACAAGTTGCGCGATCCGTTAACAGGCGAAGAAATGAATCCAGATGAAAAGTTAATGCGCTCAATTGAAGAGCAAATTGGTATTTCGGAAAATGCGAAGAAAGCGTTCCGTGAAGAAATTTTAATCCGTATTTCTGCATATGCTCGCAAAGGGAAACGCTTTGACTATAATTCGCACGAGCGTTTACGTGAAGCTATTCAGAAAAAATTATTTGCAGATTTAAAAGATGTAGTGAAAATTACCACATCGACGAAAACGCCAGACGAACAGCAGCTGAAAAAAGTAAATGAGGTGGTTGCTCGCTTAATTGATGAGCACGGCTACAATTCAGTCTCAGCGAATGAACTTTTACGCTATGTAGGAAGCTTATTGAATCGATAAAGAATGATAAAAAAACATGGCACCGCTGATATGTGCCATGTTTTCTTTATCTTTTTATATTAGCAAAATAGGCATTTATCTCATTCACAGTAGATGCTTTTTCATATGATAGTGTACAGCCGGGCTTTTTAAAAGCCGAAGCTAAATTAATTAGCAAGTATATCATTTTAAGACATAGGATAGAATAAACAACCTTTCAAAAGCAGCTTGAACAAGGAGGGGAAATACGTGGGTAAAGAGATTGATAAGAGTTTTGCGATTTCCAAGGAAGACTGGTCCCTCCACCGTAAAGGTCATGACGATCAGAAGCGACACCAAGAAAAAATCCAAGAAGCGATAAAGAATAACTTACCGGATTTAATTACAGAAGAAAACATTGTCATGTCAAATGGGAGAGACGTTGTTAAGATTCCAATTCGTTCATTAGATGAGTACAGAATTCGCTACAACTATGATAAGAATAAACACGTAGGGCAAGGGGATGGTGAAAGTAAAGTAGGAGATGTTGTAGCCAGAGATGGATCTGGCGGTGATGGAAAAAAAGGTGCTGGTAAAGGTCAAGGCGCAGGTGATCAAGCAGGAGAAGATTACTTTGAAGCAGAAGTATCGCTTATGGAGCTACAAGAAGCACTGTTTGCACAGCTTGAATTGCCGAATTTACAGCGCAAAGAATCTGATAATATCGTTGTGGAACACATTGAATTTAATGATATTCGACGCACTGGCTTGATGGGGAATATTGATAAAAAGCGTACGATGATGTCTGCATATAAGCGCAATGCAATGACCGGAAAGCCTGCATTTCATCCTATTTTTCCTGAAGATTTAAAGTTTAAGACGTGGAATGAAGTGACAAAGCCTGAATCAAAAGCTGTTGTGCTTGCGATGATGGATACAAGTGGATCTATGGGAATTTGGGAAAAGTATATGGCGAGAAGCTTTTTCTTTTGGATGACTCGCTTTTTACGAACAAAGTACGAAACTGTTGAAATTGAATTTATTGCCCATCATACAGAAGCCAAAGTTGTTTCAGAAGAAGACTTTTTCTCTAAAGGAGAAAGCGGGGGAACTATTTGTTCATCTGCTTATCGTAAAGCGCTTGAATTGATTAACAAAAAGTACGATCCTAGCCGTTATAATATTTATCCATTTCATTTTTCAGATGGCGACAATTTAACATCCGATAATGCAAGATGCGTTAAGCTTGTAAATGAACTAATGAAGGTTTCAAATATGTTTGGATATGGAGAAGTAAATCAATATAATCGTCATTCAACTTTAATGTCTGCGTATAAGAACATTCAGGATGAACAGTTCCGCCATTTTATTCTTAAGCAAAAAGCAGATGTATTTCATGCGATGAAAAGCTTTTTTAGAAAAGAGCCAGAAGGAACCAAATATGCATAGGTATCACTTAAGAAGCCGCTTCTATACGAGAAGAGGCTTTTTTTTAATTGACAGCTAGATATCTCTATTATATATTTTATCTAGTTAAACTGTTTAAGTTGATAAACTAGAGGTGGAGAGATGAAACAAGCAGATAATTTAAAAGAAGCTATTTCATTATTTAATGAAGTCAATAACCATTTAATGAACACGCATTTTTCTTCATTGAATAATGATATTACGCCGAAGCAGTTCATTATTCTGAAGTCAGTTTATGAAATGCAGCCTGTAAATGTGCAAACGATTGCGAAAAAGTATCATTTATCCATGAGTTCAGTTAGTCAGCTCATTACAAAGCTTGAAAAAGAAAATTATCTACATCGAGAGCTTAACCCCGAAAATCGTCGAGAAATTTTGTTAACGCTTGGGCCTAAAGGACAGGAGTATTTTAATGAGTATGAGCGAATTGACCAACTCATTATAGAACAATACTATTCTCGTCTATCTCTGCAAGAAACACAGCAGCTAAGAGAGATTGCCAATAAGCTTTATGAAGTTGTAATGGGAGAAACAAACGCTAAATGAATGCGGATATAAAAGAGTTTATTATTCAGCTATTTGAAAGCTATGAAAGTATCGCATTGGTATTGAGTATCTTGTTGAACCTACTCATTAGCATTGCTGGTGTTTTGCCAAGCGTATTTCTAACAGCAGCTAATTTAGCTGTCTTTGGTTTTTGGGAAGGAATGATTATTTCGTTTATTGGCGAATCCGTTGGAGCAGTTGTTTCGTTTTGGTTGTATCGAAAAGGCTTTCGAAAATTAACTGCTCATAAGAGTTTGTCTGCTCCTAAAATTCAACGACTTTTACATGCAAAAGGAAAGGAAGCTTTTCTACTTATTCTTTCTTTGAGACTATTACCTTTTGTCCCTTCAGGCCTTGTTACATTTATTGCGGCCATTGGAAAAACTTCTTTAGGGATTTTTATTTTAGCAAGCTCAATTGGAAAGCTTCCTTCAATTCTTATTGAAGGCTATTCTGTTTATCAAGTCATGAACTGGACAAGTACTGGGAAGGTATTGATTTCTTTCATAGGCTGCGTACTTATCATACTTGTAGTTCGAAAACTTTATGCAAGGTCTGCCATATGAAAGGAATGTTATAGGATATGATTAATCAAGTAGTAAAGAAGATCATTGAATTATTACCGCAAAATACGATTTCGCGTGGGGTAGGAGTTTTTGGACGTTCTTCTATTAGTAGGCGTATTATTAAACCATATAGTAAAATTTATAGGATTAATTTAGATGAAATGAATCAACCTCTAGACTCTTATCCTAATTTCACGGCATTTTTTACGCGAACGTTAAAAGCAGAAGCTCGAAAAGTCGCACCTAATCCGTATACGCTTGCTAGTCCGGTAGATGGAAAGGTAGCGGAATATGGTGACATTAAAGAAGGAACGCTTATTCAAGCAAAAGGTATCGACTATCAAGTAGAGCAGCTGCTTGGGTGTACGAAAGAAGAAGCTGAAAAGTTTGACGGTGGAACCTTTTTAACGATTTACTTAAGTCCTAGCGATTATCATCGAATTCATATGCCACTTGCCGGAGAAGTAACAAAAGCAACATATATACCAGGGCGATTGTTCCCAGTTAATCGTATTGGTGTTGAACATGTTCCTGGGCTATTCACAAAAAATGAACGACTTGTCACATATATAGATACCAAAGCTGGGCAGGTGGCACTTGTGAAAGTAGGTGCTTTTATTGTTGGAAGTGTCCAAGTACCATATGGAAATCATACGACCAATGTAAAGTATGGAAAATATTATACAACATCTGTTAGTAATGCCTTTTATGAAAAAGGTGAAGAGGTAGGGCTGTTTGAATTTGGTTCGACGGTAGTTCTTTTATTTGAAAAAGATAGAGTAAAGTTAGCAAAAACGTTGCAGAATGGAACGAAATTAAAATACGGGGAAGCAATTGGAACCTATGATTCAGGAGATTTGGTATAAAAACCAAATCTTCTTTTTTATGTTTACATTACATAATCTTTCTAAATATAGAAACACTGAAAGTATAACTATTTAGAACCGAGGTGGATTTGATGCTGATTAAACGTCATTCAAAAAAGAAAAAGCAAAAAAGTGAGCCAAAACAAGATCCAGCATCCATCAACATTCCACTAAAAACAACAATTGAAGAAAATAAAAAGTATCTTCAAGAGTACTTGGATTACACGAATGATTTAGGTGAGCGTTGGCTTACGTTTAACGGTAAAAAAGCGCTATTAATGTATTTTGTGCCGCTTATGGATTCGGTAAAACTAAACGAACATGTTATTAAACCAATGCTACTAGAGAAAAAAGGAGACCCAAAAGAGGTTATTCAGATTGGTTCTGTGAACGAATCACAAGATCTACATGAAGTGATTACGTTGCTTTGTCGAGGTGGGGCCATTTTATTTCTTGAAGACGTTTCAACCTTATATATAATTGATGCTACGCTTCCTGCATCTAGGGAAGTTAGTCAAGCAATTGATGAAAAAGTTGTGCGCGGTTCTCACGAAGGGTTTGTTGAAAATCTAGATAAAAACATAAACTTAATGCGCCAGCGCTTTTTAGATGGAAGCTTAATCGTTAAATACCTTGAAGTCGGTACGATTTCGCGTACGAGAGTAGCTGTTTTATACCTTAAAGGAATTTCAAATCCAGAATACTATGAAGAAGTATTTCGACGATTAGAATCAATTGACGTGGATGCGGTGGAAAGCGGGAGTATTATTGAAGAAGCTCTTGAAAATTCACCGTTTTCACCTTTTCCACAGCTGCTTAATACAGAAAGACCAGATCGAGTGATGGGGAATCTATTGGAAGGGCGAATTGCGATTATGACAGCTGGAAACTCATCCACGATTGTTGCGCCTTCCTGCTTTTTTACGTTCTATCAATCGCCAGAAGATTATAATACCCGCTCTTTGTACGGATCTTTCTTTCGCTTGTTGAGGATTTTTAGTTTTTTTGTTGCAATCAGTCTACCAGCGTTATATATTGCTACGATTTCATTCCACTATGAGCTTATCCCTGTTGATTTAATTTTAACGGTGAAAGGCTCTGTTGATAACGTGCCTTTTCCGCCGATAGCCGAAGCGTTTATTATGGTTCTTATTTTAGAGCTTCTAAAAGAAGCAGCAATTCGATTACCATCGTCCATTGCGCAAACAATTGGCGTAGTGGGAGGGTTAGTTATCGGGACAGCGATTGTAGAAGCAAATCTTGTTTCCAATATAATGATTATTGTTATTGCTCTTACGGCCATTGCTTCATTTGTGGTACCAACAAATGAAATGAGTACGACGTTACGGATTTTAAGCTTTCCAATGATGGTAGGAGCAGCATTATTCGGTTATTTAGGCATTATCTTTGTGCTGACCCTTATTATTATGCATCTGGTAACACTAGAATCTGTAGGGAAACCTTATTTAATACCAATTGCTCCATTGCGTGTGGCAGATTTAAAGGATGTCTTTGTTCGGGTCAATCAAATGTATATGAACGATCGTCCGGTAGGCCCAAAGCCTCTAAAGCGCAGAAGACAGCGAGCATTAAGGGATTGGCAAAAAAATGAGTGAAGCTAAAAAAATTACTTCAACACAATTATTTTTTATTATCCTTCAGACACAGATTGGTATTGGAATTTTATCACTTCCCTATAACTTATTTAAAATCGCTGAAACAGATGGATGGTTATCGCTCATTATTAGCGGAGCTATTGTACAAGTTATTACTCTTATTCACTGGGGTCTCACGTACCGCTTACCGGGTGAAACTGTATATAGTATGGGAAATACGTTGCTAGGCACTTTTTTGGGGAAGGTATTAAACATAGGCTACATAGGATATTATATTGTCATTTCAAGCGTTATTATGGTTTTATATGTAAATGTTTTACAAAGGTGGGTTTACCATATTACTCCTGCTTATATATTGGTATTGTTATTAGCTATTATCGCTCTTTATTTTGCAAAGGAAAATATTGTAAACATTGCACGCTTCTATGTAATGGTGTCAGTTTTATTAATTGTAATTATCCTCCTCGTGGCAAGTGCATTTAAGTATGCTGATATCCGGTATATCTTTCCTATTGGAGAAGCTGGAATTCAAAAAATTATGCTCGGTGCAAAAGAAGGCACCATTTCCATGCTTGGATTTGAAGCAGTCTTAATTTTAGCACCGTTTGTAAGAGCCCAGAGTAAAACTACCACGTTAAAAATGGTGGTGTTTAGCAACTTTGCAGCAACCATGATTTATGTCTATGTCACATTAGCTTGCTTATTATTTTTTAGTCCAGATGAAATGCCGCTTGTACCAGAACCTGTTTTATATATTTTAAAAGCAACTCAAAACTCTGTCATTGAACGAATCGACTTAGTATTTTTAGCGTTCTGGATTATTTCAGTTATTACGTCTTTAATTATGTATGTTTATATTGCGAGTGTCGGTATGAAGACGTGTTTTAAAAAGAAAACGCATAGACCCTTTGTCCCTATCATTGTATTTTGTGCTGCTATCTTATCGATTTACTATTCAAAGAGTGATGATTTAACAGCTGTATTGTCAAAAATAACCAATTACTTGGTGTATATCTTTATTTTTATCATTCCAACTTTACTTTTTATTCTTTCATTATTTAAAAAGAGGAAGAGGACAACATGAAGAAACAGTGGAAAATGTGGGTGTTACTTAGCAGTACGCTAGCTTTATTAACTGGATGTTGGGATCAAAAGATGCTTAAGGATACGATCTTTATGTCTGCAGCGTCGTATCAGATAGCGCCGGATGGAAGAATTGATGGAGCAATAGCGGTACATTCCTATATTTCAAACCAAGAAGCGCCTGTTAGTAAAATATATCACGCAACGGCTAGTTCGCCTCGAAGCGGTCGAGTTCAGCTAAACGAACAGCTTTCTGGAACGTTAATGACGGCTAAAAATCGTGTGTTTTTAATTGAGGACGATTTAGCAAAAAAAGGGATTATCCAGCTAAGTGATGTATTGTACCGAACACCTGAAAGCCCGCTTATCGCTCGATATGTAATAATCGACGGAAAACCAAACGAAATTATTAATATGAAGCAAGTGGGGGAAGAGCTGATTGGAGAATATTTATCTGGCGTTATTTTAACGGCTGAAAAGCAATCACTCGTACCAGTAGAGACTCTTCAAACGATTTGTACATTGTTATTTGATGAAGGAAAAGGGTTAGCTCTACCTTATGCAAAATTTAATAAGGAAAACATGTCTGTAGAAATAAAGGGAATTGCGTTATTTAATGGGGAAAAATTTTCGGGAATAACGTTAAAAGATGAGGAAGCAAAAGCATTATTATTACTATCAAATAAAAAAAACAAATATATGACGATGACAGATAAGGTAAAGATGAATGGAAAAGAATATATTGTTTCTTATGAAGTGGCAAAAGCAAAATCAAAACTGAAGATAAAAGTACGTTCTAATCACCAGTTAGAAGTAAAAGTCCCTGTTTCACTAAAAGTTAGTATTACTGAGTTTACGTATGGAGAAGTTGGATCAGATGATCTTATTAAAAAAATTGAAAATACGATTAACAAAAATGTTCAAAATAAAGCTGAGAAAGTTGTCGAAAAGCTTCAAAAAGCAAACTGTGATTTCTTAGAGGTAGGAAGAGAACTAATGGCTTACCACCCCGATGTATGGAAAGAATTAGAATGGAAAAAAGATTATGCTCAAATCGATATTAAACCAGACGTAACTGTTGAAGTGATTCATCGAGGAATCATTAATTAATTACAAGAGGTTGAGACATAAGTGCTTCAAACAATGATATACCCCAACTATCACGAGTTAACTGCTTTTGATAGCTTGGGTATTTTTTTGTTGGTTCAAAAACAAATTCAAAAAACTAGCGTAAGGGAACGAACTTGTGCTTACAACCTAGCTATTATAACAAAGTAATGATTCGCCTTTGAGAAGGAATCATTTCATTGTGTCCCAGTCTCTTTTATTTTTAAAGTTTGGTATCCAGAAAAAGAGGTAACGTGATAGGATAAGGTAAGCTGAATGTTTCATAAATACATAGCATGTACAATATGATAGAAGTAAAAGCAGACGGTAAGGACAGAGAAGGTGTGGAAAAACATGACGGATAATACAAAGAAAAAAGTAAAACAAGGATTGCTTTTCTTGTTTATTATATATGGTGTGACACTTATTTACGTCACGCTCATTAAAGAAAACGAGCAAGTATATGGGCAAGCCATGAACTTAAGCTTATTTAGTACAATTAAGCTCATGTGGGCCAGTGGAAATCTTGAGCTAGCATTCGTGAACGTAATAGGGAATATTGTAATGTTTGCTCCAATTGGAATGTTTATACCGCTTTTTATGAAATCATTTGACGGATTTATTCAAGTGGTTGTCACAGGGTTCTTAATCAGTTTTACTGTTGAGATTTTACAATATGAGTTAACAGAGCGAGTTTTTGATATTGATGATATTCTGCTAAATTCAATTGGAACACTGGTCGGATGGATTTTAGTTAAGCTGCTCTTTTTCTTCAAAAGACTTATTTTAAAGTGATAGACACCGAGGTAAGTAGTTGCTTACCTCGGTGCTTTTTATTAAGAATAAAGTTTAGATCCTTTTTCAATAAATTCCTGTGATTTTTCTTTCATGCCTTGTTTAGCGAAATCAACGAGCTGTTTTTCATCCGCTAGTTGTCTAATATCATGAGAAATTCTCATTGAACAGAACTTAGGTCCACACATGGAACAGAAGTGAGCAGTTTTAGCACCTTCTGCTGGTAGTGTTTCATCATGGTATTCTCGAGCTCGGTCAGGATCTAACGATAAATTAAATTGGTCATGCCATCTAAACTCAAATCGAGCTTTTGAAAGTGCGTTATCACGAACTTGGGCACCTGGGTGACCTTTTGCAAGATCAGCAGCATGAGCAGCAATTTTATAGGTAATTACACCTTCGCGAACATCTTCTTTATTCGGAAGGCCTAAATGTTCTTTTGGGGTTACATAACAAAGCATTGCTGTACCAAACCACCCAATCATTGCAGCTCCAATACCAGACGTAATGTGGTCATAGCCCGGTGCTATATCAGTTGTTAGTGGTCCCAGGGTATAGAATGGTGCTTCGTGGCAAACTTCCATTTGTCGGTCAACGTTCTCTTTAATCAGATGCATTGGCACATGTCCAGGACCCTCAATCATTACTTGAACATCATGCTTCCACGCCACTGTTGTTAATTCACCAAGCGTATCAAGCTCTGCAAACTGTGCTTCATCATTGGCATCAGCAATTGAACCAGGGCGCAGTCCGTCTCCCAATGAGATGGAGATATCGTATTGCTTACAAATTTCGCAAATCTCTTCAAAGTGCGTATACAAAAAGTTTTCTTGGTGATGTGCTAAACACCATTGAGCTAAAATAGATCCGCCGCGTGAGACAATACCTGTTGTTCGCGTAGCAGTAAGTGGAATATAGCGCAATAGTACGCCCGCATGAATCGTAAAGTAATCAACACCTTGTTCGGCTTGTTCGATAAGCGTATCACGATAAACATCCCAAGATAGGTCTTCTGCTATCCCATTAACTTTCTCTAAAGCTTGATAAATAGGGACAGTGCCAACAGGAACGGGTGAATTTCGAATAATCCATTCACGTGTCTTATGAATGTCTTTACCAGTTGAAAGATCCATAATTGTATCTGCTCCCCACCTTGTAGCCCACGTCATCTTTTCAACTTCATCTTCAATTGATGAATGAACAGCAGAGTTTCCGATATTTGCATTAATCTTCACGTGAAACTTTGTTCCGATAATCATTGGTTCAACTTCTGGGTGGTTAATATTGCAGGGAATGATTGCACGCCCTGCTGCAACTTCTTCACGAATCGTTTCTGCACTCATTTGCTCACGAATTGCGATGAATTCCATTTCAGGCGTGATAATTCCTTTTTTTGCATAATGCATTTGGGTGACGATTCTGTCATCCTTTGCTTTTTGTGGTGAATAATTAATAAGGGGAAAGCTTTTCATTTCGTTCCGCTGATCGCCTTCTTTATAGCCGTTATCTCTTGCTTGAACGGTACGGCCAGCATAGGAGAAAGTATCGTTTCGTTCTGCAATCCATGGTTTGCGTAAAGGTGGCAGTCCTTTTTCTAAATCTACACTATAGGCTGGATCGGTGTATACGCCGCTTGTATCGTAAACGCGAACGGGGGTGTTTTGCTCTTCACCGCGGTCGTTTACAGTGGGGGAAAGGTGGATTTCGCGCATCGGTACTTGAATATCACTTCGAGTCCCTTGCACGTATACTTTTTTACTGTTTGGAAACGGCTGTTGCATTGAAATGATTACTTGTTCTTTAGACATACTTATTCCTCCATTATGCTAGTAGATTTTGAGAAAATAAGCTATACCGAACAAAAAAATCGGGCTCTATGTAAGAGCCCGATGGAATAGACAAAAAAGAAAACAGCATAAAACACCGTTCTTTCAAGACTACTTCCCTACGTTGGTATAACCCAAATCAGGTTCAAAGGGTTAAAGAGCACAATAACTCTTCTCTCAGTCTGTGTAATCAGACACCCCTAGTAGAAAATCATTTAATTGACGACTTCATTCTACCATCATTAGGAAAAAATGCAAGCGGTTATTTATCTTTTTGCTGCTTCAAATGCAATAACAATAGCGGTAATAATATGCATAACCATTCCCACAACTGGGATTACGCCGATAAATGATGTCACCATCCCCAAAATATTTCCGTAAGCTGAACGACCTTCTTTATGAGATAAAAATAGAGCAATTGCATGTAGGAAAAAAGCAAATACTAAAGGTCCCCATGAAAAGCTTATGATGAATGCACCACCAATTAGAGGAATACCTAAAAATGCTTCATACCCAGCCGTTAGCCATTTCATAACACGTACATTTCCGCTCATGTATAAGAGCCTCCTATTAAGTAATGTAGTAGTATATACGAACGAATTAGCTAGAAGTTTCATTTTATAGACTGACTATTAATGGGAAAAAATATAATTGATAAAATATTTAAATTTTTGTATACAAATCTGAAAAGTTTTGTTAGAATATTTTTATTCAATTAAAACACCTTATAAATTCGTTGAAGAGAACGAGTAGGTTATGAAAACTGTTCCCCAGAGAGCTAACGTTTGCTGAAAGTTAGCGTACAGTTCCTAGCTGAAAATCATCTCTGAGAAAATATGCTGAAGCTTTATAGTAAGTATATTCGGACGTCCACCGTTAGAAGGAACACGTATGAACACGTACGTTGGCGAGTGCTGCTGTTTTTAGCAGAACGAGGGTGGTAACGCGAGAATTATATCTCGTCCCTTTTTAGGGACGGGATTTTTTTGTGTATAAAAAGGAGTGATTCGAGTGGAAAGTGATATTGACATTAGACAGAAAAATCAGCAGTACAAACAATCTAGGAGGAACTCACATGAATGCTTTATCAAGAAAAGATACACTGTTTATTAGTTTAATGCTATTCTCATTATTTTTTGGAGCAGGAAACTTAATTTTCCCTCCATTTTTAGGACAGTCTGCTGGAAGTGAATTGTGGCCAGCTGTTACAGGCTTCATTTTATCGGCTGTGGGGCTACCAATCCTGGGTGTCATTGCTGTAGCAAAATCAAATGGTCTTCAATCATTAGCAAACCGAGTCCACCCAGTTTTTGCGGTTGTATTTACGGTCATGATTTACTTAGCAATTGGCCCTTTTTTAGGAATCCCACGAGCAGGAAGCTTAGCATTTGAAATGGGTGTACAGCCTTTTTTACCTGAAGGAGTAAATGTAAAAGTCGCTCTATTTGGCTATACGTTTTGCTATTTTGCGCTTGGGTATTGGTTAGCCTTAAAGCCTTCAAAGCTTGTTGATCGCTTTGGGAAAGTATTAACACCTGTTTTACTAGTTCTTATTTCACTGATTTTTATTCGTGCTCTTTCTCATCCTTTTGAACCAGCTGGTCACCCTGCAGGTAACTATGTGACAAAAGCATTTGCTACTGGATTTACCGATGGTTATGCGACAATGGATACAATTGCTGCGCTAAACTTTGGAATTGTCATTGCAATGGCTTTGAAGCAAAAAGGAATGACTGATACCAAAAGTATTATGGCGTCATCCATTCGTGCAGGGGTAATTGCAGGAACGTTACTAGCTATTATCTATCTGATGTTGGCATATTTAGGATCTGTTAGTCATGCCGATGCAGCAAATGGAGCAGTAACGTTAACGAACATTGTCTTTACGCTGTTTGGCCCGTTTGGAGCTGTTTTATTAGGAATTGTTTTTACGTTAGCTTGTTTAACAACTTCCGTTGGACTTTTAACATCATGCAGTCAATATTTTGAGCAATTAGTACCGAAAGTGTCGTATAAGGTTTGGGTTAGTACAATTGCTTTATTTAGTTTACTTGTTGCAAATTTAGGGTTAACTATGATTCTAAAGATTTCAGTTCCAGTTTTAACAGCTATTTATCCTGTTGCTATTATGCTAATTGTCTTATCGTTAACAAATTCTCTATTTAAAGGGAAACAAGGTACCTATGCTTTATCTGTTTTATTTGTTGGAGCGGCAAGCATAACAGACGCTTGTTTACAGTCAGGGGTAAACTTAGGTGCTTGGGGAGAATTTGTGAGAAGTTTTCCGTTTTATAACACAGGCTTTGGTTGGTTAATACCAGCGCTTGTTGGAACAATGGGTGGTTATCTATTTAGCTTTTATAGTCTAAGGGATAAACTAGTTCGTTCGCAGGAAGCTAAACCATATAGTAAATAAGATCATCGATAGAAAAAGCCCGATTGGGGCTTTTTTTGTTCTTTAAATAAAGATTGTGTTTTTATCAGCAAACAATTATGATAAAGAGCGAATATTTACGTTTGCTATGAAGATGAAAAAATTATGTAATCTTGAAAGGTAGAGTAAAAATGTGGGAAATTATTGTTGCGATTATTTTGGGAATTGTAGAGGGGTTAACTGAATTCGCTCCTGTATCATCGACTGGACACATGATTATTGTAGATGACTTATGGTTGAACTCAAAAGAATTGTTTTCACCAGAAGTTGCCAATACATTTAAAATTGTTATTCAATTAGGTTCAATTTTAGCTGTCGTTGTTTTATTCAGAGAGCGTTTTATTAATTTACTTGGACTAAATCGTAAAAGCGAGCAATACGCACAGATAACAAATCGTTTAAAGCTTTCTCAAGTTATCGTTGGTTTGCTTCCAGCTGCTGTACTAGGTTTTTTATTTGAAGATTTTATTGATGAGTATTTATTTTCATTAAAAACTGTATTAGTAAGCTTAATTGCAGGAGCCATCTTAATGATTATTGCGGACCGCTTTGCTTCAAGAATTCCAAAAACTGAAACAGTAGATCAAATGACTTATCGTCAAGCAATTGGTGTTGGATTATTTCAATGTATTGCTCTATGGCCAGGGTTTTCACGCTCTGGTGCTACGATTTCAGGTGGGGTACTTTTGGGTATGAGCCACCGAGCAGCTTCTGACTTTACTTTTATTATGGCTGTTCCTATTATGGCAGGAGCTAGTGGGTTATCATTAATTAAAAATTGGCAGTATTTCACAATTGATGCATTGCCTTTTTTCATTGCTGGCTTTATTAGTGCTTTCATCGTAGCACTTGTTTCAATTCGCTTTTTCTTAAAATTAATTAATCGAATAAAATTGGTACCTTTTGCTATTTATCGTATTGTATTAGCAGTTGCTATTTATCTTGTATTCTTTTAAGTATTATGAGAAGAGGCTATGATACCAAAGCGTATGACAAATCCGAGGCAATGAGAGTTAACTCTCATTGCCTCGGATTTTTTGTTAATCAGGAAAATAAGTTTAAAAAAGTAGTGGCAACAATATGTCCTTTCAACGTAACTTATTTAGAATAGTCATGATTCTCCCTTGAGAAGGAATTATTTCGTAATGTCCTAGCTGTTGTTTATATTTTGGTATTTATATAGTTAAAAAGTTTCGAGTCATAAAAATAAATTGACAAGCTTTCAAAAAACAGATAAATTATTCTTATTGAAAAATATTAATTTAGTATAATATTTTAGAAAAATAAATATTTTAGTAAGCTTAATCTATTTTAGAGCGGGGGAACCACAAATTTGGTATGTCATATACCTTGGGGTGAATCTTTCCTTAGCGGAAGGTAGGGTACTCTCAAACCCGAATCCGACAGTTAACCTCGTTTGCTTGTTGAGAGAAAGAAAACTGTCTTTTTGTTGACCATTCTTTCTTTAAGAATGGTCTTTTCTTAATTTTCAGAAAAAATAAAATCGCTTTACAACAGAGAGGAGAGCACATATGAAAAAATTGCGGTTTGGCATGGCAACACAAATTTTTGTTGGTTTAATTTTAGGTATTTTAGTTGGTGTTATTTGGTTTAATGATCCAAGAGTAGCAACGTACTTACAACCTCTGGGCGACTTATTCTTACGCCTGATTAAAATGATTGTTATTCCAATTGTTATTTCAAGCTTAATTGTTGGTATTGCTGGTGCTGGTAATGGTAAGCAAGTTGGTCGATTAGGCGCTAAAACAATCGTTTATTTTGAAGTTATTACAACATTTGCAATTATCATAGGCGTGTTGTTGGCTAATGCTTTTCAACCAGGTGTGGGAGTAGATATTGAATCTGCACAAAAGACGGATATTAATCAGTACGTAGAGACAAGCGAAGAACAAAGTGAAAAAACTGTTGCAGAAACGTTCCTTCATATTGTTCCTACGAACTTTTTCCAATCACTAGTAGAAGGTGACATGTTAGCAATTATTTTCTTCTCCGTACTGTTTGGATTAGGAGTGGCAGCAATAGGAGAACGTGGAAAGCCGGTTTTAAATTTCTTTGATGGTGTTTCACATGCGATGTTCCATGTTGTTAATATGGTGATGAAAGTTGCTCCTATCGGGGTCTTTGCTCTAATTGGTGTAACTGTTTCTAAGTTTGGTTTAGAATCATTAATGTCGCTAGCGAAACTTGTTATTCTAGTTCACGCTGGTTTACTATTCTTCTTAATTGTGGTTTTAGGAGCGGTTGCGAAATGGGCTGGCGTAAATATCTTTACATTAATGCGTTATTTAAAAGATGAATTACTGTTAGCATATAGTACATCAAGTTCAGAAACGGTATTACCTCGTATTATGGGCAAATTAGAAAAAATGGGATGTCCAAAAGCTATTGTATCGTTTGTCATCCCAATTGGTTATACGTTTAACTTAGATGGATCTGTGCTGTATCAAGCAATTGCCGCTATTTTCTTGGCACAGGTTTATGGAATTGACTTAACAATTGTGGAACAGCTAACGCTAATCTTAGTGCTTATGATTACTTCAAAAGGGATGGCAGCCGTTCCAGGAACATCATTTGTTGTATTATTAGCAACGTTAGGTACGATTGGAATTCCGGCAGAAGGTCTGGCATTCATCGCTGGTGTGGATCGAATTATGGATATGGCTCGTACCGTTGTAAACTTAATGGGTAACACAATTGCAGGAATTGTTATGTCTAAGTCTGAAGGCAAGTACAATCCTATAAAAGCTAATGAAGTGATGAAAGAGGCGAAAGCGGCTAAAGTAGCTAGCTAATGCAGCTTGTAATCTCGTAATAATGCTTAATGCATAAGGCTACTTACTGGTTCTATTTTTATGAACAGGTAAGTAGCTTTTTTGATAATTTTTTGATTAGTTCTTTATTAATAAAGAAATTAAACCTATAATTATAATATGTAACAACAGGTATGTTTTTAAATAAACAAGCTGAGCCTGCTCTAGTATAGGGCATGTGAGTGAATTTAGGAAGAAAGCGTGGGAGGCATTTACATATGTGGAAGAAGCGCATAGCAATTATTGTATCAATTATTGCAGCTTGTTTTTTAATTCCTTATAGCTTACCAATTGTCTTTGCTTTGTTAACGGCAATTGTTCTAGAAGGCCTTATTCAAAAGTTGCAGCACTCTTTGAAGTTTAATCGAATCTATGCTGTATTAGTAGCGTTTTTATTATATGTTGTATCCATAACATTGATTGGTTTCTTTATTATTCGTACAATTGTAACGCAAGTAGTAGCTCTCTCAAAAGTCACGCCTTCTTTTGTAAAAGAGCTTTACGAAACGACAATTTATCCTAATATTATTAAGTGGAAATATTATTCAAATGCTCTTCCTACAGAAGTCATTTCATCTATTGAAAATGCAATTGAAAGCACTATTAATTCGTTGGATACACTATTAAAGGGAACCGTTGAGTTAATTATTAGCTTTGCTGCAACAGTTCCAGGCTTCTTGTTGGAATTTCTAATTTATTTAGTTGCTTTAGTGTTCATTAGTTTAGAGTTACCAAATATTAAAGAGAAAATAAAATCGTTCTTAACAGATGAAACGAAATATAAAACAAAAATTGTTATTACGCAGCTGATGCAAGCTGGTGTTGGATTTATTAAAGCTCAGATTGTATTGAGTCTTTTAACATTTGTGATGGCTTATGTTGGGCTATGGTTATTAAATGTACCATACACAGCTTTATTGAGCCTGTTAATTGTTATTGTTGATATTCTACCAATCTTAGGAACAGGTTCTGTTCTAGTCCCATGGGGAATATTTGCTTTAACTCAAGGTCAAGATTCACTGGCAATCGGCCTATTTATTTTATTTGGAGTCATTACGGTTGTTCGACGAGTTGTAGAGCCGAAAGTATTCTCAACAAATATGGGAATTTCTCCTTTAGCTGCGTTAATCAGCTTATATATAGGATTTAAACTATTAGGGTTTATTGGACTGTTCCTAGGTCCAGCACTTGTCATCTTATATGATGCGCTTCGGAAAGTTGGAGTCATCCAAATTAACTTTAAAATTTAGGCACTAGCTATCTAGTGTCTATTTTTATTGAAACTTTTTAGAGAAGAAATCGTAAATTACTTAGACTGACAGCATTCGTTCTTTTTTTACTTTTCAATTACAGGGGATTAATATACAATTATGACTTGTGAAGCTTTAAAATATCACGTTTTGTCATAGAGTAATCAGTTAACTGAGGAGGAAGTCGTTTGTTAGAAACAGTTGTTTTGTCATTAGTAGAAGCGCTTAAGCAGCTTTCATATTTCGGGGTTATCTTAGCGCTAACGTTTGAATTTGTCCCAGCAGAGCTTGTTTTGCCACTTGTGGGATATTGGGTATATCAAGGTGATATGAACCTTTATTTAGCTATTTTAGCAGGAACAATTGGAGGAGTGTTTGGACCATTAACGCTTTACGCTCTTGGTCGCTATGGCGGACGTCCTCTTGTTTTAAAATATGGAAAGTACTTTCTAGTGAAAGAGAAGGAAATCGATGCAGCTGATCGGTTCTTTGATAAATATGGAGCAGGAGTAGCTTTCTTTGGACGCTTTATTCCTGGCGTACGTACAGCTATCTCGCTTCCTTGTGGAATGGCAAAAATGAACGTTTGGCAGTTCTCAATTTATACGTTTGTAGCGATGCTGCCAATTACGGCTCTTTACGTGTATCTTGGTTATAAGTTAGGTCCGAAATGGGAAGATGTTGGACCGATTGTTTCTCAATATATGCAACCGATTGGAATTGGTCTGTTAATTATCATCGTTGTGTTTTTTATATTTAAATATGTGAAAAAGAAGCAAAAGGCATAAGAAGAATGAAAGCGTCCAGTACATTATTTGTCTGGGCGCTTTATATAGAAAGGGGAATGTGTGTGGAGACACGGGAACAGCTAGCAAAGGAGCTAAAAAAGGTTGAAAAGTGGGAAAAAAGTCAAAAAGGCTTGTTTTTTTGGGAGAAGCTGCTTCGCTTACCCTTTGCGGCTCTTGATAAAGTAACCCCTAAATTTATTCATGCAAAAATAGAAAAGCTCCTTGATGAAGTTGCTAAATACATTGATAATGGTGGACAATATTTAGCAAATACGTCCGCTACGTTAGAAAAGGCATCTAAGCGCTTAGAAGAAAAAGAGTTAACATTAACAGACATTCAGCAGCTATCTATTCAAGAGATGGATGAATTAGCAAATGCTTTTGTAGCAACACGTCAAAAAAATGCTCAAATCCAAGGCGCTACAACAGGCATCGGTGGTATTTTCACTTTGGCTATTGATGTTCCATTTGTCTTAGGTTTAACACTTAAAACTCTGCAAGAGGTTGCTGTTGCTTATGGTTATGATCCAACAAAGCAAGAAGAACGCGTCTTTATGGTAAAGTGTATGCAATTCTCATCTTCTGATATTGTTGGTAAACAAGCAATTTTAGAAGAATTGGCAGAAGGTAAACGTGCACAAAGCTTATCGCAGCTTCAAGGTTGGAGAGAGGTATTTACAACTTATCGAGACAACTGGGGATGGAAAAAGCTTTTTCAAATGATTCCTATAGCAGGTATGATTTTCGGTGCTTATGTGAATAAGCAGGCGATTGGAGACATTGGAGAAATAGGGACTATGCTTTATCGTAAACGCCGCATCTTAGAACGATTAGAGCAAGAAAAGAATTTACAAGAGTCATAATAAGACATTTCCTGCGAAATAACATTATTTCTAGGGAAATATGTCGACAAAGAAGCACCCTTGTTTTATAGAAAGGATGCTTCTTTGTTTATACAATACCGAAGAATGTGTAAAGTGCAATGATTACAAAAACTGCTAACGTCTTAATAATTGTAATAGCGAAAATATCTCGATACGCTTGACGATGCGTTAAGCCAGTTACTGCAAGAAGCGTAATAACAGCACCGTTATGTGGAAGTGTATCCATACCACCTGATGCCATTGAAATAACGCGGTGCATTACTTCAGGTGGTATATTGAATTGATTGATTGCTGCTAAGTATTTTTCAGACATAGCGCTTAAAGCAATGCCCATTCCTCCTGATGCAGATCCTGTTATACCAGCCAATGTTGTTGTTGTTACAGCACCGTTAACAAGTGGATTTGTAAATGTCTCAGAAATTCCTTTACTAATAACACCGAACCCTGGAAGAGCAGCAATAACGCCTCCAAAACCATATTCAGCACCTGTGTTCATGGAAGCTAACAACGCGCCGCTGATACTTGTATTAAGACCTGCTTGAAAGTTTACTTTTACTTTTTTCCAATCATATAGCAGTGTGGCAATAATTCCTACTACTAGAGCCATTTGAACCGACCAAATAGCAAGTACAGATGAAAGCTCAACTTTTCCAAAGGATTCAAGACCAATGGCAGCAAAATCAAAACCATTTGGATACCAAACAGGCAGAGCCATTGTAAATACTTTATTCATAACTCCTACTAGAATTAGAGGTACAAACGCTAGGATTTGACGAGACATGGTTGGTTTTTCATTTTTCGTACTTGTTTCTTCTTCTCCTATTGTTATATCATTTTCTAACTTCTCAGCCGCAGCTGCGGTTTCGTGGCCAAAGCCATAATAACCTTCACCAGCAGCTTCTGCTTTTTTACGGCGACCTTCTAAATATTTTAGCCCAACAAACAAAACAAAGATAGCGCCAATGATACCTAGCATTGGTGCAGCATAAATATCTGTTTTAAAGAAAGTAGTTGGAATAACGTTTTGAATTTGTGGAGTACCTGGCAAAGCATCCATTGTAAAAGTGAAAGCACCTAATGCAATGGTTCCTGGAATAAGTCTTTTAGGAATGTTTGCTTCTCGAAATAGATTAGCTGCAAATGGATAAATAGCAAACACAACAACAAATAAGCTAACTCCACTATAGGTTAAAATTGCTCCCATAATGACAATGGCTAAAATTGCTCGTTTTGCACCAACAACTTGTACAATTGTTTTAGCAATGGTTTCAGCCAATCCTGACATTTCAACGACTTTACCAAAAATCGCACCTAATAAGAAAACTGGAAAATATAGCTTAATAAACCCTACCATTTTTTCCATGAAAATATTTGAGAAAAAAGGCAACACGTAACTTGGCTCAGTTAGTACAACAGCAAAAAGTGCACAGATTGGCGCAAATAGAATAACTGAAAATCCACGATATGCGACAAACATTAAAAGACTAAGTGATAAAAGGATAATAACTAGTTCCATTTCAAATCCCCCCTATAGCGTTCTTTACTTTATCGAACCAATATAATCCTCCTTTTTACACGAAAAAATGTAAGCGTTTACTTAAATAAGTATAATTGCAAGATTCGTGCCAACTTCTAAAAATTAGACAAAGCCAAACAAAATCGGGATTCTTGAATAGAAATATGGAGAAATGTAATTGGTATTTCCGTAAAAACGGAATAAAAAAGAGTGTTACTTCCAAAAATCCGGAAAAATCCGTTTTTCCGGAATAAAAGCAATTGCATAAGGAGAGTTTGGTATAATAGGTAATAGAAGTGTGTACATAGGAGGAAAGATGGTGGCTCATAAAAATCGAATTCCTGATAAATGGTTTGAAGAGATTTTAAATGTAGCAACAGAATGGATTGTTGTAGTAAATGTTCAGGGGAAAATCCTTTATATAAATAAAGCTTACTGTGAGTTTTTACATACGACAGTTGAACAAGCAATTGGACGTTCTGTTCAAGAAGTAATTGAAAACTCGAGAATGCATATTGTTACTCAAACGGGTCAAGCAGAAGTAGCTAGCATTCATTTTATTAAAGGGAATGAAATGATTGCAAACAGATATCCTTTATATGTAGACAATGAATTGGTTGGAGCTGTAGGAACGGTAATGTTTCGGAATGCTAAAGATTGGCTAGCTTATTCTGAAAAAGTACAGCCTCTATTAGAAGAACTGAATTATTATAAGAAAAAGCTTGAACACGAGTCAGAGAGTAAATATAGTTTTCAAGATCTTATCGGAGATAATAAACAATTTCTTTTTGCTAAACAATTAGCCGAGCGAGTAGCCAACAGTAAGTCAGCGGTACTACTATTAGGAGAATCTGGGACTGGAAAAGAGTTATTTGCTCACGCGATTCATCAAGCGAGCTCCAGGTGCTTTTTTCCATTTGTTCGAGTAAATTGTGCATCCATTCCAGAGCAGCTCTTAGAATCTGAACTATTTGGATATGAAGAAGGTGCATTTACAGGTGCGCGTAGAGGAGGAAAAAAAGGAAAATTTGAGTTGGCTCATAGAGGTACGCTTTTTTTAGATGAAGTAGGTGATATGCCCCTACAAATGCAAAGTAAGCTACTGCGTGTTGTGCAAGAAAAAGAGCTTGAAAGAGTTGGCGGCCAAAAAACCATTGATATTGATGTACGAATTATTGCCGCTACCCATCGTAACTTGGAAGAAATGGTCGAAAAGGGTGAGTTTCGAGAAGATTTATATTATCGCTTAAATGTTATTAAAGTAGATATCCCACCTCTTCGTGAGCGAAAAGAAGATCTATCTCAAATTGCTTACGTACTGTTAAAAAAGCTAGAACAGCATTTTCATCGCCATAATCTTGAATTATCAAATGAGGTGTTAAAGCAATTACAAAAACATTCGTGGCCTGGCAATATACGCGAGTTAGAAAATGTTTTGGAAAGAGCTGTTAATATCTTAGATGGTCAAACGATTCTCTTATCTCACTTACCTTTATATCTTCAAGATCTAGAAGGACACAACCAAGATATAAAACATGAAATCAATGGCTTGGTGACAGTAGAAAACGCTAATGTGCAACCATTAAAAGATGTGGTGGCGCGAGCGGAAAAAGAAGCAATAGAGAAAGCTTTAAAAAGTACGGATGGAAATAAACAGCAAGCGGCTAAGCTTTTAGAAATTGGTAAAACAAGCTTTTACGATAAATGTAAGCGATATGGAATTGATTAAAAGCATGATGCGCATAAGTATCATGCTTGTTTTGTTTAAAGCAAAAAAGTACTTTTATTTCGTTAGTTATTTACCATTGAGGGAAAGTAATTTTACACATAAAATAAAACTAATAAAAAAGTAATGGAATAGATTGTATACGCTTACAAAAAGGTGGCAAGAAAATGGCTGTAAAACAATATTTGGACTTTCAAGTTATTAAATCACCAACCATGCATGTTCTATTAGATGAAACAAATGAAAACGGTATTCATTTGGTAAAAGTAAAGGTAAAAAATAATCATGCGGCTACAGGGGCAAAATTATCGTTAGAATGGACAAATCCATGTACGGATATTCATGGGTGTTGGTTATTTAATCAGTCTCGTATACGTTTTGATGACCAGAGTATGAGGAAACTACCACACCTTAATAGCTTTTATAATGATCGAGGTGAAAATCGTTATAGTGTAACCTGTTCAGATACATCAAGACATGCTGCTCTTTTTATGACTTTTAATCAAGAGAAAATGGAAATGAACTTCAGCTTTCAGGTGGAAATACCTTTTAATAATGAAGAATATGAGTGCGAAATTCGCATCGACACGCGAGATATTCCATATGAACAGTCTCTAGTAGAGCTAAAAGAATGGCATGAAACTAAAGGAAATGTGTTTGCTCACTTTTTAAAAAAGCATGTATCTTCACCCACCTATGTATGTACAGATTCCTTTCCTTCAGAAATCCAAGAAATTGAAGAAAATGTATATATAGCTAGACAGCTTGGTTTTGAACGAATTGTTGCTGAAGTCTCGTATGAACTGGTAGAAGGTCTGTTAGGAGACAGAGAACAAGATACGGCCATTCAAAAGCATATTGCGTACATTCATCAAATGGAGTTAGACTACACATTGTCTGTTTATCTCACCAATGAACAGTTTAGTACGAGGAGACGACATATTTTAGCTCATATGCAACAACTCTTAGATAAGTGGAAGTTTGATCGAATAGAGATTCGAGTACAAGCGAGTTCTGATTGTGACGACACGGAACATATGGTTTATCGTTTACTACAGCATATTACAAGCCTTCAAAAAGGAAGGCAAGTTTTAGAGGTTGGCTGCTTTGTGGTTAATAATCAATCGCCTCATTATAGTTTTCCCTCTTCTTTCATGATGAGTGATCGAGCAACAGAACGACTACATATAAAAAACTTGCGGCATTTGTATCCCAATCAGTCCATTCAATCACCGATTATTCAATGGCATGAAAACGAAAGCGTAGAAAATGCCTCGCTCTATTTTATTAACACATTATTTGCGGTGCCGCATGTTAGTATTAGCTTAAAACATTTAAGCTATGAACATTCACAGCTACTATCCTATTGGATTACATTTTGGAAGGAACACTGCAACCTTCTAAACGTTAAAAAGATAAGAGCTACCTCAGCTCAGATGAATGCGGCCATGAGCGTAGAACATGAGCATGAAAGCTTAGTAGTGCGCTACGACTCTACTGCTATTCAGTTAAAGAAAGATAATCACTTATGTACGATTGTGAACGGGTCGGAAGAAGAGACGATAATTGTAAAGTTAACAGCTGGAATATGGCAAGTAAGGATAGTTAACTGCTTAGGGAAAGTGGTTCATAATGAAAATCAAGCTCTAAGTTCAGGATTTCATACATTCAGATGTCCAAAGTCTGGCGTTATTCAACTAGTTAGAAGGGATTTATAAATAAGGTAGTTTTGCAGGTAACTTTTAAAGGTACCTGCTTTTTTTATAATCATCCAAATGTAAACTTATTATAATATTTTGTTGACATTTATCTATGGAAAATGTTAACTTTTATTTCATATAGATTAACATATTTAGAGGGAGGGAATTGCCGTGAAAGCAGCCTATATAAAAGATTGGGGCAAGCTGGCTACTCAGATTATTGAAGAGGGATATGTACTAACAAAAGAAGAAGCCCAACAAATATTAGCTATTCCAGATGAACAAATTTTAAGCATTATGAATGCTGCTTATCAGATTAGACACCACTACTATGGACGGAAAGTAAAGTTAAATATGATTATTAATACAAAGTCGGGACTTTGTCCGGAAGATTGTGGTTACTGTTCACAGTCTATTATTTCAGAGGCTCCGATTGATAAGTATGCTTGGTTAACGCAAGAAAAAATTGTTGAAGGTGCGTTTGAAGCAAAGCGCCGGAAAGCGGGTACATACTGTATTGTGGCGTCAGGGCGTCGTCCAACCGATAGAGAAGTAGAACACGTTATTGGTGCTGTGAAACAGATTCGTGAAGAAACGAACTTGAAAATTTGTGCCTGTCTAGGCTTTTTGAATGATGATCAGGCTTCCAGACTAGTAGATGCAGGCGTACATCGCTACAACCATAACTTGAATACACATGCTGATCATTATGATGAAATTTGTTCTACACATGGTTATGAAGATCGGGTTGATACGGTGCAAAAGTCAAAACAAGCGGGATTATCTCCTTGTTCCGGTGCTATTTTTGGAATGGGTGAAACGGACGAGCAGCGAGTAGATATAGCTTTTGAGATAAATAGATTAGATGCAGATTCTATTCCTTGTAACTTCTTAGTTGCAGTACCAGGCACACCATTAGAGAACCAAAAATCTCTTACACCGATGCAGTGTTTAAAGATTTTAGCCATGATGCGATTTGTTAATCCGACAAAGGAAATTCGCATTTCGGGTGGACGAGAAATCAACCTTCGTTCATTACAGCCACTAGGATTATTTGCTGCTAATTCTATCTTTGTTGGAGACTATCTAACAACAGAAGGACAAGAACCGACGTCGGATTGGCAGATTATCGAAGACTTAGGGTTTGAAATTGAAGAGTGTGCACTATAAAAAGCAGCGATTACATTTTTGTAATCGCTCTTTTTTTTGTTTACAAAACATCTACTCCCTCTTTACAAAACTATACACTTTCTTCACAGTTCCTTTATATGGACGAGCTAAGATAATAACTGTGAAAGACAAGTGAATAGATAATTGGTTATGAATAAGAGAAGCCATAAAAAAACAATAGAATGAAAGATCTATGCGTTTTTTTATGGCTTTTTGTTTACTCTATCTGAGGTGATTGTAAGCGTGAATATAGTAAGTGAATTTCAATTTTATCTAAATCGAGATCGAATGATTGCATCTGTTAAAACACCCAAGAGTCTAGAACTCTTTTTAGAATCAGATGTAAAAGTAGCTTTTCTTCTTACTGGTAACATTAGCGTCATTAAAAAGTACGTGGAGCTACTTAAGAAACATGACCGCTTTGTATTTTTGCACCTTGAGAAAATCAAGGGAATTAGCTATGACAAGGAAGGGCTAAAATTTATTGCGAAATTCGTGAAGCCTACGGGGATTGTAACCACAAAGAGTTCCCTAATCCAACTTGCAAAAAAAGAAGGATTGATTGCTATTCAGCGTTTGTTTTTAGTGGACACAGATGCGGTAGCAAACGGATTGAAAGTAGTTGAAGAAATTCAGCCAGATGCTCTTGAAGTTATGCCAGCTTTAATACCCGAAATGATTGAAAAGTTAAAATTGAAAACATCTTGTCCCCTTATTACAGGGGGATTAATTCAAAACCAACAACATATTGATCAAGCATTACAGAGTGGAGCAGTAGCTGTATCTACAGGTAAAAATTGGTTGTGGAAGACGCAAAATAGTCATGAATAATTATCTTTGTCCGTAAAGTAAAAAAGGGAGTGATGATATGAAAAGAGTACAGTTACAAAATTTCAAAAAATCGTATGATCAAAAAACAAATGTGATCAGCGACATTAACGTCACGATTGAAGCAGGAGAATTCTTTGTATTAGTTGGCCCGTCTGGATGTGGAAAAAGCACGATGCTTCGAATGATTGCTGGACTTGAAGACATTACAGAAGGCAACTTGTTTATTGGAACAGAAAAAGCAAATCGCTTGTTACCGAGCCAACGAAACTTATCAATGGTATTTCAAAATTATGCATTATATCCGCACTTAACGGTAGAGCAAAACATTACCTTTGGCTTGCACACAAAGAAAATTTCTAAAATAGAGCAAAGAGAGCGCTGTCATGAAGCTGCTGAGCTTTTGGGTCTTGACCAACTTTTGAATCGTAAGCCAAAACAGCTTTCTGGTGGACAGCGTCAGCGTGTTGCTCTAGCACGAGCAATTGTGACGCAGGCACCCATATGTTTAATGGATGAGCCATTATCAAACCTAGATGCGAAGCTTCGTGCCAAAATGAGGTCAGAAATCCGGCAGCTTCAGCGTAAGTTAGGCATCACAATGATTTATGTAACTCATGATCAAACAGAAGCGATGACAATGGCAGATCGCATGATGATTTTAAACGGTGGGCATATCCAACAGGTAGGGAAGCCCTTAGATATTTATAATTCACCTACCAATACGTTCGTTGCTTCATTTATTGGCGGGCCTCCTATGAATTTAGCAACCGTACAAGTGCATTCACATCAGCTTATTTTTGAACAAGGTCAGTCACTTTCATACCCTATGTCTATCGAATTAATGACGGAACATAAGGATTTAATTGTTGGCGTAAGGCCAGAAAAAGTGAAGTTGGCAAAAGGGGAGGAACCGAGCCTTTTAGTAAAGGTTATAAACGTAGAGATCTTAGGAACAGAAACGCTGATCACTTTTACAGTCGGTTCAAGCGAACAATGGATTGCTAAATGGAATGGTCAATGGAATATTGCTGTTGGTGATGAGATTCCGCTTTATATTGATTCAAAAGATATCTTTTTATTTCATTCTGAAACCGGTGAATGCGTGCATCAAGACACAAAGCATATTACGTCACACACGGTTGAGGAGGAGTTAGCATGAGTGCTATCCCGAAGTTATCGAATGCTGAGGCGATAAAACCGAAGCTTGTGTCTAACAAACGTTCATCAATGCTGGAAGGTTTGACTTACTTATTGCCTTCTATCCTTTTATTTAGCGTGTTCCTCTTTTATCCTATGCTTCGCACGCTGTATTTAAGTCTATTTATCACGGATAGTCAAGGTGTGCCCTTACGATTTGTCGGGGTAGATAATTTTGTGAATTTACTATCGAATCCTAATTTCTTGCAAAGTATGAAAGCTACTTTTTTATTTGTTTTATACACGGTACCTATTGGAATTACTCTCGCTTTATTTTTGGCTTTAATTGCTAATGAAAAGTTAAAAGGAATCGGCTTTTTCCGTACGATGTTTTCATCCACAATGGGTATGAGCGTAGCCGCATCATCAGTTATTTGGATGTTTATGTATAATCCTGCTATCGGTATTATAAATAAAGTCCTCAATACGGTAGGTATCCAAGGAGTTCAATGGCTGCTTGATCCAAAGTTTGCGCTCATTGCGGTATCCATTTCAACAGTTTGGATGAACGTTGGTTTTACTTTTTTAATCTTGCTTGGAGGTTTACAAAATATTGATGAAAAGCTTTATGAAAATGCGCAGATTGCAGGTGTGAGCTATTGGTATCAGCTAAGAAAAATAACGATTCCTATGCTATCTCCAACACTATTTTTTATCATTACTGTTTCGTTTATTAACGCATTTCAGACCTTTGGTCAAATCGACATTTTAACAAAAGGTGGTCCGACAGATTCTACAAATGTAATTGTTTACTCTATCTATAAAGATGCGTTTATTAATTACAATGTGGGCTCTGCCAGTGCACAAGCGGTTATCTTATTTTTCTGTATTCTGATTTTAACCATCCTTCAATTTAAACTAGGCGAGAGGAAGGTTCACTATCAATGAGTAAAACAAGAAAGTTTATCACATACACCCTATTGATTACCTCAACTTTTATTATCGTATTTCCTATTTTATACGCCTTTTCCATCAGCTTTATGACGGGAGCACAGGTGTTAGAAGGAAATCTTTTACCAACTTCGTTTACGTTTGAGAACTATCGAGCGGCTTTTGAGCGAGTACCGCTGTTGCATTATTTGCTTAACAGTTTCGTTGTGTCTATTTCCGTTATGCTTGGACAAATAATTGTTTCTAGCCTTGCAGCTTTTGCTTTTGTATTTATCTCATTTAAAGGAAGAGAGGCACTGTTCTTTCTCTTTATCTCTACAATGATGATTCCTTGGGAAGCAACGATGGTTCCAAACTTTTTAACAATTCAAAAGCTTGGTTGGCTGAACAGTCATCTCAGCTTGACTATCCCGTTCTTTGCTTTAGCATTTGGAACATTTTTGTTACGTCAGCAGTTTAAAACGATTCCTCATGAACTTTATGAAGCTTCTCAGGTTGCAGGAATTAGTCGCTTCCGCTTCTTTTGGAATGTTGTACTACCAGTTTCAAAGACAAGCCTGGTTACATTAGGAGTCTATAGTTTTTTAACGACTTGGAACATGTACTTGTGGCCACTTCTTGTTACCAACACTGAAGAGGCACGAACAGTACAAATTGGTTTGAAACAGATGCAAACTCAAGAAATTTCGACGGATTGGGGGGTGGTGATGGCAGCGGTTGTTGTAGTGATTTTACCGACATTATTACTTCTATTCTTAGGACAAAAACGACTTCAAAAAGGTCTCACACAAGGTGCAATTAAATAAGGGAGTGACAATGATGAAAAAATGGTTAGCGATACTGAGTGCTTGTATGTTAATGCTTGTTGCAGCATGTTCAAATTCGAGTAGTGGTTCTGAAGTGCAGGAGACAAAGAAAACAGAAGATGGTAAAACAGAAGTCGTCTTTTGGCATGCTATGAGCGGTGATTTAGAAAAAGTGTTAAATACAATGGTAGATGATTACAATAAGTCACAGGATGAAGTAGAAGTGAAGCCGATGTTTCAGGGAACATATGAAGAGGCATTAACAAAATTTAATACGGTAGCAGGCACAAAAGATGCGCCTTCTGTTATGCAAACATTTGAAGTAGGAACAAAATATATGATTGATAGTGGAAAGGTTCAACCTGTTCAAAAGTTTATTGATGAAGAAAACTATGATACCTCTCAGTGGGAACAAAATATTTCAAGTTATTATCAAGTAGACGGTGAACAGTACTCAATGCCTTTTAACTCGTCAACTCCCGTCCTTGTTTATAATAAAGACGCATTTAAAGAAGCGGGGTTAGATCCCGAAAAAGCACCAACGACTTACGATGAGCTACAAAAAGCAGCGGAAAAATTAACAAAGAAAAAAGGAAATCAAACAACGCAGTACGGATTCTCTATTTTAAATTATGGTTGGTTTTTTGAAGAGTTGGTAGCTGCTCAAGGTGGGTTATATGTTGATAATGAAAATGGCCGCAGCGGTAATGCTGAAAAAGCAGTCTTCAATGGAAAAGAAGGATTGAACGCGTTCAATCTTATTTCAGATATGTATAATGATGGTACATTCTACAATGTAGGACAAAATTGGGATGATATTCGAGCAGCGTTTCAATCAAAGAAAGTTGCTATGTTTTTAGATTCATCCGCAGGTGTCAAAACGTTGATTGATAATGCTCCATTTGAAGTAGGAGTGGCCTATTTACCAGTTCCAAAAGAAGAAGATCGCCAAGGGGTTATCATTGGAGGTGCTTCACTTTGGATGTCTAACGGGATTAGTGAAGAAACACAAAAGGCAACATGGGATTTCATGAAATATCTTGCAACACCTGAAGCTCAGGCAAAATGGCATGTAGAAACAGGCTATTTTGCTATTAATCCTAAAGCATATGAGCAAGATATTGTAAAGAAAGAATGGGAGAAATATCCTCAATTGAAAGTAACGGTTGACCAATTGAGCCAGACAAAGCCGTCTCCAGCAACACAAGGTGCGCTAATTTCTGTTTTCCCAGAATCTCGTCAGAAAATTGTATCGGGGATGGAAAGTTTATATCAAGGTGTGAAACCACAAGAAGCCTTAAATCGAGCAGCGGAAGAGACTAATCGTTCTCTTGAAGCAGCGAATCAAAAATAAGAAATGATATAAGGCCCGTTTAGGAAAAGGTAAGCGGGCTTTTATTCTACATAATAAGGGGAGTCGGTATGAGTCAAAAAACAAAGGTTTATGCCCATAGAGGGTTTAGTAGCAAATTTCCAGAAAATACGATGAGAGCATTTGAAGAAGCTAGGAAGAGAAATGTAAGTGGTATTGAACTAGACGTACAGCTAACAAAAGATGGAGAAGTCGTTGTTATTCATGATGAAGAAATAAATCGAACTACTAATGGCATCGGCTATGTTCAAGACTTTTTCTTAAAGCAAATTATTTTATTTGATGCCGGAACTTGGTTTCATAAGGCGTTTCATCAGGAGGCTATCCCTACGCTTCGAGATGTGTTTGAATGGATAGTTAGTACAAAGAGTGTGCTAACCCTTAATATTGAGCTGAAAAATGATGTGATAGCGTATGAAGGTCTGGAAGAAAAGGTGCTAGAGCTTATAGAAGAGTATGAGCTTGGAAACCAAGTCATTATCTCATCTTTTAACTACAAAAGCTTGATAAAAGTTAGGGATATACATCCACATATTTCACTAGGATTTCTCTTTGAAGGAATTGATAACAAAGCAGTTGAAAAAGCTTTGACCATTCAGGCAAGTGGCCTTCACTGTGAAGCTGAATATGCGTTTTCAGCAGAAGCAAAAAGAGCGAAGGCAGCTGGATTAGAGCTTCGCGTATATACGGTTAACGACAAGCACTTGTTTCTTCAACTGATGAATGAAGGCGTAGATGTTATTATGACTGATGACTTGGAAATAAATAAAAGAATGTAAGTGAATGAAAAAGGCCGTAAACTAACTATTTCAGTTAATGAGATGTCCGAATTGTTGAGAGGTAAATCCTTTTGGTGGTTCGGATATTTTTGTTGGCTTGAAAAATAAGTTAAGAAATTAGTGGAATAGGGGACAGTGTCTGTAGCGCGATAGAACCAATGGTTTCTTACAAACTAACTATTTTAAAAACATCATGACTCGTCTTGGAGACAGAATCATTTAGTCATAGCCTAGCCTCTTTTCAAGTTGCACAAATACAACTTCTTTTCCATAAAACTAAATAGTTTAATAGGCTCTATTTACGTGTTAAGAGTCAACAATGTTTCTATAGACCCACACGAAACTCGTTTGGTACACTAGTTTTGCTCATTTTGTTGAGAAAGGTTGCGAACAGTGTGGAAAATTATTATGAACAAGCTCAAAAAGGTGCATGGGTTAGCATTGTCTCATATATTACATTATCAATTTGTAAATTAGTTATTGCATTTATTGCAGGTTCATCGGCTTTAAAAGCGGATGGTTTAAATAACGTAACGGATATTATCGCTTCAATTGCTGTATTAGTTGGATTGAAAATCTCTCAGAAGCCTCGAGACCACGATCATCCATATGGCCATTCGCGTGCAGAGCATATCGCTTCTTTAATCGCATCGTTTATTATGATGGTTATTGGTTTGCAAGTTCTTGCTGATGCAGGACAATCTATCTTTTTAAAAGAAGTAGAAGCTCCTAATCTATTAGCTGCATGGGTAGGGTTGGCTGCCGCAGCTATTATGTTTTTGGTTTATCGTTATAACATTAAGCTTGCTAATAAGCTAAACAGTCAGTCGCTTCGAGCCGTAGCAAAAGATAATCTATCAGATGCATTAGTCAGCATTGGCGCTGTTATTGGAATTGTTGGCTCTCAGTTTGGATTACCTTGGATCGACTTGGTTGCAGCTATTATTGTTGGATTAATCATTTGTAAAACTGCTGTAGAAATCTTTAAGGAAGCGACGCATTCCTTGACGGACGGGTTTGACCAAGAGCAGTTATTGCATTATAAAGAAGTTATTTCTGAAGTTAACGGCGTAAACGAAGTTCACGATGTGAAAGCCAGAATGCTAGGCAATCACGTTGTTTTAGATGTAACGGTAAAGGTTGACCCCTATTTAGACGTCATTAACAGCCATCAAATTGCTGATAAAATAGAACATATGATGAGCGATGAGTATCAAATTAAAGATACGCTGGTACATATTGAGCCGGATGTATCAAGAAAGTTAACGTGAAAAGAGTGTTTTTCTTTAGGGAAAACACTCTTTTTTCTTTTATCAGAAGTAGATTGTTAGAAAAAAGTACTTGAAAACTCTTCACATTTTCAGATAAGTATCCGTTATAAAAGAGGACAGTGAATTAATGAATGTAATGTAGAAAGGTGAGAGTATGAAAAAATTAAGCACCAAAATGATTCTATTCTTCACATCGATTATCATCATCTTATTATTGCTTGTTTCAGGAATTGTTTATCAATTTACGAAAAAGCAAATTGAACACGATGTGCAGGTACAATCACAAACGCTCGTGGGAGAGCTCAAAACAAATATCGATACTTATTTGAAAATGTATAGTCGTAAAGTAGCTGAGTATAGTGAAAACGACGTACTGGTTAACTTTCTAAAAGAAGAAAAAGAGCCACAAAAAGACAGCTACTTTAGCTGGCAAACGGTCCAAAGGGAATTTCAGCAAGTAAGCGAAAAATATCCAAATATGGCCCTCCAATATATTGGAACTGAAAATAAAGGAATGTACACGGTTCCGACGTTAGAATATGACGCAGATTATGACCCAACTGCTAGACCTTGGTATAAACAAGCAGTTGAAAGTCCTGGAAAAGTTATTTATACAGAACCGTATGAAGATGCATCTACTGGAAAGACGGTAGTAACTATTGCTAAAACAATCGAAGATCCTCAAACAAATCAACGTCTAGGGGTACTAGCAATCGATTTAGAGTTAGATGCTTTAAATTCTATGGTAGCAAAAGCTCAAGTGAATTATGATGGTTACGCTTTTTTATTTGATCAGCAAGGTCTTGTTCTCGTTCATCCAACCGCAACAGGCAATGAGTTGCAAAAAGAAGCGTTTATGGATGACGTTTATGCAAAAGATAAAGACTTTCTTCATTATAAATATAAAGGAGAGAATCGAGTTCTAGCCTTTGAGACAATTGAAGATACAGGATGGAAAATAGGAAATGCCTTTATTTACGATAATATGCTTAGTAGCGCTAAGGAAATCTTTCGTATCATTATGACTATCGCAGCCGTTGGGATTTTATTATCAATTCTCCTAATCTTCTTTATTTCAAAAAGCATGACAAAGCCAATTGTTCGATTAAAAGAAGAAGTGGCAAAAGTGGCAGAGGGAGATTTAACGGTTCATATCCAAACCAAATCTAAAGATGAAATTGGTCAACTAACCAACTTGTTTAACGTGATGGTAGGGCGCAATCGCCAATTGATTGCAGCTGTTCAAGAATCTGTGGAAACAGTCAAGGTTTCTGTGGAAAATTTAAGTGCAGTATCAGAAGAAGCAACAGCATCTAGTGAAGAGATTGGAAGAGCCATTCATGAAATTGCAAGCGGCGCAACGCAGCAGGCTTCTGATGCTGATTCAACTAATCATAAAACGATGAGTTTATCAGCCCAAATTGAGCAGGTAATTGATAAAAATACCAAAATTAATACGTTAACGAGTGAAGCGATTCAAGCAAATACGCATGGTTTACATCAAGTGCAGTCACTGCGTGAACAAACGAATCAGTCTGCTAAAACGATTGAATCAGTTCAAGTTGTTATTAATGAGTTGACAGATAAGATGCAAGAGATTGAATATGTTATTCATACAATTAATGATATTTCAGATCAAACAAACTTACTTGCGTTAAATGCCAGCATTGAAGCTGCTAGAGCAGGAGAACACGGAAAAGGGTTTGCAGTAGTAGCAGAAGAAGTACGTAAGTTGGCTGAACAGTCATCTACTGCAACAGAGAAGGTTCGTTTAACAATTGCCAGCATTCAAAAAGAAGTTGCCATGGCTCGTCAAGAATTTGACCATACAAGAGAGCTATCAGTAGCGCAAGAAGGAGCCGTAGCGGATACAGAGCAATCATTTCGTGATATCGCCCAAAATATTGAACAGGTCGTTACATCTATTCAAGATGTGATGAACAATATGCAGGAAATTGATACTCATAAAGATGGTGTAGTAGCATCGATTCAAAGCATTGCAGCCATCGCGCAACAGTCGGCTGCAGGAACAGAAGAAATTACTGCATCGACTGAAGAGCAAATCCGAGCTATTTCGACTGTATCTGAATCTGCTGAACACCTGCAAGAGCTAAGTGAAGAGCTAATGAAAATGATTCATCAGTTTAAGATTGAAGAGGACATAAAAGGAGAATAAATAGTTAAGAAGCACAGCCTCAGGCTGTGCTTCTTAGTATCGAATTTAGCTAGCTTTTTGAATGGATTCAGCTTTGGATTTTTCAGAAGTAAAGCGATCAACTAATTGTGAAATTGCTCCGTCTCCTGTTACGTTACACGCCGTTCCAAAGCTGTCTTGAGCCATATATAGCGCAATCATGAGAGAAGTCATCGTTGCATCAAAACCTAGCATCGTTTGCAGTAAGCCTAAAGAAGCCATAACGCCACCGCCGGGTACACCTGGTGCGGCAATCATAGTAATTCCCAACATCAAAATAAAAGGTAAGACCGTTCCAAATGCTACTTCGGTACCGTTGATGTACAGTACAGCCATTGCACATGAAACAATAGTAATAGTGCTTCCTGATAAATGAATAGTAGCCAGTAATGGAATTGAGAAATCAGCTACTTTATCACGTACCCCATTCTTTTTGGCACGTTCCATTGTAACGGGAATTGTTGAAGCAGATGACTGTGTGCCCAGTGCTGTAAAGTAAGCGGGCATCATATTTTTTAATAAAGCAAGCGGATTTTTCTTAACTAACGTGCCGGAAACGCTGTATTGAACAAGTAAAATAACAAAGTGAAGAATCAAAATCATCACAAATACTTTTGCAAAAACGCTCATAATGGTCTGCACTTGACCACCTTGTGTCATGTTGGCAAAAATCCCTAAAATGTGAATCGGTAGTAAAGGGATAATAACCTTGCCAATCAGTAGTTCCACAACCGAACGAAAATCAATCATTACTTTTTTTAATGAATCATTTTTAATAGCTGCCATGCCTAGTCCGAGAGTAAAAGCTAATACAAGTGCTGTCATCACTTCCATTGGAGCAGGAATTTGAAGTTCTAAGAAAGGTTTTAGTAATGCTTTCTCAGGGTTTTCAAATGCAGAAGATTGAATGGAGTTATTCAGCATAACCGGATATAAATTATGCGCAACAAGATAAGCTAATAATCCAGCTATTGCTGTAGATCCATAAGCTAGAGCAGTTGTTAATCCTAAATATTTTCCTGCTCCCTTTCCAATTTCTCCGATTCCTGGAGCAATGAATGCAATAATAATGAGAGGAATTGCAAATTCTAAAAAGTTTCCAAATATTTCATTGAACGTAGCAAATATGCGAACAAACCATCCTGGCATAAAGCTTCCGATTACAACACCGGCAAAAATAGCCAAGATAATCCGTGGTAAAAGCCCAATTTTCTTCATGATGTCCTCCTGTGAAGTACAAATGTTTTCTAAGAATGTATTATACAGAAAGAGGGACGAAATGTTAAGAGGAAATTTTGTTCAGAGTAAATAAAAAACAGCTTCGCTCCAACACTAAGCGTTGAGAAAGAAGCTGTTTCGTCTTTAAAAATACTGATTATATGGAATTAACGAAGCCTGGTCGGTTTTTGCTGTTACGCAAATATCTTCGTGTGTAAATGGATGCCAAAAGGCTAATTTAAAGGCATGTAAAGCTTGTTGTTGACCGCTTTGTTTACGTCCGCCATACAAGGTATCGCCGATTAAAGGATGGCCGATATAGCTTAAATGCACACGAATTTGATGCGTGCGTCCACTTTCGAGCATAAGTGAGACGAGCGCCTCATTTTTTGACTTGTTTTGTCTCAACACTTGAAAGTGAGTAACTGCAGCTTGACCGGATTTTGAGACTCTTCTCCTTGTAGAGTGATGGCGGTCTTTCCCAATCGGTTCTGAAATTGTTCCTTGTTTTTTAGCAAATAGGCCGTGTACAAGAGCAACGTATGACCGCTTAATTTGTCTTTGTGCCAGCATCTGATCAAATACAGAACTAGCAACATGGTGTTTGGTAAATAAAATAGCTCCTGACGTATCGCGGTCAAGCCGATGAACATGTCGAGGTTTTGTGTATAAACCTTGTGTAGAGAAATAATAAGCAACAGCGTTTAACAGTGTCTTAGTATCTTCAGGAGATGAAGGATGTGTATCCAAGCCCTGTGGTTTATTTATAATTAACACATGAGGGTCTTCATACAAAATTTCAAGCGGTAGTGGATACGGCTTAATTGTATGCTCTTCCGGGCTGTAAAGGTGAAGGTCAGCTTTATCTCCTTCTTGTAGCACATATTTCCATGGTAAGGTTTCTCCATTTATTTTGATGCTTTTATTCATTCGAAATAAATGCAGCGTTTTTTTAGAAAGATGCCATTTTTCTTTTAAATAGTCTTCAATTGTTAACTGACTGTCTTGTTTAGTAATGGGAATTGTTACCCATTCACTTTTTGCATTCACGCTTATCTCATCCTTTTCTTTCATGAATTATGGTAGATTTCAACAAGTGCGGAAGTTCCTTTTTTTAGGAGGAAATAACTACCTTATCTTCTTTGTTTTTATTTATGTTATCCTACGTATATAAACTTGTTTTATAAAAGGAGGGGCAACGTTGAAAATTGCATGTGCAGCTCCAGCTGAGATGGAACATTACATAGAAGAATTAACAGAGCAACTTCTATATGATTTATTACCTCAATATGTATCAGATGAACGACTACAGCATATTCATAGCCATTATTTACTTGGTCATCATGATGAGTCTAACCCATTATATAATGGATTACTTGATGAAGCATTGCAAGTCATTAGTAGTTTGCAAACAGTTATTGCTTTAGTTGAATCCATTCAACATCGTCCAATTAAAAAGAGTGATCGTGATCGATTCGGTAAAAATGTGAGAATACTTAGTAAATTTGGGTTTGTTTTTCCTTTATCTATTGAACTTTTTGAACGAGAGAACTTACTTGTATCTTATTCACAACACTCATCTCAAACTGAATATTATCATTAAAAAGGAGCATCCGCTGGGTGTTCCTTTTTTTAGGATGCTAAATAGTTAGAATTTTTAATTTTGTTTAATATAATGAAAAAAAGGGAAACTAAATTTTCAGTTGTGTGCGAAAGAGGGTTGGTAAATATGTCAACAATAGATTTGTCTAAGTTTGAAAAGAAAATGATTATACGAAACATTAAACACTCTGATATAGATGCAATATTAGCACTTCAAAAACTATCATTCCCAGGAATGGAGCCGTGGAAGCGTGAGCAGTTAGAAAGTCATCTTGAAATCTTTCCAGAAGGTCAAATTTGTGCAGAGTTTGATGGAGAGATTATTGGTTCATGTTCAAGTTTGATTGTCAACTTTGATGAGTATGATGACCAGCATACGTGGGATGATATTACAGATGAAGGATATATCACAAATCATAATCCAGAAGGGTATAACCTATATGGAATTGAAGTGATGGTTCATCCAAATTATCGTGGGATGAAAATTGGGCGACGACTCTATGAAGCGCGCCAAGACTTAGCACGTGAACTGAACTTAAAAAGTATTATCATTGGTGGGCGCATTCCTAATTATCATAAACATTCAGGAGAAATGTCTCCTCGTGAATATGTAGAACAGGTAATTCACCATAAAATTTATGATCCTGTTTTATCATTTCAATTAATGAACGGTTTTACTTTGATGCGAATCAATCCTGGCTACCTCCCAGATGATTTAGCTTCTAATAAATATGCAACGCTCATGGAATGGAATAACGTAGACTATGTGCGACGTTCAAAACGCCATTTCAAAACATCATTCCCAGTGCGAATCTGCGTTGTGCAGTATATGATGAAGCAAATCAATTCATTTGAAGAGTTTGCTACTCAAGTGGAATACTATACGGACGTTGCGTACGATGCGAAAGCAGACTTTTGTGTATTCCCAGAGATATTTACGACGCAGCTTATGTCATTTTTAGATGAGCAAATTCCAAGTAAAGCGATTCAACGCCTTACAGAGTACACAGAAGAATACATTGAGCTCTTCACAGGGTTAGCTGTAAAATATAACGTAAACATTATTGGCGGTTCACACTTTGTGGAAGAAGATGACGGCGATATCTTTAACATTGCGTACTTATTTCGCAGAGATGGAACAATTGAAAAGCAGTATAAGGTGCATATTACACCAAATGAACGCAAATGGTGGGGAATTAGTCCAGGAAATGATGTAGAAGTATTTGATACAGATTGTGGGAAAATTGCCATCCAAATTTGTTATGACATTGAATTCCCTGAACTGGCACGAATTGCAACAGATAAAGGCGCTAACATTATCTTTACACCTTTCTGCACAGAAGACCGTCAAGGTTATTTACGCGTTCGCTATTGTTCTCAGGCACGCGCTGTAGAAAATCAAATTTATACCGTAATTGCAGGGACAGTAGGGAATTTACCGGAAACAGAAAATATGGATATTCAATACGCGCAATCAGCTATCTTTGCCCCTTCAGATTTTGAATTTGCAAGAGATGGTATTGTAGGAGAATGTAATCCAAATATTGAGATGGTCGTTATTGGCGACGTTGATCTGGAGATTTTACGCAGACAGCGCCAATCAGGAACAGTCCGTCAGTTAAAAGATCGTAGGCATGACGTTTATAATATTAAATATAAAAAATAAATTATTTTACACCATGCAAATGCATGGTGTTTTTTTACTCATCTTTTGTCATAATATAAAGAAATAAATAAACAGAGTGAGGGGAAAACATGAGTTTTCATGGACAATCCGTTTTGCCTGCTGTACGTGATATGAAGCAGTTGGAACGCTTTTTAGCAAGTGAATATGAGTATGGTGTTTTGTTAGATAACCAAGTAGGTTTACTGCGAGGCATTATGAAAGAAGTTCATCGACACCAAAAGAAAATGATTATTCATCTCGATTTAATACATGGTCTAAAGCAAGATGAATATGCGGTTGACTTTCTATGTCAAGAATTGAAGCCGGCTGGCATTATCTCCACGCGTACCAACGTGATTTTAAAAGCGAAACAGCGAGGTATTTATGCCATTCAGCGCGTCTTTTTGCTAGATAGTACAGCCCTCAAGAAAAGCTATGAGCTCATTAAAAAGGTAGAGCCAGATTTTATTGAGCTATTACCAGGGATTATTCCATCACTTCTTAAAGAGGTAGCGGAAGAAACCGGGATACCAGTTCTCGCGGGTGGTCTTATTCGAAGGGAAGAAGAAGTAAAGAATGCAATCGCTGCAGGTGCAGCTGCAGTCACTACTTCGAATAAACAATTGTGGAATACGTTTAAATAAAGAGTTATAAGGTTTGAATTTTTTGTCGAAAATGTGTTGACAACGCTTTCAACAGCTAGTAAACTTGTAAACAAGTTAATACATGTGACGGAGAATAGGAGATCCACGATATAGCTCTTTAAATTTATATGCATGAATTTAGAGGGAAGTATGGTGGATTTTTTTATTCTCTTCTTGGTGTAAACGGTTTCTTATTAGACCGAAGGAGGTTTTTTATATGAGTCCATTTTTAGGTGAAGTAATTGGCACGATGATTTTAATTATATTAGGTGCTGGAGTTTGTGCCGGCGTTAATTTAAAAAAATCATATGCAGCAAATTCAGGTTGGATAGTTATTACGTTTGGTTGGGGACTAGCTGTTGCAATGGCTGTATACGCAGTTGGTAACATTAGTGGTGCTCACTTAAATCCAGCGGTAACAATCGGATTAGCAATTGTCGGAGATTTTTCGTGGAAGGAAGTCCCACTTTATATACTAGCACAAATGATTGGTGCAATTTTAGGAGCAACATTAACATATTTACATTATCTACCGCATTGGAGAGAAACAGCTGATCAAGGAACAAAATTAGGTGTTTTTGCAACAGGGCCAGCTATTCCTAATCCATTTTCAAACTTATTAAGTGAGACAATTGGTACGTTTATTTTAGTAGTTGGTTTACTAACAATTGGTGCAAATGAATTTACAGAAGGATTGAACCCATTAATTGTAGGCTTTCTTATTATAAGCATCGGTTTATCCCTTGGTGGTACAACTGGTTATGCTATTAACCCTGCACGTGACTTAGGTCCGCGTATTGCACATGCCATCTTACCGATTGCAGGAAAAGGTTCATCAAATTGGAGTTATGCTTGGGTGCCTGTCCTAGGCCCGATCTTAGGTGGATCATTAGGGGCAGTATTCTATCTTGCAGCTTTTAAAAATCAAACAGGAAGCGCGCTATGGTTTGTATTAACACTTGTGGCAATTGTGTTTGCTGGAGTGTATGGGATATCAAAAGCAAAAAATGCGCCAGGAATGGCAAAGAAAAGCGTTATCAAATAAATGAATGCGTTTTAATCACAGTCAGAGTAAAATAAAAGAAATAATACAAAAAGGGGAAATAAAGTATGGAAAAATATATTTTATCATTAGACCAGGGAACAACGAGCTCTCGCGCAATGTTATTTAATAAAAAAGGCGAAATCGTTCACGTTGCTCAAAAAGAATTCACTCAATACTTTCCAAATCCAGGTTGGGTAGAGCATAATGCTAACGAAATTTGGGGGTCAATCCTATCGGTTATTGCTTCTTGTTTATCGGAATCAGGAATAACACCTGAACAAATTGAAGCAATTGGAATTACAAATCAGCGTGAAACAGCGGTTGTGTGGGAAAAAGCAACAGGAAAGCCAGTTTATAATGCAATTGTATGGCAATCTCGTCAAACAGCAGGAATTTGTGAAGAGCTAAAAGAAAAAGGATATAATGATACGTTTCGCTCGAAAACTGGTTTATTAATTGATGCATACTTCTCAGGTACAAAAGTAAAATGGATCTTAGATAATGTGGAAGGTGCACGTGAGAAAGCTGAAAACGGTGAGCTTTTGTTCGGTACAATTGATACATGGCTAATTTGGAAATTATCTGGAGGGAAAGCTCATGTAACCGATTACTCAAATGCGTCTCGTACACTAATGTTTAATATTTACGATTTACAATGGGATGATGAACTATTGGATATCTTATCGGTACCAAAATCAATGTTACCTGAGGTCAAACCGTCATCAGAAGTGTATGGACATACGGTTGATTACCATTTCTTTGGTCACAACATTCCAATCGCAGGAGCAGCAGGCGATCAGCAGGCAGCTTTATTTGGACAAGCGTGCTATGAAAAAGGAATGGCAAAGAATACGTATGGAACTGGTTGTTTCATGTTAATGAACACGGGTGAAAAAGCCGTTAAGTCTGATCATGGGCTTTTAACAACGCTAGCTTGGGGTGTAGATGGGAAAGTTGAATATGCACTAGAAGGAAGTATCTTTGTCGCTGGTTCTGCTATTCAGTGGCTTCGCGATGGGCTGCGCATGTTTAAGGATGCAAAAGAAACAGAAAAGTATGCTAATCGCGTAGATTCAACAGATGGTGTATACATGGTTCCAGCTTTTGTAGGCCTTGGCACACCGTATTGGGATAGTGACGTTCGAGGTGCCATGTTTGGCTTAACGCGAGGTACAAAAAAAGAGCATTTTGTTCGAGCTACGCTAGAAGCATTAGCATATCAAACAAAAGACGTGCTAAGCGCAATGGAAGCTGATTCGGGCATTACATTAAAAACCCTTCGTGTAGACGGTGGAGCAGTTAAAAACAACTTCTTAATGCAGTTCCAAAGCGACTTGTTAAATGTTCCCGTTGAGCGTCCTGAAATTAATGAAACAACGGCGTTAGGAGCAGCTTATCTTGCAGGTCTAGCTGTAGGCTACTGGAAAGACCGCGAAGAGATTGCGCAGCAGTGGAATATGGAAAAGTCGTTCGAACCTGATATGGAAGAAAGCCGTCGTGAAGACTTATATGCAGGCTGGAAAAAAGCAGTTAACGCAACAATGGCGTTTAAATAAAAATGTAGATATTGGTATTTTGAATGTTAAAATTGAAAAATTCCTGCTGATATAGAGGAAAAACCTTTAAAATTAATCATATTTATGCTATACTAAAGACAAGTTAATAATTTGGTTGGAGAATCGGAGAGACCACGAATCCATATGTTATACATATGCGATTTGTGGTCTCTTTTTTTTAGATAACTGTAAAAAATTGAAAAAAGAAAAGGGGAATGACAAATGTTTTCAAGCAAAATGCGTGTAAATAAATTAGAAGAAATGACAACTCAAAAATATGATTTACTTGTTATTGGTGGAGGTATTACAGGCTCAGGAATTGCTTTAGATGCAGCAAATCGCGGAATGAAAACAGCATTAGTTGAGATGCAGGACTTTGCATCTGGAACATCAAGTCGTTCGACAAAGCTTGTCCACGGTGGCCTTCGTTATTTAAAGCAGTTTGAAGTGAAAATGGTTGCAGAAGTTGGAAAAGAGCGTGCCATTGTGTATGAAAATGGTCCACACGTAACAACACCAGAGTGGATGTTATTACCATTTCATACAGGAGGTACGTTTGGAAAGTACTCAACATCAGTGGGACTACGCGTATATGATTATCTAGCAGGAGTCAAACGTTCTGAGCGTCGTAAAATGTTCAGTGCTGAAGAAACATTAAAGCGCGAACCCCTTGTAAAATCACAGGATTTAAAAGGCGGTGGCTATTATGTTGAGTATAAAACAGACGACGCTCGCTTAACAATTGAAGTAGCAAAAGAAGCAGCAAATCGCGGTGCTGATTTAGTAAACTACACAAAAGTAGACGAGTTTATTTATGACAATGGAACGGTTATTGGTGCAGTAGTTGTTGATCAAATTACGAAAAGATCGTACAAAATTCATGCAAAAAAAATTGTGAACGCAGCTGGTCCTTGGGTTGATTCTCTACGTGAAAAAGATAATTCAAAAAAAGGAAAACAGCTACAGTTAACAAAAGGCATTCACTTAGTAATTGATCAAAAGCGTTTTCCACTGCAACAAGCTATCTACTTTGATACGCCAGATGGCCGTATGGTGTTTGCTATTCCACGTGATGGTAAAACATACGTTGGAACAACGGATACAGTCTATAAAGAAGATGCAAGGCACCCACAGATGACTGTAAAAGATCGCGAATACGTAATTGACGCAATCAACTACATGTTCCCAACTGTCAACATCACAGTTGATGATGTTGAATCAAGCTGGGCTGGTGTTCGACCATTAATTCATGAAGAAGGAAAAGACCCATCTGAGATTTCACGCAAAGACGAAGTGTGGACATCACATTCAGGATTAATTACGATTGCTGGAGGAAAACTAACTGGCTATCGTAAAATGGCAGAGCTTGTAGTAAATACGGTTGCAGAGCAGTTGAAAGCAGAAGGAAACGCGTTTAAACCTAGTCAAACAAAATATTTACCGATTTCTGGTGGAGATGTGGGTGGCTCTAAGAATTTCCCGAAATTCGTCGAGGAAAAAGTGAAAGTCGGCGTAGAGCTTGGGCTGTCTCCTGAAGCAGCAACAAAACTTGTTAAGCGCTATGGTTCTAATATTGATTTGTTGTATCGCTACATGACCGACTATAAAGATAAAATGAAAGCAAGTAATTTACCGGCAAGCGTATTTTTACAAGTACAGTATGGAATAGAAGAAGAGATGGTTACAAAGCCAATCGATTTATTTATCCGTCGTACAGGCGCTTTATTCTTTGATATTGCTTGGGTCCGTGAGTGGAAAGAAGCCGTTATTAAATACATGGCGCAAGAGTTAAGCTGGACGCCTCAGCAAACGTCTGAGTATAGCCAAGAGCTTAACAAACATTTACATGATGCAGTTGTGCCAGTTGATGAAAAAGGTAGCCAAATCGCTGATATTTCATGATACAATAGTACTACATTTCAAAAATTGTCAATTGCGTAAGGAGTAATAGCAGGAAATTCGATTCTTTCATCGAATTTTTATCATATTACGTTACAATATTGACAAGGTATGACATGTCATTTTAAAGGGGAAGGCGACATTTGTCGTTTTTCTCTTTTCATACATAAAGGTATTGATGAGGAGGCTTTTTTCATGAACTGGAAGCAAGTATACACATCTTGGATTGAAAATGTACATTTAGATGGAGAGTTAAAGGAAGCGTTAGCAAGCATTAAAGCGGATGAGAAACAGCTGGAAGATTGTTTTTACAAAAACTTAGAGTTTGGTACAGGTGGAATGCGTGGCGAAATTGGTCCGGGTACTAACCGTATGAATTTGTATACCATTCGCAAAGCATCCAAAGGGTTTGCAGATTATATTGCTTCTGCAGGGGAAGAAGCAAAGGCACAAGGAGTTGTTATCGCTTACGATTCAAGACATAAATCGCCAGAATTTGCGATGGAAGCTGCTAAAACCCTTGCAACTGAAGGGATTAAAACATACGTATTTGATGAGCTTCGCCCAACCCCCGAGCTATCTTTCGCAGTTCGTCAATTAGGTGCTTTTGGTGGAATTGTTATTACAGCGAGTCATAATCCCCCTGAGTATAACGGTTACAAAGTATATGGCCCAGATGGTGGGCAGCTGCCTCCAAAAGAAGCAGATGAGCTTGTAGGCTACGTAAATGCTGTTGAAAACGAACTTGAACTGTCAGTAAAAGAAGAGCAAGAGTTGAAGTCAGCTGGATTGATTGAAATGGTTGGTGCTTCTATGGATGAGGCATATAATGAAAAGCTCAAAACCATCTTATTAAATCCTAGCTTAGCACAAGAGGTAGGTCCAGAATTAAAAGTAGTCTTTACACCACTTCACGGTACGGCTAATAAACCGGTTCGAAAAGCGTTAGAAACAATCGGTTATACGAACGTAACGGTTATTGCAGAACAAGAACTACCAGATCCTAATTTCTCAACAGTAAAGTCACCTAACCCTGAAGAGAAAGCAGCATTTGAATATGCTGTTAATAAAGGCAAAGAAATTGATGCAGATTTATTGATTGCTACAGACCCAGATGCCGATCGATTGGGAATTGCTGTGAAGGATCCAAGCGGTGAATATGCATTGCTTACAGGAAACCAAACGGGAGCAATTTTACTTCACTACTTGCTTTCTCAGAAAAAAGAACAAGGTGTGCTTCCTGAAAACGGTGTTGTATTAAAAACAATCGTAACATCAGAAATAGGAGCTGAGATTGCTCGTTCGTTTGGCTTACATGTTGTCGACACGCTAACAGGGTTCAAGTTTATTGGAGAAAAAATCAAGCAATACGAGCAAACAGGGGAATACGAATTCCAATTTGGGTATGAAGAAAGCTATGGTTATTTAATTGGTAGCTTTGCACGTGATAAAGATGCGGTGCAAGCTGCTGTTTTAGCAGTTGAAGTATGCGCGTATTACAAAAAGCAAGGTATGACGCTTTACGAAGCGCTTCATCAAATTTTCGAAACTTATGGCTTCTATCAAGAAGGATTAAAGTCATTAACGTTAAAAGGAAAAGAAGGATCTGAACAAATTCAACATATTCTTGCGACGTTTAGAAATGAGCCACCAAAAGAGATTGCAGGTCTTAAAGTATCCGTTCTTGAAGACTATACGCTAGGAACTCGTCAGTTTGTTGAAAGTGGAAAAGTAGAAGATATTGAGCTTCCAAAATCAAACGTACTTAAATATGTACTAGAAGATGGTTCATGGTTCTGCTTACGTCCATCTGGTACAGAACCAAAAGTTAAGTTTTATTTTGGTGTCGTAACCAAAGATGAACAAGCGAGCGCTAACCAGTTAGCTGATGTTCAAAAAGCCGTTATGAATCAAGTAGAAGAAGTTATTAATCGCGTGAACGCTTAAAAAAAGGCTGAGCTTATTTGCTCAGCCTTTTCTATACAGCTTTATTTGAATGAATTCCTTTGTAATAAGGAGAAGCTGTTAAAGCTTTATAAATTCGAGGCGCAATTAACGCCGCAATAATTGTAAAGATAATGTCTTTTACACCAAACCAAATCATAATTTTCCAAGCAGTCGCATAGCTCATTGCCGGAGCTTCTAACCAATAGTTAACAGCCATGTACATATATGTTGTTCCAATAATATAGATAATGGCAATACCTGCAAGTGCAGCACTTATAAATACTGAAAAATGAGGTTTCCCTTTCCATTCAATAACTTTTCCTACTACATAAGCAGCAACAATATATGATAATAAAAAGCCGCCCGTACTGCCAAATAAAACGCTAGCTCCTGATTTAAACTGAGCAAATACAGGTGCTCCTGCAAGCCCCACAAGGAAGTATACAATCATGGAAATAGCCCCTAAGCGACTTCCTAATAAAATCCCGGCTAGTATTACGAAAAATGGTTGCATAGACAGTGGAACGCCAGCTACCTGTAAGAATGGTGCCCAAGATGTAATATTTGCACCAATAGCCATGAGAGCTGCGAACATCCCTGCTAATGTTAAATCAAGTGTACGAAAACGAAGTTTTCCACTCAAAGTAATCTTCTCCTTCATATGTAAGATAGTCAATGATACTCAAATTGTACGTGTAAATGATTATTTATGTCAACTTATTTTTTATGCAGGTTCACAAAAAAAGAAAGAAGAGGAAAACCTCTTCTTTTATCTATAGGTGATGTTACGTTAAGGGATCCACTGCTACAAAATCATTCAGGTTGTGCTCTGAAAGCTCTGAAGCATGGTCAATATAACGCAATAACGAATACAGTTCTTCTTGAATTACTCGATAGTTTCGTTCAAAGTTGTAGGCGTGTAAAAAATGTTCGATTTTCTTTGAAAGAAAATCATCTTCAGTGCGAACCATTAAAATTAACAAGTTATCCCATTGTGATCGATTCGTGTAATATAAAGCACGGTCATAATCAATTGTGTCCATTAACAGTCCTCCTTTTGAGGAGTTGAAATTAGTGTATGATATTTACGAAATTTGTTCCCCTGTAAATGTTGGTCAAAAGACCAATGTATAAATAACGGTTAGGAAGCAAAAATGACATTAGAATGAATTGTTTTGTGTGAAAATAAAGTACTACCTTCCCAATTTCTTATAAAGAACCTGATTCAAAACACATGATTTGCGTCATTAGGACATAGATTGAATTAAGGGATATAAAGGGGGAGTTGTAGTGAAAGAAGCGGACTATAAACAACTACATCGAGCGATTGACGAAATTACTGAAATTGCAACAGGATTTGGTTTAGATTTTTATCCAATGAGATATGAGATTTGTCCAGCTGATATTATTTATACATTTGGCGCATATGGCATGCCTACAAGGTTTTCTCACTGGAGCTTTGGAAAGCAGTTCTATAAAATGAAGCTTCATTATGACCTTGGTTTAAGCAAAATTTATGAACTAGTTATTAACTCAGATCCTTGCTATGCATTTTTACTTGATTCAAATGCACTGATTCAAAACAAGCTTATTGTAGCTCACGTTTTAGCCCATTGTGACTTCTTTAAAAACAACAGCCGCTTTGCGAATTCTAAACGAGATATGGTTGAAAGCATGGCTGCAACTGCAGATCGTATTAAAGAATATGAAGTACAATATGGCAAGCGAGAAGTAGAGAAGTTCTTAGATGCAATTTTATCGATTCAAGAGCATATTGATCCATCTTTAATGAGGGCAAAACTGTCATGGAGCATGGATGATGTAGAAGAAGAGCAGGAAGAAGTTTCATCACCATACGATGATTTATGGAGCTTAGACTCACGTGGGAAAAAGAAAACTCGTCAAGTGGAGAAGTTTAAGAAATTTCCACCTCAGCCAGAGAAGGATATTCTTTTATTTATTGAACAATACAGCCCATACTTAGAAGAGTGGCAGCGCGACATTTTAACGATGATGAGAGAAGAAATGCTGTATTTTTGGCCGCAGCTTGAAACAAAAATTATGAACGAAGGCTGGGCATCTTATTGGCATCAGCGAATCATTCGTGAAATGGATTTAACAAGCGATGAAGCTATTGAATTTGCAAAACTAAATGCAGGTGTTGTTCAACCGTCTAGAACAAGCATCAATCCATATTATTTGGGCTTGAAGATTTTTGAAGACATTGAAGAACGATATGATAATCCTACTGCCGAAATGCAGCGACGCGGCATTCAAAAAGGTTCAGGACGGGAAAAAATGTTTGAGGTTAGGGAAGTTGAATCGGATATCTCATTTATTCGAAATTACCTAACAAAAGACCTTGTCATGAGAGAGGATATGTACTTATTTCAAAAGCAAGGGAAAGATTATAAGATTGTAGATAAAGACTGGACAGAAGTGCGAGATCAACTTGTTAACATGCGCGTAAACGGTGGTTTTCCGTATATTACAGTCACGAATGGTGATTACTTGAAAAATGGAGAGCTATACTTAAAACATTGGTATGAAGGAATTGAACTAGACGTCAAGTATTTAGAGAAGGTTGTGCCGTATTTGTATCAATTGTGGGGCAGACCTGTGCATCTAGAAACCGTAATGGAAGAAAAGCCAATCGCCTTTACGTATGACGGGAAAACAGTACACCGAAAGCATTTATAATAAAAGGAGAAGCATTCGCTTCTCCTTTTTGTATATCTACAGTCTAATAAGTATACGACCTTGAGCTTGTCCTTCAAGCAGCATTGGAAGATAGTTAGGTACATCATTAAGAGAGATTTCTTCTTGGATGAAGTCTTCAAGCTGATTTGGCTTAAAGCTTGTTGCTAGCAGCTTCCATGTCTCGTTTCGAAGGGACAATGGGCAATAGACAGAATCAATACCAAGTAAGTTCACTCCGCGTAAGATGAACGGGAAAACTGTAGTTGGGACGGCTGTTCCAGCCGTTAAGCCACTAGCTGCAACAGAACCACCATATTGAATTTGGGATAGCACGCTTGCGAGCGTTTCACCCCCTACGCTATCGACTGCAGCAGCCCACTTTCCTTTTGCTAAGGCTTTGACTTTACCGTTGTAAACATCTTCTCTAGTTAAAAGAGTGGTAGCTCCAAGCTTTGTTAAATAGGTGGCACTAGAAGCTTTTCCAGAGCTAGCAGCAACCTCATAACCCATCTTTGATAAAATAGAAACGGCAAAGCTTCCTACACCACCTGTAGCGCCAGTGACTAGGACAGGGCCATCCTTTGGTTTCAAGCCCGAATCAATGAGCTTTTTTACAGATAAAGCAGCTGTAAAGCCAGCTGTTCCAATTACCATAGCTTCTTTTAAGGTTAGTCCATCGGGAAGAGGAACAATCCAGTCTGCAGGGATGCGAGCGTATTCACTATAGCCACCGTAATGAGAGACTCCAATTTCGTAGCTGGTTGCAATGACTTCATCACCGCTTTTAAAGCGAGGATTATTAGAAGAAACAACCGTACCTGCTAAATCAATTCCTGGTACAAAGGGATAGGCTTTGACAATATTTCCGTTTGGAATACTAGCTAGGCTATCCTTATAGTTAATACCTGAGTAGTGAACTTTGATGAGAACATCGCTTTGCGGTAACTCGTCGAGCGTGAGCGTTTGAATAGTAGATTGAACTTGTTCGTTCTCTTTTGTTAAGACAAGAGCTTTAAAATTTTCCATGCCGTTCTGTCTCCCTTCATATCTTCGAGCTTATATTTATTATAAAAGACAAAAATTCAAAAGTATAATACGATGCAGATAATGCAAAAGGCTGCAGTTCAGCAGCCTTTTATTGAATCATATTTAAAAAGCGACGAGTTCGCTCTTCTTTAGGGTTTTTGAAAATTTCTTCTGGCGTTCCACGCTCCATGATTACGCCTTGATCCATAAAGATTACTTCGTCTGCCACTTCTCGAGCAAAGCGCATTTCATGTGTGACCACAACCATGGTCATGCCTTCTCTTGCTAAATCTTTCATTGCTTTTAGAACATCGCCTACAAGCTCAGGATCCAAAGCAGATGTAGGCTCATCAAATAGCATTACTTTAGGGTCCATAGCCATTGCTCGAGCGATACCCACACGCTGCTGTTGTCCTCCTGATAATTGAAATGGATAAAAATTAACCTTGTCTCCTAGTCCAACTTTTTGTAGCAGGGAAACAGCGCGTTCTTTCGCCTGTTGTTTTGAAATACCCTTTACAATAACAGGCCCTTCCATAACATTTTCAAGCGCTGTTTTATGAGGAAATAAATTATAGTTTTGAAATACCATTCCCGTTAAGCTACGAAAAGATGTTATCCTTTGCTTTGGTAACTTTTTCTCAAAGCTTACTTCTTGATTATCGATGATGATTTTGCCATCAGTAGGAAGTTCCAGCAAGTTTAAACAGCGAAGAAACGTTGTTTTTCCGGAACCTGAAGGACCGATTAGAACCACTACTTTACCCTGCTCGATGTTTAAATCAATTCCTCGCAATACGTGTAAATCATCAAATGATTTATGAAGGTTCGTAATGTTAATCACGCTAATAAACTCCTTTTTTAATACAGTTATCTTGAGACATAACGGTCAAGCTTCGCTTCAATTCGTCCTTGAACAATGGAAAGAATGGTACACATAATCCAGTATAAAAGAGCCGCTTCCGTATAAAGTAATAAAAATTCATAGTTTGTGGCCGCAATTTCTTGTGCACGACGAAACATTTCGGTTACCAAAATAAGAGATGCTAGCGACGTATCTTTAATAAGGCTAATGAATGAATTCGATAAAGGCGGAATGGATACGCGAGCAGCTTGGGGTAAAATAATACGCTTTAAAGCTTGAGTATATGTCATCCCAATTGAATAACCAGCTTCCCATTGCCCTTTAGGAATCGATAAAATCGCAGCACGGATGATTTCAGATGCGTACGCACCTACGTTTAATGAAAACCCAATTACTGCGGCAACAAATGGATCAATTGTAATATCTAGCGTTGGCAACCCGTAGAAAATAATAAATAATTGCACTAGTAAAGGTGTCCCTCGAATCAGTGACACGTATACGCGCGCAATTATATTAAATACTTTTATAGAAGATAAGCGTCCAAGCGCTGTAAGAATAGCTAAAATAAGGCCTAGTATAAATGAAATAAGCGTTAGTGGAATAGTATATTGAATAGCTCCCTCTATCATTGGATAGAGGGAGGATTGAGCAATAGAGATTAAGCGCTCTGCACGCTCAGGGTCAGTAAAGATACTATTTAGGAGAAACATCTTCACCAAACCATTTTTCAGAAATTTTAGCGTATGTGCCGTCTTCTTGCATATCTGCTAAAGCTTTATTTACTTCTTCCACTAACTTACCGCTATCTTTGCGAAACATTAATCCACTTGCTGATGCGTCTTCTGCTTCATCTACAATTTTTACAGGTGCATTTGGACGTTGTTTTTTATAGTCTAAGAATGATAATTTATCATTAATTGTACCGTCTACACGTTTTGAAACGATTAACTCAGCTGATTGCGTGAATCCTTCAACACCTACTAGTTCAGCTTCATATTTTTTTGCTAAATCAGCATAGTTACTTGTAAGTGATTGTGCAGACTTTTTACCTTTCATGTCCTCAAATGATTTCACTTCATTATTGTCTTCACGAACAACAAGCACCGCTGCAGACTCAATGTATGGGTCAGAGAAATCATATTTTTCTTCGCGGTCTGGACGAATTCCAACTTGGTTAGCAATCATGTCAAAACGCTTAGCGTCTAAACCAGCAAACATTCCATCCCACTGTGTTTCTTTAAATTCAGCTTTCACACCAAGGCGCTTTGCAACTTCTTGTGCAATTTCAACGTCAAAGCCTGTTAACTTATTAGAGTCGTCATGGAACGTAAATGGAGGGTATGTACCTTCTGTTCCAATTGTTAGAACGCCGTCTTCTTTTACTTTTTCGTATAAATCTTGATCACTTTTACTTGCGTTATTTGTTTCTTTTTCATTTGACCCACAAGCTGCTAACACAACTGTGAACGCTAATAAAAGAGATAAAAATGCAACTAATTTTTTCATTTTTTGTTAAACCCCCAGTAATTTGATAGGAATTATATTTCTTGATAGCGTAATTGATATTAAACAAGAAGAAGTTAAAAGTCAATAAAAAAAACTTCTAATAGATAGTATGGCTGTTCTCAAAGGGTTTATGTACTTTGTAGAGCATCAGGAAAAGGTTGGGATTATCATATTAAAAATCATTAGTTTATGAATAAAAAGGAAAGGGAATAAGTAGATAGCTGATGATATTTTAACAAAATTTACGTTCTTCCCTTATTGTTTTTGGGACAATTGTTTTATTTTGATTAGATATTCCTTACTCATACTCGAAACTTGTTATAATAGAGAAAAGAGCATTGAAATTAGGATTTGAAAAGTGGAGATAAGTTTAATGAGAAAACGTGAAGTATGGAAATATATTTTATTGATTGTAACAATTGCAGGACAAGTCATTAGTTTTATCTTTTTAATGGTTAACAGCATAGCTGCCTTGTTATTCTACGGATTTTATATCCTAACTTTTGCTACCTTACTTGGCTCATTTCTATGGGAAGAGCATAGGGAAAAAGAAAAAGAGCTCGAAGATTATTAGCTCGGTACATGAGAAAAATGGTCCAGTAGGTTGTAATCACTCACAAATATGTTATACTTCTAAATGAAAAGTGAAAATATTAGAAAAAATCACTAGGGGAGCCTTTATGGCTGAGACGAAAAAATTCGGACCCTTTGAACCTGATCTGGTTTGTACCAGCGTAGGGAAGTGGATGAGCCATGTTTACATAATGAATGCATGCCAACCACTCTACGTTGTAGAGTGGTTTTTTTGCGTTTATGTCGAAATAAAGGTGAGGATGCTATGATACCCAAACTACATGCTGTGTCAACAGGGAAACAGTCCTTTGAACAGCTTCTGAAAATTAGCAGAGATATTGACCCGTATGTAGGAGCTATCCATATTCGAGAAAAAGAGCGAACGGCACGAGAGTTAGAAATGCTCATTGAAGAACTCAAAAAAGACGTGCACGCTTCAAAGCTAATTGTTAACGATCGAGTAGATGTAGCTTTTGCCTCTCATGTAAAGGGTGTGCACTTGGCTTATCACAGTCTAAGTGTTCAAGGGGTAAAAGCACATTTTCAGCCATTGATTGTTGGTAAATCCGTACACAGTATTAAAGAAGCACAGGAAGCTGAACAAACAGGTGTTGATTATGTCATTTATGGTCATGTGTATCCATCAAAGTCAAAGCTTGGTCAAACACCTCGAGGGCTTGAACGGTTAAATCAAGTGGTTCGTTCAGTGAAAATACCCGTAATTGCCATCGGGGGAATTATGCCTTGCAATGTGAGCGAAGTATTGAGCACAGGTGCACACGGCATCGCTGTTATGTCGGGTGTATTTCAAGATGAAAACCCGCTACAGGCAGCGAAGGAATATGATGAACAACTAAGGAGGTGGAGTGATACATATGCAAATACATTATGATGCACTCGTTATTGGTGGCGGGGTCATTGGAGCCTCAACCGCGTATCACCTTTCTAAAATGGGATATCAAGTAGCAATTTTAGAAAAAAACCAGATTGGTTGTGAAGCATCGGGAGCAGCTGCTGGAATATTAGGTGCGCAAGCTGAAATTGATGAAGAAGGGCCGCTTTTAGAGCTAGCCATTCAAAGTAGGTCGCTTTTTCCGAATCTCGTTGCTGAATTAAAAGAAAAAACGAATATTGATGTTGAGTTCATTCAAAAAGGACTATTAAAAGTAGCAGCAACTGAAGCGGAAGCAGGTTTGCTAAAAGCCAAAGCAGAGCGTCACAGGCGGTGGGATTCGGAAGTGAAGTGGTTATCTCCTGACGCAGCAAGGGAAGCTGAACCGTTGTTAACCCCTGATACATACGGGGCTATTAGCATTCCAAAAGATGGCCAGCTGATGCCAGCTAAGTTAACCCAAGCTTTGGTACACGGAGCTTTGTACCATCAGGCAGCTATTTATGAGAACTGTCATGTTCATGAGCTTATATACGATAACAAAAAGGTAGTTGGCGTACGGACATCAGCGGGCAACTTCTACAGTGACCAAGTGATGGTAAGCGCCGGTGCTTGGACGAAAGATCTGGTGACGGCTATTCAGCCAAAGCATTTGTTTCCTATTAAAGGTGAGTGTATATCCCTCACGACCAATCAACCAAGCATTCAAAAGACCATATTTTTAGATGAAGGATTTTATGTTGTTCCAAAAGCAGGAGGAAGAATAGTGATTGGAGCTACAAAGCGTCCCCATGATTACACGAAGCACGTATCTGCAGAAGCTATTGAATTTTTAATTAGCAAAGCAATCTCTCTTGTTCCATCACTTGCAGAGGCGTCATTTGAAAAAGCATGGGCAGGGCTTCGTCCACAAACTGTAGATGGTTGGCCATATTTAGGACAGCACCCGGAATTAGATAATGTTTATTTAGCATGTGGACACTATCGAAATGGTATTTTACTAAGTGCAATCACAGGTAAAATCATGGCGGAGCAAATGAAAGGTGAGAATCCAAAACATTCCTTTTTTTCAGCTTTTCGCTTACAAAGAGAAATGGAGGGAACGTATTGAACTTAGTGATTAATGGAAAGAGCGTTGAGATAGATTCCTCAATTCAAACGGTTTCTGAGTTATTAGAATCAAGGGATTTACATGAGAAAGTAGTGATTGTCGAGTTAAATAAAGAGATTTTACAAAAGCAAGATCATGAAAAAGCCTCATTGTCAGAAGGCGATTTACTAGAGATTGTTTCATTTGTAGGAGGAGGATGAAAGTTATGTTGAAAATAGGAAAATATGAATTTGCATCTCGTTTACTTTTAGGTACAGGGAAGTTTCCAGATTATACGACGCAGCGTCAAGCAGTAGAAGAATCAGAAACAGAGATTTTAACATTTGCAGTGAGGAGAATGGATATTTTTGATCAGTCTCAGCCTAACTTGCTTGAAGCTCTTGATGTTAAAAGGTTTACGCTTTTACCAAATACAGCTGGAGCTAAAAATGCCGAAGAAGCGGTTCGAATTGCGAAGCTGGCAAAGGCATCTGGGTTGTGTGATATGGTCAAGGTTGAGGTGATTGGCTGTGATAAAACGTTATTGCCAGACCCTGTTGAAACGTTAAAAGCAAGTGAAGAGTTGTTAAAAGAAGGTTTTACAGTATTAACGTATACGTCTGATGATGTTGTACTTGCTAGAAGGCTTGAGGAACTAGGTGTTCATGCTATTATGCCTGGAGCTTCTCCAATTGGGTCGGGACAAGGGATTATTAATCCGTTGAACCTGCAGTTTATTATTGAACAGTCTAAGGTGCCTGTTATTGTAGATGCGGGCATTGGTACAGCTTCTGATGCTGCCAAGGCAATGGAGCTAGGTGCGGATGCTGTTTTACTAAACACCGCTGTATCAGGCGCAAAAGATCCTGTGAAAATGGCTCGCGCGATGAAGCTTGCAATCGAAGCGGGGCGTGATGCTTATTTAGCTGGTCGTATTCCATTTAAAGAATATGCGGTCGCAAGTAGCCCAACAGAAGGGATGAGTATGGGGTGACAGCGCGCTATTCACGTCAAGAGCTCTTTTCCCCGATTGGCAAAGAAGGACAGAAAAAATTATCACAAAAGCATATCTTATTAATTGGAGCAGGTGCTCTAGGGACAGGAAATGCAGAAGCGCTTGTTCGAGCTGGGGTTGGAAAGTTAACAATCATTGACCGAGATTATGTAGAGTGGAGCAATTTGCAGCGTCAGCAGCTTTATAGTGAGAGAGATGCAGCTAATCGTATTCCAAAAGCAGTAGCTGCTTCAGAAAGGCTCGCTGAGATTAATGGAGATGTTGATATTGAAGCACACGTAGCAGACGGTACGCCTCAATTTATTGAACAGCTGCTGGAAAACGTTGATTTAATAATTGATGCTACGGATAACTTTGATACACGTCTTGTAATAAATGACTTATCACAAAAACACCAAATTCCTTGGATTTATGGAGCGTGTGTGGGGAGCTATGGGATTAGCTATACAATCGTTCCCGGAGAAACTCCATGTTTAGCATGTTTGTTAGAATCAGTACCTTTAGGTGGGGTTACGTGTGACACGGTAGGGATTATTAGCCCTGCTGTACAGATGGTTGTTGCACACCAAGTGACAGAGGCACTAAAGATTCTTGTAGAAGATCAAGGAGCACTGCGTTCACAGCTAGTATCATTTGATGTTTGGAAAAATGAATACCGTACCATGAACGTTCATGCTTTAAAAACAGATGAATGTACATCGTGTGGTCAGCAGCCAGTTTTTCCTGCACTTCAATTTGAAAATCAGTTGAAAACAGCTGTACTATGCGGACGTGACACTGTACAAATTCGCCCTGCAAAGGCAACGCAAGCACCTAACATAGTAGAGTTAGAACAGCATTTAAAAGGTAAAGGGTACCGAGTGGACCGAAATCCATATCTTTTGTCCGTAGCAATTGATGATTATCGTCTTGTTGTGTTTCAGGATGGAAGAATTTTTGTACACGGCACAAAAGATACAGTAGAAGCAAAAAACCTTTATCACCGTTATATTGGGTAAATGACGAAAGGAAGATTTTTATGAGTGTAGCAAAAGCACTGACAATAGCTGGCTCTGATAGCGGAGGAGGAGCCGGAATTCAAGCAGACTTAAAAACATTTCAAGAGCGTAAAGTATTTGGTATGTCCGCTATCACAGCGGTAACGGCTCAAAACACTCTAGGTGTTCAAGGGGTATATCCGCTCACTGAGGAAGCAATTGCCAAGCAAATTGACTCAGTTGTTACCGATTTACGCCCAGATGCCATTAAGACAGGCATGCTTTTTAGCTCAGATATTATCCGTATTGTGGCGGATAAGCTGCATAAGTACGAACTGAAAAACGTAGTAGTCGACCCGGTTATGATCGCAAAAGGCGGACAATCATTACTTCAGCAAGAAGCTATTGTTGCGTTAAATGATGTACTGCTACCACTATCCGAAGTTGTGACGCCTAATATTCCCGAAGCAGAAATTATGACAGGATATGAAATTACAACGATGGAACAGCGAAGAGAAGCAGCCAAAAATCTTCATAGCCTTGGAGTGAAAAATGTAGTCATAAAAGGGGGCCACGATCAATCCCAAGAGGAGATGATTGATTTAGTCTATGACGGTCAGTTCTTTCATGAAATTGTTCATAAGCGCGTAGATACGAAGCATACGCACGGAACAGGTTGTACGTTTGCTGCTTGTGTAGCAGCCGAGTTAGCTAAAGGAGCAACTATTCTAGAAGCCGTTCAGCTTGCTTCGGATTTCGTCCATGCTGCGATTAAGGATACGCTAGAAATTGGAAATGGGCATGGACCTACAAATCATTGGGCTTATCGGAAGCTTACGTAAAGTAGCATCTCAAAAACAGCATCTCTGCTTTCGAGATGCTGTTTTCTATTCACTTATGCCAACTCGGCAATGGGGAAATCGCGGATTTAACATTTCCTCATAAATAAAATGAGCGGTGTCACCCGTAGATATCTTTTTCCCATCTAAGGGAAGGACGTTTTTTTCAACGCGGTAGTGCGCTGTAATATTTCCATCAGGTAAGTAAGTAGGGCATACAATCGTCCAAAGAAGATTACTTTCTTTCAAGGTCAAAAACCCTTTTAGGTGATCTTCAGCAGCTCTTGTAAGCTTACGCTTTGATTCACTAGACTGAAATCGATATAGTGAAGGTTCTGTTCGAGATTGTAAGATTCCTGCGGTGCCGACAGTAATAATTCGCTCAATACTATGCCTAGTCATTACTTTTATAATTACAGGTATGCTTTCTGAAATGACGTTAGCTCCATCGGTACTAAGTGTACTAATGACAGCATTCTGTCCCTGAAACAAACAATCCAATACTTTTTCTTCACGAGCGTCGCCTTCAATTACCTTCAAGTTAGTATGTGAAATAGGCAGGCGGTGCACATTCCGAACTAAAGCTGTTACCTTGTGATTGTTTTCCAATAATAGTTCAATAAGCTGTTGACCAACGCGTCCCGTTGCACCTAATAAAGCAATATCCAAATTGCATCTCTCCTTTATGTAAACATACGAAGGGCATGAATCTTTCTTTCATAGAATATAATAAAGCAGTTTCTAGAAATAGCCAAATAAAATCGGTTTGTCATAGCAGTTGACATTCATTTTCAAATAGAAAGGTTTCTGATATGATATATTTGTACTATTTTGCACTAAAGGGTAAACGCAATGATGTAGTATAAAATTTTATTATTTTTTTAGGAGAGTGAATGACCTTTGGTAGACCTACCCCTGAGTCAAATTATTTTGTTGGCAGTTCTTATCTTATTATCAGCTTTCTTTTCATCTGCTGAAACAGCTTTTTCAAGTGTAAATAAAATACGCCTGAAAAACTATGCTGATGAAAAAAGAAGAGGAAGCAAAAAAGCGCTGTTGATTACTGAAAACTTTGACCAAGCGTTATCCACCATTTTAATTGGAAATAACATTGTAAACATTGCTGCATCTTCTATTTCAGCGAAGGTAGCAATTGATTTATTCGGCGGTAATTCAGCGCTTGTCATTAGTACAGTAGTTATGACCATCTTAATTTTAATTTTTGGTGAAGTATTACCTAAATCATTAGCAAAAGAGCATGCAGAAAGCTTTACATTGATGATATCCGGTATTTTATACTTTTTAATTAAAGTACTAACACCAATCTCTTATCTTTTTGTTTTGCTGAAGTCTGGTGTGTCAAAACTATTCACAGGTAAAGAATATAGCCCTTCAGTTACTGAAGAAGAAATTAAAGTAATGGTTGACCTGAGTGAAGAGGAAGGCGTTATTGATAATCAAGAAAAAGAGCTTGTTCATCGTTCGTTAGAGTTTAATGAAATTGTTGTTGGACAAATTCTTAAACCAAGAATCGATATGGTAGCGATAGAGGTCAATCAGCCGATTGATGAAATAAAAGAAATCTTTTTAGAAGAACGATATTCGCGAATTCCAGTTTATGAAGATAATATTGACAATATTATTGGAATTTTATCAGAACGTGATTTTTTAACATATTTAGTTCAAGAAAAAGAAGTAAATCTTCGTGAATTAGTACGTGAGCCAATGTTTGTAGTCGAATCAATGAAAATTTCTGTTTTACTACCTGAATTACAGAAGAACAAAGTACATATGGCAATCGTTGTAGATGAATTTGGTGGTACTTCAGGTCTGGTGACGCTTGAAGATATTTTAGAAGAAATTGTAGGAGAAATTTGGGATGAACACGATGAAGCTGTTCGCTATGTGGATCAAATTAGTGAAACAGAGTTTGAATTTAATACGGAAATCCCCCTTGATGATTTCTTAAAATATGTTGAGGTGCCGGCACCAGAAAGTTCGTATCATACCCTTGGTGGCTGGATTTTTGAACAGTTTGAACGAGTTCCTGTTGCAGGAGATTTCTTTAGTTATGAAGGCGTAACGTTTACAATTAAAGAGGTTGAAAATCGTCGTATTCGTAAAGTCAATGTTCAAGTTCAGTCAGCGTCAAATAATGAATTGGAAATAGCAGACTAGAAATCGTATCTTGTCTATTGTAAAAATAAAAAGCACCTCAACAGTTGTTGAGGTGCTATAGCCATGTTATAAAATTGTGTAAATATTAGTACTTGCCGCCACCTAATTGTTGCTCAGCTAATTGTACTAAGCGCTTAGTGATTTCTCCACCAACAGATCCGTTTGCGCGAGCTGTTGTGTCTGGCCCTAAGTTTACGCCAAATTCACTTGCGATTTCGAATTTCATTTGATCGATAGCAGCTTGAGCTCCAGGTGCTACTAACTTGTTTGATGAATTGCTGTTTGATGCTTTTTGGTAGTTTGCCATGTTTATTCATCTCCTCGTTAGATAAAATAATAGTAGTATGGTTGGGCTAGCTGGAATTGAACCAGCGTCGATAAGTTTAGCAAGAAACTTATCTGCCTACCTCGGCGTAGCCCAGTAGTAAATGCTTGCTTTGTTGTTACTAGTAGTATGACAAAGCACTTAAAAGTTTATACATAAGAAAATATTAGTAATTATTGGTAATTTGGATGGAGATCAGTAGAGTAGAAATAATGGAGTTGCACATATTATGTATATCTTATCGAAGTAAAGAAGGGGTAAGGAAATGATGCATATATGTGAGCTTTGCAATGGGCTGTCTACTTTATCTGAATATTGTAAGGTATGTGGCTATGAGTTAAGCGATATGGGAAAGATTAGCGACTATTTCGATGATTACAGCGCGTATATGGAAATTGATGAATTAAAGCTTGAAAACGGCATTTCAAATGATTATGTGCAGCATATTTGCACACACTTTTTCTATTGTCAGAGATGTCAGCACGAAGAGATTAAGTTCATTAAAGAATAAAAAAAGAGAAGAGGGAACTCTTCTCTTTTTTTATTCTTATTCTTTTTCTGCACGAATGCGGCTTTCTGTTTCTGCATCAAAGAAGTGAGATTTATTTAAGTTTAATGCTAAAGTAAGCTTTTGTTGAGCTTTTACTTCAGAACGAGCGTCTACGCGAGCGACAAAGTCTTGTCCGCCAATTTTAGCATACACCATTGTTTCAGCTCCCATTAGCTCTGAAACATCCACATTAACGGTTACTTTTGTGCCAGCTGAAGCTTCAATGAAGACAGGCTCATCATGAAAATCTTCAGGACGGATACCTAGAATTACTTCTTTATTTACATAGCCTTGGTCACGTAATACTTTCATTTTCCCTTCTGGAACTGCAAGAACAGAATCACCAACCGTAATTTTACCATCAGATAGGTTTCCTTTTAAGAAGTTCATAGCAGGTGAACCAATGAATCCGCCTACGAATACATTTTCTGGCTTTTCGTATACTTCTTTAGGCGTTCCAACTTGTTGAATGATACCGTCTTTCATAACAACTAAGCGGCTAGCCATTGTCATTGCTTCCGTTTGGTCATGCGTAACGTAAATTGTTGTTGTACCTAATCGTTGGTGCAACTTAGCAATTTCAGAGCGCATTTGCACACGAAGCTTTGCATCTAAGTTTGATAGTGGCTCATCCATTAGGAATACTTTTGCGTCACGAACGATTGCACGTCCTAATGCTACACGCTGACGCTGCCCCCCTGATAAAGCTTTTGGTTTGCGGTCTAGATATTGCTCTAACCCAAGAATGCGCGCAGCATCTTTTACACGACGATCAATTTCATCTTTTGGAAGCTTACGAAGCTTTAATCCAAACGCCATGTTGTCATATACAGTCATATGAGGATATAACGCATAGTTTTGGAACACCATCGCAATATCACGGTCTTTTGGCGCAACGTCATTCACGCGCTTATCGTCGATATAGAAATCACCTTGTGAAATTTCTTCTAAGCCTGCTACCATTCGTAGAGTTGTTGATTTACCGCAACCAGATGGTCCAACGAATACGATAAACTCTTTGTCTTCAATGTGAAGGTTAAAATCTTTTACAGCCGTTACGTTTTTATCATAAATTTTATAAATATGCTCTAATTTTAATTCAGCCATTTTTTATTCTCCCCCTTGAGTATGTACCTTGTTATTATGAAACCGCTTTCTGTATAAACAGTGTACGATGAATAAGAAAACCGGTAAATGGCAGATGTGCACAAAAAAATGAAAAGGTTTTCGTGCATGTTTACGAAAACCTTTTCATTTTATTAATTCAGCGACTCGGCTGCTAATATGGCAAGGTAGGCTGAAACAGCTCCTTGAAAATTTTTAATATCTAGATCGGTTCGGTCAATAAACTTATCGATGCGATACTGCAGACTGTTGCGATGCATATATAGTTTCTTTGCCGCAAGCGATACGTTAAGATTGCATTCTAAATAACATTTAACAGTGTTAAGTAAAGTCTCGTCATCTTTTATTAACGATAAAATAGTATTCATTTGTTCCTTGGCAGCGGGAGACATCTCTTTAATCAACCAATATGGGAGCGTTGTTGAAAGCTTAATCACTTTTTCTTTTTCAAACACTTTTTGAACTTGTTCAAACCAGCTTTTTTCCATGTGAAAAGCATGAGAGGGTGAAAAAGGAAAAGAGTGAAGTTGGCCTTCAAAAAATTGCATATCACTTTCAAAATCATGTGATAAAATCGTTACGCTATCCTGTAAATCTCTTGTTAACTCTGATGAATCCACTACTTTTTCAATAATTACACCGCTTTGTAAGTTGTCCCATAAGATTGTAATGGGAGTCGCATACATGGATGAAAGAGCATCTTCAAACTCTGTGCGCTGTTCAAACAAACGTTTAATTGAAAAATAAGTAAAACGAATCAGCTTGAATTTATCCAATTTATTTATTACTGTAGGCTTATCTTCGAATAGTAGCTGATACCAATACGATTGTTCCGCTGAGAGCGTGGCGGTCATTGGTTCGTAAGGAATAAGAAATGCTGAGAGTAGAGCAAGTTCTTTCTCAGAAAGCGCGTCTTGCTCGATTCCAATAAAATGATATTCATCGCTTCGAAACCATTTGTATCGGTGGAATTGGTAGGGAACATCTGAATATAGTAGTTTATTGCCAAAGATGTTTTTTAGCTGCTCCATCATGAAACTCCTTTCTACTCTTTACTTTTAACTAGTCTTGATAGACGTGAAATAACATTAGTTCATGAATAAGAGAAATGACTTCTTCTCGATTAATGTTTGGAGAGAGTGGATGTTTAAACTGAACTTCCCCGGTCTTTAAATAGTCTGCTTCGTAATAAGTACCACTTATATAAAAGGAGATGAACCATCCCGGCATTTCTTTTTGGTGATACAAAGGCTTGATTCGGAAATGTGTAATCATAAAAAATCCCCTTTCTCATTTTCACCGCTTTTTAATAAGCTTATCATGAGAAGAGGAAATGGAAAGCAATTATTTTAAAAATTCGTTAATTTATAAAATAACCTTACCAGATGCTTGATACCAACGGATCGGATGTGAGGTTCATCAAAGACCATCGGCTTGGCGTTGATTTCAAAGATGTAATAATCACCGGCTTTTGTTCTTCCAATATCAAGTGAAAATTCTCCAACAAATTGAAAGTGCTGATGAAGTTGCTGACCACATGCATCTACTAGAGATGTTAAAAAAGAATGGTCTATATCATAAGAGAGCTCTTCAATAGATTTAATAATTCCCCCATTTAATGTGTGAGTGGTTACGGTTTGACGCTCGCTTTGTCTCACTCCAATTCCACTGATAATGTATCGTTTTTTAAAGCGATTAGCTAGTATGCGGAGGTCATAGCGCATGTCTTGAAGAGTATCGGTGTCAATCGTTTCTTGAACAAGATAAGAGCGGGTAGGGATAGGCACATGTTCAAGAGAAAGGTAGGTCTTTTTTTGATGAGAACTTTCATATTGAATGCTTCCATCGTGATGAGATGTTAAGGTGAAAATTCCTTTCCCTTTGCTACCGTGAATTGGTTTTAAGTACACTTTTTGATGGTTTTTAAGCATCGTACGTACATCTTCAAGCGATAAAAGTAGTCGAGTATCAGGAAGGTGCTTTTGTATAGTCGGGTTTTTTGATAATAGCTCATATGTCTCCCACTTGGAAAAAAAGCTGGTGTTAAAGAGTGGAATCCGAAGCTGCTTGCTTTGAGAAAGTAATATTTTAAGTTTTTTATGCTCAGTAAAGCGATTTGGAAAGCGATTATAGATAAAATCAGGAAGAGGAAACGTAGCGTGGCACCACTGATCGCTTATTTCCTCAAAATAACTTCCATATACGTAATGTTTGTGAAACTGTTCAGGAGAAAATAAAACAAGTATTCCTCCAGTTTGTTGTAAAGCTTGATGAATTTCTTTAAAGAGAAGGTGTTGCTTCTGGTTCAGGGTATTTAAAACAGCGTTGCTCGTAATAATTCCAATTATAGGGCCTGCTTTACTTCCTCTAGTTCGCAAGCGAAAGGAAGCTTTAGTAGGGTCAAGCTTAACCGGAAGCTCAACACCTTGTGTACCCCACACATAGGAGGAATGTAATTCTTGGTGGTACCAAGTATCGTCTGTTTCACTATAATAAACGGTAATCATGGACGTGAAGCCTCAAGGGATAAAATAGCTTGCTTTGACAAGAAAATGGCATATTCCAACGCAAGCTTTCTTGTATATTGATCTTCTTTTCGTAGAGATGGATGTGAAAAAATAGATCGACCTGGCTTGGAGTTGGCTTCAAACATCCATATGTTTCCTCTCGTATCAACCCCGAAGTCGAATCCAATTTCACCAATAAGTCCTTCCACCTGATGATCTAATGCTAAGCTGATGAGCAGAGCGGTACTTTCCAATAGCTTCTGTATTTTCTTTCTTGTTTCTGGATTCGTAAAAACGCGCTGTAAGGGTTCGATTTCCCCTCCATTTGTCATGTGTGTCGTGACTGTTTCTCCACCACTTATTTTTGCTGCAACAGCAGATAATTCCCATTGATTGTTTAAGTTTTTATTGGTATGAACTCGGAAATCGACAATTCGGTTATCTTTTTTTAATAGTGGAATGGCTTGCTGTGCAATATAGTGCTCTCTCTCATTTGTTTTAAATACCTCATCAACTAAGATGGCTAGCGAAGTATGTGTTTTTTTTATTAAGCTTTCTTCTTTAAAGCAAAGCTGATAAACGTTCTGACCAGAACAATAGGAAAGCGTATAAATACCACGGCCTAAACTTCCATTTTTGGGTTTCAAATAGATTGAACCGTAGTTTTCTACCATTCGAGACAACTGATCTAAGCTTGGCGCATCAATGGTGTACGGCAAGAATCCTTTAACTGCTTCATCCTTTTGTAGAAGGGTATGAACCGTCCACTTGTTAAAGAAGTTAGGGTTAAAGAGCGGAATTTGATATTCATCGGCTAATTTTTCTTTAATCATTTTAAAGGCATCAAGACTTTCTGTTTTTCGATTGGGTAATCGGTTATAAATGACATTTGGAAGAGGAACTTCTCGTTGCTCCCAACCGCTTGATGTATAAAAATAACCTAAGATTGTGCCAGAATCCCACTTAATATGATGAATGCCAAATAAAAAAGGAATGCCTCCAGTCATTGAAGCTGTAGACAAAAGCTTAGCAAACAGTAAAGAGCGTTTTCCAATTGGACGTAGCAAAGAGCCTGTAAACCCTGCGGATAATACGCCGATTAATGGACCGATATAGATGCTATGCTCATCGGTATAGATATGAACATCATGATGAGTCGAAAGATGCAATAAACCCAGCAGGTTTTGTGAAATTTTGATTTCATTCACAGCTTCAGGGGCTTCATAAATCTGACAAGTAGAAGAAAACGTACCGAAATAAATAGTATCTAATTTATGATGATAAAGAGAGGATGGTACATACAGTACATCCTCTTGTTCCGGTAACACCTTTAATTGAAAAAGTAAGTTAGTCATTTTTCTACTCCTTATGCTGAGATGAAGGTAAAGTAGCTAAATATGAGCAATAGGCCATCACATTTTCATACATCTCTTCAGTGGATTCTGGAGTGGTTTCAATAATTGTTTTTCTTCCAGGTTTTGAATTTAAATCAAGCAGCCAAATGCTATAGTCTCTAGAAATACAAATATCTAAGCCAAGTTCAAAAAGAGAGGGAAGCTGAGCTTCTAGTGCAAGCGGTATTCGGTTACATAAGCTGCTTATTTCATCTGCGATAAATGTAGCTTTATGAGGAGGAAGTCGCTTCATCAACTCCTCAAATGGTGAAATAGAAGCACCGTAGCTAATATTTGTAATAAATGAGTCTTCTTTTCCTTTTCGAACGCCTCTTCCAATTTCGTGCCAATTTCCTCTCTTATCTTTTTGTAATAAAACGCGCACATCAAGAGGAGAGTATTGAAGCGATAAGAGCGGAATGAAAGGCTGAGCAAGATACGTTCCATTTTGCATAATGTTAAACAGCCAAGCATGAAAATCTGCTAGCTGTGTGAACTGCTTTGTTTGAAGACCTTTTTTGGAATAAAAGGATGCTTCAATAATTCGAAAGCGTTGAACAAGCTTAACAATTCCTTTTCCTTGTGCACCCGCAATAGGTTTTAGAATAATGGCATCGTGTAAGCGTAACAGCTGCGTTACTTGCTCTTCAGCCGTAATTTTCGTTGTTGAAGGAAGATAAGGAGAAATATTATCATCTTTTATGAGCTCTGTATAAACATCCCATTTATTCGGTAGCCCGTATCCAAGGAACGTAATCGTTGGATTTTGTTTCAGCCAGTTGACAATGGGTATAGCTTTTTTAGAGAGGGAATCTCCGCGATAAAAGCAGCGATCATAAATAAACATAGGAAGAGAGAATGTATCATATTGCCATTCGTTTGTTTCTGAATTATATTTATAGCCCGTAATTTTCTGTGATACCGGCTGAAGTTGAAAGGGCGTAAATCGATAAAAATCAATATTGTACGCAGCCGCATACTTTGCAAGGTTGGTTGCATATTCTACTTCCTGCTCGGGATGAATGGTAATAAAACCTAATGAAATCATAAGAAAGACCTCCTCATCTTAATGAAAACGTGTAATAAAAAGGCAATAATTCATAAGTGCTTTAGTGGATGGACGAATCGTTTGAGAGGCTTCGTCACTTTGTTTAGAAGGCTTTGTATTTACTTCGATAATCCAAGGCTGCCCGTTAGCATCGATAGCTAAGTCAATGCCAAACTCGGCATAAGTTTCATCTTGGAATGGTAAGTTAACACAAATTTCAAGCGCAATCTCTTTTAATAAAGCGATGATATGTTTAGCGGTATGTTCATCATATAATGAAGTGAGTATATGTTTTGGTGAATAAATTTCCCCTCCTCGTGCAACGTTTGAGACAAAGAATCCTTTTTGTGAAACTCGTGTTACAATCGATGTTACGTTCCATTTTGCATGAGACTGTTTGTGACAAAGAATACGAAAGTCAAAGGGGCACCCCTTATACGTTTGAAGGTTAATTCCTTCTTGGATGATAAACCCTTGTTTTTTTAACGTGTGAAAGAGAGTTTCAAATATGTCATGCGGGGAATCGTATTCTTTTTTAAACTCATGGCCAACCGTAGTATAATCAAGTTGATATTGAGCGTCGACTTGTGCGATTTTAAAAATGTGTTTACCTTGGCTACCGTGTATAGGTTTTAGAAAAATGGTTTGGTAGGATGACAGTGCATCTAATAGATCTTGCTTAGACCGCAGTTGATACGTATCCGGTAAATAGGTGTTTAAGTGGACTGTTTGCGACAAGCGTTCAAACACCTTCCACTTGTTTAAGTAATGAGCGTTAAAAAAGGGAATTTCATTGTCCATTGCTTGAATAGTAAGTTCTTGAAACTTAACCGTATTCTCCGTTTTTCGATTGTGGATTCGGTTATGAATGACATTTGGCAGAGGTACATCTTGAAGTATCCAAGAATTACGTTGGAACGTATAACCTTTTTTCGTTCCTTTCAGTAAGTCATCCAGTGTACTCACATAAAAGAAGCAGTTTTCCGAATCGCTAAGAGAGGCAAACTCTTCACAGAAAGTTGTTATACTGCCAAAAAGATCTAGCGAAGACTTAATTTCCGTGACGACACAAATAACTGGACCAATTAATAGTTCATCCTTAGATGGAGAAGAAAATCGCAAAACGATTTCATCTTCAAATAGTCCCCATTCTTGTAAAAGAGTTTTACAACACATAATACAGTAATCAGAGCTTTTAAATGGTATAATACTCACTTCTTTGTGCATACGACCGAATGTGATGGTAATATGAGTATCACAGCTAAGTTTTTGGCAAAGTCCATGACTCATGTAAACCTGATTTTTACCCAGCTTTGACTGAGATGCTTTAATCGTTACGCATGGAGGGTTCATAAATACGTCCTCATTTTTGATTTTATAGGCGAATGCTGATATATCCTATGACTTGCAAAGAGAATATGTGAGAGAATTTGTAACAGAAAGGTCGAAGAAAATAATGGAACAGTTTATTACAATTATTATTATGGCTGTTATTGGGGCAGTCATCGGTGGTGTTACGAACCACTTAGCTATTAAAATGTTGTTTCATCCATACGAAGCCAAGTATATATTTGGGAAAAGGATTCCATTTACTCCTGGACTTATCCCAAAAAGACGAGATGAACTTGCTGTTCAGCTTGGAAAAACGGTGGTTGATCACTTATTAACACCGGAAAGCTTAAAAAGAAAGTTAAAAGATCCAGCCTTTCATCAAATCTTGTTAGGAATGGCAAATGACGGGCTTAAAAAGGTATTTACAACGAAGCAAACGTTAACTGAACTGCTTGATGCTATCGGGATTAAAGACGCTCAAGATAAGACAAATAAGGCTATTCGTAAGCTTGTAGAAAAGAAGTATATTGAATTTATGATGAGCAAATCAGGTCAATCGCTTTCTTCTTTATTAAGTAAGGGTACAAAGCAAAAGGTCGAGCAAGTTATTCCTGTTATCGCCAAACAAATTTGTGAAAAAGCGGTTGATTATTTTGAAAGCGAAGAGGGGAAACAGCGCTTAGAACGTATGATTGATGACTTTTTAATGAAAAAGGGAATGCTTGGAAACATGATTCAAATGTTTCTTGGAAATGCAAAGGTCATTGATAAGGTTCAACCAGAGATTATTAAATTCTTTAAGCATGAAGGAACGAGTGAATTATTTGAAAGTCTAATTGAAAAAGAGTGGAAGAAGCTGCAAGAAAAGACGGTAGATGAGGCAGAAGCGTTTATCGGAAGAGAGACAGTATTAGAGGGTATTCAGAATATTGTTGATCGTACTGTATCGGTAGAAAGCTTATTTGAAAAGCCTGTTTCTGAGCTTGTAGCACCTGCTCATTCGTATGTGCAAAAGGTTGTGCCAGTCGCTGTTGAAAAAGCAGGTGATTTTTTAGTAGGGCGCATTGATTCATTAATGAGCCAGCTCAAGTTAGAAGATATTGTTCGTGAACAGGTAGAGTCGTTTTCAGTCGAGCGCATTGAGGAATTAATTTTAGGGATTTCAAAGCGCGAATTTAAGATGATCACGTATCTAGGAGCTTTACTTGGAGGGATAATTGGAGTGGTTCAAGGCATTATTGCTCTGTTTCTTGTCTAGATATTGACCAAACGAAAGAAAGAATGGGCTTACTCCTTATTTGGGGTTTTACTTTATTTGATGGATTTTGAGAAATAAAGGTCTTAAGCTGAATTTCTCGCCATAATTTGTTATAGTAGTTGGGAAGATGATTATAGTAAAAAAATTTAGGAGGACGTTTATATGTCTGTAAACTTGTACGATGTAGCAAATGAATTAGAAAGAGCCATTCGTCAAAGCGACGATTATACAAACCTAAAAAGCTTGTATGCGGCTGTAAACAATGACGAAGGTTCAAAGCAATTATTTGAGCGCTTTCGTACATTACAAATGGAATTACAGCAAAAGCAAATGACGGGTCAAGAAATCACGGAGGAAGAAGTTCAACGAGCACAGCAAACAGTAGCGATCGTTCAACAAGATGAAAATATCGCGAAGTTAATGGAAGCTGAGCAACGTATGAGCATGGTAATTGGTGAATTAAACAAAATTATCATGAAGCCATTAGAAGAGTTATACGCTGAATAATAGCTTAAGTGATAAAAGCGGTTAGGACTAATTTTAGTTCTAGTCGCTTTTTTTGTACAGAAGGAACACATGCAAAAAGGGCAATTTCTACTCCGGATTGTTTGGTCTCCACGAGACGGGCACTGAATCTTCTTGTCACTACGTTCCCGAGAGACCTTGAGCAGCCTCGCTATTCCTGCAGGAGTCATACATCTTTCATTTTAATTATGGATTTCTGTCATAGGAGAAGTCCTCACTATCTCTATGCCTGATTATGTCCGCGCTTAAATTTCAAAAAAATAACAGTAACTTATTTACAAATAAATACATATGTTATATAGTTAGTTACATAAGTAACTAACCAAAGAACTTAGAAGGTGGTCGTATGGATTTTAAATTAAGAGAGGATCTGCCGATTTTCCAGCAGATTGCAGAGCAGGTTGAAACCAGTATATTGGATGGATCCATTCAAGAAGGTGACCGTGTTCCTTCTACGAATGAGTTTGCCAAGTACTATCAAATTAATCCAGCCACTGCTGCTAAAGGAGTTAATCAGCTTGTTGACCAAGAAATTTTGTTTAAGAAGAGGGGCGTAGGGATGTTTGTAGCAGATGGAGCTAGGAGTATTATTTTAGAAAAAAGAAAAAAGGCATTTTTTGATCAATACATCGTCCCCTTAAAGCAAGAAGCTGAAAAGCTAGGAATCCAGCTTGAGGAACTACAGTCTTTATTAAAGAGGGAGGAATAAGGTTGAATATTGCGGTTGAACACGTTACAAAAACGTTTGGGGAGAAAACGGCTTTAAGTAATTTAAGTTTACAGCTGGAAGCTAATAAAATTTATGGTTTGCTGGGAAGGAACGGAGCAGGAAAAACCACGCTTATGCAGATGCTAGCAGGACACATCACACCAACTGATGGTCAGGTGAAAGTTGAGGGGCTATCACCTTTTGAAAATCGAGAGGTTTTGAAGAATATTTGTTTCATTAGTGAGAATAACAACTTTAAAAAAAAGCTTAAAATTAAAGATGTTTTAAAAGTGGCATCTCTTGTTTATCCAAACTGGTCACAAGATATTGCGAATGATTTATTAACACGTTTTAATCTTGAAGGGAAAATGAGTACTAAAGGCTTATCAAAAGGAATGGAATCTGCTTTAGGCATCACGATTGGTTTAGCTAGTCAAGCACCGCTTACCATTTTTGACGAGCCATATATTGGATTAGATGCGTCAGCACGCTATTTGTTTTACGATTTGATTTTGGAAGCGTACGAGGAGAAACCTCGAACAATTATTTTATCTACACATTTAATTGATGAAGTAAGTAATTTATTTGAAGAAGTAGTGGTTATTCAAAAAGGCAAGAAGCTGCTGCATGAAACAGCGGAAAATATGATGAATAAAGCTCTTCATATTAGCGGGAAAGAAGAAGTAGTTGATGCTTTTATTAAAAACCAGAACGTGATTTATGAATCGACTCTTGTAGGGAAAAAATCTGCTGTGTTATATGGTGAATCCCATAATCCTAGTGAAGTACGTGAGCATGGTTTAACGATTGAATCTATTAACGTTCAACAATTAATGGTTTATCTCACAGAAGATAAAAGGAGTGGAAAGCTTTATGTTTAAAGATATAAAAGCAATGCTATATTATTTATTTCTTGACCACCGCTCGTCGATTTTAATCTTTTGGAGCATCTTTATTGGAAGTATCTTGGCTATTTTAACAATTACGATGGCTGCTGATACTTCTGTTATGGTCGTGTCACCGAGCTTACCGATTCTTATTTTCTGTGGAATTGCAGGATTTGTAATGGTAAAAGAGTCGCTGCCTTTTTGTATTAAAATGGGCATGACTCGAAAAAGCTTTTTAACAAGCGTTTTTTTATTTAACATGTTGTTAGCGATTGGAATATCTATTATTCAGGCTTTTGTAAATGAACTATTTCGTCTGGTCGTTGATATCACATCTACACAAGTTAAAATTTTTAGTACTATTGAAGCTACTACTATGAATCCTACTTGGTACAACCAACTTTTATTTGACTCCATTCTTTGTTTCTTCTTGTTATCAGCGGGGCTTTTATTAGGAAGCATCTTTTACCGCACAGGCTTAATTGGAGGGGCAATTGCTATTGCTTTTTTATTTGGACTGCTTTTATTTTCAACTACAAGAGACTGGCTTGTTGAACTGTTTGTCACAATAAACGATTCGTTTCAAGTCACCCCTAACCTCGGTATAATATTGGTACTGGCTGTTTTAACGGTTATACCGACATGGCTATTGCTCAGAAAAGCATCAACAATCTCATATAACGTACGATAAAATCACATTTTAATCCCTTCTAATTACTGTCATATGCTCATATAACTAATTATCAAGTTTTTTTAAAATAAATACCAACGTTCTAACGTGGTAATAATCTGAGAGACATCTGAGAAGGAAGGGATTTAACAATGACATATCGATTACTAGCGTTAAATATTGATGGTACCATTTTAAATAGTCAAGGCCGTGTGACAAAAGAAACGAAAGAAGCAATTCAGTTCGTTAAAAATAAAGGCGTCTATGTTACGCTCGTAACGAATCGCCACTTTCCATCTGCTCGAAAAATTGCAAGGAGCTTAAAAATTCATCCAACAATGCTCATTACACACAGTGGTGGATTTATTGCTTCTTCGGTTGATAAACCCGTATTAGACCGAAGATTAAGCGAGGAAAAAACGTTTAATCTTATTCAGCTGTTAGAGAACTTTAACTGTCATATTCGAATTTTACATGAACGCTTTTCAATTGGTAATCGTGTAAAGCTTCCAAATAATATCGTTGCTAAAACGATGTTAAAAACAGGGGAGCCGCTCTTTTATCCTGTTCAGTTTGTAGACTCATTGGGAGATACGTTAAGGGATGAGCCAGTATCGACTCCAAAGATAGAAGTGTATTTTGCAGATAAAAGAGAAAAGGAATATGCAGAACAGACCATTGCATCTGCGGTAAAGGATATTGAATGGTTTTCTTATCCTAACGAAAATCGGTGCTACATTACGCCAAAAGGAGCGAATAAAGCATCGGGTATTCGCTATGTTGCAAGTCGACTAGGAATTCCAATGGAAGATGTCGTTTCAATCGGCAATTGTTATGATGACGTGGAAATGATTGAGCAAGCCGGTATGGGTGTAGCGATGGGACATTCACCAACCGATCTTAAAATGCTGGCTGATTGGGTTACAAGGTCAAACAATGAAAACGGAGTGGCATATATGATTAAAGAGCTGTTTAGAAAACAGCAGCGATTAGGTTACTTGAATCAACTTGATGGGACTAAACTAAACTAAGGCATAGAGGCTAGGGCAAAAGTATTTCAGGGAATCATCAATCCGAACTATTGAGAGTTAACAACTCTTTTATAGTTCGGATTTTTTGTTGGTTGATAAGCTATTTTAGAGAACTAGTGTTTGAAGCATGATGGAATGGACTTGTTATTATAACCTAAACATCTTAGAAAAGGCATAATCCGTTTTTTAATTCAGCAGCAATTGACCGAGTCATTGATGTTCTGTAAACTGATATAAGCTTATCTATGTTTAAAATTGAAAGGTGATTATCGTGAAAATATATGTTAAAGGGTTAGAAGACGAACGGTTTCTTCGACCGCTTCAGCTCATTTCGGATTTATTCTTTGAAGAGAGCGATGTTTCTTTTACTCCAAATCAAGAAGACTTACAAATTACGTTTACACTAACTGTCAATGAGCAGATTTCAGCACATATTTCCTTAGAGGCTCGAGACGACGATAAAGTATATACAGAAGAACTATCAAAGCCAAACTTAATAGGTTTAGCTGAAAAAGAACAGTTTAAGCAAGTGAAAAATGTTGTCCTTCGCGCCTTCTTAGCTGTGCTCCAAGAGTATACGAATATCGTACAAAAGTGGGGAGTTCTAACGGGAATTCGTCCAACAAAGCTTCTTCATATGAAGCTTCAAGCTGGAAAAACAAAAAAGGAAGCTCATCAGGAGTTGAAAGAGCAGTATTTAATTACGGACGATAAAATTCAACTGATGCAGGATATTGTTGATCGCCAACTAGCTGCTGTTCCGGATCTTCATGAGTTAGCTAATGAAGTTAGTATCTATATTGGCATTCCTTTTTGTCCGACAAAATGCGCATACTGCACGTTTCCCGCGTATGCAATTAACGGGCGCCAAGGTTCGGTAAATTCATTTCTAGGCGGCCTTCACTACGAAATGCGAGAAATTGGAAAATGGTTAAAAGAACACAATATTAAAATTACAACCGTTTATTACGGTGGAGGAACACCGACAAGCATTACTGCTGAAGAAATGGACATGCTGTATGAAGAAATGTATGAATCCTTTCCTAATGTAAAAAACATTCGTGAAATTACGGTGGAAGCAGGTCGTCCTGATACCATTACAGCTGATAAGTTAAAAGTGCTGCAAAAATGGAATATTGACCGCATTAGCGTCAACCCGCAGTCGTATACGCAAGAGACGTTAAAAGCGATCGGACGCCATCATACGGTTGAAGAGACGATTGAAAAATTCCATTTATCTCGTGAAATGAACATGAACAATATTAATATGGATTTGATTATTGGGTTACCAAATGAAGGTGTAACGGAGTTTGCACATACGTTAAAAGAATCAAAGAAGCTGTTGCCTGAATCATTGACGGTTCATACGCTTTCTTTTAAGCGTGCATCTGAAATGACGCAAAATAAGCGTAAATATAAAGTGGCTGATCGTTATGAAATCAGCAAGATGATGGATATGGCAACAGAGTGGACAAAAGAAAATGGCTACAAGCCTTACTATTTGTATCGTCAAAAAAATATTTTAGGTAATCTTGAAAATGTCGGCTATGCATTTCCAGGTCAAGAGAGCATCTATAATATTATGATTATGGAAGAGAAACAGACGATTATTGGATTAGGGTGCGGAGCTTCTAGTAAATTTGTTCATCCAAAGACAGGTGTGATTACGCGTTTTGCTAATCCGAAAGATCCTAAGTCATACAATGATGGGTTTAAGCACTATACAGAAGAAAAAATTAAGTTGTTAACTGATTTATTCAATGTTTAATAGAAACTGCCATGTATTTATTCCGAAAATACATGGCAGTTTTTAATTTGCATAAAGAGAAGGAAATATGTCGAAGACGATTGAATATATAATCTGTTGCAAGCGTTTTCTAAAAAAGAGTGAGGTGCTGTCCAATGATGAATGTACAATTAACGATTCCTTCAATGATGGAGCGAGCGGAGACGTTTTTTAAGAAAAAGCAGGTTGTTTCAAGATCCACAAAAGGGATGGAGCGTTTTACCTATGAGGAAACGGGAAAAAGAACGCGAAAACTCTCTTCCATGCTAATAGAGCTGGGAGTAGAACGAGGTGACCGTGTTGGAACGTTTGCTTGGAATCATCATCGCCATTTAGAAGCTTATTTTGCAATTCCAGGAATTGGTGCTGTACTGCACACCATTAATATTCGCTTAGATCCTCAGCAAATCATTTATGTCATTAACCATGCAAAAGATAAAGTACTTTTGATTGATGAGTGCTTTTTACCGCTCTTTGAAAAAATCCACCAAGAACTACCTCACGTAGAAGCCTATATTATTATGTCTGACGAACACTCGCTGCCTGAAAGTAGTGTAAAGCCAATTTATCATTATGAAGAGCTGCTGAAGCGAGGAGACGAAACGTTTGCTTTTCTTTCAGATATTCAAGAAGAAGAGCCCGCAGGAATCTGCTACACTTCCGCTACTACAGGTAAGCCAAAAGGAGTTGTTTATTCACATCGAGGCATTTATTTGCACTGCATGGCACTCGGATTAAGAGATGGTGCAGAGCTGTCTGAAGCTGATATTGCTATGCCGGTAGTTCCGATGTTCCACGTTAATGCATGGGGCTTACCGTTTGCTGCTGTGTGGCTTGGCACAACGCTGGTAATGCCAGGAGCTTTTTTTACTCCGGCTATCTTAGCGGAGATGATTCAAAACGAAAAAGTAACGATTGCAGCTGGAGTACCAACAATATGGTTAGGTTTACTGCAAGAGCTTGAAAAAGGCGAATATGATACCAGTCATGTGCGTGCGTTTTTATGTGGAGGATCTGCGGCACCACCGAGCGTTATTCAACGCTTTGAAGAAAAGTTTAATATTCCCTTTATGCATGCGTACGGTATGACAGAAACCAGTCCGCTTGTCACGATATCTAGGTTAAAGAGCTATCAAGAAGAGAAGTCTGCTCCTGAGAGGTTAGCATTAAAGGCTAAGCAGGGGTTTCTTGTTCCTGGAGTTGAAATGAAAGTAATCGGTCAGACCGGAGAAGTAGCTTGGGATGGTAATGAAATGGGAGAGCTCTTGCTCAGAGGGCCTTGGATTGCTTCGGAATACTACGAAGATGAACGTACGAGCGAAGCGTTTAGAGATGGCTGGCTATATACAGGAGACGTGGTTACGGTTGATGAAGAAGGTTTTATTAAAATTGTTGACCGTACAAAAGATTTAATTAAAAGTGGTGGAGAATGGATTTCATCAGTGGACATTGAGAATGCACTGATGGGGCATGAAGGGGTCTTTGAAGCATCAGTTATTGCTGTGCCCCATGAAAAATGGCAGGAACGTCCAGTAGCTTGTGTTGTTTTAAAGGAAGGATATGCAGCACAAGTAACTAAAGAAGATATCATCACCTTCCTTGAGCCACAATTTGCGAAGTGGTGGCTTCCGGATGATGTGATTTTTATGGACGAAATTCCGAAAACAACCGTGGGCAAATTTCTAAAACGAGCACTTCGTGAACAAGTACTAGAACGCTATGAATTGAAAGGGTGAAGGAAGATGACTGTAAATTTAAAAGTTGTTGAATTAGAAGTGAAAGAACGTGTAGCTATTTTATCTTTAAATCGACCAGAATCATTAAATGCGCTTAATGTAGAAGTGCTGCAGCAGCTTGTTCAATGCTTAAAAGAAGTGGAAGAGAGTCAAACTGATATTGTCGTCTTACAGGGGAAAGGAAACGTATTTTCAGCAGGTGGCGATATCAAAATGATGCTAGATCCAAACAGAGCGGATTCGTTTAATAAAGTAATGGATTTAATCAATGAAGTGACGGTAAGGTTATATGCCCTTCCGCAGCTTACCATCAGCGCTATTCACGGAGCAGCAGCTGGCTTAGGGCTTAGCATTGCGCTAGCGAGTGATTATGTGATTGCGCAAAGAGATGCGAAGATTGCTATGAATTTTATTGGAATTGGGCTTATTCCAGATGGAGGAGGCCACTTCTTACTAGCAAAACGTCTCGGTAATCACCGCGCAAAACAGCTTATTTGGCAGGGCGAAACGCTATCAGCAGAAAAAGCGTATGAAATTGGGATAATTGATGAAGTAAAAGAAGGAGATTTGGCGAAGCATGTAGAAGATTATGTTTCATACTGGCTCAAAAAGCCAGCGCTTGCTTTAAAAGAGACGAAACGAATTTTCGTTGAAACGTCAATTGAAGAGCTGAAGACTGTATTACAGTTAGAGAAAAGAAGTCAGTTTAGAATGAGCCAAAGTGATGATCATCAAGAGGGGATTGAAGCATTTTTGGCGAAACGTTTGCCGGTGTTTAATCAGCGTTCAAAAGATATTTCCGAAAATTAAGTGAACTAGTTTAAAAGCAAGTGTTTTTGTCTATCATGTAGATAGAGCATGTTTAAAAAATTAGCATCAGTGGTATCAAAAGATAATAATAGAAATTAATGAGGTGATTGAAAGATGAATAAAACAGATTTAGTAAATGCAGTAGCTTCAAAATCGGAATTAACAAAAGCAGACGCATCAAAAGCAGTAGATGCACTATTAGACACAATTTCTACAACATTAGGTCAAGGTGAAAAAATTCAGCTTATCGGTTTTGGTACATTTGAAGTTCGTGAGCGTGCAGCTCGTACAGGACGCAACCCACAAACTGGTGAAGAAATGCAAATCCCAGCTTCTAAAGTACCAGCATTTAAAGCAGGTAAAGAACTAAAAGAAGCTGTAAAGTAAATAAAAAAGCGTGGTTTCTTATTAGAAACCGCGCTTTTTTATTTTAACGATGAAATAATACAAGTTTCCCGTTAGCCTGTACGCATCGGTGCGTTTTTTCATGGTAATTTAAATCCGTTAATTTGTTCATTCCAATTTCTTTTGCATCCTGTTCACTTGCAGCTTCAAACGTTTCATCCAATAATTTTTCTCCGTCTTTTTCAAAGACTGTTAGCGTATACATTGTCATGAAGACCTCTCCTTTAGAAAATGAATATCAGTTCATTTTATTAAAATTCGAATTTTATATTGAAAATTCCTGCTTCGGTTTACAACTACATAAAATTTCCATACAATGAGTAGTAGGTCTAACTGAGTGATTCTTTCAGCATGTAGCCAAAGTTATACCGGTTAGTAAAAAATGAAATCACGCAAATCCAATTTTGTGAAACGTTTTGCTCATTTCTATTAGTTTGTTTCTTTGGTGAATACAAGATTGTTGTTTCACGAGATAGTTAGAGCATGACTTTATTAAAAGGAGGAGAAACATGTCTCTGTTATTGACGGATGTGTCAAAGCAATACGGCTCATTTACAGCCGTAAACAATTTATCGTTACATATTCCAAAAGGTGAGATATTTGGATTTTTAGGAGCTAATGGTGCAGGAAAAACAACAACGTTTCGAATGGTATTAGGCTTGATTGAACAATCAGCGGGAATTATTACGTGGAATGATGCACCAATTACATACGAAACAAGTAATATCGTGGGTTATTTACCCGAAGAGAGAGGGCTATACCCGAAATTAAAAGTACGAGATCAGCTTGTTTATCTTGGTAAACTAAGAGGGATGAACAAGAATGCTATTTTAACAGAAATGGATTATTGGTTGAAGCGTTTTAACGTACCTGACTATGCGAATAAAAAGGTAGAAGAACTATCAAAAGGAAATCAACAAAAAATTCAGTTCATCGCGTCAGTTATTCACCGTCCAGAACTTCTGATTTTAGATGAACCGTTTAGCGGACTGGATCCGGTGAATGTTGAGCTTCTTAAGTCAGCGGTTATTGACTTAAAAGAGAGAGGAACAACAATCGTCTTTTCAAGCCACCGTATGGAACACGTGGAAGAACTTTGTGAGCATTTATGCATCATGCACCATGGTCGACCTGTTGTACACGGTAAGCTAGGAGACATTAAACGTTCTTTTGGTAAGAAGAATGTTATTGTACATGGAGAAGGTCCATTTGAACGCTTAGAAGCTGTTGATGGAGTTGTCAAAATGAAACAAACGGTTGAAGGTGTTAATCTGCAAATTGAGAATGAAGGCGTGTCCCAAGCCATTTTTAAAGAGCTGAATGACTTTTCGTTTGTGCGAAAATTTATTGTAGAAGAGCCTTCTCTAAATGATATTTTCATTGAAAAGGTAGGTGCTTCTTATGAATAAATTTTGGATCATCGTAGCGCATACGTACTTAAACAAGCTTAAGACAAAATCGTTTATCATTACGACTGCCATTACAGTCCTGCTTTTATTAGGAATTACGAACTTAGATACAATTATTAAAGCATTTGATAATGACGAGCAAACGACTGTGGGAGTTCTGAGTGAATCCGAAGAGACGTACAGCGCATTCAAGGAAAATATGAAACTCATTGATGAAGATTTAGCGCTAAAAGAAATTAAGTCGGAGTCAGAAGCGAAGAAACAGGTCAAGGACGAAGAGATTGAAGGGTATATTCAGCTATCAATTAATAGTGAAGAGTTACCACAAGGTGTTTACAAGTCCAATTCTTTAGCAGAATCTGCAGTTGTGACTTCATTACAACAAGGTCTTCAACAAATGAAAGTTGCTTATGCTACTCAGAAAGTTGATTTAGATCCTCAGCAGATTGAAGAGATTTATAGTCCCGTTGCATTTGAAAAAGAAGCGTTAGTGGATAATGCGAAAACAGAGGAAGAGCTGAATCAAGCTAGGGGACTTGTGTACGTCTTACTGTTCGTTATTTATTTCTCCGTTATTATGTACGGCAGCATGATTGCGATGGAAGTTGCGACTGAAAAGTCATCAAGAGTGATGGAAATTCTTGTATCCAGCGTTTCACCCGTAAAGCAAATGTTTGCAAAAATTGCAGGGATCGCGCTGCTAAGCTTGACTCAGTTTACAATTATTGCTGCGGTTGGCTATACGTCTTTACAAGGAAGTTCCAGCGAACTCTCTGAATTCCTAGGATTTTCAGATGTACCGATTCAGACGTTTGTGTATGCTTTCATTTTCTTCATCTTAGGCTATCTCTTATTTGCAACGCTAGCTGCGTTTTTAGGCTCTCTGGTTAGCCGTATTGAAGATGTACAGCAAATGATTACGCCAATGACGCTTGTTATTGTAGCGGCATTTATGATTGCTATGTTCGGTTTAGGAAAGCCTGATGCATCATTTATTACCATCACGTCATTTATTCCGTTTTTTGCGCCGATGATCATGTTTTTACGCGTTGGAATGCTAACAGTGCCTGCATGGGAAATTGCGCTTTCCATTGGCTTACTCGTTGCGACAATCGGCTTGTTAGCTGTGTTTGGTGCTCGAGTTTATCGAGGTGGCGTTTTAATGTACGGAAAATCTTCATCGTTTAAAGATATTAAAAAAGCACTTCAGCTAACAAAGAAAGAATCTATAAAGAAATAACAATAGAAAAGGCATGAGCTCATAGCGTAATGGAGTTCATGCCTTTTTTGTTCGAGTCGTGCATTAACGAAGTGATGGTGTTAAAATAAATGTAAAGGAATGACAGGTTACAGCGAGAACAGACGCGTAACGTAAGGAGGAACTGATATGGCAAAAGGAATCGGCCAGCATGAAGTAGGCGAACAAGTGGATTTATACTTTTTAATAAAATCGTCAACAAGAGGAATCGCAAGTAACGGAAAGCCGTTTTTGACAGTGATCTTACAAGATAAAACAGGCGATATTGAAGCGAAGTTATGGGATGTATCTCCTGAAGACGAAGAAACGTATGCTGCAGAAAAAATCGTAAAGGTTGCAGGGGAAGTAATGAACTATCGCGGTAGAAACCAGTTGAAGGTGCGTAATATTCGCCCCGCACAGCCGCAAGATGGAGTTCGAGTTTCTGACTTTCTAGAAGTAGCACCGTTATCTCGTGAAGAGATGGTTGAATATATTACGCAAAGCATCTTTGAAATGAAAAATTCTAATATTCAACGCATGACTCGTCATTTATTAAATAAGTATCAGTCGGAGTTCTTAGAATATCCAGCGGCAACGAAAAATCATCATGAGTTTGTTTCAGGTTTAGCTTATCACGTTGTCTCGATGCTTAAGCTTGCTAAAGCGTTTGCTGACTTATATCCATCGTTAAATCGAGATTTATTATACTCTGGGGTTATTTTACATGATCTAGGGAAAGTATTTGAGCTTTCTGGACCTGTTTCAACAACATATACAGTTCAAGGAAACTTATTGGGGCATATATCAATTATGGTGAATGAAATTGGGAAAACTGCTGAAGAATTAGGCATTGAGGGCGAAGAAGTTATGCTTCTTCAGCATATGGTTTTATCTCATCACGGGAAAGAAGAGTGGGGGAGCCCTAAAAAGCCCCTTATTAAAGAAGCAGAAATGTTACATTTAATTGATAACGTTGATGCTAAAATGAATATGTTAGATCGAGCTTTAGACAAAACAAAGCCAGGTGAGTATACAGAGCGTATCTTTGCATTAGATAATCGATCTTTTTATAAACCAACAGCCGAATAAATTTATCAGTCATATCCGAGACAACTTGTACATATAGTGGTTGTAAATAACGGATGTGGAGGATGAAGAGATGGTAACATTACCGATTTGGATTTATTTAGTTGTAGCAGGTATCTTTTTTAGTGGATTTATGGCCATTCGCTCTGCACAGCAAGAAAAGCAAATTGATGAGTCATTTATTGAAAAGGAAGGTCAGATTTTTATTGACCGGATGAATGTAGAAAAAGAGCGCCGTGAAGGAAATTCAATCTAAGCGCATAAATAAAAAAAGGGCCGTTCCTTCGAACGGTCCTTTTTTTGAATTAATTTATTAACCCTGAGAATTTGCGTTATCTGCTTTTTCAAACGCAGGCTCAACTTTTTTATCTTTTACATTCACATTTGCATCTTCAAGCTCTTTTAAAAGCTTTTCTTCAAGCTTAGCTTGGTCAACTTTTGAACGTTTGATTTCTTGTTCCAAGTCAGCTTTCATGTCCTCAAAAGAAGCCAATTTCTTTTTATCTTCCAATTTAATAATGTGGTAGCCGTAATCTGATTTAACTGGTTCACTAATTTCGCCTTTTTTAAGCTTATAAGCAGCAGTTTCAAACGCTTCTACCATTTCCCCAGCACCAAAATATCCAAGGTCTCCACCTTTTTCAGCAGAACCTGTATCAGTTGAATATTCCTTCGCTAATTTCGCAAAATCTTCGCCTTTATCAAGCTTGGCTTTTACTTCTTTTGCTGTTTTTTCATCTTCAACTAGAATGTGACTAGCTTTAATTTCAGGTTTTTTTGCTTCATATGCTTCCTTTAATTCCTTTTCTGATACTTTAATATCAGCTGTTGCTACTTTGTCACGTAAAAGATCAACTTTAAGCATGTCCTTTACGGAATCTTCACCGTTTTGCTCAATAGCTTGGTCAATTTGATCTCCGTATTGTTCACGAAGGTTGTCTAACTCTTGATCAAGTTCTTTATCAGTAATTTTATATTTTTCGCTAAGTACTTTTTCATCTACTACATTGCGCACTAAAGTATTGAATTGGTCTTGACCAATTAAATTCTTCATTTCCTCATATAGTTCACCTTGAGTAACGTTTCCTGCATCAGTTTCAACAATTACTTTTGCTGAGTCACCTTTTGATTCTGAAGCATCGCTACTACAAGCTGATAATGCCACGATGCTTGCAGCAGTTGATAGCGCAATTAAGCTTTTTTTCATATGTACACACTCCTACTCTTTGTTTTCACATAAAGTGTAATGATAGTTCACTCATACGTTTTACTATACCATATTTCTCAAATTTAACGAAACGAATATGGAAATAAAGTGAAAACAAGAATAAAAAGTAATTATTTCCCATCATAAAACTCGTTTTGCAAGTAACAAATACAGAAATAATTAACAAAATCGTGATAAACGCCTAGACGCTTTGGAGTGTTCATGCATAACATGCAGTATTAGTAAACGAAGGAGGTGCTCATATTATGAGTAATGGATATGGATATGGAAACGGTTTTGCGTTATTAGTTGTGTTATTTATTTTATTAGTAATTATCGGATGTGCTTGTTACTACTAATAACACCAGAGACTATAGGAGATGAAGGAGGAAGAAACAAATGGGTAAACATGGATATGGAAACGGCTTTGCTTTAATTGTAGTCCTGTTTATTTTACTAGTAATCATCGGCTATGGCTTAGCATACTAAAGAGTAAAGTAAAACGCGGTGACTGAGTTCACCGCGTTTTATGTGAATAATACCTCAACATAGGAGGAGATCAATAAAATTGTAATCAAAATATTAATTGTACGAAATACCTTCGGCTGTCTCTCTTCCGGAATTTCTTTTTGTAGACATAATGTATTTGTTAGTGTATTAATGTAAAATAAAATGAATAAAGCAAACGGTATAAAGAATATGTACATAAAGTAGAACCCCCCTAAAATCGACGTCAATTATTTGGACTATACGTAGTTTATCTAATGATAAAAATAATATCTAGCGAGTAATGTCAATATTAACATTACCAAAAAATAAGGAAAATAGATAGAGATTCGCTAAAACTTCCTTTAAATTGCAGAAGAACTGTCGAAAATAAGGGAGTATCGAAATGTCCTTGCGAAATAAAGAAAAGGGCGTTAAATGCGTTTTGACATAAAGAATTATTTGGAAGAAAGTGTACGAATCATGTACAATATGAAGTAGGGACATGAACGGTGAAGGAGTAGAGTAAAGGATGGAAACTTTAGAATCTAAAGTGTCACGTTTAGAATATTACATAAAACTGCTAGCTGGAACGCCTGAACAAGAAGCAAAGCCATTTATTGAGCTCGTTGTTAAAGAAGAGCTGACGAGAAGAGAAGTAGAAGATGTTTTACTTCTATGCGAAGAAATTAAAGAGGTGTACATTGAGCAAAAAGCGGAAGGCTTAACTGACTTCGTTCCGCTTCTTACACAATTTGTTGGAATGCTTAATTATAAGCTGGACCCGCAAGAAACAATCGAGTCTTTGGTGAATCAAAGCTCGTATCAAGACGTAATGACAGAGCTTTTTAATATCGTGCAATGGATTCGTGACTAGTTCTTAATTAGAAATGCTTTCTTTTTGATCAGTCACGATTTTTTCTTTTTTTTCTAATTTGCCATCGTTATCAACGAACTCTTCTTCAATGTGATGAAATGAGCGTTCGAAAATATCCATGAAGTCTTCTCCGTAAATTTTACGAATTACGGTCATTAGTTCCATAAACTCTGGAAATTTGCCATACAAGTTTCGAAGAGGAAGAGCACCATTAAATACAGAGTTTTCGGATGGCTTGTAGCTTTCCATTAAAGCTAGTAAAATATCTTCGCCTTTTTGCGTTAATTGAATGTAAGTGTTGCGTTTATCGGTTTCTTTTTTTGAAAATTCCAACAATCCTCTTTCTTCTAACTTTTTAGAAAAATTAAACGCTGTTGAAACATGCATTACGCCAAACTTTGCAATCTCTGAAATTGATGCCCCGTTTAAATGATACGAAATCCATAGAATATGATGCTCGTTAATATTTAAGTCATAGGGCTTAATCCACTGCTGCCAATCTTTTTCTACGGTCTTCCACAGTGCTTTGCTTAATTGGGCAATACGTTGGCTAAATAAGAGTGCTTCTTTTAAATCGTATACTTGATCACTTGTCTTTTTCATTTTCTCCCCACCTACTTTAGCGCAATTGCTTTTTTTTATTTATCTTCTATTATGCCAATAAAATAAAAAATTATAAAGATGTAAATTTACGAAATTTTAAAAAATTAAATAAAGGAGGTGAAAAACCTCCTTTATTTTGCTTCAGATTTAGCTGTTTGTATGTGCTTTTCTAGGTGTGAAAGTGAGTCTTCAATTTCGTTTAAGTGTGATTGGATGGACTGCTGGTGTGGACGAATGTCTTTTTGAAATTCGTTAAGCGTTTTTGAAAGGTCTTTTGCGATATTTTTCACTATAGTATTTCCATCTTGAGCAGTCGTTTGAATCTGCGCTTTAAGGTGCTTAATCTTTCCAGAGATGTCTTCTGTTGTTTCTTTTACTTGATGACTTTCTTCTGCAATACGTTGGCGTAATATTTTACCTGAGGTTGGGGCTAATAAAAGTGTTGCAGCGGCTGCGGCAATGCTCCCAGCCGCGATGCCTGTAACAAGTGAAGTAGTACGTTTCATAAAATCACTCCTATATATTATTTCTGTTAATAAACAAGGTGGTTCAATGGCATAGTCTTTGTATAAGTGAAAGAGTTTATATTGTATTATGTTTCCTAACCGTTAAGAAATAAACCTGCTAAATACAAAAAGGGCCTGCATGATACAGGCCCTTTCAAATCATGATACTTTTGCTGAAATACTTGTGCGCTTTAGTACAGAGTTTACGATTGGATACACCACAACCATAACAATGGTATTTACAACCGTTGCAGGTAACACAACGCCTGCAATCAGAGCCATTAAACCACCTGGTAAACCAACAATAAGTGCTGCTGATGTCAAGAAAATAATGCCTGATACAAGTGTGCCAACCGCTGTTAGAACGGCAGCTACAGGTGTCTTCACTGTTGTAATGTTACGAACAAGAAGTAATAAACCAAAAATGATAAAAGCAGTGATTGGTTTATCAATGATATTTGGCACTTGTCCACCAGGAAATCCTGTTGTTAAGGCAGAAATAGCACCCGTTGTTAATCCGAGTAGTAAAACGTTTTTGACCCCAGGAAATAGTAAAATACCTAAGAACATCATGGTTAACATCATGTCTGGTTTCATACCAAACAAGACAGGTGGCATAATCGCATGCAGTACGGCACCAATTCCAACTAATAAAGATAGTGATACTAATGTTTTTGTGTTCATTTCTCATCTCTCCTCTTCTAAGCTAAGCTCTAAATATACCAATAATGCGCTTGTGCCTATTGCATATATTTATAGACTAATTATAACATAAATCTGTGAAAATAGAATCAATCAGTTTACGCGTGAACGGATGCAAATTCATCCATAAATGCCGCTAATGCTTGACATGCTTCTAGTGGAACAGCGTTATAAATAGAAGCACGGCAGCCTCCTACAGAACGGTGTCCCGCTAAGCCAACAAAGCCTTTTTCCTTTGACTGTGCTAAGAAAGCAGCTGTTAATTCTTCATTTGGTAAAGTAAACGTCACGTTCATTAGGGAACGGCTATCATTTGTTGCATGCGGTGTGTAAAAGCCATTTGAGTTGTCGATGCTAGAGTAGATTAACTCTGCTTTTTTCTTATTGTTTTCTGCAACTGCTGTGACGCCACCTTGTTCTTTGATCCAGTCTAAAACAAGAGATAGCATGTAAATACCAAACGTCGGAGGCGTGTTATATAATGAGTTGCTTTTAATATGTGTATTATAATCGAGCATAGTTGGTAAGTTTGCTGGGATGCGCTTTAACAAGTCTTTTTTTATAATAACAACGGTTACGCCAGACGGACCTAGATTTTTTTGAGCACCAGCATAGATTAAGGAGAACTTTGATACATCAATTGGACGACATAAAATATCACTGGACATATCCGCAATTAAATCGACATTTTCAAACTCAGGATATTCAGTCCACTGTGTGCCAAAGATTGTATTATTAGATGTGATATGTAGATACGCCGTGTTTGAAGGCAATTCACTGCGATCTAGCACTGGGATTGAACGGTAATTTTCTTCTTTTGTAGACGCGATAACCGTTGTTTCACCCACTTTTTTAGCTTCCTTTAATGCTTTTTCTGACCAAGCACCAGTCAATACAAATGCTCCTACTTGATCTTTTCCTAAAAAGTTCATTGGAATCATTGAAAACTGCAGGCTAGCTCCGCCTTGTAAAAATAAAATTTCGTGTGTGTCTGGAATTGAAAGCAGTTCTGTTAATGTTTCTTTTGCATGGTTCAAAACATCTTCAAATTCTTTACTACGATGCGATAGCTCCATCACGGACATGCCTGTTCCTTTAAAATCCGTTAGCTCTTGTTGTGCGAGTTGTAAGACAGGTAGGGGAAGTGCAGATGGTCCTGCGTTAAAATTGTAAGCTCGTTTTACTGAAATCACGTTAATTCCTCCTCAATTTTTCACATTCATCACAGACTGTATCTTGCTTCTTTGTCAGAAAGAATATCATTATACTATCATGAAAATAATTTAATGTGTGAAAACTTTTGAAAAATTTTAAGTAATCAGTATAGAAAATTAAAAACGTAGGAATGAGTGACAAAAGGTGTTAAAATCCATAAATACAAAACTATTTAAAGAGAAAGAAGGTTATCATCTTGACGTGGCATATTAAGACATTTGATCAACTATCAGCGCATGAACTATACGACATTTTGCAGGAGCGTACCAGAGTATTTGTTGTTGAACAAGAGTGTGCATATTTAGAGGTGGATGGGAAGGATCAGGCTTCGTATCATTTATTTAAAGTCGAAAATGAACAGATTATTGCATATATTCGTTTAATACCTAAAGGAGTGAGCTATAAAGAAGCATCCTTTGGTCGTGTACTTGTTCATGAAGATTATCGCAAGACGGGGTTAGGCAGGGAGTTAGTTCAAAAAGGGTTAGCGTTCTTAGGAGATGCGATGGGGGAAAACGTAGTAAGGATTCAAGCCCAAAGCCATCTCCAGCGCTTTTACGCATCATTTGGATTTCAAGCAATATCAGATGTGTATGATGACGATGGAATTCCGCATGTGGATATGATTAAAGAAGAGGTTGAGGCATAAGTGTTTCAGTTAATCATCTATCCGAATCATTGAGCATTAGTGACTCTTTTAATAGTTCAGATTTTTTTATTAATTGTGAAACAGGACGTAAGACACGTGACTCCTGGAGGAGATAGAGGAAAGGCTGAGACCCCGCAGCATAGCGAGGAGGCTCAGATTTCTTTCCGCAGAAAGCGAGTGTCTGTAGCGCAATGGAACGAACTCGTTATTAACCTCACTACTTTACAAAAGGCATCATTCTTCCTGTAGAAAGGCAAAGTTTGTTTTGTCCGAGACTCGTTTGTCTTATAAACGCTCCGAAATTTCAGCTGCGATGCTCTGTAGCTTTTCAGGTGTGTAGTCGCTTGTATGCTCTTTCCATACTGCACCAAAGCCGTCACCTTCACCATAGCGAGGAATGATGTGCATATGGTAATGAAACACGGATTGACCGGCTTTTTCACCGTTGTTGTTTAAAATGTTGATTCCAACTGGCTCATATGTTTCTTTGATTGCTGTTGCAATTTGAGGTACAACTTCAAATAAATGACGAGCAATTTCAGGTGTAAGCTCATGAACGTCTTTTTTATGTACTTTAGGAATAACAAGCGTATGGCCTTTTGTGACTTGGCTAATATCTAGAAATGCTAGTACATGTTCATTTTCAAACACTTTGGCACATGGAATTTCTCCGCGAATAATTTTACAGAAGATGCAATTCTCATCAAGATTACTCATATTGTTCACCTTTCCTTCATAAAAATAAAATAGCTTGTACGACTTAATTTTAGCATAAATAGAAGAGGGAAAAGAAGAGAACAGTAAAAAGCGAGATGCAATCGAATAATGCACCTCGCTATGAAGAAGGAAACAAAGCTTCTATTTCACTATATTGCGTTTAAGGAACACCTCATTTACGTAATAATGTGCCTAATTCATGTAAATTGTCTTCGACAAACACCTCATTCGACATTTTAATGACAAGCATTAACGTAGAATAAAACGTTTCTTCTCTTTGACAAACACCTCATTTAAGCAATTTATAGAATGGATAAATAAATTGAACGAAATCGTTCGTGGTCTTTGACAAACACCTCATTTACACAGTGATAAATGAACAATATTGTCTACCTTTTATAAATCAATTCTAACTACGTTCATGACTAACATCCCCTTATCATAACGCTTAACATAGGGCTTCATGATTAATGTCTGGTGTAGACACCTCATTTCAGATATAGAAAGCTAATTGTTGAACATCAACTGCTTTCCTTCTTCCCTAATTAGAATGTCCACGTATTTAAAAACTTAAACTGGAAATATAATCCTTATTTTAATGGTTAAAAAAATGTATCCTTGAAGAAGATTTGGTACAATAGATAAAAATGAACGGTTTCCATCATCACTATGCTGTATGGAACGCTTTCATTTAGCACATATGTAACGTAATTTTGTTTACTAATACACGTATTTAAAGGAGAATCCAATGAGTTTATTACAAATTCAACACTTAACTGGAGGATATACAAAAACGCCTGTATTAAAGGACGTATCTTTTGAAGTTAATGCAGGAGAACTAGTTGGGCTTATTGGCCTTAACGGAGCAGGTAAAAGTACAACCATTAAACATATTATTGGGTTGATGGAGCCGAAGAAGGGATCTATTGCTATTCATAATAAAACGTTCCAACAAGATTCCACTGGTTATCGTACGCAATTTACATTTATTCCTGAAACGCCAATTTTATATGATGAGCTAACGTTAAAAGAACATTTAGATATGACGGCGATGGCCTATGGGTTGGATTCCAAAACATATGAAGCTCGTTTGCAGCCATTGTTAAAAGAATTTCGTATGGATAAGAAATTAAAGTGGTTTCCAGCGCATTTCTCAAAAGGGATGAAACAAAAAGTAATGATTATGTGTGCCTTTTTAGTTCAGCCTTCACTTTATATTATCGATGAACCATTTCTAGGGCTAGATCCACTTGGTATTCAGTCATTATTAGACTTAATGACTGATATGAAAAAGCAGGGAGCAGGCATTTTAATGTCTACTCATATTTTAGCCACGGCAGAGCGCTATTGCGATAAATTTGTTATTTTACATAACGGTCAAGTAAGAGCACAAGGAACGCTAGCGGATTTACGCACTCAGTTTAATAAGCCAAACGCAACGCTAGATGAAATTTACATTGAATTGACGAAGGAAGAGGACTATGAGTAGTATTGAAGCGCTGTGGCAACAGCGATTTCAGCAGCATCTAAAAGATACGCGTCGCTATATGAAATATATTTTTAACGATCATCTAAAGCTTGTGCTCGTATTTGCCATTGGAGCAGCTGCTTATTATTACCAACAGTGGTTAGAGACGTTAACACCAGCTTTTCCATCAGCATTTTTAATCGCAATAATTATGAGTGTTGTGTTGACGAGCGGTTCAATTCGGACGTTTTTAAAGAGGCCTGACTTAGTCTTTATGCTTGCATTGGAATCAAAGCTGCAGCCGTATTTTAAAAAGTCATTTTTCTATACGTTTTCTACATATATCTATACGCTGCTTTTACTAACGGCTGCTGTTGCTCCTATGCATGTAAAAGTTACTGATCAGACGTATTCTACAATTTTTATGAACTTGATTCTGCTTCTTATTTTAAAAGGAGTAAACTTAAAAATGGCGTGGTGGAGCGTTTACTTTGAAGAGAAGTACGCTAGGTGGATTGACTATCTCGTGCGCTTTTTCTTAAACGGGGCATTTGTTTATTTTCTATTTGTAGGCTCTTACTTGTTTTTCCCTGCTGTTACAGGAGCCATCATTATCTGTTTAGCCTTATATTATCGTTCGCTTGTAAAAGCCAAGCCGTTAAAATGGGAAACATTAATTGAACTTGAAGAGCGGAGAGTAGCGATGTTCTACCGCTTAGCTAACTTATTTACCGATGTTCCTCAGCTAAAAGAACAAGTGAAGCGCCGAGCTTATTTAGATGTCATTTTAAAAGGCATTCCGTTTCAACAACAAGCAACTCATCGCTACTTATATACGCGTACATTTTTACGCGCAGGTGATTATCTAGGGCTATTGGTGCGCTTGACGGTCATTAGTGGACTGATTTTACTCGCTGCTCCTTTTACCTACGGTAACATTGTGATTGTGCTGTTAACGCTTTATGTAACAGGTTTTCAAATGATGCCTCTTTGGAAGCATCATAAACAGGTTTTATGGCTATCATTGTATCCGCTACAAGAGCAGACGCGTCGATCAGCATTTTTAAGCTTGATTCGAAACGCCTTATTTTTACAAGCTGCCGTCTTAAGTATTGTCGCAGCTATTGCTAACTTGTTTGTTGGTTTACTTACTTTTGTGGCTGGTGTGTTATTTGTTCAGTTTTTTGTGACAACTTATATTAAGAGAAAAGCAACCGTATAAAAGAAATCTGCCTTTTAAGGCAGATTTTTTTCGTTTGAGGATAATAAACGCAGTCGATAAACGTTCATCGCAACGTGCGTCACATGATCAAGCAGATGATAATTCGCAAAAGCACCTACAACAGCCCCAAATCCAGGCATGAGCTGAAGCATTTTAATCACATCAATATAGTCACGATACTCTTGCTGGAAGCTCTTCCAATCGAGTTCATGTTGAGCTTCTTTATTCCATTTCTGTAAAAGATCGAAGACTTCTGTTCGCTTTTCTTCGCTACAAAACGCGAGGTGAAAAATATACAAAATAAATAGTCGTTCGTCTTGCTTGCGGACGTCAAAACCGTAAATAGTGGCAATGTCAAATAAACACTTCATCTTAATAGACAAAAAGAGAGGAAAGTCCGCCGCGCCTAACAACAGTCCACCAGCGCCTGTTCCCGCTCCCTCGACGGCAGCTGTTTTACGATATTTAGAAATCGTTGCTTTAACTTCAGCTTCACGCTCTTCAAAGCTTAAATGGGGATTATAGTCCTTCTTGGTAGTAATGGTAGAACCAAAAATGGTGGTTTCCACCATTTTTTTTATGCTTTCCGTAATCATTTTATGAATGCGTTCTGGTACTTTTTTATTCAGTTTGTTTTGTAGCTGCTTCGCATTTCGCTGAAAGGCAGATGGACGTTTTAACAGCGTAATCTTCCAGTGTTCGGCATCAGCCAGCGCTTTTTGTTCATAATCAGTCATTCAGACACCCCTTTTAAAAACCACTTTTCTTATATACGAAGTAAGAGGTAAAAAGTTTCTATCTATGCAAAGAAGCCCCCATATCCAACATATGGGGGGCAACCTGATTAAGATGTGACAGATGTAGCTTTTTGTTCTTTGGCTAGGTATTCAATTGCAGCTGTGCCCAGTGTTTTTGAAGCAATTAACATTGCTTTTTCATTAAAATCAAATTTGGGATGGTGGTGTGGGTAAGGAGTATCGACGCCGTCAGGCTGCGCTCCTGTAAAAAAGAATGTTCCTTTTACATGTTGAAGGTAATAGGCAAAGTCTTCTCCCCCCATTTGCGGTTCGGTTTCTTCCACTTTTTCCACCTCTGGGATTGTTTCTGCTACTTTTGCTAAGAACGCATTTTCTTCGCTATGATTGACAACAGCGGGGTAGCCACGCTTAAACGAATAATCATAGGAAGCATCAGCAGCTAAGCAAGTTCCCTGAATAACACGCTCAATTTCTCTTTCCATATCATTGCGTACGTCTTCGCTAAACGTGCGAACTGTACCAATAAGTTTTGCGGAGTCAGCAATTACGTTAAAAGCATTTTCCGCTACGAAAGAACCAACAGTAATGACGGCTGATTCTACTGGGTTGACGCGTCTGCTGACGATTTGCTGCAAGTTAACAACAAGTTGAGAAGCGATGACGATTGCATCTTTTGTTTTATGAGGCTGTGCCCCGTGGCCGCCAGCACCTTTAACCGTAATTTCAAATCGGTCAGCTGCTGCCATAAACGGACCGTTTCTGTGCTGAATGACACCGGTAGGAGTAACCGCCCATAAATGTGTGCCGAAGATAGCATCTACCCCATCTAAGCATCCATCTTCAATCATTGGTTTCGCTCCACCAGGCGCATACTCTTCAGCATGCTGATGAATGAATACAATCGTTCCTTCTAACTGGTTTTTTAGCTGTTGAATGGATTTAGCCAGAACTAAAAGGGTAGCCGTGTGTCCATCGTGTCCACAAGCGTGCATTACACCAGGGACAGTTGATTTATAAGGGACGTCTTTTTCATCTTGGATGGCTAAAGCATCAAAGTCGGCACGTAAAGCAACCGTTGGTCCAGGTTTCTCTCCTTTAATCGTTGCAACAATACCATTCCCGCCAACGTTTGCCCGATAAGGAACGCCAATTTTGTCATAAAAAGCACGAATATAAGTAGCTGTTTGGAATTCTTTAAAGGAAGGTTCAGGGTATTGGTGAAGATGGCGTCTAATTTGGATCATTTCGTCATAGCTTTTTTCTAGTAAAGAGTGTAGTTCTGAAATCATTAAGTCAGATCCTTTCGTTGATAATAGCTATTTGTAGAGTTTTCTTTAAATAAATAAATAGTTTAGAATTATTTGACATTTTATATTATATCAATAATCGTTGAAAATGAAAACAAATGAAGCGTTCCCAATAAAAAATTGATTGCACATTTGCTTTTGTTCGATGAATAATAGAAGGAGATGAATTTATACATGAGGAAGTGGCGTATGAAATATCGGTTTATTCTTTTATTATTACTTGCACTGATGGGAATGTTTATAGGCGTTGTTATAACAATCGATGGTCCGGTGCATGGAATAGATGCATTCTTTCTAACAATTGCTACAGACATACATAATCATCAGTTAGTAATTCAAATTTTAGAAGGTACCTCATTTTTTGCTTCAAAGCCGATGATTATTGTTTTATCCCTTTTACTTGTTGGAATATTAGGCTTTAACAAACGTGATGCTGTAGGAGCTGTGACTGTATTGGCTTTTGTTTTAAGCGGTTATTTACTGAACAATGCCGTCAAAGTATGGATTGAACGCCTCCGTCCGACGCTAGGAGTAGAAGGTTACAGCTTTCCAAGTGGTCATGCGATGCTGGGATTGATGCTGTATGGGTTTTTGTTGTTTTTTATTATTCTTTATGTGAAAAACGAAGCATTGAAAAAGGCTTCAATTGTTGTTTTTAGTTTACTAATTTTATTCATTGGTATTAGTCGTTTCCTATTAGCTGAGCACTATATGACAGATGTTTTGGGTGGCTACTTGTTAGGTGGTTTTTGGTTGACGGTAGGATTGCTATTTTATACGTTGGTAAAGGCGTATTTAGCACCAACTACTCCAATGAGTTCAAAGCAATACATGGGATGAAAAAAATCTGGTCTAGATTACTAGACCAGGTTTTTTTCGTATTTGAAGTTAACTATACTGCTCATGCTTGTTCCTTCTTTAACGGTATGGTTATAGATATGGTTTAAACGCTATATTTTATAAAAAAGTAAAGTTTAAATAAGGAACATCGCTACAATGGTCGTGACAACTAAGCCGATTGCCACTGGCTTTAAGTTTCTGCGGGCTAGCTCAAACGGACTCACACCACAAATAGCTGCAGCGGGAATTAATGCCCAAGGAATGAGCGTACCGCCACCAACCCAAATGCCTGCGATTTGGCCTAAAGCAGTAAGCGTAGCAGCACCGCTGCCAATTGCAGTAGCAAATAGTTGAGAAATCGATCCTACAAGTGAAATGCCTGAGAAGCCAGAGCCATCTAAGCCTGTAATCGCACCGATTGTCATAACGGTAACGGCAGCAATCTGTTCGTTTAATGGAACAACCGAAGAAATGGCTACGCCTAAATCATTTACAATTCCGTGAGAACCCTTTGGTAAAAAGTCTCCGATAATACTCGTAAACCCAGCATCTCCTAAATAGAAGAAAGCAGCAATAGGTATCACCGGACCAAACACTTTAAATCCAAACTGAAATCCTTCAATTAGATAAGACGTTGTTTTTTCTAATCCTTTGTTTTGATGTCCGATAATGGAGATAATCATTAAAATGAAAAGTGAAGTACCCCCAATTAACGCCGTTGCATCTCCACCTTGTAAATCAAATGCAAACATTGCCCAGACGTTTAAAGCAAATAATAATGGAATGAAAAGTGCTAGAATTTTTCTCATGTAAAGAGGAATGCGAACCCTTTCGTTGTTTTCAGCTGCTGCAATAAGAGGAGAACCTTGAACTGGTAGTGTACCGTTCTTTAAATCTCTTTTTAAAAAGATAAAAGCCGTAACGGTGGTGACAACGCCCATTGTAATAACTAATGGGATGCTCGCTTGAATAACATCTGAAACGGGTAATCCAGCTGCATCGGCTGTTAGCTTCGGTGCTGCTTGGATGACAAAGTCCCCTGAAAGAGCAATGCCGTGCCCGAATAGATTCATAGCCATTGCAACACCAAGTGCTGGTAATCCAGCTCTTAATGCCACAGGTAATAAGACGGCCCCTAATAGTGCAATGGCTGGAGAAGGCCAGAAAAAGAAGGAAATGACCATCATGACAAGTCCAATAACCCAATAAGCAAGACTAGGTGTCTTAATGAAGCGAGCAAAAGGAGAAATCATCATGTCGTTGACGCCCGTTGTAATAAGTGCTTTACTCATGGAAACGATAATTGAAATGATTAAAATAGTAGGTAGCAGCTCTGTAATAGCATAGATAAAACTTGAAAAGACGCTGCTAATTGAACCTGTTAGAGAAGAAGTAGCAGTGAATGACAGAAGAAAAATACCGATAATACAAATGATTGTAGTATCTCGTCTCATAATCATAAACCCTAAGATAAGTAAAATAAAACAAACGTATATCCAATGAAGAGAAACGAGGTCGATTCCCATAAAAAATCCCCCTATAGTTCAGTGTATAGTATCATATGAATGGGTGTTTTCATATGACACTGACCTAGTAGGGAGAGTAGCTGTCTTTAGTGCATAATATGATAGCTCGTGACGTAGGAAGGTCTCAGAAAAATAGCTGGTTGTTTATCTACTCCTTCTGATGTTCCGCGCTTTTTGTGAGCTTGGTTATATGCTTGAGACGCTTGCCAATCAGTAAAGGATTTTTCTTCTTCCCAAGCAGTTAAAATAATATAGGTATCGTTGCTTAGTGGACGCAAAACGCGAATTGCAGCAAAGCCAGGTTCTTTTTCAATTAAGCGAGCTCGTTGGTTAAATCTACTTTCAAATGAAGGACGTCCTTCATCTGTAACCGCAATGTTGTTCATTACCACATATTTTCCATCTGCAATCGAGCCTACGTGATCTAGCGCTTCATAATTATGTCCTTCTTTAAATATCGTTTCACCAGTTGTTTCATGTAAAAGGCAGCCTTGGTCGCCTTCTTTATGAAGTAAATACAACTTTTCTTTAGGATGTTGCTCTTTTAAGCGTTGTAAAAATTCAATGGTTCCATATGTAATAAAGAAATTCATTTTTGAACACTCCTTCTCAATTGGAAAATGCATACATTTTAAAGAGGTTAATCATACTAAAATTATAAAATGTTAAACAAAAAAATACAAAAATAGATGCTCGTCCTTTAAGATGATAGTGACAGGCTCATGCTTTCTTCATATGACCGCCGTACTACATACGCTATTATGCAATGAAAAGAAGAGAGGTGGTAGCATGTACAAACGAGCACTTTATCTATTCTCTGCCGTAGCGGGCATTTTATTATTTGCTCTGATTGGCTATATTATGATTTTGTTTTTTGGGAGTTATGTAATTGACGAGAAAAAATTTGTCATGAATTCTGCTACAAAGTTGGTTAACGAAAACGGTGATGAGATTACTAAGCTGTATGTGGAAAACCGAGATCCAATTTCAATAGAAGAGGTGCCAAAACATGTGCAAAACGCATTTATTGCAGTTGAAGATGTCCGTTTCTACGAGCATCACGGCATCGATGTAAAAGCAATTGGACGTGCTCTATATAAAGATATTTTAGCAGGTAGTAAAGTGGAAGGTGGAAGCACGCTGACACAACAACTAGCTAAAAATATCTTTTTGACAAATGATAAGTCATGGCTTCGTAAAACAAAAGAAGTAATGGTAGCTATTAACTTAGAGCAGCGCTATAGTAAACAAAAAATCCTAGAAATGTATTTAAATCAAATTTATTTTGGACACGGTGCTTACGGTATTCAAGCTGCAGCTCAGCTGTACTTTAACAAAGATGTAGCAGAGCTTACCGTAGAAGAAGGAGCTCTGCTAGCTGCTCTTCCAAAAGGTCCAAATTCATATTCTCCTATCCTTCATCCAGAGAAGAGTATTGAACGGCGAAACGTGGTATTAAATTCGATGCAAAAAGCTGATTTTTTAAGTGCAGAAGAGGTGGTGCGACTGCAAGGACGCACGCTTAGTTTAGATGTACAGCAAAAAACGAAAAATCCTGCTTATTTAACCTATATTGATATGGTAATTGAAGAAGCAGCGGAAAAGCATCACATTTCAAGCAATGATCTATTGAGAGGTGGATATACGGTAACCGTTCCTATGAACAAAAGTTATCAGGAAACGGCTTATGAATTATTTCAGCAAGCTGCTTATTTTCCGGGAGTGGATGAACAAGCCCAAGGAGCTTTTATATTGATGGACCATCATACGGGGGGCGTTTTATCGGTAATAGGTGGACGAGACTATGTGCAAAAAGGATTAAATCGTGTAAATGTAAAGCGTCAGCCTGGTTCAACGATGAAGCCTTTGGCAGTTTATGGGCCGGCTTTGCAGGAAGCTCTGTATAAGCCATACTCACTTTTAAGTGATGAGAAGCAAAACTTTGGACAATATAAGCCCCAAAATATTAACGGGCAGTATGCAGGAAAAGTCACAATGTACGACGCAATTAAAGACTCTAAGAACATTCCAGCAGTTTGGACCTTGAATAAGCTAGGAATTTCGAGTGCAAAAGACTATTTAACAAAGCTGGACATAGAAACAGAAGACAAGGGTCTATCCATTGCATTAGGAGGACTAACAGAAGGAGTTACGCCTCTTCAACTAGCATCTGCCTATAGTACGTTTGCACAGAATGGTGAAAAAAAAGAACCTTACTTTATTTCAGAGATTCAAGATCATAACGGTGATGTAATTGCTAAGGCAGAGCAGAGTGATAAAAAGGTATTTTCAAAGCAAAACGCATGGTATATGACAAAAATGCTAGAGGCTGTTGTCAAAGACGGAACAGCATCCGTAGGCAAATATGAAGGAGCTCTTGCTGGAAAAACAGGATCCACTTCCTATGCAGGCGTGAAAGGAGCAACACGTGATGCTTGGTTTGTTGGGTATACCCCAAATGTAGTTGGAGCGGTTTGGATGGGGTATGATCGTACGGATAGCCAGCATTATCTTACAAAGGGAAGCTCCTATCCAAGTCAATTGTTCAAAGATATTTTGACAGAGGCAGAGCAAGAAACAGATAAAGCATTCAAAAAACCAAAAGGCATCAACGATTTACCTGAACCAATTAGGCTGCCAATTATTAACTCACTCAAACAAGAACTAACATTTCAACCGTTTGGACTATTAACGGTTAGCCTAACATGGGAAGCTTCCGAAGATAAACGCGTTGTCTACTATGTTTATGAAAAGCGAGGCAGGGAACAAAATGTAATTGGAAAAGTGAAAGGCAAAGGGGCATACGAAGTAGACCGCGTAAACCTATTTAAATCACCAACATACTACATCGTTCCCTATAACTCCCAAACAAAAGAAGAAGGAATGCCTTCTAATGAGGTAACACCAACATTGTTTAGCGATTAAATTGTTATAGTTAGTCGATTTTTTGACATTTTGAGCAGGTGTCTATACAACGGATACAGAAATGAGTATAGTGACAAGTAGAGAAAAGAGATAAACCGCAGTTTTTATCAGGCTGCGGTTAGTATTGAGGACAAGTTTGGTTAGGAAAAACAAATAGTACTTGAGATGAACAGATAGAGAAAGGTGGAAGCCATGAATCAACAACTGATGAATGATACATTTTTAAAAGCATGCCGAGGAGAAAAGACAGATCATGTACCAGTTTGGTATATGCGTCAAGCAGGCCGCTCTCAGCCGGAATATCGTGCTTTAAAGGAAAAGTATTCACTGTTTGAAATTACGCATCAGCCTGAATTAGGGGCTTATGTGACGCGCTTACCAGTTGAGCAGTACGGAGTCGATGCAGCTATTTTATATAAAGATATTATGACACCGCTTCCTGCAATTGGAGTGGATGTTGAGATTAAAACAGGTATTGGTCCCGTGATTTCAAACCCAATTCGTTCGATGCAAGATGTTGAAAACTTAGGGTATATTACACCTGAAGAAGATGTAGCCTATGTATTAGATACAATTAAGCTGTTAACAACGGAGCAGCTGAACGTTCCTTTAATTGGATTTGCTGGTGCACCTTTTACAGTAGCTAGCTACATGATTGAAGGCGGCCCTTCTAAAAATTATAATAAGACAAAAGCATTTATGTATACAGAGCCAAAGGCTTGGTTTGCATTAATGGATAAGTTAGCAGATATGACAATTACATATGTAAAGGCACAGATAGATGCTGGAGCAAGGGCTATTCAAATCTTTGATTCATGGGTCGGCGCGTTAAACGTAGCAGACTATCGCTACTTTATTAAACCAGTAATGAATCGGATTTTTACAGAGCTAAGAGAAAAGAATGTTCCGCTTATCATGTTTGGCGTAGGGGCAAGTCACTTGGCAAAAGAATGGCACGACCTTCCTCTAGACGTAGTAGGTCTTGATTGGCGTATGCAGGTTCAAGAAGCACGAGAGCTTGGTCTAACTAAAACGCTGCAAGGTAATCTAGATCCAGCAATTTTACTAGCTCCTTGGGAAGTAATCGAAGAACGTGCAAAAGCGATCCTTGATCAAGGAATGCAACAAGACGGGTATATCTTTAACTTAGGACACGGTGTATTTCCACAGGTTAATCCTGAGACGTTGAAAAGGCTTACTGCTTTTATTCATGAATATTCAGCAAATAGACAATAAATTGTCAAAAAAAACAGAGCCTTATTTTTTGTTTTTTCATTTTTGTTCATGAGAAAATATAGGAACAGACGGATTTTAACAAAGAGGTGTAAATCATGAGTAAAAAAGTCATGGGGTTACTCGTAATGGCTTACGGTACGCCATATAAAGAAGAAGATATCGAAAGGTATTACACGCATATCAGAAGAGGAAGAAAGCCATCTGAAGAAGCGCTTGAAGATTTAAAACAGCGTTATGAAGCAATAGGAGGCATTTCACCGTTAGCGAAAATCACTGAAGAGCAAATGCGATGTCTTGAGCAGCATTTAAATGAAATTCAAGACGACATTGAGTTTAAGGCTTATCTGGGCCTTAAACATATTGAGCCATTTGTTGAAGAAGCAGTAGAGCAGATGCACAAAGATGGGATTAAAGAAGCAGTTAGCATTGTGCTTGCTCCACATTTTTCAACGTTTAGTGTGAAATCTTACAATGGTCGTGCAAAAGAAACAGCTGAAAAACTAGGCGGCTTGGTTATTCATTCAATTGAAAGCTGGTATAAAGAGCCTAAGTTCATTAATTATTGGGTTAGAAAAGTTAAACAAACGTTTGATTTAATGTCAGACGCTGAAAAACAAAAAGCCGTACTCATTGTATCAGCTCATAGTCTTCCAGAGAAAATTATTGCGGCTGGAGACCCTTACCCACAGCAGCTACAGGAAACAGCGGATCTTATTGCTGAAGGTGCGGGAGTTAGCAATTACGAAGTGGGATGGCAAAGTGAAGGCAATACGCCAGATCCATGGATTGGTCCAGACGTACAGGATTTAACACGTGATTTGTATGAGCATAAAGGCTATCGTTCTTTCGTATATACACCTGTAGGATTTATTGCGGATCATCTTGAAGTGTTGTACGATAATGATTATGAATGCAAGGTTGTAACGGATGAATTAGGTGCAAACTACTATCGTCCAGAAATGCCGAATGCAAAGCCTGAATTTATTGATGCATTAGCAACAGTAGTGTTAAAGAAAGTAAATAACGAATCTCAAAATCAATAAAAAATAGAAGAAGCGAGCTATAACCTTAGCCGCTTCTCTTTCTATTGAATTTAATGAAAAGGCGATGATTACATGACGGAAGCAAACAAAAAGATTGTTATCATCGGTGGTGGAATAACTGGTCTTTCAGCTGCCTATTACCTACAAAAAGCGATTAAAGAGAAAGGCCTGCCGTATGAATTTCAATTAATTGAAGCAACCCATCGATTAGGAGGGAAAATTCAAACTGTAACCCGTGATGGTTTTACAATTGAAAGAGGTCCCGATTCCTTTTTAGCACGCAAATTACCTGGCTCTAAGCTGGTAAAAGAAGTAGGGTTAGGAGATGAACTTGTTCATAACTCAACCGGACAGTCTTATGTACTGGTAAAAGAGAACCTTCATCCAATGCCAGAAGGTGCCGTAATGGGTGTGCCAACAAAGATTTCTCCGTTTGTAACAACGGGTCTATTTTCTCCCATTGGTAAACTACGCGCTGCTGCCGATTTTGTCATTCCCAAAACAAAGCATGAAGGAGACCAATCACTGGGCATGTTTTTTAGAAGACGCTTAGGCGATGAAGTTGTTGAAAACTTAATTGAGCCTTTGCTTTCTGGAATCTATGCGGGAGACATTGACCGCTTGAGTTTAAAATCAACATTTCCACAGTTTTTACATGCAGAGCAGCGACACCGCAGTTTAATTGTTGGCATGAAGAAGTTTAAAGAACTTCAACCTAAGCAGGCTGAAGATGCTAATGCAAAAAAACAAGGTGCATTTTTAACATTGAAAAAAGGTCTGCAGTCGCTTGTTGATGCAATTGAAGAGCAGCTTGACCCGTTGGCGGTGGTCAAAGGAGTTAAAGTTGAAAAAGTAAATCGTATGGGTGAACAATATGATTTAACATTGAGCAATGGAAAAGAGATGAAAGCTGATGCAGTCATTATCACTTCTCCTCACTTCGCTGCTCAATCAATGTTGTCTCACTACCCAATCTTTGAGCCGCTTCGTGAGATGCCGTCTACTTCTGTTGCTACAGTAGCAATGGCTTTTCCTAAAGAAGCAGTGAAAGAAGATATTAATGGTACTGGATTCGTTGTATCTCGCAACAGTGATTATACAATTACAGCGTGTACATGGACACATAAAAAGTGGCCTCATTCTACTCCAGACGGTAAAGTATTACTGCGTTGTTACGTGGGAAGAGCAGGAGACGAAGCCATTGTTGACCAGTCGGATGAAGAAATTGTCCAAGTGGTATTAGAGGATTTAAATCGCATTATGCAGATTACGGAAAAGCCAGAATTCTATGTGGTGACGAGATGGAAAAAAGCAATGCCTCAGTACACGGTTGGGCATCAAGAGCGCTTAGAAGAAATTACTCAAGCTATTGAAGAACAGCTTAAAGGTTTATATCTAGCAGGAAGCTCTTATGAAGGACTAGGATTACCCGACTGTATCGAACAAGGTGAGGATGCAGCGAAGCAAGTCTTGAAATATTTTCAAGCAGAAAAAGCGGAGCAGAAGTAAATCTGCTCCGCTTTTTCTGTAAGAACTTTCATGAGGTTGCGTAGTATAACAGATTTATGCTATAGTTACAACGTACTAATTGACCATAATATTCATTTGGTCAAAAAAGAGGGGTGTATCAATTGGCGATTGATCGAAAGCAATCGGTGCTAGACGCAGCGTCAAAATCGTTTTCACTGTTTGGCTATAAGGCAACGACAATGGACCAAGTCGCTAAAATGGCCAATGTCGGAAAAGGAACCATCTATACGTTTTTTAAAAATAAAGAAGAGCTTTTTGATGAAATTGTATCTAGAATGATTCGGGATATGCTGCAACAAGCAGAGTCAGCAATCTCTTCTGAACGAACGTTTTTTGAAAATGCTCAAGCTGCTATTTATCGCATGCTCCAATTTCGAACAGAGCATCAGCTTATGCTTAAGCTCGTTCAGGAACAGGAAATGGGTACGTCAGCTGTTAAAGACGTATTGGTGCAAGTTGAAAATGAAATTTTGACGTATATAAAAAAGAGAATTGAAGCAGCGATTGCAAAAGGTGAAATTCAAAGCTGTGACCCAGAAGTGACGGCATTTTTACTTGTGAAAATGTATGTTGCTTTAGTTTATGATTGGGAAAAACAGCATCAGCCGCTATCTGAGCAACAAATTTCAGATCTGATTGAGCTCTATTTTCTAAGAGGATTATTTACTAAATAAACAAAAGCCGGACTTCATTAAAGTCCGGCTTTTTCGTTAATCGTTTGTTTGGTTATGTTCTTCTTGCTGCTTTTCTTTCTCACCTAGCTCTTGTTCGCCTTTTTTCTTTAAGTCAAAGTAAGCGCGTAGAGCCGCTTGACCTAACTGTCTATTTAACGCATGTCCAGGGCCTTTTACGTAAGAAGATGGTACAACAACCGCCATTGCAACCTCTGGATTATCGTAAGGTGCGTAGGCAATTAAGTTAGAGTTACGAACGGCTACCCCTTGGTTGTAAGTCTCAGCTGTTCCTGTTTTGCCGGCAGGCTTATAGGGCTCTGAACTAAACTCATTTTTTGCAGTTCCGTTTGTCATTACGCGGCGGAATCCAGCTTTCACAGCATTGATTTCTTCTTGGCTCATCGTAATTCGGTTTAATACTTCCGGCTCAACGGATTTTTGTACACTGCCTTTAAGCTCCGTATCAAGTTCAGGCTCACGAATTTCCTTCACAAGCTGAGGCTTTAACCGGTAGCCGTTGTTGGCGATAGTAGCTGTATACTGAACGAGCTGTAGAGGCGTATACGTGTCATACTGGCCGATTGCCAAATCGAGCGCTTTACCAGGTAAAGAATAGTCACTTCCAATCATCCCTGTAGTTTCGTTGTCTAGCTCAATACCTGTTGAAACGCCTAAGCCAAACTGGCTGTAGTATGAACGAAGCTGATCCCACGTTTTTCGAGGAATATTAAGACCACCATGCGGTACATAATTTTCTCCAGCCATGCTTAAAACGGTTTTATACATGTATACGTTAGAAGACTGTTCTAAAGCTCGACCGATACCAGCAGATCCAATTGGGTGAGAAGACTGCTTCTTGCCACCGCCTTTAAAGTACATCGGAGCGTCATAAAATACAGTGCCTAAGTTAATGGCTCCAGAATCCAATCCGGCTAAAATGGTTGCACCTTTAACAGTTGATCCCATTTCATAAGAGGTAGTAATATTACCGAGCGCAAAGTCTTTTACTTCTAATTTGCTACTTTTGTCATTGTAAACAAGCTGCTTCCCGCCCATAGCTAAAATTTCACCAGTATGTGGATCCATCATAATAATAAATGCACGATCTAATTTGCTAGTTCCAGGTTTGGCTGCTTTTGCATTTAGCAATCCCTTAGTTAAAATTTCTTCGACTTGTTTTTGAAGCTCCATATCAATGGTTAAGACTAAATCGCTCCCACGTTGACCTTCCGAGACAACTTTCTCTTCTAGAATGTTTCCAGATCGGTCCGTAACGTGCTGAATGCGAGCTTTTTGTCCGCGCAATACGTTTTCATACTGCTTTTCTAAATAGCTTTTTCCAACGCGGTCATTTCGGCTGTAGCCGTGTGATAAATAGTACTGTAAATTCTCGCGCGGAAGTCCTTCATCAGCAGACGTGATGTTACCGAGTAGCGTACTTAAGAGACTATCATATGTATACATACGGTCCCAATAGGTTGTCACATCGACGCCAGGTAGAGCAGAGAGCCGTTCGCTAATAACGGCCATTTCTTGGTCGTTTAATCCACTTTTTATAATTTGAGGTGTTAGCTCATAGCCAGCTTCCATTTTACTTTTAATAGCAATGACTTCTAAATCATCTTTTAAGGTATTAAGTTCTTTCTTAGTGATGCGCTTTAGCTGTAGAGGGTAAAGGTCTTCTTCTTTAAGTTTTCCATCTTCTACTTTCTTCAAGTCGCTATCGGTAATCTTTTTCTTTGCTTCTTCTGGATTTGTTGCAATCCAATAATCTTTCAAGTCACGTTCAGTGAGCTTAACGATATTTTTATCATCGCTTTTTTGATTCTCGTCGCCAAACGCGTTTGTTGTGACAGGAAGATCAATTATTTTAGCTAATGATTTCGCAATCTTGAGCTTTTCTTCTTGTTTTACGCCTTTTAAGCGGGTATAAGTAACCGCGTTTAAAGGTTTATTGTCCACGATAACACGATCGTATCGGTCAAGCATTTTCCCTCTCGGTACGGGCGTATTAACGGTGACGTCTTCGGTTTTTTCGACTTCACGTTTATAACTTTCACCATGAACGATTTGGACAATTCCAAGGCGCAAAATGAGAACAGAAAATAGGATAAATACAATAAAGAATAATATATTGACGCGTAAAGAGACATGATTTCTTTTTCTTTTCTTTTGTTTCATATAAACACCTTCACTTATTGAAAATAGAGCTATAAATCTACTATCTTACATCTTAACATAATTATGTCTAAATTTGTTATTAGGTGGAATAGTTATAAGAAATTAATCGCATCCAATTTTTCGCATTATCATAATGTGGGAAAAAAGGTTTGGGTTATTAGTCGTTTAAAATAGAGTGGGAGAGTGAAGAGCGCACACAACAAGTAGTGATTTTCATTCGAGGTTGCTCGCTTTCCGCAGGGCGAGCGCCAAGCCTCCTCGTAAACTGCGGGGTCTCGCCTGCTCGCTAATCCTGCAGGAGTCTCACCCTCTTTCATTTCAATCACTGTTTTTGGAATGAGAGGAAATCAATTATTTCTAGTGTAGTTGGGGTATGAAAGAGGGCAGGACATAATCAACGAGTTTTGATTTTTCTTCAAATTATTTGTTTTCCATTGATAGAAGAGTTAGAGAATATGGCCAACAATTCTTGAGACTTGAACAGGTCATCAATATTTTCCACTCTTTTGTTCAATATTGTCTCCTATTCAAATTACCTATAATCAGTACAATGGAATTAAGGTCCTGACAATCAAGGGGGTATATAAAATGAAAATGAAAAGGCTTACATTGTTATCCGGGGTACTAGCTTCATCATTGTTATTTGCAACTGCATGTTCAAATTCTGGTTCAGAGTCAACAGCAAAGTCAAGCGGAAGTTCAGGAGACGAAGTCGTAATTGATATGTTCCAGTTTAAAGTGGAGATTGCTGAACAGTTAAAAGAAGTAACGGATGCATATACAAAAGAAAACCCAAACGTTACTTTTAATATTCAAACAGTTGGCGGAGGCGCAGATTATGGTGCTGCTTTAAAAGCACAGTTTGCTTCTGGTAACGAGCCAGACTTGTTTAATAACGGTGGCTTCCAGGAAGCACAAACATGGTTAGAAAAGCTAGAAGATCTTTCTGATCAACCTTGGGTTGATGATTTGTATGACGTTGCGAAAGAGCCGATGACAGTGGATGGAAAGATTTATGGTCAGCCTTTAAACCTTGAGGGATACGGTTTTATTTACAATAAAGATTTATTTGAAAAAGCTGGTATAAAAGAGTTACCAACTACATTATCAGAGTTAGAAGCAGCGTCTAAGCAGTTAAAAGCAAAAGGAATTACCCCATTTTCAAATGGATATGGTGAGTGGTGGGTATTAGGAAATCACTTGTTTAACATTCCAGTAGCTCAGCAGGATGATCCTGATGCTTTCATTAAAGGATTAAATGACGGTACTGCAAAGTTTGAAGGTAACGAAACGTTTAAGCAATTTATGGATTTATTTGACTTAACGCTAAAATATGGAAATAAAAATCCGTTAACAACGGATTATAATACGCAAGTAACGCAATTTGCTGCTGGAGAAACAGCAATGATGCAGCAAGGAAACTGGACTGTAAATATGATTACAAAAATTAATCCAGATATGAAAATGGGCTTTATCCCAATGCCAATTAGTGATGACAAAGAGAAAAATGATAAGCTAGCAGTTGGTGTACCAAATAACTGGGTAGTTAATAAAAATGCTCCAGAAGCTGATAAAGAAGAAGCAAAAAAATTCTTAAACTGGCTGGTAACGTCTGAAACAGGACAAAAATTCTTAGTAGAAGAATTTAAATTTATTCCGGCATTTAAGAGCATTGATGGAAAAGGAATTGACTCTTTATCAGACGATATCTTAAAATACTCTGACGAAGGTAAAACGTTATCGTGGAACTGGTTTAAGTATCCAGATGGTGCTGTACAAGAAATTGGAGCAGCAATGCAATCTTATGCAGGAGATCAAATTTCAGAAGATGAGTTCTTGAAAAAGTTAGATGAAATCTGGGCGAAAATGAAAAAATAAACGTAAAACGGAAGCCTTCTGTATGATTAGAGTAGACATATAGAAGGCTTTTTGTGATGAAACTGTAAAAAAAAAGTAGATTGAAAGCGCTTTTATTGTATAATGATAGCAATGCAATATAATTTATAGAATAGTAAGAAGAAGGAGGGCTGTGATGAAGGGGTGGAGCATTCGCAAGAAGCTTATTTTGTTTCTACTCATTGCGACTGTTGTACCGTTTATTATCTCCAATGCGTTCACTTATCAATATACAAAAGAAACTGTTAAAAACCGCTTTATTTCAACTAACTATCAGGTAGTCAAAAGCGGCAGTGAAGACCTGAGCACATACTTGCAGGAAATTTCCGATATTACACCGCGTTTATACGGCTATTATCCATTTATTAAAGTGTTACAAGAAGGTGTAAATAATGATTTAGGAGCAAGTCAGTTAGAAGTCCGAAGAACATTATCTTATTTATTTAATACGCGACCAGAAATTAGGCAGCTTCATTTATATATTGAAAACGGACAAGATTCTTATACGGTATACAATTCTAAAATTAGCAGTCGAAAAAAATATGAAGATATTTATTCACATTCTTATTATGCTAGGTTAAAAGAAAAACAGCGGTTTCTATTAATTGAACCTACTCATACAGTATACAGCTACAATAACTTATCAACCATTTTAGATTCTGATCCAAAGCAAGTCATTAGCTTTCACCACATGATTAATGAAGTTCCTTCTAACAACTTGTTAGGCTTTCTGTCAATAGACATTGATTTATCTAAAGTTAAATCTACTTCAGACAGCTTGTACAATAAAGAAGAAGAAGATTTTTATTTAATTAACGATGAGGGAATGATTATGTATTCATCAGATCAACAAGCAATTGGGACAACGCAAAAGTATAAGTGGATTCAACAACTGAAAAACAAAGAGTCTCATAGCGTAGAATGGGAAGATTCAAAGTTTTCGGGAGTACTCGTTTATGACAAACTAGCAGCTCCATTTGATGAATGGCATATCGTAAAGCGAATTCCCTATAGTGTTTTATATGAAGATGCAAGAAGAACCGCTCTGATCAGTGTCTTAATCGGAGTACCGTTTTTATTGATGATTATTATTGCTACATTGATTGTATCAGTTCGATTTACAGAGCCCATTCGAATTTTAATTCAAAATATGAAAGAAGTTGAAAAAGGTTCCTTTGTTGTCCGTTTTAAAACACTAGGTAACGATGAGTTTGGTATGCTAGGTCAGCATTTTAAATCTATGGTCGAAACAATTAATGACTTAATTAAGCGAAAATATCGCTTGGAGATTGAAAATAAATCAACGCAACTTAAAGTGCTGCAGTCCCAAGTGAATCCTCACTTTTTATACAATGCATTTCAATCGATTGGCACGCTTGCTTTAAAGCATAAGGCTGTCGAAGTCTATAAGCTACTAACCCTCCTTTCGAATATGATGAGATACAGTATGAATATGAAGGAAGATATTGTGACACTCACTGAGGAAGTGAAGCATGCTGAAGCATTCTTGGCACTACAAAAACAGCGCTTTGGCTCTAAGTTTTCGTATGAATTTCAAATTGACGAAGAGTTAAAACACACATTGGTTCCAAAGATGATCTTACAGCCGCTTGTAGAAAATTCTTTTAAGCACGGATTTGAAACAAGGGTAGGAGATGGAAAGCTAACAATCTCAGCTTCTTTAATAAACGAACACTTTATACAAATTTGCGTAAGAGACAATGGAAAAGGGATGAATGAGAAAGCATTAGCATCCTTACGTGAAAGTTTAGCGCTATCTAATCAGCATATAGGAGAGCATATAGGCTTGCAAAACATTTCAGATCGCTTATTGATCTACTATGAAAACGTAGCAAGGATGGAGATTGAAAGTAAAGAAAACGAACATTTTACAGTGAAAATGACCTTACCACGAGATTTAAATAAAGGAGATGATAATAATGAAAGTTCTGATTGTTGATGATGAAGAACACGTTCGTGAAGGAATTAAGCTCTTAGGCGACTGGGACGCACATCACATTGAAAGTATTATTGAAGCTGAAAACGGTGAGCAAGCGATTGCGCTTATCGAGAAAGAAAAGCCACAAATCGTTTTCACAGATATGAAGATGCCCAATATGGGAGGGATTGCTCTATTGGAATGGATGAAGCACCATGCTCCTAAAACCAAAACCATTGTCGTAACTGGTTATGATGATTACCACTACATGAGAAAAGCAATTCATTTTGGATCGACAGATTACATTTTAAAGCCAGTTGATCCTTCAATCTTAAACGATACGCTAAAAAGAGCCGTAAACGAATGGAATAAAGAAGAGCATGAACGAAAACAGCACAATAATAGCTATCAGTTAATTAATGAGATGAAGCCTATGTATCGTGATCGCAAACTGACCCAAATTATCAATAACTACGTGCTACAAGACACGGTATATGAAGAGCTTGGCTTTCATTCAAACAGTGAGTATGAAGTAGCTATTATTCGGGTTGATGAAGCGACAATCCAAGCATTTGGTGGAGATCGTGACTTAGCCTATTTTTCAATTTTAAACGTGGCTAATGAGCTCTTAGTTGAAAAAGAGAATGGAGTGGCTTTTCGTTATTTATCACAAAAGGGTGAAATCGTAATAATCTTCTGGGACCATTTTTCTGAAATTAAGCAGCTTTTGAACAGGCTACACAAGCAGATTTTCTTAGCTTTCAACGTATGTTGTCCACTTGCCAAGGGACGTCACGTTGAATCTGTTTCAGTATTGCTAGAATCCTATCAAACAGCAAAGGCAGCTTTATTAGCGAGCAATGTGCTAGTTGACAGTTGTGTTGAGTTTTATGAAGAAGCAGATCGTTTAAAGGGAAGTAGCCTATTATTAAACTTGATGGACTACAATACAAAAATCGTAGAAGGAATGCAAGTAGGCAAGATAGATGCTTTCACAGCAATTTTTGATGAAGTGAAGAACGCTGTGAAGCAGGCCAATTACTTATCCTTAAAGGAGTTGCTTCATATTGAAAAAGAGTATCAGCTCCTTAGTGAACACTGGTTAAAGAAATACGAAATTTTATATAATGCGCAAAGTCACTATGAGCAGGCGCTAGCTTCATTTTTTGATGCGAAAGGCAAGTTTGATTTTGAGAAATACATGAACCGAAAACAAAGAGAGATTGTGCGTTTTTTAAATATTGTGAAGCGAGATAAGCAAAAAAGCAATCGTGATACAATTTATGAAATTGAGCAGTTTTTACAAATGAATTATGATCGAGACGTGAAGCTTCAAGAGATTGCAGAACGCTTTTATTTAAGTAGAGAGTATATTTCAAGGAAGTTTAAACAAGAATTTCAGGAAAACATCTCTGACTACATTGTGAAAGTTCGAATGACAAAAGCCAAGTCCCTCTTAAAAAATGAGCAGCTGAAAATTTATGAAGTAGCAAACATGATTGGTTATCAAGATGATAAATATTTTCGCAAAGTGTTTAAGAAACTAGAAGGATTAACACCGAATGAATATCGTCAACTATCGGTCTGAGAAAAGACCCCCTTTGTGATAAAAGGGGGTCTTTTCTTAGACGTCTGTCGTCAGACTTCTATTTACATAAAAACACCGACAAGAATAGCTGTAATGAAGCTAGCTAATGTTCCACCAATAATTGCGCGCAGGCTAAGTTTTGAAACATCTTTTCGTCTAGAAGGGGCTAAAGAGCCTAATCCAATAATTAGCTGTCCAATTGATGAAAAGTTTGCAAAGTTACATAAAGCAATCGAAAGAACTGCTACAGTTTTTGGCGATAGCTGATCCATGACTTCAGTTAAGCTTAAATACGCAATAAATTCGTTGGCTGCAAGCTTTGTTCCAATAATAGAAGCAGCTTGTAAAGCATCTGAGACAGGAATACCAATGATAATAGCAAACGGATAAAATACATAACTAAAAATAGTTGCTAAATCTATGTTGACAAGGCCTAGTGCTCCGTCAACCAATGCAAGAATACTAATGAAAGCAATTAAAAGGCCCCCGATGTTTAAAGCTAGCATAACGCCGCTTGCTGTTCCATCTGCCATCGCTTCAAATACATTTGCATGATTACTTTTTTCCATTGCTACGTTTTCTTTTGTTTGAGACTCTTCGGTTTCTGGTAACATAATTTTTGCAATAATAATTGAAACAAGAGGAACGCTAAAAACCGCAATTAGCAAATACTTCATATCAATTCCCATTAAAGAATATCCAACAAGAATTGCTCCACTAGCAGAAGCGGTTCCTCCTACCATAACCGCAAAAAGCTCAGATCTTGTAAGCTTGTCAAGGTAAGGCTTTACAAGTAAAGGAGCTTCAGCAAGCCCTAAAAATGAGTTTCCAACTGCATTAAATGTTTCAACTTGCGTAGTACCAAGGGCTTTTCCTAGAATAGTTCCAACGATTCGGACAAAAAAAGGAATGATTCGTAAATAATAAAGTGCAGACACTAAAGCTGAAATGAAGATAATAACTGTTAGTACGTTAATGGCAAACACAGAAGTAATATTGGTGTTTTCAAAAAAGCCACCAAATACAAACTGAACACCTTCATTGCTATAATTAATAACTTTTTGAACACCTAATGCCATTTTTTCAAGAAAAGTTTGGCCTAGAGGTACTTTAAGCACAAAGAGTACAAACAAAATTTCAAGTGAAAGACCTACGAGAACCGTACGCCAAGGGAAAATTTTGCGATTTGTACTTAAAAGCCAGCTGACAAATAAAATTGCTACAAGTGATAGTAGACCGATGAGATAAGACATGATGGAATCCTCCTATAAAAAAACTGCTTCCTCCAAGCTATAGGAGAAAGCAGCAGTAAGTCTTACCTCATACGTACCGCTTTCCCTTATAGTCTAACAATTTACGGTTGTTAGGTAGAAACTTGCGATCCATATTATCGCGATTATACAAAGGAAGCGTATAAAAATGTGTTTTCATTCTATCAATATGACTATTGTATGACAACATTAAATTAATAGATATTAAGAAGTTTATATATTGAAAATATTCATTTTTTACAAGGCATTAATAAAAATATAAGTCAGACTTTTAGTTAAAAGGTTGGGATTTTAAAAGTCAAATTTCCTATTTTTCTATTAAAAAAAGGAAACGGAAAATTCGTAAAGAAACTTTAGTATGTAGAGAATAGAGAAGTGGAAGGGGAATGGAGAAGAAATGAAAAAGCATCTTTTATCAGCAGTTGGTGTAATTGTTATGGGAGCAAGCCTTATGGGGCCTACATATGTGGGAGCAAATAATGTAACGAATAACTCAACACAGCAATCCTATTCTGTATCAGGATTTATTAATCATGCAGAGTTGGGAAAGCGCCTTCAACAGATTGAACATTCGTCTAAAGGCACTGTAAAAGTAGAAGTAGCAGGGCATTCTAATCGTGGTCTCGAGATTTATAAAGCAACGGTTGGTACTGGAAAAAAGATCGTACTTATTCAAACAGAAATTCACGGTAATGAAAAAACAGGTACGGAAGCTTTGTTAAACATTCTGCAAAACCTTAGTACAAATTCACCCGAAGCAAAAAAGATGCGTGAGGAGATGACGTTAGTTGTCCTTCCAATGATGAATCCGGATGCGTCTGAGCTTAACCGCCGTGGCAACGATTTGTCTTGGCAAGAAGTTACTCAGGCCTTTCCTCAACTGAAAGATGCAAAACCTTCATGGAACTACTACACGTATACCAATCAATATTTTAATTATACAAATCAGCCAGGCTTTGATGTAAACAGAGATTTTAATCCCGACTTAGACTATGTTCCAGCAAGCAAAGATTTTCCTGGTAACTCAGGAAATCCAGGATGGTTCATCACGCCAGAAGCTCAGACTGTAAGGGATGTGTATAAAGGTTTAAAAGAAAAGCACGGAAATGTCGATGTCTTTGTTGATATGCATCATCAAGGTACTTATTATGTAGAGGGAACAGACGATTTAGTGACAATGTCACTTTCAGGAAAATTTGTTGATATTAATAAAAGGCGTTATGAAGAATATCAATCAAACTACAACCTTGAATTTTCTAAACAGCTTAATTTAGCAGCTTATAATGCACTGCAGGCGGTTGGCAATTCACCTTTTACTAATATTACGCTGTATGATCAGAATATCGACTTACCTGGAACAGCTCTTGGTACATTCGCATTAAACGGAAGCGGAACGGTCTTATTTGAAGTGCGAGGTCAAACTCACACATTTGGACAAAAGAAAAAAGGTCAACTTGTAAAAGCGGTTGAAACAGGCTTATATGGAATTTTACATGGTGTAACAGACGAATCTGTTTATAAGCTAAATTCAAATCAGTATGATGACATTCCCAAAACCGCATATCAACCAGGCCTATAAGATAACAATTCATAGAATATACTAAATGGAGAGAGAATAAAAACCTCTCTCTTTTTTTTGATTGGTCTAAATTTATGACATTTATTACAAAAAAACTATGAATTTATACGGGTGTTAATGGTATTATGAAGTAGTTGAAATTAAACCTAGGGGATGAAGTAACTGGATGAAACAATCTCAGTTAGAAAAGGAGATTCGAGCTTTACAAGATATCATCTATCGCTTGGCAAAGGAAACGAATGAGTACTCTTATGGCACGATTTTAAAAGTTAGCCAGGAGTTAGATAAAAAAATTTTTTTGTATCAAAAATTGAAGAATTCATGTGATTAAATGAATGATTTTCTGTCGCTGTAAGCAAACCGAGTATGCACGACTCTACTAAAGTGTTAAAACTCGGAAGAGAACAGTTTTATTTGTTCGATAATTGAAAAGAGTAGCGTAAGTGATGAAGTTAATCACATCAAAAAGGCTCTGTTATAAAACAGAGCCTTTTTGATGTGACCGCTTACTATTTCATAACATCTACACAGTTATCGCATTTATTTCCATAGCATTCATGCTGCTCTTCGATCTCCTGGCCGCATTCTAAGCACTTTTTAGTCGGTAATTTTTTGAAAAAATCAGACATTTTTTCTAACATCTCCATCGCCTCCGTTTAATTTGTTATTAACATTGTATTATAACAGATGTATTTTAGCAACTGTGTTTTAGAACAAAAACAGCCCATTTTTATAAAAAAACGTAATTTGTTATATAACAGTTAGTTATCTGTTAATTCTTGTTCCGTTCTTTTTTGTTTAGATTTTAAATAGGTCTGGGGTATACTAGGGCTAAAGGCATTCAGAAAGGGAGGGCAACTTGAATGAAAGTAACAGTTGTTGGTTTTTGGGGCGGATACCCTGCTGTGTCAGAAGCAACCTCGAGCTATTTATTTGAACATGATGGCTATAAGTTGTTGGTGGATTGTGGAAGTGGAGCACTTGCACAGTTGCAAAATTATGTAGCTCCACAAGATCTTGACGCAGTTATTTTATCTCACTATCATCATGATCATGTTGCGGATATTGGGGTACTTCAATATGCTCGATTAATTCAATCTCACTTAGGTAATGATGTGAAAGAATTACCTATTTATGGACATACATATGATCAAGCAGCGTTTGAGAAGCTGACGCATTCTGGCATTACCAAAGGGATTTCTTATAACCCTAATCAATCGTTAGAAGTTGGACCATTTACCATTACATTTCTACAAACAAAGCATCCTGTAACATGCTTTGCAATGCGAATTTCTGCTGGAGATAAAACTGTCGTGTATACGGCAGATTCTAGCTTCATTGATGAATTCGTGCCTTTTTCACAGCAAGCTGATTTAGTAATCTGTGAATGCAATTTCTATGCTCACCAGAATGGAAGCGGTGCAGGGCATATGACCAGTACCGAAGCAGGGAAGTTAGCACAAGGTGCTAGCGTGAAAGAACTAATGTTAACGCATTTGCCACACTACGGAAATGTAGAACAATTAGTGACAGAAGCACAAAATCAGTTTACAGGGAACGTTTTTCTAGCAAGTTCAGGATTACAATGGAATAAGTAGGAGGATAAAAGAAAGATGTTATATATTAACAACGGAGATATACATGACCCAAGGATTAACCTAGCAATCGAAGAATATGCGCTGAAGCATTTAGATATTAACGAAACATATTTATTATTTTATGTGAATGAACCATCTATCATTATTGGTAAAAATCAAAATACCATTGAAGAAATCAATACGAAGTATGTAGAAGACCAAGGAATTCATGTTGTTCGCCGTTTATCGGGTGGAGGTGCCGTGTATCATGATTTGGGTAACCTTAACTTTAGCTTTATTACTAAAGACGATGGGGAAAGTTTTCATAATTTCAAGAAATTCACGGAGCCTGTTATTGAAGCATTAGCAAAACTGGGAGTAAACGCAGAGCTAAGTGGACGTAATGACATTTTAGCCGAAGGACGTAAAATTTCCGGGAATGCACAGTTTTCAACAAAAGGTCGTATGTTTAGTCATGGAACGCTTTTATTTGATTCTGAAATTGAAAATGTAGTATCTGCTTTAAAAGTAAAAAAAGATAAAATTGAGTCAAAAGGTATTAAGTCAATTCGAAGTCGCGTAGCGAATATCAGTGAATTTCTAACGGACAAAATTACAGTAAACGAATTTAAACAGCTTATTTTACGCTATATTTTTAATGGAGAAGAAAATATTAAAGAATATAAGCTTACTGAAAAAGACTGGGAGAAAATCAACGAGATTTCAAACGAACGTTATCAAACGTGGGAATGGAATTATGGGAAATCACCAAAATTTAACGTACAGCATGCTCACCGCTTCCCAGTTGGACAAATTGATGTGCGCTTAGAAGTAAGTAAAGGTACCATTACACAATGTAAAATTTACGGAGACTTCTTTGGAGTAGGGGATGTTAGCGAAGTTGAAGAAAAGTTAACAAATATCCGTTATGAAAGAGCTAGCATTTCAGCAGCATTAGACAATATTGATGTGAAGCACTACTTTGGAAATGTTGAAAAAGAAGAGTTTATTGATCTAATTTATTAAGAGCATAAAGCAGGCTGGGGCATAAGTAATTCAGTCAATGATAAACCTGAATGCTTAAAAGGTTTTTACTTTTAAGCATTCAGGTTATTTTAATTGTGAAAACAATTTAGGAAGCAGGATGAAATGAAGCGAGGGTGTTCTGACAAAGTAAAGAAGTTATGAAAAGTAAGAGAACTAGAATAGCTGCAGTAATCGTTTGTAATGGGGGAAATTTAAAGGCAGTCTTATCTTTATAAGAGTCTTGTCAACGATAGATAAAAAAAAGTATAATATAGTAAGAATGTTTCCAATATTACGCCTAAATAATGAATGGTTGTTCATTCATTATGGCGAGAGGAGGAGAAGAATTGAATTTGTCATTACAGCTTCATACCACTGCGAAGCAGTATCCTGAAAAGGTTGCATACGTGTTTTTAGATAAAGAAGTCACTTATGCCGATCTTGATACCTCTATCACTTTATTTGCAAACGGTTTAAAAAGGTTAGGAGTTCAAAAAGGCGACCATATTGCATTACTACTTGGAAACTCACCGCATTTTATTATTGGATTATATGGTGCTTTAAGAATTGGTGCTACAGTTATCCCAATTAATCCAACCTACACGAAAGGGGAAATTACTTATATTTTAAAGAACAGCGATGCAAAGGTGGCCATTACGCTTGATTTCTTAGTCCCTTCATTAGAAGAAGTAAAAGAAGAAATCTCGTCGCTTCAGCATCTTATTGTTTGTGAAAGTAACCTTCAACAAGAGCACAACCTTCTATCTTCAAACGGCATTCATTCGTTTTCATCTCTTGTACAACACCAAGACGTTACATATATTTTCCCAACACTTGATGAAGATGACACAGCTTTAATTTTATATACTTCTGGAACGACAGGTAAACCAAAAGGCGCTATGCTTACTCAGCAAAACGTATATCAAAATGCTAAAGATGTCGCTGATTATTTAAGTATTAACGGAGAAGATCGAGTAGTGGCAGCACTGCCAATGTTTCATGTTTTTTGCTTAACTGTTGCACTGAATGCCCCACTGATGAATGGTGGCACAGTTTTAGTAATGCCTAAATTTAGTCCAACTACTTTCTTTCAACTTGTAGAAGAGAAACGAGCAACAATTTTTGCTGGTGTACCAACGATGTATAATTTTCTTTTGCAATCAAACAAAGGTGCAAAAGAAAAAGTAAAGACGCTGCGTTTATGCATATCAGGAGGCGCGTCGATGCCAGTTGCTTTATTAAAAGAATTTGAGAGACAATTTGGGGTTGTTGTTGCTGAAGGGTATGGTTTATCAGAAGCGTCTCCCGTTACGTGCTTTAACCCAATTGATAAAGAACGCAAACCTGGTTCGATTGGAACTTCAATTATGAATGTCGAAAACAAAGTAGTCGATGAAATGGGAAGAGAAGTTCCTATAGGAGAAGTGGGAGAATTAATTGTAAAAGGTGCAAACGTCATGAAAGGATACTATAAGCTTCCTGAAGATACGGCTCACGCACTTCGAAATGGATGGTTGTATACGGGTGACTTGGCTCGTATGGATCATGAAGGTTATTTCTATATTGTAGATCGTAAAAAAGATATGATTATTGTAGGTGGTTACAACGTGTATCCAAGAGAAGTGGAAGAAGTGTTGTATTCACATCCTGACATTGTAGAAGTGGCAGTACTTGGCATTCCCGATCCTGTATTTGGTGAACAGATTAAATGTTACGTTGTAACTAAAGGCGTTAATATTGGTGAACAAGATTTACTTGATTACTGTCAAATTCATTTAGCAAAATATAAAATTCCAAGCAGTATTACATTTTTAGATGAGTTGCCTAAAAATGCTACAGGGAAGATTTTGCGAAAGGCTTTACGGAAAGAGTTGTTAGGAAAGTAAAACGTATAATTGGAAGCGATTTCAATAGGAGGCGGTACTATGGAATCTATTGTATATGATAAGGATAAACAAGTGGCCACAATCATTTTAAATCGACCGGAAGCGATGAACGCATTTAACTACGACATGCTATGTGAACTAGAGCAAGTGATAGAAAAAGCTCGTATTGATCCAGATGTGCGAGTTGTGAAATTTATCGGTGCAGGTGAAAGAGCATTTAGTGTGGGAGCGGATTTGAAAGAAAGAAAAACGCTTACTGATCAAGAAGTAAAGCGAAATATCTTTAAAATTGGTGAAGTGTTTTCTAAAATTGAGCAACTTCCACAACCTACGCTTGCAATCATTAACGGTTATGCCTTTGGTGGAGGTATGGAACTAGCTTTAGCCTGTGATTTTCGATTTGCTGGGGAAGATGTAGGTCTTGGGTTAACTGAAACAAGCTTGGGAATTATCCCTGGTGCTGGTGGAACTCAACGCTTACCTCGCATTGTTGGGGAAACCAAAGCACTTGAGCTAATTCTAACAGCAGAGCGGTTACTAGCACACGAAGCAGAAAAGATTGGCTTAGTGACAAAGGTTAGCCCGCTCCACGAATTAAACGATGTTGTTGACTGTTTTATTAGCCGTATATTAGCAAATGCACCAATTGCTTTGCAGCAAGCGAAATTTGCTATTAAAGAAGGAATGAAAGTAGATTTGCAGACAGGCTTGCAAATTGAAAGGAAAGCTTATGAGTTAACGATTCCAACAGAAGATCGTATTGAAGCTCTAACAGCCTTTGCTGAGAAACGAAAGCCAATTTTTAAAGGAAGATAAATAGAGTGAAAAAGAACTGTCGATAGCGGCAGTTCTTTTTTTATAAGAAGGGATAAAAGGGAACCTTCCCATATAAAATAGAGAATTCAATAATCTTGTTCTAAATCTCAGGATGAAACCTACAATAATAATAGTTGATAACTGTTTGTACACTTTTGGAAAGTTTTAAAAGGAGGGGTTTATATGAAGAAGATAGTACTTGGTTCGTTTATTCTATTTGTTATATACGCTGTATTAATATGGCTTTACTTATTTCAATGGAGCGACACTTCTATTCCTGATGCGTTAAAAGGGACAAGTGCGGATCCGGCTACTTTTATGAATGAAAGAGAGCTTGTATTAGCGCAAGAATACTCACAAATAAAAGATTTTTTATTCTTTCTCTCTGTGCCGTATGAATGGTTAAGCTTTGTTTTAGTTCTAGTACTAGGATTCTCGCGTAAATTTAGTAAGTGGGCAAAAGACATTACAAAAATGAAGCCTTTGCAAACTGCTATTTATGTATTCTGGCTATCGTTGCTTTTACAAGTATTTACGTTCCCGCTTGATTGGATTAGTTACAAATTATCGATGGCGTATAATATTACAACGCAGCCTTTTACAAGCTGGATGAAGGATGTGACCACTGACTTTTGGGTAAGCCTTGTTATGATGTGGGTAATCGTGTTTGTTCTATATACTTTAATCACCAAGTCCCCAAACAGGTGGTGGTTTTATGCATGGTTATTATCAATTCCTTTTACTTTATTTATCACATTTATTCAGCCGGTTGTCATCGATCCTTTGTATAACGATTTTTATCCGTTAAAAGATAAGCAGCTAGAAGAAAAAATTCTCCGCTTAGCAGATGAAGCGTCCATTCCTACGGATCATGTATATGAAGTGAATATGTCCGAAAAGACAAATTCAATGAACGCGTATGTAACAGGGATAGGTGCAAACTCAAGAATTGTACTTTGGGATACTACTTTAAATAAACTAAGTGATAATGAAATTTTATTTATCATGGCTCATGAAATGGGTCATTACGTGAAAAAGCATATCTATGTTGGAATTGCCAGTGCTCTAGTGCTTTCTTTGGTTGGGTTATGGGTGACAAAGAGGCTGGCGGACATGATAATGCGTAGATGGGGAACTAATATAAAGGTTAAATCGTTGCAGGATGTATCATCATTACCGCTAATTTTGCTATTACTCTCTGTTCTTACGTTTGCGGTTAGCCCAGCTACAAACTTATTGTCCCGGCATCATGAAGTGCAATCAGATACGTATGCTTTAGAATTAACAGAAGACAAGGAAGCTGCGATTAAAACGTTTCAAGAACTTAGTCGTTCGGGTCTATCTCAGGTAAACCCTCCGTTTCTTGTGAAAGTATTTCGTTATAGCCATCCAACCATCTTAGAGAGAATCGAGTTTATGGAAGAGCATAATAAAGAAGAATAACTGTTATAAGGAAAGTAAATATTACTGAAAAACCACTAACAGCAAGGGTTTTAGGCGTAGAACTCTTGCTTATATAGAAAATTTGTAAAAGCAAGGGTTCATCTTTTGAATATACTGTTATATAATAATTTTTGTATAAGGTTATCTGTTTTATAACAAAGTGATAAGGAGGAGTTGTGGTTCTCATAACATTTAAAGTTATAAAAATAGCGGAATATTTCATATTACTTAACAAAGAAGCGGATGCATCCCGCTATACGCTGAATAAGATCCCACTTTCATTCTTGTAACTCTCACACTTATAAAGTTGATGTATTGTTTCTAAACAAATGCATGCAAGCGAATTAGTAGCTAATAGGAAAGCTAAAAAGAAGAGAAAATCGCAAGGGGGATATTAAAGTGAACGATTTAAGAGTAAAGCAATTAGAGAATAGTTGGAAAAATGATGAGCGTTGGAGTGGAATCGAAAGACCTTATTCAGCAGAGAAAGTAATTGGTTTAAGAGGCTCCATAGATATTGAACATACATTGGCTAGAAGGGGTGCCAATAAATTTTGGAATTTGCTTCAAACAGAAGACTACATTCATGCGTTAGGAGCATTAACTGGGAATCAAGCCGTTCAGCAAGTAAAGGCAGGGTTAAAGGCTATTTATTTAAGCGGATGGCAAGTAGCGGCAGATGCCAACTTATCCGGCCATATGTATCCTGACCAAAGTTTGTATCCAGCTAATAGCGTTCCCCATGTTGTAAAAAGAATTAATCAAGCGCTCCAACGTGCCGACCAGATTCAACATCTAGAAGGAGAAGGAGAAGTTGATTACTTTGCTCCAATTATTGCAGATGCTGAAGCTGGGTTTGGCGGACAACTCAACGTATTTGAGTTGATGAAAGGTATGATTGAATCAGGTGCATCTGCGGTTCACTTTGAAGATCAGTTATCTTCAGAGAAGAAATGTGGTCATCTTGGAGGAAAAGTCTTGCTTCCTACCCAAACGGCGGTTAAAAACTTGATTGCTGCTAGGTTAGCGGCAGATGTTATGGGAGTTCCTACTATATTAATTGCACGTACGGATGCAGATGCTGCAGATTTAATCACAAGTGATATTGATCCGGTTGATAAGCAATTTATTAGAGGAGAGAGAACTGCAGAAGGTTTTTATCGTACAAAAGCAGGGCTAGATCAAGCGATTGCTAGAGGATTAGCTTATGCACCGTATGCTGATTTAATTTGGTGTGAGACATCTGAGCCTAATTTAGCACAAGCACAACAATTTGCGGACGCAATTCATGAAAAGTTCCCTGGTAAAATGTTAGCGTATAACTGTTCACCTTCATTTAACTGGAAGAAAAAGCTGGATGCAAAAACGATTGAAAAGTTTCAAAGAGAAATTGCAAAGATGGGTTACAAATTTCAATTTGTTACGTTGGCGGGCTTCCATGCGCTTAATCATAGCATGTTTGAATTAGCTAGAGGCTATAAAGATAGAGGTATGGCGGCTTATTCGGAGCTGCAAGAGAGAGAGTTTAGTAGTGAAATAAATGGCTATACGGCAACAAGACATCAAAGAGAGGTAGGTACGGGTTACTTTGATGAGGTTGCTCAAGTTGTATCAGGTGGTACATCGTCTACAACAGCACTAAAAGGTTCAACGGAAGAAGAGCAGTTTACCAGCAAATAATAGAAAAACCAAAAACACAAGTGAAAGCCACTTGTGTTTTTTTATTGTGAGTAAAAATTACCCCTTTAATATAATTGAAAATTTAAACTTATTATTTAGGGATTGCCAAGTAGTATTTCATTTGTTATATTAATAAATGTTCTTAACGAACAGGTAACAAACAAGTTAAGAATGAAACAAAAAACAAAAAAGTTGTTGACAACAAGTTGATAACTTGGTAAGATAGTAAAGTCGTCTGAGAGCGACGGTTGAACTTTGAAAACTGAACAAAGCGACAAACGTCAACGTTAATTTTTTTAAACTTTTATGAGCAAGTCAAACATTTCTTCGGAGAGTTTGATCCTGGCTCAGGATGAACGCTGGCGGCGTGCCTAATACATGCAAGTCGAGCGAACTGATTAGAAGCTTGCTTCTATGACGTTAGCGGCGGACGGGTGAGTAACACGTGGGCAACCTGCCTGTAAGACTGGGATAACTCCGGGAAACCGGAGCTAATACCGGATAACATTTTCTCTTGCATAAGAGAAAATTGAAAGATGGTTTCGGCTATCACTTACAGATGGGCCCGCGGTGCATTAGCTAGTTGGTGAGGTAACGGCTCACCAAGGCAACGATGCATAGCCGACCTGAGAGGGTGATCGGCCACACTGGGACTGAGACACGGCCCAGACTCCTACGGGAGGCAGCAGTAGGGAATCTTCCGCAATGGACGAAAGTCTGACGGAGCAACGCCGCGTGAGTGATGAAGGCTTTCGGGTCGTAAAACTCTGTTGTTAGGGAAGAACAAGTACAAGAGTAACTGCTTGTACCTTGACGGTACCTAACCAGAAAGCCACGGCTAACTACGTGCCAGCAGCCGCGGTAATACGTAGGTGGCAAGCGTTATCCGGAATTATTGGGCGTAAAGCGCGCGCAGGCGGTTTCTTAAGTCTGATGTGAAAGCCCACGGCTCAACCGTGGAGGGTCATTGGAAACTGGGGAACTTGAGTGCAGAAGAGAAAAGCGGAATTCCACGTGTAGCGGTGAAATGCGTAGAGATGTGGAGGAACACCAGTGGCGAAGGCGGCTTTTTGGTCTGTAACTGACGCTGAGGCGCGAAAGCGTGGGGAGCAAACAGGATTAGATACCCTGGTAGTCCACGCCGTAAACGATGAGTGCTAAGTGTTAGAGGGTTTCCGCCCTTTAGTGCTGCAGCTAACGCATTAAGCACTCCGCCTGGGGAGTACGGTCGCAAGACTGAAACTCAAAGGAATTGACGGGGGCCCGCACAAGCGGTGGAGCATGTGGTTTAATTCGAAGCAACGCGAAGAACCTTACCAGGTCTTGACATCCTCTGACAACTCTAGAGATAGAGCGTTCCCCTTCGGGGGACAGAGTGACAGGTGGTGCATGGTTGTCGTCAGCTCGTGTCGTGAGATGTTGGGTTAAGTCCCGCAACGAGCGCAACCCTTGATCTTAGTTGCCAGCATTAAGTTGGGCACTCTAAGGTGACTGCCGGTGACAAACCGGAGGAAGGTGGGGATGACGTCAAATCATCATGCCCCTTATGACCTGGGCTACACACGTGCTACAATGGATGGTACAAAGGGCTGCAAGACCGCGAGGTCAAGCCAATCCCATAAAACCATTCTCAGTTCGGATTGTAGGCTGCAACTCGCCTACATGAAGCTGGAATCGCTAGTAATCGCGGATCAGCATGCCGCGGTGAATACGTTCCCGGGCCTTGTACACACCGCCCGTCACACCACGAGAGTTTGTAACACCCGAAGTCGGTGGGGTAACCTTTATGGAGCCAGCCGCCTAAGGTGGGACAGATGATTGGGGTGAAGTCGTAACAAGGTAGCCGTATCGGAAGGTGCGGCTGGATCACCTCCTTTCTAAGGATTTTTACAAGACGTACGTTTTGAAGCTTTGTTCAGTTTTGAGAGTTCAATCTCTCATTAATAGAAAGTACATCACTTTCTTCTTATCTAATAAGAAGAATTTTGAGTGCGATTGTTCTTTGAAAACTAGATAACAGTAATAGCTGAGGAAAAGTGAAACTTTTCTTTAATCAAACCAATAAATAACGCAACGCAAGTTGCACCATTTATTCGCTAATGGTTAAGTTAGAAAGGGCGCACGGTGAATGCCTTGGCACTAGGAGCCGATGAAGGACGGGACTAACACCGATATGCTTCGGGGAGCTGTAAGTAAGCTTTGATCCGGAGATTTCCGAATGGGGAAACCCACTGTTCGTAATGGAGCAGTATCTTTATCTGAATACATAGGATATTGAAGGCAGACCCGGGGAACTGAAACATCTAAGTACCCGGAGGAAGAGAAAGCAAATGCGATTTCCTGAGTAGCGGCGAGCGAAACGGAATTAGCCCAAACCAAGAGGCTTGCCTCTTGGGGTTGTAGGACACTCTATACGGAGTTACAAAGGAACGAGGTAAATGAAGAGGTCTGGAAAGGCCCGTCAAAGAAGGTAACAACCCTGTAGTTGAAACTTCGTTCCCTCTTGAGTGGATCCTGAGTACGGCGGAACACGTGAAATTCCGTCGGAAGCTGGGAGGACCATCTCCCAAGGCTAAATACTCCCTAGTGACCGATAGTGAACCAGTACCGTGAGGGAAAGGTGAAAAGCACCCCGGAAGGGGAGTGAAAGAGATCCTGAAACCGTGTGCCTACAAGTAGTCAGAGCCCGTTAATGGGTGATGGCGTGCCTTTTGTAGAATGAACCGGCGAGTTACGATCCCATGCAAGGTTAAGTTGAAGAGACGGAGCCGTAGCGAAAGCGAGTCTGAATAGGGCGTTTAGTATGTGGTTGTAGACCCGAAACCAGGTGATCTACCCATGTCCAGGGTGAAGTTCAGGTAACACTGAATGGAGGCCCGAACCCACGCACGTTGAAAAGTGCGGGGATGAGGTGTGGGTAGCGGAGAAATTCCAATCGAACCTGGAGATAGCTGGTTCTCTCCGAAATAGCTTTAGGGCTAGCCTCACGTAGTGAGAGTCTTGGAGGTAGAGCACTGATTGGACTAGGGGCCCCCAACGGGTTACCGAATTCAGTCAAACTCCGAATGCCAAAGACTTATCCGTGGGAGTCAGACTGCGAGTGATAAGATCCGTAGTCAAAAGGGAAACAGCCCAGACCACCAGCTAAGGTCCCCAAGTATACGTTAAGTGGAAAAGGATGTGGAGTTGCTTAGACAACCAGGATGTTGGCTTAGAAGCAGCCACCATTTAAAGAGTGCGTAATAGCTCACTGGTCGAGTGACTCTGCGCCGAAAATGTACCGGGGCTAAACGTATCACCGAAGCTGTGGATTGACATCTTTGATGTCAGTGGTAGGAGAGCGTTCTAAGTGCTGCGAAGCTAGACCGTAAGGACTGGTGGAGCGCTTAGAAGTGAGAATGCCGGTATGAGTAGCGAAAGACAAGTGAGAATCTTGTCCACCGAATGCCTAAGGTTTCCTGAGGAAGGCTCGTCCGCTCAGGGTTAGTCGGGACCTAAGCCGAGGCTGAAAAGCGTAGGCGATGGCCAACAGGTTGATATTCCTGTACCACCTCCCCGCCGTTTGAGTAATGGGGGGACGCAGGAGGATAGGGTAAGCGCGCTGCTGGATATGCGCGTTCAAGCAGTTAGGCTGATGAGTAGGCAAATCCGCTCATCATAAGGCTGAGCTGTGATGACGAGGGAAATATAGTACCGAAGTTCCTGATTCCACACTGCCAAGAAAAGCCTCTAGCGAGGCGGGAGGTGCCCGTACCGCAAACCGACACAGGTAGGCGAGGAGAGAATCCTAAGGTGATCGAGAGAACTCTCGTTAAGGAACTCGGCAAAATGACCCCGTAACTTCGGGAGAAGGGGTGCTCTGGTAGGGTGTATAGCCCGAGAGAGCCGCAGTGAATAGGCCCAGGCGACTGTTTAGCAAAAACACAGGTCTCTGCGAAGCCGCAAGGCGAAGTATAGGGGCTGACGCCTGCCCGGTGCTGGAAGGTTAAGAGGAGGGGTTATCCTTTGGGAGAAGCTCTGAATCGAAGCCCCAGTAAACGGCGGCCGTAACTATAACGGTCCTAAGGTAGCGAAATTCCTTGTCGGGTAAGTTCCGACCCGCACGAAAGGCGTAACGATCTGGGCACTGTCTCAACGAGAGACTCGGTGAAATTATAGTACCTGTGAAGATGCAGGTTACCCGCGACAGGACGGAAAGACCCCGTGGAGCTTTACTGTAGCCTGATATTGAATTTTGGTACAGCTTGTACAGGATAGGTAGGAGCCTGAGAAGCCGGAGCGCTAGCTTCGGTGGAGGCGTCGGTGGGATACTACCCTGGTTGTATTGAAATTCTAACCCGCAGCCCTGATCGGGCTGGGAGACAGTGTCAGGTGGGCAGTTTGACTGGGGCGGTCGCCTCCTAAAGAGTAACGGAGGCGCCCAAAGGTTCCCTCAGAATGGTTGGAAATCATTCGTAGAGTGTAAAGGCACAAGGGAGCTTGACTGCGAGACCTACAAGTCGAGCAGGGACGAAAGTCGGGCTTAGTGATCCGGTGGTTCCGCATGGAAGGGCCATCGCTCAACGGATAAAAGCTACCCCGGGGATAACAGGCTTATCTCCCCCAAGAGTCCACATCGACGGGGAGGTTTGGCACCTCGATGTCGGCTCATCGCATCCTGGGGCTGTAGTCGGTCCCAAGGGTTGGGCTGTTCGCCCATTAAAGCGGTACGCGAGCTGGGTTCAGAACGTCGTGAGACAGTTCGGTCCCTATCCGTCGTGGGCGTAGGAAATTTGAGAGGAGCTGTCCTTAGTACGAGAGGACCGGGATGGACACACCGCTGGTGTACCAGTTGTCTTGCCAAAGGCATCGCTGGGTAGCTATGTGTGGACGGGATAAGTGCTGAAAGCATCTAAGCATGAAGCCCCCCTCAAGATGAGATTTCCCATAGCGCAAGCTAGTAAGATCCCTGAAAGATGATCAGGTTGATAGGTCAGAGGTGGAAGCACGGTGACGTGTGTAGCTGACTGATACTAATCGATCGAGGACTTAACCAAATTAGAAAAGCGAAGGCGACTGTTCAATTGTGAAAGGCGTTGGAGCTTCTGATAGGGAAACCGCTTTTTGGTTTCAATAACAGAAGTGAAACGACCGAACAATTAGGAGCCGTAGCTAGACAGTAAACTTAGTACTCAGCAAAATGTTATCTAGTTTTGAGAGAATAATCTCAATTCATGTCTGGTGGCGATAGCAGAGAGGTCACACCCGTTCCCATGCCGAACACGGAAGTTAAGTTCTCTAGCGCCGATGGTAGTTGGGACTTTATCCCTGTGAGAGTAGGACGTTGCCAGGCATTTAAATTGGCCCGTTGGTCAAGTGGTTAAGACACCGCCCTTTCACGGCGGTAACACGGGTTCGAATCCCGTACGGGTCACCACTTATTTTTATATAAGAAATTTGGAGGATTAGCTCAGCTGGGAGAGCACCTGCCTTACAAGCAGGGGGTCGGCGGTTCGATCCCGTCATCCTCCACCATTTATTTAAGCTGGAGGGGTAGCGAAGTGGCTAAACGCGGCGGACTGTAAATCCGCTCCTTCGGGTTCGGCAGTTCGAATCTGCCCCCCTCCACCATTTTATTGGGCTATAGCCAAGCGGTAAGGCAACGGACTTTGACTCCGTCATGCGTTGGTTCGAATCCAGCTAGCCCAGCCATTAAGAGCCATTAGCTCAGTTGGTAGAGCATCTGACTTTTAATCAGAGGGTCGAAGGTTCGAGTCCTTCATGGCTCATATTAAGCGCCCGTAGCTCAATTGGATAGAGCGTTTGACTACGGATCAAAAGGTTAGGGGTTCGACTCCTCTCGGGCGCGCCATAGAACGGGAAGTAGCTCAGCTTGGTAGAGCACTTGGTTTGGGACCAAGGGGTCGCAGGTTCGAATCCTGTCTTCCCGACCAGGAAATATTCTTGACTTATATATGCGGGTGTAGTTTAATGGTAAAACCTCAGCCTTCCAAGCTGATGTCGTGAGTTCGATTCTCATCACCCGCTCCATAACGGGCCTATAGCTCAGCTGGTTAGAGCGCACGCCTGATAAGCGTGAGGTCGGTGGTTCGAGTCCACTTAGGCCCACTAAAAAAGAGCATCTAGTTAAGATGCTCTTTTTTCATGTAGATGTTCTTAAAAGAGATTGATATTGAAGAGACAAGTCATAAAATGCAGTACGATCTCGTTCATCTAATGCATAGTTAATTTGCGTTTCTAAAATGGTTTTTTTGTGTTTAAATAAGGCATCGTCAATAAGCATGTCAATGTACATATCAAGCACGTTATCAGCTTCGCGAATTTTTCTTTTGCGAGCGAGGGATTTCATCATCTCGGCGTACGATTTTTCATTGTTCATCCATCATCACCTCTGCAGCCTTTTTCTTAGTATATAGAGTAAGGAACAAAAAAACAACTAATTTTCTAAATTTTTAGACTTATTTTATTGTATAGTGACCAGACAAATATAAATGTTTGAGCACCTTTTGTTTCGGTAATGAAAGTAGTACAATGTTGATTAAGTTAGTAGTCATCAGTTAGGAGATTAAGTAATGGACTTTGATAAAATTAAAGAATACTTAACGCTTGAAGGTGTGCTTGAACTTTTAGAAGAATATCAATCATTTGGTATTATACCGGGACTATTACTTCCTATTCTTGAAGCATTTATTCCGATTTTACCTCTGTTTGCTTTTGTTATGGCAAATGCTGCTGCATTTGGCTTATGGTTAGGTTTTCTAATTTCGTGGGTTGGGTCGTGCGTAGGGTCAATTATTGTTTTCCTTATCTTTCGTCGATATGGACAAGCACGCTTCTTGAATTTTATAAGTAGGCATGCTCAAATTCGAAAGATTATGGCCTGGGTTGAACGCCATGGTTTTGGTCCACTGTTTTTAATGCTATGCTTTCCTTTCACTCCATCAGCTGCTATTAATGTTGTTGCTGGCTTATCCAGAGTCAGTATGCCACAATTTGTGTTAGCGGTTTTAGCAGGAAAAATGGTAATGATTTTTATGATGAGCTTTATAGGAGCTGACTTTATCTCCTTCGTACAACAGCCGACAAAAGCTATTGTTGTTTTAATTGTTATTTTTGTATTATGGGTTGTAGGAAAACAAATTGAGAGGCGCCTAAATGTTCGTATGAACCAGTAGAATAAATGAAGAGGAATTTTCTTTTCTGAATTCATGATTTCGCTTTAGTGGAATATATGTTAAAATAAGGATAAAATTAGCAGGTTTTGCTACACTTTCTAGAATCCCTACACGTTCTTTACCTCACCTTAATCTGTTGATTTCCCTGTTTTCTGAAAAGTTATGAATGTTTTGGGCAATTCTCTACTACATATGTTAGTAAAAGGGTTGTTTAATTCATCGCTTTTGCACATGATTTACGAATACGACGTGCTTGTCGTCAAGTAAAAGGGGGCTATGCATAGTATGGAGGCAAGCCTGTTCTTAAGAACGTTCATACTATGTGGTAGGAGATGAGATTAAAAGACAAGGTGGCAATTATTACAGGCGCTGCAAATGGATTAGGCTTTGAAGCTGCACGGATTTTTGCAAAAGAAGGAGCAAAAGTGGCACTCGTTGATTATGACCAAGCTTTAGGTGAAGAGAAAGCACAGGTTTTACGAAATGAAGGTGGAGACGTCACATTCTTTCAAGTCAATGTTGCAGATCGTGATAACGTAGATGGGATGGTAGAAGAAGTAGTAGAAACCTATAGCAAAATAGACATTTTAGTTAACAATGCAGGAATTACCAGAGATGCAATGCTAACTAAGTTAACAATGGAAGACTTTCAAGCAGTTATTAACGTTAACTTGACGGGTGTTTTTAACTGTACGCAAGCTGTTGTGCCTCATATGGTAGCTCAAGGCAGTGGGAAAATTATTAGTACGTCGTCTGTTTCAGGCGTATATGGGAACGTTGGACAAACCAATTACGCAGCAGCAAAAGCCGCGGTTGTAGGAATGACTAAGACTTGGGCAAAAGAACTTGGGCGTAAAGGAATTAACGTAAACGCTGTTGCACCAGGATTTATTGAAACGAATATGGTAGCTGCTGTTCCAGAGAAGGTCATTAACCAAATGAAATCAACCATACCGCTTCAAAGGTTAGGACAGCCTTCTGATATTGGCTATGCATACTTATATTTAGCATCAGATGAATCCAATTATGTAAACGGAACCGTATTACATGTCGATGGTGGAATTATGATGTAATAGGAAAAATAAACCGTTTTGGTAACGAGCCAAAACGGTTTATTTTATTGGATTTCTTTATGTAAGTCCAGTAAAATAAATGGTAACGAAAAGGGTAAATAACTGATCAGAATATAGAAAGAAAGCTTGTTGAACGTCACTTTTTTTGTGGCGTTCAAATTCGTTAGGGGTGAAGAAAATGCTACAGTTTATGCTGGGTAGGTCTGGAAGTGGTAAAACAGCAGCATGTTTAAATGCTATTCGCCAAGAATTAGCGCGTGAGCCACTGGGTAACCCAATTATTTATATTGTTCCAGAGCAAATGACTTTCCAGTCTGAGTACGAGCTTATTCAAACGCCAGGCTTGGGCGGAATGATGAGAGCTCAAGTCTATAGTTTTACGCGTTTGGCTTGGCGAGTTCTCCAAGAAGCAGGCGGCATTAGTCGTTATCATATTGATCAAACAGGCATGCATATGATGCTTAGAAAAATTATAGAACAACAAAAAGAAGAGCTCATCTTATTTGCAGCAGCATCTGAAAAAGAAGGGTTTATCACAAAGCTAGAAAAGATGTTAAAAGAGTTTAAGCAGTATGGATTAGAGCCTGAATCGTTAGTGACTCTGCAGAAAGAACTTAAAGACAGTAACGAGCAAGTGCTAGCGGATAAGCTGCATGATTTAGGACTTATATATCAAGAGCTAGAAAAACAGCTATTAATGAAGTATGTAGATAGTGAAGATTATTTGAAACTATTAGCTGAAAAAATTCAGCTTTCTTCGTATTTAAAGAAAGCTGTTATTTACGTCGATGGATTTCATCATTTTACAAAGCAAGAACTCGATGTCTTAGTCGAACTTATGAAAGTTTGCTCAGATGTAACGGTCACATTGACGGGAGATTATACGCAAGCAGACTATATACCAGCTGATTTGCAACTCTTTAGATTAACTGGAGAGACGTATAGAGAGTTAACAAAAGTAGCGTTAGAACAAGGAATTGAAATAAAAGATCCCGTTTTATTAAAGGATAATTTTCGCCATTCAAACAGCAAAGAATTGTCTCACTTAGAGAAGTATTATGACGAGCGTCCAACTGTTGAATTTTTTCAGAAGCCAAATGACATTTCTTTATATCCTGCTGTGAGTCGGCGTGCAGAAGTAGAAGGAATTGCAAGAGAAATTCAGCTGCTAGTTAAAGACTCTGATTACCGGTACCGAGATATTGCTTTAGTTGTCCGGAATAAAAATGAGTATGATGAATTAATTGAAACCGTATTTCGCGATTACGAAATTCCATACTTTATTGACCAAAAGCGAGCAATGTTTCACCATCCAATTATTGAATTTATTCGTTCCAGCTTAGAAGTCGTAAGTGGCTCTTGGCGCTATGAAAGTATTTTTCGTGCCATTAAGACAGATATGTTTTTTCCGATAGAAGCTGAGGTTAATAAGCTAAGGGAAGGAATGGACCAATTTGAAAACTATGTCTTAGCATATGGGATTCAAGGTACTAAGTGGACAAATGGTGAAAGGTGGAAGTATCGAAAATATCGTTCATTAGAGGATATGAATCTACCAAAAACAGATGAGGAAGTCCAGTTCGAAGAAAAGATTAATGAGCTAAAAGAACTTGTTGTAAATCCACTTATGAAACTGCAGCAGGAACTAAAGAAAGGAAAGACGGGGAAAGAAAAAGCAAAAGCTCTTTACCTCTTTTTAATAGAGCTCAGTATCCCACAAAAAATTGAGAAGCTTCGTGATCACTGTGAAGAAAATGGAAAGGTACAAGAAGCACGTGAACATGAGCAAGTATGGAAAGCCGTCTTAAACTTATTTGATCAGTTTGTAGAAATGATGGGAGAAGAAAAAGTATCCATCAAGCTGTTTACTGAGCTTTTTGAGACAGGACTAGACAGTATGCAGTTTGCTATTGTTCCACCATCTCTTGATCAAGTCCTCGTTGCAAGCTTCGAGCGCTCTCGTTTTTCCAATATTAAAGCGACCTTTATTGTAGGAGTGAACGATGGTGTGATACCAGCTAAACCTCAGGGGGATAGTATTTTATCTGATCAAGACCGCGATGAATTATTTAAATCAGGTGTGACGTTAGCTCCAACGGGCAAGCAGCAGCTGTTTGATGATCAGTTCTTAATTTATTTAGCGCTTGTAAGCTCAGAAGAAAAGTTATATATCAGCTATCCACTAGCAAATGATGAAGGGAAATCTTTGCTACCATCTCTGGTTATTAATCGATTGAAAGAGCTCTTTCCATTACTTGAAGAAAAGTTATTAATGAATGACCCTACAAGTTTAGAAGAGGAAAAGCAGCTTGATTACATTGCGAATCCACTGTCTACGATGGCTTATTTAGCAAGCAATCTACAAGCTTGGAAACGGCATTATCCAATGAGCGATGCATGGTGGGACGTTTATAACTTTTATATGACTTCAGAATGGAAGACGTATAGTCAAAGGGTTTTGAGCAGTTTATTTTATCAAAACGATGCAAAGCGGTTAACGAAGAAAACAAGTGAGCGCTTGTATGGCAAACATATTCAGGCAAGCGTATCGCGCATGGAAAAGTTTGAGGCTTGTCCTTACTCGCATTTTGCTTCTCATGGCTTAAAGTTGAAGGATAGAAAAGTGTTTCAACTAGCGGCACCTGACATTGGTGAGCTCTTTCATGCAGCGTTAAAACATATTTCAGATAAGTTGAGAACTAGTGAGAAAGATTGGAAGCAGTTAACGAAGAAAGATTGTCAATCTCTCTCTGCTGATGCAGTTCAGGAATTAGCGCCGCGCTTACAAAACGAAATCTTGTTGAGTTCTAATCGTCATCAATATCTTGCATATAAATTGCAGCAAGTAATCGAACGGGCGTCGATTGTATTAAGTCAACATGCAAAATCGAGCGGGTTTGTACCTGTTGGGCTAGAGTTAGGTTTTGGTCCTGATGCAGAATTACCTTCTATGACCTTTACGCTTCCAAATGGACATACGATGGAGCTAGTGGGACGAATAGATCGAGTAGATAAAGCAGAAAGCTCTAAAGGGATACTACTTCGGATTGTCGATTATAAATCCAGTGACAAAGCGTTAAATTTACTAGAAGTCTATTATGGGCTTTCACTTCAAATTCTTGCATATTTGGATGTAGTGGTAACTTACGCTGAACAGCTTTTAAAAACGAACCAAGGTGCTTTACCTGCAGGTGTTTTATACTTCCACGTTCATAATCCGATGGTTAATAGTACAAAGAGTCTGAGTGAAAATCAGGTTGAAGAAGAAATCTTTAAGAAATTTAAGATGAAAGGCTTACTGTTAGGTGATGAAGAAGCGGTTCGCCTAATGGATGAAACGCTAGAGTCTGGTCATTCACAAATTATCTCAGCTGGTATTAAAAAAACAGGTGGTTTTTATTCGAACTCTTCAATTGCATCTGAGACGGACTTTACACACCTTAGACAATACGTACGTAAAAAGTTTGTAGAGGCGGGGACAGAAATTACTGAAGGTAAAATTGATATATCTCCTTACAAACTTAAAGATAAAACACCGTGTGCCTTTTGTGAATACCGTTCAATTTGTCAATTCGATGAAGCCCTAAGCGAAAACGAATATCGTCAGCTGAAAAATGAAAATCAAAATAATATTTTAGAAAAAATACGAGAGGAGGAAAAGCATGAGTCAGGAACGAATGAGTAAGCCTGTTGATTCACAGTGGACAGATGATCAGTGGAAAGCAATCGTGTCATCTGGACAAGATATTTTAGTGGCAGCAGCGGCAGGTTCAGGAAAAACAGCTGTTTTAGTTGAGCGCATTATTAAAAAAATTATCGATCCTGAAAATCCAGTGGACGTCGACCGTTTATTAGTCGTGACGTTCACAAACGCTTCAGCTGCAGAGATGCGTCATCGTATCGGGGAAGCTTTAGAAAAAGAGTTAAAGATAAACCCGTCTTCTTTACATTTAAGAAGACAGCTGCACTTACTAAACCGAGCGTCTATTTCAACTCTTCATTCATTTTGTCTTGAAGTTATCCGCAGCTATTACTATATGATTGACTTGGATCCAGGTTTTCGAATTGCAGACGATACCGAAGCAGAGCTCTTGAGAGAAGAAGTATTGGACGAGCTTTTTGAAGAGCAGTATAGCCTTGAAGGTAATCAATTATTTTTTGAGTTAGTGGATCGATATACAAGTGATCGTCATGATTTAGATGTTCAGCATATGGTTCGCAGATTATATGATTTTGCTCGTTCTAATCCAAAGCCGAATAGCTGGTTAGATATGCTTCTTCATCAATATAGCATTGGTGAAGAGGCTACAATTGACTCTCTTCCATTTATGAACTTTTTAATGGATGAAGTGAAAAAACAGCTGAGCGGTGTTCAAGCTATGCTACACCAAGCGTCTAGGTTAACAACAATGCCTGGAGGTCCAGCTCCAAGAAAAGTAAATATTGAGGATGATTTAGCTCAGGTTAATCGTATGCTTGCAGCTGACACTTTTGCTGAGCTACATGAACAAATGCAAACCCTTAGCTTTACGCGTTTAAAGCCATGCAAAGGTGATGAGTATGACGCTGCCTTACTTGATGAATTTGGAGATCTTCGTAAAAAAGCAAAAGCAGCTCTTGAAAAAATGCAGAGCGATTTATTTTCTCGTCCGCTCAGTGGATACATGAGCGACTTTAAGAAAATGCATCCTGTAGTAGAAGTTCTTATATCGCTTGTAAGGAAGTTCGGTGAGCGCTATGAAGCAGAAAAGCGAGCGAAAGGGCTCGTAGATTTTTCAGATTTAGAACACTATTGTTTGGAAATTTTAGGACGTCCGTCAGATCAAGGAATTCAACCATCTGAAGTTGCTTACAAATATAAAACGCAGTTTGTAGAGGTTTTAGTAGATGAATATCAGGATACGAATATGGTACAAGAAACCCTAATTCAGCTTGTGAAGCATGATGATGAAGATGGTAACCTCTTTATGGTAGGTGATGTTAAGCAATCTATTTACCGCTTTCGTTTAGCAGAACCATTTCTTTTTCTTGGAAAATACAAGACTTTTACACATGATGGACGAAAGAATGGCATGAAAATTGATTTGAACAAGAATTTCCGCAGCCGCTCTGAGATTATCGATGCGACCAACTTTATCTTTCAGCAGCTGATGGATGAAGAGGTTGGTGAAATCGTCTATGACGACGATGCATCCTTGAAGTTGGGGGCTTCTTATCCAGACAGTAGTGAAATGGAGTCTGAACTTTTACTGATTTCCAAAGAAGGCGGAGAAGAGGAAGAAGAGTCAACTTTAGTGGAGTTTTCAGAAGCAGAATTAGAAACGGCTCAGCTAGAAGCTCGAGCAATGGCTCGTAAGATAAAGCAGCTTGTTCAAGAACGTTTTCAAGTATATGACCGTAAGTTAGATGTGATGCGAAACGTAACATATCGAGATTTTGTTATTTTACTTCGCTCTATGCCATGGGCAGCACAAATTATGGAAGAGTTTAAGCAAGAAGGGGTTCCTATTTATGCAGATTTGTCGTCCGGGTATTTTGATGCAACGGAAGTGATGATGATGATGTCTTTATTAAAAGTCATTGATAATCCATATCAAGATATTCCCCTTGCTTCTGTATTGCGTTCGCCAATTGTAGGTTTGTCAGATGAAGAACTTGCTCTAATTCGGGCCGAGGATAAAAAGGGGACGTACTATGAGGCGATGAAAAATTATGTTCGCTTGTCTCTTGAAGGACCTCTTCAAGAAAAGCTTTGTCACTTTGCTGTGAAGCTTAGCGAATGGAGAACCACAGCACGCCAAACTTCTTTATCTACACTTATCTGGCAGATTTACCGTGATACAGGATTTTATGAGTTTGTAGGAGGTCTACCTGGAGGTAAACAGCGTCAAGCTAACTTAAGAGCTTTATATGACCGTGCACGTCAATATGAAGCGACGTCGTTTCGAGGCTTATTCCGCTTCCTGCGCTTTATCGATCGTATGAAAGAGCGTGGAAATGATTTAGGAACGGCCAGAGCGCTAGGTGAGCAAGAAGATGTTGTTCGTTTAATGACAATCCATAGCAGTAAAGGTTTAGAGTTTCCTATTGTTTTCGTAGCTGGATTGAACCGTAAGTTTAATCTAATGGATTTAAATAAATCTTATATGCTAGATAAAGAACTCGGCTTCGGATCCAAGTATATTGATCCAAAGCTTCGTATTACGTATCCAACGTTGCTTCAGCAAGTCATGAAACAAAAAATGAAGAAAGAAAGCATTGCTGAAGAAATGCGAGTTTTATATGTAGCGCTAACACGTGCTAAGGAAAAATTAATTTTAGTCGGAACTGTAAAAGATGCTGAGGCTCAAATGAAAAAATGGAGCCAAGTATTAACTCATGACCAATGGGAGCTACCTGCTTATATGCGTGCAGATGCCAAGTCATATCTTGATTGGGTGGGTCCTGCTTTAGCCAGACATCGTCATTTCGAAAAGTGGATGCCTGAGGAGCAAAGAGCAGTGTTGCAAGAGGTGTATGAGCACAGTTCCAAATGGAAAGTACAAGCGATTCAAGCGACGGAGCTATCTGAACAGCTGGTTGAAGAACAATCGGAACATGAAGAACTGCTAGCTGCGGTACAAGAAGGTAATCCAGTTGATTTTGAAAGTATAAATAAAGAGCGTATTGAAGAGCGATTACGCTGGAAATATAGTCATTTAAAAGCAACGACACATCGATCCAAGCAGTCCGTTTCTGATTTAAAAAGGCAGTATCAAACCACTAGTGAAGAACCAGAAAGTCAACTTATAACAGGATTTAAGTCAACCATTGAAGATCGTCCGACCTTTATGCAGTCGCATTCATTAACTGCAGCAGAACGTGGAACAGCTGTGCATACAGTGATGCAACATTTACCATTTAAGGAATCGCTAACAATTGAAGCTGTACAAGAGCTTATTGATTCTCTCGTTATCAACGAAATTTTAACAGCGGAGCAAGCAGAAAGTATTAACCCTTCTGATATTGCTCAATTTACAAACAGCTTTATTGGACAACAGCTCAAAGAAGCAGAGAAGATTTATCGTGAAATGCCGTTTAGCTTAAATGTCTCAACAGAAGAGGTTTACGGATGGAATGATAATGAAGCAATTTTAGTCCAAGGAATTATAGATTGCTTATACGAATGGAATGGTCAGCTCATTCTTGTTGATTACAAAACCGATGATATTAAAAATCGCTTTAGCAATGACTTTAACAGTGCGCAAGAAATCTTGAAAAACCGCTATGAAGTGCAGCTAAAGCTATATCGGAAAGCGGTAGAAACCATCGTGAAAAAGTCAATCGCACATAGCTACTTATATTTTTTAGATGGTGGACATGTAATAGAGATAAAAGAGTAAAAAGAAGGCGAGCTTTTCGTCTTCTTTTTGTCAAGAAAAGGTGGGGAGCAAATGAGATTACTACATACGGCCGACTGGCACTTAGGGAGAACCTTAGAAGGTAGGAGTAGAATTGAAGAACAAGCTCAGTTCTTAGATGAGCTAGCTCAAATTGTAAAGGAAGAAAAAATTGATGCAATTTTAATGGCCGGTGATGTATTTGATACCGTCAATCCGCCTGCAGCAGCAGAGCAATTATTTTATGAGAGTATGTCGAAGCTTAGTGAAAAAGGCAATCGTCCAATTATTGTAATTGCGGGTAATCATGATAACCCCGATCGCTTATCTGCAGCCTCTCCGCTTGCATTCGAACAAAATATTACGCTCATAGGTTTACCGACAACAGATGTACAAGAGATTTACCTTCCAACTGTTGAAGAAACGTTAAAAGTAGGCGCACTTCCTTATCCATCGGAATCTAGATTAAAGGAAATGTTGGCTGAGGAAGACGACGAATTGTTGCTTCGAAACTCATATGATGAGCGAGTACGCGAAATCTTCTTAAAGATGAGCTCACATTTTACAAACGACAGTGTAAACATTGCCATGAGTCATATCTATGTTGCTGGAGGAAGCTCAACGGATTCTGAACGGCCAATTGAAGTAGGTGGAGCGTATACCGTGGCAGCATCAAGCCTTCCAGCAGCAGCTCAGTACGTGGCACTTGGACATCTTCACCGACCGCAAGACATTAAGCGAGCTTCTACAAAAGCTCGTTATTCAGGTTCACCTCTTGCCTATAGCTTTTCTGAATCAGGCTATACCAAATCAGTAACGATACTCGATGGGAAGCCGGGAAAAGAAATGAAAGTAACAGAAATTCCTTTATCAAGCGGAAGACCACTTACAAGATGGAGAGCGAAAAACGGTATCGCAGAAGTCTATCAGTGGTTGGATGAAGGAAAAGATAGCACTGCTTGGATTGATTTAGAGATTCACTTAGAAGATGCGCTGTCCCTTGAAGAAATTCACCGATTACGCAAGCTACACAAAGGGTTTATTCATATCCGACCGATTTTTAAAGAGGAAGAAACTGTTGATGTGCAACAAGAACAGCGAAACGTTCCGGTGGAAGAGTCTTTTGCGAAGTTCTACCGTAAGCAAACAGGTGGAGCAACGCCAAGTGACGAGTTGGTTCACCTCTTTTTATCATTGATTCATACACAAGAGGCAGAAGAGGAGGAGTAGAAGATGAAGCCTATTACTTTAACAATAGCAGGCTTGCACAGCTTTAGGTCAAAGCAAATTATCGATTTTACAAGCCTATGTTCAGGCGGTGTGTTCGGTATCTTCGGCCCAACCGGTAGCGGTAAATCTTCTATTTTAGATGCGATGACGCTTGCGCTTTACGGCAAGGTAGAAAGGGCAGCTAACAACACACACGGCATTTTAAATCATGCTGAAGACGAAGTGAAAGTTGCTTTTACGTTTGAATTAGAAAATGCAACTCATAAAAAGCGCTATACTGTTGAGCGTAGCTTCAAACGTTCGGATGAAATGCGGGTAAGATCAGCAACCAGCCGTTTTATTGAAGTAGGAGATGAAACCATCGTACTGGCTGATAAAACAAACGATGTAAACCAGCAAGTTCAATCGTTATTAGGTTTAACAATTGATGACTTTACGCGCGCTGTTGTACTGCCACAAGGGAAATTTGCTGAGTTCTTATCGTTAAAAGGAACAGAACGTCGTCAAATGCTGCAGCGTTTATTTAATTTAGAGCAGTACGGTGATCAGCTTAACAAAAAAATTCGTTCCAAGGTTCAGTTGTTAAAAGGTGAAATTGATACGATTTCTGCAGAGCAGACGGGATTAGGGGAAGCATCAGAGCAAAGCGTTAAGCAAGCGGAGCAAGTCCTTCAAGAACGTATCATTTTACTTGAAAAGCGTGAGCGCGAACTAAAAGATATCGAAACGTTGTATGATGAACAAACTGCAATTTGGAATGATATGCAGGTTAAACATGAATTAGAAGAAACGTTAAAAGGGTTGAAGGAGCAAGAGGGGCTTATAGAAGGGAAGCGAAAACAGGTAGCTATAGCTGAAGAAGCAAAAAAGTTGTTGCCCTATCTAAATGCGTACGAGCAGCTTGCGATGAAAAAGCAAACGACTCGTCAAAACGTATTAGTTATTCAAGAGAAGCTGCGTGCACAGTATGACAAGTATGAAAAAAGTCAGATAGCGTATGACCAAGCACGGTTAACAAAACAGCAGGAACAACCAAAGCTCTTTATTCGCAAAGAACAGTTAGAACAAGCCAAAAAAATTCAAGAATCAATACGGGAATTAGAAAAGAAATACGATGAAAAAGAAAAAGAGTGCAATCAGCTTTCAGCTGATGTAAAAGAGCGGGGGCAAATTCTACAAAAGCTTGAAGAGCAATTAGAAAAAGGTAAATTGCTGCAAAGTAGCTTAAAAGAAGAGTTAGAACAGGTAAAGGTCTCTGATGAAGAGCGTGAACAGACATATGAAGCTACTGTCAAAGCTGAGAAAGTAATGGAATTAAACAAGATAATAAAAGAACATGAGGAAAAAGTGAACAAAAAGCAGCTAGATCTAAAAGCAGCTGAAGCAAAACTTGCAACCCAAAAAGAATTAAAACAACGCCAAACTTCTCAAGCACAACAGCTATTTGTATCTACCCAGCGCATCTATCATGTTGTTTGTGAGCGTGAGCGTGAATTTGAACAATTTTTTCGCTCGATAAATCGTCAATTACAGTCACTGCGTGAGCAGCAAGTAAAGGAAAGAATTAATCACTTAGCCCATCAGCTGGCCGAAGATCTCAGTGAAGGAAAACCTTGTCCAGTGTGTGGTTCAATGGATCATCCTTCACCTGCTGTATCTAGTGAAGGACACGCGAACTTAAAACTGGATGAACACATTACGAGCTATGAAGAAGAAAAACATGTACTGGATGAGCAAAAGCAGGAGTACGGAGCCATGAAGCTTCGTTTAGAACAGCTTCATTCAATGTTACTCGATGCGTATCCTGGAATCACAGATACGAAGTATGACTTGCCGGTTATTCAACTATTAGAGGGAAACGGCGATGAATATAGCACTAAGTTAAAAGTTGAGTTAAAAGCGTTACAGCAAGATTATATTGAAGTTCGTGAGAAGCAAACAGAGCTGTTACAGAGCTATAAACAAAGTGAACAGCAGCAGCAAGATTTACTGTTCAGCATGCAGCAACTCATAAAAGAAGTAGAGGGTCTTGCTGAAGAGCTAAGTAAGTATCAAAATGATTTTAGCGTGCTTATTGAGGAATGGAATGAGCTATATCCACATCTAGAAATGAGTAAAATTTATGAAGTTCAAGAAAAAATGAAGGTGCGAATTGCAGAAGAACGAACGCTTGTAGAACGCATTAATAAAAGCTATCAGTTTTTTGACGAACAACAAAATAAAATTGCGTATGCGAGAGAGGGTTATGATCAAGCGACGCGTAAGAATGTTCAGTTAGAAGCAGAGCAAAAAAACGTTCATCAAGCGCTCCAACAACAAAAACAGATGCTTATGGAACTTTCAAAAGCAGGGGATGTGACGTCAGAGCTAAGAGAGGTTGAGCAGCGCATTATTGAGCTTGATCAAACGGAAAATACTTGTTATGAAATGCTAAATAGTATGCAAGTGACTTATCAAAAGCTACAGGCAGATGAGCATGCAGAGCGTAAGGTATTAGAGGATTTAACGGAACGATATGAAGAGGTCAAAAAAGACTGGGAAGAGCACCTTCAGCCATCATGTTTTTCAGAAAAAGAAGAAGTCAAAAAAGCGGTTCAAACAAGTGATGACATACAGAAATTAACTGAAGAAATTCAAGCGTTTGAGGATAAGCTAAAACAAGCCAAAGCTGATATAGCTAAAGTTGAGGGGAAACTTAATGGTAAATCTATAACTCAAGATAAGTGGGAAGAAACCAAATCGCTATTAGTAAATATAAAAGCAGCAGTTAACGAAGCAAATCAGCTAAAAGGTGGAGCAGAAGAGACCTTAAAAGACATATTAAAGCGACATGAACGCTTTAAAGAGCTTGAAAAGCAGAGAGTAGAAAAAGAAGCTTTGTTTGAACAATATCAAAAGCTACAGTCTGTGTTTAAAGGTAATACATTTGTTGAATACATGGCTGAAGAACAGCTGATGGCGATTAGTCGAGATGCTTCGGAGCGATTAGCCATTTTAACACGTCACCGCTATGCAATTGAAGTAGATTCTCAAGGTGGTTTTATTATGAGAGATGATGCTAACGGTGGAGTTAAGCGTCCGGTTTCAACTCTTTCAGGAGGAGAAACGTTCTTGACATCACTGGCATTAGCTCTATCGCTATCTGCACAAATTCAGCTTCGCGGAGAGTATCCTTTACAATTTTTCTTTTTAGATGAAGGGTTTGGAACACTGGATGGAGAGCTTCTTGATACGGTTGTTACGGCCTTAGAAAAGCTTCAGTCAGATAATTTATCAATCGGAGTTATTAGTCACGTGCAAGAGCTTAGAGCACGCTTACCTAAGCGATTAATTGTACAACCTGCTGATGCTACTGGTATGGGAACAAAAGTAGCTGTTGAAACTCTATAAAGGAAAGGGTTGAAAAGCAGTGGGAAAAAAAGATCGTCACGTTGGCTGGTGCGAATTATGCGAACGAGAAGATGTCGAAATTACGGTTCACCATCTTACCCCAAAAGAAATGGGAGGTACATTTGAGCCGACTGCTAACCTTTGTATTCCGTGTCATAAGCAAATACACGCTCTTTATACAAATACAGAATTAGCGATTCGCTTAAATACAATTGCCTTACTAAAGGATGATCCACAGATTCATTCGTTTATAAAATGGATTCAAAAGCAGCCATCTTCACGAGTGCCTAAAATTAAAAAGTCGAATGAGCGAAAAAAAAGATAAAAAACAGCTGGAATTCCAGCTGTTTTTATGCATTGGCAACGTTGTTTTGATCTGCAAGATCGGGATCAAGCGTATTTGTTCCAGAGATTCCGGTATTGGTATTGACGAAGTTACCGGTATTAACTGCCCCGGAGCCCGTATTGGTTTTTGATGAGCTTTTTGGGGACACATAAAAGGTATCTCCAAACGTCACAACACCGCCACCCACACTTGTGATACTAACAGGACCGATTAAAGCTGGCATGTTATCCACCCTTTATTATCGTGATAATAATCTAGTGTATGATAAAGCAGTAAGATTTGTTCATTCTGTGGAATCGTCTTCAAGAGTAGTTTCAACATCATCTGCTGTCATGTTAAGCTCCTTTTCTAACCCAACATCAGGTGTTTTAGATTCAATTCCATCCAGTTGTCTTATATGCTTAATGCGAGATTCTGCATCAAGCGTACAGGTCGAACCAATATGAATAACCGAAGAGAATGAACACCCTTTAATATTAATACGATTTACTTTAATGATAGGAGCAAGGTTAGTTACTTGCATATTTACAGCTTCAATTATTGGTTGTGGGATAGGTTCATTAAAAACATCATAATCATCAAAGTTTCCTTCTCTTCCATAGAAAAAAGGGAACTCTCGCTTGACAGCTAGTGCTCTTGTCTTTAACACCATCTGAGTAGAATCACCAATTTGACAAAGTGAACTGGATGACACAGAATTTATTGTTAAATGATCTACCTGAGACATTCGGGATAGCATAGTTAATTTCTCCTTTAAGATAAGGATAATGGAACGTAAGGACCAATTATGAGAGATTCTGCAGGTGTATCAAATGTTGCTGATAAATTTATATAGTGAGCATCTCCAATTAAAAGAACAGAAGAAGAAGATACGCCGGTAATATCAATATTTCCTACCATTAATTCTCGATTAATGACCGTATAATTCATTGGTTATGACCGCCTTTCTTTAACGAATCGGGTAAATAGGTTAAGAAAGCATCGATGCCTTTTTTGATGTCTTCATAGATTTTCTCAATAATTTGGGGTTTAATTGCTTCAAAGTTTTGCTCTAGCTCTTCAGATTGAACTTGATTTAAATAATAAGTAATACGTTGTTCTAACTGCTTTTTTACGTCTTCAATTATAAAGTCATAGTAGGCTCCTTCAATTGTCATGGAGCGTTGGTCAAGAACATGCTGAACCATTGAGTAGCCATGCTGGTCAAGTTCAGATGTCATAGATGCATATATATCTTCAACCCACTGCTTCGTTATATTGCGGTCAAGTGGCTTTAAACTTGGGTTTTGTGGCCCTTGCTGTGGAAGCGTAATTTCAGGGGTTTGGTTATTTATAATAATGTCTTCTAGGTTGTCTGGTGTAAGCGGGTTTAAGCCAATATTTAATGTGCCATCAAGCGAGTCGATTTTTAGCTGTTCAAATTTATATTCAATTTTTTCAATATTAATAGGAGTTTTTTCTTCTAGCTCTTTTATCTGCTGTTCTAGTTTTTGAACAGTTGATTCAAGGGTAGCAACTCGCACTGATAGTTGCTCAATATAACGATGCATTTGCTGCGTATAGTCCATGCTTTTCATGTTCCGCACCTTCTTTCACCCTGTATGCAAATTGTCATTTAAAAATGATATATTTTATACATATGGTGAGGAAGTTATGAACATGTCAGTTGTTCACCCGAACGGGTGGAGTGAGCGACTGAGAATAAGGTGCTGGAACTGCTGAAGATTGTGTCGGTGTGAAAGTAGATGGAGAAACTGATCCTAAAATTCCTTTCTTTTGTTCATCAGGTGCGGCTTCAGTAAAGCCACCTGTATTAAATAGGTTGGAGTTCGGTTTGATGATGCCTGCGCTTCCAATTTGTAATACAGAAGAGTTACTGACAGCACTTACCTTTAAGCTTTGGATACAAATGCTTTGATTTACATAGAAGTTCAATGGAGGTAGCTCCTTTCTGTTACAACTTAAGCATTAGCTGTAATGTTTTGGTCATTTACATCACTATCTTGGGTGTTCGTTGCGCTTTGCTGGTTAATGACATGAAGACGATCTCCAGTATTAAAAGATCCTGCTCCGGCAAATGTTTTAGCCGTTGAGATGGGAGCAATACTGTATACGTCGCCAATGTGCAGAACACTAGCAGAACCGACACTATTTACGTTGACAACGCCGACGATGGCTGGCATAGGCAAACATCCTTTATCATTATAGTCTCTTATCATGGTATGAAAAGAATGTTAAAAAGTTCTTTCTGTTCATATGTATTCATAGTTGAAGTAATATATGGCAGATATGTGAAAGTGATAAGTGCATTGCTGTTTGATGCTTATGTACAGTGGTGAGAAAGCTTGTATTCATGGTATGATATGGAATGAAAGGAGAGGATAAGATGATTCATTTACATGTAACATTATGGACATTATTGCTGATTGGTTTTGTGGTAGCGCTTGTTTTAACGAAGTCCGGTAAAGAAAAAGGCGCAAAGATTGTACATATGATTACTCGTCTGTTGTATGTGCTTGTGTTGTTATCAGGTGCTCATTTGCTAGCAGATTGGTATCAGTTTAAAGGACAAGCTCTTATTAAGGGACTGGCTGGGGTTCTAGTGCTAGTTGGTATGGAGATGGTACTTGTTAGGACAAAAAAAGCCAAAGCAACAGGAGGCGCATGGGCACTTCTAGTCGTAGCGCTTGTACTAGTATTCTACTATGGATATGTTGTTTTAGGTTAAAAGCTGCTGATATAAGCAGCTTTTTTTGTTGTTTGAAAGAGGAAAGGCACGCATACAACAGGAGGGATTTCCACTCGGATATGCTCCCTTTCCGCAGGGCTCGGCCTGAGCCTCCTCGTAAACTGCGGGGTCTCAGAACACTCGCTAGTCCTGCAGGAGTGTCACAACCGTCGTTGCAATCCCGAGCGTCTCAATAAAGAAAAAATCAGTCATCTTCATTGTATTTGTCTATAGTAGAAGGGAGGGAAGCACACAGAATTAATCTTTCTAAGAGTTTACCTATCTACTCGTAAATTAACGAACGAAAATATAGCACTTACAAAAAGTTTTTGAGGGGTTATTAGGAAAAAAGCTAACTTGTATGAAAGCTTAAAAAGGGGAGAAACTAAGAAAAATTAGTTTTTATACGGAGGACCGGAAAATTGCAAAAAAAGAATGAATTAACATCTCCTGAAATTGCAAACCTATGGACACATTATATCCGTGAAACCTTATCTATATGTGTAAACAAATATATGCTTAATACAATCCAAGACCCTGAAATACATAGCCTTTTTCAAACAGCTCTTCAGTACTCATTTAACCATGTAGATATGTTAAAAAAGTTATTTAAAAAAGAGAACTTTCCTATTCCCAAGGGGTTTACAGAAGAGGATGTTAATTTAGAAGCTCCTGCTCTATTTACAGACGTTTTATGCCTTGAATCTCTTTACATGATTAGCACACATGGACATAACGAAATAAGCCTATCTTTTACGACTTCTATACGCCAAGATATTGTAGATTTTTATTATCAATGCAACCTTGATGCGATGGAAATTTATAAAAAATCTAAAGATCTCCTTATTTCAAAACAACTGTATCAGCAATCACCTACTTATATAACACCTAGTAAGGTAAAAATGATTGAAAAATACCACTACGTAACAGATGTTTTTGGTAAACAGCGGCCGATGAATGCAATCGAAGCTGGACATACTTATTTTAATTTACAAAAAACATTGGTTGCAAAAGCGGTGATCCTTGGCTTTTCCAAAGTTTCAAAAAATCAAAACGTACGAGTATTATTAGAAAAAAGCCTAAAAGTCAAAAACAAACACATTGCTACATTTTCATCTTTATTAACAAAAGATAACCTTCATTTACCCAAATCATGCGAAACGGAGGTTACAGATTCTATTGTTTCCCCTTTTTCAGAGAGACTTATGCTTCTTCAAACTGGTTTCTTCTTTGGTGTAGCAGTGACGTATTATAACGCATCCCTTATCGCAAGTATGAGAGCTGATATTTCAGCGCGTTGTGAAAAGGCAGCCTTGGATAGCTTATGGATATATAGTCGTATTGGGAAAGATTTAATTGATAATCAGTGGATGGAACAACCTCCCCAAGCAGATGACCGGAAGAGATTAAATTATTAGATACACATTGTTAGTAAATAGTGTTTGACCCTTGGAGTATAACTCATCACTTAGTACAAAGTTACACGTGAGTAGAAAAAGCTACTGTTCAGAAGCAGTGGCTTTTTTGTTTTTCGCTACTTATGAAATGCTTAGTTGTCATAATATGAATTTTCAGAACTAACAATAAGAAAGAACCCTTGTTACACAAGGACCCTTTCACTTTATCCGTTTATTTTGCTTTTTATATAACCTTGATTTTTCATCATCTTGAGTGAATCAACAGTCTTTTTCATGCATGGAAAAGGTTACTTGTATTCACCTTGTTTCCTCCATAGCCCTTTTATATTCCTTGTGTTGCTTATTGACGTATGGTTGCATTTCTACACCTTAGTGAAGAATTAAATTCATAGAACGACTTCCATCGCTTAACGTGTATTCGAAACGGTCTAAACCATTTTCGCCACGCTCAAATAAGTGTTGAACGGAACAAATCATTTCTTCATTATCAAAAATGAGAAAATTTGCTCCTTTTGTATGTTTATCTTCCGGCAGGAAAATAAGTGTGTTATGACAATAGATGCAGTCATAAAGAGAGATGTTTAGAGAGTTTAAGTGGCTCGTAAGCGTGTGAAACGCTTCTTTTTTTAGGTGTTTCAGTAGTTGTTCATATGCGTATGGGAGCTTTCTCGTTACGCGAAGCTTATCACCATTTTTAATTCGATAAATCATATTGTGAAGCTTAAACTGGTGATCTGAGATAAATAGTCCCTTTTCCCAACTCATATTGATGTATACCTCAACGGATTCATTGAGGATATCGTTTAGCATAGATGCTTCATCTGTTTCTTCATCAAAGAAAATCCATTCTGAATCAATGTATTCAACAGTTCCCGTCATAAACGAACGAGGCTGGTTTTGTAGAATTGAATATTTTGAATTACTCTTCATTTTTAAGACCTCCATATACGAAATTGTTATTTGTTTGTATTTCCTAAAACGAAGGCGTTTATAACTAAAATAATTGAAATAAAATAGGTGGACAAATCAACTGTGCGAATTCCATGCATACAATGGCATTATTTCATTCATTACAAAGCGCGTAAGGAAAGGATGATAACTAATGTGTGGTATCACCGGATGGGTTGATTTCAAACGCTCCTTGTTAGGTGAACAAGGCACCGTTAAAAAAATGGCGGAAACATTAGAAAAGCGAGGTCCTGACGATACAAATGTATGGATTCAACAGCATGCGGCGTTTGGACATAAGCGATTGGTTGTGGTAGATCCACAAGGCGGCAAGCAGCCGATGACTAGAAAGAAAGAGCAAAAAGAATATACGATTTGCTATAATGGTGAGCTTTATAATACAGAAGATATTCGCAAAGAGTTATTAAAGCGAGGATATCAATTCCAAGGGCACTCTGACACGGAAGTACTACTAACAGCTTATGTTGAATGGAAAGAGGAGTGTGTGGACTATTTTAACGGAATTTTTGCTTTTGCTATTTGGGATGCATCTGAAGAAAAGTTATTTATTGCACGTGATCGTCTAGGCGTCAAGCCTTTATTTTATCGGTCGTACGACGGAGGGTTACAATTTGCATCAGAATTAAAAGCGATTTTAGCTCATCCAGAAGTACCAGCTGAAATCGGGTTAGATGGGTTAGCTGAAGTGTTAGGATTAGGTCCTTCACGCTCTCCAGGGCACGGTGTCTTTAAAGGAATAGATGAATTAAGACCTGCTCATGCCATGACGCTAAGTAAAAGCGGGCTTAAAGTGTGGAGATATTGGAATGTGAAGAGTGCAAAGCATACGGATTCATTAGCAGAAACAACGGAAAGAGTAAAGTTTTTAGTTGAAGATGCTATTGTGCGTCAATTAGTATCAGATGTTCCAGTGTGTACATTTTTATCAGGCGGAGTAGATTCTAGTGCGATTACAGCAATTGCAGCTAATTCATTTAAAGAGAATGGAAAAGGTCAGCTTCATACGTATTCAATTGATTATGAAGATAATGACAAATTCTTTAAAGCAAATGAATTTCAGCCGAATTCAGATTATACGTATATTCAACTTATGTCTGACACCTTCCAAACCAATCATCATCGTTGCGTTATATCAACGGAAGACCTTGTGCATCATTTAACAGAAGCGGTAATAGTACGTGATTTGCCTGGAATGGCTGACGTAGACTCCTCATTATTATGGTTTTGTAGAGAAATCAAGAAGGATTTTGTGGTTGGCTTATCCGGAGAATGTGCAGATGAAATCTTTGGTGGATACCCATGGTTTCATCGCCAGCACGATTTGCAATCCGATACGTTTCCTTGGATGCGTTCTTTAGAAGGACGAATGAACTTACTGCAAGATTCCTGGAGAAAGAAACTTAATTTAGAAGACTATGTAAGAGCTACCTACGATAAGACGATTAAAGAAGTGCCTGAACTAGATGGGGAGTCAGGTGAGGATGCGCAGCGCCGCAAACTATTTTATTTAAATATGGTTTGGTTCATGACAACGTTATTGGACCGAAAAGATCGTATGAGTATGGGAGCTAGTCTGGAAGTACGCGTTCCATTTGCTGATCATCGGCTAGTAGAATATGCATGGAACATTCCATGGGAGATGAAAATGGTTGGTAATAAAGAGAAGGGGATCTTGAGAAAAGCATTAGAAGGAGTATTACCTCATGATGTTTTATATCGTAAGAAGAGCCCGTATCCTAAAACCCATAATCCAGCCTATACAAAAGCAGTAACACTCTGGCTAGAGTCGCTTTTAGAAGACAAATCTTCAGCGCTTCACGAATTCTTTAATCGTGAGCAATTAAACACAATTATTAAGTCGGGTGGAGAAGACTTTAAAGTGCCTTGGTTTGGTCAATTAATGACGGGACCTCAACTTCTTGCTCACTTAGCACAAATTCACGTGTGGTTTGCACATAATAATATTCAAATTAAAGAGTAAAGTCATGTAGCCTTTTGATTCAGAGATTTCTACTGAATCAAAAGGCTTTTTATATGGCATGCTAGAGACGTCTATTTTATTTGGACAACACATACATATTTTTATAGAGGTAGGGTAAAAGATGGATAGATACTACTACTTATGCAATTGTATGAGCAGTAATTTTAAGTATTTTTTACTAAATAATAGATTGAAAATAAATTCCACATATTTTTAATTGTGTTTAGGAAAGAAGATTTGTATAATATTTGTATAATAAATGTATAACTATTAGGGGGTTTATCATGCGAAAGCGTGTTATTGTAATTGGAGCAGGTCCAGGTGGTTTAGCGGCAGCTATGCTATTAGCAGGTCATGGGTATCAAGTAGATGTATTCGAAAAACAGCCGTACGTTGGTGGACGAAATGCTTCCATTCATATTAATGGATTTACCTTTGATATGGGTCCAACGTTTCTCAGCATGCCTCAAATTTTTGAAGAGCTGTTTGAATCTGTAAATCGAAACGCATACGATTATATGGATTTAAAGCGGTTGAATATGATGTATGAGCTAATATTTGATCGCTATAATATAAAGATGACGGATAATCATGAAGAAATGAAGCGGGAGATCGAGCGCGTTTTTCCAGGAAACGGCGAAGGGTACGATCGTTTTATGAAAGAAACAGAAGAGAAAATGAATGCACTTATGCCTCTGTTGCAAGGTCAGATGGATCGATATCATCACTATTTAAAGCCGGAAGCGTTAAAGGCTTTACCGCATCTATCGCTTGGTAAAACATTATACGACGTATTGAGCTCTTATTTTACCGAAGAAGAGCTGCGCTTAGCTTTTACATTTCAATCGAAGTATTTAGGAATGTCACCTTGGGAGTGTCCCGGTGCTTTTTCAATTTTGTCATTTATGGAGCACGCATACGGTGTTTTTCATCCAATTGGTGGCGTTAATCAGTTGTCTAAAGCAATGGCGAAGGTGATTCAAGAACATGGAGGAACCATCCATCTCAATCGAGGGGTAAAGAAAATATTAGTTGAAAATAAACAAGCCAAAGGTGTACTTCTTGAAAATGGAGAGGAAGTATTTGCTGATCAAGTGGTGGTAAATGGAGATTTTGCTCATGCTATGACGAATTTATTTGATGAAGGCGTTTTGAGAAAATATAAACCTGAAAAATTAGCAAAGAAAAAATATTCATGCTCAACTTTTATGATTTACTTAGGAATCGATAAGCAATTTGATTTACCTCATCATACAATTGTGTTTTCAAAAGATTACAAGAAAAATGTAGAGGAAATTACGAAAAGCTTACTGCTTTCAGAAGATCCTTCCATTTATATTCATAACCCAGTTGTAACGGACAAAACACTAGCGCCTGAAGGGAAGTCTGCTTTATATATTTTAGCACCCGTTCCAAATAATTTTAGTGAAATTGAATGGGATGAGAAGCAAAAAGAATTTCGTGATCTTATCTTAAAAATCGTAGCGCAAAAAACTGGCTTTAAAAACTTAGAGGCGCATATTGAAGTCGAAAAAATCTTATCACCAAAGCAGTGGGAAGAAGATGTACTTGTATACAAAGGGGCAACATTTAATTTAGGACATCAGCTGTCACAAATGATGGTCTTGCGTCCCCATAATCAATTTGAAGAAGTGAAAAACTGCTGGCTTGTTGGTGGAGGAACACATCCAGGTAGCGGATTGCCTACTATTTTAGAGTCAGCGCGCATTACGGCAAAAGCAATCTTAAAGAAAGATCAACAGCTATTAAATGAACCATATAAAACAACGAATGAATTGGAGAGAGCCTTATGAAAATAGGAATTGTTGGAGGAGGTATAGGAGGTTTAACAACCGCTTTACTGTTGGCAAAGCAAGGGTTTCAAATCGATATATTTGAGAAAGAAAATCGGTTGGGAGGCCGTTTAGCGTTTGTTGAACACAATGGTTATCGCATCGATGAAGGACCAACAATTGTTTTATTACCAAAAATGCTAACAACAATTCTAGAGGAAGCAGGAATATCTTCAGACCAGTACGAATTAATCCAGTGTGATCCTCTTTACAAAATTCACTTTTCTGATGGTACAACATATACCAAGAGAGCTAAAGAAGAAGAGCAACTACGTGAAATTGAACGTTCGTTTCCGGGTGAATCCGAAAATTATAAACGTTTTATGATTGATATGAAAAAACGCTTTGAAGTGGGAGAGAAAGCCTTTTTGCAAAAGTCTTTCGTAAATAAATGGGATTTTTGGACGTGGCAAAATGTAAAGTTTTTAAAGCAGCTAAATGCTAATCAGTCTATGCATAAATTTGTGTCACGTTATTTTAATGATGAGCGCTTAGCTAGTGCTTATGCTTTACAATCTCTCTATATTGGTGGCAACCCCTATTCATCACCAGCAATTTATTCATTAATTCCATATAGTGAGCATGCTCATGGCATTTTTTATGTGAAGGGGGGCTATGCAAGCTTAGTTCCAGTACTAGAGAAAGCTTTAAAAAAAGCTGGTGTGCAAATTCATTTAAATGCGCCTGTAGATGAGCTAATTATTGAAGAGAATGAAGCTAAAGGTTTAAAAGTACGCGGTGAAATTAATGAATTTGACTCCGTGGTTTTAAACGGTGACTTTCCAAGTATGGCAAAAGTCTCAAAAGTAAAAGAAAAGAAATATGTACCTTCTTCAAGTTGCTTATTATTTTACTTTGGATTAAATAAGCGGTACGCTCATAGTAATATACATCAGTATTTTATGGGACAGGATTTCAATGAGCATATGGATCAAGTATTTAAGAATAAAACTGTTCCAACTGACCCTGCTATTTACACGTTTTATCCGTCTCTTATTGATGACACTCTTGCGCCGAAAGGAAAAGGTGTACTTTATGCGCTTGTTCCAGTACCCTCGGGTCATGACATTGATTGGGATACAGAATCCGCATTTATGGACCGAATAATTGATACGCTGGAGCAAAAAGGGTTCCCTGGCTTGCGACAAGCAATTGAATGGAAGCAAATTCGTACACCAAAGGATGCTTACGAATTTGGATTGTATGAAGGAGGTTCTTTTGGAATTGCGCCAGAGCTTTTTCAATCCGGTGTGTTTCGTCCACAGCTTCAACCCTACGAGTACAAAAATGTATACGCCGTTGGAGCGTCCATTCACCCTGGTGGAGGAGTACCTATTGTGATGCAAGGTGCTAAACTGCTAGCGGACTCGTTGGTTCAAGCATCTCATCAATCGTTTGAAAAGTTGTCATAAGTGAACATCATGAAAGATGGTAGACTGTATTGAATATTAATTATCCTTTTAAAACGAGAGGAGTAACGACTATGAGCCTACTATTAACGGAAGCTTATAAACAATGTGAAGTAATTATTGCAGCGAATTCGAAAACATTCTATAAGGCTTTTTCCATGTTGCCATCTAAACAAAAGAACGCGGTTTGGGCTGTTTATGCATTCTGTCGCCAAGTGGATGATATTGTCGATGAAGGAAACAACCCGAAAGCAGAATTAGAGCATTTTAAAGCGCAGTTCTCTAGATTTAGAAAGGGAGAATCGATAGATACAGCGATGTGGATTGCTTTAAGAGATGTATTTGATCAGTACGAAATGAATGAAAAAGCTTTTGAAGATATGGTTATTGGTCAAGAGATGGATTTAGTGAAGCATGAATATGAAACGCTTAACGAAGTTAAATTGTATTCTTATCATGTTGCTAGTACAGTAGGTTTAATGCTATTGCCGATACTAGCTCCGAAAACGCATCGCGAATTGGAAGCAGATGCAGTTTCTCTTGGAATTGCGATGCAAATTACAAATATCTTACGTGATATAGGAGAAGATCTAGAACGGAAGCGAGTATACTTACCAAAAGATATCATGGAAGAGAAAGGCTATACGATGGAGATGCTTTATAATCAAGAAGTTAACCCTGCATTTGTTTCAATGTGGGAAGAACTTGCGACTGAAGCAGAGCGGCTTTATGAAGAAGGGTTACAGTCTCTTCACAAATACCCAATTTCTTCACGGCTTCCTTTAAAAGGAGCTGCCCATTTGTATCGAGCGATCTTAGAGAAAATTCGAAAAGAAGAATATCGTGTATTTACTCAAAAGCATTACGTAACAAGTCTACAAAAACAAACGATTTTAACATCAATTTCCTAAAAAAGCGAGTAGTTGAACTACTTGCTTTTTTGTGTCTAAAAACATAATAAAATTCAATTTTTTTACAATAAATACAAACTTTTCTCTTAAAAATTTAATGATAACGATTACATAACGTGTTTTTGAAAAAAATCTTATTTTTTATTGAAATTAGCTTGAATTTTTTGAAAAATCATCATATGATATTAAACATAACATACAATGTAATAAAATCTTACATCAAAACAGGGGGAACGATGAATGAAGAAGGTGGAAGCAATTATCCGTCCAGAAAAGTTTCAGTCGTTACGTGAGAAGTTAGAAGAAGTGGGAATTAACGGTTTAACCGTTTCAGAAGTTGCAGGCTGTGGTCAACAAAAGGGAGAGCAAGGACTATTTAGAGGTCAAAGTTTTGAAATTAAGCTCGTTCCTAAAGTGAAGGTTGAAATGGTTGTAGAAGCCGAACACGTTGATGAAATTATCAAAATCGTTCAATCTACGTGCTCCACAAACCAAATTGGTGACGGTAAGATTTTTGTATATTCAATTGAAGATGCAGTTCGTATTCGCACAGGCGAAGCGGGTTTACAAGCTATATTATAAAAACAGTCTGAAAGGATGATCATTGTATGAAGAAGAAAATAGGTGCTTTGTTGATGTTAGGTTTATTAACATCAACGACAGCTTACGCTGCAGATCCAACAGTGGAATCGGTCAGTGCTTCAATCGATATGATGTGGGTCATGTTTGGAGCGGTACTAGTATTCTTAATGCATGCAGGCTTCGCCATGGTAGAGACAGGTTTTACACGTTCTAAAAACGCATTAAACATCTTGATGAAAAATATGCTCACAGTGGCAATTTCGTCAGTCCTATATTTTGTTATTGGTTTTGCTTTAATGTTTGGAGATTCAAGCGGTGGCTTTATTGGAACAAGTGGATTTTTCTTAAATGGTCAAAGTGATCAAATGAGTTTCTTTGTATTCCAAATTGTATTTGCTGCTACATGTGCAACGATTATTTCAGGTGCTGTTGCAGAACGTATGAAGTTATCGAGCTATATGTTGTTAACGATTGTAATGGTAGCCGTTATCTATCCGGTTGTAGGCCACTGGATTTGGGGTGGTGGCTGGTTATCAGAACTAGGCTTTGTTGACTTTGCAGGCTCAACAGTTGTCCACTTAACAGGTGCATTAGGTGCAGTCGTTGCAGTTTCATTCTTAGGAGCACGTCTTGGTAAATATGGTAAAGATGGTTCTGTAAATGCAATTCAAGGACATAATATTCCTCTTGGAGCGCTAGGCGTATTCATTTTATGGTTTGGTTGGTTTGGGTTTAATGGTGGAAGTACACTAGCTGCTGATCCTTCACTAGTGCCTTCAATTATCGCTACAACGTTAATGTCAGCATCGTGTGGAGTATTATCTTCAGCTCTTTATACGAAGCTACGTTATAAGCGTATAGATGCAAGTTTAACGTTAAATGGTGCTTTAGCTGGATTAGTTGGTATTACAGCTGGAACAGCAAATGTATCAATTCCAGGTGCAATCGTAATTGGTTTAATCTCCGGTGTAATTCTTGTTGAAGCTGTTAATATTATCGATAGTAAAATGAAGCTAGATGATCCCGTTGGAGCAATTACAGTTCATGGTGTATGTGGAATTTGGGGAACGTTAGCAGTTGGGCTATTTGATACAGCAAATGGGTTGTTCTACGGTGGAGGCGCTCAATTACTTGGAGTTCAAGCAATTGGTATCCTAGCGGTTATGGCTTGGACAATGGGGACAGTTGGAATTTTCTTATTCCTCTTAACAAGAATTACATCTATTCGTGTATCAAGTGAAGAGGAAATTGCTGGTCTAGATTTTGCAGAGCATGGCTCATCAGCTTACGAATTCCGTGAAAACTTATTATCTAAAGGAAATTCGGATATCAACCCAGAATTCGGATTAGGGCTGATTGACCGCTTAAACAGCGTTGGAAAAAGCTCTAGTAAAGTAAATAGCGGTGTGAAGGAATCGGTTTAGAAAGATGTTGAGCTAGGTGTTTATCACCTAGCTTTTTTTGTGTGTTAATAAGAGTTGATAAGAAAGCGTTGACGTTTAATTGTTAAAAGCGATACTCTAGAGAAAAGGCTCTATGACAGGGGAGATGAGGAGTGGGGAGAAAATTGATTAGCTTGCTGTTAGGAATGCTGTTTGTTAGCTTTATTCCTGTACAAGCTGATGCAAGAGAACCAATTAAAGACGAGATTATGTATCATGTGATGGTGAATCGTTTTCAAAACGGAGACGAGCGTAATGACTTGAACGTAGACTATAATAATCCTCTCAGTTTTTACGGTGGAGATATAAAAGGACTGCAAAACCGAATTCCATACATAAAGGACATGGGGTTTACAACGATTATTATAACGCCAGTATTTAAAAACGATGAACGTGGATACCACGGTTATAACGTTACCGACCATTATCAAATGGATGAGCGCTTTGGAACGTTGCCACAAATGAAACAATTTATTGAACAAGCTCATAAAGAAAAAATGAAAGTGGTAATGGAACTGCCTTTAACAATTAGTGAAAAACACCCGATGCTCAAAGATTCCAGTAAGAACGATTGGTTCACTAAGCAAGGAGAAACGATAAGTTTAAAAAGTGATCAACCTGGTGTGCAAGCATATATAGAAGATGTCGGAGAGTGGTGGATTAAACAGACAAATTTAGATGGCTACTATTTAACTGATATCAATGATTTTCCAGCGGCTTTTGTAAATCGATTGTCAGAACAATTTAAGCATGAGAAAAAGGGTTTTTATTTAATTGGTGAAGGTAAAAATGGAGAAGATATAAAATCTCGCTCATTAGATTTATTTGTGAACCAAGAGCAATCAATTGAACAAGCAAAAGAATTAAGTAGAAGCGGTTCATTTCCTCAGCTAAGCAATCATTTTAATCAAGTTGGCGGTGCTTTCTTAGACAGTCCGCGAACGGAGCGTTTCACGCGAACCATACTCCAGGCTAGCGAGCATCCAGTGGTGCGTACTAAGCAAGCATTAACGTATTTATATTTGTCTTCTTCAGTGCCTATTGTTTATTATGGTACAGAAATTGCGCTAGACGGGGGCAAAGGAACTGACGCGCATCGTCTGATGAATTTTCAATCGAACCCGGAAATTATTGAGTATATCACAAAGTTGGCAGGAGTGAGAGCTGAACTTATGTCCGTCCGTCAAGGCGAGGTCACTCAACTTTCAAATGACAAAGGAATGGGCGTGTACCTTTATAAAGATGAAGGTGAGCAAGCGCTGTTTGTGATAAATAATAATTCCCGTGCACAAGTTGTTCAAATAGAAGAAAAAGAAATCGGTGAAGATCAAGAGCTAAGAGGCCTTGTAGAGGGCGGCATCATCCGAGCTCGAAATGGACAGTATAGCATACAACTAGATTCAGATTCTTCTAATATATATCGAATAGCTAAAGATAAAGGAGTTAATATATGGTATATTAGTATGATGGTTTTTGTTTATGGCGGCTTTTTGATTTTTTTAATTGCAGCTTCTAAAAAAAGAAAAAAACGTAAGTTAACCAATGCTGAAAAACAATAGGATTTTCAATCGTTTGATGATACTATTTGATTATAAAATGTCAGCGCTATCAAGTGATGAAGAGATGATCATATAGGAGGGGACATACGGTGAGCGTCACAATAAAAGATGTAGCAAATTTAGCAAAGGTAGCTCCTTCTACAGTCTCACGCGTAATTGCAAATAGTTCAAGAATTAGTGAGAAAACAAAACAACGAGTACGTGAAGCGATGGAAGAGTTAGGCTATCATCCTAATATCATTGCTCGTAATTTAGCTAATAAAACAACAGAAGCAATTGGTATAGTGATGCCAAGCTCTGCTGGGAACGTTTTTCAAAATCCATTTTTCCCAGAAGTGCTACGCGGGATTAGTACAGGTGCTCACGAAAAAAAGCGAGCTATTTATATGTCAACTGGTGAAGCGGAATCAGAAATTTTAAGAGAAGTAATGCAAATGGTACAAGGGAGAAGAGTAGACGGACTAATTCTCTTATATTCTAAAATTGATGATCCAGTATTAGCGTATTTACAGGAGCAAAATATTCCGTTTGTTGTAGTTGGAAAGCCATTCAAAAATAGTGAGCATATCACGTATGTAGACAACGATAACTTTAAAGCAGCAAAAGAAGCAACAGAATACTTAATTGAACTAGGGCATAATCGAATTGCGTTTATTGGAGGTAGTTTAGATCTTGTTGTAACGATTGATCGTTTAACAGGTTACGATAAAGCAATACAAGGAGCCGGGATTCCCTATCGTAGTGAATATGTAATTCATGAAGAATTTTTACAAGAAGGTGGGAAAGAAGCTGTTTGTGAGTTATTAAGTTTAAAAGAACGACCAACTGCTCTCGTTGTAGCTGATGATTTAATGGCTTTAGGTGTACTCAATACCCTTGATGAGATTGGAATTTCAGTCCCAGAAGATATGTCCATTATTAGCTTCAATAATGTACTAATTGCTGAAATGGCAAGACCCGCACTTACATCGATTGATATTAATATCTTTGAATTAGGCTATCAGGCTGTCCGTAGCTTGACGAAAAAAATTGAAGCGTCTTCTCAACCAATTGAAAGTATTCGTATTCCACATTCAATTGTAACAAGGCACTCATGTAAAAAGCGGTAATAGGTAAGAAACGACTGTATATATACAGTCGTTTTTTCTATTAATCAAACGTTTGTTTAAATGTCAAAAACCTTGTGGTAGTAAGTGCGAATAAGATTACGCAAAAAAATTTTGCTTATTAACAAAAACTTTTTTTGCATGCAAATATTTTTTGCTATTAATTTGAGCTTAATTTCTTGAAAAATAAGAAAAAAACGGAGATACGCATGTTGGCATCAATCTTGCAATAAAGATTAGTGAGTAGAAAAGTTAATCTTAGGAGGTATTTACATGGTACGTACATATCAACATGAACCATTTACTAATTTTAAAGATGAAAAGAATCAACAGCTATTTCAAGAAGCTTTATCATACGTGAGTACACAATTGGGAAAAACATACCCACTTATTATTAACGGTGAGCGTATTGAAACAGAAGAAAAAACAACGTCTATTAACCCTTCAAACAAGACAGAAGTAATTGGCTACGTCTCATTAGCAAATCAAGAGCTAGCTGAAAAAGCAATGAATGCGGCGTTAGAGGCTTTTGAAGAATGGAAAAAGTGGAAAGCTGAAGATCGAGCAAATATTTTATTCCGCGCAGCAGCAATGCTAAGACGCCGTAAGCACGAATTTTCTGCCTATTTAGTAAAAGAAGCTGGAAAGCCTTGGAACGAAGCAGATGCAGATACAGCAGAAGCTATTGACTTCATCGAATATTATGCAAGGCAAATGCTGGAGCTTACAAAAGGACAGCCGGTTAACAGCCGTCCAGGTGAATATAATCAGTATAACTATGTTCCGTTAGGTGTGGGTATCATTATTTCACCTTTTAACTTTCCGTTAGCAATTATGGCTGGAACGGCAATTGCAGCCATTGTGAGTGGAAACACTATTTTACTAAAACCAGCTGATGCAACGCCGGTTATTGCTGCTAAATTTGTAGAGCTCATGGAAGAAGCAGGTTTGCCAAAAGGTGTTCTTAACTTTACTCCTGGTAAAGGATCTATTATTGGAGATTATTTAGTTGAACATCCAAAAACAAGATTTGTTTCGTTTACGGGTTCTCGAGAAGTGGGATGTCGTATTTATGAACGCGCAGCGAAAGTACAACCAGGCCAAATTTGGCTAAAGCGTGTGATTGCAGAAATGGGTGGTAAGGATACGGTATTGGTTGATCGCGATGCCGATTTAGAGTTAGCTGCTTCATCCATCGTTTACTCTGCTTTTGGTTTTTCTGGTCAAAAGTGTTCAGCAGGATCAAGAGCCGTTATTCATGAAGACGTATATGATGAGGTTGTCGAAAAGGTTGTCTCTTTAACACAAACTTTAACAGTCGGGAATCCAGAGAGCGTAGATACGTACATGGGACCAGTTATTCACCAAGCATCGTTTGATAAAATTATGAGTTACATTGAGATTGGTAGAACAGAAGGAGATTTATTAGTAGGAGGAGAAGGAGACTCATCTAACGGTTTCTTTGTCCAGCCAACTGTATTTGGAAACGTAGACCAAGACGCTCGTTTAATGAAGGAAGAAATTTTCGGGCCAGTTGTGGCAATTTGTAAAGCAAGAGACTTTGATCACATGTTAGAAGTTGCAAACAATACAGATTATGGATTAACAGGCGCAGTCCTATCGAATACGCGTGCTAATATCGAGCGTGCGCGCGAAGAGTTTCATGTTGGAAACTTATATTTTAATAGAGGGTGTACGGGAGCGATTGTTGGTTATCAGCCATTTGGTGGGTTCAATATGTCAGGCACTGACTCAAAGGCTGGTGGTCCTGATTATTTATTACTTCATATGCAGGCGAAAACAACATCTGAAATGTTCTAATCACATACGTAAGATAAAATGAAGGAGGATGACTTGAATGGTACAGGTAAAACAAACAGACACAATTATTCAACAAACGGAAAGATTTGGCGCAAATAACTATCATCCACTACCAATTGTTATTGAAAAAGCAGAAGGAGTGTGGGTGCATGATCCAGAAAATAATAGATATATGGATATGCTGAGCGCGTATTCAGCGGTTAACCAAGGGCATCGTCACCCTAAAATTATTGAAGCACTAAAGCGTCAAGCAGATAAAGTTACGTTAACGTCACGCGCTTTTCATAATGACCAGTTAGGTCCATGGTATGAGAAAATTTGTAAAATGACAAATAAAAATATGGCACTACCGATGAATACGGGAGCCGAAGCGGTTGAAACAGCAGTTAAAGCTGCTCGTCGTTGGGCTTATGATGTAAAAGGCGTTGCTGAAAATCAAGCACAAATTATTGCTTGTGAAGGGAATTTCCATGGCCGTACAATGACTGCTGTTTCGCTATCATCAGAAGCAGAGTATAAGCGAGGATTCGGTCCGATGCTACCAGGGATTAAAACAATTCCATATGGTGATTTAGAAGCATTAAAAGCTGCTATTACACCAAATACAGCAGCGTTTCTTATTGAACCGATTCAAGGTGAAGCAGGGATAGTGCTTCCGCCAGAAGGATTCCTAAAAGCAGCCTTTGATCTTTGTAAAGAAAATAACGTTCTCTTCATTGCAGATGAAATTCAAGTAGGGTTGGCTCGCACTGGTAAGCTATTTGCTTACGAGTGGGAAGGTTTTGAACCTGACATGCTGATTTTAGGAAAAGCATTAGGAGGAGGCGTGTTCCCAATTTCATGCGTTGTTGCAAATGATGATATCTTAGGTGTATTTAATCCAGGATCGCACGGTTCTACGTTTGGAGGAAATCCACTCGCTTGTGCTGTTTCCCTAGCATCGTTAGAAGTAATTGAAGAAGAAGAATTAGCAAACCGCTCATTAGAATTAGGCAATTACTTCAAAGAAGAGCTAAATAAAATTGGAAACCCGATTATTAAAGAAGTTCGCGGTCGCGGTCTATTTATTGGTGTAGAGCTATACGAAGCAGCTCGACCATATTGTGAAAAATTAAAAGCAGAAGGTCTTTTATGTAAAGAAACGCATCACACAGTTATTCGATTTGCTCCACCGCTCACAATTTCAAAAGAAGAGCTTGATTGGGCAATTGAGCGAATTCAAAAAGTATTTTATGCCTAAAAAGCCCAGTCGTACGGTGTTAAACCGTGCGGCTGAGCTTTTTTATAATAGAAGGAGATGTTGCGAATATGTATGAACAACTTGCTCACTTGTCATTAGAACAAAAAGTAGAAGTTCTTACAAAAACATTGGTAGAAATCGAAAGCGTCAATGGAACAGAAGGAGAGGAGAAGCTTGCTGAATTTGTAAAAGAGTTACTTCAAACATTTCCTTATTTTAGTGAAAATCCTCATCATCTATGGATACAACATGTTCCTCATGACCCCGTGAACCGGAAAAATGTTTTTGCATTTGTGAAAGGCGCAAAGCAATCAGCAAAAACCATTGTATACCATGCGCATTTAGATACAGTGGGGATAGATGATTATGGACATCTTAAGCATATTGCATACGATGCTGATGAATTAAAGACATATTTCATGATTCAGCAAAAAGATCCAGAAGTTCAAGCTGATGCAGCATCAGGTGATTGGCTGTTTGGGCGTGGAGCCCTTGATATGAAAAGTGGAATTGCCGTTCATCTTGTTAACATCCTTTACTTTACAGAAAAGATCAAGGAGCTGGAAGGAAATATCTTATTGGTCATTAATGGAGATGAAGAAAGTGAACATAGAGGAATTTTAGCTGCTGTTAAAGAATTGAAACGCTTGAAAATAAAATATCAGTTAGACTATGTAACAGCCATTAACAATGACTTTATTGCGCCTTTGTATGAAGGAGATCAAACCCGCTATCTCTATACAGGTACAGCTGGAAAAGTATTGCCATGCTTTTATGTTCATGGTCGTACGGTACACGTAGGCGATACGCTACGAGGAATTGATCCAAATGTGATTGCCTCTGAGCTTACACGAAGCATTCATAATAACATGAGCTTAGCGGAGGAGATTGAAGGTGAAATGATTTTACCACCGACTTGTCTGTACCAGAGAGATGGCAAAGAAACATATAATGTGCAGACAGCTGTATATACGCATTTGTACTTTAATTACTTCATGTATGAAAAGAAAATCAATGAAGTAACGAATGAATTGCTGAAGGTTGCACGTCAAGCATGTCAAGAGGTTGAAAACAGACTTAATCAAGCGTATGAAGATTTTTGCAGAAGAGCTCAATTGCCTAACCGCACCCTATCATTTGAGATAGAAGTTGTCACGCTACATCAATACCTTTTAGACTTACAGACACAAGGCATCGATCCGCGCCCCCATATCGAGAAAACCCTAATTAAATATGAGCTGTTAGAAGCTCGAATGAAAGCTTTTAAGTTAGTAGAAGTACTTCAAGCTTTGGATACTTCTCATAAGCCGCGAGTTATTTTGTTTTATGCACCACCTTATTTACCGCATAATCACGTCGATATAAGTACTGAAAAGGGAAATGAGGTTTTGAACGCGATACATGCTTGTGTAGAAAAGTTCACATCTGAAACGAATGAGCAATTCGAAGTGCGAAAGTTTTTCCCTTATCTATCTGATGGAAGTTTTTTGTCATTTTCAGAAACAAACGAAGAAATACATTCGTTCACGAGGAACTTTCCAGGTTGGGAATTTAATCAGACCATTCCGTTTCAAGAAATTAAAGAGTTGGACCTTCCGTCTATCAACCTTGGCGTATACGGAAAAGATGGTCATAAATGGACGGAAAGAGTCTATAAGCCTTATTCATTTAAGATTTTACCTCAATTTATCCAACAGGTGACAACGGAGCTGTTGAAAGCGAAATAAGGCAGAAGCCTTATTTCGTAATGTTCAAACGGCGCATTCGATATTGTAAGCTCTGCCTGCTCATTCCTAGTGCCTTAGCTGTCTGAGAAATGTTGTCATCATGTTGCTCTAGTGCTTCTTTAATACAGTGAGCTTCAAACTGCAAAAGCTGACTTTTTAAGGGGACATAAGCTTGATCTTCGTTCCGGACATGGCTTATCACTCTGGTATTAACAGGCGGAAGGAAGCGATTTTGATACTGGAATGGTAAGTGATGGTAGTGGATTTCCTCTTCACCAATCATCAAGTTCATCGCACCTTCAATAACGTGTTCTAACTCTCTAACGTTACCAGGCCATTCGTAATGTAAAAAAGATGACATGACTCGCTCATCAATTCCCATTACCTCCATTTGAAAGCGATCGTTGTACTTTTGAATAAATGTTTTAACGAGCGCTGGTATATCTTCTTTACGCTCTCTTAGAGGTGGAATCTGTATCGTGACAACCCCTAAGCGATAGTATAAGTCTTTTCGTAATCGATGTTCGTTAATAGCATTAATAGGGTCTTCGTTCATATTAGCGATAATACGAACATCTATCGTTCTTTCTTTCGTGTCGCCAATGCGACGAATCGTTTTTTCCTGCAAAACACGAAGCAGCTTCGCTTGAAGATTTGTAGGAAGCGAATTTATTTCATCTAATAGTAAAGTTCCTCCATTAGCTTGTTCAAAAAGTCCAGGCTGGTCTGCTGCGCCTGTAAAAGCACCTCGAACTGTTCCAAAAAGGAGGCTTTCCATTAAAGTATCTGGAATTGCAGCACAGTTTTGTGAAATAAACGGTTTAGCCGATCGACTGCTTCCATTATGTATGCTTTGAGCAAACAATTCTTTTCCCGTGCCTGTGTCACCTACAATTAAAACGGATGAAGGAGTGCGCGTGGCTCGTTTCGCGACATTTACTACATCTTGCATAGCTGTACTGCTACCGATAATCTGCTCAAATGTTATCATTTTTGGCTCTCGATGTCGGTTGTTCTCACGGATAAGCTTCTCAAGCTGAGTTACATCTTTCGCAATTTCAACTGCGCCTTTAATTTTCTCATTATCAATGATTGGAAATGTGTTATTGATGGTCGTAATTTCTTTTCCTTTATTGTTGAAATACGTTTGTTTTACGTTAATAGTTGATTTACCCTCACGTAGAGCTTTGACAAGCGTACTCTCTTGATTATCTTGAAACATGAAAACATCCAGCACGTTCTTGTGAAGCACATCGTGCTTTTCCATGGATTCCATTTGCATCATTTGTTCATTATAAATAATGGTTGTACCATGTTCATCAATTGCATGAATACCAGCATCAACCTCATTAATAATTTTTTCAAAGATGGACTGAACCAGCGGTGTAGAATAGTTAGACTTTGTCATTTCCTCAATCCCCTTTAAAGCAGCATCGTATCATCTATTATTTAAGCAGATATGTCTTTTATATGCAAAAAGAAGAAGCTGTAGAGAAGTCTACAGCTTCAATAACAAATTATCCATTTACAATGGTTCCACCGTTTATATGGATAACTTGTCCAGATATATATGATGAATCGCTGCTTGCTAAAAATACATAAGCAGGTCCAAGCTCAGAAGGCTGACCAGCACGCTGCATCGGCGTGTCTGCTCCAAATGAAGCTACTTGCTGTTCATCAAATGTTGAAGGGATAAGAGGTGTCCAAATAGGTCCAGGAGCAACGCCATTTACTCGAATCCCTTTTGCTGCTAATGATGCTGACAAAGAGCGAGTGAATGATACAATGGCTCCTTTTGTTGATGAGTAATCAATAAGCTGATCGTGACCATGATAAGCAGTCACAGACGTTGTATTAATAATAGAACTTCCTTTTTTTAAGTGAGGCATGGCTGCTTTTGTAAAATAAAAGAATGAGAAAATATTTGTTTGAAACGTTCGCTGTAGCTGTTCTGCACTAATCTGTGTAATATCTTTTTGAGGATGCTGCTCAGCTGCGTTATTTACCAAGATATCAAGTTGTCCAAACTTCTGAATGGCTTCATGAACCACTTTTTCACAAAACAGCTCTTCACCGATATCTCCAGAAAGAGCTAAGCACGACACCCCACATTCTTCAATGGTCTTTTTCGTTTCACCTGCATCGTCATGCTCATCTAAATACGTAAGAACAATATTGGCACCTTCCTTTGCGAAATGGTATGCAACCGAACGTCCAATACCGCTGTCACCTCCTGTAATAATCGCTACTTTTCCAGAAAGTTTTCCACTGGCTTTATAGTCTGTGGCAATAGAAGTTGGTTTTGGATTCATTTCTGATTCAATGCCAGGTTGTGTTTGCTGATGCTGTGGGGGAAAGGTTTGTTTTTGCTGTTGTTGACTCATTTGCTCATACACTCCTTTAAAAGTAATTGATGATATTGAACGTAAATAGTATGCGTGGTGCTAGAATAAGTATGCGTAAAGGAAAAAAAGACCAATAGCATAGCTACTGGTCTTTACCCTTAATAATAATGAATAAACTTAGCGATAATTAATAAACTGCACGTCAATTGATAAATCTGCTTCTCTAATTGCGGCAATGACTTGTTGTAGATCATCGCGGCTTTTAGCGCTTACACGCAGCTGATCATCTTGAATCTGGCTCTTTACTTTTAATCCGCTTTTTTTGATTAGAGCAGTAATCTTTTTAGCATTTTCTTTATCGATACCTTGAATCAGCTTACCGCGCTGGCGGACTGTACCACCTGAAGCGTTCTCAACTTTACCATATTCAATATTCTTTGTTGGTACACCGCGCTTAATTAATTTTGAAACCATAACATCCTTCAGTTGTTCCAGCTTAAACTCATCATCTGAAACTAATACGAGCTCTTCCTTATCAACAGAAATGTCGCTTTTGCTTCCTTTAAAATCATAGCGGTTTCGAATTTCTTTTAAAGCCATTGTGATTCCATTTGTTACTTCTTGTAAGTCAACCTGTGATACTACGTCAAATGAGCTATCTTTTGCCATAGAATCCTCCTTGTTTTTTTCTTTAATTATAAATAAAACGAAAAGGGGATACAACTGATATTGAACAAGCATCTTGAAATTGATACAATACAATTTTGAACGTTTGTTTTCGTAGTGTAGAATCAATGATGAGAGTACAATTCGATTATAAAAGGAATAAATGAACTTCACATAAAGGATGGATAAAAAATGAGTAGAGTAGAACCAGGCCAAAGAGCATATTTGACTGTAAGCCGTGAAACGCCGATGGGATATATGCTTGATAGCGAAGATGGAGAGATTCTTCTTCATAAAAATGAAACAACGCAAGAGTTAGCAGAACAAGAAGAAGTAGAAGTGTTTGTATACTTAGATAACCAAAGTCGACTAACAGCTACGATGCATATGCCAGTTGTTGAAGAGGGAACGTATGCGTGGGTTGAAGTAGTTGACGTAAATGATGATTTAGGTGTATTTGTGGATATCGGTATGAGCAAAGACATGCTTATCGGTTCAACGGACCTTCCAGCTCTAGAAAGCCTGTGGCCTGATGTAGGCAACAAGCTTTATTGTACGATGAAAATATCAAAGCGTGGAAAAATTTATGGCAAAGTTGCCACAGATGACGTTATGAAAGCAATGGCTAAGCCGGCTCCAAGTCATCTGTTTAATCGCGAAGTCACGGGTCGTATCTATCGCGTGCTACGAGTAGGGTCTTTTATTATGACAGAAGAAGGTTATGTTGGATTTATTCACGAATCAGAACGTAAGGAAGAGCCGAAGATTGGAGCGCTTGTAACGGGACGTGTTGTGAATGTAAAAGAAGACGGTACATTGAATGTTTCGTTACTACCCCGAAAACAAGAAAGTATGGATGAAGATGCGCAGGTGTTATACGATTACATGGAAAGTCGCGGAGGCGTTATGCCATTTTGGGATAAAAGTTACCCAGAAGATATTCGTACACGTTTTAATATGAGTAAAGCAGCGTTTAAGCGCGCCTTAGGAAAGCTAATGAAAGAAGACAAGGTGTATCAAGAAGAGGGCTGGACATACTTTAAAAAAGATAAATAAAGACGAAACAAAACCGCTTGGAACCATCCAAGCGGTTTTGTCATGAATTTATAGGTGATCTGTCTTTTTAGAAAATGAATGTTTTCCTGCTTGTCGATTTCTTTGTTCATGTAGATTCTTTTGTTCTTGCTTTGCTTGATTATCTTTTGCTTTTTTATCATTATCACTTGTATGAGGCATTCTAACACACACTCCTTTTTAGAACATATCGTTAGATTACCCTGAACTATAAGCATTATTCGATAATGTCGTTTAAAAAGAAAAGTGCAATCGTCCCAGGTCCAGCGTGAGAACCAACAGCTGCTCCAATCATGTTAATTAAAAACGATTTGGAGCCAAATCGCTCTTCAATTAGTACTTTTAACTGCTTAGCTGTTTCTTCATCATCACCGTGGCTAATTGCGATTGTTTGGTCCCTTAGATTTTTTGCACCGCGTTCTTCCATGATATCGACCATACGCTTTAACACTTTCTTGCGTCCTCTTAATTTTTCAATTGGAACGAGCTTACCATCTTCAACATGTAATAAAGGTTTGATATTTAGCAATCCTCCAACAAATGCAGAAGCTTTGCTTACGCGTCCACCTTGTGCAAGAAAATCAAGGTCGTCTACCGTGAAGATATGCTCCATGCTAGTCGCATATTGTTTTGTCTTTGCTACAAGTTCTTTAAAGCTGAGGCCAGTTGCCAGCTGTTGAACGGCATAGTGTACAACAAGACCCTGCCCAAGAGAAGCGCATTTTGTATCAATAATTTCTAGCTCGAAGTTAGGGTACGTTTCTAATAGTTCATTTTTAACCATCACAGCCGTTTGATAAGTTCCTGAGAGTTCAGAAGAAAATGCAATATAAACACATTGCTCGTCTAATTTGGCCAACTCTTCAAATGTTTCATATAAAGTAGTTGGAGCAGCTTGAGATGTTTTCGGCATTGCTCCTTCTCGAATGGCTTTGTATACTTCTGCAGGGTTGATTGTTTCTAAATCTAAATATTCTGTATCGCGTAAATGAACACGAAGAGGGAGTAACGAAACGTTATTTTCTTCGAAAAAAGAACGTGGTAAGTCACTAGCACTGTCTGTTAAAATTTTTATTGACATAAATGTCACCTTCCTACTACATTTATCTAAGCGTTTACTTTTTTACAGTTTGACGGAAAGAAAATAAATACAATAATAATACTAGTGTATAAGTACTGAGGAAAAAATACAATTTATGAATAATTTTTTTATAAAGTAAAAATGTTCATACTATAAAAAAAGAATGAGCAAATACTACATGTATACATAGTTTGGAGGTCTGAAACAATTGAACAAGTGGCTGGAAGTCAAAAAAATTATTGTTGTTACAGTTGGTGCTTTATTAAACGCAGTTGCTTTAAACTTATTTCTAATTCCAGCGAATGTTTATTCCAGTGGATTTACAGGAGTTGCCCAATTAATTTCAAGTGTTGTAACTGACTATACGCCATTTACAATTTCTACAGGTATTCTGCTGCTTTTATTAAACATTCCCGTAACGATTTTAGGTTGGAAAAAGGTAGGTAAGACATTTACGATTTATAGCTTCTATAGCGTCTTAGCTACAACGGTGTTTTTAGAGTTTGTACCGATTGAAGCTTTATCTCAAGACATCATTTTAAACGCGGTATTTGGAGGAGTCATTTTAGCTGTAGGAGTAGGAATTACGCTGAAGTTTGGTGCTTCAACGGGAGGGTTAGACATCATTGCTATGGTGTTATCACGTATGAAGGATAAGCCAATTGGTGGTTATTTATTTACGTTAAATGCTGTCATTATTGCAGCTGCAGGTTTGTTATATGGTGCGGAAAAATCATTATATACGTTGGTTGCTTTATATACGACGACAAGGGTCATCGATGTTATTCATACGCGCCACGTGAAAGTGACAGCTATGATTGTGACCAAAAAAGGCGAGGAGCTTAGAAAAGCCATTCATTCCAAATTAGTACGAGGTATCACTGCTGTTCCTGCAAAAGGTGGTTTTACAAATGAAGAGAAGGAAATGCTAATGATTGTTTTGACAAGGTATGAGCTGTTTGATTTAGAAAAAACCATTAAAGAGGTTGATCCTCATGCATTCACAAACATTGTACAAACGACAGGCATATTTGGGTTATTTCGCAAAGACGAATAAAAGATAAAAGCACGCTATGATATGTAGCGTGCTTTTGTCTTTGTTAATTCTTTTTCTCTAAATCTTCAGCAAGCTCATGTAGCTGTGCTTGTTCAGATGGAGAGGCATTGTTTTCAATATGAGATAACATATCTTCCGCAATTTCCATCTGACCTGCTGGTGTGTGTGATGAAGCAGCTTGCTTTGTGTTATATGTTTGATTTAAAGAATTTTCAAAATGCTGGATTTGCTCTTGTTCTTGAGGTGAAGCATCAGTCATTACGGCTTTTAACATTTCGCTTGAAATATCAAGTTCGCCGTTATGGCTTTTATGATTTTCATGATTTGACTGACCTTCTCCTTTATGATTCTCAGAGCGATTTGAAACAACATTTTGGATTGTTTCTTTTACTTGTTGAAAAAACGAATGTTTCATACGTTACTGACCTCCATGAGGAGCTTGACTTTGCTGGGCTTGAAACGCTTCAGCCTCCGCCATTGTCATATGATAAGGAATACGTTCATCATGCTTTTGTACTGAATCTGCACCTTGTTTGACAAAACGCTTTGATCGATTGCTTCTACCCATCATATCTTCCTCCTCTAAAATAAAGAAAATCGACACTTAACTAAGCGTCGATTATAGTGTGTGCAGCTTTAATGAAAAGATAGCGTAAAAAAATTACCTGTGCTTTCAAAAAATAGTTAAGTTATAAATTTAAGGTCTTTTCCAAATAATAAGCAATACCATTATCTTCATTTGAATACGTGACTTCACGAGCAATATCTTTTAGTTCCTGAATTCCATTGCCCATTGCAATCCCATGACCAGCAAATTTAATCATTTCAAGGTCGTTGTCTTCATCACCAAAGGCAATAATATTTTCTTGGGAGATTCCGTAATAATTTGCGACGCGTTCAAGCCCAACAGCTTTATTTAATCCTTTTTTGACAACCTCAATAACGTGCCAAGGAGCGCCCCAGCGGCGATGTTCAATCACTTCAGCATGTACATCAGATAGGTGAGACCTAATGTCAGCTACGTGTTCTTCATCCGCATGGATAAGTAGAGAAGTTGGGTTGTGATGAAGTCGTTGACGCAAATCTCCTGTTTCCAAGCGTGGATTTCCTAAGCTTAGAACATCCATCAGCTTTCGATCTTCAAAGTGTAGATACACATCATCTTTTACTTCAGCCAAAATGTTGTTAATGCGGAAGTTGCTCATTGCTTCGACAATATCATCAACGGTTTGTTTATGAAGCGGCTCATGATACACTCCCCAATTTTTTTCACGTGGATGATGAACCAATGCTCCGTTAAAATTAACGATAGGGGTCGTGAGTTCCATTTCTGCATAATACATCGCGCTTGAACGATAAGGTCTTCCAGTAGCAATCATGACGATATGTCCAAGTTCTTTCGCTCGTTCAAGCGTCCGTTTTGTTTTAGGTAGAATGGTTTTATTATCAGCTAATAACGTGCCGTCTAAATCTAAAGCGATTAAATGTTTTTCTGTATTCATAGGATCTCCTTTACACATCTTAATAAGTAATCGAACTTAATTAGTTGGTTTTATATATATTAAAAATCAGCGTAATTCATTCGCTTATTTTCTATCTTACATAAGTTTGTGAAAAGAACAAAGCACAACGTTTGACAGATAGAAACGAGATTGTTACGGTAAAACAATCGAAAAAGAATCTCATAATATGAAAGGAGATTGCGACATGGATGAACAATTAAAAGAAAAGATTATGGAATCACTTGAAGAGGTAGTTGATCCTGAACTAGGCGTTGATATTGTAAACTTAGGCCTTGTTTATGATGTAATGATGGAAGAAAATCAAACAGTTGTTGTGACGATGACGCTAACATCCATTGGTTGCCCATTAGCGGGAGCAATTACAGAAGATGTGAAGAAAAACGTAATTGGGCTAGATGGCGTTGAAAATGTCGAGGTGAATATTACCTTTAACCCTCCGTGGGAAAAGGAGAGAATGTCACGCTATGCGAAAATTGCACTAGGCATTCAGTGAAAAAAAGTACTTCAGCTTAAAAGTTGAAGTACTTTTTTTGAGTGTTTTTTAATAAAAATAAATTTGTGTGTATATTTAAAACAAATTAACAAACTTAAAAAAAGATAAAATTTTTTTAAATATTCGTTTGATTTTATTTTTATACAGTATTATAATGAGAAATAATTCAAATAGTTACGTAGAAAAAGGAGTAGTATTATGACACAGATTAACGTCGGTATTGTTGGAGCAACAGGTTATGGTGGCGCTGAACTAATTCGGTTGTTAGACGGTCATCCATATTTAAATATTCATTCAGTGTATTCATCTTCACAGAATGATTTGCCAATATCTGAAGTTTATCCTCACTTATCACATTTTGCATATAAATTAAAAGAAATTAACCCTAAAGAAATGGCGGAAGAGCTTGAAATGGTTTTTACAGCAACTCCTTCAGGTGTATCGAGTAAGCTAGTTCCTACATTAATTAACGAAGGATTAAAAGTAATAGATCTCTCGGGAGACTTTCGATTAAAAGATGAAGAGCTATATGAAAAATGGTATAAAAAGCCTTCTGCTAGTTTGGAAGACTTAGAGAAGGCCGTTTATGGTTTGTCAGAATGGTTTGCAGATGAAGTATCATCCGCTGATTTCATTTCAAATCCGGGGTGTTATCCAACGGCAACGTTATTGGGGTTAGCACCGCTTGCTCAAGAAAAAATAGTGGTTTCTAATTCCATTATCGTTGATGCAAAGTCCGGTATTTCAGGAGCAGGTCGCGGATTATCTCAACTGGCACATTATGCTGAAATCAATGAAAATATGAAAATTTATAAAGTTAACAAGCATCAGCATATTCCTGAAATTGAATCAGTTTTATCGCGATGGGATTCTGAAATTGGTAACGTAATGTTTAATACGCACCTTGTTCCGATGACGCGGGGGATTATGACCACGATGTATGCAGAGTTAAAGGAAGAGAAGTCGATAGAAGAACTTCATGAGTTGTATGTGCAAGCGTATGAAGCAAAGCCGTTTGTTCGAGTGAGAAAGCTAGGAGAATTTCCGTCAACAAAAGAAGTGAGCGGATCAAACTATTGTGATATAGGCCTTGATTATGATGAGCGCACGAAAAGGATCACAATCGTCTCAGTGATTGATAATTTGATGAAGGGTGCAGCAGGGCAAGCGGTACATAATGCAAATATCATGCTGGGCTTTGAAGAGAACTTGGGTATTAACGGATTACCTGTTTATCCATGATGAGCAGCGTAGGAGGGAATAATGTGATTACAGCAAAAAAGAGTTTGCTAGATATTAAAAAAATCGAGAATGGTACGATTGTTAGTCCAAAAGGATTTTCCGCTGCGGGAATTCATGCCGGACTTCGATATGAGAAAAAAGATATTGGCGTCATTATGAGCGATGTGCCTGCTAACTGTGCGGCGGTTTATACGCTAAATACGTTTCAAGCAGCACCTTTATATGTGACAAAAGATAGCATCAGCCAAGAACAAAAGTTACAAGCTGTTGTTGTGAACAGCGCTTGTGCGAATGCTTGTACAGGTGAACAAGGGTTAAAAGACGCATACGAAATGCGGGATACAAGCGCCGAACAGTTTCAAATACCTGCTCATTATGTAGCCGTCGCTTCTACAGGTGTGATTGGTGAACTATTAAATATGAAGAAGATTAATGCAGGAATCAAGCAGCTTCAACCAGCAAATACAAAGGAAGGAGCAGAAGCTTTCCAAACGGCGATTTTAACAACTGACACAGTAATGAAAACTGCTTGCTACGAAGTGGTTGTCGATGGAAAAACCGTTACGATTGGTGGAGCGGCGAAAGGATCAGGGATGATTCATCCGAATATGGCAACTATGCTTGGATTTGTCACGACAGATGCCAATATTGAATCAATAGTTTTACAAGATGCCCTTCGATCTATTACGAATAAAAGCTTTAATCAGATTACGGTTGATGGAGATACATCCACAAATGATATGGTGTTAGTCCTTGCAAATGGAAAAGCTGAAAACGAAATGCTAACGGTAAATCACTCTGATTGGAACGCATTTTATGAGGCACTTCGACTTGTGTGTGAGGATCTTGCCAAGCAAATTGCTCGCGATGGAGAAGGTGCAACAAAGCTTATTGAAGTAAATGTTGAAGGTGCTGCTACAAATGAAGATGCCAATACAATTGCGAAGCAAATTGTTGGATCAAGCCTTGTTAAAACAGCTGTGTACGGAGCGGATGCAAACTGGGGAAGAATTATTTGCGCAGTTGGCTACAGCGGGGTCAAAATTAATCCAAATGATATAACAGTGGCGTTAGGTGACATCGTGATGTTGCAAAATAGTCAGCCTCAAGCTTTCGATGAAGAAGCGGCTAAGAGCTATTTACAGCAGGAACATGTAGCTTTGAATGTATTTCTTAATGAAGGAACAGCTAAAGGAAAAGCATGGGGTTGTGATTTAACTTATGATTACGTGAAAATTAATGCAAGTTACCGAACGTAAGGAGAGAAGACGATGTCGGATGCAAAAACAATTGTTATAAAGTGTGGAGGAAGCATCATTAATCAGTTAACAAATTCATTTTTTAGAGACTTAAAGAAGCTGATTGAGAGTGGCCATAACATTGTATTAGTACATGGTGGGGGGCCAGATATTGCGAATATGTTAGCAAAGCTTGATATTAAAGCAGAATTCGTAGATGGCTTACGACGAACATCTAAAGAAGCTTTAGATGTGGTGACAATGGTGCTATCAGGAAAGGTTAACAAACAGCTTGTGCGTGATATTCAAATTCAAGGTCTTCAAGCAATTGGTTTGTCAGGGTGTGATGCTCAGCTTTTAGAAGCTGAAGCTATTGATTTTGAAAAATTAGGTTATGTTGGGGAAGTGGTTTCTGTCAATGAAAACCTTTTAAAGCAGCTGATAGAAAAAAGCTACATCCCTGTTATTTCATCGATTGGTGTAAATAGTCAAGGTGAGATGTTTAATATTAATGCTGATGTAGCAGCAGGTTCAATTGCTAAGGCACTCGGAGCACAGAAGCTTATGTTTGTAACAGATGTGCAAGGAGTTTTAAAAGACCAGCAGTTGTTAACAGAGTTGACGGTAGAAGAAGTGAGCCAGCTAATCGAAGAGAAAACCATTTATGGAGGGATGATTCCTAAGGTTATGTCAGCAGTCAAAGCATTGTCTCCAACGCTACACGAGGTCAATATCATCAGTGGTATTAACGGCTTTTTAGATCAAAGTGGAAACTTAGTTGGAACTGCAATTAAACATATTATTAAAGGTGGAGAGGATAAAGATGAGCTCGTTATTTCCAACGTATCAACGTCTTGATATACATGTAAAAGAAGCGAATGGAACGTATTTAACGGATGAAAATAACCAAACATATTTAGATTTCATTTCAGGAATTGCTGTATGTAACGTAGGGCATCGTCACCCTGAAGTTCAAAAAGCAGTAGAAGAACAGTTAAATAAAGTGTGGCATGTGTCTAATTTATTTCACCAATCCATCCAAGAAGAAGTAGCCAACTTACTTGTTGCTAATTCAAGCGGAGACGCAGTGTTCTTTTGCAATAGTGGAGCAGAAGCTAACGAAGCGGCTATTAAACTAGCAAGAAAGCATACCAAAAAGCATAAAATTATTACGTTTACGAAATCGTTCCATGGCCGTACGTTTGCAACGATGACGGCAACTGGGCAAGCAAAGATTCATGAAGGGTTTGGACCACTCGTTAATGAATTTGTTTATCTTCCTTATAATGATGTAGAAAGCTTAGAGGCAGAAATGGATGATACGGTAGCTGCAATTATGACTGAGGTTGTTCAAGGTGAAGGCGGAGTAGTGCCAGGAACAGAAAGTTTTTTAACAACTATTCAAAAGCTATGTCAGGAATACGGTGCGCTGTTTATTGTCGATGAAGTACAAACAGGAATTGGCCGAACAGGTAAACCATTTGCTTATCAGCACTTTAATTTATCGCCTGATATTATCACAGCTGCGAAAGGCTTAGGAAGCGGAATGCCTATTGGTGCAATGATTGGGAAAGGTCTTTTAAAGGAATCATTCGGACCTGGAACCCATGGTACGACATTTGGGGGGAATCCAATTGCCTTAGCATCGGCTAAAGCAACGCTGCAAATTATTTTTAATCAACAATTCTTAGAAGAAGTAAATGCCAAGTCAGCCACTTTCAAAAAACAGCTAACCGTCATGTTAGAAAGCTATTCAATTGTGAAAGAAGTTCGTGCAAAAGGTTTTATGATTGGTATTGAGTGCGGGAAATATCAAGCCCAGTTAATCACTGCTATGCGTGAAAAAGGACTGTTAGTGTTAGGTGCAGGTCCTCACGTAATACGTTTACTACCACCATTAACAGTTAGCAGTGAAGAGTTATCAGAAGCACTGACTGTTATTGAGCAAGTATTTCAAGAGCTTAAGATAACGATATAAACAGTTATTTTTTTGAAAGTGATGTATAAAAATTCTTTAAAATAAATAATTATTCGAAGAGGGATGCAAAATGAATGGATATTTACATTTAGCAAACGGAGATTCATTTGAAGGTAGTATTGAAAATACTGCCTCTCACCAAGCAAGCGGAGAAATTGTCTTTTTTACAGGAATGACAGGCTATCAAGAAGTTGTGACGGATCCTTCTTATAAAGACCAAATTATTGTTTTTACCTATCCATTGATTGGAAATTATGGGATTAATGAGAAAGACTTTGAAAGTAAAAAGCCTCATGTAGCAGGCGTTGTCGTATACGAATGTTCCGATGAAGGATTCCATTATGAAGCGATGTATAGCTTTAAGCAATATTTAAAAAAGTGGAATATTCCTCTTATCACACATGTGGATACGAGAGCGGTCGTTAAACGAATTCGAAAAGAGGGAACAATGCAAGCAGCCTTTTCCGCTTCTGCTCAAGGTAACGTAGTAACGGACTCTGAACCATACGTGGTTAAGCAAGTATCAACGAAAGAGGTTGTATCACACGCTGGAGATAAACAACATATTGTACTAATGGATTTTGGTTATAAAAAATCAATTTTACAAGAGCTATTAAATCGCAACTGCCAAGTGACGGTGGTTCCTTACTCGACTTCACTTGAAGAAATTAAAGCGTTAAAGCCAGATGGGATTGTTCTATCAAACGGACCGGGAGACCCAATGCAAGTAGCAGATCAATTATCAGAAATCAAAGCAATTATCAGTAAATATCCAACGCTTGGAATTTGCTTTGGTCATCAGTTAATCGGGTTAGCATTCGGTGCAAAAACCAAGAAATTAATGTTCGGTCATCGTGGAGCAAATCAGCCGGTTATTGATTTATTTACAAATAAAGTATGTATGACATCACAAAACCATAGCTATGTGGTAGATGAAGTGACAGTCGAGCAAACGCCTCTTAAAGTACGATTTAAAAATGTTAATGATCAGTCAGTTGAAGGTCTTGTACATGAGCAACTTCCGGTGTTATCGGTACAGTATCACCCAGAAGCACATCCAGGACCAAGTGATAGCACATATATCTTTGATGAATTTATGAAGCAAGTACAGCAAGTTGGGAGCGAAAAAGTATATGCCTAAAGATAAAACACTACAAACCATTTTAGTTATTGGCTCTGGTCCAATTGTGATTGGGCAAGCAGCCGAATTTGATTATTCAGGTACACAGGCGTGTCTTTCACTGAAAGAAGAAGGATATGAAGTCATTTTAATTAACAACAATCCGGCTACAATTATGACGGATACACATATAGCTGATCGTATTTATTTTGAGCCACTTACGGTTGATTCTGTTGAAAAAGTTATTGCAAAAGAAAAGCCTGATGGCCTTTTAGCAACGCTAGGAGGACAAACGGGACTGAATTTAGCATTAGAGCTACACGAACATCAAATTTTAGAAAAATACGGCGTGAAGCTGCTAGGTACACCAATTGAATCCATTAAGCAAGGAGAAAGTCGTGAAGAGTTTCGTGCCCTCATGCAGGAATTAAATGAGCCAGTTCCTGAAAGTGAAGTTGTAACTGAAGTTGAGCAAGCGTTAACGTTTGCGAAAGAAATTGGTTTTCCGGTTATTGTTCGACCAGCTTACACTCTCGGTGGAACGGGTGGAGGAATTGCACATTCATTAGAAGAGCTTGAAAAGCTTGCCACATCAGGCCTTCGAGAAAGTGCTATTCATCAATGTTTAATTGAGAAAAGCATCGCAGGATTTAAAGAAGTAGAGTACGAAGTTATGCGTGATGTTAACGGAACGTGCATTACGATTTGTAACATGGAAAACATTGATCCAGTTGGTGTACATACAGGAGATTCTGTTGTAGTCGCACCTTCACAAACATTAACAGACGTTGAGTATCAGATGCTGCGATCATCATCAATTAAAATTATCTCGGCTCTCGGTATTATTGGTGGTTGTAATATCCAATTTGCACTTGATCCTAACAGCAAACAATATTATCTAATTGAGGTCAATCCCCGCGTCAGTCGTTCGTCTGCTTTGGCATCAAAAGCAACGGGATATCCAATCGCAAAGATTGCAGCAAAACTATCGGTCGGGTATAACCTTCATGAGCTATTAAATCCTGTTACAGGAGATACGTATGCTAGCTTTGAACCAGCGTTAGACTATGTGGTTGTGAAGTTTCCTAGATGGCCCTTTGATAAATTTTTCTATGCAGAAAGAACGCTAGGAACGCAGATGAAAGCAACTGGTGAAGTGATGGCCATTGACCGCACCTTTACAAGAAGCTTCCAAAAAGCATTATCATCTCTTGAAATTGATTTAAATGGACTAGAAGTAGAAGAACTACAGGCTTTATCTTTAGATGCTTTATTTGATAAGCTAGCAGACCAAAGCGATGAGCGTATCTTTATCATTTTAGAATTGTTGCGTCGTGATGTGACAACAGCAGAAATTCATGAAAAGACGAAAATTGACTACTTCTACTTAAATCATTTCAGTCATTTAATTGATCAAGAACAAGAATTAAAGAACGTTAATTTTGATTCAATTGATAAAGAAGCACTAAAGCATGCAAAAGAACATGGCTTTACGGATGCATATTTAGCTTCTATTTGGAATGTGTCAGAGCTGCAGGTGCGCGCTAAGCGTAAAGATTTAAAGATTTATCCAAGCTATAAAATGGTTGACACGTGCGCAGCAGAATTTGAATCATCCACTGCATATTTTTATTCTAGCTACTATGGAGAAAACGAAATTGAACCGTCTTCAAATAAAAAAGTAGCAATTATTGGATCTGGTCCGATTCGAATTGGGCAAGGTGTAGAATTTGACTACAGTTCAGTACACGGTGTGTGGGCGCTTGAAAAGGCGGGTTATGAAACCATTTTGATTAACAATAATCCGGAAACGGTTAGCACAGACTTTGAGGTAGCAGATCGTCTCTATTTCGAACCAGTTACGGTTGAAGATGTCTTAAATGTCTTAGAAGCAGAAAACGTAAATGATGTTATTGTTCAATACGGTGGACAAACGGCTATTTCATTAGTTAAAGGTCTTGAAGAGGCAGGAGTTAACTTGCTAGGTATTACTAATAGCATGATAGACGCCTTAGAAGATCGCGAGCAGTTTTATCAGCTGTTAGACGATTGTGACATTCCACATATTCCTGGTGAGATGGCAGATAGTGAGCAACAGCTGGTTACAAAGGCAAAAGAAATGGGCTTTCCACTATTAATTCGTCCTTCTTACGTTATTGGAGGGAAAGGAATGCTTACGCTTCAAAATGAACAGGAACTCATGGATTGTTTATCATCGATTAAATCATCACATTTCCCAATGCTGCTTGATGCTTACTATCCTGGGCAAGAAGCTGAAGTGGATGTCGTTTGCGACGGAAAAGACGTTTTAATTCCAACGATCGTTGAGCATGTTGAAAAAGCAGGTGTTCACTCTGGTGACAGCTATGCGCTTTTACCAGCCCAAAGTGTAACGAACGCTCATAAACAACAAATGGTTTTATATGCTCAAAAAATTGTTCAAAAGCTTAACTATAAAGGGATTATGAATATTCAATATGTAATCTATAACGATGAAGTATACGTTTTAGAGGTAAACCCTCGTGCAAGTCGTACAGTTCCTGTTGTAAGTAAAGTATGTGATGTTCCGCTTATTTCGCTATCAACGCAAGTATTACTCGGGAAATCTTTGTCGGAAATGAGCGAACAAACAGGTTTATTGCCAGACCCAGCATACGTAACAGTAAAGTTTCCTGTCTTCTCGACAAGTAAATTATCAGGAGTAGATCCACTTGTTGGACCAGAAATGAAATCAACAGGAGAAGGAATTGCGATTGCTTCTACAATCGAGGAAGCGTCTAAGAAAGTATTTCATCAGTATGCAACGTCTAAAAAAGAAGCAGTTGAAATCTATATCGATGCAGTAGAAGTACCAGAAAAATTAAAAGTAGCGATTACTCAGGCTGGTTTGAAACTTGTAGATACGAAAGATCTACAAGCTTGGACAAAAAGCAAAGAAGCATTACTATTTGTAAGTTTTGATTCTGCAAAGAAAGATAATCGTATGCTTGCATTAAAGCACGGTCTGCTAGTATTAACAGAACTAGAAACGTTCGAACTGTTCTTACAGTCATATCATGTAAGTGAGTATAGCGTATCGTCATTACAAGAGTGGTTTCAACATAATGAAAAGGAAGTGACAATCTCATGAGTACTGTATCAGCATCTGCAAATTTAAAAGGTAAAGATTTGCTGACATTAAAAGATTTAACACCAGAAGATATTATGTTTTTACTAGAAAGTGCTATTAGCTTAAAAGAAAAGCATAAAAATGGAGAAATCGTTAAAACGCTTGAAGGAAAAACTTTAGGCATGATCTTTGAAAAGTCTTCAACAAGAACGCGAGTATCGTTTGAAGCAGGTATGCTTCAGTTAGGCGGAAATGCACTGTTTTTAAGCAGTCAAGACCTTCAAATTGGTCGTGGTGAAACTATCGGTGATACGGCTCAAGTGCTGTCTCAGTTTATCGATGCAATTATGATTCGTACGTTTGAACATTCTAAAATAGAAGAGCTGGCGGAATACGCATCTATCCCAGTAATTAATGGCTTGACGGATGATTATCATCCGTGCCAAGCACTAGCAGATTTGCTCACAATTTATGAGCATAAACAAACGTTCCGCGGCTTAAAGTTAGCTTACGTAGGTGACGGAAATAATGTAGCTCATTCGTTAATGATTGCATGTGCAAAAATGGGGATTGATTGTTCAATTGGTTGTCCTTCTGGCTATGAACCAAAGGCATTTGTAACGGAATATGCAAAAAAAGTTGCAAACGAAACTGGAGCAACCATTACTATTACAGAAGATCCTGTTGAAGCCGTTCAAAATGCTGATGCAATCTATGCAGATGTATGGACGAGTATGGGACAGGAAGAAGAAGCGAAAAAGCGTTTAGAAGTATTTGCTTCGTATCAAGTAAACGATGAACTTGTTCAACATGCCAAGTCAGATTATCTGTTTTTACACTGTTTACCTGCACATCGTGAAGAAGAAGTAACGGCGAGCATTATTGATGGGCCAAACTCTGTTGTGTTCCAGCAAGCTGGAAATCGCATGCATGTACAAAAAGCCTTGCTACAAGCAATCTTAGCTTAATGATGGTATAAAAAGGCCGTGACATAAGGGTTTTAATTGATGAAATATCCGAACTATTAAAAGTTAATTACTTTTGGTAGCTCGGATATTTTTTGGTAGAACGAAAAATTATTAACAACTAGTGGAGCACAATGGAAGGAACGTGGTTTTTTTAACCTAACTAGTCTAGAAACGTCATGATTCGTCTTTAAGGTGGAATTAGTTCGTTAGATCCAAGCCTGTTGTCTATATGTTTCTTTCATATCGGGTTTAATTTGTACATTCCAGGGGAACACCATAAACATATTAAGCAGAACGAAAGGTGAGGACATCTATGAAAGTTTTAGTAGTAGGAGCAAATGGAACAACGGGTAAACAGGTAGTGGAATTATTAGCTAACTCCAGTCAACATCAACCATATGCCATGATACGTAAAGAAGAGCAAAAGAAAGCTTTTGAACAGCAAAATGTAGATGTGATACTAGCGGATTTAGAAAAAGATGTATCAGAAGCGGTTAAAGGAATGGATGCTGTCATCTTTGCAGCGGGTTCTGGTGGTCACACTGGAGATGATAAGACAATTGCTGTGGATCAAAATGGAGCGAAGAATGTCATTGATGCGGCCAAAAAAGCAGGAGTGAAGCGCTTTGTTATGTTAAGTTCAATGGGAACAGACGCGCCTGAGCAAGGCCCAGAGGGGCTTCAACTTTATCTTCGTGCTAAAGCAATTGCTGATGAATACTTAAAGCAATCAAATTTAGCGTATACAATTGTTCGCCCAGGAAGTTTATCCGATGATCAAGCCACTGGAAAAATTGATGTGAACACAGACATTGCGGACAAATCTGCAACAATTCCTCGAGCAGACGTAGCAAAAGCACTGGTAGCAAGCTTAGATGAGGAAACAACAATTGGAAAAACGTTTGAAATACTAAGCGGAAAAACAGAAATTGAACAAGCGATTCAATTTGCTCATTAAAAAAATGCGGATGGTTTTCCATCCGCATTTTTTTAAAGAAAAATAACCACTAATGCACCGACAATAAAACAATAAAAAGCAAAATATTTTAAGTTTCCTCGCGCCATAATACCCATAAACCACTTTAATGAGAAATAAGAAGCAATTAATGAAGCAAAGAAAGCTACTGTATAGGGTAATAATAGCTCAGAAAAGTTTGGATCATTTAAGATGTCGCTAATCCCTAATACTGTTACACCTAAGCTTACGGGAATGTAAAGTAAGAATGAGAAACGAAGAGCCGTTTCTTGTTTTGTTCCGCGTAGCATAGCAGCAACAATAGTTGCTCCTGAGCGACTAATTCCAGGGATAAGTGCTACAGCTTGCGCTAGTCCAATAATAATAGCGTCTTTTACAGAAAGCGCTGCGTCATTTTTTCGTCCTCGAAGGTTACGAATAATCCAAAGGGCAATACCCGTAGCAATTAAAGCAAAACCAAGTACTTTCAACGATTTTAGATTTGCTTCAATCACATCACCAAAAAGTACTCCAATAATACCGGCCGGAATTGTTCCGATGATTAAGTAAATGATAAATTGAAAATCAGATTTTGCGTCTTGATCCTTTGTTTTTAAGAACTTAAGACCATTTACAATAAGTCGAAGAATATCTTCACGATAAATAATAAGTACTGCAATCAAAGAAGCTGTATTTACTAAAATTTCGAAACTGAGGCCTTCAATATTTAAACCAAATAAATGTTGAGCAAGTACAATATGTCCGCTAGACGAGACGGGAATCGGTTCTGTAATCCCTTGGAAAAGGCCTAAAAATAAATACTTCAAAAGCAAATAAAATTGTTCCATGCGTAAATCCTTTCTACATTTTCAATAGTTAATTTAAATATTTGTTAAAGGTACATCTTTCAGTATAAAAAAACTTTGCTTCACTGTGAAGTAAAAAGAGAAATTCCTTTAAATGTAAACACTTTTTCTAATGTTTTCCTAGTTCATATCCTGATTATGAAATGAAAAACAGGGGGCATAGTATAAGAGAAGAGCTGGATTTTTTATTAATGAAGGAGGAAGGGAAATGGGACAAAACCGTCATTTTACAGCAGGTCAAAAAGCACCAAATAACGGTGTTTATATAGAAATTGGTGAAACGGGAAGCAACGTAAATAATCCTAAAAAAGTGAAGTTGCAAGCTGGAGATCGTTTTCCAGAAACGTCGAATGATGATCGTCATTGGACATATATTAGAAAGCCTTAATATACAAGTAAAGCCATCTCCTGCAGATGGCTTTACTTGCGTACAAAAACCATTTTATAATATGAAATAAAGGTCAAGAATAGTCAAAGGTGGAGGGATTACAATGGATGTAAATAAAATGACGCAAAAGCTTCAGGAAGGAGTTATGAGTGCACAATCTGAAGCCATTAAGCGAGGTCATCAAGAAATTGATAGTCTTCACGTACTTTACTCGTTAGTTCATCAGCCAGATGGCATTGCGGTTCGTATTTTAGATCATTTACATATTGAAACAGAGCAGTTTATAAAAAGCCTTGAAGCAGAGTTAGCTAAAAAGCCATCTGTAACTGGTTCAGGTGTTGAAGCTGGTAAAGTATATATTACGTCGGCTCTACAGCAGCTGCTTGTTAAAGCTCAAGAAGAAGCAGATAACTTAAAAGACGAATATATGGCAGTAGAGCACCTGTTTTTAGCCGGGGCTAATAAAGATTCAAAAACTAGTTTGGGAAAGCTGTTTAACCAATACGGAATCACGAAGCAAAAGCTAATGGACGTTCTGCAAAAAATTCGTGGCAATCAACGTATTACGAATCAAACACCTGAAGGGACATACGAAGTCTTAAGCAAGTATGGTCGTGATTTGGTAGCAGAAGTAAGAGAAGGAAAAGTAGACCCTGTCATCGGCCGAGATCAAGAAATTCGTCGCGTCATTCGAATCCTTTCTCGTAAAACAAAGAATAATCCAGTGTTAATCGGAGAGCCTGGAGTGGGGAAAACAGCGATTGTGGAAGGGCTTGCACAGCGGATTGTGCGAAAAGATGTTCCCGAAGGATTAAAGGATAAAATGGTGTTTGCTCTAGATATGGGAGCCTTAGTAGCAGGAGCAAAATTTCGCGGTGAGTTTGAAGAGCGTCTAAAAGCTGTGTTACAAGAAGTAAAAAAGAGCAATGGACAGATTTTATTATTTATTGACGAGCTGCATACTATTGTAGGAGCTGGTCGTACAGACGGAGCCATGGATGCGGGAAATTTACTTAAGCCAATGCTTGCTCGTGGTGAACTTCACTGCATTGGAGCAACAACCCTTGATGAATACCGTCAATATATTGAAAAAGATCCAGCGCTAGAGCGCCGTTTTCAGCAAGTATTAGTTGAAGAGCCAACAGTAGAAGATACGATTTCTATTCTTCGAGGATTAAAGGAACGATTTGAAATCCATCACGGTGTAAATATTCATGACCGGGCTCTTGTTTCAGCCGCAGTTATGTCAGATCGCTACATATCTGACCGGTTTTTGCCTGATAAAGCAATTGACCTAATAGACGAAGCGTGTGCAACCATTCGAACAGAAATTGATTCTATGCCAGCGGAGCTAGACGAAGTAACAAGAAGAGTCATGCAGCTGCAGATTGAAGAAGCAGCATTAAGTAAAGAAACGGACTTTGCTAGCACACAGCGCTTAGACGCTATTCGAGAAGAAGTGGCAAACTTAACTGAAAAAGCCGATGTGATGAAGCTTCAATGGGAGAAGGAAAAGCAGTCTATTCAAGCTGTCCAAGATGTCAGAGAAAAGTTAGAGAAAGCAAAGCGAGATTTAGAAGAAGCAGAAGGACGTTATGACCTAAATAAAGCTGCAGAGCTTCGTCATGGGCATATTCCAGCCTATGAAAAAGAATTAAAACAGCTTGAGGCTGAAGCTTCGAAAAAACAAGAGTCACGCTTGCTTCGTGAAGAGGTTACAGAAGAAGAGATTGCAGAGATTGTGGGACGCTGGACAGGTATTTCAGTATCAAAGCTCGTAGAGGGAGAGCGAGAAAAACTGTTAAAAATGGAGTCCATTTTAAAAGCGCGCGTAATTGGACAGGATGAAGCTGTATCACTTGTAACTGATGCGGTGATTCGAGCGCGAGCAGGTATTCAAGATCCAAACCGGCCAATTGGTTCGTTTATCTTCTTAGGTCCAACTGGAGTTGGAAAGACGGAATTAGCTAAAACGCTTGCTGAAACGTTGTTTGACAGTGAAGATCATATCATTCGTATTGACATGTCTGAGTATATGGAAAAGCATGCGGTTTCACGCTTGATTGGTGCTCCTCCAGGCTATGTTGGGTATGAAGAAGGAGGTCAGTTAACAGAAGCCGTTCGCAGAAAGCCGTACTCTGTGGTCTTACTAGATGAAATTGAAAAAGCACATCCTGAAGTGTTTAACGTACTCCTTCAAATGCTGGATGATGGAAGAATAACTGATTCAAAAGGAAAAACAGTTGATTTTAAAAATACGATTATCATTATGACATCTAATATTGGTTCACAAACACTGCTGGAAGGTTTAACAGAAGATGGAAACATTGAGGAGGAAAGTCGGGAACAGGTACTTCAGCAGCTTCGACAGCATTTTCGTCCTGAGTTCTTAAATCGTGTAGATGACACAATTTTATTTAAGCCATTATCAGTGAGTGAAGTAAAATCAATTATTGAAAAGCTATTAAAGCAGCTTGAAAATCGTTTGCAAGAAAGACATATTACGCTGACGCTAACTGAGGGAGCAAAAAATTACATCGCAAAAGCAGGTTTTGATCCTGTCTATGGTGCGCGCCCGCTGAAACGGTTTATTCAGAAGTATGTTGAAACAAAAATTGCTAGGGAATTAATTGCTGGACATATCACCGATCACAGCGATGTAGTTATTGATAATAAAGGAGACCAGTTCGTTATTGAATAATAAAAAAAGACCATTTAGTAGTTGCTAAATGGTCTTTTTTTGCTTTGGAAAAATGAAGTACATTATCGTAAATGGTAGGAATATAGTATCTGTGTTTCCGTTGAGCAAAAAACTACCTTTGTGAGCATGGATTTTTACTATTGACTATAATTGTAAGCGCTTATAGAATGAGTATAAATTATTGAATTCGCTTTCTTAGTAAAGCACTATTTAGGATCCTAAAAGAAACAATGGACAGTAAACAATTATGCATGTACTTGTTTGGTTTCAAAAGAACTTATAGAGATAAAGGAGGAAAGCAATAGTAAACTAGATAAAGGTGATGCTAACAAAATAAGCGATGTTAAAGGATAACAAGCTAATAGCAGAGCACCTAATGAAACAGTCAATAATCCGGTTCTTTTCATTTCTATAAAGAGCTGAAGAGAAAGCCAGATTAAAATGAAATAGAATGGAATCATACATACGAGCGTAAATAAGCGATAACTATGCAACACTTGCTCGTTTACAAATGAAAAAATTCCATTGAAAATTACGACCATATATAATATGAAGAAAAACAAGTCGTTAATTTGCACAAAAAGAAGACAGGCTCTTACTTTCATTACTTTGTTTAATGCTTGCTGAATCAATAGCACATAAAAAAAAGTAAGTAGCAGTATAAATAGATTCACTAAAGAGGTATAGCTATCATCTAACTGTCTGACAAAAAACAGTATGATAATATGAAAACAACTAATTGTAAGCGGTACAAAAATAGATGGTTGGCTCAAAAGTATCTCTCCTTCATCAAAAATGCACACGACAGAAAATAGAAAAGGGTGTTCATCAATGAATATAGTCACTGTGGGATCGTTTATATTCTTTACCGTTTTAGTAGCATATATTTCATATCGCTTCACTCGCGATGAAAATTTAGAAACATCAGACGGGTATTTCTTAGGTGGAAGAAGCTTAACAGGCTGGGTAATTGGAGGCTCTCTTTTATTAACGAACTTATCGACAGAGCAGCTTGTAGGCTTAAATGCTGATGGCTATTCGTTTAATATGTCTGCAATGGGCTGGGAAGTAGGGTCTTCAATCGCTCTTGTATTGGTTGCATTATTTTTACTTCCACGCTATTTAAAAGGCGGAATTACAACGATTCCGGATTTTCTAGAATCTCGATTTGATTCAGGTACTAAACAGATTGTTACCATTTTATTTTTATTTGGTTATGTACTAAATTTATTACCCCCTATTTTATATTCAGGAGCCACTGCACTGAGCAGCATTTTTAATGTACAAGGTATGTTCGGAGTAAGTTCCACAACAGCACTTTGGATTACAGTATGGACCATTGGTATTATCGGTTCAATTTATGCAATATTCGGAGGATTGAAAGCGGTTGCTGTATCAGATACAGTAAATGGAATTGGATTATTAATCGGAGGGTTAATGATTCCAGTATTAGGACTAATGGTTTTAGGCGATGGATCTCCAGTTGATGGATTTAATAAAATTATGGAAAATACACCTGAAAAGCTAAATTCAATTGGTGGAGAAAAAGATCCTGTACCATTTGGTACAATGTTTACTGGAATGCTACTCGTTAACTTGTTCTACTGGGGTACAGCACAGCATATTATGCAGCGTGCATTGGCTGCCAAAAACCTTAAAGAAGGACAAAAAGGTTTACTCATTGCGGCTTTCTTGAAGTTATTAGGACCAGCATTTTTAATTATACCTGGTATTATTGCGTTTAATATTTTTGGCCCAGGGCTTGCACCTATGGAAGCGTATCCTAAGTTGGTTAACCATGTATTACCTACGCCGCTTGTTGGATTCTTTGCAGCTGTGTTATTCGGAGCTATTTTATCATCATTTAACTCAGCGTTAAACTCGAGCGTTACGCTTTTTGTTTTAAACATTTACAAGCCTTATTTTAAGCCAAAAGCAACAGATAAAGAACTTGTTAAAAACGGTAAGGTAGTAGGTGTATTCTTAGCTATTTTTGCAATGTGTGTTGCACCTTTAATTGCAAATGTACCAAACGGATTCTTTGAATACTTGCAAATGGTTAATGGATTCTACAATGTTCCAATCTTTACAATTGTGTTCATCGGCTATGTGACGAAAAGAGTGCCTGCACTTGCAGCCAAAGTGTCATTAGCTGTATTTATCTCAATCTATGCGGTAACGCAGCTAGTATGGGATACAGGTTTACACTATCTTCATATTTTAGCAATCCTATTCGTTTTATGCAGCGGATTAATGCTTATCATTGGAAAAATTGCTCCAAAACAAGATGTATATGTGTTAGAAGATCAAAAAGCAGTAGACTTAACTCCTTGGAAGCTTTTGTATCCGATGGGAATTGCAGCGGTTCTTGCAATGTTAGTGGTTTACGCGCTCTTTTCACCAATTGGAATTGCTTCATAAGACAAAAGAGGCTTGGACATAATTATTTCAGTCAACGAGATATCCGAACAATTGCTAGTCTGCAATCGTTCGGATATTTTTGTTTGTTGGGAAAACAAGTTAAAAACTAGTGTTTGGAGCGCGATGTAACAAAATTGTCTTTAGAGAGTACAGGATCTTACATATGGAATGAATATTTCTTGTCTTGCATATTGTCGAACGAAGTACTATCCTTTAAGATAATAAGCACAAAGCGTAATTCGATTAGAGGTTAAAGAAAGGAATCGATTGAATTTATGAAAGAACATGTTGAGCGCGTATATGATGAGGCATATGACTTTATTGATCAAGCACTTCAACAAATTAGAAGCGTTGAATGCACTGAAGAAGCAGATGATGAAATAAAAGAAAAAAGACAGCGTACAGAAATTGCTTTGCAAGCAGCACGCGATATCTTAGAGAATATGATTATTCCGGGTAAGAAGCTTACTTTTATTTATGAAAATGGATCCGTTGTTGTCGAGATACCGGAAAAATAAATAAAAACCCCCTTGTTGTCGAGAGTCCTAGACAACAAGGGGGATTTTTTTGCTTAAACGATTATTTTGGAAGAGTAAAAAGTTCATCAATTGATGAATTGCTCTTTCGATACTGTCCAGGCGTCATGCTTGTAGTTTTTCTAAATACCTTTGTAAGATAATTTGCATTTGCATAGCCTACGTTTTCTGCAATCTCTTCAATTGAGTATTTTGTTTGGTTCAAAAGTTCAGCTGCTTTTTGAATCCGCATTTTTGTTAAATATTGAATCGGAGTTAAGCCCGTTGTTTGCTTAAATAAGCGGCTAAAATGATAACGCGATAAATTTGCTGATTCCGCCATTTCATCTGGACCAATCTCTTCATGGTAATGGTTTCTAGCAAACAAGATAGAGCTAATAATGCTCTCAGGCCAGTCTTCAGTAAAAGAGTCCATATTCTTTACATATTGATAAAGCTCCATTACAAAGCGATAACACAGGCTTGATGCATAAAATGGGTCTGTGATATTTTTTTCACTTGCACGCTTATAGATTTGAGCGAGAAGTTGTATCGGTGCTGATTCAGGGTGAAATCGGATGACTGACTGGAACTTTGTTTGGATGTAATCCCAGCATTTTTTCACCTCATCACCATACAACGTTAAAAAAATAAATTCCCAATTTTCACTCTCTTTAGGTAAATAATATCTATAGTCGCCAGGCGTGCTGACAATAAAGGCTTTACCTGCATCTACCTTATATTGAGTTCCGTCAACTTCAATCATTCCATATCCAGACACTGTATATTGAAAAATATATTTTCCTACTTCTTTTCGCTGTTTCCCGCTCCAATTATAAAGAGGAGAGTATACCTCGTCCCATCCTACTGACCATAGCTGTGCAACATCACTAGTACGAGATTCAAAGAAACGATAAGCATAGGTGGCATATTCCTTTGTTTGAAATTGTGGTAGCAAATTTTCACCTTCTTTTTTAAAAAATATTGTTATTTATACTTTAACGTAATCGTTTTCATTTTGCTACATATATTTCACTTTATTTATGAAAATATTAAAAAAGGCTTTTTATAGTCTTAACTAGCTTCACATTATCGACAGATATTCACCGTTTTTATTAGCAGAAGGTGTTCATGAATGTTAGTTTGTTTCTTAGCAAGAAATTACCGTTTACAGGGATTATTTTTACCATTGAGAAAACGGGCTTAACGCTTTTAAAATAGAGTCATGAATACGTTTACAGTTTAGAGATAACGATATAAAAAAGAAACAGGTGATGTGACATGATGGGTGAATTAATTAAAAAGTTTCAGGAAATCTTTCAAACAACGGAAAACGTTCGCTGCTTCTTCGCGCCAGGACGTGTCAATTTGATTGGTGAACATACAGATTATAACGGGGGGCACGTATTTCCATGTGCTTTAAGTATTGGAACATACGCAGTTGTGTGCAAACGAACTGATCAGAAGATTCGTATGTACTCGGCCAATTTTGAGCATAAAGGTGTCATTGAATATAACCTTGATAATCTTGTATATGAAGAACAACATGATTGGGCTAATTACCCAAAAGGGGTAATCAGTACATTTATTAAAAATGGCCATCAACTAAGAAATGGATTTGACGTGTTATTCTATGGCAATATTCCAAATGGTGCTGGGCTCTCCTCTTCAGCATCTATTGAATTAGCAACAGCTGTTTTATTAAATCAATTAGAAGATTTAGATATTGATATGGTTGAAATGGTTAAGATATCACAACAAGCGGAAAATGAATTTATTGGCGTCAGCTGTGGAATCATGGATCAATTTGCAATTGGAATGGGAAAATCAGACAAGGCAATTCTTTTAAACTGTCAAACTCTTGACTACACGTACAGTCCGCTCCAGCTAGAAAATGCAGTGTTAGTAATTGCAAACACAAACAAGCGAAGAGGATTAGCAGATTCGAAATATAATGAGCGTCGATCTGAATGTGATCAAGCATTAGCAGATTTAAAAAGCGGTTATGAACTTGAATCATTAGGAGATTTAACGAAAGCACAGTTTGAGCAGTTAAAACATTTGATTAAGAACCCGACGAATCAAAAGCGAGCAAAACATGCAGTTTATGAGAATGAACGAACAAAAGAAGCTGTGGTAAAACTGAACAACGGCGACTTGCAGGGGTTAGGTTTATTAATGAATGAATCTCACCGTTCATTGCGAGATGATTATGAAGTTACGGGGGAAGAATTGGATGCATTAGTTGAAGCAGCCTGGGCTCAAGAAGGTGTAATCGGCTCTCGAATGACAGGAGCAGGTTTTGGGGGTTGCACAATTAGCATAGTAAAAGAAGATAAGGTGAATTCATTTATTGATGAAGTAGGTGCTGTTTATACAAAAGCAACAGGTTTACAAGCAGATTTCTATGTGGTAGAAGTCGGAGAAGGCGCACGAGAATTAGCATTAGAAACGGTATAAAAGGAGGAGCAAGAATGGCTGTATTAGTATGTGGAGGCGCTGGTTATATCGGTAGCCATACAGTAGCAGAGTTATTGGATAAAGGGAAAGACGTAGTCGTTGTTGATAACCTTCAAAAAGGCCATAAAGAAGCGATTTTAGAAGGTGTACGTTTATATGTTGGAGATTTAAGAGATACCGAGTTTTTAGATGAAGTTTTTCAGGAAAATGAGATTGAATCCGTTGTACATTTTGCAGCAGATTCGCTTGTTGGAGAAAGCGTAACGGACCCTTTAACGTATTACGATAACAATGTGTACGGTGCACTTTGCTTGTTAAAGGTGATGAATAAACACGGTGTTAAGCACATTGTATTTTCATCCACGGCTGCAACCTATGGAGAAGCAAAGAATTTTCCAATTTTAGAAGATGATCCAACAGAGCCAACCAACCCTTATGGTGAAACGAAACTAGCGATTGAGAAAATGCTGAAATGGTCAGAGAAAGCATATGGACTTCGTTATGTTGTTCTTCGCTACTTTAACGTTGCAGGTGCTCATTTGGATGGGAAGCTAGGGGAAGATCATACGCCAGAAACACACTTAATACCAATTATTTTACAAGTAGCTCTTGGGAAGAGAGAGCATATCTCAATTTTCGGTGATGATTACGATACAAAAGACGGCACGTGTATTCGAGATTATATTCACGTAACAGATCTAGCTGACGCGCATGTATTAGCGCTTGAAAAGTTAGCTCGTGACAATACGAGCGGTACTTATAACTTAGGGAACGGAAATGGTTTTACGGTTAAAGAAGTAATTGATGCTGCGCGTAAAGTAACGAATCACTCCATTCCAGCTATTGTTGCACCAAGACGTGCGGGAGACCCAGCCAAACTGGTAGCGTCTTCTCAAAGAGCAATGGATGAATTAGGATGGAATCCACGCTATACATCAATGGAGCAAATGATTGAAAGTGCATGGAAATGGTTTCAAGCACATCCAGAAGGATATAAACAGCCTCAACGATAAAAGCTGTGAGAAAATAGCTTATCGATAGATTACGGAACGAGAAGAAAGGAAGATTGTATGTCAGTCAACATTCATGAACAAATTCAAAGACTTATTCAATACGGATTGCAAAAAGAGCTTATAACAGTATGGGACGTTGATGTTGTTCGGAATAGGCTATTAGAGACACTGCAGCTCGATGAATATATTCCAGCAGCTGTTGATCAAGAAATCTATGAAAATCCGGTTGATATTTTAGAGAAAATGCTTGATTGGGCGGCTGAACACAATCTAATAGAAAATACCATCACTTACCGAGATTTACTGGATACGAAAATCATGGGCAGTTTTGTCCCACTTCCATCTGAGGTTAATCGTCGTTTTTATCAAACATTCCAACAAGAGGGTGCTCAGCAAGCTACGCAAAATTTTTATCAATACTCAAAAGATGTTCACTATATTCGAACAGATCGAATTGCTAAAAATGAAGGGTGGCTGACTGATACACCGTATGGCCAGTTAGAGATTACAATTAATCTGTCAAAACCAGAGAAAGACCCAAAAGCAATTGCTGCAAGCAAGACACTGAAGGAGAGCTCGTATCCAAACTGTCTGCTTTGCAAAGAGAATGCAGGCTATGCCGGACGTGTTAATCATCCAGCTAGGCAAAATCATCGCATCATCCCTGTTGAACTTGCAGAAGAACAGTGGTACCTGCAGTTTTCACCTTATGTTTATTATCATGAGCATGCCATTGTCTTTTCAGGTGAACATACGCCAATGAAGATTTCAGCGGCTACGTTTGAACGCCTGCTGTCATTTACGGATCAATTTCCGCATTACTTTTTGGGATCAAATGCAGATTTGCCAATTGTAGGAGGATCCATCTTAACTCACGATCATTTTCAAGGTGGAAATCATGAATTTCCAATGGCTAAAGCAAAAGTAGAAGCAACTTTTACAATGGAAGATTATCCAACAGTTCAAGCGGGGATTGTAAGGTGGCCGATGTCCGTTATCCGCTTGCAGAGCACGGATAAAAATGAACTAGTAGAATGCGCTAATCATGTATACAAAACATGGCAGCAGTACAGTGATGAAAGCGTTGGGATTCATGCTTTTACAGGTGATACGCCACACAATACGGTGACGCCAATTGCAAGGCGCAGAGAACAGCTATTTGAGCTAGACCTTGTGCTTCGAAATAACCGAACGAGTGGTGAGCATCCCGATGGCATTTACCATCCTCATAAAGAAGTCCACCACATCAAAAAAGAAAACATTGGACTAATTGAAGTGATGGGGCTTGCAGTATTACCGGGCCGCTTACAAGAAGAAATGCGTCTAGTCAGTGAATACTTGATTAATGGAGATTGTGCGATTCGAGATGAGCATGCGCATATTCAAAAGCATGAAGCATGGATGAAACAGCTCCGCGAAAGCTATGAGGATTTTACTAAAGAAACTGTTCAGCAAATTATTCGTAAGGAGCTTGGTACCACGTTTATGACGATTTTAGAGCATGCTGGTGTGTTCAAGCGAGACGAACAGGGGAAAGAAGCTTTTCATCAATTTACAAAACAGCTACAAAAACAAACGGCGCGTAGCGAATAACCTAGAAAACATTCTTATATTCATGTGATAAATAAACAGCTAAAGGGAGACTGAAAGATATGTATATTGGTGTTGACTATTATCCAGAACAATGGCCTAAAACAAGATGGGCAGAGGACGTACGCTTAATGAAGGAGCTAGGTATTAATGTTGTACGTATTGCTGAATTTGGTTGGCAGTTAATGGAGCCCAAAGAAGGAGTATACGACTTTTCACTATATGATGAAGCCATTGAACTATTAACAAGTAACGGAATCAAAGTAGTGCTTGGTACACCAACTGCTACTCCACCAGCTTGGATGATTCACAACTATCCAGAAATTTTACCGGTTGATGAAAATGGAGTAACGATCTCGTTTGGAGCGCGTAGACATTACACGGTCAATAGTGAAAAATACCATCAGTTTACGAAAAAAATCGTAACAAAAATGGCAGAAAAGTATGGTCAGCACCGTGATGTCATCGGTTGGCAGGTAGACAACGAATATGGTCATGAGAAGTCAGATCGTAGCTATGGAGAGCTTGACCGAGTTGCGTTTCAGCGCTGGTTACAAAAGAAGTATCAGTCGCTTGATCAATTAAACGAGAAATGGGGAACGGTATTTTGGAGTCAAACGTATACGGACTGGGCGCAAATTCCAACCCCGCGTAAAGTTTATCAAGAGCATAATCCGAGTCTTCTTTTAGATTTCGACCGATTCTGCGCAGATGCTTATACTGCTTATAATAAACTTCAAGTTGATATCTTACGTTCTATTGTTCGTAAAGATCAATTTATTACACATAACTTTGTATTTACAGACCAAGCCATTAATCAATGGGATATGTCAAAGGATTTAGATTTTGTCTCGTTTGATAATTATCCTGTCTGGGGCGGGTTAGCTGAGCCAATTAAACCAGCAGCGATTGCTCAACAGCATGATCTTTGTCGATCTGCAAAAGGTGGGAAAAACTTTTGGGTAATGGAAGAACTATCGGGAGCGCAAGGATGGAGTCGTATTGGCTACTTACCGCGTCCGGGTCATATTAAGTTGTGGACGTACCAAGCTATTTCTCGAGGCGCAGAAGCAATTGTTTATTTCCGCTGGCGCGCAGCGCAGTTTGGTACAGAAGAATTTTGTCACGGCATTTTAGATCATGATGGACTACCAAAGCGCAAGTACGAGGAAGTAAAAGAAGTTATTCAAGAACTAAAAACGTTTGGTGATGAGTGGATTAATGCTCCATATGAAGCGGAAGTAGCAGCTTACTATGATATTGAGAATGCATGGGCGTGGGGAATTCAGCCTCAAAGTGATGCATTTGCTTACAAGCAAGAGTTTCTGCGTTTCTATCGCCCGGTGCATAGTGCAAACGTATTAACGGACTTGGTTACCGCTGCAGATGACTTAGCGCGCTACAAAGTGGTTATCGTGCCGATTTACTTCTTAACAAATAGTGAGTTTACGGAAAAGCTACAGCAGTTTGTCTCAAATGGCGGAACAGCTATTTTATCATACCGTGCAGGTGTAAAAGAAGAAAATAATTTTGTCACAGGACAAACGCTTCCTGGTGCATTATCGGAGTTTACGGGTATTCAAATTCATGAATATGAATCTCTACAAACATCACAGCAAAATACGATTGTAGGTACAAAAGGTGCGATAAAAGGGCAAGCATCAACAGCAACAATTTGGTGTGATTTAATTGAACCAACAACGGCTGAAGTACTGGCAGAGTATAGAGATTGTTTCTATGAAGGTACTGCAGCTATTACAAAAAATAGCTTTGGAAAAGGAACTGTGTATTATATCGGTACAGCCGTTGAAGATGCTATGCTAGACGGATTGTATGATGATATCTTAGCTGAAGCACAAGTAGATACATTTAAAACCAATGGTGAAGTTGAAGTTGTAAAAAGAGGTCAATTCTATAGCTTCTTGAATCATTCAACAGCAGAGACAACATCAGTTGCGCTTCCGAACGGAAAATGGAAGGCAGCCGCAACCAATGAGCTTGTAAAAGGTGAATTAACGCTGAAGCCGCTTCAAGCGGTAGTGTTAATCAAAGAATAAAAAAAACCGCTAGCTTTTGCTAGCGGTTTTTTAATGATGATTTTCAACCGGTTCGTTTGGAACACCAGCTTCACCAAGTATAATAACAAGCAACGTGAATACCACGCTGATAATCGAAGCGGTTGCAAAATCAAACGCTTGACCAGACATAGAAGAAATAACGTATACAGACATGTTAATTAATAAAAATCCCCAAAATAAAGCAGCAATAACGCGCACAACTTTCACCCCATTCACAGTACAGTTTGACTTTATTTTATCATAGCGTTTACAAAGAAGAAATTGAATTTTTTATGAATAGTATTTTCTATTAAGTTTGTTTATACACAGAGCTCGTTTTTATTTTAAAAAAGTGTATACCTTATTGATAAACTCATGAATAAATAGGCATTCGAATCGGTCACATTGTGACGCTTTATCATAAGCTGTATGAAAGGAAAGTAGCTTTTTATACGGAGGATCAGTCATGATGCATCGGCGTTTTTTTAGTCTAGATACTCAATGGAATGTCGTACATGTACCAGAAAAGCCGAACGGTTTCGGTGTGTTAGTACTTGGTGATAAAGACCACTTTGTTGAAAGCTCTACAAGTCTTTGGATTCAGCACGGTGGCAGATCTCAACTGCTGCAATATTTACAAGATGAAGGCTATACTGTTTTTTATTCCAATTTATACGGACGCCATTGGGGCAGCCCGAAAGCAAACCGCTTAGCCAAACAGTTATATCACTTGATTATGAAACAAGAAATCTTAAATAAACGCATTCACATTTTGGCAGAAGGTATGGGGGCACTGCTCGCCATGCAATTAATGGAAGGCGGAGAAACGTTTATTCGATCGGTAGCTCTTTTGAATCCGTGTATTGATTTGCATACGCATGCTAGTCATGAGAAACAGAATAAATTTTTTTACAAGCAATTTACAAGAGATATGACGCTAGCCTATGATGTAGAGCGTAAACAAGTTACGAAAATGATTGCTCAGTATCCTACATGTGAACAACTAACGTCTACACTGCCTGTGAAAATTTGGACCACTGCTAATGAAGTGACTCACTATCCGCTTATTCACAGCAAGCAGTATGAGCAGCACCGCCTAAGCTTACAATCACCGATTTCATTGTCGCTTTATCTAATGGAAAAAAAATATCTGTTTGAACGTTCGCTTTTACAATTTTATAAACTAAATGAAAAAGTGTTATAAGGAGAGCTCCTATGATTATACATATCATAGGGGCTTTTTTTATGAATAAGACTGGGGGAGAAGAAATGGGGAATTGTGTAGTGATAGGAGCGAACCGTTTTTTGGGGTTCCACCTTTGTACGGCGCTGTTAGAAAATGGAGAAGAAGTGAGTGGATCTGTTCATAAAGCTCATAATTCTGAAACAAGTTTGCAAAATGAAATGGGGTTGCTGTTAGGACGGAATGCTAATTTTGAAAAGCGAACAGATCATGATGTTCTAGATATGATTACATTCGAAACAGATGCTGTATACTTTGCATACTTTGACGGTGGCGATTTTTATCATGATGATTTTTTACGAGAAGAGATGAACAATGCATATCAAACGCTGCGTGATGTAGTAAAAAAGTGCATTCAAACTCATACTAAGCTAATCTTGACATCATCTTTACGCGTATTTGGAAAAAAACAGTTAAAGGTAAGAGAAGAAACAAAACCTGAACCTGACAATAGTGAAGGGCGCCTCTTTCTCCAGTTTGAGCAGCTTATTAATAAGTATCGAGACAAGGGGTTAACGTGCATTATTGTCCGAATCCCCAGCTTGTATGGCCCGTGGCAGCCGCTTTCCATGTATTATTCACAGCTATTAAGTAACCAAAAGCCAGCGGATATAAGAGAAGGTACCGACTATATTGCGTATATTGAAGATGTTGTACCTGCCTTTTTAAAATGTAAAGAAGAAAAAACAAATGGAAATGAAGTAATTCACTTACTTGACCCCAAAATAGAAAAATGGGAGCATGGTGCACAGTTGCTGAATAAAGACTACGTGGAGGAAAATAATCGACACGAAGTTTACGAGTATAGTAAAAAAGCAAAAACACTTTTAAACTATGAAACAAAAACAACTTTAAAAGAGGGAATTCGCGCTCAAAGAAGGCATATGAGAACATTCTTTTAAAGATGTTCATGAGTGAGTAAAAGGAGAAGCTGTACTGGTTGTGCTTTTGCATAATAATCGCTAATATAAAATGTGAAACGAAAGAATAGATTTTTATTATGAAGGAGAAAGAATAATGGAACAACAAATGCAGTTTATGCAAATCGCAATGAAGTATTTACCAGAAGCAAAAGAGATTTTAGATCAAACAGGCGTAGAACTATCTATGGAGCATGTTCAACCAGTTCTGGGGCTTCTAACAAAAGTAATGAACGATGCTTATGAACTTGGTAAAGAAGACGCGTTAAAAGAACAGAATGAAAAATAACAGTCCAGAGTGGACTGTTATTTTTTGTCGAGGAAGCGATCAAGCAGTGGAGAAAGCTCCAGAAGCAGAGGAGCTAATTCATCGATTGAAACGATAATCTCATCGATTTGAGCAAGCAAGGATTCCCAGTCTACTTTTTCTTCCTCTTGCTTAGGAGAACGACCAAACATCACTTGTGAGAAAAAGTCAGGTGAGCGTCTGCGCGCCATGTTGGCTCATCCTTTCTTGGTAAGAGTAAAAACATTGCGTATAAACACTATATGTAGAAGCGATTAAATTCGACTAGGACAAACACCTATATAGACAAAAAATAAAAAATGAAGTAAAATTAGTACCAACTCATAATATTTGATTATATAAACTGTAAAAGATATAGAAACGATCATCTTAGTAGCGAGGATTGATCAAAAAGAGGCTGCTTTGTTCCATAAAGGCAGTCGTTAAGGTGTGTAGTTCCCACATCTTCTATAAAAGGAGTGAAGAGTATGAACGCTGGTGTAATTGGAATTGGACGCTATGTACCAGAAAAAATTTTAACAAACTTTGACCTTGAAAAAATGGTTGATACTTCAGATGAGTGGATTCGTACAAGAACGGGTATTCAGGAAAGACGAATCGCTGCAGACAATGAAGATACATCTGATTTAGCGTATAAAGCGGCAGTGAAGGCACTAGAAGATGCAAATATCTCAGCTGAAGATCTTGATATGATCATCGTCGCAACGGTAACACCAGACCAACCGTTTCCAACCGTTTCTTGTATGTTACAAGAAAAGCTAGGAGCGAAAAAAGCAGCAGCTTATGATGTGAGCGCAGCTTGTGCGGGCTTTATGTATGGCGTCATTACTGCAAAACAGTTCATTGAAACGAATGCTTATAAAAATGTCTTAGTGGTTGGTGTTGAAAAACTTTCAAAGATTACAGACTGGAACGATCGTAATACTGCCGTGTTATTTGGTGACGGTGCTGGCGCGGTTGTTGTTGGACCTGTATCAGAAGGTCGAGGCATTCTATCATTTGAACTAGGTTCAGATGGTACAGGTGGAAAGCACCTATATCAAAATGAACATGATCACATCATCATGAACGGCCGAGAAGTATTTAAATTTGCGGTACGTCAAATGGGTGAATCAGCTATTAATGTTCTTGATAAAGCTGGGTTATCAAAAGAAGATGTGGATTTCTTAATTCCACACCAAGCGAACATTCGTATTATGGAAGCATCAAGGCAGCGATTAGATTTACCAGAAGAAAAGATGTCAAAAACGATTCAGTACTACGGAAATACATCTGCTGCGTCAATTCCGATTTCAATTGTGCATGAGTTGGAGCAAGGTAAAATTAAAGATGATGATCTACTTGTAATGGTAGGTTTTGGCGGTGGCCTTACATGGGGGGCAATCGCAATTAGATGGGGAAGATAATTGTAGATAATTTTTTGAAGGAGATGAAGCTAACATGAGTAATAAACGTGTTGTTGTAACAGGTCTTGGAGCGGTAACGCCATTAGGAAATAACGTGGACACAACTTGGGAAAATGCAGTTGCAGGTGTATCAGGTATCGGTCCATTAACTCGCTTAAATCCAGAAGAATTTCCTGCCAAAGTAGCTGCGGAATTAAAAGATTTTAATGTTGAGGAGTTTATCGATAAAAAAGATGCACGCAAAATGGACCGCTTTACGCAGTATGCATTAGCAGCGTCTCTAATGGCAGTTAAAGATGCAGACTTAAACATCACAGATGAAATCGCACCAAACGTAGGAGTCTGGATTGGGTCTGGAATTGGTGGAATGGAAACGTTCGAAAACCAGTTTGAAACATTGCTTTCAAAAGGTCAGCGTCGCGTAAGTCCATTCTTTATTCCAATGATGATTCCGGATATGGCTACTGGTCAAGTATCGATTGCTCTAGGTGCAAAAGGCGTAAACTCTTGTACCGTGACGGCATGTGCAACTGGTACAAACTCAATCGGAGATGCGTTTAAAGTTATTCAGCGCGGAGATGCTGATGTGATGATTACGGGCGGAACAGAAGCGCCAATCACAAAGCTGTCAATCGCTGGTTTCTGTGCAAACAAAGCGCTATCCACTAATCCAGATCCAGAAAAAGCTTGTCGTCCTTTTGATAAAGACCGTGATGGCTTTATCATGGGTGAAGGTGCAGGAATTGTTGTATTGGAAGAGCTTGAACATGCGCTAGCACGCGGTGCACGCATATATGCAGAAATTGTTGGCTATGGTTCTACAGGCGACGCGCATCATATCACAGCGCCAGCTCCAGGAGGAGAAGGCGGCGTTCGCGCGATGAAAAAAGCCATCTCTGATGCAGGTCTTGAACCACAAGATATCAGCTACATCAATGCTCACGGTACAAGCACTGAGTACAACGACAAGTTTGAAACAATGGCGATTAAAGAAGTGTTTGGAGAGTATGCTAAATCAGTAGCAATCAGCTCGACAAAATCAATGACAGGTCATTTGCTAGGGGCAGCTGGTGGTGTCGAAGCAATCTTTAGCGTAAAAGCAATTGCTGATGGTATTATTCCACCAACAATCAATTATGTAACCCCTGATGAAGAGTGCGATTTAGACTATGTTCCAAATAAAGCTAGAAAGCAAGAAGTTAAGGCAGTATTAAGTAACTCTTTAGGCTTTGGCGGTCACAACGCAACAATTATCTTTAAAAAATATGAAGCTTAATTAAAAAACACAGCGGTTTAGCCGCTGTGTTTTTCTATGTCCATTCTTATAACTTTTCACCATTTGTTTGAATAACTTGCTTATACCAGTTGAATGAATCTTTTTTCAAGCGTTTCATTGAACCATTTCCGTCATTGTCACGATCGACATAAATCATACCGTAGCGCTTTTTCATTTCGCCTGTTGTAAAGGACACGATATCAATAATTCCCCAAGGTGTATATCCAAGTAAGTCCACTCCATCATACGTAACGGCTTTTTCAAGAGCTTCAATATGAGATTTTAAATAATCAATTCGCTGAGCGTCATGAATTGATCCATCTTCTTCTAGCGTATCGATAGCGCCAAAGCCATTTTCGACAATGAATAATGGGATTTGGTAGAGATCATAAAAGCGGTTTAACGTATATCTTAAGCCAGTAGGATCAATTGCCCAGCCCCAGTCACTTGACTCGATGTATGGATTTTCAACGCTGTTCGGTAATCCACCGTTCACAACGTCACCAGTATTGTCGTTTTGAACATCACTTTTTACAGTGGTAGACATATAGTAGCTAAATCCTAGATAATCAACTTTACCGTTCTTTAAAATCTCTGAATCTCCGTCTTCAAATGGAATATGATAGCCTTCTCTTTCGAATTCTTTTAAAGCATAGCTTGGATAATAACCGCGAACTTGAACATCTGGGAAGAAGTAGCGCTGTCTCATTTCTTCTTCAGCTAACATTACATCTTCTGGATTAGAAGAATAAGGGTAGATAGGAACATGTGAAACCATGGCACCAATTTGGAATTCAGGATTGATTTCTTTTCCTTTTGCCACAGCTAAAGCACTAGCTAATAGCTCATGGTGTCCAGCTTGATACATAATTTCTTTTGCGTTTTCTCCTTCTTTAACGATTACTCCTGAATTCGTCCATAAAAATAGGGGGTTATTCACGTCCATTTTGTTGTTGATTTCATTAAAAGTCATCCAATACTTCACTTTATGTTCATAACGTTTGAAGCATACTTCTGCGAATTTAGCAAAATGGTCAACTACTTTTCTGCTGCGGAATCCGCCGTATTCTCGCGCTAAATGAAGTGGCATTTCGAAATGAGATAGAGTGATAACAGGTTCAATACCGTGTTTTAGTAGTTCATCAAAAACGTTATCATAAAATGCTAATCCTTCTTCATTTGGCTCTTCTTCATCACCACAAGGGAAGATGCGACTCCATCCAATTGATGTGCGAAGGCATTTTAAGCCCATTTCAGCAAATAAAGCGATATCTTCTTTGTAACGATGGTAAAAATCAATCGCTTCATGATTTGGATAAAACTCATTTTCTTCAACTTTGTCAGTAATTCGACGCGGTACGCCATGTGCGCCCGCTGTTAAGACATCCACAACGCTCGGTCCTTTGCCTCCGGCGTTCCACCCACCTTCAAATTGATGCGCAGCTAAAGCGCCTCCCCATAAAAAGTTCTTTGGCATGTTCTTCATTGTTATTTCCTCCTTATTTCACAATGGTAAATAGGTTTGTTGTTACTGTGCTGGATTGAACATCTTCAGCAATGACTTTTTTATAAGCATGTGAATTTGTAATGATGATTGGCGTAATCGTTTTTAAGTTTGCTTGTTTAATAGATTCAAGGTCAAATTCAGCTATTAAATCGCCCTTTTTTACTTTATCTCCATCTTTAACATGTAAAGTAAACGGTTGTCCGTCTAGGGTTACAGTATCTAGACCGATATGAATCAAAAGTTCAATACCGCTGTCTGAACGAAGGCCTATAGCGTGCTTTGATGGTGCAATCATGATAACAGCACCGTCAAATGGAGCAACAAGTTTGTTATCAGAAGGTTCAATTGCTATTCCTTCACCCATGGCACCAGAGCTGAATACTTCGTCAGGAACTTGTGATAAAGGAATGACTTTTCCGGTCATTGGGCTCGTCATTTCTTCATCTTTATTCATTGTTTGACTGTCTGAAGCGGCTGCTACCTCTTGATTTTCAATAGCATTGCTGTCCGCACCGTCTGTTGCAGTATCTTCACCAAAACCAAAAATTTGAATAAGAACAATTGGCATAATAATTGCGATAGCACTTCCAATTAAAATTCCCCAAATGGAACTTGGGTAGTCTGAACTGATACCATTTACAAGTGTTAGAGGACCTGGTAAACCTGCATATGCAAAATAATATGGATTAAAAAAGCTTGCTACAACCGCTCCGGTCGCACCTGATAAGCATCCAAAAATAAATGGCTTTTTAAAGCGAAGGTTAACTCCATAAATGGCCGGCTCTGTGATACCAAAAATACCTGTAATGCCAGCAGAGACACCTACTTTTTTCACTTCCTGACTTTTTGCTTTTAAGAATACCCCAAGTACAGCACCAACCTGAGCAATAACCGCAATGGTTTGATATGCTTGGAAAGAATCTCTGCCGTATTGATCGAAGTTAGCCAGCACCATTGGCGTTACACCCCAATGGACGCCAAAAATAACGATTGCTTGCCAAAAACCTCCGATAATTGCTCCGGCTAAAGCAGGGACATTTTCTGCTAAAAAGTTGTATCCGTTTGCAATTCCATTAGCTCCCATTGTTGAAGCTGGACCAATTAACAAGATTGTTAGAGGAACCATGATGACCATGCACAGCAATGGTACAAATAATGGTCGAACGATAACGTTAATTTGCTTATTTAAGAACTTCTCAACATAAGACAAAATCCAAACTAAAAATAACGGTGGTAAAACAGAAGACGTATACACAGTTTCTGTTAAAGGTAAATTTAAAAACGTAATAGTATTCCCGTCTGCGATGCTTGCTGCCATTTCTGCCCATGTCGGACTAACGAGCGCAGCGCAACAAGCAACTGCAATATACATGTTTGTTTTAAAATGCTTGGATGCGGTAATGGCAATAAAGATTGGTAGAAAAGTGAATGGGGCCCAAGATAAAAAGCTCAATACTTGGTAAGTCCCGGTCGCGGCAAAGCTTTCCCAAGCCAAGTTAACTAAAATAAGCGTCCCTTGCAAAATACCCGCAGCAGCCAAAATATAAATAAAAGGTGCGAATACTGCGGACATAGTCGCAATAATTCGGTTTAAAATAGTTCCTTTATTCTCCTGAGATTCTTCATTTGTTTCAATATTGACTAAGCCGATAAATTCGTCATATACTTCCCCGACGTGTTGACCAATAACCACTTGAAATTGTCCGCTGTTTTCAACGACTGTAATAACGCCAGGCATTGCAGCAACCTTACGCTTAGCATCTGATTGCGATCGTTTTAATACAATTCGAAGCCGAGTTGCGCAGCGAGTCGCGCTAATGATGTTATCTTCACCACCAACTGCTTCCACAATATCTCCTGCAAGCTTACGGTAATCTCTTATTTTTCCCCCCATATAAATCTCCCTTTCGATTTAGTATACGCTTACATTATAATTGTATCGATACAATTTATCAATACATAAATAATTATATTGTATATATATAATGGGTGGAGTAATTCTTTTTTCTTTTATGATATAATTGTCGTACAATAAATTTAGAAAAAATATTTTGGGTAAGAACTTTACTAAAGCTTGTGGAAAATAGTCTAAGTTAAAGAGGAATGTTGTATGGTTAAGTATCAACAAATTGCAATTCACATTGAAAAGTATATTGAAGAGAATAAGCTTCAACAGGGAGATAAGCTGCCGGTATTAGAAGATTTAATGACAAAGTTTACCGTTAGCAAGAGCACAATTACTAAAGCATTGGATTTATTAGAGAAAAAAGGCGTTGTGTTTCAAGTTCGAGGGAGCGGTATTTTTGTAAGAAGACATAGACGAAAAGGCTATATTAGTTTGCTTTCAAATCAAGGGTTTACAAGTGAATTAGAAGGTTTTCGTTTAACATCTGAAGTCTTGGAGTTAGAAGTAAGAAAACCAACTCAAGAGGTAGCACTTAACTTAAATATTGATGTAGAGGAAGATGTTTACTATATCAAGCGAATTCGTTATATCAATGGGCAAGCGTTATGTTTGGAAGAGTCTTTTTATAATAAAAACATTGTTACATATTTGAATAAAGAGATTGTATCAGAGTCTATTTTTAACTATCTTCAAGAAGCATTGGGATTAAGGATTGGATTTTCAGATTTGTACGTGCATGTTGGGAAGCTAACAGAAGAGGTAGCTCATCATTTAAAACTTTACAAGGATGATCCCGCAATGTCTATTGAAACTGTGTTTCATTTAGCAAATGGTCAGCCTTTCGATTTTTCAAAGGTAACGTATAACTATCAGCAATCCCAGTTCTTTATTCAAGCAACTACTCATATTTTTTAAGATGAAAAGAGGCTGGTACATAAGTAATTCAGCTAATGATAAACCTAAGCGATTGAGAGTTTCTCACTTTTATTCGTTTAGGTTTTTTATTGGTTGTGAAAATGATTTTGGAAACACAGAGGAATGAAGCGAGCGGCCGTAGTGCAATGAAACAAACATGTTCTGACAACGTAAAGAAGTGAGAAAAGGGAGTCTTCGTCTGGTTGAAGATTTGTTTTGTTATATCCCAGCTTCTTTTTTATGCTTAAATATAGAGACCAAAAAAACGTCTACTACATAAGATGAAAGCGACAGTAATTTAAATTGAAGGTGATATAATGCCGATTGTCGCTACGTTAAAATGGACAAATGAAAAGGAAGTTGTGACCCGCCTTGAACGCTATTTTAAAGGTTTATCAAAAGACAAATTCTTAGATGTTTTAGTCGGATATGGGATGTGTCCACCTTCATCAACCTTCATGAGTGAATTGAAAAAAATAGGGGAAAGGCGTACTCTATGGAAAAAGATAAAGAGAAAATTTGAACTCTTGAAGCATGAGTGGGGAGGGCCAGATATACCGGTATTTTTGCTGCCCAGCAATCCTCATAATCATAAAATGCAAAGGGAATTTCATGGTAGAGCAGGAGTAGCGTTTACAGATAAAATCTTCGTACTGCTCACTACTCAAACGACTGATGAAGAAGTCCTCTCTGTTTTGACACATGAATATCATCATGCTTGTCGGTTAATGCAGATGAAAAAAAGTGATCGAACTATTACGTTGTTAGATGCTATGCTGATGGAAGGCTTAGCTGAATTGGCCGTAAACGAGTATTGTGGAAAAGCATATCTAGCGCCTTGGACAGCTTATTATACGTATGAAGAAGTAAAAAGGTTTTGGAACAAGTATGTAGAGGAATATATAAAATTAACACCTCGTGATAAAAAATACGATGATTTATTATATGGTCATAAGTGGTACCCAACAATGCTAGGGTACAATATCGGCTATCAAATGATTAACAAAATATCTCAGCAGTTTGGATATAACACAAAACAATTTTTTCAGCTTACATCAGAAGAAATTTTAAGTAAATCAACTTTTTAAAATGAAATCGATATATGTGTTTGTCAGAAGGTCTGACAAACACATTATATAATAGTAGAAACTTGAAAAAAGAAAGAAAATAACGATACAAAAAGCTTTGAAAAAATTAGAAAGAAAATAGTATGTTTTGGAATAAAACTTCCTTTGTCTGCCTATACTGAGGGGTAACAAACAGTTAGTAAGTGAGGGGTAAAAAATGCTATATCTTCATGATGTATGGGTTAATTGGTTTGAAGGCGAAGAAAATGGTTACAATGTTTGTCATTTTCATGAATGGCGAAAAGATGATTGTGTGGAGTTGCTAGATCAAGCGCCGTTGTTAAAAGTAAGTCCTTTATTATTCAGTTATATTGAAAATGATCTTTCCGAATTACCTCAACAGTTACTACAAGATGTTTATCAAAAAGCTTATATTCGGAAAAATCATGAGCGTACGCAAGTAGAGTATTGCTTTATTGTAACAGATGGAACGAATATCCTGGCAGTAGATACAATGGGGTATCAAATTCCAATTCGTAAAAGCAGGCTTATTCCAAGACAGGAACAGCTGGTGTATGAAATGATTGCTGATCAAGAAGTAATCGATTATAAATTTACAGAATCTGAATTGGTGGGCAAAGAATATCATATTTTATCGCCATCACCTGTAACAATGAGTGGGTTAACTCGAAAAGAGCGTCAGTTAAAACAGCTGTTGTTTATGGCATTAGATCAATTACATACAACGAAAAACACAGCTCAAATTCGCTATTGGTATACAGAGTGGAATCCAACGGAATACGAAGAAATTCAAATTATGTCATTTGAAGACGTCTGGTCCAAGCTCTATGAAGAAACAAAGCGAGGATGGTCATCAAAGCACAGGCAATTATGTGAGCATCTAATTAAAGGACAACCTTTCTTTGAAAAGCTTTGGGAAATTGAGCAAGAGCCAAAAGTAAATTAAAAAAGCTGTGCAGGTTTTCCTGCACAGCTTTTTTATCATGTGTTTTATCGTTTGCGTCCTAGTCCCATAGCATTGCGCATTTTACGCAACATTTTATTAGCTACGAAATTCGCTTTTTCAGCACCAGCATCTAGTATCTGGTCTAACTCTTCTGAATCAATTAGTTCATAGTAACGCTGCTGAATCGGTGCAAGTGCTTCTACAACAACTTTTGCTGTGTCCGCTTTAAAGTCACCGTATCCTTTTCCATCATACATTCTTTCGATTTCCTCAATCGATACATTTCCAAGGATTGAATAAATACTCATTAAGTTTGAAATTCCAGGCTTGTTTTCTTTGTCAAAACGTACGATGCCTTCTGAATCCGTAACAGCACTTTTAATTTTCTTTTCAATAACTTTTGGCTCATCCAGAATGGTAATGAACGCTTTTTGGTTTGGATCTGATTTACTCATTTTTTTCGTTGGTTCTTGAAGAGACATCACACGCGCTCCTACCTTCGGAATGCGCACTTCAGGAATTGTAAAGATATCATTGTATTTTTTGTTGAAGCGTTCAGCTAAGTCGCGCGTTAATTCTAAATGCTGCTTCTGGTCCTCACCAACAGGTACTAGATCTGTTTTGTATAGTAAGATATCGGCTGCCATCAAAGGTGGGTAAGTTAATAATCCTGCTGAAACAGCTTCTTTTCCAGCAGATTTATCTTTGAACTGCGTCATGCGCTCAAGCTCACCGATATAAGCAACGCATTGAAGCATCCATCCCGCTTCAGTGTGAGCTGGAACTTCTGATTGAATAAACAGCGTTGACTTTGTTGGATCGATACCAACTGCAATGTAAAGCGCAGCCAGGCTACGAATATTTTTTCGTAGAGCGAGTCTATCTTGCGGTACTGTAATGGCATGCTGGTCAACAATACAAAAATGACAGTTATAGTCATCTTGTAGCTCGACAAATTGTTTCATTGCTCCGATATAGTTTCCTAGTGTAATTGTACCGCTTGGCTGTATGCCTGAAAAAATAGTTTGCATAGCGTACTTCCTTTCTTTTTTTGAAAATAAAAAAGGTTTATGCAAGCCTAGCCGGAGCTAGGGACGCATAAACCGTGGTACCACCCTAATTAGATTACAAAGTAATCATCTTCATTTACATAACGCCAATTAGCGTTCAAGCTTTGCACTTGAAAGCTCCAAAGTCCATTCCATAGGCTTCACTGTTTGTTTACACCAACCACAAACTCTCTAAAAATGAAGGAACTATGTACTATTCTTTTTCATCGCTTTACAGTATGAAATTTTTCAGTTTGTAGTCCATTATAACGCGATTTTTAAAAAAATTAAACCGAAATCCTAAAAAAAAACATTTGCAAGTAAATCATTTTATGCTATATTTTTTGTAACATTATTGCAATATCTATTCTACAAAAAAGATTTTAGATGTCTGACAAGAAGTCATAATCCTCATAAAACCGGCTTTTGTAGGGTGTATCAAAAAAATACCAGTAAATAATAGTATTGCAATAAATTTTTAAAATATTTATAATAGGCGTAACAAACATATTTTTTACAAAGATATTACAATATCTTAATTTTTCAGAAAATATAAAATAGAAAATGTTTTATTACAACTAAGTAGCACGTCTTTTCTTACTAAATGGCATACATATAAACGCATGTACCACCGTTTTAAGAATTAAGGCATTCTTTTTGCTACAGGGGCTTTAATGCTCTACCAGGTGAAAAACTTTCTGACTATTTTGTATTGAAAAATGATTAAAAATTATGTTTGTCAGTCATACAATTCCAATGGGGGGTAAGATTCAATGAAGAAAAGATTATCCATTCTTTTCAGCATGCTGCTGGTAATGAGTCTTTTCTTGGCTGCGTGTGGATTCGGCGGTAGCGATTCTGGTAGCAGCAAAGACAAAGAAGGTGGAAGTGGCGACGGCTCAAAAGAGCAAGCACTTCGCGTAAACATTAACACAGAACCATTCTCTTTAAATCCAGGTTTAGCAAACGATAGCGTATCTGGTAACGTATTACGTCAAACATTTGAAGGTTTAACTCGTTTAGATAAAGACGGGAAGCCTACAGAAGCAATGGCAGAGTCAATCGATGTAAGTGAGGATAAATTAACTTACACATTCAAAATCCGTGAAGATGCAAAATGGACAAACGGTGACCCTGTAACAGCACAAGATTTCGAATATGCTTGGAAATGGGTTTTAGATGCTAAGAACGAATCACAATATGCTGAAATGATGTACTACTTAAAAGGTGGAGAAGCAGCACACAAAGGTGAAGGAAGCATCGATGATGTCGGTGTTAAAGTCGTAGATGATAAAACTTTAGAGGTAACGTTAGATCACGTAACTCCATATTTCTTAGAGTTAACAGCATTCTATACGTACTTCCCTGTTAACAAAAAAGTTGCTGAAGCAAACGACAAATGGTACACAGATGCTGGTGAGAACTACGTATCAAACGGACCATTCAAAATGACTGAGTGGAAGCACAACGATGAAATCGTATTAGAAGCAAACGACACTTACTGGGATAAAGACACAGTAAAACTTGAAAAAATCAATATGTATATGATTAACGATCCAAATACTGGACTTTCAATGTTTGATAAAGGTGAACTTGATTGGGCTGGTAGTCCATTAGGTACATTACCTACTGATGCAATTCCTCAGTTAAAAGAAAAAGGTAACCTGAATATTGAAGTGAAAACGGGTACTTACATGTACAAGTTTAACACTCAAGAAAAAGCTTTAAGTAATGCAAAAGTTCGTAAGGCATTAACTTACGCAATTGATCGTAAAGCGATTGTAGAAAACGTTACAAAAGCTGAGCAAGTTCCAGCATTAGCAATGGTTCCACCACAAGCATATGGTGATGAAAAGAACGAACTATTCAAAGATGCTGATGTTAAAGAAGCGAAAAAACTTCTTGACGAAGGTTTAAAAGAACTAGGTATGTCTGAATTACCTGCAATTAAGGTTTCTTATAATACTGATGAAGGCCACCAAAAGATTGCACAAGCAATCCAAGATATGTGGAGCAAAAACTTAGGTATAAAAGTTGAACTAAATAACCAAGAGTGGAACGTATACATTGATGAGTTACAAAAAGGTAACTATCAAGTTGGACGTATGGGCTGGATTGGTGACTTCAACGATCCAATTACATTCTTAGAAATGTTCAAAGATAAAGACGGTGGAAACAACGATACGTTCTGGGAAAATGCAGAGTATAAAAAGCTAATTGATGCTTCTCGCGGTGAAACAGACGTTGAGAAACGCTTAGACATCTTAAAACAAGCAGAAAAAATCTTAATGGATGAAATGCCAGCGGCACCAATCTATTACTATACTGATTCTTGGGTTCAAGATGAAAGCTTAAAAGATGTTGTTGTACTATCTACAGGTGATATCCAGTTAAAATGGGCTCACTTTGAGTAATAACTAGTTTTCACAAGTATATGGGGGTGATTCCTTACCCCCATATACTTTTCTGTTTAAAGAGCGAAAAATGTTAAATTATGGAGGTGTTTGTCGATGCTTAAATATATTAGTAAACGTTTGTTGTACATGTTCCTATCGCTTTTCCTTATTGTTTCAGCAACGTTCTTCTTAATGAGAGCAGCACCTGGGGGACCATTCTCAGCAGAGAAAAAGCTTCCACCAGAAATTCAAGCAAACCTAAATGAATTCTACGGGTTTGATCAACCACTATATGTTCAATACTTCGACTATCTAAAATCTGTTGCAACCCTTGATTTCGGACCATCGTTTAAATACAAAGGTCAAACAGTTAATGATCTAATTAGCAACGGTTTTCCAGTTTCTTTTATGCTAGGAATGGAAGCTATTTTATTAGCGCTTGCACTTGGAGTGCTGTTAGGAGTCATTTCGGCTTTAAAACATAATAAATGGCAGGACTACACGGCGATGATTATTGCAGTGCTTGGAATATCGGTACCAAGCTTTATCATGGCAACAGCATTACAATATTTCCTGGCTATGAAATTAGGGATTTTTCCGGTTGCGCGTTGGGAATCATGGGCACATACATTTTTGCCAGCCCTCGCTTTAGCATCTACTCCAATGGCGTTCATCGCAAGGTTAACGCGTTCCAGTATGCTTGAAGTTCTGAGTAATGATTATATTCGAACAGCAAAAGCAAAAGGTTTAAGTAAATCAGTTATTACGGTGAAGCATGCAATGCGAAACGCTATGCTACCAGTTGTTTCTTACATTGGACCACTGACAGCAGGTATTTTAACAGGAAGTTTCGTTATTGAAAAAATCTTTGGTATTCCAGGCTTAGGCCTTCACTTCGTAACAAGCATTACAAACCGTGACTACACGGTTATCATGGGCGTAACGGTCTTCTATAGTATCTTATTATTAGCGTCTGTTTTAATCGTTGATATCCTATACGGATTAATTGATCCACGTATTAAGCTAAGCGGCGGAAAGAAAGGAGCGTAACGAGCGATGCAACAAATTCCAAAAAATATGTTTGAACCAGCATCAGTTGATGCAAACGAAGCAGAGAAGATTTCAAAGCCAAGTTTATCATTTTGGAAAGATGTAGGCTTGCGCTTTCGAGAAAATAAATTAGCGATGTTTGGTGTTATATTACTAGCCTTATTAGTATTCATGGCAATTTTCGGGCCGATGATGACGCCTTATGATTACAAAACAAATGACTTAATGAATACGAACCAACCACCTTCATCAGAACATTGGTTTGGAACAGATGACCTTGGTCGTGATGTGTTTACAAGAACATGGGAAGGTGCGCGTATCTCGTTATTTATCGGTTTATCTGCGGCTTTAATTGATTTATTCATCGGTGTTATTTGGGGAAGTATTTCTGGATATCGCGGTGGACGTACAGATGAAGCAATGATGCGTTTTGCAGATATTTTATACGGTGTTCCATATTTGCTTCTTGTTATTCTTTTAATGGTTGTATTAGAGCAAGGTTTAGGTACAATGATTCTTGCGATGACCATCACTGGATGGATTAACATGGCACGTATCGTTCGTGGACAAGTACTACAGTTGAAAAACCAAGAGTACGTGATGGCAGCTCAAACGCTTGGAGCAGATACAAAACGAATTTTATTTAAGCACTTAATTCCAAACTCGATGGGACCAATTTTGGTAACAATGACGTTAACAATTCCATCAGCAATTTTTACAGAAGCTTTCTTAAGTTATTTAGGACTAGGTGTTCCTGCACCTCTTGCAAGTTGGGGAACAATGGCTTCTGATGGATTACCAGCATTAGAATACTATCCATGGCGTTTATTCTTCCCAGCAACGTTTATCTGCTTAACAATCTTAGCATTTAACGTAATTGGTGACGGACTGCGCGATGCATTAGATCCAAAACTACGTAAGTAAGGAAGTGAAACCTATGTCACGTTTATTAGATGTAAAAGATTTGGAAGTTTCATTCCAAACATACGGTGGAGAAGTTAAAGCTGTGCGAGGTGTTAACTTCCACTTAAATAAAGGTGAAACGCTCGCAATTGTAGGTGAGTCGGGCTCAGGAAAAAGTGTAACATCACAAACAATTATGCGCCTTATTCCAATGCCACCAGGCCGAATTAATAAAGGTCAAATTTTATTTGACGGTGTCGATCTTGTACAGAAAACAGATAAACAGATGGAAGCAATCCGCGGGAAAGATATCGGGATGATTTTCCAAGACCCGATGACATCTTTAAACCCAACAATGAAAGTTGGTAGTCAAATCTCTGAAGTGCTTGTTAAGCATTCTAAGATGTCCAAAGCACAAGCAAAAGAGCGTGCAATTGAGCTATTAAAGCTTGTTGGTATACCGTTCCCAAACCAGCGTGTTAACCAATATCCTCATGAGTTCAGTGGTGGTATGAGGCAGCGTGTTGTAATTGCAATGGCATTGGCATCAGATCCAAAGCTATTAATTGCCGATGAGCCAACAACAGCTCTTGACGTAACAATTCAAGCTCAAATTTTAGAGTTAATGAAAGAAATTCAAAAGAAAACAAATACATCTATTATTTTCATTACGCATGACTTAGGAGTAGTGGCTAACGTTGCAGATCGCGTTGCTGTTATGTATGCTGGTCAAATCGTCGAGACGGGTACAGTGGATGAAGTATTCTATAACCCACAGCATCCTTATACATGGGGACTACTTGCATCAATGCCTAGCCTTGACAGCGATACAAAAGAAGAGCTAGCTGCGATTCCAGGGACACCACCAGATTTAACTAACCCACCAAAAGGTGATGCGTTTGCTCCGCGTAATCCATATGCGATGAAAATTGATTTTGAGCAAGAACCACCAATGTTTCAAGTATCAGATACACACTATGCGAAAACATGGTTATTACATCCAGACGCGCCAAAGGTAGAACCACCAGCATCTGTGGTAAACCGTATGCGTCCGGTTAAAGGGACTTATACAAAACCAGTTTTATCCGGAAAGGAAGGTGAATAAGATGGCTGAAAAGTTACTCGAAATTAAAAATTTAAAGCAGCACTTTCCAACATCAAAAGGGACGATTAAGGCTGTTGATGGTCTGACATTCGACATCTACAAAGGTGAAACATTAGGTCTTGTAGGAGAGTCTGGTTGTGGTAAATCAACAACAGGTCGTACTATTATTCGCCTTTATAACGCAACGGATGGTGAAGTGCTATTTAACGGTGAAAATGTTCACGGTCGTAAGTCAAAATCAGAATTAAAGAAATTCAACCGTAAAATGCAAATGATTTTCCAAGATCCATATGCATCACTAAATCCGCGTATGACGGTAGCTGACATTATTGCAGAAGGAATTGATATTCACGGTTTAGCAACAAGTAAAGAAGAGCGTATGAAAAAAGTTCAAGCGCTTCTTGAAACAGTAGGGTTAAACCGAGAACATGCAAACCGCTATCCTCATGAATTTAGTGGTGGACAACGCCAAAGGATTGGAATTGCTCGCGCGTTAGCTGTTGAACCAGACTTCATTATTGCGGATGAGCCAATCTCAGCACTTGACGTATCAATTCAAGCTCAGGTTGTTAACTTAATGAAGAAGCTACAGCGTGAACGTGGATTAACATACTTATTTATCGCCCATGACCTTTCAATGGTAAAGTACATTAGCGATCGTATCGGCGTAATGTATCAAGGCAAAATTGTAGAGCTTGCGACAAGCGAAGAGCTATACCGCAACCCAATTCATCCTTATACAAAAGCATTGCTGTCAGCAATTCCATTGCCGGATCCAGATAGTGAGCGTACGCGCCTGCGCCAAGTATATGATCCAAGTATTCATAATTATGATGGTGAAGAACCTGAACTTCGCGAAGTATCACCAGGGCACTACGTATCTTGCTCACAAACTGAGTTTGCTAAATATACGAGTTGATAAAAACGATCTCACAAGAGGTCGTTTTTTCTACTTGTATAAGATAAGGAAATTATGTTACATACTCTGACATCTTACTTTAAAAGTATTATACATGAAAGTAGATTTAAATACTATTATAAATTTTCAGAAATTTATAATATCGCTTTCTTTATGCATCTTCTTCTTCTTTTTATCTCGGTTTATTCGACTGTTTATTCTGTTTTCTTGTATAAATATAAAAAGGGAACAATAGTTATATAGTTCCCTTTTAAAGAAATTACAGCTCAGATAGAATATCTGCATCTTGACGATTTTTATCTAATACTAACACTTCTTCAACAGGTTGATATTTTTCTCCGTAAATTTCTTTATCCTTGTAAGTGTGAATTAATTCATACGTTTTTTTCATGCTATTTAAAATGCTTTCTTCGCTTTCTTCAGAGGGAGACCAGTAGAGAATTTCCATCTGGTTGACTTCGTTTGTCGCTAGAGATCGACGTTTGTAGCCAATAGAAGTCGCGTGCTTAAAGCCTTCTCTTTTATAGAAGTGAAGACGTTTTTCAGTGTCTGAATCCGCATAATCGACAGGCTCAACTTCTAAGATAATAGGCTTGTGGTGATCTTTCAGCTTATTGATTAACTTTCCACCTAAACCTTGCCCTCGTGCATCTTTTGACACAAATAAGTAGTCAACAAAGATAAATTCATCTGTCTCGACATACATCAAGACGTGGTGAGGACCTTCGTCTTTGTTGTAAATCTCACTTTGCTCACTTAGTAATAGCTCTAAATGCTTCTTTGATTTCATTTCTTCTATAGGAAAGTATTGACTTAACTTTTCATACCAATTCATCATACCGCTCCTTTGGGATTAAGTGACTCACTTTGTTTTCTTTTTAGAGTTACCCGTTTTTCTTTAAAATAAACGACAATATAAATAGAAAAACCACTCATAACGGTGACTAAGTTGTTAGTCATCAGAATGAGTGGTTTAAGAGTAGAAGGTTAGCCTTCCTCAATCAAATTTTGTTCTTTTTTTGCTTTCTTTTTCAGCTTTCGCTTTTCAACCAGGTAGTAAATGACTGGAATGAAAATTAGCGTAATAACAGTCGCAAAGCTTAGTCCAAACACAATGACAATTGCCATTGGCTGCTGTAATTCTGTTCCTTCCCCAATACCTAATGTAAGAGGAATTAGACCGATAATCGTCGTAAGTGTTGTCATTAAAATAGGACGAAGCCTCGTTGGGCCTGCAAGTAAAATCGCTTCTTTTAATTCGTATCCTTCTTTACGAAGCTGCTGTAAATAATCGACCAACACAATCGCGTTGTTTACAACAATACCTGTCAAAATCAAAATTCCAATTAAAGAGCCTACGCCTAAAGGTTGATTGGTAATCAGTAATCCGCTTATAATTCCAATAAAAGTTAAAGGAACGGAAAGCATAATGATAAATGGATACAAGAAGGACTCAAACTGACCGGCCATGACCATATAAACAAGTACAACCGCTAGAGCTAATGCTAGTGAAAGTTTATAAAAAGCATCATTCATTTGTTCATTTTGACCACCAAATACAATTTTATATTGTTTATTCGGTAATGAAATTTCGCTTTTTAGCTGCTTTTCAATGTCATCTGTAATACTGCCAAGGTCACGTCCAATAATATCAGCTGTCACGCGAATTTCTCGCAAGCGATCTTCACGCGTAATTTGCGATGGACCTTGTCCTCTAGATATATCAGCAACTGCCTTTAGAGGAACTGTTGAACCAGTTGGCGATTTAATCAATAAATTTTCTAAGTCAGATGTTGACGCTGTATCTTTGCGATCAATTAATAAACGGACGTTTAGCTCTTCGCCGTCACGTGCAAGTTGACTAGCCACAACGCCTTGTGTAGCTTCTGAGATTGCGTTTGAGATTTGTGCGCTTCCAATTCCATACTGCGATGCTTTATCACGATTGATTGAAATCACAACTTCAGGGTTACCATCGTTATAGCTTGACTCCGGTTCCCTAACCCCATCAATTTTCGATAAAATATCAACAGTTTGATCTGAGATTCGAACTAACTCATCGAGATCAGGACCTGAGATTTCAAGAGAAATTGGGTCACCCGTAAAGCCTCCGTCACTTGCTGATACGGTTGCATCAACGCTTGGGATGTCTTTAAGCTTATTGCGGATTTCATCCGCAACTTCTTTATCTGAACGATTTCGCTCACCTATAGGCTTTAATAAAATATTATACGTAGCTTGATTGGTATTGGACCCAGCGGAGCCAGAAAAGTTATTCGACCCACCTACGGTAACGGATGATAAGTTAACCTCTGGAATACCTTTAAGAACTTCATTAATCTCTTCCGTTTTCTCATAGGTTGCTTCTAAGGCTGTTCCTTGAGGTAGCTTAGCTGTAACGGAAACCGTACTTTGATCTTGAGCAGGAAGGAATTCTGTTCCGATAAAAGGAATTCCTGCAAAGGATAAAGCAAATAGAAGTAAGACTGCACCAACTGTTTTCTTCGGATGGCGTAAAGCGGTATCTAATCTTTGTTTATAAAAATGTTTTACTTTACCAAACAACTTTCCGTCTGTATCTCTTTGTTCTTTTTCACGTGTTGTTAATTTAAGGAACAGTGAAGAAAACAGCGGTACAATAATTAAAGCTGTAAATAAAGATGCAAGCAATGAAAAGCTTATGACTAAAGCTAACGGTTTAAAGAGCTGTGCAGCCAGTCCATCTACGAATACAATTGGCAAAAAGACAACAACTGTTGTTAGAGTAGAAGCAATAATAGCTGTTCCAACTTGATTTGTCCCTTGAATGGCCGCATCCTTTTTTGATAATCCTTGTTTTCGAAGCCGGAAAATATTTTCAAGAATAACGATAGCGTTATCTACCATCATCCCAATTCCAAGAGCCAGTCCACCTAATGTCAGTAAGTTAAGGGTCTGACCGCTAAAATACATAAATACAAAGGTCGTGACAATTGAAAGGGGAATCGCAAGGCCAATAATAATTGTACTACGAAGATTTCGTAGAAATAGATACAGGATAATAGATGCTAAAATGCTTCCAACAATCATATTGGATGATACGGATTTAATGGACTGATTAATAAAGTCACTTTGATCCAAAATTGTATCTATTTTTATTCCTTCAGGAAGCGTTTTGTTTAGCTCTTTCAATCTATTATCAATTTCGTTTGCTACGGAAACTGTATTTGCGCCTGATTGCTTTAAAACCGAGATTCCTACAGCTTCTTTTCCATTTAAATAGCTGAGTTGGTCGGATTCTGCATAATCTTCTTTTATCTCCGCTAAGTTTTCGAGCTTAATAACACCGGATTGTGTAGGAATTGGAAGCTCTTTGATATCTTCAATTGAAGTAAATTGCCCTGTAATCCTTATTGGTAAGTTTTGATTTTGATCTTGAACATTACCAGCCGGTAAATTTAAGTTTTCTGATCCGATGATTTGTTGAAGATCTTGCAAGGTTAAGTTATAAGAGGACATCTTTTGCTGATCAAGTGTTAGTAAAATTTCTTTTTCAGCTCCGCCCGATACCGTAACGGATGCAACGCCATCAGCTCCATCTAGAGCAGCTTTAATATCTTCTTCTGCAATTCGTTTTAAATCTTCAAGGCTTTGCTCGCTTTCACTTGTTAGTGAGAGTTGAACAATTGGTAAATCACTTGGATCAAATCGCATGACTCGCGGTAGGGAAGCACCTTCAGGTAAAGCTTCGCGCGCCATGTCGATCCGCTCGCGCATATTTAACGTAGCGAAGTTCATATCGGTTCCCCAGGTAAACGAAACAAGCACGAGTACGCCACCATTTTGAGAGACAGATCGTACGCTTTCAACATTAGGAAGCGTACTCATCGAACTTTCAAGTGGTTCTGCAAGCAGGTTTTCAATTTCTTTTGGTCCCGCTCCGTCATATGTAGCGGTCACAGCAGCTACAGGGAAAGTTAACTCAGGAAATAAATCAACGGGCATATTTCTTCCACTAACGCCGCCAAGGATGAGAAGAAGAACAAGAACCATTGACATGGCAACAGGGCGAAGAACTGATAGCTTAACTATTTTCATCTTGTTCTTCACTCGCTCGTTGCTTTACTTCATTGCCGTCTTGTATCTGGTCTTTTCCATCAGTAACAACGATATCATTGGCTTTTAAACCATCGACAACTTGGTACTGATCATCATTTGTAAACCCTAATGTGATAGGTGTTTTAACCGCTTTTTTTCCATTAACAATGTATACATACGCTTGTTCTTCATCGTAGGAAATAGCGCTGGATGGAATGACTAATGCATCTGATAAAGAATCAATCGTTACTTCACCGGTTGCTTTCATACCACCTTTTACTTGGTTCTTTGCATTTTCAATAGGTGCTTTTACTGTAAAAAGTCCAGTTTCAGGATCAGCGGTAGGAGACACAGTTGAAATCGTACTAGTAAATTCTTGGGTTACTCCGTCAAATGTAAGTTTAATTGGGTTTCCAGCTTTTAATTGTGATACTTGATAGCTGTTAACTTGAAAGGTAGCATCCACGTTTGATTGATCGATGACCGTCATCAGTGGAGTATTAGGAGCCGCAATTCCATTTTCAACAGCACTGACATCCGCAATTGTTCCGCTTATTGGAGCGGTTAATCGAGTAGATGCAACAATCTGTTCAGCCTGGGCAACTGCTTGATTTGCTTGCTGTTTTTGTTGCTTTAACTGCGGAAGCATATCAGGAGTTAATGAAATTTGTGACAGCGACTTTTGAGCTAACTTTGCTTGCTTTAATGAAACTTCAAGTCCACTTTGTACTAAATCAGAAGAGGATACATCTCCGCTTTGCGCTTCTTCTAATAAAGATTCTGATTTGTTCATTGAGGCCTCAAGCTCTTTTTGAGCCTGTTGAAGTTCCTGTGATTGGTCAGGGATAGCCTTGGCTTCCGCTTCTTTAACTGCTTTATCAATATCAGCAGCTGCTTGTCTAGCTTCATTAAGTTGTTTAGTTGCTTCTGAAGCATCTAAAGACACGAGCAGATCACCTTTTTGGACAGTATCACCTACTTTAACATGAACTTTTTCTACGTTTAAGGGATTTGCTGTTAGAATAGGGACTTGTTTTGAAGGCATCGCTATTCCCGATAGTTCAGTGGTGTTGACTAAGTCACTTTTTGAAACTTTTGCTGTTTCTACTACCGGTACGTTATCTTTCGTATCTTCAGTAGTAATTTCTTGCGGAGCACAAGCTGCTAATAATAAAACAGTTGCCACAGCGCTAAGCTGCAAGATTTTCATGTGTAAATCACCTCGTTGGCCTAAATTTCGTCATAATAAACTACACGTCTCGGTTTGCATGTTATTTCTTATAAAATTATGATTCTTTTTGACAAAAGTCATGCAAAGATTGACGAATACCTATCTTTTAATATACACATATCCTTCTATTATTTCGCGTCATAAGGTGCTTATGTAACAAAAAATCCAAATCTATGATCTACATTGCGAAAGGAAACAAATAAAAGTTTGACAAAAAAGTGAACAAATAAAAAATTTGAAACTTAATTCGAGGTTTGAACGTATTAGTAATGTGGTAAATAATTAATGACAGATTTTAAAAATGGTTTTGCACAATAAAATAAGGATACCATTTCAATAAAAATTGTAGTATAATGCAAAATAGATATTATCTTATTTAAAGTAATTATAAAATAATATCGATTTTCATTATCAGTCATTAACTATTTACAATCGTTAATTTTTTATAAAACAGCACGATGTTAGTATAAAGCAAAACAACTTAAAGCTAAGGTTTTTGCCCATTATGACCGATTATGATAGAAGGAGTGAAGGATTAAATGGTTACATTATATACATCACCAAGTTGTACGTCTTGTCGAAAAGCGAAAGCATGGTTAGAAGAAAATGAAATTGCATATGTAGAACGAAATATCTTTTCAGAGCCTTTATCAATTGATGAAATTAAACAAATCTTACGAATGACTGAAGATGGAACGGATGAAATTATTTCAACGCGTTCTAAAACATTCCAAAAGTTAGATGTTCAAGTAGACGCAATGCCTCTTCAAGATTTATATGAGTTAATTCAACAAAACCCAGGTTTATTACGTCGCCCAATCATCATTGATGAAAAGCGTCTTCAAGTTGGATATAACGAAGATGAAATTCGCCGTTTCTTACCTCGTAAAGTTCGTACATTCCAACTTCGTGAAGCTCAACGCCTTGTTAATGGTTAAGTAGAACGTTAGATATAATATAAAAGCCTTCATGTTATACATGAAGGCTTTCTTGTTCCTATATTATGCTTATTGTGAGCGGAATTTATTAATTAATAGTCCGCTCGCTAAGACTAAGATGACAGTGATCGCTGGAATTGATGTATCAAGCGTATGATTATTGGCAAAGAAATCGTGTAGGTTCTTTTCATGTCGAATCATATTTCCGGCTGTGTAAGCTAGAATACCCGCTCCACCATAAATAAGTAGAGGAAAACGTTCCATTAAGTATAGGATAAGCTTACTTCCCCATACAATAATAGGAACAGAAACGAAAAGGCCAATAATAACGAGTAAAATGTTTCCATGAGCTGCACCAGCTACGGCGATGACGTTATCTAAGCCCATGACAAGGTCAGCAAATACAATGGTACGAACAGCTGCGCCTAATGTAGCACTTGCTTTGATAGTGGAGGAGTCGTCTTCATTCGAAATGAGCAGCTTAAATGCAATGACTACTAATAAAATTCCACCAATTAGTTGTAAATAAGGAATAGTTAATAAATAAACAGCTAAAATAGTAAGTAAAATACGAACTACAACAGCTAGCCCTGTACCAAGAACGATTGCTTTGTTGCGCTGTTTCTCTGGGAGGTTTCGGCTAGCAAGGGCAATTACAATTGCATTGTCTCCACCTAGTACGATATCAATACCGATAATGAGTAGGATGGAGGTGAGTAATTCCAAGTCCAATATACGTCGCCCCCCGATTTATGTAATAGTTTGTACTATTACACAGTATTGAGCCTTCAGTCGTATCACATTAAAGACGATAGCAAAACCGCCGGCTCGCATGGTTAGCAGAGTGTTTTATTTCCCTTCCATAGGATTTTATCATAGAATAGATATATGAGGTGTACAGAAAGATTCTATGCTTGTTCACGTGGAGTTAGAATACTTTACAAATTTGTAAAGTCCATGTAGTATTGCTTTAACATAAAGGAAAATAGTCCTTATTACGTTAAGGTAATGAGAAAGAAAGACCGTATTGCCTTCACTGATTTTTCCGAAGGGAGAGATGATAATGGAAATCGAACGCATTAATGAAAATACGGTAAAATTCTTTGTCACATACGTTGATATTGAAGAACGAGGATTTGACCGAAATGAAATTTGGTTTAGCAGAGAACGAAGCGAGGAACTGTTTTGGGAGATGATGGATGAAATTCATCAAGAAGAAGAGTTCGTAGCAGAAGGTCCGCTTTGGATTCAGGTACATGCACTTGAAAAAGGCTTAGAAGTTATTGTAACAAGAGCTCAAATTTCAAAAGATGGTCAAAAGTTCGAAGTACCAGTTGGCGAAAATGATAAAATCGATATCCCTGTAGACGGAAAAGTTGAAGCGCTGTTGGATCAGCATCAAGCGAACCAAAAGAAAAAGAATGAGCTTGAAGAGGATGTCATTGAAGATGAAGGCCTGCATTTTGTAGCTCGTTTCCGTGACTTAGAAGATTTAATCATGTTAAGCCACCATCTAGAATTAGATGAGCTAATCAACCATATGTATGTGTTGGAAGGCAAATATTATTTATATGTAGAATTTACAGATGATGAAGACTTCGTCACTGAGATTGATAATATATTGAGCATCATTTTAGAGTATGGAAACGAGTCTCATTTAACTGTGCACCGTTTAATGGAATATGGAAAGCAGTTAATGAGCGATAACGCATTAGAACAATTAAAGGCTCATTTTCCGTTAAGATAAAAGTGGCCGATTTCATGTATGTGAAATCGGTCTTTATTATGAACGAACAGCATGTTCATTCGTAGGATAGGTGGATAAAATTGAAAAATCGTTTACAGCTACTTGTGTTTATTGCAGGTCTTGTTGTCGTTCTTGTTTTGACAAAAGAATATTTGAGTGGTCAAATTATTGGGATTTTGAGTTTGCTCATTACAATTAGCGTAATCTTTATTGGATTGGTTATTTCGCTTGAAAACCGTCATCCAACTCAAACGTTAACGTGGCTTGTCGTTTTAGGCAGCTTTCCTGTTGTCGGCTTTTTCTTTTATCTACTCTTTGGACGAAACATTCGAAAGCGACGATTGTTTGCAAAAAAAGCGAAGCTAGATGAGCAGGTTTTATTGAAGATGGAAAGGGATTCTTCAATCTTCGACGAACAAGTTGAACGCTTTGGTGAAAAGCGTAAACAGTTATTAACGTTGGCTACTCAGCTAGGGAAAGCTCCGGTTTCATTTGCGTCTGATACACGAGCACTCACGAATGGTGACGAAACATTTGACGAAATACTGGAAGCCTTACAGCATGCACGTCACCATATTCATATGGAATATTACATTGTTAGGCATGACGATCTAGGGCAAAAAATTAAGGATATTTTGATTAAAAAAGTACAAGAAGGCATTTATGTGCGCTTCTTGTACGACGCAGTTGGAAGCTTTAAGCTTTCTAAGCACTACATTCACGAAATGCGAGAAGCAGGCATAGAAATGGTCCCATTTTTACCTGTGCGCTTGCCGTTGTTAAATAATAAAATTAACTTTCGAAATCACCGTAAAATTGTGGTGATAGACGGAACGATTGGATTTGTCGGAGGATTAAATATTGGGGATGAATATCTTGGTCAGAGCCGACACTTTGGCTTTTGGCGTGATACGCATCTGCAGGTTCGCGGTGAAGCGGTGCGCTCTTTACAACTAATTTTCTTGCAAGACTGGTATTATATGACGGGTCAAACGCTACTAACCCAAACGTATCTGTCACCCGACTTAATTGATGTCGATGAAGAAAGCTGCGGTGGAGTTCAAATGATTGCTGGAGGTCCTGACCGAGAGTGGGAAGTCATTAAACATTTATTCTTCTCGATGATTACGTCAGCTCGAGAGTCCATTTGGATTGCATCGCCATATTTTATTCCTGATGAAGATATATTCACAGCATTGAAAGTAGCAGCGCTTAGTGGAGTAGATGTTAGGTTGCTTGTACCAAAAAAACCTGATAAAAAAATCGTTTTTCACGCTTCACGCTCTTACTTTCCAGAACTACTAGCAGCAGGAGTGAAAGTATATGAGTACGAAAAAGGCTTCATGCACAGTAAAATTGTAATTGTGGATAAAGAAATTGCATCGATTGGCACTGCCAACATGGATATGCGAAGCTTTCATTTGAACTTTGAAGTAAATGCCTTTCTCTATAAAACAGCAAGTACTCAAAAGCTTGTTTATGAGTATATGCAAGACTTGGAGGTCTCTTCGGCACTTCATTTAGATCAATTTCAAAAGCGCCCCATTTTGCAAAGAATTTTTGAGTCAACATCTCGTTTACTATCACCTTTACTCTAAGAAAGCTACCTAACAAGGTAGCTTTTTTTTTTGAGAAAAGAAGGAATTTACTAAAGGATAACGAATAACAGTAAGAACCCAATAAGGAAGGAGTGTTAATTATTGCTCGTCGCAAAAACAGACCATAATCGTTTAGTTTCATTAGCCAGTGGCTTTACAGAGGCAGAGCTGCGGCGCTTGCAAAAAACGGGGGATTTTTATTGTCCAGCTTGTAATGAATCCGTTATGCTTCGCGTAGGAATAAAGCGCTGTTCCCATTTTGCACATCGAAAAAAAGAGTGTACAGTTGATCAGGAAGGAGAGAGCGATTATCACGTAACGGGAAAGCTGCAGTTATTTCGTTGGTTAAAAACTCATACCTCAGCTCAGTTAGAGCACTATTTGCCTCAACTTCAACAACGTCCCGATTTGTTTGTTGAAGTTGGAAAAACAGCTTATGCACTAGAATTTCAGTGTGCTTCATTGTCTACTGAAGCGTTCGTTCAACGGACGAATGGGTATAAATCGCAAGGTTACTATCCTTTTTGGGTAATGGGGGCAAAGCGATTAAAGCGCTTAGGTGCCTCACTTTTTCGCCTATCTCCTCAAGAATGGCAGTACCTCACTATCAGCGAACAATCGCCAACGCTTTATTATTTTTCACCCTTCACAAATGAGTTAATCAAACTTGAGCATATCATTCCGTTTTCCTCCCAAATTGCTTTTGCTGAATTGAAAATTTTCACGCCTAATTCCCATACATTTTCAGAATGGCTTACTTTGCATACGTCTCCTTCTTATCATGAAGGGTGGATTCAGAAAAAAAGGAATTTCCGCACGACGTACATGCTATATCCAGGCTTACAACATAAGCACTTTTTAGAAAAGCTCTATACTCTTCAAATTCCACCCACTCATTTTCCTTCTGAAGCTGGTTTTCCAATACCTTCTGCTTTTATGCTTGAAACACCTGCAGTAATATGGCAAGCTTGGCTCTTGCTTGATATTATGCACGTAAAAAAAGTGGGAGAAATAGTGAACCTAAAGCAGATATATATGCAGTTTAGTGCTAGGATTCGCCAAAAGCTTATTAAAGTACGCTCCGTTCCTTTTATGCATTCTACAATTGAAAAGCCACTGCTAGAGTATGTCGAAGTATTATGCAAGCTAGGTTTACTTTCTCCTGTTACGCATGATTCTTATCGAATTGAAAGAGGCTATACAGTTCCTTTGCTCAGCTCTGATGCTTTTTTGGAAGATGGGTTATTAATGAAAAAATGGTTAGACCAAGCAAAAGAAGTGACACGTTAGTAGAAAATAAGTACGCTTAAATAGAAACTCTGTTTAGGCGTGCTTACAAGCTGACTAATTTTTGAAAAGCCACATACAATAAAAAAAGGATTCGTCTTTTGTATAGCGAAGTTAGTAACAGAGTCGAAGTAAAAGATGGAAGGGTGTTAATATGAGTGAACAATCTACAGTGAAAAAGTTGCCAAACCGCAGTGAAATTAAGATAGAAGATACATGGAGATTAGAAGATATCTTTGAAACAGATGAAGCGTGGGAGAAGGAATTTCAAGCTGTTAAAGCGTTAGTTCCAGAGATGGAGCAATATCGCGGAAAGCTTGGAGAATCAGCAGACACGCTTTTTAAAGCATTGCAGCAGCAAGATGAACTAACAATGCGCGTCAGTAAGCTTTATACATATGCACATATGAGGTATGACCAAGATACAACCAACTCATTCTATCAAGGATTAAATGATCGAATTAAAACGTTGTATACAGAAATCGCGAGTGCATTATCTTATGTCACGCCTGAACTTTTAGGAGTAGATGAGGCAACGCTAAAACAATATCTAGAAGAAAGCAAGGATTTACAGCTGTATGCACACGCGTTAGATGAAGTAAATCGTGAGCGTCCTCATATCCTTTCTGAGAGTGAAGAAGCTATTTTAGCACAGGCGTCCGAAGCGCTAGGAGCATCAAGTAATACGTTCGGTATGCTGAATAATGCGGATTTAGAGTTTCCATCTATTAAAGATGAAAACGGGGAAGAAGTGGAGATTACCCATGGTCGTTATATACGCTTTTTAGAAAGCAGTGATCGCCGTGTTAGAGAAGATGCGTTTAAAGCCGTCTATGACACGTATGGTAAATTTAAGAATACATTTGCGAGCACTCTTAGCGGAACAGTTAAAAAAGATAACTTTAGCGCTAAGGTCCGTAACTACGAATCAGCTCGTCATGCAGCTCTAAGCGCAAACAATATTCCAGAAGAGGTATATGATAATTTAGTTGCCACGGTAAACGAATATCTGCCTCTGTTACAGCGCTATATTGACCTGCGAAAGAAAGTGTTAGGCGTTGATGAGCTTCACATGTATGATCTTTATACACCGCTTGTGCAAGACGTCAAAATGGAAATACCATATAGCGAAGCAAAAGATTATTTATTAAAGGGCTTGGCACCACTTGGAGAAGAGTATATTTCCATTTTAAAAGAAGGATTTGAAAACCGTTGGGTGGATGTGCACGAAAACAAAGGAAAGCGAAGTGGTGCTTATTCTTCTGGAACATATGGAACAAATCCATATATTTTAATGAACTGGCAGGACAACGTGAACAATCTTTTCACATTAGCTCATGAGTTTGGTCATTCTGTGCACAGTTACTATACGCGTAAAGAACAGCCTTACCCATACGGCGATTATTCAATCTTTGTCGCTGAAGTAGCATCTACGTGTAACGAAGCGTTATTAAATGATTATTTATTGAAAACAATCGACGATGAAAAGAAGAGATTGTACGTATTAAATCATTATTTAGAAGGCTTCCGCGGTACCGTGTTCCGTCAAACGATGTTCGCTGAGTTTGAGCATGAAATCCACGTTCGAGCTCAAAATGGTGAACCGCTAACACCAGAGTTGTTAACGAAGCTATACTATGATTTAAATAAAAAGTATTTTGGTGATAATTTAGTCATTGATGAAGAAATTGGCTTAGAGTGGGCGAGAATCCCACACTTCTACTACAATTACTATGTGTATCAATACGCAACAGGCTTCAGCGCAGCTGCAGCGTTAAGCAAACAAATTCTTGAAGAAGGGGATGCGGCTGTTGAACGTTACCTTGGCTTCTTAAAAGCTGGAAGCTCTGATTACCCAATTGAAGTGCTGAAACGCGCAGGAGTTGATATGACAACTGCTGAGCCAATCAAAGAAGCATTAGAAGTATTTAAAGAAAAGCTTGAAGAGATGGAACGTTTGTTAGAGAACAATTAAATGAAAATAAACAAAGCTTTGCGCATCCGCAAAGCTTTGTTTATTTAAATCCTCGAAATCGATTAAATGAATTAAGAAGCATAATAGTAATGAACAGAGAGAGAAGTAAAAGAGGAGCAGCAATTAGAAGCGGTGCAAGCTTCATTAACGACAGTAAATAAAAGATAAAGGAAAAACAGAGAATGGCGATGCTGATGATCACTCCGATTAGCTTTATGGTTGGTCACCTCGCTTGCTTGTCATGCTTGAACTATATGAAGTAAGGTATCAAAATATACTTTTTTTTAAAAAAATCATGAAAATCTCAAAAAGGGGTTGTCAAAACTCGACATAATTTGCTATAGTAATAATCGTGAAGTTTATCACAAAACAAACATATACCCCTTTGTTTGACCGTGAAAAATTTCTCCCATCCCCTTGTTGTCTTAGGACAAACAAAAAGACTTGGCATTTGCCAAGTCTTTTTTGTATACTAACAGCCTTTTTCTAAGCTTCTCCAAAACGTACCGTATTTCACTGGAACTTGTTCTACCAGGCGTTGAAGCTGAAGTTTTTTTAGTTCTCGCTCAGCTTGCTCAGTAGAGATATCATAAACAACGGCTACTTCTTTTGCTGCGACAAATTGAAAATAAGCTAAAAACGATCGCAGAGGTGGAAGCGGAAGTGGATTGATTTGTTCTTCTTCTAACATTTCATAAATGATGTGTACATAAGTTTCGTATGAATAATGACCAGAAATCTTAATTCCTTCTTCTTCAACTTTTTCGTTAAAAAACACAAGTGTCGGAATGTCAGTTACGTCCATTTCTGATGTGATTTTTAAATCGCATTGGAAGGCTTTTGTAGCATGCTCAGCGTGTAAATCTCGCACAAATTCGTCGACATCGAGTCCAATTTCTTCTGCACATTTTACAAGCACATCTTCTTTTTCAACGTTTTGTTTTTCTAAAAATAATGCTTCTCGAAGTTTTCGTAAAAAGCGAATGCCTTGTTTTTTCCCCTGTAAACCCGCAGCTTTAATTGCAATAGATGCGGCGAATGGTGTTGAAATAGGGTTTTCAAGCCACAGGTTACCGTCGCACGACATACCGGATCGGCAAGCTGTTTGTTCCCATGTTTTAGCCATATCTTCAAACTTCTTTTTTGTCCCAATGTTTAGCTGTTGTAAATTGCTGGTTAAAACATGTTTGAGGGTAATCCAGTTTCCATACTCAATCTGCAATTTTTTTAAGATAGGTTCTAGCGCCCAGCATTCTGGACAAAGTGGATCAACAAATACGTAAATTTCTAGTGGCTTCTGATTAGAACCCTGACAAAGGTGTCGCAATGATTGATGTTCGCTGTGTAAATTCTTCAATGTGAAAATCCTTTCTCATCGTTCTGTTCGTGTGAATTAACCATATGTTGAGCAGTCAGAATGAGCCGGTGATAAAGTTCATCTCGTAACGGACCTTCTAAGCCAATTTCATCCATTGCCTCATGCATACAATGAAGCCATGCTTTTGCGCGAGCTGGCGTAATCTCAAAAGGCAAATGTCTTGCACGTAACATAGGGTGTCCATGTTCTTCAGTATATAGAGCCGGCCCGCCTAAATATTGTGTTAAAAATTGTTTTTGCTTTCGTGTTGTTTCCGTTAAATCTATTGGAAAGATAGGGGCTAAATCTGGGTGACTAGCTACCCTATTATAAAAAGCATCAACAAGTTTGGAAATCGTATGTTCACCGCCCAATAGTTCGTAGGGAGATTTGACTTTTTCTTTCATGTTGATAACTCCTTTATCCTAGAAATATACTCCATCAAGTGTAATGGAGTAGTACCATCGTTTTTCTTAATTTTAGCAGTGTACCTTATTTATCTCAAACTATCCGCTTCAAAAAGAAAAGGTGATAGGGTAGCTAGATAAAGAAATCAGTGAAAAAGTAGCAGAGTTCATAGAAAAAATTTCTTCACATACCTTTTCCGAAAATGATGAGTTGCTTTCTATGCATTATAAGTAGACGTAATTTTAGCAACATAATTTTGTGTTTCTTTAAAAGGCGGAATACCACCGTATTTATCGACATTTCCTGGCCCTGCGTTATAGGCGGCAAGAGCAAGCTTAACGTTCCCGTTATATTTATCAAGCATTTGCCGTAAATATTTTGCGCCTCCTAAAATGTTTTCTCGAGGGTTAAGCGCATTTTGAACGCCAAGGTAGTTAGCCGTTGCGGGCATGAGCTGCATTAATCCTAATGCACCTGCATAGCTTTTGGCATTAGGATTAAAGTTAGATTCTTGTTTAATCACAGCTGAAATTAATTTAGGATCTAGATTATATTTCGAAGCTGCTTCATTAATCAGATCATCAAAGCGTGATCCAGTGATTGGTGATGTAGGCGAACTGCTTTTTTGAACCTGCTTATTGACATAAGGATCCGCATTCATTTTCAGAGGCAGAACATTAGATGCAAAAGTGAGTTGAGCTGTTGGCTCATTAGCACCTGTCTCTTCAGATATATATTGTGCCAAAATGTTTGCAAATATCGACGGATTTAAAAGTGTTGCAGGTGAAGTTGTCGGTTGCTTTGCCGTAAATGTTTGCAAAGTCTGTAGCTGTAACCACGTTTGATAAGCTCGAACATCCATTGATTTATTCCTCACTTAATAATTGATATTTGCGATCGTAAAAACGTTTGATCTTGTTCGCTGTATTACGCTTAGGGATTTCAAAGTCTTGCAGTAAGTTCTCGAATGCAAGTAGTCCTTGTTTTTCATCCTGAACTTCATACTCAATCTCTACATCATCGGTGTCCAAATAAAAACTATGGTCAAATACAAGCAAACCGCTCTTGTATTCAATTTCTGCTCGGTACGTTTGGAGTGTGCCAAAGTAAGTGAGGTCTGCTGATGATACACCAAGCTGCTGGAGAGCTACCGCCATTTCAGTTGGAAAGTTCTCTTTTTCAGTCATCAGCTCTTGTGCTTGTGGCTCTGTAATCTCAACATGTGTTTCTAATAACCCATTTTCATGAGGCTGCTTTAAAGTTAAAACAAACTTTCCATTTTTGTTTCGAATTCGTAAAGCAGCTCCTGCGCTTTTTAGCTGAAAGTCATTTGTATCAAAATAATGATTTTCCTGCATGATAAAATCACGGTCTGTTAGTTGGAAATAAGCTAGTAATTTTTTAAATTCACTCTTGTTTACTAAGTTTTTAAACTCAATTTCAATTTCTTGTTTCATGCTACATAAGCTCCTTTATGATGGATCTGTAAGGATATATTTAATAAGACGTTTTTTTATAATGTTTAGCATACCTATGTTTCTCTTTACGATTAGAAAAACAACTGCATTGTTATCATAAGATTTCATTTATAATCTATCATAAATTGGTTAATTTGTATCGTTAATATCTCGAATCAATCAACGTTTTGTAAAAGAGACGACATAGAAAGTAGGAGAAAACCTGAATAGATTTCGTTTCGCTTTATTAAACCGGGTTTGAATGTGTTAAAATAAGAACGAATTGTATAGTTGGAAGGAGTATATATATGCAAAATCGAATCGAGATCACAACCTGTGTGATGAAGAAAGATGAACTACATTTAAAGGCAGAGGCTATTGAACAACAAATCGAGCAGATTGAAGATATGAAGCAAGTGCTTGCTGATTCAGACAATATGTCATTCGTATACATTGTGGAGGTCAACGAGCAGTTTATGTATGTTGGACTAAGTGACAATATGTGGCCACACCTAAAGAACGTTTTACAAGATGATAAAAAAGTGTTTTTAGAAGTTAATAAGCAAGTCGTTGAGCTAACGGCTATGAAAGAAGAGTTAACATACTTAATCAGCAACATTGAAGGTAATGTAAACTACGGAGATGATATGGTAGCAAGAGTGGAAGAGGTTTTCTTAGATAAAAAAAGCAGTTAACAAGGTGAGGGGGATAGCAATGGTAAGGCATTGGGACTTATTTTTAGCACCGTATAAACAAGCGGTAGAAGAACTTAAAGTAAAGTTAAAAGGCATGCGCTCTCAATACGATATGAGGTCTACGCATTCTCCAATTGAGTTTGTAACAGGCCGAGTGAAACCCATTGCTAGTATTTTAGATAAAGCGGCGAGAAAAAACATTTCTTTAGAGCGTTTAGAGGAAGAGATGCAGGACATTGCAGGTCTACGTATGATGTGTCAATTTACAGATGACATTAAAGCAGTAGTTGAAATCCTAAGGCAGCGTACAGACTTTAAGGTAGTAGAAGAGCGAGATTATATTACTCATCAAAAAGAAAGTGGGTATCGCTCCTATCACATGGTCATTTGCTATCCTGTTCAGACCATACACGGAGAAAAGCAAATCTTAGCAGAAATTCAAATTCGTACGCTAGCGATGAATTTTTGGGCCACGATTGAACATTCTTTAAACTATAAATACAGTGGCAATTTTCCTCAAGAGATTAAAGAACGACTTCAACGAGCATCAGAAGCAGCTTTTCAGCTAGATGAAGAGATGTCAAAAATTCGAGGGGAAATTCAAGAAGCTCAGGTATTCTTTTCGCGTAAAAAAGAATCAGAGAAAACGGAAAATGAATAAAGAATAAAAATTCATATCAGGTTTTTCAACACAGATAGGGGGGAAGAAGGTGAGTAATATCAAGTTTGCTATTACGTCCAGGGGCGATCAAGTTTCAAATACATTAATGCAACGAATGAAAACGTACTTATTAGATTTTCACTTAGAGCAAGACGAAGATGAACCAGATATTGTGATTTCAGTGGGTGGAGATGGCACGTTATTGTATGCCTTTCACCATTATCAATATCGGTTAGACAAAACGGCTTTTGTTGGAGTACATACAGGACATTTAGGGTTTTATGCAGACTGGACACCAGATGAAATTGAGAAGTTAGTCATTGCTATTGCCAAAACACCTTATCAAGTTGTTGAATATCCACTGCTTGAGGTTATTATTCGTTACACAACCGGAGAAAAGGAAGCACGTTCTTTAGCACTCAATGAGTGCACGGTAAAAAGCGTGGAAGGCTCACTTGTTATGGATGTTGAAATTAGAGGTCAGCAGTTTGAAACATTCCGAGGGGATGGATTATGTATTTCAACTCCATCAGGAAGTACAGCTTATAATAAGTCCCTTGGAGGTGCTATTTTGCATCCGTCACTGCATGCGATTCAGATTGCCGAAATGGCTTCTATTAATAATCGTGTGTTTCGTACAATCGGATCTCCTCTCGTGTTACCAGGACACCATACCGCTTTATTAAAACCTGTTAATTACTCAGATTTCCAAATCACCATTGATCATTTAACGTTGCTACACCAAAACGTTAAGTCTATTCAGTGTCGAGTTGCGAATGAAAAGATTCGTTTTGCACGCTTCAGAGCTTTTCCATTTTGGCAGCGAGTAAGAGATTCATTTGTATGTGACTAAGTGGAGAGATATGATATGCACAAGCTATTTACGTTAACCTGGAACGTAACGGATTCATTTAGTGGCTCTTTATTACGTGACTTTTTAAAAAGACAACATATATCTCGAGCTGCATTAACAGATATTAAGTTTAAGGGTGGCTGTATTGAAGTAAATGACGAGAAAGTAAATGTTCGGTATAAACTTACTACTGGAGACTTTGTAAAAGTAACGTTTCCACTTGAATATCCAAGTGAAAGTCTTAAACCTGCATGCCTACCGTTAGATGTGATTTATGAAGATGACTACTTGTTGGTCATTAATAAATCCGCTGGGATGCCTAGTATTCCAACACGAGAGCACCTGGATGATTCGCTAAGCAATGCGCTGCTGTTTTACTATGAGCAAAACAGTATTGCTTCTACCATTCACTTAGTAAATAGGTTAGATCGTGATACTTCAGGTTTATTAATAGTCGCTAAGTATCGACACGTTCATTTCTTATTTTCTCAAGCTCAAGAGCAACGAGCAATTAAGCGTACATATCGTGCGCTTGTTCACGGAACCCTTTCTAAAAAAGAGGGGGTAATTAACGCTCCAATTGGAAGGAAGAACGATAGTATCATTGAAAGAGTGGTACGTTCAGATGGTCAGTATGCTGTTACGCACTACAAAGTGATTGAAGAGTACGATGGATTTTCCGAAGTGGACTTACAGCTGGATACAGGGCGTACGCACCAAATTCGTGTTCATATGGAGTATGTGGGGAATCCTTTACTCGGCGACTCTCTATACGGTGGAAGCAGAGAGAGAATAAGCAGACAGGCGCTACATAGCTATAAGCTCACATTCTTTCATCCCATTTTGCAACGGGAAGTATCATTTCAATCACCGCTTCCTGATGATATGCAGCGTTTGGTTCAACAAAGCAGAGGGTAAATACGATAAGAGCACTACTCGTGAGTAGTGCTCTTATGCTATCCTTTAAACTTTTCAGCTACATAAGGCATAGAAGAAGACACGGAAACAAGCTCTTTTTCAGGGTAGCGAAACGCAGTTAACTTGCCGCCAAATACAGCTCCCGTATCAATATTAATAGTGTTGTTACGTAGCTTAGGAGACGTAATGGGTGTGTGACCGTAAACAACCAATGGTGTTCCATTGTAGTGTTGAGCCCAGTCATTCCGCACAGGTGATCCGTCTGGATGGGTTTCTCCAGTAATGTCTCCGTATAAAACAAACGTTTTAACTTTTTTATCGCTTCGACCAATATAGTCTGCCCGAATTCCAGCGTGTGCAATAACAAGCTGTTCATGTTTTAAGTGAACATAAAGAGGGGCATTCTCATAAAGTTCCATAAACTTATGTTTAATATCTTGCTGCTGCGTTTGGGAGAGGGCATTATATTCAGCTACGGTTGTTTCTAACCCATGTTTAATTTGGACTTTGTTTCCTTTGAAAAATCGATAAAGCTTATTGCAGTGGTTTCCAGGGCAGTAATAAGCTTTTTTTTGTTTAACAACGAGATGCCAAACAAGCTCGATTACCTTTAAGGAGTGAGGTCCTCGGTCCATCAAGTCTCCTACAAAGGCTAAGTGTCTATTTTCTGGATGGACGGGATAGGAAGAGTTCCAGCTATAGCCTAGTTTAGTTGTTAATTCTACAAGCTCATCGTAGCAGCCATGAATATCTCCGATTATATCTAGCTTCACATTTCTTCACGCTCTTTTCTAATGAATTTTGTATCGTTTGAAAAATAAACCTTTTAGGATGTAGAAATTTCATTCTATATTGTGCAAACTATCGATAAGATTTATCACATAATACTTAGATAAACAGAAGTTTTTAAGATTTTACTACGAGTTATGAGTTGAAATCTAGTTCATTTCATAATACAGTAAGGGAAGTTTTGTTCTGAGAGGAGGAAATAGTTATGACTGAATCAATGGAAAGAGAAGAACAAAAGAGACTTCAAGAAGACTTGATTAACTTGCTCAAAGAAAATAAAATTGATGCATTTCGAGAAGAGTTTCTAGAGATGCACCCGTATGATCAAGGTCAGTTTTTTGAAGAGCTAGACGAAGATTTGCGATTTGCTCTCTATGAAATGCTTTCTCCAGAAGAAATGGCTGACATTTTCGAACAGGTGGAAGTGCCTGAAGAAGACTATCAGGATTTGCTTTCAGAGATGCACCCAACCTTTGCTGCGGATATGCTAGCTGAGATGTCAACGGATGACGCAGTTGATGTTTTAAACGAGTTGGATAAAGAGCAAGTAGCGAGCTATTTAACCATTATGGATGAAGAAGCAGCGGATGAAATTAAAGAATTACTTCACTATGAAGAGTACACGGCCGGCAGTATCATGACAACAGAGTTTATCGCAATTAAAGCAAACCAAACGGTTCGCTCTGCGATGCAAATTTTAAGGAAAGAAGCTCCAGGAGCTGAAACCATTTACTATACGTTTGTTGTGGATGAACAAAAACATTTAGTAGGTGTTATTTCCTTAAGGGACTTAATTGTTGCAGATGAAGAAACCATGATTAGTGATGTCATGAGTGAACGTGTTGTATCGGTATCCGTTGCGGAAGACCAAGAAGAAGTTGCACGCATTATGAGGGACTATAATTTCTTAGCGTTACCCGTAGTAGACTTTCAGCAGCACCTTCTTGGAATCATTACCGTCGATGATGTGATTGATGTAATGGATGAAGAAGCATCTGACGATTACTCTAAACTCGCAGGTCTTAGCGACGTAGACGATACGGCAAGCAACAACCCTTTTAATGCAGCTAAAAAGCGTTTACCTTGGTTAATTATTCTTTTGTTTTTAGGTTTGATGACGGCGAGTTTAATTGGGCGTTTTGAGGATACGCTAAATCAAGTAGCTATTTTAGCAATCTTTATTCCTTTAATTGGCGGAATGGCAGGGAACACCGGTACTCAAGCGCTAGCCGTAGCCGTTCGGGGAATTGCAACCGGAGAAATTCAAGAAGAAGGAAAATTAAAGCTTCTCATTCGTGAAGCATTAACAGGTCTAATTACAGGAGGATTCTCTGGTATTGCCGTAACGCTAATTGTATACGTATGGCAGGGTGACTTGATTTTAGGAGCGCTGGTTGGCATTTCTATATTTGCAACGCTAACTGTTGCAACGATAACGGGCGCATTTATCCCGCTATTCATGCATCGTTTGAAGATTGACCCTGCGGTGGCATCTGGACCGTTTATTACTACGATTAATGATCTTATTAGTATTTTAATTTACTTTGGATTAGCAACAACTTTTATGAGCTATTTAAAATAGAGTTGTTGACAGATTAGGCATCGCCTTTTATGCTTGACATTTAAATTTAACACTGGCTTAATATACTTTCATTATACTAAGCAGGTGAAGGAAAAGGAGGGAAAAGTAGATGGAACATCATGCATCCGTAACCTCACTTGTTATTGTAATTACGGTCGCTTTTTTAACACCAATTCTACTTCATCGCTTTAAACTCAACGTTATCCCTGTTGTAGTAGCTGAAATTATTATGGGGTTAATTATCGGAAAAAGTGGATTTGATCTCGTTCAACAAGATATGTGGTTAGAGACGTTGTCTACCCTTGGCTTTATCTTTTTAATGTTTTTAAGCGGGCTAGAAATTGATTTTTCTGCATTTGCAGGTGGACAAAAGAAGGAAAAGACGAAATCAGGTAAAACGATCCCAAATTCGTTTGCTGTATCAACCATTGTATTTATTGCTATTTTTGCTGTTTCCTTGTTATTATCCTATATCTTTGTCTGGACAGGGTTTATTGACAATGCGTTTCTAATGACGCTTATTATTTCAACGATTTCACTTGGCGTTGTTGTTCCAACGCTAAAGGATGCCCAGATTATGAAGAAGTCCATTGGGCAAACCATCTTACTTATTGCAGTTATTGCAGATCTTGTGACGATGATTCTTCTTGCTGTTTTTGCATCAATTTATGCAGAGTCGGGAGGAGGAAACACATGGTTACTGCTTATTCTGTTTGCTGCCGGTGTTCTCTTCTACTTTATCGGTAAGCAGTTTAAGCATCGCTCATTCCTTGAAACAATGTCTAAAGGAACGGTTCAGATTGATACGCGGGCAGTATTTGCTCTTATTATTATCCTAGTGGGACTTTCTGAATCAATTGGAGCGGAAAATATCTTAGGAGCCTTTTTAGCGGGTGTGCTTGTATCACTGCTTGCTCCAGATAAAAATCTCGTGCATAAACTAGATTCCTTCGGCTACGGGTTTTTAATTCCCATCTTTTTTGTAATGGTTGGAGTAGACCTTGATATTTGGTCGTTGTTTGGAGATTCAAAAGTACTTCTTCTAATGCCTTTATTGCTGTTAGCTTTATTGTTATCAAAGCTGTTACCAGTAATGATTATGCGCATTTGGTACGATACAAAAACAGTGTTGGCATCAGGCTTTCTATTAACATCAACGCTTTCACTCGTTATTGCCGCAGCTACGGTTGGTGAAAATATTGGTGTCATTGATTCACAGATGTCAGGGGCTCTCATTCTAGTAGCGGTCATTACGTGTATTATTACGCCAATCGTCTTTAGAAAGCTGTTTCCAAAGCCAGAAATCAATGACAAGAAGCTTAAAATCAACATGCTTGGTGCGAATCAATTTACCCTACCAGTAATTCGAGATCTTGATTTAAATATGTATGACGTAACGATTTATCATACATCAAATGAAAAGCTGGATAACCGTACGTCTGATTCTATCTTCAATATTAATGACATTGAATCTTATGATGTAGAGTATTTACAACAACAAGGTATTTTAGATACAGATGTACTCGTTGTTACAACAGGAGAAGAAGAGCGCAATACATCAATTGCTTTAGCTGCCAAAGAATATGGGACAGGTCGAGTCATTGCGCGTGTTGAAACGCCAGAACTCGATGAAAAGCTAAAAGCAAATCAAGTGGAAGTCTTCTCTGTACTATTATCAACCACAGCGCTATTAAAAGCGTTAATTGAGTCACCTACGGTTTTAAATATTTTAACGAACCAAGAGTCGGCTCTTTACCAAATCAATATGCGTAACCCAAAATATCAGGGAGTAGAGCTTCGTAAATTTCCATTTACGGGTGATGTCATCTTTGTTCGTATCTTTAGAGGGAAAGACTCCATCGTTCCTCACGGCGATACGGAACTTGCGTTAGATGACCGGTTGATTGTAACGGGATCACGTTCCTACGTAAATGAGCTCAAAATGCTTTTAGAGTATAAAATTCGTTAATAAAAATAAGCCTTTCAGTCAATAAGCTATCCGGAAAATTGAGAGTTAACTCTTAATTTTCCGGGTTTTTTAATATGTAAGCTAATTTAAAAGAGTAGTGAAGAGAAATGAAGCGAACTTGTACCTGTATTAGAAACGTCATAATTTGTCTTTAAAAAGCGAGCATTTTATTATGTCTCAGCTTCTTTTGTAGATATAAATGATAGCTTTTTAGACTTCTCCTATGTTATACTTATATTAATACCAGGTACTAATAACTTGTAATAAGTAGGAGGATATTAAAAGATGTTAAAAAGCTTATCCTTAGAGAACCGCACATTTGTTGTTATGGGAGTAGCAAATAAACGAAGCATTGCGTGGGGAATTGCTCGTTCATTGCACGAAGCAGGCGCACGTTTAGTATTTACATATGCGGGAGAACGCTTAGAGAAAAATGTTCGCGATCTTGCAGCTTCATTAGAGCGTGAAGATACGCTTGTATTACCTTGTGACGTAACACAAGATGAAGACATTAAAGCATGTTTCACAAAAATTAAAGAAGAAGTAGGCCATATTCATGGCGTAGCACATTGTATTGCGTTTGCAAATCGCGAAGATTTAGATGGCAATTTTGTAGATACGTCTCGTGATGGTTTCCTTTTAGCTCACAATATTAGCTCATATTCACTTACAGCTGTTGCTCGTGAAGCAAAAGAGCTAATGACAGAAGGCGGAAGCATCGTAACGCTAACTTATCTAGGCGGAGAGCGCGTTGTTCAGAACTATAACGTAATGGGCGTAGCTAAAGCTTCATTAGATGCTAGCGTACGCTATTTAGCTTCAGACTTAGGTCAGCACGGTATTCGCGTTAACTCAATTTCTGCAGGACCAATTCGTACGTTATCTGCAAAAGGAATTAGCGACTTTAACTCAATTTTAAAACAAATTGAAGAGCGTGCACCGCTTCGTCGCACAACAACTCCAGAAGAAGTTGGAGATACGGCAACATTCTTATTCAGCGATTTATCACGTGGAATTACAGGCGAAAACCTACACGTGGATTCTGGTTTCCATATTATTGGACGTTAATCGTTCTTGTAAGAGCGCTACAACATGTAGCGCTCTTTTTTTGTATGGTCATAAAAAAAGAAACAAGTTTTCTAGAAAGCAAGCATACATTTTTAAGAGAACGATAACAAGCAATGGGAGGTATGCTTCATGACTGACTCTCGCTCAAGGTCCGAAGACAACGAGCCTTTAATGTATATTGTGCAGCCCACTCAAGCACAAACAACAAGATCGATGCAATATTTTTATAGTTCAAAGCAAAACGAAAAAGAGCAGCAGCCTTTAAAAGAAGAACCAACTTTCTCACCTATTCAGGACGTAAAATCACAGGAAGTTAAGCCTGAGAAAGCTGGGTTACCTGCGAATGTTCATAAACACAAAGAGCAAAAGAAACCAAATAAAGCATTTCAATATATGAACATTAGTGAAAAAATTAATTTTCTATGTGGATTTCCAAAACATATGGCACAGCCCATTTGTGAAATAAGCGTAGAAGGAAAGTCATTTATTGGAACGATTGTAGAATCTGCAGACGGTGAATTATCGATTTTAGTTCCCCCACATGACAAGCCCAATCGTGTGCCTGTCAAAGATATTATAACGATTTCAATTGTTAAGATTTAAAGAAGCAAAAAGCTAACAAACGAATTTTTCTTGTTAGCTTTTTTCAGTAAAGGTGGGTTTCACATGACCTGGATTTATTTATTTTTATTTGTTTTTGCTACGTTTCGCCTCACAAGGCTGATTGTATTTGATAAAATCACAGGTTTTATTCGCCAGCCGTTTCACGAAATGGTTAAGGAAGTTGATGAACAAGGCAATGAAATGACTTACTTAACAGTAAAGGGAAAAGGGCTTAGGAAATGGATTGGAGAACTCTTAAGCTGTTATTGGTGTACAGGCATGTGGTGTGCAATTGCAATTTATGCAGGCTACACGTTTTTTCCACAGGTAGCTATTCCAGCAATCATTATTTTAGCCATTGCTGGATGTGCAGGCATTATTGAATCATTTATGAAATAAATGGACGGGCATAGAAAAAACAATCGACTTACAGCCGATTGTTTTTTATTCTTCTGTCGGAAGAGTGAGGACGATTTTATTTAGAAAAGGGATGCCTTGCTTCCATTCTTCACTGTAAAAATAACCTTCTACAATAACAAAAGATGAGCTTAGTTCTTTTGGAACGAGAAGCTGAAATGATTCAAAGCGCAATGGCTGATTAGGTGCTAGCTGGGCAGAGCGGGTAGGTCTAATCCAATATTCACCCTCTTGTTTGATTCTTTCTCGCCATTTTGGATGAGCATACTTCCACTGAATGGCTGATGGTGGAATAGTGGAATCTTCAATTTCTTTTTCATCCACAATCTTTCCAATTAGTGCTACGTTTTCGTGAGGTTTTACTTTTAAGCAGATAACGGGTGAAGCAAGCGGTTTGCTTGTTTGATTTGTAATCATAGCGTTTCCAAGGATCATCATTTCTTCCTCATCTGGAGTTGGCAACAAGACAGAGTGTTGAAAATAACTAATGACGTCAGTCGCTTGAAAGCGATCAACTTTTACTTCTACACGCTTTTCTACCACTTTCTCAACAGGTTTTTCGATGATTTTCTCAATGACTTTTTCTTCGATAATGGGATGCTTGCGAGAAATTCTTTCTTTTAAAGACTCAATGATAATAGCTTGCTCTGAGTGCTCATTTTTAAGCTGATAAAGCTCTCTTTCAAGCTCTTCAAGCTCTGTATCTTTGTCATTGATTGAATAGGCTTCAGCGTGCTTGTTTTTCCAAAACAAGGCGTTTTCTTTCTCTCGGTCGAGTGCTCGTTCCAGCTGTCTCAGCTGATTTTCATAATTTTTTAGTTCAGATTTATAGTGAATGAGCTTTTGGCGCATTACCATTGAATCATCTTTAGATGAAGGGGACATTATATAATCTCCTTTCGTAACGTAGCTATCAATATTTCATATGTATGCGAAGCAACGGCTATCGATGAAAAAAGAGGAGAAAAATTCTCCTCTGATTATGCATTGACTTATTCGAATTCGTATTCTCCACCGTGATCTTCTTCGTGTGAGTGATGAGTACCAGGGAATAACTCGTGGCATTGTGGTGGATGAATAATTGGTCCGCATCCTAACGTTTCTAGAAGCTCTGGACGAGGGTGGCAATAGCTGCCTTCTACTTCAATATTTACATAACGCTCTACTTGAACACTAACGCAAAGCATAATTTCTAAGTCTAAGCTTTCGAATCCACCAGTTGGCAAGGATTGAACGTCTCCTTGACCATCAAAGTTGTCTAAGCGAACAACTGGATATGTGCCTTCTGGTGCACATAAGTAGAAGCGCTGTGTTGTAGACCATGGTAAGACTGGTGACAAGTAACATCCTGGCGTACCTAGATCGTCACAACCGAACTCATTTCTTGTAAATTTGATACGAAAGAAACCACTCATAGATACTTTTACTTCGTGTAGAGTAACTACTTCTCCATCCGGTAATAAAATTTCTTTGTGCTTGCGTCCATGTTTTTTACATGTTGGAATTTCGATCACTTCTGCAATTGCATCTTCATCGTTTAAGTCAAGCGGATTGCCTGCTGCATCTGTTAAGATAACCTCAACGTCTACATAAGGTGATGTAGGATCAAAGTTGCCAAACTCTAATGAACCGTTGCTATAAAGACGCGTTAAAGAGATTTCACGTTTCACCCAATCATATACTTTAGGAACGCGAATACATAATGAATCTAAATGTTCTCCCATTCTTTTTTACCTCCTAATCGTAATTGTCCTTCCTTTATGCTATTCGTTAACTAGGTATCGGACTACTATAGTGTATGAATGACCCGGTTTTGTGTGACCGTGACAAAAGCGGAATTTAGAAAAGTTTGCTGCATGCATAAAATTTGAAGGAAATAATAAACTCACTTACAGCATATTCATATTAAGAAAAAGTGTTATTCATCTAGAAAGAAATTTTATGAGTAATTAGCTTACATGAAGGAGTGAATCGCTGTGGCTGAAGTAAAAGTAAGAGAATATATTGCAAGCTTAAAAGCTGAGTTAGAGTTTTATAAGGAAGAATATCAAAAATATAAGAGTGAAGAGTTAAATTATGAAGAACTTAAGGAAGACTTAGAGAATTTCAGAGAAAAAAATAAAAAATTAGTTGAAGAAATTGACTGGTTAAAAGCAATGATTAATGAACAAAAAGAGCAGGAGAAAAAAGCTCAGCAAAAGCCGAAGGCAAAAGTAGAGGAAGATGAAACACCGATAGAAGCAATAGAGGCATATTCATCATTTGATAAATCAATTAATCAAGGTCTTAGTGAACTTCAGCAAAAGCTAAGCGGGGTTCAGCGACATAAAATGAGACAACAAGCGGTGAATCGAGAGCGTGATATGAACAGTCAGGATCTATTTTTAAAGCTGCAGCGTAAAATGGACAAATAACACTGAACTTCTTACTACAAGCTGAATATAATGTCATAGATTGCATTTTGTGAAAAGGAGGGACCATAGGATGTATTATAATCAAAAACAAGCATACCCTCACCCGCACCCTCATTACTATCAGCAGCCTGTAATGAAAAAAGCAGTTCAATATCCTTCAAAGCCTGTACAAAAGCCAATGCCAAAGCAAGGTGGATGTGGTTGCGGATCTAAATTACCGAAGCGTTAAACCGTTTGTACTGCCTATCCTGGCAGTACTTTTTTTCTTCTTATACATAGTATAGATGGAGGTGAATGACGTGGCAGATTTTTTTGAGCAATTAGAGAAATTTTTTGAAGAGCAAATCATTGGTTCTCATGAAAAAAAGATGGATGAAGTGGAAAAGTTATCTCAGCGATTTGAAAAGCAAGAGCGTCAATTACAGCAGCAAGAAAAGCAGATTGATGATATTTATAATGATGACCCGTTTGGACAATAAAAATATTTCTTGACCAAAAGCCCATACCAATTCATGCCCCATCACATATTGTATAGAGAAGAAGGACAGAGGGGGTGTAATTATGGGCTTTGGATATGGCGGCGGATATGGCTGTGGCTACGGTGGTGGTTACGGCGGTGGTTTTGCGCTAATCGTAGTACTATTTATTTTATTAGTTATTATTGGTTGTGCATGTTACAACTAATCCCTTCTACTGAATATAGTAAAAGAGAGTACGAGTGAGCGTTCACTCGTACTTTATTTTGATATTGTACCTCACAAACCGTCGATTAAAAGTGGTCACCATCTGGGCAGCAGTTGCATACGATAAAGTATTCCGTACAGAACCGCTTCTTCTCACACAATATGGCGGCTAGAAACAATTTGGTTTCATAAGCTTTATATGCCAAAGGAGGCAATGTAAATGGATAACAATATGTTTAAGAATATTGAAAAGAAAACAGGCGTTAATATGAAGGATATTTTCGAGCTAGCGAACTCCGTGCAAAACGCCAATTTTAAGGATGAACAAACGGTGCGTAATATTGTAAAACGTGTAGCTCAAATTGCAAATAAACCAATTTCAAAACAAAAAGAAGATCAGATTGTCAAAGCACTTGCTAGCAACAACCAATCAATTGATTTTAGTACAATTTCTAAAATGTTGAATGAGAAGAAGAAATAAGTAAAGAGCCGGGATTCCCCGGCTCTTTACTTATGAAATGACTAGTATGTTTTTAAAAAAGGTTTTAAAAAGCGAGAAGGGTAAGCTGTTTTTCCTCTTCGCGTTTGTAAAATGGATAGGTATAGGGATAGCTTTGCTCGCGTCATGGCTACATAAAGCAAGCGTCTTTCTTCTTCCAATGCACCAACCTCACCGTTTCGGTACGATTCAAGCGCATAGTCATGCGGAATACCCCCGTCTACGTTACCTAAAACATATACGTGTTTATACTCCAGACCCTTAGCCCGATGAATGGTTGTTAAATGAACGCTCTCATTAAACTGCTTACTTAAAACCTTCATCTCTTTGTTCATACCAATCATGTGATCTGCGTGGTCAAGCAGTTCTTTGACGGTTGAAAATTTACGTACAACAACTCTTAAGTCCCGAACGTCATCTGACCCTTTTTCCATGGCATTCCCTTCATTTCCGCGCTTTTTGACAAAGTCATCAAAGCCCATATCTTTTGAAATAGTTTCAATGGCATTAACAGGCGTCATCTTTTTTAAGCTTGAAAACAGCGGAATAATCTTTTTCAACTTCTTTTGTTGAAACGATTTTAAATCCTTTAAATGGCCAAGCGCCTCGACAAATGATACGTCATTTAAAATACTTATTGCCTTTAAATCATTTAAGACATTTTTCTTTAAAAATAATGCCTGAACGATGCTAGTCAGGGATTGATTATCGTTTGGATCTAAGCTAAGGCGTAAAAAAGCAAGCATTGTTTTTACAATCCGACGTTCATAAAATGAATCTGCATCTTGCTCAATGGTAAACGGAAGATTTGACTGTGACAACCGTTCAAAGACCGCACGTGAAGAAGCATGAGTACGATATAAAATGGAAAAGTCAGAAGGAGATGCACCGGCTTGAACTTTCTCTTTTATATCTCGCACAATCATTGTGGCTTCTTCTTCTTCATCATAAGGAAAGAAAAAAGTTGGTATATGATCATGGTGAAACTGTGCTTTCATATTTTTTGGATGTCGCTCTGTATTGCGTTCAACGACCTTATTGGCAGCTGAAACAATTGAATGAGCAGAGCGGTAGTTTTGGTGAAGCGTTACTTTTTTCGTTCCTGGAAAATCTCTTTCGAAATTCAAAATAAAGCTTGGGTCACTGCCACGAAACGCGTAGATGGACTGATCATCGTCACCTACAACGCATAAGTTTTTAGAGTCAGCGCTCAACATTTTCATAATAGCATACTGAACTTTATTAATATCTTGAAATTCATCAATCAGAAAGTATCTGAATCGTTTTTGATAACGAACAAGAAGCTCAGGGTTATCTCTAAGCATTTGATAGCAGCCGTCCAGCATATCATCAAAATCGAATAACCCTTGCTTTTGCTTTGTTTGTTCGTAATGAGTATACAGGTGGTGAACTTGCTCTTCCCACTGGCTAGCAGGGCGAATATCTTTCACACCCAAAAGCGTATTTTTCCAATAGCTAATCTGTTGAATGGCTTGGTCGAATGGAAAATCTTTTTCGTCAAGATTTATTTCTCGTCCTGCTTCTTTTAAAAGTTGTTCCTTTTGCCAATCCCATTTTAACAATCGACTCATTTGCCAAGAATCCGGGGCATGATGAACAACCATCCGCAGAAAAATACTATGGAATGTGCCGACAAGCATCTGCTTAATGATTGATGGTGACATTCCAGGATAAGATGTGAGACGGTTCTTCATTTCTTTTGCTGCTTTTGATGTAAACGTTACGAGCATAATTGAACGCGGATCAATTTTATGCTCTTGGATCATATAAGCAGTACGAGCGGTTAATACTCTCGTTTTTCCACTTCCTGCCCCAGCCAAAATTAAAAGGGGACCTTCAAAGTGAGTAACTGAGCTCCACTGATTTGTATCTAACACGATTTGATGTTCCTGCAATGCATGAGAATAGGATGATTTCGCTTCTTTCACTTCCGCTTTTGATGCTGAAAAAGCAGGAATTGGGTTGAAAAAAGTGGAATTTTTCCATTGAAGTTCATTTTTTACTTCGCTTTTCCCAATGGCTCTGCTTTTTGGAATTCGAAACCCTCCTTGTTCTTCATAGCTTGTACTTGAAGCCAGCACAGGAACGGGTTGTTTTTGGGTGAATGGTTTCATACATTCTGAGCGTTCGTGAGGGGCATTGCGATGATAAAAATAAGGAGCTTGGTGAATTCCGATTGCAAGATGAACAGTTTCCTTACAATGAGCACAAGTTAATTCATTTCGAATTCCTGCTTCATAAATCATTTGAAACTGACTGCGACCTAATGTGTCGAGTGAAATCGTCTTCCCGTTATGTAGAGCATTTTGCATACAGCTGACCTCCTTTATCATTTCATTTCTGTTAAAACAGCTAAAAACTATCATACCATATTCAAATGACTATCGAACAGGTAGAGAGTAAAACAACTTGTCTAAGCAAAATGTCGAATATCTTTTGTTCAAACGGGAAAAAGATTATAAAAGGAGGAGAGGGTATGGGGTATATCTTACCTATTACGCCGTATCAATCGATTCAATATGCACAAAGAAGCCAGCTGAAAACCTACACTTTGCGAACCGTACAATCTGTCCAGCCAATCGTGAGCTTACAAAATAAGCGAAGCTCTACTTTACCTTTATCTTCTATGAACAACTATACGCACTATCGATCTAGGCAAGATCCGCAAGTAATTGAGCAAGATATTCCAAAAGGAACCTATATCAACGAAAAAGTCTAAATATTCTCGAGATGTTAATCTAAAAATAAAGAAGGCAATGCTTTTATTCTGTATTAACAAATGCTAATACTTTTGAATAAAGAGTTCATCGCCTTGTTGCCATTCTGCGTATAATACTTGTTTAACGCTAGGAATTCCTTGTTTTTCGATTTCTTGATGTAACCATTTTTCTGTAAAGCCTGACTCCGTTAAATTTTTAGTCAAAATGCGTCCGTCACTGATAAAGGCAATTGGAAGGGTAGGTTGTGTAACAGGTAATTGAAAGTCACCTTTAGTAGGGGCCGCATAGTCGGACTTTAATAAAACGCTCATTGTGCCGTCCGTTTCTAAGATAGCATATGCTACTTCGCGAATAGAAAAAGCGTTCTTAGAGCGGAGCATGTGCAACAATTGATCTACGTCTAATCGGTTACGCTGTAGTTCTCTGTAAGAAAGCTTGCCATTCCGAATAATAATGGAAGGTCGCCCTTCGAGAAACAAACGAAAAGGAATATTTTTTTGTGTAATAACTTCCGTAAAGTAAATGAGTGCACCCCAAACAGTTACAGCAAATGCAATCTTTCCAATCCCTATTTCAGAATCATACAGCGCGTTTCCGACCAATTCACCCAGCACAAGCGCTGAAATAAAGTCGAACGTTGTGAGTTGCGTAATGGTGGCGCGCCCCAGTAATTTCGTTAAAAAAAATAAGCAAACAAAGCCTACAAACAACTCTGAAGCAATCCTGATAAATTCCATTATTTCACCTTGTTTCCATCTTTGTTTATTAGTATGGAAAGATAAATGCTCTTTTATCCAATGAAATTTGACATGAAAAAGCTATGTATACAAAGCGGATTTTTGCTTGTATCTACATCAAAGCGTACCTACCTCTTTTTGCGTCTGTCCTTCCAGGAGAAATAAAATGCTTGGACAAAAAAAAGAAGGACAAGTAACCAAAGAGTAAAAGTTTCTCCAATGCCCATTAAGCGAAATGGACTTATAGCATTGTTTAGCGCCTCATGAACAGTGAATTGTTGAGAAATATCAATAACCAAGGAAAAGATTATTAAACAGCTTAACATTAGAAAAGCAATACCTATAATTTTCATCGCTTACACACTCCATTTAAGTAACCTTCCCTTTTTATCTCAATTTATAAAAAGATATAAAATGCAAAATCTCACATAAGAAATCCCTGTAAGGTTAAGATAATAGAAATAAAAAGAAAGGTGTTTCATTTCATGCCTTCGTTCTTTAAGAATCAAAAAAAACAAAAGAATTCGCATACGGCCAATGATTCTAATTCTTGTGTAGAATCTTCTCTAGAAGCAAACCGTCAGTACATCGCACGGAAAATGGGTGACAGTTCGGATATAGTTGTTCGACATTTAAAATTAGGGCTGAATTTGGAGATAGAAGTTGCAATTATTTATATAGAAGGAATTGTAGACAATCAATCTATTCAAGATTCTTTAATTGATTCTATAACCAAAGAGCCAAGCAAAACGAATGTAACTGTAAACAATGCTTTAGATGTGATTTCGAAAAGTATCGTAACTACTGATGATTTATCGGTTATTAATAAGTGGGAAGATGTGTTTTTATCCTTAACAGCAGGTGACACAATTATACTCGTAGATGGAATAAATAAAGTGCTAAGCGCTAGTACTGCTGGGGGAGAAACTCGAGCTATCTCTGAATCAACTACTGAAATGGTTGTTCGTGGGCCAAAAGCTGCATTTACAGAGTCTATAGGAGTAAACCTAGCAATGGTAAGGCGTATTATTAAGAGCCCTGATTTATGGACAGAGTCTTTGAAAATAGGCCGAATAACGAAAACGAAGGTCAATCTAATGTACATAAACGGCGTTGTGAAAGAAGAAATTATTCAAGAAGTACGCAACCGGCTGAAAGAAATCGATATCGACAGTATCCTTGAATCGGGGTATATTGAACAATTTATTGAAGATCAAACATTGACGCCGTTTCCTACTGTTTATAATACGGAAAGACCAGATGTAGTAGCGGGGAATTTATTAGAAGGGCGAATCGCTATATTTGTGGACGGAACGCCTTTTGTATTAATTGTTCCAGCTGTTTTTACGCAGTTCTTTCAATCTCCAGAAGATTACTATGCTCGCTTTGACATTGCAACATCTATTCGTTTATTACGAATCTTTATGTTTCTTATTTCGCTCATTGCTCCAGCTATTTATGTCGCTGCCACAACTTTTCACCAAGAAATGGTACCGACAACGCTCATTGTAGCGATTGCCGCTCAGCGAGAAGCCGTGCCGTTTCCCGCTTTTGTTGAAGCACTCCTCATGGAATTGACTTTTGAAATCCTACGGGAGGCAGGAATCAGGTTACCAAAAGCAGTTGGATCAGCCGTATCAATTGTAGGAGCACTCGTTATCGGGCAAGCAGCAGTACAAGCAAGTATTGTATCTCCTGCGATGGTTATTGTTGTTTCAATTACAGCTATAGCTAGCTTTGCCACTCCAGCTTTTGATATGGCTATTTCCGCTCGGTTAATTCGGTTTTTATATATGCTAGGTGCAGCAACGTTTGGGTTTTATGGAATTATCTTAGTGCTACTGTTAATGATTGTTCATCTCTGTAGCTTACGTTCATTTGGTATTCCATACATGGCTCCTTTTGCACCGTTTATACCAGGGGACAATCGAGATACAGTTATAAGATTACCGTGGTGGAATTTAAGAAATCGTCCACGACTAGTGAGTGATAATTCAGTTCGAGAAGAAAACGAGAAATCTGGTCCTCCCACAGGTCGGAATATGAAAAGAAATATTTCTCAAGAGGGTGACAACAGTGAATCATAATAAGAGAATTTTTCTATTAATACTTATACTTTTTCTTTTAACAGGCTGTTGGAGCAAAAAAGAATTAACCGACCTGGCTATTGTAGCAGCAATGGGCATTGATAAAACAGAAGATGGTAAATATGATTTAACACTTCAGATCATTAATCCTAGCAACGTAGCTGGAAGCTTTCAAGGAGGAGGAGGTTCTCAAAGTCCCCCCGTTACGGTGTATTCAGCTCAAGGTGATAATTTAGTTGAGGCAAGCAGGCGTGCTTCAACTAAAATCTCAAGACGATTATATTATGCTCATACAAACCTTGTTGTAATTGGGGAGAGGCTTGCAAAGGAAGATGGCGTAAATCTTTTAATTGATGCATTAGATAGAGATCCAGAATTCCGAATTACCTCTACCTTTACAATTGCAAGCAACTCAACAGCTGCAGCTCTTGTCAAAGCATTAACTCCTATTGACAAAATTCCAGCAAATAAAATTTTAAAGACCTTGGAATTTTCTCAAAGGCGGTGGGGAGGAACGATAAAAGCATCACTCCAAGACGTGATGAAAGGTATTCATTCTCCTGGGAAGCAAACCATTGTTTCTGGATTTCGTGTAGTTGGTAATGAAGAGCAAGCACAAAAATTAGGGAATTTGGAGGAGAGTGCGCCAGAGGCAACGCTCCGTGCTGCTGGAATTGCAGTTTTGAAGGAAGGGAAGTTAGTAGACTGGTTATACGGAGAAACAGCCAGAGGAACAGTATGGATTCTTGATAAGATTCAAGGTACGGATATTAATATCGATTGGGAAGGCACCAAGGAAGCAATAGCTTATCAAACGGTTCGTCAAAAAACAAACGTATCTTCACAACTAAAAAGCGGTAAGCCTCATATGACTGTTCATACTCGTGTGGAAGGGGAGATTGGGGCATTAAATGTACCGATAGATATAACGAACCCAAAGGTTATTAGAGAAATCGAAGAGGCGATTGGGAAAGAAATTAAAAAAGAACTAACGAAAAGCATTGAACATGCGCAGAGCAAAAAAACGGACGTTTTTGGCTTTGGAGAAGTTGTTCATCGTACCAGTCCAAAAAAATGGAAGAAACTAGAGCCTGAGTGGAGCGATGCTTACTTTCCTGAACTAACTGTGGATGTGAAAGTAGAGGCCTATGTTCGTCGCGCTGGATTACGAAATAAATCGTTTCTTTCAGATGTAAAATAGAGATAAAAGGAGGTGCCAATGAAATGGAGAAAGCAAGAATTAGTGCTATTCAGCTCTTCGTCTTAATGGTTCTTTTTCAAATGGGAAGTGCTTTATTGGTACCTCTTGCAATGGATGCTAAGCAAGATGCGTGGTTAGTAATCTTGATGGGGATGATTGTAAGCTTTGTTCTCTTTTTAGTCTATCATAAAATTTATTGGTACTATCCAAATCTTTTACCTACAGAATACATGCAAGAAATTTTGGGGAAAGTGATTGGAACAGTAGTGGCATTTCTATACATTGTTTATTTTATGTATGATGCTGCAAGGGTTCTACGTGATTTTGGTGAAATGCTATTAACGTTTGCCTATCCAGATACGCCTCTATTTATAGCGAATGCTTTACTAATTCTTGTGATTATCTATATGGTTTACAATGGGATTGAAGTCATTGCTCGTTCAGGGGAACTGCTTTTTATCTTTATGTATATTCTTGCTGTTACAGGTTTTATCTTAATTGTAACGTCAGGTTTAATCGATACGACAAATTGGAAACCGGTGTTAGAAGAAGGGTTGTCTCCTCTTTTAAAAGTAGTATTTACAGAAACATTGTATTTTCCATTTGCAGAAGCTATTGTATTTACAATGATTTTGCCTTATTTAAATAACCCTAGACATGCTAAACGAACGTTGCTAGGGGCAACAGCACTAAGCGGAATTAATTTAACTATTACGATGCTGATTAACATAGGCGTACTAGGAGTAGATTTAACTTCTCGTTCGCAGTTTCCACTCCTGACTACTGTTCAAACCATACAGGTAGCCAACTTTTTAGAACGATTAGATGTCTTTTTTATGATTGCGATGGTAACAGGGATTTTTTTGAAAGTAAGCATTTTGTTTTACGCGGCTGTTATAGGTGCATCAAGTTTATTTAACGTTCAATCACCTTCACGCCTTGCCTATCCTTTTGGAATCATTATTCTATTCACATCAATCATGATTGCAAGCAATATTCAAGAGCATCTTGAAGAAGGCTTAAAGATAGTAATGAAGATTTTACATATTCCTCTTTTTGTAGTTATTCCGCTTTTACTTCTTTTTGTAGCATTTTTACGAAATCGAAAGAAAACCTCTAGCAAAAAAGTTTGAAGTAATGCTGACGTAAATAAACAGCGCGCTGCTTGGAGGCAGCGCGCTGTTTAGTATGACTGTAAGAAACTACGGTTTTACAGCTTTTTAACCATTTCTACATGTGGGATACCGGCATCCATAAATTCACCTGACACCGTTACGTACCCGAGCTTTTCATAGAAGCCTTCGGCATGGGTTTGACCATGGAGCTTTAGCTTCGATAAGCCTTTATCCACGGCTAGGCTTTCCATTTTGTTCATGATAAGCTTGCCAACTCCAGCTTGTCGATGTGAAGGCATTACGCAAATACGCTCCATCTTGCCATAGCCATCCACTACGCGTAAGCGACCAGCCCCAACTGGTTTTCCCTCATCATACACAACAAGATGCGTTGCTTCTTCTTCGTACTGGTCGATTTCTTCTTCCACATCGACTTGTTGTTCTTCAACGAACACTTTTAGTCTTACATAGTAAGCATCTTCACGCTCGTCTTGTGTTGTTACTACTTTAATTTCCATAGGACTTTATTCCTTTCCAAATCTAAATGTTTCAAAGACCGTCCATGTATCGTTTTCTAATTGGTACATTAAGTGAAAGCGGTCGATAACTTCTTCGTGCGCAACGTCTACTAATTTAAGCTGACTGTATACATCTAGATGTTCATCATCTGAAAGTCTTTGCCCGATAGTGACATGTGGAATAAACGTATGTTCAGTCGGCTGTTCGAGTTGCCCTTCATGTAACATATTGTAAAGAGCCGTTAGTTCAGCTTTTTGTTCAACTTTTAAATAAATCACATTGTTCACAGGAGAGAATGAACTAACTTTGGTTACGTTTAGCGTAAATGGCTTAGCATCTTTTGCAACTTGACGAAGCTGAGTAGCAATATGCTCTATTTCAGTTTCTGAAGCTTCAAATACTTCTTTTACCGTTAAATGTGGTGCAATTAATGAATAATGAGGGTCGTAACGCTTTCGGTAAGAGTTCGCTACATCTTGCAGTTTTTTTGATGGAAAAAGAACAACGCCAAATTTCATAAAAAATCCCTCCAACATAAATGATTTAAAATATGTATATCATTTGTTTAGTATAACAAATTTTCCGACAATGTGACATCTTTCTAACGAAGCATCATTTCAAGTGAACGTTTAATATCTTTTTGCCAATATTTCCACGTATGATCGCCATCAAATTCATCGTAAAAGACAGCATAGCCTTTAGAATTCATTGCTTCATGAAGCTGTCGGTTCGGCTCTATAAAATTTAATACGCCGTCTTTTGTTGTTTTCACAGCTGTTTCTTGTGTGCCGATAACGTGATAAAAATCAAGCAGAGAAGGAGTTGAGAATTCATTTACGGCTTGTAGTACAGCTTCGTTCACAAACGGTGAGTGCATAATAACGTTGCCGAACGTGTTTGGGTACTGGATAGCTGTTAATAAAGAAACGGTAGCAGCCAACGAATCCCCGATAAGTGTGCGGGTTTTGCCCATCTGATAAGTAGGATACTTCTCATCAAGAAACGGAATAAGCTCATGAGCTAAAAAGCGAATATATGCTTCGTTCTGTGAGCCGTTTGGGTGATATTTTTCACGACGATCAGACGGATCCTTATAAGGGATACCAACAAAAATGGTGCGATCGATGGCCGATTCTTTCATAAGCTCATCAATTAAGCGAGGCGCTCGGCCGTACATGACATAATCTTTCCCATCTTGTGCGATAAGCAGTGAGTACTTATACAGCGTTGAATAGTTTGAAGGCAAATACACAAGTAGCGTCACGTCTTCTTGAAGTGACTCGCTGTAAAAAGATAGTTCCTCTAAATGACGTTTGCTTTCTGACATGATATCGACTCCTATACTGATAGTGAATGAAAACGCTACCTTTATTGTAGCATATTTATAAGTAAGTGGGATAAAGAGAAAGCCATCGTCTGAGCAATTTAGTCAGACAATGGCGTGAATTTCTTCAAAAGAGCTTTCTCTTCTTGATTATTTGGATCAATTTCTCGAACAATATACTCTTCTTCTTGTTCATTAATCACGACGTATTCGTCTTCATTTTTAATATAGCTGTAAACAGCGTTATTTGAGTAATACCCATTCACGTTATCTAAAATGACACCTTGAGTCTTTTTGTCGTATAAGCGATACGTGCCATCCTCATTAATGATGGAGTAGTGGTTTCCTGCGAAAAACGCAACTTCGTCTTTATTGCTGCTAAATCCTGAAATGAGCAAAAAGATAATTTGACTAATAAAAAACAGTGCTGTGATGACGATTGCAGCTAATAAAATAATTTTCCCAAGCCTTTTCGGCTTATATTCTTCTTCGTGTTGTGCCATGCTGGTGCGTAATCAATACCTAAAGGGATGATTTTACGCTGTCCCTCCTTTTTTCTTTCAATTAATAAAATGATTATACCAATTAATAAGCAGATTCGCATAATTGTGTATGGTAGAAGTCTTAGTGAAAAAGGGTTTTGAGTGGATGTGTAGAACTATTGAAGGTAAGTAGCATGTACATCATTAGACAAAGGAGAGGGAGAAGATGACATCCAAAAAAATCCCAACAAGTAAAGAAGTAACGGCAGCGACGCTGAGTTTATTGGAAGAAAGAGGCGTTTCAGTATTTGATATTGCAGAAATTGTGTATGATCTTCAGCTTCCTTACCACCCAGACTTAACCATTCAACAATGTGGAGAAAGCGTTGAGCGTGTCTTGCAAAAACGTGAAATTCAGCATGCGCTTTTAGTCGGTATTGAACTAGATAAATTAGCGGAACAAGGTAAGCTTTCAGAACCTCTTCAAAGCATTGTAGAGCAAGATGAAGGGCTATTCGGCATTGATGAAACCATTGCGTTAGGAGCAGTTCTTACATATGGAAGCATTGCTGTAACGACGTTTGGTTATCTAGATAAGGTAAAAGTAGGCGTAATTAAAAAGTTAGATTGTAAAAAAGAGAATGAGCATAAGGTTCATACATTCTTAGATGATTTAATTGCGAGCGTTGCTTCAAGCGCAGCAAGTCGCTTGGCTCACCGTCAGCGAGATGAACTAGAAAGCTACCAAGAATCTCTGGAGAAACGATAATTATTTCGTGAAAAAAGCGAGAATATGCATCTCGCTTTTTTTGTTAGAGTTTAGTAGAAAGAAGGTGACTAAGAGAGGTGAGTCCAAGGTTCTCGTAAAAGGATTTGGCTTTTTGGTTAAAAGCCCATACGGTTAGCTGCAGCTCACTTGCTCCTTTTTTACGCCCCCATTCTTTCGTTCGATGAAATAGCTTTTTTCCAATTCCGTAATTATGCCACTCTTTTCGAACACCAAAATATTGAATGTAGGCAGTGTACATGAAAGATTGATCGTCAACAGGAGGAGAATATTTTAGCTCAACAACGGAAGCACCGATGATACGACCGTTGTGTTCAGCGACTAGAATGTCAGTGGAGTTATAGTATAGGATGGCCTGATACTGTTCGAAAGAAACGACGACGTGGTCTGTGGTAAATAAAGAGGGTAAAGCGTGGGCGTGAAGCTCTAAAGATTCTTTTAAAACCGCATTAACGCCGTGATAGTCATTTATGCTTGCTGTTCGGTAGACGATTTCCATTTTTCGTTTCACCTGCTTTTTTATCAGTTTACGTTTGACTAATTAAAAGCCCACTTAGCGTGAATACTTATAGCATATGAAAAAAAAGAAGGAATGTTAAAAAGCCTGCGTTATCGTATCACAGGCTTTTAAATGCGTGTTTCTGAGATGGCGTCTCGTACTCTTTCTAAAGAGTGCTTTGCTTTCTCCTTATTGGCAATCATAATATTGACGTAAAGAGCATCAATTAAGCTAAGTTGGCCGATTCGAGAAGCGAGGGCTTCAGAACGATATTCCGTTTCCTCAGAGCTTGTATATAGGGCAACGTCTACATTTTGACTAAGAGGTGATTTTGGAAAGCCCGTGATTCCAATTGTTTTCGCACCGTGCTGCTTTGCCGTGTTCAAAATGTTTAACGTATCTTTATTTGTACCTGAATGGGAGATAATGACTGCGACATCATGTTTTGCTAGCTGTGATGCTGACATAAGCTGAAAGTGAGAGTCAATAAACGCAAACACTTCCGTACCCGTTCGAACAAATTTATGGTAAGCATCCATGGCGATAATAGCGGATCCTCCTGTACCGTAAAAGTAAACTTTTTTGGCTTGCTGCAGGAGGTTAGTTGCTTTTTCAATCGCTTCTTTGTCTAAAATTTGAAGCGTGTTTTCAAGCGTTCGAATATTTGAGCGGAAAATTTTTTCAGCAATGACGCGTTCATTATCATCCTCATTAATTTCTTCATGGATTTGCTGAATAGGCGTCATAATTTCAGCTGCTAAAGAAATCTTCATAGCTTGATAGCCTTTAAAGCCGATTCGTTTGCAAAAGCGAAAAACCGTCGCATCGGCAACGTTTAGGTTATCAGCAACTTCATTAATCGTGCTGTGAATAATATCTTCTGGGTGTTCTAAAATATAATTCGCGATTTTCTTTTCCTTATCGCTAAAGCGAGCATAATGAGATCGAATGTTTCCTAAGCAGTTTTGCGTCATAAACTAATTTCCTTTCAGAATATTTGTAAAGCTAGTATAGCATAGAATAATTAACGAAAAAAATTTTCTTGTAATCGTTTGCGGTCATGAAAAAAATTTCGTATAATAGTAAATAGACAAGAAAATTTTTTTCTGGAGGACATACATCATGAAATTAGGTTTAGTAGGTTTAGGAAAAATGGGTTACAATTTAGCATTAAATTTACGTGACCACAATCACAATGTCGTAGCATTCGACTTAAATAAGGAAGCAGTAACAAAAATGAATGGTGAAGGCGTAGAAGCGTTTGACTCATTAGAGCAAGTAATTGAAAAATTACCATCTCCAAAAGTTGTTTGGGTAATGGTTCCAGCAGGAGATGCAACAGAACAAACGTTAGCGCAGCTTAAGGGTTTATTAAATGAAGGAGACATTGTCATTGACGGAGGTAACTCTAACTATAAAGAATCTGTACGCCGTGGCAACGACCTGAAAGAAAAAGGTATTTTCTTCTTTGACGTAGGTACAAGCGGTGGTATGGAAGGTGCTCGAAACGGAGCATGTACAATGATTGGTGGAGATAAAGAAGTATTTGGCACAATCGAGCCATTATTCCAAGATATCTGTGTAGAAAACGGCTATTTATATGCTGGTGAATGCGGAAGCGGCCACTACTTAAAAATGGTTCATAATGGTATCGAATACGGCATGATGCAAGCAATTGCTGAAGGATTTGAAGTGCTTGAGAAAAGCCAATTCGACTACGATTATGAAAAGGTAGCGCGCGTTTGGAACAACGGATCAGTTATTCGTTCATGGTTAATGGAACTAACGGAGAATGCGTTCTCTAAAGATCCGAAATTAGATGAAATTAGAGGGGTTATGCAGTCGTCTGGTGAAGGAAAGTGGACGGTTGAAGAAGCGCTTGATTTACAAGCACCAACGCCTGTGATTGCACTATCCTTAATGATGCGCTACCGTTCATTAGAGGAAGATACGTTTACGGGGAAAGTAGTAGCAGCTCTTCGCAATGAGTTCGGAGGACATAGCACAGTTAAGAAATAATCAAACAAGGGGGAAAGCAGCATGAGCACCAAATATGCAATCGGAGTTGATATCGGTACAACAAGCACAAAGTCCGTTCTATTTTCAAAAGATGGAACGGCTCTTTCACGAAAGGGAATTGAGTATCCTTTATATGCACCCGTACCGGATGTAGCAGAGCAAGACCCGGAGGAAATCTTTCAAGCTGTCATTACAACGATTAAAGGTGTGATGAAGGAAAGCGATGTGAATCCGGAAGATATTCTTTGCGTATCGTTTAGCTCTGCGATGCACAGCGTCATCGCAGTAGATGAAAGCGGTAAGCCAATCACAAAGTGTATTACGTGGGCAGACAACAGAAGTGCGAAGTGGGCAGAGAAGATTAAGAATGAGTGGAACGGGCATGAGATTTATCTGCGTACGGGAACACCTATTCATCCAATGTCACCATTAGCAAAGCTGACTTGGCTATCTCATGAGCATACAGATATTGTGAAAAGAGCTCATAAATTCATTTCCATTAAAGAATATGTGTTTCATAAGCTGTTTGGCGAATACGTAGTGGATTATTCAATTGCATCAGCTACAGGTATGTTTAACTTAAAGAGCTTAAACTGGGATGAAGAAGCGTTAAAAGTAAGCGGCGTATCAGCTGAAAAGCTATCAAAGCCGGTATCAACGACGCATTGTATGAAAGGCTTAAATCCAGAGCTTGCAAACGAAATGAACCTTTTACCTACGACTTCATTTATTGTTGGAGCAAGTGACGGAGTGCTTTCAAACCTTGGTGTAAATGCAATCAAACCTGGAGTTGTAGCGGTAACAATTGGAACAAGCGGTGCCATTCGTACCGTAACGGATCGTCCGGTTGTAGATCCAAAAGGCCGTATTTTCTGCTATGCGTTAACAGAAAACCACTGGGTAATTGGTGGCCCGGTCAACAATGGTGGAATGATCTTCAGATGGGCAAAAGAGCAGCTGGGTGCAGCCGAAGTCGAAACGGCTAAGCGCTTAGGGAAAGATCCGTACGAAATGCTAACGGATATTGCAAACACGGTGAAGCCAGGAGCGGATGGCTTGCTGTTCCATCCTTATTTATCTGGAGAAAGAGCGCCGCTTTGGGATGCTAATGCTAGAGGTTCATTCATTGGCCTTGGCTTACATCATAAAAAAGAGCATATGATTCGTGCCGTACTAGAAGGTGTTATCTTTAACCTTTATACAGTTTTATTAGCACTTGAAGAGCTTATTGGTGAGCCCAAGCAAATTCAAGCAACAGGTGGGTTTGCTCGTTCACCGCTATGGCGTCAAATGATGGCTGATATCTTTAATCAAGACGTATCGGTGCCTGAAAGCTTTGAAAGCTCTTGTTTAGGAGCAATTATTTTAGGCATGTACGGTTTAGGAGAAGTCGATTCTCTTGAAGTTGTTTCCGATATGGTAGGAGCAACGCATCATCATAAGCCAATTAAAGAGAATGTTTCTATTTATGAAGAACTAACACCTATCTATATTCGCTTATCTCGTTTACTAGGTGAAGAATATGCGAATATCGCAAGCTTTCAAAAGAAACATGTGGAATAATAAAATCACAAAAAAAGTACCTTTTGGTACTTTTTTTACATTAAAATATTATTTTTTCGAAAATAAGGTTGAATTAAGAAAAATTTTTTCATATAATCTAAGTAATTGATGAAATCGTTTTCGGCTAAAAGGTAATTGAAAGCGATGACAAGTTTAATAGTTTGGAAGCTTACAAGGCTTCAATTTATTTAAATGAAAAAAGAAACCGATTACATATCAAACAAGAGAGGCGGAATGAACATGGATACTTATTTATTACTGATGACTTTAGCATCGATTGTAATCGTTATCATAGGGGTTTCAGTGTTTAAATGGCATGCATTTATTAGCTTAACAGTAGCCAGCATCTTCTTAGCGGTTACGTCAGGCTTGGAATTAGATCAAATTGTAAAAGCGTACGAAACAGGAGTGGGCAGTGTACTTGGACACTTAGTTGGAATTTTAGCTCTTGGAACCATCCTTGGTAAATTAATGGCGGACTCCGGAGCAGGTATGCAAGTGGCAGACTTTTTTGTTCGTTCGTTTGGTGCAAAGCGTTTACCGTGGGCGATGCTTATCGCAGGATTCATTATCGGAATTCCCGTTTTCTTTGAAGTTGGTATCTTAATTTTACTACCGCTCGTTATTTCAATTCATAAAACAACAAAACAAAATATCTTATTAATTGCTTTACCAGTTATCGCAGGGTTGTCGATTGTACACGGATTGGTACCACCCCATCCAGGTGCACTAGCTGCCATCAGCATTTATGATGCAAATCTTGGACGTGTTCTTTTATACTCATTAATCGTTGCCATTCCAGCAGCTATTATTGCGGGGCCAGTATACGCAAAATGGATTCATAAGCGCGTTGTTCCACAAGGTGAGCCAGAGCTTATTCGCGTAACAACTGTTTCAAAAGAATTACCTGGAACAGGGATTTCATTCTTTGTTATTTTATTACCAGTTTTACTCATGATTTTATCAGCGGTTGCGCCGTACTTACCGTTAGGAAGCAGCCTTGAAAAGCTTTTAGTCTTTATCGGTAGCCCGTTAATCGCACTATTGATTGCGTGTTTTGTCGCTTTCTATTTCTTAGGTATGAAGCAAGGGATGACAAAAGAAACAATTAAAAAGCTATCAGAAGAGTGCTTGCTGCCAGTTGGTTCAATTATTCTAATCATCGGTGCAGGTGGAGGATTTAAAGAAGTTCTAATTGAAAGCGGTGTAGGTACAACAATCGCTCAAATGTCAGAGAATCTTTCACTATCACCACTTGTTCTAGCGTTTATGATTGCAGGGTTAATTCGTATCGCAACCGGTTCAGCAACAGTAGCACTCACAACGGCCGCAGGAATTGTATCACCGGTTATCGAGCATATGTCAGGTGTAAATCTAGAACTTCTTGTTATTGCAACAGGCGCAGGTTCACTGATGTTCTCACACGTTAACGATGCAGGTTTCTGGATGGTAAAAGAATACCTAGGCTTAACGGTAAAAGAAACGTTCCAAACATGGACGGTACTTGAAACATTGCTTTCATTTATTGCGTTCGGTACGGTGCTTATCGTAAACCTAATTGTTTAATTTTGAAACGCTCTTTCTACATAGGAAGAGCGTTTTGTGCTACATTAGAGAAGTAAAGCATAAAGGGGGGAAAACATGCCACAGACGTTTCACGGAACAGAACTTTTAAAGGATTTCAAATGGTTTTCAGAGCCAATCCATTTCGAATTAAACGAGCAACATCTTGTCATCAAACCTGAGGCCAATACAGATTTCTGGCAGCGAACGCACTACGGTTTTCAAGTAGATAACGGTCACTTTCTTTATAAAGAAGTATCTGGAGATTTTCAGCTTACTACGAAAGTGCATACCAAGCCTGTGAACCGCTACGATCAAGCTGGATTAATGGTACGCGTCTCAAAGGATACGTGGATTAAATCATCCGTTGAGTACATTCCGAACGAAGCAAACAAGCTAGGAGCGGTTGTTACCAATAACGGCTACTCAGACTGGTCTACGCAGGATTTTGAAGAAGATCAGTCAGCTCTTTACTTTCGAATGAAGAAAGTAGGGCAAGACTACTCACTCTATTACTCTATTGACGGTGAGAAGTGGAAACAGTTAAGAATTGCGCATTTATTCACAGAAGAAGAGACTGTGCAAATCGGTATCTATGCATGCAGTCCGCAGGGAGAAGGATACGAGGCTTCGTTTGAATTTGTTGAAATTCAGCAATAAAAAAGCAGCGGGATGTTTAAAAGAGATATAACTCTTTTGCGTCCCGCTGCTTTTGCTTATCTTATGAAAAGCTGTCCATTAAAAATAAATAGAAGTGCTGTTGAAGAAGCATAGGAAGGTCTTCTTCCGCAATCGTTTCTTTCGTTTTCTGTCCATTTTCTGTAACGATGAGCGTCGAATCAGAAAGCGTTTTGCGTCCTTCCTTTGTGGCAATTGTAACTAAGCGCTTATGCGTAAAAGGCGACTCTGGTGACGTTTGATTAAACTCACACATCGGCGCAAACTCATGAAATTCTTTTGGCACTGTCGACACGCGGTGCAGCGTTTTCCATTGATTGTCTTCAAAGCGTTGAAGGTCATAGTGAGCTTCGTCTATTTGAAGCGCTCGGTATTCACCGCTAACGTCCTTAACAACCTCTCCAGAAAGCGGGACAGGTTTTCGAACTGAATCGCCAAAACCAACGTCCACCAGGTACGTTTCACCGTCTAGATAAACAAGATTCGTTGCGTGGCTGCCTTCAATCGTCCACGAACCGTCGGGCTTTTTCACCGTCGCTCCCACGTAGTGAGCATCATAGCCGATTTCACGAAGCAGCCAGCCAAACAAACCGTTTAGTTCATAGCAAAAACCCCCGCGAAGATTGATCACCACTTTTTCAAAAATGCGCTCAAGGTCCGTAACAATCGGCGTCTTGCTGATTACGTCCAGGTTCTCAAATGGAATATGAAGCATATGCTTTTCCTGCAAAAATGCCAGGTTCTCAAGCGTTGGCTCAGCGGGACGCTTAGCCAAAAAGCGAGTAAGGTAATATTGACTATTCAAAGGAACATCCTCCTTTAGTTGAAAGCGTTCTATATCCGATAAAGAAAGTATTGACAACTCATCAGATTCATCTCTATAATAATATCAATACATACATCATATTGCGACTTGTTAGCTCAGCGGGAGAGCACTTCCTTGACAGGGAAGGGGTCGGGGGTTCAAATCCCTCACAGGTCATATTTAAATAATGCTCAAATCCTTTTGTATAAAGGATTTGGGCATTTTGTTTTGATTATCCTAACCAAATAAATAAAATTTGACGATGAGTTATTGTTACCATATTTTAGATATTTTCACTTATATATAAAGTCAGCAATAAACTAATTAATAAATAATAAGGTTTACTTCAGTAAAATAAGGTATAGTATATTTGGTGAAGTAATTTTTAAAGGACAAGAAATGTAGGTGAACAAAGTGAGCAAATATCTATTGGATACCAAAGGCCAGATGGCTATGACAAAGTATCATGAAAAACAAAAAAATACTAAAGTTGATAAAAAGCAGCACCTTGAAAAACTTCGTGCGGAGTATTTGAAAAAGAAGCAAAAATAAATAGATGAATAAGGTGAATGAAAACATAGGAAGATGAAGATCTTCCTATGTTTTTTTATTTGAAGTTCTTTTTTAATTGATGATAGAGTTTATCATTTTCAAGAATTTTAATAGAAAAACTAATTTCTTTAGTGTTTTTTAATATTTTCCAGCTCAAATTTAGTAAACTAGTATAGATTGAGGAGAAATATAGGAGGACTTACTGATGAGCACTCAGACATTTGAAATGAACATAGATGGAGAAACAATTAGATGGGAAGAAACATCTCATGCTCAAATTTTTCGTAATTTCTGGCAGTTTTTTGTGGAAAAAGATTTACAAAAAACAATTGAAATAATAGAGCTGACAGGTATACGCACGGCCGATTCAGAATATATGGTAGGTAAAAATGGAATTAAAAGAAAAAATCTTTTTATAAAAGATAATTACTACGTCCACATGCACTTAAACCCAGCAGCAATGCAAAAAGTATATGAAAAATTCATAAAGAGCTGGCAGAGTATTGATAAACAATCTAAGGATGAAACTCTTAGCAGGGAACAACAGCAAGTGTTCAAGGAACTACAAACAGCAGAAAAGAAGAATGTGAAATCTATTTATGAAAAAAACCCTGCAGTTGCTGCAGTTGCGGCGAACCATAACTTATATGATAGCTCTGTAAGTGTAGAACCTGTCGTTACGAAACTATCTGACGGCACAGAACCTCTAAGAATTCTTTTTGGTCATTCAGCGAGCAATAATGAACCATTGTATTGGTACCCAACTACGACTAGCAAGATTATGCATACAAATACAGGTATCGTTGGTACGATGGGGACAGGGAAAACTCAGTTTACGAAATCTCTTATTAAACAAATACATGAGGGCTCTCTATCCAATTTAAATGGAACGCCTATTGATATTCTCATTTTTGATTATAAAGGTGACTATATTAAAGACGACTTTGTGGAAGCGACAAATGCTACAATTTATCAGCCATATCACCTTCCATATAATCCGCTATCGTTATATAGGGGGAAACAACCAAAGCCGTTATTACCTTTACATACAGCTAGTACCATTAAAGAAACCATTTCGAATGCATTTAATTTAGGTATAAAGCAACAGCAATTATTAAACGATTTAATTGTTGAATCTTATTCACAAGTTGGTATTCATAAAGCCGATATGTCTACATGGGATCTGGTACCACCTACATTAAATAATGTGTTTGAACGATTTATGGATAGAGAGGATGTAAAAGAAGACAGTCTGTATGCAGCATTAAAACAAATTTATGACTTTGAAATTTTCTCTCCAACTAGCGAGGAGACACAGTCTCTATACGACATGATACAAGGTGTAACGGTTATCAATCTAGCTGGTTATGACCAAAGTGTTCAGAATTTAATAGTAGGAATTACCTTAGACACTTTCTATTCTCAGATGTCTACAAAAGGGCACAGCACAATCCAAGGAGATTATCGTGAGTTAACAAAAATGATCCTTGTTGATGAGGCAGATAATTTCTTGAGTCAAAACTTCACTTCTTTAAAGAAAGTTATGAAGGAAGGGAGAGAATATGGAGTTGGTGTGATTTTATCAACTCAATTTTTAGATCATTTTGCAACAGCGGATAATAACTATACGCAATATATATTGACTTGGATTATACATAGAGTGTCTACGATTAAAAAGAAAGAAGTACAAGCTATTTTCAGTCCAGAAACCCAAACTGAGGGTGTACATATCGTTAATAAGATAGCACAACTTCCAAAGCACTATAGCTTAGTTACATCTGTTACCAATAATAAATACGAAATTATGGAAGATATGGCGTTCTGGAAGCTTTTAAGTTAAACATAAATTTCTGGTAAAGAACCCTTTGCGTAAGAACAATGGAGTGGATTGCAGGAGGTTAAAACATGAAGGGTTATATTGGAGTTACGTCTAGGGAGTGGTTTACGTATTTATCTTTGCATAATAAAGCAAGCGAATTTAACTTTTGGCGTAAGGATACTAAAAACTTTCAATCCCTAACCAAGGGAGAACCGTTCTTTTTTCTTGTGAAAAATGATAAGAGAGTTAAAGGCGAAAGAGCGGTATTGGGAATGGCTACGTACCTGCGTTTCGAGGTACTAAAAGCATCAGAAGCATGGGACAGATACCGTAATGCCAATGGTGATGACGAGAAAGAAGTTTTTATAGGTAGAATGAATACTATGTTTGGAGCTGGTGCACATACGGGGCAAATAGGATGTATCATTCTTACAGACTTCAAACTATTTTATAATCCAGTGTTATTAAGCGAAATAGGGATACCGTTTAAAAATAGCGTTGTATCTGGAAAAGGGATAACAGAAGCAGAAGTAGAAGCCGTTTTAGAGTATGGATTTAGTACGGTTGGTGATGTAATACGTAAGCTGACCGAAGCAGATCTTATTGGCTTTACGGAAGATGATGAAGGATTTTCAGAAGGGAAAATAAAGCTAAAACAACACTTAGTCAGAGAACGTAATCCTGAAGTGATCAAGCTAGCAAAGGAACGTTTCTTACAAAAGCACGGTAAGTTATTTTGCGAGGTATGCAAGTTTGATTTTCAGCAATACTACGGTGAGCTAGGAAATGGTTATATAGAAGGTCATCATACGAAACCTGTATCAGAAATGGACGACAATCATGAAACAAAAGTAGAAGATATCGCTCTAGTATGTGCTAACTGTCACCGTATGCTACATCGTAAACGACCATGGTTGTCAATAAGTGAACTCCAGCAATTACTACATATAAAAAATCCATGGATTTCATAAAATCCATGGATTTCATAAAATCCATGGATTTTTTATATGTCATTCACCTAAGCATAACTGATTCTTTCCAGCTCGGAATGTAAACTTCTCCGTTATACTGAACTTCACATATCGTTCTTAAACTGATTCTTCTTAATCTATACTCAATATTGTTTCTTATAAAAAACTGCTTATCATCATAATTTATAGAGGTAACGTTGATGTTTTGATTGTTTAATAGGAATCTCAGTGTTACATCTTGTCCGTCTTCATTGGCTTTTATAGTTCCTTTAAAAGGGTTTATTTTAATGTTGAATTGTTCCGACAGCTCTTTGGCAAATAGAGCTACCTGAGATCCATTGAGTTCCCATGTTGTGATCATTAAATCTAACAGCAACTTTTTTTGGTTTTCGAAATCCACAAAAATCACTCCTTTTTACTCTTAATAGTTACATAGGTATCGTAGACATTTATGCTAGAGGTTAGCAATTTTGTACACATATTTTTGTATTTTAATACATATTGTATCATAAATTTTCATATAATTTGAGGAATATTTTTGTTTTTGTGAATGGAATAACTTTGTTATTAATTAACTTAAAGAGAATTAATTAACAAAATTAAAAAGAATCTTTTATATAATCCATTCTTTTTGTGCCACTATTGATATGGTATACCCCTTATTAAAGGTAAAAAAATAGTATGATTTACATAGTTCTGAATTGGGTGATGTATTCTCTGATAAACACCATTTAAGAAAAATACTTATGGTATATTTTATTCCTATATAATTATTTTTGCATAAAACAAGTATATATATTGCATTCTTATTCTGTGTCTACATTCTTTCAAAAAGGTGATTAATGAAATTTTATTTCTTCTATATATAATAAAAAACTATTTATATGAAATTAGATGTATAAGAGATTACTAGTCGGGGAATAGTAGAACTAGAAACTTTTATATGGGAGGGAAATTCAATGAGCGAAAACAAAAACATTTTTTCTACATTTGTTAGTGAAGATCAATTTGACCTACGTTCATACATTACTTACTTATTTATTAATGAGTGCGAGCAAGGTGAATCAACAAGCTAAATTAAATACAAAACTTAAGGTCAAACTGATTACGGATAAAAAGACTTCTTACAAAATCTGCCGACTCTATGAAAGTTGTAAAATCCAAAACAAACTGGTTTTTATAAGTAATAACTCTCGAATTAGCTATTAAACGAAAATTACATACGCATAGTTTCACTTTTAATGGCATTGTCTTTATTCTCTAAAAAGAAAGAGAGAATGATAAATAAGAGAGACACACAAGAAGGTTTGCTAAGGATGTAGGGCAATCATGGGTTGCACTTCTTCAGCTACATCCATTGTCAATTCTACTTCAATAAAAAGCTCTCGACGCTTGTATATAAAGTATAAATAGATATAAATAAAAAGAGCCAGCCAAAACCTTTACTTTTATTTTGAAATTGTACCAGTCCTATTATTAACATGACTAAACCGAAAAGTAACGTCGCGTAGGGCTGCAAAGTATAATCCTTTGTTATGAAACTATATACGATAAGAGGAAGAGCTATAACCGACAAAATAAGTTGTAAACGGATTAACATTTGTAAGTACTCTTTTAGAATTATTTGCACGGTCGGCAGGACCCGCAATGCTAATGAGCGGATAGCATTGAACTTGTACCGGAATCTTCCTTGGGTGTATCATCATCGCTAGAATCTTCAACTGGTGGCACTGGAAAGTTCCTTTAAAGAGACCTCCTATTTCGCTAGATAGTCATAATGATGCTATATAATAGTCTTTAGAAAATAAAAAAGTATGAGAGTCATTGTTGGAAACATAATGGCTCTTTTTTATGTCTAGGTAAATAAAGTTGGTCAACCTTCTGTGCAAGAGCTTCCAATGAAATAACAATAAAAAGAATGAGAAGTAGTTCTAGGCTACCTCTCATTCTTTTTCTACTTTCGATGGGGATCTTTATTAAATACTTTACCTTTGTCTAAAAAGTTTCCTTAGGTAAAATATTTGGTATTATTATATTCCCTCATTCATAAAATATCAATAGAATCGGTTTATTTTACTTTTTTTATTCGAATAAAAAAATGTGCATTTTAAAACTGTTCTTAACCCTCTATAAATAGAGCTTGTTTGACCAACTCAATGAGAAAATGTTTACAAAATTGCGCATGGGCTATATAATTTGATTAATATAAAAAAGTTTCCTTAAGGAAAAATATTTTTACCCTGTTAGTAATGCAGCGGTATTATATTTTTTTACCTAAGTTTTGCCCATATGCAAAAAAGTTAAATGAACACAAAAGAAAGGAGATAACGTAAAATGACTGATGCAATCGTTGTAAAAGACTTGTTTGTATCGTATCAAGGTAATCAAGTAGTAAAGGATGTTTCGTTCACCATTGAAAAAGGGCTTCTTGTTGGAATCATTGGTCCGAATGGGGCTGGCAAATCAACGTTAATGAAAGCTATTTTAGATTTAATCCCTAATGATAAAGGACATATTGAAGTCCTAGGACAGGATATCCGAAGCGCTAGGAAGCAAATTGCCTACGTGCCCCAGCGAAGTGCGATTGACTGGGATTTTCCAATTACCGTTTTAGACGTTGTATTAATTGGGACGTATCCATCCTTAGGAGTAATGAAAAGACCTAAGAAAGAGCAGAAGAGCTGGGCGTTGCAGTGTTTGCACAAAGTGGGAATGGAAGAATTTAAAAACCGTCAGATTGGCGAATTGTCAGGTGGTCAACAGCAACGCGTATTCTTAGCAAGAGCGCTTGCTCAAAAAGCAGAGGTACTTTTCTTAGACGAACCATTTGTTGGAATAGACGTAACGAGTGAAGAAACCATTATTAATATTCTAAGAGAGTTGCGTCAACAAGGAAAAACAACGGTCGTTGTACATCATGATTTGAGTAAAGCAGAGTCTTACTTTGATAAATTGCTTCTTTTAAATAAAGAGTTGATTCATTATGGAGAAGTAAATAGCGTACTGGAACCAGCTGTGATGGTAAAAGCCTACGTCAATCAAGAACTATTCTTTAATCCCCAAACGGAGGTGCATTCATCATGAAAGTTGTGGAGTTTATGAATGCCTTAATGCAATATAGCTTTCTACAAAAAGCTTTGTTAACGTCCGTTATGGTGGGAATCATTTGCGGAGTGATTGGCTGTTTTATTGTTTTAAGAGGAATGGCCCTGATGGGAGACGCGATTTCACACGCGGTTCTTCCGGGAGTTGCGATTTCCTATATGCTTGGCATCAATTATTTTATCGGTGCAGTTTTAACAGGCGTTATCACTGCTCTTGGAATAGGGTTTGTTAGCCAAAATAGTCGTATTAAACACGATATGGCAATTGGAATTATGTTTACATCCGTATTTGCTATAGGAATTATTTTAATTACCTTTATGAAGAGCAGTTCTGACCTTTATCACATTTTATTTGGAAACGTGCTTTCTGTACGTTCTTCTGATATGTGGACTACACTCATTATCGGTTTCGTTATTATCGGGCTTGTGTATTTATTTTATAAAGAGCTTTTGGTATCAACGTTTGATCCAACCATGGCACAAAGCTACGGCTTGCCAAATAAATGGATTCATTACGGACTCATGGTTCTTTTAACGATGGTGACAGTTGCCTCGCTTCAAACTGTCGGAATTATTCTCGTAGTTGCCATGCTAATAACGCCTGCTGCTACAGCCTACCTATTAACAAACAGGTTATGGGTCATGATTCACTTAGCTGCTGGTATCGGAGCGCTTTCTTCTATAATAGGGTTATATTTTAGCTTCTCATACAATCTTGCTTCAGGAGCGACCATCGTTATTGTTGCGACACTCCTATTTGCACTAGCATTTTTCTTTTCACCTTCACAAGGATTATTTTGGAGAACGCTAAAAATTCGTAAAAATAGAGCTAAGCTTTCATAAGCGATTGGAGGATAAAGATGAAGTCAAAAATTTGGTTACTGTCGGCAATTAGTCTACTGATTTTTGCACTAGCTGCGTGTTCCAGCAGCACCAATGGAAACGAAGCGAATAGTGAAAAGTTGAAAGTTGTTACGACCTATTCCATTATCTATGATATTGTTAATCAAATCGGGGGGGAAAAGGTTGAGATTCATAGTTTGGTTCCAATTGGAAAGAACCCTCATGAATACGATCCGCTACCAAAAGACGTAATGGAAATGACGGATGCAGACGCTGTGTTTTATAATGGGTTGAATCTAGAAGAAGGTGGAGCTTGGTTTAACAAGTTATTGACAACAGCAGATAAATCAGGTGAGAATGCGCCTGTTTACCGGGTGAGTGAAGGGGTAGAGCCTATTTATCTAGAAACAAAAGGATTAGAAAAAGAGCCTGATCCACACGCATGGATGAACATTGAAAATGGCATCCTATACGCTGAAAATGTAAAGAAAGCACTTGTTAAAGAGGATCCTGATAACAAAGAGTATTATGAGAGAAATGCTAAAGAGTATATAGCAGAGCTTCAAAAACTACACGATGATACGGTAAAAAAAATCCAACAGCTTCCTGAAGAAAAGCGCTTCTTAATTTCGAGTGAAGGAGCTTTTAAATACTTTGGAGATGCATACGGAATAAAGACGGGTTATATCTGGGAAATCAATTCCGAAAGCCAAGGTACGCCTGATCAAATTCGAGACGTGGTAAGTTTAATTGAAACAAATAAAATTCCAGCATTGTTTGTAGAAACAAGCGTAGATAAACGCAGTATGGAAACTGTATCAAAAGAAACGCAGGTACCGATTGCAGGTACAATCTTCACGGACTCACTTGGAAAGAAGGGAGAAGACGGAGATACGTATTTAAAAATGATGCAGTGGAATACGGATACGATTATTAAGGGGTTGCAAAAATAAGCTAGTTTATATTAGAAACGAACAATGAATCAAAATGTGAATTTTAACGTAAGAAATATAAGTATTTGGTGCTAAAGCTCCTGTTTTCTTTATAGTAAAACAGGGGCTTTTATAAATAATTCAATAATATAGCTATTAACTTATTCAAAAGTCGGTGAATTCTTTATATCATGTATTAGATTAATTAACGCTTCACCATCAATTAGCTGAATAGGTTTGTCTTGTACATATTGTATAGATGTTTTAGCAAAACAGCTAGTAGTGACAAAAAAGCCTTCAATGGCTTGAGAATCAATTAGCGCACTGTGAAATTTCTGTATATCCGGACGTCCAATTTTTTTATGAGCATACCTTTTGCATTCTACTACTGAAGTTTTTCCTTCTCTTGTTAAAACAATATCTTTGCCACCATCTCCGCTTGCTGATGTTACAATGGCTTCGTATCCTTTAGTCGAAAATAAATCAGCTATGTAAAACTCAAATTCTCTAGGATGCATAGCTTTTAACTTATCCAGGTCGGCTAACTTTTTTAATTCTTGTAATTTCTTTTCTTCGCGTTGTTTCTCAATTAACATTTGGTTATGCGAGCGCATTTTTTGTTTTAATGAGCGGTAATTATAAAGAGAGTAAAGAAAAGCTATAAAGAGAGCGACTCCATATCCCCATTGAAGATAGTTCCAGCCTTTAGATACAGCTATAAAATAATCGATAAAAAAAGCAATCCAATATAAAACATAGCCTACTAAAAAGATACCCGTAAAGAGTATAAGTAATATAATTTCACTACTTTTTACTTTCACGTTACTTTTTCTTTTTCTCACCGCGATCCCTCCTACATTTAGTTTGACTCATAAAAAGAAAATAAATGAGATGTATTTACAACAGAATAAATTATTTATAGCAGCTATAAACAAAAGATAGAATTCTCCTCCAATCCCCATTACAATGTAAAGTTAAAGAGATGATATTTAGAGGAGGAAGACAGTTGTTTAAAGATTCACTTGAGTCGATGACGGAAGCAGCTCGCCAGAAAACAGATCACCTTAACAAACAGCTGCCGAGCTATTTACTGTTGGCAATTCTAGCGGGGGCTTATGTAGGAATTGGCGTTGTACTGGCCTTGTCAGTGGGAGCTCCGCTTGCACAAATGTCGCTGCCGGTTGTATCGCTAGTTATGGGCTTATCATTTGCGGTAGCGTTATTGCTTGTGACGTTCGCTGGAGCAGAGTTGTTTACGGGGAATCATATGTTTTACACAATTAGCACGTTGTCCGGAGTGACGACGTGGAGAGATACGCTGAAAAACTGGGCGTGGTGTTTTGTTGGGAATTTACTTGGTGCTTTCATCCTTTGCTTGTTAATAGTAGGAACAGGGTTATTTAAAGGAATTGATGAGGGGCATTTGATGATGACAATTGCTTCGAAAAAAATGAATTTGCCGATGAGCGAGCTGTTTTTTCGAGGGATTCTATGTAACTGGCTTGTGTGCTTAGCGATTTGGACAGCTTCTCGAACGAAAAATGATGCTGCTAAAATGATGCTGATTTTTTGGATGTTGTTTGCGTTTGTGGCCTCTGGATATGAGCATAGCGTAGCGAACATGACGTTTTTAGGCTTAGCTTTATTGCATCCCAACCCTGAGTCAGTGTCTTTAGCTGGCATGGTTCATAACCTAATTCCCGTTACTCTAGGAAACATTGTAGGAGGCGCTTTGTTTGTTGGAAGCGCGTATTGGTTTGTACAGAAAAAGAAAGCAGAACAAACACAAGAGGTGCAAAAGATTTCAACTGCATTAAAAGAAGAGGAATTATCAAAATAGTAGGAACATGCTTATTTTTCACTCGTGCAGAAAAAAAGATAATAAATCCAGTGGAAAGACTGAGCCCCACAAGCGTAGCGAGGAGGCTCAGGTTTCTCCTCACGTAAAGCGAGGGGCCGTAGCACAATGAAACGAACGCATCTTTACACCTAATGATGGTAGAAGCGAAATCATTCTTCTTTGAGAAAGAATGATTTTGTTTTTTCCGAGACTCTCTTTTGTACATAAACGGAAAGGCTTGACTAAAACTTCATGCTGCTGTATGATTCTTTAGTATTTGCGTAAGACGTGGTTCGGAACCATCCCACGTAAAAAAACTAAGGAGAGTATGCAGTATGAAAGTAAGAACACTTGCAGTCAACGGCATTATTGCAGCCATGTATATTGCGGTAACGATGTTTATTCAGCCGTTTGGCTTTACAAATATTCAATTCCGTATTGCGGAAATGTTTAATCATTTGATCATTTTTAATAAGAAGTATTTATATGGAATTGTCCTAGGCGTATTTTTAGCCAACCTATTCTTCTCACCAATGGTAGCGTATGATTTAGTATTTGGGGTAGGACAATCACTTATCTCGTTATTACTAATGATCTTTGCGATGAAGTTTGCGAAGGGTACAGTTGCTCGTATGATTATAAATACGCTCATCTTTACGTTTACCATGTTTATCATTGCGTTTGAGCTTCATTTAGCACTAGGGTTCCCGTTTTTATTAACATGGTTAACAACTGCAATCGGTGAGTTTGTAGTCATGCTTGTTGGAATTCCAGTAATGCTAGCAATTCATAAACGCGTGAACTTTACAAAGTTAATCGATTAATACGAAAAAAGCTTACAATCCTGTAAGCTTTTTTCATATTTAAATGGTTTTAATTTATAGAAAAAAGGCACAATATATGACAGAATTAGAGAGAAGTTGTTAATTACGCTAATACATAGTGGAAGTCACGCTTTATACTATACTTGAGAAGGAGAGAAGAGCTTGCTTGCAAATGATGATCATAAGGTAGAAGAACTAGCATTTATTAAAAAAGCCCTGGACTTTACAAGAGCTGGATTAATTTTAACTAACCCTGCTTTACCCGATAACCCGATTGTTTATGCGAACCAAGGTTTTCTGGATATGACCGGATACACAAAAGAAGAGATCGTAGGACAGAATTGCCGCTTTTTACAAGGCGAAAAGACCAATCGAGATACGGTACAACAAATTCGAGATGCTATCCGTGAAGAAAAGTCAGTCAATGTACAAATTCTAAACTATACAAAAGAAAACCAACCTTTTTGGAACGACTTATTTATTGATCCAACATGGATTGATGATGAGCTTTATTTTATCGGGGTTCAAAAAGATATTACGGAAAAAAAGAAGCAGGAAGAAGTAATTTATGATTACTACGAAAAGATGCAGGAGATGTCAGCGCCGATTGTTCCAGTAAAAGACGGGGTTTCTGTTCTACCGATTGTTGGTGTTTTGAATGAACAGCGATATCATATGATTGCATCCAAAGTATCAACATACATTGATGAAAGTAAAGATGATCATTTTATTATCGATTTCTCGGGTTTATTAGAAATGGATGAAGATGTGGTAGCCTATATTTATAACCTGCATGATTTAATTAAGATTACTGGAACGGAGGTTATTGTAACGGGTATTACGCCTTCTGTAGCGAAAAAAATGAGAGACCTCCAAGTAAACTTTACAATCTTAAAAACCTACACGCATGTCAAGGCCGCTTTAAAAGTACTTGGATATGCAGAATAAGTTCTCGAAAAAGTCCGTAAAACAATACGGACTTTTTTTGTTTATAAATCGTAATATATATATAAACCTAACCTAAAAAGCGAGTAAGTCCAGAATTGAACAAACTTCCAGCATTTGATATATTGGTTTTATGAAAAGAGAATTGATTAAACCCATTAAACGTTTATCACTGCGAGAAGAAATTTATCAAACTTTAAAACAAGGAATTATTACGTTAGAGTTTCCACCGGACCAACGCTTGAATGATAAGGAGCTAGCTGAAAAATTTAGCGTCAGCAGAACGCCGGTACGAGAAGCGTTAAAACGCTTGGAAGATGAAGGGCTTGTTGAATCGATTCCAGGCTCTATTACCAAAGTGTCTTCGCTAAATCCTGAAGAAGCAAAGCATGCGTTTACCGTTGTTGCGGTCCTTCACGCATTGGCAACTAAGCTTGCCGTTCCGCATCTGACAGAAGAAGATTTCAAAGCATTGGCTCGTCATAATGCGGAACTTGAGAGTGCGGTCGAACAAAACAATATCATTGGTGCAATTGAAGCGGATCAAGCTTTTCACCGCGTATTCTTGGAAGTTGCTGCTAACCCTGAAATTGTGTTAGCGTTAGAGCGAAGTGAGTCAAAAATTTACCGGTTGGAAGTGGCGAAATTTTCTTCAGAACAAGGATTTAAATCTGTAAATGAGCATCAAAAAATCATTGAAGTCTGTCAAAGCCAGGAGACAATACAAGCAGCGGGTCTTGTTGAGAAAAACTGGCTAAGTCTTGGAGAACTATTGGTGTAAAGAGTCTTCACAAACGTGAGGACTCTTTTTTATACGCTAAAATAGCATTGAATAAATAACCAAAATGCGATATATTGGTTTTACAATTTATTTACATTATTATGTGCTACATACGGGGGTTAAGGAATTGAAACCAATTATATTAGGCGTGTGCTCCGCGTTTTTCTTTGCGTTTACATTTGTTTTAAATCGTATGATGGAAGTTGAAGGTGGAAGCTGGATTTGGAGTGCTTCCTTACGCTTTTTCTTTATGGTTCCACTACTGTTAATCATCGTCATCGCTAGGAAAAAGCTGAACGCTACGTTTGCGGAAATGAAGAAAGCACCGATGCAGTGGGTGATGTGGAGCACCATTGGCTTTGGATTATTCTACGCGCCGCTTTGCTATGCGAGTGCGTATGGCCCGAGCTGGTTAATTGCGGGAACGTGGCAAATTACGATTATCTCAGGTTCGCTTTTAGCTCCTTTATTTTATGAAACAATCCAAACGAGTAAGGGACCTATTCAAGTAAAAGGAAAAATACCTTTTAAGAGCTTAGCGATGTCGCTTATTATTTTACTCGGCGTAGCGGTTATGCAAATTGAACACGCAACAACGCTATCGCTTATGAGCGTATTGCTTTGCACATTGCCGATTTTAGTTGCTTCGTTTGCTTATCCGCTTGGCAATCGTAAGATGATGGTAATTGTATCAAATCGCCTAGATGCTTATCAGCGCGTGCTCGGAATGACCATTGCCAGCTTGCCGTTTTGGATTATCTTAGCAATTTATGGTTTATTTACTGCTGGCCCACCTAGCGCTTCACAGGTCATTCAATCGGGCTGGGTTGCTTTGTTTTCAGGCGTTATTGCGACGGTCTTATTCTTTGCAGCAACTAATATGGTTACAGGTGATATGAAAAAGCTCGGAGCAGTCGAAGCTACTCAGTCGCTTGAAGTATTGTTTGCGTTACTTGGTGAAATGATTCTGCTTGGCATGCCGCTACCTACATACGTTTCGTGTATTGGAATTATACTTGTTATTGCTGGTATGGCGTTAAATAGCTACGTATCAAGCAGGAAAGGGAATAGGGAAACCAAACCAGAAATGAAGCAAGCAACAAATCTGTAAAAGTAGATGAAAATTTTGGAGAAAAAGGCTTCATTTACGTACATTAGTGGTAAAATAGAATATATATATTCTATAAAGGAGGAATGTCAGGTGAGTGCCTTAATTGTAGGCTTAGTAGCTTCCGTTCTTTCCGTTTGTTTACTGTTTTCCAATCGTCAGAAGCGTGTTAATAAGGTCCAATCTACGCAGTCGTTACATGCACAAAATATGAACAAGCAGAGTGAGCAAGACGATTCTCTCATGTATTATATATAGGAAGCTGTTACAGTAAAAGTAGGCCGAGAAGATGTAAATGCTTCTCGGCTTTTTCTTGTGGTTTTAGTTGCGATGTGAAAGCTGGGGTCCGCACTATATAAATATTTTAAAATTGAAGCAAGCGATAATCTTAACAACTTACTTAGTAAACGTTATAGTTTCCCTTACAATCTTAGCATTATAAATTTGAAAGTGTGTTGTACCTAGTATATTTTTAACCTTTTCATTTGATAACCTTGTCTTCCAATTGACTGATACGTCCCAATCATTTAATTCGCCTATTCTATTACAAGTTAAGCTATCTATGAATATAGATCTTTCCCCGATATCAACCATTGTTTTAATAATTTCAGCTTTTATCTGAGCACTGGTTATAAATTCTTTCTTATTATATATAACTCCTTGGCTGTCATAATAAGAAGGGATTTCATTTAGCTTATTTTGATTCCAAACATAATTGTAAAAATTGAAAATAAAAGAGGTGATTTCAAATGAAGTTAACTCTTTAGGTTGTTTATATGTTTCTAAGGCTAATTTAGTTTGCATCTCCATTCTCCTGTACATTGAATATAGTATTATAAATATAAAAAACCTCTCTATTTATAAAATAGAGAGGTTACATATTCTGCAATATGCTTCTTATCTTGCAAAGTAACTAACTTTGCAGGAATTAGCACCTTTTCAAACAAATGTTTGAAGGTTGCTGGGTTTCATAGGGCCAGTCCCTCCACCTCTCTGGATAAGTAATATAAAGTTAGAGATAATTTTACCATATATAACAAACATGTAAAGTGGTCGGGAAGCAATTAACTGAAATAATTTGTTTATTTTTCACAAAAAAAGTATACTTGACACATCGGAATAATATGTTTTATTATATTAATATAAATTAAAGCACATTAAATACAATTCTTGCCGACTAGAAAGCTAGAGGCTCCCATTTGAAACTAAATGGGAGCCTCTTTATTTCTACAGAAAGGAGAATACATTATGACGTCTTTCAATCAAAAAGCGTTGGAATTAACAGAGTATGAGATTACAAGTGGAATAACCAACAGCAAATATCTTAATCTGCCAGATTTGGAGTTCTCCTTATGGTGTCAAAGGAAATATAAAGTGACTAAAGGTATATATAATGAGCTCGATTGCTGGTTTTACGAGTACGACATTGTAAATGTCCATCATCGTCGCATTTATATTCTTGCGTTTTTAGAATTTATTAAAGAACAGAGTAATGATAAAAAGAAGTATTTTCAATTCGGAGCAGGGGGGTTAAATGGTAAACTCCATCAGTTTATAAGAAATTGTGAAATAGAGAGTTACAAAATATAAGAGAGTGTTGGAAAGTTAAGCAGCGGATGAAGGGTTAGCCATGAAGTTGTAGAACTTTTGCCAAAGTAGATGGTTCAGTTGCATATTTATTTGCCTACCACTTTCTATGCTTATCATCTATTCATTTATTTGGTTCTTCAGAGCAAACGAATAAACATTACAAGGAAGCATTAGAAAATCAGCTGTTTTGGACAAAAACAAACGGATAATGGCACAGTAGTATTTAATGAAGTAGAGATACTGTGTTCTTTTCAAACAGAGGAAAGTCAGCTAATCTCAACAATCAGACCGCATATTGCAAAAATAATCTTAATCTATATTCTACTTGGTATAGCTGAGGGGGCATTGGAAGAAGCCAAGAAATATACTAAGAATGAATCAAGGCCATGGGTAACCTCAAATGTTAATCATGCAACTAATGATCCTTATATCGGTGGGCACTCAATTATAAACTACCCGAGGTTACACCATATTCTTAAATATATACCCTAATTAAAAGGAGCGATCGTTTATGTCAAGCATAGTAGTTATTTCAGGAAGTCCGACTAAGCCCTCTAGGAGTGAGGCAATAGCTTCATATTTAAAGAAATATTTTGAAAGCAAACAACACCAGGTAGAAACAATAAATGTTCGTGACCTTCCCGCAGAAGACTTGCTACATGCTAATTTTAACAGCGGAGACATCAAGTATCGTTTGTCACAAATCAAACAAGCTCAAGCTGTAATAGTCGTTAGTCCCGTGTACAAAGCTAGCTACACTGGCATTTTAAAATCCTTTTTAGATTTAATTCCTGAAAAAGGGTTAGCTGATAAGATTGTATTACCAGTCGCAACGGGTGGTTCGTTTGCACATTTATTGTCATTGGAATATGCTTTTAAGCCTCTTTTCTCAATATTAGGTAGTCAACAAATTAATAGTGGGGTTTATTTGGTTGATTCCCAAATTAGCTATCAGCATCTTGAGCTTACTTTTCTTGATGACGAAATTAAAAGACGAGTAGATACAGCTTTACAGCAACTTTCAAATCAGCTAATCGAAAACGAGTCAGGTAGGAAACAATTTTAATTTCTTGTAAAAATAAAAAGGGTTTTGTGTTTATGTAAAAGAATGTTCTTGTGTTGAAATCAAGACAAGGGGAGGAATGATTATGACGCAAAAAAGAGAGTTGAAGCTTGAAACAGTAGCTATTCATGGAGGACAGGAAGTTGATCCGACGACGTTGTCAAGAGCAGTTCCAATTTATCAAACGTCCTCGTATGTATTTCATGATAGTGAACATGCGGCTAGTTTGTTCAGCTTGCAGAATGAAGGGAATATTTATAGCCGCATTATGAATCCTACTACGGATGTGTTTGAAAAGCGAATAGCTCTACTAGAAAAAGGAACAGGAGCGCTCGCGGTAGCATCTGGCCAGTCGGCCATTACGTTTTCAATCTTAAACATTGCGTCAGCTGGCGATGAAATCGTGTCGTCATCCAGTATTTATGGAGGAACGTACAATTTATTTGCCCATACGTTAGGGAAGCTTGGCATTAAGGTGCATTTTGTGGATGCTAGTGATGTCCGTAATTTTGAACATGCGATTACGGATAAAACAAAAGCTATTTTCGCTGAAACAATCGGTAACCCTAAAGGGAATATTCTTGATATTGAAGCAGTGGCAGACGTGGCTCATCGTCATGATATTCCTTTAATCGTAGACAACACGTTTCCAACACCGTACTTACTTCGTCCCATTGAACACGGAGCAGATATTGTGGTTCACTCCGCCACGAAGTTTATAGGCGGGCACGGTAGTTCAATCGGTGGTGTCATTGTGGACAGCGGTAAGTTTGATTGGAAAAAAAGCGGGAAGTTTAAAGGTTTAACGACACCAGACCCAAGTTATCACGGAGTGGTTTACACGGACGCAGTTGGAGAAAATGCTTATATTATAAAAGCACGCGTTCAATTACTGAGAGATGTAGGAGCAGCCCTATCACCATTTAACTCTTTTTTATTTTTACAAGGGCTTGAAACCTTACATTTACGAATGGAACGTCATAGCCAAAATGCACTGGCTGTAGCTCAATTTCTCGAGCAGCATGAAGCGGTTAAATCAGTAAGTTACCCGGGTTTAGAAAGTCACTCATCTTATGTACTAGCTAAAAAATATTTGCCACAAGGCCAAGGCGCCATTATGACGTTTGAAATTAAAGGAGGAATTAAAGCAGGTCAAAAGCTTATTGATTCTGTTCAGCTATTTTCTCATTTAGCGAACGTCGGAGACTCCAAATCACTAATTATTCATCCAGCGAGTACGACACATCAACAGTTGGCTCCTGAAGAACAGATAGCAAGCGGAGTCACGCCGGGGTTGATTCGTTTATCAATTGGAACAGAAGCAATTGAAGATATTATTGATGACCTTAAGCAAGCTATAAGTTTAAGCCAAGAATAATAAAAAAAGAGCAAAAGTGTTCATGGTGGCGAACTCTTTTGCTCTTTGTATTGAGCAAATGTAATACCTTCTCTCAGTAGTGGACAGGAGAATCAACTACATTCAATGAAAATATCTTTTTTGTTTCATCTTCTCTACAATTTAAGAATCCTAGCTCTACAAATAAAGATAAGTTTTTATAAACCGTATCGAAGCTGATTTTTTTATTTGTATTCTTCAAGTGATCAATTACTTGCTGAGCAGACAGCTCGGCATTTTGGCGACTACAGAAAAAGGATAGCAATACGCGACGTTGGCTAGTAATATGATAGCCATTTCTTTTTAAAAAAGTGATATATTCTTCTTGCATCATGTATGAACTCCTCAGTATAAACTGTATGAAGCAATAAAAAATTGCTTACTATTAAAATACTTGTTTAAACAAGTATTTGTCTAGTGATATGTTTTCTAACGTTTGTACGTATCCTAGTAGTTCCTTGTTAGTATAAAACTGGAAAAAAGACAAGGCTATTCTGCATTTTTCTAAACCTATTGAATCAAAATGACGAATTGTAGTAATCAGCAGAGCTCATTTTCTTATAATTAAGAGTGACACTTAGTCATAAAGTGGACTTTACAAATGAGGTGATGAGTTTTGAAGTGGAAAAAAACAATTGGAAAAGGCGTCGTGACAGCCGCTGTGCTCTCGTTTGGCATGTGGGTTTCAGCTGGTGATGCATCTGCTCATGGGTACATACAGGAGCCGGCAAGTAGAGGGTACGTTGGATCGCTTGAAAAGCAGGTCATTGGCTGGCAAGCTGCGATGGAGAAGTACGGAAGAGTCATCGACAGTCCTCAGTCTGTAGAAGGCCTAAAAGGCTTTCCAGAACGCGGGCCTGCTGATGGGCATATCGCATCAGCAGAAGGAGGACTGGGACAAATTGATCAAGTAATGGATCGTCAAACGGCAGATGCTTGGAAAAAGCAAGATTTAAAAGGTGGGTTAAATACGTTTACGTGGAAGTACACGGCTCCCCATGCAACTTCAAAGTGGCATTATTACATTACGAAAAAGAGCTGGAATCCCAATGAACCTTTAAAACGGTCAGATTTTGAACTAATTGGTACAGTGAATCATAATGGAACACCAGCAAATACAAATTTAAGTCATAAAATTAACGTGCCAACAGATCGGAATGGCTATCACGTTATTTTAGGTGTATGGGACGTAGCGGATACACCTAATGCTTTTTATAACGTCATTGATGTGAATTTAATCAACGATGAAGCAACTGACAAAGAGCCACCGTCAGCTCCTGCAAGCGTTGAAGCGTTAAGCGTTACAGATCGAACGGTTGAGCTAAGCTGGGGTAAATCAACAGATAATCAAGGAATTAAAGAATATGAGGTTTACCGCAACGGAGAAAAGGTTGCGACAACTACCAATACAGTTTACAAAGATTCCAGCGTTATGCCGGAAACGAGCTATGAATATTATATAAAAGCTATTGACTTTTCAGGGAACAGCAGCTCTGCTAGTCGAGTAGTTGCGGTGACAACTCAAAAATTGATTGAAGATACGGAAGCTCCAACAGCTCCAAGCGGTCTTCATAGTATGAAAGAGTCAGAGAGTTCCATTGAGTTAATGTGGTCGCCATCCGAGGACCAGGTAGGCGTTAAAGAATATGCAATCTACCGTGATGGACAGCTAATTGCAACGACTTCGAATACGTACTATGTAGATAAAAACCTGCAGCCGGCTACGAACTATACGTATACGGTCTTTGCCATTGACGCAGCGGGGAACGTTTCGGCTTCAAGTTCGTCACTAGAAGTTTCGACATTAAGCAGCAATTCTTCAGCAGAAGAGTGGAGTGAAAATAAAATTTATACTGCTGGTATGGTTGTTCAGTATAAAGGACTTGAATATAAAGCGAAATACTGGACCAAAGGCAATCAGCCTGATTCATCAGATGCGTGGGAGTTAGTAAGTGATGCCGTAGTGGAATGGAATGTCCAAAAAGCCTATCCAGGTGGTTCGAAAGTAAGGTATGGAAACCGCACATATGTAGCGCAATGGTGGACGCTTGGTGATACGCCAGGTACATCAGCCGTATGGAAGTTAGTAGAATAAGATTGTAGAATCAAGGAGGACATTCGTTTCAATGAGTGTCCTTTTTCATGTCACAGATCGGTATACCAAATTTATTTTTTGTAAATTCAAAAAAATGATTGAAATCAAAAACTGAAGGTGCTTTAATAAATGTAAGCGATAACATATCACATATGTGATAACTGAAAGGTGGGTGTTATTGTGAACGTAGAACGAATCGCTCGTAAAAAAATCTCAGAGTCAATTGAAGAGCAAATTGAAGCTATGATTGCTTCAGGTCAGTTCAAGCCGGGAGAAAAGCTTCCTTCTGTGCGAGAGCTATGCACATTATTTGGTGTAGGGCGCTCATCGGTTCGCGATGCCATTACCGCGCTTAAAGGTAAAGGGATTGTTGATGTGAAACAAGGAGAAGGAACGTTTATTTGTCAGTTCGATTCATCTAAAATGTTTCAGTATACGATGCTGTTGCCAAGCGAAGAGGATGTTCGAGAACTATTTCAAGTCCGAAAGATGCTGGAGCCAGGCATTGCTGAAATGGCTGCCAAAAATCGATCTCCAGAAGATTTAAAGAAATTAAAGCTAGCCCTCTCAAAAACATTTGAAAATGATTGGGAGGCTGATTACCACTTCCATCAAGTGATTGTCCATGCAGCCGGCAATAAAATGTTAACTCAATTCATCCAGTTTATTTCCACGACCATGCAAAAAGCAATGATTGATTTTTATCAGTACATTCAACCACACGAAGCAATTTTAAAAGAGATTGCGTCACACCACTATCACATCTATGAATCCATTAAACAATCAAATTCAAAAGATGCCTACATACACATGCTGAATCATTTAGAACTTGTTGAAAATATTCTACAAACAAGCTTAGCGCGCATCCAGCGCTAAGTCTTCATAAAAATTGAATTTCGATGGGGGAGTTTGATGATTGCAGAACGACTTTTTTCTGACCTTCAAGCGCTTTTTTCTGCTGAACAAGTGCAGGAAACAACAGAAGCACACCTGCTTGGAAATGGAGGAGAGGTTACGGTTTATCCCACTTCTGAAGCCGAAATTGCAGCTGTTTTAACGTATGCGAACCAACATGGATATACGGTATCCACCATGGGTGCAGGTACGAAGCGAGGCTTTGGCGGATTAGTGCAGTCTGCTAATATCTTGCTATCTCTTTCTCGCTATAAGGGAATTGTGGAGCATGTACCGGGTGACATGACGGTTACCGTAAAAGGGGGCACACCGTTTAAAGAGCTACAAGATTATTTAGCTACGTACGGCCAGCAACTTTCTTTGGACCCGTATTGGCCAGAAATAGCAACAGTTGGTGGCGTTGTAGCAGCAAATGACAGCGGGCCTAAACGCCATGGATATGGGTCTTGTCGAGATATTGTCATTGGCATGAGGCTTGTATATCCTGATGGGCAAATCATTCGTTCTGGCGGAAAAGTTGTCAAAAACGTAGCCGGCTACGATATGAATAAGCTTTTCATCGGTTCAATGGGGACGCTTGCAGTCATTTCTGAAATTACGCTAAAGCTTCGGCCGCTTCCAAAGTGTGAATCACTTGTTGTTATTGCGTTTCGGAGTCGAGCTTTAATGAATATCAGGTCTCTCGCAACTCAGATTTTGGATTCTATGCTAGAGCCTATATCGCTACAACTCATGAGTCCTTCTTTGAGTAGAGAGCTAATTGGAGAAGACGCTTACTGTTTAGCCATTGCGTTGGAGGACGTTGAGAGCTCCGTTCGTTACCAGGAAAAAGTGCTTCAAAAATTAGGAGCACCACAAGCAGTTGTTTCCATTCAATCCGAAGAAGAGCGAATTCGCTTTTGGCACCAGTTTTACCGAACAGGGATTAATGGAGCTACTTTTACACAAGGTGACTCTCTAACAGTGGGTTTAAAGATAGGAGTAAAAAATCTCGATGCCCTCAAGATAGTAGAAACCGCAGATGTGCTTGCAAATTCATATGATGTCCGCATTCGGGCACACGGAGGAATCGGTCAAGGCCTTTGTCAAATCGACATTAGTGGTGACTCTAAAGGTGTTCTAGCAGCGATTGCTGAGATGCGTAAGCAAGTTCATGAGCTAAAAGGGTATGCAGTTGTTACGCACGCACCGCTTGTACTTCGTCAGCAAATTAATGTTTGGGGAGAAAAGCCAGCTCACTTCTTTTTATACGAAGGAATTAAATCAAAGATAGACCCGAACAAAATGTTAAATCATAAGCGATTTGTGGGAGGGATTTGATTTATGAGTGGAGAGGTTGTAAATGAGCCGGCCTGTACAGAGAAGAGCTTAACAAACTATTTATGGAAAGATAAGCCGGATCCAACGAAATGGGCTGACTGTGTGCACTGTGGTATGTGCTTGGAATCATGCCCAACCTATGAAATAACAGGTCAAGAGCAGCATTCACCAAGAGGGCGCGTTCACCTCATTAAGTCCGTAGCTGAAGGAAAGCTTGAAGTAAACGAACAGCTGATTGATCCAGTTTTTGATTGCTTAGACTGCAGAGCCTGTACGACGGCCTGTCCAGCTGATGTGGACGTTGGGGGGCTGATTGAAGAAGCGCGCGGACAAATCCGCCAAGCGATGCCGCTTACCGGTGTGAAAGGAACCGTAAACGAGTTCTTTTTAAAAGGGTTATTTCCACACCAGCGACGTCTAGAGTCCGTCGGTTCACTGCTAAAGTTTTATCAAAAAAGCGGGCTGCAAAAAGCTGTTCGAAAGACGGGGCTTATGAACGTAATGCCAAAGCATTTAGCTGAAATGGAAGCAGTCATGCCAGATATTAAACAGCCTGTACAAAAAAAATATAAGAAACAAACAACGATTCCTGCCAATAATGAAGCAAAAGCAAACGTAGCCTTCTTAACTGGATGCGTCATGGACGTGATGTTCAGCGATATTAATGATGCGACCATTCAAGTGTTAACGCGCAACGGAAACAACGTGACGATTCCGAAAAACCAAACGTGCTGCGGTGCTTTGCATGTGCATGCTGGTGACCGAGATATGGGAAGGAAGCTTGCAAAACAAAACATTGAAGCATTTGAAAATGACGAAACCATCATTGTAAATGCAGCGGGATGCGGCTGTATGCTGCAAGAATATCCCGAGCTGTTTCGAGAAGAAGAAACGGAATGGTACGACAGAGCCAAAGCATTTTCCAGCAAAGTTCAGGACATTTCAAAATACCTATACGATACGGGTTATGAAAAACCGAACGCGTCTTTACACACAACGATTACTTATCATGATGCTTGCCATCTTGCGCACGGTCAAGGCGTGAGAAAAGAGCCGCGCGATTTACTTCTTAACATACCGGGAGTGGAAATGGTGCATATGCCAAATGCCGATCGGTGCTGTGGCAGCGCTGGGATTTATAATATGACCAATCCAGAAATGGCAGGTGAAATTTTAAAAAGCAAAATGGAAAGCGTGCCCGAAGATGCTGAGCTAATCTCTATGGGAAATCCCGGCTGTATGCTTCAAATGGCAATGGGTGTAAAAAAATACGGTCGCAGCCAAAAGATTGTCCATACGGTTCAGCTGCTGCAGTGGGCGTATGAAAAAGAAGATGAAGAAAAGGGGTATCGCTCATGAAGAAGAAAAAAATTCGTTCAAATGATGTGCATATCCTAGCGCTGGCTGCTCTTGTAGAAGGGAGAGGATCCATCTTATATGAAGAAGCGGATCTGCTCGCTTACGACTGCGATGGGTTTACCGTTCATCGCAAGCTGCCAAGAGCAGTGGTTTTCCCTGAGAATGCTGAAGAAGTGGCAAAAGTTGTGCGCTACTGCTCAAAGCATAATCTACCGTTTTTAGCTAGGGGAGCTGGTACAGGTCTAAGCGGTGGAGCAATTCCTCTCAACAATGAAGTAGTTATTAGCCTTGTTCGAATGAAGCGCTTGGTGAGCGTGGATCTTGAAAACCGACAGGCAGTTGTTGAGCCTGGATTCATTAATTTAAAGCTCACAAACTCAATTGCAGATAAAGGCTATTATTACGCTCCCGATCCATCAAGTCAATACTGTTGTACAATTGGAGGCAACGTTGCGGAAAACGCAGGCGGCGCTCATTGTTTAAAGTATGGCGTCACAACAAATCATATTTTAGCACTTGAAGTAGTATTGCCAAATGGTGAAATCATTACTATTGGGGGAGAAGGTATTCAGGATACGCCAGGCTATGATCTTTTGGGACTGTTAACTGGCTCCGAAGGAACGCTTGGAATCGTAACGAAGATTACAGTTCGGATCTTAAAAAACCCTGAAGCCAAGCAGACGGTGCTAGCTTATTTTGACCATGTTTCAGATGGAAGCCAAGCGGTGTCTGACATCATTTCAGCGGGTATCGTTCCAGCTGCTCTTGAAATGATGGATAAGATTGCGATTGAAGGTGTCGAGGCAGCGGCATTCCCAGTGGGCCACCCAAAAGACATTGAAGCGGTATTGCTTATTGAAGTGGATGGAATCTTAGCTGGCATTGGGGAACAAATTGATGAAATTCTTGCCGTTTGTCGACGGCATCACGTCAGAGAAGTAAAAGTAGCAAAAGATGAACAAGAGCGAGCAAGCTGGTGGGCAAACCGGAAAACGGGTTTTGGAGCGATGGGAGCAATCTCACCCCATTATCTAGTACAAGACGGCGTTATCCCGAGAAGCAAACTGCCAGAAGTGCTGGAGCGAATTAACGAAGTTAGCAAGCAATATGAGTTAAGAATTGCGAATATCTTTCACGCTGGTGATGGTAATCTACATCCGCTCATTCTATTCGATATGGCAAAACCGGGAGAAACGGACAGAGCGTTAAAAGCAGGCAGTGAGTGTTTACAGATTTGTGCAGATGTTGGCGGAACCATTACAGGAGAACACGGTGTGGGTATCGAAAAGAAAGAAGAAATGAAATTTGTCTTTACGGATGAGGAAATTTTGGCTCAGACAAACATTCGTGAAGTGTTTAACCCAGAAAATTTACTAAATGCGGGTAAGCTGTTTCCAACTCCAAGTCGTTGCGCTGAAATTAAGCGTGATTTAAAGGATAAGCAAACAGCTGGACGTCCGTAATTATTAAGAGGAGGAAGTAAAATGGTAGCTTATAAACAAATTGGAAAACTTCAAGTAGCACCTGTTTTGTACAAATTTATTAATGAAGAAGCTCTGCCCGAGACTGGATTACAAGAGGAGGCATTTTGGAAAGGATTTGAACAACTTGTTGATGAGCTGACGCCAGAAAATAAAGCACTGCTTGCTAAACGTGATGAACTGCAAGCCAAATTAAATCGATGGCATCGTGAAAATCGTGATTCCTTTGACTTTAATGCGTACAAAGCATTTCTTACGAGCATTGGCTATTTAGAAGCAGACGTAGCTGATTTTCAAATTTCAACAGCTAACGTAGACGATGAAATTGCGCTTCAAGCTGGGCCTCAGCTTGTTGTACCAGTTAACAATGCTCGCTACGCAATTAACGCGGCGAATGCTCGCTGGGGCAGCCTATATGATGCGCTTTACGGAACGGATGCAATCAGCTCAGAGAATGGAGCAGGAGTTCAAGGTCAGTATAATCCAATTCGAGGTGAAAAGGTCATTGCATTTGCAAAATCCTTTTTAAATCATACAATTCCATTAAAAGAAGGAAAGCATGAGAACGTTGTGCAGTACGTTGTGACGAATAAGGTGGAAGCTACGTTGGAGGACGGAACAATAACGGAGCTTAAAGAGCCGAGCAAGTGGATTGGTTATCAAGGTGAAGGTTCAAACCCAAGTGCGCTGCTGTTTAAAAATAATGGTCTCCATTTTGAAATTCAAATTGATCGTCAAGATGCGATTGGGAAAAGCGATGATGCAGGTGTAAAAGATGTGCTGCTTGAATCAGCTGTTACAACCATTATGGACTGTGAAGATTCGGTAGCTGCAGTAGATGCTGAAGACAAAGTGGAAGTGTATCGAAACTGGTTAGGCTTAATGAAAGGTGATTTAACAGCGACGTTTAAAAAAGGTACAAAAACAGTGACTCGTACGCTAAATAGCGATCGCCAGTATGAAACGACAAGCGGAAATACCGTGACGCTTTCTGGACGCTCTTTGATGTTTGTACGCAACGTAGGTCATTTGATGAGCAACAGCGCCATTTTAGACGCCAATGGTGATGAAATTCAAGAAGGTATCCTAGATAGCGTGATTACAAGTTTAATAGCAAAGCATACGCTGCTTGGAAACGGTAAGTATCAAAATTCCCAACAGGGCTCTGTGTATATTGTAAAGCCGAAAATGCATGGCTCTGAAGAAGTAGCATTTGCTAATAAGCTGTTTAATCGCGTAGAAGATTTAATCGAACTGCCTCGCTATACCCTTAAAATTGGAGTGATGGATGAAGAGCGCAGAACGTCACTGAACTTAAAAGCGTGTATTGAAAAAGTCAAAAATCGCGTTGCGTTTATTAACACAGGATTCTTAGACCGCACCGGAGATGAAATGCATACGTCTATGGAAGCAGGCGTCATGATTCGAAAAAATGATATGAAATCATCCGCTTGGCTAGCAGGCTATGAAAAATCAAATGTACTAACAGGATTAGCAAGCGGATTTCAAGGAAAAGCGCAAATTGGAAAAGGCATGTGGGCAATGCCAGATCTAATGGCTGAGATGTTGAAACAAAAAGTGGGTCACTTAAAAGCGGGAGCAAATACGGCATGGGTTCCATCACCAACCGCAGCTACGCTACATGCTCTTCACTATCATGAAGTCTCGGTTGTAGACGTTCAAAACCAACTGATGAACGATTCTACTAATTTGCGAGATGATATTTTACAGGTGCCGCTTGCTGAAGAAGCTAACTGGACAAAAGAAGAGATACAGCAAGAATTAGATAACAACGCACAAGGTATACTGGGCTATGTAGTACGCTGGATAGATCAAGGAATTGGATGCTCAAAGGTTCCCGATATTAACGATGTAGGCTTAATGGAAGACAGAGCAACGCTTCGTATTTCAAGTCAGCACGTAGCAAACTGGTTACATCACGGAATTTGTACAAAAGAGCAAGTTCTTGCGACGCTACAACGAATGGCGAAAGTCGTAGATAGCCAGAATGTGGGTGACGCTAACTATAAACCAATGGCACCTCATTATGAAAAGTCAGTTGCATTCCAAGCAGCGTGCGACCTTGTTTTTAAAGGATATGACCAACCAAACGGATACACTGAGCCAATCTTGCATGCGCGCCGTATTGAAGCAAAAGCAAAGCAAGCAATCCAACAAAAATAAGCGAAGCAAGGAGCGAGGTTACGTATGAAATTTGCGCGTTTTGAATTAGAAGGTGCGATACGCCAAGGAGTAGTAGAAAAAGAAAGCATTCGTGAAATAACAGGTAATGTATTTACGGAATGGGAATACACGGGGCGCACGTTTATACGAGAAGATGTAAAACTGTTAGCACCAATACAGCCAAATCAGATTATTGGTATTGGGGCTAATTACGTGAAGGCTGTGAGCGAGCTGCCTGAAAAGCTTCCTGACATTCCGGTATTTTTCTTTAAACCAACTTCATCTGTTATTGGGCCAGGTGAAGATATTATCATTCCGGAAGGAATTGAAGAAGTGAAATTTGAATCTGAGCTTGCGGTTGTTATCGGAAAAGAAGCAAAAAATCTTTCAGCTTCGAATGTTCGTGAGCATATCTTTGGCTATACGATTGGAAATGACGTAACGGCACCGCAATTTATTCATCCGGACGGCCATTGGACGGTAGGAAAATCGTTTGATACATTCACGCCGCTTGGTCCTTATATTGAAACGGAGCTTGATCTTACAAATATCCGTGTGAAAGCGACGCTGGATGGAGTAGAAAAGCAAAATAGCGGGATGGATCTTATCATCGTCTCAGTTGAAAAAATGGTTGCTTATCTCTCTAATGTGATGACGCTCAAACCAGGAGACGTTATTTTAACGGGTAGTCCGGTAGGGGCCGAATTAGTGGGCGCAGGAAGCACTATTGATTGTCATATCGATGAAATTGGTTCACTGAACAATGCTTTTAGCAAAGTAAAAGTCAGCGTGAATTAACAAGAAAGAATGATTTGAAACAGCTTGGTATCTGCGATAAACTTGCGTGTCTACACGAATAAAACAGGTTCAGGCTGCTTAGTATTTCAATCATAACAAAAAATGACCTGTTCGAATTGCGACGTAATCGGATTTCGAGCAGGTTTTTATTTATGAAAAAAGGTAATAGCTTGACTGAAAAGAATGTTCTCTCACATAAAATAAACTGTTTTTAACACTTGTTGAAAAGGGGGAAGAAAAGCATGAGTACTGGAATGTTAGCGCTTCTATCACTTTTACCGATTTTAGCCGTTGGTATTTTTTTAGTAGGCCTGAGGTGGCCTGCTAGCAAAGCGATGCCAATTTCTTACGTGGTGGCTGTAGGGTTAGCCTTGTTTGTATGGAAGGTACCTGGTGTAACAATTGCTGCAGCTTCTATAAATGGTTTGGTCGTCGCAGGGACGCTTTTATATATTATTTTTGGTGCAATTTTATTACTGAATACTTTACAGGAAAGCGGTGGTATTAAAACGATCCGTCAAGGCTTTACAGATATATCGCCGGATCGTCGCATTCAAGTGATTATTATTGCCTGGTTATTTGGTTCATTTATTGAAGGCGCTTCTGGATTTGGTACTCCAGCTGCCGTTGCGGTACCGCTTTTAGTAGGCCTAGGCTTTCCTGCCATGGCAGCGGTTATTGCAGGGATGGTTATTCAAAGTACGCCGGTTTCATTCGGTGCAGTAGGAACACCAATGCTAGTCGGCGTTCAAACAGGATTATCAGCAGATGCAAGCATTACGGATAATTTTCTAGCACTAGTAACTGAAATCGGTGGACAGGTAGCAATTTTACACATGATTGCGGGGACATTTATTCCACTGTTTGTTGTGGCACTCATGACAAAGTTCTTTGGGAAGAATAAATCGTTTACGGAAGGAATCCGTGTTTGGAAGTTTGCGCTCTTTGCAGCGTTTGCGATGACCATTCCATATGTACTGGTTGCAAATCTACTAGGTCCTGAGTTTCCATCCATGATTGGCGGGTTAGTCGGACTTGCTGTTGTTGTTTTTGCTGCTAAAAGAGGATTTTTAATGCCGGATAAAGAAGAAGCATGGGACTTTGAAGAAAAAAGTAAGTGGAATTCGGAGTGGGTAGGTAGTTTAGAAATAAAGGATGTTGCGTATCATAGTGGACAAATGAGCATGTTGCGTGCGTGGCTCCCTTACGTATTAGTTGGGGCATTCTTAGTATTATCAAGATTGAAAGCGCTTCCTATTTTGGGGTGGCTACAGTCGTGGACCGTTTCGTTTCCGAATATATTTGGTTCTGAAGTAAGTGCAAGTTTTCAGCCACTGTATCTTCCCGGAACAATTTTTATCTTTGTATCTTTAATCACTTATTTTCTTCATCATATGAATAAAAGCGCGTACAAAGCAGCATGGAAGCAGTCTGCTAAAACAACTGTTGCTGCGTCTACAGCGTTAATTTTTACGGTGCCAATGGTGCAGGTCTTTATTAATTCAGGAGGAGGAGCAGCGGGATTCGATAAAATGCCAATTGAATTAGCGAATGGTGCAGCTGCTTTAGCAGGCGAGTATTGGCCGTTGCTTTCCACTTTTATTGGAGGGTTAGGTGCATTCATTGCTGGCAGCAACACCGTAAGCAATATGATGTTTTCATTGTTTCAATACGATGTTGGTACACAAATTGGCGTAAATCCAACTTGGATTGTTGCTTTGCAAGCGGTGGGCGGAGCGGCTGGAAATATGATTTGTGTTCATAATGTGGTGGCAGCTTCGGCCGTTGTAGGGTTGGTTGGAAAAGAAGGAGCCGTTATTCGAAAAACATTGCTGCCGTTTATGTACTATGCACTATTATCAGGAGCAGTTGGGTATGCAATCGTTTGGTATGCTGAAAAAGGGTTACTTAATATCGGATCAATTATTGTTGTAGGTGTCTTCTTTGTAGCAGTTTATATAATCAGTACAAATAATCGTCGCACGCAGTTCATCTCTTCTGGAAATAAAACAAAGTTTTTAGACTAATAACCAAAAGCGAAGTGGAGAAAAAATTCCACTTCGCTTTTGGTTATTTTTGAACATAATCAGGGAAATCAGTAATAATGGCGTCTACGTTCATCGATAAAAGAAAATCAGCGGTTTGCTGATTGCGCACGGTCCAAGAGGAAATCTTCATTCCATTATTATGTACATTTGTCACTAACTCGCTTGTAACGAGCCCATAATGGGGATTAAAATAATCAGCATATGTGGCAAACTGCTGGAGCTTTTCCACTGTTATGTCTGCTTTAGATCCTGTTAAGACGCCAATTGGAACGCTTGGAAGCAGCTGGTCCATCTTTTTCATCGAGTCGAAATTAAATGACTGAACAATAATCTTCTCATTATTTGGCTTGTCCATATTGCGTTCTTGTAACTCATCAGCAATTTTTGCTTCAATACCTGGATAAAGTTCGGGCGACTTTAGTTCAATTAGAATCCCAATTTTTCCGCGGTATCGATCCAAAATTTCTTCAAATGTTGGAATGGGCTCTCCAGCAAATTCAGTTCCTTTCCAGCTTCCAGCATCTAACGATTGCAGTTCTTCTAACGTTAAATCTTTAACGGAGCCTGTACCGTTTGTCGTACGGTCTACGGTTAAATCGTGAATGACTACAAGCTCCCCATCTTTACTTTGCTGTACATCAATCTCAATATAATCTGATTTCATTTCAAACGCTTTATCAAATGCAGCAATCGTATTTTCTGGAGCATATCCAGATGCACCACGATGCGCTACGTTGTCTACGTCATGTTTTGCAGCTGATGCTTGCTGTAAAGGGCTTAGTAATAAAGCAAATGAAATCCCAACGCCTGCTAATACTTTCTTATTCATCTCTTCATCTCCCAACTCAAACTGTTTTCACGTTTCAGTATAAAATTGGAATATTGACACTGTATGAATCGTACATTGAGATTTGATTACAAGAAGATGAATAAAAATAGATACAAAGCCTTACTTTTATTTACAAATCAGCTAATGTTTCGACAGCTTTTAGACAGAATGGATCTCTTTTACACGCCCTACCTGTCCATCTGTTAGTCGAACTTTGATGCCGTGAGGGTGAAAAGAGGACTTGGTTAACAAATCTTTCACAATTCCCTCCGTTAATTTTCCAGTTCGTTGATCTGCTTTCAGAACGATCGATACCTTCGTTCCAGGAGAAATATCACTTCGATTTTGTCCGCTCATTTATAGCCACTTCACTTTCACGATGTGCTGACAAGTTAGTCAACCTGTACAAGCACATCTTCTTTATTTGGGTATGTTTTTTCAATATGATGCTCGCCCCATGCACAAAGAGCATCTAAAATTCCTTTAAGAGACCAGCCGTATTCCGTTAAAGAATACTCAACTTTCGGAGGAACTTGGTTATAGACTTCACGTAAAATAATGCCATCCTCTTCAAGCTCACGAAGCTGCTGGGTTAACATTTTTTGAGTGATTCCTGGCATCAAGCGCTTTAGCTCTCCGGTTCTCTTTTTTCCTTTTATCAAGTGACATAAAATCACTACTTTCCACTTACCACCAATTACTTCGAGAGAAGCTTCCACTGGAATATTGTACATTTTCATTGATAAAAGCCCCCTTATCTAACACTTTTATTTATTTTCTCATGCCACATGCAAGTGTCAACCTTGCATGGATTTGAATTAAGTTACTGTTATTGTACCGCTTTACGCCTAAAATAGTCCATTAGGTACTTTTTGGTGCCTATCGTACTTGAAAGTGCGTACTTTTTTTATGGATTTGTATCTTGCATAATGACTAACAGAGCTAGCCGGTCGGTGCTAGTTAGTTAAAAGTTTGACTCAGGAACTAGAAAGGCGCCTGTACTGAGATCAATATAAAGAGTTATCAAATCATGAAGGAGGAAAAAAGATGAATTCACTTTCACATACAAAAACAAATGAGAAAGGTGGAACCTTTGCATTATTAGCACTGGCTATTAGTGCATTTGGTATCGGGACAACTGAGTTTGTTCCAGTTGGTTTATTATCTAGTATATCGAATGATTTATCTATTTCAATTACGCTAGCGGGATTATTAATTTCTGGTTATGCAATTGGTGTATCCATTGGTGCCCCCGTCTTAACAGCTTTAACAAGTAAAGTGAACCGAAAAACATTGTTGATGGCACTAATGGTTGTATTTATTGTTGGAAACGCAGCAGCAGCAATGTCTACAAGCTTCTCACTATTGCTTATTGCTCGTTTCATTACGGCATTTTCACACGGGATATTCTTTTCAATTGGTTCAACTATTGCAGCTGATCTTGTGCCACAGCATAAAAGAGCAAGCGCAATTGCGTTTATGTTTACAGGGTTAACTGTTGCAACCGTAACAGGTGTTCCGCTTGGTACGTTTATCGGTCAAACATTTGGTTGGAGAGCAACCTTTGGGGCAGTGGCTTTACTTGGAGTAATTGGAATCATTGCAAGCGCCATTTTAATTCCAAATAACTTAAAAGAAGCACCGCCTGCGTCGTTTAAAGAACAAGTGAAAATTTTAAAGAATGGTCCGCTTTTATTAGCATTTGCTATTACCGCATTAGGGTACGGAGGTACGTTCGTTGCGTTTACTTATTTAACACCTCTTTTGGAAAATGTAACAGGCTTTAGTGCCAAATGGGTAAGCATTATCTTACTAGTCTATGGTGTTGCGGTGGCAATTGGTAATACTGTAGGTGGAAAAGCAGCAAATAAATCACCGCTTAAAGCATTGTTTTGGATGTTTATTTTCCAAGCTATTGTCTTAATTGTACTAAGCTTTACGGCACCGTTTAAGGCAGTTGGTCTAATTACAATTTTCTTAATGGGACTGTTTGCTTTCATGAATGTTCCAGGTCTGCAAATTTTAGTAGTAAACTTAGCTGAAAAATATGTTCCATCTGCTGTTAATGTTGCATCAGCGCTTAATATTGCTGCTTTTAACATCGGAATTGCTATTGGCGCATTTGTTGGTGGGATTATTGTAGATTCGATTGGCATCATTCATACACCGTGGATTGGTGGAGTAATGGTTATTGGGGCAGTACTATTAACAGCATGGAGTGCTCGCATAGAAAAAGCATAATGAACATAAAAGGCTTTAATCATTGAGTTCTAATGGTTAAAGCCTTTTTTTATGTACTTATTTACCGGTCTCTGTTTTTTGAAAATATTCTTGTTAAATTAACATAATTTCTTAAGTTGATTCATGATGAATTTTCTATAAATACTCATTTAGCAGGAGGCATATCATTGATATACCTATTGGAGTTATCTATAATGACTGATAAGAATTATTGTCAAATATGATAGGTGATGTTAATGGACTTAAATTATTTCTATACATTTAAAGAGGTTGTAAAGTGGGGGAGCTATACAAAAACAGGTGAACAATTGGGATATGCACAGTCTAGTGTGACGACCCAAATTAAAAAGCTTGAAGATCATTTTCAGGTTAAATTGTTTGAGAGAGTTGGGCGAAAAATGCGTCTTACTCAGTCAGGTGAAGAGCTCTATTATTACGTAAATCAGATTTTACTCCTCATGGATGAAGCAGAAGAGCGAATTTCAAACGAGCATAATTTGCGAGGTACTTTACGAATAGGTACAGTTGAATCACTGGCAGCATACTTTATAACGCCATACATTAAAGAGCTGAAAACTCGGCATCCTGACTTGAAAATTTTATTGGAATCAGGGCTCTGTCCAAAGTTAAAAGAAGGAGTGCTTGAGGGTGCGTTTGATCTGGCTATTGTGCTCGACCGGTATATTGATCACCCGGAATTGACCACAATTCCAATTCGTGAAGAAACACTAGTGATGATTGCTCCAAAGAATCACCGACTTCAGCAGCTTAAGGAAATGAACTTGCAAGAGCTTGAAGGTGAGACGCTGATCTTAACTGAGGAAGGATGTCCTTATCGAGTATTATTGGAACAGCTTTTAATGAACGAAACTATTCAAGTTAAGTCGGTTATTTCGTTCAGCAGCCTTGAAGCTATTAAACAGTGTGTAGCTGATGATTTAGGAATAGCAATTTTACCTGAAATTGCAGCAAGAAAAGAGATTGAATCCGGCAAAGTCACTCAGATTCCATTCGACCATGAAGAGATTCGCATTTATACTCAGATTGTTTATCAAAATAAAAAGTGGTTAACTCCGCCTTTAAGCCAGCTTATTACGTCTTTAAAAGATAACATCAAAAAAAATGATGAATAGCATAGAAAAGTATCGTATTTATTAATGTAAATGACGTGCTATACTATCTTCAAAACCATTCTAAGAGGTGCTCATTTTGAAGACATTTTTGCAATATAATCCTACAAAACTATACTTTGGACAAGGGCAAATAAAGCAACTATCAAATAGTTTGAATAAACACATAAATATACTGCTCGTATATGGCGGTGGCAGCATAAAGCGCAATGGCGTTTATAATGATGTGATGAATCAACTTAAACAGCTGAAAGCTACTGTATTTGAGTTAGCGGGTGTTGAGCCCAATCCCCGTTTAAGCACCGTTCGTAAGGGAGTAGAGATTTGTAAAAACGAAAACATTGACTTTATTTTAGCTGTAGGGGGAGGTAGTGTAATCGACTGTACAAAAGCTATTTCAGCAGGTGCTAAGCATGATGGAGATGCTTGGGATCTTATTAAAGGTATTGCTCCTATTGAAGCCGCCTTGCCGTTTGGTACAGTGCTGACATTAGCGGCAACTGGATCTGAAATGAATAATGTATCAGTTATTACTAATTGGGAGACAAAAGATAAGTTAGGCTGGAGTTCCCCTCATGTGTTTCCTGTATTTTCAATCTTAGACCCAACGTATACTTTCTCTGTTCCTCTTGACCAAACCGTTTATGGAATCGTTGATAGCATGTCACATGCTCTTGAGTATTATTTTCATCGTACGGAGAATACACCGATGATTGATGGATTTATCGAATCGTTATTGCGCACAGCGGTTGCAACAGGTCCAAAGTTAATTGAAGACTTGCATTCCTTTCAGCATAGGGAAACGATGATGTATCTTAGTACGACGGCTTTTAATGGACTACTGGCAAGCGGAACAGACGGAGGAGATTGGGCAACTCATCGTATCGAGCATGCAATTTCAGCTATCTATGATATTCCGCACGGAGGAGGACTTGCTATTCTATTTCCTAACTGGCTAGAGCATGTTCTTGAAGAGGACCCTTCGCGTGTCAAGAAGTTAGCTGTCAATGTATTTGGTGTTTCTACTGAAGGGAAAGACGATATGGAAGTAGCGAAAGAAGGTGCAAAAGCGCTGCGTGAGTTTTGGAATTCATTAGGAGCACCAAGCAGGCTGGCTGATTATAAGATTGATGACAAGGACCTTGATGCCATGGTAGAAAAGACGTTCATCAAACCAGGGGTCGGTACCTACAAAGAAATGAACGATGAAAGTGTACGTGATATTCTAAACCGTTCATTGTAATCTTATATAATAAAAGACTGGATAATAGGAATAAATGAAAACGAGCTCCTACTAAACGTTTAGTAAGAGCTCGTTTTCATATCGATTCTTAGTAATAACCAGGGCATTTTCTAATAAAGGGAAGGCATCTAATAAGAATGTCCTTTTACTCTTTAGACCATAGAGAAAGTAAAGGCCCATCCTCTCCGTAGACGGGATCTGTTTTAGGAAGAGGCACGTCTTCTATTTGCTCAACAGCCTCTGCATATTCAGCTGAATTTCCAGTTTTTAAATTATAGCTGATTCCGCCCGGATAAGCGCCAACTACTTGGAAATCAGCAGTTGATTGAAGACGCTTGTGACCTGTACCGGCTGGTAACACAATAACATCACCGGCATGCACAACAATATTTTCACCTTTTGGACCACCTAACTGCAAGCGAGCACAGCCCTTGATGATGCCAAGAACTTCATGGGCGTTACTGTGATAGTGGTGGAAATCATAAATACCATTAACCCAGCTATTCTTCCAATTGTGATTATGGAAAATAGTCTCGATCTTATCCTTACGATCAATTAGTGCATGTTCATAGAGTAAAACAGGAAGGGAAGGGTGATTGGGAATAACCCCATCATCATCAAAAAACAAAACTTTTACATCTGACACAATCTCTCCTCCTCCAAACATCGTATTTTCTTAACATTCCCTCTTCGTAAAAGAAATAAACTAATGGTGGATTAATTGTAAAAAAATGAAATATAAATAAATCTAAATTCCTAAAAAGGGGCGTTTGGTTCATTTGAACTATATGGGTTTATCTTGATAATAAAAAGTAAAAGTGGAATCTGAAAAAAAAGGAATGTACATGGTAAATATTATCATGGTAGGTTTTGTAAAGGGAAGAGTATATTGTTAACTAATTAAAAAATCGAATGAATTAGTGGGACGAAGTGAGTCGAAATACTTACAAAAATACTCTGGTGATTTAATGACTTATGGAAGATTGAAGATGTTTCAGGATTTCCTTATGATGGTAAAGGAGAATTAAGTAATGAACTTTATCAAATAATTGTAAAAAAGTAATTCGAAATAAATGATTGTGGGTATAGCAATTATGAATTAGTCGATGATGGAGTTCATGAAAACATAAAGAGAAACGGAGAGGATTACGTGAAAAAAGCAGCAGGTTTACTCTTAGTTGGAGCTCTCTCACTAGGCTTAGCAGCGTGCGGGTCAAGTGAAGAAGGAGCAAGTGCAAATAAGTCATTTGAAGCAAAAATTGCTGATGCACAGTACATATTAGTATCGGAGCAAGACGGTGGCGTAAGCGGAGATGAAGCTTTACTTGCGGTAGAGTTAGAAGTGAAGAATACGTCCAAAGATGCCATTTCGTTGTCTAGCAATGATGTTAGTCTTTATGATGGTGACGAACAATTAGAACCTAATACAGACGTATACAGCGATGAAATTGAAACGTCAATGCGATCCGGGAAAATTACGTCTGATAAATCGAAAAAGCTGACGTATCTTTTTAACGTAGAAAAAGATAAAGAATATGAAATTGGTGTTCAGCCAATTAGTCAAGACTATGAAAATAAGATTGAAGAAGTAAAGCTAAAATTAGACACAGCAAAGTATGAAAAAAGCTTAAAAAACTTAGAAACACCTGAAAAAGCATTAGCAGCCTATATTGACGTGTTGTTCTTAGGGAAAGAAAATGAAGACTTCGATAAATATGTAGTAGCGGATAAGGAAGAAGTTGAAAAGTCTGCTAATAAAGCATTCCGTGAGTCAATTAATAAAGTGTTTTCAAATGATTTAACAGAAGAAGGTGCGTCTAATTTATACAAAATATATAAAGACGAACTAAATTCAAAAGCGACGTTTGAAGCTAAAACGGTTGAAAATGTGAATGGAAAAGCAGTTGTTGAAGTGAAATATTCAAGTATCGGCGTATATAACTTATACAATACAGTTTCTGATTATAAACGCGCTTATTATCAAGAAACAAAAGAATATGATACGAAAAAACAAGAAGCTTATGCAATTTCAAAATTCAAAGATATTTTAGGTGGAGCAGAGCTTAAAGAAAGTAATTATCCATTAGAAATTGAAATGGTTGAAAAAGACGGAAAATGGGAAGTTAAGCCAAAAGATAAGTATAGCGATACAGTTGAAAAAGCATTCGCTGCGGGTGACATTAACTAAAGATGTAAGCCTAGAAAGAGAGAAGAGATAATCTGCTCTCTTTTTTGATTTTATAAAGCGCTTACTGTAAATTTTGTTTGTGTTTTGAGCAAATTTTAAAGTTATTTTTATGAAGATGTGCTAGTATGATGGTCTCAATAAAAGTTTTTACGTATATAGTTGGAGGAATGGAAGATGAAAGCAAAATATTGTAGAGAATCAAAAGCAGTTAGAACGAGTCGCGTGTTTCCAAATGATACAAATAATCATCAAACATTATTTGGTGGTAAGCTCATGAGCGATATTGATATGATTGCTTCAATTTCTGCTTCTCGTCATAGCCGAGCAGAATGCGTAACGGCATCAACAGATTCTGTGCATTTCTTACATCCGATTACTCCACAGGATTCGGTGTGCTTTGAATCATATGTCTCTTGGACAGGACGATCATCAATGGAGATCTTTGTGAAAATTATAAAAGAAAACTTAAAATCAGGAGAGCGAAAAATTGCCGCTACGTCCTTTATTACGTTTGTTGCGCTTGGAGAAGATGGCAAGCCTTGTGAAGTGCCGAGCGTAATCCCAGAAACGGATGAAGAAAAGTATTTATATCAAACAGCACCTGAGCGAGCAAAAATTCGAAAAAGTGTGCGCGCAAACAGCAATAGTTTAGCCAAATTCTTAAGTCTCAATCAGCCGTGGAGCTAATTGTAAATTATCTGTCAGCTAACCTTACCAACTAACAGACGAATGGTGCTGGAGATGCTAATCTTTAAATTATCATTTTCGTCTACAAACTGGAGGGGAAGCAGATGTTTAAAGATGCTGTATTAGCAAAAGAGTGGTTGCCAGTTGCGTACAGTCAAGATATAGGTACAGATCCACTTGCTGTGAAGGTATTAGAAGAGAGAGTAGTGCTTTTTCGGGTAAGAGGAACAATTAAAGCCTTTAAAGATCTTTGCATTCATCGAGGTGCTGCTTTATCGCTTGGTAAGGTAAAAGATAATTGTATTGTTTGTCCTTATCATGGATGGGAATATAATGTGGATGGACAGTGTACAAAAATTCCACAGCAGCCACCGAATAGAGCGATTCCACTCAAAGCAAAAGCTATTGTGTATCAGTGCAGAGAAGAATACGGCATGGTTTGGGTTCGACTCAGTGAACAAGGGTCGGATGCTGCTGAGCCTTTTCCTTATTATGAGGAATATGACCACTCATCTTTTAAGACTGTCCATGCATATTCTCACACGATGAACGCAGCTGCACCTCGTGTGGTCGAAAATTTTTTGGACGTGAGCCACCTTGCGTTTGTTCATGAGGGAAGCTTAGGACACCCAGACTATACGGAAATCCCCGATTACAAGGTGCACTGGCGTGATAACCATTATATCTCAGATGAGATTGAAGTATATGCCGATGCGGATGGTACAGGAAACTGGTCAACGATTTACTATACGTTTGAAATTCTTCGTCCGACAGTTGCGAGGTTGAAAAAAGTAAATTATCAAACCAACGAAATCTTCTCCATGCTATTTGCAGTATTGCCCCAAGAACAGCTAAAATCAACCGTCTTTGCACTTGTATCACGAAACTATGAGCTCGATAAGCCTGATGAATACTTTCAAGAATTTCAGCAGCTTATCATCGAACAAGATACAGACATTGTTGAAAGTCAAAAGCCGGAAGAGCTTCCGTTAGACTTACAAGCAGAGCTGCACCTTAACCCTGATCGCGTGAGCATTGCATACCGAAAATGGTTAGGAGAAATTGGCGTTGAGTTTGGAAGCGATGTGGGAAGAAAGGCAAAAACTATATAATAAGGAAGAAAAGGTGCTGTTTATCTTGATAAACAGCATCTTTTTTGTTGAGTATAAAACTATAAAAGTAAAAATATAGTAAATTAGTAAACTTTATAACATTTTTATGTTAAAATGTTACTGATTTGTTTATAACTTACCAATAGTGCTTGTGAAGGTAAACAAATAAAAATTTATTCAAAAAAGGAGCTATTATATGAATCCAGAAATTGCGACGACCGAGCAGGAGCAGGGTCCAAAGCCGTCCGTATTTAAGTTTATTTTTAGCCCAGGCGCTGAGTTTGACAAAATGAAGCAGCGTCCGGCGATTGTGGCTTCACTCATTCTCGTTATCTTACTAAGTGCCGCGGCATTCGCACTTAGTACCATTACGCCAGAAAACTTGGCTTCTTTACAAGAACTTGGGCTTGAGCCAGATGATTCTATGAAATTGTTTAGTATGATTGGAGCTGGAATTGGAGCGTTAATTGTCACGCCTATTGCGATGTTAATTGGTGCAGGAATTCTTTTACTTATTGTGAAAATCGGAAAAGGAACAGCAAAGTATAAGCATATGTTTAGTTTAACAGCATTCATTACGTTCATTACAATGCTTGGATTATTACTAAATACAGTCATTGCAGTTGTAGCTGGAACAGGAACAAACATAACGTCTTTAAACGGTTTAGTTGGAGCTGAAGGAGCTGTTGGTGGCGTATTGGCAAGCATTGAAATTTTCTCAATTTGGTCGCTAATTTTAACAGCAATGGGTTTACAAAAAGTAGGCGGTTTATCTAAAAAAGCGGCAATTATTATTGCTAGTGTCTTCTTTGTACTGTCTGTTATTTCACAAATTATAGGAAGTGTTATGGCATAATGAAAAAAGGTATCATCATCACAGTTGTTTCTCTCTTAATCGTAGTACTAATTGGCGTAAATGTGTTTAAAGCACAGAAAAGTGAAGACGTACAAGTTAGCGTGACGTCATTAAAAGATATGACGTTGCGCAGTACGGTAATGATCCCAGGTACCCTTAAGCTTGCCGATGAGCAGTATGTGTATTATCAGCCAGAAAATGGTGAGATCGAAGATATTAAAGTCACAGAAGGTACAAGGGTGCAGGTTGGTACACCGCTTGTCACGTATACAAATGATGATTTAGAGCTTGAAAAAGAACAAAATAAACTTGGCGAAAAATCAAATGATCTACAAGTTAGCTCACTAAATAAGCAGATTGCTAAATTAAAAGATAAGCAAAAACAACTTGAAAAAGAACTTCCAAAAGAAGAAGCGAAAGCACAAATCGAAGATGAGCGAACGCAGCTTAATTTAGACCTTGAAACAGCAAAAATTGAAGCTGAACGAAATAAGCTAGAGCGCAAGTCGTTAACAAAGAAAGAAAATAACCTTATTGAAAAGAGTGAATTAGCTGGCACAGTGCTGTCTGTAGATAAAGAAGCTGCTCATAATACAACTGAGGTTCAAAAGCCGCTTATACATATTGGTAATACGGATCAATATTTGGCAACGGGCGTTTTATCAGAGTATGATGCTCTTAACATTGAAGTAGGTCAGCCAGTGAAAATTACATCTGACGTAGTGCCGGACAAAGAGTGGGAAGGTTCTGTCCAGCAAATTGATTTTTTGCCACAGCAGTCCGATGCAGCGAGTGGTGGAGACGGAGCGAATCAATATCCAGTACAAGTGAAAGTAACGGATGAAGAAATTAAAAGCATTCGCCCAGGCTTTAAGCTTTTATTAGAAATTGAAACTGAAAGCAAAAAAGCAAAAGCTGTTCCATCAAAAGCGATTGTTAATGAAGGTGATGAGAAATACGTATATATTGTAAAAGATGGAAAAGCAGTTAAGCGAGAAGTGAAGGTTGGCCAAACAACAAACAAGTCAATTGAAATTGTTAAAGGCGTTACAAGTAAAGATCAAATCATCTCAAATCCATCTAATAAACTCGCAGATGGTGTGGAAGTGACAGTAAGATGATTAAATTAGAAAATATCTCTAAAAGCTATTATCTTGGTAAAGAAGAAGTGCCTATCTTAAAAGGAATCGATTTAGAGATTAGAGACGGTGAATTTGTTGCTATTATGGGTCCCTCAGGTTCAGGTAAATCAACCTTAATGAACATTATTGGCTGTTTAGACCGACCGACTTCCGGTGCTTACTTTTTGAATGAACTTGAGATTTCAACGTACAGCGATGATCAGTTAGCCAAGGTTCGAAACGAACAGCTTGGGTTTGTGTTTCAGCAATTCCAGCTGTTGCCACGTTTAAAAGCTGTGGAAAATGTAGAGCTACCGATGGTCTATACGGGTATATCTCGAAAAGAGCGACGAGAGCGTGCTGAAGCTGCGCTGTTAAAAGTAGGGTTAGGTGAAAGAATTAACCACTTACCAAATGAGTTATCCGGTGGACAAAAGCAGCGTGTTGCTATTGCTCGTGCCATTGTTAATAAGCCTAGCCTTATTTTAGCGGATGAGCCGACCGGAGCACTTGATACGAAAACAAGCGTATCGATTATGGAGGAATTTGCTGCTTTAAACAAAGAAGGAACAACTGTAGTGGTGATTACTCATGAGCCAGAAGTGGCTGAATATGCTTCAAGAACAATATTAGTTCGTGATGGAAATATCGTTGCGTACAACGGTAAGGAGAGTCTTGAACTATGAGCATGATGGAAAATATTCGCATGGCTTTGGCGTCGGTTGTTGCCCATAAATTACGCTCGATCTTGACGATGCTCGGTATTATTATAGGGGTTGCAGCAGTTATTATTGTAGTGGCGATTGGGCAAGGTGGAGAACAGATGCTTAAATCGCAAATTACAGGCGATAGCAATACGGTTGAGCTAATGTATGAACCTTCAGAGGAAGAAATACAAACAAACCCAAACATTTGGGAGCAGGCGTTTTTTACGTCGCAAGATATTGATAATCTAGGCAAGTTACCAGGTGTTGAAAACGTTGTGGCATCTCTGCAGGAAATGATGTCGGTCCGTTATAAAGAAGACACGTTAGATACAACGGTATATGCTATTAACCAGTCGTATTTGGACGTAAATGACGTAAAAGTTGCACAGGGACAAAGCCTAACCGATGGTGATTTCTTGTCCGGTAACCGAGTTGCCCTTATCAGTGATGAGTTAAATAAGGAAATGTTTAAAGATAGCAGTGGTATTGGTGAAATCATTTGGGTGAAAAATCAGCCAATTGAAGTTGTAGGAATCTTAGAAAAGCCAACCGGTATATTAGGGTCCTTTGGCATGATGGAAGTGTATATGCCAAGCAACACGTATAAATCAAGCTTTGGAAAAGTAGACTATACGTCTGTAAGCCTTCAAGCTTCTAATCCGGATGAACTACAAGCCGTTGGAGAGAGCGCAGCAAATCTATTAAATGAAACGTACGGAACAGAAGATTCCTACACGGTTATGAACATGGAAGCTATTGCAGATGGTATTGGTCAAGTCACAACCATTATGACAACCATTATTGGTTCAATTGCGGGAATCTCATTATTAGTTGGTGGCATTGGCGTTATGAATATCATGCTTGTATCGGTTACAGAACGAACAAGAGAAATTGGTATTCGTAAAGCTCTAGGTGCAACCAAAAGGCAGATCTTAACACAGTTCTTGATTGAATCAATGACGTTAACGTTAATTGGTGGTGTCGTTGGTATTTTACTTGGAGCAGGCGGTGCTTCTATCGTTTCTATGTTTGCAGGATGGCCACCGTTAATTTCATGGCAAATTATTGTCATTGGACTATTGTTCTCTATGACAATCGGCGTAATTTTTGGGATGCTTCCAGCAAACAAAGCAGCCAAGCTCGATCCAATTGAAGCATTAAGGTATGAATAAAGAAGAAAATCACTCAAAACCAGAGTGATTTTCTTTTTTTAGAAGAATCTATAATATAATAGAAGAAAAGGGGATATGAACAGGGGGAGAGAGGATGACTATTTCACTTTTTCTTATTATGTTTGTGGGAATTATTTCGCTAGTCGGAACGATATGGATTGCAAATAACGATGACAAACAATATAAAAAGACTGGAAAGAAACGAATTCGGAACTTATCATTTATTTATGTAGCGCTGCTAGTAGGTTCTGCGATTGCCGTTGCTGTTTATATTGTGAATATTTAATTGTGAAGCTATGTTAACCTCAAACTTCAATTTTCACATAGTAGAGGTTACTGAATTAACATATTTGAAGAAGAGGTTAAACTGTTGTGGTCGCTAGCTAAAGTATTTCAGTCAACTAGATATCCGAACGATTGCTACCTGCAATTGTTCGGATATTTTGTTGATTGCGAAAATAAGTTAAAAAAGCGAGTGTCTGTAGCACAATGAATGTGTTCTCACAGCCATGCTTTTTCTTTGAGATGAAAAACTGCATTGCTTTATCGTAAATTAAAATCTCCGCTTGAGACATCTACGTCCATTCGATGCGTACCTTTCCCATTTGTAGCTTCAATTTTACCTTCTTGTTCTTTGATTGTTTTAAAGTTAAACCGGTTATGAATATCTCCTACGCTCGCTTTAGCTTGTAGCGTAATATCAGCTTTAGGTGGCAGCGTAACGGTCATATCCCCAGAACTAACGTGAGCTTTAATCGAGTCAACCACTCTATTTATAGAAATAGAAGCATCTCCTGAAGATACGTGAGAATTCAATTTTCCTTCGTAGTTTTTAATCGCAAGATCTCCTGACTGTACATCAATTGAGCCTTCTTTGGTTCGCACTTTGTTGACTATGAGATCTCCTGAGGAAACATTGATGTCTAATTTATCTGCATCGATTCCTTGAATAACAGTATAGCCAGATTGTACTTTAATCGAAAAACTATCAAGTGATAAAGAGGTTTCGTTAAATTCTACATCTCCTGAACCAACGTTTAACTCTAAATGATTGCTGTATTCTTTTGGAATATAAATTGTTAGTTTACTACTATTTCCAAATGAAAAGAACGAAAAAGGCTTATTCTTATACGTAACGGTAATTGTTTTTCCGTTGCGCTGAACATTTACTTTTCCCTTGCCTTGTAAATCCGCTTTTACTTCTTTTTCATTGTACTCTTCAACGACTGTATTCACATTTGCAGTTTCAAGCTTAATACTTTCAATAGAATTTGTTAGAGCTGCTTCGGTTTTTGATAATCCCAATGTCCATGTAGATGTGGTAAATGGATTAGTTAAAAGAAAAGCAGCACCAATAAATATTAGAACTAAAAACAATAATCTTTTCATGCTTCACCCTGCTTTCAATTTTATAAAGAAATAAGATACATAACTAATTTTATCCATTTTGTGGTAGTTAATCAATGGCCCGAGGAATGAACTATAGGTAAGACCTGAGATGTAGTTAGAGATTGGTAGATGTTTACTTATTTTTCTAAAATAATGAATGAAATTCAGTTAGTGAAAGGTAAAAGTAAAAATAATCCATAAAATTCAAGTAACAGTCATAAAAATGTTAGTTTTATTACGAATTTTAAAGGAATTATATGGTTTGTAATATTATTATTTCTCTTGTAAGAAACTTAATCCAATCTGAACAAATGTTACCCATTCTTTCAATGAAATTGGCTTTCTCTATGCTAAGATAATGTCAGGTTATTTTTTCGGGAGGTATTTTTATGAAAAAAGGAAAATTGACAAAGTGGGTCATTACATCAGCTGCATCACTTTCATTTTTTGCAGTACAAGGAACGGCTGCATCAGCAGCATCTCATAAAGTATCGACAGGAGATACGCTGTGGAAGCTTAGTCAACAAGAAGGCGTATCCGTAGATGAACTAAAACAAGCAAATAATCGTACGAACGATATGATTTATGTTGGAGAAGTCCTAACAATTCCAGAAAAAGAGACGGTACATACGGTAGTACAAGGTGAGACATTGTTTAGTATTTCACAGACATATAATACAAGCGTAGATCGTTTGAAAGACTTAAACGGATTACAAAGTGATCTTATTAATGTAGGGCAACAGCTAGTGGTAACAGGAGAAAGAGCTTCTGAAGCAGCACCAGCACCACAGCCTACAGATGTAGGAGTTGCGGAAGCAGAAAAAGATTTATTAGCAAGATTAGTAGAAGCAGAAGCGAAAGGTGAACCGTACCAAGGTAAAGTAGCGGTAGCAACCGTGGTTATGAACCGCGTATCGTCACCAGAATTCCCTAACAGCATTACAGAGGTGATTAATCAGCCTTTAGCTAACGGCGGCTACGAGTTTTCTCCAGTCGGCAATGGAACAATTAATCAGCCTGCTTCTGATGAGTCAAGACGTGCAGTAGAAGAAGCGCTAGCAAATCCAGATCATCAAAACCCTGCGCTGTTTTTCTATAATCCGCAGATTGCAACAAATTCGTGGCTAGAAACAAAGCAGGTAACAGCAGTTATCGGAAATCATGTATTTGCTAAATAAAAAGAAGCGAGGACATCCTCGCTTCTTTTTTATTGCTTATAGGTATGCTTGTAGCTGTTGCGATAGTTTAAGAAATTCCTGTTTGTTGCGATTTAATAAGGCATGATCAATTTCTTTTTGAAGCTGTTGTTTTTGAAACATCCGAAGCGCATGGTCTAATACCATTTCAGCCGTTAATGAGTTCATTGTATCTTCTTCATTTTGTTTCTGGATATGATTCAAATGTTTTTCCACGGGGAAATCAACTCCTCAGAAATTTTTAATTACCTGTTCATGCTATAAGCTATGCGATGTTTCTAAAAATGGTTCGTAGTTCACAGCGCATATGGGGAGATAAGAAAGTCATATAAAATCGAATTGAGTAAAGATAATTGTACTATAACAGAATGTATATATCAACATTGTTATATAATTGATTGTCGTCTTTTTTTGACAAAAATCTATGGTCTAAACAAGGATGTTCTACCATAGGCGACCCTCTTATTCTTTATGAGTGTTTCCGATATTCCATTTGCTTATTCGCATTATTCTATTTGTTTATTGTACATAGAGGGTAGTATTCGTGTAAGATATGTATAAACATCAATATTGAAAGCGCTAACATTAATTGTGAGAGGGGAACATACAATGTCATTGCTTACATTGAAACGCTATGTTTTAAGTGAAAGGGATCGTGAAAAATTGGAAGATGCATTGCTTACTAGCTTTCCAGAATGTGAATCTGTTGTGTGGCATTTAGATGATGTAGAGCTTGGAAAGTTGTATCACGAAAAAATGCAAATAAAAGCTTAATTATAAAAAAAGGGCAACGTTTCATCAGAAAACGTTGCCTTTATTCTTGCTTGGACGAATCAATGCCGTATGCAAAGGGAACTAATGCACAAATTAAAGCAGCAGTGAGTTCAAACGTGAGCTGTAAACCGTTAAGTTCATGGCTTTGAAACATTGAAATTTTTTCTACTGTACCAAATACAATAAAACCTAAAATAAGATAGCGTGCAATCCAAATCGCTTGTCGATAAGAAAGCAAGCCTTGTTTTAAATGTGCTGTAATAGTCTGAATCATGCTTTTTCCTCCCTACCCAAACTAGTTATCTTTTAAACCTATTTTTATTGTAACAAATTATTTGATATTTTTAATTATTTAATGTTTTCCATTCAAAAAAACCTTCCTCAATTAGCTGAGGAAGGTTCATTTTTATTTTGCGACTGGTAGTGAAGAATCTGGACTTTGAGTTGGAACTGGCGGATGAAATTCATTTTCCATTTTTGAAACAACAACGGTTGCAACACCGTTTCCAATTAAATTTGTAATAGCACGAGCTTCAGACATAAAGCGATCCACACCAATTAATAATGCAAGGCCTTCAACAGGAATCATTGGGAAGGCTGCTAATGTTGCTGCTAGGGTAATGAAACCAGAACCCGTTACGCCAGCGGCACCTTTTGATGTTAACATTAACACACCTAATAATGTTAATTCTTGCCAAATTGTTAAGTCAACGCCATACGCCTGCGCAATAAAAATTGCTGCCATTGATAGGTAAATGGACGTTCCATCAAGGTTGAATGAATAACCAGTAGGGATAACAAGACCTACAACAGATTTAGAGCACCCATATTGTTCCATGCGATTCATCATTTTTGGTAAAGCTGATTCAGATGATGATGTACCAAGCACTAGTAAAATTTCTTCTTTAATAAACGCAATGAATTTTAGAATGCTAAACCCATAAAATTTAGCAATTGCACCTAAAACAAAAATGATGAATAAAAACATCGTGATATAAACAGAGCCCATTAATTTACCAAGTGAAACGAGTGAACCGATTCCAAAGTTACCAATTGTATAAGCCATTGCTCCAAAAGCAGCGATTGGAGAAATCTTCATAATCATATTAACGATTCCAAAGAAAATATCGGTTACGCGTTCAAAGAACGTAATAACGGGAGCTGCTTTGTCACCGAGAGCTGCTGTTGCAAGCCCAAATAATACGGCAAAGAATAAAATTGGAAGAAGTTCTCCGTTAGCCATTGCTCCAAAGACGCTGTCTGGAATAATGCTCATTATAAAGTCCATAAATCCATGCTCAGCTTCAGCTGCTTGCTTCGTATATTGTGAGACATCAGCTCCCTGTGCTCCGCTTATGTTAAAGCCCTCACCAGGTTTTACGAAATTAACAACGATGATGCCGATGGCTAAAGCAAAAGTTGTGACGATTTCAAAATATAGAAGTGCTTTACCTCCAATACGCCCAACCTTCTTCAAATCACCCATACCGCCAATTCCAATTACAACTGTTAAAAAAATAATGGGTGCGATAACCATTTTAATCAGTTTAATAAAGATGTCAGCCAAGACTTTCAGCTGTGCACCGAATTCTGGGAAAATAAACCCAACCATGATTCCTAAGATAATACCAATAATAACGCGAACTGTTAGGTTTTTAAAATTAATCTTCATCTTTCATCCCCCTTGACTCATGTATTGATAACGTTTTCATTAATCTTGTAAACTTATAGTACCGCATATGAAAGGGGGGTGAAATTTCTGGTGATAATGGTCTTTTTGTTCATTAAGTTCTTAGAATTTTCATAGAAAAGAGTTTGAGACATGACAAAATGAGTAATTTTAAAAGGCACACAATAGATGTTCCCATCTGTTTCTAAAATAGTTTTCCAAATCAGCAAAAACCCTGACCAATTAAAAGTTGTAAACTCTCAATCAGTTAGGGATAGTAGGGGGTGAACTGCCTATGTCTCAGTCTCTCTAATCACTTCTTATATGTTTCTTCCACAATCTCTTTTGTTAATCGCTTTTCAAATTCTGTGTAAAGGGGAGTAAAGCGCTGTTTCCATCTCGCTTTTTCTTGCTCTGTTAGGTAGTGAACTTGAATAGTAGACTCCCGTTTAATTTTTTCGAGCTGCTGATCATTCATTTCTTTCGAGTGTTCCCACATCCAAGCTGTTGTTTCATCCATTGCATTTGAAAGAAGAAGCTGAACATCGGAAGGTAAGCTGTTCCAATAGTTTTCGTCCATCATTACAGTGTAACCTAAGTAGCCGTGGTTACTAATGGTCATATACTGCTGTAACGTATATAGACGCTTTGAATAGATATTTGAAATAGTATTTTCTTGACCATCAAACTCCTGCTTTTCAAGTGACTCGTATACTCGGTTAAATGTAGCAGTGGTAGGTTTAGCCTCCAGAAGTTCAAACTGTTTTTTGATAACTTCGCTTGGCATAATGCGAAAACGTTGACCTTTAAAGTCATCTGGTACAGCTAGCTTCTTTTGATTACTCGTCATTTGTTTAAATCCGTTGTTCCAGAATGCTAGTCCTTTTAAATTCTCTTTTTTGAGGGATGCTTGCAGACTTTTGCCAATTTGACCATTTAAAGCTGTCTCAACTTCACCTTCATCTTTAAACATAAATGGGAGGTCAAAAAGTAACCAATCTTCGTTTATATCTGCAAGCTTTGAGAAAGAAGGAGCAATCATTTGAACGTCATTTCGCCTTAAAGCATCTACTTCTTCTTTATCAGAATAGAGCACACCATTTGAAAAAACTTCAACTTTAACTTTGCCATTTGATCTTTCATTAACAATCTTGGCAAATTTTTGCGCTGCTAACCCTTTTGGGGTATTCTCAGCTACAACATGACTAAAATTAATGACGATTTGCTCATCTAGCCCTTGTTGTTCATCATCTCTATAGACGTGTTCCGAATGTAAAAAAGAAGGAGGGAAAAGTAAAATATAAATAAAGAAAGCGCTAACAAATAAAGCTGTGATAATAAATACTCGCATAAGCTTTTACTCTCAGCTCCTTGCATCTCAATGAGAAGAATTATAATCTTATGATTTATTTTACCACGCAGATTTAGAGCATGGTAAAATAAATAAAGATGACATAGTTGAGAAAGAAGAGGGATTTTGGGCTTTATGAATCGATTTTCAATGCAAACGAAGATGACTGCCTTAATCTTCTTTATTATCGTCTTTGCGCTGTTTTTAGCTGGTATTGTCGTCATCAAAGAATTTATTGAATTAAAGGAAGAAGACTTGAGGCAGCGAGCGCTCGTGACATCAAGAACCGTCGCTGAAATGACGGAGGTTAGTGAAAAGATAACGGGAGATGAACGAAAAAGGCAGAAAATTAACACAATAGTAGATCCCATTCGAATTATTCACGGAGCAGATTACATAGTCGTGCTTGATATGAAAAAGACAAGGCTCTCTCATCCGGTCAACGCTATGATTGGTACGAAATCGCACGGAGAAGATGAAGGACAAGCATTTGCTGAACATACGTATACTGATAAAGCCAAAGGGGAGAGAGGGACTGTCATACGCTCGCTCGTTCCCATTATTAATCATCATCACGAACAGGTTGGTGTCGTGATTAGTGGCTATCTATTACCAACCTTTTCTGAAGTTATTCGTAGTGTAAAGAAGGAAATCTCTATCATCAGCCTTTTAATTTTACTGTTTGGAGGATGGGGAGCTTGGGTATTAGCTTCTCACATAAAAAAGCAAATGTTTGAGCTAGAGCCAGATGAGATTGCACGGCTGTTTGTTGAGCGAACTGAAACGTTTAATGCTATGCATGAAGCTGTAATTGCCATAGATAAAGATGAATATATTACTATTTTTAACGATAAGGCAAAAGCAATCATGAATATTCATGATGAAGTGATTGGACAATCAATCTATGATGTGATTCCAGATACGCGCTTACCAGAAATCCTACAGCTAAATCAACCGGTATATAATAAAGAGCTTCAAGTGCGTAATTTAACCATTCTAAGTAATCGTGTTCCCATAAAGGTAAAAGGAGAAACGGTGGGAGCGGTTGCGGTTTTCCAAGACCGAACAGAAGTAAAAAAACTTGCTGAAGAGTTAACCGGAGTAAAAGCATTTGTAAGCGCGCTTCGCGTACAGAGTCACGAGTACATGAACAAGCTGCATACTATTGCGGGATTAATCCAGCTAGGAAATAACGAGAAAGCGTTAGAGTATGTTTTCGAAGTTTCAGAAAAGCAAGGAGAACTGACGAACTTTTTGCACAAGAACATTAAAAATGAAAGCGTATCAGGACTGTTAATTAGCAAAGTAAGCAGAGGGAAAGAGCTGGGAATTACGTTAACCATTGATAAGCACAGCTATTTAGAAACATTTCCTAAACATTTAGATCACCATGACTTTGTTGTTGTTATCGGAAATTTGATTGAAAACGCTTTCGATTCTTACGTTGACTCATTCCAGGATGATAAAGAAGTTTATGTAAGTATTGAACAAACAGAAGACGTATTATCAATTTTGGTAGAGGATAACGGGTGCGGCATGACAGAAGAAGAGGTGAAACATATTTTTGAAGAGGGTTTTTCAACAAAAGCAAAAGAAAACCGAGGTATCGGACTTTATTTAATTTATCAAATCGTTCAAAAAGGCAATGGAGATATTTCGGTTGAAACAGAGCATGGGCATGGAACAGCGTTTACCATTACATTCGTAGTGTAGGTTATAAGCGAAAAGGGGATGGAAGCATGACGAAAAGCCAATGGAAGGTACTTGTGATTGAAGATGATTTAATGGTACAAGAAGTAAATAAGCAATTCATCGAGCAGGTAGAAGGATTTGTAGTAACAAGTGTGGCATCAAATGGCGTAGAAGGGTTACGAATGATTGAAAAAGATCTTCCTGATTTAATCATAATTGATATGTATATGCCTCACCAAGATGGAATTACTACCCTCCAAAAAATTCGCTCAAAAGGTTATCAGTCTGATGTAATTGCGGTCACAGCGGCCAGTGATAGTGAAACGATAAAGCGTGTATTACAATACGGCGCGGTGGATTACATTATGAAGCCATTTAAGTTTGAGCGTATGAAGCAAGCATTAGAAAATTATCGACAGCGCCAAAACAAACTAGGAAAAAGCCAAACCATTACGCAAGATGAAGTGGATACCCTGTTATTTAAAACAGCCTCTGAGAAAAGCACAATGTTACCCAAAGGACTGAACACAATTACATTAGCTGGAATAAGGTCATATTTACATAGTCAAACAGATCCGATTTCAGCAGAAGAAGTTGCAGAAGGAATGGGTATCGCAAGAGTTACAGCTCGTCGCTATTTGGAGTATTTAGATCAAGAAAAAGAAGTTGAGCTTTACGTTGAGTATGGACGAGTGGGCAGGCCTGTTAATCGCTATTTACTACAACAAAAATAGTCGCAAAAAAAAAGACCGGTTCTTTGCTAGACCGGCCTCTTTAGCTATGATTCATAGATTTCTTTAATTCCTGACAAGCGTAAAGATAACGTGTTGTGATTTTCATCCTGTAAAGATAATGTTTGCTCGACTAGGTTTAACTGTTTTACTTTTCCTTTGAAAGTCTCTAATAAACCATCACGATAATAATTAACTGTCACAGAACCGTTTTTTCGTAAAGCTTTTAAAATCATTAGATAATCTCCTCTCATGGTATGTTTTATTTATGAAAACCGAAGTAAAATGTAAGCGTTTTTTTATCTACTCTTAGTATACACAAAAATAGAAAGCGTTTTCACTTAAAAATTGAACACTTTGTGAAATTTTGCACAGTTATTTTTAAAAAGGCTTTTCACACTGTTAATCTTACCTTTTCTTTATGAAATTCAAGTGAAAAAACTGTTAATCTCATGTTAAGAGTTTGTTACCTAAAGGTTTCCTTGACAAACACCTTCGCCTCTATTAGACTGTTCAACATATTTGAAATAATCTGAAAGGTGGCTTTAAAAGAGTTTAAACTCTACATCCTATGAACCCAATTCAACATATTTTACATACACACCCTCTTGTTGTGCTCGACGGCGCATTAGCCACAGAATTAGAACGATACGGCTGTGATTTAAATGACAGCTTATGGTCAGCGAAAGTGTTAGTTGAACAACCAGAAGCCATTAAACAAGTACATAAAGATTATTTTGTAGCAGGAGCTGACTGTGCGATAACGGCTAGCTATCAAACAACAATTGAAGGTTTTGCAAAGCGCGGTATTAATAAAGCAGACGCGGTTCGTTTAATGAAGCTCTCTGCCCAGTTAGCGATTGAGGCAAGAGATGAATTTTGGCAAAACAATCAAACTGCCGCTCGACCAAAACCATTAGTAGCAGGCTCTGTAGGGCCATACGGAGCATACTTGGCAGATGGATCTGAGTATACGGGAAACTATAGCTTAACAGAAGAAGAGCTCATGAATTTCCATCGTCCTCGCATAAAAGCATTACTTGAAGCTGGTGTGGATTTATTAGCCTGTGAGACAATTCCAAGTTTACAGGAAGCAAAAGCAATCGTGCGGGTGCTTAAAGAGTTTCCCGATGCTTATGCGTGGATTAGCTTCAGTGCCAAAGATGAAGAACACATCAGCAATGGAACAGCGGCTGCAGCATGTGCAGAGTGGCTCGACTCGCATGAACAAGTGATAGCGATAGGCATTAACTGCACGCCTCCTCAGTACGTAAAAAGCCTAGTTCACAACATGAAAGCAAACACGAAGACACCGATTCTGGTATATCCTAACTCTGGTGAACAGTATGATCCAACAAGCAAAACGTGGAGTGGATCAGAAGCACAGCAGTCCTATCAGTGCTTTGCATCCGACTGGCGCCAAGCGGGAGCACAGCTTATTGGTGGCTGTTGCCGAACAACTCCTGAAGACATTGAATCAATTACAAAGCTCACAAGGTAACACGAAAAGACATCTTTGCTAGGCGAAGGTGTCTTTTTTAGTTTATGACGGGAAATCAGAAAGTAGAACATATATAGAAGTAAAGTCAAAGGGTAATATGATATTTTACAGCGTGCTCTTTATAAATCATACCAAGTAAAGGGTGTTGTTAGAATAGAAGAGTAACCTTATCAAGTTTTTCCCTATTCAAAAGTCCCGTGATTGAAATGAAAGGTGCGCCACTCCAGCAGGATTAGCGGGCCAGATGAGACCCCGCAGTTTACGAGGAGGCTCAGCGCTCGCCCTGCGGAAAGGAAGCAACCTGAAATGGAAATCACGCTATGCAGAGAACAAGTGCTTCCCCCTCTAAAAACAAGTTAAATCTGACATAACTAAATATAATAGCTAACGATAAAAAAACGATATTTTAACTATGGCTATAAATATCATATAGTTAAGGTAACAAAGAATTAATCGATTGTAGAGGAGGCGACAAGATGTTTTGGAAAAAAGATGAACCTGTAGCTGTTCATGGTGTACTTTTTTACGGATTGCTGAGTAAAAAGCAACGAGCAATTCTCAAAGAAATTGAAAAAGTTACTTCTCCTGAAGCCTGGAACGGTGTAAAGGGCGTTTATTGCCTTGGCAGTGTTAAGGTACAAGGGAGAGACGTTCTGGGCGTTTATTATGGACAATTTCCAAAGCAAACCTCCGCAAAGAAGCAGGCGCTACACTTTGAAATTAACTATAAAAAATACACAGTAAAGGAATGTCCAATTGTCTTTATTGACACCATGAAAAACAAAAAAGCTCATCAGTTTGCTTTCATTGTTCTTCATGAACTAGGCCATCACGTAGATCGAACTCAAAATCAAGTTGTATTAAGAGAGGGAAACAAGCAGCAAGAACTGTTTGCAAACACATATGCAATTGAACATTTTTTACAGATAGAAGGAATGGAATCCAAGCAGCTATATAACATTCCTTATCTTCAAGAAGCAATTCAGCAATATCAACAAGTGCATTCTCCACTACGCTCTCCGCTTACTCTTCGTGTTGAATAACAAACCTACTCCTATCTATGTTTTAAAAGTCATGAACAAAAAGGATTTAATTATATAAAAAGTTTTAAAAGTATTTATATGACGAATTATTTACAGCGAACCGAATCTTAAATTATGATTATTTTAAGAAAAAACAGAAAATTAAGGTGCTGTAAAAACAGAAGCTAGTGTAACTGGCAGCTCAATGTTTAACATCATGTAAATACAGATAAAACCATGGCTTTGTCACCTTTAATGAAAGCGTATACAAAACAAAGGGGTAGGGGGATTTATATGTTAGCAATACTTGGTTTTGCAATGGTATGTACCTTCATGTTTTTAATTATGACAAATCGCTTAACACCATTAATTGCACTGATGGTTATTCCCGTTATATTTGCAATCATTGGTGGATTTACAACAGATATAGGTGAAATGGCGTTAGCCGGTGTGAAGGAATTAGCACCAACGGGCGTAATGCTCATGTTTGCTATTTTGTACTTTGGTATTATGATTGATGCAGGTTTATTTGATCCAGTCGTAGGTAAGATTTTAAAGATTGTTAAAGGGGATCCACTGAAAATTACGGTTGGTACAGCCATCCTTGTTCTAACTATTTCGTTAGACGGTGACGGAACAACTACATATATGATTACGCTCTCTGCAATGCTACCACTTTATAAAAAGCTAAACATGAGTACGATGATGTTAGCCTGTATTGCCATTATGGGAAGCGGGGTTATGAACTTAACGCCTTGGGGTGGCCCAACTGCTCGTGCGATGAGTGCATTAAACCTAGATGCTTCTCAAGTATTTACACCGTTAATTCCAGCAATGGTTGGAGGAGCAATTTGGGTTATTTTCACTGCTTACTTGTTTGGTAAAAAAGAACGTCAACGCTTAGGGGTAATAGATTTGAAGGATATTTCACCTGTACAAGTTGCGTTTGCAGAGCAAGCAGCAGCAGTGGAACAGCCAAGCTATAAGCGACCAAAATTACTCTATGTGAACCTTGGTTTAACAATTTTATTAATGGTTGGGTTAATTAGTGGAATCATGCCTTTACAAATCTTATTTATGATAGCGTTTGCTATTGCGATTATGATTAACTATCCAAACTTAGAAACACAAAAAGAGCGAATTACTGCTCATGCCGGTAACGTACTAGCCGTTGTATCACTGGTTTTCGCAGCAGGGATCTTTACAGGAATTTTATCTGGTACAAAAATGGTTGATGCGATGGGCAATAGCTTAGTGTCGCTTATTCCAGATGCATTGGGACCTTACATGTCAGTCATCACAGCTATTACAAGCATGCCGTTTACATTCTTTATGTCAAATGATGCTTACTATTATGGGATTCTACCAATTATCGCACAGGCAGCAGCAACATATGGAATTGATGCAGCTGAAATTGCTCGTGCGTCATTAATTGGTCAGCCCGTTCACTTACTCAGTCCACTTGTTGCTTCTACATATCTATTAGTAGGTATGGCAAAAGTTGACCTTGGAGAATTCCAACGCTACACGTTAAAGTGGACAATTGGTACATCAATGGTCATGCTGCTTGTTGCTATTATTACAGGAGTCATCACCTTATAACATGAGAACTTATTCGCTTTCAAGCGGGTAAGTTCTTTTCTATATAATGAATAGATGAACTCAAGCTACAAAAGATAGTCTACTTCAATAAGAATGCTTTGAAATAATTAAGAAGGCAATAGAGTTCTTATCTTGAAGCTTCAAAGTAAAGGGACTCTTTTAAACTACCAAAAGAATGAAAAGTTCTCATTAAAAGTCAACTTAATAAAAAAGCCGTGATTGTAATTTTTATTAGTAGTGGTCCTTCCTTATCTGAAGTAGGGATTTCATATTTATAAAAGTCAGACAAATCAAAACGTAAGATAAAAACTTTGGTAGAATAAAAGAGGAGTGCAAATAGAAGAAGGATGTCAAACTAGAATGAAAAAAACAATTTCCATTTCGTTAGAAACAAAAACAGTTGGTCTGACCGTGGGTTTGGTCCTGCTTGTGGTTACGTTACTTGCTAGTATATTTTCTTATATGCAAGCAGTCGAATCAAAAAAGCAAGCGGAACAACTAGCTTTGCAGGCTGCCAAATCAATTTCCTTTATGCCAGAGGTCAAACAAGCTTTCAATGATAAGAATCCTTCAAAGGTCATTCAGCCTTTAGCAGAGCAAGTGCGTGAACAAATTGGTGCCGAAGCGGTTATCGTTGAAAACCGAAAAAAAGCCATTTATTCACCTGACGATGAGAAAATAAAAGACCGCCAATCTAATGCAAGTTCGAACTACCGTGCGCTTATGTTTGGAGGGTACTATACGCTAGAAGGCATGGGAACTTCCGGTCTATCTATTATGGGGAAAGCTCCGGTGATTAGCGAAGAAGGAAACTACCGCGAAATTATTGGTGTCGTTACCGTAGAGTTTTTAGAGCGAGACGTTCATGCTCATTTAATTAAACGCATCCAACAAATTATATTTTACGCTTTTCTTGTGCTTCTTCTTGGAATTGTTGGGGGAGTCTTGCTCGCCAAAAGCATTAAGAAAGATACTCTTGGATTAGAGCCAAACGAAATTGCTTCTCTGTATCGAGAGCGTAGTGCGATTTTGCGGTCAATAAAAGAAGGCATTATCGCCATTGATGCGAAAGGTCGAATTACGATGATGAATACATCAGCGAGGCATATGCTTGGCTTACAGGATAACTATATACCAAAGTCTATTATTGAAGTATTTCCTTATACAAACATGATGCGAGTGTTGGTAGATGGGCAAGCGCAAAATGATCAAGAAATTCGCTTTCATAATAAGCTTTTCATTTTAAATTTACTGCCCATTATTGAAAATGACAAAATCGTTGGTGTAGTAGCAAGTTTCCGCGATAAAACAGAGCTGAATCATTTAATTCATACGCTAGGAGAAGTACGAAGATACTCTGAGGACTTACGAGCACAAACACATGAATTTACAAACAAGCTTTATGTGCTGTCTGGACTGCTTCAGCTGGGGGAGTATGATGAAGCCTTTGAATTTATTCAAAAAGAATCCAATGCGCACCAAACGCAAAATCGGATTTTATTTCATCAAATCTTGGATGCTAAAGTACAAGCTGTGCTATTAGGCAAGATGGGAAAAGCGTCTGAAAAGAAAGTAGAGTTTACTATTGCGGAAGATAGCTTATTAAAAGAGTTACCTTCGCATATTGATGTCTCACACTTAATCATCATTATTGGAAACCTAATTGATAATGCTTTTGATGCAGTCAGTGCGCAAGAGGATAAGCAAGTCTCATTTTTTATTACAGATATTGGTCAAGATATCATTATTGAAGTAAGTGATAATGGAAGTGGAATTTCAGAAGATATAATTGATAAATTGTTTTCAAAAGGGTTTTCAACGAAAGGACAAAACCGAGGATATGGACTTTCAAATGTAAAAGAAATGATTAATGAGCTTCAGGGTTGGATTGACATTCATCCTGAAGAAGAAGGTACCACATTCTCCGTTTATCTACCGAAGCGAAAGTAAACGCAATTGGAATGAGAGAAAATCAAACAAAGGAGAGAGACATCATGTTAAAAGTAGCCATTGCAGAGGATGATTTTCGAATCGCTCAGGTTCAAGAACGATTTTTACAAGAAATAGAGAATGTGAAAGTAGTAGGAAAGGCTTTAAATGCTAAAGACGCCATAGAAATGCTTGAGCAAGAAAATATCGATTTGCTTATTTTAGATATTTATATGCCTGATAAAATGGGAACGGATTTATTACCACGCATTCGTGAACGGTTTCCAAAAGTAGATGTTATTGTGGTGACGGCTGCCACTGAAAAGGATATTCTAGAGCGATGCTTGCGCAACGGTGTGGTCAATTACTTAATTAAGCCTGTAAAAATGGAGTCATTCATTGAAGCAATCGAAGGGTACCAGAAAAAAAGAAGGTTATTGCAAGCTCGAGATGAAGTGGACCAGTCATTTGTTAACTCGTATTTTGGTTATGATAAGCAGCAGACAGTGGAAAAAGTCTTACCATCTGGAATTGACGGAATTACGTTAAAACGAGTGAAGGCTATTTTAAAAGACCTCACAGAAGGTATTACAATTGAAGAAATGGGCAAAACGATGGGCGTCTCTCGAACAACGGCCCGTCGCTATTTAGAATATTTAGTATCGGTGCAAGAGTGTCATGTTCAGTATGATTATGGGATTGTTGGTCGGCCGGAGCGAAAGTATCATTTAACATAGGTCAGGGTGAATACATGAAGAAGTGGGTTAGTTTAATAAGCGTAATTCTTATGTTAATGAGCTGCAGCAACCGTGATCAAAACGTTCAATTTGATCACGTAGAATTAGTAGCTCCAGGAGCGGTTGGAGGTGGAGCAGACTTAACCGCTAGGACTATGCAGCATGTGTTACAGCAAGAAGTAATGGATATACCTGTTTCTGTTGTGAATAAAACACAAAGTCAAGGAGAAGAAGCATGGCGGTATGTACAGAAACATGAAAAAGGCAATGTCATTTCAGGTAACTCTAGCTTATTAATTACGAATCATTTACTAGGACAAAGTCAGTTAACGTATAAAGACTTTACACCTCTTGCGATTTTGGCAACCGAATGGGAAGTCATCGTTGTTCCAAGCTCTTCCTCCATTACGACGATGAAGAGTTTGATGGATGCTTTAAGAGAAAACCATCATTTATTAAAGATTGGATTATCTCCTCGATTAGGAAATGACGATCATTTGTCGTTTGTACAAGCAGCGCAGAAAGCAAACGTTGAAACTTCTCGCTTAGCTTTTTATGTATATGGAAGCAGCCATGGCGTACTAGATGCGCTCCAAGAAAATGAAGTTCAAGTAGCTCCTATGTCGCTATCAGAAGCAAAAAGTGCGTACAAGCGAGGAGACGTTCGGATTTTAGGCATTTCAGCTCCACAGCGCTTAGCGGAATTTAACAATGTTCCAACTTGGAAAGAAGAAGGGGTTGACGTTGTTTTTAGCCACTGGAGAGGATTGATGGGTCCACCGAATATGACGCAAGAAGAAATTGATTACTGGAATCAAACCATATACAAAATGGTCAATACGAAGGCGTGGAAACAGCTTTTAAAAGAAAATGATTTTTACCCTTTTTATAAGAATAGCAGCGGTGCGTCTGTATTTTTGGAAAGACAAAGTAAGCTATATGAAGAATTAATGAACGGCAAGTAAAAAAGCTATATGATTCCATATAGCTTTCTTATCCGTTTAATGAATATCGTGCAGATTAATCTCTTCAATAAATTCAATAAAGGCCTTAACAATTTTAATTTCAAGTGACTCTTCATGAAAGTACATCCACGTCTTTCGAAGTAGAGCGGTTCCATCTTCGTTTTGCATCGGAATGACGTGAAGTCCTTCAACATCTTCAACTAGCATGTGAGGGAGCATCGCGTATCCAAGCCCATTTTCAACCATCTTTTTACACGTATCCGCTTTGTCTACGTGAATACTGACGCTTGGAGGTTGATTGAAATTTTCGCTCCACCAATGGTCAACAGCGGTCTTCAAAAAACGGTCTTGATGATAATCGATTCGAGGTAAGTGTGGGAGATCATCTATCTCAATAGGTTTTTTAGAAGCAATGCAAATGGTTTCTTCAAAGAGAAGTCTCTTTTCATTGCGCCAGTTATAATCACCTTTTACAAAAGCAATATGAACATCTTGATGGTGTAAGAGGTTTACAACGTCACTGCTCCATCCGGTGGTAACTTTAAATTCGACATCAGGATATTTGTCTTTAAATAAGCGCAAAAGTCCTGGTAATTTGTAATCCGTAAAGAAATTCGAGACGCCAAGCCTTAGTGTACCCGTTAGCTTATCGCCCATATTTAAAACGTGGTCTTTTATGTGTTGGAGATGCGCAATCATTTTATCAGCAGATTTTGCTAAATATTCTCCTTGAGGTGTAAAATGGATACCTCTGCGCCCACGATTAACAATTTGGACACCGAATTCTTTTTCCATCTGCTGCAAGCGGTTCGTCAGGGCTGGTTGTGAAATATAAAGTAGCTTTGCAGCTTTTGTGATATTTTTTTCTTGGTATAAAAGCTGTAAAATGAGCCAATCTCGATCGTCCATTTCTTCCTCCTTTATTTAGGTATTAATTTTTTTTATCTTTCTACATACAAATCCGATATTTCAATTATCTCTAAAAGTATACTATAGTTTAAATAGATAGAAAACGTAAAGCTCATCCGTATGGGCAAGAAGGTTTAGACCCTTTGTTTTTAGACTGACAAAGTAATCGTAGCAAAAATAGAAAGAAGGATTTGAAATGAAAGCAACATTATCTTTTTCATCTACGTTTTTATTGATTACACTAAGTGCTTTAGGCGGACTGCTACTATCTTCATTAGGAATGTCAATCGGCTGGATGATCGGCACACTTATTGTCGCAACAACTTTAGCAATTACTCGTCCTCAATTTTTGAAGATTCCTTCGAATTCTAAAGGAATGCCAAAGATTTGGCTGTACGTTGGTCAACTCATTCTAGCAATTGAGCTAGGGCAACAAATTAATCTAACAGTTGTCAGCACATTTGTAGACAATTGGCTTCCTGTATCTATCATTTTATTAATCTCTATTTTATTTTCATTAGGTTCTGGGTTTATTCTGTTTAAATTCACCTCAAATGATTTGTTAACAAGCTTGTTCAGTACAGCTCCCGGTGGATTAAGTGCCATGCCAGGGATTGCAGAAGAGGTTGGGGCAAACACCGCAACGGTAAGTGTTGTTCAGATTATGCGGGTGTTTCTTGTTGTGCTTACGGTTCCACTTCTTGTTTCATCGTTAGGCGAGAAAGCAATAGTAGCAACAACCTCTGAGGCAGCTTCTTCTTTTAGTTTGGAGTCAGTATTATGGACGTTTACATTAGTTGTTGCAGCTTTTATTGGATACCTAATTGGCAAGCGTTTCAAATTTCCGGCTCCCTGGCTTGTTGGAGGGATGTTGACTGTAGGTATTACGCAAGTGGCAGGCTCAGCGCTTGTGGGCTATAACTTAACGGCTTGGTGGCCACATCTTGTTTTAATTATGGCTCAAGTAATCATTGCAACAAGTATCGGTTCACGCTTTCGCGCTGATATGTTTCAGGGTATGAAACGAACGATTGGAGTGGCTTTTATTAGCACAATTGTGTTAATTGGTACAATGTTTATATGTGCATATATCGTATCTGAGGTTGGAGGCATTCCATTTATTACAACAGCACTTGCTTTTGCTCCAGGAGGAGTTGCGGAGATGGCGACTACTTCTGTTGTATTAGGAGCAGATGCACCGTTTGTGGTAGCTGTTCAAGTCTTTCGTATTTTAATTGTTTCGCTGTTATTACCACCCATCTTTAGATGGTTCTATCGCGTTGGGGAACAGAGAGTTCATACTCATGCCAAGGTTCAAGAAAGGTAATAGCTAAATTATAAAGAGAGGTAGTGGTGGGAGATGAATCATGAAAAAGAGCTAGTGGTGAGTCAATTTGGCAGTAATGCTAAAAACTATGTGAAAAGCAAAGGCCATTCCAAGGGAGCTGATTTAATTTTCTTAGCAGAAGCAGCGGCTGATTATGCGGGAGAAAAAGCATTGGATATCGCAACGGGTGGAGGTCACGTGGCTAATAAGCTTGCCGGTTTATTTGGTGAGGTAGTAGCTTTTGACCTTACTCCACAAATGCTTCTTCATGCAGAAGAATTTATTAAAAGTAACGGTCATGAGAACGTATCGTTTGTGCAGGGGGAAGCTGAGAAATTACCGTTTTTAGACGAAGCGTTTAATCTTGTAACATGCCGAATTGCTCCTCATCATTTTACAGATGTGCAAAGCTTTGTGAATGAATCGGCTCGGGTATTAAAAAAGGATGGAGCGTTTATAGTTGTCGATAACGTGGCGCCAGAAAGTGATGCGCATGATGCTTTTTATAACGAAGTGGAAAAGAAGCGAGATCCTAGTCATCATCGTGCTTATAAAAAAACAGAGTGGTTTAAAATGTTAGAGGAAGCGGGCTTTACAATTGAGCTAATGACGCGCTTTCCAAAAACATTTCTGTTTGATGATTGGTGTGAAATGATGAAAGTACCTCAAAACGATAAGCAAGAACTCACAGGAAAGATGCTGAGTGCTTCAAATGAATTGAAAGCGTTCTTTCATATTCAAACAGACGGCACAAGTATTCAATCGTTTCAAGCAGAATCGGTTTTAATTATTGCTAAAAAATAAGAGAAGCCGCGCTCCGGTGAGAGCGCGGCTTTTTAGTTAGCCTTATACTTTGATTGGTAGGCGGACGAACGTTTGATCCGTTCCCGAAGCGGTTAGATTGTCTTCTAATATAAAATCTGAAGCGGCTTCGTTTCTCGAAAATCTCTGAATAAAAGCTTCTAGCGCCACTTGCATTTCAAGTCGTACCAGCTGAGCACCTAAGCGAAAGTAAGGGCCATTTCCAAATATTCAATGCTTTTTATTTGTAGAACGATGAATGTCTAGAGTAAAAGGATTGCTAAACATTTCTTTGTACCAATTAATCAGAAAAAACTCTTCTGAACACGTTTGGGATTTTGGTATCTCAGTGACCGGAATTCCTTCTTGTTTCATTTTCGTTCCTCCTTCTGAAGAGATGAAAAAGAGCAAATGATTTCTCATTTTTTATACTTTTAGTCTAATATAAAAAGTTGAGCGTAAAGAAATAAGAAGATGTGAATCATATCCATATGCGGATGTGCTAGGTAAAGCGTATACTTGTAGCTCTACTCAGAAGAACGTGATAGGATATTAACTAGAATTGAGGTATAAAGGCGGTATGAAAGATGATTAAAGCAATTGTATTTGACTTTGATGGATTAATTGTAGATACAGAATCAGTTTGGTATGAAGTGTATTGCGATATGTTAGAACCTCGTGGCGTACATTTAAAAATTGAAGAGTTTGCGTCTTATATAGGAACAGATACTACAGCGCTTTACGACTTTTTATATGAGCAGTTTGGTCGTGAATTAACGAAGGACGAGATTGCGAAGGAGTCGTTAAAACGTCATCAAGAAAAAATGAAGCAGCTGGCAGCTCGTGAAGGTGTTCTGGAGTATTTAAAAGAAGCGAAAGAATTAGGTCTGAAAATTGGTTTAGCCAGCAGTTCAGACCGTGCGTGGGTGACGTCGTTTTTAAAGGAATTAGATCTCCTTGATCATTTTGAAGTGATGCAAACGCGTGATGACGTGGAAAAAGTTAAGCCAGACCCGGCTCTTTATAAGCAAACAGTTGAAAAGTTAGGCGTACATCCTTCTGAAGCCATTGCTTTTGAAGATTCTGCAAACGGTGCAAAAGCCGCTATCGCAGCAGGTTTACAATGTGTAATCGTACCGAATCGTCTGTCTGCACATTTGACTTTTGAAACGTATCATTTACGTATTGCTTCCATGAAAGAGAAGTCACTACAGGAGGTAATTGAACAGGTAAGTCATTAAGAAAGTGGAGCTAGCATTAGCTCCACTTTTTTACGGCTCTAAATGTATTTTTGGAAATGGGATGTGAGGAGGCTCTTCAAGCCAGCCTTGCTCAATACTAATGCGGGATGTTTCTTCAGCAAATTGTAAGATTTCATTTGTAAACTTTGTATATTTAGCGGATAAATCAAGCCTTGGATTAGTGGCCATAGACATGCCGTAGTTTCGAACGCTTTCCGATACCATTGCTGATACGTGAAACATCATGAGCTTTTCTGAAAAAGGTGGTACAGCAGATTTTTCAACTCCATAATCCCATTCCATGATGATGGGAATGTTTTCAACCATCAGTGGCTCAGACAGCTGTTCAATATGAGCCTGCATTATATGACGTCCTTTTAGTAAAAATGCTTTAATATCTTCAGAAGTTGCTGTCTGTGCAAAGCCAAGTAGCAAATCTTTTGCGATTAGATTCGTTTCAATATTTGAAATGAGATGTGATATCTCAATGACAGTAAGCGGTCTTTTTTCATCAAAAAAGTGACCCAAAAACATTTCTTTTCCAGCCATATCAGAAGAGTCTGCAATAGGGATTGGCGGGAGCTGAATATATACTTTTTTGGCTAAAAGTAAGTCGGTTACCTGTTGGTTTAACTGCTCGGCTAATAGCAGCAGTTTTCTGAAAAAAGTCCGAATGTCTTCACGTTTTGCAATGTCTACTCCATATGTAGCGGATAATAACAGCAAATTGGAAACATGCTTTAAATATAGTAAATAAAACGAATCCGAAAAGAGTCTAGGAGCGTCAACATGTAAATCTTCTTCATTAAATCCAAGCGGAATTGGCATGTTTTCTTTTAAAAACAATGCGCTTAAAACGTCTAGATTTCGTTCAATAATATGCTGAGTAGCTTTTAATGACTGCTCAATTTCTTGATCATCCACATGGCGCAGAAAGTGTAGTAACGTGCATGAGACAGCTTTATCATTCATGTACTGTTGCCAAATCGCAGCCATTTCAGAAGCGGATAATGGTAAAAATGTACTCATAGTATACTCCTTTATAAATATATGTGTTGTTGTTAGTTTTGACCGTTTAGATGTAGATATTCCATTAGTGTAGGGAAAGGAAAAATAACTGTCTATTTTAAATGTGCTTTCAAGCCTACTCATTCTTGAATTTTCTTTAAAACCTAATGAAAATAGAAAAAGTAAGAGAGTAAAGGAGATGTTAATATGCCGGAAGGGCCAGAAATTCGAAGAGCAGCAGATGAAGTACAAAGAGCGATTACTTCTAGGCCTGTAGGAGAAGTATGGTTTGCGTTTGAAGCATTAAAAAAATACGAAAGCATGCTTACGGGAGCATCGGTTAAGAGAGTTGATACAAAAGGGAAAGCAATGCTTATTCGCTTTGATAATGGATATACGATTTATTCACATAATCAGCTCTACGGTAAATGGTATATCAGAAAGGCGTATCAGTATCCAAAAACAAATCGGCAGCTCCGCTTAGCCATTCACAACGAGCAAAAATCAGCTCTTTTGTATAGCGCATCGGATATCGAAGTGCTGCTTGATGAAGAAGTTCTTGCTCATCCGTTTGTTTCGAGAGTCGGACCAGACATCTTAAGTGAACAAGTGAGCGTAGAGGACTTAATTGAACGTTTTACAAGCAAAGCATTTTATCGCCGAAAATGGACGTCTCTATTGCTTGACCAGAGCTTTGTAGCGGGCATTGGGAATTATTTGCGCAGTGAGATCCTGTTTTTAGCAGGTATTCACCCGGATAAGCGACCTTGTGATTGTACAGAAAAGCAGATTAAAAAAGCTGCGGAAGCAACAATTTTGCTAATGAAGCAGTCGTATGAAACGGGAGGGATTACAAACGATTTGTCTTTAGTTGAAAAGTTAAAGGAAAAAGGAGTAAAACGTTCTGCTTATCGACACTGGGTATTTAACCGAGAGGGAGAAGCGTGTCGAATAGATGGAACGGAAATTCAAAAAATTCCTGCTGCTTCGAGGCGGTTGTATTACTGTCCAACTTGCCAAAAGAAGTAAGCATACAAAAGCCGGAACTCTTAATTCCAATAGCTTGTCCCTAGTCTTGTATAATCAGCAGGGTTCTCAATTTTCTATGATAAGGTTAAACATAGCTCTTTTGTTAGTGTAGAGTTCAAATTGGAATTCTGTAAATTATATTGAACTATATGAGGTAGTGTGGTACAACTAATAGAGATAATAATCAGATAGCTTTACAAATAAATAGTCATTATTAAACCACTAGGGGTGCTTCTTGAAGCTGAGAGAGACATGGTCTTAACCCTTATAACCTGAACTAGGTAATACTAGCGTAGGAAAGAGGTATTGTGTGCTACATCTATGGACTTTTACAGGATGTAAAAGGGATATATGTGTATATTCAAGCGCTTCTTTTCTATGAAAAGAAGCGCTTTTTTATGTGGTTTAGAGGGAGGGGATTAGTATGAACATTACAGATGTGGTAGAGCAGGTGGATACTAGACAAGATGAACTTATTGAGCTTTTGACCAAGCTCGTCTCGTATAAAACACCAGCACCACCTGCACGTAATACAAAAGAAGCGCAGATATATATTGCAGAGCTGTTGGAAAGCTATGGTTTTGAAATTGACATGTGGGACGTGTACCCAAATGACCCTAACGTTGTAGGAACGTTAAAAGGAACAAGTCAAAGCGAATATCAGAGTTTAATTATTAATGGACATATTGATGTTGCGGCAGTCAACGAAGGCGAAGCATGGGATATAAGTCCTTTCCAAACGAAATTTGAAGAAGGATTCATAATGGGGAGAGGCGTTGCTGATATGAAAGGTGGACTCGCTGGAGCGCTGTTTGCCATTAAGCTTCTACATGAAGCTGGAATGGAATTTCCGGGGGATTTAACCTTTCAATCGGTTATCGGGGAAGAGGTTGGAGAAGCTGGGACCCTTGAATGCTGCAAGCGAGGATACAGCGCAGACTTTGCGATTGTGGTTGATACAAGTGAGCTGCAAATCCAAGGTCAAGGTGGAGTCATTACGGGGTGGATAACCGTGAAAAGTAAGCAAACATATCATGATGCCACAAGAAGGCAAATGATTCATGCAGGGGGCGGCTTATTAGGAGCCAGTGCAATTGAAAAAATGGCGAAATTAATTGGTGCACTGCAGGAGCTTGAGCGCCACTGGGCTGTTGTCAAAAGCTATCCCGGTTTTCCGGTTGGAACAAATACAATCAATCCAGCTGTTATTGAAGGTGGCCGCAACGCAGCCTTTATCGCAGACGAATGCAGGCTGTGGGTGACCGTTCATTATTATCCAAATGAATCATATGAAGAGGTAATGAAAGAAGTAGAAGACTATCTGTTACAGGTTGCAAAAGCAGATCCGTGGCTAAGAGAAAATCCTCCAACGTTTAAGTGGGGAGGCACATCAATGATTGAAGATAGAGGAGAAATTTTCCCTGCATTTGAAGTAGATAAAAATCATCCAGCAGTTCACTTGTTAGTCGGTGCTCATAGAGAAGTAACAATGAAAGAAGCGCATGTCAACGTTTCGCCAACGGTTACGGACGGTGGCTGGCTAGCTGATGCAGGTATAGCTACAGCTATTTATGGTCCAGGAGACTTAACGGAGGCTCACTCTGTTAATGAAAAGCTATCTGTTAATCAATTGCTTGATTACACGAAAGTGATGGTTCAATTTATTTATGAATGGCTACATACAAAAAAGGAGAATGCAAAATGAAATTTAGTGAACGTTTGTATGAAAAAGTAAAGCCGATTTGGAAGCAAACGCATGAGCATCCTTTTGTAAAAGGAATGGGAGAAGGAACGTTAGAACAAGATAAGTTTCGCTTTTATATGGTGCAAGATTACGTGTATTTGATTGACTATGCGAAGCTGTTTGCTCTTGGAGCAGTAAAAGCAACAGATGTTCAAACAATGGGGAAATTTGCAGCGTTATTACATTCAACAATGAATGAAGAGATGGAGTTACATAGACAATATGCAAAGCGTTTTTTAATTACCCCTGAAGAGTTAGAAACAGCAGAGGCAGCTCCAACAACGCTTGCTTACACGCACTACATGCTTCATGTTTCTCAAAACGGAACCTTAGCGGAACTTGTTGCGGCACTCCTGCCTTGCATGTGGAGCTATTGGGAGATTGGAAAAGAGCTTCGCACCAAGCCTGGTGCAAAGCATGAACTTTATAGTGAATGGATTGATATGTACAGCTCAGCTGAATTTGGTGAACTGGCGACTTGGTGTATTGATTTAATGGATCAACTAGCAGAAGGAAAATCAGAAGCAGATCTTACTAAGTTAGAAGAAATTTTTATTAATACGACGCGCTTTGAATACTTATTCTGGGATATGGCTTACGAAAAAGCGATGTGGCCTGTTCATGTATAAAAAGGCTTTGGAGTTTGAAACGGTGACTTTTTCATATGAAGAAAGCAGAGGAGCGATCTTGGAATCTCTTAATTTTGATATTGAAGAAGGAGAATTTGTAAGCATTGTCGGCGCAAGCGGTTCCGGAAAGAGCACGTTATTTCGCCTTATTACCGGGTTAGAGATAGAGCAGGCGGGACGAATTTTAATTAATAATCAGCAGCACCACAATCGCTTTGGGCATGTGGGATACATGCCTCAAGAAGATCTTCTTTTACCTTGGAGGACCATTCTAGATAACGCTGCTTTGCCTTTAGAGTTAAAAGGGGTACCAAAAGACGAAGCGTATATACAAGCAAAAGAACTGCTCAGTGAATTTGGTTTAAAAGGATATGAACAGAGGTTTCCATCTGATTTATCAGGAGGAATGAAGCAGCGTGTTTCATTCCTACGCACGGTACTGAGTGGCTCGAACGTGCTTTTGCTGGACGAACCGTTCAGTGCTTTGGATGCTATTACTCGTCTATCCATGCAGGAGTGGCTCCTTGAGCAGTGGCAAAAGCGTAATCAAACCATTTTGTTTATCACGCATGATGTGCAGGAAGCGTTGTTCTTATCAGACCGTATTTTTATCTTTGATAAGCAACCTTTAAAGGGATTTAAACAAGTGAAGGTACCTCTTGAAAGACCAAGAGCTCTGCAGGACATAGATCGACCAGAGATTGTAAAGCTGAAGCACCAACTAATGCAAGAGCTCAGGATGAAGGTGGATGCATGAAAAGGATACAAGAGTGGAGCTTACCTATTGTTTTAACGTTCGTATTACTAATTATTTGGCAGGTTACCGCTTATATTGTGGGAATGCCCTTTATTTTACCATCTCCAGTTGAAGTGTGTGTGAGAATATGGGAGCTAAAGGAAGTGCTTTTCATTGAACATTTACCTTCAACGTTACTGATTATTTTAATAGGTTTAGCTATTTCGATTGTTGTAGGCGTCTTAGTTGCAATTTGGATGAATAACAACAAAACCATCGAGCGGGCTATCTATCCTATTTTAGTAGCTTCACAAACTATTCCAATCATAGCGTTAGCGCCTATTTTTGTACTTTGGTTTGGCTATTCCATCTGGAGCAAAGTAGTGGTAACGGTCTTAATTACATTTTTTCCTATTACCGTGAACACGTTTGATGGTCTTCGCTCAACGAGACGTGAACACGTTGAACTTTTAAAAACGATGGGAGCGACCAAGCGAGACCTTTTTATGAAGCTAAGCGTACCAGCCGCTTTACCTCATTTTTATTCAGGCTTAAAGGTAGCGGTAACCTTAAGCGTTATTGGAGCTGCTATCGGTGAGTGGCTCGGTGCACAAGCAGGTTTAGGTTATTTCAGTCGACGAATGATGACACAGTTTGATGGAGCCGGTGTATTCGCTCCAATCGTTGTGTTATCTCTTATTGGCATCATCTCTTTTATTGGCATTACATGGATTGAACGTAGATCACTAAAATGGAGGAAAGCTAAATGAAAAAATGGCTAGTTAGTTTATCACTGCTGCTTTTAGTAGTAACGACTGCTTGTAGTAAAGATGAAACAAGTTCAGCAACTCATAAGAAAGAATTAAAAGAAGTATCGGTAATGTTGGATTGGTATCCAAATGCTGTACATAGCTTTTTATACGTTGCACAAGAAAAAGGCTATTTTGAAGAGGAAGGTGTAAAAGTAGACATTCAATATCCAGCCAATCCAACTGATCCGTTAAACTTAGCAGCGACAGGTAAAATTACGTTAGGATTTTACTATCAGCCAGATGTCGTAATGGCAAGGGCTAACGAAAATGTTCCCGTAAAGTCAGTAGGAGCGATTGTTCGTTCTCCATTAAATCACGTTGTCTTTTTGGATGAAAGTCCTGTTAAGCGTCCAAAAGATTTAGAAGGAAAGACAGTGGGATATACAGGAATTCCTTTAAATGAAGCGCTGCTGAAAAAGATGATTAAAACAGATGGAGGGAATCCGGACAAGGTTAAAATGGCTGACGTAGGCTTTGAATTAGGATCTTCAGTTGTAACGAAAAAAGTCGACGCGGTAATCGGTGCATATATTAATCACGAAGTTCCTGTTTTGAAAGACAAAGGGTATGATACGCGCTACTTTAACCCAACAGATTATGGTGTTCCTAATTATTATGAGCTAGTAGCAGTAACGAGCGATCGTACATGGGACACAGATGAAGAATCTATTCGCGCGTTTTGGAAAGCAGCAACAAAGGGCTATGAGTTTATGAATGAACATCCGGATGAAGCTCTTGACATTTTATTAAGCAATCAAGACAAAGCGAACTTTCCATTAGTGGAAGGAGTAGAAAAGCAAAGCCTTGATATCTTGCTTCCAAAGATGGAATCAGCTGAAGGGTTTGGCAGTCAGACAGCGAAGTCTTGGGAAGAAACGGCGAAGTGGTTAAAGGATTCCGGTTTAATTAAAAAAGAACCCAAGGCAGAAGATATGTTTATAAATCTCACAAATTAATGAAACATAAAAACGCATCGATTGATGCGTTTTTATGTTTAAACAGGGAATAAAATGATAGTCGATAACAAAAAGTATATAGAAATTCAATTTCTATATTAAATATGAAGAAAAATATTTTAAATTATAATTGACCTACTGTTTGTGAGTATGATAACATTAATCAGAACTTGATGACCGTATTTGTTTTTTGGTCAAACGGTCGATTTAACTGAAAAGCTATTGGGGGATTTAACGATGAATATGCTGAAGGGAGAATGGAAATCCATTATTTCAAAGCCGATGAATATTTTAATTATTGTTGGCTTATTATTTGTTCCGTTCTTATATAATGTAATTTTTTTATCAGCTTATTGGGATCCATATGGAAAAACAGATCAAATTCCTGTAGCGGTTGTCAATGAAGACAAAGGCGCTACTTTAGATGGGAAAGAACTTCACGTCGGTGATGATTTTGTTGAAAATTTAAAGGATAACGATACGTTTGACTGGCGTTTTACGAATAAAGAAGAAGCGCTAGAAGGCTTAAAGGATGAAAAATATTACCTCGTCCTAGAACTGCCAAGGAATTTCTCTGAAAACGCAACAACTTTAATGGATGAAGATCCAAAGAAAATGAAGTTTGTCTATCATACGAACGCTGGTAAAAACTACTCCGGCGCGCAGATTGGTTCAAATGCAGTAACAAAAATAAATGAACAAATTAAAGAAGAAGTAACAAAGCAGTATGCAGAAACTGTGTTTGATAGTTTTAAAGAGGTAGCAGATGGCCTTCAAGAAGCAAGCGATGGTGCTGGCAAAATTGAAGATGGTTCTAAAACGCTTCGTGATAATCTAAAAAAGTTAGCTGATAGCACTGTTACTTTTGAAGAAGGCGTAACAAAATTAGCAAGTGGTATTAGCGATGCCAATAAAGGTGCTAAAACTATTAATGAAAATCAAGTTAAGCTAGCAAGTGGATTAGGTGAGTTAACAGATGCTGGTGGGAAATTAGAAACGGCTTCTGGAGAGCTAAAAGGTGGAGCAGTAGCCATCGATGACGGCTTAAATCAGTTAGAAGGAAAACTTCCTGCTTTTGTAGGTGGTTTAAATCAGCTAGAGCAAAAACTTCCTGAATTCGTAAGTGGCTTAAACGAAGCAAATACAAAAGTAAATGAAGTTGCTAAGAAAATTGAGCAAAAGAAGCAAGAAATTAACGCAGTGAAAGAAAAAATTGATTCAGCTCAAGAAGCGTTTGATACTAGACAACAGCAAATTGTAAATTCTATTAACGAAAATGAAAATATTCCAGATGAAGAAAAGCAAAAGCTTATTGATGAAATTACAAAACTTTCTTCTGAACAATTTATGGAGCAGCAGCAGGCTCAAGTGAATGAATTAAAAGCGCAGGTTGATCAAGTTCAAGTACTAGCAGATGGCCTGAAAGAGTTATCAGCAGCCGGTGGACAAATTCAGGGCGCAGTGACTGATCTATCAGACGCTAGTAAACAAATTCAAAGTGGAGTCACAGAACTATCAAATGGTGCGACTAAGCTAGCAAGTGGTCAAGAAGAATTTAATAAAAATTTTACAACATTTAATAACAAGTTAGGGGAAGCAAGCGAAGGTGCAAACAAGCTTGCTGAAGGAACAAAAGACTTGGTGAGCGGCTTAGGTGAATTAGACAAAGGTGGTTCTCAGCTTGTTAGCGGTACAAAAGAGTTAGAAGAAGGCTCTGGTAAGCTTTATGATGGATCTTCTGAATTAGCAGAAGGTACAAGTGAGCTTCATTCCTCTCTACAAGAAGGGGCAAATGATGCCAAAGAAGTGAATCCAAATGATAAAACGTACAGCATGTTTGCTAGTCCAACTGACTTACAAGATGACAAACAGAACAATGTTGATAAGTATGGAGTGGGCTTAACACCGTATATCTTATGTATTGGATTATTTGCAGGAGCGTTGATGTTCTCTTCTGTTTATTCATTAAAAGACCCAGCCATTACGCCGACGTCTGGTTTGGCATGGTTCTTAAGTAAGTTTAGCGTAATTGCCTTTATGGCTGTTTTTCAATCAATTCTCGTAGCAACAGTACTGCTGTGGGGACTTGATTTACACGTAACGAGCGTGTGGAGATTTTATGTGTTTACAATAATTACAGGCTTAACATTCTTCACCCTCGTGTTATTTTTAACAACAGCTTTAGGTAAGATAGGGCAGTTCTTAACGTTTATCATGCTTCTCCTTCAAATTGGAGGAAGCTCAGGAACGTTCCCGAAAGCGTTGGTACCTGAATTTTTCCAAGTAATTAATCCATTCTTGCCAATGACGTATGCCATTCGAGGATTCCGTGAAATCATTTCGGTTGGTGATGATTATGGATTTGCTTGGAGCCAAGCAGGCGTGTTAGGAATATTTGCGCTTGTATTTATTATCTTAACCATTATTGTCTTCAGCTTGAATGTGCGAAAGTTTCGCAAAGTAAACGAAGACGAAGAAGCAACAGCTTAATAGAAAAAAAGCTTAGCCCTCACCAGGCTAAGCTTTTTTAGCATTCCTTAAACAAATTAATAGCATCTGGGCTTTGTGCTATGCGTTCGCTTCCCCAAGCACACATTAGGTTTAACACTTCTCTTAGCGTTTCCCCTTCAGTTGTTAACGAGTATACGACCTTTGGTGGTATTTCGTCATATAAAGTACGTTTAATAATGCCGTCATGTTCTAACTCTCTCAGCTGCTGAGAGAGCATTTTTTTTGTGATGTTTGGAATGACGCGCTGTAGCTCGCTGAATCGAAGAGCTTGCTCTTTCAAATGACAAAGGATTACAACCTTCCATTTCCCTCCAATCACTTCGAGAGTAGCTTCTACAGGAATATTATATTTAGTAGCCTTCAACGTTATCTCTCCTTATGCAATATAATAGAAGGATGTCAATTGGATAATCTATTAATTGAATTCGTTAAGGAGGTTACTTCTTGGTAACCTGGTTACACGAAAGTGCCGTCTATTCATGGATGTACGATTCCATTATACTGAAACCAATCTTAAATATGAAGGAGGAAACAATAATGAATCAACCATATCCACGTTCGTTTTCACATATCGGGCTTTCTGTTCCTAATGTGGACGAAGCCGTTAAATTTTATAAGGAAGTACTAGGGTGGTACGTCATTATGGAGCCATCTGAAATTATAGAAGATGACAGTGCAATTGGACAAATGTGTACAGATGTTTTTGGCTCTGGCTGGGGGAAGTTTCGTATTGCGCATTTAGCAACAGGAGATAAAATTGGTGTAGAAATCTTTGAGTTTCCTCAAAATGAAACGCCTGAAAATAACTTTGAATTTTGGAAAACAGGCATTTTCCATTTCTGCGTTCAAGACCCTGACATTGAAGGACTTACAGAAAAAATTGTTGCTCATGGTGGAAAGCAACGTATGCCAATTCGTGAGTATTATCCAAATGAGAAGCCTTACAAAATGGTGTACTGTGAAGATCCATTCGGCAATTTAATTGAAATCTATACGCATAGTTACGAACTGACATATTCAGAAGGAGCATACTAGGATGAAAGCTTTACTTTTAGAAGAAAAGGGACAATGGGAACACATGAAGGTGAGAGATAGTGAAAAGCCTGTGCCTGATGCTGGAGAAGTAGTCGTACGCGTACGAGCTGCTGCTCTTAATCCCGTTGATTATAAAACGGCAACGGGTGGAAACCCAAGCTGGTCATATCCCCATATCTTAGGATTAGACGTAGCGGGTATTGTTGAAGAAGTAGGTGCACATGTGACCGATATTCAAGTCGGGGATCGTGTTGTCTATCATGGTGACTTAACGAAAAAAGGTGGTTTTGCTGAATATGCTGTGACAACGGCTCATACGGTATCTGTTATCCCACAAGGCGTATCGTTTGAAGCAGCGGCAGCGTTACCTTGTGCCGGCTATACCGCATACCAAGCGCTATTCTCTAAGCTTCATATCGAGAAAGGTCAATCTATTTTAATTCATGCGGGAGCTGGTGGAGTAGGCGGTTTTGCGATTCAACTTGCCAAGCAAGCGGGGTTGACCGTCATTACGACAGCATCTAAAAAAAATCATGCGTACGTAAAATCACTAGGTGCTGATTATGCCATTGATTATAAAGAGGGGAATTTTGTGGAAGAAACGCTTGCCATTACAAACGGGTTAGGTGTTCATGCTGTGCTGGAAACGGTTGGAAGAGAAAATGCAAATAAATCACTAGAAGCACTTGCATTTAACGGGCAAATCGCTTTTATTGCAGGGCCACCTGACGTGAATAGCGCCATTTCATTTGCACATCCACTTTCTTTTCATCAAGTTGCATTAGGCAGTGCTCACCAATCAACTAATCGTCAAGAGCAAACAGCTCTAAAGGAAATAGGAGATGTCATGCTGCAACTTGTGAAAGAAGGGAAGCTAGATCCGCTTGTTGAGAAAACCATCTCTTTAGATGAGATTCCACAAGCATTAACACAGTTAGCTAGTCGTACCGTGACAGGAAAAATCATTGCAGTTCTATAAGCGTAAAGAAATAGCTCCCCTTGTGTAGGGAGCTATTTCTTTGTTTATTAATGCTTTACAGGACCTTGAATGCCCATGCCTGTGTTTGCTTTAACTAATACTTCATCAAACTTCTTCGCATCTGCTTTTTCACTTGAGACAAGCGTACCGATAATAGCAGCTAAGAATCCAAGTGGAATTGAAATGATCCCTGGGTTAGTGAGCGTAATAAGCGGTTCCCCAACAAAGATGGCTGCTCCTGCCTCAGGTGACCAAACGTTAGGACTAATTGCTACAAGAATAAGGGAGCTTAGTAAGCCTACAAGCATCCCTGTTACTGCACCTGTAGTATTAAATCGTTTCCAAAAAATCGTAAACAAAATGATTGGTAAGTTTGCACTAGCTGCTACTGCAAAAGCAAGTGCTACTAAAAAGGCTACGTTCATATTTTGAGCAAATAATGCAAGAATAATGGAGATAATTGATACACCGATTGATGCCCAGCGTGCCGCAACAACCTGTTCTTTTTCCGTTGCCTCACCACGACGAACGATATGGCTATAAAAGTCATGTGCAAAAGCTGAAGCTGCTGATAAAACGAGCCCCGCAACAACTGCTAAAATCGTTGCAAACGCAACGGCTGATACAAAAGCAAATAAGAAATCTCCGCCTAAAACTTGGGCTAATAGCGGAGCTGCCATGTTACCAGCAGAGTTTGCCGCAATAATTTCATCGTATCCAACAAAGGCTGCTGCACCAAATCCTAAGAAGATAGTCATAATGTAAAACGCACCGATAATCCATGTTGCATAAATAACGGATTTTCTTGCTGTAATTGCGTCTTTTACCGTAAAGAAACGGATAAGAATATGAGGTAATCCTGCAGTACCAAGCACTAAAGCTAAGTTTAAAGAAATCATATCAAGCGGGTTGGTAAACTTGTTTCCAGGATTTAAAAAGCCTTCGCCAAGAGGTGTTGCTGTCTTCATCTCTGAAAACATTTTTACGATGCTAAAATCAAACTTTGCAAACACCATCACGGAAATAATAAATGTCCCGATCATTAATAAAATAGCTTTGGCAATTTGAACCCAGCTTGTTGCTGTCATGCCACCAAATACCACGTAAATTGTCATTAAGATACCAACGATTAAAACAGAGTAGACGTAGTCAAGTCCTAGTAATAAATGAATAAGTGCGCCTGCGCCTACAAGCTGTGCAATCATATAAAAGATTGAAATCGTGATAGTATTTAAAGCCGCAACTCCACGAACTTTCTTTTGGTCAAAGCGTGCAGCAATCATGTCAGCCATCGTATATTTTCCAAGATTACGAAGTGGTTCTGCCACAACATACAACACAACAAGGTAAGCAACTAAAAATCCGATGCTGTAAAAGAAACCATCGAATCCAGAAAGCGCTACCATTCCTGCGATACCTAAAAATGATGCGGCAGACATATAATCTCCAGCAATCGCCATTCCATTTTGTAGACCTGTTAAGCTTCCGTCAGCCGTATAGAAATCACTGGAAGTTTTGGTTCGTTTAGAAGCTAAGTATGTGATTACGAGCGTTAATCCAACAATTACGAGAAATAGTGAAAATGCAAGTCCATTCATTAACAGATCCTCCTTCTTTAGCGAGCTTCAGCTTTAATTACTTCAACTAGTTCGTCAAATTTAGCTGCACGACGGGTATAAAGAATACACAGTGTCCACGTCATAATAAATTGAGCAAAAGCAAATACCCATGCCCATGTCATTGATAAAAAAGCAGGTTGATTTAATACGTTAGAATAAGCTGTTAAAATAGGTAGTGTAAAATAAAAAGCTAGGAAAAATAGTGATAATGGTAAAATGAAATTTCGTTTTGTTTTTAAGAGCTGTTGGAAAGATGGAGATTGAACAATTTTCGTATAGTCTGGTGAGGTAGGTTGTTCTTCGGTTTTTTGTAACGAGCTTCCGTTCATCGCCAATGAAAATACCCCCTTTAAATTAAGTTTGGAACATATTGGATAGATGTTCCTGTACACCGTCATTATATTGTTTTCAGAAAAAAAAGTAAATTTAGATTATATGACAAAAACTAAGAAATATCGACATTTCCTCTAGAGGTAAAAAAGTAAAAGCTAGAGAAGAGATAACTATGAAAGAGAATTGGATATAATTGTAGCATAATATGAACAAGCTCAAAAAAGGCTATTTACATCATAAAAAAGTTATTTTACCTAATGATATTTTTTATTGAGATAATAAAAAGATAGGTTTATTTATTAAAGAAACATTTTTTACTAAGAAGGTATTTATATGATTCTGTTATACATTGTATAGATAATATAAAAATATGTTATATAACAGAAAATGAGATGATAGAAAAAGGTGACACGATGGCATTTGGATTAAAGCGTGAAGAGTTATATGCATGGAAGGAAGCTGTGAATCGAGGAGAAATTGCATTTTTAACTCACTATTGGATTGATGAACGATTTCCGGGTGCAACAACGGTAACAAAAGTAGGTTGCAGCGATATAGCAAAGCTCATTCAGTGGGGAAAGAAATATAATATTCCTTCTAGATATATTGATAATCGTTCAGGCTACCCTCATTTTGATTTACTGGGACAACGGCAGCGCGAAATACTAGCAGCAGAAAATAAGTTAGATCAGCTAGAGAGATTTGAAAACAACGGCTCGAAATGAGCCGTTATTTAAACTGATTGTTTTTGGGTTTTCTTTATGACAATGAGCATATAAACACTAATTGCGGCGTATGAAATTAGTGAACTTACTACTAACCCAGTAGACTCTGATATTGAAAGAAAATCTATAATAACTTCAGGTAAATAAAGCAAAATAGGAATTAAAATGCTCACCCATGTTTTGGACCAAACTGATACGGCTACTAAGAATGTGATTGCTGCTAGTGCACTTACCAAGCCACTCAGTGAGTACAAGCCACCAGAAACAACAAAAAGTTTTATTTCTGCCTTTCTCTCTAGAAATACAAGCGCAATAAACCCACCAATCGATAAGACACTGTAAGGGATAAACAGAGTGAGCAAAGCTAATCCTGACAATTGTCTAGCTGCCACAACACGAAAGAGACTTAGCAAAATAAGCACCATAACCATGATGAAAATAGGCATGCCAATAAGCGTGTAGGCAGAATATGCAATATCACCATGAATGGCATCGCCAAGCAAGCTGTAAGCAAATACGCCTAAAATAATCATTGGCAAGTACTTCAACCATCCCATTAAGTCAGGCTTCATTTCACTTGATAAGCTTTCCATGTATGCTTTTGGGGATTGACCGATAATGTGGTGAACACTTTTCCCGTCTTGTTCTGCATCTGATAAATGATGAGATAACTCAAGAATAATATCTTCTGTTTCCCTTTCGTTTTTTCCGCTTGAAAACAAATAAAGGCGTAAATTTTGTAAAAAATCCGTGCTTTCTTTTGATAACGTCATATTCATTCCCCTTTCTATTTTTTGTTGTTCATTAACTGATTAACGCTGTGTGATAACAAATTCCAACGTTCTTGAAAGTCCTTTAGCTCTTGTTGTCCTTTCGGTGTTAACGTATAATACTTTCGTTTTGGACCATTAGGCGAAGCTTTCATAATGCTTGTGATAAGCTGTTCTTTTTGCATACGGAGAAGGAGTGGGTAAATGCTGCCTTCACTTACCATATGAAAACCGTGGGCTTCCAATTTTTCAATCATTTCATATCCATATGTTTCCCCTTTTGAAATGACTGCTAATAAACAGCCTTCTAAAATTCCTTTTAACATCTGAGTTGAAGACACAAACCGTTCCTCCTTAACTACCTTGTAATATAAGATAGTGGGTTAAAAAATGTTACTATTTTGTATTACAAGATACATAATACTAATTTCTGTAAAAATATTCAAGCGCTTTCTTGTTTAATTAGTAAAAATCGTGGAATACCAATTGTAGAAGGGTTTGATATTCTCTTTTATAGGGAATTTTAGTGAAGTGAGTTTCTTTATTTGATAAAAAATTATACCGTAATTATAATAAAATTATTATTCGGCTAAAGGAGGAGCTTAAAATGTCTGAAGTGGGTACATTAAAAAAAGGATTAGATATCTTCTCTTTATTAATAAAAGAGCCGAATATGACAATTTCTGAAATGATGAATGTGCTTCAATATAATAAAAGCACAATGTATCGCTTAGTGAGTACGCTTGAACAAAATGAGTTCATTGAAAGAACAGCCGATCACCGCTATCGCGTTTCTGCTGTGCTATTATCTCAGCTATCTGGTGGGAACAGCTACGATTTAAACTGGTTTTCTGTTCCACCAATGGAGAAGCTGAATCAACAAACAAACGAAACTATTTATGCGGGAGTTATTTCTGATAACAAAATGGTGACAACTCAAGTTGTGAGCGGCGAATACTATAGCACGCGTACACATTCAGAAGTAGGGAATAAAAAAGCAATTCATGCAAACGGCATTGGAAAGTGTATTCTTGCCTATCAGTCAGAAGAAGTGCAAAATCAAATCATTGAACAACTGGCGTTTGAAATTTTTACTTCTCATACTCTTACATCTCGTACAGCTTTGGAAGCGGAGCTGCATAAAATTCGTGAGCAAGGCTATGCGGTTGATAATGAAGAGGGGGAAATTGGATTAAGGTGTATTGCAGCACCTGTAAGAAAAAATGGGCAAGTCGTTGCTGCTGTAGCACTTTCAGGACCTTCGGGTCGGGTTTCTCAAGATAAAGATGAACATCATGCTAAGCTTGTCAAAAAATGTGCCGATGCAATTTCTCACACAATGACTCACAAGTTGTGATTCAAATATACAGTTATAGAGGGGATGAATTCTAATGAACAATTTACAATCAACAACAAAGTTAGCAAATGGCGTTGAAATGCCATGGTTTGGTCTAGGTGTATTTAAAGTAGAAGATGGACAGCAGGTAGTTGACTCAGTGAAATGGGCAATTAACGCAGGTTACAAAAGTATTGATACAGCCAAAATTTATGAAAATGAAGAAGGCGTAGGACAAGCAATTAAAGAAGCAGGTGTACCACGTGAAGATCTTTTCATTACAACAAAAGTATGGAATGCAGACCAAGGCTATGAGTCAACGTTAGAAGCGTTTGAAACAAGCTTAAATAAACTAGGTCTTGATTACTTGGATTTATATTTAATTCACTGGCCGGTAGAAGGAAAATACAAAGACACTTGGAGAGCGCTGGAAAAGCTATATAAAGATGGCAAAGTAAAAGCAATTGGTGTATCGAATTTCCAAATTCATCACTTAGAAGATTTAATGAAAGACGCTGAAGTAAAACCAATGGTTAACCAAGTAGAGCTTCATCCATTATTAACTCAAGTAGAGCTTCGAGACTTCTGTAAAAAGAATGACATTCAAATTGAAGCATGGTCTCCATTAGCTCAAGGTGAATTATTAGATAACGCGGTACTGAAAGAGATTGCAGATAAGCATGGTAAATCAACAGCACAAGTTATTTTACGCTGGGATTTACAAAGTGAAATTGTAACAATTCCAAAGTCTGTTAAAGAGCACCGCATCGTTGAAAATGCATCAATCTTTGACTTTGAACTTTCTCAAGACGATATGGCTAAAATCGATGCACTAAATAAAAACCACCGCGTTGGTCCAGACCCAGATAACTTTGACTTTTAATAAAGAACGACTCATAAAGAGCGTCGCTTGTTCCAAAGCGACGCTCTTTTATTGTTCATGTTGTCTTATTGTATACAAAGCATATAACAGATACTTTCGATATAGTTAACGAGTTTCTTCTATTATATAGTTACTATATAATTAAGCTTTACTAAGCTTCTTTTGAATCGGAATGTACAAATCAATTTGTTTATCTGTTTTTCCAAAGCATCTTTCATCATACAGCTCAAACTCCATTGAACCGTAATGTTCGTATCCTGATTGTGGAAACCACTCTGTGAAAACATAGTTCCATGTAGATTGAATGGAGAACGTAAAGTCGTCTTCACTGGACTTAGGCGTCGTGAAAACGGCATAGTCTATTTTAGGAAAGCTACGATATGTTAAGCCTTCAGGTGCAGCAGTATCTTCTTGCACTTCCATTCCAATTATATACGTAAATTCACCCGTAGAAGGGGTAAAGTCTGTGCAGATTCCTAGCTCTTTGTTTTTATATAATGGCTTGGGTATCTTAGTACTAAGCTGATTTTTGAGATAATGAGTCCAAAACGCAGGAATATCTTTGTTGTTTTGACCGTCGACGTTTTTTGTTCGTAATTCATATCCTATAATGTGAAAAGCATCTTTTGTGATTAACATAGGTTTCACTTTGTTTCCTCCTGTTACTGGTTTTTGTAGGTAGGCTTTTCCACGCAGGGGTCCACACAGCGTATTGGCACTGCGATATTCTTTTGGCGATAGTCCATATACCTTTTTAAAAGATCGATTAAAAGATTCGGTGTATTGAAAGCCAAGGTCAAATGCAATATCGATTACTTTATCATTTGTGTAAAATAATCGTTGAGCTGCAGCCGTTAACTTTCGCTTTCGCACGTATTCCATGACGGATTCACCAACTAGCGTTTGAAAGACTCGGTGGTAATGAAATGGAGAAAAACACGCTACTTCAGCTAACTGCTCTAAAGTAATTGATTCATGCAAATGATCTTCAATATAATCAATGGTGTTTAAGACACACTGTTCATACGTCAATTTGTTTCACCTACCTTATTGTTACTATACCAATAAACATCATGTGATTCTTAACATTACTTGCTCAATATTTACAGGTATTTAAACGAGTTTCTTCTATTATATATGTACGTTTTTTTTGAAAAAGAAAATAGGTGAAAATATTTGTGTTGTCATCAAAGCAATTTCATGATATATTATTAATGTAAACGGTTACATATAAAGGGGGGGGCATTCGTATGGTAACAATTCGAGACGTAGCGAAGCATGCTGGTGTATCTGTTGCGACGGTTTCTCGCGTGCTTAATAGCACAGGCTATGTACGCGAAGATACGAGAGAAAAAGTCATGCAAACAATTACATTACTAAACTATAGTCCAAATGAAGTAGCACGATCTCTATATAAGCGTGAGTCACGCTTGATTGGATTGTTGCTTCCAGATATTACGAACCCATTCTTTCCACAGCTTGCGCGCGGTATTGAAGATGAAGTGCATAGCCAAGGATTTCGTCTTTTATTTGGAAATAGTGATGAAAATCTAAAAAAAGAAGCGGCTTATTTACATACGTTTACTCAAAATCACGTTGTTGGTATGATTACAGCCAGAACGATATCTGATGATGAAACGTATGAAGGTTTAGGCTTTCCGGTTGTCTTTTTAGACCGTACATCGCCTCAATATCCATCAGTATATGCGGATGGAAGAGAAGGTGGGAAAATTGCTGCACAAGAAATTATAAAAAGAGGAAGCAAACAAATTACTCTTTTAAAAGGTCCTCCAAACGTAAAGCCAGCTCAAGAGCGTTTTCAAGGTGCACTTGAAACGTTAAGCGCAGCAAACGTCGATTTTCAAGTGATGAATACGACTTCATTTTCGTTTCATGAAGCGAAGAAATGGGCAAAAGAACTGTTTGAAAAGCATGCCAATACAGATGGAGTAATTGCCAGCAATGATATTGTAGCAGCAGCTATTTTACATGAAGCTTTGCGGCTAGGAAAGATAATTCCAGATGAGTTACAAATTATTGGATTTGATGATATTCCTCAAAGTGAACTGTTATTTCCAGCACTTTCAACAATTAGGCAGCCCGCTTATGAAATGGGAAAAGAAGCAGCAAAATTGTTATTAAAATATATCAAAAAAGAAATTGTTCAGGATAAACATATTGAATTACCGGTTACGTTTATTGAAAGAAATACAACAAGAAAGGTTGATTAAGATGGTGAAAATTTCGGTTATTGGTAGCTCATCAATGGATTTAGTAGTTACTTCAAGTAAACGTCCAGGCGCTGGAGAAACAGTGCTTGGAGAATCGTTTAAAACGGTTCCGGGAGGAAAAGGTGCAAACCAAGCGGTAGCAGCAGCAAGGCTTGGAGCAGAGGTATACATGATTGGCCGAGTAGGTGATGATCATTATGGAAAAGCCATTTTAAATAATTTTAAAGAGAATGGCGTTAACATAGATTATGTGAAACCGGTTACATATATGGAAAGTGGAACTGCCCATATTATTCTAGCTGAAGGTGATAACAGTATTGTTGTTGTAAAAGGAGCGAACGACCTTATTACGCCAGAATATGTAGACCAGGCAAAAGAAATTGTTAAAGCATCCGACATTGTACTTATCCAGCAAGAGATTCCAGAAGAGACAGTTGAATACGTAGCTTCGCTTTGTAAAGAAGTTAATGTGCCTCTTTTATTAAATCCAGCCCCAGCAAGAGAATTAAAAGAAGAGGTTATTGAACAAGTGACGTACTTAACGCCAAATGAGCATGAAACAACGGTTTTATTCAAAGACAAACCGAAGGAAGAAGTGCTCCATAAATATGCGAACAAGCTGTTTATTACGGAAGGTAAAGCGGGCGTTCGTTATTTTAACGAAAAGGAAGAAGTGCTTGTTCCTTCATATAAAGTAGAAGCCGTAGATACAACAGGTGCAGGAGATACATTTAATGCTGCTTTTGCTGTAGCGCTAGCGGAAAAGAAAAGTCTGAATGATAGCATTCGTTTTGCAAACAGAGCAGCTTCATTATCTGTCACAAAATTTGGAGCTCAAGGCGGTATGCCAACTAGAGAACAAGTTGAAGGGAACTTATAGAGATGAAACGTCACGGAATCTTAAATAGTCATATTTCAAAAGTGCTAACAGATCTTGGCCATACGGATATAATTGTCATTGCTGATGCAGGTTTACCAATCCCAGACGGGGTACCCCGTATTGATTTGTCTTTAAAGCTAGGTGTTCCTAGTTTTAAAGACGTCGTAGATACAGTAAGAGATGACATGGTTATTGAAAAAGTAATTCTTGCACATGAGATTAAGGAAAATAACAAAGAAACAATGAACTATATGAACGAAGCCTTTCACGACACAGAAAAGCAGTTTGTTTCACACGAAATACTGAAAGCGTTAACAAAGGAAGCGAAAGTCGTTATCCGAACAGGAGAAGTAACGCCCTATGCAAACTGTATTTTACAAGCAGGAGTTATCTTTTAAAAGGGGTGAATAGTATGCACATTAAAATGTCCAATGTTTATAAAGCATTTGGTACAAACCAAGTACTTTCAGGTGTTGATTTTGAACTGCTACCTGGAGAAGTTCATGCATTAATGGGAGAGAACGGTGCAGGAAAATCAACGTTAATGAATATCTTAACCGGACTTCATAAGCGAGATGAAGGCAGAATTGAAATTGATGGCCAAGAGCGTTATTTCTCAAATCCAAAAGAAGCAGAACAAGCAGGAGTTACCTTTATTCATCAAGAATTGAACGTTTGGCCTCATATGACGGTTCTTGAAAATTTATTTATTGGAAAAGAACTTTACTCACCGTTTGGAATTTTGAAAACAAAAGAAATGAAAGCGCAGGCCAAAAAGCAATTTAATCGCTTAGCTGTCAACATTCCACTAGAGCAAGAAGCAAGCTTATGCTCTGTGGGTGAACAGCAAATGATTGAAATTGCCAAAGCATTAATGACGAATGCGAAAGTAATTATCATGGATGAACCAACAGCAGCGTTAACGGATCGTGAAATTGAAAAGCTATTTGAAGTAATAAATGGATTAAGAGCCCAAGGTGTATCCATTGTTTACATTTCACATCGAATGGAAGAGATTTTTACCATCTGTGATCGTATTACTGTTATGCGCGATGGAAAAACAGTAGACACAACACCGATCCCCGAAACAAACTTTGATGACGTTGTGCGTAAAATGGTAGGGCGCTCACTGACCGATCGATTCCCAAGCAGGCAAACTAAAATTGGAGAAACGGTATTGGAGCTAAAAAACTTAACAAGAAAACATGCCTTTCATGATATTTCGTTTTCTGTAAAATCAGGAGAAGTTGTTGGAGTAGCTGGTCTTATGGGAGCTGGACGCACTGAAATTATGCGTGCTATTTTTGGTCTTGATCCTATTGATTCAGGAGAAGTTTTGGTAAACAACCAGCCTGTCAAAATTAAAACACCAGACGAAGCAGTAAAGCATGGAATCGGTTTTATTACAGAAGATCGAAAAGACGAAGGGCTTGTATTGGATTTTTCAATTCGAGAAAACATTGCGCTTCCAAACCTAAAAAGTTTTTCAACAAAAGGAATGATTGCTGAAAAAAGTGAGCGAGAGTTTGTCGAGTTGCTTATTAAGCGTTTAACGATTAAAACGCAGTCAGCCGACATTAGTGCGGGTAGCTTATCAGGAGGAAACCAACAAAAGGTAGTTATAGCGAAATGGATTGGTATCGGACCGAAGATATTAATTTTAGATGAACCAACTCGCGGAGTAGATGTTGGAGCCAAGCGTGAAATTTATCAGCTTATGAACGAGTTAACAGAACGTGGAGTGGCAATTATCATGGTCTCTTCAGAACTTCCAGAAGTATTAGGTATGAGTGATCGCGTTTTAGTAATTCATGAAGGAAAGCTAGCGGGAGAATTATTAAAAGAAGAAGCAACGCAAGAAAAAATTATGACATATGCAACAGGAGGTCAGTAATATGAATACGCCTAACGATTTACAGTCAAGCAAAGGAAATTATATGTCTAACATGATGCAAAAGCTAGGACCACTACTTGGACTCTTTATTTTAGTAGTCATTGTATCGGTATTAAATCCTAGTTTTTTGGAACCGCTTAATATTTTAAACTTGCTTCGCCAAGTAGCGATTAATGCATTGATTGCATTTGGAATGACATTTGTTATTTTAACAGGAGGAATTGATTTATCAGTCGGTTCAATTTTAGCTCTATCCAGTGCGTTAATGGCTGGGATGATAGTCTCAGGAATTGATCCAATCTTAGCGATTTTAATTGGGTGTTTATTAGGAGCTGCAATGGGCGCAGTAAACGGCTTGTTAATTACAAAAGGGAAAATGGCACCTTTTATTGCAACACTTGCTACAATGACTATTTTTAGAGGCTTAACGCTCGTTTACACAGACGGTAATCCCATCACTGGACTTGGAGACAATTATTATTTCCAACTATTCGGTCGTGGTTATTTCTTAGGCATTCCAGTACCAGCTATCACGATGATGCTTGCATTTATTGTATTATGGGTTATTTTACACAAAACACCGTTTGGACGTCGCACGTATGCAATTGGCGGTAATGAAAAAGCTGCGTTTATTTCGGGAATTAAAGTACCGCGCGTTAAAATTATGATTTATTCATTAGCTGGATTATTAGCTGCATTAGCCGGAGCAATCTTAACATCACGTCTAAATTCTGCTCAGCCAACTGCTGGTACTTCTTATGAATTAGATGCCATCGCAGCAGTTGTTTTAGGTGGTACAAGCTTAACAGGTGGTAAAGGACGAATTGTTGGAACGTTGATTGGTGCACTTATCATTGGAACATTAAATAACGGCTTAAATTTACTCGGCGTTTCTTCGTTCTATCAGATGGTTGTGAAAGGGATTGTTATCTTAATTGCGGTACTAATTGACCGTAAAAAAGCAGCGTAGGAGGGATCAACGTGAAAAAAGTATTATTACTTATTATGTCTTTGTCCGTTTTGTTACTAGGGGCATGTTCCTTAGAACCACCAACTTGGGCAAAGCCTTCTCAAAGTGGAGATATCAAAGATATGAAAATTGGATTATCGGTTTCTACTTTAAATAACCCATTTTTTGTGTCATTAAAGAATGGTGTCGTAAAAGAAGCAAAAAAACAAGGTATTGAAGTAATTGTAGTTGATGCACAAAACGACTCTGCCAAACAAATCAATGACGTAGAAGATTTATTGCAGCAAGGAGTTAACGCGCTGCTTATTAACCCTACGGATTCTTCTGCTATCTCCACAGCAGTTCAGTCAGCAAATGGTATCGGAGTACCGGTTGTGACGCTTGACCGTTCATCTGAAAAAGGAAAAGTAGAAGCGTTGGTAGCATCTGATAACGTAAAAGGTGGCCAAATGGCTGCAGAGTATGTGGTGAAAACATTAGGAAAAAATGCAAAAGTTGCAGAATTAGAAGGAGTACCTGGAGCTTCAGCAACGCGTGAGCGAGGAAGCGGATTTCATAATATCGCAGATGAGCAATTAGACGTTGTAGCTAAACAATCTGCTGATTTTGATCGTACAAAAGGGTTAACCGTGATGGAAAATGTCCTGCAAGGAAACCCTGATATTCAAGCGGTATTTGCCCATAATGATGAAATGGCGCTAGGAGCTATTGAAGCAATTACTAGTTCAGGAAAAGACATTGCAGTCATAGGTTTTGATGGCAACGAGGACGCTCTTAAAGCTGTTGAGTCAGGTGCATTAACTGCGACTGTTGCTCAGCAACCAGAACTTATTGGAGAACTTGCTGTAAAAGCAGCAAAAGATGTGTTACAAGGTAAAAAAGTTGAAGAAAAAATCTCTGCACCATTAAAACTTGTTACAAAGGAATAATAAAAACATAAAGCCTCTTGTCTAGTTTACTAGGCAAGAGGCTTTACTATTGTGAGAAAGTAAGAGACATGTGATGTTTTTACTATAACACCCAAGAAAAAAGTAAATAAAACCCTATAAAAGTAAGTAAATGTAAAATAATTACGTGAATTAGTTCACAAACACCCCATTTTTCGTTGTAACAATGTAATATTTCTGTAACATAACGACTTTTTGACAAAATTCTTCATTGTATATTGGACATTTTTTTACAGTCATTTAAAAGATGAGAAGTTAAAAAAACCTTTATACAGCAGGGGTTCACGTAAATGTATGAATAAAAAGTTATACTTATATACAGAAAATGGGAAACTTTTAACGGTATTGTAACATAACTCGCCTCTTTTTTATGGTATAACTATGTCTATGAGGAAAGGGGACTATTACTTTATGAAAATTTTAAAGCGTATGACTCTTGTAGCAGTCACGGGAATGTTCTTCACGGCAGGCATAACAGAGACTCACGCCCAATCGAATGAAGAAGCGCTCCAAAGTACTGAACAACAGCTTAAAGAAAGCGAAAAGACTGTTCAACAAAAAGAAAAAGAGAAACAGTCAATCGATACGGACGTAAAAGCATTACAAAGCGAATTAGATTCTTTACATAAAGTTATTTCTGATAATGAGAAAGAATTAGCTTCAACTGAAAAGAAAATTAAAGAAGCGAAAAGCATGATCGAGAAAAAGAAAGAAGAGATTGTAGAGCTTCAAGAAAAAGTTCTTAGTCGTAAAGACATTATTGAAGAGCGTTTAGTTGCATTGCAACATGATGATAAATCGAATGCTATGCTTGAAATGGTAATGAACGCTGAAAGCTTTGGTGACTTAGTTGCGCGCATGGGTGCAGCAACAACGCTTCTATCAGCAGACAATGATATTTTAAAGCAGCATCAACAAGACTTAGATCAGATTGAAAAAGATAAAAAAGAAATTGATAAGCAAGAAAAAGTACTAGAAAATGAAGAAGCTAATTTAAAAGCAAAAAAAGCTGAATTAGAATCAAATATCTCAAAACAAACAGCTGCTCTAACAAAAATGCAAGAGAAGTACAGCGCAGTTGTAAATGATATTGAATCAGCTTCATCTGAAAAAGCAAGCCTGCAGTCACAGTTAGCAACAATTCAAGATAAAATTTCTGCAGAGCAACAAGCGGCAAAAGAGCAAGCTGAAAAAGTAGCTAAAGAGAAAGAAGAAGCAGTTAAAGCTGAAAAAGAAGAAACTCAACGTCAAGCAGAGCTTGCAACAGCTAAAGCTGAAGTAAAGCAAGAAAAGAAGGTTGAAAGCACAAAACCAGTTGCTAAAACAGAATCAAAACCAGCTGCAAAGCCAGCATCTAAGCCTGCTTCTGAGTCTAAACCAGAAAAAGTAAGTGGCAAAGAGATGTATGTTCAATCAACAGCATATACGGCAAGCTGCGCAGGCTGTAGTGGTAAAACAGCAACAGGCATTGATTTAAAAGCTAACCCTCACTTAAAAGTAATTGCAGTTGATCCATCAGTCATTCCTTTAGGTTCTAAAGTGTATGTAGAAGGATACGGAGTCGCGGTTGCTGGTGATACAGGTGGCGCAATTAAAGGTTATAAAATTGACGTATTCGTACCAAGCCAATCTGCAGCGATGTCATGGGGACGCCGCACAGTAAAAATAACGGTACTTAACTAACAAAAAGCATGGGACTCTTCCCATGCTTTTTTATTACCCGATTTTACAAGCACCAAACTGTTATATATAAGTTACTAGAGGCAAGAAATGTTTTTATCAAAAGTTTCTCCTGTGAAAAAGCCCTGCAGTTTACGAGGAGGCTGCTGAAAGGAAGCAAGCTATAATGGAAATTACGCCAAGTAAAGAGGGGGGTTAAAATTATAAGAAACAAGTAATGTGGTCATTAAAAGCATGCCAAGTAGAGAGAATCGTTAGTGCCTTTAAATAAATTATTGCTGCTAAAAGGTCACCTTAGCAAAAAAGTCTCTTTGCAATAGCAAAAAAAACTGTTTTCCTTTTTCACCAGCTAGCAAACTACATTTTTGTAGCGTGAAATACAATTGTTTACAACTTTATAAAGGAAAGAGTGCTAAATACCTAAATTCCAACAAGTGATTGAATTTTCAAATTACTTATACGGAGGGGTTTTAGTTAACAAATGGTTAACTTATTCTAAACTCTTCTCTTTACTAGCAAACGTTATCCTTCTTTTAGCAAAGCCTTCCTTACTGTATAAATTTAAACAAAAGGCAAAAATGTATCATTTTTGCCTTTTATTTTTACCATTGAGTAAATGGTCAATCCTTCATATAATTTAACTAAGTTAATTGTATCCGCTTACATAAAGCTTGCAAAAAGGCAAAAAAGAATTATGTAACGTTTACATCAAACTCAAATTTTGTAAGAAAAAGAAAATGAGTTTATTCAGAGGGGGATTATGATGAAGCGTTGGTTTGGTCTTATCAGCTTTACACTTATTTTCACGCTGATCTTAGCGGGATGTGGAGGAAAATCAGCAGACGAAGCAAGTGGAAGCGGTAGTAATGGAAAAGAAGTAGTTGCTTGGGCATGGAACATTAACGTTCCTGTTTTAGAAAAGGCAGCTGAAGAATACCAAAAAGAAAATCCAGACTTTAAATTAAAAGTTGTAGATATGGGGCGTGAAGACGTTTACTCAAAACTAACAACAGGTTTACAAGCAGGAGGTAAAGGTCTTCCAGATATCGTATTAGTGGAAGATGATCGCTTCCAAGGATACGTTAATTCATTTCCAAAAGCATTCTTAAACCTATCGGAAAAAGGCTTTGATGAGCACGGTGATAAATTCCCTGAATTTAAAAAGCAGCTGCTTTCCAAAGATGGTGACATGTATGGCTTCCCATTTGACGCTGGTCCAACAGGTGTCTTCTATCGAACAGACTTCTTTGAGCAAGCTGGCGTAGATCCAGCTACAATCGAAACGTGGGATGATTACATTGCTGCTGGTAAAAAAATTAAAGAAAAAGTCGGCGTTGATTTACTAGGTCTTGATTTAAACAATGATGACGGATTATTCCGTATTGCATTAACACAACAAGGTACCTTCTATTTTGATGATAAAGGTGAACTTAATTTAACATCTAAAGAGTCTCAACAAGCAATGGAACTTAACAAAAAGTTAAAAGATGCTGGTGTTGTTCGTAACACAGTTGGTTGGGATGCTTCAATCAGTGCATTAGCTGAAGGCAAAGTAGCATCTTCTCCATCAGGCGCATGGTTATACGGTTCAATCGAGCAACAAGCACCTGATTTAAAAGGAAAATGGGGCGTGTTTTTACTTCCATCATTTGAAAAAGGTGGAAATCGTGCTTCAAACCTAGGTGGCAGTAACTATGTCGTAACAGCAAACAGTAAAAAAGCTGATGAAGCTTACAAATTTATGGAATACTTCTCGACAACAGATTCAGTTCAAGAAGCAGCAATGGAAGGTGGATTATTCCCTTCATTAAATACTGTATATGATTCAGAGTTATTCACACAGCCTGATGAGTACTTCAGCAACCAAACGATTTGGAAAACGTTCGCAGATGAAATGCAGGATATTAAACCAGTTAACTTTACTGGGAACTATTCGCTTGCGAATGATGAAGCTGTAAAAGCTGTATCAGAAGTAACGAATGGCAAAGACATTAAAAAGACATTAGAAGCAGCTGAAAAGCGTTTGGAAAATCGCATTAAGTAAGCATTTACTAAAAAAATAGAACGTTAAGCAAGCATTGAATTGGCCAGATCCCCTGCTTTTTTGAAGCGGGGGATTCAACTCAAAGTCTCATGCTTGCGGTGTAAAACGGAGGTCATCATGAAAACAAATAAATCATTGCCATATGTCTTTATTGCACCTGCCTTGATCTTGTTTGCATTATTTACGATTTATCCAATCTTTTCTTCATTTCTGTTAAGCTTTCAAACAATGGATGCAGGTGAATATACCTTTACAGGTCTTTCAAACTACACGCGCCTACTTGGAGATGATATTTTCTGGACAGCGCTTGGTAATACGGGAATCATTTTAATTGTTCAAGTTCCAGTAATGATTCTACTTGCATTAATATTAGCAAATGCGTTAAACAGCCAGCTCCTGAAGCTAAGAGGACTTTTCCGCGTATCCTTCTTCTTACCAGCGGTGACGTCTTTAGTTGCATATTCAATCTTATTCTCCATCATTCTTCAAGATGAAGGAATCATGAACACGTTACTTGGGTTTATCGGTATAGATCCAATACAATGGCTAGGAGATCCTTTCTGGGCGAAAGTTTCAATTATCGTGGCCATGACTTGGCGCTGGACAGGCTACAATATGGTTATTTTCTTAGCTGCATTACAAAGCTTGTCTCACGAAGTTTATGAAGCTGCCGATTTAGACGGAGCTAATCGCTTTCAAAAGTTTTTCCATGTGACGGTTCCACAGCTTAAACCAGTTATCTTATTTGCAACCATTTTATCAACGATTGGAACGCTACAATTATTCGATGAGCCTTTTAACTTAACTAAAGGTGGTCCAGCCGACTCAACGATGACGCTTGGTTTATACATTTATCAAAATGGCTTCGAATATTTTGATTTTGGTTATGCATCAGCAGTTGCATATGTTGTTGTATTACTAGTGGGTGTATTAACATTCTTCCAATTTAAATTTACGGGTGATAAATAATGAGTGTAGTAGAGAGAGTACAGACGACAACTGTTAATACAAAGTTAAATGCGAATAAAAAAAGAAAAAGTGGATTGCTGAGAAAAATTGGTTTGTACCTTTTATTAGGTATTTTTACCGTCATTTCTATATTTCCATTTTATTGGATGTTTATCGGTGCTACAAACGAATCGGGTAAGATGTTTACCAACCCGCCAACGTTAATACCTGGCGATCAGTTTATGACGAACTTTCAAAATTTAAATGCCTCTATTGACTTAGGACGCGTGTTCTTTAATTCAATGTTTGTATCCATTGTATATGTCATTGTAGCGCTAATGGTTTGTTCGACAGCGGCTTATGCATTATCTAAGTTTGAATTCAAAGGAAGAAACCTTATTTTTACAACGTTTTTACTATCAATGATGATTCCATATCAAGCAACATTAATACCGCTGTTTCAAATGATGTCTAATTTCAACTTATTGGATACGTATTTCGCGTTAATCGCACCGCAGCTTTGCTATCCATTTGCTATCTTCTTACTAAGACAAAACTTTTTAGCTTTTCCAACGGAGTTAATTGAGGCTGCGCGACTCGATGGAGCTGGAGAGTTTAGGATTTTCTTAACGATTGTGCTGCCTTCTATGAAACCAGCAATGGCAGCAGCTGCAATCTTCCTGTTTATGACGCAATGGAACAATTTCATGTGGCCTCTTGTTGCGACCACATCAAATGAAATGGCAACATTACCTGTTGCGTTATCTAGCTTAATTGGCTTATCGTTTATTGACTATGGACAAGTGATGATGGGCGTTACAATTGCAACAATTCCAATCATTATTTTCTTCCTTGCACTTCAGCGTCATTTTATCTCAGGGATGTTAGGAAGTGCTGTAAAATAAGAAAAAGCTCCGATTATCGGAGCTTTTTTGTTGGAAATGATTACGTTTTCAATGTATGCTAGAAACAAATCAAAAACAAAGGGGAGAAAAAATATGACAAGGATTCCAGTAGCAGTACAGCTTTATACGCTACGAGATGAGTTAGAAAAAGACTTTAAGGGTACGATTAAAAAAGTGGCGGAGTTAGGCTACGAAGGCGTAGAGTTTGCAGGTTATGGGGGATATTCAGCACAAGAGGTAAGAGAGCTTTTAGAGCAAGTAGGCTTACAAGTTGCAGCTAGTCATATCTCGTTAGAACAGCTTGAAGAGAACCTGGAAGGTGTTATTGCGTTTGAAAAAGAGCTTGGTAATACAGCGATTGTATGTCCGTATTTACTGCCAGAGCGACAAACAGAAGATGGCTATAAACAACTAATCAGCGTATTAAATCACGCGGAGGGTCGCTGTTCAAAAGAGGGTATTAAGCTTTATTACCACCATCATGACTTTGAATTAAAGAAACTACCAAATGGTAAGTCAGCTCTTGAAACAATTTTAGATGAAACAAATGTAGGCGTAGAGTTTGATGTATACTGGCTTACAAAAGCAGGAGAAAATCCTGTTGAATGGATGAAGAAATATCAAGATCGCGCTCGTTTAATTCATTTAAAAGACATGACGACAGATGACAAGCAGCTATTTGCACCTCTTGGAACTGGAGGAGTGGACATAACTGCCATTTTTAATCAAGCTGAAAGTATGGATGTTAAATGGTGGATTATTGAGCAAGATCAATGTGAAGGTTCAGCGTTAGAAAGTGTTAAACAAAGCTTAAACTATTATTTACAGCATGCATAAAAAACACATCTGCACATTCGTTTCGTTAACGAACTGTTGCAGATGTGTTTTTGGTTTTAAGGGGTCCATTCAATTTCACCGCATTGGTTATCATAGTCAATTTCAACGTGGAAGTCGTGTTTTTCATAAAAATGAACTAGTCGATTAACATGATCCCAATCGCGCTTTGCGATATCGCCTTTAATAGTGTGTATATTTTGATCAAGAGCTACTTCTTTTAAATAGTTCATGCAGATAGAACCATACCCTTTGTTAACTGGCCCTTTAATGTCACCAATATGAATGGTGTGGTCGTCTTCATATACCCCATGAATGGCAAAATCCCAAACGCCTTTATACGCTTTATGACAATTGTTAATCATAATTTTGCATTCATTTCCGTCATTTTGTGCCGATACAATAACTAGTTCATTTTCTTCAGGTTGATCAACACCAATGACCTCATATTTTTTAGCAATTTCTTTTAAGTTATCTTGCATGCGATATAACTGAAATTCTAATTCATCTAATGTTTCTTGTAATTCTTCCGCATCTTTGGGTTCTGATGGAGTAAATGCACTCAACACTGATATAATCTCCTTTCATCTAATTTACATTTTAGGAAAAATAATAATTGTGGAAAAAGCGTAGTGGTTATAGATTAAATAATTAGTCATAAGAATAAAAACTGAGGTGCTCTTTTTATCATTTATAACTAGGATATATTGTTCATATCATAAAATAAACAACGTTAACTACCCTAACAAATGAAGTAGTGATTGTCAATCATAAGCCCATATTTTAATAGATTGAAGAGGTTGTTTGCAATTGTAAAATGAGGTATATTTTTCTAGAGTAATAGTTTGGAAATTGGTAGGTCTTTATAACTGATAAAAAGTAAACCATTATATGTTAATATTAAGGTTTTTTATATAGCATAATGAAAAAACAAAAAAGGTGTTGTCTAAAATGGAAAAATATCAGGTAGCTTTGCTAATGAATATACGCAAGCAGTTGCAGGAATGGTTTGAAAAAAGTCAACCCGTACAGTACCAAGATGTAAAACGTTTCTTGCATTCGTTGGCTGGTACGTCTCAAACAATTGGTCTTGAATATTTAGGAAAAGTATCAGCAGAGCTTTTGGATGGAATATCTGAAAATCCACATTCAACTTGGGATACAAAAGAACTACAGAGCCTGCTAATTGATATTATAAAAATTTGTTATAAAGATGAGATTGTAGAAGTTGAGCAAATTATGGCCAACGATAAGCCACCTCAAACATCAGCTAGTATTTTATTAATTGATGATGATTTATCCATTTTAATTTACTTGAAAGAGCAATTTGAACAGCAAGGCTGGCACGTCTTTGTAGCGTCAAATAGAGAAAAAGCGATTACTGCTTTTTATGAATTAAAACCCGATTGCCTTATTTTAGATGTATACATGCAGGAAGAAGATGGATTTGAACTACTTTCTTATTTTAACGAGCAGGCGAGGCAACGTTTCATTCCGACAATTATGATTAGTGCAGATAACAGTAGAGAAACAAGGATTAAAGCATTTCAAATGGGAGCAGATGATTTCTTAGCGAAGCCTCTTGATATGGAAGAGTGTCTAGTAAAGATTGAGCGTCACTTAGAACGCCGTAAGCTGTTTACTGAGTATTTATTGGTAGATGAATTAACAGGTGCTTATAACCGCAAGTATTTAACCGAAGTGTATAAGCAGCAACAAACAAATTACATTCGTAATAAAGAAGCTTATTGCATCGCTATGATTGACTTAGACCATTTTAAAAAAGTAAACGATACATATGGTCATTTAATGGGAGATGAAGTCCTACAGAGATTTGTGAAGCATGTAAAGTCAAATATTCGAACAACAGACCAGCTGTTTCGCTATGGGGGTGAAGAATTTGTATTACACCTTCCAAGGACGAATGCTGAAGAAGCACAAACAACATTGAATCGTATTTTAAGTAGCTTTGGAAAAGAATCTTTCCATATTAATAATCAGACTTTCTTTGTCACATTTTCAGCTGGGATAGTTGAAGTGAGTAGTGAAAGTACTCTGGAAAACATATTAAATCAAGCTGACCGCGCACTTTATACAGCAAAGGAAAAAGGGCGTAACCAAGTAGTAGTATCGTGTCATCACCAACAAATGAAGCTGAAGAAATTTAATTTAGCCATTATTGATGATGATCCAATCATTCGTACTATGTTAACCGAATTACTCGGGCGAATTGATCTTGGAAATCGCTACGAGGTGCAAATTCATACGTATAAAGACGGTTTAGAGTTTATGAATTCAACTATTATAAATGAAGATACTCATTGCTTTGTTATCTTAGACGGAATGATGCCAAAAATGGATGGATTAGAAGTACTCCAGCGATTGAGAAAAGAAAAACGCCATGATCAATTTACAGTGGTGATGTTGACATCAAGGAATAGTGAAAATGATATTCAAAGAGCCTTGCAGCTAGGAGCAGATGATTATATGACAAAGCCGTTTAAGTTAATGGAATTAGAAGCAAGAATGCAGCTGTTAATGAAGAGAGTGAAATAATATGGAAATCATCAAGATTCAGTGGGTGTTTTATTTGTTTTTGATTTTGTTTATATTGTTGATTGTTTTCTTTGTATATTTACTTATGAAAAAAGCACGTGTAAATCGTAAAAGAGAGCAAGTAGAGAATTATAAAGAAAGTATTCAAGAGTCATTTATGCAGTATATGTACTTACAGGATGAAGGTTTAAGGATAAGTCCAAAAAATAGTGTGCAGATTATAGCTGTCGAAGAACTACTACTAGGACTTGTAAAAGTAGTGAATGGCGAAGAGTTGCTGGAATTTATTCGACGCTATGCAAAAAAAGAATTTGGGAATGTATATCGCAATCAGCTGAAACATCGAAGGTGGAGCGTGCGAATGAATGCTTTATATGCAATTGAAGAGCTACACATGGTATCACTCCTGGATGATGTTCTAAAGGTATTGGATAAAAAGAGAGTTACGATAGCGGAGGAAAGTCAAATATTAAGAATGCTAGTGCTTTTTCAACATCCAAAGTATGAACAATATCTATTGAGTAATCGTTATAAACGCTCAGAATTTACGTACCGATCTTTGTTAGGAATGATGAGTGCTGAACAATTTGAACGGTTCGTTGTTCGATTTAAAGAACACAAGGAAGCTGTACAGCTTGCAATAATAGATGTGATTGGGATTAATAGGAAAATTGAGCAACTTTCGCTTTTAGAAAGCCAGCTTTATTCTACATCAGATGAAGCTCGTATTAGAGCTTTAAAAGCACTACATCAACTTTCCTACGTTTCAGAGACATCGCGTTTGGTGAAGCATGTAAAATCAGATTTATGGGAAGAGAGAATGATGGCAGCAAAGTTATTAAGTAAAGTACAGGAAGAAGATGCACTGCTGTTGCTAGAGAAGCTATTAAATGACCGTAGCTTTCTTGTTCGGTCTAATGCAGCTCAAGCTATTACTCAGGCTCCAAATGGATATGAGCGGCTACGTGTGATTTCAGCGGAAACACAAGATCTCTTTGCACGTGACATGGCGAATGAATGGCTAGAAAAAGGCGGTGAACGAAGTGTTTAATACCATATGGCATTATGTTTTATATTTCCTTGGTACAGCTGTATTGATCTATATGGCAGTTGTACTCCTTTTTTATTTTGTTATGTTTTTAATTTCAGCTGTGCAATTAAGAAGACAGTACCAGCTGAATGATAAACAGCCTTATGAAGACTTACTGAAGGTTAGCTACACAACACCACTATCTATTTTAGTTCCTGCGTATAACGAGGAAAAAGGAATCATCGGCAGCGTTCGTTCTCTTCTTAGTATCGAGTATCCAGAATACGAGATAATTGTCGTTAATGACGGTTCATCAGACGGTACGATGAAGCAATTAATTGAAGAGTTTCAGCTGAAAAAAGTGAATCGAGTTATACGACAGCAGTTACAAACAAAGCAAATAAAAGCACTTTATCAATCAGAGATCTACGAATATTTATATGTAATTGACAAAGAAAATGGAGGGAAATCGGACGCTTTAAATGCGGGGATTAACATCTCACATTATCCTTATTTTTGTTCAATTGATGGAGATTCGGTACTAGAACGCGATGCATTTTTAAAAGTAATGAAACCAATTATTGATTCAAATGGCGACGTAATTGTTTCTGGAGGGAGCGTTCGGATTGCCAACGGTTGTCGAATTGAAAATGGAGCCGTTGTATCTGTAGGTTTAGCAAGAGAGCCACTTGTTGTAATGCAGGTCATCGAATATTTACGGGCATTTTTAATGGGGAGAATTGGATTGAGTCGACATAACTTATTGCTAATTGTTTCAGGAGCATTCGGCGTATTTTCAAAACGCTGGGTCATTGAAGCTGGTGGATATTCAAAAACAGTTGGTGAAGATATGGAGCTTATCGTTCGCCTTCATCGCCTCTTAAAAGATAAGAAAGAAAAAAAGCAGATTGTGTATATCGCCGATCCTGTTTGTTGGACGGAAGCACCAGATGAAATAAAATATTTAAGTCGTCAGCGTAACCGTTGGCATCGGGGCTTGTTTGATAGTCTTTGGAAACATAAGAAAATGATGTTTAACCCAAAGTACGGAAGTATTGGAATGGTATCGATGCCCTATTTCTTTTTTATTGAGTTAATTGGCCCAGTTGTGGAATTAGCAGGTTACTTATTTATTTTAGTTTCTCTTATTGTAGGCGGAGTATATCTAGAATTTGCTTATTTACTGTTTATGATTATGGTTATTTATGGTTCGCTCTATTCAATGGCAGCAGTATTGCTAGAAGAGTGGAGTCTCAAAAAATTTCCAAAAGTACGAGATATTGCTGTTTTATTTTTCTTCTCGCTTACAGAATCATTTTGGTATCGACCGTTAACAGTAATTTGGCGCTGTCACGGGCTCATTGATGTTTTACGTAAGAAAACAGGCTGGGGTGACATGCAAAGAAAGGGTGTGTCGCAATGAGAAAATGGCTTTGGACAGCAGGGATTACGGTTATTATATTGCTAGCTGTATCTCCATTTATTGTATGGGCTTTAAAAGGAAAAACGGACTTTAGTGTATTAATTATTGATAAAACAGTACCAAATTCAGAGTATCGGGAGCATCAAGGGCTTGTGTGGATGTTAAAACAGTCTAAGTTAGTTAAAGGCGGGAAAGCCTATGACCCCAAGAAAGACTATGTAGGATTTGTTCCAGAGGATAACGGTAAGTATACAATTCGCTCGTTACCAAAGAACAATGACTATGACATGATTTATTTAGCAGATGGATACGGAGTATATGAAGAGGATTTGAAGGACGGTGTGCAAGAAGGCAATCGCTCTAAGCTGTTGTATGGGGGAGTAACATCAGAAGATATTGCCTTTATCCGCACGTCTTTATATGATCACCATTCAACTCTTGTTGGAGAATTTAATACGTTTGCAAGTCCAACTCCCAAAGAGGTACGAGCAGAGCTTTACGATCTCTATAATGTCACTTGGACAGGATGGATTGGTCGTTATTTTGAAGATTTTAGCAGTAGTGAAGTTCCAAATTGGGCTAAAGTAGCGTATCGAGAGCAGTTTGGAGAAGGATGGGCTCTCAAAGGTAAAGGGTTATTATTTGTAAATGAACAAAATGAACTAATTGTAATTACCGAAAAAGAATTAAAAGATAATCCAGTTTGGTTTCAGTACACCAAGAGCGGTCAGAAGGAACTTGGGCTGAATGATGAAGCAGCATATCAGTATTGGTTTGATGTTATCCAAGCACAAGATGAAAGGGAGATTCAAGCAACCTATACGTTGAACTTAAAAGGCTCAGCTAAGCAAAAACTTTTAGAGCACAATATTCCAACAACGATTCCAGCAGTAACGTATCATAAGACTAGTAAATATGATACGTATTACTTTGCAGGGGATTTCGCAGATGAAGGAGAAATACCTGCTTTCCATCAAGCATCTTTTTATCCAACTTGGAAAAAATGGATCACATCTTTGCGAAGAGATGATTCGACTGCTTTCTATTGGAATGTATATATTCCGCTAATGAAAGAGGTTGTCACTCAAAGTAAAGAGGCGAAAGACCAAAAGCTTCCGATTGAAGTCTATAGTGGCAAGGACTATCAATCTACTGGAAAAGCAGGAGACGATTATCTGCAGGTTTATAAAGACGGAAAGTGGCAAGACATTCTAGTAAAAGGTGTTAATATGGGGATTGCGAAACCTGGACATTTTCCTGGAGAGACGGCTATTACAAAGGCAGAGTACATGAGATGGTTTAAGCAAATAGGTAAAATGAATGCCAACGCTATTCGGGTATATACGATTCATCCTCCAGGTTTTTATGAAGCTCTAGCTGAATACAATCAGCAAGCAAAAGAGCCTCTTTACATTTTCCATGGTGTGTGGATTAATGAAGAAGTATTTTATGAGTCGCAAGACGCTTTTTCAAAAGAAAATACATCTGAGTTTGTAGATGAAATTAAGCGCGTAGTTGATTTAGTTCACGGTAACGCAACACTACCAAAGCGTGCAGGGCATGCAAGCGGGACGTATAAAGCAGATGTTTCGCCATATGTACTTGGATGGATGATTGGAGTGGAGTGGGACCCAGACGTTGCATTATCAACTAATGAGAAGCATCAAGGAATGAAGGATTTTAAAGGTAAGTATATTTATACACAAGGAGCACAGCCGTTTGAGGTATGGCTCGCTGAAATGATGGAACAAACCATTGATTATGAACAGGGAAATTACAAATGGCAAAGGCCTATGAGCTTTACAAACTGGGTGACGACGGATTTATTGACGCATCCATCTGAACCTTCAGTAGACGAAGATAAAGTAACAGTTAATCCAAATCTAATTCATGCAACGGATGAGTTTGAACCAGGGCTGTTTGCTTCGTATCATATTTATCCTTACTACCCGGATTTTTTAAACTATGAATCTCGCTATGTGAGTTATGTAGATCACCGTGGCCAAAAAAATAATTACGCTGGTTACTTGCAGCATATGAAAGAAGTTCACGACATGCCGCTCCTTGTTGCTGAGTTTGGTATTCCAGCTTCCCGAGGTTTAACACACCGCAATCGATACGGATGGAATCAAGGATTTCATTCAGAACAAGAACAAGGAGAAATGCTAACGCACTTGTTTGAAGACATCGTCGAAGAAAAAATGGCTGGAGGACTTGTTTTCACATGGCAAGATGAGTGGTTTAAGCGAACGTGGAATACAATGGACTATGACAATCCTGACCGCAGACCGTTTTGGAATAATATGCAAACTAATGAACAGCATTTTGGTTTACTAAGCTTTGAACCGGGACGAGAGCAAAAAGTAATTATTGACGGAAAAGAGGATGATTGGAAGAAAGCAACAACAGAAAGCAGTTCCTCTTCTTCATTAAAGAACTTCCAAGTAACGAGTGATGAAGGATATTTATACGTAAAAGGGAAGTCAGACAATCTTAAAGATGAAAGTTTATATGTGCTTTTCAACACAATTAAAGATCAAGGTCAGTCGAACATAAAGCAGCTACCAGGCTTAAAAACACAAGGCATTGATTTTGTCGCTGAACTTAATGGAAAAGAAAACAGTCATCTTTGGATTGATAGCTACTATGATACGTTTTATTTTTCTTATGCACATAAGCTGCAGATGATTCCAACTGTACCGTATGCGAATCAAAAAGATAACGGGGTGTTCCATCCAATTCGATTAACGCTTAATAAAGAGCTTAAAATTAAAAATGAAAGCGGACAGAAAGAAACTATTCCGTTTGAATCATACGAAGCTGGAAAGCTTAAGTTTGGTACCACAGATCCCAAAGACAAGGATTTCGATAGCTTAGCAGACTATTATTTGAATCAAAAAACAGGTGTCTTTGAGATTCGTATTCCATGGGCGTTATTAAACATGAAAGATCCGAGTTCTAAAGAAGCAATGGGAGACGTATGGAAAAAAGGTGAGCTATCAGAAAGTGTAACTTTGGATGGAATTGATCTGGCTGTTGTAGCAGTCAATCACAAAACAAAAGCAATAACGGATACAATTCCAGTTATGAAAGAGAACCGTTTGCCATCTGAAAGCTTTTATCACTATACATGGGAAACGTGGCAGGAGCCAACTTATCACGAGAGGTTAAAATCGTCTTATTATATTTTACAAGATACTTTTAAAAACCAGCATTGAGGAGGAGAATAATGGCGAAAATTTTACTTGCTGAAGATGAAGCGGTGCTTCGTATGCTAATTGTAGATACGTTGGAAGATGAAGGGCATGAAATAGTAGAAGCACACGATGGTCAAGAAGCTGTTGAATATGCACAAAAAGAAGACTTTGATTTACTTATTGTGGATTATATGATGCCTGTGTTTACCGGTTTAGAAGTAATTCAGAAGCTAAAAGCAATCAATAGCGAGAAGTATAAACACATTCTCGTATTGTCAGCTAAAAATCAACTTGCTGATCAGTCTAGGGTCATTGAAGCAGGGGCCACGCACTTTATGTCAAAGCCATTTAGCCCTTTGGCACTAGCGGAAAAGGTTGAGGATATTTTAAATGAAAACTAAATTAAAAGTGGGAAGAAAGAGTATTTCTTCCCAGTTTATTTTACTGATACTAGTGTTTTTTGTTATGTTTGCAATCGGTTCTGTTGTGCTTATTAACGCTCAACAAAATATTGCCGAAACGTTTGACGAGCAGCGTAAAGAGTTAACGAAAAAAGAAAAGCTAATTATTGCGATTAAAAAGGATTTAAATGAAGCTTTTCTTCAAGCTCGAGGCTACATTGCATTTGATAATGAGAGCATGTATGAGCAAGCATTGAGTAGAAAAGAACCTCTACAGCAAAATATTGATGAGCTATTCCTTTTAGCTGACGAAAAGGATCAAGCTATGATTCGCAACCTTGATAATTTTGTAAATGTTTATTTCACCGAGACGATGCCAACATTTAAAGATGTGTATGTTAAGAAGGGAATAGAGGAAATACGTAAGAGTCAAAAGCGCAAAGATGCCACAGCAGGCGTTGAAAAAGTTCAACAAGACTTAAACGCATACCAACAGCAACTCTCAGATGAAATAGATGTAGCTTATGCAGATGCTTCTACGAATATGAATCAAAGCCAATGGTTCTTTATTGGTCTGTTAGGGTTCAGCTTACTAGTGCTCGTTGTATTAACAAGGGTCCTATTAAAACGAGTTGGAAAGCCCCTGAACGAGCTTGCTTATGTGGCTAGTGAAATTGCTGATGGTAAAGATTTATCTTATGAGCTAGATGAAAAGCGTGAGGATGAAATTGGCGTACTATCCAACGCTTTTTATAAAATGGTACGGAGCTTACAGGCGAATGAACAGGAATTGCTCGCTCAAAACGAAGAGCTAACTGCACAACAAGATGAGCTGCATAGTCAGCAGGATGAATTGCAAAGTGCATTAGATAAAATGAAAGAACGAGAGCATGAATTAGAATCGCGAAATGATTTTATAGATGAATTGAAAAATTCTCTGAAAAAACAAGAGGTCTTAGATAGCATTGTAAAAAACATGCGAAAAGTAATGAGAGTAGATTATGGATTCATTGCTCTTTTAAATGAAAAAGGGCATGCTTCAATTGGACTGTCAAATAGTGCCGTAGACCAAGCTCTTACAAACTTAGATAGTCATTTAGCTCTGCTTAAAGAAGAACATCAGCCTGTTGTTATTAAGCGGCTATGCCAACAGTCAGAGAAGCTTTATCATGAGAAAGAAATGTATGTATATGACGTTGTTGTACCAGTCATTTCATCCAAAGGTGAACTGATTGCTTGTATGTGCTACAGCCGATACACTAACGATTTTTCAAGTAACGATCTAGATACTTTCTCTGCTTTAAGTAAACAAGTAGCGCTTACATTAGAGAAAATTAATATTTACGAAGAGTCTGAGCATGATCGTTTATTGTCTCAGGATGTACTCAATTCTATTAAAGAAGGCATTCAGCTTGTGGATGTATCAGGTAAGGTTTTACAAGTGAATACAAATATTTGTGAAATCTTCGGGTGTCAGCATTCAAAAACTGTTCTTAACTCACCGTTGGATGAATGGACGAAGCAAATTAGTGAACGAGTAGATAATAGTGAAGAGCTGCTAGCATTCATTACTGACACCATTAATATGTCTAAAAATCGCCAGTCAACTGTCATATATCAAGTAAATATTGCAGGAGTAAATCGTGTAATTCAAGTATACAGCGAATACGTTTATCGTAACCGTCAGCATTTTGGCGTTTTATTTGTTCACCGAGACATTACAAAAGAGTTTGAAGTAGATCAAATGAAATCTGAATTTGTTAGTACAGTAAGCCATGAACTTCGAACACCGCTAGCGAGTGTATTAGGCTTCACAGAACTTATGTTAAACAAAACGCTTCGACCAGAAAGGCAAACGAAATATTTAAATACCATTTACCAAGAAGCTCAGCGTTTAACAGCTTTAATTAACGATTTTCTTGATGTGCAAAAAATGGAATCTGGAACGCAAACGTATCACAAAAATTATGTGAATTTAGTTCCGGTTTTAAAGCAAGTGGTAAACGTTCAGCAGGTGAATGCAGGAAAGCATACCTTTGATATCATTACAAGTAGTGAAGATCTTATTGTTTTTGGTGATGAGGATAAGCTCATACAGCTATTTAACAACTTAATTCACAATGCTGTTAAGTATTCGCCAGATGGTGGGAATGTACAAATAAAAGCACTTGCAGAGCATGATAAAGTGCATATCTCAATTAAAGATGAAGGAATTGGAATTCCAGAAGAAGCAATAAATAAGCTATTTACAAAGTTTTATCGCGTAGATAATTCAGATATGAGAAAAATTGGTGGAACAGGATTAGGGCTTTCTATTGTAAAAGAAATCGTTAAATCACACCAGGGTGAGATTAAAGTTAATTCAGAATGGAAAAAAGGAAGCACATTCACCGTTAGCTTGCCTTTAATGACAACTCATTCTGTTGAACAAATTGAGCAAGAAAAAGAAGACGGAAAGCGCAGCATCATCATTATTGAAGATGATAAAAGTTTAGCAAGCCTGTTGCAAGTAGAGCTAAAAGAAAGCGGTTTTTACGTTCGACATTTTGATCGAGGCGAAGCTGCAATAGAAGCGATACAAGCTAATCCGCCAGAAGCTATTGTGTTAGACATTATGCTGCATGAGCATGAGATGAACGGGTGGGATATTTTAAAGACGCTGAAAGGTGATCCAACTACTGAACATATTCCAATTTTTATTTCTTCAGCTCTCGATGAAAAGAATAAAGGCATGGAATTTGGAGCGTATGCTTATTTAGTGAAACCGTACCAACCTAGCAAATTAACAAATACAATTTTGCAAATGATTGTAGAAAAAAATGAAGGAAACGGGGAGATCTTAGTTCCACGATCAGACACAGAATAGTGTAAAGTACAACGCTAGAGCGAGACATGAAAAAAGAGTGGTGAAAGCCATTCTTTCTTTTAAAAATAACTTGAAAACGCTATCATAATGTGGTTTTATTAAACTATAGGCATAACAATGATGACCTTTGAACAACTTTTCACCTCCTTATTTGATATAAGGAGGCTTTTTTTATAAATTAGTCATAACTGGTCGATAGTATATAAAAAGGAGGGGGAATATGGATATTGCCCACATTATCGCGGAAGAAAAAATCAAGCAAGCGATTAACGATGGTGATTTCGATAATTTACCAGGAGCAGGAAAGCCGCTAGAGCTAGAAGACCTGAGTCATATTCCAGAAGAGCTGCGTCAAGCATATCGAATGATGAAAAATGCGGGCATGGTTTCAGATGAGAAACAGCTAAAAAAAGAAGTCATTACGCTCGAACAGCTGGCAGCTGTTTGTAACGGTGATGAAAAAGCTGATGTAGAACAAAAATTAACAGAAAAAAAAGTAAGGCTACAGCAAATCGTGAAGCAAAAAGGCATGGCGTCTTCTCCCTCTTATCGTCAGTATCAACGAAAGATTCATGCGAAATTTTTTGACTAACAAACGAGAGACAGCTAATATAGGAGTACAATCTTTTAGAGAAATAGTATGGTAAAGGCACGATCGGAGGCTAGCAGCTTGAGAATATTCATTTTGCTTCTTAGCATTATATTATTAGTAGCTTTTTGCTGGTATATTTTCTCGTCCCAAACAAAGCGTGCAAGTTCGTCGGGAGAAATACCTGTTTTGTTTATACATGGATATTTAGGAAATCAAAATAGCTTAGGTACGATGATAAAACGATTTGAAGAAAACAATTGGGGGCAAAAATCAGCTTATTGTATTGTGAGAAGTGATGGAACAGTACAGTGGAAACAAAAAGGGAAGTTAGCGGGGCAGCTGCCTATGGTACACATTGTGTTTAAAAAGGCAGATGCAAGCCTGGAACAGCAGACGAAATGGGTTGGACGTATTATCGATGACTTAAAGAAAATGTACCATGTTTCCTCTGTTGATTTATTAGGCCATAGTATGGGTGGTGTAACTGCTACAGCAGTTAGCTTAGAAAGACCTAAAGATGTTCATAAGTTGGTAACGCTTGGATCGCCGTTAAAGGGATTAGACTATGGTGAACTAATGGAAATGTATCCACATGCAAAGAGTCATCAGGCGTCTGAAGGAGCTCGCGATTTGGTCTTTCAATCTGCTGCATTAAGAGACATCCATGCTAAAAAAGAAGGTTTCGCAAAACATATTGATGTGTTTTCCGGAGCTGGAGATATTGGCGATGGGACTGATGGAGTTGTGACGATTGAAAGTGCCTATGGACTGGATTCGTTTACTGAGCATATTCACTTTCATACGTTTCATGAATCGCACTCAAATTTACATGAGAGCAACGAAGTAGATGAAGCCGTTTATCAATTTTTAAAAAGAGATTAAAAGCATGTATATGATGACATATACATGCTTTTTTTGTTTATTTAAAAAAGTATAGTTGACATTGATAATCATTATCATATAAACTGATAATAATTATCAATTACTAATTGGAAACAATAAGATTTTTTAACATAAGGAAGTCTTAGAGAGACTGAATTGAAATTTATAAATAGAAAGGGAGAAAAATCAATGGATAAACATTTAGTCGTAGTAAAGGCATTTAGTCATGAAGTAAGCTGCTGTTGTCCTGGAGAAAGTCACCAACACGTCATTACCTTTCATCAAGGAGACGCATGGACATTGACTGATGAACGGAAATATATTGATTCGTTAGGCTGGCATTCCTTAATGGATGTCAATCGAGAGTTTCAATGTTTCATAAGCACTGAAGAGCTTCAAGATTTATATCTGAACGGAGTCATTTGTTCAATCCTAGATTTAGATCTTCAAATGAATCATTTAAACTTTAAGATTAACGAAGCTCTCGATACGCAAAACCGCGAACTATTTCATTCAATGGTTAGCAAACGGTTTAAATTGCAAAAGATAAGAGATAAAGTGGATACAATTCATGCACAAATTGTTTAAATGCGAGTAAGAGGAGTAAAGAAATGGCAAAAATTCTAATTGGATATGCAAGTATGTCTGGTAACACAGAAGAGATAGCTGATCTGTTAAAACATAAAATTCAGAGTGCAGGACATGAAGTACATATGGAAGAGCTTGAATTATTAGATGTACAAGATTTACAAGCGTACGATGGTATTTTACTCGGAGCGTATACGTGGGGGAACGGAGATTTACCTTATGAAGCTGAAGATTTCTATGACAATTTAGGTGAAATCAACTTAATTGGTAAAAAAGGCGCTACTTTTGGTTCTGGGGACCGCGTTTATCCAGAGTTCTGTGCGGCGGTAGACTTACTTGAAGAAAGGTTAAAAAAGTGCGGAGCGGATATTGTTTGCACCGGTTTAAAAATTGAAATGGCTCCTGAGATGGAAGAAGATATTCGAGCCTGTGAAGCATTTGCTGTTACTTTTTTAAATGAACTAAATATTAGCGCTTATTAACAAAAACCTTCTGTACGATTACAGAAGGTTTTTGGTTTAACTGAATGAATAAAACTGGAAAAACACAGGTTTTAAAGAGATACAAAGTGGAATAGTAGTGGTAACAAATCGTATGATAAAGGAGATGGAACTGTGTTTGGATTAGATGATATTCCTAAATTTTTGTTTTCGTTTTTGCTCATTGTTCCTATTGTATCTATTATCCATCAGTCAGGTCATTCCTTTATGGCCTTACTATTCGGAGGACAGGTAAACTTTACAATTGGAAAAGGAAGAACAATCTTTAAATGGAAGAAAATTAAGTTGAAATCAATATATTTTTTAGACTCCGTCTGCGTATATGAAAAGCTAAAATATGATAACCGTTTTTCTCATGCTTGTGTCTATGCGGGAGGATCATTGGCTAATTTAGCATCCATCTTTATTGTAAATAGTTTAATTGAATCTAGTTTTTTTACAGCAAATCTGTTCTTTTATCAGTTTGTTTATTTTTCAGTTTACTATACGGTATTTTCTTTATTACCCGTTAGATTTTCGGAGAACTCTTCAAGTGATGGTCAAGCAATCTTTGATGTGCTTCGCCATGGAAAAGCATCATGTAATCCTGATTAAGATAAACTTTTCACCTGAATATCCCTTAAACTTTCTTTATAATAAAGAATAAAGGGAAAAAGGAGTGAGGGTATGCTGTACTTAATCCGTCATGGACAGACCGAATGGAATAAAAAGAAGCTTATTCAAGGGCAGCGCAATATAGGACTTGATGAGCAAGGCATGAAGCAAGCTCAGCAAGTTGCACGATTTTTAAAGAATGAAGGAATTGAAAAGTTATATTCAAGCGATTTAACAAGAGCTTACGATACGGCAGCAGCAATTGCGACTGCATCCGGTATTAATAACATTGAAACATGTGAAAGATTGAGAGAGCGCTCTTTTGGCCAGCTAGAAGGAAAGCCGGTTGCTTCGTTAAGAGACCTAGTTCCCAATTATGATACAAATTGGGGAAGCGAAGCTTTATACGATATGGAAGCACTAGAAGTCATTCAAGAGCGCCTTTTAAAACGTCTAACGGAAATTATGGAGGAATCCAAAGGAAGAAAGGTAGCCGTTGTGAGCCACGGAGCCATCATTAATACCTTTATCCACTACGTAACAAACGGAGAGCACGGCACAGGAAAAACAGCCCTGCAAAACACGAGCATCACAACCTTTACTTACGAGGACAAAAAGTGGAAGCTCCAAATATTAAACAACCATAGTCATCTTGTTTAATAAGATAAATTTTATCGTTATTTGTATGGATACTATAAAAGACTGGGACATAAGTAATTCAACTAATAAAAACTTGAACGGTTGAGCGTTCAGGTTTTTTGTTGATTGTGAAAGCAATGTTGGAAACTGAGTAGCCGTAGCGCATTGGAACAAACTTGGAGTTGGTTCATAAAGGTTTAATTTACTTTTTATGGTATTATGAGTGAGAGACTAGGTTTTAATTGTGAAAAGGAGAGGGAGTAATGATAGAATCACTGATTTTTGATATGGATGGAACGTTGTTTCAAACGGATAAAATTTTAGAGATATCACTGGATGATACCTTTAACCATTTACGTTCACTAAATGAATGGAATGCTGAGACGCCTATCGATAAATACCGTAACATTATGGGGGTACCTTTGCCGAAAGTATGGGAAGCTTTATTACCTAATCATTCCAATCAAATAAGAATGCAAGCAGACGCTTATTTCTTAAATAGATTAATTGAGAATATCAAAAGAGGAAAAGGTGCTCTGTATCCTAACGTAAAAGAGATTTTTAATTATTTAACAGAGAATGATTGTTCCATTTACATAGCCAGTAATGGTTTAAAGGATTATTTAGAAGCTATTGTAAGTTATTATCGTTTGGAGAATTGGATCACTGAAATATTTAGTATTGAACAAATAGAAACCTTAGACAAAAGCGATTTAGTTAAAGAGATTATAAAAAAATATGATATAAAACAAGCGGCAGTAGTAGGAGATCGACTATCGGATATCAACGCTGCCAAAAATAATAGTTTGATTGCAGTAGGATGTAATTTCGATTTTGCACAAGAACATGAACTCGCTCAGGCTGATATCGTAATAAATGATTTAATTGAACTCAAAGCAATTGTACCTATGTGTAAAGGGTTAGTGGTCAGTGAAAATCACGCCAAATAAAGAGCGTTCTCAGAATAAAAGAGTAGCCTCATTAAAAGTTGTTCCTATAAAAAGCCCGTGATTGGAATGAAGGATGCACCACTCCAGCAGGACTAGCGAGGTAGGTGAGACCCCACAGTATACGAGGAGGCTCAGCGCTCGCCCTGCGGAAAGGAAGCAATCCGAAGTGAAAATCACGCCGAATTAAGAGTGATTTTTAAATTATACTAAGAAAAGAAGCCATCCCTACTAACTAAATAAGAACTACTAATTACCATAAAAAATTTATATATATGCAATTGATTTTTATAAAAATACATAGTAGAATAAAACGGAAATATTATTCTATCAAAGTTTTACTAACAGATTAAAAAAGAAGAAAAGCATAAAAATAAAACGAATCTACTTTATATACAAATCCTATAGAGTCGTAGTTTAGGGTGGAATCAATATTCTTAAAACCCTCATTTACACCAGCATACACATCATTTATGATAAAGACATCAAATGTTTTTAGAATATTTTTAATAATTTGTTAGCAAACAGGAGGATTACTATGTCAAACGATTGGAAACATCTATTTAACAGAATGCCTGAGCTTTTAGCACCTACCATGGCAAAAGATCATCCAAATCTACCCGTTGTAAAAGAAGAAGGATGCTACTATTACGGATTAGACGGCAAACAATACCTAGACTTTACATCTGGAATTGCAACAACCAATGTTGGGCATCGTCATCCAAAAGTTGTGCAAGCTATTAAAGATGGAGCTGACCAGTTACTTCATGGACCTTCTGGCGTTATCATGTATGAGTCTATCTTGAGATTAGCTGACGAATTAGGAAAAGTTACGCCTGGCAACTTGGACTGTTTCTTCTTTGGAAACAGCGGAACGGAAGCAATTGAAGGCGCGTTAAAGCTTGCTCGTCACGTAACAAAACGACCTTACGTCGTGTCATTCTTAGGCTGTTTTCATGGACGTTCAATGGGAGCATTAAGCGTCACAACTTCAAAAAGTAAATACCGTCAGTTTCAGCAGCCTTCTGGGTTAACATATCAAATTCCATATGCCAATCCAAAAGAATGTCCAGACGGTGTTAATGTAGATGCTTATTTTGAAGACAAGCTTGAAAAAGACTTTAATACTTTGTTTAAGCATCAAGTAACGCCAGAAGAAGTGGCTGCTGTTATTTTAGAGCCCGTTCTTGGTGAAGGTGGCTACATCATTCCACCAAAAAGCTGGATGAAAAAACTTCGTGAAATCTGCGATCGTCACGGCATTTTACTTATTTTTGATGAGGTACAAACGGGATTTGGACGTACTGGCGAATGGTTTGCTGCGCAGACATTTGATGTCGTACCAGATATTATGGCAATTGCAAAAGGAATTGCTTCAGGCATTCCACTAAGTGCTACCGTTGCTTCACAAGAGCTTATGAAGAAGTGGCCTCTTGGGACGCACAGTACTACGTTTGGCGGTAATCCAATCGGATGTTCAGCTGCGCTCGCTACGCTTGAAGTACTTCAAGAAGAAAATCTTCTCGAAAACGCAAAAGAAATGGGTGCTTATGCGCTCAAACAATTGGAGCTGTTAAAAGAAAAGCATTCGCTAATTGGAGACATCCGCGGAGTGGGACTTATGATTGGAATTGAAATTGTACACCCTGAAACAGGTGAACCGAATGGGGATGCACTATTTGAAATTCTAGACTTAGCTCTTGAACAAGGCGTGCTCTTCTATTTCTGCGGCAATGCAAGCGAGGTAATTCGCATGGTTCCACCTTTATCCGTAACGAAAGAGCAGATTGATGAAGGTCTTGCTATGCTAGATCATGCCATTTATTTATATGAGCAAAAAGTTGCTATTAATGTATAAAGAGAGTGCTTAAAGCACTCTTTTTTTTGGTCTAGTCATGATAGCGGTATCATATTGTTAGAAAGAAAAATCTTTTCAGAAAAGTCATTGACATTCCCTTGTTCAGCGTGTAACATAGGATTTAAGTTATCAACAAGATTCTACAATATTCGACAAACTTCTTATCCAGAGAGGTGGAGGGACTGGCCCTGTGAAACCTCGGCAACGGACATTTGAACCGTGCCAACTCCAACAAGCGGTGCTTGATAGATAAGAAGAGAGCTGGTTCTTACATTACGTGATCCCAACCTCTTCTTACAGTCATTAAGCCACTGTAAGTGGAGGTTTTATTATTTTACAAATACATACTGTACGTTTTCTTATCTAGAGAGGTAGAGGGACCTGGCCCCATGACACCTCAGCAACAGGCTGATTGCACTGTGCTAATTCCAGCAAGCTTTTAGAAGCTTGGATGATAAGAAGCAGGTTCTTTAGTTAAGGAAGCTTCTTCTATGAAGCTTCCTTTTTATTTTTAGTAAATGAGGTGTAGGAATGAATTCAAAGATAGAAAAGCTTAAAGAAAGCATTATTGAGTATATTAACCAGCAAGCTCAAACTTACATAGATACAAGTCATGCGATCCACGACCATCCTGAAATCGGAAATGAAGAGAAATTTGCATCTTTTCTTTTATGTAAGCTTCTAGAAGAAGCAGACTTTACTGTAGAGCGTGGGGTAGCAGGTCATGCTACATCCTTTTTAGCAAGAAAAGCATCTGCAAGGAAAGGGCCGAAAATTGGGTTTCTTGCTGAGTATGATGCGCTTCCAGGGCTTGGACATGCTTGTGGACATAATATTATTGGAACAACTAGCGTAGGAGCAGCAATTGCACTTAGCCAAGTTCTTGACGAAGTAGGAGGAGAACTCGTTGTGTTAGGAACACCAGCTGAAGAAGGTGGACCAAATGGAAGCGCAAAGGGAAGCTTTGTAAAAGAGGGTCTTGTGCAAGACTTAGATGCTTGTATGATGGTTCATCCAGGGAAAGAAACGTGTATTACAGGGACAACGCTAGCTGTGGATCCTATTGATTTTGAATTTTATGGACAAGCATCTCATGCAGCATCAGCTCCTGAAGAAGGTATTAACGCTTTAGATGCTGTTATTCAGCTATTCAATGGAATAAATGCACTTCGTCAACATGTAAAGAGTAATGTGAAAATTCATGGTATTATCACAGATGGAGGAACAGCTCCCAATATTGTTCCCGACTATGCAAAAGCTCGCTTTTATATTCGCGCACAAACGCGTAAAGAGTGTGATCAAGTCACAGAAAGAGTACAGCAAATCGCAAAGGGAGCTGCTATGGCAACAGGAGCCAAGCTCAACGCATTTTTTATCCAAAACAAAGTAGATCATATGCAGCTAAATCGCGCTTTTGATCAAGTATTTAAAGAAGTCTTTACGGAATTAGGAGAAAACGTAGGTACGGCCCATAAGTCTGGAATTGGTTCATCTGATGCAGGAAACATTAGTCAAGTGGTGCCAACGATTCATCCTTATATTAAAATTGGTCCCGAAACGCTTTCATGGCATACAGATGAATTTCGTGAAGCGGCTAAATCTCCAGAAGGCGATAAAGGATTGATTCAGGGAACAAAGGGCCTTGCTATCATCGGTTTGCGCTTATTAACGGAAGGGGATACGCTTTTTACTATAAAAGGCGAATTTAATAAGAGACATAAAAATCTAGGTTAGAAAACACCTCTTCTTTCATTCACATAAAAGCTTCCTTTCACTCGTATGATAAAGAGAAAGTGAGTGAAAGGGGGACGCACTTATTATTATTGTGCAGGGTCGTGCACTAAATGTGAATGCCGTACCATATAGCATGCTTGAAGCGAATAAAGCACAGATTTTGAGAAAAATGGCTCAGTATCAAACAATCTATCGTTATGATAATATCGTGCAGTTAGATTTTGAGCTTACTACCCGCCTGCGAATTGTAGAAGCATCGTATTTGTTATATAGAAGTGGTGCAAGGTTTGCAACTTTTAAAGAATCTAAATGTAACGAAGCATATTGGCTTCGTACTGAAAAGGGAGGGTTCAAGCTAAAAGAGAACGTGTTGCCATCCGTCGCGTTAAACGATATTTTCTTTAACGGTTCGCTTTATGCGTTTGAATGTGCAGTTGCCATTGTCATGGTGTTTTATAAAGGCGTGTTAGAGAGTATCGGAGAGAGAAATTTCAATCAATTATTTACGAATCTAGTGTTGTATAGCGGTAAGTTTGATGAAGATCTGAATCTAAAAAATCATAATGGTTATGATTTTTTAGAAGGGGACTGCGCTTATTTCAAGAACCCTGATTACCATGAAGACACCCCTCAGTGGCAAGGTGAAAATACCATTATCGTCGGGAACGACTTGTATTTTGGACACGGCGTAGGCGTTAAATCCGCTGAAGGAATTATTGAGCGCCTAAATGAAAAAAGAAAAGAAAACGCAACAGAGTCTGCCTACTTAACGTCATACATTACGCGTGTTGGTTTCCGCTACCTTAGCCAATTTTATATTCATCGAGATGTCTTGGTTGACGTTGACTATGATAAGCTTCCGCTTGTTATCAGTCAAATTGGCTCAAGCACATACATTGGTTAATAAAAACCCCCGCTTTCACAAAGCGGGGGTTTCTTATAATAAATGATAGTAGTGAAACAATAAACATGCCTTAGTTACTATAGAAAGAGGCATATCCTGCTATAATAAATAAAAGAAGTAGTGCAATTGTGATACTAATAACCCACAACGACAATTTCTTCATAAAGAATACCTCCTCAATTTATTTAAAGAGTAGAAGATGAACCACCTGATGAACCGCTAGCTGTGCCGTATACAGTTTGGCGTTTTACACCAGCTGTTTTAAATCCAACCTTCCAATTCCAATCAATTTGTCCGTAAGCACGGTTAGAAGAAATCCATGTCTTGGAGCTTTGTTTTGAAATTGAAACTAGAGGATTGACGTTTTTCACTACTTTTCCACTCACGCTTTGTACAGATGTAACCTTCGATCCACTTGTAGAATAATAGACTGTAGCTTTCACTTGCGTTGTAGTAAATCCCGCAATTGTATACTTTGCTGTATAGGAAGCTGTGCGTGATATACTAGACGGTAATGTGGCAAAACGTGGCGTTGCATATGCAGATGCTACGGCTGTATTGCTTGTAGGTGCGTCATCGTAAACAACGGTCTCTGTAACTTCAATCGAATCAAGTAGTTCGTCTGGGTGATTTAAGTAGTAGATAACTTTTTCTTGCTTTTCAGGAGATAAAGCTGAAAATTGTTCTGCTGAATCCGACTCCCCTTGGCTATTAAGGTAAGCAATATATGAAGAGATAGTATATCGCTCAGACTCTGTGCCCATTGCTGAAGCAGGTTTTGTTGCAAGAAAAGAGAAGCCTAAAAGCATGATTGATAAACAAAAAATCATTTTCTTTTTTAACATTTGATGTCGGCCCTTTCCATAATTACTAGGTAAATAGAATCGTAACGACTATTACTTTACCATATTTTCCTGAAGAAACGACAAGTTTCTTTTAAAACAATCTAGAATAACTAGGTTAAGATGCCTTTAAAAAATTTCAATTTGCAAAAAAAGTATGTGAGGTTTTCTAACATCTTTCTGGCATTACTGTTAAAAAGAGAATATGATGTATTCAAGATCACATTATTCTCCTGCGATTTCGTATAACCTCTTGAAAAAGGGACTTAGGATTTTTCGTGAATCCACCTTCCTAGCTGTGTAAAACCAGCTAGGAATTTTTTTTACCTTTTCAATAGACAGAATAATTAGTTATTTGTTTATATATAATGAAACGCAAGAGAACGATGGATTTAAAGAGAGATTAGGGGGCTTGAAGAAATGCAGCACATTTTAATTAAAAATGCAGAAATTATTACAATGAATGAAAGGAATGACATTGTATATGGAGACCTATACATAGTAGGAGACCGAATTGCTGCTATTGGTAAAGAATTATCACCAGAAAAGGTCGATAGAGTCATTGATGGAACAAACCGGACAATTGTTCCTGGTTTCATTCACACTCACATTCATTTATGCCAAACAATGTTCCGTGGTCAAGGCGATGATTTGGAGTTGATGGATTGGCTTCAAAAGAAAATTTGGCCTTTAGAAGCTGCGCATGATGAGGAATCCATTTATTACTCCGCATTATTAGGTATTGGAGAGCTAATTAAAAGTGGCACCACAACCATTGTAGATATGGAAACCGTGCATCATACCGATTCAGCATTTGAAGCCATTGCACAAAGTGGTATTCGTGCTATCGCTGGCAAAGTAATGATGGATAAAAAGGCGGACAATATGCCAAAAGCATTACAGGAAACAACGGCATCTTCAATTGCGGAAAGTGTTAGGCTGCTTGAGAAATGGCATGGCTCTTATAACAATCGCATTCAATACGCGTTTTCTCCCCGATTTGTTATTTCGTGTACGGAAGATTTACTAAGAGAGGTTGCCCATTTATCTGCAGCATATGATGTGCATGTACATACGCATGCGTCTGAAAACCAAGAGGAAATCCGAATAGTAGAAGCAGAAACAGGCATGCGAAATATTTTATATTTAGATCATTTAGGATTAGCTAATGAGCGGTTAATTTTAGCGCACTGCGTCTGGCTGAATGACCAGGAAAAGGCAGTGATTAAAGATAGAGGAGTGAAAGTGAGTCATTGTCCAGGTTCCAATATGAAGCTTGCTTCAGGGTTTGCTGAGATTCCACATCTTCATGAGCAGGGTATTTGCCTCAGTTTAGGAGCGGATGGTGCGCCTTGTAACAATAACCTTGATATGTTTAATGAAATGCGCCTTGCGGCAACGATTCATAAGCCTTCCTATGGACCTACAGCGATGAATGCAAAGCATGTATTAGAGATGGCGACCATTGGTGGAGCAAAAGCTGTTGGGCTTGAAAATGAAATTGGAAGTATTGAAGTTGGAAAAAAGGCAGACTTAGCGATGCTGAATCTTTATCAGCTTCATACATTTCCATCTTACGGAGTCGACCCAATTTCACGCGTTGTTTATTCAGCTACGCGAGGAGATGTGGAAATAACGATGGTGGACGGCCAAATTGTGATGGATAACCGAGTTTTAAAAACAATTGATGAGAAGATTGTTTTAAAAGAAGCAAATGGCTCCATTGAACGTTTATTAAAAAGGGTATCGCTGCTTACGTCATAAGTAGCTAAATTTTTTATTCCTATTTTAATTTGAAAATTAAAAATAAATCGAATATAAAAAGTTTTATTATGATAACGTTTTCTGTCTTTGCATCTTTTAGAATTAGGACTATAATAGGACAAAAGATTTTACTTCAAGATGTGAAAAGTGTACGTTCTAGCCATAATAAGTGGTGGAGTTTTCTCTGCCGCTTATTATGTTTTTGTATGAGCTCTAATGAAAAAATTAGTTGTTCAAGACGCCTGATCACCACAGATTGAGGTTATTTTATAACAATAAACAGGGAGGCGCATGTTTTGGAGCGTAGTAGTATATTAGAGCGCGTGTTTAAACTCTCAGAACGTCAAACAACGCCAAAACAAGAAATTTTGGCGGGCTTAACCACCTTTATGACCGTTAGTTACATGGTTATCGTCAATCCGCTTATTTTATCTGACGCTGGGATTCCAAAAGAAGCAGCGTTAGCGGCAACGATTTATGCTATCGTATTCAGTACGTTACTAATGGCGTTATGGGCTAACTTTCCAATTGTTACTGGTCCTGGTATGGGATTAAATGCATTCTTTACGTATTCGGTTGTGTTAGGACAAGGTCTATCTTGGCAAACGGCTCTTGGTGCAGTCTTTATATCTGGTATTTTATTCTTTTTATTAACCGTAACTGGTATTCGTAGCAAAATCGTTGATGCCATTCCGAATGTTTTAAAAGCATCAATTGCTGTTGGAATTGGCTTGTTTGTTGCGTTTATAGGGTTAAAAAACGCAGGGCTTGTTGTAGCCAATGAATCAACATTTGTTGGTGTTGGAAACGTGTTGGACAAGGGGCCGTTATTAACAATATTCGGCTTGATTTTAGCCGCTGTTTTAATGGCTAAACACGTAAAAGGTGCGTTAATTATTAGTATTTTTGCTACGACTGCAGTAGCAATGATTGTTGGGTTTCAAGCTCCGCCAACCGCTATTAGCGACGTGTTTTCAGCAACTCCGCCAACAATTGGTGACACGTTTATGCAGATGGATCTAAAAGGTGCCATTGCATATGGAATTTTCTCTGTTGTTTTCTCATTTACAATTGTAGAACTTTTCGATACGCTGGCAACGCTAATTGGTTTATCTAAAAAAGCAAATTTAGTTGATGAAAATGGCAAGATTCCAAACTTAAATCGTGCGCTAGCAGCTGATTCAGTTGGAACAATGGCGAGTGCTATATTTGGTAGTACAGCTTTGAATACGTACATTGAAAATGCAACAGGAATAGCAGAAGGTGGACGTACTGGGTTAAAAGCATTAACAGTAGCTGTGTTGTTTTTATTTACCCTTTTCTTTGCTCCGTTAATCGACTTTATTCCATCAGTTGCAACGGCTCCAGCATTAATTATTATTGGTTCCTTAATGCTTAGCGATATCAAAAACATCAACTTTGATGATTTTACGGAAGTAGTTCCAGCGTTTTTAACCATTATTATGATGCCGTTAACTTACAGCATTGCTGAAGGGTTAGCGTTCGGTTTTATTTCATATACTGCTATTAAACTCTTCACTGGACGCTACCGAGAAATTCACTGGATGATGTACGTTATTACAGTTGCTTTCTTTATTAACTTCTATATGATGAGTCATTGAGAAAAGACGCCTTCTGCACAGCAGCAGAAGGCGTCTTTTAGTTTTCCTTAAGAACAAAGCTAATAATTTCATCAGCTACTTCTTCAGGTGTTAAGGTATCAGTTACAATTTTTTGATGATAGGATTGATAAATGGCTTGGCGATTATAAAATAGTTCTTCTATCTCTGCTAAACTTTTTCCTTGTAGAATAGGGCGTGTTGGAAGTAAATCATCCAATCGTTCTTTCCACGCATCAAAAGACAGAGATAAACAGATAACAATGCCGTCTTGTAAGCAAGCATCTCGAATGGCATCTTGTAAAAAAGCGCCTCCTCCAAGAGACAAAACGGTCTTTTTCTCTTTTACGAGCTGAGAAATCGTTTCTTTTTCTTTTTGCCGAAAAAATGCTTCTCCATGAACACGAAAAATTTCCGTTGTTTGCATGCCCATACTTGCTTCAATACGCTGGTCCGTATCAATGAATTGAAAATCTAGTTTGCGTGCAAGTGCTTGTCCAATCGTTGTTTTCCCTACGCCCATAAACCCAACTAAAACGATGGTTTGCTCCATGTTGTAACCTCTTTCTATCTATGAAATATTAATGGAATTATAATATAGGTTGAAGTATTTGTAAAAGTGAGACAAATTAGTCCGCTTGCTTTAACTCCATTGATAAATAAACCCGCGTCGTTTTACGATTCGTATATTTAGGGTTATTGCTTCGATTATATTCAGGGGACTGGTGTTTGATAGTGTAATGTTTTTCGAAGCTTTTAATCATTTCTTCAATTTCTTTGGCGTCCCCTGCGAGCCGTACCTCAATCATGTATAAGCGCTCCTTTTTCTGTGTAATTGCTACGCTATCATATCACGAAGAGTCGATTTTCGTAATTATTTCGAGTAAAGAATATCTAGAAATTCAACTATATTAGCGTTACAATAGAGAAGTTGAAAATAATGGATAAGAGCAGTACGTTAGGTGGGAGAGTTATTGAATAAATATAAAATTTACGGTGTTTTAGTATTCGTCATGTTGTTGTGGGGAGTGAACGTTGTTGCGCTCAAGCTACTTGTAGGCGCATTTGCTCCTGTTACGATGACGGCTTTTCGAATTCTTTTTGCGGGGATTGCCGTTTTGGTTTTTCTTAAAATTACAAAATCACTGCGTAAAATTACGTTAAAAGAGCTTGGGTTTATTACGATGGTTGGTTTTTTTAACGTTGTTTGCCATCATTTCTTTTTGTCAACGGGATTAAAAGAAACCAGTGCGTCAAACGGAGCGTTAATTTTGGGGCTAAGTCCAATTTTAACGACGATTTGTGCAGTTTTCTTTTTAGGCACGAGGCTAACATTCTTCCGTTTTGTTGGCGTAGTGAGTGGGTTTTCTGGAGTTGCTTTTATCGTATTAGCTGGAAGCGGAGCGGTCACGGGTGGAACAAAAGGTGATTTGTTTGTCTTTTTATCTATCTTAACGCAAGCCATTAGTTATGTGTTTATTCGACGTGCTTCAACAACATTGGATGCGCGTTTAATGACAGGATGGATGCTAATAACAGGGTCAGCGTTTTTACTTGGAATTAGCTTCATTATAGAACCACACGGATTGCAAACGATGGCACAAACAAGAATAGACTTATGGCTATTGTTCTTAGGTTCCGCACTGCTAGCAACAGCATTTGGACATATGGTTTACAATCAAGCCGTCCAACATATTGGACCAGCAGAGTCATCCATTTTTGTAAATTTAAATCCATTTTTTGCGCTTGTTAGTTCAGCTGTTTTTTTACAAGAAGAAATTCAAGCAGCTCAGCTGTTTGGCTTTCTATTTATTGTAGCAGGTGTATTCTTAGGTAGTGGCTTAATTGATAAATGGTTCAATCAAAAGAAAAATACAATACATTCACATGTGTAAGAGAGGCATTCTTTTAAAGAATGCTTTTTTATTGTTGACTAACTTGTATATACAGGTTAGTATAGAACACGTAATACATGTATATACAAGTTTTAGTTACGTTATGTTTTATACGTTAGCGCAATTAAAAATATGGGTACCTCTTTTATAAGAAATGAAAGCGATAACAAGGAGGAAGAGGATTATGGCTGTGAATCGTACATCTGTCGAGCAAATCATTGAAGCCGTTGGGGGAAAAGAAAACATTTCAGCAGCAACTCACTGCGTGACGCGTTTGCGCCTAGTGCTGCATGATGAAAAGAAAGTAAATGAAGAAGCGCTAAATAATCATGATTTAGTCAAAGGCTTCTTTTCAACAAATGGACAGTTCCAGGTGGTCATTGGCCAGGGAACAGTTGATAAAGTTTATAAAGAAATGGTAACGATTACAGGTATCGGAGAATTATCAAAAGACGAAGTGAAAAATGAAGCTGCGAAAAATTTAAACCCGTTGCAGCGAGCTATTAAAACATTAGCTGACATCTTTATTCCAATCTTGCCTGCCATCGTAACGGCTGGTTTGTTGATGGGGATTAACAACATCTTAACGGGGCCAGGGATCTTCTATGATGATAAGTCGCTAGTAGATGTTCATACACAATGGAAAGATTTAGCGAGTATGATCAACTTGATTTCAAATACCGCATTTGTCTTTTTACCGGGTCTTATTGGTTGGTCAGCTGTGAATCGTTTTGGAGGAAGTCCACTGCTCGGTATTGTGCTAGGGTTGATGCTTGTTCACCCAGACTTATTAAATGCATGGGGATATGGTGAAGCACTTCAAAAAGGTAACATTGATACATGGAACTTATTTGGTTTAGAAGTTGAAAAGGTAGGTTATCAAGGTCAGGTCTTACCTGTACTAGTTGCATCATTGGTGCTTGCTAAAATTGAAATCTTTTTAAGAAAGCGTATTCCAGATGGTTTTCAGCTTTTAGTTGTAGCACCTGTTGCGTTATTACTAACGGGATTCCTGGCATTCATTGCAATTGGGCCTGTAACGTTTGCAATTGGAAACGCTATTACAGCAGGAGTTGTATGGTTGTTTGAAACAGCTCCGTTTATCGGTGGTATCATTTATGGTGGACTGTATGCACCTCTCGTTATTACCGGGATGCATCATACGTTCTTAGCTGTGGATCTTCAGCTCATTGGTAGCATCGGTGGTACGTTCTTATGGCCAATGGTGGCATTATCAAATATTGCGCAGGGGTCAGCTGCATTTGCCATGATGACATTGGCTAAAAATGATGAAAAACTTCGCGGGTTATCACTAACATCAGGGGTATCTGCATGGTTAGGAATTACAGAACCCGCCATGTTTGGAGTAAACTTACGTTATCGATTTGCGTTTATTTCAGCCATTATTGGTTCTGCTATTGCAGGTGTTATCGTTACAATGAATGGTGTAAAAGCAGCATCCATTGGAGTGGGTGGAATTCCTGCACCGCTATCCATTTTACCAAGCGATTGGGGAGCTTTTTTAATCGGAATGGCAATTGTAATTGTTGTGCCGTTTGTTTTAACGCTACTTTTTGGAAAGCTACAGAAGAAAAAAGTATAATATCAAAATGAATTGTAAAGAAAGTGATGGTGATGAAGATGACGCAGCCGTGGTGGAAAAAGTCGGTTGTTTATCAAATTTATCCGAAGAGTTTCTATGATACGTCTGGCAATGGCGTTGGAGATATTAATGGAATTATTGAGAAGTTAGATTATTTAAAAACACTTGGGGTTGATGTCGTATGGCTTACTCCAATTTATCAATCGCCACAGCGCGACAATGGATATGATATTAGCGATTACTTTTCAATTCATAGTGAGTATGGCACGATGGAAGACTTTGAACGCTTATTAAAGGAAGCTCATAGCCGCGATATTAAAGTTATCATGGATATTGTTGTGAACCATACTTCAACAGAGCACAAGTGGTTTCAGGAAGCACGAAAATCGAAGGAAAATCCGTACCGTGATTTTTACATTTGGAAAGATCAAAAAGAAGATGGTTCGGCTCCTACGAATTGGATTTCCAAATTTGGTGGATCTGCGTGGGAGCATGATGAACTAACAGATCAATCTTATCTTCATTTGTTTGACGTAACGCAGGCGGACTTAAATTGGGAAAACGAAAAGGTTCGTAAACAAGTGTATGATATGATGCACTTTTGGTTTGAAAAAGGCGTTGATGGCTTTCGATTAGATGTTATTAACTTAATTTCAAAAGATCAGCGCTTTTTAGATGACGATGGGAAAACGCCTCCTGGAGACGGTCGTAAATTTTATACGGATGGACCTCGCGTTCATGAGTATATGAAAGAAATGAATGAACAAGTATTTTCAAAATACGATAGTATGACAGTCGGAGAGATGTCTTCAACAACGATCGATCATTGTATTAACTACACGCGTCCCGACCGTCAAGAGTTAAGTATGACGTTTAATTTTCATCATTTAAAGGTTGATTATCCTAATGGTGAAAAGTGGTCAGTTGGTGACTTTGATTTTCTAAAGCTTAAAGATATTTTATCAACCTGGCAAGTTGAGATGAATAAAGGCGGAGGGTGGAACGCACTATTTTGGTGTAACCATGATCAGCCAAGGGTAGTTTCTCGCTATGGAAATGACAAGGAGTTTCACGACAAGTCTGCTAAGATGCTTGCCACAACTATTCATATGATGCAAGGTACGCCCTATATTTATCAAGGTGAAGAGATTGGGATGACTAATCCAGGCTTCAATGATATTTCCGATTACCGTGACGTAGAATCACTTAACATCTATGAAATTAAGCGTAAAGAAGGCATGAGTAAGGAAGAGATTATTTCAATTTTAAAAGCAAAGTCTCGCGACAACTCACGCACACCCGTACAGTGGAACGACAAAGAACACGGTGGGTTTACGTCAGGAACACCTTGGATCAACGTGGCTTCTAACTACAAAGAGCTAAACGTAGAGGGTGCTTTAAAAGACAAAACATCCGTTTTTTATCATTATCAAATGTTAATTGCGCTTAGACAAGAATATGATATCGTTACAAGCGGAGATTACGAGCTTCTTTTAAGCAACCACCCAGAGATATTTGCATATGTGCGAAACGGAACGAATGAAAAGCTTCTCGTAGTGAATAATTTCTATGGTAAAGACGTAACGTTTGAGCTACCTGAAACGGTTGATGTCGAAGGCTATAAAAGCGAAATCTTATTATCAAACTATGATGATTCATCATTAGAATACGCTAAGGTGCAGCTTCGCCCTTATGAATCAATTGTATATCGTCTTAAAAAGTGAACGATGAGTGACAACTCATCGTTCTTTTTATAAAATAAACGAAGGTAGGTGAAGTCATGAAAGAAAATAAGTTTATGCAAATCTATGAAGAACTAGTGGAAAATATTAAACAAAAGAGATGGCCACCTCATACAAAGCTACCTTCTGAAAATGAGCTAGTGGTGGCGTATCACACGTCTCGTGAAACAATTCGAAAAGCCTTGAATCTTTTATCACAAAACGGTTATATTCAAAAAATTAAAGGCAAGGGATCTTATGTGTTAGAAGTATCGCGATTTGATTTCCCTATTTCAGGACTTGTTAGTTTTAAAGAGATGGCTGAAAAACTTGGACATGAATCAAGAACAGTGGTTGAAGACTTTGAATTAATTAAGCCTGATAGTGAACTGTGCACGCAGCTAAACAGTACATCGCGAGACTCCATTTGGAAGGTGGTACGTGCGCGTGAAATAGATGGTGAGAAAATTATCTTAGACAAGGATTTCTTTTTACAAAAAAAGGTTCCTCATTTAACTCGTGAAATTTGTGAAGGGTCTATCTATGAGTATTTGGAAAAAGAAGTAGGTTTAAGCATTAGCTTTGCTAAAAAAGAAATTTCGGTAGATGAAGTAACGGAAGATGATGAGCGCTATTTAGATTTAAAAGATTATACTCACATCGTCGTTGTAAGAAATTACGTTTATCTTAATGACGCAAGTTTATTTCAATATACGGAATCGAGACACAGGCTGGATAAATTTCGGTTTGTAGATTTCGCAAGAAGAGGCATTTAAAGAGCAGAGGGGGAAAATTCTCTTAATTCTTTAGTGCTTTTTCTTTTGCTTTGCCAAATCATAATCCGTGTCTTTTGGCACAATTATGATCGAAAGCTTGAAATAACGAGATTATTTTGATTAATTGAAACGTAGTGTGTAATTTTTTTGAGGTAGGAATTGAACGATTACATTCAAGAGACAATAGAAGGGAAGAAAGGAGTGGATAACGAGTGAACACTGAATACAACATTTATCCATTGGGAGATAGCGGTATCGTTGTCTCATTCGGTGAGGTTATTCATCCAGCAATACATACAAAGGTCCAACAGTTTATAGCGACTCTTGAAGCTAATCGTTTTGAAGGCATAATTGAATATGTACCTGCTTTTACAACAGTAACGATTTACTATAAGCCTTCTAATTTTGCTAATCGAGTTGGAAAAACCCCCTATGAAATCGTAAAAAATAAAGTAGAAGCCCTTCTTCAGCTCCTAAAAACTGAAGGCGAATCAACGTCTCGTATTGTTGAAATACCGGTTTGCTATGGTCATGAGTTTGGGCCTGATTTAGACCATGTTGCAAATTATCATCAACTTACGGAAGAAGAAATAATTAAGATTCATTCATCCGAAGACTACCTAGTTTATATGATTGGGTTTGCACCCGGCTTTCCATACTTAGGTGGAATGAACAAACGATTAGCTACTCCACGAAAGGGAAATCCTCAAGCGGCCATACCAAAAGGGTCAGTTGGTATTGCAGGAGAACAAACAGGAATTTATCCGCTTGAAACACCAGGAGGATGGCAAATCATTGGACGAACGCCCCTATCATTATTTAAGCCACTAAATCAAAAGCCAGTTCTTTTAAAAGCGGGAGACTCCATTCGTTTTATACCGATTACCAAAGAAGAATATGTGGCTCAAAAGGAGGGTGACCATGAGTATTAATATCATCCGGCCAGGGTTACTAACAACTGTTCAGGATTTGGGAAGACAAGGATTTCAAAAACAAGGAATTATCGTGAGTGGAGCTATGGATGCTCTTGCTTTTCGAATTGCAAATTTGCTTGTTGGAAATGAAGAGGGAAAAGCAGCACTAGAAATCACCTTAATGGGACCAAAGATTAAGTTTGAAGAAGATACGCTTATCGCAATTACGGGAGGAGATTTGTCACCAACAATTGATGATGAACCCGTTAAGATGTGGCGTCCTGTTTTTGTATCAAAGGGCAGTATGTTAGCATTTGGTTTTCCAAAATCAGGATGTCGTGCTTATTTAGCTGTATCTGGTTCATTTGCTATGAACCCAGTGATGGGAAGCTTATCGACGTCATTACGTCCAGAAATCGGTGGCTTTAAAGGGCGTGCGCTGCAGGCGGGAGATCGGCTACTTTGTCACCCTAAAACAAAAGTAGGAGAACTAATTCGTAGTCGGCTTATAACCAAGCAGACGGATAAGCCTTTCAAGCAAGCATTTTGGACCATTCATCCAGATTTTCTGCCGCGATACGAAGAAAATCCAATAATTTCAGTAATTGAAGGACCGGAATACAGTTGGTTTACGGAAGAAAGTAAGGTGTCTTTTTTTAATACAAGCTATTCAGTTACTCCTCAATCAGATCGAATGGGATATCGATTGCAAAATGAGAGTACAGTACTGAAGCAAACAAACCAACGAGAGCTGCTATCAACTGGGGTTACGTTTGGTACTATTCAAGTTCCAAATGACGGTCAACCGATTATTCTATTAGCTGACCACCAGACAACAGGTGGTTATCCGAGAATTGGTCAAGTAGCGTCAACTGATTTTTCTACACTTGCACAAGTACCGCCTGGAAAACAGCTGACGTTTAAAATGATTTCATTAAAAACGGCGCAAAAGTGCTTAATGAAACAAGAGAAATTACTTGATCATTTAAAGATAATGCTGAGGATGAAAAACTAAGGGAGGTGTCTTTTTGGTAACAATTGATTTGAATTGTGATTTGGGTGAAAGCTTTGGTGCTTACATTATTGGAAATGACGAAGCGATATTACCGTACGTAACGTCTGCTAATATTGCTTGTGGCTTTCATGCTGGGGACCCTTCTGTCATGCAAAGAACCGTCGAGCTAGCGCTTCGAGAAAACGTCGCAATTGGTGCGCATCCAGGACTGCCTGACTTAAGTGGATTTGGTCGAAGAAACATGGCTATTTCCGCACGCGAAGCGTTCGATATAACGCTGTATCAAATCGGTGCCTTATCAGCTTTTTGTCAAGCTTTAGGAGCACCGTTGCATCATGTAAAGCCTCATGGTGCATTATATAATATGGCGGCAGTGAACACAGAGCTAGCAGAAGGAATTGCAGAAGCGATTTACACAATAGGTGAAGAGTTAATTCTGTACGGACTAGCAGGAAGTGCGCTTGTTACAGCTGGAAAGCGAATTGGCTTATCAACCGCAAACGAAGTGTTTGCAGACCGAACGTATGAAAAAGATGGTACGTTAACGCCTCGAACGATTAAAGGCTCTGTTATTCATGATACCCAACAAGCCATCAATCAAGTTATTACCATGATCAAAGAAGGAAAAGTACATACCCGTCAAGGGGAACAAATAAAAATTGAAGCAGATACAGTTTGTATTCATGGGGACGGACCGAATGCTATTGTATTTGCAAAATCCATTCATCATCAGCTTAAGGAAGAAAGAATTATTATCCAAACAAGATGAGGTGACAGCATGAAAACAAACCGCAATTGGAGCGTCTTGCTGGGCGCTGCGTTCTTAATGGCTACATCAGCTGTAGGGCCAGGCTTTTTAACTCAAACTACGGTGTTTACCCAAGCATTAGCTGCTAGCTTTGGGTTTGTTATTTTACTTTCTATTTTATTAGACATTGGTGTTCAGCTAAATGTTTGGCGAATCATTGCAGTTTCAGAAAAGCGAGCGCAAGATATTGCCAATATGGTTGTACCGGGACTAGGTTTATTTCTAGCTATTCTGATTGTAATTGGAGGTCTAGCGTTTAATATTGGAAACGTAGGCGGAGCTGGATTAGGACTAAACGTATTATTTGGCATTTCACCACAGGTAGGAGCGATTATTACGGCAGTTATTGCCATTGGTGTGTTTCTTGTAAAGGAAGCTGGCAAGCTAATGGATCGATTTGCACAGCTGATGGGAGGCATTTTAATTTTACTTATGATTTATGTTGCCTTTTCGTCTTCTCCACCGGTAGGAGAAGCAATTGCTAAATCGTTTATGCCAGATCAAATTGATGTCATCGCAATCGTAACGTTAGTAGGTGGAACAGTAGGAGGTTATATTACGTTTGCTGGTGGTCATCGCTTGTTAGATGCTGGGATTAAAGGGAAAGCTGCTATTCCAGAAGTGACAAGAGGTGCTGTATCGGGTATTACCATAGCATCACTCGTTCGAATCTTTCTTTTTCTTGCAACATTGGGCGTCATCAGTCAAGGGTTTACGTTAAACCCTGATAACCCACCCGCATCTGTATTTCAGCTCGCAGCAGGAAATATCGGGTATAAGCTGTTTGGCGTAGTAATGGCGGCAGCTGCAATTACATCCGTCATTGGTTCAGCTTATACGTCTGTATCATTTATTAAATCATTTAATAAAAAAGTTGCTCAATATGAAAACTGGGTCATTATCGGTTTTATCACTATATCAACATTGGTGTTTTTAACTATTGGTCAGCCCGTTACCCTCTTAATTTTAGCAGGTGCTTTAAATGGGCTAATCTTACCAATCTCGCTTGGTACAATGCTTGTAGCTGCCTATAAGAAAAAAATTGTAGGAGACTATCAGCATCCACTTTGGCTTACCATTTTCGGCACCTTCGTTGTAGTTATTATGGCTGTTATGGGTGTGTATACGCTTTTTAAGCAGCTAGGACAATTATTTTAACGTAGCAGAGAACTGAGACATAAGTAGTGAAGTCCCTACTGTACCTGAACAATCAAAAGTTTTATAACTTTTGATTGTTCAGGTTTTTTATTTATTCGAAAAAAAATATTTGGAAACAGGAATGGACCGCAGCGCAATGGAACGAAGTTGTCTAGTGAACCCAAAGGTATGGCCATAGTTATTGTTTGTCTTCTAGAAGTAATCATTTTGTTGTGTCCCAAACTCTTTTTATGATTTCTAGCATAAATACTCTACTATTCCTCATATGGTAGTTAATAGATTCACATAAAAGTACTTAATGGAAATGATAGAACAGCCGGAGGTGGATGATAGAGTATGACGCTATCAAAAGTAAGTAAAGAGTTAGTTGGATTGTTGCTGCTGCTGTTGTTTGGGTATTGTTTTTTCTTTGTTGATATAGATACAAGTAACTTAGCTATTCCCACATCTTTACTGAATGTCAATACGATCTTTCTAAGCATTGTTTTTGAAGCTATACCATTTATTTTGCTTGGTGTGTTTGCATCAGCTCTGATTCAAGTGTTTATATCAGAGCGAGCGATTCAGCGAATGATTCCAAAAAATCCATATCTTGCACTCGTATCGGCCGTCGTAGTTAGTGCCATCTTACCGGTTTGTGAATGCGCCATTATTCCGGTTGTAAGAAGGCTTTTGAAAAAAGGAATGCCGTTGCATGTTGGAATGGTTATTTTAGTTGGAGCACCCATTCTAAATCCAATTGTATTTGCTTCTACGTTTTATGCATTTCAATCCGATTTGTCTATTGTATATAGTCGAATGGGACTTGCTGTGATTGTGTGTTTGCTCATTGGGTTAGCGATTTATTGGACGTTCCGCAATCAAAATCAGCTTAAGGATGTCCACGTCCACGTTCATTCAGATCATGGAAAAGGAAATCGTCTGAAGCAAACACTTTATCATGCGAGCGATGAATTTTTTGATATGGGAAAATATTTATTATTTGGCGCACTCGTTGCCAGCCTTTTTCAAACGTTTTTGGATCGACAGGTTCTTGTCAGCTTAGCCAGCAATGAATACGTATCGTCTGCAGTCATGATGGGGTTTGCTTACGTGCTTTCCTTGTGTTCAGAAGCAGATGCATTTGTTGCTTCATCTTTTGCTCATACGTTTACACCGACTGCGCTGCTTGCCTTTTTAGTGTATGGACCTATGATTGATTTAAAAAATACAATTATGCTATTTGCTTTTTTCAAAAAGAAGTTTGCTATTCGATTTATTTTAATGATCACGGTTATTGTTTACGGAGTTGTGATGATGTATGGATGGCTAATGGGATGAGGAGGATATTATGAAGCGAATGGATGAACAGTTTATCACCTATATCCGAGGCATTTTCTTAATTGGGTTTGCGCTTTTAATGTTTAAGCTTATTTTGACTGAGCAAATGGTTTACTTTATTGCTCCAAAAATGATGCCGTTTATTTATTTTTCTAGCATTACATTCTTTCTCTTAGGAGTTGTGCAAATTTGGCGAAGCAGTATAAAGGTTGAGGAGGGGGGAAGCTGCGCTTGCGAACATGATCATTTTGAAAAAGGGAAGGTTAAGACCTTGTTTATTTATCTCTTATTTTTACTGCCAATTATGACCGGCTTTTTATTACCTAATCATTCATTAGGAAGCTCAGTGGCTGAAAAAAGAGGAATTAAGTTTGCAGAAGGAGTAAAAGAAACTCCTACGCCAGAGCAACGCCAAGAATTGCAAGAGAGCGCAGATGCTGAACTAGAAGACTATATGAACCAAGTATTAGGAGCGGAAGTTGAAGAGCCACAGGAAGATGGAGGCGTTCCTTTGGAGCATCCCAAAGGGTTCGTACCTCAGCAGGCACCAGAAGGGTATTATGAAAAACTAGAAGCTAAGCTAATGAAGCAAGATCATATTGTAGTAAGCGATAAAGAATATATTCCAATCATGAATATCATCGAGACAAACGTTGAAAAATTTGTTGGAAAGACGATTGAAGTAAAAGGTTTTGTGTATCGGGAAGAAGGGTTTAAAAGAGATCAATTCGTAGTCGCCCGCTTTGGCTTATCTTGCTGCGTAGCGGATGCATCCGTATATGGAACGCTTTCAACCGCTTCGAATGCTACAAAACTGGAAACGGACGAATGGATTAAAGTACAAGGAACCATCGGCCAACAAGCTTATAACGGCGCTTCATTGCCATACGTAAACATAGAAAAAGTCGAATCCATTGATCGTCCAAAAAATCCGTATGTCTATGAGATGTATCAAGGTGAACAGCTTGTAGCACCTGGTGGGTCTTAAAATAAAAAAGAGGCGATAAATCGCCTCTTTTTTATTGAATTGCAATCGGTAGTACATATAAAAGAACCGCAAGAAAATGCGTGACTGTTCCCCCAAGTACAAATAAATGCCAAATCATATGATGGAAGCGAAATCCTCGCCAAACGTAAAAAATAGCGCCAATCGTATAAAGAACTCCACCGATAACAAGCAAAACTAAGCCTGGTGTTTCTAATGTTGCTTTTAGAGAATTCCATGCAAAGACAATCATCCAACCCATTAATACGTATAGGACTGTTGAAATAAAGAGGAATTTTTTTACGAAGAAAGCTTTAAACACAATTCCTGCAATCGCAATCCCCCATACAACAGCAAAGAGGGTCCATCCCATTGTTCCTTTCACAACGACGAATAAAAACGGCGTATAGGTTCCAGCGATAAATAAATAAATGGAGGAATGATCAAAGATTTCAAATAAATCTTTTACCTTGCCTTCAGGAAAGCTGTGAACAAGCGTTGATGATACGTATAGTAATAACATGGTAATGCCATAAATCGTAAAGCTAACAATATGCCAAGGTGTACCTTGTAATGAAGAAAATACAATAAGAAGAGTGAGTCCAACAATGCTTAAGATGACTCCAACTCCGTGCGTGATTGCATTTGCAATCTCTTCACCTTTTGTAAATGTATGTGTATTCGCCACTTACAAAATCCTCTCTTTATCAGAATATATGGTCTTATTATAGACCATTTTTTTAAAATTATCTAATTTAACAACAACTTGTACCAATAGATGAATGTGATTCATAGCTGTAAAACACATGTATGAGAAGGTAAGATAAATTTTTCCAAAAAGATAGAAAAGTTGTCATGCCTTTGCTATTTCAAAATACATATAGAATGAAATGATAGAGAAGAGGGTGATTGGGAAGTGAAAAGAGAAGCGATATTCGACGAAGAAGGAACATATCAATATTCTTTTAAAGTAGCTTGGAGTGCAAAGAATGATCGGACCGTAACGTTCATCTTATCATCTCCAATGAATACAGGTACTCAACAAAGTGAAGAAGAATTGCAGAAATGTATGCAGTTAGCACAACAGTGGGGCTTTGGTTCTTTAGAAATTGTCTATTTATTTAGCTATCAAGCTGAAGATGAGAGATTATTAGCGAAGCTCTCAAAGCAAGAAGCCGTCGGAGTTGGAACCAATCAATATTTGACGCAGGCCGTTAATCGTGCACATTTAGTAATTGCCGCATGGGGAGATAAAGGTGAAATTCACAATAGGCAAGAGGATATCTGTACAAATGGAAAGACACCGATGTACTGCTTAGGGATGACTGATAATGGCTGCCCTATAGCCGTTGAAGATATTCCACAAAGTGTTGAACTACAAAGATGGTCTTTCTCAGAAAGTGAGAAAGAAACAAAAGAGATTTACTCCTATATTGAAGAGGTGAACGATCAATTTTCTGAGCCTACATTTACTGAGATAAAGTCGTTTGCACAAGAGGAAGATCCTTCTGCTGTTATTGAAGAAATTATTGATATTTTCCGCTGAAGACCGTAATGAAATGAACTCTTGCATCATAGAATTGTATGAACCATGCTGTATAGGAGGTCATTACATGACAATTGATGAAGCGCTCAAAAGAGTGGAAACGTTGTATGAAATCATTTATACAACTTGCTTTCAATATGTAGAAGGAGCCAATGTCCAGGAAGTAGAAATTGATTTAACTATCATTGATGAACTTGGAAGTTTATTAAACTATTTATATGAATTAGATGTTCATGACGAAGCGTTATTACGCTCCATTTTAAATAAATTAGAATATGGACAACCTGTTTATGATCTCGCCATTTTGAATCCAATTTCTTTGGATGGAAATGAAGAGAAAATTGATGTTCTGTATGAAGAAAAGATTAAGGTTGAAAAAATGCTGCATGAAAGCTATAAGAAGCAACACGAGAGATTATTAACAAAAGCCATACCGCACTTAAAGCAGATGCAGTGTGAACTCCAAGCATTTTTGTATATTTGCAGTGTCAAACAATAATATATACAAATAAAATACTGCGTGTTAGAATGAAAAAAAGACCTTTCTTAATAGAGAAAGTCGTTACAACGGTATAGGTAATCATCTAAAGCATGAAGGTGATGGTAATGGTAGTTACCTTTTCCTTTGTGCTTTATTTATTATTGGCCAATTAGGTGAGTTACGGCTGCTTGCTGGGTCAAAAAGGAACGTTAAAATATGGATCAATATTTGTGGCGCTCCTTATCGTATTTTCATCTAGTAAGGCGTAAATATCATAGATTGACATCACTCTAGTTAAAAAATATTGAGGTGAAAAAGTCATGCTTAATCATGAAGAAAAAGAAGCAGTATACAAAGCTATTTATGGTCGACGAGATGTTCGAACATTTTTATCTAAGGAAGTATCAGAAGAAAAAATTAATCGTATTTTAAATGCTGCTCACCACGGGCCATCCGTAGGGTTTATGCAACCTTGGAATTTTATTTTAATTTCGTCAAATAGCGTAAAAGAAAAATTAGCTTGGGCAGCTGACAAGGAAAGACGAGCGTTGGCTATTCATTATGAAGGCCAAAAAGAGAAAGATTTTTTAGAGCTGAAAATTCAAGGACTGAAAGAAGCGCCGCTTACAATTTGTGTCACATGTGATCCAACAAGGGGAGGTTCACACGTCCTGGGGCGTAATTCAATACCTGAGACGGATATTATGTCAACAGCCTGTGCCATTCAAAACATGTGGCTTGCTGCTTACGCTGAGGGACTGGCGATGGGATGGGTGAGCTTTTATAAGAAAAATGATGTACGAGATATTTTAAATATCCCCCCGCATATTGATCCCGTAGCGCTCATGTCCGTAGGATATACGGAAAATTATCCGGAAAAACCAATTTTAGAACAAGCGAATTGGGCTCAGCGCCGATCTCTAGAACATCTCATCTATGAAGATGTGTGGGGAGAGAAAAATCAATAAATTGATTGATTCAAAATCAGTTGAGCTCATATAAAAAACGAACGAATTAACAATTATAAATTAAAATATTCGTTTTTATTGTTGACAAGCATGTCGAAACGAGGTATCTTTATATCAAGAAAAAGCTGAATACGGTCACTCATATATGTTTGAGAATATGGCTCGAACGTTTCTACCTTGTTACCGTAAATAACAAGACTATGAGTAAAAAGTAAATCTAGGTTCCCGCTTTTCAATATGAAAAGGTCTGGTCCAAGCGATTTACATGCTTAATGTTTTTGACAGAACGGCATGACACCGAAGGGATAAAAGCCCAGGCGGGTAGGTTTTTGCTCATCAATTATGAGATACCTACCTTTGCTTTGGGCTTTTTCTTATTGTATCTATTGCAACACTGTGTATGCTTGTCGTTGGGTGTGCCGTTAGCTTTCTGGGGAGACAAGCTAGCGGAGGGAGACGAAGCTACACGCTTTAGCATTTCTGCAAGCCCTCATTAACCATTGGAAGTACATTTATCTATTTTCTAGCATTTTTCTTTGTGTAAGCAGTGTGGGGACACTGCTTCTTTTTTTTTTGCTTGAATTTGTCGAGTGTTCGAATGATTTATCGAAAGAAAAAGAAGGTATTTTGGGTAATTTAGCGAATTAGTGCAAACAAGAGCTTCAGCTCCCCAATATGCTGAAGAGATAGTATCGCTTGCAAAAAAGAAAAGATTATAGAGGAGAGGGTTAAGATTGTTACATTTAGTTAACGTCCGCTTACCATTAATTCATGATCACGCACTTTTTGAAGTGAAAATTACAGATGGAATGTATACCTCAATTGTGTTGCAAAACGGCTATATGGAAGATGATGAGTTTGAAGAGCTGCACGCAGATATTTTGGGAAAAGAAACGGCTTTAGATGCTCAAGGGCGAGTTATGCTACCTGGATTTGTAGACATGCACATGCATTTAGATAAAGCTCACTCTTTACCTCAAGTGCCTAACCTTTCTGGTACTCTAGCTGAAGCAGTTGAAAGCTATGCGTCTAGCATTGCGCTGTTTTCTGAAGAAGAAATTAGACAGCGTATTGTAAAAACAGCACTACAGGCGTTAGCAAATGGAACGACAGCTATACGCACACATATTGATTTTAATTGTTTATTAGAAGAAGATATTCTATTTAGAGGACTTCAAGCAGCAGCGGATGCACGAGATGAGCTCAGTCCGTACATGGAAATCCAGCTTGTTCCGTTATTTGGATCGGTGAACATACATGATGACCATATTATGAGAAAAGTTGAGAGAGCAGTAGAGTTAGGAATCGATGCAATTGGAGGTTGTCCTCATTTAGCTAGTCATCCTAACGAAGATATAGACGCCTTGTTTATTCTTGCTAAAGAGTATGACTTGCCACTGGATTTGCATATTGATGAAAGTGACAATCCGGATGTCGATACAATCATTTATTTAGCTGAGCAAACCATTGCTCATAAGATGCAGGGAAAAGTAGTAGCTGGTCACTTGTGTTCGTTAGCAGGAATGGATGAAGAAAAAGTTCAGAAAATTTTAACTTTAATGCATGATGCTAAAATTGGAGCAGTAACGCTTCCAGCTGCAAATCTTTATTTACAAGGGCGTGAAGATCGAGGCATTATTCGAAGAGGAGTAACGCGAATTAAAGAGCTCCAAAAATCAGCTATTCCCGTAGCAACGGCTTCAGATAACGTTCATGATCCCTTTCATCCGTTTGGCAAAGCCGATTTATTACAAATTGGCTTGTTAACAGGATATGTTGCTCATATGGGGAGTCCTGAAGAACAAAAGCAGCTTCTTCGAATGATTACTAGTATTCCAGCAAAATTAATTGGAAAAAGAAAATATGGAATTGAAGAGGGAAATGAAGCAAACTTCGTCCTTCTAAACGTGCAGTCAATGCCAGAGATATGGACTGAAATCCCAGAGACACGCTTTGTTTATGTTCAAAACAGGTGGGTTAGTGTGAAAGAGACGCATCAGCGCTTAGCTGATCATAACTTGACAGCTCTATGGAAAGAGAATCAGTTATTAATTGGATAAAAAAAGAAGCACTCACGCTGTGAGTGCTTCTAAATTATTACTTTTGAACGTTAGCAGCTTGTGGTCCACGAGCGCCTTGTTCGATTTCAAATGATACGTCTTGACCTTCTTCAAGTGTTTTGAAACCGTCGCCTTGGATAGCTGAGAAGTGTACGAATACATCGTCTTGACCTTCAACTTCGATGAATCCAAAACCTTTTTCTGCATTAAACCATTTTACTTTACCTTGTACCATTGTAGTACCTCCTGTGTGGAACAATCCACGAATATATTACTATCTCTGCTCAATTTCAATAAAAATCACTTTAAAGAAAGTCTTTCTATTTCCAACACCGAACAAGAAATAATATACCTAGTATAACACTTTTTCTTTAAAAAGAAACCTTTTTTTCGAAAAAAACTATGTTAACTTCAAAAAAGAACTTAATATGTTACAATTTGGATAAAGAAGGGGAGGCGACTAGAATGGAAGACTTGTTTTCTCTATTAATATTTATTTTTGTTTTAATTTATGTTGTAGTGGCAAATCGAGAAGTGGTGGAAAAGCTAACTTGGCAACAACGTATTGGTGTTGCTGCTACTTTTATCATGACCATTGGACTTGCAGTTGGTTGCTTTTACATAGTTGGTCATGTGCTTCAAAGTTATATTGAAAATGGACTTGTACAAATGATGGGCAAAATCATCACTGTTGTTGCTGTTATGCTAGGAGCAACTAAATGTATGCATATGGTTTTTAGAAAGATTACGAACGGTTTAGTAGGAAATGATGTATGAGAGGATATAGAAATTAATTATTTTAACATATAAATACGTTATTTTTTATATTCATAAAGAGCTGTTACTAAGTGGTAAGAAAGACTGTTAAATTAAGAATATATAAAAAGCTGCATAAAGAATAAATTTAGAAAGCAAACGAGCTCTTATGTATCCAGGGCTCGTTTTTTTCTTTTTTGGTAAGTTTCGGAAATAATATTTATGTAAACTAGCAATATATATGATATACATAGTAATTAGAAGTTATATTATTGATAAAATGGTATAAAATCCAACGTCGAGGTATTCGTATGTATTTATTTGAACATGAACAAAAAAGAAAAAAGTTAATTCACAACTCATATTTGTCCATTTTTATTCTTTCTTTGCTGCTAAGTTTATGCTTTTTCCTGACAGACTACGGATTAGGAACGCAATTTATTGCAAGAGGGACAATCTCTGTATTGTTTTATGTTGTTGTTTTTTACTTTGCCATAAATGAAAAGAAGTGGGCCTTATTCCTAGTTAAAGTTAATGTATTAATGCTAATTTTTATGTTGGTTGTAGTTATTATTAGCTTAATATTTGGGCGTTAAAAACAATATGTTTAGTTTATTTAGCTTGAGTAACCTTTATTATACAGAATTTCTCATAAGAGAAGCCTTAAATTTATATACCATCTAAATTTAAGGCTAAGTCAATTAATGCAAAGATAAGACCTAATATGAATGAAAGGATAAATATGAATTTCCATTTCATTTTTTTCTCTATCTGATAAAGATTTAGTTTTTCTAACGCAAATGAAACAAGCCACATTATAATAATTGTTTCAACGAATTCAACTATAAAATTAAAAACAAAGTTCATTTGTTCTCCCTTTCTTGTTTTGAAATATTTACTCTTCTATTAAAACACTTTTATCTCTATAAAAAAATTATGTTAATCACGAATGAATACAAAATGATAAAATGTAATCGTGAGGAAAATAATGGAATAGAGGAGTTGTTTACTTGTTTTTAAATTTTCTCGGTATGTTAGCAGGGCTTATAATAGCTTTAAGCCACATTTTTGATCCTAGATTCGATGGGTTTATGCGTTGGGTAATGGTTACTTGTGGTTTGCTGATATTTATCTATCATTTAAGCATAGCTCTAGATAAGAAGAAAAATAGAGTAGTTAACCAAAATGAAGAAAAAAATTAAAACGTTATGAAAAAGCATCTAATACTGCGATTAGATGCTTTTTTGCTTCCTAAGCTTTTTGTTATTGAAAGAAATTACTATGCTTCCTTAAAATATATCATCAGGTCAGCTCACAAACGTTTATACCAAGAATCAAGGAGCATAACCTTATATGTGAAGGAAAAGAGTGTAAGCAATATATTGCAGAACAGACTGATTTATATGCTATAAAACAATTTGTAAGTAAACATGGATACCTCTTTAATATAGGAATCCAGCAGTAACGTGAGATTTTCATTCAACCATTACCACTTCTTACTATCTAAATATCCTCAAGTCTAAAAATCTTATTGACCTACACATCTAAAAACCTAAGAAGCATCTGTATAAAAAATACCGATAATTTACAATTTGAATATTTCAAAGTACCAAAGGGTGGATGCTACTTAAATTTATAAAGCCTAGTATTTCATGAATTAGAATACATTATTTAGGTTTTTATTTACATTTATTTCTAAAAGTGATATCATAATAATATGAAAAAGATATAAAGACAAAGGGGAGATTACTTTGCAGGAGCGTCAAGCGTGGATTTTAAATGGTTTTGTGGGTATTCTGTTGATTTTAGCAGCCATCATAGGCGGTATTTTTATGCTCATTCAAGAGGTGCCGCTTGTAGGACTTCCGCTTATTGCTATTGGTGGATTGTTAGCTTCCGGTGTGACGGTTGTACAGCCAAATCAATCTCAGGTTGTTATTTTCTTTGGAAAATATTTAGGAAGTATTCGTAGCAGTGGTTTGTTCGTAACTGTTCCACTAACAATTAGACGTACCATTTCACTACGAGTTCGAAATTTCAATAGCAAAAAGTTAAAAGTAAATGATGTAGAAGGAAACCCAATTGAGATTGCCGCAGTTGTTGTGTTTAAAGTAGTCGACTCTGCCAAAGCGGTGTTTGACGTAGATTCGTATGAAGAGTTTGTGGCGATTCAAAGTGAAACAGCAATTCGAGCAGTAGCGACACGTTATCCTTATGATACGTTTGAAAATGTAGAGCTTACGCTTCGCGGAAACGCAGATGAAATTTCTGATGAATTAGCAAAAGAGCTGCAAGACCGTCTTGAGGTTGCCGGTGTAGAAGTAATTGAAGCGCGTTTAACACACCTTGCATACTCAACAGAAATTGCAAGCGCTATGTTACAAAGACAGCAGGCAACAGCTATTTTATCAGCTCGTAAGAAGATTGTTGAAGGCGCAGTATCCATGGCACAAATGGCAGTTGAGCAATTAGAACAAGATGGTATACTAGACTTAGATGAAGAGCGTAAAGTCAATATGGTTAACAACTTGATGGTCGCAATTATTTCAGATCGAGGAACACAGCCTGTGGTGAATACAGGTAGCTTATACTAATTGGTTGTGAGAAGGAATGGCAAAAAAGAAAAGTTTCCCACTGCGAATTGACCCCGAGCTCTATAAGCTATTAGAGCGTTGGGCACATGATGAATTTCGGAGCGTTAACGGACACATTGAATTTTTACTCCGTGAGGCTGTGCGTAAAGAAGGACGGCTTAGTAAGCAAAAAGAGCAAAGTGACGAAACCTAGCAAGCTGGCGATATGCCAACTTGCTTTTTTCGTATACAAAGGAAAAGTACCTATTCGTAAATATGAAGATACCATGCCAAACAGAGAATGTTCTTTGATTTATCAGAAGAGAGACCAAGCCTCATCAAAGGCTGATCTTGCCCAAAAGCCTGTGACTAGAATGAAAGATGCGCCACTCCAGTAGGATGAGCGAGACAGGTGAGACCCGCAGTATACAAGGAGGCTGAGTGCTCGCCCTGCGGCAAGGGTGCAATTTGAAATGGAAATCAGGTCGAGCAGAGAAAATGTTTCATAGAGCTGAAAAGAAAGTCATATTCCGCTCATTGTGAATTATTAAAACGATTTCATTGCACTTTTAATTTGAACCAGGCTACAATAAGACGTATATGTAAAAAAAGGAGTGAATCAAATGATTCGTTTTGGCGTTATCGGAACAAACTGGATTACAGAATCATTATTAGAAGCAGCAAGTCACGTAGAAGACTTCAAATTAACCGCTGTGTACTCAAGAACAGAAGAGCGCGCACAGGAATTTGCTTCTAAATATAACGTAACAACAACGTTTACTAACCTAGAAGAAATGGCTACAAGCGATCAACTCGATGCAGTTTATATTGCGTCACCTAATGCGTATCACGCTGAACAAGCAATCTTATTCATGAAAAATGGAAAGCATGTTCTATGTGAAAAGCCACTTGCAGCCAATGCCACGGAAGTAACGCAAATGATTCAAGCTGCAAAAAACAACAATGTTTTATTAATGGAAGCAATGAAATCTACGCTTATGCCAAACTTTAAAGTCATTGCAGAAAATCTACATAAAATTGGGCCGGTTCGTCGTTATTTTGCGAGCTACTGTCAATACTCTTCTCGCTACGATAAATATAAGGAAGGCATTGTACTAAACGCCTTTAATCCTAAATTCGCTAACGGTTCTCTTATGGATTTGGGCGTATACTGCTTATATCCGCTGATCACATTATTCGGTGCTCCAAAAGAAGTTAAGGCAACTGGTGTTATGCTGGAATCAGGTGTTGATGGAGAAGGTGCTGTAGCCCTATCATATGATGATAAAGACGCTGTCGTGATGTACTCTAAAATCACAAACTCACACCTTCCAAGCGAAATTCAAGGTGAAAAAGGCAGCATGATTATTGATAAAATCAATAGTGCCGAAAAAGTAGAAATTCGCTACAACAATGGTGAAGTAGAAGAACTTACAGTCGAACAGAATCATCCGTCGATGTATTATGAGATAAAAGAATTTGTCGACCTGTTAAAGAGTGGGCAAACAGAATCAACTGTAAACTCATTTGAAAATTCATATGAAACAATGCATGTGATGGACAAGGTTCGCAGTCAGCTCGGCCTCGTTTTTCCAAACGATAACTAATACATATCAACAAAGAAGCAGAAGGATTACCTCTGCTTCTTTTTGATTTTTGAAATAAACGCTCCCCACTAAGAAATACGTAAGCTCGATTAGAAATGGTAGGGACTAATTTTTAAAGTAAGTATCTCCTAACAGAGAAGCGAAACTAAACACAAAAAGAAGAAGCCAGTCCAAAATGTCACTTTTCCATTAATAATAGATGTTTTAACGTCGGAATCTTTTTATCCATATTTTCATATATAGGATTAATTTATTGGTAATAACATGCTTGAAAACCACAGTTTGACTTTTAACATACTTATCCTTTAATATAAAAAAAGAACAAATGTTCTTGTTTTTGTTGTTTTTTTCTCAGCTTATCCCTTTTTATTTACTATATTTAAAAAAATAGGAGGTTATTTATATGGTTAATGAATCTGTACATCATCTTATCCCCCCATATTTAGAAACATCTTTTTCTGCATTTTACCGAAAAAATAGAGCAGCACTTTCTTCTCCTTTATTAAAGAACTTTTTAAAAAATGATCATCACTACGATTTATTACAAATGACGTTTCGCCACAAGAGTGAGCACTACGCTTCGTTAGTGGATGAAGTGTTCAAAGAATTTTATAGTGAAATTCGCTTTTTGTCTTACATTTCAATGTTATGTAAGCACTTTGTACGGGATAAAGTGCAGCTTTACCAGAAGACACAGTATGTAAAAAGCTTGGATCAGCCGATTGTAATGGAAGAGCAGCGAACGTACGGCGAAATGCTTGGTGTAGCAGATCGAGACTGGTGGAATAGATCATTTTTAAGCCATCAAATTGAAGATGAAGAGCTTTATAAAGCATTCGTATCCTTGCCTTGGAAGCAGCAGCTTATTTTGCATCTTCGCATTGTTGAAGGATGGACCAATGGTGAAATTGCTTCTTTTTTTCATGTTTCGCCTCAGGCCGTTTCTTTTAAGTATCGACGCTCACTTATGCACTTAAAACAACAATTAGAAGGAAGGGATGCACATGGTTGAATGGTTATCCGTTATTAATCAAGTTGGCTTTCCTATCGTGGTTTCGTTTTACTTATTAGTGAGGCTTGAAGCAAATATTAAGCAGCTGGAAGAAGCTGTAGAAAATCTTTCAAGTGACTTAAGAAAGAAGTGATGATGAATGACAACTCTTTATAAATTAATTGAACGAGTGAAAAAAGATGATGAAAAAGCTGTTGAAGAACTTCTGCAAAGACTATCCCCGAAAGTGAAGAAAGCAGCTCAAACAGCGTGCACAACAGAACGCGAAGACATTAAGCAAGAGCTGAATGTTAAAATTGTACAAGCAGCAAAAAAATTTAGTGTTGAGTATACACCAGGCTTTTGGGAAACTGTCTTAAAAGAAGAGCAGCAAAAGTAGTAAATAAAAAGCAGATGTCTACATGGACATCTGCTTTGTTTATGTGTTATGACTAAGAAGTAGGGTCATACTTGCTTTTGTGTTTTCTTTGTCTTATCATCTTCATCGTCTTCCATCATTCCTTTGGTAGCAAGCTTAAACTCTCGCAGCGTTTTTCCTGCTGCTTTTCCAAGCTCAGGCAGCTTTTTCGGACCGAATAAAAGCAAAGCAACAAAGACAATTAGCGCAATTTCTCCAAAACCAAGGTTCATGGTCATCGTCTCCTAGTCAAAGAATAGATACAAGTTCATTATAGCATGGATTATGTTGTTAAGATGTGAATTTTAATCCAATTACGCCAATGACGATAAAGGAGATAAATAAAAGACGCTTCCAATCTTTCTTTTCATTAAAAAGAAACATCCCTAACAATACGCTTCCTACCGCCCCAACACCAGTCCAAATGCTATACGCCGTACCAATTGGGATTTCGCGTAGAGCTAATGAAAGTAAATAAAAGCTCGCAAGGCTAAATACGCTAAACCCAATAGAAGGAAGCAGGCGCTTAAAACCATCTGACAGTTTTAAAAAGATAACAAAACCAACTTCACATATTCCTGCTCCAATTAAAGCAATCCAAGCCATATTAGCCTTCCTCCTTTACATCGTCTTCGCTTGATACCAGTTTAATGCCAACAATACCAACAAGCATCAATACCAAGAAAAAAATTCTTGTTAAGCTTGCATCTTCGTTTAAGGCAACCATTCCAATGACAGCTGTTCCAGCTGCGCCAATACCTGTGAAAATGGCATAAGAAGTCCCAACTGCAATGTCTTTTAGTGCTTTTGAAAAGAAGAAAAAGCTGATGACAATCGCAATTAATGTTGCAACAGAAGGCCAAAACTGCGTGAAACCTTCTGAATACTTCAACCCCATCGCCCACACAATCTCAAACAAACCTGCAATAATTAAATAAATCCAAGCCATGAATAAAACTCCTTTATTATTCTTTTATTCCTTTTTAATACCTAACCAAAAAATGCTCCAAGCATCTTCTATTTTGGTAGAATAGCGCTCTTGGTCGTAGTAAAAGCGTTGAACAAATAGCCCATCCGTTAAGCAATAAAAACTGTTAATGTAGCGGTCAATTTTCTCGTTTCGCATCGTTCCCTCCGTAATACCTTGTTCAAAGATGGAGGTTAATAATCGATCAGATAACTCTTCACTTGCTAAAAAGCGTTCTTTTACAAAGGTTTGCAAATGAAAAGGAGGAAACATAATTAAGCGCCTATACATTTGCCCAAAGCTATCTTCTTGTAGCGCAAAGCAGAGCTGAAATAAAAATTGCTTTAACTGATCAGGAGCGGGTGCATCTTTCTGTTCATCAAAAATCTTCTGCATCTTTTGAGTAAAAACAGCTACTAGGTCATCGACCGTAGCTAAAAAAAGCTCATCTTTATTTTTGAAATGTGCATATAACGAAGGTTTTTTTATGCCTACTTGCTCAGCAATATGAGCTAAAGAAGTGTCAGTGTAGCCTTTCTCGCCGAAAGCTGTCATTGCGACAGCTTTTATTCTGTCAACGGTTGATGGATGCTCCATACTTTATAACCTCCCTTTTAATCTACCTAACGTTCGGTAGGTAAAACTATATCAAACTATAAAAAAAGAAGCAAGGCTTATCCTGCTTCTTTTGGAAGGAATTTTGACATGGTCATAAATAATGCTGTCATAAAAATAAGTTCAAATGTATTCGTTACGGCACCGCTCTCGATTGGGAGCGGCATAGCACTTCCTAGAATCATTAAAATAACGCCAAGCATCATCACGCTCCATTTAGTATGACGAAAAAGTGAGATGCTCACTAGCAGTAAAATAAACGTAACGATTAACACCATAATTGGTGGTCCACTGCTCCCACCAACTAGTGTATAACGAAGCACGCCGTATTCTACTACTGGTTGAAGGGTTTGGTGCGTAATTTCTGTGAGTTCATACAGAATTAAGGCAATGGTAATAAGGAGAAAGCTATAAAGAGTAACGCTTTTCTTGGCCCATTGCAGTTCCGCATGCCTCCCAATACCCAAAGCAAAAAGCACAAGAGTGGGAGTGAAGAAAGCATGACCTAGAAACCTCCATAAGTTTAGCGTCTCAAGAGTTGATCCTTCGCCGATAAATATGCCTGTTGCTAATAGACCGTTATCATAAATGAGTCCCAGCGTCACGACTAATAAAAAGTATGCAAAAGATTGATTTATACGATTCCTATAAAGAAATAAGCCCCAGCCTAACAAGGCGATGTATAAAGCAGTAAAAGAAAAATAAAGCGCGGTATCGACCATTAAGTATTCACCCTTTTTATTGAATTTATATTTGTCTACGAGCTTTATACCCAAAATATTTAAAGCCCAATCCTAAAAAAGAACATCTATCTTCCTAAAAAAGAACTGGTTATAAAGTTTGTCTATGTATGTGAATTTGGTAGTTAGTGTACCCTTTCTGACTACTCTCTTTGTGAGTCTATTATATTATATATTTTACTTTTTCTTTAATGACTATAGGAATATGTTCATTTTAGTGAAAAGTCAGTATTTTAACAGTTTCTTTAGAAAGACATGAAGCAAAAAGTAAAATTAAGTTCAGTTTTAATCTTTTTATGGGTTTTACGTTACAGGAATGTTTCATGTGTTAAAGATATTGCATCTTCGTAATGTAGATGTGTAAAAAATATAAAAAAAAGATAAAGGATTAAAGGGCTTTTATTAGGCGAATGGTCACAAAGTATAGAGGAAATGCTTAGAAACAACAGGGTTATGAAAGTTCCTTGACCTTTCATAACCAATACAAAAAACATGTATCGTTTGAGCTATTGACCGTTTCTTCGTACGAGTGGTAGGTTTAGACCTGTTGAATTTGGTGCTCGAGCCCAAAAGTAAAAATGAAATTAGACAAAGAGAAGAGAAACGAAATCGCAGATGAACGCTAACTGTTTCAGCGGTCAGCGCTATTTTGGAAGGAGAAGGATAAGAGATGATCTTAATAGTCCTATGCTGCTTATTTTTACTAGGCTATGGCATTTGGGAGTATCGTAGACATTTGCGTAAACTACGTTCAATTCCAGTTCGAGTAAATGTTAACGGTATTCGAGGGAAATCAACTGTTACGCGTCTAATAACAGGAATTGTAAAAGAAGCAGGTTACAAAACAGTTGGGAAAACAACTGGTACCCAAGCACGAATGATTTATTGGCACACTTCAGAAGAAGAACCGATTATCCGTCGTAAAGAAGGGCCAAATATTGGTGAGCAACGACGCGTTGTAAATGAAGTTGCTGATATGGGAGCCGAAGCACTTATATGTGAATGTATGGCCGTTCAGCCAGATTATCAAATTACATTTCAAAATCAGCTTATTCAAGCCAAAGTGGGCGTTATTGTAAACGTACTAGAGGATCACATGGATGTAATGGGCCCAACTTTAGATGAAGTTGCCCAAGCTTTCCTAGCAACAATTCCTTATGATGGACACCTTGTTACAATTGAAGGTCCTTATTTAGAGTATTACAAAAAGGTTGCAGCAGAGCGAAATACAAAAGTAATCGTGGCTGATAATGATCGTATTTCTGAAGAGTATTTACGTAAGTTTGATTACATGGTATTCCCGGATAATGCTTCAATCGGTTTAGCTGTTGCTGAAGCACTAGGTATTGATGAAGAAACGGCAATGAGAGGAATGCTAAACGCTCAGCCAGACCCAGGTGCAATGAGAATTACGAAGTTTGGAGATACAAGCAATCCAGCGTTCTTAGTAAACGGATTTGCAGCCAATGACGCTTCATCAACACTTCGTATTTGGGAGCGCGTAGATTCTATGAACTACAGTCCTAAGCTTCCGATTGTCATCATGAACTGCCGCCCTGACCGTGTGGATCGTACAGAACAATTCGCAGTGGATGTAATGCCTTATATAGAAGCAGACGTGATGATTGCTATTGGTCAGACAACCTCACCTATAGCGGATGCTTATGCAAAAGGAACGTTACCAACGAAAGAGTTCTGGGATATGGAAGGTGCATCAACAGAGGAAATCCTTGAGCGCATGAAACCATACTTAAAAGATCGCATTGTCTATGGTGTCGGAAATATTCACGGTTCAGCAGAGCCGCTTGTAGAAGCGATTATTGAAATGAAAACGATGAAAAAAGCAGTTTAATCTAGGAGGCCATTTCATGTTCGGATCAGATTTATATATTGCCCTTGTATTGGGTATAACGCTCAGCTTAATTTTCACAGAAAAAACAGGTGTATTGCCTGCTGGATTAATTGTTCCAGGTTACTTGGCACTGATTTTTGATCAGCCAATGATGATTGTGGTTGTATTCGTTATTAGTTTACTAACCTATGTAATTGTTGTTTATGGTATTTCAAAAGTAGTTATTTTATATGGACGTCGTAAGTTCACCGCAATGTTGATTACAGGAATTGCAATTAAAGTTATTTTTGATTATTTCTATCCAGTCCTACCATTTGAAATATTCGAGCTACGCGGTATCGGGGTTATTGTACCAGGATTAATCGCTAACTCTATGCAAAAACAAGGTGTACCATTAACAGTTGGGACAACAGTATTACTAAGTGGAATCACATTTGGTGTAATGCAAATTTATTACCTGTTTTAATAAAAAGATAGAAGAAAGGAGGGCCAACGTCAGTGAAGAAAAAACAGCTTAACTTTCAAGAGAAAGTATTAATGTTTATTAAAAAAACAAAGCCAAGCAGCGGAAAGCAAGCACTTATCCTTACACCTATTTTAATCCTTGTTTTGGCACTAGCAGGCTGGGTTCAGCGTTCGGATGCGCTTCAAGATCCTAATCTTGCAAAAAAAGAGTCCAGTGATGATATCACCTTAACAATGGTTGGAGATATTATGATGGGTCGACATATTAAAGAAGTGACAAGCCGTCACGGAGAAGACTTTGTATTTCGCAATGTTCAGCCTTTCTTTGATGAGTCTGACTATGTAAGTGGAAACTATGAGTCTCCAGTTTTAACAAATAAAGAAAGTTCTTATGAGAAAATTGATAAAAGCATTCACTTATACAGTGAAGAAGAAGATTTAAAAGCTGTAAAAAATGCAGGCTTTGATGTATTAAGCCTAGCCAATAACCATGCGATGGACTACGGGACAAAAGGTCTTGAAGATACGCTTGCATCTTTTGAAAAAAATCGTATGAACTATGTTGGTGCGGGTCGCAATAAAGAAGAAGCAAAGCATGTTTCATATAAAGAAGTAGATGGTGTAAAGATTGCCTCTGTTGGGTTCACAGACGTATATGTTGCCGGAATGAAAGCAGGCAAAAACAACCCTGGAATCTTGGATGCAGATCCAGATGTTATCTTTGAGACGATTCAAGAAGCAAAAGAAAATGCAGATTTAGTTGTTGTAAATGCGCACTGGGGTGCAGAGTACGACGTAGAACCGAGTGAACGTCAACAAGGATTAGCAAAAGCGATGGTTGATGCAGGTGCAGATATCATTATTGGACATCACCCACACGTTTTACAATCATTTGATGTTTATAACGGTTCAATTATCTTCTATAGTCTAGGAAACTTTGTTTTTGACCAAGGATGGTCAAGCACGAAAAATACAGCAATGGTTCAGTATAACCTAAACAAAGAAGGTCAAGCTACGGTAGACGTCATTCCAATGGTGATTAAAGAAGGTACTCCAACGCCAACGGATAACCCATGGCGTATGAAGCGAATCTACAACGACTTAACAAAGTATGCATCAAATGAAGGTCGTTTAGAAAAAGAAGATAAGAAATTCCAAATTAAGCTTGATCACTCACACGTAATGAAACGATCACAGGAACGCCAAAATCAAAGTGAAGACGCTCCTGTTAACAACAAAGAAGAGGTATACACACAACAATAATTCAGCTAAAGGAGATGAAAGATGATGAAAAAACGAAAATTGCTTTTTGTAGCTGTTATCATCTTCTCTCTCATTATTAGCGTCGTAGCGTATCAATTTTTGTTTCCTAAAAAAGAATATGCCGTTAGTACGTCCGATCCTTATGCAACAAAAGTTGGGATGGATGTACTGAAAAACGGTGGTACTGCTGTTGATGCAGCGATTGCAATCTCCTATGCACTAGGCGTTGTCGAGCCATATGGCTCTGGTGTCGGTGGAGGCGGTGGCATGCTGATTGATCCAGCCGATGGAGATTCTACGTTTATTGATTATCGCGAAGTCGCTCCGAATTCAGATAAAGATGAGCAAGAAGGAGTTCCAGGATTTGTAGCGGGAATGGAATATATTCATCAGAACTATGCAACAAAACCAATGGGTGAACTAATGAACCCAGCCATTTCCTATGCCAGAGATGGCTTTAAAGTAGATCAAGATCTTCATGACAGGTTAATTTCCTATCAAAAAAACTTAGATGGAGATGAGCTTGAGCAGTTTTATCCCAATGAAGAAGCCATTAAAGCAGGGGGAATTTTGAAGCAAAAAGATTTAGCTAAGACCCTTACAGCGATTAAAGAAGAAGGTGCTTCTGCTTTTTATCGTGGGGATATTGGTGATGAGCTTGCTGATGAGACGGAGATTTCCAAAAAAGACTTGCGCGATTATGAAGCAATTGAGCGAAAGCCTTTAGAAACCAACTATAAAGGTAATCGCATTATAAGTGCTCCGCCACCGTTTTCAGGCGTAACGCTTATTCAAATGCTAAAGCTAGCAGATGAAGAAAAGATTTGGGAACTAAAAGGTGAGAAACCAAGCTTATTTAATCACTATTTAGGTGAGATTTCCAAAGTAACTTATCAAGATCGATTAGATAAAGTGGCTGATCCATCTTTTATTAAACAGGCTCCTGAAGACTGGATTGATGATCGTTACGTTCATTTGTTAGGCAATAAAATTAATGAAACACGCACGAAAAAAACGAAAGTTAGCGATGTGGAAGAACACGAAAGTACAACACATTTTGTTGTAATTGATAAAGAAGGAACGGTTGTTTCTACAACTAATACGCTAAGTAACTTCTTCGGAAGTGGAAAAAACGTTGAAGGCTTCTTTTTAAATAACACGCTTGGTACTTTCGGTGAAGGCATCAATAAAATCGAAGAAGGTAAACGACCACGTACCTTTACAGCGCCTACTATTATCCGCGGTGACGACGACGAGTGGGTAATGGGAATCGGTACACCTGGAGGAAATCGAATTCCACAAGTATTAACGCAGGTACTAGGCAACTATTTTGATGGTGGTCAATCAATTGATAAAGCAGTGCAGTCAAGCCGCGTCATTTTTGATTCTGACAAACTTTACCCTGAGAAAGAGCCAGAAAATAATGTGAAGGATCGCCTTAAAACGTATGGTTATGACGTCAAAGAAAACGATAATCCAATGTTTTACGGAGGCGTACAAGCCCTCATTCAAGACAGGAATGAGCATACGATTTCGGGGAGTGCAGATAAAAGAAGGCATGGTTTGTGGGATAAAAGTACAGAATAATTGAGGAGGAATAGTCATGGTAGTTAAACGTATTGTAGGAGTAGTAGCTCCAGTTGTCATTGTAGCAGGAGTTGTTGTTACGTTAGGAGCTTTAAAGCATCCAACAACTTTATCAACAATTGAAGAGCAGAAAATTGAGAAAAACTTAAAGATGATGGAGCAAACTGAACAACAAACAACAGCTGAGCAGCCTTCATTATCTTTAAATAAGTAAGTAAATCATCGCCGGTTAGCATGATAAAAAAGGCATCGTCATACACGATGCCTTTTTTATACTACATACAACAAAGAAAGAAGTGAACAGCATGTGGAATAAAAGGAGAGCTCTTATAGGAGGAGTTTCTTTATGTGTATTAATTGCGGGTTCAGTATGGTTTGTTCGTAATAACGATGAAAATAACACGCCTTTATTTAGCAATGGTGACTCATCTTATGGAGTTAGCTCTTCCAATCCCATTGCTGTTGATGTAGGTATGAACGTATTAAAAGAAGGAGGCAACGCTGTAGATGCAGCAATTGCTGTATCTTACGCGCTGGGTGTTGTCGAACCGTATGGCTCGGGCATCGGTGGAGGTGGTGGTATGCTGATTGCTAAAGAAGGTGAAGAGCCAACCTTCATTGATTATCGTGAAGTAGCACCAAGCTCTTTAAAAGGGAAAACAGGAGTTCCTGGCTTTGTGGCAGGAATGGAATATGTGAATAAAAAGTATGGAACAACGTCTATGACAAAGTTAATTGAGCCTGCTATTGAGTATGCCGAGGAAGGTTTTAAAGTAGATGACCTCTTAGCGAGTCGGTTATATTACGCAAGTGGACGAATGGACGCTGGCAATTTACCGAACTTCTTTCCAAAGGGAGAAGCCATAAAAGCAGGAGAAGAGCTAAAGCAACCTGAGCTTGCCGAGCAGTTAACATACATTAAACAAAACGGGGCCGCAGGTTTTTATCAAAAGGACATTGCTAAACGTCTAGAAGAAGAAACAAACATAACGTTAGAAGACTTACAAAATTATGAAGTAGAAGAAAGGAAGCCGGTTATTTCAACATACAAAGGAAATGAAATCATTGCCGCTCCACCTCCATTTTCAGGTATTACCGTTATTCAAATGTTAAAAATGATGGAAAAAGAAAACGTTAACATAGACGAGCAAGACGTAGATTATGGGGCTATTAAGAAAATCAAAGAAATAGCGTATGCTGCTAGAGTAAAAGAGATTAGTGATCCTGCTTTTTACCCGCAGGATGTAGAGCGTTTCCTTAGCAATGAGTATATTGAAAGCTTATTAGACAACTCGGAAGAACGAGCAGTGGAGAGTTCTGACCAAGAGCATGAAAGTACAACGCATTTTGTCGTCATTGATAAGGAAGGTACAACCGTATCTACAACCAATACGCTAAGCAACTTTTTCGGGCTCGGTAAGCAGGTGGATGGCTTTTTTCTTAACAATAATTCGGATACCTATGGTTCAATCGGCGTGAATAATCCTGAGCCTGGAAAAAGAGCGCGAACGTTTACAGCTCCTTTAATTATTCGTAAGGAAGGCGAGTGGATAATGGGGGTAGGAACGCCAGGAGGAACGCGTATTCCACAGGTATTAAACCAAGTATTAGCCCGCCATTTTCAAGGAGGAGAAGAATTGGAAAAAGCGGTGGAAACGCCTCGTTTTATCTTTGATGAAGAAACTCTTTATATTGAGCCGACTACGCCTGAAGAAGTCATCGAGAGAATGAGCGCTTTTGATGTACAAAGCAAAACAAGCGACGTCTACTATGGAGGAGTCCAGCTTCTTATGCAGGATCTTGGTAGTGGAAAAATCACTGGTGTCGGTGACTCTCGTCGAAACGGTGTGTGGAAGCATAGCTAAAAAGGTAGCAGACGCTACCTTTTTATCGTTTCATAGACTGATGGGGTTTGCATGTAGCGAATCGTATGAAACTCGGAATAATTCGAATGATAATGAACGTAAATCGGAGCTTGATCTAAACTGTGCACTTGCTTAAAGAAGAAATGATCTCCATATCGCAAAGCAGTTAAGAGCACCGGCATCTCTTTGTTGAAAATCGCGTATCGAATGGCTTGAATTGATTTATCGGTATGATGATCGCCAATAAAAACATACAAGTAAAGAGCGGTTGCATCTTTGTAATGAATCCACTCTCCAAACAGCTCGTTTCGCTGTTCATTGAGAACGTCTTTAGCAAATGAAGATCCGATAATTAAATACAAGGAATCCGTTTCAGAGACATAAGTCAGCGTATAGCGCCTTTTTAAAAGAGGTTGGGTAGGAGTTGCTCCTTGTCGGTACGTAACGCTAAACTCTTCAGGATTAAATGTAGCCATCCTGCGTCATCCTTTCATGCTTTTAAGTAGTGTATGCCCGCAGTAGGAAAAAAAGTCATGCAAAACCCTATCCTTTACAACACCTATCTAAAACAGCTAATCTATAAAAGTGTAGGCGACTAACGAGCGCTAAAAAACAAAGTGGAAAAGGGGGAGGCAGATGGAGCCATTCTATATCGTTCTATCCATATTCTTAGCAGCAATGCTTTCATACGACATCGCAAAATTTGTTCGAGGAGACAGGCCCGACTGGAAAGAAGGTCTTGTGACGTTTCTCGTATTTATTGGATTTCTGGCAGCCATGCAAATGGCATTTCAGATTGTATAGAAAAGACCCCTTATAGGTGGTCTTTTTTTATTTTAGACTGTGATGATTGTTAGCGATGACTATTTTTTATTCAATGAGCTATGGTGGAAACAAGTGAATTCGAACAAAAATCATCCCGAGCAGGGTAGTGGTATTTACATTACTCAAAGAGAGAAAAGTCCTCATCAAAAGGTGCCAGATAAAAAAATCCATGATTGAAATGGAAGTTCCACTAAGCAGAAAAAGCAGTGATCAAACGAAGTCCCGTCTTACTCTGCGTTTATTCAATGTGCTAAATGCTTGTTTAGATGAATAAGCTTTATAGTAGAAAATTAAACTACAACTGGCGAAGGAGCAGAGCTTTTGTATAACAAACGAAGGCGATTCATAAAACTAGTGCTCATTATTGGAGGACTGTTATCCTTACTAACATTAGGAGCTTGGGGATTTCAATTTACGTTTTTTTCTTCTACATATCATGCTAAGCATGTTGTTAAGGAATTCTATGATCTTGAGCAGAAAGGGAACTTCTCTGATTCATGGGAGTACTTTCATCCCGCTATGAAAGTTCGTTTTGAGAAGGGAGCTTATATTCAAGATCGGGCACACGTCTTTTTAAATCATTTCGGTGTCGAAACATTTTCCTATGACATTACCGAAGTAGAAAAGCTAGATACGTGGAAAATCACGGCTGATGGTGAAGAGTGGACGGATGTTTATCAAATGAAAGTGATTCAAATTTATAAAGGGAAATACGGAAATTTTTCCATTAATCAATGCGTGTTTGCAGTCAAAACTAAGGGAGAATGGACCATTGCATGGGATTATAATCAATAAAAAAGTGCACAAACTTGAACTGCATCTCTAACTTTTAGACAAAGTTTAATAGTTAGAGATGCAGTTTTTTTATGGAAACGCCGTTATGTTTTTTAAAGAGGGGGTACAATGAATAATGGAGGAGGTCAGTTAATGAAGTTTAAAGCCATTTTATTTGATGCATACGGAACATTATTTGATGTACATACCGTCATTGAAACCTGTGAAGAATACTATCCTGATAAAGGAACAAAAATAAGTCAGCTGTGGCGTCAAAAACAAATCGAATACGCTATGCAAAGTCAAATTATGGGGCGCTATGTTGATTTTTATGAACTAACAAAAAAATCATTACGCTACGCGGTGGATGTTGTTGATGAAGGGATAACGCCTGGAAGTGAAGAAGCGTTACTTCATGCCTATTCCAGACTAAACCTTTATTCTGAAGTGAAACAAGTACTGGCGTATTTAAAAGAAAAAGGCTATCTGCTTGCCATTTTTACAAACGGACCTAAGCACATGATTAATCCGCTTGTAGCTCATCATAGGTTAGCACCTTTGTTTGATGATGTCATTTCTGTTGATGAAATCAAACAGTTCAAGCCAGCGATGGCTAGTTATCACTACGCAGCTAATAAGCTAGAAGTAGAGCGTGACGAAGTGCTTTTCCTATCATCAAATCCGTGGGATATTGCTGGAGCAAAGAATTACGGATTTTCAACCGTGTGGGTAAACCGCCATCATCAAGTACCTGAGCATCGTGAATTAACGCCTAATCGCGTGATTCATGACTTAACGAATTTAGTCAAATAAAAAAACAGGACGCGCGTCCTGTTTTTTTATTCTAGCTGTAGGCCTGTTGATCTGTTTTGGACCTTGATCGTAACTTGATTAAGCGAACGATATTAAGCACCAATGTCTTAACAACCGCATAGAACGGCACGGCTAAAATCATTCCTAAAATTCCTGCTAAGTTTCCAGCTACTAAGAGTAGTAAGATAATGGTCAGCGGGTGGATATTAAGCTTTCTTCCCATGATAAGAGGAGAAATAACGTTTCCTTCTAGCTGCTGAACAATAACCATTACAATAATAACTAAAAAAGCCTTTGTAGGAGAGTCTAAGATTCCAATAATAACGGCTGGAGCAGCTCCAAAAAATGGTCCTAAGTATGGAATGATATTTGTTACGGCACCAATTAAGCCAAGTACAAGTGCAAATGGTAGCCCAATAATTAAGTAACCGATGGAAGCACATACGCCAACAAACAAGGCAACAAGCATTTGGCCTTGGATATAAGTCGCAACAGTTTCTTTCGTTTCCTCTAAAATCTTTAGACCTTCGTCACGATAAGACGGTGGAAAGAGCTTAACGATATACTTAGGTAAGCTATGTCCGTCTTTTAACATATAAAATAAAATAAAAGGCACAGTGACGATTGTAAGCGTGATGTTAGTCAGAACGCTAAAAATTGTTGATAAGCTGCTTGTGACACCAGTAGTAAGCGTAGATGAAAAGTTTGCAAGAGAGTCTTCAATTTTTTCAATTGATACATATTCCTGCTCAACAATCCACTGAAAACCTTTTGTTTCTGATAAATTATTAATCGCTTCTTGACTCTTATCTACATAAGTTGGGAGCTTGTCCGCAAACTGATTGGCTTCTTTCGAAAGAGCTGGTCCCAATGTTCCAACCGCAAACGAGATGATGCCGATGAAAATGGCATATAATACGAGAATTCCAACCGTTTTAGGAACTTTCTTTTTCTCAAGAAAAAAGACAATAGGACTAAATAAGAAATATAAAAATCCTGATACTAAAATAGGGAAAAAGAGCGTTGTGAAAAAGACAACAATTGGTTCAAATACAAATGAAATTTTCGTGCAAATGTAAATGAACAATGCAATTAGCACAAGCTGAATCGTCCAAAATTGAAACTTTTTTGCTTTTGACACTTCATTACCTCCAAATAACCAATTCAAATAATATCACTATCATACCCTTATTCAATTACTGTTCAAACGTTTTCTTTAACTCCCAGCTATTATAGACTTCTGAGTCATGGGGCCAAACTGAAAGTGAATGAGCTTCAATCGCTTTTAAGACGAGAGGAGAAGCATTGTTTTTATCCAGTTTTTTAATGGGCATCCACAGTGCTTCAGCTGCATCTTGTCCTTCAAATTGACTCGGCATATGTAGCAATTCTCCACCTTTAATCATGACGTAATAAAATACCGCAATATGGTGAACGTGAGTAAACTCTTTCCAAATGCATGGGTACTGGAAATCAGCTGCACCTGCTTGCTTCGTAATACTAACCTTAAAGCCAGTTTCTTCTAAGAATTCTCGCTGCATCGCATCCACCAGCGTCTCGCCATGCTCAAGCTGACCACCAGGTAAATCAAAACGATGAATATAAGGTCCGCGATTTTTGCGAATTACGAGAATCTCTTCATCTTGTATGCAAATTCCATACACTCCAAAGGCACGATCATATCGATCCATTCTATATTCACCCACTTTCTCCAATGGAATAATTCCCATTTTATCACATGTTTCAACTTAACTTTCTAGTGAAAAAGAAGATTCCTGACGAGCTCAGTATAGGGAATTTCATCAAATAATCCTTATTAAAAGTTTTCTCAATAAAGAAGCCCTTGATTGGAATGAAGAATGCGATCCCTTCAGAAAGGGAGCAATTTGAAATGGAAATCACGCTAAGCAGAGAGAAGCACTTTACTTAACACAGAAAAGAATTAAGCTTCAACCTATCTAGTAGGGTGTGACAACGTTTTAGTTAGTTGAATAACGGTTATTTCAATTTATTAGAAAAGCACTCTTCACAAATAAATGTACCTTCATTTCTTAAATATGCTTTAATTTCGGCAAAACCTTTTCGCTTCGGATATTGCATTTTTACATAAGTAACGTCGTCTTCTTTAATTTCTTTTTCACAATATATACATTTAGGTTTAGCCCACAACATTTAATAGTCCACTCTCCTTAGTCTAATCAAAAGTCTATATCTATTAATTAATAATACTATAACTTAGGAAATAACCCCCTTTTATTTACCAGTAAGAAAACAGAATATTTATCTAGTGTCATCCTTATATGCCAAGTAGAGAGTGTTTTTAAAGTATTAGAGAAAAGAGCAGCCCTCATCAAAATGTTCCCGATAAAAAAGCCCGTGATTGGAATGAAGAATGCGAGCCTCTAGCAGGACTAGCGAGACAGATGAGACCCCGCAGTATACGAGGAGGCTCAGCGCTCTCCATGCGGAAAGGGAGCAATTTGAAATGGATATCATACCAATCTGAAAGAGTATCACCATGGAAATCACCGCTCGGTAAGACTATTTTTATGCTCAGATGGAAATGCTGATTTTACAAGGGTTAAACGTATGCAGAAAAGGGAATACAAGAGTAACTAATCAATAGTTTGGAGAATACACAATGAAAAAAAGAAGAGTCGACTTTATCTTTTTATTTCTTATGCTCGTATCTTCCTATCTTTTTTTCTTTACAGATTTATCGAAAGAATGGAAAATCGCGCTAGTTACTTTATATGCGGTGCTAATCTTCGTCAGCATCTATTCCTTAATGCTTGAAAATCGGACGCCTCATAGTACGCTACTTTGGATGTATGTTCTCTTTTTCTTTCCTGTTGTGGGGTACATCTTTTATTTATATTCAGGTCAGCTTTACCTTAAAGGCTACTTATTTAAATCAAAGAGAATGAACAATCGTGAAACACTGAAGCGCATGACGGAAAAGGAAAAAGAAGCAAAGATAGACTTGTCTTCTCTAAGCCCTCATCAACGTTCATTTGCCGAGTATTCGGAACGGGTTTCATTTACAAAGGTAAATAACGGTACGAAAGCAAGAGTGTTAAAAAACGGACAGGAAACCTTCTCTGAAATAACCGCCAGTTTAAAAAGTGCAAAACACTTTATACATATGGAGTATTACATGATTCACTCTGATAAGCTTGGAAAAGAAATTATGAGCTTACTAATTGAAAAAGCTAAAGAAGGCGTCGAAGTTCGCTTCACCTATGATACCGTTGGAAGCATTTCACTATCAGGAGCAGATGTTAAAGAGTTAAGAGACAACGGCGTTAAAGTCTATGCCTTTTCGCCAATTCAAGCCGGCTTTTTTAATCAAAAATTTAACTTCCGCAATCATCGAAAAATCATTGTCATTGATGGTGAAGTTGGTTATGTCGGCGGCTTAAACATCGGCATGGAATACTTGGGGAAAAACAAAGAAATTGGATTTTGGCGCGATACGCATTTAAAACTAGTAGGAGAATCCGTACAAACTCTCCATGCAGTTTTTTTATTTGACTGGGAGTACGTTTCCGGAGAAAATTTAATTATTGAAGAGCGCTACACAAAGACCGTTCCTGTCGTAGGAGATGGTTTTACACAGATCATTGCGACTGGTCCTGATACTCATGAGAATATGAGCGAATACTATTATGCTATGATTGCATGTGCCACAAAATCAATTTGGATTTCAACTCCTTACTTAGTTCCAAATGAAACGATTCGAATGGCTCTTCAAGTCGCTGCTAAAAAAGGGATTGACGTTCGGATTATGGTACCAGAAATCAATGATGGTTTTCTGACTCAGTACGCAACAAGGTCTTACTTTGGAGAACTAATTCGTTCTGGAATTGAGATTTATTCTTATCAAAAAGGCTTTATGCACCAAAAAATTGTCATTATTGATGATGATTTTGCTTCTGTGGGAACAGCTAATATGGATATGAGAAGCTTTCACTTAAACTTTGAAGTAAATGCTTTTTTAATGAATTCAAAAGCTATTCAAGATTTAATCAAACACTTTGAAGAAGATATGGAAGACAGCGAGCTCATTAAGCCCGTTGCTTTCTATAAGCGAGGTCTTATGGAGCGATCAAAAGAGTCCTTCGCACGCTTATTTTCAGGAATATTATAAAGGGGAGGTACGTTTATGGTTGAAAAACAAGCCGTCGGTGAAAAAGCTGCTGAGTTTGTAAAAGACGATATGATTGTTGGTCTAGGAACAGGCTCAACCGTTTATTACACAATTTTAAAGCTTGGTGAACGAGTGAAAAGCGGCCTTCGCATACAAGGAGTACCCACTTCGAAAGAAACGGAAAAGCTTGCCCGCCAAGTTGGCATTCCTCTCGTGACGCTGGCAGATGTTAATAAGCTTAACCTTGCCATTGACGGAGCAGACGAAGTAGACAATCAGTTTTCACTTATAAAGGGTGGAGGTGGGGCGCTTCTACGTGAAAAGATGATTGCCAAAGCATCTGAGCAATTTATTGTCGTGGCAGATTCAACGAAACTAGTTCAAACGCTTGGGGCGTTTCCTTTACCTGTTGAAGTGGTTCGTTTTGGGTGGGAAATGACAGCTAAGCACATAAGAGACCTTGGATGTGTGCCACGTCTTCGATTGTTAGAAGACCATACGCCTTTTATTACGGATAATGGAAACTATATAATTGACTGTCACTTTCAAGAAATTAAACGCCCTCATGAGTTAGAAGTAACGCTTAATATGATGCCGGGAGTAGTTGAAAATGGTTTGTTTAATCATCTGACTAGTCGAGTCATTACAATCCGTAATCAGCAAGTCTGTATGATAACACCATAAAAAAGCTATGGCATCTGCCATAGCTTTTAGTCTTTAACGAGATAGAACGTTCCAATTTTGTTCTAGTTTATATATGTACTGGCGGGCTTGCAAAACGTTAGGGTGCACGAGCGTATCAACCGTCTTTGTTGGGCACGCTGCGCTGTAAAGCGTAAAAATGGTTATCTCATTATGCTTTAATGGAGCAACGATATGAGATAAGCACCTGTATGAAGGATTTACTAAACTTTGTACTAATATTTCTACATCTTTTTGATCATAAAAGTCCACTTCAATTTCAGTCTTCATTAAGTAACGTGTTTCCATTGCGCTGCTTCGATAATAATTGTAGCGACCGCCGATAAACTGTGAAGGGTTTGAAATGGATACATCAAGCGCCGTATAGGTTTGATCCTGGTTGCTGCTGTAGAAAATAGAGTCGTGCGTATATTTCATAAACTCTTGATAAGAGTCTTCATCTTTCCATAATGCAATAATGCACGTATCTGTTTCATCTTCAACATTCCATCCCCCTAGCTGTCCAATAAAACCATCGACATGGGCAAGTGCTGCCCAATGCTGTTGAGCATAGGAAAATGACCCCTTTTTATTCACCGGTATGCTGCCTTTTATAATTTTTGTCAACATGCTCTCATCACCTCTTTATCAAAGGTTCGCTCTTTGTTATAAAAATCCTGCCTTCATCCCGAAAATTACAGACATACATACTTCCATCGTCCCATACATTTCAACTATAAGGTCTTGCGATAGAGAGTGGGGGAGATAGAATGAAGTTTTTTCGAGCAAAAGCTTTTCCATCCGTTAGCCGAAAAGGATGGTGTGTGTTGTTTCAGCATCCTTTTCAAACAGATAAAAGCGGAAACAAATACCCGGTTGTGAAACGTTATCTATGTGCTGAACAAGAGGAAGTAGATGTGCTTGTTGAAGAACTGAATGAACTGTTACGTATAGAAGAGTATTGGACAAGCACCGTAAAAGGGCGAGCAAAAGCACGCTACGACCATCGCGTGGTGAACGCATTTTATGATGAAGTGGACGAACCAGATACTCCAACAGTGAACAAAGATACGGATGCTTATCAGATTTCACTAATCGGGGAAGCGGAAAGTGGGAAAACATCCATCGTTCGTGCTGTTTTTGGTATTCACCCTGCGCGCGAAAAATTTCCAATTCGTTTTCGGAAAGCAAGTTACGATACGGTTTATGAAATGACGCATAGCGCCACTTATGAAGCAAAAGTGTCATTTCTGTCACGCCAGCAAGTATATGAAACCCTTGAAAAGACGGTAATTGAAAGTGCTTTGGTTTATGCGAGTGGAGGAACGGACTATGATCTTGCAGTTGCACTTGTGCATGGGAATCCTGAGTTACACTTTGAAGCTTTATTTGGAGAGGTTCCTTATAGTCCTCGCTATTTTACAGAACAATCTTCCACTGCAAAGAGCACAAAGCGAATCTTTCAGTATGTTGAATCCATTAAAAGTCTCACAAATACCGTTTTAGAAGAAAGTACGGAAGTAACAGAGGATTTTGAACAGCTGTTTTTACAAAAAACGGAGTACCGGCAGCTAATTGAAACGCTCTTAACATGTATTGAAAGGTCATTTAAAGAAAAATGTGATTTTACTTGGTCATATGGAATTGATGATTGGCCTAAGTTTGCATTCATTTCAACGGAAAGTCGGGCTCATTACTTTACGGCCTTACATCGCTTGACGACAGAAGCGGAAAAAGCAGATGGAGCGAGCTGCTATCCTCTTATTACGTCTATCCATGCTACTATTCCTTCAGTAAAAGAACAGCTTATTGTAATTCAAGATAGTAGAAGAGGAACCAGTCTTCATGATCAAGTGAAAGAAGCGGATCATATTATATATACTCATGATGCTTCACGTGAAATAGAGATTGATAAGTTAAAACGGCTAATTTCATATGGATATGGATATAAGCTGCAGATGATTTTTACTCATGCTGAACGTTTGCAAGGTGAAAGATACGCTGAAGAACGAGCGAAAAAGCATTGTTTATCTGCAGCAATTCAAGCGTGTATTCAGCGAGAAGAACAAGCTGTTGCTACCCAGCTTTCTTATTACCTCACGGCTGTACGTGTAGATATCGCCTCCTATTTAAATCGAAGTGATGAAGACGATCATCAGCTGTCAAAAATGGTTTGCATCAACCAGGTGAGCAGCACTCCAAAACAAGTTGGTGCAGAGCTTAACCCCATTTATCTTAGTATATTGGCTCCTCCAATCATAACGAAGGCTATTAGTCATTTGTATTCGCACCTTCTGCAACAGGACGATAAAGTATTTCCTGAAGAGTTGACGAGTCAGCTAGCGACTGAGCTTTACTATGGATTTGTGACTGAGCCTTCAGGGTGGTCTACATCTTATCATTCAGCGACCGATCGTCAGCGTACGTTCCAAGCCATAGCGAATTCTCTTTTCTTAGCGATTCAAGCATACGTTTTAGAAGAGGGAGTAAATAGAGAGGGGAAGGAATGGGCAGCAATTCAGCGTACAAAAGGTGAAGAAAGAGAGTACTGCGTGAAAAAGTTACTCCAAACAAAAATGAACAAAGAGTTTGAGCGTGGTTTATATTATGTGGTGAAGCACGTGGTGGAAAGTCATGGAGGAATTTTCATTCATTAAAAGCAGCTGATTAAGGCTGCTTTTTTCGTGCGTTCATAATTTGTACTGAAAACGTACATATTACTACTGGTAAAAAAACTTTTAAGGTGGGCAAATAGCATTGGAAAACTATTATGATTGCATTATTATTGGAGGCGGAATTGCTGGTCTCCAAGCAGCGATTCAGCTTGGGAGATACTGCCACAAAACTTTAGTGATTGATTCCAATGACGGTCGTTCAAATCTATGTAACAGGTATCATAATTTATTGGGGTGGCCAGAAGGTGTAAGTGGAGAAGAACTAAGAGACCGCGGGAAGAAGCAAGCTATGTGCTACAACGTACAGTTTGTAACTGACCGCGTAATATCGGCAGCTAAGCACGAAAAAGCTATTGCTTTAACCACAAAGGCTGATGAGCGTTATCAATGTAAAACGGTTTTATTAGCAACAGGTATTAAAGATCACTTGCCAAGCTTTCCAGAGCTGATTGGTTGCCTTGGCATTAGCGTGTATATTTGTCCGGACTGCGATGGCTATGAAGTAAAAGACAGTCGAGTCATTATAATTGGTAGAGGCGAAGCGGGAGCTAGCCTTGCTTGTACATTGACTCATTGGACAAAAGATATTGTCTATGTTGACGAAGAAATGAAGGTCTTGCCTACTAAGACAAAGCGAAAACTCCAGGAGCAAAAGTTAACGTATAAAAATGAACAAATTAAAAAAGTGTTGGTTGAAGGGAAAAGTCAGTTTAAAGGGATAGAATTGCAAAGCGGTGAAATAATTCATGCCAATCATTGTTTTCTAGCGTTGGGTGGCAATAAGGTGCGAAGTCATCTAGCAGAACAGCTGGGTGTGTATACGACAGAGAATAACCATGTATTAACGAATCATCGAACCAAAGAGACAAATGTGGAAAACGTATGGGCAGCTGGAGATTTAGTTGCTCATTCTGAGCAAGCAGCAGTAGCCATGGGGGAAGGAGTCCAAGCAGCGATTTGGATTCATAAACGTTTGCTAACATAAAAATAACAACCTTCTTTTTTTAAGAGGTTGTTATTGGCTTGTATAGATATGGTGCTTAAACAGATTTACTGCCCCGATAATCGTTCCGATAGGACTAAAGATAAGCAGTGTCCAACCGATTAAGGGTGATACATAAATTTGCATTAAAATGAGTGGAATACTTAAAGAAATAATGACAAGCATCGTGTTTAAACCTAAGCTTTTTCGTAAATTCTCCATTGTTTCTTCTCCTTTTTGAAAGTTCGCCAGCGTTCGGTGCAGACATTCAAAGAAATTGTTAAAATTAAGCGTTAGAAAAAGAACTCAATCATAGACAGTTTCGACTTGTTTCGTAAATCCTTGTGTCTTTTTTCACTATTGAAAATAAGAGTATGTTAAGGTTTTGCAGGCGATAAACAATCTCTTTGTTACGTGAGGTGAGTAGCGCTTGTAAACTTTCACATTCACTTGTATTATGCTAGTCACAATAAAGGTTTATACATAGAGACCATGAAAAAGCAGAGCCTGTAAAGACTCTGCTTTAATTAATCGTATTATTTAGAAGAAAGAGCTTTATATGTGTTTGGACCAACAATGCCATCAGCAGCTAAGCCGTTTGCGCTTTGAAACTTTTTAACAGCAGCGCTTGTATTAGAACCAAACATGCCATCTACGCCGTTTGTATTAAAGCCAAGAGAAGTAAGTTTTTGTTGTAGAGCTTTTACAGCATCTCCTTTGCTACCAAGCTTTAAAGTTGGCCCTGATGTTAAACTAGGGCCTTTGCTGGGTGAAGAAGGCTTGCTAGCTGTTGTTCCGTTTAGTGCTTTTTGTGTAGCCGCATCAACGACTCCAGTGACAGATAGTCCGCGAGCTTTTTGAAACTGACGCAAAGCAGCATCCGTATTGTTACCAAAAATGCCGTCAATTCCTTTTGTACTAAAGCCAAGAGAGGTAAGCTTTTGTTGAAGAGCACGCACTTCGTTACCACGGCTTCCTTTCTTTAAACCAGTGCTTGTTGCTGGCGGTTTGACACCTGGTTTTGCTCCATTTAGCGCTTTTTGAGTAGCTGAGTCAACCACGCCGTTTACAGATAAACCGCGATCTTTTTGGAATCTTCTTAAAGCCGTATCTGTATTGTTACCAAATACTCCATCTACCCCTTTTGTATCATAACCAAGAGAAGTGAGCTTTTGCTGAAGAGAGCGAACTTCATTACCGCGACTTCCTTTTTTAAGACCACTAACTGTCGGTTGAGAAGGCTGGCTGCTGTTAGATACTTTGTATCCATTAGCGGCCGCAATCGCGTCAAATGATTTTGAAGAATTGGTAATCACAACTGGAGTTCCTACTGTTACTTGACTAAATAACCATTCCACTTCGTTATCGTACATACGAACGCATCCGCTGCTTATGTACTTTCCAATGGAACTAGGATTATTGTTACCGTGAATAGCATACGTTGTACCGTTTGTACCGCGAGCGTTAATTCCCATCCAGCGATTACCCAATGGATTTCGCGGATCTCCTCCCGGTATTTTACCCGTATAATAAGGACGATTTACAATCTTATTAACAATACGAAACTTACCCTCAGGTGTAAGTGAATTCGTACGCCCAGTCGCAACTGAAAAGGTACGAACGAGCTTATTGTTCTTATAATAAGCTAATTGATTGTTTGCTTTGTTGATGACAATGAAGTGAGTTGTACTTCCTGCAGCTTCTGTTTTATTTGCGCTGAAGAAAAGAGTTCCCATTACTAAAATTATCGCTAAAAATAAGACACTTACCTTTGTTTTTTTCTTTGCCAACTGACCATCCCCCTTTTATTTTTTGGTCGTTTACACGTGTTGACAACTGCAAATGATTCAAAAAAGATAGCGCTTGCTTTTTCAATATCTAGATGATACCTTGCGTAAAAATAGTACGAGAATGAACGTAAGTGTATAAAGTGAGGAGTATAGGAAACGAATGTTTATGGATCACGTTCACTCCATTTCTAGGAGTAGAATGGCCTAATATATTTGTGTAGGTAATCACGTCCTTTCATAAAAAACTCTAAACTATAATAGTTTTTAATAACTATTATTATACCAGATATAGACAAAATAGGAGGAAGTATCTATCTCTAATTCTCTGTATGAACCTACTATTTTCGACATCTTTTTCTTGTGTGTATGTCAAAATAACTAGATTTTTAACGTCGTTTTTTGACAAGCGTTCGACAGGGGGAGTTGACAGAAAGTCTAAAAAGGAAAAGAGGGAGGTTTTTTTCCTTTGTATTAATAGTAAGAGCAGCACCAAGTATCGGTGCTGCTCTAGTGTAATAGCGTAACGCTTAAATAAGCTATGTACAAAGCTTGAACGAAAAATAAAAGTCCCCAAATTCGACTTGAAACCATCGTGAGTTCTTTTAAGCTGGTTGCATCACCAGCATGATAAGGTTGCTTGACACTTAATACAAAAATAACAGCTGCTGATAAAACAGACTCAACCAACAAAATAGCTCCAACAAACATCATGCTATACATAATGAGAGTGGGTGAGTTTAGGTAGTAAACGCCTCCTAAAATGGCAAGGATAGAAATAAGCCAAAGTATTCCGTAACGGTTTCTTACTAAGAAAAGAAGGTTAAATAACAAAATGCCTCCTAATCCATAAAACAGTAGGTCGTAGCGATGTTGTACAAGCAGGTAGAAGAATAAATAAGTCATAGCTGAACTGAAAGGGTAACCGGCCAGTGCAATGATAACGCGGGGAAGCCAGCCGCGAGCACCAGCATAGGTGGACGTAATTGCTACTCCTTCTGTGTTTGTGTATAGCTCAATTCGCTTTACACCTTTTCCGAAAATCATCCCCATAAGAGCATGTCCATCCTCATGCAAAAGCGTATTTAAATTGGAAAAATAACGTCCTATATGTGTGAGGCCTTGGTTAAGACCGTGCATTTGCCGGCCGGCTAACGGAATGCCTCTCGTTAAAACAATGGCAAGAACAATAAACGCATACAAAATGGTGTGTTGTGACATAGTATTCTATTCCTTTGCGTATAAAATCAAAAACTACTATTACTTTACCCTGTTTAAAACAGAAAGAGCAATTTTAAATTATTATCTTTACAGTCTTTAAACGTTTGTTAGAAGTTATTACACATTCGTTGACCAATCATCCTGCAAGTTATTACGCTTAAAGGAGACATAAGCGAAAAGGGAGCGGTGATGATGAACGATAAATGGAATGCATTTCTTAATAAAGAAATAATCGTAGAGCCGATGAACGCCGGATTGTTAAGTGGAAAAACATTTGCTTTAAAAGATGTTTTTGATGTAAAAGGACATACGGCTAGTGCGGGAAATCCTTATTGGTTACGTACTCATGAACCAGCAAGTAATCATGCTGAAGTCGTTACAAGTTTGCTAGCTTCAGGTGCTAAGCTGACGGGCGTAACGCATACGGATGAACTAATGTATGGATTAAATGGTGAAAATTTTCATTATGGAACGCCTCTTCATCCAATTAATCACAACCGAATTCCAGGGGGGTCATCAAGCGGTTCAGCGGTGGCAGTAGCTGCTGGTCTCGTCGATTTTGCAGTTGGAACGGATACAGGTGGTTCAATACGAATTCCAGCGAGCTATTGCGGTATTTACGGATTTAGGCCGACGCACGGGAGACTATCGGTTGAAGGATTAATACCGTTAGCACCTAGCTTTGATACGATTGGATTTATGGCAAAAGATATAAACACGATGGTTGATGTTGCATCCGCTTTATTTGTGTCTCAAGCTCATGAACCTTCTTTTGAGAACATTGTTGGAGTAAGCAACTTGTTTGAACTAGCAGATGAAGAAGCAGGTAAGAACGTGAAGGCATTATTACAAGATCATCCTGTTGGCTACGAGAACATACAGCTTTCTTATAAGCTAAGTGAGTGCATGGAAGCATTTCGTATGCTGCAGGGAATTGAAGTTTGGCGCGCTCACGGAGAATGGATTAAACGATTTAACCCTACATTTGGTCCTGATGTAGCCGAACGTTTTGAATGGGCTAGTACACTAAAAGACGAAGAGATGTCAGATGCTAAACAAGTTCGTGAAACGATTACCAAAGAGCTTACTCATCTTTTAGATGAGAAAACAATCTTAGTACTACCAACAGCTCCAGGAGTAGCCCCTGTAAAGAATGCAGTCGGTCCAGAACTTCAAAATCGAAGGCTACATACGCTGCAGATGACATGCTTAGCTGGTTTAGCAGGGTTACCACAGCTTACGATTCCAGCTGGTTATGTTAATCAGCTTCCTGTTGGTTTATCCGTTATCGCAGGAAGAAATCAAGACCAGCAATTATTAACATGGGTGCAAGCATGGATGGGAAGTAAAGAAAGAGTCACCTTGAAAGAATAAAATATAAAAATGATAAAAAATCGCTCACTACCAAAAAGTGGGCGGTTTTTTGTGTTAAAATAATCAAGTGTTTTGCCGATTTATAAAATGATAGTTGACTAAACAAGTTTTGTTTGAAGAGTTGATTGCGCACAGATAGACCAGCAGCGCACGAAATGCAATGATTATGGAAAGGAATAAGGGAGCAATATGGAAGCTTATTTTTCAAAACAGTTTGACAAAGAGGAATTTACGTTTGTTTATCAGCCGATTTATTGTGTGAATAAATGGAGTAAAGTTGGGTTTGAAGCACTGTTAAGACTACAATCTTCTCATGCACCTATTATCGATTTATTTTTACAAGCACATGAAGATGAAAAGTTGGCGGAACTTGACATGATGGCGATTGAAGGAGCAATTGATTGTTTTCCATTTGAAATTTTACAAGGTAAAAAGCTATTTGTGAATCTTTTTCCATCTACCGTAATAGATAAACAGTTTCACTTTTTTATTCAGCATTTGTTAGTTATGTATCCAAACAGCTTCAAGCGCGTGGTATTCGAACTAAATGAAAGTACGTTTGAGCACAATATTTGGTCATCTCCATTGTTTAAAGAAGGGCTGAGCTATTTACGTCAATGTGGATTTCAAATTGCTATAGATGATGTAGGTACAGGGATGGGAAGTCTTCAACACGTTGTGGAGCATCGTCCAGACATTATTAAGCTAGATGGCTATTTTTCAAAAGGGTTAGCACATTCAAAAGAAAAGCAAGAAATGGTGAAGTGCTTATCGCAATATAATGAAGGAAACACTACTCTCATTTTAGAAGGAATCGAATGTGAAAAGGACTTGGCAATCGCGCTTACATTAGATATTAAGGTAGTACAGGGCTATTTACTAGATCGTCCTGCAGCAATCGATACGTTTTTAAAGAACCACCAGCTTAGGGAATCGTTGAGCTTTGGGGGTATTCGTTGAGGAACGTGAACTGTATTAAGTGGTGTGGGTACATAATAGGTTTACTATTTCTGTTAGGATGTACGATGGTCGTTTATCTATCCACTAATCTTCCATTTTTATTAGCAGGTATCTTGGTTGTGATTATGATTAACGCTGCGCTTGGCATTCAGTTTGTGTTATTTAAGAGCGAGTATATCAGTCGTTATGAAAAATCAGTGTACAGCTGTTCACAAACGGTGTTTGGGTATGCAGGTAAATGTTTTGCCATTTTATTTTATGGTATCTCGTATTTCCTTGCTAAAAAGACCGCTCGTTTGCCCATCATCATTGATTCTTTAGCACTTATTTTGCTTCTTCTCTTCTTACTAGTTATTGGGTTGATGAGTGTCACGCCTTATGAATAATAGGGAAAAGTAGCTCGGTAGCTGTTGAGGTAACAAAATCTTGCTATAATAAATAGAAAGAGGACTGACAAAAGTGAGGCGAGGGAGATGGGCAGTTTTTTCAAGCGAACGGAAGAGGAAAAGAAAGAATCTGCAACAACGGCTTGGATTGTAAAAGCAAAAAGCAGCCAAAAAGAAAGAGAAGTGGAATATGCTTCGGCACAGCTGCTAGGCATTATTCAAAAAGCGCAGCGTGAGAACCGGGATATTGTCTTTCTTTGTATTGGGTCCGATCGCTACGTAGGAGATTCTTTGGGTCCGTTGGTAGGGACTATGCTAGTAGAAAGAGACATACCTTTTGAAGTATATGGTACGCTAGAGCAACCGGTTCATGCTTTTAATTTAAAAGAGATGATTAAAGACGTGAATAAGCGATTCATAAAGCCTTTCATTATTAGCATCGATGCGTGCCTTGGGGAACAAAGCCAAGTGGGTGACGTAATAATAAAAGAAGGGCCGCTAGTGCCAGGGCAAGCGCTAGCAAAAGTGCTCCCTGAAATTGGCGACTATCATATAAAAGGAATGGTCAATTACGTGGATCCATTTCCTGCTACGCAGTTTCTAAATGACACGAGATTGTTTACGGTTATGACCATCGCAAAAACAATTGTCGATGTAATTAAGACAATACCTCAACATAAAAAAGAGCTGTGAACTTCGTTTCACAGCTCTTTTATCGTTATAAAACGGTAATGGCACCTGTTAGAATTGCGATAATGGTAATGGATAATGAACAAATAATGGCCCATTTAAATCCGTAGCGCTGCAGTTCTCCAATATCCGTTTTTACCATTCCAACAAGAAGCAGTGTAGAAGCAACTAATGGACTTAAAAAGTGAACAGGCTGCCCAAGAATAGAAGCTCTTGCAATTTCAACAGGGTCTACGCCATAAGCCGCACCGGCTTCAGCTAAAATTGGTAACACGCCAAAGTAATAAGCGTCGTTTGAAAGCACGAAAGTAAACGGCATGCTTGTTAACGCAACGACGACTGGAAAGAAAGAGCCTAAAGAATCTGGGATAATCGCAACGAGTGAGTTAGCGATTGCGTCTACCATTTTGGTACCTGAGAAAATGCCAGTGAAAATTCCTGCAGCAAACACAAGCGTCACAACGGTAAGCGCATTTCCCGAATGAGCCAGTAGGCGTTCTTTTTGTTGTTCGATGTTTGGATAGTTAATCATGGATGCTAGGACAAATCCAATTAAGAAGAGAACAGGTACAGGCATAACGCCCATAATAAGCACAACCATTACGACAATCGTTAACAATAAGTTGATCCAAATTAATTTGGGGCGTTTTAAACTTTCTGTTTGAGCTACTTCATAAGCAGCTGCTAATTCAGGCAGTTCCCCCGCATGATTTTTCTTATATTCAATATCAATAACTCCCAGACGCTGTCGTTCTTTTCTACCGAGAGCGTAAGCAACACCAATGACGGTTAATAAACCACCAAGCATTGTTGGAAGCAATGGGATAAAGAATTCGTTAGCATCTAATCCAAGTGAAGCAATTGCGCGAGTAGCAGGGCCTCCCCAAGGTGTCATACCGCTCATAATGCTTAAAGATAGAAGTGAAATAATAGCAAGAATTAGCGGATTCATCCCCAAGCGTAAATAAAGTGGTAGCATAGCTGAAATGGTAATCATATGTGTTGTTGTCCCGTCTCCATCTAACGCAACAGTAGAAGCTAAAATAGCTGTTCCAATCGCAATTTTAACAGGATCTCCTTTTACAATTTGCAGCATCTTTTTAATAAGCGGATCAAACAAGCCTGCATCTATTAAAATACCAAAAAATAAAATAGCAAACAGCAGTAGAGCGGCTGAAGGTGCAACTACTTTTAAACCTTCTAGCATCATTTCCCCAAGTTTAGATCCAAATCCACCTATAATGGCGAATACAATTGGAACAATTGTGAGCGCGTTAATAGGTGATAACTTTTTTGTCATAATTAAGTACGTAAAAACAATAACCATTGAGATTCCTAAGAATGTAAGAATCGTAATCCCCTCCTCTTTTTTTAATAGAAACCGCTTTCAAATAAGAGTTGTGAAACAGTAAGAATTTGCGTGGTTGTTAGTCGTTTAAAAATTCTATGTTTTAAGAATATTACACGGTAGGAGATAAGTGAAATATATATTTTTATCAAAAAGTCAAAAAAAAACTTATAACCTCACGCAGAAGTTATAAGTTAAATGGTGAAATGTTCGCAGTTTCTCTATTTAAAAAGTCGATGAAGTGCTTAACAGTTGATAGGTTTAAAACATCTTGGTGATACATAAGCCACGTATTTCGTAGCACGGGCTCATCGTTTTTATAAGAGAGTCCATAGACAAAAAGATTATCTGAAGGTTGTAAACAAATTTCAGGTAAAATAGAAAAACCCAAATCATTCTTTACCATTTCTTTGCACGTCTCTTGACGGTCTGTTTCCATCGTCACACGAGGAGGCTCAGCAAACTGATCATGCCACCAGTCATTAATTAAGTTTTTTAATGAGCTGTCAGTTTTATAGTTGATAAATGGGCGGCTGGGCAATTCGTCAATCGTTAACTCTGTTTTTGAAATTAGACATAACCGTTCTTTTGTTAGTAGAGACTTTACGCCGTACCAATCATAGTTTCCTCTTAAAATACCAAGCTGAACAGCAGATGTATCAAGAAGGTTCATAATATCTGTGCTCCAGCCGGTATTGACGTTAAATTGAACGTGAGGATATTGAAGCGAAAACTTCTTCAGTAACTTTGGCAGGCGATATTGCGCAAAGTTGCTAGAGACACCTAAGCGTAGCGTTCCACGCACCTCTTGTTTCATATTCAGCATATAATCCTTTGTTTTTTGAAGCTCAGCCAGCATATCTTGTGCATACTCAGCAAGGTAAATACCTTCAGAAGTGAATTCAATTCCTTTTTTCGTTTTAAAAAACAAACTTGTTCCAAAGTCTTTCTCTAAATTCTTCAAGCGATAGGTTAAAGCTGGCTGAGAAATATATAATCGTTCAGAAGCTCGGCTAATATTTCGCTCCTCAAATAGTATTTTTAAAGCAATCCAATCTTTTTCATCCATAGTTGACACCCCAAACTAAGTTATAAGTTTTTTTTCTTATTTTTGAAATAAATTATCTATTGTACTTATGAACAGATTTATCATACTATATTTTTGAAGAAAGAGATAGGAAAATTAAGAATAATTAGAATATAAAAGAAGGTGTGATGAATGAGAATTCCTGTAACGATTATGCGTGGAGGCACAAGCAAAGGAATCTTTCTAAACATGGACCATATGCCAAGTGATCAAGCGCTTTGGAAAGATTTTTTACTAGATATTATGGGAAGTCCAGATCAAAGGCAGATTGATGGATTAGGTGGAGCAAACTCGTTAACTAGTAAAGCGGCAATTATTAAGCAATCAGAAATTGAAGGAGTAGATGTAGAGTATACGTTTGCTCAAATTAGTGTCGATCATCAACTCGTTGATTTTAAAGGAAACTGTGGGAACATCTCATCAGCTGTTGGACCATATGCAATTGCACAAGGATTTGTGACACCAAAAGAACCAATCACTACCGTAACGATACTTAATACCAATACACAAAAAATTATTAAAGCCGAAGTGGAAGTAGAAGATGGACAAGTGAAGACGGAAGGAACCTATGAAATCCCTGGTGTTCCAGGTACTGGCTCACCTATTTATCTTTCATTTACCCAAGCTGAAGGAGCCGTAACAGGAAAGCTTTTTCCAACCGGAAATGCTATTGATATGATTAAAACATCCAAGGGACTTATACCAGCATCAATTGTCGATGTAGCTAACCCTCTTGTATTTGTAAAAGCAGAGGATATCGGCCTTACAGGCTATGAGTTGCCTGCTGAATATTCGGAAGACACTCTTTATTATTTAGAAGAAATCCGCTCACAAGCAGCTGAAATTTGCGGATTCGCTAAGAAAGAAGAGGCAACAATAAAATCACCAGCTGTTCCTAAAATGACAATTATTGCTCCTCCGAGAAATTATAAGGACAGCTCAGGAAGGGAACGGAAAAGTGAAGAAATGGATGTGGCTATTCGTATGATGTCTATGCAAAAACCACATCAAGCATTAGCTATAACCGGTGCGATTTGTACAACAGCTTCAGCATTTCTGGAGGGAACAATTGTTTCAAAACTCGTTGATATTCATAGCCCTGTCATTCGCTTGGCTCATCCTGCAGGTATCATGGAAACAAAAGTAGATTTCATTGCCGGACAAATGCAAGGCATTAAGGTGATGCGTACAGCAAGGATGATTTTAGAGGGGTACGTATATACAAAGCATAACTACCAAGTTGCGCACCAGTTAGCGTAAGCGGTAACTATCAAAGCTGTTCATAGAGAACAATAATTTCATGAAAACGGAGGGGTTCGAAGGATGTGGGTTGTGACCATCTATTCTAGTCAAAATGAAATGAGAATGTTTGAGTTTGAATCAGAACAAGAAGCACGTACGGTATTTGAGCAAGAAAAAGGGTACAAGATTTTATCTCAAGTTCTGTATCCAAGCAATCCTTCGCTGGCGTTAACGGTTGTGTGAGGAAGAGCCACATGAAAAAATTTCATGTGGCTTTTTTATATCTTTTTTTTCACAAACTATTATTTCATACAATGAATAGTCTTTTTTGTTTTCAATAGATACGCAAGAGAAAGTTTTTAATACATAACTACTTGGAGAGTATGGGAGAGATAATTAATATCTTAGAATATAGATTTGCTTGGAAGAAAGCATGCCTATAATTATAAAAAGAAAAAATTTTCTGAAAAAAGTTGTTGCTAATCTCCATAAAACTATTTATAATTCAAATCAATTAGGAAAGCGCTTTCTTTAATTAGGAGATGAAAGGGGTCTTTACATGATAGGTGACAATCAAGCGTTGCTTATAATGAAAGGAATTAAAAAGAGTTTTTCCAATAACCATGTTCTAAAAGGCATTGATTTAAATGTTAAAGCTGGAGAAGTACATGTTCTGTTAGGAGAAAACGGAGCTGGAAAATCAACTCTCATTAAAATTTTAACAGGGGCTTACGAAAAGGATGACGGAGAGATTTATTGGGAAGGAAAGCTTGTGCAGATTAACAATCCGGTAGATTCTATGAAGCTTGGAATCGCAACAATTTATCAAGAGCTTAACGTTATTCCACAGCTGAAAGTCTATGAAAATATTTTCCTTGGCAGGGAATTAAAGCAACGTGGAAAGGCTTCTCTTTTAAATCATAAACAAATGAGAGAAGAAGCAAAGCGCTACTTGACCATGCTAGGACAAAGCCCAGATCTTGCAGATAAGCAGCTCAGTGAATTAGGGATTGGTCAGCAACAATTAGTAGAAATTGCTAAAGCGCTTACCTTAGATGCGAAGTTAATCATTATGGATGAGCCAACTGCCAGCCTAAGTTCTACAGAAGTTGAACAGTTATATTCAACAGTAGAAGGCCTTACGAAAAAAGGTATTGCAATTGTTTTTATTTCTCATAGGCTGGATGAAATTAAGCGAATGGGAGACCGAATTACTATTTTACGAGATGGTTTTCAAATTGATACGCTACCAGTTCGCACAACAACAACGGATAAGTGGATTGAGCTTATGGTTGGAAGAACTCTAGATGAAAAATATCCAAAGCAATCATTTGTACTTGGAGGTGAAGGTTTTCGTATCAAAGATTTTCATGTCAAAGGTTTTAAAGAAAAGCTTAACTTTACCCTGAGATACGGTGAGATTGTCGGCATTTCCGGATTGGTTGGAGCAGGAAGAACAGAGTTGGCTAGAGCAATCTTTGGCGCTGACCAAAAAGAAAGCGGAAGCGTATATATCGATAAGAAAGAAGTTCATATTAAATCACCTAAAGACGCCATCAATGCAGGCATTGCATTCATTACCGAAGATCGAAAGAATGAAGGGTTACTGCTGGATCAACCTCTAGATTTTAACATCTCCTTAGCTAATACAAAAATGTTCAAGCAAAAAAACAATCTTATCAATTTAAACACCATTAAGAAAACAGCAGACAACTATATTAAAGAACTTCGAGTACGTCCTGACAATATTGAGCTTCATGCTCGTAAGCTAAGCGGTGGCAATCAGCAGAAAGTCGTTATTGCCAAATGGCTTTGCACGCAAGCAAAAGTTTTCATTTTTGATGAACCGACTCGAGGGATTGATGTAGGTGCCAAAGTCGAGGTATATCGTTTAATGAATGAGCTTGTAGAAAAGGGTGCAATTGTTCTTATGATTTCATCTGATTTACCAGAAATTCTTGGAATGTGTGATCGTGTACTTGTAATGAATGAAGGTAAATTTACGGCTGATTTAGAGATTCAAGAAGCAAATCAAGAAATAATCATGAAAGCAGCGACAGGAGGCTGAACGTAATGAGTGAAGTTATTATTCAAAAAAAGCCAATGCATAACGAAAAGAAGTCACTTAAGCACTACTTAGGTAAGTTTGGTGCCTTAATTGGTCTTGTTATATTAAGCGTTATTCTTACAATGCTATCTGACAAATTCCTTACTGTAAATAATATTATGAATATCGCTCGTCAGTCCTCTATTAATGCTCTATTAGCACTTGGAATGCTTTTACCTATTTTAACAGCAGGCATTGATTTATCTGTTGGATCAATACTAGCTGTTTCAATTATGGTCATGGGTATTGTCTCTGTTACTATGGGATTGAATCCAATTCTAGGTATTCTTGTTTGTTTATTAGTTGGTATATTCTTTGGATGGTTAAATGGAATTTTACTTACAAAACTTCGCTTGCCTCATCCATTTATCTCAACGCTTGGCACGATGAATATTGCTCGTGGTATTGCGTTAATTATTACTGCTGCAGCTCCTATTGCAGGCTTTCCTTACATGATTCAATTTTTAGGTGGAGAGTTTGTTGGGCCGATTCCAATCAGTTTTTTACTTGTCATTGTGATGTACGTTATCTTCCACATCTTTTTAACAAGAACACAAACAGGCCGATATATTTATGCAATTGGGGGCAATAAAGAAGCAGCCCACTTATCAGGAATTAATGTAGATCGCGTTCTCATTATAGTTTATACAATCAGCGGCTTTATGGCAGCGCTGGCTGGACTTGTTATGGTTGGACGCGTCAATTCTGCGTTCCCGCTCGCTGGTTTATCTTACGAATTAGATGCAATTGCAGCCGTTATTATCGGAGGAGCAAGCTTCTTTGGAGGGGTAGGTACTGTATGGGGAACGCTAATTGGAGCCATGATCATTGCCGTATTAAGAAATGGACTGAATTTACTCAATGTTTCAGCTGATTTTCAAATGGCGGTTATTGGAGTCGTCATTATCGCAGCAGTATATGTAGACGTACTTAGACAGAGAAAAAGTAAAAAAGGCTCATGAAAATTAAGCGTTTACATTTTGGTTATCTATTCTAAAGGGGGAAATGATGATGAAAAAAGGATTCAGAAAGTTAGGGATGTTAACAATGGCAGCTGGGTTACTAGTTGCGGCAGGGTGCAGTGGTGATAAAGCATCTGGAGGAGGAGAAGAAAGCGTAACGGTCGTGTTAAAAACGCTAAGTAGTCCTTATTGGAAGTATGTTGAAGCAGGAGCAAAAGAAGCCGGAAAAGATCTAGGTGTGGATGTAAATATAGTTGGACCAGCTTCTGAATCGCAAGTTATTGAACAGGTAAATATGATTGAGGATTCTATCAATCAAATGCCGGGAGCAATTGTAGTATCACCATCTCAGCCTTCAACGGTTGTACCTGTCTTAAAGCAAGCAACTCAAGGTAATTTACCAGTACTGTTAATTGATACAGATGCTGATTTTGAGGAAAAAACGGCATTTATTGGTACAGATAACTATACGGCTGGTCAAGAAGGCGGAAAACTTCTTGCATCCATGCTAGAAAAAGGGGATAGCGTTGCTTTAATTGCAGGAGCACTTGGGAATTCAGCAATGGATGCTCGTATTAAAGGAGCGAAAGAAGAACTTGAAAAGGCAGGTATGAAGATTGTAGCTGAACAGCCAGCTGATAGTGATAAAACGAAAGCGATGTCGGTTATGGAAAACATTATGCAAAAAAATAAAGATGTAAAAGGTGTATTTTCTGCAAATGATGATATGGCACTTGGCGCTTTACGTGCTCTTGAAGGCAAAGGAGATATTCCTGTAATTGGTACGGATGGAACGGTTGAAGCTGTTGAATCAATTATTGCTGGTAAGATGGCTGGTACGATTGCGCAAAGTCCATACGACATGGGATATCAAGGTGTAGAAAATGCGTTAAAAACGATTAAGGGTGAAAAAATTGAAAAACGCATTGATAGTGGAATTGATATCATCACACAAGAAAACGCTCAGGAAAAGCTAGAGTTCTTACAGAGTATTTCAAAGTAATAGCAGTGTTAAGCTCTTAATGTGCGATAGAAACTCTTAATCGGGCGTGTTAAGAATCCATGTAGAAAGCGCCTTGTAAAGGATATGAATAACTCATTCATGATAAGATAATTAAAAGAGAAGATTAAGAGGAGAAGAACTAGAATGAAAACAACAATTTATGATGTAGCGAAAAAAGCTGGAGTTTCTATCGCCACTGTATCAAAAGTTATTAACGAAACAGGTCGTATCGGTGAGAAGACGAGAAAAAAAGTTCACAAGGTCATGGAAGAGCTCGATTATCAACCAAGTAGCGTAGCTGCAGCTTTGACTGGAAAGAAAACGTATACAATTGGTGTGTTAGTACCAGATATTTCAAATCCCTTTTTTGCAGAGGTAGCGCGTGCTTTTGAAAATAGTGCGCAATCTGCAGGATATACACTGTTTCTTTGTAGTACGGATAATCAGCCAGAACGTGAAAACGAATATGTAGAGCTCTTGTTAAAAAAGCAAGTAGATGGCATTGTGGTTGCTACTGAGCTAAATAATTTTAAGTTAGTAAACAAAATTGTAAGCAGGGAGTTGCCACTTGTTCTGTTTTCTGTAGATCATCCGTCAGTTTCCACTCATGTTGTGACCACAGATGATGTAAGAGGTGGTTATTTAGCAGGAAATCACTTAACAAGTAAAGGGCACCGTCAAATAGCAATTATTATGGAACAAGATCGTAGCAGTAGTAAAGCACGTTTAAATGGGTTTACACAGGCATTAAACGAAGAGAAGGTTCTTTTAGAAGATAGTGATGTAATTAGCTGTCGTTCAGTTATTGAGGATGCCAAAAGAGCAGCGCGTGAACTTTTATCAGGCCCTAAAAAACCTACCGCTGTCTTTGCCTGTACGGACTTAATTGCCGTAGCGGTTATGAATGAGGCTCGAAAACAGGGATTAGCTATTCCTGGGGATTTATCGGTTATTGGATTTGACAATACAATCTATGCTGAAATGGCTGATCCGGGATTAACAACCATTGAGCAACCGATTACGCAAATGGCTGAATACACGTTTGCGCAGCTCTTAAAGACTATTAACGGAAGTGAGTCCATTAAACAAAGGGTTATGCTAACTCCTGAACTTATCGAGCGGGGGTCTGTTAAAAACATATTGGAGTAAAAGGGGAGAGGTTCTGTGAACAAAGTAAATGTAGGAATTGTAGGGTTAGGCAGGCTTGGAATTCAGCATGCTGAGAATTTAGCTTTTCGCATTCCAAACTGTGAATTAAAAGCAATTTGCGGCTTAAATACGGAGCAGTTAGCCGAACTAAGTGATAAGTGGAATATTCCATATACGTATACATCCTATGAAGAAATGTTACAGAACAGTGAGCTCGATGCCATTTTTATTGCTTCACCTTCTAATTTCCACTGTGATCAAATTCAGCAAGCATTAGAAGCGGGGTATCATGTGTTCAGTGAAAAGCCATTAGGGCTTTACTTAGAAGAGGTGGAAAAGATTGAGACAATTATTAATCGCCACCAAGACAAAGTATTTATGCTGGGCTTCATGAGAAGATATGATGATTCATATGCATATGCCAAAAAACAAATTGAACAAGGGGCAATAGGTGAACCTGTGATGGTTCGCTGCTACGGGTTTGATCCTACGGAAGGCTTGGAATCATTTTTGAAATTTGCCCAAAAAAACTATAGCGGCGGTATATTCTTAGACATGGCTGTGCATGATTTTGACCTTGCCAGATGGTATCTTGGAGCTGAAGCCGAGCAGGTGTGGGCAATTGGAGGAGCATATTCAGTTCCAGCATTCACAGAGTTAAATGATGCAGAAACAGGAGCGGCTCTTGTAAAGTTTTCAAATGGTACGATGGGCCTTTTTGCAGCAGGAAGAAATAGCCGTCACGGGTATCATATTGAAACAGAAATTATCGGTACAAAAGGAAGTCTGCGAATTGGAACTGTTCCTGAAAAAAACGCGGTAACCATTTTTAACGACGCAGGTGCTTTGAAGGAGTGCGTATCCAATTTTAATGAACGATTCGCACAGGCATATTTGTCAGAGGTTGAAGAATTTATTCATTGTATTCAAACGGGGAACAAGCCAACTATCACTGCTAAAGATGGCGTGCAGGCTTCGCTATTGGGATATGCGTGTAAAGAATCATTTGAAACGGGTGAGCTGGTTTATGTTAAATCTTACTCTAGCACAAAGTAACAATAAGACGCCTCACATTATGTGAGGCGTTCTCTACACCTTTTATGGAGTTATACGGACAGCCTTTGGTGTTGATCTGCAGGTTGATAACTCGTGGTTTGCTCAGGTAATGCTAAAAATCTTGTTAGGAAAGCGCCAACAAAGTAAAGGATGGCAAAGATCCACATTAAGCCACCGACACCGACAGGACCGATAAATAATGCCACAATAGCTGGACCAACAAATGCAGCTAGACCAGACCCTAAGTTCAATACGGACATTGCAGCTCCTTTATTATCAGGAGCAAGAGATGGGACAAGAGCAGTTAACGGCACGTACCCAGCTAAAGCCGCTCCATAGAAGCAGGCAACTAGCATCAATGCCCAGTAATTATGGCCAAAAATTTGGGGTGTATAGTAAAGTGCAAGTGTAGCTAGTCCGCATCCAACGCCACCGAACCACGTTACGGTGTTAACCCAGCCGAACTTATCACCAATAACACCAAAGATGAGGTTAAAGACAATATTGACAAAAAATAATGTGCCCCATATTTGGAGCCATTCTGTAATCGTAAAGTTAAAACCAACCATATACGTTGGTAAAAAGACCACAAAGCCAAATTTTGCAGCGGAATTAATAATCTTTACTACGCCACCAATCGCTACTTTCGGCTTCTCAGCCATAATAGTTAAACCTTTTAGAAGTTCTTTTGTTTTGTTATCGCTTACAATTTTACCGTTAAATCGATCTTTGTTAATGACGATAGATAAAATAGCACCAATCGCAACGAACACTAAAGCAGTCCATAGCGTCGCAACTTCTCCAATTCGGCTTACCATTATGCTAGAGTATAAAGCGCCGATAACGCTAAGACCAAGCTCAAAGACAAACCAAAACCAGCCAACAGCTCTAGCTAATGATTGCTGAGGCGTGTTATAAGAAACCCAAACTAAAAATGAATAAGCAAAAAGTGGATAGCCTAACCCGCGAAGTCCATAAGATAAGAGAATTAAAGGATAGTTCAAGCTTGGAATAGCTATGCCAATAAAAACAATAGAACCAATAATAAATGAAACAACGCCAATAATCATTGTCTTTCTCGGGCCCCACATTTGAACAAGGACACCTGAAAACCATGCGCTAATGGCAACAGTAATACCATAAAGGGAAAATAAAAAACCAGCTTGTTCCATTGATAAACCACGTTCTACTAGATAAGGTGATAGCCATCCGTGCTCAAGGCCATCTCCAATCATGAATACAACGATACCTATGTAGCCCCAAAATAGATTAGAAGGAATGCCCATTCTGTCAATCCATGAGTTCTTCGTTTCAAGCATATTCATTTGTCCATCCACCACTTTCAAAGTTTTTAAGAAAGGAAAGCGCTTAACTCTATTCATAAAAAGAAGTATACGGTTACATTTCTGAAAAGTCAATTAAATTTATGGGGTTTTTGGACTCTTTAAAATTCATTTTAACTTTGATAAAGGACAATTGAATGTTTATATAATAAGGTTAGAAAAAGATAATTTAGTTTTTCTCAGAAATTAAGTTATTTAAAAATTAAAAAAATATTGAGATTCACTAGAATGTATGTATAATAGAATTTAAGAAAGCGCTTAACTTAATTTTAAATTGAGCAATGCGTACTAGAGTTAACAGTATGGATGGGAGGATATAAAACAATGACTCATATTTTAACGGTGGGGATAATAGGAGCAGGAAGAATTGGAAAGCTTCATGTTGATAACTTAAAGCTAATTCCACAAATTAAAATTAAAGCGGTTTCAGATGTGGTGGTAGATCACCTGCATGATTGGGCTAAAACAAATGAAATTGACGTCTTAACAACGAACTATCAGGATTTATTAAATGATGGTGAAATTGATGCAGTGTTTATTTGTTCACCAACCAATACACACGCAGCTATTATTAAAGAAGCTGCTCAAGCAAAAAAACATATTTTTTGTGAAAAGCCGGTTAGCTTCTCTGTTGAAGAAACACACGATGCGTTAAAAGCAGTAGAAGCAGCTGGAGTGAAGCTTCAAGTAGGGTTTAATCGCCGCTTTGATCCAAACTTTAAAAAGGTACGAGAGCTTGTAAAAACAAATGAAATTGGGCAGCCTCACGTCTTAAAGATAACGTCTCGTGATCCACAGCCTCCAAGCATAGATTATGTGAGAGCATCTGGCGGCTTATTTATGGATATGATGATTCATGATTTTGATATGGCTCGCTACATAATGGATAGCGAAGTCGTTGAGGTTTCCGCTCATGGAACGGTACTAGTAGATCCGGCAATCGGAGAAGCAGGGGATATTGACACAGCGATTGTAACGCTAAAGTTTGAAAACGGAGCGCTTGGTGTCATTGATAACAGTCGACAAGCAGTATATGGCTATGATCAACGACTCGAAGTTTTTGGAAATAAAGGGGTAGCGACAGCTGATAACTGCATTCCGACAACGGTTCAGGTATCAACAAGTGAACACGTGGTAAAAGAAAAACCATTATACTTTTTCTTAGAGCGCTATACGCAAGCCTATGTTGAAGAAGTAAAAGAATTCGCGACAGCGTGCTTAACAGATCAACCTGTAACTTGCAGTGGAAATGATGGGTTTCAAGCAGAACGAATTGCGAAAGCAGCAAAAGAATCACTGTTATCAGGAAGACCTGTACGTCTAGAAGAATCATACGTAACAAATGGATGAATTACGTTTTATCATGCAAAATGATTAAGCGCTTAACCTAGTTGATAAAAAGCAGGAGGATAGATAATGAACAAACTACAGTTTAAGCAAGACCGTCCCCTTGATTTTGTTGCCCTTGGACGATTGTGTATCGATTTAAATGCTAATGAAACACAGCGTCCGATGGAAGAAACAAAGACGTTTACGAAATATGTTGGAGGTTCTCCAGCGAACATTGCAATTGGCGTATCTCGCCTTGGTTTGAACACAGGATTCATCGGTAAAGTTTCTGATGATCAAATGGGGCGTTTTATTACATCCTATCTCACAGAGAACAATATCGATACGAATCATGTTGCAATTGATCGTACAGGAGCGGTAACAGGATTAGCTTTTACCGAAATTAAAAGCCCGACGGATTGTAGTATATTGATGTATCGTGATAATGTTGCAGATTTAAAGCTTGATGTCCACAACGTATCAGAAGCATATATCAAGCAATCAAAAGCACTTTTAATTTCTGGTACAGCACTCGCACAAAGTCCATCTCGTGAAGCCGTTTTCTTAGCGTTAGAATATGCACGAAAACATGAAGTAGTAGTGTTTTTTGATATAGATTATCGTCCGTATACGTGGGCTTCAGAAGAAGAAACGTCAACTTACTATAACTTGGCCGCAGAGAAATGCGATGTGATTATCGGTACACGTGAAGAATTTGACATGATGGAAAAGCTATTAAACTTAGAAGCTTCTAGTGATGAGGTAACGGCAAATAGATGGTTTTCTTATAATGCCAAAATCGTGATTATCAAGCACGGTGGTGAAGGATCAATCGCCTATACGAAAGATGGCAACTCCTATCGCGGCGGCATTTTTAAAACAAAGGTGCTGAAAACCTTTGGTGCTGGCGATTCATATGCATCAGCTTTTATTTATGGCCTGATGACTGGGATGAATGTAAAAGAAGCCATGAGGTTTGGAAGTGCATCGGCTTCGATTGTTATCTCACGTCATAGCTGCTCTGACGCGATGCCAACCGCTGCCGAAATTAAAGAGTTTATGAGCTCAGCGGAAGAAATTTTACAGGAAACTTATTAATAACAAAGGGGAGATTTCACGATGACACAAACAGCCGTCAAAGACGTTAAAAACTATATTGGTGGACAATGGGTAGAAGCTTCTACTTCGAGAACGGAGCCTGTTTACAATCCTGCAACAGGCGAAGTGATTGCTAACGTTCCGTTATCGACAAAAGAAGATGTAGATCGCGCAGTAGAAACCGCAAATGAAGCGTTTCAAACTTGGTCACAGGTAGCCGTGCCAAAGCGTGCGCGTATTTTGTTTAAGTACCAGCAACTTCTTGTTAATCATTGGGATGAGCTAGCAAAGCTTGTAACGCTTGAAAACGGTAAGTCTTATAACGAAGCATACGGTGAAGTTCAGCGTGGAATTGAGTGCGTTGAGTTCGCTGCAGGTGCACCTACGCTTATGATGGGCAAGCAGCTGCCTGATATCGCAACAGGAATTGAATCAGGAATGTATCGCTATCCAATCGGCGTTATTGGCGGAATTACGCCGTTTAACTTCCCGATGATGGTGCCATGCTGGATGTTCCCATTAGCCATCGCTTGCGGAAATACGTTTGTGCTGAAACCATCTGAGCGTACACCGCTTTTAGCAGCACGCTTAGTAGAGTTATTTGAAGAAGCTGGTTTGCCAAAAGGCGTGCTAAATATTGTAAACGGTGCTCATGATGTAGTAAATGGATTATTGGAACATAAGCACGTGAAAGCAATTTCGTTTGTCGGTTCACAGCCAGTAGCCGAATACGTGTATAAAAAAGGAACGGAAAATCTAAAAAGGGTTCAGGCTTTAGCTGGTGCAAAAAATCACTCAATCGTGTTAAACGATGCTGATTTAGACGTAGCGACAAAGCAAATTGTAGGAGCCGCGTTTGGGTCCGCTGGTGAGCGCTGCATGGCTGCATCTGTTGTTACAGTGCAAGAAGGCGTAGCAGATGAATTGATCAATCGACTAGTTGAAGAAGCAAATCGCATTGTGATTGGAAATGGTCTCGAAGAAAATGTTTTCTTAGGTCCAGTTATTCGTGAAGGACATAAAGAGCGCACGCTTGGCTATATTGAATCAGGCATTGAGCAAGGTGCTAAGCTTGTTCGTGATGGCCGTAGTGACGCTGCGGTTCAAGGGAACGGATATTTCGTTGGCCCAACTATTTTTGATAACGTTACGCAGGAAATGAAAATTTGGCAAGATGAAATCTTTGCTCCGGTGCTATCAATTATTCGAGTTAACAATCTTGGAGAAGCCATTGATATTGCAAACCAATCACGCTTTGCAAACGGTGCGTGCATCTATACAGACAGCGGTTCGAGCGTTCGTGAGTTTCGTGAAAAAATTGAATCCGGTATGTTAGGGGTAAACGTAGGTGTTCCAGCCCCGATGGCATTCTTCCCGTTTTCAGGATGGAAGGATTCATTCTATGGTGATTTGCACGCGAACGGAACAGACGGTGTAGAGTTCTATACCAGAAAGAAAATGGTAACAGCACGCTGGTAAGTTGTAAACAAAAAATGAGAGGGGAGTATTAGGAACAGCTTGTTCTGAAGACTTCCCTTTGTTATGAAAGGGGAAAAAGAAATGACAACGGAAAGAATGACAACGGCACAAGCTCTTGTAAAGTTCTTAAACCAGCAGTACGTCGAAGTGGATGGAAAGGAAACAAAGTTTATCAAAGGAATCTTTACGATTTTTGGTCATGGTAACGTGGTAGGAATTGGGCAAGCTCTTGAACAACATGCGGGAGAACTGGAAGTCTATCAAGGAAGAAACGAGCAAGGTATGGCAAATGCAGCGATGGCATTTGCCAAACAAAAGCACAGAAAGCAAATCATGGCGTGCACTTCTTCAGTAGGGCCTGGTTCTGCCAACATGGTAACAACAGCTGCTACTGCTACTGCTAATAACATTCCTATTTTATTGCTTCCAGGTGATGTGTTTGCTACTCGTCAGCCTGATCCTGTTCTTCAACAAATCGAACAAACTCATGACTTATCCCTTTCAACAAATGATGCTTTTCGAGCAGTGAGTAAATATTGGGATCGCGTTAATCGACCGGAGCAGCTCATGACGGCAATGATCAACGCTATACGCGTATTGACCAATCCAGCTGATACAGGAGCCGTGACAATTTCGCTGCCGCAAGATGTACAAGGAGAAGCCTTTGATTTTCCTAGCTATTTCTTTAAAAAACGCGTGCACAGAATGGAAAGGCGTTTGCCTACGAGAGAGTGTGTGAGAGATGCCGTTCAGCTTATTGTAAGCAAGAAAAAGCCTATTATTATTTGCGGTGGGGGAGTTCGCTATTCGGAAGCAACAGCTGAATTAAAAGCTTTTTCAGAAGCATTCCATATTCCTTTTGGTGAAACACAAGCTGGTAAAAGTGCTATTGAGAGTGATTTCTTTTATAACCTAGGTGGGATAGGTGTAACCGGTAATCTCGCTGCGAACTCAATTGCTCGTGAAGCAGATCTAGTCATTGGAATTGGAACGAGGTTTACGGATTTTACAACGGGTTCAAAAGAATTGTTTCAGCATCCAGACGTCGAGTTTTTAACCTTGAATATCTCTGAATTTCATGCCAATAAGTTGGATGCCGTAAAGGTAGTGGCTGATGCGAAAGAAGCCCTTCGAGAGCTAACAGCTGAATTAATCCAGCATGGATATCACTCAGGTTACGGAACGGAAATCGTTGAGGCTAAGCAAAAGTGGCAAGCAGAGCTTGAACGTTTACATCACGTGCGTTACCAAGAGGAAGCATTTGTTCCAGAAGTAAGCGGACAGCTTGATGAGGTGCTTTCTGAGTATAAAGAAGCGCTCAGAACGTCATTAACGCAAACAAGCGTTATTGGTCAAGTAAATCATCTACTTGATGAAGATGCAATTATCGTAGGCGCAGCAGGCAGCTTGCCGGGGGATCTTCAGCGGATGTGGACATCGCGCACGCCCAATACGTATCACATGGAATACGGATATTCATGCATGGGTTACGAAATTGCAGGAGCACTTGGAGCTAAGCTAGCTGAGCCAGATAGAGAAGTTTATGCAATGGTTGGAGATGGAAGTTATCAAATGCTTCATTCAGAGCTGGTGACCAGCTTACAGGAGAAAAAGAAAATAAACGTTTTATTGTTTGATAATTCAGGGTTTGGCTGCATCAACAATTTGCAGATGAGCAATGGAATGGGAAGCTTTGGTACAGAGTTTCGCTACCGAAACGAACAGTCGAATAAGCTAGATGGTAACATTCTCCGCATTAATTTTGCACAAAGCGCAGCGGGATACGGAGTGAAAACGTACGAAGCGCGCACGTTAGAAGAGCTTAGATTTGCTCTTGAAGACGCGAAGAAACAAGAAGTGTCTACGCTTATTGATATTAAGGTACTGCCAAAGACCATGACAAATGGATACGACTCATGGTGGCATGTTGGAGTGGCAGAAGTTTCTGATAATAAAAGCGTACAAGAAGCGTTTGAAGAGAAAAGAACACATTTAACAAAAGCAAGATTGTATTAGGTACAACTGAATAAGAGCTTGAAGGGGAGAAGGGCTATGTTTAAACAAGGTGTAATTAAGCTTGGTATTGCGCCAATTGCGTGGACGAATGATGATATGCCGGAACTTGGTGGAGAAAATACGTTTGAACAGTGTATTAGTGAAATGGCGCTTGCTGGCTTTAAAGGAAGTGAAGTGGGCAATAAGTACCCACGTGATGTGAAGGTTTTAAAAAAAGCGCTGTCTCATCGTAGATTAGAGATTGCAAGCGCTTGGTTCAGCACATATTTGACGACAAAGCCATTGGAGGAAACGGTGAGTGCTTTTATTGATCATCGTAACTTTCTACACGCAATGGGTGCAAGCGTAATTGTTGTGTCAGAGCAAGGACGTAGCATTCAAGGACTTATGCATACTCCGCTTTTTGATGAAAAGCCCCAGTTTACTGAAGAAGAGTGGGAGCGACTTGCCCTGGGCCTAAATCACTTAGGGATGCTTGCCAATGAAAAGGGCATGCATATCGTGTATCACCATCATATGGGAACCGGCATTCAAACGACATCTGAGATTGATCGACTAATGGAGATAACTGATTCTGACTTGGTCCACTTGCTGTTTGATACGGGACATCTAGTGTTTTCAGGTGAAGATCCTCTGTATGTTTTAAAAAAGTATCTGCCACGTATTAAGCACGTTCATTTAAAAGATGTGCGACGCGACGTAGTCGAAGCTGTGAAAGCGAAGAAATGGAGTTTTTTACAAGCGGTTCGTCAGGGAGCATTTACTGTACCAGGAGACGGGAGCATCAACTTTGATCCAATCTTTGCAGAGCTTGCTAAGTCTGATTACGCGGGATGGTTTGTAGTTGAAGCCGAACAAGATCCCGCTATTGCTAATCCGTTTGAATATGCGTTAAAAGCACGTCAATTTATTAAAGAAAAAAGTGGACTATAAAGTAGGTAACGTAAGGAGCTGGAAGAAATGTTTGAAAAGCTTGGACAGTTAAAAGAAGGCTACAATGAATTAACGAATATGGCAAGCAAGCATGAGAATATGATGCTTGATATCGGAATCTATAGTTTAAGAGAAGGTGCGGAGCAAGTATTGCGAGATTCGAAGAAAGAAACAGCAGTACTTTTATTAGAAGGGAAAATCCGCATTGAGTGGGATGGTAATGTCCAAGAGATAGAGCGTGAAAGCGTGTTTGAAGAAGATCCATGGTGCCTTCACGTTGCATGCGATAATGAAGTGAAAATTACGTCGCTTAGAAAAAGTGAATTCCTTGTTCAAAAAACAGACAATGATCGTATGTTTTCTTCTAAGCTTTATATACCTTCAGATTGTCAAAGTGAAGTAGCGGGAGAAGGTGTATGGGACGGAACAGCTCAGCGAGTAATTCGTACCATATTTGATTACAATAACGCGCCGTATTCAAATATGGTTATTGGTGAAGTGATTTCTTATCCAGGTAGGTGGTCGAGCTATCCTCCCCATCATCATGACCAGCCGGAAGTTTATTACTATCGCTTTAATAAGCCTCAAGGGTTTGGCTGTGCAATGGTTGGTGAAGATGCTCATCGCGTTGTTCATAATAGCTTTATCACCATCCCGGGAGAACTAGACCATCCTCAAGCGACCGCTCCAGGGTATGCAATGTACTTTTGTTGGATGATTCGTCACCTTGACGGTAATCCGTGGAATGCGCGCATTATGGAAAAGGAACATGAGTGGTTACTTGAGCCTGGAGCCAAAATTTGGCCGGAAAAAGAGTAGTGAAAAGCGCCTAACAAAAGTTGGGCGTTTTTTCACAGTTTATGAGGAAAGAAAAGGGGAATATCTACACTAACAACTACTTTGATTGAAAAGGGAGAGTGGATAAGATGAAGCAGGTAACGACTCAGGAAACACAGGCGATTCAAGGGCAAGATCCTTCTCAAAAGGGAAACAAGCTTCTAACAGGTATTGCGGTAGGAGCAGCTGTTGGAGGTGTGGTAGCACTGGTGGATAAGCGTACCCGAACAAAGGTTATATCCGGCGCACAGTGCGCTAAAAGTTCGACAACAGATTTTGTCACGCGTTTACGAGAGAACCCGTCTGAGGTAAAAGGTGAATGGCAGCATCGCATTAAAGTAGCTTCAGGTGTTATTAAAGAAGTAACGTCAGATCTTAAGAGCTTATATGAGAAAGTGAACAATGAACTAAATGGTTCCGTACAGTCTATTAAAGAAGAGTCTTCTCAAATAGTAGAGTCTGCGCAAACTGTACAAGAAGACCTGCAAGAAATCGGTGATAAAGTAAAGCAGGCTGGTGAAGAAGTGGCTACTCCGACAAACCCTGAGCTCAAAAAAAACCCAACTCCTCAGCCTGAAACAATACCAAACAAACCAGCCTACTATCAATAAAACACAAAAAGGCTGGGACATCAGTATTTCAGTCATTTATCCGAGCTATCACAAGTAAATTAACTTGCGATAGCTCGGATGTTTTTTTGTTGGTTTGAAAAGCGAGTGTTTGTAGCGTAATGGAACGAATTAAATTGCTCTTACAGCCTGGCGATTGTAGAAGCGTCAGGCTTCGTCTTTGAGAGGAAATCATTTAGCTATGTCTCAGTCTCTTTTATATGAAAATCTCCGGAATACGAAATTTTTTAAAATAATAATATATACCCATAACAAAACAACTTATAGTTCAATAGGTCTGTTTAATATTCTTATAGTTATATTTTAACAGTTTTTTTACAATTTTTATCCTCTTTTTAGCCTATAATGTCGAGTTGTAAGACGACCTAAATAGAGAAATATGTAGGATTTTAGCGGTGTGTAATGCTTTATTACAAAAGCAAAAAACTATTGACCGACAAGAAACTTCAGATTAAAATAAATTTTGCTAATAGTGTGATAATTTTGAGGGGGGTATTATCTTTGGTTACATGGAAAAAAGTACTAGGAACATCGTTGCTAGCAACGACCGTTGCAATCGGTGGAGGACTTCCGCTGTTTAACGCCACAAGTGCATCAGCGAAAACAGCTGATCAGCTTGAAAGTCCACCGCTTGATATGAATATCGTTCCAGAAGAACGATTAGGAAAGGCGCTGCAGCAGCAAGGCATCATTTCGAAAAAAGCATCAAATCAAGAAGTGAAGAAGGCTGTCCAAGCATACATAGAGAATAAAGACAGTCACAAAGAGAGTATGAAAGGTCAAAAACCAAATAAAATTGATCTTAAAGCAAAGCAAGCACGTGCGAAAAATGTGGAAAAAGTAAAAGAAGCAAAGAACGTGAACATGAACGCTGTCACAAAAGGAAAAGGTGACGGAGTAAAAGTTCAACCTGCTAAAGATGCAAAATATAACGGTAAAGTTCGTACAGACAAAGTGCTTGTCCTGTTAGTTGAATTTGCGGACTTTAAGCATAATAACGTGGTTCAAGAGCCTGGTTATATGTACGCTGATGACTTTAACCGTAACCATTATGAAAAATTAATGTTTGGTGATAAAGAATTCAAGTTGTTTAACGGTAACAAAGTTCAAACATTCAAGCAATATTACGAAGAGCAATCTGGCGGAAGCTATACAATGGACGGAACGGTATCAGAGTGGTTAACAGTTAAAGGAAATGCTGCTGAATATGGTGCTGATAATCCAAAAGGTGGCCATGATAACCTTGGGCCAAAAGGGCCTCGTGACCTTGTAAAAGAAGCGCTTCAAGAAGCTGTTAAAAGCGGCATTAATCTAAAGGAATTTGATCAATTTGATCAATATGATTTAGATGGTGACGGCAACCTAAACGAGCCGGATGGTTTAGTTGATCACTTAATGATTATCCACGCTGGTACAGGGCAAGAAGCAGGTGGCGGTAAGTTAGGAAATGATGCAATTTGGTCACACCGTTGGACGCTAGGTCAGCCTTATAAAGTACCTGGTACTGACATTTCTGCTTATGATTACACAATTCAGCCGGAAGACGGAGCGGTTGGTGTTTTCGCTCATGAGTATGGTCATGACTTAGGTCTTCCAGATGAGTACGATACGCAATACTCTGGTCAAGGTGAGCCGGTTGGAGTATGGTCTATCATGAGTGGTGGAAGCTGGGCTGGAGAAATTGCTGGAACAGAGCCAACGAGTTTCTCTCCGCAAAACAAAGAGTTCTTCCAAAAGGTAATGGGAGGAAACTGGGCAAACATTAAAGAAATGGATTTAAAAGATATTAACAAGACTGGCGCTGTAAGCATCATTGATCAAAGCGTAACGAAATCTAAAAACCCAGGTATTGTGAAGATTAATCTTCCTCAAAAAGCCGTGCAAGGGATGAAAACTGATTTCGGTAAGAAGTTTTATTACAGTCAAAAAGGTGACGACCTGCGCACAGCAATGACAACAAAAGAGTTAGATTTAACAAATGCAACAAAAGCGTCATTTGATTTTAAAGCAAACTATGAAGTGGAAGCAGAATATGATTACTTATATGTAAATGCTATTTTGCCAGATGGATCTAAGGTTCTTTTAGATACAATTGGTGATAAAGCAAATAACGCTGATCATTCGGCTGAAACAACAAATGGTAAATGGGTAGATGTAAGCTATGATTTAAGTCAATTTAAAGGTAAGAAAATCAAGCTTCAGTTTGAATACGTAACGGATGGTGGACTAGCGCTAGAAGGTTTTGGCCTTGATAACGCATCACTTGTTGTAGATGGTAAAGTAATATTTACAGATGATGCAGAAGGACAAACAACGTTTACACTAGACGGATTCGAGCAAACAGATGGTTTAATGTACAAGGATAACTACTACTACGTTGAGTGGAGAAACTACGCTGGAAATGACAAAGCGCTGCAATTTGCGCGCGGAGCGAAGTACAATACTGGAATGCTATTGTGGTATGCTGATGATAGCTACTTAGATAACTGGGTTGGACAGCACCCTGGTGAAGGTTTCTTAGGGGTTGTGGATTCACATCCTAAAAAGGTTCTATACTTTAATGGAAACGGAATTAGCACAACGGCAAACACAACGCGTTATCAAATTGCAGACGCTGCGTTCTCATTTGATTCAACGCTTCCATGGACATATACACATGCAACAAATGGAACAATCTCTTCTAAAGAAGCAAAAGGCGTAACAAGCTTTAACGACCGTCGTTCTTATATCGATGATCGTATTAAAGATGCAGGCCGCATCCTTCCAAAACACGGTTTGAAAATCGATGTAATTGGCGAAGCGAAAGATAATTCAGCTGGCGCGGTTTGGATTCATAAATAAGAGATTCAGAAGCGGTAAGTGAAAAACTTACCGCTTTTTTCTATGGAAAATATTGAAATGAGGAACACAATGTGTATATAATGTATATAAAGTATATATACATTATTTAAAAGAGGTATGAATATGCATATTGTAATTTCAAATCAGTCAAAAGAGCCTATATATGAACAAATTTACCATCAGATTCAAAAGCAAATCTTAGCGGATGAATTAAAACCGGGAACCTCGTTACCATCGATGCGTCAGCTTGCTAAGGATTTAGGTGTTAGCGTCATTACAACCAAGCGTGCTTATGAAGAACTTGAAAAGGGTGGGTTTATCTTTTCAATTGTGGGAAAAGGCTCATTTGTTTCGGAACAAAATCATGAGATGATTCGGGAGCGAAAGCGAAGAGTTATCGAAGAACAATTAGCAGCTGCCATTCAAAACAGCAAGGGGATTGGAATTGAGCTGCAGGAACTTCAAGAGCTTTTAATTATTTTATATGAGGAGGAAAGGTAATGAATAGCGTGATTGAATTGAATAATGTAACCAAGTCCTTTAACGGATTTCAGCTAAAGGATTTATCTCTGTCAGTAAACAAAGGTTTTGTGACAGGATTAATTGGTGGAAACGGAGTAGGAAAGTCGACGATTATTAAAATGATTATGAATCTATTACAGCCTGATAGAGGGAGCATTTCTGTATTTGGCTTGAACTACATCAAGCATGAGAAAGAGATCAAACAACGGATTGGATTTGTATGCGATGAAAATATGTACTACGAAAACATTACGTTACGTGAACTTCATCGTATTATTAAGCCCATGTACAGAAACTGGGATGATACGTTGTTTACACAGTACGCGGAACGCTTTGAATTGCCTTTACGTAAAAAAATCAAAACATTTTCAAAAGGGATGCTGATGAAGGCTTCTTTAACGATGGCATTGTCTCATCATGCAGATTTAATTGTGATGGATGAGCCAACATCTGGCTTAGATCCCATTTTTCGAAGAGAGCTGTTAGAGATTCTACAAGAGCTCATGCTCAATCATGAGAAAACAATCTTCTTCTCCACGCATATCACCACAGATTTAGATAAAATCGCAGACTATATTACCTTTATCCATAACGGACAGCATATGTTTACAAAAGAGCACCATCAAATCTTTGAAGAATACGCCCTCGTAAAAGGGGCAGTTGATTTATTAGATCGTGACACGAAAAAAGAATTTCTAGCCATTCAAACGTCTAATCATGGGTTTGAAGCGCTCACTAACAAAAAGGACCGCGTACACGATATCTTCGGTGCAGAAGTGCTCATTGAAAAGCCGACGCTTGAGGACATTATGTTCTATACAAAAAAGGGGGAGCGTGAACATGCTACAGCTTATTCGTAAAGACTTTTTATTACAAAGAAATGTATTTATTATTTTACTACCGATCTTATTTATCTATTTACTAATTGATACGTCGACTACTTGGGTAGGTATTATCTTTAGCATTGCACTCATCATGAATGCTTTTTCAGAGGATGAGAAATCCGCTGTGCGGCTTTTGCTAAACTCACTTCCGTACACACGTAAAGAGATTGTATCAGCTAAATACCTTGGTGCGTTCCTGTTTGCAGTTATTACGCTTTTGGTCATTGCTATTTCAAACCGGATTATTCATGGTGAAGGGATGCAGTGGGGGCAATTAGTGTTTAGTATCAGCGTCGTTTTGATCTTTGTTTCCATTGCCTTTCCAGTTTCGTATATCTTTCACAGCAAATATTTAGGAATAGCTTTTATTGGGCTGTTTGTTATCTATATGATTATTGCTAATACCTTTGTTCATAATCTACAGGAACAAGTAATTAACGTTGCACGCACAATCATGTCTTTTAATGTTTCAGACCTTTATCTGTTTGTTCTTTTACCTGCGTTACTTCTCTACCTCTTATCGTGGCTTACATCGATTTTTATCTATAAACAAAAAACATGTTAAGTGGTTCCTTTTCTCTAGCTCTCAATGAACATACTATTCTTAAGAAAATAATAACAGTTTTGTAAGGATAGTCTTGCAAAATGAAACTGAACCTTTACAATTAAAAATAAGACTGATAGAGCGAGGAGAAAAGAGAACTAGATGCATGATTCATTTTTAAATCACATCGTATCCTCTAGTAGACAAGGCGCGATGAACGTTCATACTTTTAATACAGCACTCATAGAAGCTAGCTCATATGCTATTTTTTTGTTGGATAAAAAAGGGGATTTACTTTTTTATAACGAACAAGCTTCAGCTTTTGTATGTACTGAAGTGCAAGGACGAATCTCTTTTTTTCAACTTGCAAAGTACGGATTAGATCATGAAAAGTATTTTGCATATGCACTGAACGGTGAAGTTGTCCAATTTACAGCAATGTTAAAAACAAAGTGTGGCAAGAATATGAGGATGATGGTGAGTTATATTCCAGTCTTTATCCATGAACAATTACAAGCGGTGTATGCAATCTGTAAAAAACAGGCGGAAGAGCAGTGGCATTTATTAACGCTTCAAAACCAGCTGGATATGGAACAAAAGCTAGCGAATATCGGAAGCTGGTATTATGATGTGCTAGAAAATCGATTCTGCTGGTCGAGACAAATGCATTCAATTTTTGGAGTTAAAGAACATAGCGGTTTTCTTCCTTCATATGATAAAGTGCTGGAGTTTGTTCATCCGGATGATCAAGAATATATGAATCAAACTGTCAAACAAGCTATTAACAGGGGTGATAGCTATAGTATTAAATATCGTTTAATACAACCAAATGGTGATTTACGTATCGTATTTGAAAAAGCAGACCCCGTCATGAATGAGCAAAATCAAGTTGTGCAGCTTCTTGGTGTTGTATATGATGTAACTGAAATACATCATATAAAAAAACAGTTTAAGCAGGTTAAACAGAGGTTTTCTGTGAGGCAAGCTAATTTAGAAGTTGGGATATGGTCAGCAGATGTGCGTGAAAGCAAAGTGACGTTTTGCTCTGATGGCATTGCCGATATCTATGAGGAGTCAATAGAAAAGATTATTGAAAATCGATCGTTTTGGAAAGAGCGTGTACATCCTGATGATTTAGAAAAAGTAGAGTTAGCACAATTAAAGTTGATGAAGGGTGACCCTATCTGTCATTACTACCGTATTATTACGAAAAAAGGAAATGTTAAATGGTTAAAAGATCAGATAGTTCCTGATGTCGATGAAAAGGGAAACGTCATTCGATTAGATGGAATTATAGAAGATGTTACGGAGAAAAAGCATTATATAGACGAAATTGAATATCTAGCACACTATGATTACTTAACCAATTTACCGAATCGCCGTAAGTTTGAACAAACATTAACTGAAGTAATTACGCATGCTAAAAACAACGAGGCTTCTATTGCTGTTTTTTATCTTGATCTTGATCGCTTCAAGCATTTAAACGATAACCTAGGTCATGATATAGGTGACCGCATGCTGCAAAAGATAGCGCTTCGGCTTCAACAAAAAACACAGGGGAAAGGGTCTCTTGCGCGAATCGGTGGAGATGAATTTGCACTGTTTTTTGAATCAGCAAACTGCTTGGAAGATTGTATGCCAATTGCCAAACAGCTTTTTGAACAGGTAGAAAAGGAAGTTAAAATGGATGAACTTGACTTGCATACGACAACAAGTATGGGGATTGCAATTTATCCACGTGATGGAGAAGATGCGAAAACTCTTTTGAAAAATGCCAGCCTTGCCTTGCATCGAGCAAAAGAGCTAGGGAAAAATGAATGGCAGCTCTATTCACCTTGTATGGATAGTCAAATGTATACAAGCTTTCATTTAGAAAAAGAGCTGCGCAGTTCGTTTGAACGCAATGAGCTGTTTCTTCAATATCAGCCAAAGATTAACGCGCAAACGAGAGAGATTGATAGTTTTGAGGCACTGATTCGCTGGAAACACCCAGAGCGGGGATTTGTATCACCTGGAGAGTTTATTCCAGTCGCTGAGGAGTCTGACCTTATTGTCAAGATTGGTGATTGGGTACTAGAGAAAGTATGTCAACAGCTGAAAGAATGGAAGCAGTTGGGGCTGACGGTTGTGCCAGTGTCGGTTAACGTATCGTCGAAGCGCCTTTTGAAACCGCACTTTATTGAATTTATCACAGAGCTCTTAAAACGCTATGACATCGATCCCTCGCTTATCGAACTAGAAATTACGGAAAACTCTATCATTCATCATGAAGATCAGGTGAAAGAAATGATGACAACCTTAAGAAAGCAGGGCGTAACGTTTGCTTTAGATGATTTTGGAACAGGGTTTAGCTCGCTATCTCACTTGCAGAAGCTGGAGTTCGACGTACTAAAAATAGATAAGACATTTATCCAATCTGTTGTTGAAAATGAGAAACATCAAATGATTACAAAAAGTCTGCTCTACCTCGCACAAGGGCTGAACATGAAAGTTGTAGCTGAAGGTGTGGAAACGCATGCGCAGCTTTCGTTCTTAAAGAATCGGGGATGTTCTTTTATTCAAGGCTATATCTTTAGCAAACCTGTGTGCGAAGACAAAGCGGCTGACTACTTGAAAATGAAGTATTTAACGCCAAACGTATAGCATAGATAAGATGAAAAAACACTTGGACGTATCATCCAAGTGTTTTTAATTAGCTTTCTGAAAAACCAGTTGCGATAACGGTTACCATTACTTTATCTTGAAGGTCTTCGTTGATAACGGAACCGAAGATCATGTTTAATTCTTGATCAGAAGCAGACGTCACGATATCAGCAGCTTCCTGAACTTCAAATAAGCTGAGGTTAGAGCCGCTTGTAATATTCATGAGAATTCCTTGTGCTCCGTCAATTGAACGGTCTAACAGTGGACTAGAAATTGCTTTCTTTGCCGCTTCAGCAGCACGATCAGGACCGCTTGCAATCCCAATTCCCATCAGCGCATAACCTTGGTCAGACATAATGGTCTTTACGTCAGCGAAATCAAGGTTAATAAAGCCTGGGATAGAAATTAAGTCCGAAATGCCTTGAATACCTTGACGAAGTACGTTATCAGCTTCGCGGAAGGCATCAAGCATTGTCGTACGCTTATCACCAATTTCTAATAAGCGATCGTTTGGAATGACGATCAGCGTATCAACCGCGTTCATCATTTCGTCAACGCCGCCTGTTGCTTGACGCGTCCGTTTTGTTCCTTCAAAACGGAACGGTTTTGTTACGACACCGATTGTTAGCGCACCGAGCTCACGAGCCATTTCCGCAACAACAGGTGCTGCACCTGTTCCTGTTCCGCCGCCCATGCCTGCTGTTACAAACACCATGTCGGCACCTTGAAGAGCATCTTGGATTTCTTCTTTGCTCTCTTCCGCAGCAGCGCGTCCAACTTCAGGATTTGCACCAGCACCGAGTCCGCGCGTTAGGGCAGCGCCAATTTGCATGCGCTTTTCTGCTTTTGATAGATTAAGAGCCTGAGCGTCTGTGTTTACAGCCATAAACTCAACGCCTTGTACACCGTGTTCAATCATGCGGTTAACGGTATTATTTCCACCGCCTCCTACACCAACTACTTTAATTTTCACTAGTGGAGATCCTGTATCAAAATCAATCATATGTTCAGCCTACTTTCTTTCATTCGATTGTTCAAAAAAGGTAAGTGATTGTTTAAATAATCATCATCTTTATTTCCGTTGACATAATGATGTTAAATTCACTGTTTTATCGCCATTGTACCATTAATTAAGGTTGTCTGTCTGTATTTGACGAAAAACGTTATCAAAACGCAAAAAAGATGACCAAATAACTCGACTTTGGTCATCTTTTGAATGTATCAACATACTGTTTTGCTTGAAGCAAACCCCAACCTGAATCTTGCCTGATAGCTTTTATAATTTCTACATTTGTTTTTCCTTGTTCGATCATAGCAGAGGTTTTGGCTGTAAGTGCTTCTTGTTGGTCTTTTGTGAGTGGTATCGATTTAATTTGATTTTCGAGCAGACGAATCTTAGAATTTAAAGCAAGAATATAGAATACTAGAGCCGCAATAATGAGAAATAATGCTAGATTCAGCTTTTCTTCACACTCCTTTTATTTACTGCTATTACTAGTGTACAAGAAAAAACCTTCAGATAATTTATACCTAAAGGCGCAAGGTGTTATATTGCAATACGAGGACTATTCATGTGGATTTGTTCTGAAGTAAAAAATCTTTTACCTCTTCAGTTGTGAGACCAAGCTCCTTTGCATACTGCATGAGTGAAATCCATTCTTGTACATTTTCTTCTACACTGATTGTTGTTTGGTTTATCATTACTTCAATATCCTCCTCTACCCATTTCAGGGAGCTCAGCCATCATAGTGCTTTTCCACCTTAGATCTGTAGCTTTGCGTCGCTTTCTTTCAAAAGGTTTGCCTTTTTCTGAAGAGAACTATTTTTTAGTATCACTGACAGTATATAATGAGAAAAACGAAAAAGGTGTCGAAATATGGTATAGTTTTCAATAAAATTGAAAAAAATATCTTATTTATGAGTAAATATACTCATAAAATGTAATATTATAGATTTTTATGGATGGAAAATAGGTAATTTAAACGAAAAATATATGCTAAGGAAAATGAGCTACGGTATAATAATATAGCGGACGCTAACCTTAACGAAAATGGAGTCATAGGTCATGCATAGTGAACTACTAAAATATGTAGTAATCGTTGGAAGTTCAGGTGTTCTTATTTTAGCTTTAAGTTTATACGGTGCCTTTAAAATTCGCGAGGGCCCCGGTGTTAAGCATTATGTCATTTTAACCTGTATGTCTGCAGTTTTTGCTTTTGGATATATGTTTGAAATGATGAGTACTTCAATTGAAGAAGTGAAGTTTTGGCTAAGCATAGAGTATTTACCGCTTCCATTTATTCCAGCGTTCATTGTTTTAATGTGCTTTAACTACGTTGGCAAAAAGATTTATCCAGCATTTTATTATCTTTTATTTACTGTTCCAATTATTACAATTTTCACTCACAATACAAATGAGTGGCATCATCTGTATTATAAAAAAGTGGGATTTCGAAGCGATACGCCTTTTCCAGTGGCAGATTTAGTAGCAGGTCCGTTTCATTATCTCCATTCATTTTATTTGTTTGTCTGCATCATGCTTAGCGTCATTGTACTATTAATGGAACTTCGAAAATCAGCTTTTCAATTTCAAATGCAAATTTTATTAATGGTATTTGGCTTGCTAACGCCTGTTATCGCCAGCTATTTTTATTTAAATAAGCTTAGTCCATATGGCATTGATTTGGGACCTGTTTCCATTGGATTGACCTGCTTGTTTCACGGGGTGGCTATCTTTATGTTCCGTTCTTTTAACGTGGTGCCTATCGCTCGTGATGTGGTATTTGAAACGATGAAAGAAGGCGTTGTTGTACTAAATCAAAAGGGCATAGTGGTAGACTTTAATAATGCCGCTCGTCAAGTGATTCCCATGCTGCATCATAGAATGGTTGGTGAGCATGTTCTATCCATTGTAAAAGAAAATAAAGCACTAGCAACTGTAATTCAAGAAAGGAAAGATTGTGATTACCGTCACGAAACTGGAGTCATTCAGCACTTTCACGTTCAGTTTTCGGAAATATACAACACGAGCCAAGTATACCTAGGCCAAATGATTACGTTCAGTGACGTAACAGAACGAGTTAACATGCAGGAAGAACTTCGGAAGATTGCTAGTATTGATGGTTTAACAGGAGTGTATAATCGCACATTTTTTGTTCGACAAGCGGAAGAAATGCTCAGATCGCTCACGAAACGTGGAGGGTTAGCAGCTGTTATTATGTTTGACATTGACTACTTCAAAACAGTCAATGATACGTACGGGCATGAAATGGGAGACGCCGTGTTAAGAAAAATCAGTGAAATTGTTCAGAAAAATGTACGATCGACTGATATCGTTGGGCGCTACGGAGGAGAAGAGTTTATTATTTACCTTCCAGCAACTGCTCTTTCTGAAGTTTACAGCTTGGCAGAGCAGCTGAGGGAAGCTATTCAGAATACGGTAATCGAAGCTAATGAAGTGAAACAGTTTGTAACAGCGAGCTTTGGTATTGCTGCTTTTGATATACAACCAGGAAACACATCATGTACGTTAGATGAATTTGTACGAAAGGCAGACCAAGCACTATATACCGCAAAACGAAAAGGTCGAAATTGTGTAGAGGTTTGATCATTAATTATAGAAGGTTGTTTTGGATAGGGGTTTAGGATAAAATAAACTTTAAATGCGAACAATTATATAGGTTTTTTTTTATTTTTCGTATATCCTTAATGATATGGTTTAAGGGCAATACATAGAAACCACAAATTTCTTACTGCGAAAAATATGCTTCTTTAGCATATTTTTCGCAGTTTTTGGTGTACCTAGGGGGATGAAAAAGTCATGAAAAAGAAAGTGTATTTTAACCACGATGCAGGAATTGACGATTTAGTATCTTTATTTTTACTGTTGCAAATGGATGACGTGGAGTTAACCGGCGTATCGGTTATTCCAGCAGATGGCTATCTCGAACCTGGTATTAGTGCAAGTAGAAAAATTATCGATCGCTTTAGCACTCAACAAGTGGAAGTGGCACGTTCAACGTCAAGAGGGATGTATCCATTTCCAAAAGAGTGGCGCATGCATACGTTTTTCGTTGACGCGCTTCCAATTTTGAATGAGTCAGGCCAAATGAAAGCACCAGTCAGCGATCAACCTGCTCATCTTCATTTAATTGAAAAGGTGCGCGCAGAACAGGAAAAAACAACGCTGTTATTTACAGGGCCACTCACAGACCTTGCTAGAGCGCTTGATGAGGCACCTGATATTGAAAAGAAAATTGAAAAGCTAGTGTGGATGGGCGGAACGTTCCAAGAAGTAGGAAACGTTCAAGAGCCTGAGCACGACGGTACCGCAGAGTGGAATGCATTTTGGGATCCAGAAGCCGTTGATCGCGTGTGGAAAAGTGGATTAACAATTGAGATGGTGGCTCTTGAAAGTACCAATCAAGTGCCGCTAACCATTTCAGTGCGTAACTACTGGGCATCGCTTCGACGCTATACGGGAGTGGATTTCGTCGGTCAGTGCTACGCTGCGTGCCCGCCGCTTGAGCATTTTGAAACCAATTCCACGTACTATTTGTGGGATGTGTTAACAACCGCTTCTGTTGGCAAGCCAGATCTTGTGAAGATGAAAACCGTTTGTAGCGAGGTAGAAACGAAGGTTCCAAGCCAAGGAAGAACGTACGAAACAGCAGAGGGAAGACCGGTTCATGTTGTGTATGACGTTGATTCAGAAGCGTTTTTTCACTACATAACAGAGCTATCTAAAAAGCAATAAATACATGTAAGGTTGAGAAGTCCAAGCCGTCTGGTTTGGGCTTTTTCTTATATGCGCAAGCCTATTAGCCTAAAAGGTGTTCGTGTAAAAGCAAAAGTTTACTTTAGATTTTTTAGGAGCATTTTTTGCATCGGTACATATGATGAGAGTATCAACAAGAGGAGGTGAGACAATATGTACGGTTACGGAAACTGCGGTTACGGTTGTGGTGGTTACGGAGGCGGAAGCGGCTTCGCTTTAATCATCGTCCTTTTCATTCTATTAGTTATTATCGGTTGCGCTTGTTGGGGATACAAAGGCGATTGCTAATAGCAAGTAAATGATTAGTACTTCAACAGTTAAGAGTATGCTCCTCTTCATTCTCCTATTGTAAAGGCCTTAAAGAAGCTAGCGCACCGCTAGCTTTTTTCATGTTTTAATAAGCTGCTTTTCTTCCTTTTTAATCGTACACCGCAGCTGCATAATAACGTATGTTTTAATTGTTTGATTTCAGTCATACATACAGGGCACTGTTTGGCCATTGCTTTTTCATCCTTTCTACATTTGAAAATGACTGCCCACGCCAATTGACGTGGGCAGTAGAGAAATAGAGTTATTGAGAAACGAGAATAATAGTTGAGAATAGGTAGTCTAAATTTTCCTATTCGGTCATTTCACTTTTGCCAACGAAACGAAAAAGCCGTTTCCCAGTCAAAAGCTCCAATGCCTCTCATGGCTGAACAGTCGCTTACGCTTTTAGTGGTGTCCAGCTTCAGCTCCTAGCCATTCGGTCATTTCACTTTTGCCAACGAAACGAAAAAGCCGTTTCCCAGTCAAAAGCTCCAATGCCTCTCATGGCTGAACAGTCGCTTACGCTTTTAGGTTAGGAACTTCAAGTCCCAAGCCCCTTGCCACGCCCAAGCCGTATTCTGGATCAGCTTTGTAGAAGTGAGCAATTTGACGAAGTTTAATCTCGTCTTTTTCAACTGGCTTCATCGCTTCTACGATGTTGTTTACTAAGCGCTCACGCTCTTCTGTTGACATTAGGCGGTACAAGTCACCAGCTTGCGTGTAGTGGTCATGATGGTCATACGGTGCATTTTCTGCTACGCCGCTAACAGGAAAAGCTGTCTGCTTGTGTTCAGGCGTTTCAGTTGGACCACCGTAGCTGTTTGGTTCGTAGTAAACGGATCCACCACCGTTGCCGTCAAAGCGCATTTGTCCATCACGCTGATAGTGGTGAACGTCTGATTTTGGACGGTTGATTGGCAGGTGATTATGGTTGACACCTACGCGGTAACGATGCGCATCTGCATAAGCGAATAGACGCCCTTGAAGCATTTTATCTGGAGATGCCTCAATACCAGGAACGAATGCGCCAGGTGAGAACGCTGCTTGTTCAACTTCTGCAAAATAGTTTTCAGGATTGCGATTTAACACCATGCGACCAACTTCAATTAATGGATAGTCTTTTTGAGACCATACTTTTGTTACGTCGAACGGATCGAAGCGGTATGTATCCGCATCTTCAACAGGCATAATTTGTACATATAGCTTCCAAGCAGGGAAGTCGCCTTTTTCAATAGCATTAAATAAATCTTCTGTATGATAATCTGGGTTTTCACCAGCGAGTTTTGCTGCAAGGTCAGTTGGCAAGTTTTTTACGCCTTGCTCAGTCTTGAAGTGATATTTCACCCAAACAGCTTCTCCTTCTTTGTTTACCCATTTAAATGTATGACTGCCGAATCCGTGCATGTGACGGAATGTTGCAGGAATTCCGCGGTCGGACATAAGGATTGTTACTTGATGAAGAGACTCAGGTGATAAAGACCAGAAGTCCCAAACAGCATTAGGATTTTTTAAATGTGTTTGCGGATCTCTTTTTTGGGTATGAATAAAATCAGGGAACTTAATTGCATCGCGGATGAAAAATACCGGCGTGTTGTTCCCAACTAAGTCGTAGTTTCCTTCTTCTGTATAAAACTTTACTGCAAAACCGCGCGGATCACGAACCGTGTCAGCTGAACCACTTTCGCCAGCTACTGTTGAGAAGCGAATGAACATTGGCGTACGTTTTCCAACTTCAGATAGGAAATCTGCTTTTGTATAACTTGAAACGTCGTTTGTTACTTCGAAATAACCATGTGCACCAGCACCTTTGGCATGCACAACACGCTCTGGTACGCGTTCGCGATTAAAGTGAGCTAGTTTTTCTAATAAATGAACGTCTTGAATTAACGTAGGGCCACGATATCCAGCTGTCATCGAGTTTTGGTTATCACCAACAGGAGCACCCCAGCTAGTCGTCAATTTTTTGTTATTTTCAGTCATAAGATCACCTCGTAAAGTTTTAGTTGATAGTTTGATAATAACATATATTATATAAAAATCAATATTTTTTTATAATAATTATAAATAACTGAAAGTTTTTAATGGGTTTCCTAATTTCATAGATATGGGGAAAGGAGGAAAAACATTAATAAAAAAACGCCCTATCAAAAGATAAGGCGTTTTTTTATTAACCGCGAATTTGGCTAGCGATTTGGTTGTCTGTGTCTTCAAGAACGTTCGCAGAGTCATCAAGCTGCTTAGCGATTTTGTTAAGCAAGTTTGACATTTCAACGAATGATGGTTTTAATTCTTCGTACTGAGCGATGAATGCTTGGCTAGAAGAACCTTCCCACATATCTTGTAATTGGTTTCTCATAGTGTCAAGGCGACCTACTAAATCTTGTACTTGACCACTTTCATTATTATAGCGAGCTGCCATTTCACGAAGTTCAGCAGGCGTTACGCGAATGATTCCTGACATGGAAAAACATCTCCTTTACTATGTATTTTCATTTACTATTTTAAAAAAAAATTCCAGTAACAGTCAAAAGAAATTTGAAAAAATTAGCAAAAACGAATCGATAGTTCTATATAATAGAAGCCCTTATACTTATAAAGAACGATTAAATTTGGTTGTTCTGGTCTTTATTCCCACTGGTAAAATAGGTCTAATGTTTCCTGAATTGGAAGAAGTGTGTGCAGGAAGTAAGAGGTAGAACGCACATAAGGAGTGCCTCATCTTGGAAAACTATAAAAACAATTAGTAGTAAGGTTAAGCAAACAACCACAGTTCCTAGACAGCAAACATATGATTTGCAAACAAATGTTATTCATGACGTGATACGTTTTCAAGAAGTTGTAAATAAAATGAATGCGCAAAGAATGACAATCTACTATGATACTAAATCCAATTCAGATTTTGAATAAAGCAAAGCCCACACAAAAAGTTTGTTACAATAACGGCAGAGTATATTTGTGTGCAGCGGAGAGAACAAGAAAGGGTTTTAGAAAACGTTTTCTTTGTTGATGTTATGGCGTATTGTAGAGATTAAGGAGGAACACAACATGGTTTTAGATGAACGAAGTGCAGCACTGTTGCAGAACTTGCAGCAGGTAAAAAGCTTAACGATGGCTGAAATTGAAGAAAAGACCAGTCTGACAAGAAGACAAGTTCAGTATGGAATGAAAAAAGCAAATGACTGGTTAGAAGCACACGGCTATGAACCTATTCAGTTTGATCGAAAAGTAGGATACTACTTGATTGCTAGTCTTCCAGTGAAAGATTTACAGGCAAAACTGACAAAGCAAAGCTACGTGTTTTCAGAGAGTGATCGTGAACAAGTTTTCTACCTAATGCTGCTTCTTAGTGAGGAAGAGCTGTCCGTTTATCATTTTCAAAGCGCAGTAGGCGTTTCGCGAAATACCGTGTTGAAGGACCTTCAAAAACTAAAAAAGAAAGCCAAGAGCTACGGTCTAGATATTCACTATTCAAAAGTGAAAGGATATGTCATAAAAGGCGAGCATGAGTCAAAGCTGTATCTTCTTGAGCAAATCATTCATGAGCTTTTGCAAAACGGCAGCAGTCAGCCGGTTGTTACGTGCATTTGGGGAACGAAGCAAGCTCAGCTTGAACATATTCAAAGTGAGCTTGAGGCAGCGGAACATCAGCTTGGCGTGTCTTTTACGGATGAAAGGCTAGATGAGTTATCATTTTTATTTTTAGCACTAGATCAATTAATTTGTAAGGGCGACACCTTGCCATACCAAGAGAGCTGGCGACCTTTAGTTGAAACAAATGAGTACAAGGTAGTAGAAGCACTAACATATAGCCAGACATTTTCACCCGACTGGAGCAAGGATGACAAGCTATATGCAACGCTTCATTTACTTGGAATGAACCGAACAAAAGACGTTTCGCCTTTTCAAGAAAACGAACTGATTGAAACCTGCTTGCTGTCAGTTATTGATGAATTTGAGCGCTTGTCTTGTATTGAACTGCAGGAAAAAGAAGAGCTATATCAACAGTTATTTGTTCACTTTAAGCCTGCATATTATCGCATGAAGTATCAGCTTACGCCTGCTCATACGATGGTTGAACGTATTAAGAATGTGTATCCAGAGCTGTATCACTTAACGAATAAATCGCTTGGGCCGATGAGGAAAGAACTTGACTGCCCGATACCTGAAAGCGAAGTTGCCTACTTTACCGTTTATTTTGGCGGGTGGTTAAGAAAACAAGGAACAACGTTAGATGGTAGGAAGCGAGCAATTGTCGTTTGTCCAAACGGTGTAGGGATTAGTAATATTCTTATCTATACATTGCGCGAACTTTTTCCAGATCTTTTATTTTTGGACGCTTTGTCTGTGCGCGAGATGTCGACGTATTCGTTGAGCTATGATCTTATCTTTTCAACCGTTCATTTACGAACAAACGCACTGCTGTTTGTTGTTCCACCAATTTTAGGCATAGAGGATAAAGAAAAGTTAAAACAGCACGTCATGCAGGAGCTGTACGGATACACTTCCAACCAAGTGAACCTGGAAGCGGTTATGAAGGTCATTGAAAGCTACGCGACGATTCATCAGCGTAAGGAGCTGCAAAGCGCGCTTCAGTCACAGCTGCAGACGCATGTGCAAAAAACAACGAAGTATTCGTTAGAGGAGGTGGAAAAGCCGGTGCTAAAGGAATTATTAACGGCTGAAACGATTCAGCTAAAGCCAAGAGTTTCAAGTTGGCAAGAAAGCATTGAAGAAGCAGCCGCACCGCTTTTGAAGATTGGTGCTATTGAAAAGAGCTATGTGGAAGCTATGGTTACTTCTATAGAAGAAACAGGACCTTATGTTGTTATTACGCCGGGAGTTGCGATTCCACATGCTCGTCCTGAACACGGAGTTCGTTCACTGTCTATGAGCTTATTAAAGTTAGATGAGCCGGTGGATTTTGGAGGGAACAAGCTGGTTCAAATCATCATTGTGCTCGCTGCTACGGACAATGAGTCGCATCTAAAAGCACTCGTGCAGCTGACGCAGCTTTTAGGAGAACCAAGTAACATTGAAGATATGATTGCTAGCTCAAGCGCAGAACATATTTTAACTTATATTAATCAATATTCAGAGGAGGAAATGTAAATGAAAATTATGGTTGTATGTGGAAATGGATTAGGAAGCAGTTTTATTATGGAGATGAACGTAAAGAAAGCGTTAACAGAAATGGGGAAAACAGCAGAGGTAGATCACACAGATCTAGCATCAGCAAAAACGGAAACAGCCGATGTATTCATTGGGGCAGCTGATATTGTTGGGCAATTAAACGACGGTACGCGTCAAATCGTGACGCTGGAAAATATGATGAGCATTCCAGAAATCAAATCAAAGCTAGAGCCAATCGTTTCATAATTCCTGATCAATAAGGGGGTCAGACTATGTTAGACATCATTATGAAAGACATCTTAGGAACACCGTCCATTCTCGTTGGTTTGTTTGCGCTTGTTGGTTTACTTCTTCAGCGCAAGCAAACCGCGGACGTTGTGTCCGGTACGTTAAAAACAGTTATGGGCTTTATCATTATCGGAGCGGGAGCAACCGTATTAACGGGATCGCTTGATATTTTCAGCAATATGTTTGATAAAGCTTTTAACGTGGCAGGCGTTATTCCAAATAACGAAGCGATTGTCGCGGCTGCTCAAAGCAAATTCGGGACATCTACCGCTTTAATTATGGTATTTGGGATGATTGCCAATATTCTATTAGCAAAGTTTACTCGCTTCAAATATATTTTCTTAACAGGACATCACACGCTTTTCATGGCTTGCTTAATTGCAGCAACATTATCAATTGGCGGACTTCAAGGAGTTCCACTCGTGTTAATTGGGTCCATACTTTTAGGGTTATGTATGGTATTATTTCCAGCGCTTCTTCAGCCGTACGTGCGTCAAATTACGGGAAGTGATGATTTTGCCATCGGACATTTTGGAACAATCGGCTATTTCGTATCAGCAAAAGTCGGAAAAATATTCGGGAACAAAGAAAAAACAACGGAACAAATCAAAGTTCCTCAATCTTTAGGGTTTTTAAGAGATACGTCCGTTGCGGTTTCGCTGACGATGACGATTTTCTTCTTAGTTGTGGCACTGTTTGCCGGACAAGAGTACATTGAGTCTACTTTATCTGGCGGATCAAACTTTATTGTGTTCTCATTCATTCAAGCTATTACTTTTGCAGCCGGTGTGTACATCATTTTGGCTGGAGTTCGTATGCTGATTGCTGAAATCGTTCCGGCGTTTAAAGGAATTGCGGATAAGGTTGCGCCTGACACGAAGCCAGCCCTTGACTGTCCAACGGTCTTTCCATTCGCACCGAATGCAGTAATTATCGGGTTTTTATTCAGTTTTATTGCAGGATTATTATCCATGTTCTTCTTACCTTTACTAGGTTTAAAAGTCATCGTACCAGGTCTCGTACCGCACTTTTTCACAGGTGCAGCAGCCGGTGTATTTGGAAATGCAACAGGTGGGCGTAGAGGAGCGATGGCAGGAGCGTTCTGTAACGGATTAATTATCAGCTTCATTCCAGCTCTTCTATTAGTATTCATGGGCGACGTTGGGTTTGAAGGAACAACCTTTGGTGACTCTGACTTTGGTGTCATTGGAATCTTGATTTTAATGATTATGAAACTATTAGGGTTATCGTAAATAAAAAGATACAGACTGAAATATTTTCGGTCTGTATCTTTTTTTGTGCGTTTATATGCTTATATCAAGTATTTAGGGAGTGAAAAGTTCTTTTTTGCTTATGAAAGGTTATTGACTTGGTTTTTTTAACCTTAAATAGAAAATAAATGATTTAATGTGTGAATATTTATGCTAATATATAAAAATGTGACTCAAAAATAAGTCTTATGTACTGCGTCTTTATTCTTGGGTCAGAATAGAAAGGGAGGTTATGCGAATGGGGTTTTGTAAAGGATGTGGAACAAATAAAAAGGAAGGAGAGCACTTTTGTCAAAATTGTGGAAAACCGTTCGAGCAACAGATAGTTCAGTCTGCGGAGCAAGCAGTAACTACAAACTCACGACGTGAACAAAAGTCACCGATGACGAAAAAGAAAAAGACGGTAGTTATCTCGGTTATTGCTGCCATTGTAGTATTATTCGGTGGGTATCAGTACGGAAAAGCAGTGACTGATAAAAATAAAGTCATCGATGACTTTGAGGGAGCATTGATTAACGAAGACGAGAAGAAAGTTGCTAGTTTTTTAACATCTACAGATCCAAGTTTGAAAATTGGAGAAAAGGATGTCAAAGGCTTTGTAAGCTACTTTAAAAAAAATCCTGATGAACGAAAAGACGTTATTCAGTTTTTAAAGAGACAGTCAGCATCAATGGATGGCTCAGCTGTCAGCACGTTAGGTAATGAGCTAGAAGATAGTTCTATTAGGCTAAATAAAGGTGGGAAAACGGCTCTTATCTTTGATAAATATTCAGTTCAAGTGGACCCTGTATATATTGATATTAGCACTAATTATAAAAATACGGAATTATACATAGATAATAAAAAAATTGATACTGCAACATCGGATGATTTTAAAGATACATACGGTCCTTACTTACCTGGTACTTATAAAATTGAAGGTTAATTAAAAGCTGATTTTGTGGACTTAGTAGCTAAAGAAAATGTAGAGCTTACTAACACAGTAGATACAGAAAACGTCAACCTTTCATTAGACGGCTCCGATGTTACGGTGTATACCGGAATTGAAGAGGCAGAGATTTCATCTAACTTATTAATTGATGGACAAGACGTGGGCGTAGACTTAGCAAAAAACGATACGTTTGGTCCAGTATTAACAGAAGGTTCTATGAAACTTCAAGTAAAAGCAAAATTGCCTTGGGGAGAAGCTACGACTGCTAATCAAGCAATTGATGGGTCAGAGGTGTACGTAAACTTTGGTACCGATAAAAAAACACAAGATACGCTGATCGATACGATTGTAAGTTCAACCAAAGGCTGGTTAAGTGCATATACGACTCAAGACCCAAGTAAAGCCGTAAATGTAACGGCAAATCATCTAGCATATTTAAAAGGAGAAATTCAATCTAACCAGAGTATCGGTCGTCTCCACAAAATAAAATATATCGGTACTACGTTTAACTTAGATGATATGGATATTCGATATGAAGATGGAGACTGGATGGCGACGGTATACGGGCTTGAAGAATATGAAGGAGATTATTACTACCAAGGTGACACGCCAAAACTGAGTAAGCATAATAATTTTACGGAATACACGCTAATTTATGATAAAAAACAAGAAAAGTGGTTAGTTCATGACGCTTCTAGCACATACGGTGAGCTATCAAAAAAAGTGAAAGAAGTCATGGAAGATAAGCCAAAAATGTATCAAACAAGCGTTAGTTCATCATCAAAGAAAGATAGTGAAACAACTGAAGACGTAGAGCCGGTGAATGAAAGTCCGAAAGAGGAAAGTGAAGAAGCGCAAGCAAATCATTCATCTGATGAAATCGGTTCGTTTATGGCTGACTATATGGACGCAACCATTTCTTCTATTAATAACGAAGATTTCTCTATCGCATCACCTTACATTGACCCAAACGGCCCTAAATATAAAGAACAGAAGGATTATACAGCTCATCTAAATGAAAAAGGCATTACAGAAGAGATGCATACGTTTAATGTGAAAGATGTAAAAGAGTTAGGGGATAACTTGTATGAAGTGTCGACATATGAAGAGTATACAATTTCATACGCGGATGGGACTAGTAAACAAGCAAACTTTAATACCGTCCATCAAGTAAAAGATGTAGATGGTGAATTAGCAGTGTATAAGCTGGTTAAAACGACTGAAGCAAAGTAAAAAGAACAATAGCTGATAAATAGCTACTAATATTTAGAGGAGGATTTTATACGTGCAATGTTTAAACTGTGGTCATCAAAATGATGGCGGGAAATTTTGTGTGAAGTGTGGAAAAAAATTAGAAGAGGTGGCTGCTCAACAAGTAGCAGCAGGAGTAGAGACTGTGCCAAATCAACAACAAGCAACACCTAATTATTCACAACAACGAGTGCCACAACAACCGAATCAACACGTCGAAAATGCAAAGAACATTTCAAAAATGTATATCGGCTACTTTATGCAAGGACTAAAAAAACCGACTGCAACGGCTCAAGGAGTACGTGGAGAGCAGTTTATTAATGGACTTATTACAATGATTCTGTTTGCTATCAGCATACCGCTAATGATTTATCTTGGAATTGATTCCATCTTAGATAAAGTGCTTAATAAATTTTCAGTTCTACTATTGCCTTTGCTAGGCTCAGATTTTATAGATCTAAGAGAAGATTTGAAGAATGTAGTTAAGTTGGATTTCACGGATATTGTTATTATTAATGGACTTATTTCTATGTTATGTATTGGTGCAATTGCTCTTGTAACTTTTGGAGCTGTTAAGCTAGCAAAGGTTAATGTTTCTATTCAAGATGTCTTTGCACGTTTTGGTGCATTTTTAATTGCCCCAACAGCGATGATGCTTGTGGGTGTAGTATTCGCTTTATTAAAGATTTCACTATTTTCATATATCTTAGGTTTTGGAATCCTAGGATTATTTCTAACAGTAGCATTTACAATTTTAAGCTTTAAGCACAGTGGCTCAAATGGCTTAGATAGTGTCTACGGTACGCTACTTACTTATATCGTTATGGCAATTTTACTTGTACTTTTTGGACGACACTTAATTGAAGCCGTTGTTTCTAGTCTGGGTTCTAATATTCAGGATACGTTTGGTGACTGGTAACACATTAGAGTAAATCGTAGAAAAAGCATCGTGGCTAGACGGTGCTTTTTCATGTGAAGGAGAATAAAAGATGAGTTATTGTAATAATTGCGGTTATAAAATGAATGAAGAACAAACGTTTTGTCCCGAATGCGGAGAAGTTGTGAATCCTTCCAAAACAGCTACTACTGAAAGTGCACCTCCTGTTCAGAAGAAAGTAAGGGGATTAAAAGCAAAAGTTATCACAGCTACTGTTGTGGCTTTAGGTGCGATAGCATTTGGAGGGTTCTACATTGTTGATAAAAAGGTTATGTCACCAACTGCCATTTCAGATACATTCATAGAAGCTGTTCAACATAAAGACATCAAAACGGTTAAAAAGTTTGTGAATGAAGGTCAGATTGAATTAAAAGCTAGTGATCAGCAAGTTGAGCAGTTTGTTAAATATGTACATGACAATCCAAAAATGCTGACAGAAATGTCAAAAGGGTTAAAAAAGGATGCAGATGTATATGAAAATCGTGTGCAAATGGCAACAGGTGATGAAGCTACCTCTTCACACGTTCAAATCGAATCTAACGGCAAAAAATGGGTCTTATTTGATCATTATACGATTCGTGTTCAGCCTGCGTATGTGGAAGTAACGTCTAACTTAGAAAAAGCAGATGTTTACATTGATAATCAAAAAGTAGATACTATCAAAAATGCAGATGAATCCCAAACAGTTGGACCATTTTTACCTGGAGAACACGAAATGAAATTGTCTACAAAAGGTGATTATGGCACCGTTGAAATGAAACAAACCATTGAATCAACGGATGACGATGAAGTAACCAGTGCCGATTTTGACTGGGGAAATCATTACGTTTCGTTATACTCTGATTACTTTGACGGAACTGTATTCGTAAACGGGAAAAGTACAGGTAAAACGGTTGAAGAACTTGGATACATTGGTCCGATTAATCTAGATGGATCAGTAAAAATCCATGCTGAACGAAAATTTGGTTCAAAAACAAAGAAAACACCAGCTATCACTCTTGAAGATGATATTGAAGAAGCTGAACTTTATTTTAGCATGAGTGATAATTTTGACGAAGTAAGTATGGAAGATGATGCCTCTGATTCAATTGACGAAGAGACAGATATTGAAGATGCCGTTCGTTCTCACTACGATTATATTACATCGGATAGCTTTGCATCAGCACATGACTTGTTCTCATCAAGCCGAAAATCGAAAGTGGATTTAAGCGACTGGAAAAAAGGGCTACAAGCAAACACCGCTGATAATGTAACGAATATCGAGGTTCTTGATGTTAGTGGAAATGAAGCAAGAGCTTACGTTGAAATGACATCTTACGATGATAATGATGACGGAACGGAACTTGTCCAAGAGTGGGAAGGGTATTGGAGCCTTGTTAAGGAAGGCGGAGAATGGAAGTTAGATAGCGCTGATCTTGAAAAAGTAGATTCGAGAGTAGAGTAATAATGAAAAAAAAGTATACAGCATTTTTTCTACTTATACTTATTATCGCTGCAGGTGCATTTCTAGCCTTCAACTCTTCCAATGAAAAAGCGAAACCAGCAGTGCAAAAAGAAACAAATCATAAAGTAAAGAAAACAAGTTCCGAACCTAATTCTGAAGAAGCTTTTGGTGCACAAGATGATATTGAACAGCTTGTAGCCAATATGACGGTAGACGAAAAAATTGGTCAGATGATGGTCGTTGGTTTCCAAAGCGGTGAATTGGATGATCATGCGAAAAAAATGATTGAAGATTACCATGTTGGAGGGATTATTTTATTTGACCGAAACATGAAAAACCCAAAGCAGGTTGCTACGCTCAACCAAAACCTACAGAAGCTCGCTCGAAACCAAGAACATCACATTCCTCTAATTATTAGTGTGGACCAAGAAGGTGGTCAAATTGTACGTATGAAGGAAAAGGTATCTCCTATTCCTGCGCAGCAAGAACTTGGCAAGCAAAGTGATGAAAATAAAGTATATGAATCTGCTTATCATAACGCGCAAGAACTTAAAGCAATGGGGTTCAACGTGAATTTCGCTCCAGTCTTAGATCTGTCTGAAACCGATACAAGATCTTTTGGAACAAATCCACAAAAAGCAGCGGTATTTAGTAAACAAGTGATAAAAGGATTTCATGATGGAAAGATAACGGGAGCGCTTAAGCACTTTCCAGGTCATGGTCGAACGACAGTTGACCCGCATGTGGAAACTTCAGATGTAAAAGCCAGTTCTCAAGAACTTGAAAACCAAGATATTTACCCATTTACAAGTATGATTCATAATGTGGATCATAACCAGTTCTTTGTGATGGTTACCCACGTGAAGTACCCAGCTTATGATAAAGAAAATCCAGCCAGTGTTTCCCCTCTTATCATAACGGATTTACTAAGAAAAAAGCTTGGCTACCAAGGGATGGTTGTGACAGATGACTTAGAAATGGGCGCTGTAAATAAATACTTTACATATGGAGATTTAGGTGCAAAAGCTGTTGGTGCAGGCGTAGACTTATTGCTTGTGTGTCATACGCTTGAAAACCAAGAAAAAGTGTTTCGCGGAATTAAAAATTCAGTTGAAGCTGGTGAAATTTCCGAGGAGCGATTAGATGAATCAGTTAAAAGGATTTTGAGCTACAAACAACAAGCGATGAATCAAGAAATTGCAAATCCACAAAAAGCAGAGCAGCTCGTTGGGCAGTAACCAAAGAAGAAGTCAGGCCAAATTCGGCCTGACTTCATTTCTTTCTCACAACTTTATGCTATATATGTAAGTACAAAAGAGAGAAAGGGAGAAGGGGCATGGAGGGAAAAATGAAGGCTAGCGAAGAGTCCAAGAAGTCAATCTATAAAACAATTTGGCGCTGGCATTTTTATGCGGGGATTTTAATTGCGCCGTTTCTTATTGTGTTGGCAATTACGGGTGGCATTTATTTGTTTAAGCCGCAAATTGAACAGGCTTTATACGGTGAATATTATACGGTAGAAGCACAGGGTGAAAAGGTGGCGGCAACTGAACAGATTGATGCCGTAAAAGATGAATACCCGAACGCAATGGTTACAAAGTTTCGTCCTGGAGAGAATAATACGCGCTCAAGCGAGGTGTGGATTTTAACAAACGAAGTGACGAAAACAGTGTTTGTGAATCCTTACGATGGCTCGATCATCGGGGAACTTGACGCAAATGACCGAATTATGGATAAGATTGAAGAGATTCACGGGGAGTTGATGGCAGGGACTGTCGGCGACCGGATTGTGGAGCTTGTTGCCTGTTGGGCGATTGTTCTGCTTGTAACGGGGTTATTTTTATGGTTTCCACGCAAGAAGAAAAAAACGCTCGGAGGCACAGTTATTCCGCGCTTTCATAAAGGAAAGTATACGCTTCGCCGAGACCTTCATGCAGTTCCAGGCTTTTGGATCGCAGGCGGCATGTTTTTCTTAATTATGACTGGGTTACCGTGGTCAGGCTTTTGGGGTACAAACTTTCAGATTTTAGCTACGAACTCAGGAGAAGGTTATCCCCCTTCGGTTTGGGTAGGTAACGCCCCGGCTTCAGATGTAAAAACCAAAGAAATTGCAGAGGTACCTTGGGCTGCTGAGAATTTAGATGTTCCGCTTTCAACTATTAATGGACTTATCCCAGTTTCTATTGATAAAGTGATTGAAACAGCGGACCGGGAAGGTTTGTATCCTGGTTATACGGTTATCATTCCAAGCAAGACAGATGGAGTTTATACTATTTCATCCTTTCCGCCAAAGGCAAAGGATGAAGTCACGATGCATATTGACCAGTATTCAGGTGCCGTATTAGCTGACTATCGCTACGACAACTACGGCTGGCTTGGAAAAACAATTGCACTTGGGATTACGCTTCATAAAGGAACGGAATTTGGACTTATCAATCAGCTCGTTAGCGCACTTATTTGCTTAGGAATTGTATTACTTGCCGTAAGCGGCTTTTATTTGTGGCTGAAGAGAAAGCCGAAAAAAGAACTGGGAGCGCCAAAGGCACCAAGTATTCGTACGATGAAAGCTTTCTTGGCTATCATGATTGTGTTAGGTATTATTTTCCCACTCGTTGGGTTATCACTAATTGTAATTTGGCTTATAGATGTATTAGTTATTCGAAATATTCCAGTGCTCAAAGCGTTTTTAAACGCTTAAGAAAGGAGCAAAAACTCAATGAAAAAGTTAATTTCTGTGCTCATCTTAAGCATAAGCGCACTCAGTGCATGTTCGCTAAAAGAAGATGCAGCTTCTTTATACAAGGTAGAAGAGCCGCTGGCAGCAACAATCACTTTGCCTCAGGAGATGCACCCAAATGAACAACAAATTATTCATGTTTCGTTTACACAAGATAATAAACAAGTTAATGAAGTAGATATGCTTCATGTTCAGATTCAAAAGAAAGATGAGCCAAAACTAAATGATGATGTATTAGTAAAGCCTTTGAGTGATGGTGTCTATGAAGTACAGAGCACACTTACAGAAAGCGGACTCTATAACATTACAGTTCATGCAGCGAATAACAACTCAACGATTATGCCCACAAAGCAGTTTGTTGTGGGTGAACTGTCTGGAAAAGATCTGAAGTCTATTCAAAAAGGGAAATCGAAATCGTCAGGTCATCATGAACATCACCATTAATTGAGACTCCTATGAGCAGCTTTGTTCATAGGGCTTTTTCGATTGAAGAGATAAAGAATGAAATCTGAAAAAGGTTGTAAAATCCTCTAAATTGAACACCAAATGTGCAGTTACAATCCTTTTAGGCATTTATTTTGGTACCAATAGATGTGGAGAAATTCGACAAACAGTACATGTTTTTTATATAGTTTTATAGTTTAAGGTAATTAGTATGTAGCTAAATCAAGAATTATAAAATTGAATTTAAAGGAAAAAACATAGGTATTAAGAATTAAATATATCGTCTAATCGTCTGAAAATCTGTATAATAAGAAAAAAGTATTAGAAACAGAGGCGAGAATTCTAGGCATCTATTGGAACTGTCTTTGTTTTATTGTACTTTAAATTCGACTATTTTTAGAGAAGTGTCACGAATAGACAACTACTGGAGGAACATTATGTATAATGAAGGATCTTTTCGGTTTTTCTTTGATAATATGAAGCAACTTGTATTTTTAATGGAAGTAAGAGAAGACGAATTTTATTATAAAAATATGAACCAATCAGCTATTGAAATTTATGGACGAGAACTGATTGGACAGCCTCTAAAAAAGCTTACCAATAAAGGGTTATATGAGTATATTGTGCATTACTATCAAATTGTCAAAGAAACAAAAGAACCGACTACGTATCGAGATGTGAACATTTTTAACAAGAGTAAAGAAGCATATGAAACAGCATTAACGCCAATATGGGATCAAGAAGAGCAAACGATGTATATACTAGCTGTTACGAGTCACATCAATAACCAGCGTGAAAAAGAAGAAAATTTTGCTTTAATTGAATCATTTCTAGAACACACCTCCGATACCATCATCATCTTTTCAGCGGATGAAACCGTTGTACGTGTTAACGCAGCTTTTGAGCATATGTTTGGTTTCAATAGAAGCGAAGTAATTGGAATGAAGCATTCTGAACTTCCTGTCCTTTCAAAAGACGTTTGTTATCAATCTCAAACGGTTCCAGCAAAAGTTCGAGCAGGACAATCGATGACAATTAATGAAGAAATGAGAATCACAAAGGATGGACAAGCAATTCCCGTTTCGATTAACTATTCACCCATCTATAATTCTAGAGGAGAAGTTGTAGCATATTCGTCGATTTACCGTGACATTACACCTCTAAAGCAACTAGAAGCAGAGGTTGAAAAAGGAAAAGAAAAATATAAATCGCTTTTTACGCACCACAATAGCGGAGTGTGTATTGTTGATTTAAACGGACAGCTAATTAAAGTAAACGAGGCGCTCGAAAAAATGACCGGCCATTCCGCTGAGCAGCTAAAAAGTTTATCTTATCACATGCTTATTAAAAAATTTAGCGTTGTTTTTCATACAGATAAACATTCCAATATTTTTGACGGTGAAACCCATCGAGGCGAAATTACGATGCGCAATGAGGGTGGCGAAAAGATGTTTGTAACCTATAGTATTGTTCCAATCGTAGTGGACGAAAATGTAACCGGATTATTCATTGTTTTACAGGACCATACGAAAGAAACCGAGGCAACAATGCTGTTAACAAAAACGATGAAAGATCTTGAAAATATGAAGCATGCGTTAGATGAATCAGCCATTGTCGTTTCGGTAAATAAAAAAGGATACGTTACGTACGTCAATGATATGTTTGTTGATATATCCGGATATTCAGAAGATGAGGCTATTGGTTCATACTATGGAGATGTGGGGCTTAACACTGAACACGAAGAGCTTCTTCGTACCATTCGAGGAGGAAGCGTGTGGCGCGGAGAAGTGGCTAATCGGAATAAATATGGTCAGATTTATTGGGTGTATAAAGCTGTGGTACCGTTGAAAAACCTTGAGGGTGATATCGTTGAGTATATTTCTGTGCATACGGATATTACGGAGCGCAAGCATATGGAAAACCAGCTCCATTTTGAAGCTTTTCACGACGGGCTAACGAAACTTCCGAACCGTGAAATGCTTTATCAAAACGTAAACAAAGCCATTAGTAAAGGAACACCAGGATTCGTGTTGCTCTTCTTAGACTGCGATAACTTCAAGCAAATTAATGATACGTATGGCCATCAAGTAGGGGATGAGTTTTTAATTAAGTATTCCCAGCATTTACAAAAAACGATTCGCAGCACAGACGCTATTTATCGACTTGGCGGTGACGAATTTATCATCGTGCTTCAAGATACCAACCCACTAAAAGAAGATCAAGTGCATAAGCTTATCCAGCGTATTCAAGAGAACCTTCAAGAACTTTGGCAAGTAGATAAATATGAGCTTAACGTTACCACGACCATTGGAGTTGCGATGTATCCAACGGATGGCACTACGGTACAAGAGCTGATTGAATGCGCTGATATTGCTCTATACGAAGGAAAACGTGCTGGCAAAAATAACGTTACGGTATACGATGATGAACAGCTAGAATAGAGAATAAAAAGCAAGAAGTACAAGGACTTCTTGCTTTTTTATGCTAATGCTGTCGAATGGCGTGAATGTGTCAAGTTTTATATCTTTATAGGAGCTTTTGTAGAAAGCATTTCCCTTTTCTGTTAAAACCTTCATAATGAGTTTAAACAACTAAATATTCGGAAAAAACAGTGAAGGGAGAGAGAAAAATGAAGGAAAAGAATGAGTTAACGTTAGAGGATTTTATTACAGAGGATCAGTTTGACTTGGATATATATTTAGACTATCTCTTAAAGCAGTCGCGCTATCAACCGCCAATTGAATCAGTGGGTTGAAAGGGACAGGTTATTAAAAAAGCAGATGAGAATTTAAAATAACTGTTAAAAAATAGTTATCTATGTTACTATTAGTCTGAATATTTAAAATAAATGTAGTTTTGTAAAGGAGGCGTTCATTATGACAAATACGTATATTGTTATTTTTGCAATGAAACAGGAGGGAACGTCTGCCTAAATGTATACGTTCCCTTATTATGAAAGGGGAACAAAGAATGAAGCAATCTATTGAATTAGTCGAAATTAATGAAAAGAATTGGTATGAATGTTGCCAACTAGAAGTGATGGAATCGCAGAAAGAGTTTATGGAAAGCAACGCGGTTTCTATTTTACAGTCTAGGTTTGAGCCAACTTTAAAAGCATATGCTATTCATTTTGAAGATAGAATCGTTGGTTTTCTAATGTATAATTCCGTCAAGGAAGAGCTTGATGCCCACTGGGTCTATCGCATTATGATTGACCAGCATTTTCAAGGGCAAGGAATTGGTAGGTTAGCCACTGAACTGATGCTTGAACAGATGAAAGAGCTCTCAAGCGTAACAAAGGTAGTGGTGGGCTATCATCCAAGCAACGAAAGAGCGCACCACCTCTATGCATCGCTTGGGTTCATTGATGAAGGAGACCGCTTTGGACGTGAAATGGCGGTTGTGAAATATATTGCACGTTAGGAATGAGAAGAGGAGTTGGGCACTGGCCTAGCTCCTTTTGTATTATTACGGGTAAATAAACATAAGAAAAAACATGAAGAGAATAGATCTCTTCATGTTTTTTTACAGCATAATCGCTGCTAATATGATGAGCCCAAGCGTCACAGCGTTAATACTCATCTTGAATTTATCACCTTTTTTAATAGCTGAAAACAGCTCGAATGCGATAATAACTGCTAGAATGACTAACGCAATCCACAGCGGCAGATTAAAAAAATAAACGCTTAAAATAATGACGGCATAAATAATACTTAAAAACATGCTTTTCTTTGCTTCGGTCATAAGAAAGCTCCTTAGTGGTTATGTATAATAGATATTCCTATTAAAAAATTTACCATCTTTAGAGGGATTATTCAAATTTCTAGAAGAACTTTTAACTTTCTCGGATACGCTTTGCTCCGTAGTATTTAGGTGCCCAATAGCTATCTGCCTTGATGTTCGTCACCGTTACGCCTTTTGAGGGTGTGACGTGAACAACGTAGTCATTGCCGATATAAATAGCTGGATTTAAAGTGGATGCTTTAAAAAATACCATGTCACCAGGTTGAAGGTTTTCTTTCTCAACTGGTGTCCCTACGTTCCACTGGCTTGCTCCGTAGCGAGGCAAGTCCACGTTTAACGCTTCTTTATACACATACTGTACAAATCCACCGGTATCAAATCCATCAGGAGTTGTCCCGCCGCTTAAGTAAGGCACTTCTCCGATATATTTTGTAGCGATGGATACAACGGGACCTTCTTTCGGTAGGGATAACCCTTCAAAACGTCGAACCCCCGCAAATTTAGACGTCCAATAGCTGTTTGAAACGTAGTCAATTGCGACGTTTTCACTGCGCTTAGCGTGAATAAACTGATTGCCTCCAATGTAAATTCCAACGTGTGAGATACCTTCGCGGTACGTATCTTGAAAGAAAATAACGTCTCCAACTTGCATATCTTCTTTAGGAATTTCAGTTCCTATCTTCCACTGCTGGTCAGTTGAGCGTGGCAGGTAAACACCTTTAGCTTGCTCAAACACATACTGAACAAAGCTTGAACAGTCCACACCTTCTTCAATAGAGTCACTGCCAAATACATAAGGTGTTCCGATGAGCTTAAGAGCCTCTGCAACGAGCGGATCTTCTTTAGCAATTTCAGGTGAAGACGTAATTCGTTTTGCGGTCACGAACTTCGGTGACCAAAACGAACTATTTGCGAAATCTTGCTGAATTACGCTTCCTTTAGAAGGGGAAGGGTAAATCATCTCACCATTTCCTACATAAATTCCTACGCTTGTTATGCTTCCATTTTCTTGTGAGCTAAAAAATATTAAGTCACCAGGCTTAATTTCTTCACGAGAAATGGTTTCGCCAAGCTTTGATTGCTCTAGTAATGTACGTGGAAGCTTAACATTAATTGCTTGCTTCCAAACATACTGTACGAGTCCTGAACTATCAAACCCTTCTTTAAGCGATTCGCCTCCTGTTGCATGAGGCGCACCCAGCATTTCTTTTGCTTTTTGTGTAAGTAGAGCTGATGCTGTCTCAGTAGCTTCTACGTGTTCGGGTGATGATGAAAGGGAAGAAAGCGGTGTAGCTAAAAGGCCAGCGCTAAGTGTTGCAACTAATAAAGGCTTATATGGTTTCATTTTGATTCTCTCCTTATCGTTCTAAATATCTATATTTCTTATCGGAAGAGAATCGGAAAGGATAATAGACTTATATAAAATGGTTTGTAAAATAAGATAAAAGAACTATTAAACTGGAAAATAAAAAGAAGGTGAGACATAACAAAATAAATCCCCAAAAAGGCGAACACTCTCGTTTCCCCCCTCTTTACGTTGTCAGAACCAGTTTGTTCCATTAGGTTACGGCTACTCGCTTTCCTCAGGAAGGAACCTGAACTTCCTCGCTGCGCTGCTTAATCTCAGTTTTCCTTCTTTATCCCGCGGGAGTCGAGTGTCCTGCGCGCCATTTCATCCTATTTCCAAAGATTTTTTTCAATCAACAAAAAACCTGAACTCTCAACCGTTCAGGTTTATCATTGGCTGGATTGCTTATGTCCGAGCCTTTTTTACTAGACTTTGAATCGTTGAATTGATTCTTGAAGTTCTTGTGCAAGGCTTGCTAAAGCGGTGGAAGAAGAAGTGATTTCTTCCATTGAAGCGAGCTGCTCTTCGGTTGCTGCAGCTGCATTTTGCGTACTGCTTGCTGCTTCTTCAGCAACGCCGTTTACTTCGAATATAGCTTGTGTCACCTGGGCAGTACCGATTGATAGTTGTTCGACTGTTGCGGTCACTTCTTTAATTTGAGCTGCTAAGCTGTTTATGGTCTTGTTAATCGTGGCAAACGACGTACCGGCTTTTGTCGTCACGTCCATACCTTCTTTTACTTCTTCTAAAGCGGAGTCAATGGACTCGGTTGTTTGCTGTGTTTCACGCTGGATAAGCGTAATAAGCGATGAAATCTGCTCAGCGGACTGAGCAGATTGTTCTGCTAACTTACGTACCTCAGCGGCAACAACTGCAAATCCTTTCCCATGTTCACCGGCACGAGCAGCTTCAATTGCTGCATTTAGCGCCAGAAGATTTGTTTGACCAGCAATATTTGTAATTACTTCGTTGATACGCTCAATTTCGTTTGAGCGCTCAGCTAAGCTTTGAAAAACGGCTGATAAACTAATAACCGTATCGTTAATTGAGTTCATTTGTGTATTAACCGTTTGAATGACTGTACTACCCTCTGCAGATAGATTTGAGGCTTCTTTAGCTGTTGCAGCTGCTTTGTCGATGTGGTCATATACAAGGCTTGAGGACATTGCCATATTCTCAATAACTTGCAGTGACTGTTCAACAGAGCTTGCTTGTTGCGTTGCACCATCAGCTAATTCTTGCATCACGCTTGAAATGTGCTGACTTGCTGCCGTGCTTTGCTGAGCGCTGGCGCTAAGCTGCTGAGAAGAGGCTGCTACCTGTTCAGACGTCATATTGGTAGTGTGAATGACGCGTTGAGTATTTTGAATCAAATCTGTGAATGCATTTGTCAGAACACCAATTTCATCTTTTGATTTGTAAGTGCTTTTGACAGTAAAGTCGCCGTCCGCTGCTTGTAACGCTAATGTACGCAATTCTCGAATGGGCTGTGCAATTAAACGAGCAATAAAGGTACCGATAGTCATTAACAGAAGGAGAGACACACCTAACACAATCACTGTTAAATTGGTTGCTTCCTTAGCATCTTGTTGATTTTGTTTATAGATAACTTCAGCTTGCTGTGTGTTTAATTCTTGAAGCGTTGCTAAATAGCGGTTGGCAAAACTACGAACAGGGGCTACTTCGCTTGTATATAATTCATATGCTTCATCATTTTTATTTGCAGTGGCGAGCTCAATTGCCTGATTGCGTAATTCACGCAGTTCATTAAGCTTTTCTTCATATGATGCTAATGCTTTTTTTTGTTCTGGTAACATCTTAATCTTTTTAAGCTTTTCTACGTTCTTATCTTGCGTGCGAAGGATGCTAGTAATCTGAGCATTTAGTTCTCCGTTACGCCTTGGTTCCTTTGTAACCATCATTTCTAAAACAAACGTATCAAGAGCACGGTTATTGGTCTGGATTTGTTGAACAAGACTATTTGGAATTAATTGTTCCGAATACATAATTTCAGACCCACGAGCAGTAAATTGGGTGGACAAGTAGCCAATTGTTCCAACAATGATGAGAGAAATAGAGGCTATGGTAAGTAAAATGAAAAATTTCAATGAAAGCTTTAAATTACGAAGAATATTCATCCTTTTTCTCCTTTAGAAAATAAAATTAAATGCATAGTGTAGCTACTATATATATCGGACTATTTGCCTGAGAATTTATAGTCATCAAACATTGTCGGGATAAATAAAAAAACCATCCGCAAAAGCGGGTGGCCGTTATACTTTGAAATGCCGAATGGATTCCTGGAGTTCTCCAGCTAGCTCTGCAAGAGAGTTAGCTGAATCCGTAATCTCTTCCATTGAAGCGAGTTGTTGTTGTGTGGCGGCGGATGCATTTTGCGTGCTACCAGCCGCTTGTTCCGATACGGCTTTTACCTGAATGATAGAGTTTGTTACTGCTGTGGTTCCGTTTGATACTTCTTCAATACTCGCCGTTACTTCTTGAATTTGAGCTGCTAAGTCCATAATTGCATCATTGATTGTGGTAAACGATGTACCTGCTTCAGTTGCAATACTCATTCCTTCTTTTACTTCGTTTGATACCGATTCAATTGATTCGGTTGTTTCAGATGTTTCACGCTGAATAAGTGAAATGAGAGATGAGATTTGTTCAGCAGAATGAGCAGATTGTTCTGCTAATTTTCGGACTTCTGAAGCGACAACTGCAAATCCTTTTCCATGCTCACCCGCACGAGCTGCTTCAATAGCTGCATTTAAAGCAAGCAAATTGGTTTGGCTTGCAATGGTTGTAATTACTTCGTTAATGCGTTCAATTTGCTCTGAGCGTTCTGCTAAACTTTTGAATACGGAATTCAAACCGTTTACCTTTTCATTAATAGACATCATCTGTTCGCTTACTTTTGTGATAGCTGAGCGTCCTTGCAGCGACATAGAAGCCGTCTTTTCTACAGTGCCCACAGCATTTGTCACGTGAGAGTGAACCCTATTGGTTGATGAAATCATATCATTAATAACTTGATTTCCATGTTCAATGTTGCCAACTTGTGAAGCTGCACCGCTTGCAAGTTCCTGCATGAGTGTTGAAATATGCTCGCTGGCGCTTGTACTTTGCTGTGAGCTTGCACTTAATTCTTCAGCGGAAGCTGCCACTTGTTCAGCGGTTGTATTTACTTTCCCAATTACTGCACGCGTATTGTCCATCATTTGATTCACGGCGTTTGTGAGAATACCAATCTCATCTTTTGCTCGATATGTGCTTTTATGAGTGAAATCACCATCTGCCGCTAGTAAGGCAGTATCTTTTAAAGCGTGAATCGGTTTGGTAATAAACAGAGTAATGGCGACACCTACAGAAATTAATAGAATAATAGTTCCAATAGATACAAATAAAAGTAGTTGACTCGTGGATTGAAGATCTTGTTCATTTTGGTCATGAATCACTTTTGCTTGCGTCGCATTTAGATTTTGTAATGTCTCTAATTCTTTGTTTGTTACACTGCGAAGTGGAGAAACCTGAGAGAGAAATAAATTATAGGCTTCCTCATTGCGGTTTTGAATAGCGAAATTAATAGCTTCACTGCGTGCATTGCGAAGCTGTACCATATTGTCTTGTACCGTTTGAAGCTTCTTTTTTTGTTCAGGTGGAAGTTTAGTGTTAGATAACAGATTCAGAGTATTTTCCTGATTTTGTAATGTTCTTTTAATTTGATCATTGAGCTCTCTTTTTCGCGTACCTACAGTAGTCATCATCAGCTCAATTGTATAAGAATCCAATGCACGATTATCAGTACGGATTTCATTGATGTACTGATTTGGAATAAGCTGCTCGCTATACATAATTTCCCCGCCGCGGGCTGTTTTCGCTAAGCTATCATATCCAATGTACCCTACAATACCCAATGCTAGAGCTGCTATTACAATTAGCGTTGTTAGCTTCATGGACGTTCTCATATTGTGTAGCCAGTTCATTGTCTTTCCTCTTCTCTTATTTAGTTTTAATTCAGTATATTTACTATATCGGTAGAGAAAGAGAAGTGTTTAAAAAGCGATTGAAAAATGTCATATTCTTTGCGAGTAGACTAAACACGAAGCGAAGATGGAGGAGAAACAGATTATTTAATGGCTTCTAAAGATAAATAGAAGAAACCTACAGTAGTGAATAAGGAATACCTATAAAAAAAGAGTAAAGTCCCTTACCTGTGTAAAGGTAGGGGACTAGATGTTCAGATTTATTATTTGTTTGCATAATAGCCTAAAATAACGTTTCGATAATGATGAAGGCTAGGATAATCATCAAAGTTTGAAAGCATTCCTTGAATGACAGGAATTCGCGGCTTTTCTTTCGTTACTTCTTCTTTAATGACTTGAAGCGTTATGAACAGCTCTTCTTCGTCTAGCTTTTGAATTTCTTCTTCTAAATTGGCTACAATCTTTTCAAGGTTTGTTTCATTATCAAAAAGGAAGCGAGATAATAGTTCGTTTGCTTTGTCATTCGTGAGTAGGGGGGGATCGTTATGAATATCCTTTACGATGCTATCCATCCTGCTTAGAATAAAATTTGCGAGCTTAGTTAAATCTACGTCTTGATTTGACAGCAAGATAACGCGCATATATGAGTGAATCATTCCGTCGATTAAAAAGGTTAAGTCCCACGAGTAGTCTTCTATATTAGCACCATAAATATCTAACATGCTTTGACGATAATAGCGGTGTGCTTCCATTTGCTTTTCAAAAAGTAGCTTCTTAACCGTTTCATTTCGCGGTATAGCTTGCTCTTTTGCAAGCATAATAAAAAATTCTCGGTGATTAATAAAGTGAGAAAACCATGCAGCCTGCTGGTGAATAAACTTTTCGCGAGGGCTCTGGTTGGTCGCTGTTTGCTTATCGAATGCTTGGCTAATTATTGCAAATTGATGCTGTAAGATTGCTAATAATAAATCATCTTTGGATTTGAAATGTAAGTAAAACGATCCTTTTGAAATACCGCTTTCTGTTGCGATTTCTTGAACAGAGGTTGCTGAAAATCCTTTAGTTGCAAATAACTTCATTCCAGCTTCAATGATTTGTGTATCTTTCTCATTCATGAAAGAACCCTCCTTAAACACTTTGTTTTCCCGAATTTTTAGAGACCAAAACCTCTTAATTCGTTATGGATATTTTTTCGTTCCTTATCAAAATAGTTGACAGATAATCACTAGGACAATTATAGTTGATTTTGTGCTGACTGACCAGTCAGTTTAAAAAATTATACCGAATGCATAACACTTAAGCAAAAAGGAAGGTGCTATTTATTGAAGGGGTTAGTTAATTTCGTTTTAAAGAATAAGTTAGCCGTATGGTTGTTAACGATTATTGTCACCGTATCAGGTATTTATGCTGGAACGAGAATGAAAATGGAAAGCATACCTGATATTTCTGTTCCTTACTTAATCGTAATGGACGTTTATCCAGGAGCGACGGCAGAACAGGTCATGGAAGACATATCAAGACCGATGGAACAGAACATCGAAGGCTTGGAAGATGTGAAGGCTGTTTACTCAAACTCATCTGCAAACGTATCTCAGGTTCAAATCGAATATGAGTACGGGGTGGATATGGATGAGAAAAAGCGTGAGCTAGAAGCAGCTCTTGATAACGTCACGCTGCCGGAAGATGCGGAAGAGCCATCTGTTATGGCGATCAGCATGAACATGATGCCGGTTGTTGCGTTATCAATTAGCAGCGATAAGGAAGACATTGTTGATTTATCTTCAACAGTACAAGATACAGTTCTTCCTAAAATTGAAAACATTGACGGTGTAGCGGGCGCAACGCTCACAGGTCAACACATTGAAGAAGTAAACCTTGTCTACAATCAAGAGAAAATGAAAGAGCTTGGCTTAACAGAAGATAAAGTCAAAGAAATGGTTCAAGCAAGCGACATGTCACTATCACTCGGCTTAAAAGAATTTGAAACAGGGAAAGAAGCTGTTTCACTCGATGGTGATATCACAACGATTGAAGACTTAAAAGAAGTGTTAATTCCAGTTACACCAACTGCTCAAAATCAAAGTCCGTTTGTGAAACTAGGGGATATTGCAACCATTGAAACAGTTGGTAAAGTACCATCTATCTCGCGTACAAATGGAAAAGATGCGATTTCAATTCAAATTACGAAGACGCAAGAAGCAAATACCGTAGAAGTCGTTAATGCTGTGAAAGATTTAATTAAAGATCAAGAAAAAGAGATTGACGGTTTAGCGATTGATGTAACGCTAGATCAAGGTGAACCGATTGAAGAATCCGTATTTACGATGGTAGAGAAAGCACTATTCGGTGGTTTATTCGCGGTTATCATCATCCTGCTGTTCTTGCGCAGCATCAAATCTACGATTATCTCAATTATCTCAATTCCAGTTTCAATCTTCATGGCACTACTGCTGCTAAACTGGCTTGATATTACATTAAACATTATGACGCTAGGAGCTATCACGGTAGCCATTGGTCGTGTTATTGACGACTCTATTGTCGTAGTGGAAAACATTTACCGACGCATGAATCTGTCCGATGAAAAACTTCGTGGCCGGGCGTTAATCCGTGAAGCAACGATTGAAATGTTTAAACCAATTCTTTCGTCTACGCTCGTAACGATTGCTGTATTCGCACCACTTATGTTTGTTGGCGGTATGGTTGGTGAATTATTTAGACCGTTTGCTTTAACAATGGCATTCGCATTAGGAGCATCCCTACTGGTTGCCATTACAATTGTACCTGCGCTGTCTCACTTCTTATTCCGTAAGAACTTATCAGGTGAAAAAGAAGTAAAAGCGCATAAAGAAGGCGGGAAACTAGCAAACTGGTATAAAGGTTTCCTAGGAAAAGTTTTAAATCATAAGATCATTGCATCTCTAGTCGCGGTTGTTCTGCTTGCAGGATCACTTGCTTTAACACCGCTCATTGGTTTTAGTTTCTTAGGATCAGAAGAAGAAAAAGTAGTGTACTTAACGTATACGCCAGCAGCTGGTGAGCTCAAAGAAGAAACGCTCAAAAACGTTGAAAAAGTTGAAGAGCATTTCATGAAGCGTGATGATTTAGAAACGATTCAGTTCTCAATTAATGACGAAACAAGCACAGACGCATCAGCAGTCATGATGGGGGGCGGAAGCGGAGCGTTAATGTACTTATTCTTTGACGAAGATGTGAAGAACTTTGCTGACGTAAAAGAAGAAGTCCTTGACTATGCAACAAACCTTGACCAGTCAGGTGAATGGAAGTCACAAGACTTTGGTATGGGCGGCATGTCGTCTGATGAAGTAAGCTATACGCTATACGGTAAGAACTTAGACGATTTAAATAAAGCAGCTTCAGACGTTGAAAAAGCATTAAAAGACGTAAATGAATTAGAAAACGTCAAGTCTGATTTTGAAAATCCATATGTTGAACACATGATGAAAGTGAATCAACAAGAGCTTCTACAATATGGATTAACAACGGCACAAATTGCAGGAGCACTGTCGGCCCAAAACGCTGGTGACGTGCTGACAACCGTTAACAAAGACGGAGAAGAAGTGAACGTTACGGTTCAAAGCGATGCAAAAAAAGAGCCAAAATCAATGGATGAATTATTGGAAACACAAGTTCCAACGGCTCAAGGAACCCCAATGCCTCTATCTGAAATTGTGGAGGTAGAAGAAGGAACAACCTATACGACGCTTGCTCGTAATAAAGGGGAATTCTATACAACAATTTCGGGTAAAGTTGTCGGTGACGACGTATCAAAAGCAACAGCTGAAGCCGATAAAAAGATTGACGATATCGATTTACCAAGCGGTGTAAAAGTAGACGTTGCGGGAGTGGCGGCGGATATGCAGGAATCCTTTACGCAGCTGGGCGTAGCGATGCTGGCAGCGATTCTGATCGTTTACTTTATCCTTGTGGTAACGTTTGGTGAAGGTTTAGCACCATTTGCAATCTTGTTTTCATTACCGTTCGCGGTTATCGGTTCGTTTGTTGGACTGTGGATTGCAGGTGAAACCATTTCCGTATCCGTTATGATGGGACTACTGATGTTAATTGGTATCGTGGTAACTAACGCCATTGTGCTTGTAGACCGCATCATTGAAATGGAACGCGCGGGCATGTCTATTCGTGACGCGATTCTTGAAGCAGGGTCAACACGACTGCGTCCAATTCTAATGACGGCAATCGCAACGATTGGCGCTATGGCTCCAATGGTATTTGGTGCAGGTGGAGCGGGTCTAATTTCAAAAGGCTTAGCCATCACGGTAATCGGTGGTTTAACATCCTCAACGCTGTTAACGCTAGTCATTGTACCAATTGTATATGAAGCATTATCAAAGCTATTGAAGAAAAACCGTCGAGCAGCTGAAGAAGAAGCAATGTAACAGAAAGCGTCCCTGTCCGAGGGGCGCTTTTTTGTTGGAACGTTAACTCAAAAACTACTATCTTTCTAGTAATTTAGATTGTATAATTTTCCCTTAAGAAGAGGGTCGTTTGTTTATTTGACTATCTCTAAAGCCGGTAGCAAGAAGCGGAGCGTGACTACATGGAACCAATCGAAACAAAGCTTTTAAACAGTGATCGTTTAAATGAGTATCCTCTGTTTAAGAAGTTTTGTATGTTAAAAGAAAAAGGCCTGAGAAGAGAGAGCTTCAAAGAGCTTACTTTGTTCATTGAGGAAGCAAACAAGTGGAATGATGAAGATCAAATGGACTTTGCATTGTGGCTGTGTACTTTGTTGGAAGACTCAGATGACGTTCACTTCGTACTCGTACATCCTTTAGAAGAACATCTTTTAAAGCCCATTCTCTCCAAATGGATAGAGCATTTTCCTAGTGACTCAAGACCGTATAGGTGGCACGGGTTATTTTTTCAGAGCGAAGAAAGTAGAGAGTATTTACAGAAAGCATGGGAACTTGGTGGAAGTAGTGAACAGCTGTGCTTAGTGAAATTAATCGACTTAAACATCGACTCGCTTTGGTATTCTACTCACCACCTATCAGAAGATCTATACCTTGGAGATTTACAAGAAGATACTAACACAATTATGGAAACGTATGAGCTAAATGCTAGCGTTCAAGACCTACAAGTTAAACAGAATGTGAAGCTTGAACTGCAGCACTATAAAGAGTTACTAAAGAATTGGACTGCTTTTACGAAGGAACGAAAAGAAGGGTTTGTCCAGTGGTGCGAAGAAAAAGGAAAAAACTATCCAGGAGTAAAAGCGTATTATTACGAACAATAGTTAAACATTACATTGTGAATAACAAAAAATGGAGGTGTACCGAACACCTCCATTTTTTTATTCTGCTACTAATTCAACCAGACCAAACGGATTAAAGAAAAGGTCGTCTTCTTCATATCGAAAATCCTCTAGACACTGAATGCGGTAGAGGGCGGAACCTTCTTCAACGCTAAACGTTTGCCCGCTCTTAAACGCTGGCTTTTCTATCAAACTATATAAATTAAAGTTATTGAGAAGGTCAGCTGCCTCTTCAGGCGGAAGAACAGAAGAAGTGATGACATCCGGGCATCCAAAGGCTTTCATCCCACATGAAAAGTAGCTTTCCTCATTGCCAACTAACATGACGAAATGGGAGTATATAGGGAAATATTCTTGGTTACGAGCGAGTTCTTTCCATTCTTCTTTTGTATGTATAGTTCCGGATGTTTCAATTTTAACAGCTAAACCACCGGCTTTTACTAATCCTGCACCTACGTCTACAACATTTTTAAGTTCTTCAAAGTCACTTACCGTAGCGATTACGTAAGCGGTAAACGTATGATCAGTTATTTGCTTCATTAGCTGATCATCGTTTACATACGAAAATGCTTCTACTAGCTGTGGATCATGTTCATATACTTCCACTTGGAAGCCAACGTTCTTTTTCGCACAATGAATAATATCACCAGCTAGTAAGTAGCCATCGCTTTTAGAAGCAACAGCTTGTATTAACTCCGTTCAATTTTTCCACGTTCCGGGAACGCCAATAATGACCTGTACCTCAGTCATAACAACACTTCCTTATCCATTCGTAATAGCGTTCTAAAAAAGCTAAGCAGAAAAATCTCCTTTTTTCTTTCGCTTTCTAACCACGCGGAACAATCCAATTCCACTCAGCAAGACACCGAGGGCAATCAACACGTCGTAAACCGTCTTTTCTTGCTTTTCTTGTCCAAGCTGATAGTATTCTTTGTACGCTGTCACCGCCGCTTTGTTTTTCTTATAGGCAGCAGGGACATCCATTTTGGTGCCTAACTTCCAGCCGTCTTGGTACGCTTGTTTTTTGAACTTGGCAGCTTTTTTATTAGAAACGAAGCCTTGTTGGTAGACTTCTAGAAGCTGAACGTTCGATTCATACACTTTTGGTGCTTTGTACTTTTCATTCAGAAAAGCAGCATTAAACCCTTCCATCTTCACATCTTCTAAGCGTTTCTTTTCACCTTTTTTGTAGCCTTTTGTAAATGATTCAGTGGCTGCAGGCGTAAGTCCATCAGGAACGACGAGCGGCTCCATGCTGTATCCAAGCTTGTATCCGTCTTTTTCATGCTGCGCGTTTTCAGCCGCTTCTTTTTCGCTCATGGCTTTTTGAAAACCTTCTTCAAATGCTTTTTGCGTCATAGGATCTTCGGCATACAGTTCTGGTACTGACATCGCTTCATCCTGTAAGCCTTGCTGGTAACCTTCTTCTTTTGCTTTGACGGAAAGATTCATCGTTTCAATGGCTTTTTCATAGCCAAACGCGAAGCCTTCGTTCCAGTCATCCGACTTGCTTTTCATAGTAAGAGGCGTATAAGCGACTGTCGCGTTCTCATAGTCTTGGATTCCAACTTCGTATCCTGCTTTTTCACCAGCGCTATAGTCAGCTTCTTTTTCAGCCGTTTCTTCGTCTGTTTTGCTTCGCTTTCCGCTTTCAAAGCCAACCGAATAGCCTAGCATGAACCACTGGGCAGCTTCTGAGGGATAAGCTGCAAGCTGGTTATTCCCGTCAAGGCTTATGTATTTTTCACCGCTATACCCATCGCTTTCTCCCAGCGCATAGCCATCATCATATACACGTTCATACAGTACGTCCAAGTCCTCTTCAGGAGCGGTGTTTTCATTTGGCTCAACGGCAGTTGTAGCCAGCACCTTGGTCGGTATAAACGTATTTGTGGACAATAATCCGAACATTGACAAGCTCAGTATAAGCACCTTTTTTTTCATGTCTTCACCTTTTATGTGAGTTTATAGTTTGATTGTTTTGTTTCATTAAATGAGCATGGAGATAAATTTACAACTTACTAGAAAAAATGTGTTTAATTTCAATAAATATTACAGTAATATTACAATTGTAATGAAAAAAATGGTGTTTGTCATCAACTAAAAGATGTGAATTTTCAAACTCAAATAATAAAAAATCACCAAAATCTATCATTCGTCTAGGAGGCTCTATGTTAAAAAATCTATTTAAGCGAAATATTACAGCAGCGGAATTTTGGTCTTGGTTTGAAAAAAATCGTGAAGCATATTTTGAGCTGGATGAAAACAGCTACGAGATATTGTTTAATAAGCTAGGCGTACAGCTGTCAAAGTATCATAAAGAAGTAACGTTTGAGTTCGGTGTCGAGTTAAAAGAAGGAAAAAGAGAGTTTATCATCAGTGCAGACGGTATGCTTCCTGCGTTCCCAGCCGTACAGCAGCTTGTAGAAGCAGCTCCTTCACTTGATCAATTCGAAATCGTTGCATTCAGGCAGAGGGGATCCAGTGAACAAGAGGTGTGTTTTGAAGATGTAGTTCTTGAAACAAAAGACGTCTTCTTTACGTCTGAACATAACTCAGAACTAGATTGTTTAGATATTGTGATGTATATCAAAGGCTACAGAGAAGAGGACGATAACTTTATCGGTGCTGCCTTCATTATGCTTGATAGCTTAATCGGTGAGTTTGATGTCGGAACAAAACTTGGAGATATCCAGTTTAAAGCTTACGAAGGACAGAATGATGTGAAGCCAATTTTGGAATTGGTTACGTTAGTTGACGACATGTAGATAAATAGGTTTCATTTTGTAGTGAATAAGGGGGCATAACATGGTGGGGAAATTAAAAAGCAGTAAACCAACTGTAGAGTGGAAAAAGCGAATGGAAGAAGACGAGCTATTCACGGTAGAGAATATTCAAGCGACAGACGAAGTCCTAGACCTTTATTTAAACCAATTAAAAGATGCTAAAGGTGTAGAACAAGACATCTTACGCTGCGTGAAAGGAGTAGTGCTAAGCTTAAATGATTTAAATGAAGAGTTTGATTATTTCATTGAGACGATAGAAAGAGAAGAGTTGTATGAGTTTATTACTGAAGCGGCTAATTTAGCTGGTTTAGAAACAGAAGAAGATATAACTGAAGAGTGGAGAGAATGGTAACAAAATAACTTTCATTCAAGCAGCTTAAAAATCTAAAGACGTGAAATTTTTAGGCTGTTTTTTGAATTGTTTTTAAACTGCTAATACAAATCCTCCAACCGAAGCCGTTAGGTTAAACTTTGTTTTGGTTAAATACGCTAATGATATAGAGCCGAAAGCTATTATTGAGGTAACGCCCGATAGGACTATAAGTAATCTCTTCTTCAAAAAGGCTTGAGTAATACTCAAGTACCCCCTTCTGTCCATAACTACCATTCAATGATTTTATGTAAATAAACCCATTGTCGTTATTATTACATAACAATATAGTAGCCGAAATAAGTACTGCCAAGCAAACTTTCTCCCTTTAGCATAAGTTCTTAATCATTCACCTCTTGATAACCAACTTGGAGTCTTCATTCTTTTACTATTTGATTCTTTTGTACTATAATTCTCTTTGACTCAATTATTGCAACAACCATTTTTTGTATGTTCCACTAAACTAATTTAGTGTTACAATAGTCAACATGTGCAATTTTTACTAGTTAAAAGGAGTTAAAGGAATGAATATACAACACGTATTGGTACCTGGATTTGAGAAGCTGTCAAGCTTTGTTTTCTGGTATCCATTTATCATGTCTTTATTTTGGATTGCGGGTACGCTTATTTACATACGCTATCGTGACCGAGATCTTGAATTTGATGTGTCAACAATAGATTGGCCTTTGGTTAGCTTTCTCGTGCCGTGCTATAACGAAGAAGAAACGATTAGCGAAACGCTGCATCATCTTTTAGCGTTGGATTACCCATCCAAAGAAATTATTCTGATTAATGATGGAAGTACCGACGGAACAGCCGATATTTTAAAAGAAATCAGTAAAAAACATCCTGAGGTTCGCGTCATTCAGCTCTACGAAAATAAAGGGAAAGCCAACGCGCTGCACTTGGGTGCGCACGCATCAAAAGCTGAGTTTTTGATTTGTTTAGACTCTGACGCTATTTTAGATAAAGATGCTCCTTATTATTTAATGTATCATTTTCTTCATAAAGGAGAGCGCTTAGGTGCCGTTACTGGAAATCCACGTATTCGAAACCGCAATACGCTGCTAAGTCGAATTCAGCTAGTTGAGTATTCTTCTATTATTGGTTCGATTAAACGAACTCAGCGTATTTTAGGGAAAATCATGACTGTTTCCGGCGTAGTCGTAGCCTTTCGAAAGAAAGCACTGGTAGATGTTGGACTGTGGGATCGAGATATGATTACCGAAGATATTGCAATAAGCTGGAAGCTCCAGCAGCGTTTTTGGGATATTCGCTATGAGCCACGAGCATTGTGCTGGATGCTTGTGCCTGAAACCTTGCAAGGGATTTGGAAACAGCGTGTTCGCTGGGCTCAAGGTGGACAAGAGGTTATGCTTCGCCATTGGAGAGCACTGTTTCAATGGAAACAACGCAGAATTTGGATTGTATATTTAGAGCAGTGGATAAGTACAATCTGGTCCTTCTCGTGGCTTTTTGTAACGCTAGTGCTTCTATTTACAGCAAGCAGTCCGCAAGAGATGTTTCTTTGGTTTACATTTACTTCGTTTGCCTTGGTGTTTATGAGTTTAATTCAACTGCTTATTGCGCTAAAAATTGATTCGAAGTATGACAACGTTAAGCGATATTATGCTTGGGCAGCTTGGTATCCAGCTCTTTACTGGATTGTGAATGCAATTGTAGTAGTAAGCGCGTTTCCTCGTGCTATAAAATCTCGCGTGAAGGGAGGTTATGCTACATGGAGCAGTCCAGACCGAGGTTTGACGAAGAGCAAATCATAATTCAAGCTAAGCAGCCGCTTCCTCGATTTGTAATAAGCGTAATTATTTCATCTGTTTTTTGGTTGTATTGTGGAGGGGTTGTTTGGTTCTTTCTTTCAGCTATTATCGGTGTAAATGACCGTTACAGTAGCGTAATGAAAATTGCGTTTAAAACAACGAACAGCGAAGTTCGAACATTTTTAGTCCTTGGCCTTATCGTTTTTGCCTTCTTTTTCTTATGTTTATTTTTATGGAGAATTTACAATAAAAAAAAGTTTGGTCATTTAACTCGGCGAAAAATGCCGTCAAATACAAGTCTAAAAGACTTAGAAAATCTTCAATTACTGTCTAAAGATCAAATTCGAGCTCTTCAGAATGCGCATTACATTGAGTTTGATGTAAATCCGTTAAAACATACTGAAGAGAGGAAATATGCATGAAGAAATATCTGTTTCTAATGTCTATCTTTGCGGTGATAATTGGCTTTCTTTCTTTCAAAGCCCTTAAGTGGGAAGCAGAAGCGACGTCATCAACAACTTTAGAGAACAAGCTCGAAACAAATGGATGTTTAGGACTGAACTATCATCGTGTACGTAAGCACAATTGGTTTAATCGAGTCGCTAAATCGATGACCAAGTCTGACGAGTTGACCAAGTACAGCGTCTTCAGTACCGAATTTGAGGCACAGTTAGAAAAGCTCAAGCAATTAGATGCGACGTTTGTAAGTCCCGCAGATATTGAAGAGTATCAGCAAAAAGGTACGTTTCCAAAACGCTGCGTATGGATTTCTTTTGATGATATTGACCGGACGGTGTATGAAAATGCGTTTCCAATTTTGAAGAAGGAAAACATTCCGTTTACGCTGTATGTCATTGCAGGGCAGGTCGGAGCGAAGGACTTTCAAAACTTAAGTATGGCTTCATGGGATCAGTTAAAAGAAATGACAGACAGTGGTCTTGCGACTATTGGTTCCCATACGTACGATATGCATCACTTAGAAGGGGATAAGCCTTTATTTTTGACTCCTAATAAATACAGTGCATTTGGTGAAGATTTACGTAAAAGTAAAGAAACCATTAAGCAGCATCTAGGAATCGATCCGGTTTACTTTGCGTATCCGTACGGTAATACAAATGATGACGTAGCGAAGGTCGTAAAAGATGCAGGGTTTAAGCATGCGGCTATTCTTGCACCGCACGTGATTACGAAAGAGAACGATCCCTATTATCTAAATCGAATTGTAGTATACAACAAGACCTTTCAAGATCTTATTGTTCCGTGGCTACTTCGTCAAGAGTCATAGAATAAAACGTATGCTTGTTTCGACAAGTAGCAGCGACTGAAGGTAAGACAGTTGTTCTTTATAAATTAAATTATATAAAGCCCACGATTCTCGTGGGTTTTATTGTATTAATCTAATTTTAAGAAGGGTGTACAAGTGATGGAAAACAATAATTTTGAACGTAAGTTTAAAGAAACGTTAAAAAAAGTGAATGATATTGAGCTAGCGTTAAATGAATCATCCATCGTAGCAATTACAGATAGCCAAGGCTTTATTAACCACGTAAACGATAAATTCTGCAAAACTTCCCAATATGAAAGGCATGAACTCCTCGGCCAGAACCATCGTATTATTAATTCTGATTATCACCCAAAGCAGTTTTTTAAAGAGTTATGGCAAACCATCCGCTCGGGTAATGTATGGCATGGAGAAATAAGAAACAAAGCAAAGGACGGCTCATTCTACTGGGTAGATACAACCATCGTTCCTTTTTTAGACGAAAATGGAGAGCCGTATCAGTACGTATCTATTCGGAATGATATAACGAAGCGTAAGCTGTATGAAGAAAAAATTAAGCAGCTGGCTTATTATGATTCGTTAACGAATTTGCCTAATCGCTACTGGTTGAACAAACAGCTAAAAAAGCTTTTCATAGCCGATGAGTTTCCTGAACTTGTAGCAGTTTTATTTCTAGATTTGGATCGTTTTAAATCAATTAACGATACGCTTGGTCATTATTATGGAGATGTACTGCTTAGACGCGTCGCCGAAAGATTAGAAAACTGTGTTCCTTCTTCCAGCTTTGTCTCAAGGCATGGAGGAGATGAGTTTATACTGGTTCTGCAAGACCTGCATACAGTCGAAGAAATTAAGAAAATGGCTGAAAAAATTGTCAAGGAAATGGCGCTACCATTTTTCTTGAATGGCCATAAGTTTTTTACCTCGACAAGTATTGGCATTAGCTTGTTGTCAAAAGAATGCAAAAAGCAAGCTGCTTTTGAAGAGGTAGATGAACTAATTGAACAGCTCATTAAGCAAGCAGATATGGCAATGTATGTAGCAAAACGAAATGGACGAAATACATATGAGCTAAGTTCATCTTCATCCAACCAACGAATGATGAAGGCGCTAAATATGGAAAATGAACTGAAGCATGCGCTAGAAAAAAATGAATTTCAGCTCGCTTATCAGCCTTTAATCGATTTGAAAACATCTGAAGTCATCGGAGCAGAAGCTTTAATTCGTTGGAACAGTGAAAAATATGGAGTGATTCCACCTAACGAATTTTTACCTATTTTAGAAGAGGGAGGTTTGATTGTTCCTGTTGGGAAGTGGGTGTTAGAAGAAGCCTGTAAGCAAATGAAAATCTGGACGGACATGAGTTCACAAATGAAGAAGATAGCCGTAAACGTATCGCCTATTCAGCTGAAATCACCTGAATTTGTGAAGGAAGTTGAAGCTATTTTAAGAGAAACGGGGCTTAGTCCAGGCTTTCTTGAAATGGAAATTACGGAAAACGTCATTCAGCATAGTGAAGAGTTAAATAAAGTACTTATCCCTTTACGAGAACTCGGTGTAAAATTAGCAATGGACGATTTTGGAACTTGCTATTCTTCACTTAGCTACATTAAATATTTGCCAATTAATACGCTGAAAATTGATAAATCATTTATTGATGAATTGGATGAAGTAGGAAAAGTGCTTGTTCAAACCATTATCCAAATGGGAAAGCAGCTTAACTTTGAATTAACGATTGAAGGAATTGAAAGGCAGGAACAGCTGGAGTTTGTAACGAAACAAGACTGTCAGATTGGGCAAGGGTACATCTTTTATAAGCCTCTAACACCAGGAGAAATTTGCGAGTTATTAAGATAAGTGTAACTCATGCTAGAGTGAATGAGAGTTGCATATTCCTTAGCTATCTTTCACATGTTATATAAAAAAGATAGGTCGTGATTATATGGCTAAACTACTTTCCTTTCCATTAATTTGCCTTGGGGTGCTTTTAATGAGTTCATGGATTGATATTCTTCAAGGTAATAGTATCTTTCAATTCCTTCATAATCTTAGGTATCATTTAAAAACATGCATAGGGGAAGATTATTTGCTCATCTTTTTACTTTTCTTTCTCTTTGTTATTGTTAGTATTATCACAACGATGAAACGCCAGCAGCCACCCGAATTATAAAGCTGCTGGCTTTATTTTTTGCTTGATATAAGCCGTAACTAGTAGTAGAAGTGGAATTCCAATATGAAAAGGCAAATGGAAAAAGTAAGGCACCACTTTCAACCCTTCCGCTATATGAGCCTGATAACTAGGGGCAATCATTAGCGAAGAGAAAAAAATAATAATTCCAATAAAGTAAATAAATGGAGGTGAAGCTTTTATTCGAAATAAGCCACTGGCCCCAATGACCGCACAAAAGAAATAAATGGCGATTTTAACAAACCCCAGCATAACCATCAGAACAATAATGAACGTATCAAGGCGCTGAATAAAATTGCCGATATTAATATGGCTAGCAGCCGTAAATGCAGGAAAGGTAGATCTAAGAGTCGTATCTGCTCCTAATACAGATGTAAGGACAAGTCCATTAAAGGATAACCAAAGACCGCTGATTACAATTGCGAACAGGCCAACTTTTAGAGCTTTACTTGTTTTATTTAAATAAGGGAGAATCATTGTAAACGTAATAAGCTCTCCAAAAGGCACCGTCATGCCAAGAGGAAATAGCTCTTTCCACACTTTCTTAATTCCACCTCCAAGTACAGGCTGAAGGTTTTCAACTTTTATATAACCGCCTATTATATATAGGCTATTTAACGTTAAAAAAGTAATTAAAATAATAGAAAAGCAGAGGCACGTTACTCTGGAGAATCCTTCTATCCCTACGCAGATGGCGTAAATTAAGGCAAAAATCATACAAATTCCTACTGTCACAATGGAAGTGCGATAATAGGTGGTGCTCGTTAATAACTCTTCAAAGTCCCTTAGTACTCTGGAAGCAATATAAATAAAATAAATAACGTAACAGAAGCTTATAATGCTTCCTACATACTTCCCGAAAATTTTAATTGTGTACTCTGTTAGTGGGCTTTCAGGATATTTCTTATATAAATAAATATACACTAGAAACAAAAGGCATCCAAAAAAAGACGCTGATAAAGGGACGAGCCAAGCATCCTGTTTAGCTCCTTTTCCAATGTCTAACAAAAGAGCGCTACCTAGCATAAAAACCACCATTAGACAAAAGAGCTGGATGCCATCAATTTTTGTTTTTATCAATGTTTTCTCATCTCCTTTTACTCTGCCTCATAGGAATTCGTTCGCATTCCTGTATTTGTGATATTGACGTTAACTTTAATTGACGTTTTGGCATTCGAAAATAAGTTGCGCCAATTATCTTGATGTTTGTGCCAGTATGTTGGGTGTGTACGAGCCAAACTATCACCAAATCCAAAAATATCGGACTTTTCTTTTTGGGCAATTGCAATAGTCTGCTTAATTTGTTTTGTTATTTCTTTTTCAAATTCCTTTTCATAACGATTTAATAAGTGATGATCCGTTAAATCGGCTGCACATGATGATTCTAAAATCTCACCGGTCATCGTTGAGTTTAGATGAATAATGGGTTCGTTTTGACGTACGTCTGTTTTTATTTCGCTTTTCACTCGGTTGATCCCTAGACCTATATTTCCTTGCTTGCATTGAATTGAAACTACTGTACTATTTATGTCTGAAGTAATGAATTGAACCGCTCGAGCTTTTTCACCGTCTAACCACCTGACTAGTTTTCCTTCTTTAAACATAGCTAATCCATTTACTTCTATAACGGAAGGGTTGGTTGTTTCTAAGTTACTTGCTCGACTGCTTTCCGGAGAATCATTGTGTATGTTGAGACCTGGAATTGCTAAATCCTTTCCTTTACTTGAAAGGGCAGATATGGCATCGTATACGAGCATATTATTAGAGACTCCGTACAGTTTTTGGTTATTTTCACTGGTACTGATAATGCTTTTCACTGGATTGATTTCAAAAGGTTCAACACCATTAAGCACATGTTCAGCGGTACTATCTCGAGCAATAAACACGGGTAAACTTGTTCGTCCCTGTTTGCTTCTATCTAACGTATCAAAGAGAGAGTCAAGATTATTTCGTGCTAGTTTCTCACTGACGACAACGAGTGACATGTGAGTCAGGGTGCTTCTTCTAGGAATGATGGCAGATGCTTTTCGCGAGGTTTCAAGCAAGGTTTCTCCCGTCACCGTATAATTCACAACGGCCAAGCCTGTGTCTGCACTAGAAAGCCCTTGAGCTAAACCACTTGGATTAAGAACTTGATACGTTACTCGATAAGGCTCATTAGGGTCATCATTTTGGTCAAGGCCAACGCCTATAATTACTCCAACTTGATTTAGTTCTAAATAGTTTGAGCAGCCTGAAGTCAGGAATAAAATTATGGTAATCAATAAAAATAAATGGTTTTTTTTCATATGAAAACTTCCTTTAAGCAAGCGTTACTTAATCGGCTTAGGTTTATTTGGTTTTTTTAACAGAAATGGCAAAGGAAAACGAAGTAGGCCATCTTTTTGTTTTTGTAAGTTAAAAGGAGCAAACGGATTAAAATACAGAATACCAAATGATCGCAACGTGCTCATGTGAAGCCAGATACACAGCGTCACGAGCAGAATGCCATATAGCCCAATAAATGAAGCCGCTAAAATTAACATAAATCGAAAGCCACGAGCTACGCTAGAGATGCTGATGTTTGGAAGAGTGAAGCTACTAATGGAAGAAATGGCTACGATAATAACGACAGCTGCTGATACAAACCCTGCGTCTACGGCTGCTTGACCTAGGATTAGTGCTCCTACAATTGAAACGGCTGGGCCGATCGCCCTTGGCATTCGAATACCAGCTTCTCTAAGCGTTTCAAATGCCAATTCCATCAGGATAATTTCCACGATTGCCGGAAAGGGAACAATTTCTCTTTGAGCCATTAAGCTTACCAGCAGCGTAGTAGGAATAAGTCCGTGATGATGAGTTATTAACGCCAAGTAAATAGACGAAACGTACATCGACAGAAAGAAGGCAACAAATCTTAACAATCGTATAAAAGAGCTAATATAGTAATTTTGATAGTAATCCTCAGGTGATTGAAAGAACTGAGAAAAAACAACGGGTGTGATTAACACATAAGGCGTTCCTTGGATAATAACGGCGACGCGACCTTCGAGTAAATTTCCTACTACCGCATCAGGCCGTTCTGTGCTTAGGACTAAAGGAAAGATGGTTTTGCTGTCATCTTTAATAAATTCTTCAATATAGTTTGATTCAAGAATACTATTTACATCAATTCTTTTTAGTCGCTTCTCAACTTCTTGTTGAATGGCTTTATCTACTATTTCTTCTATGTACATAATAGCCACTTCCGTTTGCGTCACTTTCCCAATCTTCATGCTTTTTAATCGTAAACAAGGGTTTTGGATCTTAGCTCGAATTAAGGACGTATTGGTTCTTAGACTTTCAGTAAAACAATCTTTTGGTCCTTTCACAACCGTTTGCGTCGTTGGCTCCGTTATTGCGCGAGACTGTAGCTTTTGTGTATTGGTAATGAACAGCTTAGAACATCCATCTAACAAGACAACTGCATCTCCTGAGACAACTGCTGAAAGAAAGCTATCCCAGTCTTCTTTTATAGTTAGCTGAGAAACAGCCAAAGTGCCTTTTACGCTTTCTTCTAACTCCAACGAATTAGCTTCTTTAGTTGCGTTTGCCCATTGAATTAAAGGATTAATAACATGTTCGTTTACAATCGCATCATCAGCCAATCCATCAAGGTGGAGCACCGCTATTTTTATTTTTTCGTTGTGAGGTGAATGTATAAAGCGAATAAATAAGTCTGAGCTGTCTCCGAGCGCTATTTTTAACTTCTCTACGTTCTCATCTAAACGATTATGTAAAGGTTGTAGCGCTGGTGCCTCTGGCGAAGTTTCCTCTTTAGTTCGTTTAAAAAAGCGTCCGTAAGGCATTTTCTCTACCTTCCCAATCAATAAATTTGTTCGTATTTCTAGTTTTTTCTTATGAACCAATAATATGTATAAAAAGAAAATGTTTATTGCTTATAGGTAAAGGAATAGGTGTAGGAAGTAAAGCGGAAGGAGACAGGGGAAGTTAGTGTTCAATCTGGTCTGCGCTATTTGCTATTAGTTGCATAGAAGCCGTGAAGAAAATGACATTGATTATTGTAATATTTGTGTATCTATAGCCATACAGCAAACATAAATAAAAGAGCCTAACACTTTAAGGAAGTTAGGCTCTTTAGTATAGATATTTACTTTTTGTTACAAAGCAATCTTCTGCACGAAATTTAATGACTTCATATCCCCACGTCGAAAACGTAAGATATTGTTCATGTTCTTTTTTTGTGATGGGACGAATTTCCGTATACCCTTTTTGGAGCATACAATCATCGGCAAACATCTCTTGAGATCGAAAATAAGCTACTTCTAATTCATCTAAGGTTAAGTCTCGATAGCCTAAAATCATGCCGTTTAAGGCGGTTTCCACAATCATTTTAACGTGGCCATCACCTTGCTTGAGAATAGCACATCCTTTTAGATCTTCAGAAGTAGGTGGCTCAGGCCCGCACCAGTCCATAAGCCCAGCAATGAAATGCTTCGTGTGCTCAGCGCTAATCTCGAGTACTCTTCCGCAGGAAAATTGTCCATTGCTTAAAGGGATAGCCCAAAACTGCCCAGGGATAAGATAGCGATTGGATTTTGGTTGAAACGGATAGGAAATGGTCTTTAGCATGCGTAGTACCTCTCTTACTTTGAAAAAATAAAATAACAAACTTTCTATTCTTAGCAAAGTCTATATATGAGAATCTATCATTAGCTTGCATTATAAAAAATCTTTTTTACACTTTTAATAATTGATACTTTATAAAAGTAAGCACAGGTATTTTTAAAGTTTGACGTAATTCGACAAAAAATTCCCCTGTTTGTCATTATAGTTATATGGTACTATTATCAATGGCACTATTATCAATGGCACTATTATCAATGGCACTATGTCTTGTTCATAAGAAATGCTTTTATAATTCAAAGAAATATTTAAATTAAAAAAACACTATATCTCTTATATAACTTTAGTAGAAAGATGCCCCATTAACAATTATTTCACTGAAAACCTTATTTATGTCCGATAGGCAAATTTTTTGTTATTAAAGAGAATATAAGAAGAGATATTAAAGGTATGGTCATAAAGAGGGGTAAAAATTAGATAAAAAAGGTTAAGCAAGTTTAATTCTATTTAGATAATTCTAAATTGGGAAATAATCGATTGGGCTTTAGATATGTAAATGCAGGTTAATAACCTTTAAGTGCTAATTACTTAACAAAAAGTTAATAAGGTAAAACTTTGAACAGAATAGTAGTAACTAAGTATAAAATAAAGTGAAATTTAAGAAAATTATTAAAATTTTTAATTAAGGTATGGTTAGTTTTAAATTTATTTAAAAAATACGAGATACATTATTATGAAATATAAGTGTAAGAATTAATAGTGGTTTTAAGTGAATTATTAAATTGGGATTATTATTAATTCAAAAGGGTCTACTAATATTACAAACATATACTAGAATTACGAGGTGATAGTTTGTCAATTAAAATTATGCATGTAGGAGAGTATATTAAAGGGGGAGTTTATACATACTTGTATGATGTATTAGAGCAACAAACCAAGTTTAAAAATACGATTGTATATCTAGTTGCTAGTGAGTATAAATCTGAAAAAAATTACCCACTAGAAAAAGATAATACTTTTTTCTATAAATATCGCAGAACCCCCCTATATTTTATTTATGCAACTATATATATTTTTATTTTAATAAAAAAGATAAAACCTGATATTATTCATGTTCATAGTACTTTTGCAGGCCTATTTGTTAGAGTAATGTACCTTCTAAGAAGGGATAAAAAAGTTAAGATAATATATTGTTCTCATGGTTGGAGCTTTTTCATGGAAACGTCTAAGTTATCTAAATATATATATATAAAAATTGAAAAGCTATTAAGCAAGGTAACTACTAAAATAGTAAATATTTCAATGTTTGAGCAGACTGAGTCAATAAAATTAGGCATTCCCGAAGAGAAATCTACACTTATCTATAATGGTACAAAAAAAAACAATGTTAAAAAGAAAAACATACCTAATTTTCCATTAGTAAACAAAAGTAAGATAAATATACTATTTGTAGGTAGATTTGATAGACAGAAAGGAATTGACATCTTAGTTAATATCATAAAAAAAATTAATACAAAAGAAGTTCACTTTTATTTAATTGGAGACTCTATTCTTGATGAGGGTGTTAATTTGGATTCCATTAATAATGTAACTAAGTTAGGGTGGATACAAAGGGAAGAGATTGATAATTATTATAACATGGTTGATGCAGTAATTGTTCCGTCTAGATGGGAAGGTTTTGGTTTAGTAGCTATAGAAGCAATGAAAAATAAAAAAGCTGTAATTGCAAGTAATAGAGGTGCCTTACCAGAATTAATAAAAGATGGTGTTAATGGTTATATTTTTGATATGGATAACCTAGATTCACTAGAAAAAATTATTCAACATTTGGATAAAAAAACTCTAATGAGATTAGGAGAGAAAGGATATAGCAGTTATTTAGAAAGGTTTACAGCAGATAAAATGAATGATGAATTAATAAAATTATACAATTCTTTAATTGATAAATCTATAGTTAAATAAGACTTACAAAAGTAAAGTATTAGAGAAGATCATAATTAATATTAAGAGAAGTCATAGAGGTGCAGCATGCTTGGTTTAAGTGTAATTATACCTATTTATAACGTAGAAGAATATTTAGCTGAATGTTTGGATTCTATAGTAAGAAGTGTGAAACACAGCAAGAATGAAGCAAATATTGATATAGTTCTTGTCAACGATGGGACTAAAGATAATTCTGGGAAAATTGCTAAAAGATATTCAGAAAAGTACAACTTTAAATATGTTGAGAAGACAAACGGTGGTCTAGGAGATGCTAGAAATTTCGGGCTGAATTATGCTCAAAAAGAATACGTTGCTTTTATTGATAGTGATGATAAAATATCTGAAGCATTCTTTTCAGAAATATTCAATTCTCTAAAAACCAACCCAGATTTAGTGATTTTTGACTGGTATGATTACTTTGAAGGTGAAGACAATCCTGAAAAAATAGTCAAAGGAATAGAAAATCAAGATTATCTGTGGAGTGTACAACCTAGCGCTTGGAATAAAGTATATCGAAAGAGTTTCTTTGAAAATATAAAGTTTCCAATAGGAAAAGTATACGAAGATGTTGGATCTATATATAAGATACTTTCCAATGTAAAGACATATAGCTATATAGAAAGTCCATTATATATTTACAGAAAAGGACGTCAAAATTCTTTATTAACAACAATTAACCCAAAGATTAATGATATTTATGAAGTATTAGAGAACACGTATTTATATTACGCCGATGAAATTAAAAATGGTAACAAAGTAGTAGAACAAGGGCTCGCTTATCAATATGTTAAGTTATTAATGTGGTCAAATATGTATCGCCAACTGAAGTTTTATAAAGTTAAACTGTGGAGCTTTTATAAAAAAATGAAGTACACAAGATTATTAATTTATAAAAGATTTCCTGGATGGAAAGAGCATGAATTTATACAGAAAAACTCAGGGTTTTTAAAAGAAAGATTTGGTAAAAGTTATATATATTCAATTGATAAACTCGGAAAAAGTTTTTTTGAAACTAATTTAATTTTATTAGCGGTTATATTTAGAAATATAAGGCGTAAATAAGAAGCAAATTTTTAAGAACTGGGGATTTTAATAAAGTTACCTAATCTATTTACTACAAATCTATACACTTTAAACTTTTTTCTAATTATATATTATTAACTTAAATATGGACGCCATTAAATTAATTAAAAAATAATTCAAGTAAAAACATAGGTGGTTTTATGGGAATAGTCTATTTAATTTTAGCACATAATAATTTTCAGCAAATAAAAAATTTAATATATAAACTTGATAGTGAAAACAACTCTTTTATAATTCACTTTGATTTAAATGGAAATGACTATGATTATGAAAATTTGGAATTGGTGTTCCGAAATAAGAAGAATGTTTTTTTCTCAAAAAGAAACAGATGTTATTGGGGAGATATAAGTTTAGTTGATGCTTCTATAGATTGTCTTAAAACAGCTTATCATAACCAGGTTAATTTTGATTATGCTGTGTTAATTAGTGGGCAACACTACCCAATAAAAACAAATAAGGAGATAGAAAAATATTTAAAAACAGCGAATAATAAAAGTTTTATGAGTTATTTTTCAATTCCTGGTAAACAGTGGGAGAATGAAAATGGAGGAAAAGATAGAATTATATATTATCATTTTAATAAGCATCCACGAAAACGTTTGGCAACTAAAAGAGTAATATATAAAGGGTGTGCTCGCATATTAAAAGGATTAAGTGTTAAAAGAAAGTTACCTTTTGATATAGAAGATTTTTATGGAGGATCTCAATGGTGGTGTTTGACAAATGAATGTTGTACTTATGTTCTTAATTTCATTAAAGAAAAACCAGAAATATACAAGTATTTCAAATATGTTTTAATACCAGACGAAATTTTTTTCCAAACAATCTTATTAAATTCAAAGTTTAAAGATGAAATAATTAATGATAATTTAACTTATATAAACTGGGGTAAAACTCCAACACCTAGCCCCCTGATACTGAATGAAAGTGACTATTATAGAATAAAAAAAAGTAATAGTTTATGGGCAAGAAAGCTAGATATGGATACAAGTGAAAAATTAATAAAAATGTTAAATTCAGAAACAGGTTGACAGATAATAGATCTAATAATATGGCCAGTTCTTAATACTAATTATATTAATAGGATACGGCTATTTCGCTTATTGATTGTGTAATTTATATAAAGATAGAATTGGGAGTATAATTAATGACAAAATTAAAATCTAAAATTAAACGGTTTGTACCTAAATCTCTAAAATATAATGCTTATTATTATTTTGGAGGGGATTATTCCGAAAAATTTAATAAAAATAATAATCCCAGAGTGTTTATCATGCTTGCTGGAGACTACGAGAATCTTGGAGATATAGCAATTACTGAAGCCCAGAAGAAATTCATAAAAAAAGTATTGCCTAATCATGAAGTAATCCCTATTTACCTCAGAGAAACGCTAAAAATGGTTAAAACTATTAAAAAGGTAATACAACCTAGTGATATTATTACTATTATTGGGGGAGGAAATATGGGAGATTTATATGAGGGGTATGAAAATATGAGGCGAAACCTTATAAAGTCATTCCCAAATAATAAGATTATCTCATTTCCACAAACAATTGATTTTTCCAACTCAGTACAGGGGAAAAAAAGTTTTGAAAAGACAATAAAATATTATAACTCACATCAAAACCTTCATTTATTTGCAAGAGAATCCATTTCTCATAGAATCATGGAAAAAGCATTTCCTAATAACACAGTGAAATTAATTCCAGACATTGTATTAAGTATGGAATTGGAAAGCAAGAAAGCTTTAAAAAGAGAAGGTGTTGTGTTGTGTCTTAGAAATGACTCTGAAATAAATTTAAAACAAGATACAAAGGATAGTATAATAAAAGTAATTAAAGGTAAGTTTACTGCTGTTTCATTTCAGGATACACACCTTGGTAACGACACGGAAAATGGATCTTTTAAATCTTTGCAATCTTCATTTTATGATTTATTAAATTCATTTTCAAAGGCCGAATTAGTTATTACAGACAGGCTTCATGGGATGATATTTTGTGTGATTACTGGTACGCCTTGTATTGTTTTACCGAATAATAATCATAAAATTACGGGAACTTATCACGATTGGCTGAACAACGTAGATTATATAAAATTAGTAACTAAAGTAGATAATATTACGTCATTTTTAAAAGATGTAGATTCAATGTTAATGTTAGATACTAATAGTATAAAAATACCTAATCTGGAAAAATACTATCATCCATTGCAAAGTTCACTAAAATTGTAGTATTAAAAATTTAATGTTTGCCAATGATTAATTGTGGGAAACTTTTAAATTGTAAATTATAGTTTTCTATACAATATAAAAATGAATCACCTCTCCAAAGTATTATAATAATAGGAGAGGTGATTTAATTATCAGATATTTGGAAGGTTATCACATTTTTTGTTTCAGATTATTTTGAGAAAGTTTTTACTACAAAATTAAAATTGTATTTTTATGAAAAACAAACAGAAATTAATAAGGTTGTTGAAATGAAATGAATATCTATAAAAAATTAGTTAACAATTCTTTGATTTTTGCAGTAGGAAACTTGGGTACTAAGTTACTCATTTTCTTCCTTGTTCCATTATACACATTTTATTTAACAGAAAAAGAATTTGGTATGGTGGATTTATTAACTACTACTTTAAGTTTTTTAATACCTATTTTCACTTTGAGTGTTTTTGACTCAGTATTAAGGTTTGCAATGGATGAGAAATATGATAAGCAAGCAGTACTTTCAAATTCTTTAATAATTATAATAATTGGCTTTTTCCTCCTAATCTCTTTATATCCTTTGTTTGTTCATATATTACCGTTTAATAATTACATGTTTTATTTTTATACTATAGTATTACTTCAGGCTATTAACACTACACTTACACAATATGTTAGGGCTATAGGTATGGTTAAGTTATTTGCTGGTAGCGGTATAGTAAATGCATTTATTTTATTAGTTTCTAATATATTATTTCTTATGGTATTTCACATGGGTATAGTGGGTTATTTGGTTTCCTTAATTATAGCAAATATGGTAAGTTGTGTATTTGTTATTACTCTAGGGAAGATACAATATGATTTTAGTACTCGAAAATTAAATATGATATTAGTAAAAGAAATGTTAATATATAGCGTCCCTCTAATACCTAATGCTTTAATGTGGTGGATTATGGGGTTGTCAGATAGATATATTATTACTTATTATATGGGGTTGGGTGCTAATGGTATATATGCTGTTGCAAATAAAATTCCAGGAGTTCTAAATATAATTAACTCTATATTTTTTCAAGCTTGGCAAATATCAGCTATTGAAGAAGTTAACTCAAAAAGTAAATCTAAGTTTTTTTCCAATGTTTTTAATGTATTTTCTACATTAATGTTGCTTTCAACCTCCTTTTTTTTAATATTTTTAAAAAAAATTGCAGATATTTTAGTATCAAATAACTTTCCGGAAGTTTGGAGGTACATCCCTTTTTTACTACTAGGAGTGGTATTTTCGAGTTTTTCTGGTTTTCTAGGTACAAACTATATTGCTGCTAAAAAAACAAGAGGTGTGTTTAAAACGTCAGCTATAGGAGCAATTGTAAATATAGTTATAAATTTATTATTAGTCCCGGTCATCGGAATAAATGGTGCTTCACTAGGAACTATGCTTAGTTTCCTTATAATTTGGATATTAAGGGTTAAAGATACAAAGAAATTTGTAGACTTGCAAATAAATTCACTCAAAATTATAACTATGATTGCTATAATTAGTGTTCAAATATATATTTTATATATTGAGCTTTCAATAGAATATCTATTACAGATAGCACTGTTTTTAATAATGATGCTAGTCAATTTTTCTGAAATTAAAGAGATAGTAAACAAAATACTAAATATTATTAAGAAAAAATATTATAGATCTAGAGAAATGTAATAACCTCTATGACTTTGCTTAATATAAAGAATAGGTGCTGTTTTATTTTATATTTTAAAATGCTTAGAAAACCAAGTTTTGAGAAAGGTTAATTCTAAAAGGGGAATTTTATAATTAAATAAAAACATATTATAAATTTTATAATATAGGAGCTAGGTGAATAATTTGGCAGTCTACGTATTTTTGTTATTCTTAATCTCGATATTTTACTTAATAAGAAAATCTTTACCTGTAAAATTTCAAAATGTGATTATATTAGTTTTATTCTTGCTAATATCATTTATTGAAGGCTTTCGATATAAGGTTGGTACGGATACTGCAATGTATGAAACTATTTATAATAATTCTTTACATACGGTTTACTCAGATGAGTTTGTGGAGATAGGATATCTATATCTAAATAAATTTTTTGTAATGATGGGATTAAGTTTTCAATTATTTTTATTAGCAACATCATTCTTTATAAATTATAATTATATTAAAGGCTTTATAAAATTAAAAGTTGATACTATTGCCTTAGTTTTCTTTTATGTTACTTCGGGAATCTATTTCTCTACGTTTAATACACTAAGGCAGGCAATAGCAACCTCTATAATAGTTTTTTCGTTAAACTTAGTTCTTGAAAAAAAATATTTTAGGTTTACTTTATTAGTGTTTGTTTCATTCTTTTTTCATAGAAGCGTGTTTGTAGCACTACTTATTATGTTACTTATTCGAGTTACTATTAAACCAGTTACATTTGTATATTTAGTAGCAACAATATTTATTATTTTTAATCTTCCAATTATAGATGATTTAATTTTGGGTATATTTAAATTTTTGCCGGTTAAGTATTCAATGTATATGGAAGAAATATTCAGTGATGAAGGAGTAAAATTAGTAAATTTAATATTACCTACTATTGTACTTATAGCAGTAGTACTAAATTATAAAAAATTACTAAATATAAATGAAAATAATAGATTTTTTATTAACTTATTTTTTATATTTTATCTATGTTTAATAATTTCCACGAAATTTCTACTCTTTTATAGGATTTCCAGTTATTTTGAAATTGGATTAATATTAATATTACCATCAATAATTTTACTATTTAATATTAAGGATAGACCTATTGTAGACGTTTTCCTAGTAATAGTATTCGTTATTTACATAATTGGGAAAATACTAATGGGTCATTACGGAGTTTTTCCATATGAAAGTAACTTTAAATTGTGAGTTTATAGTATTGTAGCAAATTTAAGAGTTTACTGTCTTAGGGGTGAAGTTAGGTTATTTTATTTTTATAAATTTTCTCTTTATACTTTGGATTGTATATGGCGTATTTGAGCTAGAGCATCTCTAGGTATAATAAATAAACAGCTTTGACATTAAAAGAGTTGTAGCTATTTATTATACCCTCTTCTTAAAATAAAGTGGCTTTAAGGAGAAATGGTAAGGTTTATCCTAGGTTTTACTAATGTACCAATTTTAGTTTTCTATTATCTAATATTATTTATTAAAAAGAGGTATATTTATTGATTAACTTAAACTATATAAAGTGGATATTAGTCTTCCTTATTTTTCTTATTGTTTGCATAACATTTTCTCTATTGTTTGTTGAAAAGGATCAAATTGAAAAAGAAAAAAGTCCTCAGATAAACGAGTACTTAAGCGGTGAAAGTACTTTATCTTCAGGGGTCGGTATTGCTTTTCATTTCACAGGAAAACCTATTGATATAAGTATGATGAAAGAAGCTGGGATAAAGGTAGCACGAACAGATTTATTATGGTCAGAAGTAGAAAAGAAAAAAGGAAAATATAAATATAAACAATATGATGAATTAACACAGGGCTTAATTGAATCGGGTATTAAACCTTACTATATTTTAAATTATAGTAATAGAATTTATGAGGAGAATTTTTCGATTGTTACAGGCCAAGGACAAAAAGCCTTTGTAAATTATGTAGATAATGTTACCTATAGATATAAAAACAAAGGAATAATATGGGAAATTTGGAACGAACCTAATAATCTTAAGTATTGGGATACAAGGCCTAATTATGATGATTATGCACTTCTAGTAGAGAAAACATCAAAAGTTATACGAAAGAATGACCCCAGTGGCATTGTTGTAGCTCCTGCTTTAGCAGGTTTAAACGATAATTCTTTAAAATGGTTAGAAGAAGTTTTAAAGAGAGGAATATTAGACAATATAGATGCCATATCCGTTCATCCTTATCGTTCATACTTACCTGAAACGGTAATTCAAGATTATAAGCAATTAAGAGAACTACTAACTAAGTATGGTAAAAAAGATTTACCTATAATAACTGGAGAGTGGGGATATCCATCAGAAGTGCAGTGGGATGGTATAAAATTAAGTCAGAAACAACAGGCACAATATCTCGTTAGGACATATTTAATTAATACGTATCAGAAAATACCTATTAGTATATGGTATGACTGGAAGAATGACGGAGATAACTTGAGTGAAATTGAACATAATTTTGGTATTAGAGGATATGATGTTTTACAATCAAAAGAATCATATACCGCTTTGAAAAGCATGACCAAACTCTTGCAAGGATATATGTTTAGTAAAAGAATTGATGTGGGGAACCCTAATGATTTTGTACTTGAGTTTCTAAATTCAGATGGTAAGAAAATTATCGTTTTTTGGACGACAGATATAGACCATCGTATAAAGCTACTTGGTTCTGGGCAAGGAAATATCATTTTTATGTATGGAGATTATCTTGGGACTTTTCAGTTAAGTCAATACTCTTCTTTTGATATAACTGCAAGTCCAAGGTATTTAGTTTTTAATTAAAAGAACGCCATCTTGTTATTACAATAACCGGACTGCCCCCATAAAGTGAGACAAATAAAAACACCTTTAAGTTGAAAGCTGATTATGTAGTTACCTAATACGAACTTGGAGGTGTTTTTTACTATGAGGGCAAGAGTCGATTATCCAGTAGAAATAAAGTTAAAAGCGATTGAAATGAGGTTAACCGGTGTACCTGTAAAAGAAGTATTATCACAATTAAATATTCGAAATCATACCCAATTAAAGATGTGGATGAAATGGTATCGAAATGGAGAAGTGTATCGGTTAGAACAGCCTGTAGGCAAGCAATATGCCTATGGGAAAGATTCTCATTTTGAAAACGAGACATCTAATTTAGAGGCAGAGAACCGACAGGTAAAGCAATAGATTGAGATTTTGAAAAAATACTAGTAATTGGTACCAGAAATCCTAATAAATCTAGTGGAACAGCAAGTGGGTGAACAATAGAGTAGATAATTGTCAAAGTAAACATGTTAATTTAACAAAACTCATTTACAATATCAGGGTAAAAGAGTACGATAAAACTAGTCAAAACGGACTAAAGGAGAGGTTTTATGATTTTAGTAGTTGGAGGAGCTGGCTATATCGGTAGCCACCTCGTGAAAGAGTTAGTGAAAACAAGTGAAGTCGTTGTCTTAGATAACCTCTCAACGGGGCACCGCTGGGCGATTGATGAGCGCGCTCAGTTTGTAGAAGGAAATTTAGGAAACGCAGCGGACTTAGAGCATGTATTTTCTACTTATCAAATCGAAGCGGTGATGCATTTTGCGGCGAACAGCTTAGTAGGAGAGTCGGTTGTTGACCCTGTGAAGTACTATGAAAACAACGTCGCAGCGACTCTTACGTTATTAAAAACGATGATGAAACATAACGTAAAAAAGTTCATCTTTTCATCCACAGCGGCAACGTACGGCATTCCGTCCGTTGACATCATTACGGAAGAAACAAGCACGAATCCAATTAATCCGTACGGCCGTTCGAAGCTGATGATTGAACACATCTTAGCGGACTACGCGCATGCATATGGTATGGAATACGTGGTGCTTCGCTACTTTAACGCAGCGGGCGCGTACGAAACGGCAGAAATTGGCGAATCGCATGATCCAGAAACGCATCTCATCCCGATTATCCTTGAACACTTACTAGGCGAAAGAGAGCACATTTCCGTGTTTGGCTCTGACTACGACACGGAAGACGGCACGTGCATTCGCGATTACATTCACGTAACGGACCTTGCTAACGCACATATCGCTGCGCTTCAGTCACTTTTAGCAAGCGAAACAAAAACAGCGACGTACAATCTAGGAAACGGCCTTGGCTATTCGGTAAAAGAAGTCATCGATACGTGCGAGCGCGTAACGGGTAAAAAAGCGAACGTCGTGATGGCGGACCGCCGTCCTGGAGACCCAGCTCGACTTGTTGCGTCCTCTGATAAAATCCACCGTGATCTTGGTTGGAAAGCGGAACGTTCGCTAGAAGAGATTATCTCATCTGCGTGGAAATGGCATCAAAGTCAAGTGAAGGTAGTGAAGTAATAAAGAAGCCGAGACGTGAGGTCTCGGCTTTTTGACTTTTAACACGACTCTCTGTCCATAAGAGTTGGCGGGAAGCGATACAGTAAAGGAAGTGAAACTTCTGGTGTACCTGAATTATTCAGCCTTTCAAGCAGAATCGTTGCGGCCATTTCACCCATTTGCTGCGTGGGCTGTGCGACGGTCGTTAAGGTTGGGTTATAGACTTTGGCATAAGGCACATCGTCAATGCTAAGGATGGACAAATCGCTTGGAATGGATAGGTTATGGTTCTTCACGAATGTTAACACAGTTTCCAAGACTAGATCGTTCCCTGCAATAATCGCATCAGGCATTTCCTTATTCGATAACCATTCGGCTAGCCTAGTTTGTATATCAAGCAAAGTACCAGAGAAAACAAAATCAGAAATAACCTCTTGCTGAGACCGCTTCATAGCAGAATAAAAACCTTCTATCCGTTCGATCCTTGGCGTAATGTGCTGCTCGACAGGCAGCGTCATCATCGCAATTCTCTTCCGTTTCTTTTCTAAAAGGTGAGATACAGCTAAATAAAGAGCCGTTTCATTGTCGAGAATGACCGTGTCTGCTTTTAATCCTTCAAGCTTTCGGTCAATTAAGACAAGGGGGATTTGATCAACTAAAATCTTTTCATAAAGCGTCACGTCAGCGTTCGTTGGAAAAATGATTAACCCATCGATTTGCCTAGCGGTTAATAGTTCAATAAACTGTTTTTCTTTTTCTGGATTATCATCAGAATTGCAAATAATGGCCTGCAGCCCTTGAGCGCTTAGCTTTTTTTCAACGGCACTGATGATGTCAGTTGAAAACACATGTTTAATATTAGCCACGATGATGCCGATCATTTTGGTTTTCTTTGTTTTTAAGTTTCGAGCAAAATCGTTTGGGCGATAGTTTAGCTCAAGAATGGTTTGCTCAATTTTTTTCTTCGTATCATCACTCATGTACTTAAAGCGTTTATTAATAAACTGTGAAACGGTGCTTTTACTAACACCAGCAGCGTTTGCCACATCTTGGATCGTCACGTTCTTTTGGGAAGGCGCTTCTTTTTTCATCATGTATGCTTCCTTTCAGCAGGTTTAAAGATTGATATAAATCTATAGTATAAAAACCGGTTTATAAAAACAAGATGTATGACAAGCATACTTATAGTGCAAGAGACTCTCTAATGATGCTTAAATAAAGAAGAATTACGACTTTGTTTATAACTAAAGTAATAAAAATTTTCAAAAAGTTGTTGTAAACGATTACAACAATGTGTAATATAATACTAAACCGGTTTATTAAAAAGTGAAGGATGAGATATGAATGTTAGATGTACTAACGATTGGAGATGCTTTAATTAGCATGCATCCCCGGAAAAAGGGGCCATTACGATTCTCTCATTCTTTTGAAAGAGGAATGGGGGGAGCGGAGCTTAACTTTGCGATTGGCTGTGCTAGGTTAGGTTTAAAGCCTGGCTGGATCTCAAAATTAGGGGACGATGAATTTGGAAAATATGTCTTTGACCAAGTGAGAGGAGAAGGCATTGATTTATCACACGTAACGTTTACCAATAACTATCCGACTTCCGTTTATTTTAGAGAAATTCACGCAAATGGAGAGAGCCGTTCATTCTTTTATCGAAACGATTCTCCTACCTTAGAGCTTTCTCAGCGTGACATCGTTGAGGAATACGTTAAGAACTTCAAGATTTTACATATCACAGGAGTATTTCCTTCAATTCATCATCAAAATATCGAATTAACCAAATCCATCATTTCAATTGCGAAAAAGCACGGGCTGAAGATTTCATTTGATCCAAACGTTCGCTTGAAAATGTGGAGCGCAGAAGAAGCCGTAGCATTTATTTTATCGATTCTAAAAGACGTAGATATTATTTTAACTTCAAAAGAAGAAGCTGATTTAATTTTTGGCCTTCAGTCTGAGCGCAATCATATCGAAGCGTTTAAAAAATACGGAATTGAAACCGTTGTCATTAAAAAAGGTTCTGACGGAGCCGTTGGGGAGCATAACGGTGAATACCTAGAGCAGTCCGCTGTTCATGTGCCGTTAGTCGTTGATACGGTTGGGGCTGGAGATGGCTTTGACGCTGGTTTCATCAGTGCCCGTATAAAGGGAAAAACGTTTAAAGAATGCTTGGAATATGGAAGCATCGTTGGAGCTATGGTCGTTAGTGTTGAAGGCGATAACGAAGGGTTACCCACTTTGGATCAAGTAAGACACGCGATGGGAGAGTATAACTATGTTGAAAGGTGAGTCTCGTTTATGAAAATCATTGATCAGTTAATTTCCGCAAAATTTATTCCTGTTATTCGAACGGATAGTTTTCAAGAAGCTGAACAGATTTGCGATATCTTGGTTGAAGAAGGAATCAATACGATTGAGTTGACGCTATCAATCCCGGAAGCTACTAAGCTCGTAACGAAGCTGAAAAATCGATACGGAAACAATGTGACGGTTGGAATGGGAACTGTTCAAACAGTCGAGGAGCTTCAAGAATCAATTGATGCAGGCAGTGAATTTATTGTTACGCCGTATGCAGAAAATGAAGTGGTTGATCAGGTAACAGAAGTTCCGATTATTCCTGGCTGCATGACCGTAAGTGAAATTGCAAAGCTAAAAAGCAAAGGGTTTAAATTAATTAAAGTGTTTCCTGCATCGGTAGTAGGACAGTCATTTATAAAATCATCACTAAGCATTTTCCCTGATGTAAAGCTAATGCCTACTGGGGGAATTAGCGGAACGACAGGAATTGAGTGGATTGAAAATGGAGCTAGCTGTGTAGGAATAGGCAGCGATCTTAATAAAACGTATCAGACCAAAGGAGAACAAGGGCTACGTCAATATATCAAGCAAATCTTACAAGTAAAGGAAAGCTTAAATAAGGGGGAGACGTTATGTTCAAAAAGATAAAGTTAGGCCTATTGGTGAGTGTATCTTCTTTAGTGTTACTGTCAGCTTGTGGAGGGGGCGGAACAGCTACTACCAGCTCCGGTGAGAAGTCTGTGAGCCTGAGGCTTGCGCATAATCAGGGTACTGATCATCCTGTGCATAAATCGCTAGAAGAGTTTACGAAACTAGCAAAAGAAGAATCTGATAATAGCGTAAATGTTCAGGTGTTTCCAAGCGGGCAGTTAGGGCAAGAGCGCGATGTCATTGAGCTCGTGCAATCAGGCACATTAGACTTAGCGAAGGTGAGCGCCAGCGCATTGGAATCGTTTGAAGACAGCTACTCGATTTTTTCTCTACCGTACGTTTTTAAAAGCCAAGAACATTACTATAACGTAATGGATAACAGCAAATCGGTGCAAGAAATTTATAAACTTTCAAAAGACAAAGGTTTTATTGCTCTTGGCTGGTATGATGCTGGGCAGCGAAATGTTTATACAGGTGATAAAGAAGTGAAGTCACCAAAAGATTTAGCAGGCATGAAGATTCGCGTACAGGAAAGCCAAACGTCTATTGCTATGATCAAAGCAATGGGTGGTTCACCGACACCTATGGCGTTCGGAGAAGTATACACGTCACTGCAGCAAGGAATTATTGACGGAGCGGAAAACAACATCACTGCTTTAACGGTAAACAAACACGGCGAAGTAGCAAAAGCGTATACGTTAACAGAGCACCAGTACGTGCCAGACATTTTAATCGTCAGCACAAAAACGTGGGATAAGTTATCGGATAGCCAAAAAGATACGCTAGCAAACGCTGTGAAAGAATCATCGGAAAGTCATAAAAAAGTATGGGCAGATGCTGTGAAGTCGGAAGAAGAAGCGGCTGAAAAGCTAGGTGTTAAAATGTATGAAATCGATAAAGAGCCATTCATTAAAGCTGCTGAGCCGTTACATGAAGAGTTCGTGAAGAAAAACGAAAGCTACAAAAAGTATTTTGAAGATTTTCAAGCACAGAACAAATAATTGAAGAGATAGGGACGGTAAATGAGGATTTCAATCAATCGTCTATCCAACTTGTGGAGAGTTAACCTTTTTATGGTTTGAATATTTTGTTTATTTAGAAAACCATTTCGAAAAAGAATGGAATGAAGCGTAAGACACTCGACTCCTGCGGGAGATAAAGGAAGAGCTGAGACCCCGCAGCGTAGCGAGGAGGCTCAGCTTCCTCCCCGCGGAAAGCGAGAGTCTGTAGCGTAATGGAACAAACATATTCTAACAACTCTACTTGTTTTAAAAGAAACCATTTCATTATGTCCCAGCCTCTATCTCAAATCAATAAAACGACATTATAAACATCATTACCTAATGAAGTAGGAGGTTAACAATGAAAAAAATTGTTGATCGTATTACAGAATTTCTTACATGTTCCTTAATCGTTTTAATGGTATTGGCAGCTATCTGGCAGGTGTTTAGCCGATTTATTTTAAATACACCCAGTGCATTTACGGAAGAATTTTTACGCTATTCGCTCATCTGGTTAACGATGGTAGGCGGAGCTTACGCATTTGGAAAAAAAGAGCACTTAGCGATTGTGTTTATCGTACGAAAGTTTTCCAAAAGTGTACAAAAAGTCATTGCGGTTGCGACAGATGTTCTAGTTGTTCTGTTTGTGCTATCAATCTTCATGTACGGCGGCTCTTTGGCAATGAATAACGCGGTGGGGCAGATTTCTTCAGCGCTGCAAATGCCCATTCAATATTTATATTTAAGCTTAGTTGTATCAGGATGTTTGTTTTTATTTTATGCAATCTTTCATCTTCAAAACACGTTAGGCTTTGGCGTTAAAGAGAAAAACAAATCCAATAATTCAGAGGTGAATTATTAATGGCCTTACAAGCGAGTCTCGTCTTAGTCTTTGTATTTACGTTGTTACTTCTATTTAGCGTTCCAATTTCGTTTAGTATTGTTATTGCCTCTTTAGTTACGATTATTACGATTATGCCAGTGGATATGGCGATTTTTACAGCAGCTCAGAAAATGGTTACCGGCATTGATAGCTTTTCTTTACTAGCCGTTCCCTTTTTTATTCTAGCTGGAATCTTAATGAATAACGGAGGAATTGCTTACCGACTTGTGAATTTCGCTAAAGTGTTAGTCGGGAAAGCTCCGGGAGCATTAGCTCACTCTAATATTATTGGAAACATGATGTTTGGTTCTTTATCAGGATCATCCGTAGCGGCAGCAGCAGCAATCGGCGGCGTAATGGGTCCGCTGCAGAAAAAAGAAGGATATGATCCGCGATTTTCAGCAGCAGCGAATATTGCTTCCGCTCCTACGGGCTTAATTATTCCACCAAGCGGCACGCTCATTATCTACTCGTTAGTCAGCGGTGGAACGTCAATTGCAGCATTATTTATTGCAGGATACATACCTGGAATTCTATGGGGAATCGCGTGTATGGTCGTTGCGTTTCTTATCGCTCGAAAAAAAGGATACCGCGTAAACGAAAAAGTGACGGTAAAACTATTTTTCAAAACGTTCCTAGACGCTATACCGAGTCTACTGATGATTGTCGTTGTGATAGGAGGAATCGTTGCAGGAATTTTCACCGCTACGGAAGCCTCAGCGATAGCCGTGTTGTATACGTTTATTCTATCTTTTGCGATTTACCGTACGGTGAAGTTAAAAGATATGCCAGGTATTCTATTAAATACGGTTTCAATTACGTCGGTTATTATGTTTCTCGTTGCCGCATCTTCCGTTATGTCATGGGTGATGGCATTTACAGGGTTGCCGGCTTTAATTAGCGACGCTATCTTAAGCATCTCCACGAATATGTACGTGATTTTAATTGTTTTAAACATCATTTTATTAGCTATTGGTACCTTTATGGATATCACAGCAGCTGTTTTAATCTTTACACCTATTTTCCTGCCAATCGTACAGCAATTTGGAATGGATCCGGTTCATTTTGGAATTATGATGGTGCTGAACTTAAGTATCGGAAACATCACGCCGCCAGTTGGCAGCGCTTTATTTGTCGGTGCTAGCATTGCAAAGCTTGATTTAGAAGACGTAATAAAACCGCTTTTACCTTTTTATCTGGCGATTATCGTCGTTCTTATTCTTGTTACGTTTTTACCGGAAATCTCATTGTTTTTACCTAAAGTACTAGGTTACTAACACATAAAATGAAGGAGGCTTACATGATGACGTTAACAAAGACGTATCATTTTACATTAATAAAAGAAAAAAGTAATCAGCTTATGTTTAAGCTAGGGGACTCTCATCACTATGCATCTCTTTTCATTTTAGAAGAAGATCTGTTTCGAGTAATGGTGAGTAAGGGAGAAGAGTTTTCACCAGCAAAGACGTGGCTTGTGGCACCTGATATGGAAGATATTCCTTTTGAGGGTCGAAGCAGATTTGACCTTACGGGGTTTACCTTACCTGCTTACCATGTTGAAAAGAGTGAGGATGTCGTAACCGTTTACACAAAGCTCTTAAAAGCAGTAATAAAACTGGACGGCTTTAAAATCACGTGGCTAATGAGACGCAGTGAACAAGATAGCTGGCGACAGGTTGCGATGGACCGAAACACGCAGGCCTATAACTTTGACGGAGCGCTCGGAACCTCTACGTATCATTATTTACAGCGAACGTACGAAGAGTCGTATTATGGATTAGGTGAAAAAGCCGGTGAAACCAATCGATACGGAAGAAGGTTTCGCATGCTGAACCTTGATCCGATGGGATATGATGCGGAGTGGACCGATCCGCTTTATAAGCATATCCCGTTTTATATAACAAGAAATGAAAAAGAACAAATGTCCTACGGGTTGTTTTATGACAGCACGTCAGAATCCATTTTTGATATGGGAAATGAAATGGATAACTACCACGGCTTGTATCGTTACTATGAGCAAAAAGCCGGTGATTTAGACTATTACTTTATCGCTGGTCCAGAAGTGAGCAGCGTTGTAAAGCGCTATACGTGGTTAACGGGAAAAACGATTTTTCCACCAAAATGGAGCTTAGGTTATTCTGGTTCCACGATGACATACACGGATGCGCCAAATGCTCAGGAGCAGCTGGAACAATTTTTAGCGGACTGCGAGAAGAATGACATTTTATGTGATTCCTTTCAGCTGTCGTCTGGCTATACGTCCATTGACGATAAGCGGTACGTTTTCAATTGGAACCACGATAAGTTTCCGGATATCAAAGGATTTGTTCAGTCTTTTGCTGATAAAGGAATTCGCTTATGTGCCAATATTAAACCTTGCTTGCTGCAGGACCATCCCATGTTTGAAGAGCTTAAAAAAGAAAACATGTTCATTATGAACGCAGCAGGAGATGGACCGGAAATGGTTCAGTTCTGGGATGATATCGGTGCGTATCTTGATTTTACGAACCCTAAAACCGTTAAGTGGTGGAAAGCGCAAGTCGAAGACAAACTATTAAAATACGGCATTCAATCTACTTGGAACGATAACAATGAGTTTGAAATTTGGTCTGAAACAGCTCAAGTGAACGGCTTTGGCAATCCGCTTGCGTTTAATTATATAAGAAGCTTACAGCCAATCTTAATGATGAAAGCTTCGTATGAAGCGCAAAAAGAGAATAATCCAAATGAGAGACCGTATTTAATTTCAAGATCAGGTGCACCGGGCATGCAGCGCTATGTGCAAACATGGACGGGTGATAACTACACGAGCTGGAAAACGTTAAAGTATAACAATAAGATGGCGGTTGGATTAAGCCTTTCTGGAATCTACAACATCGGACATGACGTGGGAGGATTTGCTGGTCCTGCCCCAGAGTCAGAGCTGTTAGTTCGCTGGGTGCAAAACGGAATTTTCTATCCGCGCTTCACGATTCATTCGTGGAACGAAGACAAAACGGTAAACGTTCCTTGGATGTATGCAGAAACAACAGAAGCCATTGCCAACTTAATTAAGTTTCGCTATACCTTACAGCCGTATTTATATACAGCGCTGTATCGCGCGCACGCGTACTACGAGCCAATGATTAAATCGACGTTCTATGATTTCGAAGGAGATCAAAATACGTTTAAAGAAAACGATGACTTCTTGTTAGGTGAGTTTATGCTGGTTCCTTCAGTTGTCGAAAAGGGAGCGACAGTGCGAGAAGTGTATCTGCCTCATCACAAAGACGGCTGGTTTGATTTCCATACGGGTGACTACTATGAAGGAGGTCAATCCGTTACGTTACCAGCAGCGTTAGAAGAGAAACCGCCTCTTCTTGTAAAAGGCGGCGCAATCATTCCGATTAATTGTAACGAACCATCGTTTAATGAAACGTCAGACGAACAGCGCGCTATTTTACTGTTTCCTTCTAAGGGGAATCAGTCATCTCACTATGAACTATATGAAGATGACGGCATTACGGCGCACCATGAAGAGCAATGTAAGAAAATCAACATTAATATGGAAACGACAGAAGAACGCATTAACGTTTCTCTTCATTTAAAAGGTGACTATGAGGTACCGTATGAAGAACTGATTTTCACAGTACCCGCTGGAGAAACGCGAGAAGTCTACGTTAATAATGAATGGACTAAGATAGAAGATGGACGTTTCAGCGTACGATTTCGTTAAGAAGGAAGGAGACAAAAGATGGGATTCTTAAAAGAAGATTTTATGTTGCGTACACCAGCAGCTTTTAAGCTATACGAGCAGTTTGCCAAAAACATGCCAATCTATGACTACCATTGTCACCTAAGCGCAAAAGAAATCGCTGAAAATAGAAGATTTACTTCTGCTACGGAAGCGTGGTTAGAAGGAGATCACTATAAGTGGCGAGCGATGCGTACGTTAGGTATTGAAGAATACTATATTACGGGAGAAGCTTCTGCTAAGGAAAAATTCATCGCGTGGATTAAAGCCGTTCCGCTTCTCATCGGCAATCCACTTTACCACTGGACGCATTTAGAATTAGCACGCTACTTTGACTATCACGAAGTCGTGAAAGAAAAAGATGCGGAGAAGATATGGAATCACTGTGAAGAAATCGTTCGTTCAACAGAATTCACAACGCAATCGCTGATTAAGCAGTCAAACGTTTCCGTTATTTGTACCATTAACGATCCGTTAGAAGACTTATCGTATCACGTGGAGCTGCAGCAAAATGAAGAGTTTCCAGTAAAGGTATTGCCAACTTTTCGACCGGACGCCATTCTTCACATACAGAGTCAGAACTTTTCTTCTTACATCCATTCGTTTCTGAACGTATCGCCTGATGAAGTGACGATCGAGGCTTTAGTAAAGAACATCGATGCGTACGTAGACAAATTTCACGAAGCGGGCTGCCGCTTAGCTGACCACGGACTAACGACGTTTACGTACGTAGATGCAAAGCCGGATGAAGTGAATGAAATCATAAAGAAAAGGTTAGACGGAGCAGCGCTTTCTTTAGAAGAAGAACATAAGTATGTATCGCTTATCATGCAGCACCTAAGTGGGATGTACGCTCGTAAGGATTGGGCGATGCAGCTTCACCTGGGGCCAATTCGAAATAATAATACGCTAGCGTTTAAAACAAGCGGTCCTGACGCAGGCTATGATTCTATTTCCAACCAGCAGTTTGCCGAAGAGCTGAACAAATTTTTCGACGCGCTGAACGTAAAGGGAGAATTACCAAGAACCATTGTCTTTCCGTTAAACCCTACTGAACAAGAAGCGATTGCTTCAACGCTTGGCAACTTTCAGCAAGCCGGAATTAAAGGGAAAATGCAGCTCGGTACCGCTTGGTGGTTTAACGATCACAAAGAAGGCATGCTGCGTCAAATGAACGTGTTAGCCAACTACGGCGTAATCAGTACGTTTATCGGCATGCTGACGGACTCGAGAAGCTTCTTATCTTACGCACGACACGAGTATTTCCGCCGGATTTTATGCGACTTATTTGGTCAGTGGATGGAAGAGGGAGAAATTCCAAACGACGTAAACAAAGTCGGTGGAATCATTGAAGATATTTGCTATAACAACGCAGCGAACTACTTTACCATTAGCAATACAAAACTGAAGGTGGGAGTGTAAGCAAAATGAAAATGTCATTTAGATGGTACGGCAAAAGCGATACGATTCCATTAACATATATTAAGCAGATTCCAAGTATGAGAGGAATTGTTTCCGCTATTTATGATATACCGGTCGGTGAAGTGTGGCCTGAAAGCAGAATTCAAACGTTAAAAAAAGACATTGAAGACGCAGGTCTTGAGCTAACGGTTATTGAAAGCGTGCCTGTTCATGAAGATATCAAACTAGGCTTGCCAACGCGTGATCAGTATATTGCTAGTTTCCAGCAAACGCTGAAAAATCTAAGTGCAAGCGGCATTACGACGGTGTGCTATAACTTCATGCCGGTTTTCGACTGGACGAGGTCGTCACTGGAGCATCGTTTAGAAGATGATTCCACGTGCCTTAGCTATGATAACAACGTCATTGAGCTAATGGATCCGGTGAAAGGAAATCTATCGCTGCCGGGTTGGGATACAAGCTATGAGAAAGAAGAGCTGGCTCAGCTTTTTGAACAATATCGCTCAGTAGGAACAGAAGAACTTTGGGATAACCTTTCCTACTTTTTAGAACAGGTTATTCCTGTTGCTGAACAGGTAGGCATTAACCTGGCTATGCATCCGGATGATCCACCTTGGTCCATCTTTGGACTGCCGCGCATCATCACAAATGAACAGAATATCGAGCGCCTTCTTTCTTTATATGAAAGTCCAAATCACGGACTGTGTTTTTGCACAGGCTCTTTAGGAGCGCTTGAAACCAATAATTTACCACAGATGGTTCGGAAATTTGGCTCACAGGGGAGAATTCACTTTGTTCATGCGAGAAACGTGAAGCGAACAGGTGAAAAGTCATTTAATGAAACGGCTCATCCTTCTGAGTACGGTTCTGTGGATATGTACGAAGTGTTAAAAGCGCTTCATGACGTTTCGTATAACGGTCCAATTCGTCCGGATCACGGGCGTATGATTTGGGGAGAAACAGGTAAGCCTGGCTACGGCTTGTTTGACCGTGCGTTAGGTGCAACGTACTTAACGGGGCTATGGGAAGCTATTCAAAAAGACCAACAAAGCGTAAACGGAGGGAAAACACATGACGTTGCTGCCGTTAGAAAATAAAGTCGCTGTTGTAACCGGTGGAGCGGGTGTTTTAGGAGCTGCATTCAGCGCAGCTCTAGCTAAAGCGGGTGCTAAAGTGGCCATCTTAAACCGAACGTTAGAAAAAGCAGAAGCATTAGCGGATCAGCTCAATCAAGAGGGAGGTCAAGCGCTTGCTGTCAGCGCAGACGTCACCAATGAAGCATCCCTAAAAGCAGCAAAGGAAATCATCAATCGCCACTGGGGTGAAATTGACCTCTTGGTAAACGGAGCAGGAGGGAATCATCCTAAGGCAACAACAACTCAAGAATATTTCAGCCGTGACGCTGAACTCAGTGATAATACGGTTACTTTCTTCAATCTTGAGCCGGATGACGTCCGCTTTGTGATGGACTTGAACTTCATGGGCACGCTTCTTCCTACGCAGGTGTTTGCTGCGGATATGATTCAAAAAGAAGCGGGAACCATCATTAATATCTCGTCTATGAACGGCTTTACGCCGCTTACGAAAATTCCGGCATACAGCGGTTCAAAAGCAGCCATCAACAACCTCACACAGTGGTTAGCGGTGCACTTTGCGACTTCCAATATACGAGTAAACGCCATTGCACCAGGCTTCTTTTTAACGGCTCAAAATGAAAAGCTGATATTAAAAGAAGACGGTACGCCAACGGATCGAGCAAAAAAAATCGTTGACCATACGCCAATGGGTCGCTTTGGAGACAAAGAAGACCTGGTCGGCACGCTCCTATACTTAGCAGACGACAGCATGTCTCGCTTCGTAACGGGCGCTGTTATTCCGGTTGACGGTGGATTTTCAGCGTATTCTGGTGTTTGATTTGAAGCTTTTATCATAGAAATAGCCGAGCGCTGCGTGCGCATCGGCTATTTTTGATTTCATCGCTAAAAACCACGTATCATCACCATTTCTGTAGAATAATATCACTATTTCCCAGGAAAGTTTGAATCGTGTCTAATCGTCACCATCAAATTAGCTCAGTGTTCCTCATCTCTTACTTTCGGTAAAGTAAACGTACCGGCGGAATACAAGAAAAAGCGCGCTTTTTAAAAGGACGAATTCATGAAATCTCTATCGTTTGAACAAGTTGCAGAATCGTTTCACCCTCTCATTGTCTCGATGATTCAAAAGCACCATATCTACAAAGAACAAGAAGAATACTATCAGCTCGCCTTAATTAACCTGTGGAAAGCCTACCAAAAGTTTGATGAAAGCAAAGGCTCGTTTTCAGCCTATGCCTATAGCACCGTGCGCGGTACCATTTTAATGGAGCTAAAAGCAAGCGTAAAACGAGACGAGCGAGAAGCACTAACGGAAGACACGCTGTTGGTGACGCACCCAGACGATTCCCTTCCCGTGGCCCTGCAGTCGTCTATTATTCATGAAATGATCGAGCATCTCACGCCAAGAGAAAAGATTTATATTCTAGAATATCTATTAGGAGGTTACTCCTATAGGGAGCTCGCTGATAAGTACGGCGTCTCAACAGGAGCGGTGAAAAACTGGGGCAAGACCGCTCGGAAAAAGCTTAAAGAAACACTTTCACATTCATAGAACTAAGAAGCAGAAGGATATCACCTTCTGCTTTTTAAGAAGTAAACTAAAAATTTTGAATAATAGGTAAAAACTACTAGAAATTCAAAACTCTTTTTTGTAAAATAGTAATAAAGGGGTTGAGAAAATGGAAGTAAATGAAAACTACGTTATAAACGTTGATACAAAAGCATTGAAGCCAGTTCAACACTTTCAGTACCAAACAAAAATTTTGGATGCAAAAGGAGAGTATTATTCCACAAAAACATGTAAAGAGCTACTCATGGAGTCTTGCATCGAGAACCTCACAACCTTTGATGACGCACTGAAAGCCGTCAGAAAACGATTTGGCTTCACGAAAGAACCTCCGCTTGTCATTGATAAAGTCAATGAACTCATTGTCATTCCTACCAAGTCTCCAACATCACATCACTGCAGCTGGTATTTTTTATCCCATATTGACGTTACGCAGACGCTATCTTCTTCAAAAGAAACTTCGCAGGCCCAGACTATCTACTTCCACGACCAAACGCATCTTCCAACGTCACTTTCCCGGCATAGCTTAAAAGAGAAGTTAAGTAAGGCTTTAACGGTGCAGCATGATATTCGTCGGTAGATGGTACATAGCTGATTGTAGGAGTATTGAATATGTACTAATTGCTAAGATTTTGTAAAATTGCTTTCTAGACAGGAATGAGCATGGTTCATGATGCATTATATAAAGGGAACAATAAGAGCAGTTAATTCATGAACGAAAGGGTGTTAAAGGTGAAAATCGCGGTAGCAGGCACTGGTTATGTGGGGCTTGTCACGGGTGTATGTCTTGCCAAATACGGTCATTCTGTTGTGTGTGTCGATGTTGATTCAGAGAAAATCCTTTTACTGCAAACGGGGGTATCGCCCATCTATGAGCCTGAGCTACAGGAACTACTGACAGACTATAAAGACAAGCTGACGTTCACAACAAGCTATGAAGCAGCCTACAAAGACGCAGACGTCATTTTCATCGGAGTGGGAACACCAGAGAGAATGGACGGTTCCGCAGACTTAACATACGTATACGAAGCAGCCAAGCAAATCTCAAGAAGTGTAACAAGAGACTGCGTAGTCGTCGTCAAATCGACGGTTCCAATCGGAACGACCGATAAGCTAGATGAATGGATTCAATCTCAACGAAAGCATCCTGTCGAAGTAAAGATCGCATCGAACCCGGAGTTTCTTTCACAAGGAAGAGCGGTGCAAGATACGCTCTTCCCGTCAAGGATTGTGATTGGAATAGAGGATGAAAAAGCAGAAAAAGTACTAAGAGAAGTCTATCAAGACTTTCATGCACCGCTTGTTATTACAAATCGAAAAAGCGCAGAAATGATTAAGTATGCATCGAACGATTTTTTAGCGTTGAAAATTTCATTTATTAATGAGATTGCGAACCTATGTGAACGCATCGGGGCAGACGTAGAGGACGTAGCAAAAGGCATGGGCTTTGACTCTCGTATAAGCCCGGAGTTTCTACAAGCAGGTATCGGATACGGAGGGTCTTGCTTTCCAAAAGATACAAAAGCCCTTCACTGGCTGGCAAACTTTCACGACTATGAATTTAAAACGGTAAAAGCAGCAATCGACGTAAACGAAGCGCAAAAAATTAAGCTTCTAAAAAAAGCGCGCCGCTATTTTCCTAGCTTAAGAGGACTGACCGTTGCCATACTAGGTCTTACTTTTAAGCCTGAAACAGATGACCTACGAGAAGCGCCTGCTCTTGTAAACATTCCGCTTATGCTAGAAGACGGTGCAGAGATAAAAGCGTGGGATCCCGTAGCCATTCCACATGTTAAAAAGCGATACCCAACCGAAATCACCTACTGTTCAAGTATCGATGAAGCGCTTAGCGGATCTGATATCTGTTTTATTTTCACCGAATGGAACGCAGTGCAAGAATTTCCGTTAAAGCGCTATGAAGAACTCATGAGAACCCCAATTGTGCTAGACGGACGAAATTGCTATTGCTTAGAAGATGTGAAGAAAGAGAAGATGATTTACGACTCGATTGGAAGAGACGTTGTTCAGAATGTGGAGAGTGTGTTTGTATGAAAGAAAAAGCGTAGCAGAGTAATTCCTGCTACGCTTTCTTCGATTTCTTTATTAAATAATATAAAAACAAAAATAATGCTCCGCCGAACGAATCAATCATTACATCCACAATTCGGCCGTCCCGACCAACGATGAATGCTTGATGTACCTCATCGGTAAAAGCAAACAAAGCGAGCAGGACCCAAGCTTTTATATACCGAGTCTTCGATTCTCGTAAATTCCAATAAAACAAAAGAGCGAGTATTCCAAAGAACGTGATGTGCGCAATTTTTCGTAAAATGAATTCTGTATTAAAGCCGTAAGAATAAGCAGTGAAAAATTCACCGCTAGGGCTTAGAACAGATTTAATTGTAGCATTGTGATCCCATACAGAAGGGTTATTCCAAGTACCGGGGTCTGTTACTTGCAAATGCGGCGTGTGTGAAAAGTAAGCAATCGCAAGCATAAATAAAAGGGCAATCAGTTTCTTTACCATATGTAATCCTTCTTCTAACTAGTTTTAATTTATATCCTAGGAGAAAATGGGAGATAAAGCAAGTGTAAAGGATATTCGATATAAATTTACAAAAAAATCAAAAAAGGGGATGGTATTTTTATACTATTGAAATGTATAATAAACATATTAATTAGGTATTTAGGTTTAATTAAGAGAAAAACTTCTAGATAAACATCTTACATAGGCATCATTTCATCTTGTCTTCCATCTATATTAAGAATAAATTCTAATATATTCCTTATTTTAAAGACTTTAAAACTATCAAATGGATTATCCTGCAACAGAACAGCGCAAAAAAAGGACTTTTCGAGGAGTTAAAGTCCTATATTAAGCATTCAGTATAAAAGTCGACATTTAACGACAAAAACCCTCATTTAAAACCATAAATTGTTATGGTAACATTACTTTTTGAACAAGACTAATGAATTATTAAACTGATAATTTAAGTAAGAATAAAGGTGATATCTCCTAACCTTTATCAATGGAGATACTCGACTGTGCTGTGGGTGTCATGTAAGAAAAGCACCTTAGACACGCTTGTTGGCAGTAGCATGGTGTGAGGTAGGGTTAGATGCCCTGTTTTTTATAAATGTTTACGCAAGGGTTGAGGTGAATACAACCTTTTCTTAAGCATTTATATCTATATTTATCGGTTACTAAAATATGAAAAGAGGAATTATGCTATGAAAAAAGTACGCAAGGCCATTATTCCAGCAGCGGGTCTTGGGACACGCTTCTTACCAGCAACAAAAGCAATGCCAAAAGAAATGCTTCCAATCGTAGACAAGCCAACGATTCAGTACATCGTTGAAGAAGCAATCGAATCAGGTATTGAAGACATTATTATCGTAACAGGTAAAGGAAAGCGTGCGATTGAAGATCATTTCGATTACGCGCCAGAGCTGGAAAATAACTTAGTAGAAAAAGAGAAATTTGAGTTATTAGAAAAAGTTCGTCAATCCTCAAACGTTGATATCCATTATATTCGTCAAAAAGAACCAAAAGGGTTAGGTCATGCTGTGTGGTGCGCTCGCAACTTTATTGGTAATGAGCCGTTTGCAGTACTATTAGGTGATGATATTGTACAAGGTGATAAACCTTGCTTACGTCAATTAATGGATGAATATGAAACAACATTATCTTCTGTTATTGGTGTTCAAACAGTAGACGACAACGAAACACATCGTTATGGCATTGTAGATCCAAGTGCTAAAGAAAATCGTCGCTATAAAGTAAATACTTTTGTAGAAAAGCCTGAGCCAGGAACCGCTCCATCAAATCTTGCAATCATGGGTCGCTATGTATTTACTCCAGAAATTTTCAAGTTCTTATCAGAACAACAAATAGGAGCTGGGGGTGAAATTCAATTGACAGATGCAATTGAAAAACTAAATCAAATTCAAAGAGTATTTGCATATGATTTTGAAGGGAAACGTTATGATGTTGGAGAAAAGCTAGGGTTTATTCGTACAACTCTTGAGTTTGCACTTAAACATGAAGAGCTACGAGAGGATATGGTGAAATTAATTCATGAGCTTGCTTCACAATATATTGTTAAACAATAAGGAATGTTATAAAGGAGGAAATAAGTTTGAATGGACCTCAAAGCAAAGTATCATCTTCTTATCATGACGCTCTTATTTTAAACGCTGTTGAAAACAAGTCGACATTTTATTACATAGGGAAACGTACAATGGATATTGCTGGGGCATTATTAGGGATTATTTTATTATCTTGGGTGTTCATTATTGTTATGCTTGCTATTAAAATAGAAGATCCTAATGGGCCGATTTTTTTTAAGCAAAAGCGAATTGGGAAAAATGGACAAGAGTTTGGTATGTATAAATTTCGCTCCATGGTATCTGATGCCGAAGAGCGCTTAAAAAATTTATTAGATCAAAATGAGACCGGAAGCATCATGTTTAAAATGAAACATGATCCACGTATTACGAGAGTTGGAAAGTTCATTAGAAAAACAAGCATCGATGAACTTCCACAGTTGTGGAATGTCGTTAAAGGAGAAATGAGTTTAGTTGGACCAAGACCACCAGTGTTGCGAGAAGTTCAACAGTATTCTGAATACGATAAGCAACGTCTACTTGTTACGCCAGGCTGTACAGGTTTATGGCAAGTGAGCGGAAGAAGTAGTATCGGTTTTAAAGAAATGGTTGAACTAGATTTAGAATATATTCGTAAATGTAACTTACGGTATGATCTTCGAATAATTTTCAAAACGGTTAGGGTGTTATTTGGTTCAAATGATGCTTATTAGGATTAGTCATAACGGTTAATAGGTGAAATTATTATTGAGTTAATTACAAATTAAAATCAAGTATAACACGCTAGCATACTCAGTGAAACTCTAAGCTGAGATGACTGGAGCGTTTAACCTACAAATTAAGGTTTATACCAATTTAAAATCAGGAAATGAGATTCTCTTTAAATATAATTTTACTCTTTTTATGTAGGAAAGAAATTTAAAGTCAAAATTCTATGTTTTTAAATAAGGAATGATAACTGGAAAGTATAATATTAACAAAATGCTACATGATATTCATAATGAATGTTATGGTGTATCTAATGGTATTAATTATGTTTATATTGTCTGTAGTTTATTTCTGAAACATATATATATAGTGCGTTCTTATAAGGATGAAATAGCCTTTGATTTTGAAAAAATAGTGGTCATTAAAGAGCAAAATCTGCCAGAATTAAATTTTTCCACAGCTAAGGCTCCAAATTCTGAAGATTATGTAGCGTTTGAGTTAGCAATTTAATATGGAAAAGAAATAGTAATCAGAACTCTCTATGATGAAGAGAGCTTAGGAGTAGCGATGAATATTTCTTGTCAGGCAATCAAATGGTGCGTTAATGCTTTATTATTTACTATCTCAAAAGCAGAAGCAAGGTTTACTTCCTTCAAGCGGAGTGGTGATTGAGACTATTGTTACGTCTGAAATTGGACGTGCTATTTCAGCGATCTTCGGTTTGGAAACAATTGATACGCTGACAGGATTTAAGTTTATTGGTGAAAAGATTAATGAGTTTGAAAACACAAACTCTCACGTGTTCCAGTTTGGATATGAAGAGAGCTATGGTTATTTAATTGGAGACTTTGTTTGTGATAAAGACGCCGTTCAGTCAGCCATATTCGCAACAGAAGTAGCTGCTTTTTATAAAGGTCAAGGACAATCACTATACGAAGTCATTGTGGGGATATTTTGAATATATGGTTTTTTAAAAGAATCGTTAGAATCGCTAACGTTAAAAGGCAAAGACGGTTCGGAGCAAATTGCGGGCATTTTATCAAACCTTCGTCATAATCCACTGAAAGAACTAGCTGAAACAAGCGTGGTAGCCATTGAAGATTATAAAACTAGTGAGAAAAGGAAGCTAACAGGTAATAAGGTAAGTAAAATTAAATTACCTAAATCAAACATGCTAAAGTTGTACTTAGAAGACGGTTCATGAGTTGCAGTTCGCCCATTAGGAACAGAACCAAAAGCAAAATTTTATTTTGGCGTACAAAAGCCTTCGTTAAAAGACAGAGAAGACTTTAATCAACAATTAAAAAATGACGTAATGAATCTAGTAAATAATATTCTATCTATGCCGATATAAACAGTACTAAATAATCACAAGATTTACAGGAATATGTAGAAAAGAATAGTTTTGTGAATTATAATGGTAAATAGAGTCTTTACGAAGCTACAATTATTTAATTCGGAGGTCACCAATGGAAGAGACAATTGATTTACGACAGTTGTTCGGTACGTTAAAGAAACGTCTTTGGCTTATCGCCCTCATTACAATTATCGCAGCGATGATAAGCGGTATCGTTAGTTTCTTTGTGTTAACGCCTGTCTATCAAGCAAGAACGCAAATTCTTGTGAATCAAGAAAGTTCAGAACAGCAGCCCCTTAATGCATACACGATACAAACAAACATTCAGTTAATTAGTACGTATAACGAGATCATTACGAGCCCTGTTATTTTAGAGGATGTTGTTAAAAAGCTTAATTTAAACGTAACGGCTAAGCAGCTAAGCGGCCAAGTACAAGTAACGAACTCCCAGGATTCTCAAGTAGCGCATATCGTCGTACAAGACACGGACGCGAAGCGCGCAACGGATATTGCGAACACGACGGCAGATGTGTTCCAAGAGAAAATTTCTAGCATTATGAGCATTGATAACGTTAGTATTCTATCAAAAGCAGAGTTAGCTGACAGCTTAAATCCAATTAAGCCTGCGCCATTAATGAATATTGCGATTGCGATTGTAGTTGGGCTTATGCTTGGTGTTGGTTTAGCTTTCTTATTAGAATACCTAGATAATACAATCAAGACCGAGCAAGATGTAGAAACGATATTGGAGCTTCCGGTTATCGGTTCCATTTCAGTAATTAAAGACCGCGAACTTGAAGGAACTCGAGTAACACCAACAGGCGCAAATCATGCGGTGAGAGGAGAGACATACGGTGGGTAAGTTGTTTAAGAAAAGAAAAGGCGTATCATCTAACCGATTAACTCATATACGTAGCTTAATCTCTCATAAAAAGCCGAAATCACCGATAAGTGAGCAGTATCGTACAATTCGAACAAATATTCAATTTTCAAGTATTGACGGCGAAATGCGCTCTGTTATGGTAACGTCAACTCTAGCATCGGAAGGAAAGTCTACAACGGCTGCGAACTTAGCTGTTGTTTTTGCCCAGCAAGGAAAAAGAGTATTGCTTGTAGATGCAGATATGCGTAAACCAAGCGTACAGTATACGTTTCAGTTAGAAAACCATATTGGCTTGACTAACGTTCTAGCAAAGCAAACAAATCTAGCATCTGGTATTCAAGAGTCTCATGTGGACAACCTATGGGTGCTAACTAGCGGACCAATTCCGCCTAACCCATCTGAGTTGTTAGCTTCACAAGCGATGGAAAGCTTAATTCAAGAGATGTATAAGCAATTTGATATGGTGATCTTTGATACACCACCAGTGTTACCCGTTACGGATTCTCATATTTTAGCTAATAAATGTGAGGGGATTTTACTTGTTGTTCGCAGTAGACAAACAGAACGTGAAGCTGTGTTAAAAGCAAAAGATATTTTGCAGAAGCAACAAGGTAAACTGTTGGGTGTTGTACTGAATGGCAGATCAGAAGAAGAAGGAAACTATTATTATTACTACGGAACGAAGTAAGTTAGAAAAGACTTAAACCCCTCCTGCACATCAAACAGTAGTTTGATGTGCAGGAGGGGTTTTTTTAGTTATTTTTACCTAATTGTAATACAAAAATAGTGATAAGTTATTTAAATATACTTATGTAAGCGTTAACATTGTAATTTTTTGAAAAAACAAATAATTCGACGGACTCAAGAATATGAACGGCTTTTTTGCTAATATTTTCATTATACCCTTATTTTTGATAGGGATAAATAATCCTAGTAACTATGAATAAAATTACATTATAATAATTTATAAACAGAACTGAAGAGATTTTTGTAAAAAAGAGCACGAATTTTAGACAGCAAGAAAGGCATGAAACGACCATGTAGCAAGGGTTTGATATTTTTCGACAAAATAAGACATTGAACCTATTAGCGCACTATGCTAGTATTAAAGTTGCTTTTTTAGGTCTTTAGGAGGAATGTGTGGGATGATAGATTTACATTGTCATATACTGCCTGGCATTGATGATGGAGCACAAAATATGGATGAAAGTTTACATATGGCTAGAGTTGCTGTGTCTGAAGGAATTCACCAAATTGTTGCGACGCCTCATCATCAGAACGGAAGATACACCAATGAAAAAGAAGACATCATGAAGCGTGTTGAGGTTTTAAATCAAAAGCTAGACCAAGAAAAAATTCCTCTGAAGATTTTACCAGGACAAGAATCACGGATTTATGGTGAAATTATTCAAGATTATCATTTAAATAAGGTATTAACCTTAAATAACACAACCAAATATCTCTTCATAGAATTTCCTTCTAATCACGTTCCGCGATTTACAGAGCAATTACTATTTAACATTCAATCAGAAGGAATTACCCCCATTATTGTTCATCCAGAGCGAAACAGTCGTTTATTGGCTGATCCGGATATTCTGTACAACTTAGTGGCTAAAGGAGCCCTTACACAGGTTACGGCTGCAAGCTTGACGGGGCAATTTGGTAAAAAAATTAAGAAATTTTCATTTCAGCTAATTGAGTCTAATTTAACTCATATCATTGCATCTGATGCTCATAACACTTCAAGCCGGCGCTTTTGTATGGCAGAAGCTATGAACGTAATTGAGAAGAAATATGGGCTCGACTTTATTTACCTTTTCCAAGAGAATGCTGATGCAGTTATTAATGGAAAGGCGTGCTTTCGAGAACAGCCGGATAAAGTTGAGAGAAAAAAATTTTTAGGAATATTTTAATGATAGGAAAAAGATGACCTTGTTTCATAGGTTGTCATACTAATAGATAAAAAATAAAGGGTGAGGGTGCTTACTATGAAAACTGTAAAAAAAGCTATTATTCCAGCTGCTGGATTAGGAACACGGTTTTTACCTGCAACAAAAGCAATGCCAAAAGAAATGTTACCAATCGTTGATAAGCCAACAATTCAATACATTATTGAAGAAGCAATTGAGTCTGGTATTGAAGACATCATTATCGTAACAGGAAAAGGAAAACGCGCGATTGAAGATCACTTTGACTACGCGCCTGAGCTAGAGCAAAACTTACTAGAAAAAGGGAAAATGGAGCTATTAGAAAAAGTTCGTCAATCTTCTAACGTGGATATTCACTATATTCGTCAAAAAGAGCCAAAAGGATTAGGACATGCTGTATGGTGTGCACGTAACTTTATTGGTAACGAGCCATTTGCCGTACTTTTAGGAGACGACATTGTACAAGCTGAAACACCGGGGCTACGTCAGTTAATTAATCAGTACGAAGAAACACTATCTTCTGTTATTGGTGTTCAAACAGTTGGAGAAAACGAAACACACCGCTACGGTATTGTTGATCCGTCCGGAAGCCAAGGTCGTCGTTACCAGGTAGAGAACTTTGTTGAGAAACCAGCGCCAGGAACAGCACCTTCAAACTTAGCTATTATGGGTCGTTACGTATTCACGCCAGAAATTTTCAACTTCTTAGAGCAGCAAGAAATTGGAGCAGGTGGAGAGATTCAATTAACAGATGCTATTCAAAAGTTGAATACGATCCAACGCGTATTCGCTTATGACTTTGAAGGTAAGCGTTATGACGTGGGAGAAAAATTAGGATTCATTGAAACAACGTTAGAATTCGCTATTCAGCATGAAGATTTACGTGAAGATATTTTAAGATTCATGGATCAGCTTTTGAAGCGCGAACAAATTAAAGCATAATTAAAAACATTTTTTTACAAATAGCTTCATGTTACATGAAGCTATTTAGTGAATTATGAAAGCAAGTATTGGGGTGGGTATGATTGTCTAAAAAAGTACTTGTGATCTCTCAACATTTTTATCCTGAAATCGGTAGTGCTGGAAATAGAATGAAAAATATATATAAACTATTAAAGGCCAAAGGTTACGATGTAGAAGTGTTAACCACTGAACCAACGTATCCGAATAAAAAGATATATAGCAATGAACGACTTTGGGATGATGATGAAATAAATAATGCACGTGATATTAATAGAATTGAAGTAAAGAGTCGCAAGTATTCTAGAAGTATAATGAACCGCTTACTCTATTATCTTGAAATTGCTTTAAAAATGATTCTATTTATCCTATTTAATAGGAAAAAATATGACGTTATCTTTGTTACTTCACCGCAAATCTTTATTGCTGTTGTTGGTTTAGTAGCTAAGTATCGATACAGAAGCAAGATGATACTAGACATTCGCGATCTCTGGCCCGAATCGTTGAAGGGCGTAGGGGTATTTAATTATCGAATTGTCATATCACTGTTCAGTAAGTTAGAGAGATTACTATATGTAAAAGCAGACGAAATTATTGTAAATAGTAAAGGCTTCATTGATTTTATTGTCAATAACCATCGTATTCCATTAAAGAAGATTCACTTCATGCCTAATGCAGCTAGAAGTGAAGAAATTAGATTGGGACACAAAAAAGATGGTGAACGATTTAAGGTTATGTACGCTGGTAACATTGGGCTAGCACAAGATGTAAATATCCTAATGGAGTTAGCGAGAAAGTTAAATGAATATGATATTGATTTAACAGTAATGGGATATGGATTTAAGAAAAAAGAATTCGTTAAGTTTAAAGACGAGTTTGGTTTGAGAAATGTTACGTTTTTAAAGCCTTCTACGAGGTATGAATGTTTAAAAGAAATCTCAAATCACCATGTTGGAATTGTGACGCTTAATGGAAAAGAAGTATTCGAAACGGTATTGCCTGGAAAGATTATTGACTATATGACTTGTGGTACGCCAATTGTAGCAGCTGTATCTGGATATTCGCGAACAGTTATTGAAGAAAATAATGTAGGAATTGTTTCGAACGCACATACCGTAGAAGAAATGCTAAATCATGTTCTTTATCTCTATAAAAATCCTATTCTTCAAAAGAAAATGTCTAAAAACGCTAGGAAATATGTAGAAAGCCACTTTTCTTGGGAAAAAAACATTCAAGTTTTAATTGACCTGATTGAAGACCGAGAATTTGTTCCTGTCTATGAGCAGTTAAATTCTGTTGAGCCTGTAGCACCGGATAAGACGAATGCGTTTTAATAAGGAATTATTTATTGAAGATTGAACGCTATAACGGAGGAAAAAGATGTCACAGAAAGTCTGTATGTTTGTTTGGAATCATTTCACTAATGATGCCAGAGTTTTAAGAGAGTGCTCTTCACTTGTTGAAGCAGGCTATGAAGTCGATTTAATCGCGATTCATGATCGAAAGAATACAGGTTTAAAGAAAAAAGAGCTTCGTAAAGAAGGCTTTACAGTCATTCGAGTAAATAATCAATTCCCACTTTTACAGATGGTGTTGGGAGGAGCAAGAAAGATAAAGCATAGCGTAGCTCTACAGGTCGTAACGCTTATTGTTTCAGCCTTACTTATTTGGAAGCTGCCTTTACTAATGCTGAGCTTTATTGTATTGATGGCCTTATTCTTAACAAAAAAAGTACGTACATTTATGGTTCGAGGGTATATTGCCTCTCAAATGGTTAAGTTTGGACTTAAGAAAAACTATGATTTGTATCATTCGAATGATTTAAATACGCTGCCACAGGGTCTTGTTTGTGCAAAACTGCTTCGTAGGAAAAAATTAGTTTATGATTCTCACGAAGTTCAAACAAGTCGAACAGGCTACAATAGTCCGCTATATGGTATCATGGAGCGTTTTTACATTAAGTTCGTTGATGTCATGATTGCAGAAAATCACACGCGTGCTCAATATACTGAAGAATTGTATAACTTATATCCAGAAGTAATACATAACTATCCGTTTGTTGTGAAACCTGAGTTTAGTGAATCTATTAATCTGCACGAAAAGCTAAATATTTCTCCAGATGAACCAATCTTGTTATATCAAGGTGGTATACAAATTGGCCGTGGGCTAGATAAGCTTGTTCAAGCAGCACCATTGTTTAAAAAAGGCGTTCTCGTCTTCATTGGTGATGGTCGAATTAAGCCTGAACTAGAGAAGGCTGTAAAAGAACAAGGATTAGAAGAGAGAGTGAAATTCTTACCTAAAGTGCCAGTTGAAGACTTAATGCATTATACAAAAAATGCTTATCTTGGTTTTCAAGTGTTAAATAACATCTGCTTTAACCACTATTCAGCTTCATCTAATAAACTGTTTGAGTATATGATGAGCGGTGTACCGGTTATTGCTTGTAGTTTCCCAGAAATTCAGCGTGTTGTCGAAACGGAAAAAGTGGGTGTATGTGTTGATTCACATGATCCAAAATCAATTGCTGAAGGTGTGAACTATTTGTTAGATCATCCAGAAGTTAGGGAACAAATGATGCAAAATTGTTTCCAAGCGCGTGAAAAATATAACTGGAATGAAGAAAAGAAAAGCTTTATTGAGATTTACCGTAAATTAGCGTAATCTAATACGCTGAAAATATCTTGCTTTAGAATAGGAATGATTAGTTTGAGAGATTGTAAAGTCAGCGTTGTGCTTGTTAACTATAATAAAGAAAAATATATTTCTCAATGCATTGACTCGGTCATTAACCAGTCTTTAAAAGAAATTGAAATTATTATTGTTGACGACGGGTCATCAGACCACAGCAGTATAATAGCTCAACAATACGCTAAGCAATACTCTCACATCACCTATATCAATCAAAAAAATCAAGGTGTCAGTGCAGCTCGTAACATAGGAATCGTACAAGCTAAAGGTGAGTATATTACCTTTTTAGACGCTGATGATTATGTATATCCGAATGCCTATGAGCAACTATATCATTTTGCAGTTAAACATGGAGCTGATACGATTATTGGGAATTTTAGATGCTTTAATGAATATCGCACATGGCATTTAGGGTATATGAAAAAAGTTTTATCCAAAAACCTTCCATTGGTAAGACATATTTCTACGCATGTAGAACTACATCTTACTCCTTCAGCAAGTAATAAACTATTTAAAACAGAGCTTTTAAACAAGCACGGTATCAGGTTTGACGAAGCGTTGTCCATTGGAGAAGACTTACTCTTTACGCAACATGCACTTCATGTTTCGAATCATACGGTTGTAAAGGATGTAGATGTTTTACACTATCGAGTTAATAGTGACGAACAAACGTTGTCCAAACGGGCAAATTTATCATTCTTTAAGCAGCTTGTCCATGTACAAAGTAAGCTTACTGAGCTATATAAAAGCTTAAACATCCTATCTAATCTAACATTCATTGAACAACGGCAGTATACCTTCTTTTATCGTTCAATACTGAACAAAGTTTCTGGTATCCCTGAAGAAGACTGGCCCAAGCTATTAGATATTGGTAATGATTTTATGTCTTTGATTTCTCATAATCTTTATAAAGTAACGGATACACATGTGAATATAAAGTTACTAGCACATTTGATTATACAAAAAGATTATGAATTATTTGTTAAGTTTCTATCTATGTATTGTAAAAATTATGTTACAGATAAACTCGTTGTAGATAATGGAACGGTTTATAGTGCGCTAATTTATGATTTTCCAGTATATAAGCAGGCGCTTCTTGTTAATAAAGTGAAAGCAGTGCATCGTACGGAAGTTATAAAGCTAAATGGAACTATCCTGACCATAGGGGGCTATGCATTCTTTAATGGTTTATCTACAAAAGGAATAAAAAAAGAGTTAGTTTTTCAGTCAACTAATGATTGTAAAACAATTTTGTTACGAAACACGCTGCGAACAGATATTAGCTATTTATTCTCGAGTAATCAAATTAACTATGACGAAGCTGGCTTTGAGACAGTTAGCATCGATTTAGAAAAGCTTTTACCTCCAGGTAGGTGGAAAGCTTTTCTAAGAATAACGGTAGAAGGAATTGTTGTAGATTCTCCTATCGAAGTTGTGCTTGCTCAGCTAAGAAACTCTGCTAAGCCAACTCTACAGGGGAATCTCCAAGTAACTCCTTCATATGAAAAAGGACAAGAGCTAACGATTGCGTTGGAGAAAATAAAACCTATCAAAAAAATAAACTTTTATTTTAAACGGATGAAGAGTAATTTACGATATGATTTCAGCTTCTTAAAGGCAAGAGATTTTCATACATTCTCTGTTATTTGTACGTATAAGCTTTTTCATCGGTTGTTAAAGAAAAGAAACGTTTGGTTAATTGGCGAACGAAAAGATACGGCACAAGATAACTCATACCACTTATTTAGCTATATACGAAATCGAGATCCGAAAAAAAATGCTTATTACGTGATTGATAAACGATGCAGTGATTATAAACATATTGAGTCATTAGGCAATACGATACAGTTTAATAGCTTTCAACATACGCTTTATCTCTTAATTTGTATAAAGACCATTAACAGCTATGTGGAAACATCAAATATGTATACAGAAGCTTACAAAAAGATTGTTAAATATTATCCTGAATGGCAGCAAAACGAAAAGGTATTTATCCAGCATGGCGTCATTGGCGTCAGTCGTGTTAATCACGTTTTGCACAAAAATCGAATGAACTACAGTCAGTTTGTTGTATCCTCATCATTTGAGAAAAAGCATATCGTTGAAGAGTTTGGATATGATCAGGAGCAGGTCATTGAAACAGGATTGCCTCGCTGGGATGCGTTACAGGATACGGGCACAGGCAAAGAGATTTTAGTTATGCCAACGTGGAGAAGCTGGATTAAAACAGAAGAGCAGCTTTTCAGCTCAGACTACTGGCAACGCTATTCATCTTTACTTAATAACAAAGAATTTCATCAGATTCTTGAGAAATATAACTATACGGTTACCTTTTTCCCTCATTATCAAATGCAGAAACTTATTAAGAAGTTTCCAGATTTTCATCCACGAATTCGAGTGATGAAACAGGGAGAAGAAACGGTTCAAAATCTACTAAAAAGGCATTCTCTTTTAATTACGGATTATTCGACTGTTTCGTTTGATTTTGCGTATATGGAGAAACCGGTCATTTTTTATCAATTTGATTATAGTGAATTTTATTCGCAGCACTATAATGAAGGACCTATTGATCATAAGAACGACTTGTTTGGTGAACGAGTCAAGGATGAAAAAGAAGTTATTCAACTTTTGCAGCAACCAATGTCAATTATTAGTCAAGATAAGCTACCTAAGCTAGATAAGTATATTCAAAAGCCTACTGATACTACTCATAGTGAGTTGCTCTATCAACAGTTGAAAAGGAGGAAATAAGAATGAAAAACCCATTAATTTCGGTAATTTTACCAATTTATAACGTCGAAAGCTATATAGAAGAATGTTTGGACTCTCTATTAAATCAAACAATAGGGCACGAAAAGCTAGAAGTTTTAATGGTTAATGATTGTTCAACGGATAATACAGCGGAGATTATCGATCGATATGATGCAATGTATCCACACTTTAAAGCTATTCACTTAGAGGAAAACACGGGTGCTCCTGGTAAGCCAAGAAATATTGGAATTGAAAAAGCAACGGGTAAGTACTTAATCTTCTTAGATCCAGATGATTATATTCCATTAGATGCGTACGAAAACCTTTATCGTGTGGCTAAGGAAAAAAATTCTGATTTTGTCATGGGGAAAATGGTTAGCTTTGATGATGAAGATGGTAGACAATACGAACATATTACGTTCAAAAACTACTTATTGCACAAGCAATATTATAATGTGAACATCGAACAAGCTCCGTTTTTCTTACAAGTTAAAACAGCCGTATATTTAAAATTAGTGAAAACGTCTTTTATTAAAAGACATCGTATTTCATTCATTGAAGGTATGAAAAATGGCGAAGATAAATACTACGACATGCAGTTGTTTACAAAAGCTAAGCAGTTTAGCTACATTCCAAAGGTTATTTATATGTACAGAGCTCGTAACGATGAAAAGAACCTGTCGTTAACGCAGCGTGATATTGTTAGCACAGTAGAAAATGATGTAAAAGCTGCTAAGCTAGTAAAGCCTTTGCTAGATGAGAAAAGCTATAGCTATTTCCAAATTAATGCATTGCGCTCACTGCTATGGAAGATATGTGATCCAGACTTTAATAAGCTGGACCGTGATACAAAACTTCATTTAATTAATTTAGCGAAAGATGTAATTGTAGGTTATGACAAGAACATCGTTGAAAAATATATGGCATTAGAAGAGCCATTCTTAAGCCTAATTAGTAAGGGTTATATTGACGAAGCATTAGAGTATAACAGTATGTTAATCTCTCGTCGCTGGTGGTATAAGCAAGGAATTGAATTGCAAGCAAGATATAAAAAAGAAGCAAAAATTCGTAAAAGCTTCTCATGGAAAATAACAAAAATATTGCGCAATCGAGGCTTTAAAGTGAAAAAATTAATTAAGAGGAGATATGTAGATGAAGGTAAGCATAGTAGCACTGTTACAGGATAACAATATAGCAAACTTTAGTACTGCTATGGAATTGTTTAAGAAGCAGCATATTGGATATGAAAATCTAGAATTAATCATCATGGACCAAACAACTACGAAAACCGAAATCGAAACGATTGAAGTCGCTAAAGCAGCTCAAGAAGAAAATGTTCGTATCGTTCGAGAAGGTAAGGTGGATTTTGCAGCATTAAAAGGTTCATATGTTAATTTCTTTGATTTTAACTATGAAATTGGCAATGGCTTTTATAATACGCTGTATGATCTTTGTGAAAAAGAACAGCTGGATTTTGCATCAGCAAATATGACAGCTGATATTGACAAAGATTTGTCTAATTCAGCTCATGTAGTAGAGCTTGGGTTCGATGGTATCGTTTCAATGAAGTTAATTAAAAAAGATTTACTGTTGCAAAAAGGCTTTAGTTTTCTTAATGATGTTAATGCAAAAACAATTGAATTCTTGCAGTTTAAACTCTATCTTGTGCCGTTAAAGTTCAAGTACACGAACAGAGTAAGGTATCACCATTATTTTGACTTCAATGAAGAGTATATTAAAGACTCTGTGAAGAATGTCAGCTATACAATTAAGCAGTCTATAGAGCTTAACAATCAAGATATGTACAAAGACATTAGCATGATTGAGCTACAACACTTAATGTACCTCATTGATAAAAATACGTTTACGAATAATTTAATGGAAGAAGAACAATCGATTGCCTATGGTGCTGTCAGAGAATTATTAAAGATATTTAATTCTGAAGAACTAAAAGCAAATGACTTAGGCGGCTATTTGCCATTCTTTAATTTATTGAAAAAAGAGTTGGATGAAGAAGCAACTCATTATATTAAGTTGTTAAGAAGTAAGAGGCATTGGTATCAACAAAGCAATAAATACGAACAGTACTTTGAAAAAAATCCTCATAGTTTAGAAGATTCGCTATCGTGGAAAGTTACAAGACCTTTAAGAAAAGCAAAAAAAATGTCTCGTTCAGTAAAGTCCTTATTCCATAAAATATTCTTAATTATGCTTGCGAGCATTGTAAAACTATTTTTGTTTAACAAAAAGGTATGGCTTGTAGGAGAGCGTGAAGATCAAGCGGAAGATAACGGTTATTTCTTCTTTAAGCACTGTAGAGAGAACCATCCTAATCAAAAGGTGTACTACGTTATTAATGAAGATTCACCGCATCTTCACAAAGTAGAGAAGTATGGAAATGTCATTTATCATTCTTCTTTTAAGCATCGACTGTATATGTTGGTAGCTGACACTTATATTAGCGCGTGGACATTTGAAGAATGTTCATATCCAAGAGCTAAGAAAGAGTTCATTAAATTGTTTGGTAAGCAAATTGCTAATAAAAAGAATATTTGTTTGCAGCATGGTGTTATCATTCACAACATTTCACCTTATTTACACAAGGAACGATATAACCAAGATTTAATTATTTCAAGCTCTGAATATGAAAAGAAAATTATTCAAAATACATTGGGCTACAGTGACGAACAAGTAGCAATAACGGGATTAGCTAGATTTGATAACTTACACAACTTATCTGTAAAGAAACAAATTTTAATCATGCCAACGTGGAGAAGGCATTTATTTAAAATTAATAAACATAGCTTCCTAAAATCAGAGTACTTTAAAGCGTACAATAACTTAATTCGCAATAAAGAGTTTTTAGAAGCGATTGAAAAGCATAACATCCCTGTGAAGTTCTATATCCATAGCCAAATGCAAAAATTTATGGATAACTTTGTGTTCGAACATCCAAATATTGAGTTTTTAGTGAAAAGCACGGCGACTGTTTCTGAGCTATTAAAAGAAAGTGCGCTGCTAGTAACAGATTATTCTTCTGTTTCAAGTGACTTCTTGTATATGAACAAGCCGGTTATTATGTATCAATTTGATCCACACAACAATCACCATGCACCGGTAAAAGAAATTGAGTATCGTGATTTAGGAATGATTGCGTCTAATGAAGACCAATTAATCTCAAACGTATTAAAGACAATCGACCAAGAATTTAAAACAAATAAGCATTATATTAAAAATTCTAAGCGAATCTTTAAATATAAAGACCAGCATAACTGTGAACGTATTTATAATGTCATTTTAGAAAAAACATCGTAAAACAGCGTGAAAGTCGTTTGAAGTCAAAAAGTGCACCATATTTACATCGGTTCTTATGGTGCATTTTTTGGTTTATTATTAATAAGAGTAAGGTGGATTTATCAAGTGAAAAGGGGATTTTAAAATTAAAAAGGGGCAACAAGACATAGTCTTTTTAAACGGTATAAATTTATTAAAAGACAATCTTGAATTAGTATTTAACTTTAATAATGAAAGCTATAGTGGAGAAGTATTGCTGCATCTCGTTGGCAATCAATATGCGCCTTTAACTGTACAGAAAGAACGACTACTATTTCGCGTACCTCTTTCTGCGATTATACAATCGGATCAAGCATCTAACGTAGTAACTATGAAATTACAAGATTCATTAAGTAATCAAAAGGTGATATGTATTGTTGAGAGTGTAAGTACGTATTCAAACCACAATTATATAATAAATATAAGGGCATGCAGTGAAGGCTTTAAAGTAGAGGTGAAGGTAAAAGAAACTTCCCCTGTTAAAGTAGCCGTTCTAGGCTCTTGTGTAACAAGAGATAATTTTAATAGCCAATTTAATAAAAACTATAAAAAACTCTATGAATGTATTGCATTACAAAATCAATCTTCTATTATTAGTCTTATGGGAAAACCAGTACAATATAAGCCTGAGGAAATTGATGGATTGAATGAGTGGGATAGGTGGAATGTAAAAACAGATTTAGACAAAACATTTCTGACCAACTTACAAACAAATAAGCCTGATTATTTAATTGTCGATTTGTTTGCAGATGTGTTGTTCGGGTGTATTGAAATCGAGAAGCAGTTTGTAACCAATAATCGTTGGAAGCTATGGAAAACGAGTTACTATAAGCATTTATCAAATTTCACGTTCATTCATATAGAAGATGACTTTAAATATTATATGGAGCTTTGGTCTTGCGCGATAAATCAATTGTTTACCTTTTTAAAAGAATATTTGCCGAATTGCAAAGTGGTTCTACATAAATCACGTTTTGCCGATAAATATATAGATGAGAACGGAAAACTTCAAACCCTGGTAAATTCTATTAATGTTGAAAAGCTAAACAGATACTGGGAGCAGTTAGATGATTATATAAAGCAGCATTTTAACGTGACAATTATTGATTTAACAGGAAACGAGTTTCTATTAGATCGCCAACATCCATGGGGGCTGTTCAACCTACACTTTGAATCAACGTACTATCATCATTTTTTAAGAGCTTTGAATGAAATTGTTCTAAAAGATAGGATTGCAAAGCAAAGTTCTGTTCGAAAAGCTCTGTATAAAGAAGTTGTTTCAAACAATTAGGTTGCTAGCCTAAGGTTAAACAATAATTAATGAGTATAAAAGGAACTATGATATGAAATCAGTTAAAGTTATTATTCAAGAACAATTACAAAACATTTATATGATTGCTAGATTATCAGGGTATGAATTAAAGAAAACATATGCTGGTAATTTACTGGGTAGTTTATGGATTATTTTAAACCCTCTCCTTCAAGTAGGAATTTATTGGATTGTTTTTGGCCTAGGTGTCCGAGGGGGACAAGACGTGAATGGAACACCTTTTTTTGTATGGCTTATCTGCGGACTGATACCGTGGTTTTTTATGAGTGCTGCTATCTTACAAGGTTCTAATTCTATCTATGCAAGAATAAACACTGTGTCAAAAATGAACTTTCCTCTAAGTGTAGTACCAACATATGTAATTGTAGCTCAATTATATACACATTTAATATTAACAGTTGTTATGGTGATTATCGTTGTTGCTGTTCAAGGAATACACACGATAAATATTATTAGTTTAATCTATTATATAGTATCTGCGTTTTGTTTCTTGCTCACTCTATCCTTTGTAACATCAACTTTATCTACAATGGTAAGAGATATTCACTTATTAATTCAAACAGCTACACGTATGTTGTTTTACATTACGCCAATATTGTGGATTCCTAGTGATAATATGCCTGAGCTATTGAGGGATATCTTTGCTATTAATCCGTTCTATTATTTAGTTGAAGGATATCGCATATCGTTATTAGAAGGACATTGGAACGGAATTTTGTCGGGCTATAGTCTTGTGTTCTGGCTATTTATTATTATACTGCTGTTCTTCGGCTCGGTTATTCACGTGAAATTTCGAAAACAATTTGTTGATTACTTATAAAAGGTGAATTATATATGAGTTATAAAGTAGAGTTTCAAGGCGTAACAAAAAAATATAAGATGTACAATAAACCAGCAGATAAGATAAAGGATTTGTTATGGAATAACGGCAGTGGTGAGTACCATTATGCTTTAAATAATATTTCATTTGGTGTAGAAGAAGGCGAAATCGTAGGGATTGTTGGCCTTAATGGTTCTGGTAAAAGTACCCTTTCCAATTTAATAGCGGGTGTAACGATGCCAAATAGCGGAAAAATCCACATAGATGGCAGTGCATCTTTAATTGCCATAGGAGCAGGGCTTAATAACCAGCTGACTGGGATTGAAAACATTGAACTAAAAGGGCTAATGATGGGGCTTAACAAAAAGGAAATCCAAGAGATTATTCCAAAAGTCATTGAGTTCGCAGAGATTGGTAAGTTTATCAATCAACCAGTTAAAACGTATTCTAGTGGAATGAAATCAAGATTAGGATTTGCTATTTCTGTTAATATTGATCCCGATATCATGGTAATTGATGAAGCACTGTCAGTAGGAGATCAAACCTTTACTCAGAAATGCTTAGATAAAATGAATGAATTTAAGGAAAATGGCAAAACCATTTTCTTTATTAGTCATTCATTGTCTCAGGTTAAAGAGTTTTGTACAAAAGCGCTGTGGATTCACTATGGTCATGTCAAAGAATATGGCGATGTGCAGGATGTTGCGCGTAACTATCATTATTTTTTACAAGACTATAATAAAATGACGAAAGAGCAAAAAGAAGAACTACGCCAACAGCAAATGAAGGAGTTTGGTCATGGTTTACTTGGTGAAAAGCAACCAGATGAACAAACTCGCATGCCAAGAAAAAAGGCAAGAAGAAAAAAGAAACCGCTGCTAGCAGCATTATTTACAGCTTTAATTATTGGGCTCGGTGCTGGTGCATATGCCTTTATGAATCCACTGATTGAAAGTACGAAAAACTTTATAGGAAGCCAAAGTCATACAAACAATACTGGACAGAATGTACCTGTAACTAAGGAAAAAGAACCTGTTCAGCCAACTAAATATGTTGTAGGTACGCAAACGGCTTTTGTACGCTCGGATCCTAGTCTAGATAGTGCGCAGCTAGGACTACTATCTTTTGGTGACATGTTTGACGTGTTAGAAGAAAAAACAGATTCTGTCGATAATATTAAATGGGCTAAAGTTAAGAATAGTAGCGGAGAAGAAGTTTGGGTAAGTGCGAACCTACTTTATCCATACTATGAAAATAAAAATGTTATTAAAGATGATAAACTAGCTCCATTAAATAACGACATTTTTTCTAAATACGAAGTCGGGCTTGATATGCTGTTAAGTCACTTAGGCGGTAGCGTAGACACATTGAAAAAAGACTATCCGCTTTCCCTAACTAGTGAAAGAGAGTCATCAGATGGACTCCTAATGAATTATAATTATGTTCAGTTTGTAGCAAAAGATAACGAAGTAAATAGTGTGTTTTTAAGGAATTTCAATGAGTCTAGCGAAGAGTTTCTATCTAAAATAGATGGAAAACCAGTCTTTATAAACGAAACCGATGGGCTGTATTTTTATCAGACTACTAACTACTTCATTAAAGTATATGTAGATGTAAAAACAAACCAAACAAATCTAGTATCGTTTATGAAGAAGTAAAATATTAAAAAAATAAAGGTTGAAACTATGAGAGCAGATATAAAGAATATTGATATTAACGAAGTGAATAACAAAGTATTAATCACGATTAAAACAAATTCTCAGAACCCAACTTTTTTATTGAAAAAAAGAAAAAATCATCGTGATTTTGATTTTTCACAAGAAGAAACTGTAACTTCTACTGAAATTCAAGATAGTCATTTTAGAATTGAGGTTAACGTAGACCAACTACTGAATCAACATAAAGGTGATAAGGAAGCAAAATGGCTTATCTATATGTGTGTCGGTCATGAAGAGGTAGTAGTAGATGCAACAGCAATGGTTGGATATAAAGCTAAGCATTTTTACAAAGAAGGCAGTACGTTTAAAGTAGTACCATATATTACACAAGATAAAACCTTTGCTTTTTTAGTAAGGGAGATAGAGGTTCATGCTAAGGTCACGAATCTAGAGTATGCTGAAGGTCAAATGATGTTTGACATGGAGCTATATGGAAATGACTATCAGTACCTGAACAGCAATTCAGGAGAGTTATGTTTTAAAAGAAGAGTACAGACGGATACGCAGTTCTATATTGAAACATTGACAGCAATGCAAGGAAATTTTGAGCAAACGACTAGAGTTAAGTTGAATATAAAAGAACGTTTAATAGCGAACTATCATGACAAAGAAGCATGTTGGGATCTTTTTATTAAATTACAGGATGAGCATGAAAAAGGTCGCTTTGCTCTAATACCGTTAAAGGTCGAACAGACAGATAAAAATAAAGCTTTTCGCTATCATAGTATACAGAAAAATACGTTTGTTAAGGCAAAGCCGTTTATTACGGGTAATCAGCATGTAGCACTGTATGTATCAGATATCCCGAACAAAATGATTGCCACCCATCTAATAGATGAAGAGTCATTTATCGAACTCCAAGTAGAAGCTCGATTCAATCATTCTTCATCACTTAGTGAAGGAAAGTTAGTTATTAAGAGAAGATGCAGCGTGGGTAAGGATTTTGAATATCACGACGAAGAAGTATATGAAATGGAACTAAATGACAAACAGTTAACTGTACGTCTACCTAAGCAGAAGCTGCTATCTATCCATCATGTAAGACCGGATGAAACATGGGATTTCTTTATTCGACTAAAAGATGCAAATCTCCATCAAGCGGATTTACATATTGATATTCCAAACGAAGTGAAAAGAGCTTTTCCTTATTTTGAGTTAAGTGAATCAGCTTATAAAGCAAAGCTATTTGTTAATGGGGCTTCTAGGCTGTCATTGTATGTATCTAAAGCTTTAAGAATCAATAATAATGCTGCTAAGGTAGCAGTGTTGGGTACTTGCTTCAGTAGAAACGCGTTTAATTCTACTCAGTACTTTAATCCAGGCTATAAAGAAATGTTTAAATGTGTCTTTACTCAATTCCATTCTTCAGTAGTGAGCCTCGTATCTCAACCAGTAGATTTAAATCAATTTAATTTGGCTGGAATAAATGAACGAGATTTAACCTATGTAAAAATTGATCATGAGAAGACATTTTTTGAAGAGCTCAAACAAGCGAATGTAGATTATTTGATTATTGATTTATATTCCGATGCATCCAAGTCGCTATTTAAGCTTAGTGAGGATCAATACGTAAGCAATAGCTATATTTTAGAAGAGAGCGATTATGTAAAATCCGTTAATAACGTAGAAGTTATCACGCATGAGGATAGTGAACGCTATTTTTCTATTTGGAAGAAAGCAGTTCAACAGTTTGTTGTTAAATTGAAAGAAGTACTGCCAGAGGAAAAGATTATTCTTAACAAAGGTAGATTTACTGACGTATATTTAGATGAAAGCAGAAATATAAAAAGATTCTCAGATCCAGACTTGATCAAGCGAAACAATTTGTTTTGGGAAAAGCTTGATAATTATTTTATCCATCTTATGCCGCAAGTGAAAGTCATTGATTTGACTGATACTCCTTATATAGGAGATATTAAATATCCGTTTGGCTTATCTTATTCTCATTACGAAACAGGATATTATAAAGAATTTCTCAATAGATTAACAAAAATTGTGCTAACAGATCAGCTTAATAAGTAAACAAAAACCACTAGTTTTCATATGGAAGCTAGTGGTTTTTTACTATTATTTAAGATTTAAATGTTCTCTTAAAGTAGATGATAGCTGTTGTCGGTTTTCTTCTGATACGTTGTAGTAATAGACACCGTTCACTTTGCCACCGCTGCCCTCAACTTCAAGCTGATCTAACGTATGGCGTGCATCGCGGTAGTTAGCTTGAATCTCTTTCATATCATCAAACGTTAAGTTTGTTTTCACGTTTTCACCAATTGCATCTAAAATTGTACCGTAATTCGTTAAAGATTTAACGCTAGCACCTTCGTTAATAACGGCTTGAATAATCTGGCGCTGGCGCTCTTGGCGACCAAAGTCACCACGTGGATCTTTCTTACGCATGCGAGAGTAAGCTAATGCCTCTTCGCCATTTAACGAAATTTGTCCTTTTGAGAAGTTATAGCCATCATAGTTAAACGCAAGGGAGTTATTCACCGTAACTCCACCAACCGCGTCTACAATGTCTTTAAAGCTTTCCATGTTTACTTGTACATAATAATCAATCGGTACGTCTAAGAAGTTTTCAACCGTTTTCACAGCCATATCCACGCCGCCAAACGCGTAGGAATGGTTAATCTTGTCCTGTGTTCCTTTGCCGATAATTTCAGTACGCGTATCACGAGGAATACTTACCATTTTCATCGATTTATCCTGTGGGTTTACGGTAATTAAAATAAGACTATCTGAGCGGCCACGATCATTGCCGCGTGCATCTACACCTAATAGTAGGATGGAAATAGGATCTTTTTCATTAAAGTTAACTTTATCCGAACGCTTTTCAGATACGCTTCGCGATAAAGGGTCATGCGTTTGGTTAAACGTACTTTGAACAGAGCTATACAGCACTCCTAAATAGGTACCGATACCAATAATTAAAACTAGTAAAATGCTTAAAACAATTTTAAATCCTGTTTTTTTCTTCTTCTTTCTTTTTCTACGCTGTTCTTCCATATTAATCTCTCTTTCTTTATAAATTTGATAATAAATACATAAGTTCACTTTAATCCTTAAGAATCAAGACAAAAAGATTAAAAAAATGACAAATTTACTCATTTTTATTCAATTACTCTCAAATTATATTATAATAACAGAAAAAAGGAAAGCCACTAGTAAAGGAGATAGAAAATGAAAATTGCAGTTAACATCATTGCGTTTCTTATTTTAGTTATTTCTCTTGTTGTAGGAAAAATGTACTGGAATGAGAAAGTTGCCGCACAGGGCGTAGCCTCTCCAACGAGAGTAGCCGTTCAAAATAGCGAAGCAAAAGAGTGGAACGTAAAAAATTTACCAGAAGCGATTGTAACAAAGATGCAAAATGCTGAAGAAACAGGAGAACCTTTGAAAATTGTTATTGCTGGTTCTCAAGATACATCAAAAGAAAGTGATGCTTGGCCTGCTATAGTAGAAGAAGAATTAACGAATACATATGGATCAGATTTAGTGACGGTAGAAGTACAGGAATATGATCAATCGACCACGTTACAGTTTGTGAAGAATCAATCATACAAAAAGATTATTGCAGCACAGCCTGATGTGCTAATCTTTGAACCTTTTCTAGCCAACGATAATGGAGTAGTTGGCATTACAAATACGCTAGATAACTTGTCTATTATTATGAAACACGTAGAAGAACAAGTAGACGGCGTAGTTACAATTATTCAACCTTCTCATCCAATCTATAATGCCATTAACTACCCGAAAGAAGCAGAGCAGCTGCAAGCTTTTGCAGATGAACATGGCTATGAGTATATCAATCATTGGGAAAAGTGGCCAAAAGCGAGTTCAGAAGAGTTATTAACGTACTTAACCGAAGACAAAAATGCTCCAAATGAAAAAGGGAACAAAGCTTGGGCGGAAGCGGTAATTGAATATTGGGCAGCAGAGTAAAAAAAGCGTTCATTGTGAACGCTTTTTTACTTTGTAATCTAATTATATCGGCAGGTATATGAAAAAATTAAGGCCTTTCGAGTCCTTTTTAGCACATTTCGCGTATTAATCCATCTTTTTTACTACCAAAAAAACACATATGTCGATGCGTGTCGGATACTATGTGTGAAAATACCTATTAAGTAGATTATAATAATATAGATAATGAATTAGTAAGGAGTAGACATATGATAGACGTTTATACAAACATTCTACCTCAATTTGGCAGCGGGCCAAAAGATGAGCGTGAGTTTTTACAAATGGCGCAAAAGTTAGTAGATCAAGGCGTAAAGACCGTCATAGCAACTCCGTACTTTAACGGTAGTATGCAGGGGACGCATAAACATCAAATTCTTACATCTGTAGAAGAAGCAAATAGAAAGCTACAATCATCCTATTTACCTCTTACGATTCTTCCTGGTCAACGCATTTTAGCAACAGCGCACCTTTTACGCTCCAGTTCTCAAGAATATTTGACGCTAAGTGAAAAAGGGAAATATCTCTTTGTTCATATGCCTTTTGATAAGGGTGGAGAAGACTTTGAAACCATTGCCTACGAGCTGCAGCTAAAAGAGCTTGTGCCGGTAATCAGCGAGCCTGAGTGCTCTCAGTTCATTTTAAAGTATCCACAAAAGCTTTATCAGCTGGTGAAAAATGGTGCGATTGTACAAGTATCCGCTCAAAGCTTAACTGGAAAAAATGGACGCAAAGCGAAGAAAGCTGCACTTCAGTTTTTAGAGCATGGCTGTGTTCACTTAGTGGCAACGGGAGCAGATGCTAAAAGCTATGAGAAAAGTTCACTTCAAGATGCATACGAAGTGGTAAAAAAAGAATTTGGAAACGCAAAAGAGTTTATGCTTAGAGAGAATGCAGAAGCCATTGCAAATGGAGATGGGGTCTATCGCGAACGACCTGAGCGAATGAAAACACAGAAGTTTTTAGGTGTATTTTAAAAAAGTGAGGCACATAGCCAAGCTGGTTTGTTATATGGGACTATGTGGCTCCATGTGTTCTCAATAGCGAACTAGTCATAAAAGCATTGGTCGAATTATGACTAATGCTTTTTTACATGTGTTTCTATTGTTTTAAAACCGTAACCTTCATCATATCATTTACTTTTCCCCACACCTAAACAGGTAATAAATACATATATCTTCTCTTTTTCGATTCGTATTATCTAGTATAAAAGTATTGTTTTTGGCAGTTAATCCTGAAAAGCTAAGTTATGACTAGTCATAATAGGAATAAATTTGCTATTATGTACTTAATTAAGAACAAATAAGCGGTTAAATGTAAATTTTAGTTCTCAATTAAGAACAAGACCTATATCTTATGTCGTGAGAGGAGAAAGAATGAGTGCCATAGCTGGAATTTATCATAGGAACAATGATCCGGTATCCCAAGAGAATATGATGAGTCTCCTGGAGTGCTTATCACAATATCAGGCAGATGACACACGGTCATGGAAGAAAGACAACGTGGCGCTCATCAGTCATACACAATGGATTACACCGGAGTCCGTGGGTGAACAGCTGCCTTATTATGACTATGAAAAGCAGCTTGCCATCACGGCAGATGCAATTATTGATAATCGTGAAGAGCTGTTTAGGAAGCTACACGTTCATGATACACAGAGTGCGATAACGGATAGTGAATTAATTTTACTGGCGTATGAGAAGTGGGAAGAAGAAGCGCCAAAGTTTCTAGTCGGTGATTTCGCTTTTGTCATTTGGGATGAGCGAAAGCAGAAGATGTTTGCTGCCAGAGATTTTTCTGGTAACCGAACTCTTTATTTCTATAAAGATGACAGAAGATTCTCATTTTGTACAGCCATGAATCCGCTATTTTCTCTACCATATGTAAAAAAAGAGATAAATGAAGAATGGCTTGCCGAGTTTTTAGCCATCCCCATTACGTTTGAATCGACGGATGCATCGTCAACTGTTTACAAAGCCATTCAGCAAGTGCCTCCGTCTCATTCCATTACGGTGCGTGGTAATACGTTTCAGCTTAAGAGGTACTGCACGCTCAGTAGGCAAGAGCCATTGGGTTTAAAGTCGAATGAAGAGTATGAAGAAGCTTTTTACGAAGTGTTTCAACAAGCCGTGAATTCCAAACTGCGAACGCGAAAAAAAGTTGGCGCTCATTTGAGCGGAGGGTTAGATTCGGGTTCAGTAGCAAGCTTTGCTTCCCGAACTCTTTCTAAAGAAAATAAAAAATTACATACGTTTAGCTACGTGCCGATAGATGGCTTTCAGGATTGGTCACCTAAAAGCAGAGTAGCCAATGAAAAACCTCTTATTCAATCGACGGTTCAGTACGTAGGGAACATAGAAGATAACTACTTCAACTTTGAAGAAAAAAGTCCGTTTTCTGAGATTGATGAATGGCTCGATATAGTAGAGACGCCGTACAAATTCTATGAAAATAGCTTTTGGCTAAAAGGAATTTATGAGCAAGCTGCCAAGCAAGGAATGGGCGTCTTGCTAAATGGTCAAAGAGGAAACTGGACGGTATCGTGGGGGCCGGCTCTCGACTATCAAGCAAAGCTGTTAAAGCGTGCCAACCTAGGTAGCTTTCTGCGTGAAGTCCATTTGTACAGTCGACAGTTAGGCGTCAAAAAATCGCGCGTTTTCCCTGTTGTAGCAAAGAAGGCGTTCCCGAAAGTGCATTCGCTGCTTTCAAAGAAGAGTCCACCACCTTTTCCTCCGTTTATTAATCCAGACTTTGCGCAGAAGTTTCGCGTATACGACAAGCTGGAACAGCACGGAGTAAATACAAGCGGGCTGTTGGATAAAAGCGCATATGAAATTAAAAGAATTCAATTTGCAGAGCCGTACTACTGGAGCATAAACGGAACGTATACGACTAAGCTCTCTTTACACCATCCCCTATGGGACCGGGATCCCACAAATGACTTAAGAGTTGTTCGATTTTGCTTATCCGTACCTGAAAACCAGTTTGTTCAAAATGGCCAAGGCCGTTCGCTTATAAGAAGAGTAACCAAAGGCTTTCTTCCAGATGATATCAGGCTAAATCAAAGGACAAGAGGTCTACAAGGAGCAGACGGAATTCAGCGGATGACGTCGGATTGGAGTCTCTTTATGAATGAAATGGAATTAGTGACGAAAGCAGACTTCATGTCAGAATACGTAGATATGACCGTGATTAAATCCGCTATGGAAAATCTAAGAGATAACCCGCGGCCTGAACATGTATTCCATCATGATTTCAGAGTGCTCATGCGCAGTTTGATTCTCTATCGATTCATGAAAAGGCTGACTTGAAGGGAGGTGATACGATGAAAAGAGAATGGGAGAAACCGGTATTAGAAGTACTTGATGTGAACATGACAATGGCTGGACCTGGATTAAGCACACCTGACGCGGTACAGCCTGACCCTGATGAAACAATTCATTATAGTTAATCTCAAGTAGTGAGTGGAAACGACTGCCCTTATACAAGTAAAGATGTATAAGGGTTTTCAAAAAAATTGATGACATCTGGAGTGAAGTGAATGGTTAGGATACAAAATGATTATGCTTATAGTGCTTTTGGGCTTACGATTTCGAGTGAGCTGCCGCTTCCAGAATTAAACTCTCTTGATCTTCCAGGTGATACTATAGATGTTTCAATTAAACTAGCAGACTTCACAGAAACTAAAGTTCTTTTAAATCAAGAAAAAGGCTTCACCGTACACCAAGATGAAGTTGCGTTTGAAGTTCCGAATACAGCGCTTTTTTCAATACGAAACGGCAGCGAAATTATCGTAGTACCTCTAAAAGAATTTGACAAAGATCGAGTAAGACTTTACATCCTAGGCACCTGCATGGGGGTACTTCTCATGCAAAAGCGCATACTCCCTCTACACGGGAGCGCGGTAGCTGTGGACGGAAAAGCATATGCGATTGTAGGAAACTCTGGTGCCGGTAAATCTACGTTAGCTTCGGCTTTTATTCAAGAAGGCTATAAGCTTATAAGTGATGACGTCATTCCTGTCACGTTTTCACAAGACAATGTTCCCATTATCCAACCAACTTACCCCCAGCAAAAGCTGTGGGAAGAAAGCTTAGCTAACTTTGGAATGGATACAGGAAGATACGAGCCTTTATTTGAACGAGAAACAAAATATTCGATACCGGTGAAAGACAGCTTTTACAATGATTCTCTTCCACTGGCAGGAATATTCGAACTCGTGAAAGGCACTCCAGATTCTGTGGAGGTTCGAAAAGCTGATGGATTAGAAGGATTTCGGATTTTGCATCATCATACGTTTCGTGGCTCGCTTGTCCAAAGGTTAGGGTTAAAGAAATGGCATTTCGAGTGTTCTTCAACTATTTTAAAGAGTGTTCCAGCGTTTCAGTTAATCCGGCCTGTTTCAAGGTTTACACCATACGAATTGGTAGCCAAAGTAGTCGATAGCATGAAAGAAGGAGGATTAGGATGACTAGAGTAAAACAACTTTCAATGAATCATCTTGTGACACAACGAGAAGGAAATATAGTCAGTGATATGGGTAATGAAAAAGTCATGCTCAATATTGAAAACGGGAAGTACTACAACTTAGGAACAACTGGAGGCGAGATGTGGGAGCTTATTGCTGCGCCAATCGCTGTGAGTGAAGTAGTTACGAAGATTATGACGAAATACGATGTGAGCAAAGAGCAGTGTGAAGAAGAGGTTCTGTCATTTTTAGAGCATATGTATGAGGAAAAGCTAGTTCAAGTAACGACTCAAAAGTAAATGCTTCTCTTCATTTAATAGTAAAGGGAGAGGAGTAGCTGGTATGAAACTAATAAAAAAAATGAGAAATTTTTTATGCTTAGAAACAAGTGAAAAGATACTATTGCTGGAAGCCTTGTATTACTTAGGCTATGGAAGGATTTTTAAAGCGCTTCCGTTTTCAAGAGTTGCTCCTACTCTAGGTGAGCCTATGACGGAAACAAGCTTTTCCGAAAGCACATCCGATTATGTTGTGTTGCAAAATATTTCAAAGGCAATCCATCGAATGAGTCACTATACATTTTGGGAAAGCCAATGTCTAGTAAAAGCGGTAGCCGGTATGAAGATGCTAGAAAGACGCCAGATTGAAAGCACGCTTTACCTTGGAACCGGAAAGGATAAACAGGGAAAACTCATTGCGCATGCGTGGCTGAGAAGCGGATCTGTATACGTAACCGGTTCGGAAGGAAAAGAGCAGTTTACCGTGGTCGGGAAGTTTTCTAAGAGGATGAACAATAAAAAAACGACAATCACTCACAGCAAAACCTAAAGCATCATATACGGCTATGGGTTAGTCTAGGAGGACAGAACTTGGCACCACTACTATATTACGTAAAAAGATTACACCAATTTTCTGGGAAGATTCTTTATTTTAACCTATTTGGAATGGTGATTGTCAGCTTGCTTGAAGGAGTTGGCATTTTACTTATCATTCCCTTGCTGAGCATCGGAGGAATTATTGACGCGAGTGTTGGTTCAGACAAGCTACTCCCATTTTTCAATCTGTTTCATAACGTTCCTCACAGTCTCTATCTACCTTTTGCGTTAGGCCTTTATCTGTTACTGATTGTTGGACAAAACGTGCTGCAAAGAAGCCTATCGATTCGAGATGTAAGAATTCGAGAAAGGTTTAGCCGGCATTTAAGATTGGAGGTTTACAGCTCGCTCCTTGCTTCTGAATGGGGACTCTTTCTACGAAAAAGAAAATCAGATCTTACGAATCTATTAACCGCTGAGCTAGCTCGTGTGATAGGCGGAATCAATTTTTTTCTTCAATTTATTTCAAACGTGACGTTTATGCTTATCCAAGTTGCTATCGCCTTATGGCTATCCGTAAACTTGACGGTTGTCATTTTGCTATTGGGCGTTATTTTGGGGTATTTCTCCAGAAGGTTCGTAAAGAGATCAAAATACTTAGGTCATAGAACCTCTAAGCTTGGAGAAGAATACATGGCAGGCATAACGGATCAGCTAAATGGAATGAAAGATATAAAAAGCAACGCATTAGAAGAGTCACATGTTAACTGGCTGCAGTCCTTAACGCTTAAAATGAGTGACGAACAGCTAGAATATATTCGATTGAAATCAAGTTCCAAGCTTGTGTATAAAGTGACGTCTGCATTTTTGATTGCCGTATTTATCTTTGTTTCCTTAGAATTTCTTCAAGCTCAACAAGAGCAGCTGTTACTCATCATTCTTATCTTTTCCCGCTTGTGGCCAAGATTTACTGCTATTCAGTCAAACGTTGAGCAAATAGCCGCAACCATTCCTGCTTGCCAATCTCTTCTGGAACTAATGGAAGACTGTAAAAAAAGTCGGGAATTTACGAAAGAAACGACCGAAGCAGCCGCAAATCGTTCTAGTAATCAGCGAGAGATAGAATGCAAAGATGTATATTTCCGTTACAAACAAGAAAGTGAAAGCTATGTGCTAAAAGGAATTAACCTTACCATTCCTGCTAGGCAAATGACGGCTATTGTAGGTCCATCGGGAGCTGGAAAAAGTACGCTTATCGACGTGTTAATGGGGTTGAATTCACCTGAAAGAGGAAGCGTCTTGGTAAATAAGAATGAACTAAAAGGAAACGTCGTTTTGTCGCTAAGGCAGTCCATTAGCTACGTGCCTCAAGATCCCTTTTTGTTTCATGGGAGCGTAAGGGAGAATTTACTGATGGTGAAGCCTGAAGCAAGCGAAAATGAATTATGGAAAGCGCTTAAATTCGCTGAGGCAGAACAGTTTGTGAAGGAATTGCCGCAAGGGCTCGATACGGTCATTGGAGACCGAGGAACAAAGTTATCGGGCGGAGAGCGTCAGCGCCTCGTTTTGGCAAGAGCTATTTTAAAAGAGCCATCTGTACTTATTCTAGACGAAGCAACAAGCGCATTGGATACAAACAATGAAAACAAAATTAAAGAATCACTTGAGCGTTTAAAAGGCGAAATGACAATTATCGTTATTGCTCATCGCTTGTCAACGATAGAAGCTGCTGACCAAATTGTTGTGTTAGAAAAAGGAGAGATTACGCAAAGAGGCACGTTTCAGCAGCTTGCTGCTCAGCCAGCCGGTACGTTTAGGGAGCTGTTAAAAGGTCAGCTAGAACTGGTATAAGTGAGAGCTGTTTTAATCACCATAAATTTTGTAAGGAGAGTGCGAAAATGTCATGATTGGTTCCCGTGTTAAAGAAATAAGAACGCAAAAGCACATATCGCTTACACAGCTTGCAGAACGCTCTAAAATCACGAAATCGTATTTAAGTAATTTAGAACGTAATATTTGTGATAATCCAACAATTGATATTGTGCAAAAGCTAGCTGCTGGTCTTGGGGTTTCTCCTGTATCTCTTATTGGGTGGAGAGATACGTATAAAGAAAGAGAAAGCATTAGTAGCGTAAAAAATGAAATCATTCACATGGAGCTTACGCAGCTGGAGGAATTAAAAAAACATGTGGATTTAGTTATTTTCAAAAAAAAGAAGCTTCCTTTAGGTGATTTTCATGAATTTCTTTAACTTATTACAAGTTTGAGAGGAAGTTTCCTAAAAAATAAAGGCAGGTATAAAAGAAATGATGAGTAATCATTCTAAATTAGATTTAACCGTTTTATCTAAGGAGCTAAAGCTTTTAATCCAGCTAGTAAAATCAAAGAATGAATTGAAAGACATAGACCAGCTTCAGAATATTGACTGGCGCTTATTTTTAGATTTGGTTCATCACCATAGATGTCAGCCCATCATTTATTTGAAACTAAAGGACATGCCCCAAACAATCGTTCCGTTAGAAATTATCCAAGCCTTACAGCAGACGTACACAAAAAATACATTTAAGATGCTTCAGCTCAGCGGAGAAATGGAGCAGATAAGCAAGCTATTTGCTGAAAATGAAATCAAGACGCTGTTTTTAAAAGGTCCAGCTCTTGCTCATCACTTGTACGGGGATATTTCGCTTCGAACGTCAAAAGACTTAGACGTTTTAGTTCGGGAAACAGACTTAGACAAAGTAGATGCGCTGCTTTTAGCTTCTGGCTACGTAAAGGATGGAGCAGCCCCTATTTTAAATGAAAGGAAATGGAGAAGCCATCACGTTGAGTACGTCCACCCGCAAAAGAAAATTCAAATTGAAATTCACTGGCGATTACATAATCCGCCGGTGAAAGAACCGTCTTTTGACGAGCTTTGGCAGCGAAGAAGACGCAGCGCTCTGACAAGCTCGCCTGTCTTTTTTTTAGGTGAAGAAGACTTGTTTTTGCATCTTGTGGTTCACGGGGCACGTCACGGCTGGTTCCGTCTGCGCTGGCTAGTAGATATGGATAAAGTGTTTCAAAAAAAGCTGGATTATCAACAAGTAAAGGTATTAATGAAGAAATTAGGTTATGCTCACTTGGTCGGGCAAGCAATGATTTTAAGTTCTCAGCTGCTGAATACATCAGTTAACAAGGAGCTAAAAGCAACAACAGAAGGTTCGCGACAAAGGAAGCTAGCGGAAAAAGCATATTTCTATATTCATATCTCAAAAGAATTTACGTATGACCCTAGCTATTTAATCTCATTAAAATCTAATATGCAAAAGGTTTTTTATGCAATGATGTTATTTTATCCACGAAGCTGGGATGCAAGAACATTACCATTACCAAAACCTCTTCATTTTCTCTATTTCCTGCTGAGGCCATTTTTATGGATGGGAAGGAAAGTAAAGAAGCTCTCATAGTAAGCAAACAAGAAGAAAGGGTTAGTACTGCTATTCAATCTAAAGGTGGAAGAGCAGCGAATGTCAGCATTCGCTGCTCTTTTTGCTTTAATAAAAATTGCTAATTAATGATGTTAGTGAAATGCATTTCAACTCTTCCGCATACATATAAACGGTGACAATATACCCGTTGTGCAGTGAGTGGGAGACACACCTTGAAAATTATGTATGAGTAAAGGGGAATGAGGCATGGGAGCATTTTGTAGAGAGTGTGGCAAGCAGCTACCCGAAAATGCGGTCGCTTGTCCAAGTTGTGGAACGATGGTAAATGGAGTACGCCAAAGGAATGACAAAGAAGTTCGAGAGTCAAAGGGAGCGACCTCTTGGCTAAAGATATGGGGTGTGGTGGCCACTCTACTTGTGCTTGGAGGAGGCGGTTACTTCGTCTATGATTACGTAACGACGAACCAACAGAATTCGAATGAAACAACGACTCACGTAATTGAACAGGCAGCTGAAGCACCGACTGTAGCAGAAAAAGAAGTAGCCGATAATGAAGAGATGCCTAGGGAAGAGATAGCACCGAGAGCAAAGGCAGCGCCGACAGCTCCGAAACCAACGAATATCGTGAATGACTATAAAAAGAAGCTTGCGAACGTTTCTGTAAAAGGAAGCAGCGGAGCGTTTTCCGTTGATAGCTGGGAGATTGAGCACGATAAAGTAAATGGCACCCTTTATATAAGCGCAGATCGCCTTGGAACGCCGTTAGCGAACCGCTTTTTTACGCTTTACGATAAGGGGGAAATGAGCGTATTAAAAGCATGGGGAAAAGACGTGTATCATGTCAGCAGTGAATTGGCAACACGTTTGGACGCGTCTTTATATATTAGCGTAGGAACTGAGTGCTTAGGGGCTTACCCTTACGCTATGGATCCTTCTATGCTGGTCGATTATTCAGGTTCGTGTGGATATTCCATCCCTATTTTAATCGGCGAGACAAAAGATAACCTGATTCTCTTTGATGACGAGTATGTGTACTATGATGATGTGGTTGCAACACCACCACCTGTCAGTAATTCCGAGTATGTTATCACAGATAGCGACCGTCGTGAGCTGTCAGCTTCTGAGGTGGCAGGACTTAGTAAGCATGAGTTGTATATTGCGCGAAACGAAATCTATGCGCGTTACGGCTACGTATTCGAAACAGATTACTTGCAAAACTATTTTAACGCAAAGTCCTGGTACTATCCCGCTTCTTCAAACAACATTAAGCTCAGTAAAACGGAAGAGTATAACGTTGCGCTTTTAAAGAAAGAAGAGGAACGTAGGTAATGAAAGGTTGGTATTTACTACTGCTGGTTGCGCTTGTCTGCCTCGTTTGGGCATTCATGCTGGGAGTGGATAGAGAAAGCGATAATGAGCTTATGGAAGGAACGTATGAAACCATTCCAGTTAAGGTATTAAAAGCGAAATCATTTTCACTAGCGGAAGCTAAAACGGAAGAACCCCAAAAGTCGTTTATTGTTTATTTAGACCCCGGCCATCAAGCGCAAGCCAATATAACACATGAGCGCGTGTCGCCTCGTTCGAGCGAAACGAAAATGAAGGTCACGGGCGGAACAACAGGCGTTGCCACAGGAAAGCCTGAGTATGTGCTGAATTTAGAAGCGGCTTTTTTGCTTGAAGAGCTTCTAACAGAAAAAGGGTTTGAGGTGTATCTTACACGTTCTACTCATGACGTTGATATCAGCAACAAAGAGCGAGCAGAAATGGCAAATGAAAAGAAAGCAGACCTTGTGATTCGGCTTCACGCAGACGGAGCCGAGAATCCAAACGTTAGCGGCTTTGGGGTTCTCGTTCCAAGCAAAGAGCAAGCAATCTCCAAACAAAGTGAAAGCGCAGCAACTCTCATTGTAAGTGAAGTGAAAAAGCAAAGTGGTATGAAAGTAAACGGCATTCGCTACCGCAGTGACTTAACGGGCTTTAACTGGTCTACGGTGCCGGTTGTACTTCTTGAAATGGGGTGTATGACCAATCCAGAAGAAGATCAAAAGCTGTCTGATCCCATGTATTTAGAAGGAATGCTTGAAGCGGTCACGACCGGAGTGGAGAGATACACAGCATTACAATAGGAAGGAAAAGAATGGCTTCTTGCCATTCTTTTTGTTTAGGTCTAATTTCCTGAGTGTCAATTCGTTCTATGCAGGCGTTTCTACAATATGTAAAATATATGAAGATACGAAAAAATGGAGGGTTTCTATGCAGGCAGAGCAAAAAAGAAAAGAGTCGAAGTTGAGTGTTGTTTTTGATTTCATCTTTTCAGGTTCCATTATTATAGCAATCTTAGTTCTAATTTATAGTTCGTTATTTACGGGTTCATGGTGGATTGGCCTCATTTTTATGATTTTGTATTCAAGGTTTTATAAAAAATGCAACGACCAAATTATTTGGGTTATAATCTTTGGCACAGCCTTCCTTATACTCGGAGCGCTCTTTTTTGGGTAAGGAAGCTAAGAGCTGTGAAACAAGATAGAAATATAGTCAGCAGGACTCACCGTTTCGGACATTAATGTAGTGTTTTCTCATTCGTTACAGCTTTTGTCTTTTTATGTTGAACCTCTTTTAAAGAGAGGGTTGAGCCTGTTTTCAGCTATATTTGTTTCTTTAAAGCGATTAATAAGCGAATTTGGTGGATTTTGTTAGGACTTTTCGTATTTCTTGTAATTGTACGAATGATTGTTGGATAAGTTGTCGAGCGAATTCCATAGAGAATCTCCGTGAAACATCGTATGATAAAGATAGACAATTTGTGGAGGAGGGCATTGTTCAATGATTGATCTTCAAACCTTTATTTTGCCGAACATTGATAATGGACCAAGAGATGTGCAGACGTTTACGAATATGGCGCGTTCGCTTGTGAAAAAAGGCGTTCACTCCGTCGTCGCCACTCCGCTGTTTTGGGAAGAGTCCGACGTGACGCGCCATGAGCTTATTTTGTATGCGAGCGCCGCCAACGATTGGTTAGAAGAAGCGCTTATTCCACTTCGCGTTTTGCCAGGACAGCTCGTACCTGCCTCGCCTCAGCTACTTAAACACTATGAAAAACAAAAGCTTCTTACACTGAACCATACGGACAAATATCTACTAATGTCCCTACCTTATCATACGCTACCAGCGAATCTCGACAGCTTACTCTACGACCTGCAGCTTCAAGGAATTGTACCAATCTTACAAGCACCTGAACGTCATCCAGTCTTTCAACAACACCCAGATAAACTCTACGACCTTGTGAAAAAAGGCTTTGTAACGCAGCTTAGCGCTGGAAGTATTCTTGGACTTAACGGAAAGCAAGCGCGCAAATCTGCTTCAACCTTTATCAAGCACAGACTCGCTCACGTTATCGCATCAGGCGTAGACGAGCGAACGTATTGGGATTATTCTCTTTCAAAAGCCTACGACGTTATTTCCGATCAGTACGGAACAGGCCAGCTCTATACGTTTATGGAAAACGCGGAAGCAGTCATTGAAGGAATGGCTCTTGCGATGGAGGAGCCAGAAGCGGTGAAGAGAGGGAAGATTTTTAAGCTTTGGGCATAATAGATGACTACTAGAAGAGGGGCGGTGCTATTATAAGCACTGCTTTTTTCTTTTGTTTATTTTGTTAAATAATTGTAAAATATAACAATTATTCCTTTTTATCTGTTAATATAAGGATAAAAGGAGGAATCTAGTAATCTATGAAAAAAATCTTAAGTTTAGTCACATTGTTTATTTTTGCGATGGGAATTGCGGTCCCAACCTTTGCTGAAGCAGCTTCACAAAAGCTAATCCAACCGATTAATAATGCAAGAATTACCGCTGGATACTTAAATACGAACTACTATCAAAAATTTGGATTTAAGCATTATGGTTGGGATTTAGTATCAGCGACCACTGATCGTACGGTTTGGGGAAGTGGAAAAGGAACTGTTTTAGCAACAGGATATGACAACATTTTAGGTAATACGGTTATCGTGAAATATTCGCAAGCATATATTCACGGTACAAAAACGACGAAAGATGTTGTGATTCGTTATAATCACTTAGCTTCGATTAAAGTATCCAAAGGACAAAGCGTTACAAAGGATACAACGTTAGGAATTTACGGAAACACAGGTAAATACTCAACGGGTGCTCACCTGCATTTTGAAATTGATACAGACACAGCATACTATCAGTATTCACCAACTTTAGGGACAAGCTCAAATATCATTAAAGCTGGTACAGCAGGCACGGTTCTTTCACCAAAGAATGTTTTATACACGAAAAACTCTTCACCAGATAACCAACAAATATGGATCGTTGGTGACGGTTACCAGTCATCTACAGAAGATGATCTTCCAATCTTCTAATTCCTATTTGTCTACGAGGCTGCCTAGTAAAAGGCAGTCTTTTTTATGTGTAGTGAAATAGAGGTTCAGATGGTTTTATCTTACATATACATAGGTCTTTTATCTATTTTATTCCATTTTCCTCACAAATATTAGTAGAAAAAGAGAGGTTCTTCCTATTCAGAACCATTATTCGTTATTTTATACTATAAAATATGGAAAAATACTGTGCGGAGGTGCGGTCAGTGGATTACGCAAAGATTATTGCTGGGCTATCAAGTACGATTTCTCATCAAGCAGCGGAAGTGAATGAAAAAATTCGGCTGTTGGAGTCTGCCAAGCAACAAGTGACGTCAGAGAGAGCGCTCTCCATGAACGATATGAGCTTAGTAACCAATCCAGAGCTTGGAGAAGGATGGAAAGGAAAGCGGTCGATTCGATTTGATGAACAGCGTGAAAACGCCAAAGAAGAGCTGAAGCGAATTTTACACGATGAGTATGAAGACTACTTATCGGATATTGAATCGGCAATTGTGAAGCTTGAAAGTCAACAGCTTTTATTAAATGGGCTGAGCTTCGTGGCAACGGAAGCAAGTTCGCTTGTACATAAAGGAGAAGAAGCAGCGGAGGAGCTGCATCGAAAGATTAGTCACATCAGAGGGAGGCTGTAAGCATGGGAAACACCATTAAATTAAACTATGAATCGGTCATGAATGAGCTAAACGCGTTAAAGGTAGCGAAAGATGACATCGTCGTAAAGGAAATGAAGAGCGTTGGAGACAATCGTTTGCAAATTACGGAGATGATGAAAAACCAAGAGATGGAAATCCAGCAGCTTATGACGAATTATATTCAGCTTCTCACTAAGCAAATAGAGGATACGGAAAGCAACCTCAAACAGCTAAAAGAGCAGGATGAGATGATAGCGCGCAGCTAGGACGTGAGATGAAAGATAGATAGAAAACGTATATAATAGAGAGGAGCTTTTTGGAGTGCAAAACGCTGTATATGATGCGAGCGCGCTGCTAGAGACAGCAAAAGAGCGCATCAGTTCATATAACGAAATGGAAAAGCAACTACTAGTATTACAACAAGCGTTTAAGCGAATCGCCGCTTTAGATGAGGACCTTCAAGGAAAAGGCGCAGACAATATTAAAGCTTTTTATCAAAGCCACGCAGAGATTGCTAATCAGTGGCTGAACTTAATTGAAACAAACCGAGCTTTTTTTGAAACCATTGAAGCGAAAATGGGAACTTCAGAGCTTGAAGGAAGTACATTTGTAGCGGAAGCGTTTCTAGACCAAAACGTTCATCAAGGAAACATGCAAGCTAAGCAAATGATCATCCAGCAGCAAAACGCTCTGCAGGATATTTTCTATACGATTGACCATATCCTACCGCTCAACGTCTTTTCAAGTGCTAAGTACAATCAGTACCTAGAAGAAGCGGAACAAGAGCGAAAGGATACGCTCCAAGCCGTGAATCAGCTAGACGCGGATCTCGTTCAAGAATACCAAGGGCTGTCATTCTTCTATAATATGGTCACCCAAAACATTCAAGCCGTCACAAGTTCCACAAGCCAAGCAGGAAACGCGACGCCTCTTTACTTTGACCTTGATGCCTATAAAGCAAGCCCAGTGTATGGCATGCAGGGAGAAGCTAACAGCCGCGCCGTTTCGTATGTGGAAGCCAAAGAAGCCGAGCGAAAAGCCTACGAAAATCAAAAGAACATTCAAGCGCAAGAAAGCTTCACGCTTGAAGTATGCGAAAACCCACATGCCAAGAAGAAAGAAGAAAAAGGATTTTGGGGTGCGGCTTGGGGAAGCGTCACAAGTGGCATTGAACATGCATGGGATAAGACAACGGATGGTTTTCACGCAGGCGTTGACCAAGTCACCCACGGAGCAGAAGCTGCTTGGACCGCGACAAAAACAGGGTGGAACACCGGCGTACAAGCTGTTTCAGACGGCGTAAAGGAACTGAAGCACACAGCTCACGAAACGTGGGCAGATGTCCAATCCCAAGCAGCAGCTGGGCTTGCAAAAGCGAAAGTGAGCACAAAGCTTGCCATCGAAGTGTCCAAAGAAAGCTGGAAAGTTGGCGCTGAAAACATCAAGCAAGGAACAAAAACCGCGCTAGACGTCACAAAACGAAGCTGGGATGGCGTCGCTGGCGGAGCGACAGATGCCGTTGTCGATACGTGGAATGATCTCGTACATATGGTAGAAGACCCAAAAGGAACGTTACAAAGCATTGGAGAAGGCGCACAAGCCGTTTGGGATGATCCAAAAGGCGTAGCTAAAACCATCGGTAACGAAATTAAAGACTCCTGGAACGAACAGGTTATAAATGGCGATGCAAAAAGCAGAGGCCACTACTTTTCCTACCTAACCGCTAACGTTGCCATGAGCATAGTGGGTACAAAGGGAGCGGACAAGCTCGCAAAAACGACGAAGCTTGAACAACTCAGCGGTGCCGCCACGAAGAAACTGAATGAAGGTGCCGCAGCCATTAACGTGCGTACGCAGTCAGCTCTGCAGAACTTGGGCCTGAATGGACTGGATAATCGTTTAGCGTATCCAGGTGTTGGATCTGTGAAGGGGAATGGCGGGTATCAGTTTATTGAGCGTGTGGATGGTGGTAATGGGGTTGGGACGAAGGTTAGGGATGAGAGTGGTAAAGGCACGGGTAAGTCTAATTTAACAAATGACATTTATAAAGTAACGTCTAAAGATGTTCAACAAGCAATTCAAGGTTATGAACAAACGGGTAAATTTACAGCACAATTTAAAGGTTTTGAAGTGAAAGCACAACGTTCATTATCAAATATGTCAGATAAACAGTTGATATATTCATTTAAAAAAGGGTATGCACCAAAAGATGGAGTTTATGATACTATTATACTTCACCATCATGAACAAAGAGTTGAGGGACCAATAATTGAGATGCCTAGTAGGTACCATGATTTAGGAAACAAAAGACAGCATCCATTTGGAAATAAAGGTGGAGTTGGCAGTGGAGAAGCTAGGCAGGAATTCAATAAATGGCGTAAAGAATATTGGAAAGCAAGATATGCTAATGAAATGATTAAAAGGGGGATAATTGAATGAAAATAGAATTGTTAAATGCAATTGATGAAGAGCTTGAAATGTGCCCAGAAGCATTTGGAGGGACTGTTAATATTGAGGAAGTAATGCAAGCTGAAGTTGAGCTAAAAGTGAAATTACCTGAGGACTTTAAAATGTTTCTTTTGAAGTATGGTTCAGGAGCAGTTGGTGAAGCTATTGTTTTAGGATTGAGAGAAGCAGAGTTTGTTGCTACACCATCATTTGTAGAGAAATCTCTACAGTTTAGAAATATTCTTCCTGAAGGGTATGAGAAATTTATTGTTATTGGAGTAGACAGTGCAGGGAATCCAGTAGGTTTTAATTCACCTAATACAGAAATCATTACATTTGATTTTGATTTTGGTGGAAAAGAGATTATAGCAAGCAGTTTTGAAGAGTATTTAGAAAAGGCTCTTAAAGAAGAGATAAATATACATTTTTAATGAATTAGATGGCTACTTAGAAAATTAATGGGACCTTCAATAATTTTGTGTAAATACGAATTTGTTGTTCTTATAGATATTATTCACTAGTTTGTTTTAAACATCATTTGTAGCTCTGCTCGAGCTTGAACAAGATCTGTTGTAAATTGATTCATAGGAAGACCTTCTTTATTTGAATTGGTTGTGGTGATTTAATTCTAAAAGAAAAGGTCTTCCTTTTTGTATTTGTTCATTTATTCAAAATATTTTATTCTCTTTTACTAATTCAAATTATTTAAAAGAATTTGAATTATAAGGAGAATGATAGATGAGTAATGTAGCAATTAAAATAAGCTCTGATGGTCCATACCTGACGAAGTATAATTTGCAAGATTAAGTGAAAATAGAATTAGTTTTAAAAATAATTAAGCGGGCGCTTAGTAGTGTTAAGGAAGTAAATAAAGCAAAAAAACTAAAAGAATTAAAATTTAACTAAAAGCACTTGCCTTTTAAAAAGACAACGAGTGCTTTTTTATTTGAATAAATAATCTATGGCTAATCTTTACATTACATATATAAGTTATAGGGTGTTCAAGCTCAAGCGTGTTGGGAAGTCAGCATTGAAAACATCAAGCAAGGAACAAAAACCGCGCTAGACGTCACAAAACGAAGCTGGGATGGCGTCGCTGGCGGAGCGACAGATGCCGGTGTCGATACGTGGAATGACCTCGTACATATGGTAGAAGACCCAAAAGGAACGTTACAAAGCATTGGAGAAGGAGCACAAGCCGTTTGGGATGATCCAAAAGGTGTAGCTAAAACCATCGGTAACGAAATTAAAGACTCCTGGAACGAACAGGTTATAAATGGCGATGCCGAAAGCAGAGGCCACTACTTTTCCTACCTAACCGCTAACGTTGCCATGAGCATAGTCGGCACAAAGGGAGCGGACAAGCTCGCAAAAACGACGAAGCTTGAACAACTCAGTGGTGCCGCCACGAAGAAACTGAATGAAGGTGCCGCAGCTATTAACGTGCGTACGCAGTCAGCTCTGCAGAACTTGGGACTGGATAACCGTTTAGCATATCCAGGTGTTGGATCTGTGAAGGGGAATGGCGGGTATCAGTTTATTGAGTGTGTGGATGGTGGTCATGGGGTTGGGACGAAGGTTAGGGATGAGAAGGTTGCTGAGGGTACGGGTAAAGAATATAAAAACTATAAGGATGTAGAATATACTGGAACAACTAAAGTTAATGGAGAAGTAAGGGATATTAGCAGACGGGTTTTTCAAAGGTTAGATATTGATTATATGAGAATTGACCCTAAAACTGGTATGACAAATCTCCAATTAATGAAAAAAGGAAGAGCACCAATTTGGCAAGATGGGACTGCTATAGAACTTCATCATTTAATTCAAAGAGAGCCCGGATCAATGGTGGAGCTCCCGGATAGTATGCATAAGGAGTATGATAAAATATTGCATCGCTTAGTGGAGAATGGTGGAAGCTTTAGAAACGACCCTGTGTTAAAAAAGCAATATGAAAATTTCAGGTCGAAATATTGGAGATGGAGAGCTAAGCAAATAGATAAAGCTGAATTATAAAAGGAGGAATTTTGAATGAATAAAGAGGAATTAACCAATTTTATTAAGATAAATATGGAATCAGATGACTTTACTGGTGGAGTAGATAAAAAACAAGTTGATTATGTTCAAGATACCCTACAGTTAAAATTGCCAGAAAGTTATAAGTGGTTTTTAACTAATTATGGCTCCGGTGGGTTATTTGGTGTTGATATTTTAGGGGTTGCTAAGTCTAATATAGCTTCTGTTGTGATTGAAACAGAGAGTTATAGGGATTTAGGAATGAGTGAGAATTTAGTAATTATTGAAGATATTGGGGAATATGCTTATTGTCTAGACACTAGTAATATGGAAAACAAGGAGTGTCCAGTAATAGCATGGGATAGACAAGGTGGACTTGATGACTACAATACAGCAAAGAATTTTTATGAGTTTTTATCACAAAGGTTATTGGATGCAAAAGAAGCATGGGAAGAAGAGTTTTAATATAGATAAATAGAAAGAAATTATAAATGAGATTACTGAAAATCACAAACTTTTGATGGTTGTACCATTAAGAGTTTGTATAATGATATTTTTTATAAAAAATTGCCATATAATTATGCGGGATGCCGTTTTAATCTAATGGAGTATTTTATATAGCTAACTATAAAGCACTTGGTTGTCTGATAGGCAACAAGTGCTTTTTTTAAATAAGGATTGTAATAGAGTATGAAGTAATGAAGATGGTTTTAAAGTTCGTTACTCAAGTAGATAAACAATCAGCATAATGTAAAAGACATGACGCACACAGTTAACGAGACGTAGAATGACCTCGTACATATGGTCCAGCATCCAGTCGAAACAGCAGAAAGCATCGGTGAAGGAGTCAAAGCCGTTTGGGATGACCCAAAAGGCGTAGCTAAAACCATCGGTAACGAAATTAAAGACTCTTGGAATGAACAGGTTATAAACGGCGATGCAAAAAGCAGAGGGCACTATTTTTCCTACCTAACCGCTAACGTTGTCATGAGCATAGTCGGCACAAAGGGAGCGGACAAGCTCGCAAAAACGACGAAACTTGAACAACTCAGCGGTGCCGCCACGAAGAAACTGAATGAAGGTGCCGCAGCCATTAACGTGCGTACGCAGTCAGCTCTGCAGAACTTGGGTCTAAATAAGCTGGATAACCGTTTAGCGTATCCCGGTGTTGGATCTGTGAAGGGGAATGGCGGGTATCAGTTTATTGAGCGTGTGGATGGTGGTAATGGGGGTAATCAGAAGACTGGGGAGAAAGCTATTGCCAAGGGTATAGATGATGTTAAACCAGGAGATACAAGTTCTCTTGCACCTGGTGGTGGATTGGCTGCACATGAGCTAAAAGGTGGTCATTTAATTGAAAGACACGTTGGAAAAACTGATGAAGAATTACTAGAAAGCATAAAAAATAATCCTAGAATTAACGGCTCTTCTACTTTTACAGATAGGGCTACTGCTGAGAAAGTTGCTAGTAAAGTTCTTAATAACTCTAAGAATATCGAAAAAATTCAAAAGTGGCTATCTGACTCAAATAGTAGACCTAAATTACAATTAAAATACCAGGGTGACGGAGAAATAATTGGCAAGAGTGTTTCAAGAAATTCGGAAGTAGTGGAGAATGTAACAAACGCAAAGATTATTCTAAAAAAGAGTAACGATGGTAATTTTATTTTAACAGGATATCCTGTTAAATAGAAAGAAGGGAAAGGTTTATGGATAAAAACTATAATTACTTAGAGGAATTTGAAGATTTTTTAGGAGGTACATTTCATCAAGATATTAGTTCTCCTGAGCAAGCCTTAGATGAATTTATAAATGAAGTCAGTAGAGAATGTTTGGTGTCTACAATAAATGATTGTGAAGAATTCTTAAATAATCATTTAACAAAAGAAGAGAAAGAAGAATTTATTCAAAGTAATACAGAAGTTTATTTTCCAGCTATTGAAGTAACTCCTTTACAGTGGCTGTATACATTAGTAGAACAGATGCGAGAAGGATTAAAAACAAAGTAAAGGTACTGGTTCAAAAATTTTATTGATTCAATGTCTTTCAAGGTTTTTACGTTAATCTATATTAAAGTTTCGAACAGTAAGGAAACATGTGCTTAGAAATAGAGAGCGTAGGATGATAGTTCTCTTTTAATAATAAAAGGTATAGGTATCCAACAGCCAGAAACCAATCAGTATAATCGAAATGTAGCTCATATTGTGCTAGCTGTTTTCAAAATCAGAAACAGGTAGAGTTACTATGAGATGCGATTCTTTAACACGAGCATTAAAAGTATATAGTTATAAAAATGTCTTAATTATTGAATGCAAAAACAGACTAAAGATGATTGGTAGATTAGATACAGTTTATGAAATAAGTAATGGTCTAGAAGATCAAGAATAAGACTTCCAACAATATGATGATGTTGCGTTTATAGTACAACAAATCTTGTTGTCTCCAACTATGGAAGATGATTTATATAAATGGTTAAAAGAGAGGAATTCATTAATAGAAGTTTCTGCGTATGAAGACACTCCACTTGCTATTTGCTTACCAGACCTTCGAAAGATATGGGGAGGGAAGAAGAGGCAGTAAGGTAATTAATAAATAAATATTGTATTAAAAAATTAAGCACTTAATTGTCTCCTGTAGACGATAAGTGCTTTTTCACGTTCTCATATTCATATAAACTCATTCTTGTTTAATGTTTATATTTAATCAACAAAAGCTAAAGCCAAACAAAAAAGAAGAATGAACTATCCATTCTTCTTTCAAATGAAAAGGTATCTATTTAAAACGGTACACCAAGTGCGCGTTACTCTTTAACCAATTTAACAAGCATATGAGCAAGGTGGCGTTGTTCCTCATCATTACCAACTTTCCATAGCTCTTGTAGTAAGTATTCTTCTGCGTTTTGTGGTTCCTCGTGTTTTGCTAGGTAATCCCCGATTTTTTTAGCTGCTAAAGCCAGCTGATCATCACTTAACCCTAGTTTCTCACCTTTTGAAACTTTATCTCCTAAGTACGTTTGGAATTCGGTAAAGCTAGCAAGAATTCTGTCTTTCTTTTCTTGGCTCATTTCGTTTAGCTTATTCTCTACCTTGTTTTCAACTGTTTTCGTATTATTGTTCATTTTCAACTCTCCTCCTAATAAAGTAATGTCGTTCTTATAAGTTAAGTCCCCCAATTATTGGTATGTAAACCTATTATTTCATTTAAATGTGCTAGATAAGTATTTAGTCATAGTAGTTCAATCTTTTACCGAGCTGTTATGCAGCAATTCGCAGCTAAGTAGACTATCTCAAAAGGTACGGTCATATCTTATAGAAAGACAAGCTATGGAGTTGGAGGGATAACGTGACTATTCTAATTATTCACCTAGTGGTATTGGGAATCAGTCTTGCAGCACCATTAGGGCCGATTAAAGTAGAGATGATCAAGCGAGGAATTGCAGGTGGTTTTTGGCCTTCTTGGCTTATCGGCCTGGGAGGAGTTACGGGAGATTTCCTGTTTCTAGTCGTCATTTATTTAGGAGCTGAACATTTATTTCAACATCACTTGGTGGTTGTGTTTACATACTTGTTAGGTGGTTTTTTTCTCATTAAACTCGGACTAAGCAGCCTATCGAAACAGCATTCGTTCAAACAGGAAGATATGAAAACCACTTCGGCTCCGTGGTATAAAACGTTTTCTGTTGGCTTTTTAATTGCGTTATTGAATCCTTTAAATATTGTATTTTGGTTTGGGGTTTATGGCTCTACCTTACAGGAAATGACGCAGACGATGTCTCATTCTCTTTCTTTTCTCTACAGCTTATTTATTCTAGGGGGAATTATCCTTTGGAATCTGAACGTAGCTTTCACGGTACATTTCGGTAGGAATCTTTTGACGGATAAATTTTTGAAAAATATCTCGGTGGTTGCTGGGGGTGTGCTGATTTTATATGGTGTGCGGTTTATCGTTCGGTTTGGTAAAGAGATTTTAGCGTTTATATAAAGAAGAATAAGCACTTGAAGTCTGAGAAGGCAGTAAGTGCTTTTTTATATGGAAAATAAAAAAGTAATATTTAACTATAAATGGATTTAAAGAACATATATGAAATTTATTTAAATTATTGTAAAAAAATGTTTAAAGATGTAATATGATAGAGTGGTTTCCTGCAGGTTATCATTTCCAATTTATGAATATCACCTTAGATTACTATCTGTAATGTTAAATTTAAAAATCGTATATCCTCAGAAATATGGTCTGAGAGTCTCTACCCAATTCCCGTATAAAGAATTGGACTACGAGTTAAATTTTACTTTATTGGTGTTAAGAATTAATTTAAAAAGAATAATAGTGTGGGTGTACTTTAATAATTAGTACTTATTAGATGGGAGCATTTGATACAAAGCCCCATTCTCTTAAGCTATTACTTTGTAAGACACTTACACTTTATTTAAGCATAGTTACTTGTGTTTAACATAAGTAATACGTGCGTCTTTTTAATATTTATTTTTATAAAACCGAGTGAAAGTAAGACTTATCTCCTTTGGTAGAGTATAAGTACTTCTTTTTTCTTGGTTTTTTTTATTTGTAAAATTTTCGAATTAAGTGCTTTGACATTAATTTTTAATTGAAAGGATTATTTATTTTTATGGATAAAAGTATGTATAAAAATTTTGATTATCTAAGACTTATTGATAATTACAAAGAATATAATAATCCTTTTTCACATGACTTTAACATAATATTCCAATCTTCGCCATGTCAGTTATTATCAGAAAAAATGCAGTTAATTCCTGATCCTAAACATTATAATAATCGTTTATCTCATAGTTTAGACGTATGTAAAATCGCATGTTTAATCGTAGATTACCTGAATGTAATTATGGAAAAGAACCATATTAAATTAATTAATAAAGAATTAATAAAAGCAATTAGTTTTGCTCATGATATTGGACACCCTCCTTTCGGGCATACAGGTGAACGATCTTTAGATCAAATTATGCTTAAAAGTGGAGGGTTTGAATCAAATGCCCAAACAATTAGGTTAATGATTAGTGATCAGTTCAATGTAACTTTTAGAACATTAATTTCATTATTAAAACATAAAAGAATAATTCCTAACGTTAGAAAAGAAGGTACAGAATTAATTAAGGGATATTATGGATATATGAGTGGTGATATAGAACGTTTACTTTCAATATACCAAGAAAATGTCCTAGAACAATACATTATAGACATGGCAGATACAATATCATATGTCATTTCTGATATTAAAGATTTAATAGTTTTTTTAGGGAAAACGAGGTTTATTCAATTAGTTAATATGTACTTTACTGTTGATACACTGTTTGAAGATTCAAGACATATCTTCAAACATATAGGTACAAAGGAATTGCTTTATTTAGTTACTGATATTATTAAAGATATTAATGAAAATATCCTGGGACCTATACTGAATAGTATTGAGAATAAAACAAAAGCAAGGTGTGAACAATCAATAATTAGCAAATTTGTAAACAATATATCGCTCAAGGTTAATGATATAGATCCAATGTATAGTGAGTTAGAAATTCCTATACAAGATCAATTAAAGCTTTTTTTGCTGAATCAAATTACACGTAAATGTTTTTTAGAAAGTGAATTTAATAAAGGTATAGATACCAAGATAGATCTCCGTATAAACAAAACCTTTGAATACTTATTTAGCTTAAATACAGATGTAACGATACTCCCTTTAGAACAGCAAAATGTACAGAACTTGTTAAGTATTATTAATGATACTAATAAAGCAAGATATGTTTGTGATTTAATGTGTCAGTTATCAGAAAACCAAATCTTACATTTAATAAGCCATTTAGAAGAGAGAATAATTTTAACTTAGCAGGAGGATTACCAAATGAGTGTAATTGAAAAGAAATCTCTAGAACAGCTTAGCGTATATAGCAAAGAATATTTTGAAAACCGCTATGCTTATTATAAATACTTAAGAAACGAAGCACCTGTATACTGGAATGAAGAGATGCAATCATGGTTTATTACAAGGTATGAAGATGTGTCTAAGAATTTACCAGGAGAAAAGTTTATTTCAACTCCAGTTATTCCAAATAAAATGAGCAATCTTGCTGAAGGTGAAGATAAACATTTTAAAGATATCATAGATATAATTCAAACATGGATGGTATATAACAATCGTCCTGTTCACACGCAGCTTCGTGGATATATGAATCGAGCATTTTTGGTGAATGAAATTGAACTTATTACACCAGAGATAAAGAAAATAGTTTCTGAAATTATTGATAAAGTGGTAGAAAGCAAAATGAATTCTTTTGATTTTGTTGAAAAAATTGCGCACCCTATACCTGCAATGGTTCTGTGTAAAATGTTAGGCATACCAGGAGAAGAAGTTGAAAGGTTTATTAAATGGTCTGATGACCTTGCTTTGTTTATGCAAGACTTTGTTGTTTCTCATGTTCCTAGTAAAGAAATTAGTGAACAAGTTAGAGGAAGTGTAAGAGAAATTTATGCTTACCTCTCTGAAGCAATTGCAGAAAGAAGGAAAGAAAAAAAGAATGATTTGTTAAGTCGACTAATTTCAGATACTCCTGGGGTAGATGGAGAATTAACTGATGAACAATTAATTGCTCAAACGATGCATTTAATATTTGGTGGTCATAAAATTCCTCAATTTGTATTAAGTAATACCTTACATTTATTATTTGAAAATCCACATGTAATTGATGACATAAAGCAGGATAAATCACTGTTACCCAAAGTTTTAGATGAAACCATGAGATTAGAAGGACCTATTCAATATATTATTAGGCATGCAGCTGAAGATATCGAGATACATGGTCAACAAATTAAGAAAAACGACTCTGTGTATTTCTTTTTAGCATCCGCTGGTAGGGATGAAAGAGTATTTGAAAATCCAAATGTTATGGATACAACCAGAACAGGGTTTCGTCATGTGGCTTTCGGAGGAGGATACCATACTTGTATAGCAGCTGCTTTTGCTCGTGCGGAGATAGTTGAAATTCTCAAGGAAGTTGTAACCCGTTTTCCTAATATTGAAGCACTTTATGATTTGAAAAAACCAACCTGGTCATCTAACCCTACTTTTACAGGGATTGCAAAAATGCCGGTAAGATATTAAAGACACATTGTTTTTTATCGAGTTGATGGGATATTTGCAAAATAAGAATAGAATATAATAATCTATTCTTATTTTGCTTGTTTTATATGTAATGCATTCTCTCCTGGGAGCATTTGTTCTCCACTAATTTACTATTTTAGAGGTGTATAAATATTGGAAAGTGGACGGTGTAGAAGGGCAATTATAGTTGTTCATGAGATATATGGATTAAATGATCATATTAAAGGTGTTTGTAAAAGGTTAAAAAAATTAAATTATACTGTCATAAGTCCCAATTTACTTGGTGAAGAAATGCTTTATACTTACAGCGAAGAAGATAGGGCTTATCTGTACTTTGTTAATAAAATTGGATTTAATGAAGCTGCATATCAAATAAAAAAATTAGCGAGAGAGTTAAGAAGTGAATACACTGAGTTGTATATAGTGGGTTTTAGTGTAGGAGCAACTATAGCTTGGCTATGTAGTAATGAAGGGAATTTATTTACTGGTGTAATTGGATTTTATGGTTCAAGAATAAGAGATTATCTAAATATTATGCCAGCATGTGATACCCTGCTTTTTTTTCCAAAAAAAGAAAAGTCATTCAACACTAATGATATGATCAAATGCTTAGAAGAGAAAACCAATGTTCATATTGTAAAAGTAAACAGTAATCATGGTTTTACAGATCAATCGAATTCGGAATATAGTCAAGAGGATTCTGAGTTGTGTTTTGAAATAATGGAAAATTTTATTTTAGCACAGAACTATACGAAGAACTAAAATTAATTTTATAAATGGAGAAATACAATGACTAGTCAAAGATGGATGTCGTTTCAGTTTTTTGGTTTTTTTCTTACGTTTGGAATATTTGTACCGTATTGGTCTTCCTGGCTAATTACAAGCAAAGGTTTTACTCCAGATGAAGCGGGGTTTATTATTGCACTTGGTTTAATTACAAGATCAATAACAACACTTTATATATTTCCCCTTGCTTGCAAGTACTTGACTTTGTCTCAAATAAATCGAATCGTACCATTAGTATCTGTGCTATTAGTTATCACTTTAATATTTGTAGACAACATAGTATGGGTAGCCCTAGTTACAATTTTATTAAGTTTAATCTATCCTATGCCTTTAGCTATGCATGAAGCTATGGCCTCTACGTTGATACGAGAAAGTGGCCTCCAGTATGGGAAAAGTAGATCTTATGGTTCTATAGGGTATATTATTGCACTGATATTAACGGGAATAATAATTTCACTAACAGGTGAAACCATTATTATTTATTTAATGATTGTCGGGTGTATGGTCTTTCTATTTCTTACATCATTTAGTACTCCAGAACCTTTAAAAGTAAAAGTTTCATCAACTAAGATATCCTCTCTAAGTTTATTTAAATCGAAGTCATTCTTGTTAGTGTTAACGATTTGTATAATCATTCAATCCGCTCATGCTGCGTATTACAGCTACGGGGTTCTGTTTTTAAAAAATATGGGAGTGACAGCAAATTATACAGGAGCTATATTAGTGCTTGCTGTGTTATCAGAGATAGCTTTCTTTTATATTGCAGATAATTTGTTTAAAAACAAAAGTATTACTAGTATTTTAATATATTGCATTAATTTTTCTATTATAAGGTGGCTGATTATAGCTAGTTTCAGTAATGTTTCTATTTTTATTTTTTCGCAAATTTTACACTCTATTACCTTCGGTCTAACTCAGTTTGCATTTGTAAAATATTTAGATGAACATGTTGAAAATAAATATTTTCCGTTTGCACATGGTATATATGCAGCTTTTGCTTTAAGTTTGGGTAGTGGCATATTGACTTTAGGAAGTGGATATTTGTACTCTATTTCTCCATCTTTGACTTTTTTAAGTATGGCATTAATATGTGTTCCGTGTTTAATTTTATGTTATTTATTAAAAAAAGCACTTGATTTCAATGAGAATACGTATATAAACTTACAAACTAATAAATTAGAAGAGGTGAGCAAAGATGCTACTGACCAAAGAAAAACTATATAGCACTAAAAATAGCATGACATGTGATGATATTATTCAAACTGATGTCTACCATTTTGAACAAGAAAAATTAATTAAAGTCAAATTTATCAGCTCAAATTCTTCAAGAAACCAAGGAATAGTTTTTGTTGCAAATAATGGGATATGTCTGGAAGGAAAATTAAAGCAAAAAACCATTATCATATGGGAGAACGAACACTCATCTGAATTTACTTTAAGTTGTTCACAGGGAGTATTAAATATATTTAATGTATGGGAAGAAGAGCGAATGTTAGGTTACCATCAGTCTCATTCGGGAATGAGACTGATGAAAGAAAAAGACTTGTATATTTATAGTTGTAATGATTTTTCTATAAATGGTGATTTCACTTCTATCGTATTTTCAGTTCAAATAATTTGAATGAATGGTTCTTTGAACATTATTAACTCATACAAGCTCTTAAATAACCGTTTTAATTTCTTAAAAGGCAACAAAATTGGAGGTAATGACATGGACAAGAGTGGAATGTTTGAAGATTTTAATTTTAAGTTAGTGGTGATTGAAACGTTGTTAGATAAAGACCCTTCATTTCAAACAGAGTTAAACAGTTTGATAGATCAACATAGGAATGATTTTGAATGGTATACAGGCGCAGAGCCCATTGCTCCAATTAAAACATTTTTAGAAGAACTTACGTTAGAAAAGAGTGATTTAGAAAAAGTGGATTGGCTTTGCTTTGATGGTGGGAACGAAATTTATCATATTCTCAAGCCAGATTGGGACGGAGAAGATGAGCTATTTGACGTAAAGTCAGTTGAAGGATTTCAGCACTTAAAAAACCTCACAAAAGTAGATTATATTTCTCTTTGTGAACTAGAGGTGTTAGAGCCGTTAAAAGAAGCTGGAATTGAGGTTGAATAAAATAATAGCACGTGAATAATATGGGATTCTTTCAGCGTTTGTTTAGAAAAGTAGAAGAAGTCAATAAAGGAGAAGCAGCTGTTGCAGAGCTTGAAGCAGAGATGTATGTAGAGTCATCAGAGGAAGAAGCGATGAATTATTGGCTGGAAATGGCTCAGAAAATTATTGTGAATTCGGTAAAGGTGACTGGTAATTCAGTCGATCGAGCTTTTATTCTTATTGATATGGGAAAGAATCCTTCATTTGATGTGTTTTATCAGCAAGACGGTAAGCTTGTGATGTGGAACGAGCTTGAAGATGCTGAAGTGAAAGAAAAAATAGCCAACCAGTTATTGCCGCAAGCGGCTAGCGTTGCGTCTGCGGTGAACGGAAATTTTGAACAGACAGGTCTTCCGGCAATTGCTTATGCTCAGCTGCAGTTTGAATGGGCAACGAAAGCTTGGTTTTCTCATACAATTCGAGAAGATGAGGAAAGGACTAAGATAGAAAAAGACGAAATGCTACATAAATGGTTTGAGTTTTTAAGTAAAGAAATTCAAACGGCGGCTATAGATAGTGATGCAAAGCTTCCGTGGTATCCATAAGGTAGATAGAAAGAGCGTATTCATTGTTGTAGATGAATATGCTTTTTTGTGAAATTAAAATTATGACAGGTAAGCAAAATAACTGGATTCTCGCTAGGCGTGAGGACAATCGATTCAATTTAGAGGGAATAGCAAGAGCGGTTATTGACTATAATTATTCGGCAGAAAGGTAATTGTTAAGTGGGATAATATTTTTATTATATAAACTTTTACTTTGATATACTATTTAGAATGTAGTAAAATTATTCTATTAACAAAGTCAAGCGTGCTTCAAAGCACATTGAGTGATCGACGTTTGGTTTTTGAGGTTTCGAACGCTTAGGCTCGGAGCCTTTTTGTTTTTGAACGAATCTATAGGATTTATTTCGTTCACTAATAGCTTCTTGGTTTACACATTACAGCTTACAGAGAGCGTTCCTGTAAGTAAAAAGGAGAAGACGATAAGCATGGAAAATGAGCTTTTCACTTTAGGCGTCGCGATTTCATCAACAGCTATTATTGCGTTATTAAAAATCATTCTTATTGACATTATCTTATCTGGAGATAATGCAGTCGTAATTGCGATGGCTACACGGAATTTACCAAAAGAGCTGCAAAACAAAGCGATTTTTTGGGGAACGTTTGGAGCGGTCGTTCTACGCATCGGGTTTGCGGCAGTTATCGTATACCTACTGAAAATTCCATTTGTGACAATCATCGGCGGCGTGTTGCTTCTGTGGATTGCGTACAAAGTACTGGTGGAAGAAGAAGATAGTTCAAATATTAAGTCTTATAACGGCTTAGGAAAAGCGATTCAAACAATTATTATCGCAGACGCAGTGATGAGTCTTGATAACGTAGTAGCGGTTGCTGGGGCTGCAAATGGTCATATTGGAATGGTTGCTCTTGGCGTATTGATTAGTATTCCAATTATGATTTTTGGTTCAAAAGCAATCGTGAAAGCAATGGACAAGTATCCGTGGATTGCATACGTTGGAGCTGGAATTTTAGCTTGGACGGCAGCTGAAATGATTTTAAAAGACAAAAGCGTTGGCGAGCTGCTTCACATTCATCACGGGATTGCGACCTATCTGATTCAAGCAGTCGTAGTTGTTCTCATTTTGTTTGCTGGGTACAGCAAGAACAAAAGAATTAAAGAGAAAAACGATAGGGTTAAACAATCAGCATAATACGCAAAAGGGAGCGAGTGGTATTCGCTCTCTTTTTTTAGTATCTGTATCTTTGATAGAATGTAGTACATGGATCAGGAGAGAAGCATCATACGTGAAGATGTAGGAGAAAGCAGAAAGTAGAAAATAATGGTCATAAACTCTTTCATATTGCGAAGTGCTGCGATTCTTTGTAAAGTTGTACTATAGGAGTGATGAACATGAGTGAACGATGGCTTTCAAAGCAGTTTATTCCCATCTATTTTACTGCGACAGTGCTTGTGTTTGTATTGTTCAAAGTATTAGGTTCTACGTGGCTGCAATCCTTCGTGATCAGCTTGCCATTTTTAATTGCAGGGATGGCTGCGGTTGGTGAAAACCGCGATCGTCGTAAAAACAGCAAATAGATTGCTAGAGCGAGAAGCTACGCTGTTCGGTATTTAACCAGCGTAGCTTCTACGTATATAAAAGAGTATGAGGTGAAGCGATGTGTATGATGTTGTCATTATTGGAGCAGGCGTAAGCGGGGTGTTTTTAGCGTATACGCTGGCAAGACAAAGCCAAAACGTACTGCTTATTGATAAGGGAAAACAGCTCCATAAAAGGTCATGTCCTCTTGATGAAGGGAAGCTTTGCAGTTGTGACGTGTGCGGAAAATATTACGGTTTTGCAGGACTCGGAAAGTCAGAAGGGAAGTTTAACTACACCAATGATTTTGGCGGAGATTTAGAGCAAAAAGTAGGTCCAGAAGAAGCGCTTCGTCTCATGAAAGAAGTAGACAATGTGCTTTGTTCGTTCGGAGGGGATGAAGTAGAGCTGTATTCCACAGTGAATCCAGCACTTGTAAAGAATGCAAAAGTACATGGTCTCCAGCTTCTTTCAACGGAAGTTCGACACTTAGGAACAGCTCGTTCGACTTCTATTTTCCAGCGCATATACGACGTATTGAAGTCACGAATTGACATATGGTTTGAAGTAGACGTCCAGCGCATTGAGAAACAAGAAAATGAGTTTAAAATTGTTTCAAATAAAGGGGATGTACAAGCACGTCGCGTCGTGGTCGCAACAGGTAGATCAGGGAACGACTGGGCTGAAGAACAATTCTCAGCTCTCGGTGTGAAGAAAGGATTAACTCGCTTAGATTTAGGAATACGTGTTGAAATGCATGGTCGCCAGCTCAATCGTTTGTTAGAGCATACGTTTGAAACAAAGCTTGCCTCCCAACATGAAGGCGTCATTTCTTATACATATTGTATGAATCCAAAGGGCCGCATTATTAGAAAATATCAAGAGGGATTGGTCATGCCAGATGGTCAAAATTACCGAGAAAAAGGAAGCGGTACGGCAAATTTAAACTTCACTCTTTTTACACCTGCTTATTTTAATACGCTACAAGAAGCGAATACCTATGCGCAAAATGTGATTGGTGAACTAAACGCCGGAGGAGATCAGATTGTCGTTCAGCGCTTGTCCGACTTGCGACGTCAAAAAGCAACGTCCAAGGAAGACATGAGCGGTAATCGAATTCAGCCAACGCTTAGCGCTACCGCGGGGAATTTATTGAACTATGTTCCAACTAATTATATTTCTGCATTAGAAGCCTTTTTAAGAAAGCTCGAACGATTGCTTGGAGAAAGCATTCACGAAGATACGCTTCTTTATGGAATGGACGGGAAGTTTTATTCGCCGGTTGTGGAAACGGATGAATACTTCGAAACCAATGTGAAAGGGCTATATGTTATTGGAGATAGTTCTGGCGTTACGCATTCGCTTTCTCAAGCAGCGGCGAGCGGGATGTATGTAGGTGAAGTGTTCAATGAAAAGATTTTGTAATGGTTTATTAAGAAGCTAGTATTCTAGTACGGTAAATCTAATATTTGACTATCATAAACAAACGCTCAAAATGCTTTGAGCGTTTGTAGGAAAGAAGTATACCGTTAATGTAAATGAAAATAGAGATAAGACCCGCAATGAAAATGATGATAAATAGAAATAAGTCTGTATCTGTGAAGTCTTTTTTCTTGCTGCGGTTAGTTGGTGTCGATTTTTTCAATGATTATTGAACCTCTTTCTTAATTTTAATTTGTCCTTATGAATATTCTTACTTGCCAAAAGCTTGAAGCACAAAAACAATCACATAAAGGGGAATAGCAACAATCAATACTCCAGCCAAGAAATAGCATAAGCTTCGTATAAGAAACTTCATGACGTCATATAGAGAACCAGCAATGTCGTCAATGAACTTCAACATGTCTACCACCTGCTTTTGTTTTTAGTGAAAACGGCATTTTAAAACGTAGATGCTGTCGTATTCTTTTAGCTCTTTTTCGTGAGCTTTTGGATCTTTTAAATAGTTTAGCTGAATGCTTGATATGGAATCTTCAGAAGAATAAGCCATGTAGCCTAGTGGCATTTCTCCATCAATTTTTTGTACGTCTTGATAAAAGCCTTCCCACGTGCCAGCTAAGTTCTCTTTTTCTTCAATGTTCCTTTTTTCTGTGAAGCTTAACCCGGCGCTGCCCGTTTGATTTCCAACCTTTAAGTTAAACATAGTAATGACTTCTTCTCCGTCTTCATCTTCCGGATAAATATCGCTAGAAGTGAAAATAATCAGTCCTTCTTTGTCCACTTCTGTAGATAATTCATTTAGTTTTTCTACAAATAGCCCCTTTTCATACTTTTCAACCCAAACGTCGACTTCTTTCTTCTTGCTACCAGAGTCATATTCAAAGACAAACGCTTGATTAGTATTAAGCAGCATATCTTCTCTTGCCGTTAGAGAATGCGTGACGTTTTTAATGGTTTCGTTTTTTAACGTTGGACCTTTGCTACTAGTGACTTGGTCAGAGCTGTTTGAAAAAAACATTGTCATGAAGCCTCCAACCGCTAATAGGAAAAGAACTAATAAAAAAGCGATTTTTCCTTTTGACATGGTTTGTATCCTCCTTTTTAATCAAAGTTGTTTCACTAGATGTAGAGACTTTCTCATATTATTCATGACGTTCGTGAGAGCTGTGAGAGATGCATGGGCACTTACGGGATGAACGTCTAATGAATGATCCGCATCTTTTATAATGTCCACCTGAAAATTTGTCTCGTGAAGCTGCTGAAACTTTTGTTTGTCATAGTGAACGTCTTGGTCTCCAATCACAAGCAGTCCCCGATGCTTGCTTTCTTGAATACTTGTAAATAACTCAGGAAAGTTTAGCAGAGGAGTTAAGAGGAGCATTGTTGTGTCTGCAAAGCGGTCTTGCTTCATGAAGTCGTAAAGGATTGGCACGGTACCCAGCGACTTTCCTAGAAAAATGATTTCTTCATATGAATATGCTTCTAAAATATGAGTCAAAATAGGATCAATGTCTTTTATCATCATATGAGCAACGGTTTGAAGCGACTGCTGTAAAAAGTCGCGGTCGTAGCTGTAGTGAACGTGTACCACGTCAATACCTTCTTCAAGCATCAGCATCGTAGAATAGTAGAATAGAGGCTTCTCATAATGATAGCCCAGACCTGAAAACATCATACATACCTTTTTTGAACCACGATGAATGTGGGTATAAGGAACAGAGTGATAGGGAAGTGTTTGTTTCATCGATTACTCTCCTTAGTTAATTTTTACTATTTTAACATTTATTTCATTATTTTTGAAGAGGTTATATATTTGCATAGTATTTTAGTTCATATTCCAATATTTCATAGTGCTCTAAAGCTATTGTGCATTGTCAGAAAGTTATGATAGTATAAGGATAAAGTGAAGGAAAAACTTCATATATGAATAAATATGAAGTTTTGAGTGCGGAGGAGGATGGAATGAACCAGTCATACGTAGAAAAGATGAAAAATGACATTTATAAAACCTATGAGCATCTGCATACATATCCAGAACCGAGCGGCGAGGAAAAAGAAACGTCAGCTTATATTCAAAAGAAGCTAGAGGATGCTGGATACAGCGTTCGCACATTCTCAGAACATTATGGCTTAACTGCTGAGCTTCAAGGTGCTTCTTCCGAAGTGGTAGCGTTCCGAGCTGATTTAGATGCGGTCGTGCAGTGGATGGACGGAGAGCTAAAAGCCAATCACTCGTGCGGGCACGATGCTCATAGCACCATGCTTTTGTACACGGCTCTTGCGCTCAAGAAAATGAACATCAAGTCGCAAAAAACAATTCGCTTTTTGTTTCAACCAGCAGAAGAAACGGGTGCGGGAGCGAAGCAAATGATTGACTCGGGATGCTTGCAAAACGTGAAGGAGCTTTACGGTATGCATGTAAGACCTGAGTGGGAAGTAGAAGATAAAAAAGCATCTCCAGTGATTTTACACGGCTCAGCCTGTGCGGTTCATGGCATTATCCACGGTGTTCAAGCTCATGCGTCACGACCTGAGCTTGGCAAAAATGCGGTTGAAATCGCAGCAGACCTTGTACAGATGCTGAGGGGGATACGCTTAACAAAAACGAATGATTATTCAGTCAAAATGACGAAGCTCCAAGCTGGAGGAGACAGCACCAATGTCATTCCTGATGAAGGTGTGTTTGCGCTAGATTTGCGAGCCAATACAAACGAAGGGATGGATGAATTGAAATCGCGAGTGGAACACATCATCTCTCATTTGACTGTAATGTACGAAATAGCAATCGACTATCATTTTGAAGGGCGTACATACGCTGCGGTTCCAAACGTGGAGACCATTAAAAGAGCTACCCAAGCTATTCAAGCTGTCATCGGCAATGAAGGAGTCGCGTCAGCTTGCGAAACGAAGGGGGCTGAAGACTTTCACGTGTACACGAAAGAAACGGGCGTTGCTTCGACGATGGTAGGTCTTGGATGTGGATTAAAGCACGGCCTTCATCATCCTGACATGACGTTTAATAAAGAAGCACTCTTGACCGGAACAAACATTTATCTTAACCTTGCTCTTTTGGCATCCAAAGCAGAGGTGTAAGGAGAATGAGTGCACAGCGGTTTGAACACGTGGTAAAAGAAGCGTTTCCTCGTTTGTCATCTGGACAGAAGAAGGTTGCTCAGTATTTACTTGATTCTCTGCAAGAAGCGTCGTTTCAAACGGCGGCAGAAATTGGGCGTGCCTCGGGAGTCAGCGAAACAACGGTCATTCGCCTTTCGTATTCTCTTGGCTTTCAAAGCTTTTCCCAAATGCAAGATGCGATTCAGCAGCGCGTAATGGGACACGAAAAAACAGTTAAAAAAGAAGAGAATCAAAACGTTCTTAAGCGCGTATTAGAAAATGAACTGAGCATCATTCGCCGCTTGGAAAACGAAGAAAACACTCAGAGAATTTGGGAGGTGGTAGACAGGCTGATTCATGCAGATCAGGTGCTCATTGCCGGCTACCGAACTTCATACGGAGCAGCACACTGGTTTTCAATGATGCTTTCGACGCTTCGTGAACGTGTGCGATTAATCAATCAGCCGGGAGATATTCAAGAAAGCCTTTGCGATTTAACGTCTGAGTCAGTGGTCATTGTTCTTTCGTTTCCACGCTATGCAAAAGAAGCGACAAAGCTTGCCGCTTACGCGAAAAAAGTTGGGGTGACGGTAATTGCCGTTACGGATCGAGTTTTATCACCGGTTGGAGAGCTAGCTGACATTACGCTTTTAACAGAGACAAATGTACAGTCAGGATGCAACTCGATTGCGCCGGTCATTACGCTTTTAGACTTGGTGCTTACGGCATACCAAGAAAAAAATCCTGCTGGCGTTCAAAAGCGTCAGCAAAAGCTTGAAGGCTTATATACGCATCAAGATACATACATGGAATAAGCGAGGAGATAATATGGCGAATTTACGTATGGACGAGCTCATCATTCGGCGAGTGGAGCATCCCGAAGAGCTGCGAAAAGTAGGGGATTTAGAGCGAACAGTTTGGCAGGGAGAAGATGCGGTTCCAGTTGAAATGATGGTTGCAACGATTCGAAACGGGGGGCTGGTATTAGGTGCTTTTCATGAAGGCAAGCTCATTGGGTTTCAGTATTCATTTCCGGGCTTTGACGGCAAGCAACCTTACTTATGCTCTCATAGCTTGGGCATTTTAAAAGAATATCGTAGCTACGGTATTGGACAAAAACTGAAATGGGCGCAGCGCCAAGAAGCCAAGAAACTAGGCTATGAGCTGCTTGCGTGGACATATGATCCACTTGAAACGGCAAATGCTAACTTGAATTTACGAAAGCTTGGCGGGGTTGGAGCAGCTTATAAAGAAAACTATTACGGTGAACTAAATGACATTCTAAATACTGGAATACCGTCAGACCGCTTTGTGGTACATTGGTGGATTCAAAGCGAGCGCGTACAGGAACGAGAAGAAAAGAAGTATGAAGAGTGGGACGTTCACGAAGAAAATATTTTATTGAACTATGTGCTAAATAATCAAGAATTGCCAACCCCTGCAGCTATGAGCTCTGTGTTAATACATGACGTGTTATTCGTAGCGGTGCCTGCTCGCTATCAAGAGGTAAAGGCAAAAAATCAAGACCTGGCGCTACAGTGGCGCTTAAAAACAAGAGAAGCATTGAGCAAAGCTCTAGACGGTGGCTATGAAGTTACGGATTTTGTGAAAACAAACGGAGATATTCATTACTACGTAGTGACAAAAAAATAAGGTAGGGGGAAACGAGATGGAGGTTCAGCACATTATTTTGCGCCACGTGAAAATGGAACTTTTAGAACCGTTCACAACAAGCATTTTCACCGAAACGCATAAAGAGTTTATTCTAGTAGAAATTTTAGGGAAAAACGGCTTATCGGGGTGGGCAGAGTCTGTTGCTTCACCAGAGCCTTACTATAAAGAAGAAACGCTCAAAACAAATTGGCATATCATGGAGGATTATTTAATTCCGCTTTTGCTTCAACATCCTGTTTCCCATCCTAGCGAACTCCAAAAGTTGTTTGAACCGATTCGGGGTAACTCCATGGCGAAAGCAGCGCTTGAAGGTGCAATGTGGGACTTATATGCAAGAAGCAATAATCAGCCGCTTTGGAAAGCACTTGGGGGTACGAAAGAAACCATTGATGTTGGGGTTAGTTTAGGAATTAAAGATTCAGAGTATGAGCTGTTAAAAGCGGTGGAAAAAAACTGTGAAGAAGGATATAAGCGCATTAAGCTAAAGGTAAAGCCAGGCTGGGATCTCGATATTTTAAAAGCAGTTCGCAAGCGCTTCCCGGATATTTCCTTGATGGCAGATGCGAACTCAGCGTATACCCTAGGTGACATTGATCACTTAAAAGCGTTTGATGAATTTAACCTCACGATGATTGAACAGCCGCTTGCTTATGACGATATCATTGACCATGCGAAGCTGCAGCGCGAGCTTCAAACGCCGCTTTGCTTAGATGAAAGCATTTATACGCTTGATGATGCAAGGCATGCTATTGAGTTAGGAAGCTGTAAAATTATTAATATTAAAATTGGCCGCGTCGGTGGACTCTATGAATCGAAGCAGATTCATGACCTTTGTAAAGAGCACGGCATACCTGTCTGGTGTGGGGGGATGCTAGAAGCTGGTGTAGGACGTGCTCATAACGTTGCAATTACGACGCTTGATAATTTTACGCTTCCTGGCGACACATCGGCGTCTTCACGCTACTTTTCAAGCGATATCACAGACCCTGCGATTACAGTTGAAAATGGAGTGATTACCGTACCAACCACACCGGGGATTGGTTTTGAACCAAATCGTCAGCGAATTGAAGAGCGTACGTACTACAGTAAGCTTTATAGACTTTAAGGGTTATAACTTTTAAGGGGGGAGGGAGCGCCAGTGAGTAGCGTTCCAGCAAAGAAGGTACAGGACAAGGGGTATAGTAGAGGAGATTATGTTCGATTTATTGTTCCATCCGTATTAGGAATTTTATTATTTATGATTCCGATACCGTTGGAAGATGGAACGACCGTTTTCGTCGCATTTGTTGCAAACTGGCTTGGCGATGTATTTGCATCAACGATTCCAATGATTGCTGCTATTTTAATGGGAGTTACGTTTATTGGAACATGCGTTGCCAAGTGGGGAAAACCTAACTTTATCATGAACTCGCCGTTTTTAAAGAATTTGTTTGATGTCAGCATTCCGTTTTTTCTAGCGCGTACGCTTGGCTTTTTATTTGCGGCAATGGTTGTGTTAGGAGTAGGTCCCGCTTTTATTACTTCGGATGACACGGGAGGCTTTTTGTTAACAGGCCTGGTGCCAGTACTGCTAACCACGTTTTTACTTGCTGGCTTTTTCTTACCACTGCTTTTAGATTTTGGCTTACTTGACTTATGTGGAGTTTTATTTGCTAAGCTGATGCGTCCGCTCTTTAAGCTGCCAGGCCGTTCTTCGATGGACTGTTTAGCATCTTGGATTGGAGACGGGACAATCGGTGTGTTTCTAACAAGCAAGCAGTATGAAGACGGGCACTATACGGAGCGAGAAGCAGCGGTTATTAGCACAACGTTCTCGGTTGTATCGATTACGTTTTCAATTGTTGTTATCACTGAAATTGGTCTTGCTCACATGTTCGTTCCATACTATTTAACAATTGTTGCCGTAGGGTTAGCGCTAGCGTTTATCATGCCGCGCATTCCACCATTATCACTGAAGAAAAACACGTATTTTAAAGAGATTGAGCGTGAAGATGAATCGTTTATTCCAAATGGTCAAACGCCGTTTCAATGGGGAACGGAAAAAGCAATCGAGCAAGCGCGCAAAAATGGAAGCGTGTCCACGTTCTTTAGAAACGGTACAAAAAACGTATTGGATATGTGGCTTGCTGTTATTCCAGTTGTTATGACAATCGGGACGATTTCGGTTATTGTGGCGGAATATACACCGTTTTTTGAGTGGATTGGAAAACCGTTCGTGCCGCTTTTAGGGTTGATGGGCGTACCGGAAGCAGCTGAAGCATCTGTGTCTATCTTAGTTGGCTTTGCAGATATGTTTTTACCAGCTATTCTAAGCAGTGGGATTGAAAGTGAAATGACGCGCTTTATCATCGCATGCTTATCAGTGACGCAGCTTGTGTACATGTCTGAGGTTGGAGGATTAATTCTGGGATCTAAGCTTCCGATTCGCTTTAAAGATCTTGTGCTCGTTTTTATCCTTCGCACAGTAATTGCTCTTCCGCTTATCGTGCTGATTGCACACTTCATATTCTAATTGCGACTAGCCTGCTTCTGGAAGCAGGCTAGCTTTTTTTAGCTTGTTTTTGTCAAAAACTCTCTTATTAAACGATTAACTTCTTTTGGCTTTTCATGCTGAGGAGCATGTCCAACTCCGTCAAAGCGGTGAATGGTTACGTCGCGCACATATTCTTCAATTCCGTCTAAATTGCTATTTTCAAAGGCAGAATCCGCATTTCCCCACAGGATAAGCGTTGGCGATTCAAACATGGTATGAGGCAGGTTCAGCGGTTTTTTTACGCTTTCTTCAAACGGATAGAATCCTGCTGCTCGGTAGTAATGAAGCATGGACTTAAGCGCTTTTGGTTGCTGCCAAGCTTTCATATATTTTTCCGCGTCTTCGTTTGACAGGTAGCCTTTTTCTAGGCCCGGTACAATTAAGAGCTGCTTTAGTTTCTCGCAGTCATTTGCTAAAAAATAATCATGGGAATCAGGCTGTTGAAATTTTCCCATATAGCTGCTTGCTTGGCGCTGTGCTGGGTTTTCAGAAAGCTCTCTTCTAAACGTATAAGGGTGAGGCGCATCAAACATAATTAAACGCTTCACATATTCTGGGTATGTGTATGCGAATGCCCAAGCAATTGCGCCACCCCAGTCGTGTGCTACAAGTGTACACGTCTTTTCACCGAATGCTTCAATTAATTGGCGGACATCTTCCATTAAAATTGGCATTTTGTAGGCTGAGACGTCTTCTGGTTTATCCGATAAGTTATAGCCTCTCATATCCACTGCTACAACCCGGTAATCCTTTGAGAACTCTTCTAATTGATGATGCCAGTTATACCAAAAATAAGGAAAGCCGTGCAGAAATAACATAAGCTCTCCTTCACCCTTTGTCACATAGTGCAGGTTTACGTCGTTTACATTTACATAATTAGATTGAAACAAATTCATCATCTCCCTCTTACAAGTAGTTCAACAGTGAGATATTTTACTCCTGGTTGTTTATTTTAGCAATTAAATAGACATAGTCTTTAAATAATTAAGACTTCTAGAAGGTTATCGAATAAGAGATAAGTAGACAACGCTGGACCATTGACTCATTTTACTAGGACTTCATACGTATTTATAGAAAATACTATTCTTTTTTCTATAATAATCCTGCTATTTTAAAATCGGGAGGTCTGCTTCCTCCTAGACAATTGAAGATAGGGGAGAACGGTATGAGGCGTTTGTTCATGTTGATGATGGTTTTCTGGCTTGTTGTTCCGCTGGGTGCGCAGGCAGGAGGATTCGGAGGAAAAGATGATCCATCCGGCGTGCCTGGTCAATGGTACGTAGGAAATACACCTGCTTTTGTAGATCCCGCTAAACCTGTCGTTGTATTTGTTCATGGTTTTAACAGCTCTTCAAATACATGGTGGGAAGGAAATGATATGTACAACACGGCTTATCAAAATGGCTATCAAACTGCTTTTATCGATGTGCATCCGGATAAAAACATGTGGACAAACGGTCCGATTTTAAAACAGAAGTTTGAAGAAATCTATCGTCACTTTGGGAGCAAAAAGCTCGTTGTGGTTGCGCATAGTAAAGGCGGCATCGATACGCAAAATGCACTTGTACACCAAGGAGCATATCCTTATGTATCCAATCTGATTACACTATCTAGTCCGCATCATGGATCTCAGCTTGCAGACCTAGCCTACAGCAGCTGGACAAGCTGGTTGACAGGTATTCTCGGCAGTCAAAACGACGCAACGTACTCTCTTCAAACAGGCTATATGAAGAATTACCGTACCCAAACGGATTCACATGCTAATCGCTTGAAAAACCCAATTTATACGTTTGGTGGCACGAGTTGGGGCAGCTTTGGTTCAGCGCTTTATTTTGGGGGCGTTTATTTGAACTCCTACGGCTCTAACGACGGAGCTGTAACGGTGACAAGTTCTCGTTTACCGTACGGTCGTGAAGTTCGCGTGGGTTCATGGGATCACTCAACTGTTAAATCTAGCGCTACCTTCAATTTGTTTAAACCATACTTAACGACGACACAAGCACTTTCCGCTTCAAAAATCAGCGCATTAGAAACTACGCAGCATGAAGAAAGCAGCAACATTTACCGAGGTGGAGAATTTACAAGCTCTGCTGTACAAGAGTTTACGGTAGAAGAAAGCGCAACAAAGATTGAAGTAGACTGGCTTAGCGAGCAAAAAATGAATGACCTTGAGCTTGTTAGTCCAACTGGAAAGGTGTACAAAAACGCGATTCGCACCGTTGATGAAGGCGTATTTAAGGGCGCAAATCATCACATGTTCCAAGTAGCATCTCCTGAAGCAGGAAAATGGAAAGTACAAGCAAAGCATCAGAAAGCAACATACTTTTTAAATGTAAGTGTAAAAAGTAGCTTAAACGATGACATTGAACTTCAAAACGTAACTCCTTCTTCTGTCGACGTAGTTCATTCAGGTGACGTTGCAAAAGCAGACGCAACGCTACACATTAAGAAAAATGGCAAAGTGATAAAGAAGCAACACAAAGATATAAAGAAAAACCAGCAGTTTAACGCTTCCTTTGCTGAAGAAGGCGTCTACAATATCACTGCCGACATCAAAGGCAAAACAAAAGACGGAAAGCCGTTTGAGCGTACCATTGTGAAATCAATTTATGTAGATGCTAAAGGGAAGGTTTTTCAATAAGAAAAGAAGCCGGAGCACTTTTGTGCTCTGGCTTTTATGTGTCATTTTATGCTTCGTGTTTGTCTTGTCTATCGGGCAGAATCTTTTCAATAATAAATGAAATAAGAAGGTAGGATAAAGGACAGATTACGACGAGCAAATATATTTTGTCTTCAGGTAAGTGATAGAAAAGAAACACGCTTAACGTTCCAAAAAGCAAAGGAGGTAATAGTTCTTTTGTAAGCCTTCGAATCATTTGTCAGATCTCCTTATTGATAGAGTAAGTATTATTAGTTTAACTCTTTTTGGTATAATTGTATAATTTATGAAAAAAAATCAAACTTTTATTTTTTAGTACTAAAATACTATTATAACTATCAAGAAGGAGTGTATATAGCAGTGCAAAAGGTTTACTTCATGATGTCTTTGCTATTGTTTTGTTTGTTAGCTGCCTGTCAAGAGAATAACAGTACAGAGCAGGTTACTCAGTCAAAACATGTGGAATCGGTCTTGCAACTCATTTTAAAAGAAGAAAACTAAACCTTTAGGGGTGTTGTCTTTCTTTTGTTTTTTATTGGAAAGGATTCACAAAAGAGTTCCGGGGCAATTACTTGAAGAAAATATAAAAAAACCAAAAATCCCTAGATACTGTTGGTCTTAAGCAATTAACCCAAACAGACTTAATCACAACTCACATCTACGTCCGCTCCAGCGACGAGGAACGTAGGGGTGCTGTTAATAGGCTGTCAGCAGAAGAATAAGATTATGCTAAGAAATTAAGCTTTTTAGTCATTGTATTTTCCTTGTTTGGTTAATTGGAAGTGTTTATTTTAGTTCTTTCATTCCTTTTATTAAATCTTTATATTTGGGGTCGGTTTTTTCAATTTCTTTTTTAGAATAAGATCCGTTTTCTTCATCAATAACTATATAACTTGTATCTTCACCAAACACATAGCTTTTTTCTTTTTCCTTTTTATAACCTATTACATTATCTAAAATAGTAATGCCACTGTGTTTCTCATATAGGTTGTACGAAGTTGGAGGTCGACCAATTACATACTTATTATTAGAAAAGCCTGCTACATCATCTCTACCTAAACCTGTAGCAACACTACTAATAAACAAAAAAGTACCAACTGCGATAACAGTTAAAAATATACCCAGAGTAACTACAAGTGTTATAAGAATTGTATTTTTCATATTTATAATCACCTTTACCCTTGTTTTATATCCATTATTTTCATTATAAACCATTTATTTATAAAGGATAATATTCCATATTGACCTACATTATGGTAACATATTTATCTTAATATTTCTAAATTACTAGTTTGTTATTTTATATTTTATGGTAATTTTATTTACTTTCTTATTATCTATAATTCTATTTATTGTAGGATTAGTAAAAAAGCAAAGAAGTATATTAATCTTCTTTAGTATACTTATGGTTATATCGTTAGGGTTAGGATTTTTCATATTCGAGCTTGTAGGGTTCATGTAAAAGTAATCCCTCATTATATAAAAGCTAGAAAGATAAAACAGGCATGTTTAATTCCTATTTTCTTTTTAATAAGTGATTGTTGTAACGTAAATAAAAATTTGGTATTTATCCTATGTATACTGTATTATTCTACATTTTGGAAGGTAAAGGGCAAAAACTCAAATGGGAATCAGGCGTAGGCCTAGTTTCCTCTAATTTTTTGATTTTTTTCAGATTGGAGAAGGACCTCTATTTTGTCAGCATGATGTGACATTAGTAGAATGGTCTAAATGTAGAGTTTTTTCTTACTATAAAAAAGATGTTAAGTTTCGAGAAAGCTTGTCCGATAAAATCAGCTTCTTTTTTTGGGGTATGTAGTACTTGTATATCAGAAGTAGTTTTACTTGAGTTATTAAGATTGGATTATATCTACAAATGAATCTTTTTAAAAGTAGGCTCTGTTAAAGTCGGGTGTTGATAATTTGATTAACAAGTATTCAACTAATGGGCAATTTGGCTTGTTAAATTATATTTATATGAAAATCATAGAAAGAGGTGTGTGGATTATGTTAGTACATAAGATGGATGATGAGGTCTCTTTGAGATTGTTTAATGAAGATGATGCAGAAGAGTTCTATGATTTAACGATTAATTCAAAGCCCTATTTAAAAGAGTGGCTTGGTTGGCTCGATTATACAAAGAGTGTAGAAGATACTGCAAAAAATATTCAATCAAGATGTAAAGAGATTATTGATAATGGGGGTTACCCACAATCGTTTGCAATTATATTTAATGGAAGAATTGCTGGTACAATCGGATTTAATACAATAGATAAGGCTAACAAAATCGGTGTTGTGGGTTATTGGTTAGGAGAAAAATTTCAAGGTAAAGGTATTATGTCTAAAGCATTTAAAGCATTAGTTGATTACGGTTTTAATGACCTTAAGCTAAATCGAATTGAAGTTCGAGTCGCAGTTGAAAACAGAAAGAGTAGAGCTCTTCCTGAAAGGTTTGGATTTAAGGAAGAAGGACGAAAGAGGCAAGCAGAATGGCTTTATGATCATTATGTAGACCACGTTATTTATGGAATTTTATCTAATGAGTGGAAATAAATTATTTAAATTTTGAACAAGCAAACATTATAAAAACGGAACTTTCACAAAATAAGAAGTTCCGTTTTTATAAGTAATATCAACATTGAACTTTAACAGAGACAAAATTTAAAAAGTAACGAACTTATTGAGCAAAAAAATAAAAAGATCATCCTATTATAGAGCATAAATTAAAAGAGTCTAGCTTTCTGAGAACTCACTATAATATAAAATATTAATCGAAGGGAATAAATTTTATCTTAATATTCAGATGCTTAATTTGTAATAAAATATTAACAATAAATCACTATAGATATAAAAAGGGGGGATTAAGCTATGAAAAGCAACACTGTCAAAGTGTTATTTTTAATTTTATTTGTTTTGTGTATAGTTGGCTGTCAACAAGGTATGGAGGCAAATGCTAAGAAAGATAAGCTTAACAATGATGGGATAATTGTTAGGAGAGAAATTATGATGTCGGATGGGGCAACGAAACTCATTATTAATAATCAAAATGGATTAGATAATACGTATGTGGAAGATGTTTCTTCAGACCTTAAAGAAGCTTTTAAAGAAATAAGTTCTAATTACAAAAACAAGAACTATGAATGGGAAGATACTATTATAGTAAATTTAAATGGTTCTGATGGGGTTAGTACTGGAATGAAAAACACCATTACATTATATAATGTTGTTGGAGGGAATCATCTTGCATATCATGAGTTAACTCACACTCTTCTAGGTTTTGGAAATCTAGAGGCAAATGAATTTAATACATCTAATGGTTATTTTACTCAAGAAGGGATAGCTGTATATTTACAAGAAAGATTGGATCCTAAGAAAAAGGTTTTTCCTACTAATTCCCTCAAGTTAGATACTATCATTAGGTATCTTTACGATAATAAACGTTTAATACCTATAGAAGAGCTTATATCTAGTGAACATAGAGATGAGTATTATAATTCAAACGATCAAAATCTGGCAAATGAATTACTTTGGAAGAGTTACGTTCAATCTGGATCTTTCGTTAAATATTTAATAGACCAATATGGAAAAGATAATTTCTTGAAGATTTATAATTCAAGTAACCTAGAGAAGGACATAAGGTTAATTTATAAAAAAGATATTAAAGAATTAGAAAAAGATTGGCTACATAGCATTAAAAGTAATAATAAACCTTTAAATGTGGATGAAAAGTTTCAAATTTCATTTCCTTAAAAATCCAATTTATATAAAATAAAGAGGTTGATTGTAATACCCCCTTTTACTTTGTGTTCTTTTTTTAAAAGGCTTTAATATAAAATAGAAGAAATCAGGAATGTAAAAAATCACATTTAATATGACCTGCATAATTAATTTGTTGGCTGAAAGGACCAGTTCCATTGCAATATAGCACTCCTTTCAAAGGAATAGACGCACTAAGCAAAACATTAAAGACTAATATTGCCATTTTAAATGCTTTGCATGTACATTGCAAAATTTGAAATTTGAATTATCAGACTTATTTTAGCTGAAGAGAAGATATATAAAGCTTATATTTATTAGTAAAGAACTAATAAATAGTCAAGGATGAAAAATTATTATTTGCAAGTTTATAAGGGAATAGTCATGTTATAAACTCATTTTCCTGGGTCCCAATTCATAAAAGTGAGCACTTATCTTCTGATAAGTATTTAGAATATTTAAAATTCAAAAAGGTAAAAAAAGAATTTATATTTTATATAAACAGGCTCTTTATCGAATCCAATAAAAGAATCTTTGAAAGAGAACCATTAATACATATCTTCAAAGATACACATCTCATCGTATAAATATAATTTGAAGAAAACGAGAAGTAAAAGAAGAGACATGGATGTTATTGTCAGCCTAACTGAAGAATTTATCGATAATAATTATATATTTTTTGTTGTGTTTAGAGCGAACCTTGTACAAGAACCAAATCAAATTTCAAAAGAAGAAAATATCTTAAAAGTATAATATAAATGCTTTAAAAAAAGATTTGAATTATTAAACCAACAAGTAAAATATGGTATGATTGTTATTAATGAAGATCTGTTTATATCAGAAAAAAACTTAGTTCAAGCAAATGTAGGTACAAAGTATGGAAAACTAAAAGATATTGGTGGATAGATAATGATTGGTATATAAACGCTCAAACAAAAGCACATATTAAAGACTTAAATTCCACTACTATACCTTACCTGCAAGTGGTGTAGCAACTGCATTAAGAGACACTTAGCTTTGTTCCTGGCGCATTTACAGGTGAAGTAGCAGGATTATACTGAGCAATATTAGGTTCAAGAGTGGACGCCAATAATAAAGTAAAGGTGTTACATTTTCAGCTACTTGGGCATTAGTCTTTAACGTACGTAAGCCCAAGACGATAAAGTGAGAAGGAGGAAGAATTATAATGACATCAACAACAATGACTTTTCTATTGTTTATGTTTATCATCATTATTTTTCTATCTTTTAACCCTACATTACAATCTTACAAATGGTCAAAAATAAAAATTATTGTCACTGGAATAGCTACAATTGCTCTAATAAATATTGTAACGTTTGCAATCTTAGGGTAAAGGTTCACTAAACTGTTTTTTATTTAATGTACTAATAAAGGTTGTCTTAATGGCAACCTTATCGTATTCCGCAATGTTAAATAATTTTCTTAACATCATTCTACATTTCCTCCTTAAATAATTCATCTAATATTACTTCAGCAAGTTGATTTTCCTTAATAAAATGTTCTAAACATGCTTTGATTCCGTGTTTATTATAATTTCCACACACATAGAGTAGAAAGGATTATTCGTCTCTAATAGAATAGTTTGTTTAAAACAAGCGCTTTGTATAAAGTTAAGCACAAAAAAAGACTTGTAGAATATAAAATTCCTACAAGTCTTTGCTTTATTAATAGCCCATCTATTCAACTTCTATGTAGCTAATTGGCGTACCATTGGCATTATCTGATGTGTTTGTAACAATAAGATTTGTTGTATATACTTCTAAGTGATGTCCTTCACTATCACTTAAACGGTCTGCTGCATTAGCCGCATATACATCATTATTCTTTTTATCGTATTCTTTTTCAATTTGATCAAAGTCAGTTAACGTTCCTGTAATTTTATCATCTGAAATACTCATTTTGCTAATTGTTGAATCTCCACTTGCAACGGTATACATTGCATCATAATAATAGTAAACGGTCTCTTCCGGCATATCTATTAAAGAAATAGGCTCCCCGTATTTTGCAAGCAACTCATCTCCTGTAAGCCCCAAGTTTAATTCTTCTTTTTCCACTTCAAAAATATTAAAGTTTCCTAACGTTACTTTCTTTGATTCTTCTGCTTGCAGCGCTTTCTTTTGGCTATCTGTTAATTCATCTTGATCTTCACTTCTATAAGTTGTAACTTCTGATTCTACCACTTCTACTTCTTCAGTTTCTTCACTCGTAGCAGGTTCCTTGTTAGACTCTTTTTTATTAGAAGAATAAGTTAAAGGATAGAAAAGCTACTAACCAACCTGTTACGACAGGTTGGTTTTTGCAGTAGAACCTAATTTCTTATGCGTATAAATGACTAAGAAGAAGTAACCAGCAATAAGAATGAAAATGACAATCTCAGGCCGGATGGCTAAGATAAAGCCGGCAGTGAGAGTAAGGAGTCCGCCAACTAAGCTGGATAAGCCGACTAGTTTGCTTGCTTTTTCTTTGTTTCGTATGCGGCGCTCGTTAAATCCAGGAAGCAGCCAGATTTGTTTTTTAATGCCGATGAAGTAGGATAGGATGAAGAGAACGAAGCTAATCAAAATCAGATTATAATTAATGAAAAACAAAATGAACACGCCCTTTTTACAACTAATGTATGGTGAAGTCAGTCGAAGTAGTACAAGGGAATAGAGGAAGTTCATATATGTTTTACCCAAAAGGTAATCCCACGTTGCTATAATAGAAACTAAGAATAAGAGAATAAAGGGGAGCGATCGATGAAAAAAGTAATTCTTACGCTTTTTGGTTTAGCTATTGTCGCTGCAGGAGTGATGGTGTATACGCTTCAACATCACGAAGCAAAGGCTTATGCAAAGGAAATAAAGCCTCAGGTAGTTACGCATTTAAAAGAAGAGTTTCATGATGTTTCATCCGTCACTTTTACGGAAGAAAAGCTGTTATCTAAGAAAAGAGTCCATATAAGCGGTTACGTGAATAACAATAAAGCACTTGGCTTTTCCGTGACGGCATCGTATCCAGCAGGAGACATTGAAAGTGAGCTCGTGGTCGATCAAGCGCTTTTTGATCAGTTAAAATAAGAGAAACCATTCTTTGGGATAAAAAACATCTAAAACAATAGCGAATCATTTACAAAAGGCTTAAACTTTTTAAAAAGGCGGCAAATGTCCGTGGACAAGCAGAGGAGAGGAGCATATACATATATAGCAATTATTTTTTAAAAGTGGTGAAAATAATGAATGACTATATATATCGATGGATTCAAATGAGAAGTAGTAGCGAAGGATGGCTTGCAGTTCAGCAAAAAGCCAGTAAAAGTCTCTCTCTTTTTTATACAAGTACGGGCGGACAAGCTTGGAAGGAAGTCACGCCAACATCTGCTCCGATTTTGACTGCTTTTGCTTTTACGAGCAAAACGGCATACGCAATCAGCGAGAAAAGAAACAGTCCTTCTTCACTTATAGTGTGGGGAACGATGAACCGAGGCAGGAACTGGAGTTCTGCTGTCATTGTGCTCCCTTTAAAAGCACAGGAACACATTCAAAAGGTTGTCATAGAGTTTCATAATGAGGCACATGGCTCGCTTTGCATCATGACCAGTGAACAAAAACATCTGTATAAAACTTTCGACCGCGGATTGACGTGGAATAAGGTTTCTTCTTTTTTAATAAATGGAATGGTAACGGGCCTGACGTTTGTCAATGACCAAGTTGGTTTTTTAACGGTAAAGGGGAACAAGCTGTATCGATCACTTTATCAAACAAATGACTTTGGAAAAACGTGGAGTCCAGCGCACTTTGTAAGCGTAGCGGCTCTTCTCTACCCATTAACAACTGACGCCACGGCGTACAAGCCTCTTTATGTGGATGGAAATATCTTTGTTCCGTTTAAGGTTACTGGTCCCGTTTTACACTCCCTTTTTTACTATTACTCTAACAATTTCGGTAAAACATGGCGCATGACGCCAGCAGTTCCGTACCGCGGGGGAGCTTTTTCATTTCCAACCTCAAAGAGCTGCTTAATTGCCAATGGAAGTAGTGGCGCTTTGTATGAGCAGCAAAGTCCACTTTATATTGGGAAAATATATGCACAAAATGAAGCGTTAAAAAACATGCACTGCTTGCATTTTGTTGACCGAAGCACTGGATTTGGCTGTGCGAAAGAAAAGCTTTATACGACTAAAGACGGCGGTAAAACATGGAGTTCCCTAAGCTTTAAACTTTTGTTTCATCAGTAATAAAGAAAGAAAGCCCATCGTAACCTGATAGGCTTTCTTCGTTATAGAAGGCATTCATATACATCTACTATGCTACGACATTTACAGATAGCAGACTCGCTGATAAACACCATTTTCTTGTTCTCTAACCATATCTTTGTACTTAATTAGCCTTTAGGTCTGAATGCTCATTGGATGATAGGTAATTTAAGGTAATGTCCCTATTTACCTTTCAAGCCTACATGTTAACCTAATTGTAAGTACATATCTGTAAAAAAATTTACTAAAAGCTAGGCGTACGTGTAAATCAACTACATCATCTTGTCAGGAGGAATACTCATGAACCAAGCACTATTACCAAACGGATCTGTTGTATTGTTAAAAGGTGGAGACAAAAAGCTGGTTATTTATGGACGTAAGCAAATGTCTCTTGGAGAAGAGCAACAAATTTATGATTATATTGGCGTTCCGTATCCAGAAGGATTCATCAATGAGCAGTATACATACGTGTTTAATCACGCAGCGGTTGAGCAAGTAGTGTTTGAAGGGTATCGTGATGAAGATGAAGTCAAGTTTCAAGATGTACTACAGCAAGTGCCAAAACAAAAGCCAGAATAATAGAGATAAGAGAAAAGCCTTCTTCACGGTGTGAAGAAGGCTTCTGTTGTTTTATAGACTAATTTCTTTCCCTTCTTTACGCATTTTTCCATACTCGGCAGTTGCCGTGAAAAGTACGTCTGAAGAAGAGTTAAGCGCTGTTTCACATGAGTCTTGTAAAACACCGATGATGAAGCCAACCGCAACGACTTGCATCGCTACATCATTTGGAATTCCAAATAAGCTACATGCTAGTGGAATTAATAGAAGCGAACCGCCTGCAACACCTGATGCTCCACATGCTGATATTGCAGCTACGATGCTAAGAATAAGTGCTGTACCAAAGTCTACTTCAATGCCAAGCGTGTTAACGGCTGCAAGCGTTAATACAGAAATTGTAACGGCTGCACCTGCCATGTTAATTGTTGCGCCTAGCGGAATGGATACTGAATACGTATCTTTATCTAAATCTAGCTTCTTGCATAGATTCATATTCACTGGGATATTGGCAGCAGAGCTACGTGTAAAGAATGCCGTAAGCCCGCTTTCTCTTAAGCATTGTAAAACAAGCGGATATGGATTTTTACGAATGTTAATAAAGACGATAATAGGATTCACAACAAGAGCAATAAAGAACATGCATCCTAATAAAACTAATAAAAGCTTTCCATAATCAAGCAATGCTGATAATCCATTTGTAACAAGGGCTTCAAATACAAGGCCCATAATACCAAGCGGTGCTAAGTTAATAACCCAGCGCACGATTGTTGAAATGGCATCTGAAAAGTTGCCAATCATGTTCTTTGTTGTATCAGGTGCATGGCGAAGTGCAATACCAAGTACGATCGCCCACGCTAAAATACCGATATAGTTAGCGTTCATTAGTGCATTTATAGGGTTGTCCACGATATTGAACAATAGCTTTTGGAGTACTTCACTTAACCCACCTGGAGGTTCAAAACCTTCAGCACCGCTTTCTTTTAGTTTTAGCGTTACTGGGAAAATAAAGCTTGCAATGACGGCAACAAGTCCAGCTAGAAACGTGCCGATAAGGTATAAGCCAATAATAGGCTTCATATTTGTTTGCTGACCATTTCTGTGCTGTGCGATTGCGTACATAACTAAAAATAATACCAATACAGGTGCAACCGCTTTTAATGCACCAACAAATAGCGCACCAAAGATTGTAACGAATTTAGCGCCTTCAGGAACCGTTAATGCTAGAATAACACCGACAATAATCCCGATTACAATGCGAGTAACTAGACTAATTTGATTCCATTTGTGTAATAAATTTTTCATCATATGTTCCTCCGATTAATGCTTTATATCCTACATATTGCTCATACGTAAAAGTAAGTTTATCATGAAAAATATTGCTTGTGAATGAGAAGAGAAAAAATCTTTATAATTTTTAGAAAGTTTTTTCTTTGTACAAATGTCCACTCCACTAAAACAACCGCTTGCATGATTATATGTTATAAAAGAGAAAAATGCTAGTGTAAAATTTTATAAAACAAAGAAAATTATTTTTTTGAAATAAAGAAAAAGCACAAAATCAGGCGTGCACGCACCCTGTCTTTTGTGCTACGTTGTTTCTCGTAGAATCAGTGTGGCTTTATAAAGGTTACGACGAGAAAGCACTTCATTCTGATTTACGCGGAGAGCAAGCGCTTTAGCTACGTCATCTGCAATGCTTTGCAGAGGGTAATCAATCGTTGAGAGTAAAGGGATGCTCGCGCGTCCAATGGAGTGGTTGTCAAAGCCGATAATTGATACATCACTCGGAATGTTGATGCTATGTTTTTGGGCACTATGAAGCAAACCCATGGCAACAAAATCACTTCCTGTCAACAGACCATCTGGATAGCTTTCAGCTTGAAAGAGCTGATCTCCAAGTCTGAGTCCATCGTCAATCGTCATGATTTTATTTCTTTTCATATCGGTTGAGTAGGAGATTTCTGCATTTTTTAAAGCACGTTTAAATCCAGATAACCTTTTTTGTTGAAGCGGCGTTTGTTCATAATCCATACAAAGTAAAAGGCGTGTTCGGCCTTGTTGGAGTAAATAGGTCGTTGCATCAAATATTGCTTGTTCTTCATCTACTGAAAAGACGTCAAATAGAACTCCAGGAGTTTGTTCATTACAAATGATGACAATTCTGCTGCCTACCAACTCTTTAATTTCTTGTTCAGATAACAAAGTATGTGTGACAACAAGAGCGTCCATTTCTTGCTGTGCGAGTTTGTCATAGACATAGCGCTCTTCTTTTGGTTGAAACCCACTTTGATAAATGACCGTTTCATAGCCAGACTTGCGACAGGCTTCTGATAGCGCACTGATTAACTGGCTAAAGTAGGGGTGGTTGACGGTAGGCACTAATAAGCCGATGAGCTGATTTTGCTTTTTGCGCAAGTGAACGCCTCTTGCATTTCGCTTGTAACCAATTTGCTCAATGGCTTTTTCTACTTTTTCTTTGCTTTCTTGTGAAACATGTGGGTGCTGATTTAACACACGCGAAACGGTAGATTTTGATAGACCGCTTATACGAGCAAGATCAAGAATTGTTGTCATAAAAAAACCTCCATTTAAGCGTTGACCTGGGAACGTTCCCAGCGTGTATGCTGAAAAAAAAGCAAAAGGAGAGGGAAACATGAATAAAAAAACATATCCTCACAGAAAAGAGACGCGCGCACTGATTTTTTTTGATTTTGATGAAACCTATTTTCCTCATGCGTGCACGGTTGAGCAGCTTGCGATGTTGCAACAAATGGAGATGTATTTACACGACGTATGTCATCAGTATCACGTGAAGATTGGCTGGGTAACCGGTAGCAGCATGGCACATATTGAGTCAAAAATGCAGAAAGCGAACTTAACCTATTGGCCTCATTTTATTTCCAGTAATCTTGGCACAGAGCTATATATGATTGATGAAGAAGGAAATACAAATCGTTTATCAGAATGGGAAGCCAAAATTGAAGCTTCCGGATTTTCAAAGGAAGCTGTTCAGTCGCTTTTACATCAGCTTTGCACTGATTATCAGGTTGTTTTAACGCCTCAAACGCAGTTTGGTCAACAAGGATATAAAATGAACTATTACTATTATACAAAATCAGAGCAAGATACTCATTCAGCCTTGGGGATTATTAGGAAGTTAGCTGATAAATATGAAGTGGAAGTAAATATTAACCGATGTAATCCAAAAGCAGGGGACCCGGAAAATGCGTATGATGTCGATTTTATTCCAAAAGGAACCGGAAAAGCAGCAACCGTTCATTTCATGAAAGCGTATTATGACGTTTCCCATCATCAGACGCTTGCTTTTGGAGATAGCGGAAATGATATTGACATGTTAAAAGCAGTGAAGCACGGCTATTTGCTGTTTAATGCAACTGATGAGGCAAAAAGCCTTCATGCTCAACATACATCAGCTGCTTATGGAGAGGGTATTATGGAAGTATGTCAACAGGTTTTTAGTTCGGTAAAATAACCAAAAACACCGGCTGCAGGTTCGCAGTCGGTGTTTTTGATTATTTTAAAAACTTTTTTACATACGGTGTAACCATTGGCTTAAAGTTTGTGTACAAATCTTTTGCCTGCTGGGCGCCGCCGGCAATCTTTGCATAATCCATATTGCCCTGATCGTCTTGAAAATAAGACATCCATTCAGCTACTTGAGATCGTCTTTGGGGACGTCTTCTTGCAAATCCAGGGAATGGGAAACCGGGTCTACGACGAGGTCTGTTTGAAAACATTTTTTTCACCTTCTTTTGCTTGTTATAACGTATTGTATGAAAACAAAGAGAAGAATGGAAAGGTTCCTGTCCTAAACTTTTTAAAATAAGTGAAAAGGTTTAAAAATACTACAATAAGAGAGTCGACAAATCCATCAGCGTGTTAGACAAAACATGACGCTTTCTGGATGGAAAAGCGTTATTTCCCCAGGAATTGTTGCAAACGACCTCTTTATTTGTAGAGATTTTACGTACGAAAGTCCCGTTTTCTAGGCATAATTCCCTTTATAATAAAGGGTAGTGAATGCTGAAAGGAGCGGTTGAATGAAATGGACAAGCGGTGTTGTAGTAGGAGCGTTGGCGGCATGTAGCGCAGTGATGGTAGCGGGTGTTCAGCATTGGGAAACAAAAATAGAGAGACAGGTGCAAGCGGCGGTGGTAGAACCAGCACAGCCTCACAAAAAGCAGTTTTCCGATGTGTCAAGCTACACAAAGCATTTACCGCCATTTTTAGTTAGTGCGATTGAAGATACATTTATAAAAGGCAAGCCCATCTCGCTTGTGCTGGTAGCGAGTGAAGAGGACGAGTGGGCATCTTTCGTAAAGAAATCTTTAGAAGCTACATACGGGCAAGATGTGTTTCAAATCCAAATCTATTCGTACCATGATCAAACAACAAAAGAGCTCGTTCATTCTTCTTTTCAACAAGACTTACAAAAGCTAAAGCCGAGCCTTGTTTTGGCTGAGATTCCAATGTTTGAAGATCAGAAAGAAACGCCAATTGATGATGCGTTGCCTGAACTTCAAGCATTCATTTCCCAAGTGAAAGAATTAAAAACAGCACTTATCCTTCAACCGTCATCACCGTATGCCTCTCAATATGAATCATACGAAGAAGCGGTAGCAGCCGTCGGGGGAAAGGCAAAGGAAAATCACGTTTACTATCTTAATCACGCTCCGTTATGGCCTTATGAAATCGCTCCTTATGTCACAAAAGAAAGTGAGCTAACAGAGGAAGGAAAGAAGCTGTGGGGAAAACATTTAAGCAGCTGGTTTACAGGAAAATAAACGGGTAACAAAAAGCATGAATGTCTTCATTCATGCTTTTTGTTTGGAGAAAGAATCAGCTGTTCTTTGTTGATGGTTCCAGGAGGTTGTTCAAGCCACTGGTTTTTAATCATAATATCCACTCCAGCTTTTGCATAACGCCCAATTTCAAGCGACATTCTTTCATAGTTAAACGCAAGATCGCTCCGTTGGCTAGCTGCAGCTGCCGTTGCGTAATTCCCCGTACCTGTAGCGCTTAATAAGCTCATGGGAAACATCATCAGCTTTTCAGAGAACACAGGCGTTGTTGAATTTGTAATACAAAGATCTGGGCTCATTGGAGCAGGGATATGATCGTTCAAAAGGGTATCTGCAAATAGCTTAATATGCTTTTTAGAGATCTCGTTTCCTCTCATCATAAACTGTTTTACTTCTTTAGACGTAGCTGTTTGAGCAAAGCTTAAGCAAATTTTATAGCCAATTAAGTTTGTTTGGATATTTAAAAATAAGTGTGAAATCTCCACGGCATTTACAGGCCGATTTTTGCTAAACAAATGAAAGCCGCTTATGTATTTCTTACTGTCGATGTAATCGACTTCACTTGGCATGCAGATGTAAGGTGGACGTGTGAGAATTCCTTTTTCAAGTGCTAATTTCGTCGTCTTTTCATAAAGAGAGGCCGTTTTATGCAGAGCAGTTGAAAAATAATCAATTAAGTCATATCGTGCACTCATCGCTAATGATCCGCTGTAGCCAATCATTCCAGCCTTTGACATGTGGTTAAGATAGCTAAGACAAAATGTATCCGTATATAAGCGAGGTGCATTTACATTGACGTCTTGCTTGCCAAATCCATTTGGAATTGCAAACTTTTCTTGGTGAAATAACTTTTGCAAACTGCTTATGTGCTCAGAAGACATTGTTAGAGCCTCTTTTACAAGCACGTGAATATCTTTATCTTCAATATGAGTTAACATATAAGCTAAAATACATGTCGCCATGCTGTCATTTACATAAGCTGTCCATAAAGATGCAATTTCAGCTGACGTTAAGTTGGGTAAGTGTTTTTCCATTCCTATTCCTCCAGTATCATTAGTTTTTCTCAAAGAGCAAAAGATTATGAGAAGCATTTCATAAGAATATGCCCTGCAAGAAAGATCTGGTCTTATGAACGGTAGAGAAAGATGGATATTTATAGTAGGGTGAACAAGGCACGTAGAAGATTTTGTATTTAAGCAAATGGAGAACCAAGTATCTCTACTTGGTTCTTTAAGATAACTGAAGTTTTTGTTGAAGCTTGCTTGTCAGCTGTTGAACCTCTGCTTCTGTTTTGGGGAATTCTTGTTTTGTAACGCTAGCAAATGCTGCTTTATAGTGCTTACGCATAAGTGAAAGGTCATCGAAAGTTAAATTTGTTTGTACAGTATTTGATAGCTCATTTAAAATAGGCTTTGCTTTTGTGAATGTCGGAATGGTAGCCACTTGTTTTACAATAGCTTTAGCAACTAGTATCTGACGATCATGAGCAGAGAGTACATCTTGTTCATGAACAGGCTGAAGATAAGCTAGCGTCTCTTCACCGTTTAACCTTACTTCACCTGCTGGAAATGTGCGTTCATCGTGCGTGAAGAGAGTTGGATTATTCACAATGATACCATCAAGCTTATCAACAATTGGTTTCAGGTTTTTTTGATTAATCATGACATAGTAGTCAATGGGAACACCAAGCGTTTGCTCCGCATTGTTCACCAGCTGCTCGGTAGATTGTGTGCGCTCTTTTAGGATAGAAGCTGTTGGAATGTTCGTCATATGAACATCTGAATCCTCTTTGTTAACGGTCATATGAACAAATGAGATATGCTCTTGGTTTTCCGTAATAAGAAGTGCAGAAAGAGGCTTTCCTTCCTTTAATGCTTCTTCTGACATTTGTTCCTTATGAGATAGAGGTACGTATGCAGCGTTCATAGCAGCTTTAACCGTTTCATATCCAAACATGCTTGTTCCAACAAATCCAATTAATAAAAGCAAAACAAGGCCACCAATCCATTCTTTTTTTGCTTTACTACTCATTGTGTCACCTTTTCTTTTTACAGTTTCGTTTTTATTATTTCCACGGAGGGTATAACCTTAAACAAGAATAGAATGTTGAAGCGAAAGGAAGGTGGTTGCACCAAAAAAAGATAGCCATAATCTGCTATCTTTTCCGATACTCTTTTGCATATTGTTTTAATGTATTTAATAATAATTGCTGCTGCTTTTCATTTGTAAATGCTTCAATTCCGTATAAAAATTCATGATTGGCTTTTTCTTTCCAAACAGCTAAACCAGTAACTGTAAGGTTCTCATCCAATAAAGAGAAATTAACAGTAAGCTCAATAGGCTTTTGAAATACTGGAAGATCTAGTGGAGTAATTAGCTTCATTCCTCTTGGAGATAAATCAATAACGGCAAGTGGACCAGGTTTGCTTTCGATCTCTTTTCCATCGAATTTTTTAATGAAAAACGTGCCAACAATAGGTTGTGTAAATGTAAAACGAAAAGGCTCTTCACGCTTATATTGCATAAAACAGCTCGCTCCTTTTAAGTAGGGAATAAATGGAGAAAAATGCATCCTTCAGCTGATGTATTCCTTGCTTTCTTCACATATAGTAAGAGAGAGGAGAGGCTTCTTTTGCTACTATTTCTCACTCCACTATATCGGTCAGTTACATTAAATCTATAGAAAAAGAAAAGGTGTTGTCAATATTTTATGAAATTTATGCATTCTTTTGTATCAAAATATACAGAAATGTTATGACTGAAACGAATAGGTGACAGTGTAAATAAAATAGTAGACAATAAGCATAGTAGGGTAGAGGGAGTGACAGAGGTTGAAGAAAGTAAAACAACGCAAAGAAAAGCGAATACTGTTTGACAAAAGTCAATTAGCACCGCTTAAAGTTGATTTGGAGACTAAAAGGCTGCTAGCTGAAGTTGGGCTACCGCGAGATGTTGCTCCATTGTTTGAATTCATGTCCTCTAAAAATCAGCTATGCACTTTGTGTGAGACGCTTCATTTATCTGCTCGCTATCAGCTTTATTGGTTTTTAGGGATGACAAAGCTAGGCGATCCTATCTGTTTACATGGTGACAATGGTAACATTGTACTTTTAGATGTTTCAAATGATGACTGTGAGCGTCTAATCAACTCATCGCTTGTACAGTTTTTGCAGTTTGTTGAACTATTTTACGACTATATCCAGCCTTTCGTATTACGAGATGAACGTCCTGAAGTGGATGGTCATGTTCCGAACGTATTGATTCGGGAAATGCGCGAGCGGTTTGAAGAAATTGATAAAGAAGCGATGAAACCGCATAGCTTTTGGAAATCCGAATTGGATTCGCTTTCAAAATAAGCCTCGCCTTGCGGCGAGGCTTTTTCTATGTCCGGTTCATGCTAACGGTAAACTTGTAGCGATCTGCTCTGTAAGCGGATCTTACAACTTCTAATGGCGTTCCATCTTCTAAAAATGTATAGCGCTTAATAAGAAGGATAGGAGCGCCTTTTGCTACCTGCAGGTGCTCTGTTTCATTTTCTGTTGCCACGATTGCTTCTAGGGTTTGAGTGGCATGTCCAATCTTAAGTTCACTTTGTTGTTCTACATGATTATAAAGCGACTGTTGGATAATAGCTTCCGTGACGCCTTTAATTAGATTAGCGGACATATAGACCGTTTCGATGGCCATAGGAATTTGATCTGCCAGTCGAATGCGTCTAATTTCATAGATGGGGTGGTGCACTGGAATCGAAAGCTGAGATGCAATTTTTGCTGGAGCCGGAACAATTTCAAAATGAAGCAAGCGGCTACTTGGCATGTAGCCTCTTGCTTTCATATCTTCTGTAAAGCTCGTTAAGCCAACGAGCTGTTGCTCAATTTTTTGTTCTGAGACAAACGTCCCTCTTCCTTTTTCACGGTATAAAAGGCCTTCGTTTACAAGGTTTGTAATTGCTTGTCTTACTGTCATACGGCTGATTTGAAACTGTGTTGCATACTCTCGTTCGGATGGAATCGCATCGTGGGGCTTAAGGTCGCCACTTTCGACTTGAGCGCGGATTCCATCTTCAATCTGTGTGTAAATCGGCAGAGGTGAATTTTTGTCAATCATGTGCAATTCCTCCTTTACATCGATCATACTACAATCTGTTATAAGTTTGTACGAGATAATGCTTTCTCATCAGCAATAATTGTAACGTTTTGATGATTTTTTAAGATAGAAGCAGGGAATTCTTCCGTTATTTTTCCTTCAAGTAAATGATAAATAGCATCTGCTTTATCTTCTCCCGATACTAATAATAAAATTTCATTGCTGTTCATAATTGAGGAAATGCCCATAGTCATAGCATGAGTCGGTACTTCATCAATAGACGAGAAGTAGCGAGCGTTTGCTTCGCGCGTAGAAGAAGCAAGGGTCACCACATGAGTTTTAGATGAAAAAGGCGTACCAGGTTCGTTAAAACCAATGTGTCCGTTATGACCGATTCCTAAGATTTGTAGGTCGATACCGCCATGTTGTTCAATCAGTGTTTCGTAACGCTCGCATTCTGCTTGTGCATTCTCTGCAGTACCGTTAGGAATAAACGTTTGAGTAAGATCTACGTCTAAATGGCCTAGGAGAGTCTCGACCATGTAATAACGATAGCTGTTTGGGTTATCAGCAGCAAGGCCTACATACTCATCTAAATTAAAAGTGTGTACTTGCGCATAAGAAGTTCCATTTGTTTGGTGATCTTGAATCAACTCTTCATACAAACCTTTAGGTGTCCCACCAGTTGCTAAACCGAGATTAATTGAAGGATTAGCTTTTACTTTATTAATAATAATAGTAGCTGCCATTTGGCTCATTTCTTTATAGTCTTTTACTGAGATGATGTTCATGATTGTTCCTCCTGTTTATATGCAATATGACCGCGACACACGGTTAGCTGTACGTCGAAATGCTTGTTCATGACAACGCAATCGCCATCTTTTCCTACTTTAAGACTTCCTTTACGATCGAAAACGCCAATTTGCTTAGCCGGATTAACAGAAGCCATCTGAATGATTTCCGGTATGCTACAGCCCGTAAAGTCCATCATGTTTTTCATTGCTTCATTCATTTTTAAAATGCTTCCTGCAAGAGTGCCATCCTCCAATGTAGCCATCGTTTCGTTAACCTGAACTGACTGACCTCCAAGATCATAAGTTCCGCTTTTTAACCATTTGGCACGTAATGAATCTGTGATTAAAATCAAGCGCTCGCTGGAAATTTGCTCATAAGCAAGCTTTACCATCTCTTTACGCGAATGAATGCCATCTACGATAAGCTCGGTGTATAACTCTTTACGTAAATAAGAAGCACCTAAAACGCCTGGCTCACGGTGATGAATACCACGCATGCCGTTGTAGAGGTGAGTGACGTGCGACGCTCCTGCTTGAATCGCTGCATCTACCTCTTCATACGTAGCGTCGGAATGTCCAATTGAAGCCACTACGTTTGTTTCTTTTAAATGCTTCACAAGATCTGTGCCTCCGGACTCTTCAGGAGCAAGCGTCACAAGTCGAATGTGGTTTTGAGCTAATTCTTGCCAGCGTTTAAACTGCTCGACGCTTGGCTGTTGAATGTGATGAAGAGGCTGAGCGCCTGCTCGTTTTGCCGAAATGAAAGGACCTTCTAAGTGAATGCCTATCGCTTCTGCTTGAGCGTCATTTTGGTTATTTGTAACAAAATCACCACATACTATGAGAGCGTCATTAATGGCTTCCACTGATTGCGTCATTGTAGTGGGAAGGAAGCTTGTTGTTCCTTCTTTTGGAAGAGTAGCAGCCATTTTTTGCAGCGCTTGTTCTGCAGCATCCATAGCATCTGCATTTGCAGCGCCGTGAATGTGTACATCAATCGCCCCTGGGACAACGATGAAATCAGGGGAATACTCAATAACTTGGTCGTCTGAACTTCTTTGATAATCGTGAATACTACCTAACTCTGTTATTGAGCCGTTTTCTATTTTAAGGTATCCGTTTGAATAGACGATTGTTTCGCCGTAAACCGTTACGTTGTATATGACCAGCGGTTTGTTCATAACATAGGTCTCTCCTTTGCCTTTATCAAATTTATATGATTAGTGTAGCGCGTTTAGGGTAAGTTGTCTAGACCAGTTGTAAAAATTTATGTTGTAAGTGTTTTCTTTATTTATAAATAAGCAATGTAAGCGCATAATTGGTATAGACAACTAGAACACCTCGTGGTAGGATGTTAGTAAATATAGAGATAAGGGGATGAAGAAATGTTTCAATTTTTACAACGCATTGGGAAGTCGCTTATGCTACCCATCGCCGTCTTGCCCGCTGCGGCATTATTGCTGCGCTTAGGTCAACCTGATTTATTAGATATTCCATTTATGGCGCAGGCGGGAGATGCAATCTTTGCTAACTTAGCCCTTTTGTTTGCTCTTGGCATTGCAGTAGGGTTATCAAAAGATGGAAGTGGGGCAGCTGCTCTTGCAGGTGTTATTGGTTATTTTGTTTTAACAAAAGGTGCTGTCGCACTTGATGAGACCATTGATATGGGCGTACTTGGTGGGATTGTAGCCGGTACTGTAGCAGGACTTCTATACAATCGTTTTTCAGATATAAAATTGCCGGAATGGCTAGGTTTTTTTGCAGGTAAACGCTTTGTACCAATTATTACGTCTGTTGTCATGCTTGCTATCGCCGGTTTGTTTGGCGTGATTTGGCCTCCAATTCAAGATCAAATTAATAACATCGGTGAATGGCTAACCGGTGCTGGTGCTCTTGGTGCAGGTATTTTTGGCTTTTTAAACCGTTTGCTAATTCCACTAGGGCTACACCATATTTTGAACAGTTTAGTATGGTTTGTATTCGGAGAATTTAACGGAGCGACAGGTGATTTAAACCGTTTCTTTAAAGGAGACCCAACAGCTGGAACGTTTATGACAGGTTTCTTTCCAGTAATGATGTTTGGTCTTCCAGCAGCAGCTCTTGCGATGGTAGCGGCTGCTAAAAAAGAAAAGCGAAAGCTCGTATCAGGAATGCTTATTGGACTAGCATTTACATCATTTTTAACAGGAATTACAGAACCGATTGAGTTTTTATTTATGTTTATTGCTCCTGTTTTATATGTAGTACATGCTTTGCTAACGGGAATCTCAATGGGACTTGCTGTTATGCTTGATATTCATCATGGCTTTGGTTTTTCAGCGGGGGCCATTGATTATTTCTTAAACTTTGGGATTGCGCAAAAGCCGCTTTTACTTGGAGGAATTGGCCTCATTTATGCAGCCATTTACTTTGTGTTATTTTATTGGCTGATTAAAGCGCTTAATTTAAAAACACCTGGTCGTGAAGATGATGAAATCGATGGTGAAGAAGCGGTGGTATTATCAGATGATAAATATGTGAACATGGCTGCGCACTTTATTGAAGGTTTAGGTGGAAAAGAAAATCTTGTTGAAATTGATAACTGTGCAACACGCTTGCGCCTACAGGTAAAAGATTCAGGTGCAGTTAACGAAGGACAGCTTAAGAAGAACGGTGCTCGCGGTGTGATGAAGGTTGCAAAAACGAGTGTTCAAGTCATTGTTGGAACGGAAGTCGAATTTGTAGCGAATGCGATGAAGCAACTTGTTCGAGGTGAAAAAGTAACGGCAAGTACATCGGTGAAAACTGAGCAAAAGCCAAACGAAGGTATACTTGAAGAATTCAGCTTACCGTTTGAAGGACTTGTTATGCCGCTTGAAAAAGTACCTGACCAAGTGTTTTCTGCTAAGCTTATGGGCGATGGGTTTGCGATTGAACCTGTTAATGATACGCTTTATTCACCAATTTCAGGTGAAGTCATGAGTATTTTCCCAACGAAGCACGCGTTTGGTTTGAAAACGGATACTGGGCTGGAACTACTAATCCATGTTGGAATCGATACGGTTGAGCTAAAAGGTGAAGGGTTTACAACACTCGTGAACGAAGGCGAACGTATTGAGCCTGGCACACCGTTATTACAAATCAATCTCGATTATCTGAAGAAGAATGCGACGTCACTTGTTACACCTGTTGTGTTTACTAATTTACCGGAAGGAAAAGAAGTAGAGATTAAAAAGACAGGTTATCAGAAACAAGGTACGAAAGGCGTTATCAAACTATTATAATGAAAGAAGCTGGGACATAAGCCTTTCAGCTAATGATCAATCCGAACTAGTGAGAGTTAATTACTCTTTTGTAGTTCGGATTTTTTATTGATTGTGAAATCACTGTTAGAGAGTTAGGAGAATGGAGCGTAAGACACGCAGCTTCTGCGAAGCGAGAAGGACTAGATGGGAGTCTCTGCAGCGAAATAAAAAGACTGGTTACTATAGCCTAAGTTCTTTAGAAAAGGCATAATTCGTTTTTGAGAAAAAACATTTCGCTTTGTTTCAGCTTCTTTAGTATAAGCGATAAAAAGAGCTATGATATACTACAAGAAGTAAGTACAGATAAGGGAGAAATTGTATGAACGAAACGTCAGTTACAAACATTATTCTTATGCAAACAGAAAAGTTAGCTCGTCAGTACGGCTATGATTTCTTATATGAACCGCAGGGAGATAAAACGCTTTGTCAAATTATTCAACGAGATGAAGATGGCTCAATTTTAGGAACGCCGCTTAGCTTTCATATCGACATGAACGAGGAAAAAGGAACTGGTCAAATTAGCTATTATCATGAGCAAGGTGAATTCAAAAAGCAAGATGTGAGTGTATTTGAAGAAAACAGTTTAGTTAACGTATTTCTATTTATTCAACAGCGACTTCAAATTAATTCGTAAGAGAGCTGGGCATAAGTAATTCAGTCAATAATAAACCTGAACGGTTGAGAGTTCGTCACTTTTAATCGTTCAGGTTTTTTGTTGGTTGGAAAAAATCAGTTTGGCAATAGAATAAAAAGCGAGTGGTCTTAGTGCAATGGAACGAACGCGTTCATCTTCTTTGAAATTTGTTTTGTTATGTCTCGTTCGCTTTTTATTGTGAAAAAAGGCTCGTTTTCCTTTCTTTTAACATGATGCCAAATCAATGTTCATATACATATCATCGTTGAGCTTTTGGAAGATCGAAAAAAATGAAGCAAAAAGGAGGAGAAGGGATAGCCTTCTATCGAACTATAAAAACATCTACTTCGTTAGGGTTTTGTATATTCATATTTTTGGTAAAAAGTGATGAAAATGGTTTTAAACTAGTTATGTAGGGTACTAGAAAATGAGTCTTTGTATCTGTTGATGGGTCTCTTTTTATCAGCTAAACGAACTAAAAATTGTCTTTTTTTGTCGAACGACTAGAAATACTGGTAATGATTCCTTATCATGTACAAGGGACCAAACAAACAATTATTTACAGGAGGGTGTAAAACACATGAGCGATGAAAACAAAACAAGACAAGAAACTGCTGCTTCCTTAGAAACAGCTCCAGCTCCGAAAAAAGCACCGACAAAACTAATTATCGGATTGGTAATTTTATTCGTGCTTATCGGCGCAGCAGTTACGTTTGGCTATGTATTCATGAAATCACCAAAGCAATTATATTTAATATCTGAAGTGAATACATACAACAAAATGACAGAAGAAATTGAAACGAAATATGGCGAAAGCTTAGCATTCCAGGAAAAAGCACTAGAGCAACCATCAAGCTCAGCTGCTTCTATCAGCGGTGATTTTTCAATGAACTCACTTGCTGCTGATCCATCTTATCAAATGATTCAAGATATGATTAGCAAGTCGACGATTAATGTGAAAACAGAACAGGATCCTAAAAAACAAGAAACATACGGCTCATTAACGCTTGATATCGGTAACACAAAAGCACTTGATGTAGAGGGTTACCAAACAAAAGAACAAATTGGTTTTAAAGCACCGATTTTAGCAAATCAATTTTTCTACTTAAATCTTGATGAATATGGTCAAGTTATGCGTATGTTTGACCCATCGTATACAGGTCCAGATAAGTTAGAGTTAAATCAAATTAAGTTAGAAGATTTAGAGCTAACAGAGAAAGAAAAGAAAGCAATTGCAACAAAATACGGAAAGTTCTTCTATGATAACTTAGATGAAGACTACTTCACAAAGGAAAAGAACGCGGAGTATAAACAAGGCGATGAAACGTTAAAATTCACGCGTCTAACGCTTGAAATGAATCAAGAACAAACTGAAAAATTTGTTCAAAAGCTAGTAGCTGAAATGGCAAAAGACGATGAGCTACAAACAATCATTGCAAAGCGCGTTGCAACGATTGCTGAATCATCTGCTGCAACAGACCCAGAGATGGCTGAACTAACAGATGAAAAAGAAGTGAAGAAGCAACTAAAAGAAGGCTTGGATGAATTTAAAACAGATGTGAAAGACCTTAAGTTCCCTAAGGGCTTCAAATCAACAGTTTACATCAACGATGATGAAGTAATTGTGGATCGTAACGTAGAGTTTGCTGCAACTTCAGCTGATGACGAAGACAACGTAGGAAATGTAAAAGTGGCTACAAAAGATGTAGAGTATGGGGATAACAAGCGTGCTCAACAGCTAGCTCTTACAATTGGAAATGACAACAATGATAGCAAAGTAGCACTTGATGTAACAAACGATATTACAGCTGACGGAGATAAGAGCTCTGAAAAGTTAGTTGCTAGCATTGACGCTTCTGATTCAACAACAGAAGACCTAAACTTAAAGTTCACAATGGATTCAGTTGTGAATGGTAAAACGGATGCAAAACAAACGGCAGATCGCAAATTCACGCTTGACTTGGGCGACCAAGCTCCTGGCTACACATTCAGCGGTGATCTTAAGCAAGATCAAAACATCGATGCTTCAAAAGGAAAGTCAGATTACAAGTTTGATATTAACTTAAAAGTTGGTATGCCGACAGATTCAGCTGATATCAACTTAAAGATCAACTCAAATTCTGAACTAAAAGACGCGGCGGATATTCCAGCGGTTGATTCTAAGAACGGTAAAAACGTAAAAGATATTACGCCAGTTGATTTAATGAAGATTCAAGAAGAGTTCTACACAAACTTACAAGGGTTAATGATGGATCTTGATATTTCTTAATCTTAACGGTTAATAGTTCTTACAAAAGCGGATGACGTGTAGCATGTCATCCGCTTTGTTAAATTTATCCGATTTGCAGTAGGTCTGAATCTACTTGTACAACCATATAGTAAACTATCATATCTAGTTACAATTCTAATGTAATCATGCAGGGAGAGAAGAGCAGGTGAAGATATTCTTTTATTTATGCTCATTCACATGGAAGTCGATGCTAAAAAACTGGAAGTCTTTTAGCCTGCTTCTACTTGCTCCTGTTCTATTTTTAATAGGAGCAGGAGTCATATTAACAGAAACAATGAAGGATGAAGCACGGATACAAAAGTTTCCGGTGGCAATTGTTGATGAAGATGATACGCTTCAAACAGAATACGTCATCAAACAGTTAACGGAAAGTGAACAGCTAAGCTCACTTATCAATCCTGTGTATCCAACAAAAGCAGAAGCACAACAAATGCTGTCCAAAAACGATATTGCAGCGCTTGTTGTGTTACCAGATGGATTTAGTCATTCAATTGCAACGGGAGAAAACATGCCTCTTGTTGTAGTGGGGAATAAAAACAAGCCGCTTCAAGCTCAGCTGTTTCGCTATGTGATGGATAGCGCAGCTGACTATACATCAGCTGCTCAAAGCGGAATTAATACAATTGATCACTTTCTACAAGAAGAAGGAGCCAGCACGGCAGAGAGACAAGCTGAATTTCGTCGTAGCCTTCTTTCGTTTGGGCTTCATGTTCTTGATCGAGGAAGCGTGTTTGAAGAACGAATAGCAACATCTTTGTTTCAGCAAGATATGAAGCAGTATTATATTCTATCATTCTTTTTATTACTGCTTATGATTTGGACCTACAGCAGCATGCTTTTTGTAAAGGGACTTCATTCACATGCAGTGCTTAAGCGCATGCAGACTCACGGAGTATCCTCACTACACGTTCACCTCGCCCAGTTTAGCTGTATGTTCTTACTCGTTTTCGTTTTATCGCTAGGATTATACGCAGTAGGAATAGAGAAGCTTGGCTTGTCACTATCGTACACGTGGGGTCAACTGGTTGGCAGCGTTGCCGCTAGTGCATTCGCTTTTTTAGCAACGTTTGCGCTCTTACAAGCTATCTTTACGAGTGAAAAGATGTATCAGCTAGTAGGCATTCTTTTGCTTGCTGCAGCCTCTCTTGTAGGCGGGCATATTTTACCTAGCGTTTATTTACCAGAGTGGTTGCTACCCCTTCAGGCCTGGTCGGTTAACGCTTGGTCGCTGCAAATGATGTTTGGTTTATTCGGAGGTTATGAGTCGGTAGACTGGTCGGAATCCATGACTTGGCTTGTGGTTTACGGGCTCACTGCTTTTAGTTTGTCTCTCCTCTGGACGGCACTGTTTCAAAAAAGGAGAGTGAGCCTATGAATCTCATGATGGAAAAGCTAAAGGGGATTATCCGAAAGCCATTTTTACTTATACTTCTTCTGGTGGTGCCTGCTGCAGGTGCTTATGTAGGCCAAATGTTTCTTCAAAACGTTGAGAACGATGTGAAAATTCCAGTTGCCATTGCAGATGAAGATCAAAGTGAGTTTTCCAAACAAGTAATTCAGCGGGTTGCTACGAATGAGAGAATCAAATTGACAGCTACAACGGCGGATGAAGGAGAGAAACAGCTGCTTCGAAACGAAGTTGATAGTTTATTTATCATTCGAGAAGGCTTTATGGACAATATTAAAAAAGAAGATTATGAAGAAACGATTGAGCTGGTGAAAATGCCAGCATCAGTTGCTACGAGCGTTGTAGAAGAAGTGATTGCCAGTGAGGTAACGCGCTTATCAAGTAACAGTAAAGCAGCTATTCAAGTAGAACGCCTGTATGAACGCTATCGTTGGAAAAAGCCCGCGACTCTATGGGAAGATGCGTATCGCTATACGGACGAGCAGTGGAAGCCGGAACCGTTAATGACCATTCAATATGTGACTGATGGACAAGAAGGTGCACAACCAGATCAAAAACAACAGATTATAAATCGCTCTGTTCCGCTGTGGGGCTTTTTGACACTTATTGTTTCGCTTATGGCAATGGAATGGGTTCTAAAGGAAAAAGGGCCTATTTTTAAGCGAATGAAGACCGTTCCAAAAGGTGTTATGTCTTATGTAAATCAATCGGTAGCAGCATACGGGTTTATTTTGATTATCCAAACAATCCTGAGCTTTTTCTTCTTTTTGAAAATCGGAGCGGTGACAGATAGCAGAGTGCTGTTGCTAATGCTCCTATATCTCTGCTTTTGCTTAGCTTTTAGCTTTTGGCTAGCTACGGAATCGCGTCATATCGGTCGCTACTACATCGCAGGATTGTTACTTGCCATGATGTTCAGTATTATCGCGGGCGTATTTTTCCCAATCAGTGACATAGCGGAGCAGCTAAGCACAATTGCTACATGGATTCCTCAGCATCTATTGGTTACGCAGCAGCTTGTACTTGCTAAAGAGCTTTGGATGCAGCTTGGAACAATACTAGTCATCACCATTTTATTGTGGTTAAAAGCAGTGTGGAATGTGAGGTCGATTACATGATTTCAATTGAAAAAGTAAGTAAGCGTTACGGAAGAAAAAAATCATTAAATAAAGTATCTTTGCATGTGAAAAAAGGTGAGGTGCTTGGGCTATTAGGACCAAACGGTGCTGGTAAGTCTACGCTTTTATCTATTTTAGCAACGCTTACTAAGCCTTCTAGCGGCGAAGTGGTCATCAACGGTCAGCGATTAAAAAAAGCTAAAAAGCACATTCGTAATCAAATTGGCTACGTCCCGCAAGATATTGCGCTGTGGGAAGAGCTAACGGTAAAAGAAAACATGCGACTGTGGAGCAAAATGACGGGGCGATCGGTATCAGACGATGAGCTCAAAACGCTTTGTAAGTCCGTACAGCTAGAGGGGAAATGGAGCGAAAAAGTTCAAAGCCTATCAGGGGGAATGAAGCGAAAGCTCAATATTGCTGTTGCGCTCATTCATAAACCGGCGATTTTACTTATGGACGAGCCGACGGTTGGAATTGATTTGCAGTCGAAAATGGAGATTGGCAGATACATTCAAAAGCTTACGAGAGAAGGAAAAACAGTCATTTATATTACGCATGACTTAAATGAAATTCTCGGTTTATGTCACCGGTTTGCTGTGTTAAAAGAAGGAGAAATACAGTTTATCGGTACGATGGAAGAAGCGAGAAGCGCAACAAGACAAAACAGTGACGAAGCGGTTATCTATCAGCTCCTTCATCCAGCGGTGCAGCGCGGTTATTAGAACCACTACCTAATAAAAAAGAGAAATGAAGAGTAAAAGTGTCTAAGTGAAAAACTTAGGCACTTTTTTTACAGAACCTTCTAAAATTGTGTCGAAATTAAGATTGTGAAATTGTGAACAAACTTTAACAAAATGGTGAACTGTATGGTCAACTATAAAAGAAGTTTTTATACTAAGGGCTACAATCTGCTAAGAGAAGGGAGAATTCTCTTCATACATAAAGGAGGAAATGTTTGTGTTTGAGTATGATCCGGTCTTGTATAGTCGAATCTTAACCGGTTTAACACTAGCTGTGCATACGATTTTCTCAACATTAGGAGTCGGAGTTCCGCTCTTGATTGCACTTGCTGAATGGATAGGAATTAAACGAAACGATGAGCACTACCACTTACTTGCTAGAAGATGGGCACGCGGATATATCATCACGGTAGCTGTTGGTGTTGTGACAGGTACAGCAATTGCGCTGCAGCTAAGTTTACTATGGCCAAACTTTATGCAGGTAGCTGGTCAAACGATTAGCTTTCCGCTTTTTTTAGAAACATTTGCTTTCTTCTTTGAAGCTATTTTCCTCGGAATTTATTTATATACGTGGGATCGCTTCAAAAACAAAATGTACCACTTGCTGCTGCTAATTCCAGCTGCGCTTGGTGCAACGGCATCAGGTTTCTTTATTACAACGGTAAACTCATTTATGAACGCACCGCTTGGCTTCACGTATGAAAACGGAGTGTTGTCAAATATTAACCCGATCGCAGCGATGTTTAACCCGGCGACGCCGACAAAAGTGTCGCACGTTTTATCATCCGCGTATTTAACGTCTGCGTTTGTGCTTGCAGCTATTGCAGCTTTTGCGATTTTACGAGGGCGAGATCACGTTTATCATAAAAAAGCCCTGCATTTATCAATGGTCGTGGCGTTTGTATTTGCCATTGTAACGGCACTTGTTGGAGATTTATCAGGTAAATATTTAGCAAACTACCAGCCTGAAAAACTCGCAGCAGCTGAATGGCATTTTGAAACAATGGAAGAAGCTTCATTAATTCTAGGTGGTATTTTAACCGAAGATAACGAAGTGAAGTACGCGCTTGAAATTCCGTATGCGCTCAGTATTTTAGCACACGGAACTCCAGGAGCTGAAGTTATTGGGCTTGAAGAATATCCTGAAGAAGATTGGCCTCCACTTGTTGTTCACTATATGTTCGACTTGATGGTTGCAATTGGAATGGGACTTGCGCTTATTTCATTTATTTACATTGTAATGAAAAAGAAAAAATCATGGAATCCGCTTAACAAACCGCTTCTTAGCTTAATTGTAGCCGGTGGACCGCTAGCGATGCTTGCGATTGAAGCAGGATGGTTCTTTACAGAAGAAGGCCGTCAGCCTTGGATCATTCGAGGCGTTATGCGCACAGCAGAAGGAGCGACAACGTCTCAGCACGTTGATATTATGCTTTATTTGTTCGCTGCTTTATACGTTATTTTAATTGTATCGGCCGTGACGGTTCTGATTCGTACCTTTAGAGCAAATCCTGTTGAAAAAGAATTAAAAAAACGCGGGATTGAATAGGGAGGACTACTATGAGCTATGAAGTAATTGGTATCACCGTACTATGGACATTTTTATATGGCTATTTAATCGTTGCTTCCATTGACTTTGGAGCAGGTTTCTTTAACTACTATGCGTCGGTGACGGGGAAAGGACATGTTGTACAAAAAGTCATCAACCGTTACTTGTCTCCAGTATGGGAAGTGACTAACGTATTCTTAATTTTCTTCTATGTTGGACTCGTTGGTTTTTTCCCGTCGCTTGCGTATTATTACGGAACGGCATTGTTGGTTCCTGGAAGCATCGCCATCATCTTAATTGCGCTTCGTGGTTCTTACTATGCGTTTCATCATTATGGAAACAAAGGGCGCCTAGGCTACCAGCTTTTATACGGAGCAACGGGACTTTTGATTCCTGCTTCGCTTTCCATCGTCTTGACAATTTCAGAGGGTGGTTATATTAAGCTAAACGGTACAAGTGTCTCGCTTGACTACGGGGCGCTGTTCACCAGCTTTTATTCATGGGCTGTTGTGCTTCTTGCAGTAGTGAGCGTTCTGTATATTTCCGCTTGTTTTTTAACCTTTTACGCGCACAAAGCAGGAGATGAAGGGGCGTTTCGTATCTTGCGCAAATATGCATTGTTTTGGAGCACACCTACGATTTTGGCTAGCTTCCTTGTATTTTGGTCCATGTCAGATCATAACAGCGAACACTTTGCGAAAATGTTAGATGTATCGTGGTTATTTGCTTTGTCATTCTTGTTCTTTGTGGGAGCTGTTTATTTTATTTGGAAGAAAAAGCGTCTCGGTTTATCGTTTATCTTTGTTATGCTGCAGTTTGCCACAGCGTTTTACGGATACGGAGCGGCGCATTTGCCGTATTTACTCTATCCGCACGTAACAATCTATGATAGCTTCACAAACGATACAATGGCCATCACGCTTATCATTTCCTTTGTTGCAGGGCTTTGCTTACTCGTTCCATCATTATACTTATTGATGCGACTGTTTCTATTTGATAACGAGTATGTGCAGGGTAAGAAGTGAAGGAGGGACGGAATGTGAATACGTTTTTAATTATGATAGCACCTGTTTTACTTGTGGTTGGTGCAATTGTATTTTTGTTCATCTGGGGGGCAAAAGGAAAAAGCCCTTATCAGTAAGTACTGCTAACTAAATGTAAGGAGACCGATTGTGTATGGAGCTGCTGAGAAAACGAGCATTTGCACATAAAAGAATGATGGTTCCGCTCATCCTATCATCGGTGTTAAACGGTGTGATGTTAGTTGGCCAAGCGTATTTCTTTGTGTACATCGTCGACCAAATCTTCTTGAAGGACGCGTCGTTTCAAGACGTGCTTCCTTCTTTTGTTTATTTACTAATTGTCTTAATTGCTCGTGTGCTGTTTATCTACCTATCAAGAAAACTAGGAATTAAGCTGGGTGAAAAAGTGAAGGGGGAAATCCGAGAAGAGCTTTTGGAAAAATACGCAAACAACCCTCTGCAAGCGTCGTTGAGCGGCCAAACAGGTAAAAAAGCGAGCATAGCGATGGATGCGATTGATGAAGTGGATAATTACTTTAGTTTCTATATTCCACAGGTCATCCAAACGAGCATTTTGCCGCTGATTATCTTGCTTGCCGTGTTTACGCAGCACTGGTTTTCAGGGTTACTCATGATGATAACCGCACCATTTTTCCCGATTTATATGATTGTAATCGGGTTAAAAACGCAAAAAAAAGCGGATGTTCAAATGGAAAAAATGACGGCTTTTTCAGGTCATTTCCTCGATGTCTTGCAAGGATTAACAACGCTGAAACTCATGCGAAAAGCAAAGTTACAAAAAGACAAGATGAAAGAGAAGAGTTTTGAATTTCGTGATGCGACAATGGATGTTTTAAAAACAGCATTTTCATCCTCGCTGGCACTTGAATTTATTGCGATGTTAAGCGTTGGTCTCATTGCTTTTGAGCTTGGGTTACGTCTTGTGGTATTTGAAAACATTACGTTTTTCGCATCGTTCTTTATTTTAATTCTAGCACCGGATTTTTATCTATCGCTTCGAGATTTAGGTAGTGCATTTCACGCTGGAAGAGGTAGCATCGGAGCAACGAATAAAATCAAAGAAGAGCTTGCTGCTTCCGCACGCGGAGTAAAGTGGGGGAATAATAAATTAAAACAAGATCAGCCTGCTCCTATCGTGCTGAATGATGTTCATTTTTCGTATCAAGAAGGAACATTTTCATTAAGAGACGTTTCGTTAACCATTAAACCGTTTGAAAAAGTAGCGATTATCGGTCCTAACGGATCGGGAAAAACAACGCTACTTCGATTGATTTCAGGCTTAATTGATCCAACACAAGGACAAGTAATCATTAACGGAAAACAGCGAGCTGACATTAGTGAAAGCAGTTGGTTTGAAGCCATCAGCTATATTTCTCAGCATCCTTATTTGTTTTCTGGAACGATTAAAGAAAATATCTGCCTTGGTACACAAACGCCAGTGACGGAAGCAGAACTTATAAAAGCAGCCGAAAAAGCGGGGCTCCTACCTCTTATTCAGTCAATGGAAGCGGGCTTTGATACGTTGATAGGTGAAGGGGGAAGAGGTTTATCTGGCGGTGAGAAACAGCGCCTTGCGTTGGCTAGAGCCTTTATTAAACAACCTTCTATTATTGTATTTGATGAACCAACAACCGGTCTGGATTTAGTAACCGAACAAATTCTACAATCTTCGATTAAAGAACTAAGTGAACGAGCAACCATGATTACCGTTGCTCACCGACTTTATACGATTCGAAATGCAGATCAAATCGTTTATTTGCAAGAGGGAAAAGTGATTGATTCAGGAACGCATCATGAATTAATGACGCGCGTTGCCAGCTACCGTCACATGATGCAAGCACAGCAAGGAGAGAGTGTTAGATGAGAAACTTACTGACCATCAGCACAATTATACTGAAAGAAAAAAAGGATATTGTATATACGACGATATTCGGTGTATTAGCAGGGATTATCGGCATCTCTTTATTCGGTGCAAGCGGGTATGTTATCTCCAAAGCAGCCCTTATTCCACCGCTGTATACGTTAACGGTTATGCTTGCGCTTTTAAAGTTGTTTGGCATTGCAAAAGCTGTGACCAAATATGCGGAGCGCTATTATTCACACCGAGCAACTTTTACAATTCTCGGAAATCTACGCGTGCGCTTTTTTGAAAAATTAGAACCGCTCATGCCAAGCGTACTTCATCAATATCGGAGCGGAGATTTATTGGCACGAATTGTGGGAGACGTAGAAAATTTACAAAACTTTTTCCTGCGCGTATTTTACCCGCCAGTTGTTTTTTTCTTTGTATTCATTAGCACGATTTTCTTTACATCATTTTACTCAGTTTGGATTAGCCTGACTCTTGCTGCGGGAATGCTCTTAACAGGACTTGTTGTACCAGTGCTTGCAGCGTGGAGGCAGCAGCGCTTAAAAGCCTCTACTCAAGAGTTAAGAAGTGAGCTATCGGCAGAAACAGCGGAGTTTTTATACGGATTTAGAGATTTAAAAGTTCACCAAAAAGTAAAGGAAAAGCAAGAAAGGCTCACGGGATTATCTACGCGTTATTTGCGCGCTCAAGCACGAAAGCAAGAAGCAGAAAACGCAAGCCAATCGTGGAGCTTAGTCATTTCCATGTTTGTGTGCTGGGCTGTAACCTTAGTAGGTGTTTATGACGTCACGCGAGGGGAACTGGACGGGTTATTTTTAGCGATGCTTATTATGATCGGTCTGAATGTATTTGAGTATGCCGTTCCAATGTCTGCATTTCCGACTCACTTTGAAGATAGCCGCCGCTCTTCGGCGCAGCTGTTTTCCGTGACGGGCAACGTGAAAGAAGTAGAGAAGCCCAGTTCATCAGTTCTTCAAGATGAACCGATGGACATAGAGGTGAGAAATCTATCATTTGCTTATGGAAATCGCAACGTACTGAATGATGTTTCTGCTACGTTTCCAGCTCGCTCAAAAACAGCAATTGTGGGACCGAGTGGTTGTGGCAAATCTACTTTATTTCAGCTACTCGTCAAGCTGTACGAGCCTACCTCAGGCACCATAGCTATTAATCAAGAGTGCTTAGCGAATGTTGAACAAGAGGATTTGTGGAACTATACGAATGTCGTGATGCAGGAAAACCACTTTTTTTACGGAACGGTTCGTGAAAACCTCCTGCTCGCAAATGATGACGCGTCTGATATTGAGTTACAAGCAGCGTTACAAGCAGTGGAGCTACATGCGTATGAGCTTGATGATCGTATATTAGAAAAAGGTGAAAATCTATCTGGAGGCGAGCGTCAAAAGTTAGCAATGGCTAGAGCCTTTTTGAAAAAAGGTCGAATTTGGCTATTGGATGAGCCATTCTCATCAATGGATTTGCTAACGGAACAAAAAGTGGTTGGTGAACTAACACAAAAAGCAAAGGACGCAACGCTTATCTTCATTAGTCACCGTCTTGCTGGTTTAGAACATATGGATCAAATTATGGTTATGGATGAAGGAAAAGTAGTTGAAGTTGGGTCATTCTCTGAGCTGATGAGTAAGCAAGGTTACTTTTATCAGTTAAAGCAAGTCGAAAAAAGTATTTTATTTTCATGATAAAAGCGTGTCAGGTTAACTGATGCGCTTTTTGTTATGTTCGTCTTTACATATGGTTCATATTTCCTTAATGCTTTTATGATAGCCTAACGGTAACAGCATGAGGAGGGGATATGAAATGATGTTATTTCAGCGAGTAGCGATGCTTTTACTTGTAGGCATCTTATTGTTTACTACGTATCACCATGCTTTTCAAACGCATTTTACAGCCTCATCTAATGATTTAATCCACGTACAGCTTTTAGGTATAAACGATGTTCACGGTCAGTTAGATCAATACCAGCAGCTCCAGGGCAAGAAAGTAGGAGGAGCTGAATATCTCGCTTCTCATTTACAAGCATACCAAGAAAAAAACCCGAACACGCTTCTCGTTCACATCGGTGATATGGTCGGTGGGAGTCCTCCTATTTCTTCGTTATTTAATGATGAACCAACAATTGAATTCTTGAATTTGCTAAACGTTAATATTGGTACTCCAGGCAACCATGAATTTGATCGTGGAGTAGCAGAAATGAAACGCTTAATTCATGGTGGATATCATGAAAAAACCGGGCGCTTTAAAGGAGCGACGGCAAAGTACATTTCGTCCAACGTTTTAGATAAAAAAACCGGAAAAACTGTGTTTCCCCCATATATCATTAAGAAAATAAATGGAATCAAGATTGGCTTTATTGGAGTTGTCACGACGGATACAAACGATTTTGTACTGTCAAATAGCCGCCAAGAAGTCGTAATTACAGATGAAGTAAATGCCATTAATAAAAGTGCACAGCAACTGAAAGAGCAGGGGGTACGTTCCATTGTAGTTCTAGCACATATTGCAGTAAACTCAGATCAAAACGGTGGTAATCCAAAGGAAGATTTAGCTGAAATGGCATATAAAGTAGATGATGAAGTAGACGTCATGTTTGGAGCTCACAATCACCAGTATGCTAATACCATTGTTGATGATAAACTTCTCGTTCAGGCTTACTCCTATGGAAAAGCTTTTTCACAAGTTGAGCTGGGGATTGATAAGCGTACTGAAGAGATTACCTACAAACAAGCGGAAATTGTACCTGTAGAACATGAATCTGTAAAGCCAGACCCAAAGGTAATGACGCTTTTACAAGCGTATAAGGATCAGCTTGGTACGCATACAGGTAAAACTATCGGAACCCTTCCTTATAAGCTGACGCGTAAAAAAAATGAGCGGGCTGAGTCGCCTCTTGCTCAGCTTGTGGCAGAAGCAAGCAGAAAAGAAATGCAGGCGGATATCGCACTTGTCCATCATGGAGGAATTCGAGCAAGCCTTCCTAAGGGAGACGTGACGAAAAAAGAGTTGTATACGGCTTTTCCCTTTGAGCATCACCTGGTCAAAATTGAGCTAACAGGTAAGGAGCTATATGAAGCATTAGAGCAGCAGTGGAGTGAAAAATATGATGCAGCTTTACAAACAGCTGGCATTACAGTGGAATGGAATGAATTAGCGCCGTTTGGTGAGCGGATTGAAGAAATTAAAGCAGAAAGCGGTGAGCCGATTGAACTGACTCAAACGTATACGATTGCTTTATCAAACTACTTACAAGAAGGTGGAGATGGCTTTTCAAAATTCAAACGTACAAAAGTGTTACAGAAAGGTCCCCTTGTAGTAGACGCTGTAGCTACGCATTTTGAAGAGGTTAATTTAAAGAGCTTTACGAATCAATAAAAACAATATAAAAAGAGGATTGGTGCTAAACCCAACATGTAGCATGCTTTTACTGATGAAAAGAAATAATCTACGGGGACATATCATAAATTGAAAAGGTGGAGAAAGTCAAGGTGAAAGGAGTAAGAGATGAGCACCTTATATGAACCCCTTTGTTTGTCGATTCCAAGAAATTTTTTAGGTGGGGAAGAAAAGAAATTTAAAAGCAATGTAGGAGAGTTGTATTATATTGTAAGAGGAGAAGGCAAGCCTCTATTGCTCATACATAGCGTAAGCTTAGGGGCATCAAATGCTACTTGGAGAGAAAATATAGATGTATTGGCTAAGCATTTTAAAGTATATGCATTAGAGCTACCCGGTTTTGGACGCTCAGAAAAGTTGCCTATCGTCTATAAGCCAACCGTGTTCATACAGGCAATTGCTGAATTTATACAGCAAGTTATTCAAAAGCCAGCCTATGTGTTAAGCCGGGACTTACCTGCTGCGTATTGTTTATACGTGGCTTACTATTATCCAAAGTTAATTCGAAAGATTGCTCTTATTACGCCTTCTGGAATAGGGAGTAATGATACCGAACCGTGTGAATCCAGTCTAACAACGTTTAATACGTTTACACAGCCTTTTGTAGGAAATGGTGTCTACAATGCTTTTTCTTCTAAAGAAAGTATTGAATATCAGTTGAAAACATTGTTTTACACAAAGCCAGAGCTTGTCACTGAAGAAGTATTAGAAGATTTTTACCGAGCATCTCACCAGTGTCCAAATGCTAACTATGCTCCTGCTTCATTCGTAGCTGGTTTTGCTAATATTAATATTCAAGCGATTTTTCCGTTTATTACTCAATCAGTTCTTATTTTATGGGGACAAAAAGCACGCTTTAATCCCATTAGCAATTTGCAAAAGTTTGTTCAGCTAAATCCGAGCGTAAAGGTATCAATTTTTAAAGACAGCGGGTTGCTTTTACAAGAGGAAGAAAAAGATAAGTTTAATCAAACGATTGTTAATTATTTCAGGTAATAATCGTTGAATAGAAAAAAGGGTTTAAATCAGTTTATTTTCATGATTTAAACCCTTTTCTATTAGTCAAAGCTCTATTTACTTAATGCTTTCTTACACTTCAACCTCTGTAGTTTCCGGTTGTGCTGTTTCACTTTCTTCCCGAGCTAATTGACGAACTTCCACTTCTTTCATTTGATGTCCATCCATTTCTTTTGCTGTGAATTCATACCCATATAAAGTTAAGGCTTCATTTTCTTGAATATCAATGTTTTGAACAAGCATCCAGCCACCAAGTGTATCGATATCTTCATGTTCAAGTTCAATGTCTAACAGCTGATTCACTTCATCAAGCAGTACTTTTGAATTGAAGATAAAGTGTTGTTCACTAACCTTTTGAACATATGGCTTTTCATCTGTATCAAACTCATCGCGAATTTCGCCAACAATCTCCTCTAAGATATCTTCAACCGTTACAATCCCAGCCGTACCGCCGTATTCATCAATTAGCACTGCCATATGAGTACGCTGTTTCTGCATGGATAGTAGTAAATCATGAATTGGGACCGATTCAATGACTTGAATAATTGGTTTCATATATGCTTTGACAGGCTGATTGCGCACAGCATCATTTAAAACCACATCGTTTAGAATTTCTTTGATGTTCACAAGTCCGATAATATTATCTTTATCTCCATCAATGGTAATTGGATAACGAGTATAGCGGTCTTCTACGGCTACTTTTAAAAATTCTTCAATCGTATCGTCTTCAGAAACAACGGCTATTTCGGTTCGTGGTACCATGATTTCACGAGCAACACGATTGTCAAATTCAAAAATGTTGTTTACATATTTGTATTCAGATTGATTAATTTCGCCACCTTTGTAGCTTTCTGACAAGATGATGCGAAGCTCTTCTTCACTGTGTGCTAGCTCGTGCTCTGAGGCTGGTTTTAACCCGAATAAGCCTGTTAATAAGCGAGCTGAGCCGTTAAGTAACCAAATAAAAGGAAACATGACCTTATAAAAGGCAATTAACGGTGGTGCAAATAGAAGCGTCACCGTTTCAGCTTTTTGAATTGCTGCCGTTTTCGGTGCTAATTCTCCGACAACGACGTGGAAAAACGTAACTGACGCAAAAGCAATTACAAATGAAAGCACGTGTGAAACGGAAGACGGTACCCCAAGGTCAGCAAACACAGGGTTCAGAATGCGCTCAACCGTTGGTTCACCCAGCCACCCTAACCCGAGTGCTGTAATGGTAATACCGAGCTGACATGCTGATAAGTACTCATCTAAGTGAGTTGTTACGGTTTTTGCTGCAGCCGCTCCTTTTCGACCTTCTGCTACGAGCTGATCGACACGAGAGCTACGAAGTTTTACAATCGCAAACTCTGTCGCAACAAAATAAGCAGTTAAAGCAATTAAAAAGGCAACTAAAATTAAATTAATGGTTATCAATGAACATACTTACTCTGCGTGAGCAAAGTAAGTAAACACCTCCTGTAAATAATCAAAATTACGCCGAGAGCATGATAAACGAGTGCGTGAGAATGTTTTTGACAAACATTGCCCAACAGCACCTTTTTCACCTGCGCTCTTCATGACGTTGTTTGTGCGTAAGCTCGTCGTTATGAAGGAGGACTTGTTTTCTATAGGGGATGTATTTTCTAATTGTTGCTTACTGTTTCTAAAGAAACGTCCTCTTTGTTTCAAAGCTTCAATAAGACGAAAATATACGAGTAATTCTTCTGTGTAATAATTCATCGTGCACTTTGTTATAAATGCCATCTCTGCAAGTTTGCTAACTTTATACATCGCAACCCCATCAGAAAACCACCTCCTTTCAAGTAGTAATAGAAATAAATAGTATAGTCGCTCAAAAATTGATTTAAAAAATAGTATACTATAAAACTATGTTTGATGACAAAAAACAATTTAATGAGTAAAAGATTAAGAAGAAAGTAAATTTCCTAAAAAAGTAAATGGTTCTTTTCTTTTTATAAGTGCTCGGTTATCATGAAAGCATTGATTACATAGGAGGGGTAAGAATGGAGTTTAAGAGAATTCACCATGTAGCAATTATTGCAAGTGACTATGAGCAATCGAAAGTTTTTTATGTAGAAAAGCTAGGAGCACGTATTTTAGAAGAGACATATAGAGAGCATCGTGACTCGTATAAGCTAGACTTAGAGCTAGCGCCGGGAGTGCAAATTGAGTTGTTTTCGTTTCCAAATCCTCCGTCTCGTCCATCACAACCAGAGGCGTGTGGTCTTCGACATTTGGCGTTTGCCGTTGAAGATGTTCAAGCAGCAAAAGTAGAGTTAGAGAGCAGAGGCATTGAAGTAGAAGCAATTCGAGTGGATGAGTTAACTGGAAGATTATTTACGTTTTTTGCAGATCCAGACGGCCTTCCACTTGAGCTGTACGAAGAGAAGGGGGATTAAAAAAGGAGCGGACACCGCTCCTTTTTTAGTGCATTAGTTTGATATCAGTGAGAGGCCAATACTTCACGTTGACTTCACCAACAATGTCCGAGACAGGTGTTAATCCGAAGTGTCGGCCATCGCGGCTTATTCGACGGTTGTCTCCAAGTACAAGTACGAAACCGTGAGGAATGGTGCCGTCATTTACGAGTTCTTCGGTAGAGAAGTTTTCGGTGAAGCGTTCGTATGTTGGGATATGCTGTAGGTATTTATGTAAGTGGGGTTCACTTACTTCTTGGTTATTAATATAGAGCTGGTCATCAATGTATTCAATCTTTTCGCCTGCAACACCGATTATTCGTTTAACGAGATACTCGTCCTGGTCATGGGGAGAGTGAAGAACGACGAGATCGAAGCGTTGATAGTTGCTTAGTTTATTAATAATAATGCGGTTGCCTTCTTGAAGCGTAGGATTCATAGAGTCTCCTTTAACGGTATAAGGCTGAAAGAAATACTGTTGCACAATAAGAGAAAAGAGAAGCGTTCCGAGAACGATAGAGCAATAGATTATGATTTCTCGTTTTATGCGAGTTTTTCTCAATATAAGAGCACCTTCTTTGTTAAGTAAATCGTTTGGTTAAATGATATTAGAAGAATAAAGAACAGAATTGATTGTACCATTGTTGGCTAAAGATTTCCATTTGTATATGGGGTTATTTATATTTTCATAGAAGGAAAGAACGCACGCAATGAGTCGTGATTTCCACTTCGGCTTATTCGCTTTCCGCAGGGCTCGGTCTAAGCCTCCTCGTAAACTGCGGGGTCTCAGAGCACTCGCTAGTCCTGCAGGAGTCTCACATCCTCCGTTCCACTCACAGGCTTTTGGAATAGAACACGAGCAGTCTCTATGTGTTGTTTGGGTGTGGAAGAGGGAAAGAACGCACGCAATGAGTCGTGATTTCCACTTCGGCTTATTCGCTTTCCGCAGGGCTCGGTCTAAGCCTCCTCGTAAACTGCGGGGTCTCAGAGCACTCGCTAGTCCTGCAGGAGTCTCATATCCTCCGTTCCAATCACAGGCTTTTGGAATAGAACACGAGCAATCTGTGTGTGGTGTTTGGGTGTGGAAGAGGGAAAGAACGCACGCAATGAGTCGTGATTTCCACTTCGGCTTATTCGCTTTCCGCAGGGCTCGGTCTAAGCCTCCTCGTAAACTGCGGGGTCTCAGAGCACTCGCTAGTCCTGCAGGAGTCTCATATCCTCCGTTCCAATCACAGACTTTTGGAATAGAACACGAGCAATCTGTGTGTGGTGTTTGGGTGTGGAAGAGGGAAAGAACGCACGCAATGAGTCGTGATTTCCACTTCAGCTTATTCGCTTTCCGCAGGGCTCGGTCTAAGCCTCCTCGTAAACTGCGGGGTCTCAGAGCGCTCGCTAGTCCTGCAGGAGTCACGCATTTCCCGTTTCACTCACAGGCTACTGACATAGCTGATACATCCTTTAGCTAATGAATGATCATAAGGGGGAAGAAAGACCAAAAACCCCTGCCTTCCCGTAGTGCTGGGAAGGCAGGGGGGGTGTATACTTATATATTAAGCTGATGGTTCCCCTTGCGTTGATAGAGGCTTTTCTGGATCAGCTTGTGGTTCTGAGTGAGCGGCTATTTGCGTTTCTAGTTCTGCAATTCGTTTTGTTTGTTGCTTGTTTTTGCTTTTAAGCTGAGTTATTTTAACAAAACTTAGCGAAGCAGCGACGACACCACCGAATACAGCAGATGTTAAAATAATTAAAATAAGTGGCCAGTCTTGTGAGCCAAAGACGTAGTTAAATTGAACTGGCTCATTGTTAATGACAGCTAAGATAGCAATAATAAGAGCGAAAATAAGACCTAAAATGAAAAAGCTTTGTCCTTTCATTAGGTGCACATCCTTTCTGAAGATAGATAAAGGAGCAAAATTAAATTTTATACTGCCTTTACATATACTTAACCTATATTATTCAACTATAAACATTTTTTATTATCATTAAGTTTTAATAAAACACAAATTGTAAAAAAAACACCCATCCTTTGTTTGGTTTAGGATGGGTGTTTTGCTGTTAGCTGATTAGAATGCTTGTAAGCTGTTTTCTTCTAACCATTGTTTACGCTCTGTTGCATCTTCAAATAATGAGTCTGCATCTGTAAATTGTGAAGCAATCACATATTCAATTGTTGTTAATGGTGCTAGAAGTAGACGCCAGTTTAATACTAGCTCACCGTTTTCCATCGTTGCATATGTATCTTGCAGTTCCTTCCACGCTACAGAGTCAGGTGCATCTGCTGCTTGCTTTTTCACTGCTTTTAATGCTTCGTTGAATTTTTCACCTGCTCGTCCTTGGTACCATTCTGTTAAAAGGCTTTGAATTCCTTCGTTTGTTTCTTGTTCAGACCAAGATGATGGCACTGTTGCGATAAATTTAGCGCGGAACGTCATCTCAGGTTGCTCAACATCATCACGAACAATGTTTAAGCGATATTGACGGCCTAAATATGAAAATTTGTCATCGTTTTCAAAAGATGCCGTTTTTGCTTTAGGTGCAGCTGTAGGTTTGTTCTCAGCTTTTGCTTTTTCAGCTTTTTTTGCAGCCGGTTTTTTTGTTTCAGTTGGTTGGTTACCACCGTTGAGTTGTTTTAAAATCCAAGTCGCTTTACGAGAAATAACAGAGCGAACGTTGTGCTCGTTTAGGCCTCGTGGGATAATTACGGTTACCCCTTCATTGTCACAAATTTGGACCGTAATATCGGTTTTATTTGGAACGACTTTAATTTTGTAGTCAATTGTTTGATTGCCAATTTGATACGTATACATATAGTTTTTCGTGCTCCTTTCTACAAATCTTCATTTTATAAGCAAAGGTAGAGTTTGGTCAAATGAAAGAATAATCAGAAAAAAAGGCTGAGAGCTTAATTAATGACTTACATCACGTTTTTTATTAGTTTTTACGTAAAGAAAAGAAAATATTCTTGCTTTACTACGCATAGATTAAAAAGAGTGACAAAACTGAAAAAAAGAAAAATTTAAAAAATATCCTTGCTAAACAGGAGATATTTGGTATAATGAAATCTAATTTAAAAAGTTATCACGAGTGGACGAGAGATCTGGCTCTACGACTCCACAGCAACCTACCAATGTAAGGTGCTCCTACCAGCAAAGCATTAGCTTTGGGTGATAAGACGGGTGAAAGCTCATTTTGCATCTAAAGCAAAATGAGCTTTTTTAATTTTAGTAGAAGGAGAGATACGGATGACACAAACAATTATAAAGAATCATGAAGAAGTACTAAACGATGTTTTAAAGCAATTGAGGGAAATTAATGATTTTACCTGTAGAAAGCTTGAGACGTTTTACGAAATTGTCGTGAAGAGCGAGAAAGATACGTACGCTATTGGAATTGATTGCAAAGTAGTGGAGAGCTACACAGAAGAAGACTTAAAAGAAGCTTGCATAGCAAAATTGAAGCGAGTTGGATGGCTAAAAGGTACATACGCTTAAAGCTGTATTCATATCAATTGCAGTCATGTCTACAATCATGGTAAGATGCTTATCTTCTTTCTTTTCGTTTTTCGTTGAAAAGGGAGGGTATTTGTCGAAATTTTTACACAAAATAACCGTTACAACTTGTTTGAAATTGTGGTAAGGTATAAAACAAGAATATTCGAACAATTTAAAAAGGAGGTTTAGCATGGAGCTGTTGATTGAACATGGAAATGATGAAGGTAGCGAACAATTTATTGATCGCGTACTGGACTTCTTAGAGGACGATGAATAAAAGTGTAGGAGCTCGTTTCTACGCTTTTTCTTATGTGCTGAAGGAATAAGTCGCCAAAGAAAAAAGAGCTTATATCGAGCGAGAAACGCGATATAAGCTCTTTCGTTATTTTCTGAACCAAAACGTCCCGCCTTGAACCTTACAGTTAGTTTCCACGTTGCTATTTGTGCATTTTACAATAAAAGGTCGCTCGCCGACTTTATATAACGTATCGTTTACAATGCCTTGGTTTGCTTGGGAAAAAATGAATGTTACATCATTTGTATATAGCTTTAGGCAGGTAGCTTGAAGCGATGGGTCGTTGTAACTCTCCCCCATGTTAGCATCCAATAAGTGAGCCCACTTCCTAGCAGTGGCCTTGACATCGTGTACAGCGCAGTATATAGCATCCATATGAAGGTAGCCTAATGGATGAGCAAATGCAGATTGCAGGGATTTTATGCGCTCTTGATCGCTTTGCTCCCACTCGATAAAAAAGGGCAAAGGAAGAGAGGATGGGTTAGGATCTTTTAGAAAGCCCATTTTCCACTTCAAGAGCTCTCCATTTTTTGTTTTACGAGAAGCATCAATAATTGTATCCATGTGAAACCCTTTTTCATAAAGCTGTTGTTGAAGCATGTGTAGATTTGAGGTGCGAAATGCCAAGTGTCCAAATTGTCCTGTAGAAGTTTGTTCTTGGTGTAAGCGATGAATCAGTGGAGTATTGGTGGCACCAGGTGGTGTATTCAGTGAATGAAAACTTAACCATTCAATGTAAGAAAGTTGAAAGTAAGCGAGGGTATTATATGTTCCCCAGCTTTCGTGCTGCCCTCCTTCAATTACTTGTATGCCATGTGCTTTCATATCACGCTGAGCTTGATGAGGGTCTGGGGAGAAATGAACGAGATGATCAAAGTAAATATCCATCAAAAAACCTCCTTTGTGCTATGACGTTAGTATAAATCTTTTATGAACAAAGGCCAAAGAAGTTCTTCCATTTTCAGCGTATAAAAGTTATATAAAAAACATATTTTTTAATTTATGTAAAAATATTGTTATTAAGGTAATTAAAAGTGGAGGTTTCGTCTCAAAAAGCTATTTGGACGTTTGTTCACCCTCTCTCTTCTATGTCTATCAGCATGCAGTAACCAACAAGAGAAATTAACGGAGGAATTTAATGAATATAAATAATTAGAAAAATTAAACGTGCTTCTGTAAACAACGCCGCAACCTAGTGAAAGCGTATTGCTAGCTTTTTACGAAACAGCCAATCACACATTTGGCGTTATTGAATTTGACGGTCACGCCAATCTGAAATTCGAAAAGGGAATGGAAGATAGTATAATTAATACATTGGAAGGAAAGCAAGGTAACTACATAGGAGTAATGCGCTCCTTAGAAAAAGTACCTCATGTAAAAAAAGTGAACTTATACGGAGACAAAGGCGAACTACTTGATTCTCTTGAATTAGCAAAAGATGAATCGCTCAATTCTTTTCAATTGAAGAAGCATTGGATAGTAAGTATATGGTGAAAATATTCGATAAGAACAAAGAGGTCGTATACACTGAAGCAGTTACGTTTTAAAAAGCAGTGTCGAAATGAAAGATTGGCGCTGGTTTTAGTTTTGCTTATATGTTCTTAAAAAGAAAAGACTTTAGCCAATAAGACTAAAGTCTTTTCTTTTTAAGAGCTAGGCGTTATTTCATTGGGTGAATAATCCAGTGTAATATGACGCTGAAGCAGAAGGAGCGCACTAAATGTTAATATCGCTCCAATCAAAAATGGATACATGCTGTTTAGTTCAAAAGCGAAAGCTCCCATCAGAGGCCCGAAAATCCTTCCTAAGCTATCCATTGATGAATTAATACCTGAAGCTGACCCGTAGCCAATATTCGTTTTAAGGGTAATCAGAGCGAGTACACAAGGGCGAATAAGGGCATTACCAGCCGTAAAGATGCAAAGAAAAACCGTTGCGTTAAATAAATTGGATGAAAATAAAATGGACGCAAATCCGACAGCTGAGACAATTAACCCAACAGCAATTAATTTTTTTTCATTTCCTTGCTTAAAGCGCTGTAAAACGCCGCCTTGAATAACAGCTTGCGTAAGTCCACTCGCCATAAACATCCAGCCGATCATGGTAGGGGTTACATCAATTCGTTCAATTTGAAAAAATTGAAAAGTTGCTTCAAGGCCAGCAAGCGTAAACGTTCCAAAAAAGGAGAGTAAATATAAATACTTCATTGCGCCTTTAAAATCCGTATTGAAATCTTGCAGCGTAGTTTTCTTTTCCTGAGAAATCTTTTCTCGCTGCAGTGATTCTGGCAGTGCGAAAAAAGCAAAGGTTGTCATAATCAGTGCTAATATCCCTGAAATGGTAAACGGGAAAAATAAGCTCACGGACGATAGCAATCCACCTAACGCCGGTCCAAAAATAAAGCCAAGCCCAATCGTCATTCCTAAAAGCCCCATTGCTTTTGTACGATTTTCTTCCGTAGTAATATCAGAAGCGTAAGCAAATGCACATGGAATAACCGCTCCGGCAAATAAACCTCCAAGAATACGTGATATGTACATCAGAACGAGTGAGTCATTAGCAAATGAAAAAATAAAGAAACTAGCGCTAAATCCAACTAAGCCCGTCAGAAGAACGGGTCTTCTACCTTTTCGGTCAGATAGACTCCCCCAAAATGGAGCGGTTAGAAAAGATGCGATGGAATAGCTTGCCATTAAAAGTCCAAGGTTAACCGAGCTAGCTCCAGTTGTGCGAATGACTTCTGGCACAATCGGAATAATGATGCCGAATCCGACAAAGATCATAAATAAGACAAACATAAGCGTGCCAAGCTGTTTTTTCATGTGAAGCTCCTTTCAATGAAGACGTTTTCTGTATATTCAGTATACCAAATAACGAAAGAGATGCCACTTAAATCCAATGGATCTCAAAATAAAAAGCGATGCATAAGCACCGCTTTTAATGTGGTAAAAACACAAGTTGATATAAGAATAAGACAGCAAATACATAAACAAGTGGATGAACCTCTTTTGCTTTACCTTTTACAATCTTCATTAGTGGATGTGAGATAAATCCTAGCGCAATTCCAGTTGCAATGCTTGATGTCAGAGGCATTGTTAAGATGACAAGAAACGCAGGAAATGCTTCATCAAACTCACTCCAGTTAATCTTTGCAATAGAGCCCATCATTAAGCTACCTACAATGATTAAAGCCGGAGACGTAATCGCTGCAATACCTGAAACGGCGCTTACAAGCGGACTGAAGAATGCAGCAACAATGAATAAAAGAGCTACGGTTACGCCAGTTAAGCCTGTACGTCCACCGGCAGCAACACCAGCTGAAGATTCAATGAAAGCAGTTGTTGGGCTTGTTCCAAACATTGCACCAATTGATGTACCGAAAGAATCTGCAAGAAGAGCTTGACGTGCTTTTGGCATATGGTTATCTTTCATTAATCCTGCTTGCTGTGCTACACCAATCATTGTACCTGTCGTATCAAAAATGGTTACTAGTAAGAAAGAAAATACAACAGCATACAAACCATGCTGAATAACGTCACCAAACGCAGTTAGCGGGTTTGTAATTAAAAGTCCTTCTGGTAGAGAAGGGGCAGATACAAATCCTTGGTCAAAAGAAAGTTGACCTGTGAAAAGGGCGATAACGGCTGTAATGAGCATACCGAAAAACAACGCGCCGTTGATATTCATTGCGTATAACGCAATCGTAATAGCCAATCCAACTAAAGTAAGTACAACGCCAGGAGATTGAAGATCTCCTAAGCCAACAAGATTGGATTCGTTTGCGACAATAATACCTGCTGAACGAAGGCCGACAAAGGCGATGAAAAGGCCAATACCAGCTGTAATTCCATGCTTTAAGTTTCCTGGAATGGCTTCAATTAATTTCTCACGAAACGGCGTGAGCGACAAAATAACGAAAATAAGACCTGCGACAAACACGGCCGCAAAAGCAATTCTATAATCGATGTTACCGTGTGAACCGACAACAGAGTATGCAAAATATGCGTTTAATCCCATACCTGGCGCAATTGCAATTGGATAATTAGCGGCAAGTGCCATCCACAGTGTACCAATCACAGCTGAAATGATGGTTGCCATAAATACTTGATCAAATGGTACACCTGCATCTGATAAAATTACAGGGTTTACAACCACGATATAAACCATTGTTAAAAATGTAGTAATTCCAGCTAAAACCTCTGTTTTAGCATTCGTGTTAGCTTCTCGTAACTTAAACATAAGTACCTCCAAAAATAACGAACATTAAAAGCAACATGATATATAATATTCGTTTTTAGAGATAAATGCAAGACATTTAATTAAAAAAGAATATTATTTTACATAGGATTTCATAGGATGAATTTTTTCTAGTATGCATCATTAGTTTGTACCATTAATAGCAAATTCATTGAAGAAAATTAAACAACAATTGGAAATTTAACTTTAATGGTTAATCGTTGGTTTTGATAAAGGTAATCTAAGTAACCGTTATATTGCTGAACTAGTTCATGAATGACAAATGTACCAAGACCTTCGTGGCTACCTAGCTTGGTGGTTTGATTAAACTGTTTAAAGAGTTGGTCCTGAAGTTCATTAGAGAGTGATGGGGTTGAATTGGTCACTTCCAGTATGTAAATACCACTTTTTACAAATGATGTAATTTTAATCTGCTTTTTATCAGTACAGATAGCTGCATCAAAGGCGTTTTCTAGAAGATTGATTAGCAAGTTCATTTGATCAAGCTTTGAAATAGGAAGTTGTGACAGTGGGTAATCAAGCTGAAATACTAGCTCGATGTTATGTTGAACTGCCTGCTGCTTCCATTGATATAGAACTGAAGCGATATGTCCGCTTTCCCCTTTCATGTATGTATTTGTGTTATACAGTGCGTCGACATAGTGTTTAATATACTCATTAGCTTTTTCATATTGGTTGCTATCGATAAGATAGGATACAGCGCTTATATGTTTCATAAAATCATGTCGCTCTCCTCGTATTTGTTGAAACGAGTCGTTCGTCTTTGAAAGCTCAGAGCTTGCTGCCATTTCACGCTTATTCGTCAGGTATATTTGTTTATGGAGTTTCGCCGTTTCGAAATAGTAAATTAATAAAACAGCTAACAGCAGCAGCGACACAATAGAGGAATCAGAAATCCATATACCGCTTACTATACAAATTGACAAAGTAAATGCTACCAATGAAATAGAAATCTCAAACGTAACTTGTTTTATATAGATATACACGCTGGTCCAAACTACTGTCCATATAAATGCAAGAGCGATAGCAGGTAGGGGCTTGCTAAGCAAAATAACAGTGGAGCATAGAGTAGTTATCGATAAGAGGTACTTCATAAAAAAGCTCCTTTAGAAAAAATTCCGCTGTAAACGATCTAAATTGCTTTTAGTGATTAGGGCGGTTTGGTTCGTTTGTTGAAATGAAATTGAATAAGAGTGCTTCGTATAGAGAGAAAAATTTTTTACATATTGAACATTAATAATAAAAGCACGATGTGAACGCATGAAATGAGACTTGTTGAGCTCTTTTTCTAAATCATTTAGCGATAGATAAGTAGAATAGTCTCCTATTGTTGTAAAAATTGTAGTTGATCTTCCCGTTCGTTCAGCAAAAATAATATCTTTTTTATCAATGATTTGCATTTCATTTTTTTGTTTTAAGACAAGCTTATCCTTCCTACCTTGAGGTTCGTTAATTTGTAAAAATCGATTAATGCCTTTAAATAATCGCTCTTTCGAGTAAGGTTTCATGATGTAGTCTAAAACGTTCAATTCAAAAGCGTGTACCGCAAAGCCTGTATGGCCCGTAACAAAAATGACTTTAATATTTAGCGCGTAGCTATTTATAAAATCGGCTAATTCATATCCTGAAAGCAAAGGCATTTCAATATCTGTAATGAGCAAGTCAATTTCGTCTTTTTTAATTTCTTCGTACGCTTCTTCAGCATCACTTGTTGCAAAAATAATTTCAAGATTATCTGCGTTTTTTAACGATAATTTTAACTTTTCTAAATCGTACTTTTCATCATCTACTAATCCAACCTTCATATCAGACCCTCACATGCATTAAAAGTTTCTTCATTATTTTACCATGTCTGAGAAGTGAAAAGGGACGCTTCGTGACAGGAAATGACCTTTTAATGACAGGTTCGGTGTTTTGTTCCATATTCTTTTGTAAAATGAAACCAATCAACAGAACGGAAAGGGGTATAAAGGTGATTGAACTGAAGGGTGTATCTAAACTTTTTGTTGAAAAAAAAGAAAAAATTCAAGCGGTTCAAAGTGTAAACGTCAAGATAAAAAAAGGAGAGGTTGTGGGCCTTTTAGGTGAAAATGGAGCGGGGAAAACGACGCTTTTGCGAATGATTTCAACCGTTATGGAACCATCTGAAGGTAGCATTTTCATTGAAGGTATTAACATTCATAGAGATCCTAACAAAGTAAAAAAAAGAATGGGTGTATTGTTCGGAGGGGAAACGGGATTGTACGACCGCTTGACGGCAAGGGAAAACTTATCTTATTTTGCAAAGTTTTATGGAATGAGTAAACATGAAACAAAAGTAAGGATTGAAGAGTTAGCGAAGCGATTCGGCATGCGCGACTATTTGGATCGAAAAGTAGGAGGATTTTCAAAAGGAATGCGTCAAAAGGTAGCAATTGCAAGGACGCTTCTACATAATCCAGACGTTATCTTGTTTGACGAACCAACGACCGGTCTTGATATTACGGCTGCTAATATGTTTCGTGAGCTGGTGCGAAGTTTGAAAAAAGAAGGAAGGACTATTATCTTTTCCAGTCACATAATGGAGGAAGTTGAACAGCTCTGTGAATCTGTCATTATGATACACAAAGGAAAAATGGTATATCACGGCACAAATGAATCTCTATATGAAGAAGAAGAAAGCAGAGATTTAAACTATATCTTTATGTCTCGTATTATAAGGGGGGCTTAACATGATTTGGCATGTATATATAAAAGAATTACTGGATTCGTTACGCGATAAGAAAACCATTTATCTCAGTGTATTGATTCCAATGGTCATGAATATAGGAATGTTATATTTTGTAGACTCGTATGGTTCAGGTAAAGAAGATAAATCAATTACAGTGGCCATTGGTGAACAAGCTGACGGGCATGTTACTAGTTGGTTAAAGCAGGATAAAAGTATTGAAGTTATGAAAGTTGAAAATCCAGTACAAGCGGTTGAAGAAGGAGAAGCTTCTATTGCAATAAGAGCCAGTCAAAATTTCTCTGAGCAAATGACAAACTTAAATTCTCCCGAAATTACGTTATACAGTGATCTTACAAGTGGGAAAGGAGATGCTGCGAATGCCTATGTAAGTGCACTATTAGAACAGCAGCAAAAAGGCTTAGTAAATGAACAGCTACTGGAATTAGAGGTGGATAAACGAACGCTCTCGCCGTTTGTAATCAAAGCAAAAAATGTAAATGGTGAAGATAGTTCACTTGGAATGGTTTCTATGTTTGCTCCTCTTCTTATTATTATGACGATTATAGCAGGGTGTCTCCCTTCAGCAAATGATATGTTTGCTGGTGAAAAAGAAAAAAATACGATGGAAGCTTTATTAATGACACCAGTAAAAAAAATTCATCTAATTATAGGAAAGTGGCTAGCTATTTCAACACTTGGCATGGTAAGTGGTATTCTGTCTTTAGTGACATTTATCGTATTTATTCAATATTTTACGAAAAATTTGGGAAATGCATTAGATCTGTCCAGTCATTTGGGGATATTTAGCCTTTCATTATTTCTTGGCATTGTATTATTTTCCTTACTAGTAGGCATGATACTATCTATTTTCAGCCTATTAGCAAATACGGTTAAGGAAGCGCAAAACTATGCTTCACCTGTTCTTATGCTTGCATTCATTCCATACTTTCTATTGGTGGGTACATCCATTAACGAATTTACTAACATTGATTTTCTTATACCGGTTTATAACGTATATGCGCTTATTAAACAGCTACTATACGGTGTATTCGACATAACAAGTATAGGGCTTGTCACGATTAGTATAGGAGTAGTAATTGCCTGTTTGTTTGCGGTTGCGAATATTTTATTTTCAAAGAGTAAATGGGTGCTTGGTAAATCTTAATAAAGTCTAGGACATAAGTGTTTCAGTCAATGATATATGGGAACTGTTAGAGGTGAAATTCAAGCAATTCAGTTTTTTATTCAGAAAACAAAATTAAAAAAGAATGCAATGGAGCGTAAGACACTAGACTCCTGCGGGAATTAGAGGAAAGGCTGAGACCCCGCAGCGAAGCGAGGAGGCTCAGGTTCCTCCCCGCGGAAAGCGAGTGGCTGTAGCGCAATGAAATGCACTTACTCTTACACCTAACTTGTTTAGAAACTTCATGCTTCATCTTTCTAAAGGAATCATTTCGTGATGTCTTATTCTCTGTTTTGTTGAATTCCCACTTTCTTTGCCGAATCCCTTCTAGTTTTGTCACGAATGAAGGGAATCTTTGTTTCGTAGCGAAGTTGCTAGTATAACAAGAAGATGGAGGGATTACGATGGCAATAAAAACGCTTGACGTGGCCAAACAGTTAGGAATTCATCCGAGTACGGTTTTAAAGTGGGCAAAGCTTGCAGAAATTGATATTCAACGAAATGATGCTGGACACTGGGAGTTTACGGAAGAAAATGTTATAAAGCTTGAGGAGTTTAAGAATAATCGGAATCGACAAGCGATCGTGAAAGTAGTTGATGCAAGCGATGATCGTATTGAGCAGCTTCAAAAGCAAATGGATGAACTTTACGATAAGTGGTCAGCTCATGAAGAAGTAGCAGCTTCAATAGCAGCTGATGATACGGACAATCAAAAGCTACAAGATGTAGAAGCTCAGGTAGCTGTACTGCAAGAAACGCTTAAAGCCTATCAGTCTGTGAAGAATAAAGTAGTGGAAGAGCCTAATCAAGAAATGCAGCGTCAAATTGACCAGCTATTAATGCGCTTGATTGAAAATGAAAAAAGAACTGAAGAAAAGGCAGGAGAAGTGGTAACGTTTCAGCTTCTTGAGCACCGAAAAGAGATTGATCAGTTAACGAAAAAGATGACAAAGCTCCAAGCAAAAGTAGAGGAGTTGGAAACACGCTTAAAAGACAGTCAGTTTGCAGCTGCGAAAAAGCCTCCCAAATGGCGAACGTTTTTAACAGGATTATTCACGTATTAGACATGCTTACGCTTATTGCAAGCATGTTTTTTTTATGGCTTTTTTTCTGAAAAAAGAAAATACTATGTTTTAAGAAGTTTTATCTTGACGATATGCATGTTTATTTGATAAAACTATTTTAGTTAACTAAGTGAAATAAATATTTTATTAACTTTTTAATCATATAACAATAAAGAAAGGAGCGTGCGTAGTGAAAGAACGTCATGAGCTTCTCCATGAAATGGAGTTGTTGTTCCGCAGCGTATTTCGTCAGCTTCGACAAGAAATTAACAGCGTATTTGATTCGGAGTTATCAACTAATGCCTTTATGATTCTTCGCATGTTAAGAAATGGAGGTCCTCAAAAATCAACCGATATTTCAAAGCACCTACAGGTATCAGCTAGTCACATTACAGCTTTGACGGATTTGCTTTTATCTAAAGGGTACGTGGAACGAAAGAAGTCAGAGGCGGATCGAAGAATTGTTGAAATTGTCATTACTGAAAAAGGGCATGCTATATTTGAGGAAATTGAGGCAAAAAAAAGAGCGTACTTTTTTGAGCGGTTTAACGATTTTACAAATGAGGAAATTCAAATTATGAACACATTATTTCAAAAAATTGATCGTTCTTCGGAACGACAGTCAAACTAAGAGATACGTATGCCATAAAAATGATTCACTAGGTGAATTATTTGGTTGCCGAAAGGAGTAGACATATGGAACATTTAGAACATCGAAAAAAAGTAGCCATTATGATTGCAATTATGTCAGCAATGCTGTTTACAGCCGTAAACCAAACGATTGTAGGTACTGCATTGCCACGTATTATTGCTGAGCTACAGGGAATTGAATATTATAGCTGGGTATTTACAAGCTTTATGTTAGCTTCCAGTATTACAGCTATTCTAGTAGGGAAACTTTCAGATATTTACGGGCGTAAGCCGTTTATTTTAACAGGAATCGGTATTTTCATTATCGGTTCACTATGTGCAGGATTTTCAAACACGATGATTCAATTAATTATCTTCCGCGCTGTTCAAGGTCTTGGTGGAGGTTTAATTATGTCGACTGCATTTACAGCAGTTGGAGATTTATTTACGCCGCGTGAGCGCGGTCGTTGGCAAGGGTTACTAAGCTCAGTATTTGGTTTAGCCAGCGTATTTGGTCCAACGCTTGGAGGTTGGATTGTTGATAATGCAAACTGGCACTGGGTTTTCTGGGTATTCTTACCGTTTGGTATCGTTGCATTTGTTTTAATTTGGATGCTGTTTCCAAGTGTTGAAAAACGAGAAGGTGAAAAGGTCGACTATGCCGGTTCACTATTCTTAACAACAACAATTGTACCGCTACTATTAGCGTTCTCATGGGCTGGTTCTAAGTATGATTGGGTGTCAACACCAATCATTAGCTTATTTATTGGAACAATTGTTTCACTAGCTGTTTTCATTATGGTTGAACGAAAAGCAAAAAGTCCGGTACTACCGCTGCACTTATTCCGTAACAATATCTTTACGCTATCAAACGTTGTTGGATTTATCTTAGGTGCTGGAATGTTTGGAGCAGCGATGTACATTCCGTTCTTCATTCAAGGTGTTATTGGTCGTTCTGCAACGGCGTCTGGGTTAATTATGATGCCAATGACGCTTGCAATGGTACTTGCAAGTACGCTCGGCGGACAGTATATTACGAAAACAGGTAAGTATAAAGGGTTAGCAATCATTGGTTTAGCCATCATGTCAGCTGGAATGTTCTCACTTTCAGCAATGAATCAAGATTCAACGTCAACAAATGTAATCATTAACAATATTCTAGTTGGTTTAGGATTAGGAATGAGCTTCCCAGTGTTTACGCTAATTATTCAAAATGCTGTTGAACAGCGCTATCTAGGTGTAGCAACAGCATCTAGTCAATTGTTCCGTCAGCTTGGTGGTACCGTTGGAGTTGCGATTATGGGAACAATGATGAACTCACGTATGTCTAGTCACATGACAGAAGAAGTAAGCGGAGCATCTGTACCTCCTGAATTAGCTTCCAAGCTTCAGGGGTTAGATCCACAGGTACTAATGGACCCTGCGCGTTTAGCAGAAATTCAAAAGCAGGTACCGGCATCTATGCAACAAGCATTTGATGGCTTTGTATCTATTCTTCGTGAAACATTAAGCTATTCACTAACAGGTGTTTATCTAACTGCTGGTTTTATTGTTGTGACGGGTGTAGTTCTAACGTTCTTTATTAAAGCTATTCCGCTTCGAATGAGTCAGCGCACAGATGAAAAAGAAAACGAAGGACATGAAAATAAAGCAGGATAACCGAAGAGGAAGCTTCATAGCTTCCTTTTTTTCTGTACATAATAGTCGTTGAAGCAAGATAGTTGGTGTCTTAATTAATCAGTCGTATAATAAACATAAATACTTAAGAGGAGGTCTTCTCGTTGACACAATCTAACCATCAATTAGCCACGTTTGCTGGAGGCTGCTTTTGGTGCATGGTAAAGCCGTTTGACGAACAGCCAGGCATTCTGAAAGTCGTATCGGGCTACACTGGAGGCCATACTGAAAATCCAACGTATAAAGAAGTATGTTCAGAAACAACAGGGCACTATGAAGCGGTTCAAATTACGTTTGATCCCCAAGTGTTTTCATATGAAAAATTATTGGAGCTTTACTGGCCTCAAATTGATCCAACCGATCCAGGAGGGCAATTTGCTGACCGCGGAGACTCTTATCGTACGGCTATCTTTTATCATACCGATGAGCAAAAGCAGCTAGCCGAAGCTTCAAAGCAACAGCTAGAAAAGAGCGGCCGTTTTTCAAGCCCTATCGTAACTCAAATTTTACCTGCAAAGCCGTTTTATGAAGCGGAAGAGTATCATCAAGATTACTACAAAAAGAATAAATTTCGCTATTCAATGTACCGTCGAGGTTCCGGACGCGATCGGTTTATTAAAGAGAACTGGAAAGATACCGGTCGAGATGAAGAGTTGAAAAAACGCTTGACGCCAATTCAATACGAGGTAACACAAAACGATGCAACCGAACCTCCATTTCGAAATGAATTCTGGAATCATACAGAAGAAGGAATCTATGTAGACATTGTTTCTGGAGAACCACTCTTTAGCTCACGAGATAAATATGACGCGGGGTGCGGATGGCCTTCCTTTACCAAGCCTATTAACAAGGAAGAAGTAAAGGAAAATATGGATGTTAGTCATAATATGGTTCGTACGGAAGTGCGGAGCAAAGCTGCAAATTCACATTTAGGCCATGTTTTTGAAGATGGTCCGACAGAAGCTGGAGGATTACGCTACTGCATCAACTCAGCGGCTCTTCGATTTGTCCCTAAAGATAAGCTGGAAGAAGAGGGATACGGTGAGTATGTAGCGCTATTCAACTAATAAAAAGAGTGGGTCACGATGAAGGTGACTCACTCTTTTTTTGAGGTTCTTGCCGTGGTTCAGGTGTTCGTTTGCTTCCTTTTATTTTTGAACGAATAATGCTGAAAATAAATAGAAAAGGAATGTAAAGATAAATAACGTATGTTCCTATTTGGGAAACGGTGTTATTTAAAATATCTATGTTTTTTCGATTGTCAAAGAAAATTGAAAAAGCTAATAGAATTATCATAAAAGCTAATAAGTAAATAGTAGATTTTCCGCGAAACGTCCGTCTCATCCCTCGAACGCTGCACCATAAGGTTGTACAAATTGCTGGTAAAACAACAAGAAGCCATAACGAAATTACGATGTATTCAAATCGTTGGATAAAGGGAATCTCGATTATTTTAGCCATTGTAAGCGTCGGCCAAATCGTTTTTAAAAGCTGCCCTTGACTAAAATAAACAAATGTTACAATTGTTAAAAATGTATAGAGAATTGTTGTAAATAAAAGGCCAGCTTGCCCCCACTTGTAACTAGAGGGTCCATTTTTAATGTAGGGATAAAAAAATAAAATCGATTCAAACCCCAAGTAGCTAAACGTCATTGTTTTAAAAGAAGTAAACAACTCACCAAAGCTATGATCTAAAATCGGTAAGATATTGTTTACTTCACCTAACGACAGTGGATAAAATAATGAAAAAAATAAAGGTAATGGAAGAATCACCCCAAAGAATGCAATACCTGTAATGACGCGAAAACCACCTGAAATAATGTAATAAATCAGGGGAAGATAGATCAGTGAAATACTCCAAGTGGTTAGCTGCGGGAACATCCAGACCTGTAAAACTTCAATATATGTTCGATAAATTGTGATTGCAAAAGAGAAAAAGTATAGGCATAAAATGATATTAAAGAGATTGCCAATCCATTTTCCGAAATACAGGCGGTGGATTTCGATGACATCCGTATTTTCACGTTTTAGTACATAAAAGCACATCCAAAACAGAATAGAAACGGCTAAGCCAGAGGCAATGACTGAAATCCAAGCGTCATGTCCGGCACCTTTCACGATGTATCTTTGAAACCCTAGTAGTCCAACCCCTACTTGAACAGAATGAATTAAAAAGAACAGAAAGGACGGAGAGACTTGAAATTGTTCTTTCACGTTGTTTTCCACTTTGCTCCCTCCTATTGACTGATACCTGTTTGAACTAAATTTACATGCGCTTTTACATGGATATCCATATTTGAATAGTTTTCTCTAAAGCGTTGGCTGTTAAAGTTGCGCGTACGGCTGCGAACGTAATCTGTAAAGCAAATTGGGTCAACGCCTAATTTTTGAAGCTTTTTAATTAGATTATTGCTATCCTTCTCTAAGTTTGAGGTTAACTTTTCTTCAAGCATATTGATATTAGAGGGTGTTGTTAAACTGAGCCACTGTGGAAACTCTTTTACAAGGCCATCAATGTGTAAATGTACAACAATGGTAGGGTTCTGGCGGTTCCCTTTTAATGTATACTTTGTTTTAGTTCGGAGATTTTCCAAAATGACTTCTCCTGAATGTCCCTCGTGCTTAATATCCATTGTATAACGACCGTGTTTTGTCCCATCCAAGAGTAGCTTCAGTAAAAAGGTCTCTTTCATATCAATTGAAGAAATGTATTTTTCATTTTTAAACAATGCAATTCCTTCTAATTTGATTGCATCTTTTTCTTGGGATAACAGCGGTAAAAAAGGATCACGGTCATCGCTAAAAAAACTAAATAAAAACGTTTGTAAGTTAGTTAGTGGTAGGTTTTCAGTTTCAATATTCTGGTCAATTAAATTTGAGATAAACTGATAATCCTTAATTTTCTTTCGCGTAACAGAGCTTAACATTTCATGTGCATTACCGTCTGTGATGGCTACTTTAATGGTACGTCCTAAGTCGGGATTTCGAGCGAGCGTATTGACTAAATCTCGCATTCCATGTTTGGCATAGTCTTCACCAATTATGACGCTACGCAACTGGCCAAATGCCAAAGGAAGCGAAGACTTAACGTTTAGGTGAAGAGGGATATCAAAAGAGCTATCGCCTTTGGCTGCAATGATGCTTGGTTCCTCCGTTGGTCCATATTTAAAGATAGGGTATAAAACGGTTCCTCGAATTTTGTCTTTGTCCTCATCGTAATCGTATCCAATCGCATTCACGACTTGGATTTCATCAATTATTTCGCGGTCGGCACAGCTGATTAGAAAGAGACTACAACAAGCTATAACTATTAATTTTTTCATTGTTGTATATCCTCCTTGGTTACTCTCGGTCTAGATTTTGTTTCTTTTTTGATTTTTCAGGATTGTAGCGGAACCAGCTTAAAGGTCTTAAGTATCCAGGGCGCTTTGCTGTTTTGCTATATGGAAGTCTAAGGAACGTATCACGTTGGCTTTTTGCTCGAAATGGATAGACGGGAACCAAATAAGGCATACCAAGAGACTGTAAACGAAGTAGGTGAACAATTAGGTAACAAAAGCCAAAAATAATACCGACAAGTCCATACAAGGCTGCAAACAGTACAAAAGGGAAGCGCAAAAGTCGAATCGTATTAGACATTTTAAAAATTGGGGTTGTAAACGATGCGAGTGCAGTTAAAGAAACAATGATGAGTAAGACGTTACTCGTTAAAGCAGCTTCAACGGTTGCTTGCCCAATAACAATTCCCCCAACAATCCCAAGCGTTTGACCAACCTTAGAAGGTAGTCTTGCTCCTGCTTCTCTAAGCAGTTCAATAGTAATTTCTAAAAATAATACTTCTACCACAGGGGGGAAAGGGACATTCGTTCGTGAAAAAATAATCGGTCCCAGTAAATCCTTTGGCAACATTTCATAATGATAGGTAACAACGGCAACATATAGCGGCGTTGCAAAGATAGAAAAGAATACGCCAAACATTCGAATTAAGCGAAAGAATGAGCCTAGCACCCACGGTAAATAATAGTCTTCAGGTGAAATAAAAAAATCAAGCAGCGTGGATGGTCCCGTCACTGCGTAAGGAGAACCGCTTGAGAAAAAGGCCACTTGGCCATTTAGCAAGGTAAACAATACGCGGTCTACTCTCTCGGTTGTTAGAAACAAAGGAAATGGTGTATTTGAATTATCTGAAATGAGCTGCTCGAGCATGGTGCTGTCAAAGATTACGTCAAAGTCAAGAGATTCTAAACGCTGTGTCATGGTATCCACGTGCTGGGGATTCGTTACGTTTTCTAGGTAAACAATTACTACCCGTGTTTTGGACTTTTGCCCGACCGTAATCTCTTTGAACACTAAATGTTCAGAAATCAAGGTTTTTCGCATGAGATATAAATTAACATCAAGATCTTCTACAAATCCGAGCTTTGGACCTACGACGCTAAATTCATTTTCAGTTTCATTCTCTGTGCGAAATCCTGTATCAAAACTTTGAACCTTAATTAAAGCAACTTCTCTGTCGTTTGTATGAAGTTGAAACATAACGTATCCGCGAAGCATTTTTTCTAAAATTTCTTGAGTATCTTTAGTGATAGAGATATCTTCAATCGGTAATACGTTTTCGACTTCGTTGACGTTTGTTAACGTAAAGTCAATGAGCTGAATAGGCTTTATAATTTTATCTTCAACGCTTTGCATCTGGACGAGCTGTTTAAAGTACGTAATGACGTATTTCTTATGCTGAGCTCCAATAGCGAGCGTTGTAAAATCACTGGATTTACTAAATTGCTCAATAATTTCATCCAGAGTTTTCTGTGGTTGTTGATCAGCATTTCTCTTTTTAAATAAACTCTTGAACATAAGTATGCTCCTTATCATCAGTCCTCATCTGTTATTGGTAGTTTGTTCATGTATTTCCTTTTTATGCGATGAAACTTTTCTTCTGAAGGATTAGTGCATTTGTAGGGTTTATGGGCTTGTAAACAGGTATTTACGCGATTTTAACGAATCTTTACATTGCCATAAAAGTGCATTTACAAAAAATTGTTAGATTTAAGCATGTAGAAAAAAGAGCGATACGAAGGGAGCACGATGAAATGAAAAAGAAATTATTAGGGGCAACGCTTGCTGGTGCTGTAGCACTCGGTTCTTTTGGATTAGGAAATGCATTAATGGAAACTGAAGCGAAGGGGCCAAAACAGCAGGAGAAAAAACCAAAAAACGTTATTATGATGGTAACGGACGGAACAAGCTCAAGCACAACAACATTAGCAAGATGGTATAAAGGTGCACCTCTACATATGGATCAGTTAATGGCTGGAGGGGTTCGCGCTTATTCAGCTGAATCAGCAATTACGGATTCAGCACCAGCAGGAACAGCATTGGCTACTGGTAATAAATCTAACTCTGGATATGTAGGAGTGCTTCCTTCACTTGTCACAACACCTGGTGTTGAACAAATAAAAGAAGAAGACAAGTACCGCCCAGTAGCAAATGTTCTAGAAGGAGCAAAGCTATCTGGAAAAGCAACAGGAATTGTAGCAACTTCTGAAATTCAACACGCAACGCCAGCTGGTTTTTCAGCCCATCATCACGATCGTAATAACTTTGATGTACTAGGTGAGCAGCAAGTATACCAAGGCATAGACGTTGTACTCGGTGGTGGTAAGCAATCACTTGTCACAGGAGAAGGTAGTAAAAATCGTAAAGACGGTGAAAACTTAGTTGAAGTAATTGACGAAAAGGGCTATGATTTTGTAGAAAATCGCGATGAGTTATTAAAATCAAAATCAGATAAAATTTGGGGTTCATTCTCAGATTCAGCGCTTGCTTACGAAATGGACCGTAAACAAACAAAGCCTCAAGAGCCGACAATTTCAGAAATGACGGATAAAGCACTTACTACGCTTTCAAAGGACAAGGATGGATTTTTCTTATTCGTTGAAGGCAGTAAGCCAGACTGGGCGGCACATGCAAACGATCCTGTTGGAATGGTAAGCGACGTGTTAGCTTTTGATAACGCAGTAGGGAAAGCAGTCGAGTTTGCGAAAAAAGATAAAAATACAATGGTTATTGTTGTATCAGATCACGGTAATAGCGGTATTTCAATCGGAAGTAAAAATACAGATAAAAACTATGATACAACGCCTGTTTCAGCGTACATTGACCCGTTGAAAAAAGCGAAAATGACGTTAGAAGGCGCAATGGGCTCTCTAAATAAAGACTTATCAAACAAAGAAGAAGTGGCTGCTTTATACGGTCTAGACAACTTAACGGATGATGAAAAGAAACAGTTAGATGCAGCGAAAGATAAAAATGCAATTGGAGTAACATTATCTAAACTGCTGGCAAATCGTGCAAACCTAGGCTTTACGACAGGTGGTCATACGGGTGAAGACATGTTCTTGTATTCATACGGAGTAGATCGTCCTGTGGGGCATTACGATAATACTGATCTTGCTAAGCATATGGCAAAAGCAATGAATTTCGACTTAGATAAACTAACAGATGAGCTGTTTATTGAAGCTACAAAAGCATTTAAAGGTGCTAACGTAACAGTAAATAAACAAGATCCACAAAACCCTGTATTAGTTGTAAAATCAAACAAGCGTACGGTAGAGTTTCCTGTTAACAAAAATATTGCGATTGTGGATGGGAAAGAAATTGAAATGAATAGCGTGGTCGTGCAAGATAAAAACGGTCGCTTCTTCGTATCAAAACAAGCAGAAGATATTGTGAAAAAAGGGAAATAAGCGTTTGAAATATATAGCTCACCGGAAGTGAATTCTTCTGGTGGGCTTATTTGTTTTTGTTTCATCTCTTGTTAATGGTTAAAAAGACCTATATAAAAATACAGTTTTTAGGCATTCCTTTATGCATAAGTGGAAGAAGTGTAGTATGATAGACTTGGTGTATGAATTGATTAGTTCATTTCTCATATATATGTTGTTACGGTTATATGCTACACTTTTGATATCCAAATACTTACTAAATTTGAGAGAAACTAGCGAGGTTTTTCTCCTTAGCATAAATGTTCATTTTTGTTTTTAATTTAACGGAATAGATAATGTAAAAGGATTAGAAAGAATGTTAGAAGGAGCGACGTTTGTGAAAGTATTAATTGCAGATGATAATATAGATTCAATTGAAATCTTAGAATATTTTATTTCTCAGGTACCTGGCTTTGATGTCATTGGCTCTTGCAGGGATGGTGAAGAGTTAATTCAGCAAGTAATGGTACAAAGTCCAGAGCTTATTTTGGTAGATATTAATATGCCGAGCATGAGCGGATTAGAAGCTGTGAAAGAATGTTTGAAGATTAAACCAGATTTACGCTTTATCTTTATAACAGGGTATGATCAGTTTGCGGTTGAAGCTTTCGAATTATCTGCTCTTGACTATATTGTTAAACCGATTGAAAAGCAACGGTTATATGTAGCATTAGAGCGCGCTAAAAAAACGCTTGCTAAACAAGAAAAAGACAATTCAACTAAATCAAGAGCAAAGCGATTACCTGTTAAATTTAACGGATCTACTTACTATATACCAATTAACGAGATTGTTTTTATTGAAAAATCAGGAAAGAAATGTTTAATATTCACACAGTTGAGAACATATGAAACATATGAAAACATCAGTGATATTTATATGTATTTAGATCCAAACGTTTTTAGCCAAACGCATCGATCTTATATTGTTAATCTGGAAAAGGTCTCTCATATTACTCCTAGAAATGAAACGTACCTAGTCTACTTTTTGAATTTTGATGAATATGCTCATATCTCGAAATTGAAAATTCAAGAAGTGCAAAAGCAGCTCCATGATCTAATGGTCAATTAACAGTTGAATTAAATACACTTGCACGTAACAGCAGGCGAGCCTTTGAAACGGTTCGTCTGTTTTTACGTCTTGCTTATGAGAAAGGAGAGAATGACTCTGGAAGGTAATTACAATTTATTTACCGTTTTCCTGGCAATAGTAGTAGGCATTTTATCTGCCTATACAGCCTTAGATTTAATTGAGAGAAGCAGTAGCTCACCGCGTCCTCAAAAAAAATGGGTATTGATGTCAGCTTTGTCCTTTGGGTTAGGTGTGTGGGCGGTACAAGTTATTGGCTTACTCTCTTACTATACGCCTATCACGTTTCAAATTAATATGTGGATGTTGATTGCTTCATTATTAGTAGCCTTTCTAGGAAGCTTATTATCCTCTTGGTTATACATGATAAAAAAAATGTCCATCATTTCAGGTATATTAATCGGCATAACACTTTTGATGACGCACTATATACTTCTTTTTTCATTAAAAAGCAACATAGCACTTCAAGTTCAACCATGGGCCAGCTTGCTCAGTGCCACTATTTCATTTGTGCTAGGTGCGTATATTGTTCATGCTTGGTTTTATGTGAAAACGTTGGAACAAAACCAAATGATGAAGGTAATGAGCTCAATCGTTACGGGCTGTGGACTTGCAGCTATGCATTACATTCACTTAGCGGGTTATTCATTAAAGGAAGGTACGTTTATTATTAGGCGATGGGGGCAGTTTTTGCCATACCAAGAACCGTTTGCCGGGTTGGTGGCAAGTGTTACCCTTACAATTCTTATTTTATTTTTGTTAATTGCAGCTTATAAAAAACATGCTGAGTCGCACACAAATATGATAAAAGAAGCATCGTACCGTTCACTATTTAACTATAATCCAGATATCGTATGCTCTATTAGTGTTAATGGATTTATTAACGTAATGAACACAAAGGGAAAAGACGTCACTGGGTATGCTATGCATGAAATGGAACACTTACCTTTTCTGATGCTTTTTCCACCTGATGATGCAGAGCGAATTCAACACTTTTTTCAACAATCGCTCGATGGAACGTCTGTTCATTATGACGCAACGTTGATTAAGCAAAATGGAGAAAATATTTATGTAGAAGTTACTCAAATGCCCATTATCGTAAACGGTGAAAGCCACGGTATATATGTGATTTTAAAAGATATTACAGAAAGAAAAGTCGCTCAAGAAGCATTGTGTACTTTACAAAGTGAATTAGCATTAACAATGAACCAGCATGATGGGGTCATTTTTAAGCTAAAAAAAGTAAATGGTAAGTTTCTATATACCATGTCTGAAGGAAAATTGAAAAAGGGATTCGGCTTGGATACTGATGAGATGGTAGGCAAAGCAATAGACATGTTTTTAGAGGGAAAACAGCTACAAGAAAAGCATAACCTATATGAAAAAGTATGGAATGGCCAGGCACTATCATATGAAGGATTTTTCAGAGGGATCCCGTATTATGAAACACTCACACCCGTTATAAAGGGCGATCAAGTTGTTGAAATAATTGGTAACATGATTGATATTACCAATTTGCATCGTGCACAAGTACAGCTTGAAAGAAGTGAAGCTATGTATAGATCCGTGCTTTCTACTATGACAGAAGGAGTTGTGTTTCATAATTGTGAGGGAGATATTGTTGCGGCGAATGAACATGCAGCAAGTATCTTAGGGATGAGTTATGATGAATTTTATCAAATAAACACAATGAATTTAGCATGGAGAATGATTCACCCAAATGGTGAAATCTTTCAAAAAGAGGATATTCCATCTGTACGATGTTTAAAAACTGGAAAGGCAGTTGAAAACGTTGTAATGGGAATATGGGTGACACCGCATAAGCTTATTTGGCTTTCAATTAATGCGCAGCGTTTGTCTGATAATGAATACCATGAGGGCGTTGTAGTAACATTTAAAGATATTACTAAGCAGCGACAGCAAGAAGTAGAACTGTTGCAAATAAATAAGCGATTGGTGGTTGCAAAAGAAGAAGCAGAAAAAGCTAACCAAACTAAAACCGAATTTTTGTCAAAAGTGAGTCATGAGCTAAGAACACCCCTCAATAGTATTATGGGCTATACGCAAATTTTAGGTGATCAGGAATTGCCTCCTATACAAACAGGGCATGTTCAAAAAATTATGAGGGCAAGTCAGCATTTGTTAAATTTAATTAATGAAACAATGGACCTGTCTAAAATTGAAGGTGGGCACGTTTCATTAAATATGGAGTCTCTATCTGTTCAGCAGGTGTTAGAAGAAGCTTATAAAACAATGCATCCTATTGCCTTAGAGCATAATATGAACCTGACGCTTTTACAACAGCAGCCAGATGTATACGTGTATGGAGATAATCTGCGCTTACAGCAAATCCTGCTTAATTTGCTCACTAACGCAGTTCGCTATTCTAAGCCTTATGGGAGTATTAAATTGGCTTTCAAGTCTGATGAGCATGTTGTAACGATTTATGTAGAAGATGAAGGCATCGGCATTTCATCATCAGAAATTCAAGATATTTTCAAACCTTTTTATCGCTCCAAATCTGTTATGATTGACGGAACAGGTATCGGCTTATCACTAGTTAAACAACTGGTGCTAATTATGGACGGAACATATGGAGTAGAAAGTGTAGAAGGAATAGGTAGTACGTTTTGGGTTCAATTTCCCGTTGTAAAAGCTTCTGACAAGAGCCCTTCAATAAAAGAGAAGTCAGTGTTACAAAGCATAGCTTCCATAGAGAAGGCTAGCGTGCTGTATATCGAAGATTACGATGAGAATATTGAACTCATGCAGTCAGTACTAGCTCCTTATAACAACGTTGAGCTATTTATTGCAAAAAATGGACGTCAAGGAATTGAAGCTATCCAAACGATACATCCAAAGGTAATTTTACTTGATATGAACTTACCAGATATATCAGGTGAAGAAGTAGTAAAAGCAATCAAAAGCCAAGATCAGTTAAAAGACATACCTGTGATCGCAGTTACCGCTAATGCCCTACAGGGTGATGTTGAAAAAGCAGTAAGTATGGGGATTGAAGAGTATATTACCAAACCTATTCATATTGAGACATTTTTACACAAGTTAGCACGTATACTGAATGTAAAGAAATAAATAACTGTTTTTCATTGACAAGTTGGAAAAAGTTACGTATTATGATAATAACTTAATACACTTACTTCATCTAAGGAGTAAAGGGGAGTAGCGTCAGGGAAACCTGAAACAAAGTCGTCATTCCATGGATTGTATCCATCGGCTTTGTTGGCATAACGAATTTATTTATGCTTAGCAAGACCTTTGCCATATTTGGCAAAGGTCTTTTTGTGTTTTCTTTGCCGAATTAGGGAAAAAGATTAGTAAGAGAGAGAAAAGAGAGGAGAATGTTTATGGATGCATCATTGTTATTAGAATATGGGTGGGTGCTGCTTGTTCTCATCGCCTTAGAAGGAATTTTAGCTGCTGATAATGCGCTTGTAATGGCGATTATGGTAAAGCACTTACCGGAAGAGCAGCGTAAAAAAGCATTGTTTTACGGGTTAGCGGGAGCATTTATTTTCCGCTTTGGTTCACTATTTGCGATCTCATTCTTAGTAGATGTTTGGCAAGTGCAGGCAATCGGAGCAGTGTACTTATTGTTTATTGCAATAAATCATCTCGTAAAACGCTATTTGAAAAAGTCAAAACATGATGAAACAGTTACAAAGGAAAAAAAGGGTTCAGGTTTTTGGATGACTGTTTTAAAAGTAGAGTTAGCAGACATTGCGTTTGCAGTTGATTCAATTCTTGCAGCGGTTGCTCTAGCCGTCACGCTTCCTAATACGCCACTACCTAAAATTGGTGGATTAGATGGTGGACAGTTCGCCGTTATTTTTGCAGGTGGATTAATTGGATTAATCATTATGCGTTTTGCAGCAACGTGGTTTGTGAAATTATTAAATCAACGACCAGGCTTAGAAACAGCTGCTTTCTTAATTGTTGGTTGGGTAGGGGTCAAATTAGCAGTCTATACGCTTGCTCACCCTGAATTAGCAATTATTGATGAGCATTTCCCAGAATCAAAAGGATGGAAGCTTTTCTTCTGGATCGTACTAATTGCAATTGCTGTTGGCGGTTGGTTCTTATCCAAGGGTAAAAACCAGAGTGAAATTGAAGGTTCAGATGATGCACAGGATGCGTTGAAAAAAGTAGATCATCAATAATAAAAGAGGCTGAGACATAAGTGTTTCAGGTCATAATCAATCCGAACTATTGGGAGTTAACGACTCTTTTATAGTTCGGATTTTTTTCTAATTAGGAAATTCATTTTAGACGATTAGTGGAGTGCAGCGTAAGACACATAACTTCCGGGGAAAACAGAGGAAAGACTGAGGCCTCTCGTAGCGAAGAGGCTCAGAATCCTTCCCATGGAAAGCGAATTTTTGGAGCGCAATGGAACGAACTGGTCATAAAAACCTGATTACTTTAGAAAAGTGATAATGGGTCTTTTGGAAAAAAACATTGCGTTTTGTTTCAGTTTTTTTGCATCAGAAAAGCAGGTGCCTAAAACACCTGCTTTTAGCCATATTATGAAGTTGTTAAAATTATTTGTGTTGCCCGCTTAAATGAGCTTGAGCTTGTTGTACTAGACGTTTTGTAATTTCGCCACCAACTGATCCGTTGCTACGAGCAACCGTATCAGAACCTAACGTTACTCCAAACTCTTGAGCAATTTCTGCTTTGTATTGATCTAAAAATTGTCCCACGCCAGGAACTAACAATTTATTTGATTTAGCCATGGTTTCATTCTCTCCTTTTGTTAAAGTTCAACGAATAATCATCGTTGTAATCGTAGTATGTACTCTTGGTTTATTAGCATACTGGTAATGGTTTGAAGGAGATAAAAAAAAGCCCAACTTCAGAAGAAGTTAGGCTTTTTGTTTTATTTTACAACTGCATATTGGTCAACTGATTGAGCAAATGACTTTTGTAGAGATTTTACTTGCTCTACGTATGCATCAGATACTTGTTGAAGCTCTTCACGCGTTTTCTTTTGCTCTTCTAGTAGCTGTGTAATAACTTGGTGGTATTGCTCTTGAGCTTGTTTCACCATTGTATAACCAGTTTTGCTTTGGTTTACAGATAATGATTGTAGCTTGCTTAATGCTTCACTCATACGATTTGTCCACTCTTCGTATGAGTCTGCCACTGCATTGCCTGCAGTTCTGCGTAAGTTTTCAACTGTTCTTTGCTGAAGATTTTCAAGCTCAGCCTTCCATTGCTTATCAACTTCTTGAAGTTGTTCAACGGCTTTTGACACAAACTCTTGTTGTTGCTCTAAAGTTTTTAACGTCCATAGCTCAACTTGTTTATTTCCTTCAGCGATGTTTTCTAGTCCTTTTGTCCATTGATCCCACATTGCATCGATTACTGTTTCATACTTTACTGTTGCCATAATCAAATTCCTCCTCGGTTGATTGGCTTGCGAACAGAATAGATTTATGAAACGTTAGAGATGTTTGTCGTAGATGTAAGGCTTAACATTTCAGCTAGCTCGCGAAATAGCCGTTATTTTTATATAAGGAAACGTAGCGTCAAACTACGTGACTCCTTTTGTACATGTAAAATTACTTTTGATTCTCATCTTTTTTTGTACTTGAGCTGAATGGGAAAAACATGTCAGTATACATAGAAAAGAATGAATCCAGCATATTTTGATATTGCTCTAATGATGAAGCCCACATCGTTAAGTATTGCTCGCCAGCTTCCGTTAACGAATAGATACGTCGAGCTGGCCCTTCAGCAGATGTATCCCACTGTGAAGTAATGAGATTATCTTTTTCAAGCTGTCTTAAGGTACGATATACGTTCCCTTGATCGACTGATGTAAAGCCGAAACTCATCAGCTGCTGAATTAGCTTATAACCATGTAAATTCCAACCCCGAAGGCTCAGTAATAAAAAAGGAATCATAAAGTTTTTTGGTGCACCACTAATCGATTTTTCAAGATTAGCGGAGTTTGAAGCAGAGGCGTTATCTTCTTTACTTGTACTCAAGTTAATCACCCCTTTTTGGTAATTTGTCTCTATATGTGTAATTTACACCTAGGTGAGATAAAAGTCAATCATTCCCTTGGTTTTTTTTAGAAAACGACAAAAAAACCAAGAGTTTCGACAATTTCTGTCAAAACTTTTCAAAAATCATCAAAGATTGGGAATTGTTTATCATATCAAACAACTCTATAATAGTATACGTAAGATATTTTTAACACTTTTACATTTTGTTGGCGCAAGTAGAAAACAAATCAAACAATAGTAAGCGTTCTTATTGATGATAATGATTGCGTTTACTTCGTGCTTCCTAATATGTACACAGGCGTTTTCGCCATGAACATATTGAAAGCCATCACTTTTAATTACGTGGAAAGGAGATGGAAAATTGGAACAGCAAAAGATGTTAGATCCGTTTCAAGCATGGAAAGACGTATATGACAAAACTGAATCTTACTGGGGAAAAGTGATTGGAGACAACATGAACAGAGAAGAGTTCTCTCAAATGATGGGAAACGTTCTGAACATGAACCTTCAGTATCAACAAGCTATTAACGAAGTAACAGGGCGCTATTTCCAACAAGTAAACATTCCAACAAAAGAAGACGTAGCAAACGTAGCTACACTTGTCATTAACGTAGAGGAAAAAGTAGAGGCGTTAGAAGATCGTTTCGATGATCTTGAAGACAAGCAAGATAGCCCAGCTTTCAAGCGTGAAGTAACTAAGCTGAAGTCAGATGTGAAGTCATTAGACAAAAAGCTAGATAAGGTATTATCACTGCTTGAAGAGCAGCAAGACACGCAAACCGTGCTTCAAGAGTTAATTCAAGAACAAATTAAAGAACAAGGTGAACAGCTAAAAGCAGAGCTTTTAGACCAAGTAAAAGCAGAGAAACAAAGTGAGCAACAGGCTCAAAAGTAAGACAAGGGGACAAGTAAACACATCATACTACTGTTTATGTAGAACAATTACAATTGATGAGACCAGGGGGAATTTTTGATGACAGAATTACAAGGTAAAGTAGCAATCGTAACAGGTGGCTCTAAAGGAATTGGAGCGGCTATTACACGTGAATTAGCATCACAAGGTGTTAAGGTAGCTGTAAACTATAACAGTAGTAAAGAATCTGCAGAAGCTATTGTCAATGAAATTAGAGAAAATGGCGGTTCAGCAATTGCTATTCAAGCAGACGTATCATATGCAGATCAAGCTAAACACCTTGTTGAAGAAACAAAAGCAGCGTTTGGCCAGCTTGATATCTTAGTAAATAACGCTGGTATTACGCGCGACCGTTCTTTCAAAAAGCTTGGAGAAGAAGATTGGAAGAAAGTAATCGATGTTAATTTACATAGTGTGTATAACACAACTTCTGCTGCTTTAGGTGACTTAGTAGAAGCAGAAGCAGGCCGCATCATCAACATTTCATCTATTATCGGTCAAGCAGGTGGATTTGGACAAACAAACTACGCAGCTGCAAAAGCTGGTATGGTAGGCTTTACAAAGTCGCTGGCACTTGAGTTAGCAAAAACAAACGTAACGGTTAACGCTATTTGCCCTGGCTTTATTGAGACTGAAATGGTAATGGCAATTCCAGAAGAAGTACGTGCTAATATCGTTGCGAAAATTCCAAAGCGCCGCTTTGGTCAAGTAAACGAAATTGCACGTGGCGTTGTGTACTTAGTTAAAGACGGAGCTTATATTACAGGTCAACAACTAAACATTAACGGTGGCTTATACATGTAATTGTTATTTCATATAAAAGTAGCCCTGACGTTTTGTCGGGGCTGTGCTTTTTCGTTCATGATTAAAAAGAAAGGTGGATGTTTTCATGGCAACTCCATATATCCAAGAATGGGAAAAGTTAATCAAATCAATGCCTAGCGAATATAAAAGCTCAGCTCGACGCTTTAAGCGTGCTTATGAAATTGTCACAACGGAAGCAGAGCCAGAAGTAGGGTTAACGCCAAAGGAAGTAATTTGGAAAAAGAATAAAGCGAAGCTGTATCGTTATACTCCAACTCAAGATAGATTGCACAAAACGCCAATTTTACTTGTATATGCTCTTATTAATAAGCCATATATTCTTGACTTAACACCTGGCAATAGCCTAGTGGAATATTTACTAGAGCGTGGTTTTGATGTGTATCTGTTAGACTGGGGTACACCTGGCGTAGAAGATAGCGGCATGAAATTGGATGACTACATTATGGATTACATTCCGCGCGCTGCAAAAAAAGTGCTGCGTCATTCAAAAGCACCTAATTTATCTGTGTTAGGTTATTGTATGGGCGGTACGATGACAGCAGCGTTTGCAGCATTACATGATGAATTACCAATTAAAAACTTGATCTTTATGACAAGCCCGTTTGATTTTTCAGACACTGGTTTATACGGCGCATTTCTAGATGAACGCTACTTTAACTTAGATAAAGCTGTTGACACGCTAGGTAATATTCCACCTGAAATGATTGATTTTGGTAATAAAATGCTAAAACCAATTACGAATTTCTACGGTCCTTACGTAACGCTAGTTGACCGTTCAGAAAACCAGCGTTTTGTTGAAAGCTGGAAGCTTATGCAAAAGTGGGTAGCAGATGGCATTCCATTTCCTGGCGAAGCATATCGTCAATGGATTCGAGATTTTTATCAGCAAAATAAGCTCATTAACGGCGAGTTAGAAATTCGTGGACAAAAGGTTGATCTAAAGAATATTAAGGCTAATATTCTTAATATCGCTGCAAGCCGAGACCATATTGCAATGCCGCATCAAGTGGCTGCGCTAATGGATGCTGTTTCGAGCAAAGATAAAGAATACAAGCTTCTTCAAACAGGGCACGTTTCGGTTGTATTTGGCCCAAAAGCAGTAAAAGAAACATACCCAACAATCGGTGATTGGCTACAGAAGCGTTCAAAATAAGCGTTTTTTAATAAGCAAAATATAATTAACATAAAGGCTGTACGTGTGGTGGTTTTCTTGCACGTGCAGCTTTTATTATTAGTGAGAAAAAGAACTTTATATACTGAAATTTCCGTTTGGTAATGACAACGGTCGTTTGTTCTTTTATACTAAATAAAGCTATCTCTTCTTTTAATAAAAAAGAAAATCATACATAAGGAAGAAATATTTAAAAATAAGGGAAAGCTATTATGTATTATAAAAAAAGGAATGTCTATCATGCGTCGAAATTGGAAACACCGAATTAGGCAAATGTCCTCAGCACAAATTATTGTCAGCTTTTATTTGACGGCAGTGACGGTTGGTTTTTTACTTTTAAGCATTCCAGCAGCACTAAAGCCAGGAATGGAATTAGATTTAATTAACCGTTTATTTATTGCTGTTAGCGCTGTAAGCGTAACAGGCCTCACACCTGTTTCAACAGCCGAGACGTTTAGCACATTTGGATATTTTGTTTTAGCATTTATTTTTCAAATAGGTGGAATTGGTGTTATGACACTGAGTACATTTATTTGGCTTTTAATCGGAAAGAAAATTGGTTTGAAAGAACGTCAATTGATTATGATGGACCATAATCAATCCAAGCTATCTGGACTCGTTAATTTAATGAGAAATGTACTACTGCTTATTTTTGCCATTGAAGCAATTGGAGCCTTAGTATTAACGATTCACTTTCATCAATATTATTTAGATTGGAAAGAAGCATTTTTACATGGCTTTTTTGCATCTGTAAGCGCAACAACAAACGCTGGATTTGATATAACAGGAGCGTCTTTTGTTCCTTATGCTAACGACTATTTTGTTCAAGTCGTAACGGTACTCTTAATTACGCTAGGCGCAATTGGATTTCCGGTTCTAATTGAAGTAAAGCACTTTTTCTTAAAAAGGAAAGAAAAGCGTAAGTTTCAATTTTCTCTTTTTGCCAAATTAACGTCTATTATGTTCTTAGCGTTATTAGCTGTTGGCACTTTGTTAATTTTACTTTTAGAACACAATGCATTTATGGAAGGTAAGTCTTGGCATGAAGCATTCTTCTATGCCTTCTTTCAATCAGCAGCAACCAGAAGTGGTGGAGTAGCCACGATGGATGTTAGTGAATTTACGTTACCGACGTTGCTAATTATGAGTGCCATGATGTTTATTGGAGCATCTCCAAGCTCCGTTGGTGGAGGGATTCGGACGACTACGTTTGCTCTAAACATTTTATTTTTATTTTATTATGCAAGAGGAAGTAAAACAATTAAGATTTTTAGACGAGAAATTCATGAAGATGACATTACTAAATCTGTAGCTGTTTCTATGTTCGCTATTATTATCTGTTCCATCTCTGTTATCACTTTAACAATCACAGAGCCATTTTCTTTAACAGAAATTATTTTTGAAGTATGTTCAGCATTTGGAACGACGGGATTATCAATGGGAATTACGAGTGGTTTATCAGATATAGGAAAAATACTTATTATTATTCTAATGTTTATCGGTCGGATTGGAATGCTTGTATTTATTCTAATGCTTCGTCGTCCAAAAACAGAACCGGATTATCATTATCCTAAAGAACGCATTATTATTGGGTAATTTATTGTGCGTTTTAACAGGTTTTACTGCTCATAAGATCTATGCACTTGCACAAGCTAGTATAGAGCAAATGCTTATAATCTTATGAGGAGGTTATTACAATGGCAAAACGCAAAGTAGCGCATAATCCAGCACAAAAAAATAATCAAACGCCAAAAGAAAGCTTACCTGATACAGAATTTTCAGCTGAATATGGCAAAGAAGACACATATAAAGCAGCAAATCGTAATTCAAAGCATGGAAAGCAAGGACAAAGCAAATGACGAAAAAAGATCATAGACACCTTGCCCATTCCAAAGAAAAGCAAACACAGCTTTTACAAGAGGAGTTTGGACCTGAAATGGGTGATCCAAACGCAGCTAAGCTCTTAGAGATGGCTGAAATTGCAAAAGCTGAAAAGAAACATAAGAAAAAGCAAAAAAAGAACTGTTAAAAAAAAAGACCTCGATATGCATATCGAGGTCTTTTTTTAATTAGCTTACTACTGGTAAATCAAAGGCTTCAACGGGAGCGGTAAACAACTTCGTTTCGTTTGCCTTTTGGTCATAGTAGAACAAAACTAACGACTGCTTTTCTACAACTTTTCCAGTGTTTTTGTAGTATGCGTAGTCAAATGGAAGAAGCTCAAGAACGGTATGCTTGTAAAGTTCCTTTTCCGTTAGGTTTTCATGAACAAAATCATCGCCTAATACGGTCGGGTTTGCAAGCATTTGCTGATAGTAATGAGAGCGAACTTGCTTATCTAACTTATCATCCCACCAAGGCTTACGAGGTTTATGTTTTTGATTAAATAAATAGTCAATCTTCATAAAGCCTTCAATGATTGCTTCATTCTCAAAGTTTTCCGTTTCAATATATTGTTTTAAGCGTTTAAATAAATCTTCAAGTTGATGTCCAATACGTGCCCAGCCCATCTCATCCCAAAATGTACCAAAGTTTTGGAAGAAATCAAATGGCGTTTCGTAACAATTCTCCACAAGAAACTCAATTGTTTCATCCATACGGTGATCATTCCAGAATTTCTCTAAGATATCCTCAACGTGCTTAATACGCACAACATCAGAAAACGGCAGAACGTTATTACTTAAGATTTCATATGGCGACTGATCCATAAACTGATAGTTGTAGCGCTGTGCACTAAGGCGTAAACCTGTCCCGCGAAGCATCTTTAAGAACCCGAGCTGAAGCTCTTCTGGACGCAGAGCAAATACGTCATTAAATGTATTTTTAAACGAATGGTAGTCTTCATCAGGAAGGCCTGCAATTAAGTCTAAGTGCTGATCAATCTTACCGCCATCTTTAACCATGGTCACAGTACGAGTAAGCTTTGTGAAGTTTTGCTTACGCTTTACAAGCTCGTTTACAGCATCGTTTGTTGACTGAACACCAATTTCAAAGCGGAACAGTCCAGCTGGTGCATGGTCATTTAAAAACTGAATAACTTCTGGACGCATGATGTCCGCTGTAATCTCAAATTGAAACACCGTACCAGGTTTATGCTCATCAATTAAGAACTGAAACATTTCCATAGCATAGCTTCGGCTGATGTTGAACGTGCGGTCCACAAATTTGATGGTCTTAGCACCGTTATCCATTAGATAGCGAATGTCTTCTTTGATTTTCTCACGGTCAAAGTAGCGCACGCCTACTTCAATAGAAGATAAGCAGAACTGACAGCTAAACGGACAGCCACGGCTTGTTTCAATATAAACAACACGCTTAGATAAAGAACTACGATCTTCTTCAAAGCGGAAAGGTGAAGGCATTTCCCGAAGATCAATTTTGTTGCGCTGGGGATTCACTACGTGTTTTCCATCTTGTCTAAACGCAACGCCGCTTACGTTCTCAAACTGACGGTTTCCATGAAGCTCATCTAAAAGTTGCTTGAACGTTTCTTCTCCTTCACCAATTACAATGAAATCAGCTTCCGGGATGCGATCTAACCAGTAGGGAATATCATATGTTACTTCCGGTCCACCGAAAATGATTGTTAGGTTTGGGTTAATTTTCTTTAACATTTGTGCGACTGTAATCGTTTCTTCAATGTTCCAAATATAGCAGCTGAATCCAATGATATCAGGATTGCGCTTATATAAATCCGTTACGATATTCATCGCTGGATCTTTAATCGTATATTCAGCCATCTCAACGTGATAGTCAGGTTCTGCGTAGGCTTTTAAACATCGAAGGGCCAAAGATGTGTGAATGTATTTGGCATTCAATGTACTGACAACAATGTTCATGTAAAAAGGCTCCTTTATTTAACATAATCTTAAACCAATTCACTATTGTAGCACATTTAACAGGTAAAGTATAAAAGTGATAAGAAATCCTCTTTAGAAAATTAGCTTTTCTAGTATCTGTTTATTTATTTAAATGAGGGAATGTATTATACTTACTCTATTGTAAAGAGGTTTACACAAATATAATGGAATTGTAAAAAATGTTGGGGGTACGAATGATGAGCAGGCGATATGCTGACGATAGCTTAGCTTTACATACAGATTTGTATGAGCTAAATATGGCCAATACATATTGGAAAGATGGAATTCATAAACGCAGGTCTGTATTTGAAGCTTCGTTTCGTCGAATGCCTTTTGATAATGGCTACGCAGTCTTTGCAGGACTAGAACGAATGATTGACTTTATCGCGAATTTTCGATTTTCAGAAAGTGATCTCGACTATTTATCCAGTGAGTTGCACTATGAAGATGAGTTTATTGATTATTTAAAAGGAATTCGTTTTACGGGTAACGTAAAATCCGTCGTAGAAGGTGAAATGATTTTTGCGAATGAACCTATTCTGCAAGTGGATGCACCGTTAGGAGAAGCACAGCTTATTGAAACACCACTGTTAAACATTTTAAATTTTCACCCGTTAATTGCAACTAAGGCTTCTCGTATTCGCTTAGCAGCTGGAGAAGATGCGGTGTATGAGCAAAGTGATAATCGCTTAATGGAATTTGGGGCAAGGAGAGCTCATGAGCTTGATGCAGCGTTATATGGAGCGAGAGCAGCTTATATTGGAGGATTTGATGCAACAAGCAACGTGCGAGCAGGAAAAGTGTTTGGCATTCCCATCTCTGGAACTCATGCTCATGCGCTTGTACAAGTGTACCGTGATGAATACACTGCATTTAAAAAGTATGCTGAATCTCATCAGAACTGCATTTTCCTTGTTGATACGTACAATACGCTCAAGTCAGGAATTCCAAATGCAATTCGCGTTGCTCAAGAGATGGGGGATCGCATTAATTTTGTAGGTATTCGTTTAGATAGTGGAAAGCTTCCGTATTTATCTCAGGAAGCACGACGAATGCTAGATGAGGCAGGCTTTCCGAATGCGCGTATCTTTGCTTCAAATGATTTAGATGAACATAGCATCATGGACTTAAAAGCGCAAGGAGCAAAAATTGACGGTTGGGGTATTGGCACAAAGCTAATTACTTCATATGACCAGCCTGCGCTTGGGGCAGTTTATAAGCTTGTATCAATTGAAGGCGAAAGTGGGGAGCTTGTCGATACCATTAAGCTGTCAGATAATCCTGAAAAGGTATCAACGCCTGGATTAAAGGACGTATATCGTATTGTTAATCAAGTAAATGGGAAATGGGAAGGCGATTATATCGCCATGCAGAATGAGCAGCCAAATGATGAGCATCACTTAAAAATGTTTCACCCTGTTTATACTCATGTAAGCAAGTTTGTTACAGATTTTCATGCGCGTAACATTCATCAGCAAATCTTTAAATCAGGGAAACTAGTATATAAACAGCCGTCAGTGGAAGAGATGAGAGCGTATTGCTTACAAAACCTTAATCATTTATGGGATGATTATAAAATGATTGCCAAATCCAATGAAGAAGTGCTGCGACCAACTGAATATCCTGTAGATCTTAGCACAAATTGTTGGAACAACAAGATGGATAAAATCAATGAAGCGCGTTCTAGAGCGTCTCAGCTATTAACTCATGTATAACAATTAGACAATTAAAGATAGGGAGAGGACCATATGACGAAGCAACAATACATCATTGATGAGATGAAAGTAAAGTCAGCTATCGACCCAAAGGAAGAGATTCGTAGAAGCGTCGATTTTTTAAAGCAGTATATGAAGAAACACTCTTTTTTACGTTCATTTGTGCTAGGCATTTCAGGAGGACAAGATTCCACGTTAACAGGTAAGCTTGCCCAAATGGCTGTAGAAGAATTAAATAAAGAATCGGGGAAAGATACTTATCAATTTATTGCGGTGCGTCTACCGTACGGTGTACAAGCGGATGAGCAAGACTGTCAAGACGCGCTAGCTTTTATTCAACCAAGTCATTCGGTTGCTGTTAATATTAAGCCTGCTGTGGATGCAATGATTACAGCAGTCGAAGAAGCAACAGGTGAAGCTGTTTCTGACTTTAATAAAGGGAACGTAAAAGCACGTGAACGTATGATTGCACAGTATACGATTGCTGGCATGCATCAAGGAGTTGTACTTGGTACCGACCATTCTGCAGAGGCAGTGACTGGGTTCTTTACGAAATTTGGAGATGGTGGGGCAGATTTAGTGCCGATTTTCCGTCTTAATAAGCGCCAAGGCAAACAGCTGTTAAAAGAATTAGGCTGTCCTGAGCATTTATATTTAAAGCAGCCGACAGCTGATTTAGAAGAAAATCGCCCGCAGCTGCCAGATGAAGAAGCATTAGGAGTTACATATAATCAAATAGATGATTATTTAGAAGGTAAAGAAGTTGGAGAAGAAGCAAGTATGAAAATTGAGAATCATTTCTTTAAAACGGCTCATAAACGCAGCCTGCCAATTTCCGTATTCGATGACTTTTGGAAATAAGTATTTAAAAGTCCGCTATGTGTACAGGTATACGCATAGCGGACTTTTTTAGGAAGATTTTCATTTATTTTTTAAAGGTGAAAAAAGAAATTTGTAGAATAATAGTGTATTAGTGACTAATGTGCCTATCAATGACTATGCACATATCTACCTAGGAATCGTTAAATGGTGAAAGAAAGCAGGAATTTGTCGAAATAGATTTGTTCTTTGATAGGAAGAAAGAGTTTAGAAAGGAGGATGTGGCATGGCTCCACATCGGCAGCTACCGATACAAGACCAACAAGAAGAAGTAAAACAGTTGCGTGCCATTTTTAATACAGTTTCAGATGCAATTATTGTATTTGACGAGAGTTTTTATGTTCAGCATGTCAATAAAGCAGCCAGTCAGTTATTTGAAAAGAATTATGATGAACTGATTGCATGTCAATTGAAAGACTTTCTTATGTTGTTTCCGTATGACGTTATTAATGATTATTACCCAACGCTCGTAGAAAATCAGAAGTTTACTTATGAAGGTACGATGAGTTTGCAAAATGGCATCGTAAAATATGTAGAGTTTACGTGTGAACAGCGAAGCGAAGCTTCTGGTAGTACGATTTGTACTTTTCGTGACATTACAGCACAAAAAATGGTGGAGAACGAGCGCTTTTTGAGTCAGCATATGTTTATGGATGTATTCAACGAAGCGGTTGATGGAATTGTTATTTTCGATCGAGCAGGACAGCTGATTGACGTCAATCCATCTTTTTGTGACCGGCTGAATTTTTCAAAAGAATACTTATTAACAAAAACGTTAACAGAATTAGTTGAGCCAGCCTATCACTATAAGCTAAAAAAGTTATGGCGTCTTCTTCAGCAACAGGGCAAAGCGAGCGGAGAACTTCCAATTAAACTTGAAAATGGAGACGTAACTTTTTTTGAATTCACGACAACCGCAAATATTTATAGCCGTTACTATATGTCCATTATGCGTGACGTAACGGAGAAAAGAAGAATGGAGCAGCAATTGTTGCGAAGTGAGAAAAACTTTCGAGCCATTTTTGAAGATGCAATTGAGGCTATTTTAATTTGGCGTCATGACGGGGTAATTGTAAATGCCAACGCCGCTTCTTCCAGAACATTTGAGCTACCGTTAGAACAGCTAATCGGCACAAATCTTCAAACGTTTATTAATAAGAAAGATCGTCATGTATGGAAGCTATATTATCAATTTATTGAGCAGGAAGAGATTCGTGAAGAACTTACTTTTTATATGCCAAACGGGGAAGAAAAAGAGCTTGAGTTCACAGGAAAGAAAGGTATTATTGAAGGCTATAATTTGACCATTTTTCGCAATATCAGCGAGCGAACTAAAATGGAACAAGAGCTTCGAAATAACGAACAGAAATTCCGAAAAATTTTTGATGGTTCAATGGATGGCTTAATCTTATGGGATGGCGAACAGAAAATCATTGATGTTAATGAACCTGCTTGTGAAATTTTAGAAAAAACGAAGGAAGAGATTTGTTCGCAAACGATGGAAATGTTTTTATCATCCTCTAATTTTGATTTAGTTATTGAGCATAAGGCTATGATTGAGATAAAAGGAGAAGGAGAAGGAGATATTCAGTATAAGACAGCTAACGGTAAAGTAAAACAAATCGAGTTTTCAACGAAAAAAGGTATCTTACCAGGCTTATACATGACCATTATTCGCGATGTAACGGAGAAGAAGCAGATGGAGGAGCAAATTCGAAAATCTGATACGCTTCAAGTGGTAGGACAGCTGGCAGCTGGTATTGCGCATGAAATAAGAAATCCAATGACCGCATTAAAAGGGTTCATTCAGCTGCTTGAAGATAGCATGAAAGAAGATCATTCGCTTTATTTTGATATTATTACGTCTGAGCTGCAGAGGATTGAATCAATTATTACAGAGTTTTTAGTATTGGCTAAGCCACAGGCAATTAAATTTGAAGAGAAATCACTAGCCGTTATCGTACAAGAGACGATTGATTTGTTAAACGCTCAAGCTTTACTTGAAAATGTTCAATTTGAAACAGACTTTGATCCATCATTGTCAAAGGTTTATTGTGAGCCTCATCAGCTAAAACAAGTTTTTATTAATGTAATTAAAAATGCAATTGAAGTAATGAAAGGCGGAGGAGTAATCTCTATAGAAGTCAAGCATCATAGCAATCGCTATATGAGAGTATCGATTCGAGATGAAGGAGAAGGCATGCCTGCAGAGCGAATTCGTAAGCTAGGAGAACCGTTTTATACCACAAAAGAAAAAGGAACTGGACTGGGACTAATGGTGTCTTATAAGATAGTAGAAGAACATAAAGGATATATTGAAGTAGAAAGTGAGTTGGGGATAGGTACAACATTTCACGTGATGTTACCCGTTTCCCAAGTACAATAGAGAGGAGAAAACGATGAAGTATTATGGAAGCATTCCGTTGTTTGACAATGAACATGTGTACGTCACATGTTCTGATAAAGGGATTTCCGGTTTATTCTTTTCTTTTGATGAGTTGATGTTACAAACAAAGGGAACGGTCACTTTATTAGAAGACCATGAATATATTAAAGAAGCGACAAAGCAGCTACATGAGTATGTAGTTCAAGCGCGGCAAAGATTCGATCTTCCGTTAGAAATAGTAGGAACGGAATTTCAGCAAAAGGTATGGACTGCACTTAAAGACATATCATATGGAGAAGTTATTTCTTATAAACAGTTAGCAAGCATGATTGGACAGCCAAAAGCTGTTCGTGCGGTAGGACAAGCGAATCGTAGAAATCGCCTACCTATCTTTTTACCTTGTCATCGTGTTATTGGCGTTTCAAAAGATTTAACTGGTTATGCAGGGACACAGGTGCATTTAAAAGAGAAACTTTTAATGTTAGAAGGAATACAAGTAGCAAATGGAAAGGTTGTGTTAGCGTAGCACTAGCTAGGTTTCATCATCATTCTCTAGCTTCCATCCTTCCCCTTGTACAAATACACCATCTACGGACGTGAACGTTTCGTCTTGATGATCTTGCTGAATGGTTTGATTTGTAACATCTAAAAGCTGAAATTGTTCCTTTCGTGCGCGCTGCTTTCGCTTTTTACAGGTTGAGTCAGGATGTTCTTGTTTGGTCATAGCTACCCCTCCCATACAGATTTCGCTTAACATGATAAAACTAACTATAATATATGTAGGTAGATGATAAATTACTGTTACATTTATGTTACAAAAAGAGAGAATCTCATCATAAGTTGAGATTCTCTCTTTTTAATTTAATACAAGTTTGATTGTATCGGCAGAAGGTGAATGAATAATGCCATGTTCTGTAATGATGGCCGTAATTAATTCACTTGGGGTAACGTCAAATGCCGGGTTGTAAACAGAAATATTGTCTGGAGCCACTTGTACATCACCAATATGCGTGATTTCTTTTGCCGAGCGTTCTTCAATTGGAATTTCAGCTCCTGATGCGATTGATAAATCAAACGTCGATTTTGGAGCTGCTACATAAAAAGGAATATTAAATGCTTTTGCTAATAGCGCAAGCCCATATGTCCCGATTTTATTAGCAGTGTCACCGTTAGCTGCAATACGATCAGCTCCGACAATAATAGCATTAATACCTTTTGTTTTAATGGTATGTGCAGCCATGCTGTCTGTGATAAGCGTCACGTCTACGCCTGATTTTTGAAGTTCCCATGCCGTTAAACGTGACCCTTGGAGAACAGGGCGTGTTTCGCACGCAAATACTTTCAGTGGAATATCACGTTCTTTTGAAATATGAAAAGGTGCCAAAGCAGTTCCATAATACGCTGTGGCAATCGACCCAGCATTACAAATTGTCATAATACGATTGTTTTTATCAAACAGTGATAATGCATAATCACCTATGCGGTAGCAGGTAGCTTCATCTTCCGCTTGAATTTGAATCGCTTCATGGATAACAAGTGTTTTAGCTTCATTTACAGAAATCGCTTTATTGATGCTGTTTACTACGCGGTCTAACGCCCAAAATAAGTTGACGGCTGTTGGACGAGAGCTCGCCAAAAACTCCTTATCGGCCTGCAGGTTGTTTTTAAACTCTTCAATCGTCTGTACCTCATATTTTTGGACCGAAAGTGCTAGGCCGAACGCTGCAGTAATGCCAATTGCAGGTGCACCTCGTACTTTTAGCGTAACGATAGCATCCCATACATCCTGTAGGGTATGAAGCTCGATATATTCAACTGTGTTTGGTAATAGCTGCTGGTCAAGCAGTGAAATAAACGTTTCCTTCCATTCAACTGAACGAGGGAGTGTAAGAGTGTGTGTCATGTTGTGCTCCTTTCATTCTTCAATCAAATTCTCAAAATCATGTGCACTAATTTCTGTTTGATGAGTCAATAAATAGCGTCCTAAGCGGATAGCTGCTTTTTGAACATTTAAGCGATTGTCGTCAGGCAATGAATCGATATCCGCTACGTGTGCTAATCCAATTGTACGTCGAATTAACTCGCATCCTGCGTAGCCAACCGCATCCGTCCAGGTTTGTTGTAAAATATAGTCGGAATAGTTTGGATTTTTAGTGAATGGTTCCACCTCAGATTCAGCCCAAAGTCTTTGCCATGTTGTTTGGAAAACATCCCACGTTTTAGCGATATGATCAAAAAGTAGACTGCGATTTTGTGAAGGACGAGACAAAGCATTAAGCAGCAAGTTGGCCACAAATTGTCCTAAGTCAAAGCCAAATGGGCCATAGAATGCAAACTCAGGGTCAATTACTTTTGTTTCGTATTCACTGGCAAAAATGCTACCTGTGTGCAAATCGCCGTGCACAAGCGTTTGGCTACTTGTTAAAAACTTTTGTTTAAGCTTAGCGACTTCAAGCTTGGTTTCTTCATCTGCCCATAAGTCTTCTACCTCGCTTCTAAGCGTTTCTTCAAATTCATTTGTATCATAATCAAAAAACGGATCTGTAAACACTAAGTCTTCGGTAATATTGCATAAATCGGGATTGATATATTGAGCAACCAGCTCTTTTTTCTCCTGAGGCTTAATTGCAAAATCAGACGTCTTAAACGCGATATGAGCCAAAAACTTACCGACATGTTCTGAAAGAAGTGGATAGGCTTCTCCTTGGATTAATCCTGTACGAGAAATTGTAAGGTGAGACAGGTCTTCCATAACCGTGACAGCTAACGTTTCATCATGGTAGTAAACCTCTGGAACGAGTTCGGGTGTTAAGCTCCCAAACTGTTTGAGCGCATTGCTTTCAATCGTTGCGCGCTTGAGTGATAAAGGCCAGCTTTCTCCTACAACTTTCGCATAAGGAAGAGCTTGTTTTACAATGACAGACTTATTGGTTTGGTCGTTTACAATATAAAAAACGAGATTTAAATTGCCGTCACCAATTTCACGAGCCGTAAGAGCTTCGCTTTCGGAAAATAACTTCAGTTGTTTTACAAGTTTAATTGCTGTCATTTCATTTAGTGGCTCATATGTATAAGTTGTTATTGTCATTTTTATCTACCTCCATAAAAAATAAAAGTATAACCGGAGGCTTTTAAAACATATAAAAGCCTCTTTCGGTGAGTGAAAGAGGCTTGATGATCATTCAAACCTCTTATCTGCCAGAAAAATTTCTCTTTCTGTTGGAATTAGCACCGTGCCTTCATAAAACAACGAATTGTTTTATAGCGCTAAAAAAGCTGCGCTCCATTTTACAATGGTATTACGGTCGGTTGCTGGGCGTCATAGGGCCAAATCCCTCAGCCAACTCTTGATAAGAGTAAAGATATTATTTAATTTTGATTTATTTGACTTATTAGTAACTTCTGGAGAACATCTTATCATGTGAATTTTTGGATGTCAACAGCGAGATTTAATAAAATTCTGTACGACGATCTGTAAAGACCGGAATTTGTTCTCGGATTGTTTTTACGGTTGATAAGTCAATAGCTGCTGTTAGTATTTCTTCGCTCTCGCCTGCTTCTGCAATAATTTCTCCCCAAGGGTCAATGATTAACGAGTGACCAGCAAACGTGTTAGCGGGGTCATCTCCAGAGCGGTTGCAAGCAACCACGTAGCATTGGTTTTCAATGGCTCTGCTCACTAGAAGCGCTTTCCAATGAGCAAGTCTTGGTTTTGGCCATTGGGCAACGACAAAAAGGAGTTCTGCACCTGCGCTTGTATGAACGCGAATCCATTCTGGAAAGCGAATATCGTAGCAAATAACACCTGCGCATAGTGAGTTTTCGAGGGTAAAGATGTTTTTATCTTCACCTGGTTGTAAAAATAAGTGCTCATTCATCAATTTGAATAAATGTAGTTTGTTATATTGAGCGACCTCCTCACCTTCACGATTAAAGACATACATTGTATTCGTAACACCATCTTTTGTTTTTTTAGCAACTGATCCAGCAATGATATTTATGCTGTGCGTTTTTGCGAAAGCGGAGAAAAAGCTAGTCGCTTGCTTTCCTTCAGAGTCCGCGATAGCGTCGAGGTTCTGTAAATCATAAGATGTATCAAAAAGTTCTGGCAATATAAGAATATCTGGAGATTCAAGCAGTGCTTCTTTCATTTTTTTTTCAGCATGCTCGTAATTTTCTTTAGGATTTCCAAATGCAAGATTAAGCTGTAAACAGGCTACCTTTAAACTCATTAAGCTTCACCATCCCGATTTATTTTATAAAAATGACTTTACAAGTTGACTATTACAATATATTATTTGTGACTAGAATTTCAAGAATTTTTTGAGAAGGTGTTCACATGAAGCAATTTGAACAATCAGAACTATTAAAAAGTTTACCAAAACAATTTTTTGCATCCCTTGTTAGTAAAGTTTCAAAGGTGATAAAAGAAGGACATGACGTGATTAACTTAGGGCAAGGAAATCCAGATCAGCCAACGCCTCCTCATATCGTCAAGGCCCTTCAAGATGCGAGTGAAAACCCAAACTACCACAAGTACTCACCGTTTCGGGGGCAAGCTTTTCTGAAAAAAGCGGCAGCAACGTTTTACGAAAGAGAATATGGTGTTCAGCTGGATCCCGAAAAAGAAGTAGCTATTTTGTTTGGAGGAAAAGCCGGATTAGTAGAAATTCCTCAGTGCTTACTTAATCCTGGAGATACAGTTTTAGTGCCTGACCCAGGCTACCCAGATTATTGGTCAGGAGTGGAGCTAGCACGAGCGAAAATGGAAGTCATGCCTTTAAAAAAAGAGAATGGCTTTCTGCCAGTTTACGAGGAAATAAGCGAAGAAGTGAAGCAAAAAGCCAAGCTAATGTTTTTAAACTATCCAAATAACCCGACCGGCGCAGTAGCTACGGCACCGTTTTTTGAAAAAACAGTTGAATTTGCTCGTCAGTATGATACGTGCATTGTGCATGATTTTGCGTATGGTGCAATTGGATTTGATGGCGAAAAGCCCATTAGTTTTATGCAAACTCCAGGCGCCAAAGAAGTTGGCATTGAAATTTATACGCTATCAAAAACGTATAATATGGCAGGGTGGCGAATCGGCTTTGCCGTTGGAAACGAAAGCGTGATTGAAGCGATTAACCTTTTACAAGATCACTTATTTGTAAGTGTATTTAGCGGCATTCAGCAAGCAGCCACGGTGGCTTTGCTAGATTCACAGAACTGCGTAGATGAATTAGTAGAACGCTACGAATCTCGTCGTGAGATTCTTATTCATGGACTGCGTGAAATTGGATGGGACGTTGAAGCTCCACCAGGATCATTTTTTGCATGGTTGCCTGTGCCAAAAGGTTATACATCAGAAGAATTTTCCGATTTGTTACTGGAAAAAGCTCACGTCGTTGTTGCTCCTGGAATTGGGTTTGGCGAATACGGAGAAGGCTATGTGCGCGTAGGTTTATTAACCGATGAAGAACGGTTGAAAGAAGCGGTTGATCGAATTGCTAAGTTAAATTTATTCAAAAAATACGTTGACAATTCTTTTTGAGTTGGCTTAATATGTAAGAAGTTGTTGATTCATGAACATATATTTTTGAAGAATACGATCAGTGTGAAAATCGATTATACAATATAAATAGCAATTTTCTTATTAAGAGTAGGTGGAGGGACTAGCCCTGTGAAGCCCGGCAACCGACTTAACGTTTCGTTAAGCACGGTGCTAAATCTTGCAGCAGTAGCTGAGAGATAAGAAGAGAGCAAAAAAGCCTCTTCTTTCTCACAAGAAGAGGCTTTTTTATTTCGTAACGATGGGAAATTTACAGCAAGGGAGTTTGAAGCAAATGAGTGAAATCGTTGCAAGTTATTTATTACATGATGAAAAAGGAAACTTTGAAAAAAAAGCAGAAGGCATTGCTCTAGGCTTAACGGTAGGTTCTTGGACAAACCTACCTCAGCTTGAGCAGGAGCAGCTTAGAAAGCATAAAGGACGCGTAGTTGAAATTACCCCACTTGAAGATTGCGATCGCGTAAACAACTATTTAGAGCAAACGACAAAGCAAGCGATTGTGAAAATTGGCTATCCTCTTGCTAATTATACAAATGATTTGCCTGCTATTTTAGTTACTGTTTTCGGAAAACTATCATTAGATGGAAAAGTTAAATTATTAGACTTGGAGTTTTCTAGAGAAGCATTATCTGCTTTTCCTGGCCCACGCTTCGGAATTGAAGGCATTCGAGAGAAGTTAAAAGTGTACGATCGTCCTCTTGTTATGAGCATTTTTAAAGGTGTAATTGGGCGTGATATAGATTATTTAACCGAGCAGCTTCGTGCACAAGCGCTTGGAGGTGTGGATCTTGTAAAGGATGATGAAATTCTATTTGACAATGAACTGACACCGTTCGAACAGCGAATTACAGAAGGAAAAAAAGTGCTTGATGAAGTATATAAAGAAACGGGTCATCGTACGCTATATGCTGTAAATTTGACGGGGCGTACATTTGATTTAAAAGAGAAAGCTAGAAAAGCAGCTCAGTTAGGAGCTGATGCTCTATTATTTAACGTGTTTGCATATGGACTGGATGTACTCCAAGCTCTTCGGGAAGATGATGAAATTAATTTGCCAATCATGGCTCACCCAGCAGTAAGCGGTGCATTAACACCATCTGAATTCCATGGATTCTCAAATTCTCTTTTACTAGGAAAACTACTTCGTCTGGTTGGAGCAGATTTTTCATTATTCCCATCACCGTATGGCAGCGTTGCTATGCCTTTTGAAGATACAGCTGGAATTACGTACGAGGTAACTAGACCTCTATATACGTATAAGCAAACATTCCCGGTTCCATCAGCAGGTATTCATCCAGGAATGGTACCTCAGCTTATCTCGGATTTTGGTGTAGACAGCATTATTAATGCAGGTGGAGGCGTACACGGTCATCCGGATGGAGCAATCGGTGGAGGAAAAGCATTTCGTGCAGCAGTCGACGCTGCGCTTGCTGGTCAGACTTTAGAAGAAACAAATGATGAAGCGCTGCAAAAAGCACTTGATTTATGGGGAACAGTGAAAGTAAAGGGGTAATTGAGATGAAGATTTTCTGTGACTTTGACGGTACAATCACAAACAGCGATAACATCATTGCCATTATGAAACAATTTGCTCCCAGCGAATGGGAGACCATTAAAGACGATGTGTTAGCTGAGCGCGTATCAGTTCAAGAAGGAGTAGGGAAGATGTTTTCATTACTACCTACTTCTTTACAAGAAGAGATTGTGTCATACATTTTATCAAGTTCTGAGATTCGATCAGGGTTTGAAGAGTTTGTTCGTTATACAAAAGAGAAGCAGATTCCGCTTTATATTGTCAGTGGAGGAATTGATTTTTTTGTTGAGCCAATGTTAGAAGGGAAAGTAGAACAAGAAAAGCTTTACTGCAACGGCTCAGATTTTTCAGGGCAAACAATTCAAATTACGTGGCCTCATACATGTGATGAACATTGCCAAAATGGCTGTGGCTGCTGCAAGCCGTCAATTATACGAAGCTTGGCAACAGACGAAGATTTTATCATTGTAATTGGAGATTCCATTACAGATTTACAGGCAGCAAAAATGGCTGATTGTGTATTGGCACGTGATTTTCTACTTCATAAATGCAAAGAGTTAAATTTACCGCATCGTCCGTTTGAAACATTTCACGATGTCATTGAGCATATTAACGAATTATCGGAGGTGGAAGTATGAGTATTTTAGCACAGCAGCGCTTGCAAGAAATTGGAGATGTAAAAGAGGAACTTGCAGAACGAGATTGGTTTTTTGGAACGAGTGGGAACTTATCAATTAAGGTCAGTGACGAGCCAACAACTTTCTTCGTATCAGCGAGTGGAAAAGATAAGCGAAAGCGTACAAGTGAAGACTTTTTACTTGTAGACAGCCGTGGAAACGCAGCGGAAGAAACGCATCTAAAACCTTCCGCTGAGACGCTTTTACATGTTAAAGTTTATAACCATACAAACGCTGGATGTAGCCTGCATGTACACACAATTGATAACAACGTTATTTCTGAACTATATGGTGACGAAGGGAAAGTAACGTTCAAGGGACAGGAAATTATTAAAGCACTTGGTATTTGGGAAGAAGATGCAGAGATTACTGTTCCGATTATTCCGAATTATGCAGACATTCCGACGTTAGCTGAAGTCTTTGCTGAATATGTAACGGCTGATCAAGGAGCTGTTTTAATTCGCAACCACGGTATTACCGTATGGGGAAAAAATGCATTTGAAGCGAAAAAAGCGCTAGAAGCATACGAGTTTTTATTTAGTTATCACGTGAAAATTCTTTCACTAAAGAAATATAACCAACCAACACTTACTTAAGGGGGAGTTACATATGGCAAACATTCGTTTACATGAAACAGACGCACGTATTGAAAATCAAGAAGAGGTAGCAAGCTTTTTAGCTAGCAATGAAGTCATTTATGAAAATTGGGATATTACAAAGCTACCTGAAAACTTACGTGAAAAATTTAGTTTAACAGACGAAGAAAAAGAAGAAATCTTAGCTTCGTTTGATGCAGAGATTAAGGATATTTCTTCAAGACGAGGCTATCAAGCACAAGATGTGATTTCGCTGTCGGATACCACGCCTAACTTAGAAGAGCTATTAAAGAACTTCCAGCGTGAACACCATCACACAGACGATGAAGTTCGTTTTATTGTTAGTGGACATGGCATTTTCGTTATCCAAGGAAAAGACGGTTCATTCTTTGATGTTGAATTAGAGCCAGGGGACTTAATTTCTGTTCCGGAGAACGTGCGCCATTACTTTACATTAATGGAAGATCGCAAAGTAGTAGCAGTTCGTATTTTTGTTACAACAGAAGGCTGGGTGCCAATCTACGAATAAATTGAAGTTGTAGACAAGGAAAAATAGCAGGATGTGTGCGTAGGTAACGCAAAAGATGCCGCTTCTCTTCTTGATGAAGCGGCATTTTCTTAAGCAATAAAAAGCTTTAAGTGAGCGCTGGCTCTTCATTGCGCTAGGAATAATTCTTACTATTTTTATGAGATTAGTAAGGGATGGAGGAAGAAGATGAAACGTGCAAAGAAATGGTATAGTCCATTTATTTTCTTACTATTTGTTCTGTTCATCATGGTTGGATGTACGAACGAACAGCCTGATATAAACGCGACAAGTAAGCCACAAGTCAAAGAACAAAAAAGCACAGAGGCAAATTTTACAGCTAAAAATGTGAGTAAAGATACAAAAGTCGCGCTTATTGCGGAGTTTACAACGGGCACACACGCAGCTCAGTATATTAGCGGTGCGACAGCAGCTGCTAAAGAACAAGGTATTCAGCTTACGGTTTCAGATGCCAACAATGATCAGTCAAAGATGGCAGCTTATTTAGATACAGCAATCAATCAAAATGTGGACGGGATTATTATTAAGCACGGGCGCTCTGAAACGCTAGAACCTGGTGTAAAGCGTGCGGTTGCAAAAGGAATTCCTGTTGTTGCATTTGATGTTGAGCTAGATGTCGATGGTGTGACAACCATCGACCAAGATGACTACATGTTGGCACTTCAAGGCTTAAAGCAAATGATGCAGGATATTAATGGCGAAGGAAAGATTGTGTACATTTTCGTTGGTGGTTTTGCACCAATGGAAAAGCGAAATACCATTTATGAAGCTATGCTAGAACGCTATCCCGACGTAAAAGAAGTTGCGCGATTTGGAAACGCTACATCAAATACATCGCTAGATACGCAAACAAAAATGGCGGCAATCTTGAAAAAGTATCCAAATAAAGGTGATATTACAGCCGTGTGGGCACCATGGGACGAATTCGCCAAAGGAGCTACTCGTGCAATTAAAGAAGCAGGCCGAGATGAAATTAAAGTTTATGGCGTTGATTTATCGGATGAAGACTTACAAATGATGCAAGAGGAAAATAGCCCATGGAAAGCATCAGCAGCGGTAAATCCAGCAGCCATTGGTACAAAGCAAGTGGAGTTTGTGCTGCAAAGAATTTCTGGCCAAGACGTACCGAGGTATTACTCGTTTAACCCAACGCTTATTACTCAGGATGATTTACCTGATGCGCCTATTAACATGGACCAAGTGGGTGAATTTGTAGAAGCTTGGAATCAAAAAGAGTAGAGGAGAAGACAGATGACGATTGAACAATTAGAAATGAAGCATATCGCAAAGTCATTTGAATCATTTCAAGCGCTTCAAGATGTAGGTTTTACCGTGAAAAAAGGCGAAATCCATGCTTTATTAGGAGCAAACGGTGCAGGGAAAAGTACGTTAATGAAAATATTATCTGGAGCATACTCCGAATATAGTGGGAACATTTACAAAAATGGTCAATCTGTTACGCTTCGTTCTCCGAAAGATGCGAAAAATTTAGGGATTGCCATTGTTCATCAAGAAGTCGATGTCGCACTTGTCCCCTCCCTAACGGTGGCGGAGAATATTGCGCTGGACCGTCAAACAAGTAAAGATAGCCCTGCAATCGTTAAGTGGAAGCAGCATGCGACTGAAGCGAAAAGTGCTCTTGCTACGCTGGGTTCAACGTTAAACGTTAAAAAAAATGTATCGGAATTAACGCTAGCAGAAAAGCAGCAAGTATTACTTGCTCGTGCCATCTTACAAGATGCAGAATATATTATCTTGGATGAACCAACAGCACCGCTAAGTCAACATGAAACAAAGCGCTTGTTTGAAGTTGTGGATAACTTAAAGCAAAAAGGGGTGGGCATTATTTATATTTCCCATCGTCTTCAAGAAGTTAGTGATTTGTGCGACAAGTACACCGTGCTAAAAGATGGAAAGCATATTGTGACAAAAGCAATTGGACAATCAACAATTCAAGAAATGATTACATTTATGCTAGGAAAACAAATAGCACAAGAGTCGGTACGTGAAGAAGTAGCAGTTGGAGATGAACTGCTTCGTGTAGAACAATTGTCTCTACCAAGTGTACTACAAGGTATTTCGTTTCATGTTAAAGAAGGAGAAGTTGTTGGTATTGCAGGGCTTGTCGGTGCAGGGAAAACAGAATTATGTCGCAGCTTATTTGGTCTGGAAAACAAAACAACCGGACATTTATCAATGCGCAACCATCCACTTTTAGTAAATCGCTCTCCGCGCTACTATATTAAAAATAAGCTTTCTCTCATACCAGAAGAAAGACGAAAAGAAGGTATTTTAGTAAATGAACCCATTATGCTTAACTTGTCACTTCCTAGCTTAAAAAATTTTACGAAGTGGACGTTTGTACAAAAGCGAAAACAAAGAGAAGCCACTCAGACTGTAGCCACGAATATTGGAGTTAAAGCCGCGTCTGTTATGCAAGAAGTAAAAACGCTAAGCGGTGGTAATCAGCAAAAAGTAGCCATTGGTAAATGGCTTTTAAAAGAGACTGACGTGTATATATTTGATGAGCCCACAAAAGGCATTGATATCGGATCCAAACAAGAAATTTTCTCCATAATGAATGAATTAACCAAACAACAAAAAGGCATTTTATACGCAACTTGTGAATTTGATGAATTACTCAACATAGCTGATCGAATCTACGTTATGTATAACGGGACAATTGTAAAAGAACTATCGAAAGCCGAAGCAACGTATGAACAATTATTTTATTACGCGTCTGGAGGAACGGTATGAGTGCAGAGTTAGTGAATGAACAAGTAAAAACAAAAAAACAAACAGGACAGTGGATGGAGTTTGTCACAAAATACGGTACAGTAGTAGCTATTTTACTAGTCACCATCTTTTTTTCAATTGCTTCACCCAATTTCTTAACTCCAGGAAACATCAGCGATATTTTACGCTCAATTTCAATTGTCACGCTTATCGCATTAGGTGTGACAATTTCATTGACTGTCAATGGCCTTGATTTATCGGTTGGCTCGACGGCTGGTTTAGCAACTATTCTATCAGCATCTATGCTTGTCTTGCATCGGCAAGAGTTGCTAGTAGCATTGTTAATTCCAATTTTAGCTTCCCTACTTGTGGGGCTTGTGAATGCATTTTTTGTGGTGAAAGTTAAAATTCCTGATATTTTAGCCACGCTGTCAATGATGTTTATTGTACAGGGAATCTTGTTAACCTATACGAAAGGATCGGCTATTTATACGAATATGCCTTTAGAAGGTGGGGAGCGTGCACCTGGAATCTTTATTCCTTCCTTTTTAGCACTAGGACAAGGGCATGTTCTGGGAGTTCCTGTGCCAGTGATTATTATGCTCCTAGCTGTCCTCGTTGTCCATATTTTCTTTACATATACAAAATATGGACGATTCTTTTATGTAACGGGTGGAAATATGGAAGCAGCAAGGCTTTCAGGAATTCCAGTCAATCGCTACCGTATGTATGCTTATGTGTTATCGAGCTTACTAGCAGGGATTGGGGGAGTTGTTTTAGCAGCAAGAATTGGGGTGGGAGAAGTGAATGCAGGGGCTCCTTTTCTAATGGATGCTGTTGCTGCAGCATATATCGGTTTCTCCGTATTTGGGGCAGGTAAACCGAATATTATTGGCACGCTGCTTGGGTCTATTTTAATTGGCGTCCTCTTAAATGGTTTAACGATGTTAAATGTTCCGTACTATACACAAGACATTATTAAAGGGACGGTTCTTGCAGCTGCTTTAGCTCTTACATACTACCGTTCAAAGAAATAATTACGCAAGATTGCACGAGGTGACTTTGTCATCTTCGTGCAATTTTTTTGTTTAAAATCGGGCAAAGTAAGGGAAATATGCAAATAAAAAGGGGGCTATAAAATGAAGCGAATTGTTGTGATTGGAGGCGTAGCGGCTGGTATGAGTGCAGCATCTCAGCTACGTCGCTTAGACAAAGAAGCCGAAATTATTGTATTTGAAAAAGGCCGGGATGTTTCATATAGTGCATGCGGTATGCCGTATTATTTATCAGGTGTTGTGAAAAAGCAAGAAAGTCTTATCGCTCGAACAGTTGATGAGTTTAAAGAGCGTGACATCACGGTTCATCTTCAACATGAAGTAAAAGAAGTGAATCACATAAAGAAATATGTTGTTGTACATAATCATCAAACAAATGAGTCACAAGAAGTGTCGTACGATGAGCTCATTATTGCAACGGGAGCTTCAGCAGTAAGGCCACCCTTTATGGTTGATGCTCAAAATATATTTTCATTAAAGACGTTAGAAGACAGTACGAATATTCATCGTTATTTAAAAGAGGAAAATGTACAAAAAGTTGTGATTATCGGCGGTGGATATATTGGAATGGAACTAGTAGAAACCATGCATTTATTAGGAAAGCAAGTGTCTGTTATTGAGCGTGGAGATCATATACTGTCCATGTTTGACAAAGAAATCGCTACACCAATACAAGACGAGCTAAAAAAGGATATTGCTTTTCATGTGAATGAAGAAGTGGAAGAGTTAATTGCAGATCATGAAAAGATAACGGCGGTTCGTACCAATAAAAATACGCATGAAGTAGACCTTGTTATTGTAAATGTGGGAGTGAAACCAAATACATCTTTCTTAGAGAGAAATGGCATTCGAATGCTAGAAAATGGTGCAATTCTCATTAATGACAAAATGGAAACCAACGTTCCGCACCTATATGCAGCGGGTGATTGTGCAAGCAGCTATCATCTTGTGTTGAAAAAACCGGTTCATTTTTCACTTGGTACAATTGCTAATAAGCAAGGACGAATTTTAGGCGCAAACCTAGGAGGAGAAAATAAACGGTTCCCAGGTGTCATTGGTACAAGCATTTTAAAAGTTATGGATTTAGAAGTTGCTAAAACTGGAATTACTGAAAAAGAGGCAAAAGCAGAAAACCTTGAATATAAAGCGGTTACGGTAGACGCTTATAATCACACACCGTACTATCCAGATGCAACAAAAATGTTAATTAAACTCGTTTACGAAAAAGACACACATATTATACTAGGAGCACAAATTATGGGTGATTCAGAAGCAGCTAAGCGAATTGATGTGTTTGCAACAGCCATCACAGCAGGATTAACAACTGAGCAGCTAACCTTGCTGGATCTTAGCTATGCTCCACCTTTTGCTACCGTTTGGGATGCGGTTCAAATTGCTTCTCAAAAAGCCACATAATGACAAACCGACGTGGATCTATCACGTCGGTTTATCATTTAAAGGAGACATTGCAAAATTTGTAGATGCGCTGTCATATCTGCATGTTTTGTCGAAGAGGAATTTTTTTCTAAAAACAAAAGCTTGGAAAATCAACATTGGTAACGCTTTCTTTTTTAGTGTAAAAAAAACTTTATAAGAAAAATGTCTATTATTGCGACTCTATTTACATATTTAGTAGAATTTGTAATAATGCGTTATAGGCTAATTTTCTTTTAATAGGAGAGGATCTTGTGTTTGGTTTAAAAAAGCAAAGTAAATCAGAAGCGTTATTTATACAAATTGTGAGGAAAAGACAAAAAATGGTGGAGATTGGTGAAAAAACAGGTTTATCAAGTGAAGAAACCATTACCTGTAGCCAAGAGTTAGATCAACTTTTGACGCTTTACCAAAAACAACTGTTGCGTGAGGAAGAAGATCGGACAAGCATTACAGAAACAATCGGTCGCTTTTTATCTTTTTCAAAATCGTAAAAAAGGGCAGCAAAGATGTGCTCTAATCTGCCCTGTATCTACTAGTACCTTAAAAGAAGTTAATAAGAAAAACCATAAATAGCAGGCCGATGATGAAAGAATATGTTGCAAATCGTTCATTTCCATCTCCATGGCTTTCCGGTATTAGCTCTTTGTAAATGATAAACAGCATTGCTCCAGCTGCGAATGCTAATCCGTACGACACAAGAGACTCGACAAAATTAGTGAGATAAAAACCAAGTAGCGACGTAATAATTTCTACAGATCCTGTTAATGTTGCAATTAAAAATGCTTTCAACTTACTGATATTTTGCTGTACTAAAAACAGAGCAACCAATAACCCTTCCGGCGCATTTTGTAATCCGATGGCTAAAGCAATCAGGTTTCCAGTGTTTTCTGTATCCGATGCATAGCTTACACCAACTGATAGTCCTTCCGGCAAGTTATGTAGCGTGATTGCTGCAATAATCAATAAAGCTTTTTCGTCAAACTGAATCCCTGTTTTAGAATGCTCTAAATCAATATGAGGTATGTTTTGTTCTAAAATTGTAAGCGTCATGACCCCCAGTAAAAGCCCAATTGCTAACGAATAAAAGTTCCCGCTTGCAAGGGATTCAGGAATTAAGCTCATTGTTGAAGCAGCCATCATAATGCCGGCTGTAAACGCCAGCAGCACATCTTTCCAGCGATGCGTTACTGCCTGATTCATAAATAAAATCGGCACAGCACCAAGCCCTGTGGATAGTGCAGAAAGAATACTGCCTATAAGTACATCTGTCATAACAATCTCCTTTTTCTTCTATCGTTCCACGTAATTACTACACTCATTATAATCTTCTTTATCTTTTCGTGAAAGTAGAACTTCTCTTATATGTTCATATGAAAAAAGCTTGAAGGCCATCGCTTCAAGCTTTTTTGATTGCAGTTATTTCGAAAAGTAAAGGGAATGCACTTGTTTTGCAATCTCTTCAATTTTGTTTGACACTTGAGGAATTCCATAACCAACAAACAGCGGAGAGGTTGCAAAGCGAGGGATAACTTTACATGCGCTTCGCCCATCATCCAGCTGATAAAAGAACAGGTTGTAGCTCGTACAGCTACGGTGGAAATGATTAAGCAAATAATGAGTAGCAGCTTGAACATAATCGGCTACTTCTTTATTATGTTTTTGAATATTCGATGTTACGATATTAAATTCAAAAAATCCCATGCGTGGCTTTATAGATAAGTTAAACTCAATATCTTTGTTTTGTTGAATTGAAATGCCTTCAAAATGCGCATTTGTAATATTTGAGCTTGTATCAAATGTTTTCAACCCGATAATTTGCATATGCGGATGGCGAAGAGAACCACCTGACATGGGCCCATGATTTTTAAAGAATAAAACGGACTCATATTTTTTGCTCTGGATCATCTGTAGCCAGCGAGTCGTCACAAATGAAAACAGTTTATACAAATGCTCTTTTGGATATTCTGATAGTTCTGATTGACATTGATCTGTTTCGATAATGACAGTTTGATAAGCATCTTGGAGAACGGGATACTTGTTTTCTAACCATATAATTGAATCTTCTCTTTCAATAATGCCGGTTAGAGAGTCCACATCACAGAATGGACAAGGATTTTGACGATTTACAATGGTTTCTGGTTTTTGTGAACCAATTGCTGAATTAAAAAATAAATGAGATGGTTTCATAAGCTTCACCTTTTTAATCTAATTATATCTATTGTAGTAGAACAATTAGCAGAAATCTACTGTTTAGCTTGCTTCGTTGACTTTTTAACCAAATTTTAGTATTATCTTGATATCGAGATAAATTAAAAAAGGAACTGATAAAAATGGATTCAACAGTAAATCGAGAAGAATTAGATCAATCTTTAAAATTATTCATTGTTCTATCAAGAGCGAATCGTTCCGTTATGGAGCATGTTCATAAGTTTATTCAACAACATGGTATGAACCCAACTGAATTCGCTGTATTAGAGCTTTTATATCATAAAGGAAAACAGCCTCTTCAACAAATTGGTGGCAAAATCTTATTGGCAAGCGGTAGCATCACGTATGTTATTGACAAGCTAGAGAAAAAGAGCTTTTTAGAGCGTGTAGCTTGTCCAAACGATCGTCGCGTAACGTATGCGCAAATTACGGAATCAGGAAAAGAAATGATTGAAAGCATGTTTCCTGACCATGAAATGCGTATTCATAGCCTTTTATCGGTGCTCACAAGTGAAGAGCAAGAAGTAGCCATTTCGCTATTAAAGAAAATTGGACACTATGCAGATGAGTATACACCGTCTGAATAAAGCAAAAAAAGCATCGATTTGATGCTTTTTTTGTATGGGGAAACAGTCATTGATGATTGATTAGAGGAGATTAAGCAATCATCACGAAGTACATAAATGAGCTTATAAAAAGAGAGGGGAAAAAGAAGTGACATTTGATCAATATACATACGAAAGACCAGATTTAAATCAGCTGAAAAAAGAGTTTAAACAAAGTATTACTATTTTAAAAGAAGCTAAAAATATTGAAAAGCAGTACGAAGCTATCGAAGAACTAAACGAGTTGCGAACAGATTATAGTACGATGAGCAACTTGTGTTATATTCGCCACTCTATTGATACAAACAATGAGTTTTATCAAAGAGAGCAGGATTATTTTGATGAAATTAGTCCTCTGTATGAAGAGCTTATGCATGAATACTATGAAGCACTTGTTTCATCAAGTTTTCGTGAAGAGTTAGAAGTTGCACTAGGAACGCAGTTATTTGCGTTAGCTGAAAGCCATTTAAAGACATTCCATCCATCTATTATTGAAGATTTACAGAAAGAAAATAAGCTTTCTTCTCAGTATACGAAGCTTATAGCCTCCGCTAAAATTATGTTTGACGGCGAAGAGCGCACTCTTGCCCAGCTGGAGCCTTTCATGCAGTCACCAAACAGGGAAATACGAAAAAATGCTGCTGCTTCACGCTTTCAATTTTTTAAAGATCATGAAGGTGAATTAGATCGTATTTACGATGAGCTAGTTCAGGTACGAACAAAAATGGCAAAGAAACTGGGATATAAGAATTTTGTAGAGCTTGGATATGCACGTATGACTCGTACAGATTATAATGCAGAGATGGTTCAAGCGTTTCGAGAGCAAGTCTTAACAGAGATTGTGCCATTAGCAGAAGAACTTAGAAAGAGACAAGCGAATCGCATTGGTGTTGACGAATTACTTTATTACGATGAGTCGTTTGAGTTTCAAACAGGCAATGCAATCCCAAAAGGAGATGCAAACTGGATTATTGAGAAAGGTAAAGAGATGTATAATGAGCTTTCAGCAGAAACAGATGAGTTCTTTGGTTTTATGATGGATAATAACCTTATGGATTTAGTTGCCAAGAAAGGTAAAGCAGGTGGGGGCTACTGTACGTTTTTAGAACGTTATAAAGCGCCGTTTATTTTTTCGAATTTTAACGGCACGTCAGGTGATATTGATGTATTAACTCACGAAGCAGGGCATGCTTTTCAAGTATATCAAAGCAGAAATATTGGAGTAATGGAATATTACTGGCCAACTTATGAATCAGCAGAAATTCATTCTATGAGCATGGAGTATTTTACGTGGCCATGGATGGAAGGTTTCTTTAAAGAAGACACACCAAAGTATAAGTTCACGCATTTAAGCTCAGGGCTGCTTTTTTTACCTTACGGTGTAGCAGTTGACGAGTTTCAACATATTGTTTATGAAAATCCAACGCTTACGCCAGAAGAGCGAAAAAACGAGTGGAGAAAGTTAGAACATAAATACATGCCTTCTAAAAATTATGATGGCGAAACATACCTTGAAAACGGTGGATTCTGGCAAAAGCAATCTCATATTTACAACGATCCATTTTATTATATTGATTACACGCTGGCCCAAATTTGTGCATTTCAATTTTGGAAAAAAGACAATGAAAATCATGAACAAGCATGGAGAGACTATTTGCATTTATGTAAGCTTGGTGGAAGCAAGTCGTTTACCTCGCTTGTGAAAGAAGCCAATTTACTTTCGCCTTTTGAAGACGGCTGCGTAAAGTCGGTTATTGGTGATATTAAAGCCTATTTAAATAGTATAGATGATCAATCATTGTAAGGGAAGCGAGCTGAACAGGCTCGCTTTTGTTACTTTGTAAAGGAAATGAATGAGAAATATAAAGAAATGAGCATAGTGTAAAGAGTTTGTTAGAAGACTGTAAAAACGCTCTTTTTTCCTTTTTTTTGAACTATAATCATCTCAGGAGCCATGTTGAAGCACGTACATAGTGGCTCAATTGATTTGAAAGGGGACAGGTACGATGAGTAAAAGTTTCTTAGTCAAATTATTTGGAGCATTTGCAGCAATTACGCTTATGACAGCATGTAGTGCAGAAGAGGGAGAAGACACAACAGATCAAGAGCAAACGGAAGATGCGGAAGAAACAACTGGAGAACCAGCAGAAACACCGGTTGAGGAAGAAGCTGTAGAAGAAGGTACAGAAGAGCAAGGTGCAACAGAAGAGGCAGAGGAACCAGCTGAGGAAGATGAAACAGAAGAATCAACAGACGATCAAGAGGATAATCAATAAAATAGAAAGAAAGCGACTCCAATGGGGAGTCGCTTTTTCATTATTTTAGTTTAGAAGTAACGCTGATTTTTTGCTGGTCATTAGCATCAATGAAAACTTCGTTTATTTCTTCATCTGTTAATAAAAGGTCAGTTATTTGGTCCTCAACGTGCTCCTGTATAGCGCGACGCAGTGGACGAGCACCAAATGCCGGGTGGTAGCCAAGAGATGCTAGCGCTTCTTTGGCTTTATCTGTAACCTGTAGAGCAATGTTTTGTTCTTTAAGCGTTTCTTCTAATTCATGAAGCATAAGCTCAACAATTTTTACTAAGTGTTCTTGTTCAAGGTGATTAAATTCAATAATCGCATCGAAACGATTTAAGAATTCTGGTTTAAAGTAAGCAGAGAGGGAATCTAAAACAGAAGCATGTCTAAGTGCTTCATTCTCTGCTTCAAAGCCCACTGTAATTTTCTTTTCTCCTACACCTGCGTTACTTGTCATAATGATTACCGTATCTTTAAAGCTTACGGTACGGCCTTGACTATCAGTTAAGCGTCCGTCCTCTAAGATTTGGAGGAACATATGCTGAACGTCAGGATGCGCTTTTTCAATTTCATCAAGTAAAATAATAGAGTAAGGGTTACGACGAACTTTTTCAGTTAATTGGCCGGCTTCGTCATGACCTACATAACCTGGAGGTGCACCAATCAGTTTAGACACCGCGTGCTTTTCCATATACTCACTCATATCAAGACGAATCATCGCATCTTTTGTTCCAAACATTTCTTCTGCTAGAGTTTTTGTAAGCTCTGTCTTACCAACCCCTGTTGGACCAACAAATAAGAAAGATCCAATAGGACGGTGTTTCGCTTTGAGCCCAGCACGAGAGCGACGAATTGCTTTTGCAACTTTTTCTACTGCTTCGCTTTGCCCAATGACTTTGTCAGAAAGGTTTGCTGACAGGTTGTTCATTTTATGAGCTTCATTTTCTTGGAGTTTTCCAACTGGAATACCCGTTTTCTTTTCAATGATTGCTTGAATATGTTCAACTGTAACTTCAGCTTTTTCTTGCTCTTGGTTTAGCTGTTTTTCAAGCTTTGCTTCTTCATCACGAAGTTTGGCAGCAGCTTCATATTTTTCTTCTTTTAAAGCTGTTTCTTTTGCCACAGCAATTTCTTTTAGTCGCTTATCAATATCATCTTTGTTTGTAATACCTGCTTTTAAGTTCATTTTTGAGCCAGCTTCATCTAATAAATCAATGGCTTTATCAGGTAAGAATCGGTCTTGGATATAGCGATGTGATAAATTTACACAAGCTTTAATGGCATCTTCAGTAAAGTTAACGCTGTGATACGCTTCATATTTGTTTTGAATGCCTTTTAAAATTTGGACGGCTTCATCTACAGATGGTTCATGGACCATTACAGGTTGGAAACGACGCTCAAGAGCCGCATCTTTTTCAATAGCGCGGTATTCTTTCAGCGTTGTGGCACCTACAACCTGAAGTTCACCTCTGGCCAATGCTGGTTTTAAGATGTTGCTTGCATCCATTGAACCTTCAGCAGAACCAGCTCCAACAAGCAAGTGAATTTCGTCAATGAATACAATGACGTTTTTGCGCTGCTGTAGTTCACTGATTAGCTGTTTCATGCGCTCTTCAAACTGACCACGAATACCCGTGTTTGCTACAAGAGCAGCGACGTCTAGTAAGTATACGTCTTTATTCATGAGTTTTGAAGGAACATCGCCTTCTGCAATTTTTAATGCTAAGCCTTCGACAACAGCAGTTTTACCTACACCAGGCTCACCAATTAAAACAGGGTTGTTTTTGTTACGGCGGTTTAAGATTTCAATGACGCGTTCAATTTCTTCGTCACGTCCAATAACAGGGTCAATTAAACCAGCTTTTGCAATTTGTGTTAGGTTGCGACCAAATTCGTCTAAGAATCCACCACCGTTTCCTCCTTGTTGAGGAGTAGGCTGCTGAACTGATTGATTCATGGCTTGTTCGTTTGCTAACTGATTGAATAAATCATCAATGTTCATGAAATGACCACCTCCAAATCCAGACGGCATCTTATTTTGTTTCATTAATGATTGATAACATGTATGGCATAAACGATATTGTGATTTTTGTTGGTTAGCTTGTACGTTTAAATAAATTGTTGCTTCACGTTGTTGACAGTTTTGACACATCATTTAAAAGACCTCCTTAGAATAATTAAATGAATGTAATCATTGATCAAGTAGCCAATTTGACTTTGACTATATTTGACCTTTGTGAGTTTATTATACTTTGACCTTTTTTGACTTTCAAGTGTTTTGCTTATACTTTTGTTTTGGAAGTTATTTCTTATTTCAAGTAGAATATTTTGTGTTTTGCTTGTTATCTTTTATATAAGGATTCAGGTAGAACGCACATAATAAGGAGTGATTTCCGCTTCGAATTGCTCCCTTTTCATAGGATCTCAGAGTACTCGCTAGTCCCACAGGAATCGCACCTGCCTCCTTGATTATTATGTTCCAGCGGTATTTTAAGCTGCTTGGCTCATCTCCTAGAGTCTTACATCTTGTGTTTCAATCACCTATTCCTTTAATAGTTATAAATAAGAAGTATAAGTAATGTACCCGATTAGAATTGGGCAAAACATAGAAAAGAGAGTGGAATTTATTGACGAGGTTGTTTTTTTGACGAGAAGCGATTGACAGTAGTAGGAATAACCCATATACTTCAACTATGTTTAGTGCATAAAAGCATAAAAGCGTTTAAGTGAAAAAGAGATTGAGGGGAACAAGTTAATGAAAAAAGAGATAACATTTGGACAGTCGATCGGGATTGTCGTTGTTTTATTAGGACTTATTTTTGCATCATTATTTTTATTAGGCTTAGCACCACATGTTCCATTACTTATTAGTATTGTGACGCTTTGTATCATTGGGGCACTTATGGGTGTGAAATGGAAAACTTTTGAACATGGCATTATAGAAGGAATTAAAGTAGGGATTAAGCCCATTTTAATTCTTATGCTTGTGGGTGTATTAATTGCCGCTTGGATGGTAGGGGGAACAATTCCAACTATTTTATCGTATGGATTCAATTGGATTTCACCGCAGTATTTTTTAATTAGTGCACTTTTAATTACAATCTTGGTATCCAGCTTTACTGGAAGTACGTTTACAACGATTAGCACGGTTGGAGTGGCTTTATTTGGTATAGGGACGGCAATTGGAGTAAACCCAGGTCTTGCTGCAGGAATCATTGTTTCCGGAGCAGTATTTGGTGACAAAATGTCTCCGTTATCGGATACGACCAACTTTGCTTCCGGGATTGTGGGAGTACCGTTGACGACTCATATTCGTCACATGTTATGGACGACGTTACCAAGTATTATTGTAACGGCTGGGATTGCATTGGTCATTGGCATCAGCACACATCGAACGGGAGTAAACTATGGGGATATTGAAGCTGTACAAAATGCGTTAGGTGATACGTTTAATCTTAATCTCCTAACACTTTTATCACCGCTTGTTGTATTGATTTTATCTATTAAGCGATTTGATGTGCTTCCTACTTTGGTAATTGGAGTTATTATTGCCGTAATAACAGGGGTACTGTTACAGCCGACTGTTACATTAGGAAGCATGCTTGGCGCTCTGCAAAGCGGTGGTCAAATTGATTCCGGCAACGAAATTGTAAATGCTATCGTAACAAAAGGCGGACTGGACTCAATGATGTTTTCAGTGTCCCTTGTCATTATTGCCCTAGCTCTTGGTGGGTTGATGCGTGAGCTTGGCGTTGTTCAAGCTTTAATCGAAGGATTAGCTAAGCAAGTGCGAAGAAGCGGCGATGTAGTGCTGTCAACGATTCTTTCATCTATTGGCGTTAACGTTATAACTGGAGAGCAATATTTATCGATTTTATTACCTGGGCAAACATTCAAGCCGCTTTACGTAAAGTGGAACTTAAAGGAGAAAAATTTGTCTCGTACATTAGAAGATGGAGGAACGGTTATTAACCCATTAATTCCATGGGGAGTAAGCGGAGCTTTTATTTCACAAACCCTTGGTATTCCTGTGGTGGAGTATTTACCTTTTGCGTTTTTCTGTCTACTATGTCCAATATTCGCTGTAATTTTGGGTTATACAGGTCTCGGTATTGCTAAACAAAAATAATTTATGAAGTCAAAAGCCTCGCGTTCTTAAGAATTACTTAAAAACGCAAGGCTTTTTGTTATACTAATTATGTTTACTTGTTGCTGTTAAAGGTAATGAGAGTAGAAGCCTTAATCTTTTTCTTCCAAAAAAGAGAAAGTAGTAATACAATAAACCATAACGTTTAGTTAGAAGGTAATTTGTGAAGGATTCCACAAAAATCCTTTTTAGCAAACATTTAAAAAGGGTAAGGCAAAAAGAAACGGTTCATCATAAAAAGAGATAAAAGTTATTAATTGAGGAGAGGATTCTGTTTGAAAAAGTGGGGGTTCATTGTACTGCTTACCATCGCTGTACTTGGCGTGACCGCTGTTTTTTATCGAGCGGAAAGCGGCGATGTAAACAAAGAAAAAGTGCATTTATTTTCACCTTATGCTAGTAATGTTGATATATATCAAATCACTTATCCAAGCGATGGGTTACAAGTTAAAGGATTTCTATTACAGCCTAAAGACATTGTGGATAAAAAATATCCGCTGCTAGTTTATAATCGTGGTGGAAACCGTGAACATGGTATGATTCGAGATAAAACCTTGCGCTACTTATCATCATGGGCTGATAAAGGTTATGTTGTGGTTACGACACAATATCGTGGAAATGGCGGAAGTGAAGGGGTCGAAACATACGGTGGAGACGATATCCATGACGTCCTTAACCTTATTAAATGGGGAGAGCAGCTGCCTTATGTAAACCCTGAACAAAAAGTAGCGCTTGGCTATTCACGTGGTGGAATGATGACGTATTTAACAATGAAAAACGGCATATCTTTTGACGCCGTGGTTGTTCAATCTGGAATTACGGATATGTTTCAGTTTTATGATCAAAGGGGCTCTGAAATGAAGCAAGTGTTAAGAGATATTGTTGGAGATCCTAAGATGTATCCTGAACGATATAAAAGCCGATCGGTTGTCTATTGGAGTGATAAAGTAAATTCACCGCTTCTTATTTTACAAGGAGATCATGACAAAAAGGTACACCATACCCAGGCAGAAAAGTTAGTAGCGCAGCTTGAAGAACAAAATAAAGAGTATAAATACGTCTTATACAAAGGTGGAAATCATCCACTAAGCAACTATTATAATGAGTATAATGCAGAGATTGATAAATGGTTTCAACAGCATTTAGTTGAATAAAAGTGGAAAACATATTCGTCCGTTTTTCGTACATCCTAGAAAGGAACACTACAGAAAAGGATGATGAAACGATGACACAATCAAAAAGACAGCAAGAGCGTCAATGGAATGTACGTAAACAGTCGCAAAATCCATCTCATGGAAAAGTAAAGTCATTTGAAGAATTAGCAGAAGAGATTACGCCAAAAAATAAAAATAAATAATAAAACCCCCTCGATTCGAGGGGGTTTTTTGGGTTGTTTAAATTAAGGGTTAGTAGACCACATGCCGGCAGATTTGATGAAGATACGAGGATGTAGCTTCAGCTGCGCTACCATGATTTCTGCTAAATCTTCAGGCTGCATTACTTTTTCAGGGTTACCGTCTGTAAGGTTTTCTTTATATGCAAGCTCTGTAGCAACCGTACTTGGTGTTAAAGCAGTTACACGAATATTATGCTTGCGTACTTCAAGAGCAAGAGACTCTGTTAGACCTAATAAGCCAAACTTTGAAGCACTGTATGCACTTGTGACAGGAGCGCCTTTTTGTCCAGCAGTAGAAGAGATATTAATGATGTCTCCACCATTTTTCTCAATCATTTGTGGTAAAACGGCTCTTGTAACGTAATAGACACCCATTAAGTTGATATCAATAATTTGCTTCCATTCTTCAGGAGATAATTCTAAAAAGCCTCCAAATTTTCCGATACCCGCATTGTTAATTAAAATGTCTGCTTTACCTAGTTGGTTATGTAAGTAATCAACCGCCTTATTTACTTCTTCAATTGAAGATACGTCGGCTGTAGCATAAGCCACCTTCACACCAAGTGCTTCCACTTCTTGGGCAACGGCTTTTAAATCAGCTTCTGTACGTGCTAGTAAACCCAGGTTAACTCCTTCTTTTGCTAAATCAAGCGCTGTTGCTCGGCCGATACCTTTACCTGCACCAGTAATGATGGCTACTTTTCCTTGTAATGATTGTCCCATCTTCCATCACTCCTTCTGAATTAAATTATCCCTATTGCTAAAAATAAGCTGCAAATCATGTTAAATGAGCAGCTAAATAAATTAGCAATTTATCTAATCCTACAAAATACAGAGAAGCATTGTCAAAGCTCTTGCTCTATAAAGCGGTTAAAAATACCAAGATAGCTGAATAAATTTCCTGCATAAACAGAAACTATAAGGACTTGAAGAGCAATGCTGTGCCGTTTGAAAAATGGAGGATGAAGTATGCGAATAAAAAAACTATCAGAATTAAAAAGTCGATCTAAAAAGTCTAAAGAAAATGAATCACAACCAACAGCTGAATCTTCATCTTCCAATACTGAACTGTTAGAAAGCGTAAAAGATAATTTAGATGCGGTGAAAACAGAGCTTGGAGATAGTGCAGATGTGGTTTGTCGGGAATTTGCCATTTCAGTTGAAGAAAAATTTCGATTAGGCCTTATTTACATCGACGGATTGGCGAATGAAGATAGTGTACAAGAGTTTACGATGGAATCCATTATGCACAATCATACGAAACAGCTTGTTCATGATGACGGTGCTGTGAATATGTTTGAGCTCATTAAAAATTACAGCTTAGCAATCGGAGAAATTAAAGAAGTCACTCTTTTAGATGACGTTATCCTACATGTTTTATCAGGTGATACAGCTTTATTCATAGAAGGTTATCAAACGTGTATCATTGCTAGTACAAGAGGATGGGGAGAACGAGCCATTTCAGAACCACAGGCTCAAACCGTGGTACGTGGACCAAGAGATAGCTTTACTGAAACGCTGCGTACCAATACGGCACTGGTAAGAAGGCGAATTAAATCCCCTAATTTACGAATGGAGTCTCAGCAAATCGGTAAAGTAACGCAAACAGACGTAGCGATTATGTATGTAAAAGGAATTGCGGATCAGCAAGTAATTGAAGAAGTAAGGTCCCGACTTTCTAAAATTGATATTGACGGTATATTGGAGAGTGGGTACATTGAAGAACTAATTCAAGATGAAGGTTATACTCCGTTTCCAACTATCTACAATACAGAAAGACCAGATTCAGTATCTGCAGGTTTGTTAGAAGGTCGCATAGCAATCTTTGTAGACGGAACGCCGTTTGTTTTATTAGTTCCGGCTCTATTTATTCAATTCTTTCAAGCTGCTGAAGATTACTATCAGCGCGCAGACATTAGTACGCTCATTCGTATTATCCGATACGTTGCCTTTTTCTTAGCTTTATTAACCCCATCTGCTTATGTTGCGCTTACCACCTTTCACCAAGAAATGCTTCCGTTTGGTTTGCTTATTAGCATCGCAGCTCAGCGTGAAGGTGTCCCTTTTCCGGCTGTAATTGAAGCGTTGATTATGGAAGTGGTTTTTGAAATTTTACGCGAGGCAGGAATTCGATTGCCAAGAGCCGTAGGTTCTGCTATTTCCATTGTAGGTGCACTCGTATTAGGAGAAGCTGCCGTGCAGGCGGGACTGGTGTCACCCGCGATGGTTATTGTCGTATCGATTACAGCCATCAGTAACTTTGTTTCACCAGCTTACGATATGGCGATTGCTGTAAGGATGCTCCGCTTTGCTTTAATGCTTTTAGCAGCAACGTTTGGCTTGTTTGGTATTATTTTAGGCCTTATTTTAATGATTCTACATCTATGCAGTTTACGGTCATTTGGCATTCCATATATGACGCCAATGGCTCCGTTTGTCAGTCGAGATCAAAAAGATGCACTCATTCGTCGTTCGCTAAAGAAAATGAATACGAGACCAAAGCTCATTAGTGAACAAAATGTTGTACGTGAACGGTCAAATGATGAGAACTAGCTTTTATAAAGGTGGATGAAGCATGAAACGAATAGTACTTGTATTATGCATCTGTCTACTCCCATTATCAGGCTGTTGGAGTAGTCGAGAGCTAAATGAATTGGCCATCACCGTAGCGGTAGGTATTGACGAAGTAAAAGATGGAATTGAGTTAACCGTTCAAATTATTAACCCGGGTGACATTCAAGCCCAAACGCCGACGAATGGTCCCTCCGTTACTACGTATTCGGTTAAAGCAGATTCTGTCATGGAAGCTCTGAGGAAAATGACAATTGAATCACCTAGAAAAATATACTTATCTCATTTGCGGATGCTGGTTCTTAGCGAAGGAATTGCAAAACACGGAATTGCTGAAGTGTTAGATTTTTTCGCACGAGATCATGAAGTGCGAACCGATTATTTTGTCGTAGTAGCAAAAAATTCACGCGCTTCATCCGTTTTAAATGTGTTGACAACTATCGAAAAAATTCCAGCCAATTATATGTTTGCTGCACTGGATACGTCACAAAAAGTTTGGGCGCCTACGCGAGGTGTAAAGCTGAACGAGCTGATTAGTAACTTAACGAGCCAGGGCAAACATCCTGTGTTAACCGCTGTTCTTGTAAAAGGCAACCGTAAAAAAGGGGGAGATATGGAAAATGTCCAGCGAATTAACCAAGACACAATTCTAAACTTTAGAGGCCTTGGTATTTTTAAGGGAGATGAACTTGTCGGCTGGTTTAATGAAAGTGAAAGTAAAGGATACAACTACGTCACTGGAAACGTAAAAAGCACCGTCGTTGTTATTCCATGTGAAAAAAAAGAAAAATCTCATGACATTATTGGAGTGGAGATGCTTCGAACGAGTACGGATATTAAAAGTCGTATGAAAGATGGAAAGCCTGTAATTGAGGTGAATTTAAAAGGGGAAGCAAACGTTGCTGACGTAGAGTGTCAAGTTAACTTGCAAGATCCTGCTATGATTACTGAACTAGAGAAAAAAGCTGAACATGATGTGCGAGATAAAATGCAAAGAGCAATTAAAACAGCACAAAACGATTATCAAAGTGACATCTTTGGTTTTGGAGAAGTCTTTTACCGGCAAAATGTAAAGGATTGGAACAAAATGAGAGATAACTGGGATGAAATCTTTTCGGAAGAGTTAGAAGTGAACTTAAAAGTAGATGTACAAATACGTCGACTTGGCACGCTGAATAACTCATACATGAAAGAAATGCAGAATTAATGGAGCATGGAAAATTTACTGCTATTTTTAGGCATATTTAGTTTTTTAGCATATAAGGCGATTCTTCCTCTTTATAAACAAAGACGAATAAAAGAAATAGTGATATATGGAATATTTTCTGCTGTAGGAATGGTAATGTGGGTAGCGGTTATTTTCCGAATAACAATTCCAACTCCGCTGTATGCTCTTGAGTTTTGGATGCAGTCCATCATTGATGCTTTCTCTTCATTTTATTAGGTGTAGGTGTCCAGTATGAACCAAAAAGAAGTAATAAGTGGGAAACAGTTTTTTACATTAATCTACGTATTCTCCATTGGGAGTGCAGTTTTAGTTGTACCTACTGTATTATTAGCTGTGGCAAGAAACACCGCTTGGGTTTGTGCAATTATTGGAACGGGAAGTGGGCTCTTATTTGCAGGGCTTCTACTAGGGTTAATCAAAAAATACCCTCAATCGACGTTGATTGATATAGCGAAGAAGTCTTGTGGCAAATATGTCGGAGGAATAATTAGCGTGTTGTATTTGCTGGTGATGCTACTAGAGGGTTCTTTTTTGCTAAGAGATATTAGTAACTTTATGACTACTCAGATTGTGCCTGAAACGTACTCAAGCTGGATTCATATTCTCATCATGATAGCAGTTATGTATGCTGCCTATTTGGGAATAGAAGTGGTCGGAAGAACCTCGGAAATTTTCTTACCGTGGGTGTTAGTTCCATTCGTTTTGTTAATTATCTTAAATATTCCACAAATGAAGATTGAACGCATATTGCCACTCTTTTATTTAAAAGCAGACGAAATATATATAGGAAGCTTTTACTTTTTATCCAATCCTTTTTTGGAACTAATTCTTATTTTAATGGTTACTCCTCATGTTCAAAAGTATGAACATGTTAAGAAAGGATTACTTTACGGCGTAGTTGCTTCAGGTTTTACAATTATTATTGTGACTTTGTCTTGTATTTTAGTTTTAGGTGCAAATATTGCTTCTATGTATTTATACCCAACTTACCTGTTAGGAAAAATGATTTCCATTGGTCAAACCATTCAGCATATCGAAGTATTGGTAGCGATAATTTGGATGTTATCAATTTTCTTTAAAATTACCATTGTATTTTATGGCCTGAAAAAAGGCTTGGGCCAGCTTCTCAATTTAAACAATACCAATTTTTTAAATTATCCTATTGGACTGATTTTGTCAGCAACTGCTTACTATATTATTCCAAACACTACTTATTTTGGCTACTTTGTACAGAATTATTGGCCGTACTATCTGTTTATATTAAGCGTATTGATTCCATGTATATTTTTAGTTATTGGCATTTTTAAATGGAAGTCGGTCACAACACAGTGAGCAAAGGAGAGGAAAGAAATGCATCCACGCTTAGTAATAAGCAATTTTCAATTGTTCTCAATGATGCTTCTGTTTTTATTCGGCAGTGCAACCATTGTGAGTATTGGACAGGAAGCGCGTCAATCTGCATGGATTGCCGTTTTAGTGGGGATGTTAATATATTTACCTTTCTTTGCTCTTGTTACACTTTTATATAAAAAACACCCGGAAGCCACGTTTCCAACAATTTTAAAAATTGCTTTTGGAAAACATCTTGGAAGAATCATTTGCATGTTGTACGTGCTATATTTTATTTACATTGGTGCCCGTGTTCTAAGAGACTTTTGTGAGCTATTATTATTAACATCCATGAATCACACACCGCTAGTAATTGTTGGAGCGATTATGATGCTAGTGATTGCTTATGCATGCTTTTTAGAAGTTGAGCCTATTGCAAGAGCGAGCGTTTTATTATTAGTTGTTTTTATTGGTTTCATTGTATTAGGGTTCTTGTTACTCTTCTTTTCTGATGTTATGAATCCAGATCGCATGCAACCCATTTTAGGGGAAGGGATCGACTCAATTTTTAAAGCCGTGTTTCCTCTTATCTTGACGTTTCCATTTGGAGAAATGGTTGTTTTCTTAATGTTTAATCAGTTTGTAAAGGGAGAACGGTCTCTTAGGAAAATGGGAACACGTGCTGTAGTTATAGGTGGGGTTATGCTTAGTATGCTAAGTTTGATCAGCTTAACTACGCTAGGTCAACACTTGGTAGGATCATCGACGATTCCCCTTATTGTAACTGTACAGCAAGTAAATATTGGAGATATTATTCAACGAATGGATATGCTAGCTATTAGCGTTCTCATCATTGGTGGATTTGCTAAAGTAACGATTTTCGCATATGCAGCGATTGTAGGGATAAAAGAGATTTATCAAACGAATAGTCACAAGCTGTTGATTTTTTTAATTGCAATTTCGATCCTCACGACGACAGTTTTTATGTCCGATAACTCGGTCAAGCATTTAGATATAGGGTTAAAAGTGGTACCTGTTTGGATTCACATCCCTATGCAGTTTGTAATTCCAATTGTGACGCTGCTAATTCTCCAGTTGAAAAGTAGGAAGAAAAATAGAAGTACATAGCAATTTCAAAGGGAGTATGGTATAGTTAAGAACGAAAATTGAAAGAAGAAATGCCGTGCTCTATGTGCGGGAGAGGTTCGTAAACTCCCTCTATAAAAAACTAAGATCATCAGTGAGATGACAAATGGCGCCGTTTTAGGGGCTTTTTTCCTGTTTCTTTGTTTATAAGAAAGGGATTCTTAGTTAAGGGAGATTGCAAACACTGCAATCTCTTTTTTTTATATGATCTAAATAACGGAATGTTTTCTTCTTTGACTTTATATAGGAAAAGGAGACGAAAAAATGAAAAACGAAAAAGCAATTGTTGTATTTAGCGGTGGACAAGATAGTACGACTTGTTTATTTTGGGCGCTGAAAAACTTTAAAGAAGTGGAAACCGTTACGTTCGGCTACGGTCAGCGTCATAGTAAAGAGATTGAAGTTGCACAAGCCATTGCAAAAGACCTTGGTGTGAAGCACACAATTTTAGATATGTCGCTGTTAAGTCAGTTAGCCCCTAACGCACTGACAAGAGATGATATTGATATTAGCCAGGAGGAAGGGGAGCTACCAACAACGTTTGTAGACGGACGCAACCTTCTCTTTTTATCTTTTGCCGCTGTACTAGCTAAAAATAGCGGTGCACGTCATTTGGTAACAGGCGTATGCGAAACAGATTTTTCAGGGTATCCAGACTGCAGAGATGTATTCGTTAAATCCCTCAACGTAACGCTGAATTTATCAATGGATTTTGAATTTGTTATTCACACACCGTTAATGTGGATTGATAAAGCAGAGACATGGGGACTAGCGGATGAACTAGGTGCGCTTGATTATGTACGTGAACATACATTAACTTGCTATAACGGTATTATTGCAGACGGGTGCGGAGAGTGTCCTGCATGTAAACTTCGCAAGAGAGGTCTAGAACAATACCTTGAAACGAAACGAGGAGGGGAACAGTAATGCTTCAGCAAATTTACCCACAGGTAGTACATCCTTATTCGTACGAATTAAATAAAGACATGAACTTTGCCGCTGCGCATTTTGTTCCTCATGAGTCAGCGGGAAAATGTCAGCAGGTTCATGGCCATACGTATTTTGTGAATCTAACAATTGCAGGTAATGAATTAGATTCATCAGGCTTTTTAGTTAATTTTGCTACGTTGAAAAAGATTGTGTCTGGTCAGTTCGACCATACGCTTTTAAATGATCATAAGCATTTATTTAATGAAGAGGATGCGAATGATTTCCCAACATCTGAAGTGATTGCTCGAAAAATTTATGAACTTGTACAAGCTCATTTAGATGCGCTTGAAAATAAACCAGTATGTGTGCAAGTGTTTGTTCGTGAAACTCCTACAAGCTACGTTGTATATCGTCCAAAGAAGGTGAAGCGAGATGAATAATAAGGTTCCTGTACTCGAAATATTTGGTCCTACGATTCAAGGAGAAGGAATGGTTGTGGGGCGAAAAACAATGTTTGTGCGCACAGCTGGCTGTGATTATTCATGCAGCTGGTGTGATTCCGCATTTACTTGGGATGGGTCAGCCAAAAATGACATTCGTCAATTGACGGATGAAGAAGTCTGGCATGAGCTGCAAGCTCTAGGAGGAGATCGTTTTGATCATGTAACCATTTCAGGAGGAAATCCAGCGCTGTTAAAATCTTTAGATAAACTGGTGGACCGCTTGCATAACAATGGAAAGCAAGTCGCGCTTGAGACTCAAGGAAGTCGCTTTCAAGAGTGGTTTTATAAAATTGATGATTTAACTATTTCACCTAAGCCACCAAGTTCAGGAATGAAGACCAATTACGAAGTGTTGGACGATATTATTGAGCGTTTGAAAAACAAAGGACGAAGTCAACACATTAGCATTAAAGTGGTTGTGTTTGATGAAATAGATTTCAATTACGCAAAGCAGATTCATCAGCGTTATGCATCAGTTCCTTTCTTTGTCCAAGTAGGAAACGATGATTTGACGACAACGGATGATGATGCATTAACCCGCAAATTATTAGAGAAATATGAGTGGTTAATTGATCTTGTTGTAGCTTCACCGGATATGAATAATGTACGTGTATTGCCACAGGTTCATGCACTTGTATGGGGAAATAAAAGAGGCGTGTAAGCGTTCTTTAAAAAATTTACAAATAAAATACAAAAACAGATATGTACAAAATGAAAAAACGCTGTTAGAATGACAATCGTAGAAAGAGAGGAAACACAAATGAGTGGTCGTAAAGAAGAGGAATTAGAAGGTGTAACGCTTTTAGGCAATCAGGGAACAAAATACTTATTTGAGTATTCACCAGAAATTTTAGAGGTGTTTGATAACAAGCATCCAAATCGAGATTATTTCGTTAAGTTTAATTGTCCAGAATTTACAAGCTTATGTCCGCAAACGGGTCAGCCCGATTTTGCTACAATTTATATTAGCTATATACCTGATGAAAAAATGGTTGAGAGTAAATCCTTAAAGCTTTATTTGTTTAGTTTCCGAAACCATGGTGATTTCCATGAAGATTGTATGAATATCATTATGAATGATTTAATCAAACTGATGAATCCACGTTATATTGAGGTATGGGGGAAATTTACGCCACGCGGTGGAATTTCCATTGATCCATATACAAACTATGGTCGCCCAGGTACAAAATATGAAGAAATGGCTTCTTATCGATTAATGAATCACGACTTATACCCAGAAACAATTGATAATCGTTAATGAAAGCAGGTTGTCTTAACAACCTGTTTTCCAATGTAAACAACAACAAGGTGAGAAGGTGAAAGAATGTCACAAAGATCAGCATTAGTACTAGGAGCAAGCGGCCTTATTGGTCAAGAACTTTTACAGTTGCTTTTGGATAATCGCTTATATAGCCATGTGACAGTACTTGTTCGAAAGGCATTGCCAATTGAACATGAAAAGCTACGTCAGCTCGAAATTGATTTTGCAGAGCTTGAAAAGTATGAAAAAGATTTTGCAGTTGATGATGTCTATTGTTGTTTAGGCACAACGATGAAAAAAGCAAAGACGAAATCGAAGTTTATTAAAGTGGACTATGAATTTCCACTAAAAGCAGCAAAATGTGCCGAAGCAAATCGCTGTCAGAACTTTTTAACCGTTACAGCAATTGGTGCTGATCTGCGCTCCCCTTTCTTTTACAGTAAGGTAAAAGGTCAGGTGGAAGAAGATATTGCGAGCCTATATATTCGTTCGACGCATTTCTTCCGTCCATCACTACTGTTAGGCAAACGCAACGAGTTTCGTTTAGCTGAAAAAGTAGGGGAATACACTCTTAAGTCTTGCTCATTTTGCCTAATTGGTAAATGGAAGAAATATCGACCAATTAAAGCTTACAATGTTGCAAAAGCAATGATGAAAGCGGCTATGGAAGATAAAGCAGGTGTTCATATCCACGAAAGCCAAGATATTTTCACTGGAGAATGTTATTACTCATTTACAAATGGTAAAAAAGTAATTGCAAAGTAAAAGCCTCGAATTTAGAGGCTTTTTTCTTTTTTTAGAGGTAGCTATTTTTCTTTCCTTAAGGAAACTTTTTTAGTTTCATGCATATAATGAAGTAAAAGCATGAGGAGGAAGGAAATGAAATCGGTTAAAAAAGCGCAACAGTATGCGTATATGTTGTACAAACTCGGTATTTTAAGTAAAGAGCAAAAGGAAAAGATTTGTAACAAATAACCACCTAGTACTTTGTACTAGGTGGTTATTTGTTACATCGCATGATTGATAATGGTGTAATTTTTATGGTTTACAACCGTTCGCTGTTCTAAGTCTAGGTCACGATAGTTAGTCATATAAGTTAAGTCAACAATTACAGAGTTCTCATTTACTTTTTCTACAATACCTTTTAACCCATTTTTAAATTCAATTATGTTTCCTACTTCTGCAATTTTCATCGTAATCGCTCCTTTATCAGAATGTTTTTAGAAAATTTTCAAAAGTAAATCTAGTTAACGCTTTCTATTTTCTTTTTCTCAATTTTGCCTTAAATTGGTTAATTAGTAAAGGTTTTTTTAAAAAAATGTAAAAAAAGATGGTTTTTTAAGTAAATCCTTCGACAAAAGTAGGGTAATTCGATATAGTACTGACATATAGGATTATTTAGTGATTAAAACATTAGAAATAGAAGGTGTCAATTATTATGAGAAATACAGGATTAGTATTAGAAGGTGGCGGTATGAGAGGCCTTTATACAACAGGGGTTCTTGATTACTTTATGGAACAAGACTTATATTTACCTTATGTGATTGGCGTTTCGGCCGGAGCCTGTCATGCAACTTCCTATTTATCGCGACAAGTAGGAAGAAGCCGTCGAGCTAATCTAGATTATATAGATGATCCCCGCTACTTGTCACTACGAAATTATTTTAAGACGCGTGAGATGTTTGGAATGGATTTTGTATTTGATGAGATTCCAACTAGCTTAATTCCCTTTGATTTTGATGCTTTTCATAAGCGAACTGAACAGCTTGTAGTAGGGACAACAGACTGCGTAACAGGAAAACCTGTTTATTTTAACAATCATGAGAGCGATTTGCTGACCATCATTCGCGCATCAAGCTCGCTTCCATTTGTGTCAAAGGTAGTGGAATATGGTGGCAAGCAGCTGTTAGACGGAGGAATTAGTGACCCAATTCCGATAAAAAAAGCAGAGAATGACGGATTTAAGAAAAACATTGTGGTGTTAACGCGAAATAAAGGATATCAAAAGAAAAAATCCAGTTCATTCTGGTTTACAAAGCGATATTATCGTAAGTATCCTGGTTTAGTTGATGCATTAGAGAACCGCTATAAGCTTTATAATGATACGCTTGCTTATATTGACGAGCAGGAGGAAGCAGGAAATATATTTGTGATTCGTCCACAGAAGCCATTGGTAGTCGGACGAATGGAGAAAAATCGATCAAAGCTAGACGTTTTATATAAGCAGGGATATGAAGAAGCTGCAGAACAGTATGATAAACTAAAAGAGTGGTTAAAGGACTTTTCGTAGAAAGGAGTACATATAAATGAACCAAGAGGAAGTAATGAAGCAGCTAGATGCTCTCCGTGACGGGGAGATTCAAGAGCTGCACGTGCGTAAAGAGGATTTTTTAGGATTTCAGCCTTTGCTTGTAAGAAGAGAAGATTTCAAGCATTTTCGCGGAGTAGCTGGTCGAGGTGGGCACTTTACGTATTATTATACTGAAACGCCTCGCAGTTAAGTTGAAACGCTAGCTTTCTTGAGCAGACGCTTATATAATGAAGGTAATATGTAGCTATAGGAGGGATTACATGGACGATTTTCGAAAAAGTACAGCACCATTTTATTTTGCAGATTATATATGGAAAGATAAAAATGGACAAATGACATATGGGATGCTGTTAACAAACCGGCCAGCTGACGACCGGGAATACGACCTCCATTCATTATTAGAAGAAGCGTTTGTTGAGCATAAAAAGGTTTCATTAACAACGGTTTATGATAATAGTGAACAGCTACTGTCAGGCTATGTCCTAGATTTATCAGAAGATCAATCTGCGTTTACGTTTATGGATGATACAGGTGCTAAGCTCGTAATTGATTTCTATGATGTTGTAGAAATAGAGCTTGAGGATTAAAGAAGATGAAGCGTGTAAAATTGCGCTTCATCTTTTTTGTTTTGAAAGAAGGAAGAACGCATACAGTGAGGTGTGACTTCCACTCCGAGTAACCCCTTTTCCGACAAGGCTCGGTTTAACCCTTCTCTTAAACTGCAGGGTCTCAGAGCACTCGCTAATCTCATAGGAGTCTCATATCCTCACAATGTCTGGGGAAAGATATAGCTTAGAGTTCTTTTAAACTAATTGCTTCTGTTACTAAATGTAGTTATAGAATAGTTAGATGTGCACCTATTTCTAGAATTGAAATGATTTTGAAGTGAGTCAAAAGTCTGAAAAGGGAAATATAAACAAGGTAATACCTACCTCTTCGCACAAAATAATTCCTTCATTATGACAAATAAATAGGATTATTGTCATAATCGTGTTTGATTCGTAACGTTATTAATCAAACTAAAAGAAATGTAAAGGAATCGTTCGGTGAAAGAGGTACTACGCTATGTTAGAGTAGTACCATACGAATTTTCAGGAGGTATTGCCGCATGAAAAAGAGTTATGTTAAGCCTTTATTCATGATGCTAACTGCTATGTTTGCTCTTGGAAGCATTCAGTCAGTCGCAGTAGCAGAAACGAAATATAAAGTCATCAAGGGAGATACCCTTGGACAGTTAAGTAAACAATATGGTGTAACCATTAAAGATATAATGGACGAAAATAATCGTACAGATGATTGGATTTATGAGGGAGAGACCCTTCGTATTCCAGAAAAGCCAAATGGTCAAGATATTGATGAGCTAATTTCAGATGCAAAGGTACCTGAAGAAGAAGCCGTTCAAGCAGCCGAGACGGAAGAATCGAATCAGCCTGCTGAAGCAGAAGAAGTTAAGACAGAACCACAGCCTGCTCCTGAAGCAATGTCTATTTCTCAAGGAGAGAAAGATTTATTGGCGCGCTTAGTAGAAGCGGAAGCAAAAGGTGAATCGTATGAAGGGAAATTAGGTGTAGCTATCGTTGTCCTAAATCGCGTAGAATCACAGCAATTTCCAAACAGTGTTAACGGAGTAATTATGGAAGTAGTAGGGACGAGCTATGCGTTTTCTCCTGTTCAAAATGGCTCAATTAATAAGCCAGCATCCGATGAAGCGCATCGTGCAGTAGAAGAGGCACTGATGAGAAAAGATCGCTTAAATGATTCCATTTACTTTTATAATCCTAACACAGCCACAGATGATTGGATTCGTTCTCGTCAAGTTGTAAAAACAATTGGAAATCATGTATTTGCAAAATAAAGAAAAGCCGTCGATGACGGCTTTTTAATTTTTAATAAAAATTTCATTTTCAGTGGAACCTTTTGATCCTGTGACCACGAGCCCGATATCTGTGTCAGCTTCTAGGTTTTGTACAATAGTAAAAGGAACGTTATGTTTGTTTGCTATTTGAATATATTTTGATAAAAAAGAGTAGGCAATAGTTCCATTTAAAAAGACTTGTCCATTTTGCACGTTAGTGATGGTTCTTTCAGCTTCTTTATAAACGGTTGGCTTCATTACCTGTCCCTTCGTTAAAGCAATTTCAATTCGTTCACGTAAAGCAGTGAGAAAATACTTACGCTCAGCTTGCTTTGTTTCTTGCGTACCATATAGTCCTCTTTCTAAATATTCTTCGATGTTTTCACTCATGATTGTCACTCCTTCTTATATATCATTTACCCATGTTTCAATAAAATATGTAGTTTCATATAAAAATATCATCTTTTAGAACATACTTAAAGAAATCCGATAAAAAGGGTTGCTATTTTGAAAAAATTAGTGTTTAATGAACATAGATCGAAAAGGAAATGATTTCATAAAGTTAAGATTGTAAGCGATTTCAGTTCGGTTTGTATAAAGTTGTTTGGGGAGATGACTTTATACAATAGTACGTTTTGAGGTTTATAAAGGGGAGAATAAGCCTTAAACTCACGGTCAAAAAAGGGTTTTTTATTATAAAAATGCAATCATTTTATCCTTTTCATAAAAAGGGCGATGGACGTAAAATTCATCGCTTTTTTTATATTCTTTTTTGCTGAGCTGTATACCAGCCACGCACTAAATATGTTAGTAGTATTGCCCGCAGTAATAGACATATGTATCTATTTTAATAAATGAAAATGAAGCACGCCCACAAGGCGTGCTTCATTACAGGGAAGACTAACTATTTCTAACATTGTACACTTATATTTTCAAATCTAGGGAAGTTAATTCTAAACATAACGTTTAAACTTGTCAAGGGGTTATCAGTGTAAACGTCGAAAAACCTGCTTACTCAGCTAAACGGAGTAAGGAAACATAGAAATACTGCGGAGCATGATTTGTTGGCGAAAAGAAGTGAGCGGCTGTTCACTTCTTTTGTCTGTTTTAAAGGAAAAAAGAATAAAAAAGCGAATATCATACATGACGTCAAAAAAAGTCGAATAAGGGGGAACTTCTGTGAAACACATAGTTGGTTTTTTCAACGGGGTTATGCAAAGGTATTTACCAGATCCATTTTTATTTGTTATTATTTTAACATTTGCAGTGTTTGGGTTTGGGCTTATTTTTACAGATAGTACGCCAATAAACCTAGTACAGTATTGGGGAGAAGGTTTCTGGGGGTTATTGGCTTTTTCTATGCAAATGATTCTTGTATTAGTAACAGGACACGTATTGGCAAGCAGTCCTCTATGTAAAAAAGGCTTAACGCGCCTTGCTAGTTTGCCTTCGACTCCAGGACAAGCAGTGGTGCTTGTATCGGTTATCTCTCTGCTAGCAAGCTTCATAAACTGGGGGTTTGGACTGGTTGTAGGTGCGTTGTTTTCAAAGGAATTAGCGAAACAAGTGAAGTATGTCGACTATCGTTTATTAATTGCCAGTGCATACAGCGGCTTTGTTATTTGGCATGGAGGGCTTTCAGGTTCTGTTCCTTTAACAATTGCGACACCAGGTCATTTTGCGGAAGATATAATCGGGCTTATTCCAACAAGTCAAACCATTTTTTCCACGTTTAACTTAGTAATTGTAGCGGCTTTGTTTGTGGCTGTACCACTTGTGAATAGATTAATGATGCCACCGAAGGAAGACGCATTCGTAGTAGATCCTGAGCTGTTAAAAGACTTTCAAGCAGCTGCGGCTGAAACTGAGAATATGACACCGGCAGAACGCTTAGAAAATAGCCCAATTATTTCATGGGCAATTGGTGCTGTAGGAATCGTTTTTTTAAGCTATTACTTCGTAGAAAAAGGACTTTTATTAAATTTAGATATTGTTAATTTTCTGTTCTTATTTTTAGGAATCCTGTTTCATGGTACACCTCGCAACTTTTTGAAAGCGGTAACAGAAGCGGTGAAAGGAACAAGTGGCATCATTATTCAGTTTCCATTTTATGCAGGGTTGATGGGCATCATGGTATCGTCAGGGTTAGCAGCTGTAATTTCAGAAGCCTTTGTTTCAATTTCAACTGAAACAACGTTTGCGATGTTTGTTTTTTGGAGTGCTGGAATTGTTAACTTTTTTGTACCGTCAGGAGGCGGGCAGTGGGCAGTTCAGGCTCCGGTAGTTTTAGACGCAGCTCAAGCGTTAGATGTACCAACGGCTAAAGCTGCGATGGCAGTAGCTTGGGGAGATGCTTGGACGAATATGATTCAGCCATTTTGGGCGCTGCCTGCTCTTGCAATTGCTGGGTTAAAAGCAAAAGATATCATGGGATATTGCGTCATGATTTTATTAATAAGCGGCGTCATCATTTCACTAGGATTACTTCTTTTCTAATGTATGGATTAGTAAAAGATGCTATCCATAAGCGAACGGAAAATGCTGATACTATAAATGCAGTAGGCATTACTGTAGAAAACGTAAAATTTCTCTTGCAACCGCCACGGATTTTGCTATAATATCCACGGTGGCTTTTTTAGACACTGGGTGGGTGAGGGATATTGAGAAAAGAAGGAAGAAAATTTGAAAGCGTTATTAGAAAAAGTGTTTCAATTGAAACATCATGACACAACGTTTGGAAAAGAAAGCGTTGCGGGCGTTATTTCCTTTTTATCAATTGTATATATCATTGCGATTAATTCAACCATTTTATCAGATGCAGGTATTCCGCTAGAAGCAGGAATCTTTGCTACAGTTGCTGTATCGGTTATTGGTTGTTTAATGATGGCGTTTTGGGCAAATGCCCCGCTTATTTTAGTTCCCGGTATGGGAATTAACGCGTTATTTACGTATACAATGGTACAATCAATGGGATTAACGTGGCAAGAGGGACTAGCTGCTGTATTTATATCAGGCGTCTTGTTCACTGTACTTGCATTTTCAAGGCTATCTATAAAGCTTGTGGCTGCGATACCGCACTCTTTAAAAGAAGCGATTACCGTTGGAGTCGGGTTATTCTTAACATTTATTGGACTTCAAAAGGGTGGATTGGTTATTCCAAGTGATACAACGTTTGTTGCATTAGGGAATCTATCAGATCCGTTTGTGCTTAGTACGTTGTTGACATTGATGATTACAATTGTGTTATTTATTCGAAATATACGCGGAAACTTTTTGCTCAGCATGATTGCTGGAACGCTTATTGCAATGTTATTTGGTGTTCAAAATCAATCGAACGGTAGCACCTCTACAAGCTTTCAAGAATTTTTTACAGGCTTGGGTGCGTTTTCGTTTACAGCACTTGGACAAATTACGTTTTGGGCTGCAGTGTTCTCATTAACAATGGTACTTGTATTTGAAAACATTGGATTAATTCATGGCCAATTAGGCATGATGGACCAACAGGAAAAGTTTTCAAAAGCTTTTCAGGCAAACGCTGTTTCTGCTTCTTTAGCAGGTCTCCTTGGCACAAGCCCAACTGTTGCATCAGTTGAAGGAGCATCAGGTATTGCAGCGGGTGGAAGAACAGGGCTTACGTCTTTAATCACAGGCGTTTTATTTTTAAGTTCACTGTTTTTTATTCCCTTTATTAAGCTAATTCCAGATAGTGCTATTGCACCGATTTTGATTGTTATTGGTGGCTTGATGATTCAGAATATCAAGAACATCAATCTTCAAGATTTATCAGAAGGTTTCCCAGCGTTTTTAATTATCGCTCTAATTCCGCTAACGTACAGCATTGCTGACGGGATTGCTTTTGGTTTTATTGCATATCCGCTTTTAAAGCTTGCGATTGGCAAAATGCGTGAAGTATCCGCGTTTATGTACGTGATTGCGTTGTTATTTTTCTTAAACTTTGTTTTACACTATATTGCATAAAGTTAAGCAGCTGGTTTGCCAGCTGCTTTTTTTATTTAAGTACATGATTCTAAATCCCTAAAAAAAAGAATAAAGTAGTGCATAAGTATGGTCAGGGGGGATGAGAATGGGAATTAAGTTAATTAAAATTTCAGTGGTTTATTTTGCAGTGGGAATTTTATTGGGATACTACATGTCAATTTCACATAACTATGAGCTAACTCCTGTACATGTTCATATCAATTTGCTTGGCTGGACATCTTTAACGCTAGCCGGAATTTTATATTATTTGTTTCCAAGCTTTTCAAATCATAAGTTAGCAAAAATGCATGCGTGGCTGCATAACTTAGGCCTTCCTATTATGATGATAGGGTTGTTTTTAATGACGGTTCTTAATAGGGAGAGCATAACGCCTGTTATAGCAGTAGGAGCTACTTTAACAACGGTTGGAATTTTACTGTTTGTTTATCATGTGTTAGCACATTTAAAGTCAGAATAGAGGCATAATATATCGGCAATTAAAGGGAAAGAGATAAAGGAAAACGGAGTTATTTTATCGAATAACTAATAGTAAAATAACATAAGAAAAGCGTTTTTGATTTATTAAAAGCAAACTAGGCCTAATAAAAGGGGGAGCTCAGCCGTAAGAAGTCTAGTTACTTATTGCGCCTAAAGAGTGGGGTATAAGTTTCTTACTGCGGAAATACTATGAATGAACAGCAGCAGTTTGTACGTGTGAGGGAGTTAGCAAATGAGATTATTCGTTTTAAGCTTCAAGATCGTGCGGTCTATAATGAAGTTGAGCTGCGCAATAGCGTTGAGTTATTAGCTCGTTCCATTGTAGATCTGGCAAATGTTCATTTAAAAGAAGATGCTGACCCAGAAACATCTCTTAAAGCAACAGTGTGTAAGGTAAAGATGGTATATAACCATATGAATCAAAAGGCAAAACAGCAAGGTCTTGAAGGAGCATATCAAGAAATTCAGGATTTAAAATCGTATGCAGAAAATGAATATGAACAGAAGAATCTTTTAGGATAGCGATTCAACTAACTCCTTCCTTTGTACAAAAAGAAAGGAGAGGGGTAATTTGTCATCTTTAACAATGCCAGAAACCATTGTAGCGTCATTATTAGCGCTATTTGTAATGGGCATTTCCATTCTGTTCTTTATGACGCTTATCTTAACAATCGTTAGAAGAGAGCGGATTCAAGCTCTTGTAAAAGCAGGTAAGACAGATAATGGTGCTCAACACAGCCTGGGAGAATACCTCCGTGCAGTGTGGAAGAGACATTAAAAAAGTGCGAGGCAGCCGCTTCGCACTTTTTATTATTTAATAGAAACGCTATTGTTTTTTGCTAACACGATTTCCGCTGCTTCACTTACAGACGAAACAACAGTAGAAGCGTGTTTTTTTACTTCTTCAGGAGCTGTGGCCATCGCAAAGCTATTAGGTGTTAGTTGAAACATTGGAATATCATTAAAAGAATCTCCCACACATGCTACTTCTTCAGGCAGTAAACCTAAATGATCTAGTAAGATTTGAATGGCATTTCCTTTGCTGATGTGCTTGGGCATAATATCTAAGCAATTCTTTGCAGAAATGTAGGCATCAATGTGCTCTTTAAACTGTTCGGTTAAATCGGCTTGAAGAGCTACCATTTCTGAGTGGTCTCCAAGGATTGTAATCTTTGATGGCGAGAGGGTAGATCCGAATGAATTCAGCATATCACCTTGTTCTTCAATTGGGAAAAACATATGTTTTTCAATTTCATTAATAACGTCGTTTTTCGTTTCTACATAGTTAGTATCGTTTGAACACACCAAGACAACATGATTAGGGTTTAATGTCTTTTTGTATAGGCTGGACGCTAAAGCACTTTCAAATACTTTCGCGTGTAGTGAGAGGTTATCTCTTGTCCAAACGAACGCACCATTTTGACTAATTCGATGAAAGTTATTTCGAATATCAGATGAAATTTTTAGAATTTCACTATCCATTCGTCCTGATGCTAAGCAAACATCAATATTGCTTTCTTGAAGCTTTACTAATGCTTCGATATTATGTGTTTCAACATATTTTTCTTGATGAAGCAGCGTACCGTCAAGGTCGCTGACAAATAGTTTGATCAACTTAAAAAAGCTCCTTTCAATGAACCGGTCATATTTTTACCCATAAGTAGTTAGACATACCTGTTTATTGTAACAAGAAAACGCTTATATTTCATACAAAAAGGCTTCCGATTTAAGGAAGCCTTTTTATCATGCTACTTGTGTATTAATGTTTTGATTAGTATAGGTACGTATCTGTTTAATATACCAACCACCTACGAATAAAGTAAGCACTGTACCAATCCCCATTGATAAACCATAATCTAACCCTAAACCTTCTGGTGCATAAAAGATATAGCAGCAAACTACCGCGGTCATAAACATAGCTGGAATTCCACAAATCCAATGGTTTTTAGCGTGTTGAAGCAAGTAAATGGTAGCCGTCCAAAGCATGACAGTAGCAACTACTTGATTGGTCCAGCCAACGTATCTCCAAAGAAATGAATAATCAATTGTTGATAAATAAAAAGCTGGAACCGCAACGGATAATGTATAAATAAACGTTGCTTTTTTACTGCCTTTTGCGTCTTTGTTTTTCTTACTAACAAGGTCCTCTAGAATCATACGAGATGAACGTAGCGCCGTATCACCAGTTGTAATTGGTAAAATGATAACACCTAAAATCGCAAGAATACCTCCTAATGTTCCAAGCCACGATGTTGAAATTTCATTTACTACAGCAGACGGTCCACCAGCAGCAAGTGCTTCCTGAAGGCCACCCGTTCCGTTAAAGAATGTCATTGCAGCCGCAGCCCAGATTAAGGTAATAACTCCTTCGCCAATCATCGCTCCAAAAAACACTTTACGTCCATCTTTTTCATTCTTTAGGGTACGAGCAACAATTGGGCTTTGTGTGCAGTGAAAGCCTGAAATAGCACCACATGAAATGGTTACCATTAATAGAGGCCAAATTGGCAGCTCTTGTGGATGAAGGTTTTCTAATGTTAAATTTGGTACAGATTCTTTTGAAATGAAAATAAGTGCAAATGCAATTGAGATAGCCATGAAAATTAATACTGCACCGAATAAAGGATAAATTCTTCCGATAATTTTATTAACAGGTAGAACCGTCGCTAAAATAAAGTAAGCAAAAATAATAATCAGCGATATGATAAAAGGTAACGATGTAACGCTTGTAATCAACTGAGCTGGACCAGCTGTGAATGCTGCAGCCACTAAAATCATAAGCACAAGAGAAATGACATTGATGATTTTTCTCATGTTTGTTCCAAGATATTTACCAACTAGAGCTGGGTACTGTGCTCCTCCATGACGAAGAGATAGCATGCCAGAAAAGTAATCATGGACCGCTCCTGCAAAGATACAGCCGATGACAATCCAGATGAACGCTACTGGTCCATATAATGCGCCCATAACGGCTCCAAATATGGGACCAAGACCTGCAATATTTAAGAGCTGGATTAATGAACCTTTCCACCATTTCATTGGTACATAGTCTAATGAATCAAACTTTTCATATGCTGGTGTTTGTTTGTTTGGATCTATAACGAAAATTCGCTCAACCACTTTTGAGTAAATGGCATATCCCCCAATCAAAAGGGCAATAGAAGCGAAAAAAGTAACCATGTGAACATCCTCCTAAAAAGAAAAAGTTTTAATTGTTTGAAAATTTAATATTCTTATCCTAACAAATGTCAGAGAAGGTGACAAGGTATTTTTTCAGAAAAATTATTTTTTTTAGTTTTTTTAATGTTTGGAATAGGAAAAAGCTACCGTTACATAGCGGTAGCTTTTTCTTTGTTTGTTATAGTACGTTAAAATATTTAGCTTCTGGATGAGCAAACACAAGCGCCGTAACAGAAGCTTCAGGCTCCATCATAAAGCCATCAGTGAGCTCAATGCCCACATCTTCAGGCTGAATCAATTTAAACAGCTTTGCTTGGTCTTCTAAGTCTGGACATGCTGGGTAGCCAAAAGAGAATCGCTGTCCTTGATACTTAGCAGAAAATCTTTCTGCCATAGTAAAGTCCGGAGAGTCAGGGAAGCCCCAGCGGTCTCGAATTTGTTGGTGAACACGTTCTGCTAACCCTTCTGCTAGTTCAAGTGCCAGCGCTTGGAAAACGTGACTCTTTAGAAACTCACCATTTTCTTTAAACTGGGCAGCACGTTCGCGGATTCCTGTACCGGCTGTAACTGAGAAGAAGCAGACGTAATCCATTTCTTTTTCAACAGGCTTAGCAAAATCAGATAAGCACAGGAATTGTCCTTTCTCTTGACGTGGGAACGTGAAGCGCTCAATTTCTGTTTTTTGGTCAGCAGGGTCATAAATCACTAAATCATTCCCATCAGATTGTGCAGGGAAGAATTGATAAATAACAGCCGGCTTAATTAAGTTTTCTTTTAGAGCTAATTCCAGCAGTTCATCTACGGTTTCTTTTAACTGAACGGCTCGTTCATCTTTTTCAGCAAGCAATTTATTAACTTTACCTTTAAGTCCTAAATGATGGCCTAAAAGCATTTGCCAGTTAATGTAAGGTAAAACTTGAGCTAAGTCGTAATGCTTCACAACGTGACGTTTTAAGTCGGATGGTCTAAACACCGGAGCATCCGTTGATACAGCAGACCTTTGTAACACAGCTGTTGCAGTTGTGCTTTCTTGTTGTTTTCGTTCTTTAAACAATACTTTCTTTTCTTGACGAACTTTCAAATCTTCAAGAAGCTGAGTAATCTCTTCTTTGTTCTGCAGCTTATTGGCAAGAGAAAGGCCATCCATTGCGTCTTTAGCATATAGAACAGCACCTTCATATTCAGGCGCAATTTTAAAATCAGTAAACTTACGAGACAAAGCAGCGCCTCCTACCATAATAGGCACGTTGATCTTAGACTGAGTAAGATCTTGTGCTGTTAATACCATCTGCTGAGCAGATTTCACTAACAGGCCAGATAACCCAATAATATCAGGCTTTTCTTTTTGTACAGCTTCAATAAGCTGTTGAGGAGTTACTTTGATGCCCAAATCGACCACTTTAAAGCCGTTGTTGCTTAAAATAATGTCGACTAAGTTTTTACCGATATCGTGAACATCGCCTTTAACCGTGGCTAAAATCACTTTCCCTTTACCAGAATCGTTTTCTGATGCTTCCATATGCGGTTCTAAAAAGGCAACGGATGCTTTCATAACTTCCGCACTTTGGAGAACTTCGGCGACGATTAGCTGGTTATCATTAAATAAGCGCCCAACTTCTGCCATTCCATTCATTAATGGACCGTTAATAATATCCAATGGGTCATTATATTTGGTAAGCGCTTCTTGGAGGTCTGGTAGCAGTCCTTCTTTTGTTCCTTCTACAATATACATAGCTAAACGTTCTTCAAGGTTTAAATTTGATACTTCGATTTTTGATTCTTTCTTTTTATCACGATAAAAGTCTGTAAACATGCTTAGCGTCTCATCATTAGTCGTAAACAGGAGCGCATCTGCTAACTTAATTTCTGCTTCAGGAATAGACGCATAGCGCTCTAACTTTTCTGTGTTAACAATGGCATAGTCAAGGCCAGCTTGCGTACAGTGATAAAGGTATACAGCATTTAGCACTTCACGTCCAACAGGCGGCAAGCCAAACGATACGTTACTCACACCGAGAATGGTTTGACAGTCAGGCAATGCTTCTTTTATCATTTTAATTCCTTTTACCGTTTCTTCTGCAGAGCCAATATACTGTTCATCACCTGTACCAACAGGGAAAACAAGAGGATCGAAAATAATATCTTTAGGGTTGAATCCGTGTTTTTGAACTAGTAAATCGTGTGAGCGCTTTGCGATTTCAAGCTTTCGTTCAGCGGTAACTGCCATACCTTCTTCATCAATTGTACCCACGACAAGAGCAGCACCAAATTTTTTCACAAGTGGTAAAATGGCATCAAATCGCTCTTCACCATCTTCTAAGTTAATGGAATTAATAATTGCTTTCCCTTGTGAGTAGGTGAGAGCACGCTCAATTACGGCTTCATCGGTTGAATCGATAACAAGAGGCACTTTGACTTTCTTTACCACCTCTTGGATAAATAGCTCCATATCTTCAATTTCATCGCGATCTGGATCGGCTAAGCAGATATCAATCACGTGTGCACCATTTTTTACTTGAGCACGCGCGATTTCAGAAGCTTCTTCAATCTTTCCTTCTGCAATGAGACGTTTAAATTTACGTGAGCCAATAACGTTTGTACGTTCACCTACAAATAAAGGGCGCATCGAGTCGTCATAAATTAATGACTCAATTCCAGAAACTGCGTGGTTATGCTCAGTTCGGTCTAATGGACGAGGAGCGACGTCTTTCACCGCATCAGCTAACGCTTTAATGTGAGCAGGCGTAGTACCACAACAACCACCAACAAAATTTAGCCAACCTTTATCCGCAAAGCTTTTAATTTTTTGAGCAAGAAGTTCAGGTGATTCATGATAGTTACCTTCTTCATCTGGAAGACCAGCGTTTGGGTAGCAGCTAACAGCAGATGTTGCTAATTCAGATAAAGAGCGAATATGATCAGTCATAAATTCAGGACCTGTAGCACAGTTTAAGCCAACAGATAGGGGCTTGATATGCTCTAAAGATAGATAGAAAGATTCAATATCTTGGCCTGCCAGCGTTGTTCCCATTGGTTCGATTGTTCCTGAAATCATAATAGGCAGCTCTTTGTTTGCTGCTTCAAATGCAGCTGTAATTCCTAAGAAAGCTGCTTTTACGTTTAGCATATCCTGACATGTTTCCACAAGAAGGAGGTCAACGCCACCGTCTAGCAATCCACGAACCTGCTCTTCGTACGACTCAACGAGTTCTTGAAAAGTAATTCCACCCGTTACGGAAAGTGTTTTCGTTGTTGGGCCAATAGCTCCAGCTACAAACCTTGGCCATTCAGGCGTTGAAAACTTATCCCTTGCTGCAACGGCTAGCTTTACCGCTTCGATGTTTAGTTCGTAGGCAAGGTGGCCTAAATCGTACTCATCTAACACAATAGAAGTAGAACCAAACGTATTGGTCTCAATAATATCAGCACCTGCAGCGAAATATTCTTCATGAATACGCTGAATAACGTGAGGAGCTGTTCGTGTTAAATATTCATTACAACCATCGTATTCTTCGCCACCGAAATCATCAGCTGTTAAATTGGCGTCTTGAATCATTGTTCCCATTGCACCATCAATGACTAATATTCGCTTCTGTAATTGTTCTTGAATTAGTGAGGTCATTTAGTTCTTCCTTTCTGTCGTTACAAGTTGTTTATCGTTAATATAACGAGTTAAAATCTCAGTCATTTGGTAGCGCATAAATGGTGTAATCAAATAGATACCGTTAAATAATTCATATGCAGTATCGATTAAGTTTTTTGCGATTGCTAATCCTTCAATTTCACCTTTAATTCGATCTTCTCCAGTAGCATCCATGCGTGCTAAAATATCTTCCGACAATTTGATTCCCGGTACTTCATGATGAATAAAGCGAGCATTACGAGCACTTGTGAGAGGCATGATGCCGATATAAATTGGAGCATCTAAGTGCTTTGTTGCTTCGTAAACTTCTTCAATTTGTTTTGTTGAGTAAAGCGGCTGCGTAATAAAATAATGAGCACCGCATGAAATTTTCTTTTCCAGTCTGACAACTGCACGATCTAAATGTCGGACGTTTGGGTTAAATGCCGCTGCAATTGAAAAATTAGTTTTTTGTCCAAGCGGCTTTCCTGAATAAGATAACCCTTCATTAAATTGGGCAATTAAGCTAATTAAATCGAATGAAGAGACGTCATAAACGGACGTAGCTCCTGGGAAATCTCCAATCTTTGATGGATCTCCTGTAATGGCTAATACTTGATTAATGCCAAGCGTATGAAGCCCCATTAAGTGAGATTGAAGTCCAATTAAGTTACGATCACGACAAGTAATATGAACAAGCGGTCGAGCATCCGTTTGTTGCTGCATAAGGGATGCCATTGCTAAGTTGCTGACTCGAGGTGATGCAAGAGAATTATCTGCAAGTGTAACCGCATCAACACCAGCCTTATGAAGAGCTTTTGCACCCTCTAGAAATTTTGTTGGTCCAAGCTGCTTGGGTGGATCAAGCTCAACGATAATTGAGCGTCGCTCTTTCACAAGATCATGCAGGTGTGGTTCTTTTGTTTGCTCTTGCTCTTTGATTTCTACAAGTGGTCTAATCTTTACTGTTTTTTGCGTAATAGGCTTTTCATGCTTTAATGCTTGTGACATCGCTTGAACATGAGCCGGCGTAGTGCCGCAACAACCACCCACTAAACGAACGCCTTGATTGCGAAAAGCTTTTGCACTTTCAACGAAATAATCTTCGTTTGTAGCATACTCTACTTTTCCTTCTACGTAAGCTGGTAAGCTTGCGTTTGGATAAGCTGATAAGAAAGCACGATTTAAAAGCGGCACTTCTTCAAGGGATTGAATCATATGGGAAGGACCTAATCGACAGTTCAGGCCCACAACATCTGCACCTAAAGATTCTAATTCTTGAAATGCATCATAAAGGGATGCACCGTTTTGTAATACACCAATATCATGAAGTGAAACATGTGTAATAATCGGTTTTGATGTTTCTTTTCTAGCCAAAGATAATACGGTTTTTAACTCTTCAAAATCGTAGTATGTTTCAAATAACAATCCATCAACGCCTTCATTTAACAACCAAAAAAGCTGTTCGCGTATACTTCTCTTTACTTCTTCTGTTGAGATGGCGTTTTTTTGAAATGAGCGAATACCTCCTAATGTACCGACCACGTATGCGTCTTTCTTCGCAGCTTGCTTGGCAATCTGAACAGCTGCAACGTTAATATCTTTGACAGCGTCTTCTAAACCATATCGTGCAAGCTTTTGATAGTTAGCAGCATATGTGTTGGTTTGAATGACATCTGCACCCGCTTCTACATATGCACGATGAATGCGATGAATTTCTTCTTTCTTTGTGATGTTTAACTCTTCAAAGCAACTATCAATTCCATGTGAATACAGAAGGGTACCAGTTGCACCATCTCCTATTAAAATGCGTGATTGTAAATCTTCAAGTAACCCCATTTGAAAACCTCCTTAAACGTTCTATTTCATCTGTTATCAGTTGTATTCAAATAAAAAATGAATAAACAAGAAAAAGCCTTCTGTAAGAAGAAGGCTTGACTGCTTCTTCTTATCTTCCAAGCGATTTGCTTGCTGGATTTAGCACCATGTCATTTCGACTGGTTGCTGAGGTTTCAAAGGGCCAGTCCCTCCACCTCTCGTGATAAGAATCCATATATGAGTACTATTTTAGTTCATCATAATTAGTACAGAGTTGTATTTGTTCAAAAAACGAACGATAAAGATGAAATTTAATCTTATTATCTAATTTATCTGATTTTTTTATATTATACAAGACAATTTCGAAAATTTCATTAATAAATCATAAAAATCCCCACTTCAACTTGTAAGAAGTGGGGAAGGATACATTGAATTAATTTGTTAAGGTCTCCATGTTAAAAAAGAAGCTAGTATTAATCAACAGGTCGTCCTTTAGAAGCTTCTAAAATTTGGAACCACTGCATGCGGTTCATTTCTAAATCCAACGCGTCAATTGCAGCGTCAATTCGATTCATCTTTCCAGAGCCCACAATCGGCATAATAGTAGCTGGATGAGCCAGTAGCCAAGCATAGGCAACTTGATCTAATGATTTTGCACCAATTTCTTCGCCGATTTCGATTAGCTTGTTTCGTACGCGAATAGAGCGCTCATCTTCAGCGGTGAAGATGGATCCACCGCCTAGTGGTGACCAAGCCATCGGTGCTATCTTATGTTGCTGACATTGTTCAATTGTGCCTTCTTCAAAATGATTTAAATAAGTAGGCGAGATTTCAATTTGATTCGTAATGAGTGGAAAAGGTAAAAATGACTGGAGTAAGTCAAACTGTGAACGTTTAAAGTTGGATACTCCAAAGTAACGAACTTTTCCTTCTTCTTTAAGCTGGATAAACGCATCCGCAACTTCTTGTGGATTCATAAAAGGATCTGGACGGTGGATGAGTAAAACATCTACATAATCCGTATTTAAATTTTTGAGCGACTGATTGGCGCTGTTAATAATATGTTGTTTGCTTGTATCATAAAAATTAATTTTACGCTCTGGATATTTATCAGACGTTAGTTTAATGCCACATTTTGTAACAAGCTGCATGGATTCACGTAAAGAAGGTTTTTGCGCTAACGCTTGCCCAAATAAACCTTCACAGCTGTAGTCACCATAAATATCTGCGTGATCAAATGTAGTGATACCTTTCTCTAAGCATTGTTCAATGAGAGTTTGCGTATCGCTTGTTGATAAATTCCAATCGGCTAAACGCCATAACCCATGAATAATTCTTGAGAATTTTAAGTCTTCGGCTAATTGTACGTACTGCATATATTCACCCTTTTCAAAATGACTAGATAGTAAATTCGCTTTGATTATAACAGATAGATAAAGCGATTACATCTTTAAAGACTCGTCTTTTTTACTTTGTCCTCTCATATAGTTTAGTACAAGCTACTTTTCTGCGCGATAAAATCCGTTGGTATAAACAATAAAAGTGGTGGATTCAAAGAAAATGAGGTGGAGGACTTGACGAAATGGAAGCTGACGCTGCAAGTAGCTGCTACCTATATTGGCACTGTAGTAGGAGCAGGCTTTGCAACAGGGAAAGAAATTGTGCAATTTTTTACTCAATATGGCTCAATCGGTTTATTTGGGATTTTAATTAGTGGGCTGTTCTTTATTTGGTTAGGAGCAAAAATGATGCTCATTGCACAATCAATTGATGCAACGTCTTATCAAGCATTAAATACGCATTTATTCGGTTCGTTTATGGGGAAACTTATCAATGGCTTTACCGTTATTATTCTATTTGGAGTCACATCGGTTATGCTAGCAAGTACGGGAGCGATTGGAGCTGAGCAGCTTGGGCTTTGGCCTCAAGTAGGAATGCTCCTGACAATTGGGCTAGCATACATATCCGTTTCAAAAGGAATAAATGGTCTACTGCTTGTTAATTCGCTTGTAGTGCCCATGATGCTTGCTTTTTCAATCTTAATCTTTATTCCACACTTCCCACACTTTTCATTTTTACAAGTATCAACGGCTCATTTTCAAGGGGAGTGGAACTGGCTGATTAGCCCTTTTTTGTATGTAGCCCTTAATTTAGCACTAGCACAAGCTGTTCTTGTTCCTTTGGGGAGTGAAGTCAAAGATCGAAAAGTCATTAAAAACGGTGCAGTTTTAGGTGGTATCGGATTAACTTTTATGATGGTGGCTACGCATTTAGCTCTTTCGAACTTGCCATATGCATACCACTTGGATATTCCAATGAGTGAAGTCGTAAAACATATTGGTGTCTTCGTTAATTGGCTCTTTTTACTAGTAGTTTTTGGTGAGATTTTTACCACACTAATTGGAAATGTATTTGGAATTGCTAGACAAATCCAATCCATATTGCCAATTTCAAATCAGCGAGCATTTGTCTTTATCTTTGCGCTGTGTTTTCTCGTTGCACAGGTTGGATATGGAGAATTGTTGAAGGTTCTTTATCCAATATTTGGTTATATTGGATTAGGGCTTTTGGTTATGCTTTGTATTAAAAAAGAAAAAAGGTGACTCTGCAGGTAAATGAAAATGTGTTAAAAAGTGTGACAACTCTTGAAGCCTCTGTTATAATAAGGACAAATTCGACAGATAGTGTCGACATAAATATCCTTCGGGGTCGGGTGTAAGTCCCAACCGGCGGTGATAAGGCAATGCCTTTAAGCCCGTGACCCGTTTTCGAATTTTTCGATAACGGTGGATCTAGTTAAAATCTAGAGCCGACAGTAAAAGTCTGGATGGGAGAAGGATCAGGAGCACAGTGGATGTGTAGCGATTACATAAGCGTAATGGCTTTTTTAGAAAACCGTTATATCCAACTGCTTATTTAGCATGTCGCAAAGTGAGATGGCTATTAGTGCTATCTTATTTGTGGATGCTTTGTATACACTGATTCTAAAACAACCCCCTTGGACATTTGTTGAAGGGGGCTTTTTGCGTACATTGTATGGGGAAAGAAGGTGAAAGAATGTTTACAGGAATTATTGAAGAAATTGGTCAAGTGAAACAAATTAACAAAGGAAAAGAAGCAATTGTATTAACTATTGACGCAGGTGTTGTCTTACAGGACGTTTCGCTGGGAGACAGTATTGCAGTCAATGGTGTATGTCTGACAGTAACGTCATTCTCAGCTAATCGATTTACAGTTGATGTGATGCCAGAAACGATTAAAGCGAGTACGCTGCACTTGTTGACAGTGGGATCAAAGGTTAACTTAGAGCGAGCGATGAGTGCAAATGGACGGTTTGGTGGTCATTTTGTGAGCGGTCATGTTGATGGTATTGGCACAATTGTGAGTAAAGAGCGCAGAGGCAATGCGGTATATTACGAAATTAAGGTAGACCCTAGTCTTCGTCACTATATGATGTTAAAAGGCTCTGTTACTGTTGATGGGACAAGCTTAACGATATTTAACGTTACGGATCATTCTTTTACAATCTCTTTAATTCCACATACTGCTAAAGAAACGATTATTGGAAGAAAAGAACGAGGAGATGTTGTGAACATTGAATGTGATATGTTAGCAAAATATATTAAAGAAATGATGATGAAGCCTTCATCTGCTCCTGCACCGAAACCTTCCAGTATGCAAAGTTTACTTGAAAAGCATGGCTTTACAAATTAAAAGAGAGGTGAGAAACGTGTTTCATACAGTAGAAGAAGCAATTGATGATTTGAAAAAAGGTAAAGTTGTCATCGTATGTGACGATGAAGATCGAGAAAACGAAGGAGATTTTATTTCACTAGCTGAAACAGCGACTCCCGAAGTTGTTAACTTCATGGCAACGCATGGTCGAGGCTTGATTTGTACACCAATCACGGAAGAAGTAGCTGCTAAACTAGAGCTTAATCCTATGGTAACAACAAATACAGATATGCACGGTACCGCTTTTACTGTCAGTGTTGATCATGTATCAACGACAACAGGAATTAGTGCTCATGAGCGTTCTGCAACCATTCAAGCGTTAATTGATGATACAGCTAAGGCTGCAGATTTTCGTAGACCAGGTCACGTTTTTCCTTTAATTGCGAAAAAAGGAGGAGTGTTACGACGTGCAGGTCATACAGAAGCTGCCGTTGACTTGGCGCTTCTTGCTGGAGGTAAGCCAGCAGGTGTTATTTGTGAAATCATGAAAGAAGATGGCACTATGGCACGCGTAGCGGATCTTGCCGTTATTGCAGAGCAATTTGACTTAAAGATGATTACGATTAAAGATCTCATTGCATATCGTCGAAAGCATGATGAGCTTGTAAAACGCGAGGTGGCAATTCAATTACCAACTGCTTTTGGTAACTTTAAAGCAATTGGATATACAAATAAAATTGATAATAAAGAACATGTAGCTATTGTTAAAGGTGACATTAACCCTGAAGAACCTGTTCTTGTTCGCGTTCATTCTGAATGTTTAACTGGCGATATTTTTGGGTCAAAGCGATGCGATTGTGGACCTCAGCTTCATGCCGCACTGTCAAAAATTGAAGAAGAACAATCAGGAATTCTTCTGTATATGCGTCAAGAAGGAAGAGGAATTGGATTAATAAATAAATTAAAAGCATATGAACTGCAAGAGCAAGGATATGACACGGTTGAAGCTAATGAAAAACTAGGGTTTGCTGATGATCTTCGTGAATACGGAATCGGTGCGCAAATCTTAAAGGATTTAGGTGTGAAAAAGATGAGGCTTTTAACCAATAATCCGCGTAAAATTACCGGTTTAAAAGGTTATGACCTTGAGGTAGTTGAACGTCTTCCAATTGAAATGCCAAAGGAAGCAGAAAATGAGAAGTATTTAAATACAAAAGCCAAGAAACTTGGTCACTTACTACATTTTTAATTGTTTACACATAAAAACATAAAAAACCTAGGAGGAATAGAAAATGAGTCATGTATTTGAGGGGAATTTAGTTGGTACTGGATTAAAAGTTGCAATTGTAGTGGGGCGTTTTAATGAATTTATTACAAGCCGATTGTTAGGTGGAGCACAAGACGCGCTAAAACGTCATGGAGTAGCAGAAGAAGATGTGGATATTGCTTGGGTACCTGGCGCATATGAAATTCCACTAATTGCAAAAAAATTCGCAGAATCTAAAAAATATGATGCGGTAATTACGTTAGGAACAGTTATTCGCGGTGCAACACCACACTTTGATTATGTTTGTAACGAAGTGGCAAAAGGCGTTGCTTCACAAAGTTTACAAACGGGTGTACCAATTATCTTTGGTGTGCTAACGACAGAAACAATTGAACAAGCGATTGAACGTGCAGGAACAAAAGCTGGTAACAAAGGGTGGGAAGCAGCGGCTTCTGCTATCGAAATGGCGAATTTGTCTCGTTTGATTGAAGGGTAATAAAAGCGCTTGTTGCAGTCTAGAACTGTAACAAGCGTTTTTTTAACTATTTACAAATGTATAATTTACAGGAAAAGTTTTACCCTATATAGTAACTAGTTTACGTTAAGGGAGACTTTCATGCCTCATTATATACCGTTTTTAGTTTTGATTATCGCAAGTGTCCTGATCTTTGTGTTTACTCTATGGAATACAAAGGATAAAAAACTATTCATCTTGTTGTTCTTTATGATTGGTTTAGCGTACGTGTTGGAGTACTTTATTCTTGTACTATTTAAAAGCTATCAATATAATCCAAATTTTGTACATGAAACAGACCTTGATAATATTTTAGGGTCGTTGGTATCACAAGCCTTTGCATTTCCCGTTATCGCTGTTTTAATAGGAGCATACCAGCTCAAGTTTCGATATATTGTACTTATATCTTTTATCTTTATGGGAATTGAAGAGTTATTTCTCTCTTTAGGTGTTTATAAGCATTATTGGTGGAAAACGATTTACACAGGCATTTTTATGACAATTGGGTTTGTCATTGCAAAAACATGGTACGCGTGGCTGTCTAACCGATTTGAACGATGGATTCATATAGTAACCTTATTCTTTAGCTTATTAGCGATTAATACGACGCTCATGCTACTTTTAATCGCCATGTTTAAAACTCACTCTATACATGTGGGTTGGTTTAAATCTGAAACACGAGATGTACTTAGTTTTAACACGCTTTATGTATGGATTTTAACGGCTCTATATTCTTGGGGAGTTTTGAAGCGTTCTGTTATCATGCTCATCTGCTTTTTGCTTACTTTTCGAATAATTGATGTCGTTTTACTATACACAGGTATACTTATATTACCTGAATGGAATTCGTTATGGTTCTTTGTTCTATTAGATATAGTGGTTATTTTATTTACAGCTAAATATAACCAATTTATTATCCATGCATGTTATGGAACTGATTCAAAAAAATTCATTGCGTTTATAAGAAATAAGAACTAAGATAGTACGTACAATAAATTATTTTGAAGTTAGTATAAAAAAATGTAAGCTTTTGCTTATTAAACATTTAATGAAGGAAAAAATTTACTTTTTGTAAAGGAGGCTCTTTCGTTAAGCTATAAATGTCAAATGAAACAAAACAAAAGATTTGACGTTCTTTTGCCTGTTTTCGTACAATAAAACAACGTGTAATTGAAGTCAAGTAGGGGAGTGAAGGATTCGTGAGAGAGTCCTTTTTTGTAAAAAAGGTACTGAATAACAATGTTTTAATTGCTACACACAATGCATATAAAGAGGTTGTTCTAATTGGCAAAGGCATCGGTTTTAATAAAAAGAAAAGCGATGAAATAGATGCGGATGCTGTAGAAAAGATGTTTTTACTTAAAAGCGAAGAAGAGCAGGAACAATATAAGCAGCTTTTGTTACAAGTTGACGAAAATGTAATTGAGATGATGAATGATATTATTACGCATATTCAAGCTCGTGTATCTAAACCTTTAAATGAGCACATTCACATTGGACTGACAGATCATATTGCATTTGCTGTAAAGCGTTTTCAACAAGGCCTTGATTTGAAAAATCCTTTTTTAATTGAAACAAAAGCTCTTTATCCAAAAGAATTTGAAATTGCTGAAGAAGTTGTAGCAATGATTTATGAAAAAGTTGGAGTAAAGCTGCCAATAGGAGAAGTAGGATTTATTGCATTGCATATTCACAGCGCGTTAACAGAAAAAAACATCTTAGAAGTAAATCAAGATTCGCAGCTTATTCAAACGATTATTAACGTCATTGAAGAGTCGTTAAATCTAGACGTCAACAAAGAATCTGTTCATTATATGAGGCTAATTCGCCACTTGCATTTTGCAATTGATAGGGTGAAGACAGGTGAAGTCATCGAAGAACCAAAAAAAATTGCTTTACTATTGAAAGAGGAATATCCTCTATGTTACAATGTCTCATGGAAAGTGATTAAAATTATGCAACAAGCTCTACACTTACCAGTTTATGAAGCAGAAGCCGTTTATTTAACGATGCATCTGCAGCGACTTATGACAAAATCTGATTTATAAAATCATTTCATACGTGTTACTGATACGATCAGGCATGAGTGAGAAATGAAACGCATGAACAGGGATAGGTTTATCCTTTTGTTAGTGTTTCAATTTTCACCATGCCTTTTTTGTTGTAAGAAAGCGTAATCATGAACAAACTAATGAAATACTCAGTTGTTTTCAAGCAGCATCTTTTAGTTGAAAAGAAAGCGTTTGAACTGAATGTGTATCAAAACATTATCTTGTTGCACAATACAAATATAAAAAGGGGGTAAAACGCCATGTTTAAAAAGCTTTTTGGCGTCTTACAAAAAGTCGGAAAAGCACTTATGCTACCGGTTGCGATTTTACCGGCAGCAGGTATCTTACTTGGATTTGGTACTGCTTTTCAAAATGAAACATTACTTGAAAGATTACCGGCTTTAAATGCTGACTGGTTCCAGATGATTGCTCATGTTATGTCCAACGCTGGAGACATTATTTTTGGTAACTTACCTTTACTATTTGCTGTAGGGGTAGCAATTGGATTAGCTGGAGGGGAAGGCGTAGCCGGACTTGCAGCGATTGTTGGTTATTTAATTATGAACGTAACAATGGGTACAGTAAAAGGGCTGGATGGTTTAAAGCCAGTTGAATTTGCTAAGTTGTTAGAAGATCCGGCATATGCAAGTGTGTTAGGAATTCCAACGTTACAAACAGGTGTGTTTGGTGGTATTATAATTGGGGTGCTAGCAGCTGCTATGTACAACCGTTTCTTTAACATCGAACTGCCTCCATATTTAGGTTTCTTTGCTGGTAAGCGCTTTGTACCAATTGCAACAGCGGTATCATCAATTGTCATTGGTTTAATCATGGTAGCAGTATGGCCAATCATTCAAAATGCACTGAATGCATTCTCAAACAATATGATTGATGCGAACTTAACGCTATCAGCATTTATCTTCGGGGTTATTGAACGTTCACTAATTCCGTTTGGCTTACACCATATTTTCTATTCACCATTCTGGTATGAATTTGGTTCTTATGTCAACCAAGCTGGTGAAGTATTCCGTGGAGACCAACGTATCTTCATGGCACAATTAGCAGATGGTGCTGAATTAACAGCAGGTACATTCCAAGTTGGTAAATATCCGTTCATGATGTTCGGTTTACCAGCAGCAGCGCTTGCTATTTATCACGAAGCTCGTCCTGAAAATAAGAAGTATGTAGCTGGTATCATGGGTTCGGCAGCATTAACATCATTCTTAACAGGTATTACAGAACCACTTGAGTTCTCATTCTTATTCGTAGCGCCAATTTTGTTTGCAATTCACGCAGTGTTTGCAGGTCTATCGTTTATGATCATGGAAATTTTAAATGTTAAAATTGGTATGACATTCTCCGGTGGGGTTATTGACTACATCCTATTCGGTGTGTTACAAAATAGAACAGATTGGTGGTTAGTAATCCCAGTTGGTCTTGTTCTAGCAGTTATTTACTACTTTGGTTTCCGTTTTGCGATTCGTAAGTTTAATTTAAACACACCAGGTCGTGAAGAAAAAGCGGACGATGCAGATGGTGATAAAGTTGAAGCGGGCGAATTACCACGCAATATCCTAGAAGCATTAGGTGGTCAACCAAATATTACGCACTTAGATGCATGTATTACTCGTTTACGTGTATCAGTTGACGATGTTAAGAGCGTTGATAAAGAGCGTTTGAAAAAACTAGGAGCTTCTGGTGTCCTAGAAGTAGGTAACAATATTCAAGCAATCTTTGGTCCTAAGTCTGATACGTTAAAGAGTCAGATTAAAGACATTATGGATGGAAAAACGCCTGTTGCACCAAAAGAACAGCCAAAAGCTGTAGAAGAAGCACCGAAAGCTGCGGTAAGCACAAACGGTGGAGACATTGTTTCACCAATTGAAGGAGAATTAGTTCCGCTATCAGAGGTACCGGACCAAGTATTCTCACAAAAATTAATGGGTGATGGTTTTGCGATTATTCCGAAAACGGGCACAGTAGTTGCGCCAGTGGATGGAAAGGTAGTAAACTTATTCCCGACGAAGCATGCTTTAGGAATTGAATCAACGACTGGGCAAGAAATTCTAATTCACTTTGGAATTGACACGGTTAACTTAAAAGGTGAAGGGTTTGATGCACTTGTTGCTCAAGGTGACGAAGTGAAGCAAGGCCAACCATTATTACAAGTTGACTTAGATTTTGTAAAATCAAATGCACCATCTACGATTACACCTGTCATCTTTACAAACTTACAAGCAGATGAGAAGGTAGAAATCTTAAAGCAAGGCGAAGTTTCACTGCAAGAACAAAATATTATTACTATTTCAAAGTAAAAAGGAGATTGATTTAACATGGCACAAAAAACATTTACAGTAACAGCAGACTCAGGAATTCACGCACGTCCAGCAACAACTTTAGTACAAGCAGCTAGCAAATTCGATTCTGATATCAACTTAGAGTTCAACGGTAAAACTGTAAACCTAAAATCAATCATGGGCGTTATGTCTTTAGGTATCCAAAAAGGAGCTACAATCACAATTTCTGCTGAAGGTTCAGACGAAGCTGATGCACTTGCAGCTCTTGAAGATACAATGAAAAAAGAAGGATTAGGCGAATAATGACAGTGGAAATTCAAGGCATTGCCGCTTCTAGCGGCATTGCTATTGCTAAAGCATTTCGTCTAGAAAATCCAGAATTAACCGTTGAAAAGAAATCCGTTTCAGACGTTGAAGCTGAAGTAGCTCGCTTAGAAGCAGCGCTTGCAACATCTCGATCAGAGCTTGAAGCGATTAAAGAACATGCGCGTAAAGAGCTTGGCGAAGATAAAGCTGAAATCTTTGCAGCACATTTATTAGTGTTAAGCGATCCGGAATTAATCAATCCGATTAAAGATAAAATTACAGGTGAAAGCGTGAATGCTGAAGTCGCACTAGACGAAGTTGCAGCGATGTTCATCAACATGTTTGAGTCAATGGACAATGAGTACATGAAAGAGCGTGCAGCAGATATTCGTGACGTAACAAAACGTGTACTAGCACATCTTTTAGGTGTAAACGTTTCAAACCCAAGCATGATTTCTGAGGAAGTTGTTATTATTGCAGAAGATTTAACGCCATCTGATACGGCTCAGTTAAATCGTAAATTTGTAAAAGGGTTTACAACTGACATTGGAGGCCGTACGTCTCACTCTGCAATCATGGCACGTTCAATGGAAATTCCAGCTGTTGTTGGAACAAAAACAGTTATGGAAGACATTGAAAACGGTACACTTGTAATCGTTGATGGTCTTGATGGAAACGTTATTGTTAACCCATCAGAAGAAACGGTTAAAGCGTATGAGAAAAAGGCAGAAGAATATGCAGCACAAAAAGCTGAGTGGGCAAAGCTTGTAAATGAAAAAACAGTTTCAGCTGATAACCACCACGTAGAACTTGCTGCTAATATTGGAACGCCTGAAGATGTTAAAGGTGTATTAGAAAACGGTGGTGAAGGCGTTGGTCTTTACCGTACGGAGTTCTTATACATGGGGCGTGAAGAGCTTCCAACAGAGGAAGAACAATTCACATCATACAAAACGGTATTAGAGCGTATGGAAGGCAAGCCTGTTGTTGTTCGTACTTTAGATATCGGTGGAGATAAAGAGCTTCCTTATCTGAACCTACCTAAAGAAATGAACCCATTCCTAGGTTTCCGTGCAATCCGTCTATGCTTAGAAATGCAAGATATGTTCCGCACGCAGCTTCGTGCGTTATTACGTGCTAGCGTATATGGAAACTTAAAAATCATGTTCCCAATGATTGCAACAGTTGACGAGTTCCGCCAAGCAAAAGCAATTCTATTAGAAGAAAAAGCAAAGCTTGAAGCAGAGGGCGTTAGCGTTTCTGATAGCATTGAAGTAGGTATGATGGTTGAAATTCCTTCTTCAGCAGTTATCGCAGATTTATTTGCAAAAGAAGTAGACTTCTTCTCAATTGGAACAAATGATTTAATTCAATACACGCTTGCTGCTGACCGCATGAATGAGCGCGTATCTTACTTATATCAACCTTATAACCCAGCAATCTTACGCTTAGTAAACATGGTTATTAAAGCGGCTCATAAAGAAGGCAAGTGGGTTGGTATGTGTGGAGAAATGGCTGGAGATGAAATCGCAATTCCAATTCTTTTAGGCTTAGGCTTAGATGAGTTCTCAATGAGCGCAACATCTATTTTAAAAGCACGTTCTCAAATCCGTCAGTTATCAAAAGCGGATATTGAACCACACTTAGATGAGATTTTATCAATGTCTTCTACTGAAGAAGTAATTGAATTTGTAAAATCAAAATTCCATATCTAAAAAAAAGATGCTCTAGTCACTAGAGCATCTTTTTTTAGATTAACAATGAATAACCAGGGGGGAAATACCTCAATGCTTCCTTCTCAAAAACAAATCATAACTTCTTCAACAGTATTAGGTGGTCAGAGTAAGTTTGTTCCATTACGCCACAGACACTCCTTCATTCCACTGTTTCTCTAAAAGTATCTTACAAACTAACAAAAATATCCGAGGAATCGACAGTTTTTAACGCGCGATGCCTCGGATAAATCATTGAGTGAAATACTTATGTTCCTTCTTTTTCTCAGAAGAGGAGTGGTAAGAAGATATTTGCAAACACAATCGTTAAAAGCGCTGCTACAATCATTCCTAAGCTGGAGAATGTACCTTCAATCTTACCAAACTCGAATGCACGAGCCGTGCCTGTACCGTGAGACGCAACTCCTAAAAGTAAGCCTTTAGCTAGTGAAGAATGAAGGGCAAGGTGTTTGATAAGGGTAGGCGCAATAAACGTTCCAATAATGCCTGACAGCACAACGAATAAAATTGTAATATTCGGATCTCCTCCAAGCGTTTCTGATACGTTAATAGCAATAGGAATAGTCACAGAACGTGGAATAATACTTTGAACAAGCGTAGCTTGCATATGAAAGAGGCCTGCTAAAACCATGGAAGATATCATTGCTACAAGAGTTCCAGTTGCTACGCTTACCGCAATTTCTATACGATGCTTTTTTAGAAGATGAAAATACTTATACATCGGCACAGCAAATGCTACCGTAGCGGGACCGAGCATGTAGCTAATAAAATCTGCTCCTTGCTTATACTGATCGTATGAACCATGTGAGAGTAATAAAAATAGGATGAGCAAGCAGGGAGCTAGTAAAATAGGCGAAACCAAAATGGTTTTATATTTCTTATAAAGCCATTTCGAAAGCGTGTAGACAACGAGCGTAAGTGGAAATGCTAAAGCTGTTAACCAAGTCATTCGTTTGACACCTCCTTGCGTTTAGAAATAGATTCAGCCATCATTCCAGTAAGCGCCATAACTACAATGGTACTTATCGTAATAATAATTAAAATTTGAAGTCCAAATGATTTAAGTACATCTCCATAATTCATTAGACCGACAACAGCTGGAATAAAGAAAAGTAATAGTTCACCGACAAGCAAATTACCTGCGCGCTCTACCCAATTTAATTTAATGATTTTTAAATGAAGCAACAGAAACAGCAATCCAAATCCAACAATGCTTCCTGGAATCGGAAGGTTTAACCATTGAGAAATCTGTTGACCAACAAAAAAGATTAATATGAAAAAAAGAACTTGAACAAATAATGTTAAAACCTTCACTATGATGTTCCTCCTTTAGCTTGTTCATAATAATAGAGCCGCCTAATTGGCGACTCTATTGAGGGGAAAAAGAAAGTATTTTTGGCTTATACCGATGAGGTATAAATTGAGAAGATGAATGCTACAAACATATCTTACCTAAATTTAGCTATAACGTGAAATATATAATAACTATAATTACTATGCCTTTTAACTATAGTTAAAGAGCATGAGAAAGCTAATATATGTCTAAACAAGGTGTATGGATGAGAGCGAGGAAATGCATATAAATAAAAAACTGATCTCATTTGATGTCGAGATCAGTTTTTTAAAAGCTACATAGATTTTTTGAAATACTGGTGAATTTAAAAAATTGGCGACCTTTAATGATGCTATTCGTATTTAGGCCATTTGATTAATCTTTCTAACAGAATAGATATTAGGATACCCATTAATAATCCGTTGCTGATTAGTGGACGAATATAAAAGGGAATGCTTTTAAAAACTTGAGGTGACAAGTTCATCAACGATATCCCTATTAAAGCTGGAAGAGCAATTCGATAGATGGCTTTTGAATTAAATGTATATCCCTGTATACTTCGCAATGCCGTTCCAAAGAGTTGTAAATACGCTACGAATAATACAGCGTTTCCCACTGTTACCGGTAGAGTAGCAAAAAAAGAGCTTAAAGGAGGAATTAGTCCAAGTAAAGCAAAGAACCCTCCGCTGATGATAAATGGCCTCTTACTTAAAAGTTTTGTACTCTCTAAAAAACCAATAGTAGATGTAAAGGGTGCATAAGGAACAAGACCTACCACAGCACCTAGACAAGTAAAGAACCCAGTAATGGTAAAGGAAGAACGATATTGTTTGCTTTGTGCCTTTACTCCATGTAACTTTTCAGATGCTTTGAGTGATGCAATAGTATTAGTGGCGTTCATTATACCAGCTAAACAAGCAGTAATAACTATACCTATCTGTAGCTGAGGCTTTCCCCATGGAAAAAACGAAAAGTGGAATGTTGAAGAGTTAATAGAATAGCTGCTGGGAAATAACCATACATACAATACCCAGCCTACAATCATTCCTATTAAAATTGCAAAGTTACTGATAATTCCTTTTCCTTTAATACTAATGGAGCTTACTAGTATAACCAGTCCTATAGAGAAGAGACTTACAGGTATGTCAAGTGTCCCGTTTGGTTTTAATTCTAGCATTCCTTTAAAAAAGATTAAAATAAGCTGAATAGCTAGTAAAAATAAATATACGTTCATCACCATTGGTGTAAAGATTTTTTGAAGAAGCGGCACAAGATTCAGTGTCCCTATTAATATCGTTATTAAGCCAGCAAGAACAATTCCTAATGCAAGACTACCTCCAAGTTCTGTATATGTCATACCCACTGAAGGAGCAGAAGCACATAAGCTTAAGATAAGTCCCCACCACATACCTGAATGACCTTCTAATAAAGGATATCGGTGACCAATCAATCCTTGTACTATACAAGCAACCCCTGTGAAAAAGAATGAACAGCGGATAGTCATAATTATTTGATCAGAACTTAATTGAAACGCATCTCCAATTGATATTGGAACGACAACTGTATTCGCAAAAATAAAGAAAAACCATTGAACAGAAGCCAATATAGTTGTTGATGAAGATAATTTATTCACGCTTTCTCCTTCTTTCTATCGAACGAATAGGTCATTATCTACTTTATTGTAATTCTTAATTCTATTAATAATTTTAAAAAAAGAGTTACACACTAAGGAGCTTATTTTTTCGATTTTTAGCTTCTATTCGCTCTATAAAACTTAAAAAAACTTAATATAACTTATTATAAATTAATTTGTATTGATTAAAAACTTATTATTACTTATAATGATTACTATCATCTACTAACAGATAAGTTTCCTTATCAAATAAAATAATAGGGTTAAAGTTATCTGAATAGTTAGTTTGTGTAGAATTTTTTAATTTTTAAATCTTTTTTGATCTTAAGAAAGGGTGGATGCAAGAGTGGAGAAACAAGGCAAAGAATTTTCACGCAGGCGTTTTATTAGTCATGCTTCAAAAATTGGAGGAGCTTCAGCTGTTTTAGGGGTGTCTGGGGCGATGGGACTTTTTATGGACGGTAGCGGCGAATATGTAGAAGCTAAAAAACCGGATAAAGAAAAGCCACAGAAGAGTCCCAAAAAAGGTGATACCTTCATGCTATTAAATGTTCGCTTAGAAAGCGGATATGAGTACGAAAATGGATACATAGTAGCGACTCGTTCTGTCATACGTAACTTAGAAATAACAAAAGGAACGATATCAAAAATATTAGATCTTAAAGAATCCTATCGAAAAGACTTAGATTGTTATGATGCCAAAGGTCTTCTTTTACTTCCAGGGTTTAAAGATATGCATATTCACTTGGATAAAACTTTTTATGGAGGGCCATGGCGAGGAGCAGTACGCAGAAAAAATATTTTTGACATTATTGAAGCCGAAAAAACACTGCTTTTAGAGTTGCTGCCAACTGCTCAAGAAAGAGCAGAAAAGCTGATTGAACTGATTGCGGGCTTTGGCTCTACCTATGTTAGAAGTCACTGCAACGTAGACCCAACTGTAGGCCTTCGCAACCTTGAAGAGTTGCAAAAAGCTTTAGCGAATTATTCAGATAAAATTTCACATGAAATCGTTGCTTTTCCACAGCATGGACTTCTTCTTTCAGAATCTGAGTCGCTGATGCGTGAAGCAATGAAGTTAGGCGCTACTCATGTTGGAGGCCTAGATCCTACGCTAGTTGATGGAAATATGGAAAAATCTTTGCAGACAATGGTGCAGATTGCCGTTGATAGCAATGCAGGGATTGACATCCATCTGCATGAAGGTGGAGAAACAGGTATAAAATCAGTAAATCGCCTTGCGGATTTAACGGAAGAAGCAGGGCTTCAAGGAAAAGTAACAATTAGCCATGCTTTTTCACTTGCTTCACTAAGTGAAAGTCAAGCTCACGAAATGGCGAGTCGTTTAGCTTCTTTAGGAATTTCTATTGCTTCAACCATTCCAATCGGAAAAAACACTATGCCTATTCCAATCCTACAGCAACGAAATGTAAACGTAATGCTTGGGAATGACAGCATTATGGACCCATGGTCTTCTCTTGGAATTGGAGACACACTTGAGAAAGTGCATCTTGCCGCTGGTTTATATGGGTGGTCTTATGAAGAGCAGTTATCTCAAGCACTTTCACTTGCAACGGGAGGTATTACACCGTTGAATAAAGAAGGAAAGCAAGTTTGGCCGAAAGTAGGAGATGAAGCTTCAGTAGTGCTTGTTCCTGCAAGCTGTTCAGCAGAGGCTGTAGCACGCTTGCCGAAGCGCGCCGCTGTTCTTCATAAAGGTGTACTATCATCTGGTGAGCTTAGTTATAAAAAGAAATAGAATTGCGCTACGCGTGAGGGAGGGATAATATGCTTCAAAATATCGGAATGCCAGGTTTAGTTATTATTCTAGTTATTGCTCTTATTGTTTTTGGACCTTCAAAACTTCCTGAAATAGGAAAGGCTTTTGGATCAACTCTGCGTGAGTTTAAAAAATCTGCTCGAGATTTAGTAGGGGAAGACAACGAGAAAAAAGAGAAAGAAGTAAAGTAAAACAAAATGAAAGGAAGGTGTAGACGTATTGTCTTACACTTTCTTTTTTTACGGAGTGAGAGGAACATGCTTGAAAAACAAAACATGAGTTTAATTCAACACCTTGAAGAATTAAGAAAGAGAATTATTATTACTGTCATCTTTTTTATCATTTTTGTACTTGGAGCTTTTTTGTATGTTCAAGATATTTATCATCTTTTGGTAAGCGATTTACCTTTTAAGCTTGCTTTGTTAGGACCAACAGATATATTAATGGTTTATCTAACCATCGCTACAGTTGTGGCAATCACAGCTACGCTTCCATTTGCAGCTTACCAGCTATGGCTTTTTGTAAAGCCAGCATTAACAAAGAAAGAAAGAAAAATTGCTTTGGCGTATATACCCGCCTTATGCCTTTTGTTTTTGGGAGGAATTAGCTTCGGGTATTTTATTCTATCTCCCATGGTATTGACATTTTTAATGTCATTATCAGATGAAATGTTTGCGACTTTTTTTACTACGGAGAAATACTTCCGATTTTTGCTTCATATGACATTACCCTTTGGTTTCTTATTTGAATTGCCAGCCGTTATCATGTTTTTGACTAGCATAGGAGTTATTAACCCTCATCGCTTGCAAAAGTTTAGAAAATACGCTTATTTTTTATTGATTGTTGTGTCGATTATTATAACACCACCAGACTTTCTATCTGACATTCTTGTAACAATTCCACTTTTGCTTTTATATGAAGCAAGCATTACATTGTCTAAAATTATATATCGAAAAAAATTGAAAGTAGAAGAAGCGGACGATCACTCTGCACAGCTAGATTAAGGGTGAATTGTCACGCTTTATCCTTCTGTTGTAACAAGTTCAAGTAAAATATATAATTGGACTCATGAGGTGAAGTTATGTTACAAGATGAGCGATTAGAGGCTATTCTTTTGTATTTAGAAAAGCATGAACGAATTACGATAGAAACGATATGTGAAATAAATGCTGTATCGAAAGATACAGCACGCAGGTATTTGATTAAGCTAGAAGAGTTGGGGAAAGTGGTAAGAATAAGAGGAGGAGCTAAAAAACGATCCTACTCTAATGAACTATATGATTACAAAGAAAGGCTAAGTATGTCTTCAACGATTAAAGACAAAATCGGTGAATATGCGGCGTCTTTACTGAATGATGGAGAGAGCTTGATACTGGATGCTTCTACTACTGTACAGTTTGCTGCTAAACATATGAAAACCCATAGCCATACTATAATTACCAATTCGATAAATGTGGTAAACGAATTAGTGGGAAAAGAAAAGATTAAAGTAAATATATTGGGAGGAACCTTAAACTCTCAGCATCAAGCTATCTACGGATCAAAAGCTATTAAAGGTATTCAAGAATATAAGGTAGATAAGTGCATAATTGGTACTTGTGGAATTTCTGAAGAAGGCTTATCAACTTCAATAGAAGAAGAAGGACTTCTTCTTAAAGAAATGATTAGACGCTCTCAGCAAACGATTTTGCTAGCAGATTCAAGTAAATTTAATAAACTATTTTTTCAAAAAGTTTGTGAACTAGAATTAATTGACGTACTGATTACTAATGAAGATCTTCCACTAAATTTACAAAAAGAATTAAACAAATATTCAGTTGAAGTTATTAATGTGAATCAACATTTATAAGCTCTTATGTACCTGTTAATCTAAAAAAATCACTCTTTAAGAGTGATTTTTTTAGGTTAAGGATAAAGGTACCCCACTTTTTGAAATACAGTTTTCGCTATTCTAAATTAGCATGTTTACCGTACATTTTGTGCGTATCTAAGTCTTTCTTTTCCATAAACCTTAGAATAAGCGCATCGTAAAAAAGCAAGAGCGTTTGTTCAAATAGAGATCCCATCGGCTGAACAGTTTGATAGTCACTATTTGTTTGGTCTTTTTTTGCTCCAGGGAGCTTGATGGTAAAGTCAGCTAACATTCCAAGCGTTGATTCGGGAGAAATAGTTACAACGCTGACTTTGCCTCCAATTTCTTTTGCCTTTTCCGCGACTGGAATAAGCGTTTTTGTTTCACCAGAACCAGACCCTAAAATGAGCAGGTCATCTTTAGTAAATGTTGACGTAATGGTTTCACCGATAACATAAGCATCAATGCCCATGTGCATCATTCTCATGGCAAATGATTTTCCCATTAGACCTGAACGGCCGGAACCCGTCACGAAAACGCGCTTTGCTTCAATGATAGAATTAACAAGCTGCTCCGCTTCATTATCTGAAATGTGAACGGTAGTCTGCGTCAACTCGTCTACAATTTGACGTAAATGGCTGTTAATATTCACGGTTCGTGCCTCAGTTTGAAATAAGTTCTTTCATTTTAGCAGCTGTCGCTTTCTTATCATCTTGCCCTGTAATACCACCGCCGACAATAACGAGATCTGGTTGAACTTTCACGACCTCTGGTAACGTTTCTAATTTAATACCACCAGCAATTGCCGTCTTTGCATTTTTTACAACGCTCTTAATCGTTACTAAGTCTTCAAAGGAATTTTGCCCCACGGCTTGTAAATCGTAGCCAGTGTGAACACAAATATAATCAACGCCAAGCTCATCTAGTTCTTGAGCACGACTTTTAATATCTTTAATGCCAATCATATCGACAAGAATTTTTTTGTTTTGTTTTTTCGCTTCTTCCACGGCGCCTTTAATTGACATATCTTCAGCAACACCTAGAATTGTCACAATGTCAGCGCCAGCTTTTGATGCTTGCTGTACTTCGTAACCAGCAGCGTCCATAATTTTAAGATCAGCTAATACTTTTAAATTTGGAAATGCTTCTTTAACTTCTTTCACAGCGCGTAAGCCCTCATTAATGACAACAGGTGTCCCGATTTCTACGATATCAATATGATCTTGGACTTCTTTAATAACTTCTTTTGCTTCAGGGATGTTTACCAAGTCTAATGCTAATTGTAATTCCATGCTTTCTCCACTCCTTAGAAATTCTATCTATTCACCGTTGTGTAACAAAGCAACAGGTGTAAAGGTAGTGTACCTGGTTTTATTTGTTGTTAAAAGTACGCACTTTTTACACAAATACTATGGAATTTGATAGTATACGGAAGTATACTTTTGGTGGCAACAATTATGTAACCGCTTTATTTAATTAAAAAAATAGAGATGATACCTAATGCATCATCTCTAACAAATTAGTTTATGACGTTTATTTATTGACTGCTGCACTGTTTTGTTGATTCACTAGTACAGTGTCCCGGTAGTTTTCTCCCCAGCTGTACATAGCTGTCAATATTGGCATCAGGCTTTGACCATGCTCAGTTAACGAATATTCAACCTTTGGAGGAACGACAGGGTATACCTCTCGATGGACGATTACATCGTCTTCTAGCTCTCGCAGCTGATTTGCCAGCATACGAGGGGTGATATCAGGAATTAAGGCTTTTAATTCACCAAACCGCTTTGTCCCTTCATGACCTAAGTGCCATAAAATGAGCATTTTCCACTTTCCGCCGATGATAGCAAGCGTTAATTCTTTTTCACAATTAAATTCTTTATTCAGCTGGCTCAATTGGTTCACCTCGTTTTTGATCCATTACGTAGTACCTTTTATTATACTTCTTGTATTTCTATTTTTTCAAAAATTTAGCTTACGGAACATGAGGTTATACGGTTTGTTTAATATGATCGATAAAAGCTTGAGTTGCGTATGAAATATAGCGATCTTGTTTTGTAATAAGAGCTAGTTCCCAAGGAATTCCGTTTTCTAATTCAATAACTTTAAGCTGTTCCAAATCAATTTTCTCACACAAAGAATACGGGAACAGCGCAATTCCTAAGTTAGCAGCAACCATCTCGCTAATAAAATCCCACTGTGAGCTTTTATAACCAATGGTAGGCTCAAAGCCGCTTTTTAAACATTCATTATAAACCATTTCATGCATAGTAAAGTCTTCGTGAAATGAAATAAAGGTTTCGTTTTTTAATTCTTGTAATGAAATGCTTTTATGGCGAGCAAGTGAGTGGTTTTTATGAACAATGAGCTGCAAAGTTTCTTTTGCTAAAGGGGTAAAAGAAAACATGTCCTCGTTTACTGGGAGTAGCACAACTCCCACGTCCACGTCCCCTTGTTCTACGATTTTCTCCATCTTTTTTGCTCCATACTCAATCATTTGAATTTGGACGTCAGGGTATTGCTCTCGAAATGATTTAATAATAGGTGGAAAGAACAATGTGCCAATAATAGGGGGGATGCCAATTTTTATGGTTCCTCGCTTTAAGTGCATTAAGTCATACAAAGAGTTTGATAAGTCACGTAGAGAAGCAATAATACTTTCAGCCTGTTCATACACAATTGTTCCGGCATCGGTTAATTCTACTTTTTTAAAGGAACGATCTAACAATGGGGTTCCAAGTTCTTCTTCTAAAGATTTCACCATCTTACTTAGTGAAGGTTGTGAGATATGTAAAGCTTCTGAAGCACGCGTGAAATTTTTATGCTTAGCAACCTCAGTAAAATAATGTAGATGACGTACATCCATGAAAGCATTCACTCCAATTAAAATTTGTTTTTAGGCTATGGAATATTGTAGCATCATATGCAGAAATTTTTAATGAGTAAAGTGGAAAATTCTCAGAAAAATTACTGCATATATATATTTACACCTTCTTTATTTTAGAGATATAATAAATGAATTGAAGGAACATATTTACTCTTTGAAATGAATTGGTAAGGTGGTTAGTAAGGTTGAGTAAAGCAGAAGGAATGAAAGATGTCGTTTATATAAATGGAAATGTAAATGAGAAGTGCTTTGTCACGCATGGCATTACGTTTAAAGAGTTCTATCAGTCATTACGTAGTCCTCTCACGAACCTTTTGTTATTAAAACATCAATTTGAAGATAGCGATTACCATTATTCTACTCATATGGACTATCTTGAAGAGGAACAGGTTTCTTTATTAGTCGACGACGATGTATCGGATTACGGTGATTTTTGTTGGATAGATGTAGATGATGTGTCTTCACTTGATTTATTGGAGCCACAAGATGTTGCTTCTCTCTTATATTTAGGGCATATGAAACAACCGTTACATTCACCCTTTATGAATAAATTAAGCAACCAGTTTGTTTATTTAGCTGGCGAAGATGGTTACTATAATAAAACGTATTACCGAGATATATATGATATCAAGCATATGATAAGCCGCGTTATTCCTTTGAAAGCATCTTCTTTGAAGCAAAAAGGTTTTGGGTTTCGACGAAAAAAATCTGAATATCCTGCTTTACCACTTGTATTAGCTAATACGCTTTTAATGTTGACGCAAGACGGATTGCTTTTTGATTTTGAACAGCAAGCTCAGTCACGTAAAGATTTGCATATTCCAGTCTATACAATTGGTCGATTCACGGATATGGAGGATATGTACAACGAGCGTTTTAATAATCAAGAAGAGAGTAAATTAAGGGCTTATTTGATTTTTAATAAAAAAGAAGCAGAATGGACGCTAGAAGAGGTACAGTAAAAGAGCATCGTAGAGGTGCTCTTTTTTGGGTTGAAATATTTGAGCAACCTCCAAATTTTATGATACTATTAAAAAGATTCAGATAGTTAATAGAAGGTGGGCGGTGTCAAAGTGGAATTACATTTAAAAGAGAAAACAGCCTTAGTTTTTGCAGCGAGTCAAGGTCTTGGTAAAGCGATCGCAACACAGCTTGCTAAAGAAGGTGCGAACGTTGTAATTGCGAGTCGTTCTGAAGACAAGCTTCAAAGCGTAGTAGATGAATTAAAGAAAATAGAATTACATAATGTGCAATACATCAAAGCGGACGTAGCGAGTTTACAGGATATTGAACAAGCTGTTCGGTTTACGGAAGAAGCGTTCGGCACAATTGATATTTTAGTAAACAATGCGGGCGGACCTAAGGCAGGAAGCTTTTTAGAAATGACCGATGAAGACTGGTACACGGCCTTTGAAAATAATTTAATGAGCTTTATTCGAATGACTCGAACGGTAGTTCCTGTTATGAAGAAAAGCGGTGGGAAAATAATTAATATCGCTTCGTCTTCCATTAAAGAGCCAATACCTGGTCTTGTTTTGTCAAATACGTTTCGAACAGGAATTGTTGGTTTAACTAAAACGCTCGCTGAAGAGTTAGCAGCTTATGGTATTTTAATTAATACAGTTGCTCCAGGAAGGATTGCAACGGATCGAGTGGGAGAATTGGATTCAATTCGGGCTAACAAGTTAGGGATAACGAAAGAGGAAGTACAAACAAAAATGGAAAGTCAAATTGCTCTTGGGCGCTATGGGAACCCTGAGGAATTTGCCAAAGTCGTGACGTTTATTGCTTCAGGCGCAAATTCTTATATGACAGGGCAATCCTTTTTAGTAGATGGTGGGTTAGTGAAGTCCATTTAATAGAAAACACGCAAACGATGTGTTTGCGTGTTTTCTATTATTTATTAAATCCATGTTGTCACTTGGTCTAATGGTAAACGATCACTAGCATGAGCAGGTTTTGCAGCTTTACCAACAGAGATTAACATTACTGGGATGTAGCGGTCTTCAATTTTAAATTCTTCAACGAATTTTTGAGCATTAAAGCCTCCCATTGAGCATGTATCATAACCTTTTGCTTTTGCAGCTAGCATGAAAGTCATCGCAGCTAAAGAAGCGTTTGTGAATGCTGCATCACGTGCAAACGTTGCATTTTTATAAGCGCCATTAATTTGACCAGCTAAAATGTCTTTTACTTCCGCAGTCATATGACCAGCGTCAACTAATGGGTTATATACAGCGTCTGTGTTTTTGTTGGCTTCTAAATCACCTAAGACTGCAATAACTGCACCTGCTTCAACAATTTGCTTTTGATTGTATGCAATTGGAAGCAAGCGCTCTCTTGCAGCTTCGTCTGTAATAACAACAAAGTGCCAGTGCTGTAAGTTCCATGCAGAAGGGGATTTAACTGTTGTGTCTAGTAACTCGGTTAACTCTTCTTTACTTAATTTTACAGATGTATCATAGTGGCGAATCGATGTACGCTCGCTTACAACATCAAAAAAACCTTTAGACATATTAAAAACCTCCAATAAAATAAATATGAAAACAATGGAATCGATGCACATTCTATCCTGTTTATAGGATGTACGTCAAGATATATGCTTTAGTATGCCTAACGGGTTGTCATCACAAACATTGAACTTGAAAAGAAAAGAGGAGACGTTATGAAAATTGGATTTATTGGTAGTGGTGTTATGGGAAGCAGCATGATTGTACATTTACTAGAGGCAGGCTATCCGGTAAACGTATATACGCGTACAAAAGAAAAAGCAAAAGAGGTTATTGCTAAAGGAGCTGTGTGGAATGAAAGCCCAGCGGTCGTGGCGGCTGACTCGGACATCATTATTACCATGGTAGGTTATCCGGCTGATGTGAGAGAAATTTATTTTGGCAAAGAAGGAATTTTACATAACGCCAAAGCTGATTCATATGTTATTGATATGACCACTTCGGAACCAAGCTTAGCTATTGAAATATACCAACAAGCGAAAGAACAAAAGATTCATGCGTTAGATGCGCCTGTATCTGGTGGGGATGTTGGGGCTAAAAACGGAACATTAACGATTATGGTCGGAGGAGACAAGGAAGCGTTTGAAGCGTGTAAAGATATCTTTTCGCTTTTGGGAACAAACGTTATTTTACAAGGTGATGCAGGAGCAGGTCAGCATACAAAAATGTGTAACCAAATTACCATCGCTTCCAATATGATGGGCGTTGCGGAAGCGCTTGTTTATGCTGAAAAAGCAGGGCTTGATCCAGAGCACGTATTAAGCTCAATTTCTGCAGGAGCAGCGGGCAGCTGGTCTTTGAGCAATTTAGCTCCGCGTATGATAAAAGGAGATTTTGAACCGGGGTTTTACATTAAGCATTTTATAAAAGACATGCAGATTGCTTTAAAAGAAGCAAACGAGCTGGGAATGGAAACACCAGGGTTAGCTCTTGCAAATCAACTCTATGAACAGCTAGCTGCACAAGGGGAACAAAACAGCGGAACGCAGGCTTTATATAAGCTATATAAAAAATAAGCGCTCTCTTTGAGCACTGAATATAAAACGACATGAAAAAACAGCGTTCTAAGACGCTGTTTTTTGTTAGATAGAGACATGTGAAAAATCATTTGAGAATAAATTGGGAGGTGAAAAGCAGCTGGAGTATGCAGGGGTAAAGTTTACAGAGGCGTTAAAAGAAGAAATTAAACAGACTCTCTCATAAAGGGGAGGGAGTCTGTTTATATTGTGAGTTTTTAAGTTGTGTTTATCATACACGATGGGGTAGTGAAATAGTTACTTTTTTGTTTGCAAATAAGTTTCCATACGGTCCATTGCTTCAACCAATGTCTCCATTGAATAAGCGTAAGAAAGTCTAACATAACCTTCACCTAGGTCTGAAAATGCACTACCAGGAACAAGAGCTACGCCTGCTTCTTTTACTAATTCAAGAGCAAAGTCAAACGACGACATGTTAAGAGCTTGAATAGATGGGAAAATATAAAAAGCACCGTTAGGTTTTTCTACGTCAAATCCCATTTTAACAAGGCGCTCGTATACATAATTCAATCGTCTTTCATATTCTTTTTTCATATCTACAGCGTCATTTTTACCAACTGTTAAAGCGTTAAGAGCAGCAGCTTGTGAAATGGATGATGCGCAACTTACGTTGTATTGGTGCACTTTTAAGATGTGCTTCGTTAAGTATGCAGGCGCAAATAATAATCCAATTCGCCAACCTGTCATCGAATGAGACTTAGATACACCATTTACCACAATGGTTTTATCACGCATAGCAGGGATTGCTGCAATGGAATGATGATTACCTTCAAATACAAGTTCACTATAAATTTCGTCCGATAAGACAAAAATATCTTTATCTTTTAACAAAGCAGCGATTTCTTGAAGCTCTTCTTTAGACAGTGTTACTCCGGTTGGGTTTGAAGGGTAAGGCAAAATAATACATCTTGTTTTATCTGTTAAGTGTTGTTCAATTAAATCGGCAGTTAGACGAAAGCCAGTTTGCGTTGTATCAATATGTACGGGAATAGCACCGTTTAATTTAATGAGAGGTTCGTATCCTGGGTAGACAGGTCCCGGTAAAATTACCTCTGAATCTTCTTCTAAAATCGTTCGCATCGCAATGTCAATGGCTTGACTTGCTCCAATTGTCACAATAACCTCAGATGCTGGATCGTAGGATAATTGATATTTTGTATGTACAAATTCAGCGGCTGCTTTTCTTAACTCAATTGTTCCTGCATTATGCGTATAAGACGTTGCGTTTTCATCAATGGCTGCTTTAGCCGCTTCTTTTACATGAGGGGGGGTTAAAAAATCAGGTTGTCCAATGGTTAATGACAATACGTTATCATATTGAGCTACCATATTATAAAATTTACGAATCCCCGACAGTTCAATGCCTTTAACTCGCTTGCTAATTAAATGTTCCATACTAATCGTTTCATCCTTCCACAGTGTTTCACTCATTTTATCATAATGTATACATGTAAAAAACCACAATCTTCTCAGTACAGATTGAGAAGATTGTGGTTTTAATCTTTCACTTTATAAAAGGTGAGAATAGCGAGCTGTTAATTTGTAAAAAAGCTTCTCATCCTTTTTATCAAGCGCTTCATCGATTAATTCTTTTACATGCTTTTTGTTAAAATCAGTAGATAACTTTTTTAACAAGTGACTTGCTTCTTTTGAATAGTATGTTTGGACAGGTCTAAATGAAGTAGATGTGGCGAAATTTTTATTTTTTCGATAATCGTTCATCACTCAACAACCCCTTTTATTATACTTACTAATCTATACCCTCTTATGCCTCATGTAACCCTCTGTTTTCTAAAAATTATAAATGGTTGGTGTATTTTAAGTAGATTTTATTGCTGGATGGGAAAGCATTTTGCCCACATTTATGTATTTAGTTGAGATGCAATGAGAGGTAATCTACTTAAAACTATTATGTATGTAAAAGCTTCGTAAGGGTGGTGAAAATCACGTCAATCCAACATCAGAAGCTAGTGTTAGTTCCTCTCATAGCTACAAACAAAAAAGGCTTAACAACAAAAGTTGTAAGCCTTTCAAAGCAATTATGCATTATGTTTATATTTATTTAGAGTCAGTCAGTGTGTATGTTTCCTTCGCGCCAGTACACAGGAGATACATGACCAAAATCTACCGTTTGGTCATCTAGTGTCACGATACAGTGATCTGTGCCAGCTTGCTCTTTGATGTTTTCGTAAATCTCTTCTTCTACATCTTCAATAATTGTCATTTGATTTTCATCATTAAAAAGAATGACAGAACCTTTCATTAAACATACACCTTCTTTAAGTAATTGTGGTTTATCATGTGTAGTATAAAGGGTTTCAGCACAATCGTCCACAGGTATTATAAAGATTTTCGTTAACATTTTGTGAACGGGTTATGTCCTAAAAGATAAGAATTTGTTATTAAACCTCTCGAGTCTTCAACCGATAAATACTAATACAGAGATGAAAACGTTTTATGTCAAAAACATTTATTTTTTTAGGTGGTTTTACTTTACGATTATAAAGTTTCATTACTATAATAAAGGACGACCACTACATTAGTATATTTTACTATGGAAGGGCGAAAATTTATGCAGCATGATAAAGGAATCCTATTAGAAAGCGGAACAAATGAGCTAGAAATTGTTGAATTCTCAGTCGGTACTATTCGTTTTGGTATTAATGTGATTAAAGTTCGAGAAATTATTAATCCAGTAACCATTACACCGGTTCCTAATTCTCATTCTTATATAGAAGGAATTATTGAGTTGAGAGGAGAAGTTCTGCCTGTTGTTGACGTTGCGAAGGCGTTAAAGCGTCCAGCATCGAATCAGCCTGCGAAGGATAAATTTATTGTCACAGAGTTCAATCAACAAAAAATTGTTTTTCACGTTCATCAAGTCACACAAATTCATCGAATATCGTGGATGGAAATTGAAAAGCCTTCAGATTTATACCAAGGCTTAGAAACTCAAATCACCGGTGTGGTAAAAGATGAAAGCGACATGATTTTATTACTGGATTTTGAAAAACTTGTCACTGACGTCAATCCTGAAGCTGGAATTAATCAAGCTGAAATTAAGCGATTAGGTCAGCGTCAACGGTCAAGCAAGCGATTAGTAGTTGCTGAAGACTCACCGTTACTACGCAAAATGATTTCAGATACATTGGAAACAGCAGGCTATGCCAATACAGAGTTTTTTGAAAACGGGTATGATGCGCTGCTTTATCTACAATCACTTGTAGAGTCAGGTCATGCCATTGAAGATGAGGTACAACTAGTTATTACAGATATTGAAATGCCACAAATGGATGGTCATCATCTTACGAAGAAGATAAAAGAAGATGACCGTTTATCTACACTCCCTGTTATTATTTTTTCATCTCTAATCACAGAAGATTTACGTCATAAAGGAAAAATGGTTGGTGCACAAGGCCAAGTAAGTAAACCACAAATTGGTGAATTAGTGCAAATGATTGATGAATTTATTTTATAAAGTAGTTGTGAGCAATATCAAGTTAATAAAAAAAGTGCCTCAAGTGTTTCTTTGAGGCACTTTTTTATTTACTCACCAATAGCTTTTACCTAATGGCTTAAAAACAGGCGCCTGTCGTTTACGAACATTAGAAGGTTGAACAGGGTTAGGTGCTGATAATATAAAGCCGGTATATTTGGATAGTAATCGTTTTGCATAAGATAATGACATTGTCGTTTTGGGATTTCGATACTGATGGTTTAAGTGACCGAGGTGTGTTAGTTCTTTGAAGTCCTCTTTCTTAGGAGGCATATGGAAAAAGTAATCTCCAACGGATACCAGCACATCTGATTTTTGCTGACTTTTACCTGGATTAGGTGAAAAATGAAGTCCTTCTTTTTTCGCTTTTCCTTCTGAAATCAGTTGCTCAAGCGCAAGCTTTTTTAAGGTATAGAGCTGTTTCGGATCAGGGGCTGCTTTAGCGTGCCTGTTTACTGTAAAAATAGCTTGTGCAATCTCAGCAGTGGATGGATTGAACGTTTCTTGGTTGGTTGAATGAGGCATAAATAAATTCACTCCCTTTCATTAGTCGCTTCATGAAGCAGGTGTCGCTCTATGAGGCTTAGTTCTTTCATTATAGCGCGTCTTGTCCAATTTGAAAATAATTACACCGAGATTGGATAATTTCAAAAATAATTTTCTTTTAGGTTTCGTTTAAAAATGAGAGGTTATACAAATAATACAACAAAAGTTTGAAAGCATAAGAAGGTGTTGAAAGAAGTGGATATTTTAATTGCATTAATTCCCGCTGTCATGTGGGGGAGTATTTTACTTGTAAGTTCAAAATTAGGAGGCAAAGCTTATAGCCAAACAATTGGTTTAACTGGAGGAGCGCTTTTATTCTCAATCGTAGCGTTCTTTATTGTTTCACCTGAACTTACATGGAAAATCTTTATCGTAGGCTTTGTTTCAGGTTTATTCTGGTCAGTTGGTCAAATGAACCAATTCTCAGCTGTTGAATATTTAGGTGTATCAAAAACACAGCCTATTTCTACAGGTATGCAGCTAGTCGGAACATCGTTATTTGGTGTGTTACTGTTCGGTGAATGGTCAACGCAAACAAAGCTACTAATTGGAATTGCTGCTCTTGCGTTTATTATTGTTGGGGTAGTCTTTACGTCGTTAAACGATAAAAATAACAAAGAAGCTGATGGGAAAAGTCAATTTGGTAAAGGGATGTTTACACTTTTCATCTCAACATTAGGTTACATAGGTTATTTTATCGTCGTTCAGTGGTTTGGAGTGGAAGGTTGGTCTGCAATTTTACCGCAGTCTTTAGGTATGTTAGCAGGTGCATTGCTTCTTACGTTTCGTCATAAGCCATTTAACAAATACGCTACACGCAACATCTTAACTGGGTTTGTTTGGGCAACAGGTAATATTGGTTTATTAGTAGCAGCTCCTCGTGTTGGAGTAGCCACGAGTTTTTCATTCTCACAAATGGGAATTATTATCTCAACATTAGGTGGTATTTTCCTACTTGGTGAAAAGAAATCGAAAAAACAAATTACGTTTGTCATCATCGGCTGTATTCTAATTATCGTCGGTGGAGTACTGCTTGGATTTACGAAAAAATAAATAAAACTCTCATAAAAAACGAAACAAGAAAGAAAAGGAGCGATTACTTTGTATAAAGATTTAGAAGGAAAAGTAGCAATCGTGACAGGAGCAGCAACTGGGCTTGGAAAATCAATTGCAATAAGGTTTGGACAAGAAAAAATGAAAGTGGTTGTGAACTATCGTTCAAAAAGTGAAAGTGCTTTAAAAGTAGTGGAAGAAATTAAACAAAATGGTGGAGAAGCAATTGCTGTACAAGCTGACGTTTCTAAAGAAGAAGATATGAAGCGTTTGATTGAATCAGCTCATACGACATTTGGATCTTTAGATGTAATGATGAACAATGCCGGTGTTCAAAAAGAAATTCCATCTCATGAAATGTCACTTGAAGAATGGAACAAAGTCATTTCTGTTAACCTATCAGGAACGTTTATGGGATGTAGAGAAGCAATTAATTATATGCTTGAGCATAATATCAAAGGCACGGTCATCAACATGTCAAGCGTACATGATATTATTCCGTGGCCACATTTTGTTCATTATGCATCAAGTAAAGGTGGCATTAAAATGATGACAGAAACGTTAGCATTGGAATATGCCCCAAGAGGAATTCGCGTAAATGCAATTGGTCCAGGTGCCATTAACACGCCAATCAATGCTGAAAAATTTTCGGATCCAACTGCGAAAGCAGATGTAGAAAAGTTGATTCCAATGGCTAAGATTGGAGAGCCAGAAGAAATTGCAAGCGTAGCAGCTTGGTTAGCATCTAATGAAGCAAGATATGTTACGGGCATTACGCTGTATGCGGATGGTGGAATGACCTTGTACCCAAGTTTTCAAGCAGGAAAAGGTTAATTCATTCTTCTAGAAGGACGAATATAGACACCGGTACCATTTGGCACAATCGAAGCAAGTTCGTTTACTTGTTCGTTTCTCATTCGAATGCATCCTTTTGAAACAGCTTTTCCTATTGAACTAGGGTCATTCGTTCCGTGAATACCATAGGATTGTTTTGAGAGGCTTAACCACATTGTACCGAATGGTCCACCAGGATTCGGATGTCTATTTACAATAACGAAATCTCCAACAGGTGTTGTGCTAAGCATCTTTCCAACAGCGATTGGATAAGTTGCTTTCACAACATTATTTTCTCTTAGCTCCAACTCTCTCTCCGCGATAAAGACGTGAATTGAATATGGAATGGTATTTTTATCCGGCAAATTAGGAATAATAATTACCTGGCCTGGCACGATAATATTTGGGTTTAAACCTGGATTAGCCGCAAGGATCATGTTGGAAGGCCTTCGATAATCGAGCGAAATTTGATACAATGTTTCACCTTGTTTTACAATATGTTGCATGACTTTCCCTCCTTAATCATATATCTCTTTAAAATTAACAGAATTTTTCGATATTATATAAGTCTATAGCATTATTTGTTACTATATGAACAGGATGATGAGAAAGTGAGTGACAGGTTAAAGGTTTCATATATCCAAAAATAAAAGGTGTTGAGCCCAAATGAAGATGAAGCATGGAATGATTGATATTGGATCGAATACAATGCGACTAGTCATTTATGAGAATAGAGCAGGAAAAGGGTTTAAGCAAATTGAAAACCTGAAAGTGGTAGCCAGATTACGTAATTATTTAGATAATGACAGTCTATTAAACGAAGAAGGAATTCATGTTTTGCTTCAAACGCTACAAACGTTTCAAATTATTACGCGCCATCACGAATTAGCGCATGTTAGCTGCGTAGCGACTGCTACGGTTAGACAAGCTAAAAATAAAGAGTATATTGTCCAACTTGTTAAAGAAAACACGGACTTTTCAATGAAAATTTTATCGGAATATGAAGAGGCTTTTTATGGTTTTTTTGCCGTTATCAATTCAACTTCAGTAGAAGAAGGTGTAACCATTGATATAGGGGGAGGAAGCACAGAAATCACGTACTTTCGAAATCGAGAGCTTGTTGAATATCATAGCTTTCCTTTTGGTGCGCTCTCTTTACGTTTGCAGTATGTAAAAGACAATGTACCTACTGATGAAGAAAGAGAAAGAATCCGTAATTTTGTACGAAGCGAATTTCAAACGCTCTCTTGGCTTCATAAACGCTGTGTACCAATTGTAGCAATCGGTGGAAGCGCGAGAAACCTTGTTCAGCTCCACCAAAGTTTTATTCAGTATCCGCTTGCCGGAGTACATCAATATAGAATGTCTCCGAGGGATATTGCGCAAGTAAAAACGATTATAGCTCCTTACTCCTATAGTGAACTTCAAAAATTAGAAGGACTATCCAAAGATCGAGCAGATACGATTATTCCTGCTATAGAAGTGTTCCAAGGGTTGTGTGAAATAGTAAATGCTTCTTCATTTATCCTCAGCCGTAAAGGACTTAGAGAAGGAGTGTTATATAAAGAAGCCCATGAACAAAGTCAGGGAACAATGTATCCGAACGTAGTGGAACGTAGCTTTCAAGAGCTGGTTGATGATTTTGAAATTAATCTAATTTACGTTCAACAAGTAACGCGGACTGCTACTATGCTGTTTCAGCATCTACGAGTGGATGCTTTACCCACCTTAACAGATGACGATCTCGAACTGTTGAGAAAAGGGGCTCAAGTGTTTCATTTGGGAGAATATATTGATTCAGAATCCAGCAGTCAGCATACGTTTTATTTGTTAGCAAATCGCACAATTGACGGTTTAACGCATTTAGAACGCCTAAAGCTAGCATTAGTTGCTTCTTATAAGGGGAAGTCCACGTTTAGGCAATATATTGAGCCTTTTCGTGAATGGATTTCAAAAGAAGAACAGAGAAAACTTTTATTAATAGGAGCATTATTAAAGTTAGCAACAAGTTTAAATGCAACTAAGCGTAATGTGGTAACACATATAGAAGTCAAGATTACGGATGCAATGTTAACTTTTACACTCGTATGTAACGGCAATTACAAAGCCGAAGAATACCAAGCTGAAAAACAAAAAAAGCATTTAGAAAAAGTATTGAAAAAACCGATTGCGTTGAACTTTAAATACATTACAAATTAAAAGGTGATACTATTCCTGTACAAAATATAAAAGATACATGTCGTTCATCTTATCTTTATAACTAGTTAATAATTAGATGTTAATTTTAAAAAAGGAGAGCATTTAGGGGGAAATGTAAATGGTGAATGTGGAAAAGCTAGACAGGATGGATAAAGAAAATGAACTGACAAACCCTGCTTATTATAATAACCGGGAGCTGAGCTGGTTGGCATTTAACCAGCGCGTATTAGAAGAAGCAATTGATAAGCGAAATGCTCTTTTAGAACGATTAAAATTTCTAGCGATTTTCAGCTCTAACTTAGATGAATTTTTCATGGTACGAGTAGCGGGAATAAAAGATCAGGTAAAAGCGAGCTTTAATAAGCGTGAGAACAAAGCGGGGCTGACTCCCAAACAGCAGCTTTCAGCAATCGCAATTAAAAATCATGAGCTTATTAAAGTTCAGTCTGAAACCTATATGCATACTTTATTGCCTTTGTTAAAAAAAGAACAAATCAACTTTATTTCAATAAAGGAATTAACGACGCATCAACATGAGTTTTTAGAATCTTATTTTATAGATCAAGTTTTTCCTGTATTAACTCCAATGGCAGTCGATGCGTACCGGCCGTTTCCGATTCTTCTTAATAAAAGTTTAAATTTGGCTGTTGTATTAAAGGAAGATAGAGAAGAGCAGCAAGTTACAGGGATAAAAGGAAGGCTTGCAATTGTTCAGGTACCTGCGGTTTTAGAGCGGTATATAGAATTACCAACAAATTCATTAGAACGCTCATTTGTGTTACTAGAAGAAGTAATTGCGCACTTTATTCAACAATTGTTTAGTGGTTATGAGGTAGCATCTGTGACGCAGTTTCGCATTACGCGAAATGCAGATATGACTATTCATGAAGAAGGAGCTCGGGATCTTTTAAAAGAAATTGAGAAAGAGCTAAAAAAACGAAAATGGGGCGCTGCTGTTCGCTTAGAAGTAAAAGCATCCTATTATGATGAACAGGTTCTAGCCTATTTAAAGCAGGTATTAGATATTCATACGAAAGATGTGTACGTAGTTGACTCCCCTCTTGATTTAACCATGCTGTTTTCATTTTGCGACAAAATCAAAGTAACTCATGAACATTTAGGTGTTGAAATGTTTATCCCACAGCCGCCGCAAGATCTAGCATCGGATGAAGATATCTTTGAGAAATTGTTAGAGCAGGATTTATTATTTCATCATCCCTACGAGTCGTTTGAACCGGTTGTTGATTTTGTAGCCGATGCGGCCGAAGATTCCGACGTATTAGCCATCAAACAAACTTTATATCGTGTAAGCGGAGATTCCCCCGTAATAAAAGCGTTGCAAAGAGCCGCGGAAAACGGGAAACAGGTCACCGTATTGGTTGAATTAAAAGCACGGTTTGATGAAGAAAAGAACGTTCAATGGGCAAAAGAATTAGAAAAAGCAGGTTGTCACGTCATCTATGGAATGACACACTTAAAAACACATAGCAAAATTACACTAGTGGTAAGGAAACGCAACAACCGAATTGAGAGATTTGTTCATCTTGGTACAGGCAATTATAATGACGCAACGGCTAAAATTTATACAGATATCAGTTACTTAACATCAAAGCGCCAGTTTGGTGTTGATGCAACCAATTTCTTTAATTACCTAAGCGGGTATACCCAAAAGCCAGCTTATCATCACTTATCAGTTGCGCCGTTTGATATTCGAGATGATTTCCTTGCGCTAATTGACAAAGAAATAGTATGTCATCAAAAACACGGCAATGGCCGAATTATTGCTAAAATGAATTCATTAACGGACAAGGTATTAATTATGAAGTTATATGAGGCTTCACAGGCTGGTGTGTCCGTTGATTTAATTGTCCGCGGCACATGCTGTTTGCGCCCGAAAATAAAAGGAGTTAGCGAAAATATTCGAGTAAGGAGTATTATTGGAAGGTTTTTAGAGCATAGTCGCATTTACACGTTTCATCACAATGGAGAAAAAAAGGTGTATTTTTCATCCGCTGATATGATGACGAGAAATATGGTAAAGCGCGTTGAAATTTTATTTCCAATTCTCGAAGAACCGTTAAAAAACAGAACGTTAAAATGGTTAGATCTTATGCTTGAAGATAACATAAAAGCTAGAGAGCAAGATGCAAATGGAAATTACTATTATCTGCAGCAGGGGAGGCAAGAGGCTGTTGATAGTCAAAAAGTTTTTCGGCAATTAGCATATCAAGTCATGGAAGATGAAGAGTAAACAAAAAAGCCGATGGAAATCGGCTTTTACATTTGTTATCGGGGAACAGGGCCAAACCCTGGTGTACCTGGAGCGCCGTAGAAAGTGTTGTAAATAGGTGGACCTGCAGGACCTCCATAGTATGGAGTAGGTGGATATGGGTAAAACGGAGGGCAACAACCAGGGCGTCCACCGAATCCGCCCACTGCTAGTCCTCCAAGTAAGCCACCAGCTAGGCCAGCTACGAATGGAAAAGCAAAAAAGCGCTGTTCACCGTTAGGAGCGGTACGATATACGCCATACGGATAATATTGATGATACATAATTCAACCTCCTTCAATGTTGTCTATGTAGTGTATGGTGGTAGGTTTCATTATGAGTCTGTCTTACTATATGTTTCCTGTATAATCGCAAAAAAACGTCTAAATAGACGTTTTTTTTTAATGTGAATAATGTAATTTCAGGTGTAGCTAAAAACCTAAAGGGAATGCGCGTTGTGCCGATACCGCGGTTCACATACAGCTGCATGTCGCTTTCTCCCACTTTATAAAATCCTTCGGGATAAACCGTACCGAAAGGAGGCGTAATTAACGGTCCGAAAAATGGAAGTTGAATCTGTCCTCCATGACTATGCCCTGATAGCTGTAAATCAACTGGGAATGCTGCCGCTTTAACTGCTACATCAGGTTCATGAATCATAGCAATTGCAAACGTAGAGGACTCTAGTTGACCAAGTGTTTGTTCATATTGAGGGTCTCCTAACAGCACATCATCTAACCCGCAAATATGGATATATTCTCCGTTATCAAGTGTTATTGTTCGTGCTTCATTCACTAGAAGTTGGAAGTTTGATTCCTGGATTATATCTTGATAAAGCGTCGTACCGTACCCTCCATGATCATGGTTTCCATAAATCGCATACTTTCCAAGAGGCGAGTTTAATCGCTGTAAAATAGGCGGAATTCGATGCGGGTAAGCATATTCATTCGGTGCATCCATTAAATCGCCTGTAAACAAAATGAGATCAGGTTTGAGGCTGTTAATCTTATTAACCAGTTCTTCTAGCTGCTGAAGGTTATAAGAAAGCCCGAGGTGAGTATCACTAAATTGTAAAATAGTTCGATTGTGAAAGCCTGTTGGAATATTGTTTGAAAAGATGCTCTTACGCGTTATCTGCAGTCGCCTCGGCTCAATATACTTCGCATATGTATAACCAAAGGAAGTCGTTAATACAGTCCCTAGCGATAAAGAAAGTAAACCTTTTAAAAAAGAGCGTCGTGTATACGTCTTTTTCATTTTAAAATCAACCTATTCTCTTTCATATTTCCATTGACATTACTCATAATGGCTAAAGATTAATTATAGCATCTCTGAAAAAAGGATAAAACTTAAAACTCTGATTTACTTAAACAAGTAGTAAAAAAACGTATTTTCGAGAGAAATGAATAACTATTCATTTCTCTTTTAGATAAAAAAAGGTAGAATAAAAGAGTAAGAGCTTTAATAAAAAAGGGGGATAACGGAATGAAGGAGAAAGTAGTGGTAGTAACAGGTGGTTCAAGTGGGATGGGCAAACATATGGCGAAGCGCTTTGCTAGCGACGGAGCGTATGTCGTAATTACTGGAAGATCTCTAGAACGCCTAGAAGAAACGAAGGCAGAAATTGAAACATTTGAAAATCAAGTGTTACCTGTGCAGATGGATGTACGAAATCCTGAAGATGCAAAACGGATGGTGAGTGAAACTCATAAGCAGTTTGGTCGAATCGATTATCTTATTAACAATGCTGCAGGAAATTTTATATGTCCCGCAGAAGAGCTTTCAGTAAACGGTTGGAAAAGCGTCATTGACATTGTGTTAAACGGTACGTTCTATTGTAGTTCTGAGGTAGGGAAGTACTGGATTGAACACAATATTAAAGGAGCCATTACAAATATCGTAGCTACATATGCATGGAATGCAGGTGCTGGAGTTATTCATTCAGCTTCAGCTAAGGCTGGGGTGTTAACAATGACAAGAACATTAGCTGTTGAATGGGGAAGTAAATACGGTATTCGAGTAAACGCAATCGCTCCTGGACCAATTGAGCGTACTGGTGGAGCAGATAAATTATTTCAATCTGAAAAGATGAAAGCGCGTACACTTAATTCGGTACCACTTAGACGCTTTGGTACACCAGAAGAAATTGCAGGACTAGCTGCATTTTTATTTTCGGATGAAGCATCATACATTAATGGTGAATGCATTACAATGGATGGAGGCCAATGGTTAAACCAATATCCTTTTTAAATAAAGGAAAAAGCAGACAGCGGAATGTCTGCTTTTTTGTATTTTCTTCAAGCGTTACTTCACTTCAAAGACTAGCAAAAACAGGATTTTCATATTATACTTACTAAAAATGTATATATAGTAATTGAGCACATTGAATGCTACAAAAAGCTTGAATATTCATTGCGCTTCAGTAAACCGATGAAAGTAGATCAAAAGGTCTAGTAAGAGGATTGAATTGAATCTATATGATAAGGGGGGAACGTCATGGATCCTTTAGATGTGTTAACAAACATAGAGAACACCCTTCCATATTATCAAGCAATTTTTAGTGCGGATGAACACAAGATTGTTGGGTATGAAGTGTTAGCAAGGATTAAACAAGATGACGAGATTGAAAGTTTAGGAGCTTTTTTTCACGATGATGCGATTCCGGATGAATATCGAATTGAAGTGGATTATGCGGTTTTAACAAAAGCATTGAATCACATTTTAGAGCAGAAAGAAGAGTTTTTAATCTTTATTAATCAAAATCCCAATTTATTAATGAATGACCATGGAGAATCTCTGTTAGAACTGTTGCAGTATTTTGAGACAAAGGGGCTATCTCTGAATCGAGTTGTTTTAGAAATTACCGAGCACAATTTTAATGGTGATATTGAATCTCTTCAGCATTTATTGAAATATTATCAAACGTATGGCATTAAGGTGGCAATTGATAATATTGGTAAAGAAAGCAGTAACTTAGATCGTATTGGTTTGCTTTCACCAGATATTTTAAAAGTAGACCTGCACATTTTACGACAAACGGCTATGACACAATCTTATCAAGACGTTTTGTATTCGTTATCATTGCTAGCACGTAAAATGGGAGCTACCCTGCTGTATGAAGATATTGAAGCTTCTTATCAACTGCAATATGCATGGCGTAACGGCGGTAGGTACTTTCAAGGTTACTATTTACATAAGCCATCAGCTGAATTGGTTGATCCTTTTCTGTTAAAGGATAAGCTGAAAAATCAATTTGAAATGTTTATAGCTCACGAGAAGAAAAAATTACAGGCTATCTATGAATTAACGGAGAGCTTCCAGGTGAAAATGCAGCAGGTAATGAGTCAATGCCGCAAGATGGAAGAGTATGACGAGATGCTTCAGTATATTGCGAATGAGCTTTCAATCGCATGCTTCCGAGTGTATGTATGCGACGAGAATGGGTTTCAACGCTCATCAAACTTTTTAAAGAAAGAACATGAATGGATTGCCGAGCCAGAGTACCTTCACAAAAATTGGAGCTGGCGTCCGTATTTTCTTGAGAATATTATTCGAATGACCCATGAACAGCGTGGGATTTTATCAGACTTATATAACGATATTGAAACAGGAGAGAATATACGAACTTTTTCGTATCCAATTGAAAACGGTCATTATTTATTTATCGATATTTCATATGCCTTTTTATATGAGAAAGACGCATTATAAAAAAGCATGCCTCACTAACCCTGAGGCATGCTTTTTTTCATTTCTAAAAATGAAAGAATATGGGGTCAAAAAGAAGGAAAGCTATTACTAATTAAAACGAAAGGGATGATCGTTTATGAAAAAAGTAGTAGGATCGATAATAATTTTTTTATGTGTAACATGTTTGTATACGCCTGCTCAGGCTGAAGTTGATGGAGATACCCGCAACGAAATCTTTACTGCTCTACATGAAGCCTTTCAAGCTCAGCTTCGTTTAACGAATGAGCATTATTCAAAGGAAAAGGCAATCAGCACGCTTCTTCCATACTTTGAGAAAAGCTACGCGGAAAAATTTCTAGATGATAATATGGTTCAAGAAGCCCAGGGGTATACTGTATACGGTTCTGATTTTGCTCTTCATTATATTCCCTATTTTTCATACGACGAACAAACAAAGGTAGCGGTTCATCCATCCATGGAAAAAGCTTATGTCTTTGAATATTTTCCAGCTGTAAAAGATGGCCCCGTATCTTATGTGGGGCATTATGAGATGTTGACGTTGACTCGCCATGAGGGAAAATGGAAAGTATCAGGATTTACATATAGTAACCAAAAGCCCAGTTAATCCTCTCGCATAAGGTATTTAACTTAAGCAAGATCTAAAAGCTTTTCTAGTGTTTGTAAATCAAAGCCTTTTACCACATCATCATTAACTTTAACCGTTGGTGTTGAATATGACTGAAATACTTCAATCATACGATTTCTGGCTTTTACATCTTTTGAGACGTCATATTCTTTATATGAAATATTATTGTGTTTTAAAAACTGTTTAACAATTTCACACGGTGGACAAGATGGTTGTGTATATAATTCTACGTTTTTCATGTTAAAACTCCTTATTGTATAATATGATATTATAATCAAAAACGACAAACTACGCCATAATAAGCCAATTTCTTACGAAAATTCATGTAAAGTACTTGTGTTTTTTCTGTATGTGGCATATAGTGAAATGGTGTCTTTTATGCATGAAGATTCATGCTGAAGAAATGAGAATGAATAAACAAGCCTTAAATAGGGTAAGTAATGATGTAATCGTTGAAAGGAGAGATTATATGTCACAATTACAAGGTATTTTAACTCGTCTTGTGAATCTCCGTGAGCAAGCAAGTGGAAGTGAAGCACCACAACGCTTCTTCGAAGTAGATGGAAAACGAATTTGTAGCGTGAAATATCATGCGAAAACTGAAACGTTTGAACTTGAAGTATATCAAGATGGCGAGAAGCCAAGCGTTTATCAATTTGATAATATTGACATGATTGCAATTGAGATTTTTGAATTAATTCATTAATGAAGCCATTAATCAACTTAGATCTGTGAATTGTCGATGATTCGAATGAAAGCCTTGGATGCACATTTACGTGTATCCAAGGCTTTTTATATGTCAAGAATAACTGACGTACTAGCAGGCCTCCATATTATATAAAAAGTTAAAAAGAATCTTGACAATAACTAACTTTTGTCTATCTTTCTGAAGCATTTTTTTATATGATTAGAAGGTGAAAAAGTAAAACAATGTGTTGAGAGGAATAGCAAAATGCAATTAGTAGAATGTCGCATGCTTGTCGTATTAGCCCAAGAATTAAATATGAGAAAAGCAGCTGAGCGCTTATTTGTATCGCAGCCAGCTCTATCGCAGCGCCTGCAAACAATTGAACGGGCATGGGATACTCAAATTTTTATCCGTTCCCAAAAAGGTCTTTCTTTAACACCAGCTGGTGAAAAGATTGTGCAGTTTGCAAAGGAAGTTGTTGAAAAAGAAGACCAAGTAAAGGAAGATCTACATCATTTAGACACGGAAGTATACGGGACGTTAAAGCTCGCTGTAGCCTCTATTATTGGCCAGCATTGGTTGCCAGCGGTTTTAAAAAAGTATATGGATAAATATCCTCATGCAAAAATTTCCCTTGTAACGGGTTGGAGCAGTGAAATGCTTCGCTATATTTATGAAGATGAAGTACATATTGGAATTATTCGGGGAAACCCAGAATGGAAAGGTGTAAAGGAACACCTATTTACGGACCCTTTGTATTTAGTAGATACTGAAATTGAAGATGCTTCTGAGGTGCCGAATAATGATCGACCGTTTATTCAATTTAAAAGTGATTCTACTTACTATCAAGAAATACTCGATTGGTGGCATAGAGAGTTTCATACAACTCCAAAACGAACAATTGTTGTAGACCAAATTGAGACGTGTAAGCAAATGGCTCTAAATGGTCTTGGTTTTGCCATTTTACCGTCAATTGCTGTGAAAGATGCCCAGCATTTACATCGGATTCCACTATTAAAAGAAAATAAAGAACCAATCACTAGAGATACTTGGCTAGTAGGATATGAGTCAGCGTTTAAGCTGAAACAAGTGCGTGCATTTATGGAAATTGTCAAAGAGTATATTAAAGAACAGCAAGAAAAAGAGCTATCATAATGCATCTGCGCATTACGTGAAGAAATGAGAAAATTACGTGACTTCTAACTTGTCATGTGGAACTCATTTTGTTACATTAGTAAAATGAAGCAAATGCTAACTTAGGAGGAATACATAATATGAAAATGATGGATGCAAACGAAATTATTTCATTTATTCAAAACAGCACAAAATCAACACCTGTAAAAGTATATGTGAAAGGTGATTTAGAAGGAATCGACTTCGGCGCTTCTTCTAAAACATTCGTAACTGGTAATACAGGTGTTGTATTCGGTGAGTGGAAAGACATTCAAGCAGCAATTCAAGCAAACGAAGGAAAAGTAGAAGACTACGTTATCGAAAACGATCGTCGTAATTCTGCAATTCCACTTTTAGATATGAAAAATATCAAAGCGCGCATTGAGCCAGGTGCAATCATTCGCGACCAAGTCGAGATTGGAGACAACGCTGTTATTATGATGGGTGCTTCAATCAACATCGGTTCTGTAATCGGTGAAGGTACAATGATTGATATGAACGTTGTAATGGGTGGACGTGCAACAGTAGGTAAAAACTGTCATATCGGTGCGGGTTCAGTGTTAGCTGGCGTAATTGAGCCACCTTCTGCAAAGCCAGTTGTTGTTGAAGATGACGTTGTGATTGGTGCAAACGCAGTTGTTCTAGAAGGCGTAACAGTGGGTAAAGGTGCAGTTGTTGCTGCTGGCGCAATCGTAGTTGAAGACGTACCTCCATATACGGTAGTAGCAGGTACACCAGCTCGCGTTATTAAAGAAATTGACGAAAAAACAAAATCAAAAACTGAAATTAAACAAGAGCTTCGTCAACTAAACGACTAATAAGCGAAAGACACAGAAAGCGTGGGCAACCACGCTTTCTTAACTATAAGGAGGATTCATGGCACGTGGACATTTCTCAATTTGCTGCTTTGCGCAGAGAATTACATAAAATACCTGAGTTAGGATTTCAAGAAGTGAAAACACAAGCGTTTTTATTGCGCTATATTGAAAGTCTTCCTCAAGAACATCTTGAAATTAAAACGTGGAAAACCGGTATCTTTGTAAAGGTCAAAGGGAAAAAACCAACAAAAACAATCGGCTACCGAGCTGATATTGATGGCCTCCCAATTACGGAAGAAACCGAGTATGAGTTTTCGTCCACTCATGAAGGTTTAATGCATGCATGTGGTCATGATTTTCACATGAGTATTGGTTTAGGAATCTTAACACACTTTGCAAGTTACCCAATTGATGATCATTTGCTGTTTATCTTTCAACCTGCAGAAGAGGGTCCAGGTGGGGCTCAGCCAATGCTTGAAAGCGAGATTATGAAAGAGTGGAAGCCTGACCAAATTGTGGCGCTACACATTGCCCCTGAATATCCAGTAGGATCAATTGCAGTAAAAGAAGGTCTTTTATTTGCGAACACATCTGAACTGTTTATTGATTTAAAAGGAAAAGGGGGACATGCAGCATACCCGCATAATACAAATGATATGGTAGTCGCTGCTTGTCAATTGGTTTCTCAACTGCAAACGATAGTGGCTAGAAACGTTGATCCATTAGATAGTGCCGTAATTACCGTTGGAAAAATTACTGCTGGAACGGTTCAAAATATTATTGCTGAGCGTGCTCACATTGAAGGGACCATTCGTACTTTATCTCCTGAGTCAATGGCACGTGTAAAAGAGCGAATTGAGGCTATTGTAAAAGGTGTGGAAGTAGGTTATCAGTGCGAGACAGTCATTGATTATGGTTGCATGTATCATCAAGTCTACAATGATCATGACATGACAAAGGAATTTATGACATTTGCGAGAGCCCAAGAAGAAGTAGAGGTTATTGATTGTCAAAAAGCGATGACGGGAGAAGATTTCGGTTATATGCTAAAAGAGATTCCAGGCTTTATGTTTTGGCTTGGGGTAAATTCTCCGTATGGCCTTCATCATTCAAAGCTTCAGCCAGATGAAAAAGCAATTGAGGTGGCCATTTCTCTTATCACTAGCTACTTTGAAATGAAAGGCAACGCATAAGAAAACCCCGGAAGCTTCCGGGGTTTTTTATTATCCGTTATCTTTAGCAAGCTGTGTTGATTCGCCATTCGACTTTTCAACGTATACTTGGTGTGGGAACGGGATTTCAATTCCATGCGTGTCAAAAGCTTCTTTAAACGCTTTACGAAGCTTACGTTCTACGCCCCACTGTTCGCCGTTTTTCGTTTTTCCAACAACTCGTAACACAACGTCCGATGCACCTAGGCCCTGAACGCCAAGGACGTTTGGTCCATCTACAATGTTCTCATCTTCTTGTGCAATACGATCACACACTTCTTGTAAGATGGAAGCTGCGCGATCAATATCGTCATCATATGAGATGCCGATGTCCACAAGTGCTCGCATATTTCCACGAGAGTGATTGCTTAGGCTTGTAATCTCACGATTTGGCACGTAGTGCAATGTGCCATCAAATCCGCGGATTTGAGTTGTACGAAGTCCTACAGATTCAACAATACCTGAAAAACTCCCTGTTGTTACATAGTCGTCTACATCGATTTGTTTTTCCAGCAGTAAGAAAAATCCTGTAACGATGTCGCTCACAAGTCCTTGAGCGCCAAAACCGATTGCTAACCCCACTACTCCAGCACCGGCAAGAAGTGCGGTCGCTTGTACGCCAACAGTTTCAAGTAACATCACAACAACAATAAAGATAAGAACGTATGAAAACACATTTACCATTAAGCTTTTAAGCGTAAGTGCTCGACCTTTTGATACAGTATCACGTTCCATCATACGGTTGAAAGAACGGTCAATAATACGCGTTCCAATGGAACGTACGATTAAGAAACCAATTAAGATGAGGACAAGCTTTAAAACAACTAATCCTGCAACCGTCAGAAGCTGTTCCCAATTGACTTCTGAAAAATTTAACATAAAAAATTCATCCTTTCTAAACATAAAACACTTAACTGGAAATAAATCAAAAAGATAACCATATGTAATGTAAAAACTTGCTTAGTTTCTGGCTCTTTCAGTACATTATTTTATTCCCGCTATTAGACATGCTAAACTTAATTTGTCCCTTTTTGCAAGTCATTAATGCTATTTTTTCTAGAAGTGAACAAAAAAAGTTCGTTTATCTTAGATAAAAATAGGGCATACCATGTATGTCGTCCTATTTCATGTAGTTTATAACTAATTAATAGGTATAATTTACTATATTTAAATGAAAAGCAGAATAAACATGAGCTTATTATTATGTTGGAGGGATGATTCATGCCAGAACGCATGGTAGCCAAGCAGGCCCCACGCTTTGAAATGGAAGCAGTACTGCCGAATAAAGAGTTTGGAAAAGTAAGCTTAGAAGAGAATATGAAACAAGAGAAATGGACAGTTCTTTTCTTTTACCCTATGGATTTTACAGCAGTATGTCCAACTGAAATTACGGCTTTGTCAGATCGCTACGATGAATTTAAAAAGCTAGAGGCAGAAGTAATTGGTGTTTCAACAGATACTATTCATACGCATTTAGCTTGGATTAAAGCAGATCGACGAGATAACGGACTAGGCCCAGTTAATTATCCTTTAGCCGCAGATACAAATCATATTGTTTCACGTGAATATGGCGTTTTAATTGAAGAGAAAGGCGTAGCTTTACGCGGGTTATTTATCATTAGTCCTCAAGGAGAACTAATGTATGCTGTTGTCAACCATAATAATATCGGCCGAGATGTAGATGAAACGCTGCGAGTGTTACACGCTCTACAAACTGGTGAGCTTTGTCCCGCAAATTGGAGACCAGGACAAGCAACGTTATAAAATCACGAAAAGCGTATGCTAAACATGAACATAAGAGATTTCTTACAGCTAAGTTCAGCTGTAGAGTTAGGTAAAACCAAGTGAAAATACATAAATGCTGATGTTTCTGAAAAGTAGACATCAGTGTTTTTTATGTTTTGTTTGTTCAGAAAGTGGAAAATACGTTTGAAGATGCCGAATTTATATCATACTAACGATAATTTAGTATTGAAGGAGGAATTTAGATGCAAATTGGAATGATTGGTTTAGGAAAGATGGGAGCTAACCTTTCTCTAAACTTGATGGAATACAACCATGCAGTTGTAGCATTTGACGTGAATAAAGAAGCAGTTAAAACGTTGGAGGAACAAGGAGCTTTAGGAGCTCATTCAGTAGAAGAATTAGTTAAAAAGTTAGAAAAGCCTAAAGTAGCTTGGGTTATGGTACCAGCAGGCGATCTTACAGAAAAGGTAATCAATGAACTTCACGACTTGCTTGATGAAGGAGATATTATTATAGATGGTGGAAATTCAAAGTATCAAGATTCTGTTCGTCGTGCTGAAAAAGCTCATCAAAAAGGAATTCACTTTTTTGATGTCGGAACTAGCGGCGGGATGGAAGGAGCACGAAATGGAGCTTGCATGATGATTGGTGGAGACAAGGAAGCTTTCGCACACATTGAACCTATTTTTAAAGATATCAATGTAGACAAAGGCTATCTATATGCAGGAGATGCAGGAAGCGGCCATTTCTTGAAAATGGTGCATAATGGAATTGAATATGGCATGATGCAAGCAATTGCAGAAGGATTTGATGTCTTGGAAAAAAGTCAGTTTAATTATGACTATGAAGCAGTTGCAAGAGTATGGAATAATGGCTCTGTTATCCGCTCATGGTTAATTGAACTGATGGAACGTGCCTTTTCAAAAGATCCTCGTTTGGATGATATCCGAGGTGTGATGCACTCTTCTGGAGAAGGAAAATGGACCGTTGAATCAGCTTTAGATTTACAAGTTCCAACACCAGTTATTGCTCTTTCACTAATGATGCGCTATCGTTCATTAGAAGATGATACCTTTACAGGAAAAGTTGTGGCTGCCCTTCGGAACGAATTCGGTGGTCATGCTGTAGAGAAGAAGTAAAGGAAAGCCTAAAAGCTGTGGAAATCCGCAGCTTTTTTTCTGCAAGCTGCTATGTAAAAAGGAAAGAAGCCTTACATTATGGTAAAATAAAGTAGTATATGGACTTCACTTGTTACTTTATGGAGGATTTTTCATGAAAAAGGAATTTGCAGTAATTGGATTAGGGAGATTTGGCGGTAGCATTTGTAAAACACTAAGCGATCAAGGCATGGAAGTACTGGCAATTGATACGGATGAAGAGAAAGTAAATGAGTATGCGAGTATTGCTTCACATGCTGTAGTAGGAGATTCTACGGATGAAGGTGTATTAAAAAGTTTAGGTATTCGCAACTTTGATCATGTCATAGTAGCAATTGGTGATAATATTCAAGCAAGTATCTTAACCACGCTGATTTTAAAAGAGCTAGGCGTAAAGAAAATTACGGTAAAAGCGCAAAACGATTATCATGCTAAGGTACTATCAAAAATTGGAGCTAACTTTATTGTGCATCCAGAGCGTGATATGGGTAGAAGAATTGCCAATAGTATGATTTCCAATAGCGTACTTGACTATTTAGAGCTATCGGATGAACATAGTATTGTTGAGTTAGTTGCTAGTAAAAGAATGGCGGGAAATACGCTTATTGATTTAGATATCCGTGCCAAATATGGTATCAATATTGTGGCAATTAAGAGGAACCAAGATATTATTGTCTCTCCGCAAGCATCAGAGTCAATCAAGCAGGGTGACATTTTAATTGTTATTGGTGCAGATGTAAATATTAATCGATTTGAAAATAAATTCGCAGATATGTAATGAAAACCTGCTTTCATCAATGGAAGCAGGTTTTTTACTATGTATTTATAGAAAATATGGATTTTATTGGTGTTTTGCTAGTACAATAGTAATCGGAGGAATGAAAGGTGAAAAAATTTTTAATACAAACCACTATTTTTTTAGCAATATGGATTACGCTTTTTATTTCAGTGTATGAAAGCGTAAATACTCTTGAATTACTTTTTTTAAATTTCCTCTCAATGCTTATTTATTTTACAAAACCGCTGTGGAAGCAGAAGTTTGGAAATCAAATGTGTCAGGTATTGGTACTATCAACCTTAGGGTTCTTTCTATCGTTCTCTCCACTTTTAATTGCACTTTTTCTATATGTTAGTGTTGAGACAGCTAGTGAAGTGAATGGGGGTTATTTTCGAATCTATGCTGTATGTACAATGGTTGCTTTTTTACTCTTAAGCTGGATTAAGCTAGAAGTGCCATTACTGCCAACAGTTATCATAACTGTACTAATTGGCGTCGTCTTGTATCAATTATGTATAAGCAGGGAAGATACGCAACAAAAACAGCTTTTATATGATGAGCTAAGAGGGGAATACCGTTCTCTCAAACGAATGAGTTTGGAGGCAGAGAAAGCTGCTCGAAATGAAGAAAGAACAAGAATTGCTCGAGATATTCACGATTCTGTCGGTCATAAATTAACGGCTTTATTATTAAATATTCAGGTGTTAAAGATGAGTCAAGAGTTAGAAAGTGTACAGTTGGACCAATTAAAACATTTGGCGGAAGAAAGCTTAGCGGAAACACGTCATGCTGTAAAAGAGTTGGATAAATCAACTTTACAAGGAGTAGCATCTGTTGTTCATTTAATTAGAAAGTTAGAATCAGAGAGTCATATGAACGTGTCGTTTACAGTGAAGCAACGAGTATTATCGCTGGCGTTGTCTAATATTCAAAGCGTTGCGTTGTATCGCGCTATTCAAGAGGGGTTTACAAACGCCATGCGTCATGGTAGTTCAAGAGAGTTAGCAATCACTTTAATGCTATCACCAGTAGGTGATTTATCTTTCCAGATAAAGAATAGCATTGCCACTGATACACCGCCTTTTCGAGAAGGGTTTGGGTTAAAATCACTAAAGCAACGGATTGAAAGTATCGATGGGCAAGTAAGTTACTTTCAAACACCTGAACATTTTTTTATAGAAGGCATTATTAAACTAGATTAATGAACGTGAAGAAGGTGAATTACTTGATTCATATTTTACTTGTAGAAGACCAAAGTATTGTTCGATCAGGAATTAAAATGATGATTGAACAGGATGTTTCGCTTTGCGTGCGAGCAGAAGCGAGTAATGGCAAAGAAGCGCTAGAGCAGTTGGAACGCCATTTGATTGATCTTGTAATCATGGACGTATCAATGCCAATTATGAACGGAATTGAATCGACACAGAGAATAAAAGCGCAGTGGCCGACAATACGCGTGCTAATGTTAACGACCTTTAATGATGAGGAGTATGCCATGCAGGCTCTTCAATATGGAGCAAATGGGTTTATGCTAAAAACCGCTGACCCTGAGCATCTCATTCAATCCATTCATAGCTGTATGAACGGTGGTTTAAGTATTCACGATCATGTAACAGCTAAAATTATGCCAAGGCTATTAAGGCAAGAGTCAACAGAGCCTATACAAGTTGAACTTACAAAAAGAGAACGAGAATTAGTCAAGCTTGTGGGGGAAGGAAAGACGAACAAAGAAATTGCAACAGAGCTTTATTTATCAATTGGAACGGTTAAGAATCATCTTACACAAATTTTACATAAGTTTGAGCTACGTGATCGCACTCAGTTAGCTATTTATGCTGTAAAAAATCACTTAGCGTGAAGAAATCTTCTGACAATCGATCAGAAGATTTTTTGTCATGTGACGGAGGTCATAGTTTGGGGAAGAAGAAGTGACGGAGGTAAGTGGTGAAGAAAGTGTTGAATTTATAAGATGAAGTAAGAAAGAAAATAAGGGAGTGAAGCCTCATGCTAGAAGTTGTCGAACTAAATAAAGTATACAAAAAAACGAAAGTAGTAAATAATGTTAGCTTATTTTTGGAACGCGGCGAAACAATTGGATTATTAGGGCCAAACGGTGCAGGAAAGTCAACAACCATTTCTTTGATTTCGTCTCTTATTAAACCGTCAAGCGGTGACATACGTATCAATGGGAAAAGCAGCATAGGTAATCCAAGTCATATGAGAAAAGTACTGGGCGTTGTACCTCAAGAACTAGCTTTATATGATGAATTAACCGCAAGAGAAAACCTAGACTTTTTTGGAAGAACTCAAAGGATGAAAGGAAAACACTTGGCTGAAAAAGTAGATGAAATTTTAAATATGATTAGCTTAACAAATCGCCAGCATGATCGTGTCAAAATCTTTTCTGGAGGAATGAAAAGACGACTTAATATTGGTATCGCTCTTCTTCATAGTCCAAAGCTTTTAATTATGGATGAACCAACCGTTGGAATTGATCCGCAGTCTAGGTTTCATATTTTAGAGTCAGTTAAGCATTTAAATCAGCACTATGGTATTAGCGTAATCTATACAAGCCACTATATGGAAGAAGTGGAACAGCTTTGCCATCGCATTTACATTATGGATAAAGGAAATATTATTGCTTCTGGTACAAAAGAAGAGCTTCGAAGTATTTTATCTTCTGAACAAGTTATTCATTTTAAGGCCGATTGGATTAAAGAAGGACTTATTCATAAGCTACAGTCTCACCCAGCTGTTTCAAAGTTAACGCATACGGATGGATCTGTTCAGTTCTCTGTTCCCAAAAATGTGAATATACTAGCCGATTTATTTAAGTTTGCTGAGGAACAAGAGATGATGATTTCTTCTGTTCAGATTGAAGCACCTACGCTTGAAGATGTGTTTTTACATTTGACTGGTCGAACGTTAAGAGATTAATGAGGGGGAATCAGGATGTTTTTTGCGCTTTTAAAAAAGCAGTTCATACAGTTTGTTAGACGCCCTCAAGAACTTATTATTTTATTATTAATGCCATTTGTTTTAATTGTAATCTTAGGGTTTTCTCTCGGAAGTATTATGTCTGATAAGCCTGGTTTTGAAGCTACTATTGGGATAGTTGTTAAAGGAGATGAAGAACAAGAAATAGAGAACTTTAAGGAAGAATTAGCCCAACAAGCGTTACCTGAGGAAGCGAAGAAGCAGATGCTTGCGACTGTTAATCACATGAAGCCAATAGAGTTTTTGCTGCAAAATACGTTTCAACACAAAGAAGTCATGCAGTTTATTAAGGTCAAACACCTTTCAAATAAAGAACTTGAAAAAGCTAAGCGAAGCAATGAGTATAACGTAATTGTAGTATTTCCTAAAGGTTTCTCATATGAAGTGTTACAAAAGCAGTTTTTTAATAAAGATTTTGAGAATCCACCGCTAACCATTATTCGAAATGAAGATAAATCGATTGGGGCAGATACAGCAACTAGTATAATGGAAGCTTATCAGCAAAGGTTATCTCTATACACATATGCTAGTCAAGTAAATCCTGAAAAAGCAAGTAATATCGAGATAGCAGGTTCTTTAGGAGAAAAAGAAACGGCGAACAAAGAAAAGCCAATCTCAGCTCTTGCTTACTATGCTATAGGAATGAGCATGATGTTTGTTCTCTATATTGCTCCTAGCTTAGCTACGAACGCTTATGTAGAAAAAGAAGCGCATAGCTTGTCACGAATCATTCTTGCTAACGTATCTCCAACTCTTTATTATTTTAGTATTTTCTGTACGGGTTTCTTGCTAGCTCTATGTCAATTGCTTATTTTATATAGTCTCGTGGCGATATGCTTTGGGGTTATCTGGTCGAACTTAGTAGGTTTTATTATCATTACTGTTTCTGTGAGTATGGCTGTAGGTGGAATTAGCGCATGTCTATCCTCTGTTGTTCATCGCTTGAATTCAGAAGATATGGTTTCAATTTTTCGAAATGTTGTAGTTACGATATTAGCATTTTTAGGAGGAAGCTTTTTTCCGACTGAACAGCTTTCAAGCCAGCTTGCAACAATTGGAGGAATCGTTCCAAACGGAGCTGGTACGCAAGCTTACTTGCGCGTATTGCAAGGAGAATCCATTCAAAACATTAGAGGAGAACTCTTTACGTTGTTTGTGACGACTGTCGTCATGTTTAGTACTGTCTGGTTGTTTGGAAGGAAGGGGTGGAAAAGGTGAATACGATTTTAATCGGTCGATTTAAGCAGCTGCGTAGAAATCCATGGGCGGTGTTGGTGTCCCTCTTTTTAGTTATTGTATTCGCGTACTTAATGGGAAAAGTTGATCAAACGAGCACTACGATTCTTGTGTATAGTAATGATCAACAAGAAAATATTACATCCCTTGTTCAGGACTTAAACCAAACCAAGCATTTACTATTTAAAGAAAGCAATGAAAAAGAAGCGAGAGAGCAAGTGAAAGAAGGTAAAGCAGAAGTAGCTTTAGAAGCAGGAATAAATGATTTTAAGTTGATTTTAACATCCGAAACAACACTTACAGAAAAAGTACATCAGCATGTGAAAACATATTACGAAAAGCGCATGCAAACCAAAGCACTTGCTCGAGAGTTTACAGCTAAAGAAGCAGAAATAATTAACAAACAAATTAAAGAGGCTCCTGTCTTTGAAATTAATATAGAAAGTATGCAAAAAACAGAAGGAATTATGCTTCAAGAGAATATGCAGGCCCTCTTTGGCTTTACACTATTTTTTATCATATATACCATTGGATTTAGCGTGCTCAAAATTTTGCAGGACCGTAAAATTGGAGTTTGGGACCGCCTTCTTATTTCAAGACTTTCAAGAGTGGACCTTTACTCAGGAAACTTGGTATATGCATTTTTAATTGCCTATATAGAAGTCATTGTTATTTTTAGTATCTTTCATTTTGGCCTGGGAATAGACTTTAACGGTCGATTTGCACTTAGCTTACTCGTTGTGATTCCTTACTTATTGGCAACTGTTGCTCTATGTATGTTCTTAGCAGGAGTAGTCAAAAGCATTGCTCAGTATCACGTGCTGATTCCGCTATTAGCGGTGAGTATGGCAATGATAGGAGGGGCATATTGGCCTCTTGAGATTGTCACATCTCCAGTTATGCTCACACTTTCAAAGTTTGTACCATTAACATATGGAATGGACCTTTTAAAGCAAGTTGTGCTCTATAATCATGCATGGCAAACAATTATGTATTCAAGCCTCTTATTATGCATTATTACAGTGGTATTAATGGCTCTTGGAATTAATATTTTAGAAAAGAAACATACGTAAAAAGGATTCGCGTGAGCGAATCCTTTTTCTTATACTTCCATAATGATTGGTAAAATCATTGGACGACGTTTTGTCTTTTCGTAGAGGAATGGAGCTAATGTATCTGTAATTTCATTTTTAATTTCAGACCATTGAGACGTACGGCGCTCCATTACTTTGTTTAAGTGCTTTGTAATTAATGATTGTGCATCGTTAATTAGGTCACCAGACTCGCGCATGTAAACAAATCCACGTGAGATAATATCTGGACCCGCTGCAATTTTAAAGTCTTTCATATTGATGCTAACAACAACGATTACAAGGCCTTCTTCGGATAGAATACGGCGATCTCGCAGTACGATATTACCAATATCACCAATGCCACTTCCATCAATATAAACAGAACCAGATGGGATTTTACCAGCTACAGATGCCTCATTTTCGCTTAGTGCTAATACTTCACCGTTATCCATAATGAAACAGTTCTCTTCTTGCACACCGCAGTCAGTTGCTAGCTTGATATGCATTTTTTGCATGCGATACTCACCGTGAATTGGCATAAAGTACTTTGGTTTCATTAAGCGAAGCATTAATTTTTGTTCTTCTTGTCCACCGTGACCTGACGTATGAATATCATTCAGTTTACCATGAATAACTTCAGCACCAGCACGGAATAACATATCAATTGTTTTGCTTACGCTTACTGTATTACCTGGGATTGGTGATGAAGAGAAAACAACTGTATCTCCAGGAATAATTTGAATTTGACGGTGTGTACCGTTTGCAATACGTGATAAAGCAGCCATTGGTTCACCTTGACTACCCGTACATAAAATTGTTACGCGGTTAGCAGGAATACGATTAATTTGAGATGGTTCAATAAACGTATCTTTTGGACAAGAGATATAGCCAAGCTCCTGGCCAATATCGATTGCGGCTTCCATGCTACGACCAAAAACAGCAATTTTACGGTTGTTTAATACAGCGGCTTCAACAACTTGTTGCAAACGATGAATGTTAGATGCAAACGTTGCAAAAATAATGCGTCCTTCAACTTTACGGAAAATGTCATGAATGCTGTCACCAACGCGACGCTCAGACATTGTAAAGTTAGGGATTTCACTGTTTGTACTATCTGATAGTAGACATAATACGCCGTCTTTACCGATTTCAGCCATCTTTGTTAAGTTCGCTGGCTCTCCTACTGGTGTAAAGTCAAACTTAAAGTCACCTGTATGTACAATTTGTCCGTTTGGTGTTTTAACAACAATACCGTATGAATCAGGAATGCTGTGCGTTGTACGGAAAAACGTTACCGATGTTTTGCGAAACTTAATTACGTCATCTTCTGTAATTTCATGAAGCTGTGCGCTTCTAAGTAATCCGTGCTCATCAAGCTTGTTACGCAGTAATCCTAATGCTAATTTTCCAGCATAAATTGGAATATTTACTTGGCGTAAAAGATAAGGAATTCCACCAATGTGATCCTCATGGCCATGTGTTACGAAAAGTCCACGAATTTTATCTGCGTTTTTTACTAGATAGCTGTAATCCGGAATGACATAGTCGATACCCAGTAGTTCATCTTCTGGAAACTTAATTCCAGCATCGATAAGGATAATTTCATCTTGAAACTGTACGGCATAGGTATTCTTACCGATTTCACCTAGTCCACCTAGAGCGAATACCGCCGTCTGATTATTTTTTACAAATTTCATTTTTATCATATCTCCAATACTTTAAAATCTTCGCTGTGTTGCTCATATTCTAAATAGTCTCCGTCCACTAGTTGAACAAATTCAATGTTAATTGAACGCGATTTTAACTTTTTACGAACGTCGCGTTCAGAATCTCCTTCTACATAAACAGTCTGTGTGTTTTCACGAACTGGTACTTCTGTTAATTTTTCTTGAAAATATACTTTAAAAATCATAACTTCATTCTCTCCTTAAATCCGAAATTCAAATAACTTATTTTATTATAATATAAAATGTGTATGTATTTCATGTATTTTCTAAAGAAACTTGCTTTCACTACATTTTAGACATCAAAATAACACAAGTCAATTCGTTAGGAGCAAAATAATGGCTATTTCTACAGATAAAACCTAAAAAATATTAAGAAACCATATGATTAGCTGATACAAAAATATTATTTTGTGAAAAAATTTGGATGATAGAGCTGCTTGTTTAAATAGAAAATAAGGGCTATTCTATTTTACGATGCAGACACACCCCCTGCAAATGTATTGATAGAAAGCCCTTAAATAATTAATTAAGCAATTGATTTCTTTCGCAATAATTCATTCCAACGTCTTAAAAGACGCTTTCGAAAATCTTTTAACATGAATTTCATCTCCTTTATATCTGGTGAATGCCTGTCTATATTTATAGTTGTAGTATATGAAAAAATACTTCAGACTTTCGTGGGTATATATGGAAAGATGGAGAAAGTGAATACGGTTTGTTATAATGACGTGAGAAACGAAAAAAATAGAAAAGTTAGGTGAAACAATGGACAAAAAAATAGTGTTTTTTGATATTGACGGTACATTGTTAGATCATGATAAAAAATTACCTCATTCAACAAAACAAGCGGTCAATCAGCTCAAGGAAAAAGGCTATGAAGTAGCGATTGCAACAGGTCGGGCACCGTTTATGTTTAAAGAGCTTCGAGATGAGCTCGGTATTGATACATATATTAGCTTTAATGGTCAGTACATCGTATTAAATGGTGAAGTTCTATATAAAAACCCATTGGATGTACAAGAGCTTCAGGCTCTTACCGCGTTTGCTGCTCAAAAAAATCACCCGGTTGTTTATCTAGATCATGATGATATGAGATCCAATATTGAATTTCATCCACATATTGAAGCAAGCATTAGCACGTTAAAGCTTGGTATTACACATCCAAATCACGACCCTATGTACTACGAAAATCGCGAAATTTATCAATCACTTCTTTTCTGTACAGATGGTGAAGAGAAACCTTATGAAGAAAAATTCAAGAAATTTGATTATATTCGTTGGCATGAATTCTCCACGGATGTGCTTCCTGCTGGTGGGTCAAAAGCAAAGGGAATTGAGGTTATGATTGATAAGCTAGGTTATAAGAAAGAGAATGTGTATGCATTTGGAGATGGCTTAAATGATATTGAAATGCTCTCATACGTAGGGAACGGCATAGCGATGGGGAATGCCCATGATGAAGTAAAAGAAGTGGCAAAGTATATAACAAAAGATGTGGCTGATAATGGGATTGCACACGGTCTTCAGCTTGTAGGATTACTGTCTTAACAGAAAAGTAGGAACCTGGACCGGTTCCTACTTTTTTAGCGCATATAAGGGTTTGCATTTTCAGGTTCTTTAAAGGGCTCTGTTTTATTAATGTGATCATAAAACATAACGCCATCAAGGTGGTCAATTTCATGCTGAAAGACCACGGCTAAGAGGCCTTTTAAACGAATTTTAACCTCTTCTCCTTCTAACGTGGTGCCTTTTACAGTAATACGCGCATACCTTGGGACAAACCCAGGTATTTCTTCATCTACGGACAAACAGCCCTCACCGCTTGTTAGATACGTTTTTTCAACAGAGTGGCTTACAATCTTTGGATTGAAAAGCGCATAGCTTTGTACGTTTCCACGCTCATCAGGTGCTTGAATAGCAATCATTCGCTTTGATACGTTGATTTGAGGAGCAGCTAATCCAATGCCAGGACGTAAATTATACTTGGCTGCAATTTCAGGGTCTTGGCTGTTTTGAACATACTCAAGTAGTTGTCTAAGCGTTTCTTTATCTTCAGCTGTTGCTGGAAGCTTTACTTCTTGTGCTACTTTGCGTAGAGTAGGGTGGCCATCCCTAATGATTTTATCCATTGTAATCACTGTTCACATCTCCCTAACGATATATGGTACTAATAGTTATGACATATACGTGTCAATTTAGTACTATAAAGTGTATCAAAAGACATATGAAAAGTCATCCGGGTTGCTATATGTAGAAGAGAAAGCCGTTTGACTTTCTCTTTTTTAACTAATTAACAGCCGCCCCAATTGCCTCCCCAGCTGCAGCCGATAATAACAAGTAGAATGAATAGTACAATTAAAAGAACGAAGCCTTTATTTGAACCGCCACAACCAGTTCCACATCCGTATCCATATCCTCCGTAATACATACCTAACACACTCCTGAACAGACAGAATCCCAAAAAACACAAACGATTGAACCGTTTTTTCTTGATGGGTTAGTATAATATATTAAAAGATAATAAAATGGTGTAGATGAATTGCTTAATTCGGCCAATAAAGATAAAATAGTGCTGGTATAAGGGAGGATTTACCAGGTATGAAGACTAAAAAAATAGTAAGTGCAATGGGTATAAGCATGATGCTTTTAGCAGGATGTTCAGCAGAAAGCGGAGAAGAGCTAGAGGTTTATAAAGCGCTTGAGAAAGTTGCTAATCAAGAGAAGCAGTTTATAAAAGAGCAACAACCGATGGTCGAACTCGAAGACAAAGAGAATGTTCTATATGAAGAAATCTTATCCATTGGAATGAAAGAAAAAGAAAAAGTGGATGAAAAAGCAGCGGAAGCGCTCCAGCTATTAGATGAACGAGAAGGGCATTTAGTGAAAGAGCAGGAGAGTATGCAGCGTTCAAAAGAGGAATTTGAAAAAGCCAAAGGGAAAATTGAACTGGTAAAAGATGAAGATATAGAGAAGCAAGCCAACAAGCTCGCTACTTTAATGGAAAGTCGCTACAAAGCATACGACTCGTTGTATGCTTCATATGAAGAATCGCTGGAGCTAGACAGAGAGCTATATACAATGTTTCGAAAAAACAACGTCAAGCTAAACGATTTAGAAAACCAAATTTCTTCTATTAATGAGATATACGAAAAGGTGCAAGAAAATAGTGAAAAGTTTAATCAAGCAACGGATGCTTATAATGAAGAGAAAAAGAGCTTTTATAAAAAGGTGAAATCAGATCAAGAATAAAAGCAGAAAACAGCCAAAGAAACAAGTCTTGGCTGTTTTTTTATTTGATATACAACAGTATTCGACACGAGTTAAAAAATTATAAAACGCTTTCATTCAAAGGGTTTGTAAGAAATTAAGGGGTAACATTAAGTAAGTTTTTTAACAGTTATTATAAGACAAGTAGTACAGAAGATGTTTGTGTAATAGCACAGGTGAATTTATCGTTTTTTTAAAGTAGAATAACGGAAAAAGCTTAAATTTATAAGCGTAAATAGATTGACGAACCGTTTTGATGTGGTGTACACTATTTAGCGTAGTAAGTGTTGTATTAATCATTTTGTTGAAATAATTAATACAGTTTAACGGAATGAAAGTTTCGCTTAAACTTTCCTTTTACTTAAATGTTTGAATCGAGTGCGCCCGGGAATACATAAAACATGTTGAAACAGGTAGCGGACTCAAATGAAATTCTAGTCGACAAAAAATGACTTTTAGGTGCTCGTTTTGGGTATCCTAGCAATGTGTATTTTTTGTTTGATTAGCACATTGAAAAGTAAGGCTTAAATGAAAGGAAGAGGTGACTTAGATGGCTGCTAAAACTAAAAAAGCTATTATTGATGTATCAAAGCAACTTGATAAAATTGCTGAGCAGTACCAAACGTTCCAAATTCTTAATGAAGAGGGCGAAGTAGTAAATAAATCAGCAATGCCGGATTTATCTGATGAACAATTAAAAGAACTAATGACTCGTATGGTGTACACACGTATTCTTGACCAACGTTCAATTTCATTGAACCGTCAAGGTCGTTTAGGTTTCTATGCACCAACAGCTGGTCAAGAAGCTTCTCAAATTGCATCTCACTTTGCATTAGAGAAAGAAGACTTCATTTTACCTGGATACCGTGATGTACCACAATTAATCTGGCACGGTCTTCCATTATACCAAGCGTTCTTATTCTCTCGTGGTCACTTACACGGTAACCAAATGCCAGAGGATCTAGGCGCACTTTCACCACAAATCATTATCGGTGCACAAATCGTTCAAACAGCGGGTGTTGCATTAGGTCTTAAAAAACGTGGTAAAAAAGCAGTAGCAATCACTTACACTGGTGACGGCGGAGCTTCACAAGGTGACTTCTACGAAGGTATGAACTTTGCGGGTGCGTTCAAAGCTCCAGCAATCTTCGTTGTTCAAAACAACCGTTTTGCAATCTCAACACCAGTTGAAAAGCAATCTGCAGCTAAAACAATCGCTCAAAAAGCAGCTGCTGTAGGTATCCCAGGGGTACAAGTAGATGGAATGGATCCATTAGCAGTTTATGTTGCTGTAAGCGAAGCACGTGAGCGCGCAGTAAACGGCGAAGGTCCAACATTAGTTGAAACATTAACTTACCGTTATGGTCCACATACAATGGCTGGAGATGACCCAACACGTTATCGTACAGCAGAGCTTGATACTGAGTGGGAAAAGAAAGATCCACTAGTACGCTTCCGTAAATTCTTAGAAGCTAAAGGCATCTGGAATGAAGAAGAAGAAAACAAAGTAATCGAGCAAGCTAAAGAAGATATTAAAAATGCAATCAAAAAAGCAGATGACTATCCAAAACAAAAAGTAACAGACTTAATGGATATCATGTATGAAGAAATGCCTTTCAACTTGAAAGAGCAGTATGAAATCTACAAAGAGAAGGAGTCGAAGTAAGCCATGGCGCAAATGACATTGATTCAAGCAATCACTGATGCGTTACGCACAGAAATGAAAAACGACGAAAACGTATTAGTTTTTGGTGAAGACGTTGGCGTAAACGGTGGGGTATTCCGTGCAACAGAAGGTCTTCAACAAGAATTCGGTGAAGATCGCGTTTTCGATACACCACTTGCTGAATCTGGTATCGGTGGTCTTGCTGTTGGTCTATCGACTCAAGGTTTCCGTCCAGTACCTGAAATTCAATTCTTTGGTTTCGTATATGAAGTTCTTGATTCAGTTTCTGGTCAAGCAGCTCGTATGCGCTACCGTTCTGGCGGTCGTTGGAACGCACCAATCACGTTCCGTTCACCATTCGGTGGTGGCGTGCATACACCAGAACTTCACGCTGACAGCTTAGAAGGTTTAGTAGCATCTCAACCTGGTTTAAAAGTTGTAATTCCTTCAACTCCATATGATGCAAAAGGTCTTTTAATTTCAGCAATCCGTGACAACGATCCTGTTGTTTACTTAGAACACATGAAATTATACCGTTCATTCCGTCAAGAAGTACCTGAAGAAGCTTACACAATTGAAATTGGTAAAGCTGACGTAAAACGTGAAGGTACTGACGTTTCAATCTTCGCTTATGGTGCAATGGTTCATTCATCATTAAAAGCAGCTGAAGAATTAGAAAAAGAAGGCGTATCTGTAGAAGTTGTTGACTTACGTACAGTTCAGCCTTTAGATATCGAAACAATCATCGCATCAGTTGAAAAAACTGGTCGCGCAATTGTTGTTCAAGAAGCTCAAAAGCAAGCTGGTATCGCTTCAAACGTTGTAGCTGAAATCAACGACCGCGCAATCTTAAGCTTAGAAGCTCCAGTATTACGCGTAGCTGCTCCAGATACAGTATTCCCATTCTCTCAAGCAGAGGGCGTTTGGTTACCAGACCACAAGGATATTGTAGCAACTGCTAAAAAAGTTCTTGAATTTTAATTGATTGTTACTCTATAGAAATCAGCATTTTGCTGATTTCTATTGTAAATAAGGTATAAAAACCAACTAAACATATTGCAACTAACTAGGAGGTTGAAGACACGTGGCATTTGAATTTAAACTGCCGGATATCGGTGAAGGTATCCACGAAGGTGAAATCGTAAAATGGTTCGTAAAAGCTGGAGATGAAATCGATGAGGATGATGTACTTGCCGAAGTACAAAACGACAAAGCTGTTGTTGAAATCCCATCTCCTGTAAAAGGTAAAGTATTAGAAGTTAAGGTTGACGAAGGTACAGTAGCAACTGTAGGTCAAGTTATCGTAACTTTTGATGCTCCTGGTTATGAAGACTTAAAATTCAAAGGCGACGACCATGACGATGCGCCAAAACAAGAAGAAGCTCCAAAAGAAGAAGAGCAAGTTCAAGCAACAGCTGAAGCTGGACAAGACGTAGAAAAAGCAGCAGCTAACGCACAACCACAAGCTGAAGTAGATCCAAACCGCAAAGTTATTGCTATGCCTTCAGTTCGTAAATATGCTCGTGAAAAAGGTGTAGACATTAAAGCTGTTCCAGGATCAGCGAAAAACGGCCGTATCGTAAAGGAAGACATCGATAGCTTCTTATCTGGTGGCTCAACTGCAGCAGCTTCAACAGCAACTGAAGAAGCTCCAGCGGCAACTGAAGCAGCACCAAAAGCAGCAGCTACAGCTACAGCAATTCCAGAAGGTGACTTACCAGAAACTCGTGAGAAAATGAGCGGTATTCGCCGTGCAATTGCAAAAGCAATGGTTAACTCTAAGCAAACAGCGCCTCACGTAACATTAATGGACGAAATTGATGTAACAGCACTTGTTGCACACCGTAAGAAGTTCAAATCAGTAGCAGCTGACCAAGGTATTAAATTAACATTCTTACCTTATGTTGTTAAAGCATTAACTTCTGCACTTAAGAAGTTCCCAGCTCTTAACACATCTATTGATGATTCTACTGATGAAGTAATCCAAAAACACTACTACAACATCGGTATCGCGGCTGATACTGAAAAAGGTCTTTTAGTACCTGTAGTGAAAAATGCTGACCGCAAGTCTGTATTTGAGATTTCTGATCAAATTAATGACCTTGCTGGAAAAGCACGTGAAGGTAAGTTAGCTCCTGCTGAAATGAAAGGCGCTTCTTGCACAATCACAAACATCGGTTCTGCTGGTGGACAATGGTTCACGCCAGTAATTAACCACCCAGAAGTTGCAATCTTAGGTATCGGACGCATTGCTGAAAAACCAGTTGTACGCGACGGTGAAATTGTAATTGCTCCAGTATTAGCATTATCTCTAAGCTTTGACCACCGTATCATTGATGGTGCAACAGCTCAAAACGCTCTTAACCAAATTAAGCGTTTATTAAATGATCCAGAATTATTATTAATGGAGGCGTAATAAATGGTAGTAGGAGATTTCCCAATCGAAACTGATACTCTTGTCATTGGTGCTGGCCCTGGTGGTTACGTTGCAGCAATTCGTGCAGCTCAACTAGGACAAAAAGTAACAATCGTTGAAAAAGGTAACCTTGGTGGTGTATGCTTAAACGTTGGTTGTATTCCTTCAAAAGCATTAATCGCAGCAGGTCACCGCTTCGAAGAAGCAAAACACTCAGAAGATATGGGTATTTTTGCTGAAAATGTAACTGTTGACTTTACAAAAGTTCAAGAGTTCAAAAACGGCGTAGTAAACAAACTTACTGGCGGTGTTGAAGGCTTACTTAAAGGGAATAAAGTAGACATCGTAAAAGGTGAAGCTTACTTCGTAGATAGCGAAACTGTACGTGTAATGGATGAAAATTCTGCACAAACGTATAAGTTTAAAAATGCAATTCTTGCAACTGGTTCTCGTCCAATCGAGATTCCAGGATTCAAATTCTCTGAGCGTGTAATCAACTCTACAGGTGCTTTAGCGCTTAAAGAAGTTCCTAAAAAATTAGTTGTAATCGGTGGAGGTTACATTGGTACTGAGCTTGGTACTGCTTATGCTAACTTCGGAACTGAAGTAACATTTGTTGAAGCAGCTGATGAAATCTTAGCTGGTTTCGAAAAACAAATGAGCTCTCTTGTAAAACGTAACCTTAAGAAAAAAGGAAACGTTGAAATCTTCACTAAAGCGATGGCTAAAGGTGTAGAAGAAACTGCTGATGGCGTTAAGGTAACGTTTGAAGTTGGTGGAGAAGCAAAAACAGTTGAAGCTGATTACGTATTAGTAACGGTTGGTCGTCGTCCAAACACTGACGAGCTTGGTCTTGAGCAAGTTGGCGTAAAAATGACTGAACGCGGTGTAATCGAAACTGACAAGCAATGCCGTACGTCTGTAAGCAACATCTATGCAATTGGTGATATCGTTTCTGGACCACCACTTGCACACAAAGCTTCTTACGAAGGTAAAATTGCTGCTGAAGCAATCGCTGGTGAGCCAGCTGAAATTGACTACTTAGGAATTCCAGCTGTTGTATTCTCTGAGCCTGAGCTTGCAAGCGTAGGTTACACAGAAGCACAAGCGAAAGAAGAAGGTTTAGCAATTCAAGCTTCTAAATTCCCATTCGCAGCTAACGGACGTGCACTTGCACTTAACGCTGCAGAAGGATTCTTAAAGCTAATCACTCGTAAAGAAGATGGCGTTGTAATCGGTGCTCAAATTGCTGGTCCAAGCGCATCTGACATGATCGCTGAACTTGGTCTTGCAATTGAGAGCGGTATGACTGCTGAAGATATTGCATTAACAATCCATGCTCACCCAACATTAGGTGAGATTACAATGGAAGCAGCTGAAGTAGCAATCGGAAGCCCAATTCACATTGTAAAATAATATATGAAAAAGCTCGTGCCTAAAGGCACGAGCTTTTTTGTTGTAAAACGTGGGCAAGCTGCATATAAGTGATGTAAGTGCATGATTTAAAAGTGAGGAATGAGCTATGATAAAACCCTTTTTATATGGCTTACAGCTGATAGTTTGGACCGGCTATGCGACGGTGGAGCTGTTATCAAAACGTGATGAGCTAACAGCGAAAGTTATTCTTTTCTTCGTATTTGCTTATTTAGCATATGGAATTGCAGAGATGAATGTACACTCTAAAAGAAAAGCGTTCTTTTTGACTTGTAGCTCTCTTTTTGTGTTTTTTCTGGGGTATACTATCCTTTTTTTATTTATTAATTGATAATAAAAGGATTATTTCGTTTAATGTGAAATTATAACATAGTGAAAGAAGCATTCCAAAAAAGGGAATGCTTCTTTTCTTAAATTTTTTTAGGATGTATATTTGCCTTTTTCAATTCTTCTCTAAACGATTTGATGAGGGAGAAGACCGTAAGTACCAATACGATTGAAAATGGTAGTGCGGCAATAATGGCGGCTGTCTGAAGCGCATCTAATCCACCAGTCCAGAGTAAAATAACGGCAGTTAAAGTTTGAACCAGTCCCCAAATGAACTTCACGGAATTTGATGGATTTAAGTCACCGTTCGTCGTTTGCATGCCAAGAACAAATGTTGCAGAGTCGGCTGACGTAATGAAAAAGGTAGCAATTAAACAAATAGCAATAATGGACATGACCGTTCCGAATGGAAATTGTTCTAATACATAAAAAAGAGCTACTTCTGAACCTCGTTCGTTAATGACATCCATAACCGGTATGTTTTTAAAGTAATCTAAATGAATAGCCGATCCACCGAATACAGAAAACCATAATCCACCAAATATTGTTGGGACTGCTAACACGCCAATTAAAAACTCTCGAATCGTACGTCCGCGGGAAATACGCGCTATAAAGGTTCCAACAAATGGAGCCCAAGCAATCCACCAAGCCCAATAAAAAATCGTCCAATCCTGAACCCACGTATTGTTATCAAATGGACTTAAGCGGAAACTCATGGATGGTAAATATTGAATATAAGACCCGATTGTTGTGACGAATAGGTCCATTATAAAGTTTGTAGGGCCAGCAAACAGCAAGAACAGCATTAATAAAATAGCTAAGACAATATTGGTATTGCTGAGATATTTAATCCCTTTATTAAGCCCTGTTTGTGCAGATAGCATAAATAGGACTGTAACAGAAATAATGACAATTAGCTGTGTAGTAAAGTTGTTATCAATAGCTGGAGATAAATAAGAAAGGCCACCTGTAATCTGAATGGCTCCCAAACCAAGAGATGTGGCGACACCAAATACCGTTGCAAACACGGCAATAACGTTGATAAGCGTACCTAACCCTCCGTCTAAGCGTTTACCTAGGAGAGGACGCAAAATGTTACTGATTACAAAAGGATACCCCTTACGAAATTGGAAGTACGCAAGTGCCAAAGCAAGCACGGAATAAATAGCCCAAGGATGTAATCCCCAGTGAAAAAAAGAATACCGCATGGCCGCTCTAGCAGCTTCTGCTGTATTTCCATCTCCGGAAGGGGGCGTATGAAAATGGTTAATAGGTTCAGAAGCTCCCCAGAATACTAACCCAATTCCCATCCCTGCACTAAACAGCATGGCAAACCAAGATATATAGCTGTATTGAGGTTCGTCTTCTGTCTTACCTAACTTAATATTCCCATAGCGTGAGAAAATTAAAAATAGCGTAAACCCTAAAAATAGGGTAGCAGCTAATAAGTAATACCAGCCAAATTTTTCAATAATAAATTGATGAATAGAATTGGTAACAGGTGTTAAAGCAGCACTTCCAAGGGTGCTTTCTGGAATGACTCCCCAAATAATAAACAAAACGGCAATAATAACAGAAAACAAAAACACTGGCGTCAGCTTTTTCAATTAGCTCGCACTCCTTTCGTGAAACAAATCTCTTATGTACAGTTTCTCTTTTAACCTTTTTTACTATACATGAAACCATCTTTATGATGTCTCTATGCAATACGATTCATCTTTCGTTTAAGACAATGTCAAAGAGGACAAAATGACGTAATAATAGAAAGGGGAGTCCGTATGAAAAAAAGAGTATGGCTAACTGTAGCAGTTTTAATGGCGTGTACCGTCTTTTTATTTATGAAGTTAAGTACCGAAGAAAAAGTAGGGTATGTATATAAGAAAGGAAAACCCTATTTAGATATGACGACTGAATCACCTGCTTATAATTCTGTATACAGCCCAATTGATCGTCAGCTTCAGCTTGTTGTTGCAGACAACGTTTACACATTTATTGAAAATGTACCCGTAGTCCAGATCAATAATGAACTTGTTCCACTTGCAAAAAAAGACTTTTTTATTCAAAACAACCGAGCTTTTTTGTCAGCATCATTTTTGGAAAAACATGAACCTAGCTACGTTAAAATGAAGGCATCTTATGCTATTTTAAAATCATCTGAAGCAAATGAATCAGCAGCTCAAGCTGTTAGTACTAGGCAGTTTACAAGAGAAGAAGTAATGCAATATATGAGTGGGTTAACATCGCCGTTAGAAAATGCCAAAGCAGATACGTTTCCTTCTCATTTACCAGGAGCTAATCGTACATATCGTCATGGCTTTCATGAAGGGTTAGATTGGTATACATACTCAGCAGGGGTAGTTGTCAATAAAGAAACTGAAGTATACGGAATGGGGAAAGGAAAAGTGGTACGGGTAGATCATGATTATAAGCCTTATAAATCGGTCGAGCAGCGAAATAAAGATTTAGCATATTGTAAAGAGGTTCAAAAGACTCCTGCTTATATTCTCGATAGGCTGCGTGGGAGACAAGTATGGATTCAATATGACAATGGCATGCAGGCACGATTTGCTCACCTGAATCAAGTCGATTCAGAGTTAAGCGTAGGTGACGCGGTTACAGAAGAGACGTTAATTGGTTATGTTGGCAATTCAGGTACAAGCGGAGAGGTGCAAAAGGATAATACAGAATTACATTTGCATGTGGACTTGCTAATTAACGGTACGCTGTTTTGGAAAGGGTTATCACAAGAAGACGTTAAGCATGTATTAATTAGCCAACTGAACAATAATGAATAGCTTATCTTATAAAGGCATACATATGTGTATGCCTTGTTTATGTTTGAATGTCGAAAAAAGACGGTTGAAAAAATAAATGTGACATACTAATTTGGTATTGACAGAATAAATGTTACATACTATTATAATATCAAGAAGAATAAAACGCTTTCAAAAATCTTTGAAACCAAAGGGGAGTTATACATGGGAACTATTGTATGTCAAACTTGCAACTGCACAATTGAACATTTTGAAGATGAGAAAGTGACGCGATTATATTCAAAATGTAAAGATGGAGAATGTCAAGCAAACCATGAAGATTTAGACTAATAAATAGAAAAAGGTGCGCATTATAGCGCACCTTTTTTATTGAATTGCTTTATGTTCTTTAATTACACGGAGTGTTTTTAGTTCAAAATCTTCCGGACCTTGAACGGGTAGACCAGCTTCTAAGTTTGTTTGAATATAACTCAAATTCTCTTCTGTAATAATTTCTCCAGGAATAAAAATTGGAATTCCTGGTGGATACACCATCACGAACTCAGCAATAATTCGACCAGCTGATTCGTGGAAGGGCACGACCTCCGTTTCAGCATAAAAAGCATCGCGAGGAGTAACTGCTAAGACTGGAATGTCAGGGAGTAAGATAGCTGGTTTTATTGCTTTTTCAGCTAAATGATGAACGTCCCTCGACAGCTGCTGTAAAGCATTAAGTAAGCGATCGATGTCTTCTTTGCTGTCTCCTGGTGTTACAATACATAAAACGTTATATAAATCGGACATTTCAACTTCAATATTGTGTGTCTCGCGCAGCCACTTCTCCACGTCATATCCTGTAATTCCAAGGTCTGATACGGAAATAATAAGCTTTGTAGGATCTAAATCGTACGTTGCTTTTGTTCCTAAAATCTCACGACCAATACAGTGAATATGTGCGATTTTGTTAAGCTCCGTGCGCGCATACGCAGCTAATGCAATGGCTTGATTAGCTAGCTTTTCACCTTCTGTAGCTAATCGTTTACGAGCTACGTCCAAAGAAGCCAGTAAGACATACGATGTAGAAGTCGTTGTTAACATACTTAGGATTGCTTGAACGCGCTGCGGCGATACAAGCCCCTCACGAACGTTTAAAATAGAACTTTGGGTCATTGATCCCCCAAGTTTGTGAACACTTGTAGCAGCCATATCTGCCCCTGCTTGCATAGCTGATAGCGGTAGCTCATCGTGGAAATGAATATGAACACCGTGAGCCTCATCAACCAAAACAGGCACTTTATAAGAATGAGCTACTTCAACAATTTTACGTAAATCACCTGAAATTCCGAAGTAAGTTGGGTTAATAACGAGTACTGCTTTTGCATCGGGATGCTGAGCTAGTGCTTTTTCAACCGCGTCAGTTGTAATTCCATGAGATATACCAAGATTTTCATCAATTTCCGGATGAATAAAAACAGGGGTAGCTCCAGAAAACACAACGGCGCTCATAACGGATTTATGAACGTTTCTAGGAACAATGATTTTATCTCCGGGTCCACAAGTTGTCATGACCATTGCCATGATAGCTCCGCTTGTTCCTTGAACAGAAAAGAAGGTATGATCTGCTCCGAACGCTTCAGCGGCTAAGTCCTGCGCTTCTTTAATAATGCCTTTTGGCTGATGTAAATCATCAAGTGGACCAATATTAATTAAATCAATTGAAAGTGCGTTGTCGCCAATAAAATCTTTAAATTCAGGGTCCATACCGTTTCCTTTTTTATGACCAGGAATATGAAACTGAGTAGGATTTTTTTTTGCATGTTCCACTAACCCTGTGAATAATGGAGTTGAGAATTGAGAAGTCAACTTTGCTAAACACCTCTTTAATAAAATAATGAGTGGAGCCAGCTTTTGTATGAAGGTCTCCCGTGCGCTATATTGCTATAACTAAGAATCAGTGGAGATTCATTCTCCACTGATTAAATGTGCATGACATGTAAACTGTTTTATAAAAATAAAAACAATAAGAAGAAATGTAATTTCATACGTTTTCTTCGTTATGTATTCAATAAAACAAATGAATTATAGCACTTATTAATATGTTTGCAAAGGGATTTTTTAAACATATTCGCATTATAAGAAATGAATGTAAGCTTGTGCATAGTGATAAAGTTTTGTGAAGCTGAATTCATATGATAAAGTATTATTTGAAAGTCCTAGGACAAATACATAAAAAAGTGAGCGGAGGAGTTAGATGGAATATCAATATCCTATCTCCCTTGATTGGAGTACAGAAGAAATTATTGATGTGGTTAAATTTTTTGAAAGCATTGAAAAAGCGTATGAAAAAGGAATTGAACGTGAACAGCTAATGAGTATTTACCGTCGATTTAAAGAAATTGTTCCAAGTAAAGCAGAAGAAAAAACAATTTGCAATGACTTTGAAGATCAAAGTGGATATTCATCTTATCGAACAATTCAACAAGCAAAAGCCGGAGAATCTGGTGACATTATTCGTATGAAGAAATGAAGAAAAGCCGCAAGATTGTTCTTGCGGCTTTTTTTTACGCGTGCGCTTTTTTACTTAGTTCATATAAAGGAGTCAACGTCTTAAATGTATCATCAATTAAATCAATCCATTGTTGGCCAGTCATGTTAACTGCTTCTTCTTTTGATACGTTAATTCCGCATAAAATCTCTGCTTTTTTAACATGTTCTAATCGCTCAAATAATCCCTTAAGTTCTGTCTCAGACAGGGCGCTCATTTTTTCAACAGCGGGTTTTGTATGGTCTTTTGACCAAACGAATGATTGAGGAATTTTCTCTTTAATGTGGTCTATTTGGTCAGCGAGTATTCTGCCGTATACAGACTTAATTGGTGCTTCGTATATAACTGCAAACCAAACGAAAACGTGAGTACCCCAAAGGCCAATTTGGAAGTGCGGCAACATCTTATAGCCACGTTTATTAGGAGCGAATGCTACCCATGTATCTTTTGGTGGATTAACCGTTCTACGCGCATGCTTTGCTACATGGACAAACATTTCATTGCCCGTTAATGAGGAAAGTGTAGGAGCAAAATGTGTACTTAATTCTTCGAATTTAGGACGGATTTGTGTTTTTATTGCTTCCATACGTTCATCTAAACCATCTATTGTAAATACGTTAAAATCAGCTTCTGAAAATCCTGCAAACAAATTCAATACCTCCAATATCTAATAATAGATAATTCATCTCATATTTCGTAGTGATTTTACCATAGAAAGGGCATAATCACCAATTTATTCGCATATGCTTGTCAAAAACACGTCTATCATTTTTTTATAGGTAATCACACAATTTAGTTACATGAAATTGTGCTTCAACATAGACTATACTAATCTAATAAAATTCTGAAAATTTAGTTTTATTGAAGCCGTTTGGAGACCATTCATTATTATTGAGAGGGGTGTTTCATCAATGAAACAAGTGGTGAATATGTATAAGAAGAATGATGGGCAAAAGAGACTAGGAGTTATTCGATTAGAGCTTGATTACGAATTAGCTACGCTTTATGAGGCAATGGTTGAAAATAATGAAGAGAAAAAGAATCAGTGCAAACAAAAGCTAGAAAAGCTTCGTCAAGAAATGATTGCTCTGCAATAAAGATAGCTTACTCTGGAATGAGAGTAGAAAAAACTGGCGAATATAATAGTAAAGGGAATGGAGAGAAGGGAGAGTACTTCTCTCCTTTGTTCTGTGAATTGACATCTTGCAATCGTTTTTTTAAGCTTAATATAAGACATCTAAAAAGAGGGGGAATAATAAATGAGCGATTTTTGGAATCAAGTTGATACATATGCAAAGCAATGGATTAAAGAAGCAGGTAATCGAATTAAAGCTTCTTTTAGTAGAGAGCTCATGATTGAAACAAAATCAAACCCTAATGATTTAGTTACCAATATGGATAAAGATATTGAACAGTTCTTTATTTCGAAGATTAAAGAAGTATTTCCAGACCATCGTATCTTAGGTGAGGAAGGGTATGGCGAAAAAATTGAAACATCTGAGGGGGTTATTTGGGTCATTGATCCGATTGATGGAACGATGAACTTTGTTCATCAACAGCGAAATTTTGCTATTTCCGTAGGTATTTTTGAAAATGGAGTTGGACAAGCTGGATTCATATATGATGTTGTACATGATGAGCTGTACCATGCTAGAAAAGGGAAGGGAGCATATATAAATGATCAACAGCTACCGCCTTTGAAGCAAGTTAGCATTGAAGAGTCTATTGTCAGCTTAAACGCAACGTGGGTAACGGAAAACAGAAGAATCGATCCATCTGTGCTTTCACCTCTGGTAACACGTGTGAGAGGAACAAGGTCGTATGGGTCCGCAGCGATTGAACTTGCATATGTTGCATCAGGAAGGTTAGACGCTTATATTACGATGCGCTTAGCGCCGTGGGACTTCGCAGCAGGGAAAATTTTAATTGAGGAGCTGGGGGGCGTCGTAACCGATTTAAAAGGGAAGCCTTTAGATATTTTAGACAGAAGCAGTGTATTTGTCGCAAAGCCGGGTTTACACGAAGAAATTTTGTCTACGTATCTTTCTAAGTATAAAGGCTAAAAAAAACACCCTTAGAATAAAATTGTTCCAAGGGTGTTTCGTTTTTTCTCTCTCATTTAGAAAAAAATTATAGCTGATTTTTTTCACGCATTTTCTTTTTCGTTGTAAATCCGAAGCCCATAATTGCAACGAGGACAACGAGAGATCCAATTACACCGATAGCGCTTCCTTCCCCGATAAATATACCAATTGCCATAATTGAGAACGTTGCTAGCATTGCATATAAAACAAATACCCACTTAATGTTTTTCATGTTGATTCCTCCCAAATTTATTCAATAAGTATAGTGTACAACAAAATCATTCAGCAATTCTAGATTTAGTGTGATATAATAGCTTAGTTATTACAAGCATAGGAGTGAAATGCGTGAACATTCGTAAAGATTTACGTAATATTGCCATTATTGCCCATGTAGACCATGGGAAAACAACGTTAGTAGATAAATTATTACATCAGTCCGGAACTTTCCGTACAAACGAGCACGTGGAAGAGCGTGCGATGGACTCAAATGACCTAGAGCGTGAGCGTGGAATTACAATTTTAGCTAAAAATACAGCTATTAATTATAAAGATACGCGTATCAATATCATGGATACGCCAGGACATGCCGACTTCGGTGGAGAAGTTGAACGTATTATGAAAATGGTAGACGGTGTTCTACTTGTTGTTGATGCGTACGAAGGTTGTATGCCTCAAACACGTTTTGTATTAAAGAAAGCATTAGAACAAAAATTAACACCAATTGTTGTTGTAAACAAAATTGACCGTGACTTTGCTCGTCCAACTGAAGTTGTTGATGAAGTGATTGACTTATTTATTGAGTTAGGTGCAAGCGAAGAGCAAATTGAATTCCCAGTTGTATACGCATCAGCAATTAACGGAACTGCAAGCGTAGATCCTGAGAAGCAAGATGACAACATGGAAGCATTATTTGATGCAATTGTTGAACACATTCCAGCACCAGTTGACAACAGCGAAGAGCCGCTTCAATTCCAAGTAGCGATGCTTGATTATAACGATTACGTTGGTCGTATTGGAGTAGGACGCGTATTCCGCGGAACAATGAAAGTAGGACAGCAAGTTGCTTTAATGAAGCTTGATGGTTCAGTTAAGCAATTCCGCGTAACGAAGATGTTCGGTTTCCTAGGATTAAAGCGTGTAGAAATCGAAGAAGCAAAAGCTGGAGATCTAATTGCCGTATCGGGAATGGAAGACATTAACGTGGGTGAAACGGTTTGTCCGTCAGAACATCAAGAAGCACTTCCAGTATTACGTATCGATGAGCCGACATTACAAATGACGTTCCTAGTAAACAATTCACCGTTTGCAGGACGTGAAGGTAAATTTGTTACATCTCGTAAAATTGAAGAGCGCTTAATGTCTGAACTTGAGACAGACGTAAGTCTTCGTGTTGAAAACACGGACTCTCCAGACGTATGGGTTGTATCAGGACGCGGTGAGCTTCATTTATCTATTTTAATTGAAAATATGCGTCGTGAAGGCTATGAAATTCAGGTGTCAAAACCAGAAGTAATTGTACGTGAAATTGATGGCGTACGCTGTGAGCCTGTAGAGCGCGTTCAAATCGACGTACCAGAAGAGCATACTGGTTCTATTATGGAATCTATGGGTGCTCGTAAAGGTGAAATGGTTGATATGATTAACAACGGAAATGGGCAAGTTCGCCTTATTTTCATGGTACCAGCTCGTGGATTAATTGGATATACAACAGAGTTCTTATCATTAACTCGTGGTTTTGGTATCATCAACCACTCATTTGATAGCTATCAGCCAATGCAAGCTGGTCAAGTTGGCGGACGTCGTCAAGGTGTACTTGTATCAATGGAAACAGGGAAATCATCAACTTACGGAATCCAAGGTGTAGAAGACCGCGGTACAATCTTCTTAGAGCCAGGTACGGAAGTTTATGAAGGAATGATCGTTGGTGAGCATACGCGCGAAAATGATCTTGTTGTTAACATTTGTAAAATGAAACAAATGACAAATATGCGTTCAGCTAATAAAGATCAAACAACAGGTATGAAAAAGCCTCGTATCATGTCTTTAGAACAATCTCTTGAATACTTAAACGATGATGAGTATTGTGAAATTACGCCAGAATCTATTCGTTTACGTAAAAAGATTCTAGATAAAAACGAGCGTGAAAAAATCGCGAAAAAGAAAAAATATGCTGATATGAAATAAGCAGTAAAAAAGTTGCTAAAGCGCTATGCTCTAGCAACTTTTTTGCTTTTTATAGAGGTGAAAAACCCTTTATTGTCGAATATTGTATATGTTGATAAGAAAAGAAGTCTACCTCAAAAACGAGACGTTGGTAGAATGACATAGAAGGAGGGAAACTAGGGTGAACGTAGAAGATCGTCTGTCTTTTTTTGCAGCTTTATATCGTGTTGATAAGAACTCGGATGTGGGAATGTGGATGCTTTATCTTACGATTTTATTGCTGTCAATTGTTGTATATAAATTGGGGTTTGCGAAAAAATTGCCTCTTTTAAAATCCATTATCATTTACTTGTTTTTAGGATTCGGCTGTACTGTTCTTACGTTTTTAGGTATCTTTTTGCCTGTAGCAGAAGGGTTAGTTGTGGCAGCGCTTATTTTAATTATTTATAAGATTCGGCTGTATCAATCTAAAAAAGAAGACTCAACGATAAATATGTAAAAGCCGCTAAGCACAAATCTTAGCGGCTTTTATAAATGAAGCTACATATCCATAAAGACAGAGCAAAAAGAATATGGCCCACCGTCCAATAGAAGAAAGCCAACATGTCATCAATACGTGGAGTATCTTTAATCGCTAAAGCTGTAAGAGGAAAATATAAAGGAATGGTAGGTAAAGTTAAAAAAATGGCTACAATAAGCATGCGGCCTGAAGATAAGTAATGAAATCGATTTTGAATCCACATAAAAACAATTCCAATAACTACTGCAATGACTAGATGAAAACAAAATTCAATCCATTCAGACCATTTAATGTCTCCTATAAAGGGGATAAAATCGACGTTTAACAAGAGTGTATAAACCTTTTTAGACGTCAGCTGCTCTATCCATTTTAAGATCAAACCTAGCACAGTGCCGCTTATTACTCCTACAACCATTCCTTTATAAAACATGCTTACCAGTCCTCCTCCGTTTGTTTGGATTGATATAGCTTAAAGTTTCCGGTAGCAATTCGTTCTTTTGTACGCTCTTCAATACGTTCTGAGCATTCATTGCACATATATGTATGTATAGGACGATTACGAAGTCTTTTTGCTACAACCGTTTCATCCTCAATTGATTCAATTTTATCGCATAGAACACATTTTACTCTCATCTGTCTCACCTCTTTTTCTCTATACAACATTCTAGCCCAAAGTACGTTGTTTATAAAGCTGTAAAATGTATTTAGTCATTATTTTAACGTAAAGCATTTATCTTTAAGCGTATAAACGGCGTAATCTAAAGATAAGTGCCCGGAATAGTTCACCAATGTAAAAGTTTTGAAAACAAGGAAAAGTAAGCAGGTAAAAGGATTCTCTGTCTAGAAAACAAGTAAGTATACATAAACGGGGGGAGGGATATAAATGGCAAATGAAGTTGAATCCAGTTTAGTCGAAGCACTGTACGAAGAGCTACAAGCAGAACGTTTTGTAACAGTTTCAACCGTTGATTACGAAACAAAAGGACCAAATGTAAGTGCCATTTCATGGATTTATGCTCCAACCAATGAAATCATCCGTTTTGCTGTCGCAAGCAAGTCCCGAATGGTTAAAGATATTTCGCAGTGTAAGGATGTTGTTATTAATTTAATTGCAAATGAATCTTGCTACGCTATCAAAGGACAGGCAGTTGTTGCGCAAAAGCGAATGGAAGACGTTCCAATTAAGCTGGCGCTGATTGAAGTAAGCATAAAAGAAGTAAGGGATGTTATGTTTTATGGGTCTAAAATCTCTGTCAATCCGACTTATGAAAAAACGTATGATCCAATAGCTGCTTCTAAATTAGATAAACAGGTAATGAGTGCATTAAAACAAGCTTAGCATAAACTAAGCTTGTCCATTCCTTATTCATTCTTTTGAAGATGATGATTTGATTGTTTTTCTTGCTTATCTCGTAATTGTTGCTGCTGCTCATTGTTTAACTTTTCATCATTTGTTTTAGTAGGTTCTGGATTACGGCGAATTTCTTCCGCTACTTCTGGCATCACGCGATTTACGATGGCAGCAAGTTCATCGAGAAAGCCTGTAACTGGTCGACCACGTCTAATTTCTCTGGCAATTTCTTTTAATCGCGTTACGGTATCAGGATCGGCAATAACAACGGAATTTGCTCCGTATGGGTCTGCTTTTAAGCTTTCTGCTACCGTATATTTAATCGAACTTACTTCGGAGCGATCAATTTCATTATTTACATCAATACCAACGATTGCATATTTTCCTAACACAATAACAGTGGCATCATTTACGTTTGGAACGCTTGTTGCTAAGCCTACAAGATGCTGAGAAATTTGCCCAGCAGAGCGTTTTGTTGTAGTTTCAGGCGTTGAGTTTTTCACCTGAACGATGCGGTCTGTTTTTTGTCCTTCTTCAATCTGTGATTGATTGTTGTTACAACCTGCTATTGCAAAAAAAGCTAAGCTAGCAATAAGTAATCCTTTTTTCATTGGGAGATACCTCCTTTGGTAATGGCTCATTTTTTGTAGCAATTTGTGTTTAGTTTTCAATAGTTCTTCTATCTTTATGCATATGTTCATATATTTAAAGCAAATGGTCCGTCCATTCACTCGAACTTCACGCGTGCGGTTTACATAAGATAAAAGTGAATGGATTCCTTGTTACACTCCTTAACTGGAAACCAAATGGAGTAGGAGGCTGAGTTGTTGGGAAAAATCTACGTTTTAGATACAAATGTGTTATTGCAAGATCCGCATTCAATCTTTTCATTTGATGATAATGAAGTTGTAATACCAGCTGTAGTATTAGAAGAAGTAGATTCAAAAAAGAGAAATATGGATGAGGTTGGAAGGAATGCGAGACAAGTATCAAAGCTCATTGATAACTTGCGTCAACATGGGAAATTACATGAGAAAATTCCTTTGGAAAATGGGGGACATTTACGAATTGAGCTCAACCACCGTTCATTTCATCAACTACAGGAAATCTTTGTAGAGAAAACAAATGATAATCGTATTTTAGCGGTGGCAAAAAATTTGTCGCTCGAAGAGGAAACCAAGGAAGATGGTCGTGAAGTTATTCTTGTTAGTAAAGATGTATTGGTACGCGTGAAGGCCGATGCGATCGGTTTGAAAGCAGAGGACTTCTTAAGCGATCGAGTTGTCGAGTTTAACAGTATATATACAGGATTTGTGGAAGTGTATATTCCTAGAGAAGTGTTAAATCATTTCTATGAGAATGGGGAGATTCTCACGTCTCAAATTGCAAATCATCCATTCTTTCCAAACCAATTTCTCGTTATGAAAGATGCATTTGGAGGTTCAGGTTCGGCTATTGGTATCGTAGATCAAACCGCTACAAAAGTAAAAAAACTTCTCTTTGAATATGACCATATTTGGGGAATTAAGCCGCGAAATGTTCAACAAATCATGGCCCTTGAATTACTTTTACGAGATGATGTTCAGCTTGTTACCCTTATTGGAAAAGCTGGAACCGGTAAAACGTTATTAGCTTTAGCATCAGGATTAATGCAAACAGAAGATTTAGGTTGCTTTAAGAAGTTGTTGGTTGCACGTCCAATTGTACCGGTAGGAAAAGACTTAGGTTTTTTACCAGGTGAAAAGCAAGAAAAGCTTCGACCATGGATGCAGCCGATTTATGATAATTTAGAGTATTTATTTAACACAAAAAAACCTGGGGAACTGGATGCTATCCTAGCGGGCCTTAGTTCAATTGAGGTAGAAGCCCTTACGTATATTAGAGGAAGAAGTATTCCAGAACAATTCATTATCATTGACGAAGCACAAAACTTAACAAAGCATGAGGTTAAAACAATTTTAACCCGCGTTGGTGAAAAGAGTAAAATTGTGCTGATGGGTGACCCTGCTCAAATAGATCATCCATATCTTGATGAATACAATAATGGATTAACATATGTAGTTGAAAAATTTAAAGAACAGAAAATATCAGGTCATGTAAGGCTAGTTAAAGGGGAACGTTCAGGTCTCGCACAGCTAGCTGCTGATATTTTATAAGTAGAGAAAAATGAGCGCGCAGCTTTTCCAGTCTGCGCGCTCGTTCATTATGTAATAATAATTTCTTTTAAGTACGTAAGCGGTTTGTTGCGGTTAGAGCCGTCGCGCTCATAAACATGTACTGGGCCATCTTCTGTTAATGGCTTTCCATTTTTGCTAAAACCAAAAATAAGCGTTTTAGCCTCTTCTAGTGGGTAGCTAACGGACTGATTAGCTGTTACAAACGTAACGGCTGTTGCACCTTCTAGAGGCTCAGCATTTTTCAAAAAAGGAGCAAAAGAGATACCGAACGTACCGTTCAATAATTTTTGTTTTTCGTATTTTTTTTCTGTTTTTAAAGTCGGTGGGAATACGGCTCCTTCTTGAATTTCTCGATCCCAATGTTTTGAAACAGCCTTTGTGTATTGTTCATTTTCATCTACGTTTTCGATTTCAATATCAAAAAAAGTAGTTAAGTCTACTTTTCGATCATCAAAAATCCAAACTCCAGGATCTAACGTAAGGGGATAACGTACTTTCCCATGTAGCGAAATAATTGAATTCATAAAAACGCCTCCTTACTAAAAGTATAAGCGCTTTCTTGTAATTTGTCATCCATACTCGGGATTTTGGTAGAAGTACTAAAATAGAATGTGCTATAATAAATCTATATTAATAAAGCGAGAGTTGCGATGAATAATACGCGTAATTTGTAAGAGAATTCGTAGGTCTGATGACATGCATGTTAGTTCTTGCTTTTTTACGAGTAAAGCCTTACTATTAAGAGATAGATTAGGTAATCGCTCGGAAACGGAGGGATTGAGTTTGACGCCTGAGACAATGATAGATCATCGTGAAAAAGCTTATGCATTGTTAAAAGCTGATGCAGATAAGATTTTGCAATTAATTCAAGTTCAAATGGATAACTTAACAATGCCACAATGTCCTCTTTACGAAGAGGTTTTAGATACACAAATGTTTGGTTTATCAAGAGAAATTGATTTTGCAGTTCGTTTAAATTTAATTGATGAGCATGTCGGAAAAACATTGCTAGATCGACTTGAGCGTGAACTTTCTGCATTGCATGAAGCGTTTACAAAAAAATAAAACACACGGTGAAACTCAAACTATTAGAAGGATAGTTTGAGTTTTTTGTTACAGCTCGTTTACATTCTCACGTGAGAAAAGCGAAAGCAGATAATATATAGTAAAATGAGTAAAGGCATCACTTATTAACGTTTAAAGGAAGAGGTTTATGCTAAAAAAAATCTTTAAGCACTATGATTATTCTATCATTATTACCATTGCGCTCCTTTGCACCATTGGCCTCGTGATGGTATACAGCTCTAGCATGATTACGAGTATTACGCGATATGGACAGGACAGTGATTTTTTCTATGTTAAACAAAAAGGCTGGCTTATCATTGCGGGAATCGTATTTTTAGCAACCATTTTATTCCCGTACAAGCTGTACCAAAAGCTTCTACCTTTAGCTGTTCTTGCTACGTTTGGGCTCTTGGGGCTTGTGTTTTTAATGGGACATACGGCAGGAGGCGCTCAGAGCTGGTTGAAGTTAGCTGGAGCGAGTTTACAGCCCGCTGAGTTTGCCAAATTAACGGTTATTTTATACTTAGCGCTTGTATTAGGAAAACGCCAAGAATACATAAATGATATTAAGCGTGCTTTTATTGGCCCGATTGGCTTAACAATGGGTATATTCATATTCGTAGCAATTCAACCTGATTTAGGAACAGGTATGATTATTTTAATTATTGCTGTTGCAATCATGCTTTGTTCGGGCATATCTCGAAAAACATTTTTTAAGCTTATTTTATTAGGGATTGTCATGTTAACTATAATGGGAACAATTGGTGTGTTAACAGGGCAAGTGACTGAAAATCGTGTCGGACGTTTTACAGGAGCATCAGATCCATTTCAACACGCACAAGGTGTGGGGTATCAGCTTGTAAATTCTTATTTAGCTATCGGTTCTGGTGGCTTAAAAGGGCTTGGTCTGGGTGAAAGCGTGCAGAAGTATGGCTATCTCCCAGAGTCACATACCGATTTTATCATGGCGGTTATTGCAGAAGAGCTTGGTTTCTTTGGCGTATTTCTTGTTTTAGGTTTACTAGGCTTTTTAATCTATCGCATTCTGACCCTTGCCAAACGATCAACCGACCCTTTTGCTAGCCTTATTTGTATCGGTGTAGCAACCATGCTTGGAATTCAAGCGTTTATCAATCTAGGTGGTTTAACCGGCCTTATTCCGATTACGGGCGTAACGCTTCCGTTTATCAGCTATGGTGGATCTTCGCTGCTGAGTTTAATGATTGCAATGGGGATTGTCGTTAATATTTCGTTCTTTGTTAACTATCAAGAAAAAAATAGCAAAAAGGCGAACAATGTTGTTTCTTATCCGAATAATGCTAATCCTGACTTATCTTAACATTCGGATATATATATCATCTCAAAAAAGCAAAAATGAACGGGTAATTTATAACTTTCCGTTCATTTTTGCTTTTCTTTTATCCAATTTTGCTATATATTGAAGTTTATATAAAGATTGAAGGGAGAATTCGATGTGAGTCTGGTAACTAAAAAAATAAAAAAAGTACTAGTTGCAAATCGTGGAGAAATCGCAATTCGAGTATTTCGAGCTTGTACGGAGCTAAATATTCGAACGGTGGCAATTTATTCAAAAGAAGATGCGGGTTCCTATCACCGATACAAAGCAGATGAAGCATATTTGGTTGGTATGGGTAAAAAACCAATCGATGCATATTTAGACATCGAAGATATTATTAAAACGGCAAAGCTACATGATGTTGATGCGATACACCCTGGCTACGGTTTTTTGTCAGAAAATATCCAATTTGCAAAACGTTGTGAAGAAGAGGGCATTATATTTATTGGACCAAAGTCTAAGCATTTAGATATGTTTGGAGATAAAGTAAAAGCTCGTCATCAAGCAATTCAAGCCAATATCCCTGTCATTCCAGGAACGGATGGACCAATTGATTCATTAGATGAAGCAAAAGAATTTGCTGCACAGCACGGGTATCCTCTCATGATTAAAGCAGCTTTAGGTGGAGGCGGTCGCGGCATGCGCGTCGTTCGCGATGAAGCAAGCCTAGCAGAATCGTATGAACGTGCTAAGTCAGAAGCGAAAGCTGCATTTGGAAGCGACGAGGTATATGTGGAAACGCTTGTTGAAAACCCAAAACATATTGAAGTGCAGATTTTAGGGGATCACAGCGGAAATGTTGTTCATTTATATGAGCGTGATTGTTCCGTACAGCGTCGCCATCAAAAGGTAGTAGAAGTTGCACCAAGCTTGTCGCTAAGTGAAGACCTTCGCGATCAAATTTGTGATGCTGCGGTACAGCTTATGGCTAACGTGAGCTACATAAATGCGGGTACTGTAGAGTTCTTAGTTTCAGGTAAGGAGTTTTACTTTATTGAAGTAAACCCTCGGGTACAGGTGGAACACACTATTACAGAAATGATTACAGGTGTTGATATCGTTCAATCTCAAATTTTAATTGCAGATGGTTATGATCTTCATAGTGATGTTGTTGCAATACCGAAACAAGAAGAAATTATCACGCATGGTTATGCTATTCAATCTCGTGTAACAACAGAAGATCCACTAAACAACTTTATGCCAGATACGGGTAAGATTATGGCGTATCGTTCAGGCGGTGGATTTGGCGTGCGTCTTGACACGGGCAATAGCTTCCAAGGAGCAGTCATTACGCCTTACTACGATTCTCTTCTTGTAAAAGTAACAACGTGGGCCTTAACGTTTGATCAAGCAGCGTCTAAAATGGTTCGTAACTTAAAAGAATTTCGAATTCGTGGTATTAAAACAAATATTCCGTTCCTTGAGAACGTGGTCAAACATGAAAAGTTCTTAACGGGAGCATACGATACGTCCTTTATTGATACTACGCCAGAATTATTTGTATTTCCTAAGCGTAAAGACCGTGGTACTAAAATGCTAACGTACATTGGAAATGTTACGGTTAACGGTTTCCCAGGGGTAGCTGAAAAGAAAAAACCAATCTTCACAAAACCTCGCGTTCCTCAATTAGACTTATCGATGCCAGTACCAAATGGAACGAAGCAAATCTTAGATGAACAAGGTGCTGAAGGGCTTGTTAACTGGGTGAAGGAGCGTAAGGAAGTACTTTTGACAGATACCACGTTCCGAGATGGACACCAGTCTTTACTAGCAACACGTGTGCGTACAAATGACTTAAAACAAATTGCTAATCCAACAGCAAGACTCTTACCGGATTTATTTTCTCTTGAAATGTGGGGAGGAGCGACGTTTGATGTAGCGTATCGCTTTTTGAAAGAAGACCCTTGGGATCGTTTATTGACGCTCCGTCAAGAGGCGCCAAATGTTTTATTCCAAATGCTACTGCGTGCGTCAAACGCTGTAGGATATAAAAACTATCCTGATAACGTTATTAAAGAGTTTGTAGAAAAATCAGCGTATGCAGGAATTGACGTGTTCCGAATTTTTGATAGCTTAAACTGGGTTGAAGGTATGACGTTAGCGATTGATTCCGTACGACAAACAGGTAAAATTGCCGAAGCAGCAATGTGCTATACGGGCGATATTTTAGATCCATCTCGTCGCAAGTATGATTTAACGTACTACAAAAATCTTGCAAAAGAACTAGAGCAATCTGGGGCCCATATCTTAGGGATTAAAGATATGGCAGGTTTATTAAAGCCTCAAGCAGCTTACGATTTAGTATCTGCATTAAAAGAAACGGTGGATATTCCAATTCATCTTCACACGCATGATACGAGCGGAAACGGGATTCTAACATATGCCAAGGCAATTGAAGCAGGCGTTGATATTGTGGACGTAGCAGTAAGCGCAATGGCAGGTTTAACATCGCAGCCAAGTGCCAATTCGTTATATTACGCTTTAGAAGGAACGGAGCGTAAGCCGAAATTAGACATCCAAAACCTTGAACAGCTATCTTACTATTGGGAAGATGTACGTAAGTACTATCAAGATTTTGAAAGTGGCATGAATGCTCCACATACGGAAGTTTATGTTCATGAAATGCCAGGTGGTCAATACAGCAACCTTCAACAGCAGGCGAAAGCAGTTGGTCTTGGAAACCGCTGGGATGAAGTAAAAGACATGTATTCACGTGTGAACCAGTTATTTGGTGATATTGTCAAAGTAACGCCTTCTTCCAAAGTTGTAGGAGACATGGCTCTGTTTATGGTTCAAAATAACTTAACGGAAGAAACGCTATTTGAACGTGGTGAATCATTAGACTTCCCTGATTCAGTTATTGAATTATTTGAGGGGTATTTAGGTCAACCACACGGTGGGTTCCCTGAGCAGCTTCAACAAATTATTTTAAAAGGTAAAAAGCCAATTACGGTGCGTCCGGGTGAACTGTTAGAAGATGTTGATTTTAATGCCCTTAAGGAAAAGCTATTCCATGAGTTAGGACGTCAAGTTACAAGCTTTGATGCCTTAGCCTATGCTTTATATCCGAAAGTATTTATGGATTATCACAAAGCCGTTGAGCAATATGGTGATATTTCCGTACTTGATACGGCTACTTTCTTATATGGAATGCGCCTTGGAGAAGAGGCTGAAATTGAAATTGAAAAAGGGAAAACATTAATTGTTCGCCTTGTATCAATCGGAGAAGCGCAAGCTGACGGTAATCGTACAATCTACTTTGAATTGAATGGTCAACCTCGTGAAGTTGTCATTAAAGATGAAAGTGTGAAGACAACGGTTGTATCAAAAATGAAGGCTGATCCAACAAATCCAAATCAAATTGGAGCATCTATGCCTGGAACAGTCATTCGCGTTATTGTTGAAAAAGGTGATAAGGTATCAAAAGGTGACCACCTCATGATTACAGAAGCAATGAAAATGGAAACAACGGTACAAGCACCGTTTGATGGTATTGTGAAAAATATTCATGTAGGAAGTGGAGAGGCGATTCAACCAGGCGACTTACTTGTTGAATTTGAAAGCTAAAAAAAGTACGAGCAGAATTTCTGCTCGTACTTTTTATTTTGTCTTTTTACTGCGGGTAGCTAGGAGAGTCAAGTAGCTCAAGACGCCGAATAATAGAGAGATAATTAAAGCGTGCGCTAAAGCTAATCCTAAGTTTAGACGAGTAACCACAACGAGCATACCTGAAATAGCTTGAAGTGTTACTAACACCAAAGCAATTAGCCAGCTATAATAAATGTTCTTTTGGTCACGATAGTGCTTAAATGCATGAATAAATGCAATTAAGATCCAAACAAAAATCAAAGTAGCAGCTGTGCGGTGTCCCATTTGAATCCACTGGTTAATATCCCCTGGCAGCCAATTGTTTGCATTGGAGCAAAATGGGATGTCAGGACAAGCTAGGCTTGCTTCTTTATGGCGTACCAGCGCTCCTGTATAGACAACAACGTACGTATAAAGGATAGACCCATAAATATGCTTTTTCATAGTGGAACCGATGACGACGCTGTCTGCATCAAACTTTTTATCAACCTCAAAAATGATGAGGGTTAATAACAGAACGGATGCAAATGAAATTAGTGAAATTCCAAAATGTAGTGCAAGTACGGCATCCGATTGTCCCCACATAACTGCAGCGGCACCGATTAGCGCTTGCAAAACTAAGAAGAAAAATGAGATAAAAGCAAGTGGTCTTACCTCACGAATATGCCCTAGTGCAATCCAAGCCCATACACAAAGTAAAAGTACTAAGATGCCTGAAGCCCCCGATACAAGTCTGTGACTAAGCTCAATGACGAGTTCAAATGTTATGTTGCTGGGTATTAGTTCACCGTTACATAGAGGCCAGGAGTCACCACAGCCATCTCCTGATCCAGTTTTGGTTACAAGTGCTCCTCCAAGTAAAATCAGGAGCATTGCTAACGTTACAATAACCGAAAGCCCTTTTAATCCACGTTTCAATGTATTCACCTTCCTAAAGTATGATAATTAGTCCGCTAAACGTTTCCTTTAGACAGGAAGACGAATGGAAGTACATGGCTAAGATGAGAGCAAACGCTTTAAGGTTTCATTGAAAAAGTTTGAATAAACTCCCATAAGCATGTATTCATTTGTTATAATGGTAGAAAGTGTAAGGTTGTATTGGTAGAAAGATAAGTTATTAAACTCATTCGACAAGATACAACACCTTATTCTACTTATAATAGTATACAATAATCAAGTAGAAGATAGGGTTTTAGACAAGGTGACAAAAAAAATCCATATTTATTTCAAAAAAATTTCACATAAACTTTCCAAAATATGCTTTAATAAACAGGAGAAATATAGTGATTTACATCTTTACATGTTCATACATCAGGCTGTAAGATTTCAGAAATCTGAAACAAATGTGAAATGTTTGTGAATGGATGGTTTTTGTGATGTCAAAACTGTAAACGGATTCTTCATACCACTGCTTCAACAACATATGCTTACCTAAAGAGACCGCTAAGAAATCATCTATTTTGCGTAACGAGCTCCTAGACACCGTAGTCCTACATAAAAATTTAAATACAGGGGATTTCTTCTAATCTAGAATTTATTATAGAAGGAAGAAAGTTTATTTATAGCAGCTGTCTGCTATAAATAAGAAAATCACGTCCATGAAAGAGAGGTTGGAAAAGCTATGAGAAAATGGCGATTAAACTTTCGTGTTTTATCGTTGTTTAGTCTGGTAGCCGTGCTATTAGCTGGCTGCGGAGAGCCTTTTTTATCAACGCTTCGTCCTGCAGGTGAAGTGGCAGAAAAGCAGTATTCACTTATGCTGCTTAGTACAGCAATTATGGTTCTTGTAATTATTGTTGTTACAATCATCTTTGTGTATGTAGTTGTGCGTTTTAAACGCCGCAAAGGTGAGGAAGATGTGATTCCGAAACAAGTAGAAGGAAACCACAAGCTAGAAATTCTTTGGACTGTTATTCCTATTATTCTACTTGTTATCCTAGCAGTTCCTACAGTAGCTGATACGTTTAAATTAGCTGATGTGAAAGGAATGGAAAAGGAAGACGCCATTGTCGTCAATGTAAGAGCTAACTTGTATTGGTGGGAGTTTGAGTATCCAAACCAAAAAATTATTACATCCCAAGACCTTGTTGTGCCAACGGATACAAAAGTGTATTTTAACGTGAAAGCCTCAGATGTCAAACACTCCTTTTGGATTCCTTCAGTGGGCGGAAAAGTAGACACGAATACAGAGAATGAGAACAAGTTTTGGCTTGTGTTTGATTCAGAAAAAGCTGAAAGCGCTAACGGACTTTTTTATGGGAAGTGTGCAGAGCTATGTGGTCCATCTCACGCCTATATGGACTTCAAAGTTAAAGCTCTTCCAAGTAAAGAGTTTGATACATGGGTTAGCGATATTAAGGATGTAAAACCAGACGTATCGACTGCTTCAGCAAAAGCAGGGGAAGAAATTTTTACAGAAAGCTGTATTGGCTGTCACGCTGTTGAAGCGCAGGATGGTCGACCAGAACAAGCGCGTCAGGCTCCAAATCTAGCTGGATTTGCAGATCGTGAGCGTATTGCAGGTGTTTTAGAACATAATGAAGAAAATTTAAAACAATGGCTCAAAAACCCTGAAGAAATTAAGCCAGGAAACAAAATGAGCAATACATATCCTGACTTAACAGATGAACAAGTCGATCAGCTAACCGAGTATTTATTGGAGCTGAAAGAAAAATAAACGGTAATTAGCTTTCAAAAGGGGAGGTCTAGCTATGAGTACGCTCACTCAAAAAAGGGGTATAGGGGCGACGATATGGGACTATTTAACAACCGTTGACCATAAGAAAATCGCCATTTTGTATTTAATTGCGGGAGGTTTTTTCTTCATAGTTGGAGGGATTGAAGCACTTTTTATTCGAATTCAACTGGCTGTTCCTGAAAATAACTTTGTCGCAATGGGAACATATAATGAAATCTTAACAATGCACGGTACAACGATGATTTTCTTAGCAGCCATGCCGTTGTTATTTGCGCTAATGAATGCAGTTGTACCGCTTCAAATCGGCGCTCGTGACGTAGCATTTCCATTTTTAAATGCACTTGGCTTTTGGCTATTTGCTTTTGGTGGATTGTTTCTAAACTTAAGCTGGTTTATAGGAGGTGGAGCACCTGATGCAGGCTGGACATCATACGCTTCACTATCGCTGGCATCGCCTACGCACGGAATTGATTTTTACGCATTAGGTCTACAAATTTCCGGTGCCGGAACGCTGATTGCAGGTATTAACTTTCTTGTTACAATCATTAACATGAGAGCACCTGGTATGACTTACATGAGAATGCCGCTGTTTACATGGACTACATTTGTGGCATCAGCACTTATTTTATTTGCATTTCCTGCTTTAACTGTTGGATTATTTTTAATGATTTTTGATCGCTTGTTTGGTGGGAATTTCTTTGATCCAACGATGGGTGGAAACACGATTATTTGGGAACATTTATTTTGGATTTTCGGACATCCAGAAGTATACATACTAATCTTACCAGCATTTGGAGTTTTCTCTGAGATTTTACCAACGTTTGCTAGAAAGAGACTGTTCGGATACTCTTCTATGGTGTTTGCAACAGTGCTAATTGGGTTTTTAGGATTCATGGTTTGGGCTCACCATATGTTCACGACGGGCCTTGGGCCAATTGCAAACGCAATCTTCGCAGTAGCGACGATGGCGATCGCTGTACCAACAGGAATTAAGATTTTTAACTGGCTGTTTACGCTTTGGGGAGGAAGTATTGAATTTACATCACCGATGCTGTACTCTGTAGCGTTTATTCCATCATTCGTTATTGGTGGTGTGACGGGTGTTATGCTTGCCGCGGCACCAGCGGACTATCAGTTCCATGACACGTATTTCGTCGTTGCTCACTTTCACTATGTTATTGTAGGGGGAGTTGTGTATGCTCTCTTTGCAGGAGTAACGTTTTGGTGGCCAAAAATGTTTGGTCGTATGCTGAATGAAACGCTTAGTAAAATTACGTTTTGGCTATTCTTTATTGGATTCCACTTAACGTTCTTTATTCAACATTTCTTAGGTTTAATGGGTATGCCTCGTCGTGTAGCAACATTTTTACCAGGACAGGGCTTAGACCTTGGAAATGCAATCAGTTCAGCTGGAGCAATCTTTATGGCAGTGGCGACAATTGTATTAATTATTAACGTAATCAAAACAAGCATTAACGGACCAAAAGCAAAAGGTGATGCATGGGGAGAAGGGCGTACGTTGGAGTGGGCAATTTCATCTCCGCCACCAGAATACAACTTTAAACAAACTCCGCTTGTCCGTGGATTAGACACTTTCTGGTTAGAAAAACGTGCTGGAAACAAAGACGGTATTACACCAGCTGAGCCGCTTGGTGATATTCATATGCCAAACTCATCAATCATTCCATTTATTATCTCCTTTGGTTTGTTTGTTTCAGCATTTGGCTTCTTGTTCCGTAACGACTATGGTTGGGGAGACTTAGTCGGAATTATCGGCTTAGTGATCACCTTTATCTCCATGTTCTTCCGTTCATGGATTGATGATCATGGCTATCATATTCATAAAGAAGACTTGCTTGATGAGGAGGCGAAATAAAGATGGAAGCAGAACAAAAGTTAACGCCTGAAACTTTTCCAGATTCGCCTGAGAAATCAACCCTTGAAGGGAAAAATAAGTTCATAGGATTTTGGCTTTTTCTTGGGGGAGAAACAGTACTTTTTGCTTCGCTTTTTGCAACTTACTTAGCGTTAAGAAATTCAACGCATACAGGTCCAAAAGCAGAAGAGTTATTTGATATTACGCTTGTATTTATTGCCACAATGATTTTATTAACAAGTTCACTAACAAGCGTATATGCAATGTATCATATGAAAAACTTTAATTATAAGAAAATGCAGCTCTGGATGTGGATTACTTGGCTGTTGGGGTTAGCATTCTTACTATTAGAGATTTATGAGTTTAAGCATTATGTTCATGAAGGCCATACGTTTACGAGTAGTGCGTTTGGATCTGCATTTTATGCTTTAGTAGGAACACATGGAGCTCACGTAACGTTTGGACTATTGTGGATTGGTTCATTACTTATCCGTAATTCAAAACGAGGCTTGAATTTATACAACGCGCCAAAGTTTTATGTAGCAAGCTTATACTGGCATTTCATTGATGTTGTATGGGTGTTTATTTTTACAGTTGTATACTTAATGGGAATGGTGGGATGAAGAGATGGCAACAAATCATTCTGACACAGGTAACCCAAAGGTAGACTTACAGTATCGTAAGAAGAAAAACGCTGAAGATATGCGAATGCAGTTAATCTCGTTTGCGTTAATGATTTTCCTTACGCTCGTAGCTTTTTTTGCAGTATGGAGCGATAGCTTTACCGGGTGGTTTACCGTACCAGTTATTATTTTGTTAGCAGTTGTGCAAGTTATCTTTCAGCTTTATTACTTTATGCATATGAATCATAAAGGACATGAAGTGCCAACGATGTTTCTATATTCAGGAGTGCTTGTAGCACTTATAACAGTTTGGGCATTTGTTACAATTATTTGGTGGTAAGTTAAAGAAGAGCTAGCGCTTGCTAGCTCTTTTCAAGCATGTACGATTGGCAACTAAGTAAAGGAGGGACGGATTGTGATTAATAATTTAAGAATGTTTGGATTCGAAGCGCTATGGAGTCCGTATTTCTTCTTGGTTATTTGTGCGGTTACAGTTGTTTATTTGCTGTTCACAGGTCCGTATCGATATAAGGTTGAAGGAAGTAAAGAAGTTGATCGCAAAACAAAAGCGTTTTTTATATCTGGAATGGCGCTGCTATACATATGTAAAGGCGGTCCGTTAGACTTACTAGGGCACTTGATGTTTAGTGCACATATGGCTCAAATGGCATTGGTTTATTTAGCTATTCCACCTTTACTTATCCTTGGAACACCCCCATGGATGGCGCGATTAATAGTTCACCAAAAAGGTCTTAAGCCAGTGTTTCGCTTTTTGACAAAGCCACTCATTGCTTTGCTGGTCTTTAACGGATTATTTTCCCTTTATCATATCCCGCTTATTTTTGACACTGTGAAGACGGATATGACACTTCACGCAATTATTAGCATATTGCTATTTATAGCTTCTTTTTGCATGTGGTGGCCACTTTTAAACAAGCTAGAGGAGTATCAGACATTAAATGGCGTGAAAAAAATTGGTTACATTTTTGCTGATGGAATGTTATTAACTCCTGCTTGTGCGTTAATTATATTTGCTGATACGTCGCTGTATGCAACATATACGGACTCACAGGCATGGGTGAATGCTTTAGCACTTTGTGTATCACCAGACGTTATTCAAGCAATGGGTGCATTAGCTCCAGAAATGTTTAACGTATTGCCTCCGGTAGAAGATCAGCAGCTTGGTGGTGTCATCATGAAAATTATTCAAGAAATTGTATATGGTATCATTCTTGGTTATACCTTTTTTAGGTGGGCAAAGAAAGAGCGTGAAAAAGATAAGAAGCAGGAAATGGAACTCGAAGCAGGTTATGATACTTCATCTCCGATTTCTTCTCAATAAAAAGAGTGCTTACAGTGTTGTAAGCACTCTTTTTATTAGGAAGCTTGAACGCTTTGGAGTTCAGAATGAATCTGGCTTAAAATTCGCTTACATTGATCAACTAGCGTAGAAGGAAAGTTTTCTCCTTCTCCATACTCTACGCCGTGCGGATAATAGTGTTTACCAAGCAATGGCGTCATAAATTGAATTAACGCATGTCTGCCGCCAATATCTCCTTCAGCAGCATAACCTTGTACGCGCAAATAAAAGGTATGGTGCTGAATTTCAAACTTTCGATCATACGTTACCCGCTCGTAGTCCCACTGTCCAGCTCGCACTAGTCCAAATCTGCTCATAATTTCATCAGCATGCTCTAAATCAACTTTTACATCAGTAAAATCCACATCTTCTAATTTCATTCCATTTCCCCCTTTAAACCAAATGTTTCTCCCATTTTCATCATAGTATGATTGGATAAAACTTGCAATGCTTATCCGAATTTTCAGTTAAAAAGACCAAGAAATCTTAAATGAAGTGAAAGTTTTCGGGGAAAACGGTCAAACTAACGTTGAATGTAAAGGAGGAGAGTCAATGAAATATGTTCGTGACGTAATGACAACAGACGTTGAAACATGTACGACGTTAGATAATGTATATGAAGTTGCTTTAAAGATGAAAGAGTTAAACGTTGGTAGTATTCCAATTGTTGATCAAGATCGATTAATTGGGTTAATAACTGATCGAGACTTGGTTATTCGAGGCATCGCTGAAAAGAAACCAAATTCCAGTAAAGTAACTGACGTCATGAGTGATAAGCTAGTAACCGTATCCAGCGAATCAACGGTAGAAGAAGCTGTGAAAATTATGGCTAATCACCAAATTAGAAGACTTCCAGTTGTAGAAGGAAACAAGCTGATTGGAGTTGTCGCTTTAGGAGATTTATCGACGTATCGCTTTACAGATGAACAAGCAGGTCAAGCTCTTTCTCGTATTTCCAATCAACTTCATTAATTAAAGAAAAGCTGTCGGCATCAATGGATGTTGATAGCTTTTTTATTAGCTATTTTTACGTCAATACATGTATAATAGCTTTACAAACCCTTGAAAAGGTAAGGAGAGGAACTGACGCTGAAAAAAATTATATTTGTTCTCGTGTTAATCGTTGCATTTGTATACGCTGATGAATATATCCCTTTATTGGAGCAGTATGTGAATGAATCAGTACAAGAAGAAGTTTCAAATAATGAGACTAAAAATAATCGTGCAGTTGAAACAGCTGCACCGGAAATAGAAGGGGAAAATGTCATTGATTTAATTGGCTTACACCCTGAACAGGTTATGGGCATGTATGGTGAACCAATGCGTGTTGATCCTTCGGCCTATGGCTATGATTGGTGGATATATAAAAGCGACACTAACTCCTATATGCAAGTAGGAGTTGATGGCGATCGAGTAGTAAGCGTATATTCTATTGGTCAAAGTGTAAATACCGCACCATTTATAATTGGTCAATCTCGATCTGAAGTAGACAAAGCTGTTGAAATCGAGCGAGAAGTTGAGTTAAGAGAAGGGCTGAATTCCTATCAATTTCAACTGAATGATGAAGATTTAAAGATGCGCCCATTAGTAAAGTACGATGATGTATATATTCAGCTTTATTTTGATCAATTTTTAAATACGTTATCAAGTATCCGCGTGATGGATAGTGAAACTTTAGTGAAGCAAAAGCCGTATGAAGTAATGTATAGAGGGAGCCTGCCTGAAGCACCATCAATTTCTCCAGAAGAGTGGAAAGAGATTGAAGAGGGAGCTTCCCAGCAAATTATCGACTTAACGAATGTGATTAGAAAGCGCCATGGAAAAGATTCGTTATCATGGGATGAAGACACGGCGAAAGTAGCTTATTTACACAGTAAAGAAATGAGTGATTTAAAATATTTCGCTCATGAGTCTCCAGTTCAAGGTGATTTAGGAAATCGTCTGCAAAAAGGAGACGTCTTGTATCGGATGGCTGGTGAAAACATTGCATCTAACTATACGGATGGTCCAGCTGCGGTTGAAGGTTGGTTAAATAGTGAAGGTCACCGTAAAGCGCTTTTAAATAATGATTTTACTCATCTTGGTGTTGGCGTGTATGAAAAGTTTTATACGCAAAACTTTATTACACCTTTGAAGTAGGGATTTAATAGGTCTACTCTTGTCCTATTCCTCATAAGTTTCTAATAGAAGCTAGAGGAGGGACAAGAATGAACAAGAAAATATCTGTCATCGCCATGCTTATTTTTTTACTATTAACAACATCAGTTAATGCGGCTACACAGCAAACTTGGGATAAGTTAAATGAACTTGCTGATGAAACATTAGACCTTGCTCAGCAAGAAAAATATGATGAAGCACGTAATTTAGTGAAACAATTTTCACATGAAGTTTCTAGCGTAAATATACATGATTTAGATTTATCCGCTAAAGAATATCAAGTGCTGGTCGTAACGGCTCAAAATGTTGAGAGAGCACTAGGGGATGAAAACAGTAACCCTGTAAGTACAACATTACAGTTTCGGTTACTAGTAGATGCTTTATCAAGTGAGTATCAACCCCTCTGGACAGAAATGGAAAAAGAAGTTATTACCACGTTTCAAGATATGAAAATGAGTATATCAAAAGGTGAAGATGGGCAGTATCAAGAAGAGCTTCAAAGTTTACTGCAAGCCTATGAACTGATTTCTCCAAGTGTTCAAGTAGATGTCGATGATAAGGATATTGAACGTGTTGAACAGCATATCGAAGATTTAAAGCAAGATAATGCAATGGTGATGTCTTCACAAGAATTAGTAGCAGCAGAAGAAGATTTTCAGTCTTTGTTTGAACACTTAAAAGAAGATAAGGTAGATCCATCACTTATATGGGTGATGATCACGACAGGAAGTATTATTGTATTTACTTTATCGTATGTTGGTTTTCGTAAGTATCGAGCAGAGCGTGTTCAAAAGGCTGAGCCAGAGCGAAATGATTGACGGACATATTCGAATTGTCTAAAATGAAAATGTACCAACCATACAAGTAAAGGAGTGTGCAGATGGGGTTTTTGGTTTATTTTCTCATCATTATTTTAGTGCCGATTTGGGCACAGTTTAAAGTGAAAAGTGCTTATAAAAAATATTCAAAAGTAAGCAGTTCTTCTGGAATGACAGGTGCTGAAGTGGCACGACGTATCTTGGACGAAAACGGCTTGTACAACGTTCAAGTTGAGCCAGTTCGCGGCGTGTTGTCTGACCACTATGATCCACGTTCAAAAGTAGTACGATTATCTGAAGATAACTACTTCGGAACATCCGTGGCAGGCGCAGCGGTAGCAGCCCACGAAGTAGGGCACGCAATTCAAGACGATGAAAACTATTCGTTTTTACGCATGCGTCATGCCCTAGTACCGGTAGCGAACATCGGGTCAAATTTTTCATGGATTTTAATTATGATTGGAATTTTTGCTCAGATGAGCGGCCTACTACTGCTAGGTATTGTATTTATGGCAGCAGCTGTTTTATTCCAGGTTGTAACGCTTCCAGTTGAGTTTAACGCATCAAATCGTGCGATGAACCTACTCGTATCAAGCGGTGTGATTCGCAATGACGAAGAGCGTGAGACGCGAAAAGTACTAAACGCAGCGGCTTTAACATACGTTGCAGCAGCAGCGGTTGCAGTACTAGAGCTTGTGCGTTTAATCTTAATTTACACAGGAATGAACAACGAAGATTAATTGAAATAAGTCTGAACAAAAGTATTTCAGTCAATGAGATATCCGAATTATCGGGAGTTAATTACTTTCGATAGCTCGGATATTTTTTATTGATTTTGCAAGATAATTAAAAAAGAGAGGAATGAAGGCAGGATACTCGACTCCTGCGTGAGAAGGAGGAAAGACTGAGACACCCCTGCACTGGGGTGTCTGCAGCACAATGAAACAAGCCTGTTCTTATAATTAAACTATTGTAGAAACGTTATAATTCCTCTCCTGAGAAAGGAGCATTTAGTTATGTAAAGTCTCTTTGTATGGATAACTTAACGTTCTAAAGGTTTTTTATTTTCATCTAATGTGAAGCCTTCACCTAGTACATCGTGAACGTCACTCACCGCTACAAACGCATATGCATCAACAGAAGTGATGACCTGTTTTAATCGAAAGATTTCATTTTTACTTACGACACAGTACAATACGTTAGTTTCTTGTTTAGAGTAAGATCCTTGGCCTTTTAAAATCGTCACTCCACGCTCCATTTCTTGCATGATTTTTGCTGAAATCTCTTCGTTATGAGTAGAGATAATGGTTGCTCCTTTTGCAGCGTAAGCGCCGTCTTGAATAAAATCAATAACTTTAGCAGCGACAAATACGGCTACGAGTGTATACATTGCCTCTGTATAAGTCAAGTAATAAATAAGGGAAGTAATAATAACAAGAAAGTCGAATAAAAACATTGTTTTGCCCATGTTCCATCCAATATATTTCTGAACGAGACGAGCGATAATATCAACTCCACCCGTTGTGCCTCCGTATCTAAAAATAATTCCAAGGCCAACTCCAATAAATACACCCGCAAATAAAGCAGCAAGCGTCATGTCATCTTTTAAAGGCATATCGACTGGAAACCGTTGAAAAACCCATAAGAACACAGAAAGACTAATAACTCCGAGTATAGTGTAGTAAAATGAAGTTCGTCCTAACAGCTTCCATCCAACAAAGAATAGTGGAATGTTAAGCACTAAGTTTGAATAGGAAGGGTCGATGTTAAATAAAAAGTATAAAAGCAGTGTAATACCAGTAAATCCTCCCTCTGCCAGGTTGTTTTGCATGTTGAAATTCACAAGTCCAAACCCAAAAATAGCTGAACCTAACAAAATAAAAAAGATATTCTTAAACCTTAGTCCTTTCACAATAAAAACCTCCTTTTATAAACATGAGTCTATTCTTTCCTATCATACTAGATGAATAAGAGAAGTGTCATCATCCAAATGAACCGTCCAGAGCGCTTTGTTTGTATCATACACGTTTAAAGATTTAATCATGCACGGTTAAAGAGAACAGCTTTATTCATTTATAATGTTTGTTAATCAAACTTTTCTATTAAGAAATTTAGGAAAGAGATGTTATAATATGAAGTTGAATGTACAAAAAATGAAAAGTTAAATATCTATTATTTAATGAGACAGGCATAGAAGGTAAAGAGGTGAATACATATGACGGACAAATCAATGAAGGAAATGCAGGCTGAAGTTGATCAATATATTGGACAGTTTAAAGAAGGCTACTTTAGCCCTTTGGCGATGCTGGCTCGTATGACTGAAGAAATTGGAGAGTTATCGCGTGAAATTAATCATTATTACGGAGAAAAACCTAAAAAGACAACGGAAGCAGAGCGGACAGTTGAAGAGGAAATGGGCGATATTTTATTTGTATTAATTTGCTTTGCCAATTCGCTAAATATCGATTTAGAAGAAGCACATAATCGCGTTATGGAGAAATTTAATACGCGTGATAAAGATCGTTGGACAAAAATTGATGAACAAGGAGAGAATTAACATGAAAAAAATTCGAATTATACTTGCAGGTCCTCGTGGGAGAATGGGAAAAGAAGCTGTGACATTAATTCAAGAGACGGAAGCATTTGAATTAGTAGCTGCAGTTGATCGCGTTCATGAAGGGAAGTTAATTAGTGAAGTAGAAGGAATGCCAAATATTCAGGCTCCTATCTTTACAGATATTGAAAAATGCTTTCAAGCTGTTGAAGCTGATGTATTAGTTGATTTAACAACGCCTGAAATTGGAAGAGTACATACGAAAAAAGCGTTAGAATACGGCATCCGTCCAGTAGTCGGAACAACAGGTTTTTCGGAAACTGATTTAGCGGAATTAAAAGAATTAGCAGAGGAAAAAGGAATCGGCTGTATCATTGCTCCAAACTTTGCAATCGGTGCTATCTTAATGATGAAGTTCTCTCAAATGGCGGCAAAATATTTTGACGATGTTGAAATTATTGAGCTTCACCATGATCAGAAGCTAGATGCACCTTCTGGAACAGGGTTAAAAACAGCAGAGCTTATCAGCGAAGTTCGTGAAACGAAACAGCAAGGTCACCCAGAAGAAAAAGAAATTTTAGCGGGGGCAAGAGGAGCTACGTATGATGGGATCCACCTTCATAGCGTACGCTTACCTGGGTTAATTGCTCACCAGGAAGTACTATTTGGCGGTTTTGGACAAGGACTAAAGATTCGTCATGATTCGTATAATCGTGCATCCTTCATGTCCGGTGTAAAGCTTGCAGTTGAAGCAGTAATAAATGTTGATACGCTTGTATATGGTCTGGAAAATATCATTGAATAAGGAGAGGCATATATGAAAATAGCATTAATTGCACATGATAAAAAGAAAAATGACATGGTTCAATTTACAACTGCTTACCAACATATTTTAAAGGAACATGAGCTTTTCGCAACAGGCACAACGGGAATGCGAATTTCTGAAGCGACTGGGTTGGCCATTCATCGTTTTCAATCTGGACCATTAGGTGGAGACCAAGAAATTGGTGCCCTTGTTGCGCAGAACAAAATGGATATGATTATTTTTTTTCGTGACCCGCTTACAGCTCAACCTCATGAGCCAGATGTATCAGCACTTATGCGCCTCTGTGATGTATATGCTATTCCACTTGCGACCAATATGGGAACAGCTGAGGTTCTAATTCATGGTTTAGAACGAGGAGATTTACAATGGCGTTCAATTTTAAAACAATAGGGTGAAATAAAATGATTGAAAAAATAGATGTTCTTGCTTTTGGAGCTCATGCTGATGACGTTGAAATCGGCATGGGTGGTACCATCGCCAAGATGACTGAGCAAGGTTTAAAGGTTGCTATCTGTGATTTGACAGAAGCAGAACTATCGTCAAATGGAACAGTAGAGCTACGCAAACAAGAGGCTGAAAAGGCAGGACAACTTCTCGGTGTACACAAGCGAATTCAATTACAGCTACCGGATAGAGGACTGTTCTTACAACAATCCTACATTAGAGAAATTGTATCAGTAATACGTAAATGTCAGCCGAAACTTGTGTTTGCTCCTTATTTTGATGATCGTCATCCTGATCATGGAAACTGCGCGCGTCTAGTCGAAGAAGCCGTATTTTCAGCTGGAATTCGTAACTACACGGCAGAACAAAACATGGGGGCTCATCGAACGGATGGACTGTATTTTTATATGATTAATGGTTTCCATAAACCTGACTTCGCTGTTGATGTAACGAATACATTCGAAAAGAAAAAACAAAGCTTACAAGCATATGAAAGTCAGTTTATCAAACAGAAAGGAAGCGTGGAGACGCCGCTGGTTAACGGATACATAGAAACCATTGAAAGCCGCGAGCGCATGTTTGGAAAAGAAGTAGGCGTTCAGTATGCAGAAGGTTTTCTTTCTAAGAAGCCCCTACTTATTTATGATGACCTAGTAGGTGGCGTTAGATGAAACTAAAAATTGGTATCACGTGTTATCCTTCAGTTGGTGGCTCTGGCGTTATTGCAACTGAATTAGGAAAGCTCCTTGCAGAAAAAGGACACGAAATTCACTTCATTTCATCAAGTATGCCTTTTCGCTTAAACAAGGTGTACTCAAATATTTATTTCCATGAAGTAGAAGTGAACCAGTATTCGGTATTTAAGTATCCACCTTATGATTTGGCACTAGCAAGTAAGATGGCAGAAGTTGCACAGCGTGAGGAACTAGATTTAATTCATGCTCATTATGCCATTCCCCATGCGGTGTGTGCGTTTCTAGCTAAGCAAATGGTGTCACCTAATCTAAAAATAGTAACAACGCTCCATGGGACGGATATTACAGTTCTTGGAGAAGACTCATCGCTAACAGAACTAATTAAATTTGCAATTGAAAAATCTGATTGTGTGACTGCCGTATCTGACGCGTTAATTGAGCAAACGAACCAGCTCATTAGTCCAGATAAAGATATTTGCACAGTTTATAACTTTATTGATGAGCGAGAATATTATCGAAAAGATGTAGGGAATTTAAAGCAGGACTATGGAATTTTAGAAGATGAAAAGGTCATTATTCACGTTTCAAATTTCCGTCAAGTTAAGAGAGTGCAAGATGTTGTGCGCGCGTTTAAACGAATTCATGAACGTGTTCCTTCTAAGCTGTTGCTCGTTGGAGACGGTCCAGATATGAGAAATGTAAGTCAGCTTGTAAAAGAATTGGAACTTGAGGATGCGGTGTTGTTTTTAGGAAAGCAAGATAACGTAGCAGAACTCTATTCAATTAGTGATTTAAAGCTATTGTTTTCTGAAAAAGAAAGCTTTGGTCTTGTGTTACTAGAAGCAATGGCTTGCGGAGTACCTTGTATTGGTACAAGAATCGGTGGAATCCCAGAGGTTATTGAAGATGGCGTAACGGGTTATATTTGTGAATTAGGAGACGTTGAAACAGCTGCAGATAAAGCCGTTCAGCTGCTAAGTAATCAACAGCTTCATCAACAAATAAGCAGAGGCGCTTTACAGGCAGTGAATCAAAAATTTCATTCAACGGAGATTGTAAATCAATATGAACAGCTTTATTACAATCTTGTACAACGTTAAGGAATGGAGGATATTATGAAAGAGCCTTTCATCCATCCATTATTTATTATTCACACACTACAGCAAGCTGGACATGAAGCTTATTTTGTTGGTGGTGCTGTTCGAGATATGATCTTACAGCGAAAAGTAGGTGATGTAGATATTGCAACATCTGCTCTTCCTGACGATGTTATGAGTCTATTTTCAAAAACAATTCATGTGGGGATTGAGCATGGAACCGTTGTGGTGCTTCATGAAGGAGAGCAATATGAAGTTACTACCTTTCGATCAGAAGGGGAATATGAAGATTTCAGGCGTCCTGCATCCGTTCAGTTTATTTCATCACTGGTAGAAGATCTAAAACGTCGTGACTTTACTATCAACGCCATGGCTATGAATGAAAAAGGTGAAATTATTGATCCGTTTAACGGTAGAGAAGATTTGCGGAATCAGCTTATCCGTACGGTAGGAAATCCAGAAGAACGTTTTCACGAAGACGCGCTGCGAATGATGAGAGCGGTTCGGTTTGTTAGTCAGCTAGCATTTTCTATTTCAGATAAAACGAAGAGAGCTATTTCAGAGCATGGAAATCTATTGAAGCACGTATCAGTTGAAAGAATTACCATTGAGTTTGAGAAGCTTCTTTTGGGTAAACGCCCTTCTTTAGCGCTTGCGCTCATAGCAGACACTAAATTATATGAGCACTTGCCAGGATTAGATATTGGTGAAGAAGCTTTTCGCCGCTTGTGTAAATACGACTGGATGATGCTTGAAGATATATCGGAATGCTGGACACTTCTACTTTATTTGCTAGGGGTTGATCCTGATCCATTTTTACGTCAATGGAAGCTTGCTAATCGACAAATAAAGGCTGTGAAGCTTCAGCTTGGTGGACTTGAGGACGTCTTAGAAAATGGTTGGTCAAAAGAAACATTGTATCAACTTGGAGAAGAGTCTGCCCTAAGAGTAAACCGAGTTCTGCAATTAGTAAGAAGCACTAACTATCTTCATACAACTTTGCTTATTTCTCGTTATCGAGAGCTTCCTATTCACTCTATGAAGGAACTTGCTATTACGGGCCAAGATGTTATGACATGGGTAGATCGTAAGGGTGGTCCATGGCTTTCAACTTTGTTACAGGATATAGAGAAGAAAGTGTTGAATGGTGAATTACAAAATAGCAAAGGGTCGATAAAGGAGTGGGTACAGTCTTGCAAACAGATATTAGAAGAACGTTATTAGAGATGTTTACAAACGCAGAAGGTGAATATGTATCTGGGCAGCGCATTAGCGACTTGCTAGGCTGTTCAAGAACTGCAGTTTGGAAACATATTGAAGACTTAAGAAAAGAAGGCTATGAACTAGAAGCTGTTCGAAAGAAAGGGTATCGCATCGTTACTAAGCCTAATAAAGTAAGTACAAATGAGCTGCTTCTTGGTCTGCAAACGAAAAAAATCGGTCAAAATCTTTACTATGAAGAAACTGTGGAGTCAACACAAAAAATTGCACATCGTCTTGCTCAAGAAGGAGCTGTCGAAGGAACGGTAGTTGTAGCGGAAGAGCAAACAGCTGGTCGAGGTCGCTTGGCTCGTAAATGGTACTCTCCAAAATACACGGGAGTGTGGATGAGTATTATCTTGCGACCTGCAATTCCACCACAGCATGCACCACAGCTGACACTATTAGCCGCCGTAGCAATTGTACAAGCAATACAAGAAGTAACAAATGTACTACCCGATATAAAATGGCCAAACGATATTTTAGTGAACAATAAAAAGCTAGTAGGAATCTTAACTGAGATGCAAGCTGATGTTGAGCAAGTTCACTCTGTTATTATTGGAATTGGAATCAATGTGAATCAAAAGCTAGAACATTTTGATTCTGATATTCAACACTTGGCGACATCTTTATCAATTGAAGAGCAAAAAGAAGTGAATCGTGCAGCTCTTATGCAAGCGATTTTCTTAAAGATGGAATCTTTGTATGAAGATTATTTAGAAAATGGTTTTGGGTTAGTAAAGCACTTATGGGAATCTTATTCTATTAGCATTGGAAAGCGGATTGTTGCACGCACTTTGAAAGCAACAATTGAAGGGTACGCAAAAGGGATTACAAACGATGGCGTCCTGCTGTTAGAGGATGATTATGGAACGGTTCATCATATTCATTCTGCTGATATTGAAATCTCTTCGAAATAAAACTAGAAAATGTAAGAATATTTCTTTATAATACGAGTATCAGGGTAGTATCGACAGAACTTCACCTGATACTCTTTTTTATAATTTATCGTTTACGAACTGCCTTGATCTAAAAAAGACTAGGACAGAGGGATGACAATATATAAGGACAAGCGTGTGCTCTTAAGCACGCTGTTTAGCTATAGACTGCTTTTGTCAAAAACCTTCTTCCTTTTTAAGTGTAAGAAGGTTTTTTTTGCGTTGTCATCTCCTCTAGTATAGGAGGAGATTTATTGTGAAAACGAAGCTTGATTTCTTAAAAATGAAACAGCAACAAGAACCGATTGTTATGCTTACTGCTTACGACTACCCGTCTGCAAAATATGCGGAAGCATCAGAGGTGGACATGATTTTAGTAGGAGATTCATTGGGAATGGTTGTATTAGGGTATGACTCAACTATTCCAGTGACGGTCGATGACATGATTCATCATACAAAAGCAGTGAAAAGAGGAGCGCCTAATACATTTATCGTAACGGATATGCCTTTTATGTCTTATCATATTTCAAAAGAAGAAACGATGAAACAAGCAGCTCGAATTATGCAAGAAAGCGGGGCGCATGCTCTAAAGATAGAAGGCGCAGACGATGTTATTTTTACGATTTCAGAATTAACACAAGCAGGGATTCCAGTTATTGCTCATCTTGGTTTAACACCACAGTCTGTCGGTGTTCTGGGGGGGTACAAGGTACAAGGTAAAGAAGCAAGTGAAGCGAAAAAGCTAATTGAAGATGCCGTGAAATGTGAGCAAGCGGGTGCAATAGCAGTAGTTTTAGAATGTGTACCGAAACAAGTAGCAGAAGATATTTCGAAGAAGCTAAGCATTCCAACCATTGGTATTGGAGCAGGAAAAGAAACGGATGGTCAGGTGCTTGTCTATCATGATGTGTTGACGTATGGGGTTGAGCGCTTTCCAAAATTCGTTAAGCCATTTGGTAACATTGGAGAGGTTGCAAAAAAAGGACTTTCTCAGTATGTACACGATGTTAAAGTTGGAAAATTTCCGGAAGAGAGCCATACATTTAGCATGAACGATGAACAGCTAACGGCTCTATATGGAGGGAAGTAAGATGAAAGTTATCTCTACTGCCAAGGATATGCAAGAGCTTTCGATTCAGCTTCAGCGTCAAGGGAAAACAATCGGATTTGTACCGACAATGGGATTTCTACATGAAGGTCACCTTGCGCTACTTAAACAGGCGCGTGCAGAGAACGATGTGGTCGTTTTAAGCATTTTTGTTAATCCAACTCAGTTCGGACCAAACGAGGACTTTGATACGTACCCACGAGACTTTAAACGTGATGAACGCTTAGCTAAAGCGGAAGAGGCTGATTATTTATTTTACCCAAGCGTGGATGAAATGTATCCTGGTCAAGATTCCATTTCTATATCGGTCACTAACCGTGTAGATGTGCTTTGTGGAGCCAAGCGTCCAGGTCATTTTGACGGTGTTGCAACAGTCCTAACAAAACTGTTTCATCTTGTACAGCCTAAGCGAGCATACTTTGGGAAAAAGGATGCTCAGCAAGTAGCCGTGGTGCATGGATTGATTACTGATTTTAAGTTCCCAATTGAGCTCGTAGCGGTTGATACGGTGCGAGAAGACGATGGCCTTGCTAAAAGTTCAAGAAATGTGAACTTGCTAGATGCTGAGCGTAACGAAGCGCCTGCTTTGTATCGAAGTCTACAAGAAGCGAAGCAATTAGTTGAAAGCGGTGAGCGTGACGTTGCGACAATTAAAGCGCAGATTGAAAGAACGATTAAAAATAATATGAGCGGTACAATAGATTACGTAGCGATTTATTCTTACCCTGAGCTAAAGCCTCTAAATAAGCTAGATGGACAGGTTATTATTGCGCTCGCTATACAATTCTCTAAAGCTCGATTAATTGATAATATTATTATGGCAATCTGACCATAGAAAGAGGGTTTCCTGATGTTTCGAACAATGATGAACGCAAAAATTCATAGAGCACATGTGACAGAAGCAAATTTAAACTATGTGGGAAGTATTACGATTGATGAAGATTTAATTGATGCTGTAGGTATCCAGCCAAATGAAAAAGTACAAATTGTGAACAATAACAATGGTGCTCGCCTAGAGACGTATGTTATACCGGGAGAGAGAGGCAGCGGAGTGGTTTGTTTAAACGGTGCGGCAGCACGTCTCGTACAGCCCGGAGATGTTGTTATTATTATCTCTTATGTACTAGTAGCAGAAGAAAAAGTAGCTGATCATCATCCAACAGTAGCCATCATGGATGAACAGAACAAAATTAAACAATTGCTTAAACAAGAGCCAGCTGGTACAATTTTATAATATTATCCCCCTTAATCGAGGGGGATTTTTTTGAGCGAATAGAAGCTCTACATAAGTAGTTTCGTATAGAAGCAGGTATTTTCTTTTATACTATAAGAACAGGCAGGTGAGGTCATGATGATGGATAAGCGCTTTGTTGTTGTTGATTTAGAGACGACAGGACATTCTCCAAAACAAGGAGATCAAATTATTCAATTTGCAGCCGTGGTTGTTGAAAACGGCCGAATAGTTGAGCGTTTCTCAACGTTTTTGAACCCCAATGTACCAATTCCTCCTTTTATTTCACAACTGACAAATATTCATCAAAACATGGTTGAAGGTGCCCCGACGTTTGAGGATATTTCCGAGAAAATTATTGAGCTGTTAGAAGATGCTTATTTTGTAGCACATAACGTTGCTTTTGACCTTAATTTCCTCCAGGAGTCATTAGCTCAAAATGGATACGATAAGCTGTATCCGTCCACGGTGGATACGGTGGAATTAGCGCGTATGCTTCTCCCTACAGTAGAGGGGTATAAGCTCAACCAGCTTGCTGAGTATTTAAATTTAAATCATGATCAGCCTCATCAAGCAGACAGTGATGCTGAAGTGACGGCGAAAATCTTACTATTATTAATGGAAAAGTTAAATGGTCTTCCACTTGCAACATTAAAGCAGCTATATACGCTGTCTTTGCATTTAAAAAGTGAGATTGGTGAGTTAATTCAAGGTATAATGAATCAAAAGAAAGATGATTATCATGAAGGATATGATTTTGTTCATGGCTTAGCGCTAAAAAAGCAAAAGCCTGTTGTGAAGCCATCGGAAGTTCTTGTTACATATGAGGAATTTCAAGAGCAAAAAGAAAATTTAGCGTCAGTGTTTAGCACATTTGAAAAGAGAACGGGTCAAGAGCAAATGATGAATGCTGTCCATGAAAGCTTAACGGATAACGAGCATGCGCTTATTGAAGCGGGAACTGGTATTGGAAAAACGATTGCTTATTTAATTCCGGCTGCTTTTTATGCTCAGCAGCATAAAAGGCCTATCGTTGTTTCAACGCATACCGTAACGTTACAGCAACAGCTAATGGAAAGAGATATACCTATGTTAAAAAAGCTTATGCCGTTTGAATTAAACGCAGCAGTTTTAAAGGGGCGTGAGCATTATCTTAGCATTCGAAAATTCAATCAGTTTTTAAAAGAGCGCAATCATAACTATGACGTTATTTTAACAAAAGCCAAACTATTGATTTGGCTTACGGAGACGGAGACAGGAGATGTTGATGAAATCAACTTGCCGTCCGGTGGAAAGCTATTTTGGGAACAGCTGAACGAAAGCAATCCTTCCCATTTAGACTTTAAGCATCCTTGGAATCAACATTCTTTTTATAATCGTGCACAGGCTCGTGCAGCACAAGCTCAGATTATCATTACAAATCACAGGCTTCTTTTATTAGATGTGGTTAGCAAGCGAAATTTACTTCCAAGCTATGAGCAAGTTGTAATTGATGAAGCTCATCACTTTGACACCATTGCAAGTGAAGAGCTTGGTGGAAGGCTTGATTATTTTTCTATTCATGCTCTATTAAGCAGAATAGGCTTGTTAGAAGATAAGGGGTTATTAAACAAAGTACATAAGCTTTGTCAGAAACATGATATAGGGCTAAATGCAAAAAAACTAGAAGAGCTGCTAGAGAAGCTTCGTATTGAATGTGATGACTTATTTCGTCTTGTCCATGCATATGTAATGAAAAAAAATAAGCAAACGGATAGTGAAATTGGACGAGTAAGCTATCGTTATAATGTTCAAGAAGAGAACAATCTTCATTGGCATACCATCCAGGAACAGGCATCTCGAGTGCGTTTTTTAATGAATGATATTTTATCTCTTTTACATGCTGATTTTCAGGTGGTGGATTCCTATCACGAGCAGCTTACAAAAAGAGAACAGTCTCATATTCACGAGTTGACAAGCGCAATTGAACAATTTCATCATCTGTCAAGCGAGCTTGCAGACTTTTTCTTTCAAACACATCTTGAAGAGGTGACATGGATTGAAATAGAGCCAAAAGGAGCAGCAAACGCTACTTTTTTATATCGTCAACCGCTTTCGGTGGCGGACACGTTAGCAGATACGTTTTTTGCGAAAAAGCAAAGCGTTATACTAACTTCTGCTACGCTAACAGTGAATCATTCTTTTTCTTATATTATTGAACAGCTTGGGTTGTATGATTTTCAACCACTGCAAATGACGATACCATCTCCTTTTGACTATCGAAAACAGGCAAAGGTATATATTCCAAAAGATATGCCAGCTGTAAATGATGTGACGCTTGAAGAGTATAGTGCGATTATGGCAGAAAGTATCTTAGATATTGCATCTGTCACAAAAGGGCGCATGCTTGTACTATTTACCTCTTATGAAATGTTAAAGATGACCTATCAGTATATGAAAGAATTAAATGATTTAGAGGAATTTGTTATCCTTGGTCAAGGAGTGACAACGCGTAATCGAAATCGATTACTAAAAGATTTTGCGCAGTTTTCACAATCTATTTTACTAGGAACGAACAGCTTGTGGGAAGGTATTGACCTCCCTGGTGAACTGGTATCTAGTCTCATCATTGTTCGCTTACCTTTTGCGTCACCACGACACCCATTTCTAAAAGCAAAATTTGAGCAGCTGCGAAAAGAAGGGAAAAATCCATTTATGGATTATTCGCTCCCTCAAGCTGTCATTCGTTTTAAGCAGGGATTCGGAAGACTAATTCGAACTAAGCAAGATAAAGGATCTATCTTTATTTTAGATAACCGCATGATTACAACGATGTATGGCTCTCATTTTCTTCATTCTTTGCCAGATGTAGATATCGTAAGTGAATCATTCTCAGTAGCGCTCCACGATTTTGAAACATGGTGGATGTCAAAGAGGCTTTAGCACGGAATGTGCTAAAGCTTTTTTTGCATAGCTTTTCTTGTAGATGTACACCCTAATAGTGGAAAACAAAGGAAGTGAGTGTGTTTAACATGATTAAACGAAATATGTTAATATGGGCAGTTTGCCTGTGCTTCTTCAGCAATGCTTGCATTGTTCAGGGAGCTAGTCAAGTAGACTTTAGCCTCAAAGAGGACGAAGCAGCAATTTCCTTTTTTCCTTTATTCGATGGAGAAGCCACACTTGTACAAGACGGGACGAATCGCGTTATTCTAATTAATACAGGCAGTAAACGATCGCGAAAAGAGCTAGCTTATTGGCTGGATTTTTACCATATTAAGCAAATTAACCAAGTGATTATTACAAAGCAAAGCGAGAAATACAACGGAAATGTTGATTGGGTTACAAAGCAATATCAGGTAGAAGAATTAATTGTGCCTAAAGGCTCAAAAGAATTACAAACTCAGCATACCACTATGTGGAAAACTAAGGATATGTATCAGCTATCAAAACATATTCATGTATCCGTTCTTTATCATGAAGAAGAAAATTTCCCTTCCATGGATTTTATAGTAGCATTTGGAGAACATCAAATGCTTTATATGAGTAGCCCTGCATCTACTATTGAGCAGCATTTGCTTATGAAGCCAGTAAGAAAAATAGACTTGATTAAACTCGCAAATTTTGGTGAAGGTGAGCCGTTATCAGAGCCGTTTTTAAAACAGCTAAACCCACAAATTGGTGTCTTATTCTCAAAAGAAAATCGCACCATTCATCCTGACCTTGCATCAAGGTTAACGGATGGCTGGATCGAGTTATACGATACAAATAAAAGGGAATCGCTTTCTATTAAAATGTCACCTACGATTTATGATGTTATGAAATTTAAGAAGACGACCTAAATTTCTTTTGCAAAAGAAAGAGAGATAATTATAATAAAAATAGAGAGGTTTTAGCTATAGCAGAGCGAGTTTTCCTAGCTTGATTTTATGTTTAGATAGGGAATACAATAGCCCAAAAGCTAAGCCGTGTGTTATGATAAACAGATAATCATTTATTTAGAGGTGTTTGGTAAGAGGAGGAACAACATGGAAAGCAAAATTGAAGTTTTATCAACCGTTCGCATTGAGCATTCTTCTGATTTATATAAAATAGTGGACAGCTTAAATCGAACGTTAAAAAAGAAAGATTTAATGTTTGGACTAGCATTAGACCAAGAAGATCAAAGTAAAGCAATTTTTACGATTTATCGTACATAAGTAGGGATAAGATGAAAAAGTGGTTTATTGGAATTGTTGTTATGGTATGTTTAGTAGCAGGGTGGCAAACCCATTCAATTTATAAAGCGGCTGTAAACGATGTACAAGTTGACGAGAAAAAGGCATCAGCCAAGGCAAAAGAAGATTTTAATCTAAAATCTGTGACGAGTACACAAGCATATTTTGGAGACCATACATTTTATGTAGTAGAAGGTATTAACGATAAAAATGAAGATGTTATCGCTTGGGTACCAAAAAGTCAAAAACAAAAAGCGGTGTTAAAAAAAGTAGCCGATGGAATTTCAAAAGAACAAGCTATAGAAATTGTTCAAAGAGATCGAAATCCGAAAGAAATTAAATCAGTCCGACTAGGAATTGAAAATGAAAAGCCGCTATGGGAAGTTACCTATATTGATCAAGAGGAAAAACATTTAACTTATTATTATATTGATTTTACAAGCGGGGAGTTTATGAAGCGATATAGCTTAACAAAACCTGAATGAGTTTATTTATAACGTATGTTTATGCATACGTGTTATAAAACGCTTTGCATCTTAGAGTAAAGCAAAATTGTTGCTATGATCAGCTTTACATAGCTGGTTATAGCCGTAGTTCATAGGGGGAGATTTTAGTGAAATTAGCAAAACGTGTATCAGCTTTAACACCATCATCGACATTGGCTATTACAGCCAAAGCAAAAGAGCTTAAAGCCGCAGGACATGATGTCATTGGCTTAGGTGCAGGTGAACCAGATTTTAATACGCCGCAGCATATACTAGAAGCATCTGTAAAAGCAATGAATGAGGGCCAAACAAAGTATACACCTGCAGGCGGACTTATGCCTTTAAAAGACGCAATTATTGAAAAGTTTAAGCGTGACCAGAACTTAACATACAAGTCATCTGAAGTTATCGTATGTTCAGGCGCAAAGCATGCTTTGTATACATTATTTCAAGTGATTTTAGATGAGGGAGATGAAGTTATCATTCCAACTCCTTACTGGGTAAGTTATCCTGAGCAAGTCAAGCTAGCAGAAGGTACACCGGTTTATGTCGAAGGTTCTGAAAATAATGAATTTAAAATTACGCCCGCACAGCTAGAGTCAGTTATTACTAGTAAAACAAAAGCCGTAATCTTAAACTCACCAAGTAATCCAACAGGTATGATTTATACGCGTGAAGAGCTAGAAGCACTCGGTGAGGTTTGCTTAAAGCATGATGTGCTAATCGTATCAGATGAAATCTATGAAAAATTAGTATATGGTGGTGCAGAGCACGTTTCGATTGCAGAATTATCACCAGCGCTCAAAGAGCAAACCGTTATTATCAATGGGGTATCTAAATCGCACTCAATGACAGGATGGCGTATTGGTTATGCAGCTGGTAACGAGACAATCATAAAGGCAATGACGAACCTAGCGAGTCACAGCACATCTAACCCAACTTCAATTGCTCAATATGCAACAATTGCAGCTTATAACGGAACGCAAGAGCCCGTGGAAATGATGCGCAAAGCCTTTGAAGAGCGTTTAAACGTAATTCATAAACAACTTAATGACATTCCTGGTTTCTCTTGTTTAAAGCCTCAAGGTGCATTCTATTTGTTCCCTAACGCTATTGAAGCTGCTAGACTAACAGGGTTTGAAACGGTAGATGCTTGGGTAGAAGCGATTTTAGAAGAAGAAAAAGTAGCACTTGTTCCAGGTTCAGGATTCGGTTCTCCTGAAAATGTTCGTTTATCCTACGCTACTTCGCTTGAACTATTGGAAAAAGCAGTGGCGCGAATTGCGTCATTTATGGCAAGACACATGAAATAAAGTAATGGAGAGCGGCTTCTGTAGAAGCCGCTCTTTTATTGACAATGTCATAAGTTTCCCGTGATTGTTACTTGTTATTGTGAGTGTCGAAATGTATAATAGGGTGGCATACATAATTAAAGGATGTAAGTTTTTTGGAGGGATTTTAATCGTGAAAATTACGATTTCTGAAGCAAGTAAGCACGTTGGAAAAGAAGTAACAATTGGTGCTTGGTTAGCAAATAAACGTTCAAGTGGTAAAATCGCATTCCTACAGCTTCGAGACGGCTCTGGATTTATTCAAGGGGTTGTTGTAAAGGCAGAAGTAGGGGAAGATGTTTTCAAAAAGGCAAAAGCATTAACGCAAGAATCTTCTTTATACGTAACAGGAACTGTTCAAGAAGATGAGCGTTCACCTTTTGGATATGAATTAACAGTAACGGATGTAGAAGTTATTCATGAAGCAGTTGACTATCCAATTACGCCAAAAGAACACGGAACAGAGTTTTTAATGGACAACCGTCACTTATGGTTACGCTCAAAGCGTCAACACGCTGTAATGAAAGTTCGTAACGAAATTATTCGTGCAACGTACGAATTCTTTAATGATAATGGGTTTACAAAAGTAGATCCTCCAATCTTAACGGGAAGTGCGCCAGAAGGTACAACAGAACTTTTCCATACGAAGTACTTCGATGAAGATGCATTCCTTTCACAAAGTGGCCAACTTTATATGGAAGCAGCTGCAATGGCACTTGGAAAAGTATTTTCATTTGGTCCAACATTCCGTGCAGAAAAGTCAAAAACGCGTCGTCATTTAATTGAATTCTGGATGATTGAGCCTGAAATGGCATTCTACCAGTTTGAAGATAGCTTAAAGGTACAAGAAGAATATGTATCACACGTGGTTCAATCAGTACTAGAAAATTGTAAGCTAGAATTAAATGTTCTAGGTCGAGATACGTCTAAATTAGAACAAATTAAAGCTCCGTTCCCACGTATTACGTATGATGATGCGTTGAAATTTTTACATGAAAAAGGATTCGATGATATTCAGTGGGGAGATGACTTTGGTTCACCACACGAAACGGCTATCGCAGAAAGCTATGATAAGCCAGTGTTTATCACGCATTATCCAACATCATTAAAACCATTCTACATGCAGCCAGACCCAACAAATGGAGATGTAGTATTATGTGCAGATTTAATTGCTCCTGAAGGTTATGGTGAAATTATTGGTGGATCAGAGCGTATCCACGATCAAGAATTACTAGCTCAGCGCGTAGCAGAACATGAGCTAGATACAGAAACGTATAAATGGTATTTAGAGCTTCGTAAGTACGGATCAGTTCCACACTCTGGGTTCGGGTTAGGACTTGAGCGTACGGTAGCATGGATTAGTGGCGTTGAGCACGTTCGTGAAACCATTCCATTCCCACGTCTATTAAACCGTCTGTATCCTTAATAGAAGCGAAGTGACTTTGTATACAAAATTGTTACACTAGAAAAAGGTGGCATGACGCCATCTTTTTCTAATCAATGTTGTTACGCATTAAATAAACGTCCACCCTTTCTAAAAAACGGTGGATTTTTATTTGTTTTATGGTGAAAGTTTTCCTAAACAGTTTTTCGTTTTCACCTATCCTTCGTGATATACTAACTTTAGAGGTGTTCCAAAATGAAAAAAGATGATATGATTGCATGGTTTGAGCAAGGCTCTATTTCTATTCCAAAGCTATTGTTTAATCACTATAGCGATCTAGGCTTAGATGAAACAGAATTTATGATGCTAATGCATCTTAATGTATTTATTGATAGTGGTGAATACTTTCCCACTCCACATGATCTCTCTGCAAAAATGAGTGTCTCCACGACAAAGTGTATGGAAGTACTTCGAAATCTTATTCAAAAAGGTGTTCTAACGATTGAACAGCTCGATGATTCCTCTTCGGTTATTTCCGAGCAATATTCTCTTAAACCACTTTGGGGAAAGCTAATTAATTTATTGATGAAGGAAAATCAAAATGAAGTGCAGCAAGTGCAGGAGCAGGAAGAGATAAATTTATATTCGATTTTTGAAAAAGAGTTTGGTCGTCCGCTTTCGCCGTTTGAATGCGAAACGTTAGCTATGTGGGTAGACCAAGATCATCATGATCCAATCATTATTAAAACAGCTCTTCGTGAATCAGTTATGTCCGGAAAATTAAATTTTCGATACATTGACCGCATCTTGTTTGAGTGGAAGAAGAATGGTATTAAAACCATCGACCAGGCACGAGCGCATAGTCAAAAATTTAGGCAACATCAACAACCTAAAAGTCAGAAGCCTTCCCAATCTCAAAATTCCTCAGCTGTTCCATTTTTCAACTGGCTTGAACAGTAATAAACTCCATTACTAAGAGTGGTTAACGGAAGAGGAAAGCTGATTTAATTTCAGGCGTGTCCTGATGTTAAATCAGCTTTTTTAGCATGATAATACATACTAAGATAAAGAGGGGTGAAAAGCTAAAACAAATTAAGGTTGTTTTAGCAAGCTATGTTAAATCTAACACAAATTCGTCACTGTTTAGACGTAATGGCAGAAATGTTTCCTGATGCACACTGTGAATTAAATCATAAAAATCCATTTGAGCTAGTGATTGCAGTTGCTCTATCCGCTCAGTGTACGGATGCGCTTGTAAATAGAGTGACAAAAGAACTGTTTCAAAAATATCAAACACCAGAAGATTATCTAGCTGTTTCATTAGAAGAGCTTCAGCAAGACATTCGTTCAATAGGACTTTATCGGAACAAAGCAAAAAATATTCGAAAGCTGTGTGAGCTTTTAATTCATGAGTACAACGGTGAAGTACCACAAGACAGAGATGAGCTTACTAAGCTTCCTGGAGTGGGCCGAAAGACAGCTAATGTCGTCGTTTCCGTTGCTTTTGGTATTCCTGCTATTGCCGTTGATACGCACGTGGAACGAGTTAGTAAAAGACTTGGTATTTGTCGCTGGAAGGATTCAGTATTAGAAGTAGAAAAAACGTTGATGCGAAAGGTGCCAAAAGAAGAGTGGGGAGTTACTCATCACCGCTTAATTTTCTTTGGCCGCTATCACTGTAAAGCGCAGGCTCCTCAATGTCCCACTTGTCCATTGCTGGAGCTGTGTCGAGAAGGAAAAAAACGAATGAAGGCGAGAGGTGAGCATGCTATCAAAGGTTAAAGTGCCACCTGAATTTAAGCGTGATCCATTTTTTTTCGCACAAGATGTTATTGTGTTTCAGTCGCCGTTGCTGAGGGGGGAGACACATCAGCAACCAGCCTTTATCTATGACATAGTAGCGAAAGAAGAAGAGCTTTTAGAAGCTCCATGGAATTCATTAGAAGATTGTATCCCATCGTTATTTATAGAATGGAAGAACCAAGAGAAAATACTACACGAACAATTTTCTATACGTAAAGTGACAAATGCAAAAGAGGTAATTACGGAATGGAGTGGGAGATTTTTAAGTGCGCTGTTTTGGATTAATGGGAGGTCTATTCAAGGTCTTACAGCACTGGAAGCTGATATTCAAAAGCTTACATACAAGCCAGTGAACACGTCTGAGCGTCTACTATTTCTGTTGAAAAAGCCTGGAATGTATCACTCATTCGTTCAGCTTAGTGAACTATATAAGGAATTACAAAAGCAGTATGCCATTAAGCGTATACGCTTAAAAAAATAAACCGCTCACGATGAGCGGTTTATTTTTATTCATTTTCAGTTTGTTGATCTGGAGTAGCAGGAGGCTGTTGGTTGTTTCCTTGGCCGTTACCGTTGCCGTTATTTCCATTATTGTCATTATTGCCGTTCCCATTACCATTCCCGTTGTTTCCATTATTAGCGTTTCCAGGTTGGCTAGGTGGTTGACTTGGATTTTCAGTTTCTGGCTGCTCACCTTGATCAGGGTTTTGTGAATTGTCATTGTCTGGCTGATCGGTGTCTTCACCATCATTTTCATCTTCAGGACGCGTTCCCTCATCAGGGTTTTGCCCTTCATCACCAGGCTGAGATTCGTCATTCTCTTCAGGCTCTTCTTCAGCAGATTGTGGTACCTTTACGGAAGCACTTGCACTGCCTGCATTATTTGTACTTAAACTGAAGCTATAGGTCGCACCTGGAGTAGGTGATGGGATAGATGTACTGCCAGCACTTCCTTTATCAGCTAATGTTTGGCTTGCACCATCAGAAGAAGTCATATTGACGGTAAACTCTGTTTCATCATCTCCACCTGACCAGTTAACGTTAATTGCATTAGAACCTTCGCTGAAGGAAGCCGAAAGTTTTGCTTTTTCTTCTTTCGCTTCTTTTTCTTTCTTTTCTTTCTCTTTTTCTACAAAGATTTGAGAAACTTTCGTTGGCTCTGTGCCTCGTACAAAGTATTCATACGTAATTGAATCTTTTGGAGTTGCACCACTTGGTTTCTTCACATCTTTACTTGAGACTTTTTCAACAGCACGTTTTACAACACTATCAGGCTGTTTAAAGCTACCTTTTTCTTCACCTTGAGATACGTGTGTAATAACCTGCTTGAAAATATTTTTTGCCATAGCTTTTTCATTTTCACTATAAATATAGCCGTCGGAATTCTTTTCGTATCCTGTCCAAACTGAAACCGTGTACTTTGGAGTAAAGCCTGAGAACCAAACGTCTTTTACGCCGCCTTCAGGAATATTAAAGCTTGCTTTTTCCTTTGCATCAAAGTTAGATGTTCCAGTTTTACCTGCGATTTCTAAGCCAGGTACACGAGCTGCGCGTGCCGTTCCGTACGGTGCTTCAACAACAGATTTCATCATGTCTGTTACCATAAACGCCGTGTAGTCTTGCATTGCACGTTTAGGCTTTGGTGATAGATCTAATTCTGTACCATCAGAGAACTTCACTTTTGTTACCGTATAAGGTTTTGTGAACATTCCTTCGTTAGCAAACGCACTGTAAGCACCTGCTAGTTCCATTGGCGTAACACCTTCAGTAAATCCACCGATAGAAAACGCTTCGGCAAACTTCTCACCGCTAGATTCGCCAAGCTCAAGTCCTAGGCCTTCTCCAAATTCTTGTGCTTTATCAGCTCCCACGGCTTGGAAGGCTTTTAAAGCAGGGATATTTAAAGAACGTCCTAGCGCTTCACGAGCAGATACCCAGCCCTTATAGTTGCGGCTGAAGTTTCGGATTTGTGTACCGTTTGAGTATTGATGAGGTTCATCTTTGATTGGTTCTGCGGTAGACCATTTTAAATACTCAACGGCAGGTCCGTAGTCAAGAACCGGTTTAATTGTTGAACCTGGTTGACGCTCGATGTCAGTAGCAAAGTTTAAACCTCCAGCTACACGATTACGACCTCCACCGATTGCTTCAACTGCACCTGTCTCATTGTCTAACACGACAAGACCGGCTTGGAACTTATCGTTAGGGAAGGTGACAATTTGATTATTCATTAATTGATCAACATAATCTTGTGCGTCCACGTCAAGCGTTGTGTAGATTTCTAATCCAGAAGAAGAGACGTTAGCATCTGTTTTTTCTTGTACTTCTTCAATGACCTGGTCGATGAACACATCATATTTTGACGTTTTTTCGTTTTGTTCAACTAAATTTGCCTGCACATCAACTTGCTTTGCTTGATCTGCTTCAGCTTGCGTAATAAATCCGTTTTTAGCCATTAAATTTAATACTGTGTTACGGCGTTTTGTAGCATTCTCTGGGTTTTTATACGGATTATATGTTGACGGTGCTTTTGGCAATCCAGCGAGCATAGCGGCTTGATCAACTGTTAAATCGTTTAAATCAGTCACGCCGTAGAACGTTTCTGCTGCTTTTGCGATACCGTATACTTCTCCAGTCGAGAAGTAAATTTTGTTTAAATACATTTCAAGAATTTGCTGTTTTGAATATTTGCGCTCTAGCTGATAAGAAAGCCACATTTCTTGCACTTTACGCTTTACAGTTTTTTCAGGTGATAAGAATGAATTTTTAACAACCTGCTGCGTAATGGTACTTGCGCCTTCTGAACCAAAGCCTTCTTTAAAGTTGGCTACTACAGCGCCACCAATTCGATAAAAGTCAATTCCATGGTGTTTATAAAAGCGAACATCTTCGGTTGCAATGAACGCATTTTTAACAGTCTGAGGAATTTCATCATATTGTACGTATGTACGCTTTTCGCCTCCGACTTCTTTAATGACTGTTTTTCCATCGTTTGCGTAAATTTTAGATGAAAACGAGTCTTTTAAAACAGAGTCGTCAACTTTAGGTGCATCGCTTATTAAAGCGAAAAATGTTCCAACACCAGCTATCAGTCCAATAATACCTAAAATGAAGACTGCAGCAACAATCTTGCGGAAAATGCCGCCTTTTTTCTTTTCCTTTTTCTTGTTTCCTTGTGGTTTGTTCGTTTGTTTGTTGTCATTCATTGCTCGTCTTCGTTCTTCACGCGAGCGATAATTATCTGACATAAAAGCTCCTACCTTTCAAACAATTGTAAGAGAATGATTTCCGTAAACATATATATCATACTCTTAAAAATACAATTTATCTATAGTTTTTATGTAATCGATTCTGGGATGGTAACCAAGTTCGATTAAATGTCCTTTTTTTTCAATATCGGCTTTTGGAATGGATTTTCGTCCATCTTTTTTCATATCTTGCCAATAGGGAAAAAGGGACGGTGCTTCAAAAAGGTATATTTCTTCCAAAGAAGTAAACATTAATATAACGAAAGAGATTCCATTTTGTTTCACGATTTGGTGCATATGTTGAATTTGATGTTCGTGAAAATTTCGTAAGGGAAAAGACGTTTTATTTTTTGTTTCCTTTGCTTCGAAATCAATATATTTCCCGTTATATACCCCGTTGTAATCCGTTGTAGAAGCTTGTTTAAAATAAGCCTCTTTAATAACGGCAGCACTTCGCTTAGGATAGTCAACGTTCACAATCTGAATCGGTGTGGGTTTCTTGTGAATCACTGCTATTCCTTGTGTCAAATAATACTCATTTGTTTCATTTAAATCCTCTTCCAAAGTCATACCTCGATTACTGTATACCGGCTCAACTTTGGCCCGGGAAGGACTGTTGGGATGTTTAGCAGGGTTATATGCTTTTCCGTTAGGATAACGAATCACACACCATCACTCCTTTGCTTAATTTCACACACGCACACTCTATTATACCAAATTTCACTTGAGATAGAATGAAAACATACTTAGTGTTCATACCAAATGTAAAGGAAGAAAGCAGCATGTTGACAAGCTTTGAACAGCAAGTAGTTGATATAATTAAGCGTAAAACAAAACAGCTGAACATTGATAATATATCAAGAACAGAAGCTTACGCAACTTTTTACAATAATCACCCTGAAATAAAGTGGTCGTTTCTAGCTAGCATGGTCTCACGAAACGCAGGCTGGAATATGTGTGATTTGCAGGGAAAGTGGTTTCCTGAGCTTCTATCTACGGAAACGCGAGATTTATTATTCTTAACGTACGAGCGAGCAAATTGGCTCATCTTTCAAGACGCTTTTCCGCAGCTTTTGTTATACGAAGTGTCAAAACAGCACGAGAAGCCTTATTTTCATCTTCTCCAATATTTTTATGTATCTCCATTCATGTACGAAAAATGGACTGCCTTTTGGGGAGAGAAAAGAGAAATTGAGCTCATGCATGCTCTCATTATTAATGAACAGCATATTATCGAGCCGGCAGTAGTAGAACATCCTTTCTATCAAAAGAAAGTGTTTCACCGCTTACTATTTCATTTTCAGGATTCTCTACATTTCAGCTCTGTTTTATTTCCTACAATAGAAGGTGAAATCTATGGGTGTTCTGTACATAGTTTCACCAAAGTAGATGAGCGAATTAAGCTTGGTAAAAAGCTTGGTGAACTGCTGTTTTCACAAGCTTTGTATCCAAAATTTCTTCAGTTTTCAATGTCCACTGTTCATACGGGATCACGTGTTGACTATGAACAGTACATATTTCATTCAAAAAAAAGAGATACACCTTATTTACGAACAACGTTTCCAATTGTTTCACATCATGAGAAAAAAAGAGCACAGTGGGAAATTTCAAAGCGTAAAGAGAAGAAACTGATGAAGGAGCTTAATTTATCTTTACCTACACCGATTACGGAGTGGTACCAAAATAAACAGAAGCAGCTGCATGTCTTGGTAGGAATAAAGAAGTTTTTTAGGTAGAAAAAGCTGTTTTGTATAAACAGCTTTTTCTATCTAGGTGGACATATTACGTAGACGGACGGTTTGGTCCGTTTAATTTTTTAGGGTCACCAAATGTTTTTGTTTCAGGTTTGTTTTTTGGTTGTTTTTGTTCATGCTTATTTGCCACTTCTTACACCTCCAACTGAATGTTGTAACAAAGTTGACTGCACATACAATACGTATTTCTTGCACAATCTAGTCATAGTGTTTTCACTCATCTCTGTTTCAATTCGTGCAAATTAAAACATTTTCTGCGTAAAACATCTTTCTTTGCCGAATGGAAACTAGTTTTGTCATGTATGAAGGTAGATTAAAAATAAAAAGAGAATAGGTAGTTAAACAAAAAGTTGGAGGGATGGCTATGAAGCTGAAAATGGTAAATACGAACGAAGTGTTAAGTTTATTCGATAATGTATTAGAGCAAATAGATGTTGTAGAAGATACATTATCTTCACAAGTTAATGAAGCGTTTACTGCTTGTGAAGAAGCGTATAGCAATCACGTTCAGCGTATTGACCAGTCGTTACGAGAAATTGAAGCTGCAGCCTATGAAATCCCACCTCAATCAGAATGGCGGAGAAGAGAAGTACTACTACGTACAGTGTAACGATAATTTATGGTACAATGTCATCGTTGAGGTGACAAATATGAATTCAATGATTGAAGCAACAAAAGTACTACATCACTATAACGAGTTAGCTCTTACTCGTTTATCTAATATTAAAAGTAAGTCAGAGTATGAGGTGAATTTCTTTGGAGAAGTCAAACCATATGTTGATCAGTTTTTTAATGAGTTAGACATGTGGACGGATCTTGTTACCAAGTGGCTTAAAGAAACAAAGCCTAAATATATTCACATTAATCAAGTGGATACTCTTCGTGAAAACTTGCAAAACGTAGTGCTCCAGTCTTTTTATCAAGAGACGCGAGACAAGCGCTTTAAGCAAATGTATCAGTCAAATAAGTACGTATTAGAGTCCATTCTAATGAATGATTAAACAGTAAAAGCCTAAAAGTGTATTTACACTTTTAGGCTTTTACTGTTTTGTAATTAAATTAATCGTTGTCTTTTTGCACGTGGATGCTAACGGCAGGATCGTCTTCCGTACCGACTGTATTAATTACATAATCGACTTTTTGAGTATGTTTTGGTGCAACGTGCTGTCCTGATTGCGAAACGGTTGGTTCATGGCCTTGCTTTTTATGATTAAAGTGTTTTCCTCGACTCATGGAAATTCCTCCTTGAAATGAAATGGACGATCTTTTTTAATATGCCTCACAGTAGAGAGGAGTATAAGTAGCTAAATATAGAAAAGCCCTCAGACAATCGGCTGAGGGCAATGTAGTACAGTTAATTCTCGTGTGCAAATTCGGGTTTTGAAGCTCCGATTTGTTCCAGCTCACGAACGGCGATTTTATAATCGGATAGTGTTAAACAACCTTTTAAATACTGCTGCTGCGCGAAGTCTAGCAGCTCATTACTTGAAGTTGGCTCATATTGTTTTTTAGCCATAAAAGCTTGTTGAAGCTCGTTCACATACATGTAAATTCACTCCTTATCCCCATTTTGTGTGCTTGTCTTGTTAGCATCACTTATAATTATCGTAACATAGATTGAAATTATCTCGTTTTTTTGAAAAATTTAAACTTTCGACAGAAACTAACATTTTTCACAACTTTCTTCTAAATATAAAGTGAAAAATAAAAGGCGTAGTGCGTCACCACAGATTGAGTACCCACATACCATATAATAAAATTTTTAAAAGGGGGCAGCGAGCCAGTATGTATAATCAACAGAATCCTTATCCATATTACATGCAGAATCAATGGGAAGAAGAACGGTTTGATTTAAGTCAGGTGTACCCATTTCCAGAATACCATCAGCAGCCATGGCATCATACACAGTTGCCGCAACAGCCTTATGCTCAAGTTCCACCTCAAATGCAATATGTAAACAATCAACAGCAATATCCTTTTTATCAAAATGGAATGCCTTTTCCAAATCCTTATCCAAAAGGTAATCAGCAAATGAAGCAGCAGCCTAACCAATTTCAGTCGTTAATGTCTCAATTTAAATCTTCAGACGGGAATTACGACGTCAATAAAATGATGAATACCGCGGGGCAAATGATGGGAGCAATGAATCAATTAACAACTTTAGTAAAAGGGTTTACTGGTATCTTTAAAATATAAAAAGTTGTACAGCATGTAAAAGGAATAAAAGAGCTCTACAAGAAGCGATAATGCCTTGTAGAGCATGTAATAGTTTATCTAAAGAAGCGGTTAAATGGGTGATTACAGAAGCAAGGAGAATGGTGACATTTTTTAACTGGTTTTTTGCCTGTGATTGGATGTTTCGTTAAGTTAGGTAAGTGTAAATGACCAGTTTTTTTCTTATGACCTGATTTTTTTGAAGAATGGTTCTCTTTTTTGTGAGAACGTTTAAATGTTTGAGTAGAACGGTGCTTTTTATGAGAGTGCTTTGTGGAGTGAGAATGTTTTTTGCAAGAACGGTGCTTTTTATGAGAGTGCTTTGTAGAGTGAGAATGCTTTTTACAAGAACGGTGCTTTTTATGAGAGTGCTTTGTGGAGTGAGAATGTTTTTTGCAAGAACGGTGCTTTTTATGAGAGTGCTTTGTGGAGTGAGAATGTTTTTTACAAGAACGGTGCTTTTTATGAGAGTGCTTTGTGGAGTGAGAATGTTTTTTACAAGAACGGTGCTTTTTATGAGAGTGCTTTGTGGAGTGAGAATGTTTTTTACAAGAACGGTGCTTTTTATGAGAGTGCTTTGTGGAGTGAGAATGTTTTTTGCAAGAACGCTTAGATGTGTGGGAGTGCTTTTCTTTACAGAAGCACGTTACTTTTCTGTAAGTACGTGATCTTTTTGTACAGTACTTGTTTTCCGTTCTTTTATTTGTTTTCTTTTCTGTTTTTTTCTCCGTCTTTTTATGAGAATGAGCTGTTTTTTCCTCCATCTTTTTATGAGAATGAGCTGTTTTTTTAGATGAACGTTTAGAGCAGTGACCTTTTGGTTCTTGATACATAAATTTGCCTAAATCTGATTTTTGTAAAGATTCAGCAGCTTTACGAATACGCTTAGATTGAATATACAATCTAAAAACCTCCTTATAGAAACCATTTTTTGCTTTCACCATAAGATACGCTTAAAGCACAGTACTTGCTATGAGGTAAACGTGGAATTTTAAGAAATAAGCAAGGAGTTTCTAGCATCTCATTAGGAGAGGAGCTCATATAATTTAAAATGTATCTAAAAGGAGGGAACGAGATGGGAATTGTCACCTATTCTGTTTTTGCTAATGTTCGGGATTTTAAAGAGTTAAAAGCTGATATTTGGTCTGAAGATGCAATACCTGCAGTGATGAAAGTCCATAAAAAAAGGTATGAAATTGGTTTAACCTTAAGGGGATCACACATTCGAGAAATGAGAAAGAAATCGTACTATGTGGAGTTTTATTCACCAAAGAAATTTGGGCAAACCAACGAAATTCATCTCAATGCAGAATACAAAGATCCCTCGTTAGTTCGAAATAAGCTATCGCTGGATTTCTTTTCAGATCTTGGCGTACTATCACCTAAATCACAGTTTGTTCATCTTACCATTAACGGGAAAAATGAAGGCGTGTATTTACAGTTAGAATCGGTAAATGAGTATTTCTTAACAAAGCGTAATTTGCCAAAAGGCTCTATTTTCTATGCTGTAGACGGAGATGCAAACTTCTCGTTAATGAGTGATTTGGATGAGAAGCCAAAAGAATCACTTCAATCAGGGTACGAAACAAAAGTAGCATATGGAGCAGATGAAGAAGCATTAGAATATTTTATTTACAATTTAAATACATGGACAAATCAAGAATTTGAAGATAACATTGAAAAGCACTTAGAAGTAGATCGCTATTTGGCTTGGTTAGTGGGAGTAATTTGCCTTCAAAATTTTGATGGTTTTGTTCATAACTATGCTTTGTACCGAAACAGTGATACGAAGTGCTTTGAACTTCTTCCTTGGGATTATGATGCTACATGGGGACGCGATGTTAATGGAGATGAAATGGAAAGTAACTATGTAAGAATGGAAGGGTTTAATACGTTAACAGCACGTTTATTGGCTATATCAAAATTTAAGAATCAGTATATTAAAAAAATGAATTCTGTGTTAGATCATCAGTTCACCGTTAATTATATGAAACCAAGAGTTGAAGACCTTCATCAATTAATTTTACCTTATGTAGAAAAAGATCCGTATCTACAGCACAAGTTAGCAACCTTTTATCAAGAGCCTGCGTTTATTTGTAATTTTATTAAAGAAAGAGAAGCCTATTTAAGAAAATCCATGAAGTCTTTTTGAATAAATAAGATAATTGAAATTGTTTTGAAAATTCTATTGACATTCTTTGTTATTTTTATTAAAGTATACACAATGAATAATTAACTTAATAAAACTCTTATCCAGAGTGGCGGAGGGACTGGCCCTGCGAAGCCCAGCAACCATCAAATCATACGTTATTCAGTAAGTTTGAACGGTGCTAATTCCTGTGGAATACGATTGTATTTTAACAGATGAGAGAAGTCGTGATTAAGCGAACGCTCTTCCATCTGTGAAGAGTTTTTTTTATTTACTGCAAAGAGGAGAGGACATTATGCATATTGAAACACTACTTGTTCGTTCAGGTGTCAATCGAGACCCTGCTACAGGCTCTATTACTACACCGATTTATCAAGCATCCACGTTTGCACATCCCCGTTTAGGAGAAAGCACAGGATATGACTATGCTCGAACGGCTAATCCAACAAGGACAGCGTTAGAAGAAGCGATTACAGCGTTAGAAGCAGGAGAAGTTGGAGCGGCATTTGCTTCAGGAATGGCAGGAGTTATGGCTGTACTTGCTTTGTTTAAAAACGGTGATCATTTAATCGTCTCTGAAGATTTATATGGTGGTACATACAGAGTTTTAAATGATATTTTTGCTGAGCAAGGTATAGAAGTAACGTATGTGAATACTGCTCATTTAGATCAAGTTAAGGCAGCAGTAAAGCAGAATACGAAAGCATTGTTCATTGAAACACCAACCAACCCAATGATGCACGTAACGGATTTAAAAGGAATTATTGAACTTGCTAAAGAAAGTGATTTGTTAACAATTGTTGATAATACGTTTATGTCACCATACTACCAAAGGCCACTTACTCTCGGAGCTGATATTGTAATTCATAGCGCTAGTAAATACATTGGTGGTCACAATGACGTAGTGGCTGGCTTAGTCGTTACGCGATGTTGCGAGTTAGGTGAAAAAATTCGCTTTTATCAAAATGCAGCTGGTGCAATCTTAGGTCCGCAAGATAGCTGGTTATTGTTACGAGGTATTAAAACGCTTGCTTTACGCATGGAGAAACATAACGAAAATGCACTGAAAATTTCGAATTGGCTGACTAAACATAAGTTAGTTGAGAAAGTTTATTACCCAGGTCTTGAATCACACCCAGGCTATCATGTAATGAAGCAACAAGCAGGAGGCTTTGGGGGGATGATTTCCTTTGCTGTAACGGACCCGAAAATTGTGCCAGTTTTACTTGAGAACATAAAAGTTATTACCTTTGCTGAAAGTCTAGGTGGTGTAGAGAGCTTAATGACGTTTCCAGCACGTCAAACTCATGCAGACATCCCAGAAGAAATTCGAAACCGAGTCGGCGTAACGAATTGTTTATTGCGCTTATCTGTTGGAATCGAACACGCAGATGATTTAATTCAAGACTTAAAGGAGGCATTTGATGCATACAAACAATAAACATTCATTCGGCACAAAGTTAATTCACGCAAAAACAGGTATTGATGGACATTTCGGAGCGGTAAATGTTCCAATTTATCAAGTGTCTACTTTTAATCTCGAAGACGAAACCAACGGTGGGCGTTATGATTATTCACGTTCAGGTAATCCAACACGAGAAGCTTTAGAAAATACGATTGCGCAGCTTGAAAACGGAGCTGCAGGATTTGCATTTTCATCAGGTATGGCCGCTGTATCATCTGTTCTTTGTTTATTTAAAGCAGGAGATGAAATTATCGTTTCAAATGATATTTATGGTGGCACTTATCGTGTGTTAACAAGATTGTTTTCCAAGTTTGGCATTAAAACCACTTTTGTTAACATGGCAAATGTAGACGAAGTAGAGAAAGTCATTTCAGGCCAAACAAAAGCAATTTACATTGAAAGTCCATCAAATCCTTTCCTACAGGTAACGGATATTAAAAGTGTTGCAGCACTAGCTAAACGTTATGGCCTGCTAACAATTGTTGATAATACGTTTATGACACCTTACTTGCAGCAGCCAATTAATTTAGGAGCAAATATTGTGATTCATAGTGCAACAAAGTATATTAGTGGTCATAGTGATGTGATTGGTGGATTAGTTGTTGTAAGTGATGAAAGACTTGCTGACGAAGTGAAGTTTGTTCAAAATGCATTTGGAGCTATTTTGGGGCCACAGGATTGCTTTTTATTTCTACGAGGTATTAAAACATTAAAAGTGAGATTAGATCAACAGCAACAAACAGCTTTAGAGTTAGCTAAATGGCTTGAAAAACAAGATGACATTGAAGCGGTTTATTATCCAGGGCTGAAGACACATCCTGATTATGAATTGATTACTGAACAAGCAAACGGATACGGAGCAATTATTTCATTTAAATTGAAAAGTAATGAACTCGCTCAGCATATATTAAAAAACGTGCGTTTATCTTCAATTGGTGTAAGCCTGGGCGCAGTTGAATCGATCTTAACACACCCAGCGACAATGTCTCACGCTAGCATTCCACAGGAAGTGAGAGAGCAAAAAGGCATCACAGAATCACTTTTACGCTTATCAGTTGGACTTGAAGAGTATGAAGATTTAAGGGAAGACTTTAACAATGCGCTAATTTCTTTTCAAGAAAAAGTCGTAACTAAATAATAATAGAAGAAAAGAGGTTGTTTCTATTTCTGAATAGAAACAACCTCTTTTTTAGCAATTCTTGAGTAGTTTTGTATAGAGATCAATTAAAGCCAGCTGTTCACTATGAATAAGATTACTATTTTGAATACGCTGAACGGCAAGTTCATATTTTACTTCAGGTGATTTTCGAACTCGAGGGTGCGTCATTTCATCTTGTAAATCTTTTTGAATGGCCTGGGTTAGCTTTTCTTTAATAGAAAGATGATCTTGATTGGAAAAAGAACGATTTATCCAAAGCTTTTGATAGGCGCTAAACAATTGTTCATCTGATAGCATGATGTATAAACTCCTTTGGTTAATATACGTATTAGTTTAGCACACATCTTCTAATATCTGTATGTCACTTCCACAGCTGATACAACTGTCAAAGACTGCGTTTGAATCGGAGGAGCAGACCCAAGTGTCTTAGCTGCCACTATGTAGCCACCAGGAGGCTGTTGCGTCCGCTCATTGACTTCCAGCGGAATAGGATTTAGGGGAACACCTAGTGTATCTGCAATAGCTGTTGCTTTTTCTCCAGCGTGCTGAACGGCTTGAGAGAGAGCTTGCTTTTCATAGGGTGTTGGATCTTTCACAAAAAAGCGAATATCTTCTGCTACGTTTCCACCGCTTGCAACAGAGATAGCGTACACTTCACCAGCTTGTTTAATATCTTCAACATGGACTTCAAATAAATGCTGTACCTCGTATCCAACTAATGTCGTTTTGCCATCAGTGTAGTCATATTTCGGATTAATAGTAAACGATGCTGTTTCAATATCACTTTGTTCAATTCCAGCATTTTGAAAGCCATCAATCATTGTATTTGAAACGGTAGTATTTTCTTTTAACGCTTGCTGTACGCTTAAGTTTTCTGTACGAACACCAATAATAATTGAAATTCCATCAGGAACAGCAGTAATTCGGCCTTCTCCTATTACTTTTAACTCACGCTCGTTTTCTTCACGTGATGGTGGGGGCTGGTGATTATATGGAAACATGGATGGATGCATATTATTAACCTCCTTATAGGCTCTTATCTATATACGTATGAAGAAAAAGCTTGGGCTACGTATAGAAAATAAAAAGCTCGCAAATATCTTTTTGCGAGCTTTCCTTTGAAATTATTTCGTTTCTTCTTCTAACGTTTCTTCCATTTCAACAAAAGTCCCTTGGACTCTTTTCGAAGGGTCTTTCGTTAATAAGCTAACAACAATGACTGCTAAAAAGCTTAGTACGAACCCAGGAATCATTTCATAAAGCGCATCGCTTAATCCAGGTACGTTTACCCAAATTAAGACCGTAGCAGCACCAACAATCATACCGGCAAGAGCACCCCAACGAGTCATCTTCTTCCAGTATAGGCTTAGTAAAACTGCAGGGCCAAACGCTGAACCGAATCCGGCCCATGCATAACCTACAAGACCTAAAATTGTATCATTTGGATTTAACGATAGGAGAATACCGATAATCGCAACACCGAGTACAGCTAGACGTCCTACTAGTACAAGTTCTTTGTCTGTCGCTTCACGGCGGAAAAATGCTTTATAAAAGTCTTCCGTAATAGCACTTGATGTTACAAGTAGCTGAGACGAAATTGTACTCATAATTGCAGCAAGAATCGCTGCAAGTAAAAATCCAGTAATAAATGGATGGAACAATACTTGTGCAAATTTAATAAAGATTGTTTCTGGATCTGCCAATGTTGTGGCAGTTTGGTCAACATAAGCAATACCAACTAATCCAGTAAACATTGCGCCAATGATGGAAATAATCATCCATCCCATCCCAATGCGTCGAGCTGGTTTTAACTCTTTAATGGACGAAATAGCCATGAATCGAACAATAATGTGAGGTTGCCCAAAATAACCAAGACCCCAAGCTAAGAATGAGATAATTCCAACAACGGTTGTGCCTCTAAAAAAGTCTAAATAGGCTGGGTTAATGTCACGAACGACATCAATTGTTGTACCAACGCCACCTAGTTCAGTAAACGCTACAATTGGCACAAGAACAAGAGCCACAAACATAATAATACCCTGTACAAAGTCAGTTAAGCTTACCGCTAAGAATCCGCCGAATAGTGTATAAGCAATAACAACACTTGCTGTTACAAATAGACCAATTCGATAGTCTAATCCAAATGCAGACTCGAATAATGTACCACCGGATACCATACCAGCTGAAGTATAAAGAGTGAAGAAGACAAAAATAACGATGGCTGATACTGTTCTAAGAATTTTAGATGTATCATTGAAGCGGTTTTCAAAATAATCTGGGATTGTAATGGAGTCGTTTGCTACTTCTGTATACGTGCGAAGACGTGGAGCAACAATTAAGTAATTTAGATATGCTCCGATTGTTAAACCAACAGCAATCCATAAACTAGATACTCCTGTAGCATACATAGCACCTGGTAAACCCATTAACATCCAACCACTCATGTCAGATGCACCAGCTGATAGGGCTGTTACAGCAGGACCAAGTCCACGACCGCCTAGCATGTAGCCTGAAATGTCATCAGTAGATTTTTTATAAGCATACCAACCGATAGCTAGCATCCCTATAAAATAAATGGCTAGTGAAATAAATAAACTAATATCCACAATATCTCTCCTTTTTCTGTTTCTCTATATGACGTGTGGAAAATCGTGTCATATAAACAGCTTACGGTTTTTTAAGCTAACAAACTTTTCCCAGAGTATCAAGTTGTTAAACATGAAATTTTTGTAATGAAACCCGCTTCATTGCATAAACAAAGCTAAAGAAAGCGCTTACCTAATAAAAATAAAGTAAAACTATTCGGAATATTTAAACATGAAAATAATCTTTGTTTATTGGAATAAATCACCTTATAAATTAATGCTTTCTATTATTTAATATGGAGTCTTTTAATTGAAAATATGTACGCGTTCTAAAACAAAAAAAGGCCGTTTGAGAACGACCTTTTTCAATTTAACGATTGTTTGGAAATACTCGGCGCACTACTTCATTAAATTCATCAATAATTCCTGTAATTGGGCGTCCATCTTCCAACTTATTTACATAACCATTCATGCGATCAACAAAATCTGGGTTTGTTGAAACATATACTTCTTGCACATTGTTGTTTGCTTTCTTAACTTCATCAGCAATTTTTGCTTCCATTTCTTTTGTAAGTTTGCCTTCTTTTTTATCTTCTAAAATTGCTGCAACATATGCATTACGATTCATCACAATAACGTTTGCATTTTTCACTTCGCTTAACGCATTTACGCGATCAGCTGCACCGTTTGCTACTTCCATGCGTGATTCAGCATATTGATCACGCTTCTTCTCTTGCGTTACGTCATTCATGTTGTTATCCATTTCGTTTTCATATGAAACGTTGCGAACCGTATCATCATTAATAAGACCATCTTTTCCTTGGTCTGTAGTGTTACATCCAAATAATGATAGGGTTGTGGCAAAGCTAGCTGCTACAAAAAGTGATTTTTTTATCATGTTCCATTCCTCCTTGTAAAAATAACTTTCGTTGGTTAGGCTTTGTTAAAAGAAGTAAAAACATACATAGAAATTTAGAATAGGTTTATACTAAGACAAAAAGGAGTGGTACGAATGAATCATGGAATTGAAGAAAGCTTGCTAATTATAAGAAGCGAAACAGGAGATAATCATAAGAAAACAACATTTGCTTTAACAGAAACAGAAGCACGATTGTTATTCGAAACGCTACAAAATCAACGTAAAGAAGTTATTGATGAAAATTTAGATAATATGCTTACATAATAGATAGATGACAGCCGAACCTGTTGCTTCGGCTTTTCATTCTTTACTGGAGCGCTTATAGAAAGAATGTAAAAAACTACCGTTAGCGCTTGCATTTTAAAGGAACTTATTGTAGAATGAAAACGTAAACATTTTTAATTTTTAAATAAAAGTTTAAGTGCTCTCACTCATTTTAGAATGAGAGGATTTATTACGAACTAGATGGTTGATACACAATTCACGTGTTATAAAGGAAGTCTACTTCGTAGTAGAAAGTCTTTATAATATGTGAATTTTTTATTTACGGTGTAAATATAGAGTAACATATTAAAATTTTTACATTTTTTTGGAGGTTTTTATGGCTACTAAAGGTACAGTAAAATGGTTTAATAGTGAAAAAGGATTTGGATTCATCGAAGTTCCAGGCGAAAATGACGTATTCGTTCATTTCTCAGCTATCCAAACAGACGGATTTAAAACATTAGAAGAAGGCCAAAGCGTAGAGTTTGAAATCGTTGAAGGTCAACGTGGTCCTCAAGCTGAAAACGTTGTAAAACTTTAATTTTAATTGTTAAAAGCTACCTTATTTCAGGTAGCTTTTTCTATTTTACAAAAATGTATTGACAGCTTCCCGATAAACAAGTACCTTATTTAAGCATGTGTATTTTAGGAGGTAAAAAATGAGTCAAGTTAAAGCACAAGAAGTAAAGATTACAACTGCTGATCCATCAGCTATTGGATTATTCGGTTTAGCAATGGTGACGCTAGTAGCATCATCACAAAAGTTAGGCTTAACAGATGGACTAGCTTTTATTTTGCCGTGGGCTATTTTTTTAGGTGGTCTTGCGCAACTTTTCGCAGCTGTTCAAGACGGCAAGCATAACAATACGTTTGGTATGACTGCATTTGGGGCTTTCGGATTATTTTGGTTCGGTGTAGCTGCTTCATGGTTAATGCAGCTAGGTGTTTTTGGGGAAGAACTCGCAGTAGTTGATGGGCGACAATTAGGTATGGCTTTTATCGGTTATTTAATTTTTAGCTTGTTTATGACAGTGGGGGCAATGGAAACGAATAAAGTTCTTTTCATTATTTTTGTTCTTATTGATTTCTTATTTATTGGATTATCATTGAGCTCATTTAATGTTATGTACCATTTCACACACTTATTAGCTGCTTTTTCAGAGCTTTTAATTGCAATTATGTCATTCTACGGGTCAGCTGCAGCGGTATTAAATACGCATTTTGGAAGAGAAGTGCTTCCAATTGGAAAACCGTTTGGGATTTTTAAAAAATGATTAAAAAGAGGAACTGTTATAACAGTTCCTCTTTTTGTTTAGACTACAACGCTCAATACAATCGGAAGAGTAATAAGACTCAAACAGGTGCTAATAAGCGTAGATGATGAAACAAACTCAGTGTCAGTGTTATACTCGAGCGCATACATTGTGGTATTAGCTGCCGTTGGCATGGCAGCCATAATAATGAGTATTTGCTTTGTCATTTGATCGATGGGTAAAAATTGAACAATGATAAAAGCAAGGATTGGTGAGACTAATAGTTTCAATGATAATGAAAAAGACAGCTTTCGAAACGCAATGTTTTTTAATTTGATATTAGCAAGCTGCATTCCTAGAACAATCATAACTGTTGGAATTGTCGCGCTTGCTACTAAGCTAACCGCTTCTTCAACGGGTGGACTTAACGTAATATGTAAAAGTTGAAAAGTCAGCCCTAAGATGGCTCCGTATACAATCGGCATCGTTACAACAGCACGCAAAGCAGATTTGATTCCATTAGCTTCGGGGCTTCCTTTTGCAGCATAATACACACCAACGGTACACATAATGAGCTGTTGAAGAACCATTAGTACAATTGCTATATCTAATCCCATTGCTCCGAATACTAATAAGACTACAGGAGTACCGTAGTTACCATTATTCATAAATGCAGAAGCGAGAATCATGCCACATGTCTCCGTTGTTGAATAGCTTCGAATAAACCCAATTAGTCTGACAACTGCAATGATTGACAAACAAAGGATGAGTAAAAAGACGCCTAGATACAAATATGTAACGGATAGTTGATTCGTATAAAATGTTTGAAAGACAAGAATCGGAGACATTAAATACAAAGACATTTTGGAGATATTTTTTGTATCAAAACCAATGGTCTTTTGGCCGATAAATCCAAGAATAAAAATCCCAAAAATAGGAAGTAGTACTTGTAAAAATTCCATGAAATTCTCCTTTCTATAAGAGGTAATCTAAGTATAAAGTGAGAAATTTTTGCAATCATGCTCTTAGAATCATATGTTAAAGAAAAGTAAAGTGATAGTATAATATACTTATTATACAAGAAAATATAAAAAGAAGGGGGAAGAACCGTGCGGAATTTCCACTGTTGTGCAACCTGTCAGCACTTTAAAAGTATCAAACTTGAAAGTGGGATGAGCTACTTTTGTTCCAGACTGGGGTACGAAACGAAGCCTGCGTATCAGTTTAACTGCTGGAAGCCTACAGAGATAGTAAAAAAGCTAATGGAACATGAAGGAAAAAAGAAATAAAAAGAGGCTGGAACATACCAAAACCTTTTCTTACTTTTTTATATTGTCAGAATACGTTAGGGCTATTCCGCTACGCTCCACTTCACCATGTTTTCAAAATTATTTTCATAATCAAAATAACCTGAACGATTAAAAGTGAGAAACTCTCAATCGTTCAGGTTTATCATTGGCTGAAATACTTATGTCCGAGCTTCTTTCTCCTTACTCTTCTGTACTTTCAGCTTCTAGGTGCTTGCTACAAAATGTTTGAACTTCATCGGCTTCATCATCTTCTAGCTCAAAATCTAACACCTTATTAGTAGAAATTTCATAAAAATAAGGTTGAGAAATAGAAGATTCGCCATCTTTAATAATATAAAGTGTTCGAAGGCCTAAGTCACTGCCTGTATATAACTCATCCTCTTCATCTACATCGATATAAAGATGAAATTCATAGCGTTCACCTGATAACATTCCAAATGGATCTTGCAATTTTTCTACTGTGTATTCACGAATTGAAAACATATGTTTTATCCTTTCTGTTTGAAACAAAAATTGCTCCTGGCTTAATAATATGTAAGAGAAAAGCAACTAAAGAGCTTCTTTATTATAGCCTAAATAATAAAAGAGAACAAAGGATGATTGTTTACTTAAGGATTTACAAGTTTTAATAAATGAACTGTTCGATTTAAAATGAGAGCTTCTGTTTGCTTTCGGTAATCCTTGTAGTGGGAACTTGATAAATGTTCATCTAAAGCATGTTTATCCCGCCATTGTTCGTAGAAAACAAAAATGGAAGGGACTTCGATGGAGCGATGCAAATCATATTGAATACATCCACTTTCACTCTTTGACGGTGCCAATACGCTTAGCAAGGCATCTTATAGTTTTTCCTCAGAACCTGGCTTTGCCTCGAGGAGGACGGTTACTATTATAACGGACATAAAAATCTCCTTTGGCTAATGAAATTTTATTATTATTCTTTCGAAATAAATGGAGGAATATACATTTTGGTATATTGTACATGGACATATGGATGAAGGTGCGATAAACTGAAACAAAAGGAGTGCACGGAAGTATGAACAAGGAAAGCTATAAATTAGATGATTCGCTAGGATATCGATTGTTTCACGCCTCACGCTTAATGATGAACCGTTTAAATCATCATTTTAAAAATAATGATTATCCTCTTACATACGAACAGTGGCAGATTATGAGTAGGTTATATGAAAAAGATGGCCAAACTCAAAATCAGCTAGCCATTCAAAATGAACGCGATCAAGCAAGCGTATCACGTTTAATTGATAATATGATTAAGCGTGAGTTAGTAAAGAGAGTTCCACATATAACGGATCGTCGAATTAACTTAATTTATTTGACAGAATATGGAAAAAGTATTCAGGTAGAATTAGAAAAACTGGCACAGCAAACAATTAGCGATGCATCAGAAGGTTTAACAGAAGAAGAGTTAGCAATCTGTTTGTCAACACTAAATAAAATCCGCTATAATTTAAGATAACAGGTAATCTCCGTTTGTCAGGTAAGTACAAATGGAGGCTATTTTTGAACAAAAACTTGTTTAAACAAGTTTTTATGTGGAAATGAAGAAAAAAATAGGGGAATCCTATTGACATATGATAATGATTTTCATTATCATATAGTGAGTGGTAAGATAACAAGACAAGTGATGGAGACATCATTTTATTTTTTATCAATCATTGATAATGATTATCGTTATTGTTGTTTTAAATTATACATAGTAAGGAAGAATAGCAGCGTGAAAATTAGGTATCTTATTATTCTACTATTTTTATTATCGCTTATTTCGTTATTTATCGGCGTATCACCAGTAAACATTCACGGAATTTTATCCTTTGATCAAGAGCAAATTCAAGTGCTATTAATTAGTCGTTTTCCACGATTAATTAGCATCATTATTGCTGGAGTAAGCTTAAGTATATGCGGGTTGATTATGCAGCAGCTTACAAGAAATAAATTTGTTTCTCCAACGACTGCTGGAACCATGGATTCTGCACGCTTAGGTGTTTTAGTAGCGCTGATGTTATTCACATCGGCTAGTCCAATTCAAAAAATGTTGGTTGCATTTGTTTTCGCTTTAGTTGGAACTTTCATTTTTATGAAGATTTTAGATTCTATTAAAGTAAAAGACCGAATCTTTATTCCTCTTGTGGGTTTAATGTTTGGGAATGTTATCGGTTCAATTACCACCTTTTTTGCGTATAAAAATGATTTAATTCAAAGCATTGGTTCTTGGCTACAAGGTGATTTCTCTACCATTATTTCAGGGCAATATGAGTTGATCTACTTAAGTGTCCCACTGATGGTTATTGCCTACTTGTACGCAAATAAATTTACGATTGCAGGAATGGGAGAAGACTTTGCTACAAATTTGGGCTTACCATTTAAGCAAATTGTGAACATTGGGTTAGTCATTGTAGCGCTTGTGTCATCCATTGTATTGTTAACGGTTGGAATGATTCCTTTTTTAGGACTAATCATTCCGAATATTGTCTCAATGTATGCTGGAGATCATTTGAAAAACAGTCTTCCGCAAACAGCTTTGCTTGGAGCAGTTTTTGTGTTAATTTGTGATATTTTAGGGCGAGTTATCATTTATCCATACGAAATTTCAATTGGTATGATGGTAGGCGTCATTGGCAGTGGCATATTCTTGTACATGTTGATTAGGAGAAAGGCTTATGAGTAATCGATTGAAATTAATAGTTTTAGCAATCTTGACAGTTGGCGTAACTTTATTATTTTTATTTTATCAATCAAATGGTAATTGGGACTATATTCTGCCAAGGCGTTTAGGAAAATTAGCAGCAATTCTTCTAACAGGGTTTTCAATTGCGGTTTCGACCGTCGTGTTTCAAACAATCACGAACAATCGGATTTTAACACCGAGTATTATCGGCTTAGATTCTTTATATATGCTTATTCAAACCCTTCTTATTTTCTTGTTTGGCTCAATGAATATCTTAACGATGAATAAAAATATAAACTTTATGCTTTCAATTGTAGCAATGGTGTTGTTTGCTATGCTTCTCTATAAAATGTTGTTTAAGAAAGAAGGAAAAAGTAATATCTATTTTTTACTGTTAGTGGGATTAATTTTTGGGACGTTTTTCCAAAGTATTTCTTCCTTCATGCAAGTATTAATTGATCCGAATGAATTTTTAATTGTACAAGATCGAATGTTTGCAAGCTTTAATAATGTGCAAACTGAACTACTTTTTCTATCCTTCTTACTAATTATCATACTAAGCGTATATGGATTTCGGTATGTTAAGTATTTAGACGTTTTATCACTGGGAAGAGAAGAAGCGATTAACCTTGGAATTGACTATGATGCAGTGACAAAGAAGCTTCTGGTATTAATTTCCATCTTTATTTCTATCGCAACAGCATTGGTTGGACCCATTACGTTTTTAGGCTTACTAGTTGTTAACGTAGCGCATGAAGTGTTTAAAACATATCGTCACACGTATCTACTAGGTGGTTCTATTATCATTAGTATTTTCTCTTTAGTAGGGGGCTTACTAGTAGTTGAACGTGTCTTCACATTTTCAACGACGCTCAGCGTCATTATTAACTTTATTGGGGGCGCATATTTTCTTTATCTTTTATTAAAGGGGAGTAGAACATGATTGCTGTTAATGGCGTAACAAAAAGGTATGGAAACAAAAAAGTAATAGATGATGTATCTGTCCAAATTCATAAGGGGAAAATTACATCATTCATCGGACCGAATGGAGCAGGGAAAAGTACGCTCCTATCTATGATTAGTCGCATCTTAAAAAGAGATGAAGGCGAAATTTTACTAGAAGGTCACGATGTAATGAATTCCAAAAGCAATGAGTTAGCAAAGAAAATTTCAATCTTGAAACAAACAAATCACTTAACAATGCGGCTTACAATTCGAGAGCTCGTATCATTTGGTAGATTCCCATATTCACAGGGAAAGCTGAAAAAAGAAGATATAGCGTATATAGACGAAGCGATTGCATATATGGAGCTTGAAGAAATGCAGCATAAGTACATTGATGAACTAAGTGGTGGACAGCGTCAACGAGCATACATTGCAATGGTTTTAGCTCAAAATACGGATTATATCTTGCTTGATGAACCTTTAAATAACTTAGATATGAAGCACTCTGTTCAAATCATGAAGGTTTTAAGAAGACTTGTGGATGAGTTAGGCAAAACGATTATTATCGTTATTCACGACATTAACTTTGCCTCATGCTATTCAGATTACATTGTTGCTTTAAAGAATGGACAACTTATTAAGCATGGAGCAACTGCTGAAATTATTAAAGAAGATGTGCTCTTAGACGTCTATGATATGCATATTCCTATTCAAACCATTAATGGAAACAAGATAGGCGTTTACTTTTCAGCTTAAAGGTAAGGTGATTATTGCTTTAATTAAGAGGTTATTTAGCACTGGGCCCTTTACATGAAGTGCAAAAATAGCACCCGGTGATTAGAGTAATTCACATATATTTTAAATACAATGAAAAAGGTGGAAGTTAGATGAAGAAGCTATATATGGTATTTCTAGCAGCATTGCTTGCAGTTGTAGTTGCAGCTTGCGGATCAAATGAAGCGAGCACGACTGCTGATAGTGAAAAGAAAGAAGCAAAAAAGGAAGAAACAATTACAGTTCAGCATGAATTAGGAGAAACAAAAGTAGAAAAAAATCCAGAAAAGGTAGTAGTCTTTGATTTTGGTACGTTAGATTCCATGGATAAATTGGGAATTAACGTAACGGGTGTGCCCCAAGACAGCATGCCTTCTTATCTATCAAAATATGAAGATAAGAAATATGAAAATGTAGGGGGATTAAAAGAACCTGATTTTGAGAAAATCAGCGAAATTAACCCAGATCTAATCGTTATCTCAGGGCGTCAAGCTGAGCAATACGACGAGTTTACTAAAATTGCACCAACAATTTATATGGGCTTAGATACAGAAAACTATATGGATTCATTTAAGAAAAATGCACAAACGTTAGGCGAAATCTTTGATAAAGAAGCAGAGGTAGAAAAAGAGGTAGCAGCTGTTGAAAAAACAATGGCAACTGTGAAAGAAGAAGCTCAAGCTTCAAAGAAAAATGGTTTAATTGTTCTTGTTAACGAAGGAAAAGTAAGCGCATATGGACCAGGTTCACGTTTTGGTATTATTCATGATGAGCTAGGAGTTACGCCAGTTGATGCTGGTATTGAAGCTTCTACGCATGGTCAAGGAGTGTCGTTTGAATACATCGTAGAAAAGAATCCTGATTACTTGTTTGTAGTGGACCGTAGCGCAGTTGTAGGTGGGGAATCTTCTGCTAAGCAAGCACTGGAAAATGAATTAATTAAAAAAACAAAAGCATATAAAGAAGGAAACATTGTTTATTTAAATCCGAACTACTGGTACTTATCAGGTGGGGGACTACTTTCAGTAGCTGAGATGGCGAACGAAATTGAAAAAGCAGTACAATGACGAAAAAGCGATGCGGTTTAAGCCGCATCGCTTTTTTATTCTTGATCTTTTATTTTAGCCATTTTATGAAGAGCTTCATGCATTTTAAATACAACAATCAAGGTTTCGCAGTAAATGCGCGTAAATAGTGGCCCTACCACAATTAATGCTAGGCCTAAAAAGACAAGGGAACCACCACCATACATGCTATTAATTCCACTTACAATAAATCCAAACCCTAATAAAATTGTTAAGACAGAGACAATAATGAAGACAATTTTAATGATAGAAGGTGTTAACATCTTGTCGAAGTTGAAAAAGCTACTATTCATTTAATTTCTCCCCTTTGGTGTGTAGACTAGTTGTGTTGTCCTTTTATACATATAAGCAAACTTCACTATTTAGAACAGAATCAACATATTTTTAATGTTATCAATCAAGTATATAATGATAGAAAAGTAGAAAATGCGAATAGACGGAGGAACTAATGATTAAAGAAAATGATGTTCTAAATAATCAACAAGCGAAAATTATTTTAGCTTTACAAAAACGGTCATACGAAGTCGAAGCATCAATTATTCATAATCGCGAAATTCCACCTTTACAAGAAACGCTCCTGCAACTACAACAATCCAAAGAAATATTTTTAGGTTACTACATAGAAGAAACGTTAGCTGGCGTTATTTCGTTTAAAGTGTTAGGAAAAGAGTTGGATATTTACCGACTGTTTATTGATCCTGTACACTTTAAAAAAGGAATTGCTCAAAAATTACTAGCCTTTGTAGAAATGAATTATTCAGTTACTAAGCTAGTTGTGTCTACAGCATCAAAGAATATACCAGCTATTCGCCTTTATCAAAAGGAAGGTTTTGTTGAGGTAAGAACCACAAAAATAAATGATGAGCTAACTCTAGTTCATTTGGAGAAAGTAATAGAAGACGGTACACTACCATTATAGAAAGAAGGGATAAAGATGAAAAAACATACTAACGCACTGATTCATGAGAAATCTCCTTACCTGCTCCAGCACGCACATAACCCAGTCAATTGGTATCCATGGGGAGATGAAGCCTTTGAAAAAGCTAAGTGTGAAAATAAACCTGTATTTGTATCAATTGGATATAGTACTTGTCATTGGTGTCACGTGATGGAAAAAGAAAGCTTTGAAGATGAAGAAGTCGCAGATTTATTAAATAGACACTTTATTGCCATTAAGGTAGACCGAGAAGAGCGTCCAGATATTGATTCTATTTACATGCGCGTGTGCCAAATGATGACCAATCATGGAGGTTGGCCTTTAAACGTCTTTTTAACACCTGACCAAAAACCGTTTTATGCGGGTACCTATTTTCCAAAGAATAGCGCTTACAATAGACCAGGTATGATGGATGCGCTGCCGCAGCTCGCTGAAAAGTTTCTGCATGAGCGGCCTTTTGTTGAAAAGGTAGGAGAGCAGGTTGTAAAAGGTTTAAAAGCTTCTGTACATATTCCTTCAGACAGCACAATTGATGAAGGTACTCTTCATCAAGCATTTCAGCAGCTCGTTGGTCAATTTGATCCAGTGTACGGAGGATTTGGGCAATCACCGAAATTTCCGATGCCGCATACGCTGACATTTTTGCTTCGCTATCATCGATTAACAAATAATGATACAGCGTTATTAATGGTTGAAAAAACGCTCGATTCGTTAGCTTCAAGCGGTCTCTATGATCAAATTGGTGGTGGGTTTGCGAGGTACTCAACAGATCAGCAATGGATGATTCCACACTTTGAAAAAATGCTCTATGATCAAGGGCTTTTGCTACATGCTTATATTGAAGCTTACCAAATGACAAAAAAGAAGCGCTATCGTGAAATAATTGAAGAGAGTATTGCATTTTTAATTCGTGAAATGAGAGATAGTCAAACAGGTGCATTCTATTCCGCAATTGATGCGGACTCAGAAGGAGCAGAAGGGACCTATTATGTATGGTCAAAAGAAGAAATAACAAACCTTTTTACTGAAGAGGAAGCTGAGTTTGTTTGTAGTGCATATAGCATTACGGAAGAAGGGAATTTTGAAGGCAAGAACCACCTTCATTTAATACCAACGGAAATAGAGGAGCTAGCTAAGCTCAGTAAACAATCCATTAAAGAAACGGAAGCTAAGCTGAAAACATGCAATGAAAAGCTGTTAAAAGAGCGCCAGAAACGCATATACCCTCATGTTGATGATAAGATCTTAACATCTTGGAACGGCTTGATTATAAGCGCATTAGCAAAGGCTGGACGGGCATTGCAAAATGAAACATTTACAGAGCTAGCTGAGCAGGCTGCGCTTTTTATTCACGAAAATATGTACAAAACGGAGCGCTTAATGGTTCGCTATCGTGAAGGAGAAGTAAAAGAAAAAGGTTTAATTGATGATTATGCGTTTTTATTGTGGGCTTATAACGACCTTTATGATGCAACGCTCAAAGTAGAGTATCTGACAAAAGCAAAAGCAATTGCTGAGAATATGACTTCATTATTTTGGGATAAAGACAAAGGTGGTTTTTTCTTTACTGGGAGTGATGCAGAGCAACTGCTTGTGCGTGAAAAAGAAGTGTACGATGGTGCTCTTCCTTCCGGTAATAGCGTCGCTGTTTGTCAGCTTTTGCGTTTAGGTCATCGAACAGGAAACGAGAAGTTATTACAAATGGTTGAAAAGATGGAGCGAACGTTTTATTCACTTATTCGAATGCAAGCCAGTAGCCACACGCAGTTTTTGCAAGCGAGGCTTGAACAGGCAATCGGGATAAAAGAAGTCATTGTGTTAGCTAAAGAGACATTAGAAGAAATACAGCTTTTGAAGACTTCATTTATACCAGAAGTTGTATGGTTAATTGGAAATAAAAACGAACTGATGCCACATGCTCATTTCATAGAGAGCTATGACCAAAGAAATGAGTCAATCATTTATGTGTGTAAAGATTTTGCGTGCGAGCGCCCGTCTATGGAAATAAAAAAGGCTATCGAAGCAGTTTTATAAAAGCAATAAAATACCGCCATTCCTCTATGGCGGTATTTTTTATGATAGTTGCTTGCTTTCAGCGTGTTTTACAAATGTATATTCATCTTCAATTAAACCACATGCTGCGCACTGAATGCGACGTTCTGGACCACGGTATGGGGCATGGAAAGCATCTAGTGAATCATTGGTATATTCTGTTACAACATCACCAGAGCGAGGATCTAATTTGACCGCCGTCGCTTTTTGCTCAATGATATTAAAGCGCGTTCGATTTGTTTTACAGCTTGGACATAAATACGGATTTCCCATGTTGTCCACCTCCTAGTTGTTACGATGTCCTTTTTTTGAAAAAACATACAAAAACTAATGATTTGAAACAGGCCTTAGATTCGTTAAAATAAAGCTAGGTGATGAAGATGAAAATACGTAAAAATTTACAAGAAGTAATGAACGTGTTGCAAACGAATAAACAGTTTAAATCCAACATCGTTCATTGGCATACAATTGAAGAAAAAGAAGCCCAAACAAACCCATTTCCTTCACAAATTCATGAGAAAATACGTGAGGGATTAGAAAAGCGAGGAATTCTATCTCTTTATACGCATCAAGCTACTGCTTTTACATATGCGTATGAGAAGAAAAATATAGTTGCCGTTACGCCTACTGCTTCCGGAAAGACGCTTTGTTACAACCTTCCTGTCCTTCAAAGTATTATGGAAAATGAGCAGTCGCGTGCGCTATATTTGTTCCCAACAAAAGCTCTTGCACAAGATCAAAAGACGGAGTTAAATGAGTTGATTGAAGAGATGGACGCTTCAATTAATAGCTACACATATGATGGAGACACGCCTGCTAATATTCGTCAAAAAGTGCGAAAAGCAGGTCATGTTGTTATTACAAACCCTGATATGCTTCACTCTGCTATTTTACCTCATCATACAAAATGGGTATCATTGTTCGAGAATTTAAAGTATATCGTTATTGATGAGCTTCATACGTATCGAGGCGTATTCGGAAGTCATGTAGCAAACGTTATTCGGCGTTTGAAACGAATTTGTCACTACTATGGAAGTAAGCCGGTATTTATATGTACTTCAGCTACCATTGCCAATCCGAAAGAGCTTGCTGAGCATCTTTTAGGAGAGCAGGTGGAGCTTGTCGATAATAACGGAGCACCGAGTGGAAAGAAACACTTTATCTTTTACAATCCACCTGTTGTAAATAAGCCGTTAAATATTAGAAGAAGCGCTACTCTTGAGGTGCGTAACATTGCAGGAGAGTTTCTGAAGAATAAAATTCAAACAATTGTTTTTGCTCGAAGTCGTGTTCGGGTTGAGATTATCCTTACGTACTTACAAGAGCTTGTGAAAAATCAGCTGAAAGGTAAAGCGATTCAAGGATACAGAGGAGGCTATTTACCTAAGCAGAGACGTGAAATTGAAAAGGGGCTGCGCAGTGGGGAGATTTATGGGGTAGTTAGCACAAATGCACTGGAGCTAGGGGTAGATATTGGACAGCTGCAAGTATGTGTGATGACAGGTTATCCTGGAACGGTTGCAAGTGCTTGGCAACAAGCTGGACGCGCAGGACGCAGGCATGGAGAAGCTGTTATTGTAATGGTTGCTAGTTCGAGTCCGCTGGATCAGTATATGATTCAAAATCCGGAATATTTCTTTAGTCGCAACCCTGAAACAGCACGCATTAATCCTGATAATTTAGTTATCTTAGTAGATCATTTAAAGTGTGCTTCGTATGAGCTTCCTTTTAAGCAAGGAGAAACATTTGACGGTGTAGATATTGAAGACGTATTGGAGTTTTTAGGAGAAGAGCGCGTAATTCACCTAAGCGGTGATAAGTGGTATTGGATGAATGATTCGTTTCCAGCTCACAATATCAGTTTACGATCTGCTTCTCAAGAAAATGTCGTTATTATTGATCAGTCAGATATCGCTAACGTAAAGGTCATCGGAGAGATGGATCGTTTCAGTGCAATGACGCTTTTACATGATGAAGCCATTTATTTGCATCAGGGTATTCAATATCAAGTTGAGTATTTAGATTGGGATGAGAAAAAAGCGTATGTACGTGAGGTCACCGCTGATTATTTCACAGATGCTAATTTGGCTGTTAACTTAAAAGTGTTGGAAGCCGATAAAGAAACGAAAGCATCTTCTTATACGATGGGGTACGGCGATGTAATGGTAAGCGCGATGGCTACCATATTTAAAAAGATTAAATTTGAGACCCATGAAAATATTGGATCAGGTCCAATTCATTTACCTGAGGAAGAACTGCATACAAATGCTGTTTGGCTTAGTTTTTCAAAAGAAGTATTTCAAGAGTCAGAAGAAAGGTTAGAGCAAGCTCTATTATCGGTTGCTACCACCATTCAGTCAATTGCACCGTTAATGGTTATGTGTGACCCTTCTGATTTACATGTTGTTCCGCAAGTGAAAGCCGTTCATAATGAAGAACCAACCATCTTTTTATATGATCGCTACCCCGGAGGCATTGGACTTAGTGATAAAGTGTATGAACAAATGAAAGAAGTGTTGGAAGAAGCGCAGCAACTTATTGCTACTTGTCACTGTGAAAGTGGCTGCCCATCCTGTATCGGATTAGAAGGACAAGGTGAACATGCTAAACAGGACGCGCTCTCATTGCTTCAGCTATTACTAGCAAGGTAGGTGCAAGAAATGTCGTTAAAAAATAAGCTTAATCGAATGAAAAAGCATTTACATGTGGAAGAAAAAGTGCCCGTTTTAAAAAGTGAGCCGCGTGATCATCAGCAAATAGCCTATGAACAGCAGTGGAATGAAAGGTTTGCTAAACCTTATTTTAGCGAGAATAACTACTGTATGATTCGGGAAGTACGCTATCCGATTGACCACAAGCACGGACATTATGCATTTTCAGAACTAAAAAAAGTGGTAGAAGCATGGAATAAGTCTCCGCTGTCACATCCACTTTCTGCAAAAGGGCATACAATGTCGGATTTATTTTTCTTTGATACAGAAACGACCGGGCTGAGTACGGGAACAGGCACAACCATCTTTTTACTGGGCTATGCACAGGTGTTAGAAAATGAAGTGGTATTTAGGCAGCATGTGTTAACGGAGCCAAGCGGTGAAGTTGCGTTTTACGAAAGTTTTTTAAGAGCCGTGGATTATACAACTCTTGTCACCTACAACGGGAAGTCTTTTGATTGGCCTCATGTAAAAACAAGGCACACCTTGTTGAGAGACCATTTACCGAACCTTCCTAAGTTTGGGCATTTTGATTTACTACACGCTTCAAGAAGGCTATGGAAACATAAAATGGATTCCGTTAAGCTTGCAAATGTTGAAAAAGAAGTACTAGGCGTTGACCGCGTTAACGATGTTCCAGGTTTTTTAGCACCAATGATCTATTTTGATTTCATAGAAAGCAAAAATCCTCAAGGGTTATTTGAAGTAATGGATCATAATGAGTCAGATATTCTTTCTTTAATTACGCTCTATATTCACCTTTCAAAGCAGCTTCTCTCTGAACATCAAGCTACTTTGAAAGAAAAGTTCGAAGTCGCTCGTTGGTACGAGCAGCTCGGTGAGAAGAAAGAAGCTCTCTCTTTGTATGAAGACGTAGCTAGTGCAAAAAGTGATGAAGAATACCAAGCGATTCGAGCTATTGCTTTTGAGCATAAGCGTAACAAGCAATTTGAAAAGGCAGAAGAGTTGTTTTTATATGTTGTGTCAAATGCACCAGTACTTCTTCAAATAGAAGCAGCTGTTGAGCTTGCTAAATTATATGAACATAAGTTTAAAAACTATGAGCGTGGGGTATTTTATGCAGAAAAAGCCTTAAAGCTGACAGAAGAAAAAGCGTTCATTGAAAATGATAAAATACAAGCCCTGTATAAGCGAGTTAATCGGGTTAAAGATAAGTATACTAAATATATTTCTAACTTATAATGATTGTCAATTTATTACTGAAAATTCCAAATTATTAAATTTTCGTTTTCTCTATTTTAAATATTGTTCTATTTTTCAGACGTTGATAAAATAAGACGTTGTATTGTTTTTTTAGCAATTTATATCAGAAATATAGAACTTTGGTGAGATGGAGAGAAGTAATATGAAAAATGTCATTTTAGTATCATTTTTCGCAGTTGTTTGTTTGACGGTAATTATTTTTAGTAGCATGAAAAACACGTACTTTTCTTTGATGTAGTTTTCGAAAAATAGGTGTTTACATTAGTACATGTACACCCCTTATCACATACTGTAGTAATGTAATAACTAAACAGTGAAAGGGGAAAACAGCATGTATCCAAGACCAGTAAAGTGCATGCCACCAATCGTGCATCCAACAAAATGTTGTACACAGTTTAACAATCAGGAGGTAGTTGTACCTCATATTCATCCAAGCCATAATACGCTAGTGAATCAAACGAACTTTAAACATGTACACTATTTTCCACAAACACAATCTGTTGTAAATCAACAAACAAGCCAACAGTTCTTTGGTGGGGCGCAACAATTTCCTACACAAGTAGGTGGGGCAATGTCTCCGGGAATGCCGAATCAAGTAGCTGGTGCTCAAATGCCAGGCATGATGCCAGGTATGATGCCAGGTCAAGGCAATCAAGTAGCGGGAGCAATGGAAAACGGCATGATGCCAGGATATCCAGGTGCAAAAAGAAGATTTTAATAAGAAATAAATGAATTGATAGGAACTGAACATTTCAGTTCCTATTCTTATGTTTAAAGGAGTGCTTACACGATGAAAGTGCTAACGATTTCAGGTTATAAACCATTTGAATTAGGGATTTTTAATGATCAGCACCCTGGTATTTCATACATAAAAAAAGCAATCATGAAGCGCTTAGTACCTCTTATCGAAGAAGGACTTGAATGGGTGTTAATCAGCGGTCAGCTCGGTGTAGAATTGTGGGCTGCGGAAGTAGTATTTGATTTACAGCTCGAATACCCTCAGTTACAGCTTGGTGTATTAACCCCTTTTTTAGATCAGGAAGAAAAGTGGAACGAAGCGAATAAAGAACTTTATGAATTTATTCTGAGTCAGGCTGATTTTGTGGATAGTATCACAAAAAAGAAGTATGAAAGTCCTAATCAGTTCCGCTTGAAAAATCAATTTTTAATTGAAAAAAGTGATGGCATTTGCATTGTATATGATGAAGAGCATGAGGGTAGTCCGAAATTCATGTTAAAGGTAGCACAAGATAAGGCTGAAAAGAGCGATTATCCAATCATCACAATTACATCCTATGATTTACAAGATATAGTTGAAGAGGAGAAGTTTTCATCTTTTTAAACAATATTGAAAAACATTTTACAAGATAAATTGACAAGTTGAGCTATTTCTGAAAAAATGGTTTATAATAAACAAGAGGTTTATTGTATTCGAGGTGATTGAAATGTTAGCTGATAAGATTCGTTTAACAGCAAAAGAAATTTTGGAAAAAGAGTTTAAAACAGGAATGAGAGGCTATAATCAAGAGGAAGTCGATAAATATTTAGACTCCATTATTAAAGATTATGAAGCGTTTCATGAAGAAATTGAGTTATTACAAGCAGAAAATTTACGCTTGAAAAAGCAAGTGGAAGAGTTATCAAAACGTCCACAATCCACAACGGCATCTTCGTACACGCCGCCACCAGCACAGCAGCAAGCTGGTACGACAAACTTTGATATTTTAAAACGTTTGTCTAATCTTGAGAAGCACGTATTTGGTAGCAAGTTATACGAATGATGAATAATAAAAATAGGAGTTGCAATTAACTCCTATTTTTATTATAATTAGAAAGGTCGTAATCAATAGCGTTTGGGTAATTGCTGCATCTCTTTGAAGATGTAGAGGAAAGTCCATGCTCGCACAGGCTGAGATGCTTGTAGTGTTCGTGCCTAGTGAAGTCATAAGCTAGGGTAGCGTAACTGCTAACGGCGAGGAAAAAGCCTAAGTCTTTATAAGATATGGCTTGAATACTCTGAAAGTGCCACAGTGACGAAGTCTCATTAGAAATAATGAGAGTGGAACGAGGTAAACCCCACGAGCGAGAAACCCAAATAATGGTAGGGGAACTTTCCTGAAGGAATTGAACAGAGGGAAGGACAAAATGCATGCATTTTGTAGATAGATAATTACCACCGGAGTACGAGGTAGCTAGCCGCTTGTAGTACAAAGGAACAAAACATGGCTTACAGAACGCTATTGAACAGCAGTCGACACTAGTTGTTAACCAAATATATTCGCACCAGCTCTTCATATCATGAAGAGCTTTTTTGTGTTCTTTTTTCTGTTCTAAGCCTCAGGTCTTAGATGAAAATCCAGCTTAAGCTCGTTTTGGAAAGAAAGAATTGTAGGTAAGATGAGAATAGAAAAAGAAAGGAGGCAACACGGTGAAAAAATTTGGATTATTTATTTTGGGCCTAACAGCAGCGGTTGTATTGATTGCTAACTTAGGACCGATGATGCTAATGCTGCTAGGGCTTGTCATTTTATATGGTGTATGGAAGCAGGTAGTAAAGGCAACATCTTCATTTAAGAAAGCAGCTTTTGCAGTGCTTGGTGTGATTGTTATCTTGAGCATGATTGCTAACGTGCCAGCATTGTTTGGTATATTAGCAGCGATTGCGCTTTACTTTGTATACACCAAGTGGAACGACAGTGAAGTAACAATAACTAAAACAGAGGATCCATTTCAAAACTTTGAAAACCAATGGACAGAGTTAAATAAACAGTCTTATTAAGGAGTGAACACTATGAAAAATATTTTTACACGCATGAAAGAATCAATTTCATCAGACTTACACAATATGCTTGATCAAAAACAGCAAAAAAACCCGATTGCCGCTTTGAATTATTATTTGCGTCAGTCCGAAGAAGAAACAGAGCGAGTTAGAAAGCTAGTAGAGCGTCAGCATCTATTAAAAGAGCAGCTTGTGCGTGAATATAAACTAGCAGAGTCAATGAAAGAAAAGCGCCAACAGCAAGCGGAAGTAGCTCTGCAAGCTCAAGAAAATGACCTGTATGAATTTGTTCAAAAAGAGCATGCTCAATATGAAGAGCGTACAGAACGTTTAAACGTATCCATTCAGCATGTGACTAAGCAGCTTGATGAACTAGAGCGCAAATACGAAGAGATGAAGCATAAACTGAAGGATATGCATATTCGTAGAATGGAACTGATGGGGCGCGAAAACGTTGCGCGAGCAAATCATCGAATGAACACAATTTTAAACAACGATGAACTAGCATCGGATGAATATTCTAAGTTTTCGGATATCGAACGCTATATTGATCAATTAGAAAATCAAATTAATACTGATTATTATCGTCAAACAATTGATAGCAAAATTGCAGCTTTACAAAAAGAAGCAAAATAAGTGTAATTAGGATAAAAAAATTTAATCTCATAGACAAAACGTGATATTCTAAAAAGGGCGTAGTAGTAGCTGCGCCTTTTTCATCAAAAGGAAACGCACTGCGAAGCGAAAGGAGGAGAACGGCATGAAAAGAATTGTAGACAATGGATACTTCAATCTCATAATCATTACAGCGATCTTTATTTTATTTGTTGAAGTTGTCTTTTTTCATAGCGGGTTTATTTTTGCACTCCTTGTTGCTGGTGCTTTTATCTATATAGGCCGAAAGCGTCTACCAAGGCGGTCAGGTAAAATCTTATTTTGGATAGGAATTATTGGTGCTATTTTAAACTTAATTAATACAGTCGCATTTCAGTTCTTGGTTATTGCAATCTTTTTCTATTATTTATTTCATTTTGTTAAATCTAAAAAAGAACCAGTATATATTACGCCTTTAACAGAAAGTCGAGAATCACTGCGAACACAAAGGCAGCTGTTGAAGAATTCATTTGTATCACGACAGCGCACAGACGAAAACGTTTATGAATGGAGCGACATTAATATTCAAAACGTATGGAGCGATGTGATAATTGACCTTAGCTTTACTGTACTTCCAAAAGGAGAATCGGTTATTTTTATCCGACAGTTAGCTGGGAATGTAACCATCTTCGTGCCATATGAAACAGAAATTTCAGTTAATCACTCTTCTATGGCTGGAGCAGTTGCCATTTTTGATCATGTCCAACCCTTCGCTCCACTTCAAAACGTATATATGAAAACCCCAGAATTTGATAAGGCATCACAAAAAATCAAAGTGATGGTTTCAATGGGGGTTGGAAGTTTAGAGGTGAAGCGGATATGAGCATTATTCAGCGCCAGTTACTATGGGGAATCATAGTCGCTTTCACAACGTTTATTACAATAACGATTAGCGTATTTATGGCATTTCCAATCCAACAGTTTACAGAGCTATGGGAACGAGAAGTATTTGACGTTCCGTTTATTCTTTTTTCCATAACGAGTAGCCTAACAGTGGGAGCAGTTTTCGGTGGCGCTTCTGGCTTGTTTTGGAGACAGCAGCTTGAAGTGGTTGAGAATCGATTACGTGAGATGAAAAATCGGCAATATCAAGACCGGAATGATAAAACAACGGTTCAAGAGGTAGAAAGTATTTTATCTAATGCAAAAGAAATTCAGCGCTTAATGAGTGAACAGGTGGAACAGTCGCAAAAAATGGCTAATGAAAAAGTTGAAGATCAGCAAAAGCGAGTTCAAGAAGTCATTATTCAAGAACGAAATCGATTAGCTCGTGAGCTTCATGATTCTGTGAGTCAACAGCTTTTTGCCGCATCTATGCTCATGTCAGCTTTAACAGAATCAACGAATGAAGATTCTCCCCAGAGCAAGCAGTTGAAAATGGTAGAAGGAATGATCAATCAGTCTCAGCTAGAAATGAGGGCACTACTATTACATTTGCGTCCGGCTGCATTGAAAGGCAAGTCGTTACAAGAAGGAATTGCAGAGCTTTTATTAGAATTAGCCCAAAAAGTTCCGATGGAGCTGAAGTGGAATGTGGAAGAATTTTTGTTAGATAAAGGAGTAGAAGACCATCTATTTCGAATTGCTCAAGAATCTGTCTCCAATGCGTTGAGGCATTCTAAAGCATCAATGTTGAAGGTATTGCTCGTTCAGCGTGATAGCTTGGTTATTCTACGCATTGAAGACGATGGGATTGGCTTTGATGTGGAAATGGAAAAGGTAGGCTCTTATGGATTGCAAAATATGCATGAACGAGCCGTTGAAGTAGGGGCTACCTTGAAAATTGTTAGTTTACCAAATCAAGGAACGAAATTAGAAGTAAAGGTTCCGCTTATCCAAAACGAATAGACAAAAGAAAGGAGAGCTGTTTTTGATTAACGTATTGTTAGTTGATGATCATGAAATGGTACGAATAGGCGTCTCAGCGTATTTGTCTGCTCAGACAGATATTCACGTTGTCGACGAAGCTGCTAACGGTGAGCAAGCGGTAGAGAAAGCACTAAAGCATCGTCCAGATATCATTTTAATGGATTTGGTGATGGATGGTATGGATGGCATTGAAGCAACAAAGCTCATTGTTGATCAGTGGAGTGAAGCTAAAATCATCATTGTAACGAGCTTTTTAGATGATGAGAAAGTGTATCCAGCACTTGAAGCAGGGGCATCTAGTTACCTGTTAAAAACGTCTAAAGCGAGCAAAATTGCGGAAGCTATTCGCGCTACATATGCAGGAGAGACTGTGCTTGAGCCAGAGGTAACCGGAAAAATGATGACGAGAATGCGTCGTCCCTCTTCTCCGCACGAGTTGTTAACTGGACGTGAAATGGAAATCTTGTTGCTTATGGCACAGGGGAAAACAAATCAAGAAATTGCCGATGAGCTATTTATTGCTTTAAAAACGGTCAAAACTCATGTGAGCAATTTACTAAGTAAGCTCGATGTACAAGATCGTACGCAAGCGGTTATCTATGCCTTTCAACATAAGTTAATTAAATAAAAGCGAAGGTCTCCTTGAAACCTTCGCTTCTTTTTTTATAAAATAGCTGTTTTTTTATTGCATTTCAGTATAAAATGATGGTAGCGCTTTATATGCTAGCGCTTACTTGTATGGAATGTTGTGAGGAGTTGAACAAATGGAAAAGAAATGGTGGAAGGAAGCCGTAGCGTATCAAATCTATCCGCGTAGCTTTAAAGATTCAAACGGAGATGGAATTGGTGATATTCAGGGCGTCATTTCAAAGCTTGATTATTTAAAAGATCTCGGGATTGATGTTATTTGGATTTGTCCGATTTATCAATCACCAAATGACGATAATGGTTATGATATTAGTGACTATCAAGATATTATGAGTGATTTTGGTACCATGGCAGATTTTGATGAGCTGTTAGAGGAAGTTCATAAACGAGATATGAAATTAATTATGGACTTAGTTATTAATCATACATCTGATGAGCACCCTTGGTTTGTTGAAGCGCGTTCTTCAAAAGATAATCCTTATCGTGATTATTACATTTGGCATGAAGGTAATGATGGCAATGAACCAAACAACTGGGAGTCCATTTTCAATGGTTCTGCTTGGGAGTTTGATGACGAGACGAAAGAATATTATCTGCACGTATTTTCAAAGAAACAGCCCGACCTAAATTGGGAAAACAAAGCGGTTCGACAAGAGCTATATAATATGGTGAATTGGTGGCTGGATAAAGGAATTGATGGGTTCCGAGTAGATGCTATTTCGCATATTAAAAAAGTACCTGGTTTTCCAGACTTACCAAATCCAGAAGGTTTAGATTATGTACCTTCGTTTGAAGGCCACATGAATCGTCCTGGTATTCAAGAACATTTAACAGAATTAAAAGAAGAGACATTTGCTAAGTATGATATTATGACAGTTGGTGAAGCAAATGGCGTTACGTGGGACGATGCTGACGAATGGGTAGGCGCTGAGAGCGGTAAGTTTGATATGATTTTTCAATTTGAACACATGGGACTTTGGGATAAAGGAGAAAGTGAACCTCTAGATTTAATTGAGTTCAAAACAATCTTAACAAATTGGCAAAAAGGTTTAGCACAAATTGGTGGTTGGAATGCACTTTATCTTGAGAATCACGATCACATTCGTTCAATCAATAAGTTCGGTAGCATGAAATACCGTGAAGAAAGTGCAAAATGCTTAGCTGCACTCTATTTCTTAATGCAGGGTACACCTTTTATCTATCAAGGCCAAGAGTTAGGAATGACAAACGTAAAGTTTGATCGCATCGAAGATTATAATGATGTAGGTATGATAAATTACTATCGTATTCAACGTGCAAAAGGTCAGGATCATGAAGAAATCATGAAAGTGATTTGGGAAACAGGTCGTGATAATTCACGTACACCAATGCAGTGGGATCGTACGAAAAATGCTGGTTTTTCAACAGGAACACCTTGGATGAAAGTAAATCCAAACTATGTTGATATTAATGTAGAGAAGCAGATTTCAGACGAAGAATCGATTTTAAATTTCTATAAAAAGCTTGTGGCGTTACGTAAACAGCATGAAGTATTTGTCTACGGAACGTATGATTTATTGCTAGAAAATCATCCTGCAATTTATGCATATACGCGTACGCTAGATGACAAAAAAGCAATTGTTATATGTAACGTATCTTCTAAGCAGCAAGAATTTAAGTTGCCAAAAGAAGTGAAGGTTAAAGAAGAAGAACTGCTTATTCACAATTATCAAGTAGCAACCGATGAGATGGTTCAAGAGTTTACATTACAACCATACGAAACACGTGTTTATTTTGTATAATAATAAAGGTTAGTGCAAACGATTGCGCTTATTTTGAGGCTCACATATGTGGGCCTTTTCTAATTAGTTTAAGCGTTTTCTTTTTGAAAGCTTTTGACTACCGCAAGTGGATATGGTACTTTTACACGTAGTATTCATTATTAGAGAGTAAAATGAGGTTGAAAAATGACAAAGTATAAAATTATTGCAACCGCTGCAATGGGAATTGAATCACTTGTAGCAAAAGAAGTTCGTGCATTAGGCTACGAATGTGAAGTAGATAATGGAAAAGTCATCTTTGAAGGTGATGAATTAGCCATTGCGAGAGCAAATTTATGGCTGCGCACGGCAGATCGTGTGAAAATTGAAGTTGGTCAATTTAAAGCACGTACGTTTGATGAATTATTTGAAAAAACAAAAGCCCTTGATTGGGGCCGTTACTTACCGGTGGATGCGGAGTTTCCGGTGTCGGGTAAATCGGTAAAGTCAAAGCTTTTTAGCGTGTCTGATTGCCAAAGTATCGTAAAAAAAGCAATCGTTGATAAAATGAAAAAGCATTATAGTATCACAACAGGTTGGCTTGAAGAAAAAGGGGCTACGTTTAAAATTGAAGTAGCACTGCTAAAAGACATTGCAACAATCACAATTGATACAAGTGGAGCAGGTTTGCACAAGCGTGGCTATCGCGTTGGACAAGGTGATGCACCGTTAAAAGAGACGCTAGCTGCAGCATTGGTTATGCTGACGCCTTGGAATCCCGATCGTCCATTTGTTGACGCATTCTGTGGTTCGGGAACGATTGCGATAGAGGCAGCGTTAATTGGTCAAAACATTGCACCTGGCTTTAATCGTGACTTTATTTCAGAAGAGTGGCCTTGGATGTCTCAAGAAATTTGGGATAAAGCACGCGATGAGGCAGAAGAATTAGCAAACTATGATCAAGAGCTAGATATTGCTGGGCATGATATTGATCATCGTATGATAAAAGTAGCGCAGCAAAACGCATTTGAAGCTGGCCTAGGAGACTTAATTCAATTTAAGCAAATGCAGGTGCGTGACTTCACGACTCCAAAAGAATATGGAATTATTGTTGGAAACCCACCTTACGGGGAGCGTCTAAGCGATCGCCCTTCTGTCGAAACGATGTACGCAGAGATGGGTGATGCGTTTGCAAAACTTGATACATGGTCTGTTTTCATGCTGACGTCTCATGAGCAGTTTGAACAGTATTACGGCAAGCCCGCGACTAAAAAACGTAAACTTTTTAACGGATTTATTAAAACTGACTATTACCAGTATTGGGGACCTCGTCCACCTCGTAAAACAAATTAATCTAACTGGAATACACATGCTTACTTCTTAGCATGTGTATTTTTTATGGGAAATCTTCAATAATCCAAATTATTCTGTACATACTACTAAAAGAGGTGGGAGCAGTTGAAGATATTTAAAGAAGCAAAAATATTCTTTGGTAGTATGATTGTTTTATCTTGGTTAACAGTTCCTTTTTTAGGTGCAAAATACATTAAAAAATATAAATACGCAGTTGGATTCATTTCTGTATTTATTTTTATAGAAAGCTTCGTGGCTAAAAAATTTAAATGGTGGTCGTTTCCAAGGCCTCCTTTACGCTATCTTACGGGAGAAATGGCGCTAGTTTTGGGACCTTTCATTCCAGGATCTTTGTGGATTATGAGACTTACATATGGAAGATTTGGCCTATATATGCTGTTGAACTTAATCGCTGATTGGCTTTTTATTTATCCATTTCAGGCCATGACAAAGAAACTTAAGATGTTTCAATTTGGAACGGTTGAAAAGCCGCAACTTCTTGGCATTTTTCTTTTTAAAGCTGTATTGATGTATGGATTTCAGTATTTTATCGTTGAAAAGTCTAATAAAGAGGGTCCATCATGATGATGGACCCTCTTTACTTTACTGCACCAGCCGTCATGCCAGCGATGAACAAGCGCTGCAAGAATAAGTACGCAATAATTAAAGGAATAGATGATAGCACTACCGCTGTAAAGAGCATGGGATAGTTTGTCAAGAATTCCCCTTGGAAGTCTAGCAGTGCTATTGGTAAGGTTTTTACTTCTTTTGATTTCAATAATAGAAGAGGGAAGAGTAAATCGTTCCAAACAATAACAAAAGAAAAAATTCCTATCGTTGCGAGAGACGGAATAGAAAGCGGTATGGCAACCTTGCTATAAATTTTCCATTCCGAAGCTCCGTCTATACGAGCGGCTTCAAACAGTTCTTTCGGAAGAGTCTTCATAAAGCCCGTTATGATAAAAACACCAATTGGTAATAAAAAGCTAATCGATACTAGAATGACCCCTGTTAACGTATTTAACAAATTTAGCGTGTTCATTAGCAAAAAGACAGGGATCATAATTACTTGTGTTGGAACAATCATGCCAACAATAAAGAAACTATAAACAATCCATCCAGATTTTTTAGGAAGTTGCACAATAGCGTAAGCAATTAGACTCGCCAGTAGCAAGATGAAAAATGTACTAATTACAGTAACAATTGTACTGTTTTTCATATAGCCAAATAGAGGTTCTGAAATAAGCAGATGTTTATAGTTCTCAAGCCTCCAACTAGTTGGAAGACCGATGGGACTATTGTATAACTCTGGCGTCGTTTTAAAGGTTGTAAAAAGAACAAGCGTTAATGGAGTAATAATGATAACGCTATAAGCTAAGAGCGTGAGTTGTTTAAATACTTTAGAAAACATAAAAATCTCCTTTTATATTTTTGTCAGCTTCAAAATTTTAAACTGTAAAAACGTTAATAGCCCGATAATCAGCATGAAAATAACTGATACCGCTGAAGCATAGCCAAATCTGAAATTAATAAAGGCTTCGTGATATAAAAAGGTAGATAGAATTTCAGTTGCGTTTGAAGGTCCACCGTTGGTCATAGCCAAGATTAAATCAAACGCTTTAAAACTTTGAATAGTTGTATAAGCCACAACCATAATGGTCGCTGGTGCTAGAAGTGGCCACGTAATACGTATAAAAACCTGCCATTTTGAAGCACCATCAATACTCGCTGCTTCAAATAACTCTTTAGGAATAGCTTGAATCCCTGCCACAAAGATGATGAGCATTTGCCCGGTATGTGCCCAAAACTGCACAAATGCCAAGCTGAAAATGGCTATTTTTCCGTTACCTAACCATGACTGTGTTAAATTTTCTAAGCCAATTTTAGTCAAGAATAAATTAAGGCCACCTATGTTGGGATCGTACATAAAATTCCATGTGAATGCGATTGAAACAGACGAAATAATAGTAGGTACAAAAAATAGAGCACGATAGAATGTGTTTAAGCGTGACTTTTTATAAAGAAGTAAAGCTAGACATAGGCTTAAAACCGTTTGGAAAATAAGCACAGTAAGCGTGAATTTTAAGTTTGTTGAAATGGATTGTTTAAAAATAGCATCACGCGAAAATAGTTCAATGAAATGATCAATTCCTATAAATGAAAATGAAGTAGACAAGCCGTTCCAGTCCGTTGTACTTAAGAACAAAGCGGCTATTGTTGGAAAAACAAAAAATATGCTATAAAGAGCGGCACCTGGAAGAATAAATAACCAAATACCTAGTTTGGAAATACGAAAATAAGAAAGAACAGAAGCAGAGAAAGAGGGTGCTTTCTCTGTTTCTGTCGCCAATGATGTGTTATTGTGCAACGACACGATCAACCTCTCCTTGTGCTTTTTTAGCTGCTTCTGTAGGGCTAACTCCCGATAAAACATCCTGTACAGACGTTTCTACAGCCTTAGTAACTCGTTCATTTAAAATGGTAAAGCGAGGCTGGAATACAGTTTTCTTTTCAGTCCACTTTGCGCTTTCTTCTAGCTCAGGAGACTTATAGCTTACATCCTTTGTAGTTAAAAGCTGTCCAGTTGCGTTAGCGTATTCTGATGCAATCTCAGGTTCAGCTAGAAAAGCTAGAAATGTTTCTGCAGCTTCTTTGTGTTTTGATTTTTCAGCAATTCCAAGCAAAAATGTAGTGGTATGAACACCTTCATAAACTGCATCTTTTTCATCAACAGTAATTGGAGCGAGTAATCCTTGATTAATTTTAGGGTTTTGCTGTTTGACAGTGGCCATCATGTAAGATCCTTGTGCAAGCATCGCACCTTTTTCTTGAGCAAAAAGCGCCGCAGCACTTTCTTTTTTTGTACCTAGAGCATCTCTTTGGAAATACCCTTTATCGTTTAGTTCTTTAATCTGAGAAAGTGTTTTTACGTACCAATCATCCGTTAGCTTGCGCTTACCTAGTTCAACTTCATGAAGCGCATTTTCAGTCGGTTGGTTGTTCATAATCATCGGATTAATAAATTGAGATGGACTCACATCACCAGAGAATAAAATCGGCGTATAGCCATTTTTCTTTAGCGTTTCTGAAACCGTTAAAAATTCATCCCAGCTTTTAGGGACCTCTAAGTTTAATTTGTTGAAAATATCTTTATTGTACACAGGAATATTGTAAACAAGTTGATAAGGAAGGGCATATTGGTCGTTTGCTACTTTTCCAACTTGAATTAACTTTTCATCAAAAGATGACAATAGCTTTTCATCTGTTAGCTTTGAAAACCCTGAAGCTTTTTGGATGGTATTAAATTGGCTACCTGGAAAGCTTGCGAAAACATCAATTCCTTCTCCAGATAATAAAGAGCCCTGAATTTGTGACTGATAAGAGTCAGAAGGGAATATAGTCATATCTACTTTTATAGTTGGATTTTCCTTTTCAAACTTTGCAATAATTTCATCAAACGCTTTTGTATCTTCTCCACGCCAGTGAGTAAAGTTAATAGTAACTTGATCGGCTTTTCCTGATGATTCACTGCTTTTACTGCACCCTGCAATTAAGATAGAGAGTGTTAAAAATAGCATTAATAGTTTTTTCATAAAATAAGTCTCCTTTTTATAAGGTTAATTTTCAGTTATCTCAATTCGGACACTTGAGTCTGAATCAAAAAAGTGCGCGTGAGTAAGTAATAAGGTAATGTGAATACGTTGGCCTGTCTGCAGCGTATAATCTGCAGGAACTTTCACAGTTAATTGCTGCTCATTTACCTCGGTATATACAATGTAATCAGCTCCTAAAAGCTCAGCTACTGCAATCTGTGTATGGATAGAATGAGCTTCTGCTTTCATGCTGATTGTTACATGTTCAGGACGGATACCGAGGATTACTGTTTGATTGTTGTAGCCTTGCTTATGTAGCTGAGCAGCTTGATAAGGTAAAAGTGGGAGAACATATTCACCAAACACAAACTGTTTATTTTTTATAATTCCTTTAATAAAGTTCATGCCAGGAGTTCCAATGAAGCTTGCTACAAATAGGTTAGCTGGTTGTGTATAGACTTGCTTAGGCGTACCCACTTGCTGGATTTTTCCATCTTTCATTACGACTAGACGAGTTCCCATTGTCATGGCTTCTGTTTGGTCGTGAGTGACGTAAATAACGGTTGCCTTTAGGGCCTTGTGAAGCTTGGTTATTTCCGCTCTCATTTGTACACGAAGCTTAGCATCCAAGTTTGATAATGGTTCGTCCATCAAAAATAACTGAGGCTGACGAACAATCGCTCTGCCTAGAGCGACACGTTGGCGTTGACCACCAGACAGCGCTCGAGGTTTTCGATTTAAATAATCTTCTAAGCCTAATATTTTAGCTGCGTGCACCACCCGCTCATGAATGTCCCCTTTTGGAAACTTTCTAATTTGCAGGCTGAACGCGATGTTATCATACACTGTCATATGCGGATATAAAGCATAGTTTTGAAACACCATTGCAATATCCCGTTCTTTTGAAGGTAGGTCATTTGCTTGCTTGCCACCAATGAAAAGAACGCCTTCAGATATGGATTCAAGGCCAGCAATCATACGAAGGGTTGTCGATTTTCCACAGCCTGAGGGTCCGACAAACACGATAAACTCTTCATCTTCCACTTTAAGATTAAAATCTTCAACAGCATTTAATGATGGAGAATAGCGTTTGTAAATATGTTCGAGTTGTAAAGTAGTCATCTGCATCTCCTTTTCAGAAGCTTTTATTTTGAAAAAAATAAAAGCTTCTAACAGTCCATTAAGAAAAAGGTTTCCTAAGGACTATTAGAAGCTTTCGGTTGACCGGTAAGCATTCTTAATAAGTTTTAATTTTCAAATTTATATGTATTTTAAAGTCTATTATTCTTATCTGTCAAGTGTGTTTTTGAAATAACCTTTTTCTATGAATAAACGAACAGAGTTCTGTATAAAATAATCTTATAACTGTTTTTATAGAGAGAAGGAGAGTGTTTGAGATGGTCCGACCAAACGAGCATTTTTTAATAATTCGTCAAGCATTAGAAAATAGCTATCAGCATATGCAGCAAGGAGGAGAACTTTCTCCAGACCTTATGAATCAATTTGAACAGGCTAAAGCTGAATATGAAGCTGCTTTAAACTTTATTTCATCCACGGACTCGTGTTTTCGCCCACTTTCTTAATGCAAGTAGCTCTTATATATGATATTAATACCTTAAGCTCTGCTTTTGCAGAGCTTTTTATTGTTTACGTTCCTATAATAATAGATATTGACAATCCTTTCTCAATACTAGATAATTAAGTTTTGCTTGAGTTAGTTATTTACGGTTGAAAAATGAATAAATTTACCTTTTGAAAGGTTTATATTTACATAGTTAAAGGAGTCATTAATCAATGATGAGAGAGCGATTGCCTTTTACAATTGGACGAGATGAGAATTTTTTTGATAAGTTGAATGAATGGATTGGAGACGTGTTTTACGATCACCTTCCAGATGCAGGTTTAGAGCTTCGAGATGAGCAAATCTTTATGGCCTTTCAAATTGAACGAGCGTTTAAAGAAAAAAATGTTATCTTTGCAGAAGCTGGGGTAGGTACGGGGAAGACGATTGTTTATCTTTTATATGCAATTTGCTATGCGCGCTATGTTGGCAAGCCTGCTATCATTGCCTGTGCAGATGAAACATTAATTGAACAGCTTGTAAAGGCAGAGGGAGATATTGCAAAGCTATCAAAGATCCTGGATATTAACATGGATGTTCGCCTTGCAAAATCGCAAGATCAGTACCTGTGCTTAAAGAAGCTAGATGCAGTTACAAGCCGAACAGATAATGAAAACATTGAAGAAATCTACGACACATTACCTGATTTTGTACATGACCATAGCGGCATGCAGTCGTTTTATCATTATGGAGATCGTAAAGAGTATCCGCACCTAACGGATGAAGAATGGCAGCAGATTAACTGGGATTCTTTCCAAGATTGCTCATCCTGTGATCAGCGTCACCGATGTGGTTTAACTTTATCACGTGAACATTATCGCAAAGCTACGGATTTAATTATTTGCTCTCATGACTTTTATATGGAGCATATTTGGACAGTTGAAGCTCGTAAACGTGAAGGTCAGCTACCGCTCTTACCAGAAAGTAGCTGCGTTGTGTTTGACGAAGGACACCTGCTTGAATTTGCAGCGCAAAAAGCTTTAACGTACCGAATTAAAGAAGATACGCTTGAGAACTTGTTAACGCGTTTATTAGAAAATGATGTGCGTGAAGAATTAGCACTGAAAATTGAGCATACAATCGATGTGTATTCACTATTTTTCGATGCGCTTAGTGAGGCAAGTCAAGATATTGTTGGATCTAATCGTAAGCAAATTGAGCGTACAAGCCGTGTGCAAAAGGTTGGAAAAGAACTACTTGGCCTTTTAGAACATATTGGAAACGAACTTGTTTTTGAAAGTGAAACCTATACGGTTGATGAATATACGCTTCGCATTGTCGATGAGTATTTAGATCAAATTGACTATTCAATGCGTCTATTTATGGAGAATGAAAATGCAATTTACTGGCTTGAAGAAAAAGATTGGCAGCTAACGCTTGTTATTATGCCACAGGCTGTTAAAGACGTATTAAAAGAGCGCGTGTTCTCTAAGAAGATTCCATATATCTTTACGTCAGCCACGCTTTCAGATAACTCATCATTTGACTATTTAGCATATAGTTTAGGAATTGGAAAACCTTTATCGTTTTCAGTAGAGTCTCCGTTTGATTATGAAGAAAAGATGGAGATTACCTGCAAAACAGTAGCAGCCGGAAGCGAAGCGTTTGCTGAAAAATATGCTTATGCATTGAAACAGCTTAAAAGAACAAATGGACGAGCGCTGCTACTATTTAATACACGTGAAGAGTTAGCACTATTTAAAGAAGCATCTAAAGAGCTAAGCGAATATACGTTTTTATTTGAAGGAGATCAAGAAATTAGTAAGTTAGTTTCTCAATTTCAGCGTGAAGAAGAAACAATCTTATGTGCGGTTCATCTTTGGGAAGGTCTTGATATTCCAGGTCCGTCACTTTCAAATGTTATTTTATGGTCACTTCCATATCCGCCAAATGATCCGGTATTTGAAGCTAAGCGAAAACAGGTTGCTGATGCATTTTGGGATGCAGATATGCCTTATATGCTGCTTCGTTTAAAGCAAGGTGTGGGACGATTAATTCGTTCGCATGAAGATGAAGGCTTGATTACTATTTTCATGCCGGAGAATACGGATGATAAAGTGCAAGCGATTATTGAAAAGAATTTACCTACAGCGATAAAAGTTCGCGCTTAATGATATGAGGATAGTTTGTCTTATACAGACGGCTATCCTTTTTTGTTTAAAACCTTTAAACTAAAAGCAGAGAATCAAATGATTCTCGACTATATGAAACAAGTGTATAGTAGGTTAGTAAGTAAAAAGGGGAGGGTTTTTGATGAACGAAAATATTCAGCTTGTAGAGCAAAATTTTCATGAATTCATGAAAAAAATTAAAAGTTATCATGAAGCGATGGGTGTGATGTATTGGGATTTACGTACAGGTGCACCGAAAAAAGGAGTGGAGCAGCGTTCTGAAGTAATTGGCATGCTGTCTTCAGAAGCGTTTAAGCTATCTGTTTCTAATGAAATGGCTTCATTCATTCAGCAGTTGACTGCTGATACCGCTCAACATTACATATCTGATACGACAAAGAAAGCGGTAAAAGAGTGTCAAAAAGAATACGAGCTTAATAAAAAAATTCCGGCTGACGAGTATAAAGAATACGTTGTTTTAACTTCTAAAGCTGAATCTGTGTGGGAAGAAGCAAAAGATAAAGCAGATTTTCAAATGTTTCAACCGTATTTAGAGAAAATCGTAGCGTTTAACCAAAAATTTGTAGAATATTGGGGATACGAAGGTAATAAATATAACCGCTTATTGGACCTTTTTGAACCAGGAATGACGGTGGAAATCTTAAATGATGTGTTTGGTCAGCTCCGCAATCGAATTGTTCCACTTGTCCAAAAGATTGCAGATTCATCTAATAAGCCAGAAACAGCCTTTTTATTTAAGTCTTTTCCAAAAGATAAGCAGCGTGAATTCAGCTTAGCGATTTTAAAAGAGCTTGGCTATGATTTTGAAGCTGGTCGTTTAGACGAAACGGTTCATCCATTTGCAACGGGCTTAAATCCAGGAGATGTAAGAATTACAACTAAATATGACGAAAAGGATTTTCGAACAGCAATCTTTGGTACCATTCATGAATGCGGCCATGCTTTATACGAACAAAACATTTCAGAAGATCTAGTTGGCACAGTGCTTTGTGAAGGTACATCAATGGGCATTCATGAGTCCCAATCGCTCTTTTATGAGAAGTTTGTGGGCAAAAACTTTTCATTTTGGAAGCGCAACTACGATGTAATTAAAAAGTATTCAAGCGGTCAGTTTGAGAACGTATCATTAGAGGATTTCTATCGAGCAATTAATCAGTCACAGCCTTCATTGATTCGTATTGAAGCGGACGAATTAACGTACCCACTTCACATTATGATTCGCTATGAAATTGAAAAAGGCTTAATAAACGGTGACATTGAAGTAAAGGACCTTCCTGAGATTTGGAATGATAAATATGAAGAATATTTAGGTGTTCGCCCAAATCACGATGGAGAAGGTGTGCTTCAAGATGTACACTGGGCAGGTGGAAGCTTTGGGTATTTCCCTTCTTATGCGCTTGGTTATATGTATGCTGCTCAGTTTAAAAACGCTATGCTAAAAGACTTACCAGATTATGATGAGCTGTTAGAGACCGGTGATGTTAAAGCAATTACAAACTGGTTAACGTATCACATTCATCAGTATGGAAAAGCGAAAAAGCCGTTAGAAATCTTGCATGATGTAACGGGAGAAGGTTTAAACGTCAATTATTTAATTGATTATTTAGAAAAAAAATACACAAAAGTATACTCTCTTTAATAGAAAAGACGAAGAAGATAAGAGTGATCTTATCTTCTTTTGTGATTTTCACGAACGTTTTTAGAAATTTTAATATAAAATGTTCGATAAAAGGTTTTCAAACATGCAGAATATTGGTATACTAAACACAACTCAATAACGCACTCATATAATGACGAGAATATGGCTCGTAAGTTTCTACCAAACCACCGTAAATGGTTTGACTATGAGTGAGCGGTGAAACTTTTGACTTTCGTCTGATAGGTTAGCTCAAAAACATTGCTCTACTCATACGTGGGTGTAGCTTTGTTTTTGAGCTTTTTATTGTGAAAAAGAAGTTGGAGGAATTATAAGATGAAAGCATTACAAGAAAAGATTTTAACAGACGGTATCGTATTATCAGATACGGTCTTAAAAGTTGATACGTTTTTAAATCACCAGATGGATCCAATTCTTATGAAAGAAATTGGAGAAGAGTTTGGACAGCGATTTGAACAAGAAGGTATTACAAAGATTTTAACCATTGAATCATCTGGTATTGCTCCAGCAATTATGGCAGCACTGAAGCTTAATGTAGAAATGGTATTTGCTCGCAAGCGTAAATCACTAACGCTACAAGAAGGGTTAATTACATCAAAAGTATATTCCTTTACTAAAAAAGAAGAAAACGAAATTTCCGTTGCTGAAAAGTTTATTTTACCAACTGATCGCGTATTAATTATTGACGATTTTTTGGCAAATGGACAGGCTGCACTTGGCTTAATGGATATTGTTAAAAAAGCTGGTGCTGATGTAGGAGGCGTAGGGATCGTTATTGAAAAAGCTTTTCAAGATGGCGGTCGCTTAGTTCGTGAAACAGGTGTGAAGGTTGAATCACTGGCACGCATCGAATCACTAAAAGGCGGACAGGTTACGTTTGTTCCTACGAAGCAAGGAGTGACATCTTAAAATGAAAAATGGAAAAGTTTTGTCATTAGGGTTACAGCATGTTCTAGCGATGTATGGTGGAGCAATTGTCGTGCCTTTAATCGTGGGCGGTGCAATTGGATTAACGCAGCAGCAGCTGACTTATTTGGTCGCAATTGACTTGTTCATGTGTGGAATTGCTACGCTTCTACAGGTTTGGAAAAATCGCTTCTTCGGTATTGGCTTGCCCGTTGTACTGGGATGCACATTTACTGCTGTAGGCCCAATGATTCAAATAGGAAGTTCATATGGTGTTTCGAGTATATATGGTTCAATAATTGTGGCAGGACTTATGGTTGTTATTTTATCAAAATACCTTGGTAAGCTTGTTCGTTTTTTCCCGCCGCTTGTCACTGGTTCTGTTGTTACAATTATTGGAATAACGCTTATTCCTGTAGCAATGAAGGACTTGGCTGGTGGAGAAGGAAGCGCAGATTTCGGAAGCTTAAGTAACTTAACACTTGGGTTTGGGGTACTGTTACTTATTATTTTATTATATCGTTTTACAAAAGGCTTTATGAGATCAGTGTCTGTATTGGCAGGTTTGATTGCTGGAACCATTGCGGCATCGTTTATGGGGAAAGTAGACTTTTCAGGTGTTCGTGATGAAGCATGGGTTCACGTTCCACACTTTTTTTATTTTGGAATGCCTACGTTTGACGTGACGGCTATTTTAACAATGTTTTTAGTGCTATTAGTGGGGATTGTTGAATCGACAGGTGTGTACTTTGCGGTTAGTGATATTTGCAAAGAAAAAGTAACAGAAAAAGATTTAGCTGGCGGATATCGTGCAGAAGGATTAGCTATTACCCTGGGGGGCTTATTTAATGCATTTCCTTATACGGCTTATTCTCAAAATGTAGGGTTACTTCAGCTTTCGGGTGTTCGTACTAAAAACGTAGTGTTTGCAGCGAGCGGTATCCTAATTGTTCTTGGACTTATCCCGAAAATTGCTGCGATTACAACCGTAATCCCAAGCCCTGTATTAGGGGGCGCAATGGTGGCGATGTTCGGAATGGTTATCTCATCGGGTATTAAAATTTTAAGCGAAGTGGATTTACAAAAGCAAGAAAATCTGCTGATTATTGCATGTTCTATTGGAATGGGACTTGGTGTAACGGTCGTACCAGACTTATTTGCACAGCTTCCAGAAGGAATTCAAATCTTAACTGGAAATGGAATTGTAGCAGGTAGCTTTACGGCTATTATTTTAAATATTGTCTTCAACGTACTGGCGGTTTCAAAAGTAAGAAATGGAGAAGTATCCGTACAAAAAGAAATGTTAACAAAATAAAAGTAGAAAGCTCTTAATGCTTGTCTAACACAAGCATTAAGAGCTTTTTTGTTTAATAATTTGAATATTTCTATTTATTTTACTTTATGTAAACCATTTGCAAAGTGCAAGAGGATGTGCAAAAATAAATTTTCCTAAAAGGGTTTAAAGGTATAAACGCTCTGGGTATATCAAAAAAGCAGTGGTCTGCTTATTGGACAACATGCGAAAATAAACATTTCCAATGGTAAAGTAGCAAATTAAACAAACAATAAGAAAAAGTGATTATTGAATGGTTAGAGGAGTTGATATAGATGATTACAGCAGAAAAAGATACGGTAACATTTGTAGCAAAGGATGGACGTGAAGTCACAATACGTCCAGCAGAACCCCGTGATGCAAGAGAGATTACAACAGCTGTGGAAGAAATTATTAAAGCAGGAGAGTTTATTCAAAAAGACGCGCCAAAAACAGTAGAAGAAGAACAGCAGTTTATTGAGAGTGTATCAAAGCAAGGGCATATGTATGTTGTGGCGGAAGTGGAAGGTGAAGTTGTTGGGATTGCGCGCGTTCTTCGCGGTGAAATTCGAATGAAACGTCATAGTGGGCTTTTCCGTACATGGCTAGTTTCAAAAGTACAAGGTATGGGAATTGGCAAGCAGTTAATGGACTATACGTTAAATTGGTGCAAAGAAAATGACATGCACAAGCTATCGTTAACGGTATTTGCCTCTAATGAAGTGGCGTATAAATTGTACGAAAAAGTCGGCTTTAAGACAGAAGGGGTTATGAAAGAACAAGCTTATATTAATGAGGAGTACGTGGACGAAATATATATGTCTGTATTCTTTTAAATAAATAGACAAAAACCAAAAATTTCATGTTCAATACTAAGGAAAATACGTTATACTAAACGTGTGCGCAACAAATAAAACTTCTTCAAAACGAGGCTTTTCCATATCTTATGGAAAAGCTTTTTTATTTTTTATTGAGAATAAATTTCTAAAAAATTACAAATGGTATACATAACGAATTAAAGAGGTGAGACCCATGCCTAAAATTATGTCAACTGGATTTTGTATACCTCCATATGAGCTGAAGCAATCGGATACTGCACAGTTTGCAAAGGATCTATTTGCCGAATCATTTCGAGACATTAATCGCTTGTTAACGGTATTTGAAAATGGTCAAATTGAAACCAGGCACTTTGCTAAAGGGATGAAGTGGTTTCAAGAAGACCACACGTTTGAAGAGAAAAATAATGCATTTATTGAGTGTGCAATTGAACTTGGCGTAAAAGCTGTTGAAAATTGCTTGACGAATTCAGCTTACCTTTCTGGGAATGTCCCCTATGAAGAAATTGATGCAATCTTTTACATTTCTACTAGCGGGCTTGCAACACCGAGTATTGAAGCCAGGATTATGAACGAGCTTCCCTTTTCACCTCACACGAAGCGTATTCCAATTTGGGGCCTTGGCTGTGCAGGAGGAGCTTCAGGTGTATCAAGAGCACATGAGTATTGCTTAGCGTTTCCAAAAGCAAAGGTACTTGTGCTTTCAATTGAACTTTGTAGCCTGACATTTCAGCGTAATGATCGTTCAAAAAGCAATCTGATTGGTACATCTTTGTTTGCTGACGGAGTAGCAGCTGCTTTAATTGCAGGAGATGAATCGGATATGACCGCTTCAAAATTAGACACGCTGCCAGCAACATTACATACTCAGTCTACTCTAATGCCAGATTCTAAGGATGTTATGGGCTGGGATATTCGAAACGACGGTTTATATGTTATTTTTTCAAAAGACATTCCAACGATTATTGATTCTTGGCTGGGGGATCAAGTCCAAACATTTCTAGCGAGTCATAATTTAACGACGCAAGACTTGCGACATTTCGTAGCACATCCTGGTGGGAAGAAGGTATTAGAAGCTTATCTATCTACGCTTTCACTTGAAGACTCAATGATTGACCACTCTCTTCATGTGTTAAAACATCATGGGAACATGTCATCAGCAACCGTTTTGTACGTATTGGATCGATTCATGAAAGAAAAAATTCCAAGCGGAGAATACGGCGTCTTAACAGCGCTTGGACCAGGTTTTAGCTCGGAGCTCGTTTTACTTCAGTGGAGGGAATAACATGTTTATTTATACCATTTTTGCATTGATTATTTTACAACGTTTAGGAGAACTTATAATTGCAAAGCGTAACGAGGCCTGGATGAAGCAAAATGGTGGATATGAAGCAGGAAGCAACCATTATAAATGGATGGTATCCATGCATGCTGCTTTTTTTGTAGCGTTGCTTGTAGAAATGCAGCTTGTAGACTATTCTTTTTCATCTTCTTTTTGGGTATTTGCGACTTTATTTCTAATGGTGCAACTGGGAAGAGTATGGGCTATCGCCTCATTAGGGAAGTATTGGAATACTAAAATTATTGTAATGCCCAAAGCTCCCGTTGTATTAAAGGGACCTTACAGATACATCAAGCATCCAAACTATACGATTGTCACGCTGGAATTTCTTTTAATTCCGCTTTTATTTCAAGCGTATCTAACGCTTATTGTATTTAGTTTATTAAACATGTGGATGCTTTCGGTTCGTATTCCAAAAGAAGAAGAAGCGCTGAAGCTCTATACAGACTACGAGGTAGCCATGGATGGAAAGCTACGTTTTATGCCACAGTTAAAAAAATCAGAAAACTAATTGAAAATGATTATCTTTCGTGATAGACTGTAAGTAGCTGATAAAGATTATCAATTTCATCAATAAGAAACGGTGGTGGACATAATGGTTAGTCTTTTTGTAATTGGAACGTTCGTAACGTGTACGGGTATGGCAACGTATGTCATGAAAAATATTGAAAAAGCACAGCGTGTATAAAATTGCTGTTGTGCAGGCATAGATAAAAACTGCCAAGTATTTGGCAGTTTTTTTGGTTTGAAAAAACGAAAAATAAATTCCTACTTGACATATAGGGTAACTGCAAATAATATATAATATAAATTGTTTCAAAATTCAAACGAGTATCTATCAGTCTACTGAAGAAACTTGTCTGCTGCACGAGTACATTCAATTGTGGTGATATAAATAGCTTAGAGTGCGTGTGCGATCTATCTTTTACATGCGAATAGGTCTACAAAATTTGTGTGCCGATCAGACACCTGAAGGCTGCTTTCCTTTTTAGTTTAAAAAGGGAGCAGTCTTTTTGTATTTTTAAAAAAAGGGGAGTAAAACATGAGAAAAAAATTTTTGAAATCTTTAATGGCGGTAACAGCACTTTCGGTGATGCTAGCAGGGTGTGGAAATCAGACTTCTAGTAATTCGGAAGAAAGAGATAAGAAAACTGGAAGCAATGAGTCAAAGCAACCTGTGGAACTGTTAAACGTTTCGTATGACCCAACACGTGAGTTATATCAAGAGTTCAATGAAAAATTCGCTTCTCACTGGAAGAATAAAACAGGTCAAGACGTAACGATTCAGCAATCACATGGTGGATCAGGTAAGCAAGGTAGAGCAGTTATTGATGGCTTAGAAGCTGATGTTGTGACGCTTGCACTTGCATACGATATTGACGAAATTGCTGCTGCTCGTCAGCTGTTAAACGATGATTGGGAAAAGGAATTAGATGACAATTCTACACCATACACTTCAACTATTGTTCTCTTAGTTCGTAAAGGAAATCCAAAAGGAATTAAGGACTGGAGTGACTTAACGAAAAAAGGTACCTCTGTTATTACACCAAATCCCAAAACATCTGGGGGGGCAAGATGGAACTACCTCGCAGCTTGGGCGTATGCTAAGGAAAAATACAATGGCGATGAAAAGAAAATTGAATCATTTATGAGCGATTTGTACAAAAACGTTGAAGTATTAGATTCAGGTGCTCGAGGAGCTACTACAACCTTTGTTGAACGAGGTATAGGAGATGTTCTAATCGCGTGGGAAAATGAGGCTTATCTATCATTAAATGAACTTGGAGAAGATGAGTTTGAAATTGTTACGCCGTCTTTAAGTATTTTAGCAGAACCACCAGTAGCAGTTGTAGACAAAATTGCTGAGAAAAAAGGAACAACAGAAGTCGCAACGGAGTATTTAAATTATTTATATAGTGATGAAGGTCAAGAGATTGCAGCGAAGAATTATTATCGTCCAAGAAATGAAGAAGTACTAAAAAAACATAAAGATCAATTTCCGTCCTTAAACCTTGTGACAATTCAAGACTTTGGCGGGTGGAAGAAAGCACAAGAAACACATTTTAATGATGGAGGAACGTTTGATAAAATTTATCAACCAAAATAATAAATCGTAGCTGAGAAGATACATGTTTATTTGTATCTTCTCTCTATTTCTAAGAGCAGTTTCAGCAGAGAAAGCAGAGGTGTAGAGGGTGTTACAGGTTCAAAAAAAGAAAAATGTTATACCAGGATTCGGAATATCGCTAGGGTTCACAATGTTGTATGCCAGTATTTTGGTGTTATTTCCACTAGCGATGGTTTTTTTTAATACAGCTTCAATGGGGTGGGACGATTTTGTTCAAACAGTGACGGAAGCAAGAGTAGTAGCTTCGTATAAGCTTAGTTTCGGTGCTGCTCTGATAGCAGGGATTATCAATGTTATTTTTGGAACTATCATTGCATGGGTATTAGTGCGCTATCAGTTCCCAGGAAAACGAATAGTTGATGGATTAGTAGATTTGCCATTCGCATTACCAACGGCAGTAGCCGGCATAGCATTAACGACTCTTTATGTGCCAAGTGGTTTCATAGGACAGCTGTTTGACTTCAAAATTGCATTTACACCACTTGGGATTATCATTGCATTAACATTTATCGGTTTACCGTTTGTTGTTCGAATGGTCCAGCCTGTTTTAGAAAACTTTAATGGAGAAGTGGAAGAGGCTTCAGCTAGCTTAGGAGCAAGTCGTTTACACACATTTTCTAAAGTTATTTTCCCTGAACTCGTTCCAGCTATTTTAACAGGCTTTTCACTATCATTTGCAAGAGCGCTAGGAGAATATGGGTCGGTTGTTTTTATTGCTGGTAACATGCCAATGAAAACAGAAATTACACCTTTAATCATTATGACAAAGCTTGAGCAGTATGATTATGCAGGTGCGACGGCTATTGCAAGCGTAATGCTTGTTAGTTCATTTTTAATTTTATTCAGCATAAACGTTATTCAATGGATTACTCATCGGAAATTTTTGCATAACTAGGAGGTAGTAAAGGTGGGAGGACAGGTTTCAATTCAAATATCTAAAGGGATAGCTAATCAATCACAAACAAGCTTGCAAGAGCCTAAAGCGGTTCGGTGGATACTAATATGTCTTGCTTTAACGTTTCTAGCATTGTTTTTAATACTACCGCTTATTACAATTTTTATCACAGCATTTCAAAAAGGGTGGCAGGTCTATGTAGCCGCTATTACACATCCAGATGCATTAGCTGCAATTAAATTGACGCTCATTGTTGTACTTATTACGGTCCCAATTAACGCAGTCTTTGGGGTGATAGCAGCATGGGCTATTACAAAGTTTAATTTTCGAGGAAAAAATATCTTAATTACAATCATTGATTTACCTTTTGCCGTATCTCCAGTTATTGCTGGACTCATCTTTATTTTATTATTTGGTGCGCAGGGGTTATTTGGTGAATGGTTATTTTATCATGACATAAAGGTTGTATTTGCGCTTCCAGGTATCATTTTAGCTACTCTATTTGTTACGTTCCCGTTTATCGCTAAAGAGCTAATTCCGCTTATGCAAGCACAAGGAACAGCGGAAGAAGAAGCATCTTTAACTTTGGGAGCGGGTGGGTTTAAGACATTTTATCTTGTTACGTTACCCAACATTAAATGGGGATTACTGTATGGCATTATTTTATGTAATGCTCGAGCGATTGGAGAGTTTGGAGCGGTGTCGGTTGTATCTGGTCATATCAGGGGGATGACAAACACAATGCCTCTTCATATTGAAATTCTATACAATGAATATCAATTTTCAGCTGCATTTGCAGTAGCATCGCTCATGTCTATACTCGCAATTATTACACTAGTTGTGAAAAATATTATTGAATGGAAAGCAAGTCATGCCTAATAACAAAAGGAGTTTAGATAATGGGAATTGAGATTAAAAATGTATCTAAATCATTTGGGACATTTAAAGCCCTTGAAGATATCAGTATCAACATCAAAACAGGAGAACTAATTGCACTGCTCGGACCATCAGGTTCTGGAAAGACCTCGTTACTTCGTATCATAGCGGGCCTTGAAAACTTAGATGAAGGAGCAATTTTATTTGATGGAAATCATATTACGCATATTAATCCTAAAGAGCGAAATGTTGGATTTGTATTTCAACACTATGCGTTATTTCGACACATGACAGTTGCTGAAAATGTGGCATACGGCTTAAAGGTACGCCCTAAAAAAGTAAGACCTTCAAAGCAAATAATTAACGAAAAGGTAAGAGAACTTTTGCAACTTGTCAAATTAGAAGGTTTTGGAGACAGGTATCCATCTCAACTATCAGGCGGGCAGAGGCAGCGTGTAGCATTAGCTCGTGCTTTGGCAGTAGAACCAAAAGTTCTGCTTCTTGACGAACCTTTTGGAGCGCTGGATGCTAAAGTACGAAAAGACTTAAGGCGATGGCTCCGCAAGCTGCACGATAACTTCCATGTAACGAGTATTTTTGTTACTCACGACCAAGAGGAGGCTCTAGATGTAGCGGATCGCGTGGTGGTGATGAATAACGGGAAAATCGAGCAAATTGGCAGCCCCGAAGAAGTTTATGATTATCCAAACAGTCCGTTTGTTTATAACTTTTTAGGCAGCGTTAACTTGTTTAGAGGACGTATTAATAGAGGTAAATTAATACAAGGTGATTTCGAATTGGAAGTCCCAGAATATATGAACTGTGATGCAAAGCAAGCGGTAGGATATGTACGTCCTCATGATCTTGAAATTGAAAACGAAAAGGTCAGTGAAGATACGGTTTTAGCAACTATTAGTCATATTCACATGGTAGGGCCGATTGTTCAAGTTGAATTAAAACGTGAAGGGTTTGACGAATTTTTAGAAGCTGAAATTTCGAAAGAACGCTTTAGGTTCTTACAACTTAGTATAGGTAAACAGGTTTATATTCGTCCCAAACAGCTCAAAGTCTTTATACCAGAAGATTATTCAATTTGAGTTATAGTTTATTTGTCACTAGCCATCTTTCAAGTTTAATTTGAGAGGTGGCTAGTGTTCTTTTAGTCGCATAGTACGTAGCTTACTAATGAGCAAGCGGAAAATTCAGTTTTTTATAGGAAAACGCTTTAAAATCAAGTAAAATGAAAAGAGGAATAAGTAGCAGAAATGGAGTATGTGCACGATTGTAAGTGCCTAACAAAAGGAGTCGAAAGGGATGTCTCAAGTAAGCGTTCAGCATCAAAAGTATAAAACTCTACAATCCTCTCTTTATTATTTACATGAGGCTTTTATAAATGCTGGAGATGAAAAGCAAGCAGAAAAAGTTATTCAGTTGTTAAGAAAACAAGAAAAAGAAGAATTTGTTATTGCATTTTGCGGTCATTTTTCAGCAGGGAAGTCGAGTATGATTAATGAGCTCATGGGGCAAACAATTTTGCCTGCAAGCCCAATTCCGACAAGTGCTAACTTGGTGTCTGTTAAGGCTGGTGAAGAGCATGCAACCGTTTATTACCGAAAAGAAAAGCCAGTACGTTATGAAGCACCATACGAGTATGAACAAATTAAATCATTTTGTGTTGATGGTGACGAGGTAGAGTCTATCCATCTCTCGATTGAAACGAAAGCAATTCCAAAAGGAATCGTTGTTATGGATACACCTGGAATTGATTCGACCGATGATGCTCATCGTGTATCAACCGAGTCTGCTCTTCATCTTGCGGACGTTATTTTTTACGTAATGGATTATAACCACGTACAGGCAGAGCTCAATTTCCACTTTACAAAAGAGTTACAGGATGCCAATAAAGATTTGTTCTTAATTATTAACCAAGTTGATAAGCACCGAGACGATCAGCTTACTTTCCAAGAATTTAAAGAGTCTGTAGAAGAGGCGTTTTTAAAATGGAATGTACGGCCAAAAGGGATTTTCTATACGTCTTTAAAAGATAAGCAATCCTCTTATAATGAATTAGCTGTTTTAAAGAAGCATCTGCACACAATGATGGAGAAAAAAGAAAATCGAGATCAACATATTATGGATTCCATGAAAATGGTAGTAGAAGATCACATGCAGTTTGCAGAAAGCAGTGAAGAAGAAAGTCTTCTTGAATATGATGATATTCGTTCACAGCTTCGTCCAAATGAATATCAAATTGCAAAGGAAGAAGCAACCGAGCTTATAGCGAAGAAAGAACTGATCTTACATAAACGCACAGCTTTTTATACGACGTATCAAAATGAAACAGCTAAAATTATGAACAATGCGAATTTAGCTCCTTATGAGATGCGAGAGAAAGCAAAGGCATTTTTAGAAACAACCAAGCCAGACTTTAAAGTAGGGGTATGGTTTACAAAAAAGAAAACAGAAGAAGAAAAAAAAGAACGGCTAACAGCTTTTTATGAAGATGTGAAAGAGCGTGTTCAAACAGAGCTGCAGTGGCACTTGCAGCAGTATATGCAGCAGCTCATTCAAGATGAAGAGCTAGTAGATTCTTCTCTATTGGCTAGCATTCAACAGTTTGAAGTACCGTTTGAGCCACATGACTTAGTGGATGCTGTGAAGACAGGGGCAACTATTAACGGTGAGTACGTCCTTACTTATACAAAAGATGTAGTAGATGCGATTAAGAAAAATACCAATCGTATTCTGTCTGAACTGTATACAGAAATTGAACAAGTAAAGAAAGAAGAAGAAGAACGACTTCTGCAAAATATTGAACAGTCGTTAGTGAAAGAACAACGAATTATTGAGGGCTACGAGCAAGTTCAAAGATCTGCGCAGCATCTTCAAGCCTTGCGACAAGATTTAACACACAAGCTAAATATCTTAAGACCTCTTGAACCATTGGAAATGGTAAAACTGTTAGACTTATTACAAGAAGAAATCGAAGTAGGAACAATGGTTGAGGTAAAAGCACCTCCAGCTACAGGCAAATCAGAACAAGTTGTTGCTGTAGAGGAAGACATTCAGTCAAAAACCAAAGTCGATGCAGTTATTCGAGATATTGATGAGTCGACAAAGGTGCTTTCTACATTTAAACAGCTTGAAAAGTTTATTGGCCGCTTGAAGGAAAAACGTCATAAGCTTGCAAACCAAACGTTCACAGTAGCACTATTTGGAGCTTTTAGCGCTGGAAAGTCGTCTTTTGCTAATGCGTTAATTGGTGAAAAAGTATTGCCTGTGTCACCGAACCCTACAACGGCAACAATTAACAAAATTATGCCTCCTACAAAGGACTATCCTCATAGGACAGTGGTAGTTCTTATGAAAACGATGGATCAACTGGTAGCTGATATTAACAGTTCTCTAGAGTTGTTTAAACATACTATTTCAGACGTAGAAGAGCTAAGTGAATTATTGCCAAAATTAACTGTGAAAGAAGAAAACCAGCTGCATTTCTCATTTCTACAAGCGGTGATAAAAGGCTATGAGGATGTTAAGAACGTAATGGGTTCTGAAGTGACGGTTACGATTAAAGAATTTGAGGCATACGTAGCTAAAGAAGAGAAAGCTTGTTTCGTACAGCATATTAACCTGTACTATGATTGTGAGCTGACGCAGCTGGGAATTACGCTTGTTGATACACCAGGTGCTGATTCCATTAATGCTCGCCATACGGGCGTTGCGTTTGAATATATTAAAAATGCTGATGCTATCTTGTTCGTTACGTACTATAACCATGCGTTTTCAAAAGCAGACCGCGAATTTTTAATTCAGCTTGGTCGTGTAAAAGATGTATTTACACTAGATAAGATGTTCTTTTTACTCAATGCAGCAGATCTAGCTCAGTCTGATGAAGAGCTAACCCTTGTACAAAATTATGTAAAAACACAGCTTGAAGAGTATGGTATTCGCTTTCCACGTCTCTATCCAATTTCAAGCTTACAGGCGTTAACAAATCGTAATGATACGATGTTTAAAGCTTTTCAAAAGCCATTTTATCATTTCATTACAGATGAGCTAACTCAGCTAGCAGTTGCATCCGTTTATGAAGAATTCAATCAAGCACTTGCCGTGATGAATGAAATTAAAGGTGTTCAAACAAAATCTGCGGTTGAAAAACAGCGCTATTTGCAATCTCTTCACATTAAAGATCAACAAATTTCTGCCAAGGTTTCAGAAATGACATTTACGTATGAAGAACAGCAGCTAGAAAGGGAAAGCGATGAGCTTCTCTTCTATGTCAAGAAGCGTGTTTTACAGCGCTATGATGATTTCTTTAAGGAGTCGTTTAACCCAGCAACGCTTAGAGACGATAAAGGAAATAAGAAAGAACAGTTGGCGGCATGTCTTAATCAGCTTTTACAAGCAGTTGCATTTGATGTTACCCAAGAAATTCAAGCGACAACGCTACGTTTAGAAACGTATATCCAACGCTTAACAAAAGAGTGGAATCAAACGAATATGAGGCAGCTACAACGCTATGAACCAACGTTTCACCCTGCCCTTCCAGATATTCCTGTAGAAAGTGGCAGTGCGATGGTTAGTCGCTGTTTGTTTGAAAATCTCGAACTATTTCAGAAGGACTTAGCTCTTTATAAAAACAGCAAAAGCTTTTTTGAAAAAAATGAAAAAGCTAAAATGCATGAAGCTTTAAAAGCTAAAATTGAGCCGCTGCTTGATGATTATGTGCGCAGCGAACAAGTAAAGCTCCAAAATCATTACAGTGAACAAATTCATGCATTTGTTTTAATGTATAAGCCGGCGCTTTTAGAAGAATGGTATGATTATTATAAACAGCTTCAAACAGTGGTTAATGCAGATTTTCCAATTGAAGCGCTAAATCATACAATTGGTACACTCAATGATATCGTGGTAGCTCATCAAACTGAAAGGACATAAGATGAACGATCATATAGAAGAGATACTGAATTCAATTGAAAAACAACATAATGTCACGATTTTGTTTGCGTGTGAAGCAGGGAGCAGGGCGTATGAGCTGCATACGCCTTCTAGTGATTATGATGTACGATTTATTTATAAATACGAATACCCACGCTACCTTGAGCTATATCGACCTAAAGACGTCATTATAAGCATAGATAAACATTATGATATTCAAGGGTGGGACGTGTATAAAGCACTGCATCTTTTTACAAAATCAAATCCTTCTCTTTATGAATGGATACATTCATCAATTTACTATCGCAATGTGAAAGAGTTTCGCGAAAAGGTATGTCTTATGATGGAGAAACAGTATTCGCTAAAAGCGCTTGGATTTCATTATTTTAAACTTTTGCATCAAAATAGTAAAAGAAATCTGAAATCTTCTGTTACAATAGAGGATATAAAAGTTGTTCTTCATATGGCTAGAGCATATATGGCACTAACGCTTTTAATTCAAGATAAGAAATTACCGCCTACGTCGTTTTTTGAGCTTGTTAACGGCTTCAAAGATGATTCTTTAGTGTCGATAATGACAAAGCTTAGCGATGCTAAAAAACAGCTTGTACACTTAACAAGTAGTGAGGTAAAAGGAATAAAAGCCTTGCTTGAAACAAAGCTCCCTCATTTTAAAAGGGAGCTAAGTAACTTGCCCGATAAAGACCCTAGCCTCGAAGATATTAACTTATTCTTAGCACAACAGCTTACTACATAATGGAGGAACAAAAATGAGCGTACACAAAGCAATATCAGAGCATTCAAAGAAACAGCATGAACTTGTTAAAGCATTTGTCAGACTAGATACAATGCGTGAGCAAGCAATCGAAGCAGCGGTGCTTCTCTGTAAAGAAGGCAAAGAATTTTCAACGGATACAATTAATGCGGTGACGGCTCAAATTAATGAGCTTGCAAAAAATAATGGAATCGTACCAACACGTCAGTCTGTAACAAAAGAAATGGTTGCAGAATACGTTCAGCGTTTAAATAATTAAAAAAATGAGAGCTGCTTTCTAATGGCAGCTCTCATTTTTTATTGAATTGAAACAAGAGGGAAATTGCCCATTAGCTCCCGGTGTTACCTTATTTTTCGAAGTATTTGATTTCAAAACAGATCCATACTAATGAATGTACCAACAAGGTACAAACAAAGGAGGAGATTGTAATGGGACGTACAAAATCAGGTAATGCAAATGCGCAGCGTAATAACAATGCAAAACAAAAGCATAACACAGAATTTGCTTCTGAGTTTAAATCAAACCAAGCTCAAAAAGCGAAAGCTGCAAAGAAAGCAAACAGTGCACATGCTGAAGAATTTGCATCTGAATTCAATGTACAACAAAATCAAAACAATTCTTCTAACCAAAAGCTTAAAGCTTCTAAAAGTGCTAAAAACAACCAATATAACCAAGAATTTGGTTCTTATGCTGAGGTAGAATCAGCAAAGATGAATAATAAAGCACAAAAGAAAGCTTCTAAAAAAGCTTCTAAGAAAAACAATCACTAAGTCATAGTGAGCGTCGAAAATGCCAGAAACATTCATGATGCGAGTGAATGTTTCCGGCATTTTCTTTTTTACACAATAGTAAAAGAGGTGAGAATGTTGAACAAAGGTATTGGCTTGTCACTTTCTTCAATATTGTTAGCACAGGCATTAAAAATTCCTATTAAGAAATATCAAACAGGTGTATGGGACATATCGATGATAGGGGCATCGGGTGGAATGCCAAGTTCTCACTCTGCAGGGGTTTCTTCTCTGGCTACCTACGTCGGGTTAACCAAAGGTATTTCTAGCATTGAATTCGGAATTGCGACTGTGTTTGGAATTATTGTTATGTATGATGCACAAGGGATTCGAAGACAAACTGGTGAAATTACCATTAAGGTAAATACGTTAGATGAAGAAATTGAAAAATTAGCCGGTCTTCCCGATAAAGGCTTTCATGACTTAACTGAACAGAAGCTTAAAGAGATGCTTGGACATCAGCCGGCAGAAGTGCTTGCAGGTGCCCTCCTAGGTGTCACTATAGGATTAGTTGGCTATTTGCTTGGTGAAAAGTAATGGTCAAATTTTTATAAATACGCTAAGATAAAGAGGGAACCTTTATAAAGGATGGGATCGGATCGTGACAAAATTGGTAAACTCCTTAGAAGAATACCTTCTTTATCTTGAGGAAAAAGGCTTTTCTTTAAAAGAAGATGCAAAGGGTTTTATTGCGTTTGGTCAGCAATATACAAAAATGCCGGATGAAATGGTTATTTTTTCGATTGAATGGACCTTAAAAATGCAAAAAGAATTCGATGGTAGCTTTTTTGTTGCGCTGCTAGAGCAACTTGCAGCACAAAAGGTAAAGACGAGAAAACAGGCGATGCAAGTGCTAAAACAGACCGGAATGATTTGAAGCAGGAGCTTATAGTCCTGCTTCTTTTTGATGAATAGCTTCTCTAGCAAGCTGGTCAGCTCCGCTATTTTCGCTGCTTGGAACCCACTTAATAAAAAATAAATCAATTTGTTTGGAGAGAGTTAACGCTTTTTCGAGGAGAGGAAGAAAAGCTTTATTTTTTACATATTCTCTGTTCATAGCTGTATCTACAATCTGCGAATCGGTTCGGAAAGAAACCATCGTATACTGCTTTTCTAAACAAAGCTCTAATGCTTTTATTAAAGCATGAAATTCAGCTTCATGATTATTCATCGCTTGCAAGGGAATAGAGTAACGGTGGTGTTCCCCGTTACCTTTTATAATAATTCCCGCGCCAGATGGACCGGGATTTCCCGCAGAGGCACCGTCAATGTATACTTCTATCATAGTGATCACTCCAATATAGCTTAGTTAATCAGATAAGTTGCAATTAAATCAACTCTATTGTACCATAAAAAAATTTAGTGCTAACTACAGTAAAATCGCGATAATAATTGTCATGAAAAGACAAGATGAGTGATAAAATACAAAAAAGTAGAAAAGTTTACGTGCGGTATTCAAAAATTGCCCATGAAAGGAACTGGAAAGATGAAATTTCAAATTGAATGGCACTACAAATCATCCAAACAAAAGCAACTGACGTTTTACTCTGATTTCACAGATGCAAACGAAGCGTTTATTATCATAGGCGACTTGGAAAGAACTGGGCGTACAAAGGAAATTTATTTGATTAGTGAAGATGGACAACGTTGGACTGTAAAAGAAGCCAAGAAGCTGTTTGAAGAAGTTCAAACGGAGCCTCATGACATCACAGTGTATTTTGATGGGGGCTTTCATCATGACCTGCAAGCCGCAGGTCTCGGTGCTGTTATTTACTTTACGCAAAACGGTTTCTCACAGCGCATTCGAGTTAATACGCAGCTTGAGCAAATTGAATCAAATAATGAATCGGAATATGCGGCTTTTTATTTTGCAGTACAGCAGCTAGAAGAAATGGGAGTTCATCATATTCAAGTGACCTTTAAAGGAGATTCACAAGTTGTGTTAAACCAGTTAGCAGGTGAATGGCCTTGCTTTGAAGAAATCTTTAATAAATATTTAGACCGCATTGAAGATAAGCTACAAGAATTAGGAATTAAACCAATTTATGAACCGATTTCACGTAAGGATAATGAAGAAGCCGACCAGCTTGCAACACAAGCCTTACAAGGAATTGCCATATCTAGTCGAAAACGAATATAGGTATTAATTGAAATGGAGAGATGCAGCATGGAAAGAAAGCAAGTGTTAGAAGAAGTAACAGAGCTTCTAGATTACTATTGCAATGACTGCTTTGTAAAAAAAACGTTTAATAAAGAGCGGGGCAAAACCTATGCGCAATCGTTTTGTATTAATGAGTGTACGGTAGGAGAGAAAATTAAAAAGTACGGAGAACTATTAACGAAAAAGTAGTTCTGTATAATTTTTTTCGTCTTGTTTTATCCTATCCATAGGAGGTGTTTTATGAATGGATAACTTTTTAAATCAAGACGTAACGACAGGTTATAATGATTTACAACAAGCTCAAGTTTCTATTCAATCAGCGCAAAAAATGATTGGAACTGCAACAATGAGCATGAGTCCGCAACAGCTTAGTGAAGCAACAGAAGCTCTAGCGAACGCACGCACAGAGTTAGAAGCAGCACAAGCAAATGCAACAGGTGTAGATGAGGAGTTTCTTCAAAAGTGCATGGCGGATTTAAAAGCTTGTGAACAGCAGTTAACTGAGGCAAAGCAATAAGGTTGTAACAGGAGAAGAGCACTCTTTTCATCGCAAAGTAAACGCGATACAAAGAGTGCTTTTTTACTAATATACATAAGGGTTTTAGGTTTCTGTAATATTATGGATGTATTTACTAATCTTTGTTTTAGAGGTATAATGAAAATAGATATCGAAAAATTCTGTTTATTATTAAGTAGATTGTCGATAAGGAGTGAGAGCTGTGTACCGTACACAAGTGAGAGGAAATGAAATTATCGTCTTGTTTTCAACGACAGAAGCATCCAAAAAGAGGACTGATATTGAAAGAGAAAAAATCTATAAGCGCGTTCTTCATCTGGATGAAAAACTGCTTACATTTCATAATGGTACGAGCTTTACAATTGGAGATCCGTTAGGTTTGATTGTTGCTCATGTTAAGAAAAGTGACTTAACGACAATTTACATTGAACATATTATTGATAAACAATTTATGTATCATGATGATGTAATTTAAGGTTGGAAAATAAAAAGTAGTTTTTTCTCTAAAGAAGAATTACAACGTTACTACGTTCTAACTGTTTTAGTAAGTTCGTTCCATTCCGTTATTTCTTTGAAAATTATTTTCCAAATCAACAAAAAATATCCGAATTATCGAAGTATCTCACTTACGATAGCTCGGATATTTTATTGACTAAAATAGTATGTCTTAGCTTCTTTTTTATTAAATAAACATACCTGCAATTGCTGCGCTTAATAGGTTAGCTAACGTTCCGGCAAGAATAGCACGGAAACCTAAACGTGCTATTTCTGGACGACGGCTTGGCGCCATATTGCCTAATCCACCTAATAAAATAGCAAGTGAAGATAAGTTAGCAAATCCACATAGTGCGAAGCTGATAACAGCAACTGTTTTATCAGAAAGCTGATCAATTTGTGGAGCGAAAGAAGAGTAAGCTACAAACTCGTTTAATACAAACTTTTGTCCAATGAAACCAGCTGCTTGTACTGCTTCGCTCCAAGGAACACCAATGACAAACGCAACTGGTGCAAAAACAAATCCTAAAATCGTGTCAAGTGTAAAGTTTTCAAGGTTGAAAAGGCTTCCAATTCCAGACAAAATTCCATTTAACAATGCAATTAGTGCGATGAATGCAAGTAGCATTGCTCCTACGTTTAGTGCAAGCTTTAACCCGTCAGATGCTCCGCGAGCTGCTGCATCAATTACGTTAACTGTATCTTTATCTTTCTCCATCGCAACGCCTTCAGCTGTTGACGTCTTTTCCGTCTCTGGAATAATCATTTTAGCCATAATTAATCCGGCTGGAGCGGCCATAAAGCTTGCTGCTAATAAATATTCGATTGGTACACCTAAAGCTGCATACCCAAATAGTACTGAACCAGCTACAGATGCTAATCCACCTGTCATAACAGCAAAAAGCTCTGATCTTGTCATTTTCGGTAAGTATGGTCGAATAACTAACGGTGCTTCGGTTTGACCAACAAAAATATTTGCTGCAGCAGATAATGATTCTGTTTGGCTTGTTCCAAGTAATTTTGATAATCCGCCACCAAGGAACTTAATGATAATCTGCATAATTCCTAAATGGTATAGAACCGCAATTAAAGAAGAGAAGAAAATAATTAATGTTAGTACATTAAATGCAAAGATAAACCCAGTAGGCTGAGTTGCATCCGATAGTGCACCAAATAAGAAAGAAATCCCTTCATTTGCGTAATTTACAACATTTTGTACAGCAGTTGTTACTTTTTCTAAAGCTGCTCGACCAACGTTCCATTTTAAGACGATAAATCCAAATAGAACTTGAATGGCTAAGCCGACTAATATAGTACGAGGTTTGATTGCTTTTTTATTACTGGATAATAAAAACGCTACCAAAAAGATAAACGCAATACCTAATAGACCCCAAAGGAAATTCATAGTCTCCACCTTTTCTTTATGTTTTTAGCGAAACGTCGTCAGACTTCTAACGTCTTACGACAACTTAAATATAATAGTTTTTGTCGAAAATTGAAAGAGGTTTTTGAGTTTTTCCTCTTTTATCTTGTCCCAACTTTAATAATTTATGAATAAAAAATGAGTGACTAATCTTTTAGAAAGGTTTGATACACAAGGGATGGTTAAATAATAGGATTGTAATTTATGCATGAATAGGAAATGATAAAATAGCAAAAAAATATAGATATGCATTGCTTGTAAAATGCTTAAATTGTTTAGCATTACGCTATCTGGAGGCTGCTATGGAAAGTAGAAAAAAAATGGACTTGCTTGCGCTTGCATCCGTTCCGCTTATTATGACATTGGGGAACTCCATGCTAATACCTGTTTTACCAGTCATTGAAAAGCAATTGAAAATTAGCTCTATGCAGGTCTCGATGATTATTACCGTGTACTCGATATTTGCTATTTTTTTAATTCCCATTGCTGGCTATTTATCAGATCGCTTTGGACGAAAAAAAGTCATCATTCCCAGTCTGATTTTAGCTGGAATAGGTGGAGCAATTACGGGATGGGCTTCATGGCAAATGAGTAGCCCGTTTTGGATTATTTTAATTGGAAGGGCCATTCAGGGAATTGGTTCTGCCGGTGCTATGCCAGTGGTTATTCCATGTGTAGGAGACATGTTTGAAGATGAACAGGAAGTAACGAAAGGGTTAGGGTTAATTGAAACTGCTAATACGTTTGGTAAAGTATTAAGCCCAATTTTAGGTGCATTTTTAGCCTCTTTTATTTGGTTTTTGCCGTTTTGGTTTATTCCGATTCTTTGTCTGTTGTCCATTTTACTTGTTCTCTTTTTGGTGAAAACCCCTAAATCAGGGTCATCTGATACAAAGAAACAAGACATTAAAGATTTCATTAAAAATGTGAAGAGCACTCTTCATAAAAATATTCGCTGGTTGTTAGCCATTTTCATTTTAGGTGCTATTATTATGCTTGTTTTATTTGGAATGCTCTTTTATTTATCAACAATTCTAGAAGAGAGATATGACATTATCAATACAAAAAAAGGCTTTGTAATGGCCATTCCATTGCTTGCACTATCCATTGCCTCGTATGTTGCTGGGAAGAAAATTGGTAAGAATAAAGTGGTGATGAAATGGTGTTCATTCTTTGGTTTTCTTCTATTAGCCTGTTCTTTTCCTATCTTATTTTTTAATACTTCAATTGTCATGATTATCATCACGCTTGTAATTGGCGGTATCGGAATAGGTGTTGCACTTCCAAGTCTTGATGCTTTAATTACCGAAGGCATTGAGAAAGAAGAGCGAGGGACAATTACGTCAATTTACAGTTCCATGCGCTTCGTCGGAGTCGCTGCCGGTCCCCCATTGTATACTTTGCTAATGAAATGGTCTGATATGGCTGTTTTCCAAACGTCTTTATTTGTTAGTGCAATCGGGGCTATTATCGTTCTTAAAGCAATCAAACCAACAGATGAAGCCATGAAGGTTAAAAAAGCTGAGGTTTAATTTTATTTCTTAGAGATAGATGTTTGTCCCTCACAACTTGTACCACTGTGCCATACACTATGAGTGAAAAGATGAATGAGTGAAATGAGGGACAAAGAAGATGGCATTGCAAATTATGAAAATTTTAGCTTCCGCTACAACGGTTACAACCATAAGCCCTGTTAATACAAAATTATTTTATGTTACGACTGCACAAACGAATGGAGGAGCTACGCTAACCATCGATGCAGCTGACTTTTTTTTAGATGATGGCTCAGCAGCAACGACACTTCCTGTACTAGAAAGTAGCAATAGCTATTACCAAGTGTATATCAATGGTTTATTGCAGATGGAAGGGTTATCGACTTACACACCTGGTGCTACGGGCGTAGGCTCAGTGGCAGTTGATGTACCAGTAGGCGGCTCTATCTTAGCAGGAACTCCTATTATTGTAGAGGTTGTTAACTTTACACCGGCTTCGGCAACAACTGTTACAACATAATGAAGTGATAAGAAAGAAGCAAAGCTACATGTTTGCTTCTTTTTATTATTGAATTTAAACTAAATAAATTGTAATAAACTGCAGTAAAATTAATGTATTCTCGGAAGGAACATCTGTGGATAAAAGCTCAAGTTTACCTTCATCCACTTTATAAATTGCAGGAGGCTGAAGCATGCCATTTACAAATAAATTAGTGTAGGAAACTGAATCAGGATTTAATATGCCGCTGTTTCCGTATCCTGTTAGCTGGTCTTTGTTTGTGAAAATGCGCTGTTGCCCATCTGCTCTAGCATAGTAGTAAGCAATATTTGTTTTGGCAATTTTTAAGGGTGGCAAAGAAAGTTTGGTTGAAATCTGTATTGAACGCTTGGTCCAGTCCGTAACTTGTTTAGCTCGTATTGAATGAGAGTTTTTATTGCACTTTTTCACATTGATACACCTCGATTTTTCCTCTTTCTTCTTACTAATCTAAATCTTCTTTTTATACAATATTAATTTTTCAATAAAAAGTCCCTAATGTTGGGTATAGTATGGAATTAATTACCTTATTAATAAATAATTGTCTAACATTAAAAACGTTGATATGATAAGAGTTAAGTGACCATTAGAGCGGTTAAAAGATTTGGTTACGGAATAGATGAGGTGGCTAGAATGATGGAGATTACGGTAAAAGAGTTGAAAAATTATATAGAAGAGCATCGGATTATTGATGGACTTCAATCTGTGCGCTTAGAATTAGAACAGCTTGAAAAGGCACCCTCACATCATACCTTAAAGCAAAAACTTGCTAAGTTTCAATCGAGTGATGATTTATATGAGCTTATTCGCCTATTGGACGATAGCTTAATGTATCGATATAGTACCGTAGTTACTCGATACGGTTATCGCCGTTTTGGCACATTTCAAATGGCTATCTTTTTATATGATGAACTTGTTCGTGAAGGAAAGACGTTACAAGCAAAGCGAGAACTGGATTTATTGTTAAAAACTACAGATTTAAATACAGTCACATCAAAACAAATTGAAACGGCTTACTTCCTAATGGTACGTATTTTGTTAGAAATTAAGCGGGTTGATGAAGCGAAAGAATGGATGCAGAAAGTTGAGCAATACAATAAAACTGGAATGTTTGATAAATGGGGCTATTTTTACATTCAAACTGGCGAATGGGAAAAAGCAGAATACTATTTAAGTGAAGGCATTAGTAAAAATGAAAAAACGGACATGTGTTTTTTATTTTTAGCTGATTTATATGCTGCGAAAGGTGAACATGAAAAAGCTTTACATACCATTGATGAAGCTTTAGGCATGTATCCCCAGCTCCCTGCGTTATATATGGAGAAAGTTAGAAAGCTAAAAGACTTACATTACTATGAGGAGCTTCTTGAGGCTGTTAGTGAATTAGAACAAATACTTATTACAAAAGAGTATCATTCTTATTTTACACAGCTTAAAGCAGAAGCCTTTTTTTATTTGAAAAATGCAAGCCAACTACAAGCATTAGTGGAACAAGAAGAGAGCTTAAAAAATACACCGTACGCAAAATTAATGAGTGATGGACAAGCTGTGAAGTTACCAATTAAGCCTATTATTCAAAAAGATAACTACTGTGTTCCAGCAAGTCTAAGCATGATTCTTAGCTTATTTAACCAACCTAAGACACAAGATGAAATTGCGGAACATATTTATAGCCAGCTGGGGTCAAAACTCTCAAGCGCGGTGGAATATACGGAAAGTCTTGGCTATAGCTGTCGTTTTTTTACAGGGACTATAGATATTTATAAACAACTGCTTCAAAGCGGTATACCGATACTTGTTAGTGTAGAATTTGAGCATGCTTCTCATGTTCAAGTGGTCTATGGTTATAATGATCAGCTACAGGCTTTCTATGTGCAGGATCCTAATTTTCTAAATCCCCAGTTGGTTGAGTATAGTGAGTTCGACCGACTTTACGTAAACTCAGGTTATTTATCCATTGCTATTTGTAAAGAAGAAGCAAGACTTACGTTTCTTTCAGAGCGTGAGCACTACTTTTTCAAGGAATTATATCGCATAACAGATCTAGTCGAGCAAGATGAAGAGCGCTATATTCAGCAGTTAATAGCGCTTCTAGAGTCGAATGGAGATATTCCATTTTCTCCGTTGTTTGGTATTAAACACATCTTTCGAGAGGATAGTCGTCAAGTTACGTTGGAGTGGTTACATAAACTACTTACTACGTATCCAAATAATGATTACATTAGGTTGCATGCAGCTTATGCGTTTTTTCGAACAGATGAAAAGCAAAAAGCAGCCGAGCTCTTACAACAGGTTAAAGAAAAACGAACGAGCTCACTTTATTATTATTTAAAAGGCAGGCTTTATTTTGAAGATGATCAGTATACACAGGCGATTACGTATTTTCATCGATCATTGCAGCTAGATATTGAGCAGCATCTTGTACTTAGCTATTTAGCACTTGCTTATTTCTATAAAGATGATGTTGATTACGCTTATGAATTGTCTCATACTTCACTAAGCTTTTATGATGAAGAACCATTTTCAAAAGTCAATCATGCACTAATTTTAAATGATCTTGGAAAGACTCAAGAAGCTCGAACTATTTTCGATGATTTATTGCGCCATGATCGCACAGACGCATTTCTATGGTATGAACGTGCTAAGTGTGATCAACGCTTAGAGAAAGGACAAAAAGCGTATCGAGGTTTTATGGTAGCAAAGCACCTGCAGTCTGATATGCCATATCCTTACATTTCCTTAGCAGACTGGTATCAGCATGAAAAAGAAGATTCATTAAAAGCTGAAGCTATTTTATGTGAAGGAATTAAGCAAGTTGAAAGTAACGAAACGCTTTCCCGCTTGCTTGGAGACCTTTATATTGAAAACAAAGAATATGAAAAAGCAATTCAACTCTTTGCAAATGCGCGTGTACCAATGCTTCAAAATGGCCTTGCTTATGCTTATTTGCAAGCTGATCGCTTATCAGAAGCATTGAATCTGTACGAAAAAGCTTTAATAGCTGAAGAGTATAATCAAGATGCTTGGTTAGACGCAGGGAATGCGCTGTTGTATTTTTGCAAAGAACGTGACCTTCAAGAAGGAATAGAAGTTGGAATCTCTCTCATCGAAAAAGGCCTTTCTGGTCTAGAGTCAGACTTAGATCAAGCTTTAGAATCTTATGTAGGGTTTATAAATGACTTTGGTCGCCAGGAACAAGGGGTTTCTTTCTTGAAACAAGAATGGAAAAGCCGTCCAAAAGAAATTCTTTATGGATGCTATGCCGGTGTACTGTTAGAGGAAGAGAAGCGGTATGATGAAGCGATGGCTCTTTATGAAGAGGCACTGAGAGTTGAACCAAATGCTTTTTCATATTATCGCTTAGGCGAAGTTTACAAAGAGATGGATTTAGTTGAAAAAGCTAAAGAAGCCTATGAGCTATGCGTGTATTATGATCACCGAAACAGCGGGGCATATGAGAACTTAGCGCTAATTGCTCGAATGGAAGAAGATGAAGAATCAGAAAAAAAATACTTATATACCATGCTACAATTCGATCCATTGGATGTAAATATAGAGCGTTTATCACAATTGTGTAAGACAGAATCTGATTATACAGAACTCATTCATTATTTAGAGACCATGGAAACATCGTCTCTTCAAGGGTGGATCATGGATAGCTTAGCTTATGTGTACGGTGCCAAAGGTGATGAGAATCAAGAAGAAAAGTACTTGTTAAAAGCCTTAGAGATGAATCCTGATCAACAAGCCGTACAGCATCACTATGCAAATTGGTGCATACAAAAAGGAAATCTTAAAGAAGCAAAGTCAATTATGCTAAAGCTTATTAAAGAAAATGTAGAAGAAGAGCTCTTTTATGCAACATGGTTGGAGTGTTTCCCATCTCGAAAAGACCTTTTGACCCTTTCTACGCATTTAAAGAAACTAAATGTAACAAATGAAGAAAAAGCATTTATCTATACGAATACGGCAGTTGCACTTCAAGCAGTAGTCGAAGAGTTCAGTGAAGTAGAAGAAGAAAGGACTTTTCTAAAGCGTACGTTTAAAAAGTTTAAAGAAAAAGCAACAATGATTGCGCTTTTTGGTATGATTATTGAGCTACATGAAACAGCTATGAAATTAGATCGCACAAATGTACAAGCCGTGCATGCGTTAGCGAGTTTTTATGAGGAAAGGCAGATGGAAGATGAAGCTATTTCTTTGCTGGAGAGGAAGCTAAAAGAAACGGAAGATGTTAGTATTGGCCATCATTTAATGCATATTATCATTAATGTTGATCATGATGATGAGAGTATTAAAAAGGGCTTATCTTTTGTAGAGTTTTTATTAAGTATAGACCCTCACAACTTTGAGTTCTTATTATACGAAGCGATTTTACTTGGTGAGCAAGGAAGTGTAGTAGAGGCAGAACAAAAGTTTAAAATGCTCTTAAAGCAGCAAAAATATGACCCAAACGTTTATGCTGGATTAGGAAAGCTGTATAATCGAATGGAACGATATGATGAAGCTATTGGCATCTTCAATGCAGGAATTGAAAGTGGTCAATCGAACACCTTGCTGTATATAGAGCTTGGTATTGCCTATCATTTAACTGGGCAAACACAGGTTGCAGCGGAGCTTATGGCAAAGCGGTTAGAAGAAGAGGATGACTTGTTTATTCGTTATAATTTAGCTTGTTACCTAGCGAGTATAGGAGATATAAAACAAGCAGAACAAGAGCTTCACCTTGTATTGGAACAGGATGAAAGCGGCCAGTTTTATGAGATGGCAAAAGAAGACGAAGATCTTCGTTTACTACGCATTCAGTAAATAAAAAAGTGCTTTGCAGTTATAACTGCAAAGCACTTTTTTATTTGCTACTTTCCTTGGCAAAGCGGCGTTCTTGGAAAGATGAGTATACTTCGATAATAAGAATAATGAGCGTACCTAACACCAAACCGTTGCTTAAGAATGTTGTTACCAACGGGGGAAGTGTAGAAAAAGCATCCGTTGGTAAGAACATAACTCCAATTCCTGCGAATAAAGGAATTCCAGCTTTTTTCATAGCCTGATAAGGGGCAGGTGTATTGGAAAACTCATGTATACCTAATGCAATCATGCTCGCAAAGACAGGGAAAATAGCAGCATAGCCTACGGCTGTGGGTAAGCTAGACATAATGGAAGTGAGCGGAGTAAAAATGCTCACAAACAATAATAAACAAGACGCTACAATAAACGGTAAGCGACTGTATATGCCAGTTGCTGAAATAAAGCCTCCAGATCCTGAGATCGGAACTGCACCGACACCAGAGAAGACACCTCCAAGCAGTTGACTAATTCCGGAAGCAATGCCTGATTGTTTAATATAGCTCCTTTTTGCTTTCGTACCGTTGCGTTCATAAACGGATTCCACAACGCGTATGGAAGCGAGCATGTTTGTAATTAAGATAAGCGTGACAAAAAAAGCAGTTGTTACCATGCTCCATTCCAATCTAGGAGCTCCGAAAGCAAATGGTTCAGGGATATAAAAAAGATTCGATTGAAACGTAATTTGATCTGTTAAGTTTAAAATAGCGAACAGTCCCCAACCAATACCAATGCTTACAATAATACTGAACTTATTAAATACAGGATGTGAGAGCATATAAAAAGCTAATAGTAAAATAGCAGCTGAAGCTAACGCGACTGGAAGTTTGATAGCAGGGTTATCGCTTGTTACCCCAAGCATACCTTTTAAGAATGAACCGCTTAGCTGTGCTACTAGTAAAATTAAATAAGTACCGGTTACAGTTGGGGTAAAATATTTTGCTAGCTTATCGATAAGGCCAAAGGCACTCATCAATAAAGCAATAATTCCACTTGTAATCATTGTGAATTGTAAAACCTGAAGCGTTTCCGTTCCTGAACCAAATAAAACCGTTCCTAAGCCGGCATAGAGGGAAAATACGCCCCACCAAACACCAGCTGGGCCTTCCATAATCGGTAATCGATGTCCAATGAAGATTTGAAGTAAGCCGGATGCTCCAAGAATGAAAAGGGTACGCTGTAAAAATTCAATGGATTCTGTTGGTGAAAGGCTGAATTGAGAAGCGATAACAATTGGAACGATAATGCTATTAGAAATCATAAATAAAAACCATTGTAACGAAGCAATGGACGTACGAATCATAGTATGCACCTCATGTTTAATCTGTCTAATCTAGTTTGTTTTATCTAGTAACTTTTTACATTTTACCATGAAATCGAGGTTTTGAAAGCGATATCTCTTATATTAATCTAGAAAAGAAATATTGCAGCTATATCCATTCAGAAGAAGAGCTGTCGCAAAAATTGACGAAATATGTAGGAATGATGGTGAGGTAGACAAGAATAAACATTTTATGCCAAAAATAATTAATATTATATTGAAAAAATGGAGTAAATATTTTATAATTTTCTTAATATTTAATACAATTAACCTCTTAAACTTAAAGAAGGGAGTGGAAAAATGAAGCTATACGTATCTATCGATATGGAAGGAATTACTGGCCTTGTAGATCAAAGTAACGTCTTTTTACAAGAAGCAAACTATGAGCGCAGCAGGCGAATTATGACACAAGAAGCCAATGCTGTAATTGAAGCTGCGTTAAAGAACCGCTGTACAGAAGTAGTTGTAAATGATAGCCATTCAAGTATGAATAACCTGTTAGTTGAAGATTTGCACTCTGAAGCCGTTTTAATTTCAGGTAGCGTTAAGCCATATTCAATGGTTCAAGGCCTGGATAGTTCATTTGCTGGGGCAATGTTTATTGGATACCATTCACGTGCTGGAATGCCTGGCGTTATGTCACACGCTATGACTTTCGGAGTGCGAAATATGTATATAAACGACGTAGCCGTTGGTGAGCTAGGGTTTAATGCTTATGTCGCAGGGCATTATGAAGTGCCTGTTTTACTTGTCGCAGGGGATGATTATACAGCCATCGAAGCGACATCACTCATTCCAAACGTCACGACAGCAATTGTTAAAAAATCCATTTCTCGTTCTGCAGCACAAACACTAACTCCTAAGAAAGCAGAACAATTACTTCAAGAAAAAGTTGAAATTGCCATTCAAAACAAACACTTAATAAATCCCTTATTACCACCAAACCAACCAACTTTAAGAATCGAATTTAATAATTACGGTCAAGCAGAATGGGCTAATTTAATGCCAGGTACAAAAATTGAACCTAATTCAACAATCGTTAGCTTTCAAGCGAAAGATATTTTAGAAGCATATCAAGCAATGCTTGTTATGACAGAACTTGCGATGCGAACTACATTTTGTTAGAAAGTGTGATTAAAAATGAAGACATACATATTGAAGCGCTTTATTTCAATGATTATCACATTGTGGGTCATTGTAACATTAACATTCTTTTTAATGAATGCTATACCAGGTTCACCTTTTAATGAAGAGCGAGCTACGAGTGAAGCTGTACAAGAAAATTTAGAGTCGTACTATCACTTAAATGAGCCATTAATTGTTCAGTACTTTATGTACATAAAATCAATTGTTACGTTTGATTTTGGACCATCAATTAAGCAGCCTTCTCAAACAGTAAATGATTTGCTGGGACGAGGCTTTCCAGTTTCTTTTGAGCTTGGGATGGTTACTTTACTTGTCGCTGTGTTTTCAGGTATCGCACTTGGAATTGTAGCCGCACTACGCCGCAACGGAATTGTAGATTATTTAGCGATGACAATTGCTGTTATCGGAATTTCTATTCCTAACTTTGTTATGGCAACGCTGCTTATTCAAAAGCTAGCCGTTGATTGGGCGATTTTACCAGCAGCTACATGGACAAGTCCAAAGCATATGATTTTACCAACACTTGCTCTTGCGACGGGGCCGATGGCTATCATTGCGCGCTTAACCCGTGCAAGTATGATTGAAGTGTTAACTCAAGACTATATTCGAACGGCAAGAGCTAAAGGGCTTTCTCCTTATAAGATTGTATTTAAGCATGCCTTGCGAAACGCGCTGCTTCCAGTGGTAACGGTGTTGGGAACAATTGCTGCTAGCGTACTGACTGGGACGTTTGTTATTGAACAGATTTTTGCTATACCTGGTATGGGAAAATACTTTGTTGACAGTATAAACACGCGTGATTATCCGGTTATTATGGGAACCACAGTATTTTATAGTGCCATTTTAATCTTTATGCTGTTTTTAGTAGACATTGCTTATGGTATTTTGGATCCAAGAATTAAACTACATCGAAAGGAAGGATGAGCATGAGTGATCTGAAATCAGAAAAGTCAGTAAGCATTCCTGATGAATGGTTTGTACCAAAGCAAAAAGATCGCACCGAGGCGGAAGCTGTTGTGCGTCCCAGCTTGTCTTATTGGCATGATGCATGGCTACGGTTATTGAAAAACAAGCTGGCAATGCTAGGATTAATCTTTTTGGTTTTGCTAGTCATCATGGCTATCGTGGGACCGATGATTTCTCCCCACAGCGTTACGCAAACGTCATTTGCGAATCAAAATCAGCCACCTTCAAAAGAACACTGGTTTGGAACGGATGATTTAGGAAGGGATGTATTTACTCGAACGTGGTATGGAGCAAGAATTTCACTATTCGTTGGGGTCATGGCTGCTTTAATTGATTTTATAATCGGAGTTATTTATGGAGGCGTTGCCGGCTATAAAGGCGGTCGCACAGATAACGTGATGATGCGTATTGTTGAAGTTCTATATGGCCTTCCTTATCTATTGGTTGTCATCCTGTTAATGGTGGTAATGGGACCTGGTTTATCAACGATTATCCTCGCACTTTCCGTGACAGGCTGGATTGGAATGGCCCGAATTGTCCGAGGACAAGTTCTACAAATAAAAAACTATGAATTTGTGCTTGCATCCAAAACATTTGGGACCAAAACGGCAAGGATTATTAAGAAAAATTTATTGCCTAACACAATGGGGCCGATTATTGTTCAAATGACGTTAACGGTTCCGACAGCTATATTTGCCGAAGCGTTTTTAAGCTTTTTAGGATTAGGTGTTCAAGCACCATTTGCCAGCTGGGGTGTAATGGCAAATGACGGTTTATCTTCGATTCTATCTGGCTATTGGTGGCGCTTATTTTTCCCGGCTTTCTTTATTTCTATCACCATGTTTGCATTTAACGTGCTAGGGGACGGTTTACAAGATGCCCTTGATCCAAAGTTAAGGAGGTAGAAGCGCAGTGGAAAAAGTTTTAGAAGTTCAAGATTTAACGGTGAAATTTGCTACATATGGCGGTGAGGTGCAAGCGGTTAGAGGCGTATCGTTTGATTTATATAAAGGTGAAACACTTGCGATTGTAGGGGAGTCGGGATGTGGGAAAAGCGTAACTTCTCAAAGCATTATGAGATTAATTCCAAATCCTCCAGGAAAGATTACAAAAGGGTCAATTTTATTTAAGGGAAAGGATTTAGCAAAGCTCTCTGAAAAAGCCATGAGAAAGATACGCGGCGCAGATATCTCAATGATTTTCCAAGATCCAATGACTGCATTGAATCCAACAATTACGGTAGGACAGCAAATTGCAGAGAGCATGATGCAACATGAAAACATTACGAAAGATGTAGCGAACAAAAAAGCACTAGACATGCTCAATTTGGTTGGAATTCCAAATCCGAAAGAGCGCTTGAAACAGTACCCTCATGAATTTAGCGGGGGGATGAGGCAGCGGATTGTCATTGCTATGGCTCTTGTATGTGAACCGGAAGTGCTCATTGCCGACGAGCCGACGACGGCTTTAGACGTAACGATCCAAGCTCAGATTTTAGAGCTTTTTAAAGAAATTCAAGCAAAAACAGGCGTATCCATTATTTTGATTACGCATGATTTAGGAGTCGTCGCCCAAGTGGCAGACCGAATAGCCGTCATGTATGCAGGTAAAATCGTTGAAGCAGGAAAGCGAAGAGATATTTTTTATCAACCACAGCATCCATATACAAAGGGGCTCTTACAGTCTGTTCCGCGTCTTGATTTGGATGGTGGAGACCTTGTGCCAATTGCAGGTTCGCCTCCAGACTTATTTGCACCTCCTATCGGGTGTTCCTTTGCTGCTCGGTGTCCTTATGCGATGGAAGTGTGTGATCGCGTGTATCCTGGTGAAATTTTGTTTCGAAATGAGCATTCAGTCAGCTGTTGGCTCCAAGATGAAAGAGCTAAAAAACTAGTATCTACTATAAGCTAGCCTTATAGATACATAAATAGGTAAAGGAAAAGGGGGAACAGAATGAAGCGAATTATGTCTGTAGTAATGATGTCTATTTTAGTATTTACCCTTGCTGCCTGTACGGCGACAAGTGACTCAGGTGCAGAACCTGAAGGTGGTAGCAAGAAGGAAGATGGTAAAGTATTGTATATGAATAACGGTGCAGAGCCAACTTCTTTTGATCCACCAATTGGTTTTGATTCGTACTCTTGGCAAATGTTAAACAACTTAATGGAAGGCTTAACAAGATTAGGACAAGAACATGAACCAGAAGCAGCAATTGCTGAGAAATGGGACGTATCACAAGATGGCAAAGTTTATACATTTCATATTCGTGAAGATGCAAAATGGTCGAATGGGGATGACGTAACCGCAGGAGACTTTGAATTTGCTTGGAAACGGTTGTTAAACCCTGAAACAGGATCTCCAGCTGCTTTCTTAGGTTATTTTATTGAAGGTGGAGAGGAATTTAATACAGGAAAAGGAAAAGCGGAGGACGTAAAAGTAAAAGCGGTAGACGATAAGACGTTTGAAGTAACGTTGAATAGTCCACAAGCTTACTTCCTAAGCGTCATTGCAAATCCTGCATTTTTCCCAATTAATGAAAAAGTAGCAACTGAAAACCCTAAGTGGTTTGCTGAAGCGAAAAGTTTTGTTGGAAATGGTCCATTTAAGCTAACGAAGTGGAAGCATAACAGCAATATTGTTATGGAGCGCAACGATCAGTATTGGGATGCAAAAAATGTAAAGCTAGATAAAGTTAACTGGGCAATGGTGGAAAATACAAATACAGAATATCAAATGTACCAAAACGGCGAGCTTGATGTATCTGAGATCCCAGCTGATTTAAGCGACCAGTTATTAAAAGACGATAGCCTAGATATTAAAGATCAAGCAGGAGTTTATTTCTATCGTCTTAATTTAGATCAAGAACCGTTCCAAAATGTCAATATTCGTAAAGCGTTTGCTTTAGCTGTAGACCAAGATCAAATTGTTAACTATGTAACGAAGAACAAAGAAGAGCCGGCATATGGCTTTGTATCAAAAGGGTTTAAGGATGCCAACGGTTCTGATTTCCGAGAAAAGAGTGGAGATCTTGTCAAAACAGATGTGAAACAAGCAAAAGAGCTTTTAGAAAAGGGAATGAAAGAAGAGGGCTATGAGAAGCTACCCCAAGTTACGTTAACGTATAGCACAGATGATACGCATAAGAAGATTGCAGAAGCACTGCAACAGATGTTTAAAGAAAACCTAGGCGTTGATGTGAAGCTGGCGAACATGGAGTGGAACGTATTCCAAGAAGAGCAAAAAGCGCTGAAATTCCAGTTATCTCGTAGTTCGTTCTTAGCTGATTACGCCGATCCAATCAATTTCTTAGAAAACTTCCAAACGGGGCATTCAATGAACCGTACGGCTTGGAGTAATGAAAAATATGATCAATTAATTCAGGAAGCAAAGAATGAAGCGGATGAAAAGAAACGATTTGAGTTAATGTATGAAGCTGAAAAACTATTATTTGATGAAATGCCAATTATCCCAATTCACTTCTATAACTACGTATTTTTGACAAATGAAAACGTATCTGGAATTGTTCGTCACCCGGTTGGTTACTTAGAGTTAAAATGGGCGGATAAAAAATAAACATCGTTCATAAAGTAGTGAATAAGCAGGCTGTGCAAAATGGGAGCAACTTCTCTATTTCGCACAGCCTCTTCATTACATAAAGGGAAAGGGTGTTTCTAAATGATAAAACCTTCTGCTTTGAAAAAAGGAGATATCGTGGGCGTTGTATCACCAGCTAGCCCGCCAAAAGAACAGCAGCTAAAAAAGGGAATTGCATATCTAGAAAGCTTAGGCCTTCAGGTCCAAGTTGGAAAATCAGTTTATGAAAAAAACGGCTACCTTGCAGGAACAGATGAACAGCGCGCAGAGGATATTAATGCTTTTTTTGCTAATCCAAGCGTCAAGGGAATTATTTGTGCTTGCGGTGGTTACGGAACGGCTAGAATGGCGAATTTACTAGATTATGAGCTCATTAAAGATAATCCAAAGATATTCTGGGGCTATAGCGATATTACATTTTTACATACGGCTATTTCTCAAAAAACAGGACTTATTACGTTTCACGGGCCAATGCTGTCATCGGATATTGGAAAAGATGATGTCAAAGAACAAACAAAGCAGTCTTTTCAACAACTTTTTACTCCTCAGTCAACATATTATACTGATCAAATTACTCCCCTTCAAATTATCGAACAGGGAGAGGTCAGCGGACAGCTAATTGGTGGTAACCTCACATTATTAGCAAGTTCGCTTGGTACAGATTTTGAAGTGGAGACAAAGGGGAAGATTTTATTTATTGAAGATATTGAAGAAGAACCCTACAGCATTGATAGAATGATGACACAGTTAAAGCTGGCTGGGAAATTTGAAGATGCAGCAGGCATTATGCTTTGTGATTTTCATAAGTGTGAACCGTTAAAAAGAGAGAATTCTTTATCATTAGAAGAAGCTTTATTACAGCCGTTAAAAGGGTTAAAAAAGCCAATTATGAAAGGGTTTTTAATTGGACACTGCTCGCCACAAGTCGCAGTGCCTGTTGGGGCGTATGCAACCATGTCAACCTATGAACGAATGGTAGAGTTAGAAGCCGGAGTGAAAGTAGATTAATAGAGGGAGAAGATAAAATGAATGCTAAGAGATACGTTGTCACAGTGTCAGTTGCAACGGTGTGGACATCTGCAGAATCACCTCGTAGCCTCGATCAGGTGGCACTAGAATCACCTGTTGATATAAAAGAGTGGCTCCGTCGTTTAACGTATGAAAACCGACTCGCTTTATGCAACGAAAACCTCGTTCAAACCCAACTTTTATTTGGTGAAGAAGTCGAGATGATTAAGCAGGAAGGAAATTGGTGCTACGTTCTTATTCCAAGTCAGCCTTCTAAAAAAAATAATGTCGGATATCCCGGTTGGGTTCCAGCAAGTCAGTTAAAGGCAGTAGAGCTGCAAAAACAAGATGCATCTGCCCAAGTAATCGCCCGAAAAACGCTTTTAGTAATTGATAACCAAACGGAGCTGATGCTTAGCTATCGAACGACTTTACCTGTAGTTCAATACCTAAACGAACATGTTGAAGTGGAAACACCGCTTGGAAGAGGCCTAATGTTGGCTAAAGATGTGAATGTAGTTCAATCTGATGCAGAACTACATCCAAAAACAGGAGCTCATCTCGTGTCGGAAGGAAAGCGATTTCTAGATCTTCCTTACTTATGGGGAGGAATGAGCTCATATGGCTTTGACTGTTCAGGTTTTACCTACTCACTTCATAAAGCAAATGGATATACGATTCCTCGCGATGCAAGCGACCAAGCTACAAGCGGTAAAGTGGTTTCATATGAAGAAATGGAGCCAGGAGATTTATTATTCTTTGCTTACGAACAAGGTAAGGGTTTTGTACACCACGTCGCTATGTACTATGGAAATGGTCAAATCATTCATTCGCCGAAAACGGGTAAGGCAGTTGAGGTTATTCCCATCAAAGGAATGGAGTACGAAGATGAAATTTGCGCAATACGTCGCTACTGGACATAAGGAGGAAATGACATGACAAAGAAACAGCCTATTCTCGAAGTGAAAAATATGACGAAATACTTCCCTGTTGCTAAAAATAAAGAATTAAAGGCTGTAGATAATGTTTCATTTTCCATTTACAAAGGTGAAACGTTTGGATTAGTAGGAGAGTCTGGGTGTGGAAAGTCAACGACGGGACGAACCATTATTGGTCTGTACCAGAGAACGAGCGGTAAAGTACTTTATAAAGGGAAAGATGTCCACAAACTATCTGAAAAAGAGAAATTTACGTTTCAGCGTAATATGCAAATGATTTTTCAAGATCCGTATGCGTCCTTAAACCCAAGGTCTACAGTAAGGGAAATCATTTCGGAGCCAATGGAAGTTCACGGGTTATATCCCAACAAAAAAGAACGCTTAGAACGCGTTTATGAGCTGTTAGAAGATGTTGGTTTGAATCGTGAACATGCCAATCGTTACCCTCATGAATTTAGCGGGGGGCAACGTCAAAGGATTGGGATTGCGCGCGCCTTAGCGTTAAATCCCGAATGTATTATTGCGGACGAGCCTATTTCTGCTTTGGACGTATCGGTTCAGGCTCAGGTTGTTAATTTGCTAAAAAAATTGCAGGAAGAAAAAGGCCTTACGTATTTGTTTATTGCTCATGACTTGTCAATGGTCAAGCATATTAGCAGCCGTATTGGAGTTATGTATCTAGGACACCTTGTTGAGCTGACAACAAGCGATTCATTATATACCAAGCCACTGCACCCTTATACAAAAGCCCTTTTATCAGCAATTCCAATACCAGACCCTGATATTGAAGATGCACGCGAACGTATTGTCTTACAAGGAGAGCTACCAAGCCCGATTGACCCACCGTCGGGATGCGTATTTAGAACACGATGTCAGTTTGCGATGGACGCATGTGCAAGCGTGAAACCCGAGTGGCAGGAAGTTGAAGAAAATCATTTTGTTGCGTGTCACCTTTATAACGAAGGGATTGTAAATTCAACCTCTGAAATTGCGGCAAGTAAACTATGAGTATAGTAGAAGAAAAAGTTCGCTTGATTGTTCAGCAATGGTCGTCCATGTACAGAGGGAGAGTAAGCTATCTCTTTGAAACTCCTGAAGAAACAATTGAACAAGGAGCTACAAATGTGTATCCATCTGCTAGTACTATCAAGCTGCTTGTTGCAATTGAAGCGTGTCGTCAGATTGATTCCGGCGTTATTTTAGCGCACCAGACCATTGCTGTTAAACAATCAGATATTGTGGGGGGAGATGGACTATTAAGCGTTTATCCGTATTCTCCTACTGCTACGGTTAAAGAACTACTTATTTTAATGCTCATTCTTTCTGATAATACGGCTACAAACCTGTTAATTAAACTTCTAGGACAAGAGTGCATACAGGGGTGTATCAAGGATTTAGGGTTAAAAAATACCCAGCTCAATCGTCAGATGATGGATATTCAAGCTTCCGCGGAAGGAAGAGATAACGTCACAACAGCAGCAGACTTACTTACATGCCTGAAAGTGCTTTATAGAAAAGATGTTCTCTCGGAACCTTCACGTAAGCTTTTAAAAGAAAGCTTATTTAATCAGCGACTGCGGGATAAACTACCTTCTATGCTGAATGAAAAGTGTTTTATTTTAAATAAACCTGGACATTTGCACGGAATAACGCACGATTGCGGTGTGCTGTTTACACATCATAAAAGGTGCTATGCTGTGGTATTAATTGATGGGCTTAAACATAATGAGTATGGACGGAGGCTAATTGCAGACCTCGGTCAGGTTATTAGCGAAGCGCTTACTCAACAAATTGTATAATCAATCATTCATCCTATACAAACTTTCACATATTTTTTATATAATAGATTTGTATAATTAATTTTTGGTTGAATTTACTAACAAAAGTATTTAACCATAATGGTGGTGTAGGTATGACAAACGAGTCGGCAATGGTTGACATTATAAAAGCGTTTAAGCGCAATTCAACAGAGTCAATTGCAATGGATTTAATAAAAGAAGTAAGGGGAACGTTTTGTCCGCTTCCAAAGTATGTGGCGGACTTAATTGATGAATTAAGAAAGCTAAAATTAAAAGATGAAGTGATTAGCGTCATCTTATATCAATCTGTATATGTGAACAATCATCAGTTTAATATTAAAGATACGCCTACTAATCGGCAATTTGTTCAGGACACTGTTTTTATGGGGCGCAAGTGGGTGCAGCAGTATGGGAAAATTGAAAATGTCGAACAAGCTATTCAAATTGCTGAACATGCGTCCTTAGATGCAGAAGAGCCAGAAGTGCCAAATCATTTTGATTCAAAGAAGGTTACGCTTGAAGTGAACTTAGATCCACAAACGTATGAAATGTTAAAAAATATTGCTGTCTATTATGATCATGTGGGATATGATGACTCCATTTCAACTGCAGTACAGCACTTATACACGCAGCTGCTCGAAGCTCAGCAAAAAAGTCGATAAGAAAAAATCACGTAACATAGAAAACGTTACGTGATTTTTTTATCATTGATTGTTTCGATAAACGTAAGGATCATCAGGTTCCTGTTCTTTCTTAACGTTCGTGACTTTAATCATTGGTAATGTTTTTTTAAACGGCTGATAATACATCGTATCAATTTTACCTGTTACTGTTACCCAATCATCATTTTGAAACGATACGTCATCTGGAAATTCAATAAGCATTCCGAAGGCTCCAGAGTCAGCAATGCAATGAATAATTCCAAAGCGAAAAAGAAAATATTGATTTTTTGGCAGCTCATCATTATGGTATAAAAATCCTTTTAAGCGAATGGTTTTACCCGTAAATTCACCAGGGTAATTATAAATGGTTTCCATTGCGTTTAAAAACTCAGTATCTTCTAAATTAAGCTTTTCACTCTTTCCAAACTGCTTCAAATCTTTGCGTATCATTTTGTCATAAGCTTCCTCTCCGTAAAAGCTACTTGTATCGGGCTCTAGGAATTGGTGCTGATCATAGGGGCTATTTTTTTCGTAGATTGGAAAATTGAACCCCTTCGCTTCAACAATTTTAGAATCTAATTTGGAAATTGGTAAAAATAAAGCAGTGATAATAGGTACGATATAGATGAGATAAAGGAATTTATCTCGCTTGCGCGGAGCGTGTGAATGACTGTGGCAATCACAGCCATCTTCATGATTATGGTCATGCTCATCGCCTTTCATATAAAAAATAAAAGCAGCAATGGTAATAAACCATAGGAGAAAAATTGTACTGTATGAAATCCATGCATATTTCATATTAATGTACTTTGAAATATCTCCTGTAGCATGCAGATGCATGAAGACAAACGTAAAGCCAATCAAAATTAAAATTCGAATCATCGCGCTTCCTCCTTATCTGACCAGTAGCATTGAAAAAACAAAGACAGCTATAAAGGTATAAATAAATAAAATGCCCACAAATTTGGCTTTAAATTGACTCAACATCATTAACGTATTTTTAATATCAAACATTGGTCCAAAAACTAAAAAGGCAACGATGGCGCTATCTTGAAATGTGCTTTGAAAGGATGCTCCAATAAACGCATCGGCTGACGAACAAAGGGATAAAAGGTAGGCTAGTCCCATCATTACGAAATGAGCTGACCAATCCTGCTGCCCAAGATCTAACAGGATGGATGTTTTCATAAACGTTTGCATACTTGCTGCAATAAGCGCTCCAATGATTAAATATTTACCGACTGAAAAAAACTCATCGATAGAATGCTGGATAGTCCCTACTAGCTTTTGGCCAAATGTCTTTTTCTGAACGTTAACGCACACGCTATGTTTTGTTTGATCTGTTTTAAACTGAAACGTCAACAGCATGCCAACTGAAATTGCTACGACGAGCGCTACAGAGCTACGTTCCCATACAACGGCCCAGTCATTTCCAAACGCTACATATGTAGAAAACAAAACAACTGGGTTAATGATAGGACCTGTAAACATAAAGGGAATAGCAGCGTATAGCGGTACGCCTTTTGCCATTAATCGCCTTGTAATAGGTACAATTCCACATTCACAAGCTGGAAATAAAGCGCCTATAAAAGTTGCTAAAAAAACAGCGCCTACTTTATTTTTTGGTATGGCTTTTGCCATCATTTCTTCTGTAATAAACATTTGAATAATTCCAGAAATAAATACACCCAATAACACAAAAGGAAGGGCTTCAATTAGGATACTGATAAAAATTGTGTTTAGCTGCAACAAGGATGAACTCATACTACCACTCCAATTTTGTCTTAAGAAAATAAATTTGCATGCATTCAACTTTTACAGAAAATAGTTTAATATAAAAATAGTTAAATGTAAAAGAATTTATAAATTTCCATTTCATTGTCTAGTTTGAATAGTTAAGGTAGCTATATAACGGGTAGTATTGTAAGAAGTAGAAAGCTTTGCTAAGATACGATTTCAGGAGAAGAATGGGAGGAACGAAACATGTACATTGTGGACTATCATCATCATACGAATCATTCATTCGATTCAAAAGCGGTTATGAACGAGGTATGCACAGAAGCTATCCATCGTAATATTAACGAAATTTGCTTTACAGAACATTACTCACTTAATCCACTTGCTCCTACATATGGACATATTAATTTAAAACATTATATAGAAGATATTGAAGAGTGTCGTGCGCAGTTTGACGGAAAGTTAGTTATCAAAGCAGGGATTGAAATTTGTGAGCCGCATTTATTAAAAAGTGAGTATCAAAAGGTATTAGAGCCGCTTCAATTAGATTTTATCCTAGGATCTGTTCATAACATCAATGACAAAAAGCTCCGCTTATATTTACAACATAAAACAGTAGAAGAAGTATACGGTGGTTATTTTGAAGAACTCTACAATCTAGTGAAGCATGCTGATATCGATGTGCTTGCTCATATTGATTTAATGAAGCGCTATGCAATAAAAGTGCACGGAAATTATGATTTTGACCAGTTTAAGCCGCAGCTAACAGAAATTTTAACAAAAGCAATTGAGCGCAATATCGGCATTGAAATTAACACCTCAGGAATGCGAAGCAGCTTAGGTGAACCGCTACCTTCTCAAGCGGTATTAAAATTATATAAAGAGCTTGGAGGAGAACTGCTAACGGTAGGTTCTGACTCTCATAAAGTTGAAACGGTTGGCGACCATATTTCCGAAGCAATAGCGCTTGCGAAAGAATGCGGATTCCGCTATGTCTTTACGTATGACAAACGCCAGCCAAGTGCCATTTCGATTTAAAAGGTTAGTTGAATGTAGAAGAGAATATTTGTCAATGAGTGTCCGCAGAAGTCTTTATGTAGAAGGCTTGCGGGCTTTTTTTTTGACCACTACTTTGTGAATGTTGTTTTGATTTTATTCAAGAAACAAGCAAGAGTAAGTGGATTAAGCAGTTAGTAATAATATGCAAGGAATTCGGGGTGGGGGTAATTAGCAATAACCGCACAGAAATGTTGTTAAATAAACAATGTATATAAACACTTATAAGTGATAGTTTCGCAAACGTTGCTATTGTGTGGGGGAGTTGTTGTTTAACTTCCTGTAGGGATTAAAATGAGGGAATGAGGGTAGATGAACACACGACGATTGAATGCAAAGGGGGGCAGAAAAAACAATTACCGATGTACATGGTGATATTTACTTAAACTGAGATTTGTACGAAAGCATCATGTAGCAATACTCTGAAGAGGGGATAAAGGCAGACTCAGCCGAATCCAAGGTTATCAAGTTTTTTAAACAGCAAGGTTTTCGAATGGAGTTAGCTAAGAAGTTTCAAGGATCTAGGTTGCAATGCACAAAGAAGGTCAAGCGTTTCAAGAAAATCATTTGTTCAGATGCTTGTGTGAATGTAATCGATGAACTACAAGACCTAACATACAAAGTGAACAAGCAAGGAGAAATCATTGAAGATGACTTTACAATAGACCCTCATACATTTTCAGCAATCTGGTATGCGTTAGATGCTTATGAGGTATCAGACCTTAAAGGAGGAGCAAGAGTGAGTGGTTCAAATGCTTGGTAAGAGCATGGGGAAAACTAAAAGGATAATCAACGTGAGTTATATAAAAGACCCTTGGTATATTCCAACCAACGGTCTTTTAATTTCTAACAGGAACGTTATGCTAACTAAGTTTATTAGAATAGATAAAACTTACTAGTCATCTATTTTAATAACCTTTAGATTAGGTTCAAGTAATTGTACGGAACCTTCAACCGATGAAACAGCAATTGAAAGTTGATCACCAGCAGCTAGATTGAGTAATACGGATCGACTCATAACCATTTCAATGAGAGAGGGGCTTTCTGGGGAGAAAAATGTGTAATTTGCAGCTCGAGTTCTAGATTGGTTAACTATAAACCCTCCATTTACTGCTATTTCTAATATGATTGCTGATCCTCTTTCGTATAGTTGGACATTGGTTGTATATTCTACTTCGTAAATACCTGATGTAGGAATAACTATTCGGTTTGCTACCAAGGTAGTATTTGAAGAAACAAACATGGTGGTTAATGGTAAATCTTGATTAGAAACAGGAATAGCACCACCTATTGTTCCAGCATCACCATAAGTGGTTAAAGAATTTTCACCCGGAGGTCCTTGAGGCCCTGGAGGTCCTTGAGGTCCTGGGAACCCCCGTGGACCTTTAATTACACAGCAGCAAAGATAAGAACAACAATAAGAACAACAATAAGAACAACAATAAGAACAAGAACAACGACTTTTTTTATAATAAGCAGACAATATTTCACCTCCTTTCTAAGAAATCTACTATATTTATATTCCTGCTAAACTATTATGCTTGTACTACTGGGATATATCGATTTGAAAAACTTTGTATAGCTTTAATGATGAAAGGTTTTATTTTTGAAAATAGTTGTTGGGGGGGGGTTAATGCAACTGATTCAATAGTATGTTCTGGTAGAAAAACATTAACAACTGCATATGAGGGTATCTCAGAAGCATTTACATTTACAGGTTCAGATTATAATGTGCCAAAAGGTGATGGTTTCCTGATTTACACTGTTTTCGTAAGAAATATCACAGGTAGCAGTGAATCAGATGTAGTGCGTGTAGAACTTGAAGGTTTTAATGTTATTGGGGCAGGGAACTAAATAGTAGTGCAAATCTAAATAATATTCACTTTCCATACAAACCAAGACTATCAATTTTGATTTTGCTCTATCTAATTAAGCTCTGTAAATTCATGTTGAAGAATTGTTTCACCTTCTAAACTCTCAGAAGATCCTGTTCTTCCATATGCATTGAAAATAACTTTCTTGCTTCCAGAATAATAGATACGAACTTCATAGAAGGTTACATATTCTGGTGCGAGAAATGTGAAGAATACAGCTAGATTGTTTGGAGCAAGAGTATAAGGGAATGTAGCGGAGGAAATTTGACCGATTTTTACAGACAATTTTTTGGGGGTATGATAAGAACTCCAATCCCAAACTTCAATTATAAACTTCTCTGGTATTTCGCTTAAATTTACAACATTAACTACAGATGAATGAGTGGACCGGTTTCTTACTAACACTCCTGTTGATAAAACCTTAGTTGCATTCTCTTGTTTACAGCACAAATTACCATATTGAGTGGCAGAGAATTTTTTTGCTTTATGGTAACTCATATTGATTACCTCCTTTCTTTATATATATATTCATTGTTTCAAAAAACTTTTGTATGCTTGTCCTTGCTTCGAACCTATTTTAAAGTCTCTTAAAATAGAGTTGAGCATTGCTAAAAAGAATTCATAGTCCTGTTCTTAATAATTATAGAAAACTCCTTGAACTAATAAAATTTAGTTGCACAATGCGTTCGTCATATAATTTGCAGTGTGGATAATGATGTTTTAAACATTCTATCTTACACAAAAGATTAATAGAAGTAGGCGGAAGTGTACTAAACACGAGTAACTTGAAGGTATGACGGTGGATGAAAATGCTCATACGGGTTTAATCAAACAATCACAAAATGCTCACATGATTAAAAGATGTTAAGAATAAAACACAGGAAACATCAAGCTTCAAGAGGGATTGGTGGATTTATAGACAAGCAATAAAAGAATATACCAACACAACGGATGATAATGATATGAAAGGGTTTTTGAGCGTCGATATGACATTTGTCATATTTGTCATGTGACATGTACTACTACACATGGTTTCTTTTTATATTTATAATTTTAAATAAATTATGAATGTGAAAGGGAAATCCAAATGATTAAACAAAAACAAAAACAAAAAATGTTGAGACAATCAATGGCACCTTATGAAAAGCCAAATGAGAAAAGCAGTATCGTTCAACTGATTAATACTATTGTTCCGTTTTTTGCTTTATGGTTTCTTGCTTATCAAAGCTTAGCGATTTCATATGTATTAACCTTAGCAATCGGAGTGGTTGCCGCTGGCTTTTTAGTTCGAATTTTTATCATTTTCCATGATTGCTGCCACAACTCTTTCTTTAAAAATCGACGCTACAACAAAATTCTCGGTACCATTACAGGAGTATTAACTTTGTTCCCATACAACCAATGGGCACACAGCCATTCCATCCACCATGCTACGAGCGGAAATTTAGATAAGCGTGGAATCGGTGACCTGTGGATTTTAACAGTAGACGAATACTTGGAAGCACCTCGCTCACGTCGCATTGCTTATCGTTTATACCGCAATCCATTTGTGATGTTTGTGATAGGTCCTATCTATGTGTTCTTGATTACAAATCGTTTTAATCGTAAAGGAGCTAAGCGAGCTGAGCGTATCAATACGTATGTTACAAACATTGCGATTGCGCTTATTGTGACAGTTGGATGTTTCACACTAGGATGGCAGTCATTCTTAATGGTTCAAGGTCCGATTTTCTTAATTTCAGGTTCACTGGGCGTTTGGTTATTTTACGTACAGCATCAGTTTGAAGACTCTTATTTTGAAGCAGATGAAGAGTGGGAGTACGTACAGGCAGCAGTTGAAGGAAGCTCTTTTTACAAACTTCCAAAAGTACTACAGTGGTTAACGGGTAACATTGGCTATCATCATGTTCATCACTTGAGCCCTCGTGTTCCCAATTATAACTTAGAAGCTGCTCATAATAATACCGAGCCTCTTCAAAACGTACCGACAATTACACTTCGCACTAGCTTAGAGTCTCTACGCTTTCACTTATGGGACGAAGACCAAAAGAAATTTGTTGGCTTTAACCATTTAAAAACATTTAGCCGTGAAGAACGACAAAAAAGAGTAGCTGTATATTCTAGAGCAAATGTAAAATAATACCCAATGCCATATGTGATTATGATACGATAATCACGTATGGCATTAATTATGAAAGTAAAAGAGGGTTTTACGTCATGAAGAAAAAGGATACGATCTTTCAAAAAATAACGGGAATGTCTCCTTACATATGGACAGTTTTTAGCTTACTGCCTTTTTATTTTGTTTTTCAGTCTTCTTCAATGAATGACATTTTGTTAGGTATTTTGTTAACGATTCTCTTCTTTATTTTTTACCGGTTTGCTTTTATATCAAAAGGCTGGCCGATTTATGTATGGACGGTCCTCCTCATTAGTATATCCATCGCGATGACGACGCTTTTTAGCTACGTTTATTTTTCTTTTTACTTTGCTTTTTTTCTCGCTTATTTCATAGGAAATGTTCAAAAATGGCTTACGTTCATTACGCTTTATATTATTCATTTAGTGAGTACAGCAATTTCACTAAACTATAATATGGTGGCTCAAGAAGAACTGTTTGTTCGCCAACTTCCGGTTATGATTATCATTTATATGAGCGTCATCATCTTCCCTTTTACAATCTATAACCGTAAAAAAAGAGAGCGCTTAGAGGAGCAGTTAGAAGATGCGAATAAGCGAATCTCAGAGCTGGTCAAACAGGAGGAAAGGCAGAGGATTGCTCGTGACCTTCACGATACGCTTGGACAAAAGCTATCTCTAATTGGATTAAAAAGCGACTTGGCACGTAAGCTGATTAATAAAGATCCAGAGCAGGCAAGAGTAGAATTGAAAGACGTTCAGCAAACCGCAAGAACAGCACTAAATGAAGTTCGTAAACTAGTGTCTCAGATGAGGGGCATTCGATTAAAAGAAGAACTAGTACGCGTAGAACAAATACTTAGCGTAGCTGAAATAGAATTTATTCATAATGAATTGGCTCTATCAAACGTTTCGCCGCTGACGGAAAATATTTTAAGCATGTGCTTAAAAGAAGCAGTAACAAACGTTGTAAAGCATAGCAGAGCCTCTTACTGTGAAGTCAATATTGTACAATCTAAAGATGAAATTATGATTACCATTCAAGATAATGGACAAGGCATTGCAAGTAAAGATGCTTTGCAACATGGTAACGGACTTATTGGTATGAGAGAAAGGTTAGAGTTTGTCAATGGAACGCTAGATATTCAATCAGATGAAGGAACAAAAGTAATTGTGAAAGTTCCGAGCGTGCGTAAGCAAGTGGAAAAGGAGGAAGAGAGATGATTCGAATCGTTATAGCTGAGGATCAGCGGATGTTGTTAGGTGCTTTAGGGTCTTTGTTAAGCTTAGAAGATGATATGGAAGTCGTTGGGAAAGCATCGAATGGAGAAGAAGCAGTAGCTCTTGCGCGTCAGCATCATCCCGATATTTGCATCATGGATATTGAAATGCCTCTTAAAACAGGGTTAGAAGCAGCAGAAGAGCTGGAAGACCTCGATTGCAAAGTGATTATTTTAACGACTTTTGCACGCTCTGGTTATTTTCAACGAGCGTTAAAAGCAAAAGTTAGCGGCTACTTGTTGAAGGATAGCCCAAGCGAAGAGCTAGCAAGCTCCATTCGCAGTATTATGCAAGGGAGACGCATTTATGCTCCTGAGCTTGTGGATGACGTATACGGGGAAGAAAACCCGCTAACGGAACGCGAAAAAGAAGTACTTCAGCTTGTAGCTGATGGCAAAAATACAAAAGAAATTGCAGAAGAGCTGTCTTTAAAAACAGGTACCGTACGAAACTATATCTCCACAATTTTGGATAAGCTTGAAGTGAAAAATCGTATTGAAGCTATTACGCGCTTTAAAGAAAAGGGTTGGTTTAAATAAATGGAAAAAAGGGGACATGTTACTATGTTCTCTTTTTTGTGTTTATTCTAAATTTTCTGATATCATTATTTTACATTGTAAGCGATTTCGTTTATAATGAAAGCAGAAGAGATGATTACTCTCATTACATTATTTAATTGAAAAAGAATGGCTAATAAAATAAACATAATGATTGGGAAATTTAATGGTTAATTGAACTAGTAGAGGAGATGAAACAGAAATGGTAAAACAGGAAAAGTTAATGTTTGGTGACTTCATTCAAGGTGATCGCTTCGAATTACATTCTTACCTTGTTTATTTGTTTCAGCAGTCTCAAAGAAAGATTAGACAGATTAAACAGTAAGCAAATTGACATGATTTCAACATTCCATTATACATAAGCGGTAGCGCTTCGTTTTTTAACGACGCTACCGCTTATTATATGAAAAAAAAGAATAGATTATCTAATTGACAACAGCATGTCTAGCAGTATAAGTTATACTACGTGTAGAAAAAAATGAACATGAAGTATACTGATGTAGCATGCTATTTTTGTGTTCCAATAGGAGGAGAGACAGCTCGAATGTCTGGAGAACAAAGAAAAAAGATCATTATTTTAATGATTAATATGTTTATTGCAGTTGGAAGCTTTGGAATTATTATTCCAATCCTGCCTGCATATTTACAGTCAATTAATCAAGGAGGAACTGCAGCAGGGTTAATGATTGCTATTTTTGCAGGTGCACAGCTTATTTTTTCACCAATTGCAGGAAAGTGGTCCGATCAATATGGTCGACGAAAAATGATTATATATGGACTCGCTGGGTTAACGCTATCCATGTTTATCTTTTACGCAGTCAATTCAATTTGGTTGCTTTATGCATCGCGCGTCATTGGTGGAGTGGGTGCCGCTTTACTTATTCCTGCAATCTTTGCATATGTTGCAGATATTACAACGATGGAGCAGCGTGCAAAAGGAAACAGTCTCGTCTCAGCAGCTATGTCACTAGGGATTGTAATTGGACCTGGAATTGGTGGCTTTTTAGCTGATTTTGGCTTGAAGGTTCCGTTTTTAGTCTCAGCACTTGTATCTCTTGTAGCTGTTTTATTTTCAATGATGTTATTAGAAAATAGTGAAACAGAAGAAGCTACAGCAGCACGAGCGGCTATTCAAGATAATGAGTCTATGGTTTTGAAACTAGCACGCTCTGTTAAGATGCCTTATTTTATACCGCTTGTTATTACTCTTGTGATGAGCTTTGGGCTCATGGCGTATGAGTCAGTGCTGGGTCTATTTTTGGATAATCAGTTTGGAGCTACCCCGCAGCAAATTGCTTTAATGGTTACAGCAACAGGAATTGTTAGCGTTATTGTGCAGTTGTTTCTAGTAGATCGTATTGTTCGCACATTTGGTGAAGTTGCGGTATTGAACATTTTTATCGGCGTGGCAGCACTTGGGTTTTTATTATCATTGTTCACAAGGAGCTATAGCTTATTCTTTGTCATTTCGCTGATTATTTTCCTTGCAACGTCTATTCTTCGTCCAGTCTTAAACACGCTTATTTCGAAGATGGCCGGTAATGAACAAGGGTTTGCTATGGGAATGAACAACGCTTATATGAGTATCGGAAATGTATTAGGTCCAACTCTTGCTGGCGTTTTATTTGATGTACAAATTATGTATCCGTTTGTACTAGGTCTGGTTTTATTACTTGTAACGCTCGGTATTACGATAGTGTGGCAAAAGCGTACGCTAAAACAAAGCGCACTTGTGAATAAATAAAAAGAAAGAGAGAAGTCTCGCTCTTTCTTTTTATTTACATATTTTAATAGTTTGTGGTAATATATAGAAAAAATAAACACGGTGAAGAGAAGAGTAAATAAATAAGCTTTGCACAGAGAGCCCGGTAGCTGAAAACGGGTCAAAGTGAATTTGTTGAACCAAGTCTCAGAGAGGCATATCGGAACATTTAAGGGATGATATGACGGGTGCTCCTGTTACAGAGCTAAGGTATGATTGTACCTGATGAGATTGATGTGGTGACATGTCAATAAACTGGGGTGGCAGCGCGATAAAAACTCGCCCCCAAGACAGTATTTTTGTCTTGGGGGCGAGTTTTTTTATGCCCTAAAGGGGGAGAGAGTAATGAAGAAGACAGGATTATATGGGAGAGGGTTACTTTTAGCAAGTATTGGCATATCGGGGATTGGTAGCTGGATTTATTTCATTGCGCTGAATTTACTTGTTCTGGATGTGACGAACTCACCCCTAGCTGTTTCTGGTCTTTATATGGTAAGAGCAGCAGCATCTATGTTAACCAATATATGGGCGGGGAGTCTAATTGATCGTTTAAACAAAAAGTATTTGATGATTGGATTAAACCTTATGCAAACTGTTTTTATTTTGTGGTTAGCCTCGTCAACGTCCATTTTAGCTATGTATGTACTCGTTGGAATTATAACAGCCGTAGGTGCAGCATATGAGCCAACATCAATGGCATATATGACGAAACTTTTACCTGAAGAAAAGCGGAAGAGGTTTAACTCTATGCGTAGCCTTTTGGATGCAGGAGCGTTTTTTACCGGTCCGGCAGTTGCGGGTGTATTAGTGATGATTGGTACACCAGCATTAGCTATTTACATTAACAGCGTCGCGCTGTTGATTTCGGTATTCCTGCTGTGGTATGTGCCAAACTTAGAAAGAAACGATTTTACCACACAAAAGGTTCAAACGTTCTTTTTCCATATGGTTAAAGCGGATTGGCATTTGGTATTTTCTTTTAGTCGACATGCAGTAGGAATTATGTGTATTTATCTATTCTTTAGTTTCATGAACGTTTTAATGACGGCAACAGATTCATTAGAAGCAGCTTTTTCACTAAAAGAGCTAGGGCTAACAGAGGGAGAGTATGGACTATTGGTTAGTATAGCTGGTGGAGGTGTACTTATCGGTGCCCTTCTTAACACCATAATAGTTGAAAAAATTCCTACACCTTGGCTCCTTGGCATGGGGAGCATACTAACAGCTGGAGGATATATGTTATTTACAAATTCGACTACATTTTTTATAGCAGCCTGCGGATGCGCCTTGATATCGTTTTCTATGGCATTTGCGAACACGGCATTCTATACATTTTATCAAACGTATATTCCAGTTGAAATGATGGGGCGGGTTGGAAGCTTATATGGAGTGATAGAAAGTCTATGTATTATAATCGTAACGGCTTTGTTTGGAGTTGCAACAGAGGTACTATCCATTCGATTGGTCGTTATAGTGGGAGCAACTTTAATGGTTATTGTAGCTTTAGCATTATGGACTTGTAGTTTACGGGTGCTTGCTCAAAGAGAAAACGCTAGTACATAAATTGGCAACAATATGAGCCTTCAAACGTTTTATTAATAGTTAAATCGTAGGAGGGCTTATATGTTAAAAAAAATAATAAAAAGAGTAAACATATCTTTAGCTATAGTATGTGTAACATGGATAACCTTGCATCAAATATTAACTGTTGTGGAAGAAAATCGCTACCCACCCTTAGGAGATCTTGTAGAAGTAAAAGGAAAGCAGATGCATATCTATCAAAAAGGTAAAGGGAAACAAACAATTGTATTATTAGCGGGCCTTGGAACACCTGCTCCAGTTGTTGATTTTTCTCCTCTTATGAACGAGTTATCACATACCTATAAAGTCGTAGTTGTGGAGCCTTTTGGTTATGGTTGGAGTGATTTTACAGAGGATGAACGATCGGCTGAAAATATTATTGGAGAAGTAAGAAGTGCATTGAAAAAAGCAGACATACAAGGTCCATATATTCTTATGCCTCATTCGGTGTCAGGCATTTATGCAATGTATTATGCCAATCACTACCCTGATGAAGTGGAAGCCATTGTTGGCATTGATCCAACGTTCCCAAAGATGCTAAGGTATTTTGGTGAAGCGGCCCCAACGATGCCAATTATTTTTCGATTTGCTGCTCCAACAGGAGTGGCTCGTCTAGTAGTTGAACGTGATGATGAGTCTTATTTACCTATAACTCAACCAGGAACTTATTCTAGCAAAGAGTTAAAAATGATAAAGGTAAAGACTAGCATAAAAGGATACAACAAAAACATCATTATGGAAATGAATGAGATAGAAAGAAATATAAATAAAACGGAATCCTTGAATATTCCAAATAAAGTACCAGTCTTAATTTTTGCTAAGAACTTTCAGAAAGAAAAAAACGGCAAATCAATACAATCATTTTATGAGCAGGAAATTGCAAATCAGCATCATCATAAAGTGGTGATGTTAAACGGACATCATTACCTTCATTGGACACATTCTCATGAAATAGTTGAAGAGCTAAACCTCTTTTTAAAGCAAACCAATTAATGAAAGTGAGTTGTATCTTGCTAGTAGTTATTTAATAAAACGCTTGCAATTTTCTGAATTATCATTCTAAAATAAACTCAGCGTGAACATTCATGCGTACAGAGGGTGTATTTACACTTTTATTAGTGAAAGGGGAATTTATTTTATGGGAGAACCAATTTTTTTTAAACCAGTTTTTCATGATCGCATTTGGGGAGGAACAGCATTAAAGGATGTATTTAATTATGAAATTTCTTCAGAATTAGTTGGTGAGTGTTGGGGAATATCAGCTCATCCTCATGGACCTTCGGCGATAGAAAAAGGTTCCTTTTCGACAAAAACGTTAGATGAACTATGGAAACAATATCCTGAGATTTTCAATTATTTAGAAAGAGATCAATTTCCTTTACTAGTGAAAATTTTAGATGCGAATGAAGATTTGTCCGTTCAAGTTCATCCAGGAAACGAATATGCATCAACTTTTGAGCAAGGAGAAATGGGCAAGACAGAATGTTGGTACATCCTTGACTGCAAAGAAGGAGCAGAAATCATTTATGGTCATCATGCAGCTACAAAAGAAGAATTTGCAGAAATGATTACCAAAGGTCAATGGGATCAGCTCTTAAAAAAAGTTAAAGTTAAGCCAGGAGACTTCTTTTATGTACCAAGCGGCACCATTCATGCTTTAGGCAAAGGAACTCTCGTATTAGAAATTCAGCAAAACTCTGACACTACTTATCGAATTTATGATTATGATCGCGTTGATAAAAATGGAAACAAAAGAGAATTACATTTAGAGAAAGCACTTGACGTTACAAACGTTCCTCATACCGATTTTAACCATTCGATATCTGTAACTAGAGATAAAAACATTACAATCACAACGTTTATTCAAAGCCAATATTTTTCTGTACATAAATGGGCAGTTAATGGAGAAGTCTCGCGTTTGATAACCGACCCATTTTTGCTATGTAGTATTATTAATGGAGAAGGAAAGTTAGTCTATCGTGATAGAGAATATCTATTCCAAAAAGGGAGTCATTTTATGTTACCGGCGTTAATCCATGAAGTTGACATTATAGGAAAATGTGAAATCATGGTTTGTCACCCGTAAAATTAGGTAGAAGTACCTGTTTTTTCTAAAAAATATTTTTTTTGGTTTAAAAAGAAAATAAATTTCATTAAAATAAAAACTATCAAAATAATTTTATAAATATTTTGATAGTCTTGTAATTTGTAAGCGTTATCAAATCAGGGAGGGATAAGCCATGAGTTCAAAGTCTAAGCTATTAGTAAATTCTGCTCTTGTTTCAACCATTGTTCTATCTTCGTTAGGGATGTCTTCGTCTGTATCAGCTGAAAACCAAGTCACGCCTGTTAATGTTTTAACCATTCAAGATGAATCTGGGGAGCGCATAGCTATTAATCAAGTAAATCAGCTAGGCAATGAAAATAAGCTAGTTTTGTTTAATGATGCGTTTAGCTACTATACCGAAACAAGTATGGGAAGCAAAGAAGTAGTCTTAAAAAAAGTAGGGCTAAACACGTATGAAGTAATTAAAAAAACAAATGGAGATAGTGAAATACCTGAAGGTGGTCTAGTTTTATCAACTGGAGCAAAAACATTAGCCGAGATTGAGGGCTTTTTGAACCAACTTCAAAATGGTGAAACAGTTACGCTTCTTGAACCGGTTGCAAAAATTGAGCATAAAAAGTCTAACTCTGTTGATCCGACAAAAGCGTCTAATCCAGATGGTGCAATATATGATGGGTTTAGAGGACCGGATCAATTAATTGTATATACTTCTAAGTTTGGTGATACAACAAAAACGAATCAATATGGCTATGAAATCACAGTAGAAAATGGTTTTGTCACAAAGTTAGGGGGAGGAAACTCTAAAATTCCTCAAAACGGCTTTGTGGTGAGCGGACACGGCATAGGAGCTAATTGGCTTTCATCTCATTCAATCATAGGGGCTAAAGTAGAGGTTAATGAAGCGGGTGAAGTGACCATCACTCAAAATGTTGAAAGCTTTGCATATCAAAGTCAAAAAGCAATTGAACAAGCTCATGCTTCAATTAAAAAAGCAGGTGAAGAATTTCTAGACGTTGAAATGAAAGAAGCGAAAGAAGCTGCTGGCAAAGCCGAATCTTTGCTGAAAGAAGCCAAAGCGATACAGGAAGAAAACCCGCTGAAAGCATTGGATTTAACTAGACAAGCTACCCAATTAGCATATGACGCTTATTACTATTCACTTCCTTCTCATGTAGCAGAGCAACGTGCTATTTGGTATCGTCCAGAAGAAACTACTTTGGCTGGTGTAAAGCAAGTGCTCGATCGCATGGAGAAAGCGGGGTTTAACTCCGTTTATCTTGAAACAACATTTCATGGCTATACTATTTACCCTAGTGACACAATGAAGGAATATGGACTTCCTGCACAGCATCCTCGCTTTCAAAACGGAGACTATGAAAAGTATGGAAAGGACTTGTTAGCGGCTTATATAGAAGAAGGGAAAAAGCGTGGTCTCACTATTCAAGCTTGGACAGATGGATTTATGGTTGGTGAGTCTAGTTTGGGAGTTCCTTCCCAGTTTAGCAAATATCCTGAATGGGCAGCTATTCAGCGTGACAATAAATCAGGAAAGCCAGCACCAGATACGGCAAGTAAGTATTATTGGTTAGATATTGCACAGCCTGATGTTCAAACGTTCATGCTAGATGTTTATAAAGAAATGCAAACGAAATATGATATTAAAGGGTTAAACATTGATTACATGCGTTATCCACACCACGCTCCTAATCAAAGCTACGGGTTTAGCACAGCAGTACGTGAATTATATAAAGAAAAGTTTGGGGTTGATCCTTATGAGATTGACTCAGTAACGGATAAGGAAGAATGGAATAAGTGGCAGGAATGGCTGAGAGAAAAAGAAAATTTGTTTGTAGACAAGCTACACACTCAATCGAAAAAGATAGACAAGAAATTTATGATGACAGCTACGCCTGAACCTGGACCAGAAGCTGTGCTGATTAGCGATTGGAAAGACGATATTGACGGAGTCATACCGCAGGCTTATGGGCATGATTTCAACAGTATTCAAAAAACAGTAACAGATAGTAAAAAGCTGATGCCTGAAGGAACAATGTACTATACTGGAATTTATTCTTTCTATCACCATTTAAGCGAAATGGCTGCCGTAGATGATGTATTATCCGCTAAGCATGGTACATCAGGTGTCAATATGTTTGCATTTGGACAAGCAAGTGCTCCGTCTGTAGATGCTCTTGGCAAAGGGCCTTGGCGAGAAAAGGCAGTAAATCCTGGAGAAGAGCCTCTGGTGGCATCTCAAGTTCTGTTAGAAGAAATGATGAGTTCTCTTCACGAGATTTATATAAAAGAAGGAGCAGTAAATCGTAAGGACGGAAAGAATTTAGAGAAGCAGGTTAAACAGATTATAAAATTGTTGAAGAAAAACCCGAAAGCAGTAGACTCTGCTGTTCGAGATGGCTTAGACAAAATAAATGAACTTGTCAGCCAAGGAAAAATAAATGAAACAGTTGGAAAGCGTATGAAAGAAGATCTAGAGCAAGTGAACATGTGGGTAAGCTATTCACTGAATCATCAGCAGTAAGCAAAGGGAGCGGGCCTTGATTTAAAAGGTCCACTCTTTTTATTCTATGACATATATACCGAAAAGAAATTAATTTTCAAAAAAATATAAAAAAGTAAAATAATTTTGAAAACGTATTGATATTCTACAATTCACCTTGTATTATAAAGAAAGAAAACGCTTTCTATCAGATTCATAGGGGGAATGGATAATGAGAAAGAAAAAAAACAAATTATTAGTTGGGACGATTGTGGTAGCGCTGTCTACAGGCATGGTTGCCTGTGGAAAAGAAGATGCTAGCAGTAAAGCACCTTCAGGAGGTGAACTATCTGGAGAAGTCACGCTTTGGACAGCGTCTTTATCTGGGGATCCATTTGATACATACTTTGATAACATCGAGAAAAATTTTGAAAAACTTCATCCAGAAGTCGATGTCATTATTGAAGATGTTCCACAAAATGAAATGGAACAAAAGGTATTAACATCTTTAACCGGAAATGATGTTCCAGACGTTGTAAATTTAAACCCACATTATATGTCTAACATAGCGGCACAAGGCGGGTTGTTAGAGTTAGATGATATGGTAAGTGATCAAGCCAAAGATTCATTTGTCGAAGGGCCACTCCAATCTGGGATTTATGATAAAAAACTTTATGCTTTGCCTTGGTATTTAACAACGACAGTATCTTGGTATAACGCCGATCATTTTGAAAAAGCTGGAGTAAAGGAGCTGCCAACTACAGTTAAAGGTATTTATGATACAGCCAAGTCTATTACTGAAGCTACTGGAAAACCTTCTTACTATCCAGTTATCAATGATGGTAATACTATCATGGAAAAGATGGTATCGATAGCAAACGGAACACCTATTGTAGAAAACGGCAAAGCGACGTTTGAAGATAATAAAGATTTAGTAGAATTCTTCACGGTAACACAGAAGATGTACAAAGAAGGAATTATTCCACAAGAAACGGCTGAAGGTTCATTGAAAACAGGTCAAGAACTATACATGGCAGGTAACATTTCCTTTTTGGAGGGTGGGGTAACCTTTTTAGGCCCTGTTGAATCAGGAGCTCCTGAAGTATATAGTGCATCAAAAGCAGGTCAACCATTAGAAAACGAAAAAGCACCGATTAATGTAGCTGTTATGAACTTTGCCGTACCGGCGAAAACGCAAAATAAAGAGGCTGCAGTAGCATTAGCTGAGTTTGTAACAAACGCAGAAAATCAGTTGGAATTTGCAAAAACAGCTGGAACCGTTCTTCCATCAACAAAAGAATCTTTAGAAGATGACTATTTTAAAAAACCTGGTGATTCGCCAAAAGGATTTGGAATGCTTCAAGCTTCTGAAGCATTAAATCGTTCTAAAGTATTAATTCCACCTACGGAAAACAGTGCAGACTTACGTGAAGCTACTAAAAATATCTTTGTGAAGAATTTGCAAGGGAAAGTTACGCCAAAAGAAGCTTTAAAAGAGTTAGCTGAGGAGTGGAACAAGTCGTTTGAAGAAACAGGTGAAGAAGTAACGTTTTAGGTAATAGAAAAAAGAATAGCTTGCTAGTAAGCTATTCTTTTTTGTTTATAAAGGAGAGTAGGGTATGGAGAGAGAACACGTTGTATTACATAACAAAGTAAACGTTATTTCGAAGAAAAAGCGCAAGGTAGGCATGAAACAATTATCCCCGTGGCTCTTTTTGCTTCCTTCTATCATCATTTTAGGAACGTTCTTAGTGTTTCCGATATTAGAAGCATTTAAATGGAGTTTATTAGATTATAAAATTATCGCAGGTACGGGTGAGTATGTTGGGCTAGCGAATTTTAAAGAGTTATTTGGTGATAAAAATTTCTGGACAGCTCTTGTTAACACATTAGTATTTTTAGTTATCGTTCTTCCGCTCAATGTTTTTTTGCCAATGATCTTAGCGGTTCTTGTAAATCAGAAAATTAAAGGTGTTTCGACCTTTCGAATTCTATATTACCTTCCTGTCATTACGCCTATGGTTGTAGCTGCGCTAATGTGGAAAATGCTTTATTCACAAAACGGACTTGTATCTGCAGTTCTTGTTAAACTTGGATTGTTTGATGCTCCAACGAATTTACTTGTACAATCAACAACGGCTCTAGTTGCAGTTGCTGTAATCACTGTGTGGAAAGGTCTAGGATATTACATGATTATTTACTTAGCAGGCTTGCAAAGTATCCCAAAAGATGTTTATGAGTCTGCTAGCATTGATGGAGCGTCGATTTTTCAACAGTTTCGCCATATAACAGTTCCAATGTTGACGCCTTCTCTCACGCTTGTTTCTGTGATGACAATCATTGCTGGAATGAAGGTTTTTGAAGAAATTGCGCTTACAACTGGTGGTGGACCATCTGGTGCTACAACCACGTTAGTTATGTACATCTATGAGAAATTTATGAGGTTAGATGTAAGCATTGCCTCAGCAGCAGGAATTGTGTTGCTAATCCTAGCAATTGGTGCATCACTTCTTCAAATGAAGGTAACAAGTAAACGTGAAGATGATTTAAGAGCTTAATGAGAGGAGAAGACATACATGCAACCGAAATTGTCTCAAAAATTCATCCTATACTTATTAATGATATTAATTACTTTCTTAACAATTGGACCCTTTATGCTTACGCTATTGATGGGATTGAAATCTCCAGGAGAAGGGATTTATACAAGCATTTTGCCAGCAAACCCAACCATAGATAACTTTGTAACTGCATTTGATAAAGCTAACTTCGGTACGTATTTTATCAATACGGCAATTGTAACCATAATAGCAATTCCATTAAATCTTTTATTTTGCAGCTTGGCAGCATATCCTCTAGCTCGAATGAACTTTAGAGGACGAAGTATAGTATTAGCTTTAATTATTTCTACAATGATGGTTCCATTTCAGCTCTACATGGCTCCTTTATTTCAGCTAGCTGGTGAGCTCGGGTTACGCAACACGTACCTAGGTCTTGTAGTCATGCAAGTTTCTACGGCATTTGGAATCTTTTTAATGCGACAAGCTTATTTGCGAATCCCAAAGGAATTAGAGGAATCCGCTTATTTAGATGGTGCAAATCAATTGAAGGTATGGTATCTTGTCGCCTTGCCGTTGGTAAAGCCAACGCTTGTTACCCTAGCAATTTTTACATTTATGGGAACATGGGGAGATTATTTGTGGCCTCTTTTGAATTCTACCGAAAGTAGTATGTACACCCTCTCTATTGGATTAGCGCAGTTATCTCAGAATTTTGATGGATCTAATTTAAAATTAATTAGCGCTGCTTCAATCTTAACTACGCTTCCAACATTGCTGATTTTTATTTGGCTTCAAAAGTATTTTATCTCTGGAGCAACGGATGGAGCTGTAAAAGGGTAAGGAGGTAAACTACACTATACACTTTTGGTTGTCATAGTTAAATCAGGGGAAGGGTTGAACGTATTGAAACAAATTATGTTTTTTAATCGGGCTATTCCTGTTATTTATGAAGTTGATTGTGTTGTTGTTGGAGGAGGCACAGGTGGTGCTGCGACAGCTATCGCTGCATTGGAAGAAGGGCTTACAGCCCTTGTTGTCGAGAAAATGATATCCCTCGGTGGAACCCAAACTAATGCCTTAGTATCACCTATGATGCCGACTTATGTAAAAAGTCAACGAGTGAACCAGCTTATTATTGAAAGGCTGCACAAAGAAAATATCAGCACGAGTGATGGTACCACAGCATGTAGTTGGTTTAATGTAGAAACCCTGAGCTATGTTTTGGAGCAGTTGATTATAGAACGAAAAGGGCATATATTGTATGACGCCAATTATATTGACTGCCTGAAAGAAAATAACAACATTTCATACATTATTGTCAATACATGTGATGGTCTCGTCGCAATAAAAGGAAAAACTTTCGTGGATGCGACTGCTGATGCTATGTTATCTCGAAGTGCCGGAGTAAGAGTGGAAGCTGGAAATGTGGATGGACAAAATCAACAGATATCTTTTCGTTTTGAAATGGGTGGAATAGACATTCCAACATTGCGGCACTATGTGTTATCAAAAAACGAACAATTTTGTCAAATTGAAAACGCCAGTTTTTTTGAAATTGCGATGGTACCAGGTAAGGGCCACGTCTTAGAACCCCTCTTTCAAAGCGCATACGAAGCAGGGGATTTAGTAGAAGAGGACCTCCGATATTTTCAAGCATTTACGCAGCCTGGAAAACCAACGGTAATGTCATTTAACTGCCCTCATATCCCAGGTGTTTTTCAGACTACTAGCCCCATGTTGCGATCTCAAGCGGTAACTAAAGGCCGTGAAATGATCCATCGTTTGGCCGCTTTCTTGAAAAAATATATCCCTGGATTTTCTAATGCGTATTTACTAAAGGAAGCGACGCAGCTGGGAATTAGAGAGTCTTATCGTATCATTGGAAAATACGTATTAACAGAGCAAGACTATGTAAATCGTGCACGCTTTAATGATGGAATTGCACAAGGTGATTGGTATATTGACGTACACAGTGTAGGGAATCAGTATGTAAATGAATCGAAGTATACAAAAGGTGAGTATTACGAAATTCCGTACCGATCGCTTATCACATATGAGGTTAGTAACCTAATAGTAGTAGGACGTCATATCTCTAGTACATTCCTTATGCAGGCTTCTTTGCGTATTCAGCCGACTGTTCGCAGTATGGCCCAAGCTGCTGGAATGGCCTGCGCTTATTCTCTAAAAGCGAATATTCCATTAAACGAAATTGATGGTTCGTATATAAAAGTGTTACTTGAACATATGGAGGCATAAAGCATGAATCGAATTAAAGAAGTACACATTTTAAACCATACGCATTGGGATCGTGAATGGTATGAAACGTTTGAAGAATTTCGCTATAAGCTTCGAAACGGTTTGAGATATGTTCAAAGACTTCTTGACGAGGGACAGATTGAATCCTTTTTTTTAGATGGGCAAACAATTGTTTTAGATGACTTTAAAGAGATTGTAAATGAAGCGGAGTATGAGAAGCTGCTTCAGTATATCAAAAATGGCAAAATAGAAGTAGGTCCATGGTATTTATTAGCAGATGAATTTTTAGTATCTGGAGAATCAATAATAAAAAACTTGGAACTTGGCATTAAAAAAGCAAAAGAGTCTGGGTCAACTTATAAAATTGGCTATCTTCCAGATACCTTTGGTCATAATAGTCAGATGCCGCAAATTTTCCAAGGTTACAATATTCCTTTTGCCCTTATATGGAGAGGTGCTGTGTCAAACACATTAGAAAATGAATGGGTTGGAGCAGATGGAAGTTCTGTTCGTACAGTGGTTTTGCCATTAAAAGAAGGATATTATCAAACATTTTTAAAACATAAAGGTTTCATTGAAGAGACCGATGATTATATAAGAAGAAGTGAGCCATATGTGACACAAGGAAAGCTCTTATTGATGAACGGAGCAGATCATACTTACACATGTGAGAACCTAGACAAGCGAGTTGCTCAATTAAATGAACAATTCCAAGATATTACGTTTAAGCAGTCGTCCATGTCAGCTTATATCAAAACGTATGAGGGCCAAAAGTTTTCTGAGAGGATCTACGAAGAGCAGCGTAATCCATCTAAAGTGTTTATTCTGCCAGGCGTCTATTCGACTCGTTCTTATTTAAAAAGAGATAATCAACGTTGTGAAGACGAGGCTGTCAGTGTTATGGAAGCTTTAAACGTTTGGACTAATGGAAATACAAACTCAGAACAGTTTATGGAATATGTTTGGAAGTTAATTCTACAAAACCAACCTCATGATAGCATCTGTGGTTGTAGCATTGATGCAGTTCATACAGAAATGGAGGTTAGGTCTCAAAAAGCACTTCACGCAATTGAACAGTTTAAAAAAGACATATTAAATAATGAATATCCATTTGAATTTTTAGATGAAACGGTTGAAAATTCGTACCTATATTGCATAAATAATCTACCGTTTGCAGCGGTGTATCCTGTATATGCTCAAATAAAAATTCCAGCAACACAAGATTTGGGAGCCATTAAACTGTTTTATAATGAAAAAGAACTATCGTTTGATTTATTAAAAAGAGAGCAAAAAGAAGGTTTTTTTCGGCATATTTTAGCAGAGCCACACTACGGTGAATATGTATACTACGATGTCTTATTCATGCTTGAGTTTAACGGTGTTGAGACAAAAAGAGTGGAAATTAAACGAGCGGTTGCTCACCAAGAGACCATTACGGACTCCAAAGAGACATTTATTGAGAATGAATTTTATCGCATTACTTGGGATAATAGGGGGCTAAAAGTTGAAAATCGTAAAACGGGAACGGTATACGATAACCAACATCAATTAATATCATCACTTGATGCAGGAGACACATACAACTATTCACCTCCTATTAATGATCAAACGAGTAAAGCTAACCTAGTAAAAGTAACAGATGTTGTAAAAGGAAAAAACTATCAGTCTCTCACGCTTCATTATGAAATGAATCTACCCGCTTCATTAAATAAAGAGAGAACAGGTCCAAGTAAACACAATGTGATGAACACAATAGTTACAACAGTAAAGCTCTATAAGCACAACAAGCAGATTTGTTTTAAAACAGCTGTTCATAATCAAGCGAAGGACCAAAAATTACGTGTGGGCTTCCAAGTTAGAGCAGCAGATTATAGCTATTCAGATACAGCGTTCGATGCAAGAAAAAGAGAAACAATTCGAGATAAACAGGTAGATGTGCCAAAAGATAAAGAGGCTATCATGAACCAATATCCAACGTATTCTAGTGTTATCGCAAATGATCATCAAGTTGTTCATCGAGGTATGCAAGAGTATGAAGTAGATAGGTTAGAAGATGAGGACTATGTATTCTTAACAATGATTCGAAGCGTTGGATGGTTATCTAGACGGGATTTGCGAACGAGAGGGAATGGTGCTGGGCCAAGCTTTGAAGTAAAAGGTGCACAGTGTTTAGGTCAATATGAGTTTGAGTACGCCTTAATAGTGGGAGAGCATAATCATTCGTGGAATAATGGAAGAGCGTTAAGACAATCAGTTGTTACTCAACAGTCCATGGCTTATGAACGTGAACAGCAGCTGTTTATCCAGTCTTCACAAAAGATTGTGCATTCATCATTTATGCAAGCAGGAAAAGGTGCGTTTTATATACGAATGTTTAATCCATCTGAGCTAAATGAACCCACAATGCTATCGTTCGGAATTAATGTCGCAGAACTGAGTGAAGTAAACTTTGATAATGAAATTATGTACACGTACGAGGCAAAATCAGACGTAGAAATATCGTTTAAGCCAAAGGAAATAAAAACACTTTTAGTCAAAAGAGGAGAGTAGCAGAACGATAGTGTTCTGATTTTAGAAATGAAGGTGATCGGTAATGAGAAAATTTATAGCATTTGATATTGGCGGTACGCTAATTAAATATGGTGTGCTTACGGAAGATGGAGTGTTTGTAGAAAAATATGAATGTGAAACAGAAGCACACTTAGGCGGTCCTCGTATTATTGAAAAGGTAAAAAAATATGGAAGTCAGCTTCTTGAGACAAACAGCGTTAGCGGGATATGTATTAGTACAGCTGGACAAGTGGACTCAAAAAAAGGGGAAATTCTGTACGCTTCTTCACTCATTCCAGAGTATACGGGGATGCCTTTAAAAAAAGAATTAGAAGCATATTTTAACCTGCCCGTAGAAGTTGAAAATGATGTCAATTGTGCTGGATTAGCAGAGTCGTGGATTGGAACAGGGAAAGATGCTAAAAGTATTTTTTGCCTAACAGTTGGTACGGGAATTGGAGGTAGCTTTATTCTAGATAATAAGCTGCACACGGGTCATAGCTTTAGTGCAGGTGAAATTGGATATATTCCCATTGAAGGAAGTCAATTTCAGGAGTTAGCATCAACTAGAATATTGGTTCACAATGTTGCCAAACGAAAAGGGATTCCAGAACAGCAATTAAACGGTAAAGGTATTTTTAACTTTGCCCGTCAAGGCGATGAAATTTGCATTCAAGAGATTGAAAGGTTGGTATATTATCTGTCAAAAGGGATTACCACAATAGCATATATGATGAACCCTGAGATGATTATAATCGGGGGCGGTATAACTGCACAAAAAGATTATTTATATCCTCTTATTATGAAACAATTACAAAAAGACGTAATGCCAGCTGTATTAGATAAAGTGCAAATTAAAATTGCAAGAAATTTAAATGATGCCGGAATGATTGGAGCACTTCGACACTACTTATTACAAGAAGCGTTACAGCCGTTAAAGAGTATTACAACTATTATCGAGTCGAATAGTCATAAGCTAACGAAAAGAGAGCAAATGATTGCGAAGTATATCATCCTAAACTTAGAAACGGTTCCAAACAAAACAATCTCTGAGATGTCACGTCAAATTAACGTTTCTGAAGCAACCATTACGCGATTTTGTCAGAAGCTAGAATTTGGATCTTACAACAAGCTGAGATTAATGGCGAAAGAGGCAACGGTTAGTACAAGAATTTATGAGCATTCAGAATTAACAAGCTTAACAGCAGTTAAGCAAACATATATGAATATGCTAGCTAAATTTGATAGCCTTTATAAAATTGAAAATGTTGAAGTCTTTAAAAAGCAGCTGAAAAAGGTGAAGCAAATCTATTTATACGGAGCAGATGACATGGCATTTGTTGCCACACAATTAAAGTATAAGTTCATGAAACTAGGAATAGCAGCTGATGCTTTTTCAAACTTATACGAAATGGAGATGTCTACTTATGCAATGAGAGAACATACAGTCGTGATAGGGTTGAGCTCCTCAGGCTATTCAACAGATGTAGTAAAGATGATGGAGCGTGCTAAAGAACTAGGGGCACTTACAATCAGTATTACAAGCCAACAAGATTCTCCTCTTTCCCATGTATCAGATATGCGATTACTAATTCCAGCGTCAGAGGATATTAACGGAGCTAGCTGCTCTATTAATGAGGTTTCTTCTTTTTATTTATTAGACGTTCTATTACAAGAATTAAAGAGTAATGAAATGGAAGTAAATCAAAAAAGCATTATGTAAATGGAGGGAGTTACGTGTTAATAGGGGCTGTTGAAGCGGGAGGAACAAAGTTTGTCTGCGGTGTTGGGAATGAAAAAGGGGATATTATTGACTATACGTCATTTCCAACAACAGGGCCTGAACAAACGTTATACGCTGTATACGATTATTTTTCTGCATACAATTTGCAGGCGCTAGGAGTAGGTTCATTTGGACCAATTGATTTAGATAGCCAAAGTAAAACCTATGGCTATATCACCGCAACTCCAAAAAGAGCTTGGACGAATTATCCGTTTCTTCAAATGTTAAAAGAACATTTTTCTATTCCGATTGCGTTCAGTACGGATGTAAACATAGCAGCTTTTGGTGAATATACCTTTGGAGCTGCTAGAGGTCTTAATAGCTGCATATATATGACAGTTGGAACAGGGATTGGTGTTGGTGCAGTAGTGGGAGGAGATATTTTACACGGAATGAGCCACCCTGAAATGGGTCATATTTTTGTAAAAAGACATCCGAGGGATTCCTTTTCAGGTGTGTGCTCTTACCACGGAGATTGTTTGGAAGGTTTGGCTTCAGGTCCAGCTATTGAACAGCGGTGGAATGAAAAAGCATATCACCTTCCTGTTCAACATCAAGGTTGGGAGATAGAAGCAGACTACCTTGCTCAAGCGTTAATGAATTATATCCTCATTCTTAGTCCTAAAAGGATAATCTTAGGGGGAGGAGTAATGAAACAGACACACTTATTTCCGATGATTCGCAGAAAGCTTGACTTTTACATGAATAATTACATACAACACCCATTACTTCAAGAGCTTGACACTTATATTGTTCCTGCATCATTGGGAGATTTAGCTGGTTTAAAAGGAGGGATTGCTTTTGCTAAGCAATTCATCACTCGTAATCCCAAGACTACCTCTGAGTAAGGAGGCATCTGATGGACAATTCTACATTCTTTCAATCGAATAATGTTAACGAAAAACCAAACTTAACAAGGCAGCCCGATTTTGAAGAGTTTTGGCGTACGCGCATAGAAGAAAGTACAAAGCAATTGTTAAATATTGAAGTAAATAAAAGGGCGTACTGGATTGAAGGGCTTGAAGTATCGGATGTATCTTTTAATGGGTTTCGAAATTCGCGTATTCATGCTGTATATATCCGTCCAAAGAGAACAACTCAAAAAGTACCTGCAGCAGTGGTGTTTCATGGCTACAATTGGAATACTCTGCAACCACATCAAATGTTTAAATATGCTATTCAAGGCATTCCAATATTGCTAGTAGAAGTACGCGGTCAGAACATTAAGTCTTCAGATAATAATGGTTATCCATATGGAGGTTCTGCAGGCTGGATGACTTTGGGGATACATAGTCCAGATGATTATTACTATAGCTATGTATATATGGATGCATATCGGAGTGTTGATGTGTTGAGAGCGCTATCAAAAAAATCTGTCGTTCTTGTTGATGGAAGTAGCCAAGGGGGAGCTTTGGCAGCAGTGACAGCGGCCTTACAAACTCAAATATGTGCAGCCTTTGTAGATATTCCTTTTCTAGCTGCTATTCATGAATCTATCAATCTTGCAACAGAAGGACCTTATCAAGAAATTAATCATTACTTTCAAGTGCACGATCCGCTTCATAAAACGAGAAATGACGTATTGAAAACGTTAAGTTACGTAGACTGTTTAAATTTTGCAAGTTACATTACATGCCCGACTCTAGTAGGTGTAGGACTAAAAGATGTTACTTGCCCTTCACCTGGTACTCTGGCTTTCTATCAACATCTATCAGCGAGAAAAGATATAAGAATATATCCAGAGTATGGTCATGAATTGCCGCCAATACATGATGAAGAGAAGTTAGCATTTTTAGCAGGTTATTTGTTATAAGAAAGGAGAAGTTACGTGAACATTGCATATCTACCAATTGATGAGCGTCCTTGTAATACAGATTATGTAAGACGCATTGCTGATTCTTCAGCAGAGGTTAAGCTTTTCTTACCGCCTCAAGAAGCATTAGGTTATAAGAAGCTTCCTGCTGATAAAGAAATGATTTGGAAATGGATAACGGACGTAGCCTCAGAAGTGGAAGCCATTATCTTAAGCATTGATATGTTAATATACGGAGGGCTATTGCCATCTCGAATTCATTATTTAAGAAATACAGAAGCAACTTTATGGATCGAGCGTTTGCGTTCTTTACGCAAGGAGCATCCAGGTTTACTCATCTATGCTTCAAATTTGATTATGCGAACTCCCAAATATAGTTCGAGTGATGAAGAGCCTGACTATTACGAAGAATGGGGAGAGCATATTTTCTTAAGGGCGTATTTACAGAATAAAAAGCAGCGTGAACATCTAAAAAAAGACGAAGAGTTACAGCTTCAAAATCTTATTGACACCATTCCGAAAAAGTATATAGACGACTATGAAGAGCGAAGAGCTTTTAACTCTACTATTAATACGAGCATGTTAAAGCTTGTAAAAGAAGGAACTCTTACATTTTTAGCGATTCCACAAGATGACAGTTCAGAATATGGTTATACCTCTATAGATCAAGCGAAAGTTATGAAAGGAATTGAAGCGCTTCGCTTACATCAACATGTACAGATGTATCCAGGAGCGGATGAGGTAGGGGCAACATTATTAGCTCGTGTTTATACTCAATTAAAAGGAAAGCGCCCACGAATTTATCCTATATGGAGCAGCACCTTAGGGCCTCAGCTTATCCCAATGTACGAAGATCGACCTTATCAAGAAAGTTTAAAAGCACACCTTTTTGCAGCCGGATGCCAGCTAGCTGAGACGGCAACGGAAGCGGATATCATTTTAGCTTACAATACCCCCGGGCGCGTAATGCAAGAATCATGGGACCAGAGCGATAAAGATATTACATATACAAGTTTCAGGCATCTACTAACCTTTGTAGATCAGATAAAGCAGTTTTTAAATCAAGGAAAACAAGTAATTGTGGCAGATTGTGCGTATGCCAATGGTGGAGATAAAGAACTGATTACGCTGCTTGATGAAGAGAGGTTATTAGACAGACTTTTATCGTATAAAGGATGGAATACAAACTGTAATTCGCTTGGTACAACACTTTGTCAAGGCGTACTTGGACTACAAGGGAACAAGCAAAAGATTATTGAAAATATTATCTATCACATTATTGATGATTATATTTATCAAGCAGAAGTGCGTATGAAGATGGTAGAGGATTTTTTACCATTACATAACCTTACATATTTTAATTTGAAAGATAAAGTTGCGTTAGTAAATAAAGAGCGTAATAAGAGAGTAAGGGATGCTTATCAATTATTAATTCATCACAGTTTTGAAACAATCACCCGTGTAGATGTTCAAACGTTTGCCCCTTGGAATCGAATGTTTGAGTGTGGTTTGATCTTAAAATGTGAACAAAGCGAGGTTTCTAAAAAATGTTAGAAAAGATAAAATCAGGATTAGTCGTGTCTTGTCAGGCATTAGAAGACGAAGCGTTATATGGTGCGGATATCATGAAGAAAATGGCTGATGCCGTTACTAGAGGTGGCGCAATGGCAATACGTGCCAACGGAATAAATGATATTCTTGCTATTAAAATGGCCATTAAAGTACCTATGATAGGAATTATAAAAAGAGAGTATCCGGATTCAGAGGTCTATATTACACCTACTATAAAAGAAGTAGAGCAGCTAGTTGAAGCAGGGGTAGAGTTAATTGCAATTGATGCTACTAATCGTTTGAGACCTAACGGTGTAGCGTTACAAGATTTTATTAAAGAATTAAAAAACAGATTCCCAAAGCAAAAATGGATGGCAGATTGTGCGACATTAGAGGATTGTTTAGGAGCTGAAGCTCTAGGTTTTGATTGCGTAGGTACGACGTTATACGGATATACTAAGGAAACGTTAAATAAAAAACTATACGAACATGATTTTGAATTCCTTAAGGAAGTTGTTGCTCATGTAAATGTACCCGTTATTGCAGAAGGAAATGTTCTTACACCTGAGCAAGCGGCAAAGGCTTTAGAGTACGGAGCACATGCGGTAGTGGTAGGAGGAGCGATTACGCGTCCCCAACAAATTACAGAACGTTTCGTAGCAGCAATTAAAGAGGTTACTAAATAATAAAGAAAAAGAGATGCCAACTCTATGATTGGTATCTCTTTTTCTTTGGTACTTATTTTAACAAGGTGAATAGAAACAAATTTTGTGAAGGGGTATCTGCACACTTTCTTCATATCTATCCTTTATAATAGATGTACATTAACAGGGGAAGTGAAAGAAGTGAATAAAGTATCCATTAAACTGGGACTATTGTTTTTAGTTTTCATCTTGGTTATTGAAGCAGGTTTATTTTTCTATTTATATACAGGATTAGCGAACACACGTATTTCAGAAGAGTTAGAGAGCTTGAGAGTAAGAGGAAATAGTCACCGAGAAGTATTAGAGCAACATCGTGATCCCGTAACGCTTAGTCACGTTGCATTGATGGAGTCAGAGACGGATACGGATGTTGTCATTACCAACATAAATGGGAAAGTGTTGAGTTCTTCAACTCCTCTTATTACAGGAGCAAAAGAGGCTGTGAATGAGTGGAGAGATAAACAGTTGCCTTATGAAGGGGAGATTTTGCAAAGAGATTGGAAACAAAATCCTTATATTGCAACAGCTTCTCCAATTGAAGTAAATGAACGCCAAGTTGGTACAGTGTATATGTTTAAAGATACGAAAGATATCAAAGGAATGATTGATCGCCTCCAGCATCACTTTTACATAGCTGGTGTTATTTCCATTTTATTCGCGATTGTTACAACATTTGCTTTATCAAAGCTAATCACAGCACCTTTAGTTAAAATGAAGCATGCGACAGAAAAGATTAGTCAAGGTCATTTGATGGTAAAACTGGGGGCGCATTCTCGGGATGAGGTTGGGCAGTTAGGAACATCCATTCAAGCGCTTGCCAATGAACTGCAGCGTTTAAAAAAAGAGAGGAACGAGTTTTTGAGCAGTATTTCGCACGAACTTCAAACGCCGCTGATGTATGTAAAAGGTTATGCAGATATGGCAAAGCGTCATGAAACAAGTGAAGAAAACCGAACAAAATATTTAAGGATTATTGAAGAAGAGGCTGCGAGAATTTCAAAACTTGTAAAAGATTTATTTCAGCTTGCTCGTTTAGATAAGAATACGTTTCTCATTGAAAAGCAAAAAGTTGAACTTCACTTTTATTTAGTAAAAATCTGTGAAGCATTTCAATTAGCTTTAAGTGAAAAGAATGTCCATATTGAACTAAATTGTCCTAAGCATGTAAACGTACTAATTGATGAGGAGCGTTTTATGCAAGTCATTACAAACGTTTTAGATAATGCCTTAAAGTATTCTGAAACAAAAAAGATTTTAATGAGCGTTGAAGAAGGTAATTCACACGTCAAGCTGTCTATTCAAGACTACGGAGTGGGAATTCCAAGTGAAGACGTCCCATACGTATTTGATAAATTGTATCGCGTAGATAAATCAAGGTCTCGAAAAAATGGAGGCTATGGTTTAGGGTTATCGATTGTAAAAGATATTGTAGAGGCACATGGTGGAAAAGTAGAGATGACAAGCATAGTAGAAAAAGGAACAACCGTGAGGATTTCATTGCCAAAGGAGCGTTAATATGACTGCGATTTTATTAGTAGATGATGAAGTGAGAATGCTGGACTTATTAGAACTGTACTTAGCTCCACATGGTTTTTCATGCATGAAGTGTGAAGATTCTACAAAGGTAGAAAAGCACCTAAACAACAACCCAATGATTCAGCTAGTACTACTCGATTTGATGATGCCTAAAAAAGACGGTTGGACAGTTTGTAATGAAATTAGAGCTAAGTTTAGAGTCCCCATTATTATGCTGACTGCTAGGGATCAAACGGAGGATGTTGTAAAAGGTTTAAATAGCGGAGCGGATGATTATATTACAAAACCGTTTAGTGAAGAAGAGTTACTGGCTCGAATACAGGCTGTATTGAGAAGAACCGGTGTAGAAAAGAAAGAGGTTTCCTATAAGGAGCTTCACGTAAACGAAGAAAGCAGAGAAGTTATTTATGAAGGTGAGAGTATTTCAATGACCAAAACAGAATTTGAGTTACTTTGTTTATTTTTAAAGCATCCCAATCGTGTCTTTCCTCGTGAAGATTTGGTTACGTTGATTTGGGGCTATGACACAGAAATTGAAGGGCGAACGGTTGATTCCCATATGCGTAATCTCAGGGAAAAGCTTAGAAGCGCTGGCTTTCCAATTGAGCAACACCTTCAAACTGTGTGGGGAGTGGGATATAAATGGGACGTTCCATAAATAATCGCATCTTAAATTGCGTTTCTTCATAAAATCTGCACATTTCTTTTTTACACTAAACGTATATCGTTAAACCATTCGTAAAAAACTAGTGAGCGAATGAGAAAATTGTAAAAGAGGGATGAAGATGAAAAGATCACTATTTCTGATTGGGCTAGCGGCAATGCTTGGTTTAGCAGGATGTGCAGGAAACAAAGATGAGAGCAAAGAGATGAATTCAGAAGATAATCAAAAACAAGAACAAAAAGAAGAAGATCATGCACATATGAATCACTCTAGCTCAGGTGAAGTACCAGAAGGTTTACAAGAAGCTAAAAGCCCAACGTATAAAGTCGGAAGTAAAGCAACGCTGATAACTGATCATATGCCAGGGATGAAAGGTGCAGAAGCAACCATTGTCGGTGCATATGATACAACAGCATATGTGGTATCTTACACGCCTACAAACGGCGGAGAGAAGGTAACGAATCATAAGTGGGTCATTCAAGAAGAAATAAAAGATGCGGGTGAAAAAGAGATACCAGCAGGAACAAAAGTAGTTCTTGAAGCAAATCATATGGAAGGCATGGAAGATGCAGAAGCAACGATTGATTCTGCTGAAAAAACAACGGTATACATGGTCGATTATATGTCTACAACTGACGGTGAAGAAGTGAAAAACCATAAGTGGGTGACAGAAAGCGAGCTTACAAAAGAATAAAAATAACAAAGCATAGGTTGAACCCTATGCTTTTTTTCTACGCCTTAGGTCTGAGTATAATTTCAAACCTATGACTTTGGAAAAAGTGTTGAAAACTGCTTATACTAATTAAGGAGTAAGCAAGGAGGAAGACAATATGAAGCACAAAAAGAAAATCATCACGGGCCTAGTACTAATAGGAGGAATCACTTCACTTCTACTGTTCTTTTCAGTGGGCAAAGCAAAAACCATCTATAAAGAAGCGCCTGTTACGATAGATATACCACAAATGTATGAAACCAATATCGTTTGGCCTGTGGAAGCAAAAGATAAAAAAACAGCTGGTGAAGCAAGTGGTGTAGCAGTTGATTCAAAAGACAATATTTATTATCTTCACCGAGCAACGGCTACATATGGAAATGATGAAGTAATTAATAAAGACACGGTTGTCGTGCTGGATGCTCAAACCAAGGAAGTCAGAGATACGTGGGGAAAAGGTTTATTTAAGTCTCCACATGGCTTAGAAATTGATAGCGAAGACAACGTTTGGATAACGGATATTTCTCAAAATAAGATTTATAAGTTTTCGCCTGAAGGAAAACTGTTAGGTACATTTGGGTCGGACTATCCGTTTTATATGGAAGCGGCTCTTCGAATCCGAAACGTCCTTCCGAAGTTTCCAACAGGAATGGATGAATATACCTTTGCGAGACCAACGGATGTAACTGTATTAAAAGATGGATCTTTCGTTGTGAGCGATGGCTATCGTAATCGCCGAATTGTAAAATTTGATCAAAACGGAAAATTCATTTGGGAAAAGAATTTGCTTGGTAACAAAGACGGTGAATTTAATTTACCTCATGGTATTAGCCATGACGAAAACGGGAATCTCTACGTTGCAGATCGAAATAATGCACGTATTCAAGTGTTCGACAAGGACGGTAACTTTCTTGATAGCTGGAATTCTAAAGAGTTAGGAAGACCGTTTGGCGTCGAGGTTGGTGATGACGGGAACGTTTATGTAGCGGATGGAGGTAACAGCTTATATCCAGAAGGAGGAAAAGGGTCTCATCAAGTCGTGGTGTTAAATACAAACGGTGAAGTTATTCAACGCTTTGGTTCGTGGGGAGAGAATAAAGGTCAGTTAAAAATCCCTCATGATATTGCTGTTAACAGCAAGGGAGATATTTACGTAGCAGAGCTAGAAAACAAGCGTTTACAGGAATTTAAGAAGAAAGATTAGCTATGGAGTAGGTCTCCATAGCTTTTTTAGGTAAGTGTTTGTCCATTATCAATTGTGACTACCTGCCCTGTAATAGATGGTTGAGTGAGCATAAATAAAATGCTGTCAGCAATTTCTTCAGGTGAGGATATACGCTGAAGCGGTAAATGCCCTGCAAGCTCATACATCTTTTCTTCATACCCAGTCCACCAAGGTGTATCAACAGCTCCAGGTGCAATACAGTTTACACGAATATGAGGTGCAAGTGTAACTGCGAGGGACTTTGTCATTGTATGAATAGCAGCTTTTGTTGCAGCATACGGAATAGATGAACCAATTCCAGTTACTCCAGCGACGCTTCCAATATTGACAATGGACCCACCTTTTTTCATATAAGAAACAGCTTCTTGTACGCAGTGAAACATTCCTTTTACGTTGGTCTTGTATAAAGAATCCCATATTTCACCAGAAGCTTTTTGTAAGTCATTCATTGCAATTTGACTGGTGATACTTGCATTATTAATTAAACCATCAATGTGCCCAAATGCGTGTACAGTTTGCTGAATCATTTTACGAACGTCAGATTGACTAGCTACGTCTGCTTTTGAAAGAATGGCTTTTCCTCCTAGTGTTTGAATACGTTTTTGCAGTATTTCCGCTTCTTTTTCTGAACTTCGATAATTAATAACGACTTTTGCGCCAGCTAGTGCAAGCTTTATAGCAGTTGCTTTTCCAATCCCGGTCGCGCCTCCAGTGATAATAAAAACTTTATCTTTTACATTTTCCACGTGAATCATCCCCTTCTATAGAAATGATTATATCTCCCCGGTAAAAATTAGTATAATAGTTATAAATAATACAGATATCATTTTAACTAATATCAAAGAGGAGAGCGGATATGGAAAGCAATGATTTAAAGATTTTTAAAGAAGTTGCAGAAAACAAATCGATTTCAAAAGCAGCAGAACAGCTAGGTTATGTTCAGCCTAACGTAAGTCAACGAATCAAGGTATTAGAAAACGAATTAGAGGTTTCATTGTTTAAACGAACGAATAGAGGTGTAAAGTTAACGAAAGAAGGAGAGATTCTAATTGACTATACAAATCGGATTTTAACCTTAATGAATGAAGTTAAAGATACGTTAGCAAGTGAAAAAAGCGAAAAAACCTTGACAATTGGAGCATCGCAAACTGTTTCAGCAGGTAAAATCCCACAGCTTATTACCGATTTTTTAGAAAACTATTCAACCGTTTTGATTAAAGTGAAAACAGCTCAAGAACAAGTGTTAATGAAATGGTTAGAAAGTGGAGATATTGATGGAATGTTTATTAGCGGCAAGTATGAGCCAACTGCTTTCCAAAAGGTCTATACTTATTTTGAAAGCATAGCTATTGTTTCGTTTGATAAAAATGTTCATCAATCAAAAGCGCTTATCGTAAACAGTGATTTAAATTGTGTATATCGAAAGAAGCTTCTAGCATATGCAAAAAAACATAACCAAGAGAATAAAAAGATAATCGAATTTGATTCTTTAGAAGCGGTAATGCAGGCTGTTCAAAACGGGTTAGGAATAAGTGCACTTCCTTTAAGTTTAGCTAACACAAGAAAAAATGAATGCTTTCATATTCAGCAATTAGTAGAAGGTCCTATTGAAATTCATTTTATCGTTAGGAGAGAACACGAAAAAAGTAAAGGGCTAAAAACTTTTTCTGGATTTTTACGAAACGAAACATAATTTATAAATACGTTGTTTCCCCCTCTAAAATTTGTGATACGCACTAGAATGACAAGTTCATTCAGCGTACAAACTAACAAAAGAAGGAGGCTATTATGACTGAGTAAGTAGTAAAAACAGGACACACGAGATGTTCATTATTGTTGAGCAACATGGTTATTTAAAATTACTTTGGTCGCGTTGTCATACCAATTGCAGTGCCTGCAATTTAAGAATCGTTTCACTTGAAGGCAAGGGAATTAGGAATTGTTTTTTCCATTTATACATATTCATATACAATTATGCAAACCCGTGTAGATAGTTTACTAGACATGTGCGGTATGAAGATTATGTCATCGGGTTTACTCACCGCAATATCTTGGTTAATTGCTACTCTTTTAGGAATTGTAGTTGGGTGACATTAAGTGAATTACGATTGCTGAGCAAAAGTCATTATAACAACGAGAGGTGAAAGACAATAATGCGCATTGTGAAGCCTTCTAAAATACTGATTACTTCTGTGTCTAAAAAGCAAATTACAAATGTCTTATTGTATGATTGTTGTATTGGGACACTAAGTTATGTTCTATTTGGATTTAATCATCGTGGTTTTTTTGCTTTTACAGGCATAGCAGGAAGTATCATCGTACCTATCTTAATGAAGAAGGCCTTTTCTACTTCTTTCTTTAATAAGAATTACATCATCAAAGTTAGATAGTATAAAAAGAGGTTAAAAATCACCCGTTGATTTTTAACCTCTTTTTTTGAAATGAAAAACGAAAAATATATATGTCTAAAAATGCTTCCCCTTTGATTAAGAGTTTGAAAGTCAGATTGACTCAGCTTCGATAAGATATATATAACAAAAGAATTATTGGAAAACAAAGGAGGGAGTTATTTTAATGCTTGAACTCGGTATCATTGCAAAACCAGTTGAAAAAAGCTTTCAATACGCACAGCAAAAAGAGCTTAGCTTTGTTGAGCTATGTATAAATGAAGGGCAAGATGTGTCAGCATTTTATGATCAAAAGGAGAAGTTAAAGCAGTATAAAAAAACCTATAACGTTAATGTTGGTTCGATTGGTAGATGGAAATCGCTACGCATTGACAAAAAGGGGCGCATCATTGAAGAAGAATTAGATAAATGTTTTCAGCTAATTGATGTAGCAAATGAGTTAGAGTGCTCTAACTTCGTATGTGGGTGTAACTATGTGGAGGAGCTATCCTACTATGAAAATTGTACAGCAGCCATTCAGTTTTTCTCACTGTTAATCGAGTACGGGAAACAAAAGGGTGTAGATGTGTCATCTTACAATTGTCGAAAAGGTAATTTTGTTCACAGTCCAGAAGTGTGGAAAATCGTACACGGTCATTTGAAGGAATTAGGAATTAAATTTGATCCATCTCATAGCCGTTACTTTGGAGGAGATTATCTGCAAGAGACAGTGGACTGGGGTCAGCGTTTTAAGCATGTACATTTGAAAGGCTCACTGCTTGTCAATGGAATAAGAATTGATGATCCGCCTGCAGGATTGGATCAAACAGATTGGAAAACATTTGTTTCTTTACTGAGAGTTAAAGGATATTTAGGAGGATTAAGCATAGAGCCTCACTCATCTGTTTGGACCGAAGAATTAGGTGAAAAAGGAATTGATTACACAATTAAATATATGAATGACCTATTAGTGTGACAAAAGGGGATGTTAGAAATGAAAAATGAAAAGTTAAGATACGGATTGATTGGAGCAGGAAGTAACGCTATAAAAAAGCATTTAAGTAACTACTTATTGATTCCAAATGTTGAGCTTATAGCTGTATGTGATGTGAATATCGAGCAGGCGAAAGCTGTAGCAGAGCAATATGGAGCAGACAGCTTCTATCAAAATTATGAAGAAATGATTAAGCTGGAAAAACTTGATTTTGTTAGCGTTTGCACACCTAATTCTCTGCACGCTGATATTGCTGTTTACGCATTAGAACATGGTGTACACGTACACTGCGAAAAGCCGTTAGCTATTAATGGTGCAGAGGCACAGCGAATTGTTCATGCGAAAAATCGAGCCAAAAAAAAAGTGATGGTGGGCCTTAATAACCGCTTTACGAACGAAGCGGTCTATTTAAAAAAATTTATTGATGCAGGTCACTTGGGAGAGATTTATAAAGCTAGAGCAGGATGGATTAGAAGAAGCGGGATACCAGGCAGAGGTACTTGGTTTACAAATAAACAAGTAGCAGGTGGGGGGGTTATGATTGATTTAGGGGTCCATTATTTAGATTTGGCACTATTTTTGATGGGAATGCCTAATCCATCATACGTTTCAGGAGCCATTCATCATCACTTTAATCAAACCACAACGCGTAACCGAAATGGTTACCAGGGAAATCCAAAAGGTATCTTTAACGTAGAAGACAGCGCAAGTGGCTTTATTGGTCTTGAAAGAGGCGCCACTATTCATTTTGATTTTAGTTGGGCGTCTAATATTGAAGAAGATCAAACGTTTATTGAATTAGCCGGTTCAAAAGGAGGAGCTACGATTATCAACGGAGAGTTGAAAATTTACTCAGAAGTTTTAGACACTTGCGTAGATATTTTGCCTAAGCTTCCTACTTCACATAAATTGATGAATGAATTTGAGCATTTTATTAGTGCCATTAAGAAACAAGGTGATTTAATGGCTCCAGCTGAACACGGTGCTTATATGATGAATATAGTTGATCATTTTTATGAATCAGCCGCTAAGCAGCAGCCAATCTTTTTTAAAGAAAACAAAAGTCAGTTTAAAGTCGCATCATCGACGTATGGATAAAGGCGATGACGTGCTATAAAAAGCGTTACCACTACTATACAGTGAAAAATTAAACGTGAAGAGGAGTTATTTTATGAAACTAGGTTTTAACAGTGCAATTTTGAATGGCTGTACATTTGAAGAAGTAATTGATTTTGCAGCGGATAATGGTTTTTCTTGCGTTGAACTTTGTGCTTGGCCAAGAGGAAAAGCGCTTCGTAAATACGCAGGAGTAACGCATATCGACGTCGATCTTTTAGATGTAGACTATATTAAAAATTATACCGAGGCAAAAGGAGTTCGTATTTCAGCTATTGCTTATTATCCTAATCCTTTAAGTGATGATGAAGAAAGGAACTGTCATGCAATTGCTCATATCAAAAAGTGTGTTGAAGCGGCTCATAAGCTTGATATTAACTTGGTAAATACGTTTATTGGAAGAAATCAGTATCAGACAATAGAAGAAAACTTACTTGTTGTAAAAGAAGTATGGAAGCCTATTGTTGAATTTGCGGAAGAGCTAGGGGTGAAAATTGCAATTGAAAACTGTCCAATGCTGTTTACTGGAGATGAATGGCCAGGTGGACAAAATTTAATGACAACACCAGCTGTTTTTAGAAAAGTATTCGAGCTCATTCCGAATCAAAACTTTGGCTTGAATTTTGATCCGTCTCACTTTGTATGGCAGCAAATGGACTATATAAAGCCAATCTATGAATTTAGAAATCGAATTCACCATGTCCATTTTAAAGATATTAAGATATATAAAAATCGTTTGGATGAGGTGGGCGTAATGGCAACCCCTCTTGAATATATTTCTCCGAAGCTTCCAGGGCTTGGTGATGTTGATTGGGGGAAATATATCTCGGCGTTGACTGATATTGGTTACTTCGGCTATGCAGTTATTGAAGTTGAAGATAAAGCGTTTGAAAGCTCTTTAAAAGCAAGAAAAGACTCTATTAATTTAAGTAAAAATTATTTAAAACAGTACTTTCCTTACTAAGAGTTGACCATGTTTTTCACCAAGAGTATTCAGCCAATCTCTAAAATCAAGATAGGAAAAGACTGAGTGAATGGAGTAATAATATAACAATAAGAATATTATTTGGAGAAATCGATTGTTGTCACGGCAAAGTAGTCAAGGTTATCTATAAGGGATGCTTTTCAATTCTTTGCTACTTTTCTAAAGCGTTTACAAAGTTTGATAGAAGCAAATGTGAAATAACCTAGCATATGGTGTAGATGGGGAGGAACGGTTAATGTTTGAACAATACATGATTTGTGAAGACGGTTTTAAAAATGTGAAAGAAAACAATGAGGTAATTGGTTTTGAGATTCAGCTACGCATTCCTTATTATAGAGGAATTGCCCTTTCTCTTATTAACAGCATTGATTTAAAAATTGATGAAGTAGAGATTCCGCATAAGGATTTGGTGTTTAAAATAGAAACTGGAGAATTTCCTTATGAAGAGCTACCAACCGTTATTAACAATCGCTGGGAATTTGGAGAAAAAGCAAGATTATTCGTTGCTAAACAAGGTGGATTAACAGAAGGTGCACATGAAATAACTGTAAATATAAGCTTGCGAATTTCATATTTGCCTTGGCCGAATATAGGAGAAGATACAAAGGAACTTGTACTTGCTAACTAAAATGATAATAGAAATTTGGAGGGATAAATATGGGGGAACAAGGGCTTATTAAAAGAGGTGTTTCTTTATATAGCTATCAAGAAGAGTTTTATAAAGGAGAACTAACGCTTGAGCAATGCATTGCAGAGGTATCTAAGACGGGTGCAACGGGAATTGAGCTTTTACCTGAACAAATGATAAAAAGATTTCCAAAGGTAACGGATGAATTTGTAGATACTTGGTTTGGGTGGATGGACCATTATAAAGTAGAACCCGTAGCATATGATGCATTTTTAGATAATAAATTGTTTGCAAATCGTTCACTCACCTTAGAAGAAAATGTAGAGATGATGATAAGAGATTTAAAACTAGCTAACAAATTAGGGTTTTCGATACTAAGAACGCTCGTTTCCACTCCTCTTGAGGTTGTTCAAAAAAGTCTTCCGTACGCAGAAGAGTACGGAGTGAAAATAGCGCTCGAAGTTCATGCACCATTTACGTTTGGTACCCCGTGGTTTGAGGAAAGGATGAACTACATCACTGACAGTGGAACAAAGTGGTTTGGAATTATGCCTGATTTAGGAATCTTTGTAAAAGAAATTCCGCCGGTTATGGAGCAACGGTATATAAGAGATGGTGGAACACCTGAGATTATTAAATTTGTGAGTGAAAGATACGCACAAGGGATGGATAAAGATGAAACGTTAGCAAACGTACAAGCAATGAAAAATGCAAATGAAGTTGATCGTAACTACGCTGAGTTTGCTCGACACCTGGTCTATACAGATCCAAACATTTTGAGGGATTATATTCCTTATATCATGCATGTTCACGGAAAATATTACGATATTACATCTGATTTGAAAGAACCAAGTATACCATATAAGGATATTGTTCAAGTTTTACAAGATGCTGGGTATAATGGATATATTAACAGCGAATATGAAGGGAATCGACATATTCAAGACTATGCCCAAGTAGATAGTATAAAGCAAGTTAAGAATCATCAAAAGCTCTTAAAAAGCTTAATAGATTCATAATAATAAATGCAGAGAAACTGCTCAGAAAGCAGTTTCTCTCTTACATGTAAACGATAAAAGGATGTAAAAGATGTTTGCTGGAGGTTATCTTATGATTAGCACTAAACCGTTGCAAAAGCCAATTGATTTAAAACTAATTGATATTTTTACTATGCAAGAAAGAAGCGTTTTGAATCATGCACATAAAGAAATTGAGTTAATCTATGTTGTGAAGGGAACGTTAGATGTCAAAGTTAGAGAGAAACTGTATCAATTAAACGAGCAGGATTTCCTCATTGTGAATTCTAATGAACCACATTCTTTAATGTCCAATGCAGATAATTTGTTTAGCATCATGCATTTTAATTACCTCCAATTATCTTCTTTATTGTCTCAGGAAAATATACAATTTACCTGCAATTCAATTGAAAATCCTCAGAAAGAAAACCAAAAGCTGTGCTTAATCATTGAAGAGTTACTATCTGTTTATCTAAAGCAACCTCATTCGTCAGTAGTGGAGGTGTTAGAAAAAACACTTAAATTGGTTTCAAGGTTAGAATCGTTTTACTTAGAGAAGCAAGAGAGTTTACTAGTTGATGTTGATTCCGTAGACAAAGGAAATAGTCAAAGGCTGAGTGAAATATTAGAATATGTTCGAGCACATTTTCGAGAGCCGCTATCTTTAGAAGAAGTAGCAAGCGTTCAGTATATTACTGTTCCCTATTTATCTAAGTTTTTTAAAAAACAAACAGGCAAGACATTCTCTCAATACGTAAATAAAGTTCGATTAGCCTATGCAGTTAACGAATTAACGTTAACTGATAAGTCAATTACGCGAATTGCTTTAGATAATGGCTTTCCTAACCTAGCAGCTTTTAATCGTGTTTTTACAGAGCATTATCATGAAAAGCCTATCGATTATCGAAAAAAGAAGCTCTTAGATAAGAAAAGCGAAGAAACAAAGATTATAGTGGAGGAAGCACAGGACACACAGAAGACGGTGAGAGAACTAAAGCACTATTTACGTACTAACGCAGCGTCTCAAGTTCATTTTGATCTCCTTGAAAATTCAGTGCAAGAAGTATATACGGTTAAAGCAGAAAAAGCTCAGGCCTTTACTAAGTATTGGAATAAAATGATTAACTTAGGATACGCAACCGATTTGTTAAGCTCAGATATGCAGGAACAAGTAGCGCTTTTACAAAAAGAGTTGAGCTTTACATATGGAAGGTTTTGGGGGGTGTTCAGCGATGAGATGCATATTGAAGACTATTCAACTGAACAGGTCAGCTATAATTTTTCTAATGTGAACAAGGTGTTAGACTTTTTAGTGAATCATCGCTTGAAACCTTTTATAGAATTAGGACCGAAGCCAAAAATCCTCTCTAAAAAATTTAATGACTCGCTTTTTTTGCAAAGAAGCAGTGAAAAAAATCCAGAAGATTGGAGAGGTTTAATTAGAGCGTTTCTTTTCAACTGCATCGAGCGATATAGCGTTGAAGAGGTTGAAAGTTGGTATTTTGAAATTTGGAGTCATGAAATTGATCCCATACAGGAACAAGAAAAAGAACGTTCAGAGACAACAAAGCGACACGATCCCAAACAGTTTGAAGAATATTTTCAGCTATTTAGCTATTTGAAAACAGCGATTAACGATATTATTCCAAGAGCTAAAGTAGGTGGGTGTGGCTTAACGATGGATGTTGAAAAAGAAAAGCTTAATTTGTTTCTTAGAGAATGGCACAAAAAAGACGTGCACCCAGATTTTTTATCCATTTCTCTTTATCCAATTGAAGTTGACCGGAAAACTACCAAAGTAAATAAACAAAACGTACTATCTGTGAATCCTAATTATATGGAACATAAAATTCAACAAGTAAAACATGCTTTAGGAAACTCAGGTTTTCAAAACCTTGAATTAAATGCTACTGAATGGAATATTTCTATTTCAAATCGAGAACTATTAAACGATAGTTGTTTTAAAGCCACATACATTACCAAAAATATAATAGATAATTTAAATGGGTATATTAATATAATGGGCTACTGGATGTGTTCGGATATTTTTAGTGATTTTAAGGATGCGAGAAGCTTAATTTATGGTGGGGCTGGATTATTAACAAAAAGCGGAATTCGAAAGCCAAGCTATCATGCCTTTACATTATTAAAACAATTAGGAGAGATTTTAGTTGCTAAAGGCGAAAATTATATTGTAACGAAAAAATCAGGAGATCGCTATCAGGTTTTGTGCTTTAATTACAAGCATTTTGACTACGCATATTACCTATCTCCAGAAGGAACAACAACAATTAATGAGCAATATAGCATTTTTGAGAATAATGAGGACTTGAATATTTCAATAGAAATACAAGGAGTGAGTAACGGAACGTATCGAATTAAAGAGCGCAAAGTTAACCGTCATTACGGAAGTGTATTAGATGAGTGGCTGAACTTTGGCTCAGTTGATGATATAAAACCTGACGAAGTAGAATACCTAAAGCAAAGGTGTGCTCCTTATATGTCGGTTGGACATGATACGATTGGAAATCATGCGATCAAGCTGAATGGAAAGCTAAAGCCGCACGAAGTAAGACTTTATGAAGTAACGTTATTAATTAGAGGTTAGAATCTATCTATAAGATTCTAACCTTTTTTAGCTAAGAAATTTTTAGTCAACTTTAATACTAGTTTAAAAATTAAGTAGTCTTTTTTAACCTTCCTGTTATTAGTAGGAAAAGCATTAAAAATAAGGCTCAAAATCGAAAGTTTACATATTAAAAAGTCAAAAGAAAAAAGAGTGATTCAGCGATAAAATTAAAGATGTAAACGGATTCAATTTAAATTATTAATGAAATGGAGTGTATATCTAATGAAGAAATTAAAAATTGGTATCATTGGCTGCGGAGGAATTGCAAACCAAAAACATTTTCCAGCTTTAACTCATTTAAAAGATAGATGTGAAATGGTTGCTTTTTGTGATGTAGTTGTGGAACGAGCTCAGAAAGCAGCTCGTGAGTTTGGAACTGGGGATGCAAAAGTGTATGAGGATTATCGGGAGTTATTGAAAGATGAAACTATTGATATTGTACATGTTTTAACACCAAACGTTATGCACAGTCCAATTACCGTAGCGGCATTTGAAGCTGGAAAGCACGTAATGTGTGAGAAGCCGATGGCTCACACTACTGAAGCGGCTCAAAAAATGATGGATGCATGGAAAAAATCAGGGAAGAAGTTTACAATCGCGTATCAAAATCGTTTCCGTGAAGAAATTCAAGCATTGCATAAGTCATGTGAAAATGAAGAGCTAGGAGATGTTTACTTTGCAAAAGCTCACGCGGTGAGAAGACGTGCAGTACCAACTTGGGGTGTTTTCCCGGATAAATCCCAGCAAGGTGGTGGACCTTTAATTGATATTGGAACACATGCCCTAGACATTACGCTGTGGATGATGAACAACTATAAACCTGTGTCAGTAACTGGATCAGTGTTTCATAAGCTAGGTCAGTTACCTGAAGCGACGGAAGGGAACTTATTTGGTGAATGGGATCCTGAAACGTTTGAAGTAGAAGATTCTGCATTTGGCTATATAAAAATGGAAAACGGAGCAACTATTTTCTTAGAGTCTTCGTGGGCATTGAACGTATTAGATGCGAGAGAAGCAGCAACAACCCTTTGTGGAACTAAAGGAGGAGCTGAGGTCATTTCAGGTATGGGCTTTAAAGAGAAAGAGCTTATATATAACTCTTCCCACCATGGACGCTTAGTGGAAGAGCGAAAGTCACCAATTGGAAACATTGCTTACTTTGAAGGCGGAAGCAAATCTCCAGAAGTATTAGAAGCAAAGCAGTGGCTAGAAGCAGTAGAAGAAGATAAAGAGCCGCTTGTGAAACCAGAAGAAGCTTTTGTTGTGACTAAAATTTTAGACGCTATTTATAAATCAGCAGAAACTGGTAAGGAAGTTGTGTTTGAACAGAATGAAAATGTTGCCGTATACAAATAAGAAGCGGGAGGGGATATCATGACTTTTGTAATGAGATTAGAATTTGTGGATACAGTATGCGACGACAGTCTTATTCATACCTATGTGAATAATCAAAAATTAGGCTACGAATTCCAAGTAAGACTTAGCTATTACCGAGGCCACTATTTATCATGTATTGAAGAATTGAAAGTAATGGTTGATGGTGAAGAAGTTGACCCAACGGATATGACGTTTTGTCTGAATAATAAAGAATTTACCATGGCACAAATTCCTTATTTAATTTCAGAGTTTTGGAAGGTTAATGAAGCAGCAACAATAAAGGTATATGCGCCTGGCGGATTGGAAGATGGAGAGCATACAATCGACGTAACGCTTTTACTACGCAATGCCTATATGTATGTTCCGGGTAACACCCCAAAACATAATTATGCTGTACTGAATTCTTCTGGTAGTAAAACGCTACCTGTAAGGGTAAAGAAGGGAGTAAAAGTCGATGAATCAAATTAAGCTAGGCGTTTCATTATTTAGCTTTTCGACCGATTTTGTTAAAGGTAAGCTCTCACTTGAAGATTGTATTTCTTCTGCTGCAGAAATTGGTGCTGAAGGCTTTGAGCTAGTTGGAGCAACGATGCTTCCTTCATATCCTTATGCGACAGATAAAGTAATTAATGAGTTTAAGGCAATGACAGATCACTATGGAATTGATTTTGTGTCCTATGGAGCAAGCGCCGATCGAGGCGTCATGACGGGAAGGGACCTCACTGACGATGAGTTAGTGCAATCAGCGATTTTAGATATAAAGACGGCTAACAAATTAGGGTGTAAGATGATGAGAGCACAGCCGCATCTATCGCCAGCTGCTATCGAAAAACTAGCGCCATATGCAGAAAATTACGGAGTAAAAGTGGGAGTGGAAATTCACAACCCGGAGATTCCATCCTCTCAAAAAACAAAGGCATATGTAGAGATGTTTGATAGAGTAGGATCTGAATATATTGGTCTTGTACCGGATTTTGGATGTTTCGCTACAAAACCTAATAAAGTATACTGGGACGAAGCGCTAGAAAAAGGAGCTCCTCTCAAGCTGTTGGAACTAGCAGCGAGCTTACGTTATGATGGTGTTCCAAAAGATCAAGCCATGAAGCGTTTAATTGAAGCAGGAGCTAATAATGCAGTTATGGGTGCTTTTCAAGGAATGTACGGCTTTGTCACATTTTCTCGCAAGCCGGATTTGGAAGGATTAAAAACTATTATGCCATATGTTATTTATTTTCACGGTAAATTTCACTATATGTTCGACCATCTTGAAGAAGCTAGCATTCCCTATGAAGATATCTTAAAAGTAATCCAAGGTGCCAACTTTAACGGATATATTATGTCTGAATATGAAGCATCTGACCAAGCTGTTGAAATGACTAGAAAGCATTTACAAATGGAAAAAATGTTATTAGGAAGACAATATCAAGTATAAAGTAGAGGCTGGGGCATAAGGGTTCAGTCAGTGATCTATCCGAACTATTGGGAGTTAACTACTTTCGATAGCTCGGATATTTTTTGTTAGTTCGGAATTCAGGTTTAAAAAGTAGTGTCATGGTGTGTAAGATAATAGGCTCTGCTTTCTCCCTGTGAAAGCTAGTGCCTGCAGCACTGGAACCTCTTTCTGTATTAAGAGCTATTGCAAAAGAAATAGATGAATTATTAATCTTCTTTTCTAGCATGAAAAAAGAAGGAGATTAAATATTAGCTGTTGTAGGTGTAAGAAATACATATCGACCGGGTGATAAGCTATATAAAATAAAAACAAGAAAGCGTTTTCTTTTTAGGGATAAGAGAGTGGATTGAAAGTAGAAGACAGAAAAATCTAATAATTAATTTAGCTGCTTGAATTATGTATAAGGGGTGAAGGGAATGGAGAGAAATTTAAATACGAGTCATGCGGTAACAGAAACGGTTGTTTCACATTCTACGGTAGAATCGTCTGAAAAGTTACCGTTATCAACAAAGATAAGTTATGGTTTAGGTGACTTTGGTAGTCAATTGTTCTGGACATTTAGCGGATCGTACTTAACAATTTTCTATACGGATATAGTAGGTCTTACACCAGCAATTGTAGCAATGATTATGCTAATCTCTCGTATTTGGGATGGAATTAATGATCCTATGATGGGCATGATTGCTGATCGCACAAAATCAAGGCACGGAAGGTTTAGACCATATATTTTGTACGGGACGCCGCTTTTAGCTTTATTTAGCGTACTCACCTTTACAGCACCAGGCTTTGGAGGGAGTCTAGAAGCTAAAATTGCTTGGGCTATCTTTACGTACATTGGGCTTGGGATGTTATTTACGTTAGTAAATTTACCTTATGGCTCCCTTGGAGCGGTTATAACAAAAGATCCTGGAGAAAGAACTGCGCTTAGCTCGTTTCGGATGCTTTCCACAAACTTAGGTACTATTTTACTTAGCATTATCACAATGCCGCTTATTGTTTTCTTTAGTGGAGGAGCGGGAGAACAGATAACGGCTCGAGGCTATACGATTACTGCTTTTATATTAGCTCTTATAGCTGTACCAATGCTGTATCTCGTGTTCTTTAAATGTAAAGAAGTGGTTCAGCCAACGTACACAGGAAAAATATCCTTTGAAAAATCATTAAAAGCTATATTTACTAGCAAATCATTAATCTGTATTTTCTTTATCTTACTACTATCTCTGACTGCATTTTTTGGTAGAATAGGCATTCAAATCTATTATTATTTATATGTTATTGAAAGAATGGATTTAGTTGCTTTATTCATGCCACTGCCAGCGATAGGAGCAGTATTCGGAATTATGCTTTTTGCGAGGTTTGCTAAACGATTTGGTAAGAAAAGAATGCTTTATATTGCTTATACAGGATCTGCGTTGTCGTTAGTATTTTTATATTTCGTTGATTACAGTAATTTACCACTGCTGTTTGCTGGTACCTTTGTATTCGGATTAATGCAGTTTTCAACACCAATCGTTGTTGCAATGGTTCCAGATGCCATCGATGAAATTGAGCATAAGAACGGCATACGCATTGATGGAACCGCTTACGCTGCAACGAGCTTATCCACAAAGTTTGCAAGTGCATTAGGTGGAGCTGGAACAGTAGCTTTATTAGGTTACTTTGGATATAAAGCAAATGCTGAACAAACGGCAGAAGCCATCAATGGTATTAATGTTGTGGTAAACATTGCTCCAGCGGTTTTATTCTTAATAGCCATTATCCCTGTTATGTTGTACGGTTTAACAGAAGATAAGCTAAAAACAATTCAGGATGATTTAAACCAACGTGCAAGCTCGTAAAGACAGCTCTTTCTAATAGTTACAGTTTAAATATGAAGCACGCATCTTCGATTATGGAGAAGCGTGCTTTATCGTGGTCAGAAGGATAACAAAAAGGTGTTAATTTTTAACCTGTGTGTATGTCTCTTAAAAGAAAAGATAAAAAATGACCGCATGTATAAAAAAAATGCGGCAGTTTTTAACCAGTAAAACAATTAAAATAAAAATAAATAAACATATCATATTGAAAATATAAGGAGTCGATCAAATGCAGGAACAAACGATAACACCGCCTGTTAACAGAAAGCTGTTGATGATGGTTCTACTGGCAGGTGTTTTTTTAGCTTTATTAAATCAAACGATTTTAATTACAGCACTTCCAAAAATTATCAGTGATTTTGGAATTCAAGCAAGTCAAGCGCAGTGGCTTATTACATCATTTATGCTTGTTAACGGTATTATTGTACCAGTATCAGCATTTTTTATTAGTAAATTTTCTACGCGCCAGCTCTTTTTTACCTCAGTCATCATTTTCTTAGCTGGAACAACGCTTGGAGGCATCGCTCCTACATTTTCCGTATTGCTTGCTGCGCGCTTTATTCAAGCTGTTGGAGCTGGAATTATCATGCCGCTTGTATCCAATATTATTCTATTAATTACTCCTCGGGAAAAAAGAGGATCAGCTATGGGGCTAATGGTGCTTGTAATCTGCTTTTCACCAGCAATAGCTCCTACGTTAGCGGGGGCAGTAGTTGATATATTTTCTTGGCGATATTTGTTCTACGGCACGCTACCTTTAACATTAGCCGTTTTAATCATGTCATTATTTTCGCTGAAAAATGTAACTGAAACCAATCAAGCTGAAAAACTAAGTATACCTTCTGTTTTCCTATCAACAATAACTTTTGGATCCATTCTCTATTCTTTAAGCTTAGCTGGAGAATTAGGGTGGATGAATCAACAGACAATAATGTTTGGAGCGGTTGGTATTGTTGCACTAATTGCACTTATTGTCCAACAATTGAAGCTAGCTAATCCAATGCTTGAACTGAGAGTATTTAAATATAAAATTTTTACATTTTGCTGTGTGATGATGACCGTTGCATTTGGAACAATGCTAGGGGTGGAAACGCTGTTGCCAATTTATACGCAGGAAGTGGAAGGAGTCTCTGCTCTTGAATCAGGACTCATTTTATTACCTGGTGCCGCCTTGATGGGAATTATGTCACCGTTTATAGGCCGTTTTACAGATAAAGTAGGAGCTAGATCACTTGTTATTGCAGGTTTTTTAACCATTACTCTCTCAACAATTCCTTTATCATTTAGCGGTTTACAGTCTTCGATTACATTATTAGTTGTTTTGTATACAATTAGAATGGTAGGGATTGGTCTTGTCATGACACCTTTACAAACAGCTGCGATGAATGCTATTCCTCAACGTTTAATTGCTCACGGGGTAGCAGTATACAGCACGTTAACTTCAATAGCTGGATCAGTTGGAATATCGGTAATTGTTAGCTTATATATGAATATGACGAATGGATTAGCCTCTGAAAAAATAGCATTAGGCACAACGTTTCTCATCATTACAATCATTAGTGGCTTCACAATACTATTAGCTCTTAAATTAACCAAACAACAACGTGTAGTACGCTCATCTGAAATGGCAAGTGAAAAATAAGCAGCATTGAAAAAGAGATTTACTTATGAGTAAATCTCTTTTTCGTATTATAAAACTAAAAGGAGCTACGAACATGAAATATCCTTACGAACAAGTAAGCGTGAATGAAGATTTACCTGTGTTCACCATAATGACAAGCGTAAAAGTTGTATCAAAGCATTGGCATAATCGAATTGAGTTCTTATTTTTACTAAAAGGACAGGTGGATGTGTTTGTTGGTAGTAAGAAATATACATTATCACAAAATGACTTACTCCTCATTAATAGCAACGAAGTGCATGGTGTTGAAAGTAATCATGATAATGTCATTCTTATGGTTCAAATCCCTATTTTGTTTATAAAAAAGTGCTATAAGTCGATTGAGCAAGTACAGTTTGAATGTTACTCAGCCGGAAAACAGAATCAGCAACAGTATAATGAGATTCGATCTTTACTCGCACAGCTTTATATGACTTTGGACAAAAAGAAGAATCATCATGATTTAAAAGTCCATTCTCTTTTACTAGATTTGCTTTATCAATTAGTTAGTCGCTTTAAAGTAGAGAAAGGAATACGAGCAGCCAAGAAAGATATTGAGCGAATGAGTCGATTAACAGAATATATTCATAAACATTATATGCACCCAATTACATTAGATGAGCTAGCTGCAATTGAACAGCTAACACCGCCTTATGTATCAAGATATTTTCAGAAGCAAATGGGGCAAACTTTCTTAAAATATGTAAACGGCGTTCGGCTGGAGCATGCTGTTCATTATTTAGTAGAAACGGACATGTCCATTATCCAAATTGCTTTAGAGTGTGGCTTTGCGAATCTAAATTCATTTCATAAATTATTTAAAGATACATTTCATACTACGCCGCAGCAATATCGAAAAATGCACGTACACCACTTAAGTAATGAAAGGAGAAAAAAGAATAAAAAACAATATGATTTTATTGAGAAAAACGATAGTCAATATTTACATAAATATTTAGAAAAAGATAAAAAACAGTATGATTTTTCTTAAAAAAGTAAACGTTTTCAAAGGTGTTATTTTCTATAATTAAGGTAGATAAAGCGCTGTAATGCAGCGTTCAAAAAATTCTTTATTATAGGAGGTAGTATAAATGTATAAAAATCTACATTATTTTTCCCATCTTGCACACGTTGAATTAATGAGTCCGAAATTAGAAGAGTCAGCTAACTTTTTCAAGAATGTTATTGGTTTAGAAGAATCAGGGCGCAGAGGGAAATCCATTTACTTCCGTGCTTGGGGAGAGCATTATCATCATAGTTTGAAAATTACGGAAGGGCCAGAACCGGGACTTGGCCATATTGGTTGGCGTGCTGATAGCCCAGTTTCTTTAGAAGAAGCAGCTGCGCATTTAGAAAAAATGGGTCAAGGAATCGGTTGGGTTGAAGGAGACTTAGGGCATGGAAAAGCCTATCAGTTTCAATCTCCAGATGGTCATTTAGAAGAAATATTCTGGGACGTCGAAATTTATGAAGCGCCGACGTTACTTCAAAGTAAGTGGAAAAATCGTCCGCAAAAAAATCCTGGACGTGGTATTTCACCTCGCCGTCTTGACCATATTACGCTACACAGTAACGATGTAGCCAAAGACCGCGAATTCTATCAAAATATTGGATTCCGCTACAACGAAGGAATCTTTTTAAATGCAGAAGAGCCTGGAAGCCCAGAAATTGGTGCTTGGCTTTCAGTAACCAATCTTTCTCACGATATTGCATTCTTAAAGTCTCACACTGGCAAACCAGGTGGTTTTAATCATGTATGCTATGCGGTGGAAAGTCGTGAAGAAGTATTATTAGCTGCAGATCACATTTTAGAGAGCGGATACGAGCTAGCGATGGGAGGTCCGACGCGTCATGCTCTTGCTGAAGGATTTTTCTTTTATGTAGATGAGCCGGGTGGCAATCGATTTGAATTATATGCCGGTGCCCATCTTGTCTTTGCGCCGGACTTTGGTCCATATCGTTGGAGTCTAGAAGAAAATCCAAACGATGCTTGGGGTCGTGAAATGCCTTGGGATAAATCCGGAAAAATCATTAAATAACAACGATGAGATGAAGGAGTGTTTGTGAATGTGGCGTTATTTTCCTGATAATTATATGTGGTCATATCAAATTGTAAGAATGATTAGCCAATCATATTTTGGGGGAGGAGAGGTTAATGAAATTTTAGATGCTGCGAGCAAAATGGAACTTGGCGATTTTGAAAGCTTTCATCGAGAGTGGATGAACACAGGTCATAAAGCGTTATCTAAAGCCAATGATGCAATGGATAAGGGTAATAAAGAAACCGCTCGTGAAGCTTATTTACGCTCAGCAAATTATTTCAGAACCGCTGAATTCTTTCTTCAGCCTGATGATGAGCGCAAAATTCCAACGTATTTAAAGTCAGTTGAGTCGTTCAAAAAAGGGAGCGAATTGCTAGACCACCCACCAAAAGTAGTGAATATTCCATTTGAGCACGCATCTTTGCCTGGTTATTTCTTTGAAGCACCAGGTCAAAAGAATGGTCCAATGATGGTGATGTTTGGAGGTCTTGATTCTACGGCTGAAGAGCTATATTATGGGCCGGCACAGTTTTTAAATGCACGAGGCATTTCGTTATTAGCTTTAGATGGTCCTGGACAAGGTGGAGCTCTTCGTCTTCACCATATCCATTCTCGTCATGATTATGACGTAGCTGGGACGGCTGCTTATGAATGGGCAGTAGATAATCTAGATGTTGATCGGGATCGAATTGGTGTTATGGCTGTGTCAATGGGAGGTTATATGGCTGCACGCTGTGCCGCTTTTGAACCACGATTTAAAGCATGCGCTATTTGGGGAGCTGTGTACGATTATAACGATGTATGGGCGAAGCGTCCTGACAATCATCCGCTAGCAAAAATTTTACAGCATATTTTTGGAGTGGAGGATATGTCAGCAGCGCGAGCAAAGCTTCAGCACTATAACTTAAGAGGAGTAGCTGACAAAATTAAAGCTCCAACTTATATTATTCATGGTGAAGATGACCATCAAAATAAAGTGGATAATGCGTATAACGTATACAATGACTTAACGTGTTCCAGACACCTGAAAATTGTTCCAAAAAGCAGCCCAGGCTCATCACACTGCCAGGTTGATAATATTACAGAAACCTATGAAATGTATGACTGGATCAAGGAACAATTAGAGAAGTAATTGAGGCAGGAGGCTATATAAATGAAATTTGTAACCTTTTATAACCAGGTAGGGAATCAACGTGCTGGTTGTTTGAAAGATGATCAAATAATTGATTTAGAGAAAGCTTCCAACGGAGACATTCCAAGTTCAATGCTAGAAATTATCCAAAACCAGCAAACCTATTTGCCTTTCATTCAAGAACTGTTAAAGTCAGAGGAAGTTTCTTCTCAGTCTATTGACGAGGTAAAGTTGGCACCACCTCTTTCTAACCCACCGAGCTTTCGTGATTTTGTTGCGTTTGAGAAGCATGTCAAAAATGCGACAAAGCGAAATGGTGATAAAGTGGCACCTGAATGGTACGAAATGCCAATCTTTTATTTTTCCAACCCTCACTCTTTGAAGGGACCAAATGAAGAAGTGAAGAGACCGGCTAAGTGTATGCGTCTTGACTACGAACTAGAGTTGGCGTGCATTATTGGTAAAGAAGGCATAGATATTAAAGCAGATGAAGCGGAAGAATATATTTTTGGTTATACCATTTTAAACGATTGGTCTGCGAGAGATCTTCAAATGAAAGAAATGAAAGTGCTCCTTGGACCAGCTAAAGGAAAAGATTTTGCAACATCCATTGGCCCTTATATTGCTACAAAAGAAGAGTTTGAACCATATAAAGTAAACGGACGTTTTGATTTGGAAATGACGGCTAGTGTTAACGGGGCAGTCCTTTCCAAGGGCAATTTTAAAGATGTATTTTATACGTTTGGTGAAATGATAGAAAGAGCATCAGAAGGAGTGAAGCTATACCCAGGAGATATTATTGGGTCTGGAACCGTTGGTTATGGATGTATTATGGAGTTTGGGATAGAAGTACACCGTTGGCTGGAGCCAGGGGATGAAGTGGAGTTATCAATTACAGAGCTTGGTTCATTAAAAAATATAATCGTTTAAGGAAGAAAGGATTGAATTATATAAATGAAAATCGTTGACCTTAGCGTTTCGATAGAAGAAGATTTGAAAGATCCGCTGCCATTTTCGATTCGATATGAAACGCATGAAGAAGGGGCAGATTTCGGAGCAAAATTAGTTGGAGTTTCTCCAGATGACTTTCCAGAGAGAAAAGGACTAGCAGGCGAATTTATGACTTTAACAAGTCATGCCGGAACCCATGTAGATGCTCCGTGGCATTACTGGCCCACAGTTGAAGGAAAGCCTTCTCGAACAATCGATGAGCTTCCTTTAGAGTGGTTTTTTAGCGATGGTGTTGTACTAGATTTTACCGATAAACCACCTGGATATGCGGTGACGGTCCAGGATCTAAAAGCTGAACTTAAGCGCATTAACTATATACTAAAGCCGTATGATATTGTCATGATTCGTTGTGATGCTGATAAACAGCGGTATAACGTTAAGTACAGTGAAATTCATGTAGGCGTGACGGCAGAAGCAACGCTATGGCTGACTGGACAAGGCATTAAAGTAATGGGGACAGACGGTTGGGGCTGGGATATTCCGTTAGCAGTTCAAGCAGCTGATTATAAAAAAAATCCAAGAGACGGGGTGCTATGGGCAGCTCATTATGTTGGAAGAGAAAAAGAATACTGTCAAATTGAAAAACTAGCAAATCTAGATCAATTACCACCTTATGGCTTTAAGGTTTCAGTTTTTCCCGTCAAGATAAAAGGTGCAAGCGGAGGTTGGACGAGAGCCGTAGCTATGCTTAATACGTAAACTAAACCTTTGTATAAAAGGAGAGTGATGAGTGATGAAAGATAGACAGGTACAAAATGTTTTAATTGTCGGCGGAGGCATTAGCGGTTTATCTGCTGCATTAGCACTCCAAAAAGCTGGAATTGAAGTAGAGGTTGCTGAAAAAGAGTTAGACTGGAACGTTTACGGGGTTGGTATCATTCAACCACCTAACGCGCTTAGAGCGCTAAACGAAATTGGGTTAGCAGACGCGTGTATAAAACAAGGAACTTCCTACTCGGGCTTTGATTATTACACAGGGCAAGGTGACTTTTTGTTTTACACTCCTTCTCCAACAATTGAAGGGTACCCTGGCGTCAACGGAATTTCAAGACGAAAGCTGCACGAGATTTTGTTTAACGCAGTAGAAAAAGCAGATACGAAGATTTATATGGGCACAACCGTGAGTCAGATTCAAAACGATGAACACAAAGTAACGGTAGAGTTAGATAATGGTATAACGAAAACGTATGATTTAGTAATTGGATCAGACGGAGCAAATTCAAGCCTGAGAAACCTACTTTTTACCGATGTCGAGCAGCGCTATAGCGGTCAGGGAGTATGGCGCTATAATTTGCCACGACGAAAAGAAATTGATAAAGGTCTCTTTTATTATGGAAAAGATTCAAAAGCTGGATTGGTGCCGATGTCTGAAACAGAGATGTATCTGCTTGTAACGACTCATGAACCTGGAAATCCCAAATTTCCTAAAAGCGAGCTCCATTATTTATTAAAGAAGCGGATTTCTGTATTTGGAGGTGTCATTGCGGAAGTAGCTGAACATATTGTTAATCCAGACGAAGTGGTATATCGTCCAATTTTTACGCATTTAATGCCAAAACCTTGGTATAAAAACCGCGTCGTGCTCGTTGGAGACGCTGCACACGGTACTGCTCCTCACTTAGGTCAAGGAGCATCGATTGCAATTGAAGATGTCATTGTACTAGCAGACTTACTAAAGCGGAACTTTAGTGTTTCAGAAACGCTAGAAGCATTTATGGAAAAGCGTTTTGAGCGCTGTAAGCTTATCGTTGAAAATTCTAATCAGCTTGTAGAATGGGAACTGTTAAAAGCAGCAGGTCAGCTAAAAGAAAAAGTTGACGTAGGAAAATATGTAAAAGAAACGCTTGAAAAAATGAATGCTCCGATACTAACGGAATTGAACGTGTAAGCAAATTTTTAGTTGTAACCGCTATCGCAATGCTATTAGCCGAATCTACCTCTAGGTTCGGTATTCTTTTGAAAGTTTCTGTTAATTAGCTGTTGACAGAAGAGAAGCATTCGTTTTATAATTATCTCGAATTCAAGATAAAAATAACTTCTTTTTACGGCTTGCAAAAGTAAAATGCATATTTTTTTCGACAAATATCTCGAATTCGAGAATTATGATATAGAGATTAGAGTTTATGCATTTTATGACCGTGGAATTAAATAGTAAAACGAAGTAGGAGTGAGTTCATTGCTATCAATTGATCCATCTGCACAAACGGAAAGAGAAAACTATAAGCTTCTAACGGGAAGCATTATTCCAAGACCGATTGCTTTTGTGACAACGCAGTCAACAAACGGAATAATTAACGCAGCACCTTTTAGCTATTTCAATATTGTCTCTGCAAACCCGCCGATGATTTCGATTTCAGTCCAGCGTAAAAGCGGCGAAATGAAAGATACGGCAAGAAACATTATGGAGAAAAAAGAGTTTGTGATTCACATCGTCGATGAAGACAATGTTGAGCAGGTGAATATGACGGCAGCTAATCTTCCAGCTGAAGAAAGTGAAGTCGAAGTAGCTAAGTTGATTTTGACCGAAAGTAAAAAGGTTTCGGTACCGGGAGTAAAAGAAGCAAAGGTTCGCTTTGAATGTGTACTTGAACAGGCAATTCCCTTAGGAGAAGGTGAAGAAACAAGTACCGACTTGCTTATTGGAAAAGTTGTTCAGTATCACATTGAAGATCAGCTATATGATAAAGGGCGAATTGATCCACACGGCCTTAAAGCTGTTAGCCGCTTGGCCGGCAATGACTACGCTAAACTTGGTGAGACTTTTACAATTGCAAGACCAGAATAATAGCAGTTTCATGTAACAATACATCTTAGAAATAAAACAGAATACCGACTTAAGGGGGTGATTTTACTCATCCAGATGAAACAGCGGTATGAATACGCATATAGAGGTGAAGAGAAATGGGATTTTTAGATAAATTATTTGGAACATCAACTAAGGAGGAAGAAAAAATGGAAAATGTAAAATTAGCGGTTATCTACTATAGTTCAACAGGTACAAACTACCAAATGGCGCAGTGGGCAGCAGACGGTGCAAAAGAAGCAGGTGCAGATGTAAAAGTATTAAAAGTACCTGAAACAGCTCCACAAGCAGCAATTGATTCAAATCCAGCTTGGAAAGCACACGTAGAAGAAACAGCTGCTGTACCAGAAGTAACGCTTGCTGATTTAGAGTGGGCTGATGCAATTATCTTTAGCATTCCAACTCGTTTCGGAAACGTACCAGGACAAGTTAAGCAGTTCTTAGATACAACGGGTGGACTGTGGTTTAACGGTAAATTAGCAAACAAAGTTGTTAGTGCGATGACATCTGCACAAAACGCACACGGTGGTCAAGAACAAACTCTTTTATCTCTATACACAACAATGCATCACTGGGGCGCGCTTGTTGCGTCACCAGGATACACAGATCCAGTCATTTTCAGTTCAGGTGGGAACCCTTACGGAACAAGCGTAACGGTTGACCAAAATGGGAAAATGGTTGAAGATGTGGAAGCAACAGTGAAGCATCAAGCAAAGCGTACAGTAACAGTAGCTGGATGGGTAAAACAAGGCAATCAATAATAGCGTAAAAGCTCAACGTTAATTAGACGTTGAGCTTTTTTATTTACATAAGCATTTAATAAGAGTTAAAAAGTTCTTCTTCAACAGCTTTCATGATAGGAAAGGCCCCATGTGATTTGTTTGAGCAAATAACTGCAGTGACAGAGCACTTTGGATAAAAAGCAGAGTGAAAGCTAACCCCTGGGTCATAACCCATAATATGATATTTGAAAATAGCTCTTTCTCTTTTCTCTATCCACACCCCATAGCCATAAAAACTATTTTCATTATTGGTTTCAGTATGAGGGGTAAGCAAACGCGTAGTATATTTCTTACTGAGTAGCTGATGATTTAAAAGAGAATTCCACAAGCGGTTCATGTCATAAACCGTTACAAACGCTCCGCCATCTGCACCTCCTTTAGCAGGAAGGGAGTAAATATTTGTTTTCCACTTGTTGTCTGGAAAGTCAATGTAGCCAAGTGCTGTATGATTTGGCAAAGCATCGAGTTCAAAATAGCCAGAGCTTGTCATATGTGCTTTATGTAGGATCTCTTTTTCTACGTATGTATGAAATGAAAGCTGAGTTGTTTGCTCTATAATTAAGCCGAGTAGGATATAACCGGCATTATTATAATGAAACTGCTCTTCAACTTTATACTTCATCGGTTCATATTGGAAAAAAGGAAGAAATTCTTCTAAGTTTCTTATTTTGTACATTGGGGTTTTTGTCCACAACTCTTCAAAATCATCCATCACTTCTTCATCAAAATAGTCAGGTATTCCAGCTGTATGCGTTAAAAGGTGATGAACAGTAATGGTTTCATCAAAACGAGGAAAATCAATATCAAGGCAATCTTTTAATCTTGTTTCAAACGAAAGGACGCCTGCTTCTACAAGCTGACAAATCGCAATAGCTGTAAAGAGCTTACAGCCAGATGCAATACCATATCGCGTAGCAAGGCTATTTTTTATTTGGTCAGCTCGATTGGCGTAGCCGTAGCTACTTTCAGCCAGTATATGGTGTTCATCTTTAATAAGAATACTTCCAGAAAAGTTAACTTTCTTTTGGATATCGCTAATAACGCTTAAAATATTCGTATTCAATGTAGTTCCCTCCGCCATCGTTCAGATCTTTTGAAATTATCTAATCCTTTCTCTATGTAGTTACATATTGCAATTGAGATTTCCTTCTAAATGATGTGAGAAGGACATTAGATAAAAGTATAAATGAGCCAGGTTCTTCTGAAGAACCTGGCTCATTAATCTATTAAAAGGAGTAAGCTTCACCGTCTTCTGGAACGAGAAGATGACTACTGAGTTGTTTTTCAGTAGCAAAAAGCTTTAATTCAGCTCTTGATAGCGTCCAATGATTTACGGCTTCCATATGAACGGAAATAATAGTTGCTTCAGGAGCAAACTGATGAACATGCAGGATGTCTTCTTTCCCCATCAAAAGTGAACCGCCTTCAAGGAATTGATTATCTCCACCATTTACAACAATAACGTCTGGCTGGTGGGCTGAGAGATTCTCTTTTACTCCTTCATACCAAACTGTATCACCTGCAACGTACAGCGTTTTTTCATCTTCATGCTTAAAGACAATTCCACACACTTCCCCAGTTAGCTTAAGAATCTCACCGCGGCCATGTTCACCGTTTGTTTTAATTAGCTGTATGCCTGCAAATTTTGTCTGTTCAGTTAACACTTCAATGTTTGTAAAACCAGCTTTTTTTACTTCAGCTTTATCCGCTTCATTTTGTACGAATAACTTTATATCGTTGTCTAATAGTTCTTTAGCAGTCTCATCAAAATGATCTAAGTGCAGGTGAGTGAGAATCACTGCATCTACATTTAATAATTGTGTTACAGGTACTGGTAGCGGCACAAGTGGATTACGTTGATCTTGTCGTACAGAGTTTGGAAATGGAGGGTACGTACCTTGATCCGCTAACATAGGATCAATTAAAAAGGTTTTATTCGCATAGGTAAGAACAAGAGTTGCATTTCGAATTTGTTGGATCTTCATGTTTTTAGCTCCTTTTCTTTAATTTACGTATAGTTTATAGTAAAAGTAACCCAATATTACATAGTGAAAATCAAGTGTTTTCACCGTTTTACTTGATTAATGAAAGGATTTGAAATTATGTTAGACCAAACCGACTTGTCCATACTGAAAGAGCTATCCAAAAACAGTCGGATTACGATGAAAGAGCTGGGTGAAAAGGTACATTTAACTGGACAAGCAGCTGCATCGAGAGTCTTAAAGTTAGAGGACGCTGGTATTATTGAGCAGTATACGATTAAAGTAAATCAGCAAAAGCTTGGCTATCATGTTCATGCAATGATCACTATTTATACAACGAGTCCTTATCATGAGGCTTATTTATCGTTTATTAACACGCAGCGTGACTACGTCGTTCACAACTATAAAATTAGCGGAGACGGCTGTTATCTATTAGAATGTAATTTTCCTTCCAATCAAGAGCTGGACCAATTTTTAGAATCTTTAAACGGTCATGCTAACTATAAGCTGTCTATAATTATTAACAAAAGCTGACTAAAAAAAATTGCGCTGAATAGTTTAATACAGAATGTAAAACTCAAATAATGCAGCAGGGGGATACGATGAGAAAAGTTTCTTGGTTAAGCATAGGAGTGTTTTTAATCTTTATCGTCACTGCGTGTATAGCTGAAGATTATGATGTGGGTCCACCTACGGCGCATCTCTACGCAGAAAATGCTTCGTCTGTAAGGTTAACAGAAGCGAATATTAGCTGGGCTTCATCAAGCGGAGATGTAAGTAAAACGGTAGATGATATTTGGGAGTTCGCCTTATCACAAAAGGACATTAACGCTTCTAGAAATGAAAAAGTATTTCTAGATTTTGAAGAAAACAAAGAAAACGGTGGAGATATTTGGACGAACCCAACTATAGCAGCTAATCTTTGGAAGGAAGAGCAAAAGGTTGAACTTAAAATGAATGAAAATCGAGAATTTGAAATGCCTAAAAGTACAGGTAGATATGTGTTGGAAGTTACCTTTACAACCTCAAGTGGTACTGCTCAATACGTAGGAAGTATACTTGTTAAATAATATGTTGAATGCAAAAACCTCACTTCCAAGTGAGGTTTTTTATTAATGTAGACTGTTTTTCTGCAGATGCCAGTTTAATAAAATAATAGAAATTTAAAACCTTTTTTTTGTAGCGTCGTCTAATAATGTGAAAGGAGAGAAAGAAGTGAAAGAATGGACTGCAGAATGGATTAAAGTAAATGATTATGACTTTGTCATAGATGAAATTATGGATTGTTATGGAGATGATATATTAAAGCTGGCGTATTCTTATGTACATAGTAAAGAGATTGCGGAGGATTTAGCTCAAGATATTTTTATTAAGTGTTATAAAAATCTTCACACATACAATGGTAAATCAAAGTTTAAAACATGGCTTTGGCGCATTGCTATCAATCATTGTAAAGATTTTTTGAAAAGTTGGTATAACAACAAAGTCATTATGACTGAAAATCAATATCCCACTTCTTACATAAATAGATCAGGGATAGAAGAAAAGGTTATTCAGAAGCAGGAAGACCAACAATTAATTTCAGCAATCATGCTGCTTCCGGTTAAGTACCGAGAGGTTATTTACCTATATTATTTTGAAGAGAACTCAATTAAAGAAATTGCACTGGTGACTGAAACCGGTACTAATACCGTTAAAACAAGGCTTAGACGTGCGAAAGCACTTTTAAAAAATGCACTGGAGGAGAAAAAATGGATAAGCGTTTAAAACAATTAAAACAAAAAGTAAATAAACAAGCGTTTAATAGCTTAAAGTTTACCTCTTTTCATAAGAGGAAAGTGAAAGAAGCCATCTTACGCCATCAGCATAGTGAAGGTGAAATTCTCGTAGCAATTATGCAATTGCTAGTAAGTGAACAAAATGGGTATGAGCTTTGCAGTTTAATACGCAGCAGAGGAATTTTTCACTTTGAAAATAATGAAGGGGCTCTATACGTCTTATTACACGAATTAGAAAGTCGACGATTAATTGATACAAGATGGTCTACAGAAGAAATTAAGTATTATTACTTAAATCAACAAGGGAAGAAAGCGTTGAAAAAAGCAGAGAAGCGAATGCAATCCAAAAAGTTGAGCTTTCATGAAATTTTAGAGGGGTAACGCTATGATTAATCAGAGAAATACATTTTTACAAACGATAAAAGAACAAATTAAATCAAAAGAGGCTCAAGAATACGTAACAAAAGAACTTCAACATCATTTAAACGAGGCAAAAGATTATTGGAAACAAAAAGGCGTAGATTCAGATGAGGCAGAGCAAAAGGCCATCTTACATATGGGCAACCCTATTGTATTAGGTCAAAAGCTAAATCAGATTCATCGACCTAAAATTGACTGGATTACAATTAGTTTATTAATTACGAGCCTTCTATTAGGTTTTCTACCACTAGTTGCGATAGGCTACGCTCAAGTCAATTACTTTTTAGTGCATAAGTTATTGTTTATGGTCTTTGGCATAGCGCTTGCCATACTTTTGATGCTTATTGATTATAGAAAGTTGATGAATAAGGGGCTGGGATTTTATTTAGTGGGCTGTTTTTTACTTTTATATATTATTTATAGATCTGACTCAGGGGTATTTTCTCTTACTGTAAAAGTAGGACCGCTCACAATTGAAAGCCTAATGGCTCTGCCGTTTTTCTATTTAACTTGGGCGTCTTTTTTTCAAAGTCGGCAATTTAAAATTTGGCAATTTATGATTTTATTCACTATAAGCGCTATTTTGTTTAGCATGACGGCGAGCGCAACCGCATTCTTTATTTATGGTGTGATGACCTTTTCTATGATTTGGTGGAGCAAGTTTAATAAAATAAAAATCATGTTAGTATTAGGTAGCTTTTTTATGATGATTTTTATTTATATAGGAGTTTCTCTACAGCAAATGAAGGCTTATCAAATCGAAAGCCTATTAGCATTTCTTAATCCTTATGAATTCGTTACCGGAAATTCTCTAAGGTTTCAAATCCCACAGGTTCATGAAATGATAAAAAGCTCTGGTTGGTTTGGAACAAAAGAAACAACTGCGTTTATTCCAGAAGCTCACACGAATTTTGTTTTTCTTAGTTTTATTTATCATTACGGCTGGCTATTAGCTCTTATTCTGTTAGGAATTCTTAGTCTCTTGGTGATTCGGATTGTACAAGTAACGGGTAAAATAAACAATTCGTATAGTAAACTGCTATTAGTTGGAGCTGTAAGTGTATATGCAACGCAACTGATTGCAAACGTTGGAATGCTGGTTGGCTTTTTCCCATTAACAAGCATGCCAATGCCTTTTATTAGCTATGGTTTGATGCCCATTGCTCTTAATTCCTTTTTTATTGGAATGGTGTTGAGCGTATATAGACGAAAAGATATAGCAATGAACTAAAGACAAAGAGCTTCTCTTTTCGTTTTTCTACTTTACATAATAAGACTATACGCAACTATAACGGTTATCCAATATATGGACATAGTGAGAGCTCTAAATTAAAATTAACACCAGCAAATCTAGTTACAAGGGGAATAGATATGGCACATACATATAAAATTGAAAAAGCAGTGCTAAGTGATGTAAAGGGGATCATTTCACTGAGAGTTGAACTGTTAAAAGAAGTGAACGAGATTAAAACACAGGAAGAAGAAAAGACAGTGATGGAAGCAACGGAAAGATACCTAAAAGAAGCGATGGAAAAAGGGGAGTTTGTCTCGTTTGTTGCCAAAGATGGAGAAGAGATTGTTAGCGTAAGTGGCTTATCTTTTTTTACGAGACCACCTTATTTAGAAAACTTAAAAGGCAAGGAAGCTTATCTCTTAAACATGTATACGCTCCCTTCTCATCGGAAGCAAGGATTGGCGCGAAGAATCCTTCAAGAATGCATGAAAGAGTGTCAAAAACGCGAAGTGAAAAGAGTGTGGCTACATGCTTCACAAGCGGGAGAGGCGCTGTATAAAAGCATAGGATTTCAGTTTAAAGGTAGTGAAATGGAGTTGTTTTTGCATGAAAATGAAGGAATATCTTAATAAAGCGTTTCCTGAAGTTGAGCTAATCCCAAGCCTTTATTATCAATGGGATCTGAGTATCCATTTTACGCTGGGGCAAAATAGTTATCAATTGACGGATAAGGGTGAAACAAACATAGGTTACTTTGCGAAGGTTTACAATCAAGTACACACAATATTTAATGAGGTTTTCGAAGGGGATGATGAGCTATTTCTTGTGACAAATTTATATAAATATATAGGAGAGAAACAACCTACACGGAAGCTAAACGTCTACAACCGCTATGTTAAAAATAAAAGGTTGTTAACGCATCTTCAAGTTGAGACATACCCGTATCCGTTTGAAATTGAAGAAGGTAAGTATGAAATGCAGCAGTTTTCTTTACGTTGTAAGGTGAGAGACATTAAAGTTAATTCGCTTATAAAAGCTGCTATTCATGAGGACTTTCCCCTAAAGCCAAAGCTTGGTGGCTATCCACCAGGTTATCCAGATGTATTCTTCGTTAATGTGACGAAAAACGTAATGTTATTTATTTACGATGACCGAGGCTGTGAAGTGCTTGGTCTTGATAAACAACAGATGAACAATATCTATAAAAAATATAGGAAATGGGTTGATGAACTCGATCGTGGGAAAATAGAACGTAGCTTACAATAAACAGTAAGGAGCTACAAGCTCCTTACTGTTTCGTTGTTTAAGAACAGCATTCACATTCCGTAGTATCTGCAGCAGGCAAAGTGGCTTGATTATCTTTTGTATAGAAAAACTCCCATTCGTTGCCATCAGGGTCTGTTACCCAAAACTTATCCTGTAGGGCATAGCAGCAGTTTGTATCCATTTCCTCACGAGCAAAAAAACCTTCTTTTTCTAAGCGGACTTTATGTTCATGGATTTCGCTAGCAGCTTCTACTTGAAATCCAAAGTGATTTATTTGGTTTCCATTTACTTCATCCCGTACGTTTAGCGTGAAATTTAGCCCAGGTTGATTTAATAAAAACTTCGCATAATCTACTTTTACTTTCACAGGCTTAACTCCAAAAAGCTTTTCATAAAAAACGACTGATTTGTCTAGATTTGTGACGTTTACCCCTACGTGAACATATTTCATAAAATATTCCCCCTAAGAATTTTTTTGAGTTTTTAGCAGAACTAATAGGTTAAGATGAGCAAGAGCTTTCTTTACGGAGTAAACAGCAGAGCTCATCCGATAAAAGGTGATTTACTTCTTCATCGTTTAATGCGTAATAGCTCCATGTGCCTTTTGTTTCTTTCGTAATTAGATTAGCGTCTAGAAGAATCTTTAAATGATAAGACAGCTTAGACTGAGGTATACCAAAAAAATCCGTTAAATCACATACGCAGGTTTGACCGCGCTGACACAGCTCATGCATAATTTCTAATCGTCGTTCATCAGCAAGTGCCTTAAATTTTTGTTCATATTGTTTGAATGAATGTGTCATAGTAATGCTCCTTAATCAATTTTTTTTGATTTATTGTGTAAATGCAAGGTAGGCTTTTTCAAAGTTAGAATAAGTTGTTTTGCCTCTAAGAAGTGGATCATAGTTGAAGAATCGTTTAAATATAAGCTCTTTAGCTTCATGTGCTTTCATCGTTTGAGTGTTCATAACTAGTTGAAAATAAGAAATAAAGTACTCTACTGAAAGGTTTCCAGAATTGTTTACTCTCACTTGTTCATCACCTTCACTTTCTTCATCAAATTTTCTTGATGAATTAAGCATAAATGGAAATTTCAGATAAATCAAGTTGTTTAATCAAATTTTTTTGATTTATTAAGATTAGCTTATGCCTCAAGACGTTCATACTTTTTTCTTTACCGCTTATACTAAAAAAGTCTTGAAAATTATTTCAAACAATATTATAGTTTATATAAACATATAAGCAAATTATTATATATTAATTCATTTTTGTATGGGAGGTGTCACGATGGAAACTAAAACGGTCGTTGAAATGGAAAAAGCGGCTCAAATTCTAAAGCTGCTCGGTGATAAAACGAGATTATCTATGATGAAGCTGATGGAACATAGTGAGTGCTGTGTATGTGAATTCGTTGATATTTATGGTGCAAGTCAGCCTGCAATCAGTCAGCATCTCCGCAAGCTAAGAGATGTAGGGCTAGTAAGAGAAAGACGAAAAGGACAATGGATCTTTTATTCGCTTAATAAAGAAAGCGAGAATTATCATTTTATAATTAGTATACTTGCGTCGATACCAAGCCAAGATCAACGCTTAAAAGAGTTAGAAGAAAAAGGGCTTCGTATTAATTGTTGTGAGTAATTGGAGGGTTAAAATTTGACATCAGTTGTTTTAGCATCACTGATCTTTTTGGTGACTTTAGTGTTTGTTATCTGGCAGCCAAAGAATTTATCGATTGGCTGGTCGGCGATGGGGGGAGCAGTTATTGCCCTTCTAGTTGGCGTTGTTAACTTTGGTGACGTTTGGGACGTAACGCAAATTGTTTGGAACGCTACGTTAACGTTTATTGCTATTATTATTATCTCATTAATTTTAGATGAAATTGGCTTTTTTGAATGGGCAGCCCTTCACATGGCGCGTGCTGCTGGTGGAAATGGTATTCGTATGTTTGTGTACGTTTCCTTACTTGGCGCGTTAGTTGCTGCATTTTTTGCAAATGACGGTGCGGCGCTTATTTTAACGCCGATTGTACTTGCAATGGTTCGAGCATTAAAACTCGATGAAAAGATGGTATTTCCGTTTATTATTGCAAGTGGATTTATAGCTGATACAACATCGTTACCGCTTGTGGTAAGTAACTTAGTAAACATCGTGTCTGCTGACTTTTTCGGTATTACGTTCTCGGAATATGCGTCTCGCATGATTATTCCAAATTTCTTTGCACTGTTTGCGAGTATTTTAGTACTGTATTTATATTTCCGAAAAAGCATTCCAAAACGCTATGATGTAACGCATTTGCAGGAGCCAGTAGCAGCGATTAAAGACCAAAAAATGTTCCGTTTATCTTGGTTTGTCTTAGGGCTACTTCTAGTCGGTTACTTTGTAGGAGAGTTTATAGGCGTGCCTGTTTCTATTATTGCAGGTATCATTGCCGTATTCTTCTTGCTTATGGCAAGAACAAGTCCTGCAGTTCAAACAAAAACTGTATTAAAAGGTGCACCTTGGGCAATTGTCTTCTTTTCAATTGGTATGTACGTAGTTGTGTACGGTCTTCGTAATGCGGGGCTTACTGAAGTGTTAGCAAACGTCATTCAAGCAGTTGCCGACCAAGGGTTGTTCGCGGCAACAATCGGTATGGGCTTTATTGCAGCGATTCTATCATCCATTATGAATAATATGCCGACTGTCATGATTGACGCATTAGCTATTGATGCCACTGCGACATCTGGAACCATTCGAGAAGCACTTATTTATGCTAATGTTATTGGATCTGATTTAGGTCCAAAGATTACCCCAATTGGTTCTTTAGCTACTTTATTATGGCTTCACGTTCTTTCAACAAAAGGTGTGAAAATTTCTTGGGGCACGTATTTTAAAACAGGTATTATCTTAACCATCCCAACATTGTTCATTACGCTTGTTGGTTTATATATTTGGTTACTCATACTTTCATAACAGACAAAAAAGGAGATGCTACACATGACAAAAAAAACAATTTACTTCCTATGCACAGGTAACTCTTGCCGTAGCCAAATGGCAGAAGGTTGGGCAAAAAAGTATTTAAGTGATGAATGGAATGTATACAGTGCAGGTCTTGAAGCACATGGGTTAAATCCAAATGCTGTAAAAGCAATGAAAGAAGCAGGTATTGATATTACAAATCAAACATCTGATGTAATTGACCCTGAGATTTTAAATTCTGCAGATTTAGTAGTGACGTTATGTGGTCACGCAGCTGATCACTGTCCAGTGACGCCACCACACGTAAAGCGCGTGCACTGGGGCTTTGATGATCCAGCAAAAGCAGAAGGAACAGAAGACGAAAAATGGGCGTTTTTCCAACGAGTACGTGATGAAATTGGAGCTCGCATTCAACGTTTTGCTGAAACTGGTGAGTGAAAAATAGATAAGTCGAGAGCTAGCCTCTCGACTTTTACTATATATCTAATATAAGTATATTATTATACACTTTTATTAGAGAGGGAGGTTGAGCATGAAGAAAATAGAGATTTTTGACCCTGCAATGTGCTGTTCAACAGGAGTTTGTGGACCCAGTGTGGATCCGGAATTAACTCGAATTGCTACTGTTATATCTCATCTTAAAAAAGGCGTAGTAGAGGTTGAACGCTACAATCTAACAAGCGATCCAGGACATTTTGTAGAAAATCAACAAATTAACGCTCTGCTTATGAGTAAGGGAACAGACTGCTTACCGATTACTCTTATAGATGGAGAAGTCAAAAAGATCAGTAACTATCCTACAAATGAAGAAATATCAAAATGGCTGGAAGTAAATCTAGAAGATTTAAAAGTGAAAAGTAAAACCGCAAGCATGCCGATTACTTTAAACATCACAAATAACAAGTAGGAGGTAAAGTTTATGTTTCAACCTTTACAGCCTAGTAAAGTTAATAAAACACCGTTTTTATTTTTTACAGGAAAAGGTGGTGTGGGGAAGACTTCCACCGCATGCGCAATGGCTGTAGCATTAGCGGATGAAGGGAACCAAGTCCTGTTAATCAGTACAGATCCTGCTTCTAACTTACAAGATGTGTTTGAAGTGGAGCTGAACAACAAGCCTGCGAAAATTCCAGCCATATCTAATTTATACGCTTGCAATTTAGATCCTGAAGAGGCAGCGCGAAGCTATAGAGAAAAAGTTATTGATCCCTATCGTGGAAAGCTTCCTGATTCAGTAATCGCGACTATGGAAGAGCAATTATCTGGAGCTTGTACAGTTGAGATTGCGGCATTTGATGAATTTACAAACGTACTGGGAGATAAAGAGCTAACGCAGCAGTTTGATTTTATCTTGTTCGATACGGCGCCAACAGGCCATACGTTACGCTTATTACAATTACCAACGGCATGGACGGGATTTCTTGAAGAAAGCACACATGGAGCTTCTTGTCTTGGCCCGTTAGCTGGTTTAGGTAAAAAGAAGGAACAGTATGCGAAAGCTGTAGAAGTACTTTCAAATCCAGAGCAAACAACGCTACTGTTGGTAGCAAGACCAGATGCCGCTTCGTTAAAAGAAGCAAATCGAGCTTCACAAGAGTTAAAGGAAATCGGTATAAAAAACCAACTCTTAATTATTAATGGTTTAATGAAAAGTTACATGAGTGGAGATTCAGTATCTACAGCTTTTTATAAAAAGCAGCGAAATGCATTAAAGAATCTACCTGTTGAATTAAAACAGCTGCCAACGTATTCACTTCCTTATGTATCCTATTCTTTAACGGGTGTCAAAAGCCTACGCTATTTATTCAAATCATATGTAATGCCAGCGGTTGAAGTCAAAGGTGTTAACCTAGTGAATGAGCACCTTTCATCATTTAAAGATGTGGTGGATGATTTCTCAACCACCGGTATTAAAGTTATTTTTACAATGGGAAAAGGCGGAGTTGGTAAGACTACTGTAGCATCAGCTATCGCTGTTGGTTTAGTAGAAAAAGGTCATAGAGTTCATTTGACAACAACAGATCCAGCAAATCATATTGATTCTCTATTAAGTTCGACTGAAAACAACGATAGGTTAACAATTAGTAGTATTAATCCTGAAATAGTAGTTGAAGAATATAAGAATCAGGTAATTAAAAAAGCCTGTCAAGAGCTTGATGAAGATGGAATTCAATACTTAAAAGAAGATTTAAATTCTCCATGTACAGAAGAAATTGCGATTTTTCAAGCCTTTGCAGATGTAGTAGCAAAAGCAAAAGATGAAATTGTAGTAATTGACACAGCGCCAACTGGTCATACATTATTGCTACTGGATGCTACACAATCCTATCATAAAGAGCTTGAACGCTCGACTGGAGAATTATCACAAAACGCCTTAGATTTACTTCCACGGTTGCGAAATCAGCAAGAAACGAGCGTTGTTATTGTATCGCTAGCAGAAGCGACGCCCGTTCTTGAATCGAGTCGTCTTCAAGAAGATTTAAAGCGAGCGGGAATTATGCCGAAATGGTGGGTTGTAAATCAAAGCTTATATGCAACAAACACAGCTGATAGTCTATTAAAAGGACGAGCTTCTACTGAGAAGCTCTGGCTAAAAAAAATCAGTGAAGAACTAACTTCACATGTTTCAGTTATACCATGGCAAGAGGAAGAAAAAATTGGGTATGAAAAAGTGAAAGAATACGCTAAATAAATAGAATGTTTTTCAATACTACTAATCAGTTAGAGGTGAAAGTAATGAGTGCTAAAAAGTATCAGGAATTAATTGAAAATCGTATTTTTATTGGTGGAGCAGCAGATGCAAAAGAAATGATGGAAGATGAGAAAGCAGATGTTATTTTTGATTTGCGAGCTGAAGCCTTGGAGCATGATGTACCAGAGATTCGTGTACATGTACCTATTGTAGATGACGCTAAACAACAAGACGAGTACGTTCAAAGAGCAATTAACGAAGTTGTCAAAGCGTACAAAGAAGGCAAGAAAGTATATTTTCATTGTGCTGGAGGAAGTAATCGTACGGGTACTGTTGCGATTGGAACATTGCTTGCACTAGGTGAAGCTAAAAGCCTGGAAGAAGCAGAAGAGAAGGCAAAAGCAGTTAGAACAAAAATTAATGTAAAGTCTGAAATGAAAGAGTCTCTTCAACGATTGTTTCCTGAGGCTTAAATGAAAAGAAGGGGGAGAGCTACATGAATATCTCAAACGAAGCGAAAAAAATGTTACTAGAGGTCTTTGCAAGTCAAGGAGGAAGTGGCATTCGTTTTTATTCTGAAGGACAGGGTTGCTGCGGGCCGCAAATAGGACTTTCATTAGAGGCTCCTGGCACAAATGATCAAGTTCAAGAAATCAATGGAATCTCCGTTGCAATAGAACAAGAAGTGTTATTTGCAACACAAGATTTAACACTTGATGTACAAGAAAATCCGCAAGGGAAAGGTTTTGTGTTAGTAGGAGTCAACAATAGCTGTTCTTAAGTTAAGCGGAACAAAAAGACTGCAGATTAGTGCAGTCTTTTTCGTTTCGTAGCTCTTGTGTAAAGCTACATCCTTTGAGTTTAAGAGGGAAAAACGATATACTTGACGAAGTGAAGATTTTTAAGTCAGGGGGAATCATTGTTATGAGTTTTATGCCTAAAGCTATTTTCTTAGATATGGACGGTACGATTTTAAACCGCTCAAATCGAGTAACAATTGAGACAAAAGAAATTATTGATGACCTACGTGCACAAGGAATCTTCGTCTTTATTGCAACAGGAAGAGCTTTTGATGAAATAGCAGAGCTAGTGCCTGAAGGCTTTGAAGTAGATGGATTCATTACATCCAATGGTATGGCAGGACATGTGGGAGGCGAAATGGTCTTTAAGCATTCACTGTCACGCGAATTGGTTGAAAAAGTCATTGGAAAAGCAAGGGAAAACCAAGTTTATTACGAATTATTCCCATATGGAGCACCGCGAATGACGCTTCAACAAGACAGAGAATATGTTGAACATGAAGTTCGTGAGCCAAAACCAGAAAGCGTTGAAATTAATGAATGGCTTTCAAGAAAAAAAGCTATCGGAGAAGAAATTCAGTGGCAAGAGAAAATAGAAGGCAGTGAATTCTCCAAGTTTTATTTCTTTGCTAGAACCTATGAACATATTAATAAATGGAAAGCGGAGCTTGAAAAGTTAAAGCAAGAAATGGATTTTACAATGTCCATTTCATCTCCTCATAACGTAGAAGTGATGGTTGCGAATGTGAATAAGGCAACTGGAATTCAACAGATGCTAAAGCACTATAACTTACCTCATGAAGATATCTTAGGTATCGGTGACAGTAATAACGACCTGCCAATGTTTAAGTACGTTGGATATGCAGTAGCCATGAAAAATGCCGGTGACCATATTAAAGATATTGTAGATGACGTAACAGAGTATAGCTGTGATGAAAACGGCGTTTATCATTATCTTTCTAAATTTAAAGTGAAAAAAAACAATCCCATTATGCCTAACGCATAATCTAAAAAGCTAACGAGCTACTTTGCTCGTTAGCTTTTTTATGTATGAAAAAGTTATAAAAACAAAACCTAATGTTAATAGTTAGCGCGGTTGCGTTAAAAACAACGTCTAAGGAGAACATCTATGAGCAATTCATCGTTTAAAAAAACCATTTCGTTATTAGACTTAATCCTTATTGGTCTTGGGGCTATTTTCGGTTCTGCGTGGCTATTTGGAGTCAGTAATGTCGCTTCAATGGCAGGTCCAATTGGAAGCTTTTCATGGCTAATTGGTGGGGTTATTATTTTATTGATTGGTCTTGTATATGCTGAACTAGGGGCAGCTCTCCCAAGAACAGGGGGAATTTTGCGATACCCCGTGTATTCACATGGACCACTCGTTGGGTATTTAATTTCTTTCATTACAATTGTTGCTTATACAAGTTTAATTTCGATTGAAGTAACGGCTGTGAGACAATACGTATCGTTTTGGTTTCCAGGCTTAACCAAAGCAGGATCTGAATCCGCAACGGTATCTGGTTGGCTTTTACAATTCGCCTTGTTAACGTTGTTTTTCTTACTAAACTACTGGAGTGTAAAAACATTTGCTAAGTCGAATATCATTATCTCAATTTTTAAATACTTTGTACCGCTGACGGTTATTGTTGTGCTGGCATTTTATTTTACGCCAGCGAACTTTACGGTACAAGGATTTGCACCTTTCGGGGTGCAGGGAATTCAAACAGCCATTTCAACAGGTGGAGTTATGTTTGCATATCTAGGCCTTCATCCCATTGTGTCGGTAGCGGGAGAGGTTAAAAATCCTCAGCGAAATATTCCGATTGCTTTAATTGTTTGTATTTTGCTATCAGCTATTATCTATACGACGCTGCAAGTTCTGTTTCTAGGAAGTATTCCAACCGATATGCTTTCAAATGGGTGGGAGAAAATTCAAAGTGAGTTTTCACTACCGTTTAAAGATATTGCTGTCATTCTAGGCTTGGGCTGGCTGGCTACTCTTGTTGTATTAGATGCCATCGTTTCACCAGGAGGGAATGGAAATATTTTTATGAACACAACAGCTCGATTAGTATATGCATGGTCGAGAACAGGTACGTTATTTAAAGTATTCAAAAAAGTAGATAAAGGTACGGGGATTCCAAGGCCATCACTGTGGTTATCGTATTTGCTATCTATTTTTTGGACACTGCCATTTCCATCGTGGAACGCTTTGGTTAACGTGTGTTCGGTAGCGCTCATTCTTTCATACGCCATTGCACCAGTTTCTATCGCTGCGTTTGAACGTAATGCAAAAGATTTACAAAAACCATTTAAACTAAAAGGTATGGGCATTATTGCACCAATTTCATTCATTTTTGCCTCATACATTGTTTATTGGTCAGGATGGACAACCATTTCGTGGCTATTAAGTTCACAGCTTGTTATGTTTATTCTCTATCTTGTTTTTAACAAATATGTTCCGACAGAACAAGTGTCTCTAGCTCAGCAGCTAAAGTCAACGTGGTGGCTAGTCGCTTACTATGTAGTTATGATTATTATTTCTTATTTAGGTTCATTTGGCGGAGGGCTTGGAGTGTTAGGGAACCCTTTAGATCTATTTTTAATTGCTGTTATTTCCTTAATGATTTACTACTGGGCAAAACATTCTGGCTTGCCAAAAGCCATTATTGATGAAGATGATTAACAAACAATAAGCCCCCTGATACGTTACGTATCAGGGGGCTTGTTTAAATAACTGGTTTATTCATTTTATAATTTGGATAGCAGTAATAAGGCGGTCTAGGACCAATTTTTGGCATGGACCACGAATTATGAATGTACACCATTTTTACTTTATCATCTGATTGAGTTACTAACAGCAGCTGTACCTCTTTATTAAATTCATATTTCATTCCGTTCAGCTCCTCATACTAAGAATTTGTTGACTCTCCGCCGTCTACGTGTAAAACTTGCCCAGTAACGAACCTAGAATCATCAGATGCTAAATATACATATGTTGGGGCAAGTTCAAACGGTTGGGCTGCACGCTCGAGTGGATTAAAGGAGCCAAATACGGCCACTTGATCTGAAGAAAAGCTAGCTGGAATAAGAGGTGTCCACGTTCTACCAGGAGCTACGGCGTTCACACGAATTCCTTTTTTTGCTACGCTTTTAGCTAAAGCACGCGTAAATCCAACGTTTGCAGCTTTCGTTGCAGTGTAGTCAATAAGCTGTTTTTCACCCACATAAGCAACAACCGAAGCTGTATTAATAATTGAGCTTCCTTCTTTTAGATGTGGAAGAGCTGCTCGCGTCGTATAGAAATGAGAATAGATGTTGACTTTAAACGTTTCATCAAACTGTTCATCCGTAATATCTACAAGGTCTAGCTGCTGAAATTGAATGCCCACATGATTGCAAAGGATATCAAGCTTACCAAACGTTTCAATTGTTTGGTCAACAATGGCAACGCACTGCTTTTTTTCTCTCAAATCACCAGGCAACAGCAAACAGCGCTGACCGAGTTCTTCAACCCGAGATTTTGTTCGATTTGCATCTTCGTGTTCGTTTAGATAGGCAATGGCGACATCAGCGCCTTCCTTTGCAAATGCAATGGCAGCGGCTGCACCAATTCCGCTATCGCCTCCCGTAATTAGCGCGACTTTTCCTTTAAGCTTTCCGCTTCCTTGATAGTTTGGATTTTCAATGATTGGAAGCGGAACCATTAATTTTTCTACCCCTGGTTGACTAAGCTGACGCTGTTCGGGAACATTGATGGGAATTTCTTTAAACTGAGTAATATTCCCATAGTTTGGATAAAGGGGATAAGGATTCTTTTGCATTTCGCTCTTGAATTTTTCTTGTAATTCTTTAATTTGGCGCAACTGTTCTTGATCTCTCTCGTTCATATGAACCTCCTATAGAACAAATTTACTTCTATAGCATCTCTATGTTCACTGTGATAAACAAATGAAGAGAATATTTCTTTTGAAGGGGAGTATTCATAAAAAAAGTAGGAACATAACGCGTGTTAAGTTCCTACGTAATAAGGTTATTCTTTCATTTTTAATAACCGTAAACTATTTAAGATAACGAGTAAAGCTGCGCCTGTATCACTTAATACTGCAATCCAAAGCGTCAACCAACCGGGAAAGATAAAGATTAACGCAATAGCTTTAATGATAATAGAAAACCAAATATTTTGCTTGATAACCTGTAAAGTTTTGCGACTAAGCTTTATGGTGTGCGGAAGCTTCTCTAGATTATCAGCCATGAGAACGATATCCGCTGTTTCCATTGCTGTATCTGTCCCAGCTCCGCCCATTGCAATGCCAAGGTCAGCGGTAGCAAGAGCAGGAGCATCATTAATTCCATCACCCACCATTGCGGTTTTATAACCTTCAGTCTGTAGTTTTTGAATGGCTTTTACTTTGTCTTCTGGCAAGAGGTTAGCAAAATATCGCTCTACGCCAGCTTCTTTAGCAATAGTTTTGGCAGTTCCTTCGTGATCACCCGTTAGCATGACAGTTTGTTTAATACTTGTATCTTTTAAGTTTCGTAAAGCAGATACAGTTGTGCTACGAATGGTATCTGCTACGCTAATCACACCTAAAAGCTCTTTTTCTGTTCCTACAATAATAATCGTTTTCCCGCTTTCTTCAAAACGCTCAACGTGAGTCTGCAAATCTTCAAAAGTAGTTCCTAGTTCAATGAACAGCTTTTTATTTCCAGCGTAATAATTAGTTCCGTTGATGGTTGCCTGAACACCTTTTCCGGTAATGCTTCTAAAGTTAGCTCCGTCTAACGTATCAACGTTTCTTTCATCCGCGTATGCCACAATGGCTTTTGCAATTGGATGATTAGAATAAGCTTCGAGGGTTTTTATAACGGCAAGTAAATCTTGTTCAGATTTCAATGCAATTACATCTGAAACAGCTGGTTTTCCTTCTGTTAGTGTTCCGGTTTTATCAAACGCAATGGCGCTTATAGAGCCGGCTTTTTCTAAAAAGGTTCCGCCTTTAATTAACACACCATTTTTTGCGGCATTGCCAATGGCTGATACAATCGCGACCGGTGTGGAAATAACTAAAGCACAAGGACACGCTACGACTAAAAGTTCAAGTCCTTTATAAAACCATTCTCCCCAAAGCCCATCAACTAAAGGTGGGAGTACCATAACAAATAAAGCTAAAATAAAGACAATAGGTGTATAAATAGCAGCGAACTTATCAATAAACGCCTGAGTAGGTGCCTTCTTTTCCTGGGCTTCTTCAACTAGATGAATAATTTTTGAAATCGTTGTATCTTTCACAAGCTTTGTTACTTTAATTTCAAGAGAGCCGTTTTCATTAATTGTGCCAGCATATACAGTATCACCAACCGTTTTATCAACGGGAATGGATTCTCCTGTAATAGGGGCTTGATTAATGCTCGAATTACCTTGGATAATTTCTCCATCTAAAGGAATACGGTCTCCTGGCTTTACGACTAGAACATCACCAATCGCGACGGCTTCAACCGCTTTCTTGATTAAAGTATGTTCATTTTTTATCCAAGCATCAGGAGGGGCTAAATTCATCAAGTTACGAATAGAGTTTCTTGTTTGTTCAATGGATCTTGTTTGAAGCATGACACCTAAAGCAAAGAGCCAAACAACAGTAGCACCTTCTAACCATTCACCAATAATAGCTGCTCCGAGTGCAGCAACGGTCATTAAAACATTCATATCGAGTGAACGGCTTTTTATCCCGTAGTACGCACTTTTTGCGGGCTTGTAGCCGCTAATAATCATCGCGATGGCATATAAAACGTTACTTATTAATAATGGAATTCCAAAGAAAGAGCCGGTGAATCCCAATGCAATAAGTACACCAGAAGTAATTACCGGAAGCGTATTTGTTTTTTGAGAAGAAGAAACTGTTCTGCTACTCGTAATCAAGGTAGCTGTATAGCCGGCTTTTGATATTTCACGAATAATCTCTTCTGTAGGGTTGTCGTGGTCAACCTGCGCTTTTCCAGTTGAAAAGTTGACGCGAACATCTTGAACACCAGATACATTTTTTAAGTGATTCACAATGGTATTTGCGCAAGCTGCACAGTCTATTCCTTCAATTAGGTATGTCTTTGAGTTTTGGTGATGAAGAGGCTCAATGTCAAAACCAAGCTTTTCTACCTGACGTATAATTGGAGAGAATGCAGATGAATGAGCAGCGGAAACCTGTAATTTTCCCGTGCTGTAATTTAGGTTTACATCTTGAATGTCCTGTAAATTTCGTAAGCTCTTTTCGATGGTAGCAGCACACGATGGACAGTCCATTCCATAGATGCGATATGTTTCAATTTGTCCAGAGCTTGCTAGATTAATAGATTTAGAGAGTTCACTAGTACAACAAGACGAATGTGTATGATGCTTTTGTAAACTGGCACTGCTTGAACCGCAGCAGGATGCTGCTTGTGTTTCATGTTGTTCTTGGCAACAGCTTTTTTCTCCTTCATGGTTTTCTCGATTTGAATGTGCCATTTCTTTCAACTCCTCATAGTATACAAAAAGCTTAGCTCGTTACGGATGAATCGTTTGTAAACATCGTTATCACTAATTGCTTAACGTGCTCATCAGTTAACGAATAAAAGGCAAGTTTTCCTTCTTTTCGATAGCTCGCAATATCTAAATTGCGTAATAGTCTTAGGTGATGAGAAGCAGTAGCAACCGTGCATTCCACAATATTTGCTACATCACATACGCATAGTTCATCACTTTGACAAAGAGCAAGCACAATTTTTAACCGTGTTTCATCTGCTAATGCCTTGAGTGTTTTTGTGACTGCTTGAATGCTTTCAGTATGAATCGATGGCTTAATTCGATTAACTTTTTCTTCGTTGAAACAATAAATATCACAGCGATCCTTTGCCATAGAGGTCTCCCTTCATTCAAATAATCGTTTGAATATAGTATATTACAGAGATAATAAAACGTTCAAACAAATATTTGAATATAAACAAGATATGTACACAAAAAAGCACATCATGCAGCGATGATGTGCTTTTTCGGTCTCTTATTTTAGGTTCTTTTTAATATACTTGATAATCTTTCGAAGCTCTGTTACAGCAGGGCGGCCAAATGGGCCCGTTTGCTGTTGTTGGTATAGAAGCTTGCCACTTTCATCAACAAGGAAATAAGCAGGTTCACCGTGCGTTCCGTGATCTTCATATGGAGAATCTTCACTATGATAGTATACATCGAATGCTTTTAATGCCGTTAAATCTTTGTCTTGTAATATTGGGAACGTCAAATCATTTTTTTCTGCTAGTTCTTGCAAGCTTTCTTGTTGGTCCGTTGAAATCGTTAATAGATGTACGTTTTGTTCATCAAAGAAACTTTTATGTTCCTGAAAATCTTTTAATTCGCTTTCACAAACTGGACACCATGCTCCGCGGAAAAATACGATTAAATGCCAGCTTTTATGTTCCTGTTGATGCTGATCAAACGAAAATGTTTCACCTGTAATTGTTGGTAGAGTAAAGGTAGGAATTGTATCTCCTAATTGAAACTTTGCCATTATGAATCTCTCCTTTAATAAAAGTTTGAGTAACTACTTTGTAAGCTATATGTATAATACCCCGAATCCGAAGTTTGTAATCTTAAAAAATACTATTCCTTTTTATAGAAAGAGATGAAACTTTAGTAAGGTTGAGTTAGGATATAAACGGAGGAATACATAGAATCCAAAATAATAGTGAAAGGAGAACCCACGATGTACATAACGTATCATACACCAAAAGAACAAGATTTAAGCGAGTTAATGGTCATTGAAAGACTGGGCTTCACTCCTGAAGAAGCGGCAACTGAAAGCGCAATGAAAGAAAGAATCCAATTTATAGCTGATTCGTTTATCATTGCCAAAAATAAACAAGGGAAAATTACTGGATACGTCGTAGGCCCAGTCATTTCTACACGTTATTTAACGGATGATTTGTTTGAAAAAACGAACCTAAATCCAAAGGAGGGAGGCTTCCAAAGCGTACTTAGCTTAGTTGTTCATCCAGATTACCGAGGGCAAGGGATTGCTCGTAAACTATTACAAGAGTTGGAAGATGTGTGCGTGAACCGTAAAAGAGAAGGAATTACGCTTACTTGTTTAGAAGAACTTGTTCCTTTTTATGAAGAAAACGGTTATTATAATGAAGGAAAATCAAACTCTACCCACGCAGGTGAAGTTTGGTTTAATCTCGTAAAAGAAATGTTGTGAAAATAGAGTAGGTTCGAAGTGTGGGTTGTTTTCTATACTAGTAGTACAAATGATTTATGAATATGCAGAAATATTCACAAATATGCTTAGGAAGTATTGACAATACAGTTTCTTCTTCATACAATTGAAAATGATTATCAGAGTCATTCGAGAGGGGACAACACGGTGTTTAAGAAGAAATTTTATTACAGTATTTTTATAAGTATGCTTTTATTATCAGTTTTTTTAACAGCTTGTACTAATAGTGCCAGCGAGGTAAAAAAAGACGATAATATGTTAACGATGGCTTGGCCGAGAGATGTGGGAGAAATGAATCCACACGTATACAATCCGTCCCAATTATTTGCACAATCGATGGTATATGAACCATTAGTAAGCTATCAAGAAGGCGGGAAATTACAGCCTGAGCTTGCTGAATCTTGGGAAATATCTGAAGATGGCAAGAATTATACGTTTCACTTACGTAAAGGCGTGAAATTCTCTGATGGCACTGATTTTAATGCAGAGATTGTGAAAAAGAATTTTGACGCAATTCTTAAAAATAAAGATTTACATAGCTGGTTAGGCTTTATGAACAAAATTGACCAGGTTAATGTAATTGATGACAACACGTTTCAACTATCTTTAACCGAACCTTACTATCCAACAATTCAAGAGCTAGCAGTTGTTCGACCAGTTCGCTTCTTAGGAGAAGCAGGTTTCCCTAAAGACGGAGATACGTCAAAAGGTGTTGAAAAAGAAGTGGGAACAGGGCCTTGGATTTTAGATGAATACAAAAAAGATGAATATGCAATTTATAAGCGAAATGAGAACTATTGGGGAGAGGTTCCAAAAGTTGAGAAAATTAAAGTGAAAGTAATTCCTGATGCAGAAACGAGAGTGCTTGCTTTTGAAAAAGGTGAAGTAGACTTGCTCTACGGTGAAGGCTCAATTAGCTTGGATACGTTTAAACAATTAGAAGCGAATGATACCTATGAAACAAGCATTTCAGAACCTGTTGCAACAAGACAGCTTGTCATGAACACGAAAAAGGAACAGCTTGCAGATGAGCGCGTTCGTCAAGCACTACAGTATGGTTTTAATAAAGAAGCAATGGTTGAAGGCGTGACGTCAGGCGTAGAGGAGAAAGCGGATAATATTTTACCGACGAATTTTCCATATACAAAAAATCTTGACGCCAAACCAGTAGATTATGATGTGAAAAAGGCTGAAGCGTTGTTAGATGAAGCTGGATGGAAGTTACCAAAAGGAAAAGAAGTGCGAGAAAAAGACGGACAGCCACTAGAAGTGGAATTAATGTATGACTCAGCAGAGAACATTCAAAAAACAATGGCTGAAACGCTGCAGGCTGAATGGGCAGCTCTTGGTGTAAAGCTAAACATTGTTGGCGTGGAGTTAGCTGAGCAAGTTCAGCGATTTAAAGGTAATGAGTTTGATATTAACTTCTTTAGTAACTATGGGGCTCCTTATGATCCTCACACATTTGTAAACGTTGTGGCTTCAGACGGTTACGGCTTTAAGGAAGCTATTTCAGCTTACTCTAACAAAGATGAGCTGATTAAACAAATGGTAGAAGTTCCAAAAACAACGGATGAAAAAGAACGACAAGAGTTATATACATCAATTCTAACATCTTTACAAGAGCAAGGGGCGATTGTACCTATCTCTTATATTAAGAAAACAGCAGTCTATCAAAAACAAGTAAAAGACTTTACTTTCCCTGCTAATCGAGATGAACATCCATTTGCAGGTATTAACATTAAACAGTAAGTAGTTAAGAGGTGTGCGTTATGGGCTATTTTATACTAAAACGAATGATGTCAATTGTTCCTGTATTTCTTTTTGTAATGCTTATTACAACTGGAATGATTCATCTTTCGTCTGTTGATCCAGCTGAAGCATATTTGGCAGCAGCCCATATCCAGCCAACAGATGAGATTTTAGAGCAAAAAAGACAAGAATTTGGATTAGATCAACCATTTTTTCTTCAATATGTACATGCAATTATCAGGATATGCCAGCTTGACTTCGGCATATCCTATCTTTCAAATCAGCCGGTTTTAGATGAAGTAATGGTCCGCTTGCCAGCTACGCTGCAGCTAGCTTTTGGAAGCTTTGTAATTGCGATCATTGTCAGCGTCCCTTTAGGGTTTATCGCTGGAATAAAGAAGAATAGTGCTGTTGACCATATCAGCCGAGTCATCTCTTTTTTCGGAGCATCTATTCCTACATTTTGGTTAGGATATATTTTAATCTTTTTCTTTTCTGTTAAGCTTGATTTGTTTCCGGTGGAAGGGATTGGGACTTGGAAGCATCTTGTGTTGCCAGCGATTACCCTTGCTATTCCGCTAATTGCTATGTATACAAGGCTACTGCGTACGAGTGTTCTAGAGAACTTAGAAGAACCCTATGTGTTATTTGCTAGAACACGAGGAATTAGTGAGAGGGTAATTATGACAAAGCACGTCTTACGGATTGCTATTTCTCCAATGATTACGGGACTTGGAATGAACCTTGGTAAGTTGCTTACAGGAACAATCATCGTTGAATCGGTCTTTTCGTGGCCTGGGTTTGGCCGCTATTTTATTGAAGCAATTTTTAATCGAGATATTCCTGTCATTCAATGCTATGTGTTAATTGCGGCTGTTTTATTTATTGTTAGTAGTTTGATTGTGGATTTAATTCAAATGTACATTGATCCTCGGATTTCAAGGAAAGAAGGATAGTAGTGATGAAGTTAGGCATTTATAAACTATTTAAATCTCAAAAGGTAATTGCAATTTGTTCGATTATATTAGGGATTCTTTTTATCACTGCTATATTCGCTCCTTTCATTGCGCCTAATGATCCAATTGCTGTTAATCTAGCTCATAAGCTTCAGTCACCGTCTTTTGAATATCCGCTTGGAACGGACCATCTAGGTCGCTGTACGTTTTCACGTCTTTTATATGGAGCGCGCATTTCATTGGGGTTTGCGACGCTTATTTTCGTTTCATCACTGGTAATAGGGTTATTGGTGGGAGCCTTTTCAGGATATAAAGGTGGTTGGATTGATCAGTTTTTAATGAGGCTATGCGACGGTATTATGGCGTTTCCAAGTCTAATTCTTGTTCTTGGACTTGTTGGTATACTTGGACCAGGACTTTCACAGGTTGTTTTTGCCTTAATCCTTGTGCAGTGGGCTTATTACGCGCGGATGTTTAGAGGAATGGTACTGAGCTTAAAAGAACAAAATTTTATTGCTGCTGCGAAAGTTAGCGGTTCATCACAATGGAAGATTATTCGAAAGCATATCATCCCAAACGTACTGCCTCCACTTGCTGTCATGGGAACACTCGAAATGGGATGGGCCATCATGGATATATCTGCAATGTCTTTTCTTGGGCTAGGAGTCCAGCCTCCAACACCAGAGTGGGGCGCAATGATTCATGAAGGAAAATCCTATATTCGAACAAACCCTGAACTAATGCTGTATCCAGGCTTAGCCATCATGCTTGTCGTGGTTACGTTTAATTTATTAGGTGAAGCTTTATCAGAGCGATATGGAAGCAAACGTCAGTTCTAAAAGGAATGAAGAAGTTGGAACATATTTTACAAGTGAAGAATTTACACGTATACAAAAAAACAGCGAGTGGCCACACTTCTTTGGTTCAAAATATTAATTTAAATCTAAAGCGTGGCGAAGTGCTAGGGTTAATAGGAGAAAGTGGCTCAGGAAAAACTGTCACCAGCACAGCAATCCTACAGCTGTTTCAGCAAAAAAGCGTACATGTCGATGGGAGTATTCTTCTAAACGGTAAAGAGCTTAACGGACTGGATGAAAAAGAAATGCGTACTGTTCGTGGTAAAGAAATTGCCTTTATCATGCAAAACCCAATGAATGCTTTCACGCCGGTTTTTACAATTGGGCATCAATTTGTTGAAACGATTCGCTCTCATACAAAATGGAATAAGAAACAAGCTAGGGAGATGGCTGTAGAAGCGATGAAAGCCGTCAATTTACCTAATCCAGCCAACATTTTAAAGCAGTATCCTTTTCAGCTAAGTGGGGGCATGCTTCAGCGCGTGATGATTGCTTTTGCGGCTTGCTTAAATCCAGCTGTTATTATTGCAGATGAACCGACAACTGCTCTTGATGTTTATAATCAAAAGAAAGTATTACTTCATTTAAATAATATTCGCGCTGATTATGGGTCAGCTATTTTATTAATTTCGCATGATTTAGGCGTGATTGCTGAAATGGCTGATCAAGTAGCAGTTATGAGAAAAGGTGAAATCGTAGAACAAACAGATGTATTTAAATTATTTGATTATCCAAAGCATGAGTATACGAAGAAGCTTTTACAATCTAGACCCATGTTAAATCTAGATTAATCATTAATTCGTAAAGAGGTGAAGAAATGACTTTATTACAAGTAAATAACGTTAGCCATCGCTATAAAAGCAGAAGTTTTTTTAAAAAAGAAAGCCATTCAAGAGAAGTGCTTTCTGATATCTCATTTTCTATAGAAAAAGGAACATGTCTAGGACTGCTTGGGACAAGTGGAGCCGGTAAAAGTACGTTAGGGAAAGTAATCCTTGGCTTAGAACAGCCTGAGCATGGTAAAGTCTTATTTCAAGGTCATAATCTTTACAAAGCAGGTAAGAAAACTCATCAGCAAATTCGCCGTGATCTTCAAGTGGTGTTTCAAGATTCATATTCTTCGGTTAACCCCCGTTTAACAGCAGAACGCATTATTGCTGAACCGCTAGAAAACTACGAAAGCTTAACGATAGCACAGCAAAAGAAAGCTGTTATCGAACTGTTGGAAAGAGTAGGACTTAGTGAAAATGATTTGAAGAAGTATCCTCATCAGTTTAGCGGTGGACAGCTGCAGCGAATTAATATTGCAAGGGCAATTGCATTGAAGCCAAAATTAATTGTATTAGATGAAGCGGTTAGTAGCCTGGATATGGTGACCCAAACATTAATACTAGAGCTATTGCAAGGATTAAAAGAAGACTTCCAGCTATCTTATCTTTTCATTACGCATGATATTAAAGCTGCGTATACAATCAGCGATAGAATTGGAGTATTAGAAAAAGGAAAACTAGTACAACAGTATGATTCAAAACATGAGTTTTTCACTTCGGAACATTCAGCAGTGAAAGAAATGAGAAGCTCGATTCTTGCAGAGCATCCGCGCTTTCGTTCGATTGGAACAAAAGAAAAAGCGTATGCCCATGCGTAAAAAAGCCTTGGTTTTTATAATCAAGGCTATTATCTTTGAAAAAAGGAGCGTGGCTTATTGAATTATCGTACATATCTTGCTTTAGCTATTCCACTCACCATTTCAACGATGACGACACCCTTATTAGGAGCTGTCGACACGGCCGTGGTTGGACGACTTTCAGATCCAGCGTATATTGGCGGTGTAGCAGTTGGAGCCCTTATTTTTAATACATTATACTGGCTGTTTGGTTTTTTGCGCGTTAGCACATCTGCTTTTGCAGCACAAGCTAATGGAGCCAACAGCTCTGAGCAAGGAATACTTGCATTGTCGCGTCCATTTTTAATCGCTCTAGCCGTTGGACTTATTTTTATTATGCTACAGGTACCGATTCAGCGTGCAGCTTTGGCAATTGTGTCTCCAGATGCGGCAGTAAGCCGATTCGCAGTTGAATATTTTACAATTCGTATATGGGGAGCACCCTTTACATTAATGAACTATGTGATTTTAGGTTGGCTAATGGGAATGGCTAAAATCAAGCATTCGCTCTCGTTGCAAATTATCACGAACGTGTTAAATATGACGCTTGCCATTTTATTCGTAGAGGTTTTTTCTTTTGGCGTTAAAGGCGTTGCAGCTTCTACATTAATAGCCGAAGTCACAGCGTTTATTTTAGGACTATTAATTGTTTCTAAAGCATCTCCGTTTAAGTGGAAAACACCTTCAGTAGGTATTCTATTTGATACAGCATCTGTAAAAAAAATGTTTAATGTGAATAAAGATTTATTTATACGTACGATTTGTTTGTTAGTTGTTATTAACTTATTTACAGCTAAAGGTGCTTCGTTCGGCACGGAATTTTTAGCAGCTAACGCAGTACTATTTCAAATTCACTATATTATGGCTTATTTCTTTGATGGCTTTGCAAATGCTTCAAGTATTCTTGTTGGAAAAGCAGTAGGGTCCCAAGATCGAAGTTTGTATATCCAAACTTTATCTCTATCGAGGAAGTGGGCCGTCATTGTAGCTTTTGTAATAGCAGGAGTATACGCAGCTTTCTTAGAACCAATCGTTAAGCTCTTTACGACTTTACCCAGCGTGATTACGCTTGCGACTGAATATGGAGTATGGCTCATTTTATATCCTTTTGTGGCTTGTTTTGGGCTTGTTATGTACGGGGCATTTACTGGAGCAACATATATTGCACCAATTCGAAACTCAATGATTTATGCGATGCTTTTATACATAGGTGCACAGGTCGTTGCGACGCCTATATGGCATAATCACGGGCTTTGGCTGGCGTTTATTTTATATACGGTTGGAAGGTCGGTATTTTTAGTTATGTATCTTCCTAGCTTAAATAAACGATTTTCAAGTCAACAGAACGCAGCTTAATAAATGTTTCAAAGGGTAGAAAATTGGAAAGAAACACGCGCATCAGTTATTCTGTAAATAGAATAACTGATAGGAGGCAATATAGATGATTACAGAACAGGATATAAAGCACCTTAAGCGCTGTGTGGAATTGGCTGAAAGCGCGCTTGAAGAAGGAAACCAGCCGTTTGGTTCTATTCTAGTTTCAGAAGATGGCAACGTGCTTTTTGAAGACTATAACCGTATTTCAAGCGGTGACGATACGCAGCACCCTGAATTCTCAATCGCGCGCTATGCAGCCGAGCACTTATCAAAAGAAGAGCGAGCGCGTGCAATTGTTTATACATCAGGTGAACACTGTCCCATGTGCTCAGCTGCGCACGGTTGGGTTGGTTTAGGGAAAATTATCTATGCAAGTTCATCGAACCAGCTAGCCCAGTGGCTGCACGAGCTAAACGTTGCTCCGTCACCTGTGCGTAACCTATCGATTCAAGAAGTGGTGAAGGATATTGAAGTAGAAGGACCTGTCCCTAAATTAGCTGAGGAAGTTCGGAAGCTGCATGTGAGGCTTCATCAGAAATAATGAGAGTAAACCTGCTGAAGATGATCAGCAGGTTTTTTATTGTATACGCTGTTTCAATTAATCTTAAATTTTCGTACAATAAAAAATAGTAAGATAAAAAAGGAGAAGGTTATGTTAAAACCTATTGGTAAACACATTTATTATTTAGATCATCAGCCTGAAACGGACCGACCTTTGCTAGCAGCTGTTGTTGGGGAGAAGCACTGTCTAATGATTGATAGCGGTAATTCACCTGCTCATGCTGAACTATTTCAAGCGCAGCTTCAAAACGTTACGGAAAAAAAGATTGATATTGTCGCGCTTACTCATTGGCACTGGGACCATACGTTTGGACTACAAGCTATTGATGCTGTAAGCGTTGCACATGATTTAACAAAAGCCAGATTAAAAGACTATCAGTCGTTTGCATGGGATGACGAGGCGCTAGATCAACGAGTGAGAGATGGAATTGAAATTGAATTTTGTCAGGAGATGATAAAAAAAGAGCTGCCTGACCGCTCTAATTTACATATTCAAACACCTGTTATTACATTTGATAAAAGCCTAGAAGTTGATTTAGGGGGCATAAGCTGCCGAATCGAGCATATTGGAGGCGACCATGCAGAAGACTCCTCAGTCATCTACATTCCAGAAGAAAAAATGGTGTTTTTAGGCGATTGTTTAAGCCCTGACTTTTATAGCGGAAGCTGGAGCTATGATTCTAGTAAGTTAGAAAAGGTTATTGAACAAGTACGCTCTTACAATGCAAACTGGTATGCAACATCTCATGATCATGTAGAAACAAAAGCTGAGCTCTTTAAATATCTCGACCAGCTACAGCAGCTATCCAAAATTGCTGAAGATTATCTGTCTGAACAAGAAATGCTTACTAAGTTTAAGGAAGAGGTACATAGAAGTCCTAATGAAGAAGAAAAAGAGCTACTGGACTATTTTCTACAAGGTAACCGAAAGAAGGAAAAGCAATGAAAGTATTAGAACTTAATCAACATGATTTGGAATTAATTGAAGCGGCTAAGCAAAAGATTACGGCACTGTATGAAGATGATAAGCATCATGTAGGAGCAGCTATTCGCTTAGCAACAGGTGAGATTATCTCTACTGTTCATATTGAAGCGTACATTGGCAGAGTGACCGTTTGTGCAGAAGCCATTGCTGTTGGAAGTGCCGTTTCAAATGGCTATAAAAGCTTTGATACGATTGTAGCTGTAAGGCACCCTTATAGTGATGAAGAAGATCGAACCATTCGAGTGGTGAGTCCATGTGGAATGTGTCGCGAGCTTATTTCAGACTATGCACCAAACTGCTACGTGATATTGGAAGTAGACGGTAAATTAGTGAAAACGACAGTTGGAGAGTTACTTCCTCTTAAATATACAAGAAGATAAAAGAAGTAATGATTAATGCTCGGAAAGTCTGCTAAGGAAAAGCAGGCTTTTTTTTAATGAAGAGGTTACTTTTTAGTGACTATATTACTTGGAAGTACGTACTTTTTTTATCTCTTTATACGCGTCATAATGAATACATATCTAATGAATGTGATTGTTTATAAAAGCTTATAAATGGTTAATTTACAGAATATAATCGTAAAAGGAGATGCAAACAATGAAAGAAATACTAAAAGGTAAGCTTGGATTCGGTACAGCTCCACTTGGGAACATGTACAGAAACATTCCAGAAGAAGAAGCCATAGCTACAGTAGATGCTGCATGGGAAAATGGAATTCGCTATTTTGATTCAGCACCTTTTTACGGAGCAGGATTAGCAGAAATTCGACTGGGAAAAGCACTATCACACAGAAATCGAGATGAGTATGTCTTAAGTACAAAAGTTGGACGAGTCATCTTAGACGAGTTAGAAGATCCTTCAGCTCGTGATTTTGGTGAAAAGGGTGGCTTGTTTGAATTTGGAAGGAAAAATAAAATTATTAACGACTATAGTGCAGATGCAACGCTCCGTTCCATTGAACAAAGTCTAGAACGTTTAAAGACTGATCGTATCGACTTTGTTTATATTCACGACGTAGCGCAAGATTTTTACGGAGACGAATGGCTAGCTCAATTTGAATCAGCAAGAACAGGGGCTTTTCGAGTGCTGACTCAGCTTCGTGAAGAAGGGGTTATTAAAGGTTGGGGGCTTGGTGTCAACCGTGTCGAGCCGATTGAAATAATGCTTGAATTAGAAGAAGCAAAACCAGACGTATCGCTTTTAGCTGGGCGCTACACGCTTTTAGACCACGAACGTGCACTACAACGGGTAATGCCATCAGCAGTAAAACACAACATGGCTATTGTAGTAGGGGGGCCATATAGTTCCGGAGTTCTTGCAGGTGGCACACACTTTGAATATCAACCAGCATCACCGGAGATTATAGCCAAAGTTGAAAAGATGAAAGCAATTGCTGAGCGTCATCATATTACCATTAAGTCTGCTGCTTTACAGTTTTCACTTGCAAACCCTGCAGTGTCGGCTGTTATCCCAGGAGCTAGCCGACCTGAGCGTATTTTAGAAGATAAAGAAGCATTAAATACAGCAATTCCAGCCGCTTTCTGGGAAGAAATGCGTAAAGAAAATCTTGTGGCACCACATGTACCACTACCGGCTAACTAAGTGAAAAAAACCTCATCTTTCTACTTGTGTAGAGATGAGGTTTTTTTATTTGATAGGGTGCTAATCACTCCAACATACTCTTAAAAGCATTTATATGATAAAATAATACAATTGAGCAACGCTATTTTAATGAATTAAAGATATAAGGTGATTAACTAAATGAAGGTAATTATTGCAGAAAAACCAGATCAAGGGCTAAAGCTAGCGTCGCCTTTTTCGTTTAAAAAGCGAGACGGCTATGTGGAGATTGCTCCGAATCATTTGTTTCCAGAAGGAGCATATTTAACGTGGGCAATTGGACATTTATGTGAGCTTGTACCACCCGAAGAGTACGATCAAAAGTGGAAAAAATGGTCGCTTGATACGCTCCCGATTGTGCCCACGCAGTTTCAACATCGCGTAACGAAGTCAAAGTGGAAGCAGTTTTCAATTATTAAAGATTTACTACATAGACAAGAAGTGAATGAAGTTATTATCGCAGGTGATCCTGCGTTATCTCTATAAATATATGTGCACATAATTAATTATAATTATCCTATCAATTGAGTTACAAGTATTTTCTAATCTTTTAGAATATGTACATAAATAAATACAATGCACATAATTAAACAGAATATACATAGAAGCGCAGAATATTCTAGAAGACGTTTGTGCTTTAAATAAAAAACCTCCACAATCTTTGAGTAAATTAAAGAGATGCTGAGGGTTTTTTTTATAAGAATTTTAAGTTCGTATAAACATATTTTTACAAAGTTCTTCTTGTTAATTATATATTTTTTTGAAAAATACACATTTATGCCTATTAATTGGTAAAATAGTTATATAGTTCTTAATAACTAAAATACTAATCTAGGAGGGCATTCTTTTGTATATCAGCGAAGTCAAATTAAGAGGTTTTCGCAACTTTAGAGATGCAACTATAAATTTTAATGAGAGAACTTTAGTTATAGGTCAAAATGATATAGGTAAATCTAACCTTATATATGCTCTTAGAATACTTTTAGATAAAAGTATTCCCGAAAGTGATCTAGAACCAAAAGAAAGTGATTTTTATGTACATGAAGACACTAAGGAGTTATCTATTCAAATTAAATTTTGTGATGTGACAGAAGAGTGTTTACGTTCAAAGTTTAAAGGAAACATTAGTGAGAATAATGAGCTATTTCTAAGATATAGAGCCTTTAAAAATGATAGAACCTATACTTTTGAACATGGAAAAGATGAACAGTCATTCGATGATTTTGAAATTAGGTATTACTTAAAGGTTTTGAATTTAAATTATGTGAGTACTAAACGAGACCTACATAAATATATCAATAAAGAAAAGAAAAATTTAATAGCCCAAGCTAAAGAATCTCGAGATGAATTAACTGTAGAAATTGATAATACAAACTTGGATAAGATAAATCGTAATTTAGAAATAACTAATAAAAGAATCCGAAGTTTACACTATGTAAAGGATGCTACGAAAGTTATAAATAAAGAATTAGAACAACTATCAATTCATCATACAGGAAATGAAGTTAAATTTAGTACGTTTACTACAAATTCAGAAGACTTTATTGGCGATTTAGAGCTCATTTCTGAGGTGAATGGACAAAGGCTGAAAATAGGAGGAGATGGAAGAAACAATCAGATTTTTCTCTCTTTATGGTCTAAGTCTAACAATCCTTTAAACGAGGAAACTCCTACTAGTGTCACTTTATTTTGTATTGAAGAACCTGAGGTTCACTTACATCCACATCAACAAAGAAAATTGGCTGATTATCTGGTGAATAGTTTTAACAATCAAGTTATTATAACATCTCATTCGCCTCAAATAGCATGTGAATTTAAGCCTGATTCAATAGTGAGATTATTTAACAATTTTCCAGATACAAAGGCTGCAAATGAAGGATGTTCAGGCGAGTTTAACCAAGCAATAGATGATTTCACCTATAGGTTGAATATTATACCGGCAGAGGCTTATTTTTCTAGAGTTGTCTTTTTAGTAGAAGGCCCCTCAGAGCTACTGTTTTATAAGTCTCTAGCTCAGCAATTAGAAATTGATCTTGATAAATATGGAATCAATATTTTAATGGTAGATGGAGTGGGGTTTGACGTTTATATCTCAGTATTTAAGGAATTAAATATTCCTTGTGTTTTAAGAACAGATAATGATATCAGTAAAGTCCCATATAAAGATGAATATAGATGTGCTGGAGTTCAAAGGTGTATAAACTTGTATAAAAATTTTTTTGAGCCAGAAGAAGAGATTGATGAGCTCATCGCTCAAGAGGAGAAATTAAAAGGGTTTTCTAGCCAGGACCTAACAGAAGAACTAAATATACTTGTAAGAAAATTTGCAGATAAACTTCAAAAAAGAGGAATTTATTTATCAAAAGTAGATTTAGAAACAGATATGGTAAGATCACCATTAAAAGAGTCAATTCAAACTTTCTTGAACCGTAATGGAGAGGAAACCTTAATAAATCGTATGCAAGATAAAAAGGCAATATTTATGTACCAATTTTTAAAAGCCCAATCTAAGGAGCTGGGAGTTTTAATAGATGATCCTCTGGCAAAGCCTTTATTACTATGTAAAGAATTAGCGAGTGAGCAAAAATGAATTTTAGCAGAGAACAAGAAGAAATCATCAAATATGACAAAAGCCTGGTAGTACTTGCTAATCCAGGTAGTGGAAAAACTTTTACTTTATCTCATAAAATTAAATCTATTTTACCATCGCTTTATGATTATCAAGGAGTAATAGCAATTTCATACACTAACAAAGCCAGCGATGAACTTAAGGATAGATCATTAAAAGGGTATATAGACAAGAAAGCATCATTTTTTGGAACAATAGATAAATTTTATTTAACTGAAATTATTTATCCATTTGGAAATCATATATTTAATAAACATACTGAAACAGCAGACTTTGAAATTATTGACAAAGAAAGTGATAACAAAAAAGTAAAGAAATTTAGAAAATTAATTTCACGAGAAGATTTCAACCCTTCTGATAAAGAAGTAGTCAATTATTTAAAATATTTTTTTGAAAATGGTCAGATTTTAATAGAAACAGTAGGTATGCTAGCTATATATATAGTTGATAATTGTGTTACCTGTCAAAAATACTTACAGGCAAGATATACACATTTAGTTATTGATGAATACCAAGATTGCGGATGGGAACAACATAGTATATTTCTTAAGCTGCGTAAACTTGGGTTAGTTTGTATTGCTGTGGGTGATGAGAATCAATCAATTTATGGTTTCTCGAATAAAAGCTCTAAGTATTTACTCAAATTGATTGAAGATCAAGAGTTCAAAAGCTTTTATTTGAATAAAAACTACCGATGTCATTCATCCATTGTTAATTATTCTTTAAAAATGCTAGATGCTAATTTTTCTGTAAGTGAGACAAAGGAAAAGAGATTAAGAGCACTCAGAATTCCAGGGACACAAAAAGATATAGTTAAATTCATAGAGAAGAACGTTATGAATATAATGAATAAATTTGGAGTTGAGAATTATAACAAAATAGGTATATTAGTTCGTGGAGAGAATACAGGCAATATAGTAGAAGAAAATTTAAATTTGCCTTTCAAGTACTTCAAGAATACACCTTTAGATAGTGACTCCAGCTTGTGGGGGGGGGTCTTTAAAAAATTATTGTTATGGGCATTAGATGAGAATACAATTTCTTATGAATTTGTAGAAGAATATTTTGATGTAACTAAGTTATCTAAAGATGCCAAAGGTGTTATAAAACTATTAAATAGTGTTAAACAAGAAAATAATCTAAGTGAAATGAAACCTACTTTAATAGAAATAGCCCAAAGAATATATCCTAATGCTAATAATGATAAATCTATTTCAAGATTGGAAAAGACGCTAAAGTCTGAAGAATATATGAATTCTTATCGCCCTGCTCTTGATAACGAAATTCAAGTAATGACATTGCATAAATCTAAGGGGTTAGAATTTGATATAGTCTTTCATCTTGATCTATATGAATTTGTTATACCTCAACAAAAAAAAGTCGATGGTATATGGGATTATGTTGATTATAGACAATGCCTGAATTTACATTATGTAGGTGTAACAAGAGCGAAAGAATTTTGTTATTTAATTACTAGCACACATAGAATTAATGGTAATGGGGAAAGAAAAAAGGCTGAACCTTCAAAGTTTTTTTATCTTCCTGGGTTGAACAAATTAAGACATGTGAATAAATCTAAATAACAATTGAGTTGCAATCCCGTTGGCTGATAGTATCTGTTATTGGGATTGCTTTTGTTTTTCTATATAAATTGGTAGATATTTGCTTTCTTTATAACTTTTATTCTTGCCAATAGTACATTCATTTTCTGAACCTGTTGCGGATTTATTCAGATATTTTAGGATGGATATCTAATGGTGTTTACTCGTTTTGGTTAGATACTAGTTGAACAATAAGAAGTATAGTAAGATTAAATAGATAATATGTTCATTATGGTTTGTTAATTAAATGGAGGCGGAAAACTGTGAGTATTGGCTAATGTAAGAGCCAGTTCTTCTGTTTAAAACTTAGAATACCAATTGAAAGAGTTACAAGCATTCGGATGTAATAAGGTTTTTAAAGAATTGAACAAAATATAGTTTTATTTGGAGGATTTTAAGTGGAAACGAAGTTACAAGAAGAATTAAATCGTATTCTTTCAGATTTTCCTCACTAATGGCATGAAGATAATTTGCTAAAGAATAAGGTAATCGATGATTTGCGTAATTATGAGCCAAAATTATTGTCTGCGTTACTTGCGAATGAGGCAATCAAGAATACATATTCAGTAGATGTTTTAGAGAGTTCAATCTTTAAAATTGATGAGTTTGTTAGTATGTTGCGATCTAGAACATATTGGGGAAATAGTTACACAAAATTTAATACTGAAATAGGTCTTACCACAGACAATCGATACATTAAACATAGCACGGCACGGATGTATTTCTTGATTTTCCTTATAAAGATTGTGTTCTAGAAGGTGGGATGTCTTCAGAAGATAAAGGAAAAAGAGAAACCTTCTATCATAAAACACTAGCAAAAGAAGAGATTGATATACTTTTTTCTCCTAAAGTGTTCTCTAATATTACAAAATTTGATTCAGAAAAAGAATTTATTCCTAATTCATTATCAACTAAAGATAACCTTGTGATAAAAGGAAATAATCTTATCGTGTTACATTGTTTAAAAAACACATTCGCTAAGAAAATAAAGCTTATTTATATAGATCCCCCGTATAATACGGGCGGAGATAGTTTTAAATATAACGATCGGTTTAACCAGTCTACTTGGCTCACTTTTATGAAGAATCGTTTAGAATTGGCACGTGACCTTTTAAGTGATGGTGGATCAATCTGGGTTAACATTGATGATAATGAAGCACATTATTTAAAGGTTATGATGAATAGCATTTTTCCAAATGGATTTGTTGCAAATGTAATCTGGCAGAAAAGAACATCTCCTGATTCGAGAAATTCTCTAGGAGATGCGCACGATCATATTCTAGTTTACAGTAATAATAAAGAAAAGTTCAAAAAAGATTTAAAGCAATTACCACTAACTAGTAGTCAAAAAGAGCAGTATACAAATCCTGATAATAATCCTAAAGGGCCTTGGGTTTCTACGGATTTCACAGCCCAAGGATATAGACCAAATCAAATGTATAAAATTACGACACCTGGAGGTACAGAGTACTATCCGCCAGAAGGGCGTTGTTGGAAAAACTTAGAATCTGAGTTTTGTAAGTTACTTGAAGAAGGGAAACTGTGGTTTGGACGTGATGGGAATGGGCGTCCACGGGTTAAAAAATATTTAAGTGAATCTTCAGGAACAATGTCATGGACGTGGTGGAGTAATAAGGAAGTTGATCACAATCAAGAAGCAAAAAAAGAATCAATTTTACTTTTTGGAGGAGATCAGCCATTTTCGACCCCGAAACCAGAAAGACTTTTACAACGAATTATTTCTTTATGTACAGAAGAAGAAGATATAGTTCTAGATTTCTTCGCGGGTAGTGGAACTACAACAGCTGTATCTTATAAATTGAATCGTCAATATGTAGGCATTGAACAAATAACTTATGGAATTGATTATATGCCTGAAAGATTAAAGAAAGTAATAGAAGGAGAACAAGGAGGAATTTCTAAAGAAGTCAATTGGCAAGGAGGCGGTAGCTTTGTTTACGCAGAATTGTATGATTTAAACCAGCGTTTTATAACCCGTATCCAAGGTGCCAAATCAGATGTGGAGCTTAATATGATTTTTACAGATATGATACAGGCTGCGTTTTTTGACTATAAAGTTAACCTTGATCGGTTGACCAATGATGATAGTAGTTTTAAGACTTTATCATTGGAGGAGAAAAAACAAGTATTGATTGAAAGTCTTGATGCAAATCAGCTTTATTTGAGCTATTCGGAGATCGAAGACGTACAGTATGAAATTCCTGAATCGGTGAAAAAATTTAATCTTTCATTCTATAAAAAACTAAAATAGTAAGGAGTTATCAATTTGGACACACAGGTACAACAAAATATTAAGCAAGTTCTTAGCACGTTTTCTCAATACTGGAATGGGGAAGAAATGCTTAAAAATAAAGTAATAGATGATTTAAGAAAGTATAAGAGTGAGTTAATTGAAACCTTGCTTTCGAATAATGTGATTAGAAACTCATATTCAATCGACATCAATGGAAATATTATTTTTAAAATTGACGAATTTATTAGTATGCTGCGGTATAAAAATTATTGGGAAAATAGTTACACTCAATATAGTAATGAACTTGGATTAACAGGCGAGGGGAAATATCTTAAATATAATACGGATATAGTTTTAGATTTCCCCCACAAGGACTGCGTATTAGAGGGCGGCATGACAAAAGAACATATAAGCTGCAGTGAAATTTACTATCATACTGTATTGGCGAGAGAAGAAATTGACGTGATGCTCTCTCCTAAGGTTCTAATGAATGTAAAGAAATATAGTGATGAGGGTGAGAAAGAAGTAGAACATTTCAGCGAAACAGACAACTTAGTTATAAAAGGAAATAACCTAGTTGCTTTACATTCATTAAAGAAAAGATTTAATGGCAAAGTCAAATTAATTTATATAGATCCTCCATATAATACTGGGGGAGATAGCTTTAAATATAATGATCGCTTTAACCATGCAACATGGTTAACTTTTATTAAAAATCGCTTGGAAATTGCTAGAGAATTACTTTCTAATAACGGTTCTATTTGGATAAATATAGATGATGATGAGGGGCATTATTTAAAAGTTTTAGCTGATGAAATCTTTGGGAGGAATAATTTCTTAGCAAATATTGTTTGGCAGAAGAAGTATTCCCCACAGAATGACGCTAAGTATTTTTCTGATATGCATGACCATATACTTGTATTTGCAAAAAATAAAAGTGAGTGGAAGGCGAATCCAATGCCTCGTACGGAAGAGATGAACTCAAGATATACTAACCGTGATGATGACCCGAGAGGTCCATGGAAGGCAGGGGATTTTTCGGTGAAGACTTATTCCGCAGATTATGATTATGAAATTATAACTCCGGGCGGAAGACGTGTTTTACCTCCAAAAGGACGTTGTTGGGCTACTAGTCGGGAGAGATTTAACGAACTTGTAAAAGATAATAGAGTATGGTTTGGAAATGAAGGAAATAATGTCCCTTCAATTAAAAAATTCTTGTCTGAAGTAAAAGATGGCATGGCTCCTATCACAACATGGTTTGGAGAAAATCTTTATGAGAATGAAGAAATAGAAACTTTTTGGCACTATAAGGATGTAGCACATACTCAGGATGCGAAGAGAGAATTACTTAACTTAGACATAGATTTTTCTACACCAAAACCTGAAAAGCTTTTACAGCGTATTATTAATATAGCAACAAATGAAAAAGATTTAATCCTAGATTTCTTTATGGGTTCAGCTACAACACAAGCTGTTGCGATGAAAATGAATCGTCAGTTTATTGGGATTGAACAAATGGATTACATTGAGGATGTATCAATTCAACGTTTGAAAAAAGTAATAGAAGGAGAACAAGGTGGCATTTCCAAAGAAATAAATTGGCAAGGTGGAGGGGATTTCGTCTACACAGAATTATATGGTCTAAATCAAAATTTTGTCTCACGTATTCAAAATGCAGTGTTAGATGTAGACCTTGATTCAATTATTACAGATATGATGCAAACGGCTTTCTTTAACTATAAGATCGATCTTGATCGATTGACCAATGAAGATAGCAACTTTAAGAATCTTTCTCTCGAAGAAAAGAAACACGTGCTGATTGAAAGTCTTGATGCAAATCAAATGTATTTGAGCTATTCAGAGATTGAAGATGCACAGTATCAGATTCCTGAATCAGTGAAGCAATTTAACCATTCCTTCTTTAAGAAAAAAGTTTCAGGTGGTGAAGAGTCATGAGTAATGAGATTCTTCACGCCAGAATAGAGAAGCGTTTCAACGATATCTTTGAAATACCACCAGAAGTACCCGATTACATTTATGCAAACTTAAGTCATAATCTACGTCCCTATCAAGAAGAAGCATTACGCTATTTTATGTATACGCAACAGTCAGACGCAGCAAATATATCCTTTAATCATTTACTGTTCCATATGGCGACGGGCTCAGGGAAAACGCTGATGTTGGCCGCAACCATACTATATCTGTTCAAAGAAAAGGGACATCAAAACTTTGTTTTCTTTGTAAATAGTGATGCCATCATTAAAAAGACGTTTGATAACTTGACAAATATAGCATCACCAAAATATCTTTTTAACCCAGAAGGAATCGTGATTGACGGAACAACCGTTAGTATCCAAGTGGTTGATGTATTTCCAGCTTTTCCAGCTGATCATACAATTTATTTAAAGCTGACAACAATCCAGAAGCTTCACACAGACTTGACTAACCCACGTGAAAATGGTCTGACGTATGAATCATTAAATGAAACAGATCTAGTGCTATTGGCTGATGAAGCACACCACATAAATGCTTTGACAAGGAGTGATAAGAAGAAGCTTAATACAAAAGAGCTAGAAGAAAAAACATGGGAGAGTACAGTTTCTAAATTGCTAAGGCAACGTCCATCTAACCGGCTGATTGAGTACACAGCAACTATCGATTTGAATAATGATGCACTGTTCCAAAAATATCAAGACAAGATCGTTTTTCAATACGATCTGAAGCGTTTCATGGAAGATGGTTATTCTAAGAATGTGGTCTTGCTTCGAGCGAATGAAGATGATAGGCAAAAGATGCTGAACGGGCTGCTGCTCAGTCAGTATCGAAAATATTTAGCTCAGGATCATGGGGTTACTCTTAAACCTATTATCCTTTTTAAGTCTAATAAAATCGCAACGTCGTTAGAAGCCAATAAGACCTTCTTATCCCTGGTAGAAGAAATGACAGCTGAAGGGTTAAAAACTGTTGTAGATCGTGGTGTATCTCTATATCAAAATGTCCAGAGTATTTGGTACAAAATGTTTGCTTATTATAAAGAAAAAGATTTTGACCAAGTAGTAAGGGACTTAAAGTGGGATTTTACACATCAAACCACGTTAAATGCTAATGATTCATCGTTTTTGTCTGAGGGTAATGCGTTACTCCTTAATACATTGGAGGATGAGAACAACCCAATTCGTGCTATTTTTGCAGTGGCTAAGTTGAATGAAGGGTGGGATGTACTGAATCTGTTCGACATTGTTCGTATAAGTGAAGGAGCATCTAGTACTAAGACTACAACAGATAGTGAAGCTCAACTTATTGGACGCGGAGCACGTTATTATCCATTTATTCATAGAGAAGAACGCTCTTATGTCCGTCGATTTGACTTTTTGGGAAGTGACTTGAAGGTTATTGAAACCTTGCATTATCATACTATCAATGAAAATGCGTATATCAAGAACCTTGAAAAATCACTAGAGGCTGCTAATATTCAGGTAAAGGAGGATCAGTACGAACGTTTGGAAGCTAAAGTGAAGTCCAAAATTCGAAAAATGGACTTTTTTAAGAATGGTAAAATCTATATTAATAAACTTGTTCCGACTTCTGCATCGGATTATGAATCGTTTAAGGATTATAATGTCTCTCAAGCCTATGATGTCCAGTATGAAACGGCAATTGAGCAACAATATCTATCTGGTCAAATGACAACCAATGGATCGAAGCGCCATGAAGAACAGCTTCTTATATCTAGAGTACTTCTTCAGAAGGCCATTCAACGTAATCAGTTTTATTGTTTCAACAACTTGAGGACTTATATACCGAGCATTTCTAGCATGAAACAGTTCATTGAAGACAAGCGCTTTTTAGGAGGTCTAAAAATTAACTTGTCACTTCCTAATGGGATGACAGCTCAAGATTTAGCACCAAAAGAAAAATTATCAGTTGTTGAACGCTTTTTAACATATGCTGAGAAGAACATTCGATCTAATTACATGAAAGAAAGAGGTACCCCTGTTTTTGAAGGAGTAGCCATGTCACAGTTGATTGATGATTATGTAGTAGAAATGAATAAAGTTAATAAACGTATAAATGTAACACAAGTGGTTCGGGCACGTAATATGCGAGATCATGATTGGTATATTTATGATCAGGCGATTGTAAATGGTTTAGAAAGTAGCCTGATTGATTTTATTAACGATTATGTAGAAGAGTTAAGAGAGAAGTATCAAGAAGTATATCTCATTCGAAACGAACGAAAAGTCAAAATTGTTGAGATTGGTCAGGTACGAGGATTTATGCCAGATTTTCTATTGTACCTCAAAGACTCAGACTATACGTATCAAGTATTCATTGAGCCAAAAGGTACTAATTTACGAGAACATGATGAATGGAAGCAAGAATTCTTACTTTCGCTTTCCACTAGAACTGATATTGAAATACTAAATGAAAATGACCAAGTTCGTTTACTTGGAATAAAATTCTACTCAGATGATAGAGAGTTGAAACAAGCTTTTCGAGAAGATTTTAAAGAGAAAATACTTTAAAATGATAAAAAAGGCAAGAGAATGATGAACGAGTTTTTTTAGAGGAACCAATAGTGTGATGTAATTTTATAAAAAAGATTGATCATTTTAAACAAAGTTCGCTAATTTAAAATAAAGGTTGATCACTTAAAATAAAGATTGATTAAAAATAACCTCAATGGATATGGTGTCCATATGAGGTTATTTTTTTATTCTAAAATTAAGATAAGCGAAACTCAACCAGACCATCGTATAGCCCCTGTAACGATGTGCGGCATTCAAGTTTCCTCCTCCACTCAGCGTCAAACACAGGGAAAGGGAGATGCTGGTTTAGAGCATCCCCCTTTAGAAATTCTAGCGATTTTATTTTACACATTCTAAGGACTTTACCACGTTTTATTGCAGTCAATATAATTGGAATTTACCTCGATATTGGCTATTTAATTTAGATTAAATGGAGCGATTTTAAATTTAGTGAGATATTCATTCAAAGCACTTACATTTTGATCTTTATTTGCTAGAGCAACATAACCATCAGGTCTAATTAAATAAAGAGCATCTTGTTGAAAACCTACACTATCCATTTTTTGTTCCCATGTAAACTCATGAACCTTAAGAGAGTGTGATTGTGCAAATTCAATTAGATCCTTATTTGCTTGTCCGTAAATGTGGATTTGCCAATCAAACGACTGTAATGGTTTGAAATTGTCACTATGAGCTGTTTCAATCCAAGGTAAGCGCTCACCAGCAACAATCTTTCCGGCAGTACCGTTACTAAGTTTGCTATCTCGATAATTGATTTCGGTCTGCGACACTACTTTGAAAGCTTTCTTTTTTGCAGTTGAGAATCCAAATAAGAAAGGCACAACATAAGGCATGAAAACTTTACGTAATAAACTCCCACGAACATGGCGGCCAACAATGGTTTGGAACACTTTATCGGTAGTCGATGTTAAGATGCGAGCAAATGCTATCCGTTCTGATTCATAAGTTTCTAATATTGAGGAGTCAGCTTTTCCTTTAATAACTGCCGCAAGTTTCCATGATAAATTTATAGCATCCCCAATACCTGTATTCATACCTTGCCCTCCTGCAGGGCTATGAATGTGACCAGCATCACCTGCTATAAAGATGCGACCTTTTATAAATTGTTCACTTACACGATGATGAACACGATAAGTAGAGAACCAATTGACCTTAGTGGTTTTTAACCCAATTTTCCTTTCGATATAACTACTGATGTCTTTATATTCCATATTCGAGTAATTAGTTAATTCTTTTGGAACAATACCAATAATTCTTTTCATTTTTTCATTTCTAACAGGCATATACGAAATGAATCCTTCATCATCCATATACATATACATATTTTCCATACCGGCTCCTCCAGCCTCAGATTCTACATCTGCCACGAAAAACAATTGATCGTAGGTTCCGCCGGGGAATTCTATTCCAAGACCTTTTCTTACTGTGCTGTGCGCACCATCACATCCACATAGATAATTAAACTCGGTACGTTCTTCTAGACAACCATCTTTTTTTAATGTTGCTTTTACTGTATCTCCATTATCTGAAAAAGATGTTAATTCTGTATTCCATTCTACTTCGATTCCTACTTTTTTAAGCTCATCAACAAGAATTTCTTCATGTTCATCTTGAGGAAAGCTAAGGATATAGGGGAATGGACTTAATCCCTCACCTAAATCTGGAAAGTTCAATTTTGCTTTGTCTTTATCTCCTTCACGTATAGTTAATGCTGTCATCGGCAGACCTTTATTCACTAATCTGTCAGAGAACCCAAGTTGTTGATAATGTTCCAATATACGCGCATGAACTACTAAAGCACGAGAGGCTGTCCCGGGGCCAGAATTTTTTTCTATTATCCGAATTTGTACTCCGTGATTAGCCAGACTACGTGCCAGAGCAAGTCCAGTAGGACCAGCTCCTACGATTAATACTTGTGGTTTCATTATTGTGTCCCCCTAAAAGTAGAGTGTTTAAATATATTTTCAACAAATATGATTGTTATATCCCTTGAAATAAAATTTTAATATGGTATAGCAACAACAGATAATAAAAGTAAAAAGAGTACATTAATTGAAATAGCCTTGTACTCCTTTCTTCGCAAATGAAGGACAGCTGCTAAAACCATAATAATTGAAAGCCCTAATGCTGATAAAGGCGTTAACCAAGTCAATACTGCTAATAGATTAGGTAGAATTAAGCCAAGTCCACCCAGTAGCTCAGAATATCCTATAAAGATTGTTAAGGTTTTTGGAGAGTTTTCAACCCAATCTTGTTTTGCCTTTATTTTTTCATAATTGAACACCTTCATTAATCCAAACAAAATAAATAATATACCTAAAGCGAGCTGTATTACCCATAGTGTGATATCCAAAGGTATAACCTCCTTAAATTTTTTGCTCCTCTAAACTAAAATATTAAACTGAAGTTTCATTTATCATAGCTAATGGTACATATGACAGTCGGGTTTTGAATTTGAAACTTTTTAGTTTTGTACTAAAAAATAGGTAATGTAAATTAGAACTTCTTTTGGGTCCACCTAAGGAATTATTTGCTAATAGTTTTAAGCTCTAGCCATGTTGTATTCCTTTTTGTTGAACAGGCTTTAAAGCCGATAATAAAATGACACAAACGCTTAGGCTAGCCATTATTAATAGAATTAGTGATGGACCATCAAAACTAAATGTGCTACCAAAATATAATAATTCTCTGAGCCCCTCCACACTAAAGCGCATTGGTAACCAATAATAGATCCAATCTCGATAAAATGCTGACATAAATTCGGGTGGCATAGATAATAGTGGTACTCCGAAGAAGAATAATAAAGCAAATATTCCAATTCCTTTAATGCCGAACCAAGCTGTCACAGCAGATATGAGCATAAAGAAACTAAAGTACGACAAAGCTACAAATAATGCTGTATCATTAAAATTAGGTACATGAAAACCTAACCAATTGTCTACAATACTGATTAATCCGAAGCCTACAATAATGGCTAAAATGGCCCCTATCGAGATTAATATTAATTTTGAAAGAAAGCTTTCTCTCCTACTTTTAATGTTAACTTTGTTTATTGAAATAAAAACTATGGCTGCTCCAATAATACTACTCATCCAAAGGGGCTGAATAAAAGAGACCGGAGCATTACCATTGGCACTATTTAACCCCACAGCGTTAATATTCGTAACGTCTACGTTAATAGGGGCTGCTAAAACGGATGCCTGCTTTGTTGATATTTCTCCACCTTGCTTTTCAAACTCAGCTAGTAGTTGAGAGGATAGATTTTTATTAAGGTTATCAGTAATACCTTTAAGCATTTGCCCAGCCATTTTTGCTGCAGTAGCATTCATTCCCTCATTTATTAAAATTTCAATGTTAGGAAATGAAGGATTAGGCGTTTGAAGGGATGCTTGTTTTTGACTAAAACCCTTAGTAATGACCATTGCGGCATAATACTTCTGATTATTTAATCCTTCTATAACAGTCTCTTTATCCGGTACCTTAATCCAATGAATCACTGGAACTTCTCCAGAGCTCTTTTTTGCCAAGTCCCCAATTTTTTCAACAAATGTGTTACCCATGTTGATTTTTCCTTTATTCCGAATGTCAAATCCTTCGTCTTCATTTACAATAGCAATTGGTAAACTTCGAGGACTGGGGTTGACCGATGGTACTAGTGTGAGCGAGAAAATTAGAACGACTGTTAGCACAAGAATTGGTGAAAGCAAGAATAGTTTTTGTTTTAAAAATTTCATGAGATTCATGCTCCTAAAAATAATATATTTTATCAACACTAAGTTGAATAGTGATCACAGTATCTATTATAATTTGAATAATTGGTAATGCAATAAACAGTAATTTAGAATTTTGTCGCAAAATCAACAGTAAATAATATTTTTGTTGATTAAAATAAAAAAATTTAGACAGGAAGTTGGATGAATGTCAGTGCAATCAGTTGATCGGAGAATTATTCGTACGAAAAGAAGGATTAGGGAAGCACTAGCTCAGTTAATAGAAGAAAAAGGATTTGAGACAATTACGATTAGAGATTTAACAGAAAGAGCAGATATAAACAGAGGTACTTTTTATTTACACTACCGTGATAAATTTGATTTATTAGAGCAATGTGAGTATGAAATATTCCAAGAAATTGAAGATGTTGCAAAGGGAGTAAATCTAGAAGATCTAAAGAACTTTAACGAAAAACAAAAGCCATTAGTGTACACTGTCAAATTGCTAGAATACATTAAGGACAATGCTACTTTTATGAAAGCAGTTCTAGGCCCTAACGGAAAAGTTGTGTTTCAAATTAAATTAAAAGAGTATATAAAATTGAATGTTGGAAAAGTTTTTTTAAAGGAAACAAAAGAGGAAAACATGAAAGTGCCAAAAGAATATTTAGTTTCATATCTTGTTTCTGCTCACTTAGGTGTCATACAGGAGTGGTTAGAAAAAGGATTAAAGGAGGAACCAAAAGAAATTGCATTATATATTGCAACAATTTCCTTTATGGGACCATTTGAAGCAGGTGGTTTCAAAAAATAACTTGAATGTAAATAAGGTTGTTCTGTAGGTATAAACCTTCTATAGAGGTACCTTCTACTTTCTGCTGTAGTTTATAAAAAAGTTCACATATTTTAAATGTGTTTAAAATAAAGATTGATTAAAAACAACCTCAATGGATATGATATCCATATGAGGTTGTTTTTTTGTTCTTAAAGCACCGAGGCTGAAGGGAATTTGTATAAAAGGATATAGAATATCAGATTTTTAATTTGGGGTGATGATATGTCCAAACGCAAACGTTCACCATCAACTGAAAAGAAGTTAAAAGACGGTCGTGGACAGGGGTTGGGAATAGAATATAAACCATGGGTTAAGATTCAGGATGTCCCGTCTTTAGGTCGTTCAACACGTCTAAAAGGAATCAAAATACCAAGACAATTTGAGTTTCTGTCAGACTTGGAGCGAAACTACTTTTATTTATTGGAATTCTCTGACAGGGTAGTTGATATGAGAGAACAGTATCCATTATTGCCGATTGATGAAACTATGGTCATTGCCGATGAATTGGGTATTAAACATCCAACAGATCCTAAAACAGGTGAACCAATTGTGATGACAACTGACTTTTTAGTAACAATTAGTCACAATAAGCAGCTTCAACACTTAGCCCGAACTTTGAAGTACAAAGATGAGTTAATGAATGAACGAATACTTGAAAAGTTTGAAATTGAGCGAGTTTATTGGGAAAGACATGATATTAACTGGGGCATTGTTACCGAATTAGAAATCCCAAAAGCAATGGCACATAACATTGCGTTCTTTCACGGCTATTCGGATCTTTCTGTTTTCGAAGGATTTGGAGATTTGACAGCATATGATATAGAAGATATGAGTGTTTATTTTATTAGTAAGTTGCTAACCCAAGATCAAACAGTGAAACAGATTGCTAAAGAATTTGAAAGAGATTTCGGCATGGTTGTTGGTTGTGGTCTTTCGCTATTTAAATATTTAATCGCAACGAAAGCTATAGAAGTGGATATATTAGAAAAATTAGTAGTAAATCAGATTCAGGAAATTAAAACAGTGCGAAAAGATTATTCAGATAAGGTGAGGGTGATATGATTTTTTTCAATCAAGTGTATCAATATATAGATATAGAAGAAAAGAATCGTATTCGTGTTATAACTATTGATAATCCAATTGTCTATTTTGTTGATCTAATTGGAAATACATCGATGCCAAAAAAAATCTTACTATCTGATATTGAAACAGAACTTCAGAGTGGTTTAATAATTCCAATTCCAGACCCATTTTCGAAGAGTTATTCTGATAAAGATTTAACAGAAAAGCAAATTCAAAAGCGTGAAGAAGACTGGAAAATTGTCTCTGAAGGCTGGATTAAATTCAAAGATGCACTACTTAACAAAAAAGAACGGGATACAATATTTGAACAAATTGCACAGCAGCATAGAATCGCAAAGATTAAGGTAAAGCGAATTTTCACACGTTTTTGGCAGCGTGGATTAAATAAGAACGCACTTCTTCCTGATTATATGTATTCAGGTGGTAAAGGTAAGGAACGTCTTTTATCTACGGAATATAAGGTTGGACGCCCAAGATTGTATTCGTCCACTGAGAAAGGCATTAATATTACGGAAGATGTTAAAAAGCAGTTTAAATATGTAGTGAAAAAATATTATCGAAAAAAAGAGCAATTATCTTTAACTAATACATATGAATATTTGCTAAGAGAATTTTACTCAGACAAATATTATGAGGGTAACCAGCTTAAGTTTAAGATTTGGGATGGCTCTAGAATACCTACATATCATCAGTTTTACTATTGGTTTAAGAAGCTAGAAGAACCAAAACTTGATTTTCAGTTGCGTTATAGCCAAAAAGAGTTCGAATTAAATCATAGGCCGATTTTAAGTCATTCATCTTTAGAGACGGATGGACCAGGGACGCGATTCCAAATTGATGCAACTATTGCTGATGTATATTTGGTAAGTTCATTTGATAGGCAATTGATTATAGGTCGTCCAATTGTTTATGGAGTCATTGATGTATATTCACGCTTAATTACAGGTGTTTATGTTGGTTTGGAAGGTCCTTCTTGGGTTGGTGCCATGATGGCTTTAGATAATATGGTGACAAACAAGGTGGATTTTTGTTCGAAATATGACATTACGATTGAGGAAGGACAATGGCCAGCCCATCACTTACCTGAAATTATTATTGCAGACCGAGGCGAGTTTGAAGGGTATTCTGTGGAAAGCTTAATTAACAATTTTAATATAAAAATTGAAAATACGTCCCCATATCGTGGAGATTTAAAAGGGATTATTGAACGACAATTTCGTACAATTAATGGGAAAATAAAACGCAAAGCACCAGGTGCTATTCAAAAAGAATATCGTGAACGGGGAGACCGAGACTATCGTTTAGATGCAAGTTTAAACCTTGAGGAATTCACGAAAATTATTATTCATCTTATGCTACATCATAATCAGAAAATCATAAATCAATATCCATTAGAAAAAGAGATGATTGCAGAGCAACTAACAGCATCCCCTATTCACTTATGGAATTGGGGCATTACAAATAAAAAAGGTAATTTACAAATAGTAAGTAATCAAACGATCTTGAGATTAAATCTATTACCTAAAGGAAAGGCCCGTATTACAAGAGCTGGGATTAAGTTTAAGGGCTTAGCATATGGTTCTGAAAAAGCTTTAAATGAGCAATGGTACTTGAAAATGAATAATCAAAGTATCGAGGTTGTTTTTGATCCACGTTCAATGGATCGAATTTATATTCCACATGCGGGTGGGCTCAGTTTTGATACATGTTATTTATTAGATACAAGTGTGCAATATAAAGGGGATTTCCTGGAAGAGATTGAATTTTATCAGCAACTTTTACAAGAAACTAAGACTCAGGAAACCAATAAACAAATCGAAAGTACAATTAATGCAGATGTAGCAATTGAATCGATTATAAAGAAGGCAGTAAAGCAGAAAAAAGAAACACCTGTTCACTCAATAAGCAAGGTTAAAAAGTTGAAAAACATCAGAGCGAATAGACAGGCTGAAAAACTGCTGAATAGGGAACAGGAAAAGTTTGATTTAGGAGTTGAACCAAAACCTAAGCCTGCAAAAATTGTTGAATTTACAATGTTAGAAACGGAAGCGTCATCTATAAAGAAGTCTGGTTCACGTTTAATGGAAAAACTTAAAAAGAAGCGAGATGAGGAGTTTGGTAAAGATAAATGATCTTGTTCTTAAAGGTGATTTTGAAGAAGCAATTTATAAAAATCAGGCCTTATCTGAGTATCACAATAATCCTTTTATTGAAGCGCTTCCTCCAATTTTTGATGAAGATGATGTTTTAGAACGCTTTATGGTGACACCTCGTATTACGATGCAAGATAAACAAGGTACAACGAACATTCGTTACCATGTTTTGAAACGTATTAAAAATTTTATTCAGCCATTGCCAATTCATTTTGAGGTAGAACGAAGACTATCTACATTAATTCGAAGAGGTTATTTAGCCAGGAATCCTTTAGATAAAACATTTTTGGAGCGTATTCGAGTGTTGCACCAATTGCGAGAAGATGAAGATGATTCACATAAATTTATCAATGAGCGCCTTAATTATATTCGTTCAACAGCAGATAGCTTATCGATTATTGGTATATCAGGTATTGGGAAAACAACTGCAATAGAGCGCTTATTACTTATGTATCCGCAAGTCATTAAGCATGATATGTATAAAGAGTTGCTATTTAACCGAACACAAATTGTTTGGTTGAAAATTGACTGTCCATATGATGGAAGTTTATCGACACTATGTAAAAGCTTTTTTAAAGCAATTGATGACTTGTTGGGAACACGTTATTTAGAAAAGTTCGGTTATTTAAATCGTATTACTTCAACGATGTTGTTACATATGACTTCTTTAGCAAGCATGTACGGAATTGGTGTCCTTGTCATTGATGAAATCCAGCATCTTTTACACTCGAAAAATGATCAAGAGGAGATGCTGAATTTTTTCGTGACTCTATCCAATACAGTAGGTATTCCAACAGTAATAATTGGTACTGCGAAGGCGCAGCGATTATTTAAAGGGAATTTCCGTCAAGCTCGTCGTGCTGCAAGTGATGGTGCGATTATTTGGGATCGGATGGATGAAACTAGTGAAGAATGGGAGTTCTTCTTAGAAACATTGTGGGAACTCCAATGTTTAAAAACGTCTTCCGAACTTACTGATGATGTAAAAAAGGCATTTTATGATGAATGCCAGGGAATAACTTCTGTTGCAGTATGTTTATTTATTCTCGCTCAAGAACGAGCAATGTTTGACGAGGATAATGATAATGAAATCATTAATGCCAAAGTAATCAAAAAAACTGCTAAAATAGATATGCAAATCATTCAGCCTATGATGAAAGCAATACGGACTAATAATTTTCAAGAAATGATTAAATATGAGGACATTATGATTAATTTGGATGAACTGATGCTTAATCATAAGCGTGATTCAGAGCTTGAAGGACGAATCCGTAAAGGTTTTAAAGAACGGCAGCATACTTTAGATTATAAAAGGCGAGATATGATTGAAAACTTATGTGTGGAAATCTCTGCATTAGGAATTTTCAATAGTTTAAATGTAATTGACATAAAAAATCTAGTCACAAAAATAATTGGGAATAATTCGATTGAGACAGATTTTAATATATTAAAAACTGATGCAATTCAACAGGCAATTGCGCTAAATCAACAAAAGAACGTGAAGAAAGAGCCTAAGATAGAGAAGAAAGAATCACTGCCTTTGTTATTGCTAAGAACAAAAGCAGTGGAAAAAAAGCAACACCCATATGATTTATTAAAAACTAAAGGTTATATAAAACAACCCTTAAAAGAATATTATTTCAATTATTAATTGATGGGGTAAAATCATGAAAACACAATAGAGCATGGCTATTACGCCATGCTCTAGTTCATTGCGAGATTTTTTTAATTGCTTTGGTTGGGAAACTTCCCCTCCCCACAGAGTCCTTTATGTTCCGAATTATCCCAATAAATATCCGTCGCTTTATTTGAATTGTTAATATCGTCGTGCCAAATAACATTAAAATCATGTTTTTTATAGAAAGAAGCTAATTTGTCAAAATGATCTGAGTCTGCGTATGAAATCCACCCTGTAATCTTTTGAATTGAGTTCTCTTTTGCAAACTCTATTAATGAATTAAGCAAAATTGAACCATATCCTCTGCCTGAATTTTCTCCAAACACTTCTATATCACAGAGCTCAATATCTACCTCACTCTTGTAAATAGCGCTTAAACGAACTCGGTTTAATACAATCCCTTTTTTATTAATAATTTTTAGTTTGATGAGAAACAATCCGAATTTTTCCTCTTTATCTAAACTAGTGTGATATACAATGATTTTTTCTTCTTTCTTGTTGATAATATTTAAAAGATCATTTTCATCGTTCTCTTTAATTTTTTTAATTTCTTTGCTTACTTCTACATCTAAATCCTTTATCTTGGATTTTGAATATATCCTCTTATCTCTATGTTCTTTGAAATTCAATATGAAATCAAACATAAAATATTCCCTTTCCTATCGAAGGATTTATTTATAAATTGTAAGCAACAGTCATGGCTAAATTAAATATTCGTTTAATGTCTAAAACTCTAATTGAATTGACAGGATATTAACAAGTCAATAAGTAGGGGGACATTAAGTGATGCTACCGTTCTTTACAAATCCATACCCAGATGAATTAATATATTCAGCGATTTCACGTTATCACTTTTATAATGGCAATCATGATTGTAAAGATACGTTAGAAGAGATGTTTGGCAATCGTTCTGTGATACCGAGTTTAGAGATTGGGAGCCATTTTTCTGTTTTGGCGCAAAAGTTAGGATCTCATTATTCAATTAAAGATCTATTAGCTAATCATACAATTTATCCTTACTATGATATGTTTCTTTCTAATCTACGGCAGCAGGAAATTTTACGAGATGTTGTCGGAGATGGTAAAGGTCTTTACACAAGGTTAGGAATGGTGGCTGGAAGTATCTGTAGGAAAAATGATATGTATTATTGTGCTGAATGTGCTAAAACAGATATAGATCGGTATGGTGAGCTATATATCCATCGAGAGCATCAGCTACAAGGAGTTGTTTATTGCCCACATCATGAATTGCCTTTAAAGAAATATCCAATAACACCGAATGTAACGAGTCGAATCAAATTTATAAGATTTGAAATAGGAAAGATCGATTTAACATATAAATACGAAGTTGACCCTCATGCAGAAATCAATATCTATTTAGCAAAACAAGCATATAAACTATTGCAGCAACCATTGCAAACATTAACACTACAAGATGTTACGATGAAATATCGTGGCTTATTAAGAAATTTAAATTTGGTTACTACTTCCAATCGGATTCGACAAAAGGAGCTTTACGAGAGATTTGAACAGAAGTTACCTTCTGCTTTTCTAGAGCGATTTGAAAGTGTGTTGGATGTTACAGATGAATACAATTGGTTAAAAATGATTACAAGAAACATTAAGAGGCACGTGCACCCTTTTCGACATCTATTAATGTTATACGTGTTAGAGAAAGATGTGGATGATTTTATAGGCTTAAAAGCAGATAGAGGTCCTTTTGGCAAAGGGCCATTCCCATGTTTGAATCGTGCGGCTGTGCATTATAAAAAGTCAGTTATTCCAATTGTTAAAGTAACCAGAGATTTTAAAACAAATGCCCCAATTGGTACTTTTACTTGCTCTTGCGGATTTATCTATGCGCGAAAAGGGCCTGACCAATCAGTAAAAGACCAATTTCATATAGGTAGAATAAAGCAATTTGGTCATGTATGGCACGAAAAATTAAAGCGATTATCAAAAGGAGGGGTAAGTATAAGAACAATTGCTAGAGAGCTAGGAGTCGATTTTAAAACAATTAAAAGGAAATTATCGGAAGGTGTCGAAATTAGTAAAAAAGAGCAAGTAGTAAATCAGGCGTTAATGGAAGAATATAAACAAAATATTTCGGATATAATGAATCAATTTCCTCACCTCTCCCGTTCTTCCTTGAGAGAGAAATGTAAAAAACAGTATATTTTTTTATACCGCCATGATAAAGACTGGTTAATGAATAAATTACCTTTTAATAAAAATAAACTGGAACCTACCAAGGTAGTTGATTGGGTTAAGCGTGATAAAGAATATGCAGCTAATATAATAAAGCAACATTGTGAATTATTAGAGCTAGAAAAGCCTATCCGTATTACAATGTCATTAATCGGTAAAAGACTTGGTATTTTAGCGAAGTTAGAGAGACATTTGGATGAGTTACCAAGAACTAAAAAACTACTTTTAGAGATTACAGAACCTGTTCAGCAATTTCAAATTCGACGTTGCTGCATAGTGATTGACAACATGTGGCTAGAAGATCAACCCCTTCAGTTGTGGAAAGTCCAGCGAATTGCAGCTGTGAAATCGCATCATTTCCATGAAATTAAACCACAACTTGAGTCATACATAAAGCGTAAGCAGGATGTGACAAACGATGAGCGAACAACAAGTTAAGTTAAAACATTGGCCTTTTAAAGATGGAGAACGAGTACAATTAATATGGATTAGTTCGCCTTTTTCACACGATAAGAAAATCATGAATCATGCTTATTTCAGAGCTAAAGGAAGAACAGAAAAGCTTTTGGTTGATTGGGGTACATTACCAGCTTTAGCGATTCAACATTATTATATGAACGGTGATGTTAGTAAAAGTATCGCGCCAGAAGGAACAAGGGAAATTGAAATGACTATTTATCCAAGTGCTGTAGGCTATTTCGAGAAAGAATGGAGCATTTACGGCACAAATGATAAAGATATGTCACGTAGCTTTATCGTTTCTTTTAATAACAAAAACTATATTCTCCCGTTAATCGAAGTCGTACGAAGTATTTTAGCACCAAATCGTTTTTTACTTTATCGACTGTTTGAAACAAACTCATTTCCACAATATTTTATTGAGCAGACAGAAGCGAATAAAATTCATTTGGATTTTTCCTCACTGTATCATCGCAAATACACCAAAGACAATTTTCTCTATCAGTTAGTTTGGCTACTTTCCAATCAAGGTTTGAGAAGAATATTTGAAAATGTGTCCTACACATTTATCAATACAGGATTTGTAAAGTTTGATTGGTTATTTTCAAAGCCAATTACGATTAAAGCGATTGTTAAACCAAGTTCAAATGGTGGCACAATCCTTAGAATCACGAATGTGAGGAACAAACAAATTTTGTATAATGAAATTTCATTTTCACACCCTGAAATTGTACAAACTGAAAGGTCAGGAGAAGCTAAAAAGTATACATTGCATTGCAAAAGCGGTAATGGTAGTCAGCAAAACGAACTAACGCTTGATGAAGAAGTTGAAGGTACCACTAATAACTTTGATTTGATTGAAATGGGTAATCAAGTGCATGAGTATGTGAAGCTACCTAAGGTAACGAAAATACGAAGGAATTCTAATAAGCAGCGTACTTTTGAGGATGAAAATACGAAGAGATATATAATTGATGATCATGGTAGAAGGTCTACCTCGGATGTTGGTGGAAGTAGGGTTGCTAGAGGTTTAGAAAATAAATCGCTTTACGATATAAAGGTACAAGGTGAATTGGGAGAGTTTATCAAAGTACTGGAGAAAATAGAGAATAATCCCCAGGTGCAGTTAATAAATGTCATTCAAGGGTGTTTGAAAGAATTTTCTGATACAAAAAAGTTTGTTTATTTGAGTGATGGTGTTACTGAGAGGAAGTATGTGATTGCTGAAATTGTTCTGTTTGCAAACCAAGTAGTGAGTGTAATTGAAGTGGAGCGTAAAGGTATGGCACTGTCCACTTTAATATGTAAATTAGAAATGCAGCAGGATAGAAATTATTGTTATAAACAAATTTTAAGGGGGTTAGTTAATAATAATGGGACATGGAATAAAAAGCAGTTGAGTTTTAATGAAATAAAATTTTTAACGCTTAAGCACGGTAAAAAAGAAGTTTTGCATAGAGCTAATCTCTTAGTAAATAAATCAATTAAATGGTGAGGAGAATTCCATGTTAGAAACATTAGACATAAAGAGGAAAAAAATTGTAAGTACCTTAGAAGATTATATGGCAGACTTGGAAGAACAAGAAAAACAAGAGATTATACTACATAAAGAGCAAATAATAACTAGTCTTATGTCTGGGGAATTCAGGGACTTAGGCGGATTAACAGCTATGAGAGGATTTGTCTATCAATATTATGTATCGATGTACTATATAGTGTCTATGATATATCAAAAGCAGGATAATTGGTGGAATTCAGTAGTGTTAGAATATTTCGATGATATTACTTTGATTGGTGAAAATAAAATTCGATTTGTACAAGTAAAAACAGTAAAAGAAGGGGGAACTAAATCTCATGCCGCCAATGATTTTGTCAAAAGGAAACCATTGAAAGACCCCGATAATCCTAAGATACATTTTAATAGTTGGGTTGAAAAGAATGTATTAAACTATGACTATTTCTTAGAATCTAATTTAATTAAGGAAGTTGATAAAAGTACTTACAACCCTCAATTTGAAATAGTGACTAATACTAAACAGAGTAGTTTGTCTAATTTGATAAATTATACAGGGAATATTTATTTTGAAATTAAAGATGCTATAAATTCTGAAGATAGATTAAAAGCAGCTATTTTAAAGCCGATTGAAAATTTAGGTTTTGAGTTTGGGGATACTTCACTTAAAGAAATTGACTACTATTTAAAAAGGCTTTATATCAATAAATTTGGTTCAACAAGAGAGCTTTATGAAAACATTATAGACATGATTGAAGAAACAATTTCTATTACTGATATTAGAGCCAAATCTATAGCAGAATATGTATTTCAAAAAATGTTTGCTTTTGTTATATCCAATAGTCATGAAGATAATGAAGATCGTATAAAAAAGGATGAATTAATAATAACTAAATTACAGATTGAATATTTAATAGCAGGATGGGTTACTGAAGCTAAAGAATTAATAAGTGAACGTTCTTATTACGATAGTGCCTGGGCAATCTTTAACAGGGCTATAGTGGATTTAGAGTCAGAGTTCAAGGAACAATTTGCTAATGAAAAATTAAAAGTCGAATTACTTAAAGAATTGCAATGGATTAATGAACATATAACAGAGAGTAATAGAGGAAATAGTACATATTGTGTATTAGTACTTAATAAGATATTTAATGGGAATAACAATCTGTCGATGTGGGATTTTGAACATGGTGATATTAAAAGCAATTTAAAAGAATCATTAAGGTTTATAATATATTTTCTTGTCTTTTATGAGGAACATTCTGAAGTTTACAATACTGCTAAATTGTTATTTCACGAGGGGCATTCAAGTGTGATAGAAAACATTCTTTTTACATTATATCATGCTCGAAATATTTCGAATAAAGTAACATCTATGGAAAAAATAAAATTCAGTCTAAATGAATGTTATATCTCGAGACATATTACTTTAGATTTATATTGTTTACTTATAGGAACAAAAAAAGATGTTATAAATCCGACAGCCTCAAGTATTTCAAGTATGTTTAAAGTTACAAGTGCAAATAGTAATATGCATAAAATTACAGATGTACCTGATAACATGCGTTTTGTTGATGTGGGTGAAGTAGAGGATTTATTTGAAAGCTTTAAGGAAGGTGGGATTGATTTAGATAGTTTTAAACACAATGAGCTACTGCCAAGATGGAAAGAATATTTGGATGGGATAGTAAATAATTTGAAGGAGAATTACATTGAAGGTTGAAATAGTAATTGATTTTTTACACTTAAAAAGGTTTGAGCAATATCAATTTGAATCAGAGCTTATGACTCAATTCGAAGAGCATAATATAAATATTTGGGCTAGCGATACGAGATTAATAATGTTAAAAGAATACAGAACACAAAATTCATTGATAGATTGGGAAATAAAAGATCAAGCATGTATTGCGAGTGTATTTTATCATATCCCTAAAAAATATCTAAATAATTTATACTTTTTTATGATTTTAAATTTTAATAATGATGAAATTGAATTAAGACTAAAAATAAATAAGATAGAAAAAAATGAGTTAGTTTGTAAAAAATACATTTTAAAAGATATAGATGAGTTAAATAGAATCCCATTTCTAATGGAAAAAGCTCCAGAAAGCGATACATTTGCCTTTGATCAAAAATTTAAAAAAAGAATTATGAAATTTAATGAACAGAATGATGGCGAAGGTGATCTGAGTTTAGAAAAAGTGATGGATGACTATTTTAATAATTATTTGAGTAATAAGCAGGCTAGTAAATTAAAAATAGATAGCTTATTACAAATAGGAGATTAAAAATGTTTATAGGGAAAATAATATTAAACAATTTCCGCATTTTTAGAGGAATACATGAGTTTGATTTTTCAAATAAAAAGGTAATCGTAGTAGAAGGACCGAATGGGCATGGAAAAAGTACTATTTTTGACGCGATTAATTGGGTTATTTCGGGAAGGATTTCTAGATATGTTGGTTCGTCTGAACATCAACAATTTAACTACATTATAAATAATGATGCTTATATAAGTAGCGTGACCGAGGCGTCGGTTGAAATATATTTTAATAGCGAGAAAGAGTTAACAATCAAAAGAATTGTTAAAAGGAATGGTTCCACTAAATTATTTATAAACGGTCAACAATTAGGGTTAAGAGAAGGACAAAAAAAAATAGTCCAATTGTTAGTTAATGAAAAAATAGTAAATGATCATAATCTACTTGATTCTATTGATTTGCTTTCTTTTATAGAATCAACCTTGATTTTATCACAGGAAAATCTAGAAGAATTTGTTAGAGGAAATAAACCGACTGAAAGATATTCTAAGTTAGAACAAATTTTAGGCTTATCAAGATATGGACAAGACTTTAAGGATTACTTACAGGAGTTAAAAAAAGAGTACTTGACGGAATGTAATCAAATTATTTCAAAACAAGAAGATTTAAAGCGCAAACGAGAGTTGTTAAATGCAGAGTACCAACCTAAACTGCAACAAAGTGAAAGAAATGGGATTAAACCAAAAGCGAAAATTTTAAATGAACTTAATTCATTTTGGGGGAACTTCCAGAACTACTCACTTAAATCATTTAATAGACCCAAAAATTTCTATGATATTACTATAAATGAATATGAGATTTTAAAAAAGTATATTGAATCTATAGAAGATGAATTAAAGAGGTTCGATTTTTTAAAATTTGAGATTGAACAAAAAGAAATTTATGTAGATAGTATAGAGTATAACGAAAAAATAATGAATTATAAAAACAATATATATGCAATAAAAATGAAAAAGTTAAAACGTGAAAAAGGTATAGAAAAAGCTGATTTAATAAGAGAAAAATTAAAGAGCATTTCTTTAACTAATAATTATTTAATTAATATTAAAATTGAAAAGGAAAATATAGAAGTAGACACTAGTAATATCATTAGAAAGTTGGAGATAGTCTCCAATAATGTAGGGGTAGATTATGTAAGTTTGTCTTATGAGAAAGTAACTGATTTTATTGAAGAATTTAGATTAAATAATAATGTTTTACAGAAATTATTAGAAAAAAATAGCGTTTTGGAACATGAGAACCAATTGGCTTTACTAACAAGTAAAGCAGAGATGTTAGTAACAGCATGCACCCATAAAAATAAGCTTGTGAAAGATTTGCAAAATAGAATTAAGAAAATTGATAAGCAAATTCTAGATTTAGATAATCAGAAAAAAAGTAATTTAGAGTCTCAAATAAATACGATTATACATGAGGTGCAAACTCATTTAATAAATAGTAATAAACAAAAATGTTTAGTGTGTGGTTCTACTTTTAGTAGTAATGAAGAATTAAAAAATACTATAAGTATGCAGTTAGAAAGTTCAAAAAGGTTAGTAAACGGAATAGAAATAGCTTTAAATGAATACAAGGTTCAGAAAAATAAGTTGAATGTGGAGCAAAACTTAGCAGAACAAGAATTAAAAGTTTCTCAGCAGGAGCTAGAAAAATTAAAGGAAGAAATAATAGAATTGAAAAATAAAATTGTAGTTATGCGTCTTAATAATACAATTAATATAGAAGATATCGGGGAAATTCAAAAAGAAATAAAAAAAGGACAAAATTATAAACAGAACAATGAAAATAAGTATAAGGGCTTTATCGAAATTAAAAAAGGATTAGATTTAAGGAATGATTTGAAGCTGAAAATTGAGAAGATTTCTGAAGAAGAGAAAGAAAGCCTTACAAAACATACAAGCCGCAGATATTTGATTGGGGACCAAAGAAAACTACAATTAAAACTAAATAATATAGAAAGATATATTAATATCGCTAGAGTAAAAATTCAAGAGTACGATAAACAAATGTTAGAATTGAATCAGATTATTCAAGGTTTGAAGAGAAAGCTGGAGCAACTAGTCCAAATTAAAAGTGAATTAAAAAAGATGATTAGTTGTGAATTAATACTAAATAGTAGCGAGATATTAGATTTTATTTTAAAAAATATTAGTTTGTTAGAAAATGAAAGATTAAAATCTAGAAATCTTATAGTAACAATAGAAAAATATATGGATGACATTAACTTAAGAGATATGGAATTAAAAATTAAAGATTACGATCAAGATAATTTAGTTTTACTAAAACAAATTGATCAATATGGCAAAATAGATGAAAAATTGAAAAGTTTATTTACTTTTCATACTCAAGTACAAAGTTCTTTAGTGAATGAATATTTGAATGGTCTATCCTTGGCAATAAATAATTATTTTAGACAAATTTCGCCACATTCTTACTTTAACTATATTGATTTAATAACGAAAAAAAATGAATTATTTATACTTTTGAAAGATAATCAAAATGGGTCTATAGATATTGAAAGTGATATGGGATATTCAGTAAATGCTAGTCTTACTTTAAGCGCTGCACAATCAACTATATTAGCAATGAGTATATTCTTAGCTTTAAATAAATCTCAAAATTGGAGTGAATTAAATGTAATAGGAATTGATGATCCGTTTCAAAATCTAGATGATATTAATGCATACTCTTTCATAGACGTTCTGTCTAATTTAGTTTCAGTAGAGGATAGACAAATTCTGATTAGTACCCATGATTCGGACTTTGCTAAATTAACAGTCAAAAAAATGAATTTAAACTCAGAGGATTATGCATATATAAAAATACAGTCTTATACTAGAGATGCTATAGAGATTCAATCTGAGCATTATAGGTCCCTCGGGGAATAAATATATATAGTTTAATCAATCTTTTTTATAAACGGTAAATACTTATGAAATCTAAACACATGCATTTTGATCAATCTTTATTCAAAACGAAGATTTCCCCTATGATTATTATCAATGTTTGTAACACTGTTTTTATCAGACTTTATTTCAAACCAACATGTGAAAGACATAACATCAAATTCTTAAATATAAGAAGAAGCAGTTTACAATAACTGCTTCTTTTTTATTTTCTAGTATTGATTTAAGCTTTACTTTTGTTTTAATAAGTTTTCTACATCTTTTACAATTCTGTATGGTTTTACTTCTAATACTTTTGAAATAGAAAACAATGTATTAATAGTTGGCTTTCTTTTTCCTCTTTCTAAAAGGCTTATGAAAGTACGATCTAAATCTGCTCCAAAAGCTAGCTTTTCTTGACTAATGGAACGCTCTAGACGATATTTCTTTATTACTATCCCAAATGCTTGCTCAATATCCAAGAAACCACGCCCCTAAAAGTCTATAAGACTATTCTTAAAGAGCAATAAAGTTTGTTCTACAGACTATAGTCTACAAGCGTTTTTTTTTATAAAATATTTTTAAATAGAAGGAGGTTTGGATAGTGCACCTTTATAGAAAAATGAAAGAAACCATTAGCCATTTTCAGGAAAGGTACTTGAGTGAGAAAAAAGCAAAAGAGTTAATTGATAGCGAATTAAGTAACACTAAAAATAAACTTATGAGTATGGAGGAAGAGAATAGAAAGTTACAGGAATATATTGATGAGATAAATAGAAAGTACCAAAATATAAATAATAAGTTATGTATATATGAAACAGCAGAGAAAAAATCCGTTAAGGAAGTATACGAGCTTCAACAGCAAAATAATCGCTTACAGAATTTACAGCGCTCATACTTGGAAAGAATTAATAATCAATCCAAAGATTTATCAAGGTTAAAAGTTCTTGCTGAATATTATAGTTCAAGTAAACATGACTTTAAGTATGAGCATAGAAAATACCTACTAAATATTGTAGAAAAAGTTCTTTTGTTAATTAAAAAATTGCTTGTTATGGGGAAGCAAAAAGTGAGAAGAGTAAAAGTTATTTATGAAATTAAAGGGCAATTGGCTCAGTATGAGAGTTGTTTCTATAAAAACAATTTTAAGTTAGATCTGGATGCTAAGAGGATATTAGAAAAGATCAATGTTTACCTTGAAAAATGGGAAAACTTTTACGAAGGGTATAAATGGAACGCAAGGGCTGTAGAATCTAGAGATGTAAATTATATTGAAGATCTTCTTGAGGAATTGCATTATCTTAGTTTATATAAACGCTTTGAAAAGTATACTGAAAGAGTTGTAAGTGTTGAAATCCTTTATCAAGTTTTAAAAAATAAAAAGAAGATACAAAGAGATTATTCATTTAGAAGATTCCATAATGAAATGGAGTTAATGGCCAAACAAAAGTATATTAATTTTGAGAAGTTCATTATCAATAGAGTGTTTTTTGGCGAAATTTATACGATACTTAAGTCGTTTAATCAGATAGAATACAATTTTAAGTTACTCAAAACGCATGGTATGTATTATTTTCTATATGTATATGGAAGTTATGAAAATAACACTGTTAAAGTAGGAGTAACAAAACAGAATTTGGCAAATAGATATCTAAAAGCCCAAGAAAGTTACCATGAGCATTTCTCTAGAGGGAACCTTCAAGAGATAAAAGTAATAAGGAGTTTAAATGCTTTAAACTTAGAATCTTATCTTAAGAAAAAATTTACACAGCAACGTCATCCACTTTTTAATTCTACAGAATGGTTTCTACTTACAAAATCTGAATTGAAGTATTTCACGAATGATGAATATAAAAAAGATGCTGATTTTATGAAGATACTTAATTATAAATTAGATGTGTAACTACCTCACCTAGAGTACTTTTCTACCTATTTATATTGCTATATGCTTTTATATGATAAAATAATGAAACTGAGTAAGTTTATTTTGGAAATTTTAAACGTAAGGTGATTAATTAAATGAAGTTAATTATTGCAGAAAAACCATCTGTCTCAAAGAATATTGCAGATGCACTAAAAATAAAAGGCCGACAAGATGGCTACTTTGAGGGAAACGGCTATATTGTCACGTGGGCATTTGGGCATTTACTTCAGTTATATGATGCAAAAGATTATGATGATAAGATGTCTACATGGAAAATGGAAAACTTCCCATTTATTCCACAAGTCTTTAAGTATAAAGTTAAAAGCAATCCTCGTGATAGAGAAAAGCCTGATACAGGTGCTAAAAAACAGCTGAAAATTATTCAGAGCTTGATGAGAAGACCTGATGTTGATGGAATTATCTCGGCTTGTGACTATGACCGTGAAGGTCAAGTCATAGGTGATAGTATCATTTATAACCTCAAGACTGATAAAACTGTTTATAGACTTTTATTGAACGAATGGACACCGGCTGAGGTTATGAATGGCTTAGAAAATATTAAGTTGAATACAGAATTAAGACCTTTACAGGATGCTGGTGTTAGCCGTCAATGGGCTGATTGGGTTATTGGAATTAACTTAACCTCTGTTGCAACTCTGAAATACCAGAAAGGCAAAGGGAAAGCCTTGAACATTGGTCGAGTTTTATTACCAACTTTAAAAATTATTTATGATCGTGATAAAGAAATTGAGAATTTCATTCCAGAGAACTATTACAAACTTCAGGCAACTTTTAAAACGAAGGATGAACAAGAGTATGAAGGAACGTATATTGAAGGTAAAGAAGAGAAATTTAAAAGTAAAGAAACCTTAGAAGAGATTCAGCAAAAACTGATTGATAAATCAGGAATTGTAAGCGATAAGCAGGTGCAAAAAAAGAAGGAGTACCCGCCATTTTTATTCAATTTATCTAACTTACAAGGATATATTACGAATAAATATAAAGGTTGGACCTCTGATAAAGTGTTAAAAGTAGCGCAATCTCTGTACGAGAAAAAATTCATCACATATCCACGTACAGCCAGCGTAGCTCTGGAAGAAAGTTTAGTAGGTAAGACGGCAAAGGTTCTAGAAACGCTAACAGAAGATTTACCATACAAAGACGAAGTGAAGTTTGTTAAATCAAAAAGAATTTTTGATAACTCTAAAGTAGAGAGCCATAGTGCAATTGTGCCTACTTATTTAAAACCTAAAAAGCTATCAACTGATGAAGAACAAGTTTATCAAGCCATTAAAAATAGATTCATTATGCAATTTATGCCTGTAGCTGAGTATGAAGAAACAAGAATTGAAACGAAAATTACTGGTGCGGATTTAAAAGGGGTATTTATCTCTAAAGGAAAAGTTCAGCTCGTAGAAGGGTGGAAGAAAGTAGAGAAAGTTCAATCTAAGGATACGATTCTGCCTCTTGTACAAGTTAATGAGGACGTAGATTTAGTGAAGCATGAAATCACTACACACGTGACAAAGCCACCTAAGCAGCATACAGAAAGAACGTTGCTTCGAGTTATGGAGACATGTGGAAAGAACTACGATGGAGAAGGTACGGATGAAGAAAGCCTAAATGCGATTTTAAGTGGATTTAGTATCGGTACACCTGCAACAAGAGCTGAAACGATAAAAAAATTAAAAGATGTTGGTTATATAACAACGCAGAATAAGAATTTACTTTGTACGGAGCTTGGAAGAAAGTTGATAGAAACATTCCCTATAAAAGATTTATTTAATCTTGAGTTCACAGGTCGTCTTGAAAAATCATTGAATGATATTGAGAAAAGAAACTTTACAAAAGATGAGTTCTTACAGTTGATTTTTGATTTTACTACAAAGGCAGTAGAAGCAATCAAAAATGAGAAAGAAGTTACAATTAACGAAGTAGCTTCTCAGCGTAAATCGAACGAAATAATAGGCAAATGCCCAGTTTGTGGTCATACTGTAATTGAGGGGCAAAAAGGGTTTGGCTGTAGCAATTGGAAAAATGGCTGCAAGTTTGTTATTTGGAAAAATGATAAGTTCCTAGCCACAATGAAAAAGAAGCCTACTAAGACTATGGTAAAGGCATTATTGAAGAATGGTATTGCTCCTGTAAAAGGCTTAACGAGCAAAAAAGGGAATAAATTTGATGCGAACTTAAGGTATGAGAAGAATGCTGATAATGAGTATTTTAGTTGGAAGATGGAGTTTGATAAATAGTAATTTTTATAACATATATAGGGGAAGAGAATAAAGAAGAACGAAATAACAGTCTAAGCAGCCTAATTCTACGGGAATAGGCTGCTTATATTTTAAATATCAAACTTACTTATAAGACTTTTCATATTTTTTTCTTTTTTTGATTGGAGCTTCATTTCTTCTTTTTTTATAATATTTTTATCTGAAATGTTAGGAAAGTGAGAATATAAGTCTTTTAAATCTGCATTCTTTTCTGCATCTTTATTAAAATTAAGTAAATTGTCTTTGATGTTTAACTTATGGACTTCTGAACGATTTTCATCTTGTAAGTGAGGGAACATACTAGAAAGTGTAATTGTATTATAGAGCTGTTCGTAATGTTCAGCTTTCTTTTTTTGTTGAGTTATTTCAGATTTCAATTCTTTAATTTCCGTAAAAGCTTTTTTATATTGTTCTTCCTTTTCTCTATATTTTTTTAATTCATTGTAGAGCTCATAAATTAGAACTTCTACATTGAGTAATTCATTCTTTAAAAGACTCTTATTATTACCGTATTTCTTAAATATTAAATCAAAATTAGGTAATGTAACCTCATTGTCTTTGGTGGTACTTATATTCGATAGCACTGGTTGGTTTAATTCAGCAATAAAACACTTCATTCTACGACTCCAAGTATTTCTCCCCACGCCTGTTTCTTTTTGCAAAAACGAAGGGGTTAAAAGTCTACTTTGATTGTTATATTTCACTTCGATTGCTAATTCTTTTAGTTGCTCGTCTGTCCATTCTTGCGGTTTTCCGCGTTTATTATTCATCGCGTTTTTCACCAGAAAAGTTCACCTCCATAAGTTTAGCATCTATAGTTGCTTTCATATCCATATAACTTAATAAGTTTCTTGAAGTAGATTTTAATGAATCATTAGTTGTATTTCTTAAAAAATCTGCAATAGTGCTGGATAGGCCTTTCATTAATTCGATAGATTCTTTGATTCTCGTTTCCAATATCTCTGAAGTATTAGCTAACCATTCTATAGCTTCTTGATTTTCATCTACAGAAGGATTAAATCTATAATTAGGACAAAATTTACAATCTTCAATGCAAGTACCAGGAAAAACATCTTTTTGTTCTGTACAGTCTCCATATTGTACTCTACCTACGATATTTTTTATATTGTGATGTATTTTAGCCTTGCCTCTATCATATATGTATCTTCTCCACCCAATTATTCCATCACCTAGGTTATTTCTTATTTTGTTTTCTACCTTTTTTTGGGCTAAACGATATACATAAGATTGAGAAAAATGTTCTGCATGCGAAAAATAACTATGTTGACTTTTTAAATCTTCTTGTCCTGCCATCCTAGCAATAGAAAGCATGTTAAACCCTTGTAAACACATATTGATTATTGCGAAATGTCTTGTGTCTCCTGATCTTATTCGTTCAATGTTATATTGACCATAAATGTTTTCTACTACCTCTTCGTAAAATTTCTTCTTTAAATAATCAAAATCTCGTCTATTCATACGCTTATTTTTTTTCTTTGCCTTATTTTTATTAAACATTGTTAATAATTCAGAAGAAAAAAGGAAAGGACCATTTATTCCTAATAACTCAATTTTTTTGATAGATTCATATAAAAAACTATAGGTTTTCTTGTCAATCTCGATTAGATCATAATGTACAACAAAACCAGGAGAGTTTGATTTATTCTTTATCCTAGGCACTGAGATTTTGTAAGGAGATAACTGACTATCAGTAAATTTCAAACAATCAATTCTTAACAACAAAAACTCTGATGGTCTTATAGGCAATATATTAGTAAGTAACCACCATAACATAATTGGCAAAAACTTCATGGTATCGTCAGACGGATATTTTCTAAAATAATCGTTAACAATATCGTCAAAAATCATAATATCTTCAAATACAGGTAGTTCTCTAGAAGTAGATTTGTACGAAGGCATTTTGTGGCATATAGTTATAATCTCTTCGTAATTTTCTATCTTATAAAATGATAGAAAACTGGTAACAGCTGTAGCAGTGGAATATCCTCTATATGAGTATTTGTTAGTTTGAATCTCTAGTATAGCTTCAAAAGCTCTTGAATTTCCAAATCCATCTGTTTCGATAATTGTTTTTTTTAGTATTGCCAATTCGTTATATACAGTTAGGGGAGACCTACCAGAAATTAATCTAAGTATGATATAAGCTTTCAGCGCTGTGTTGAGCTTGGAATGTATTTCTACATCAAAAGTTAGAATAATAGGGTAATCTAATAATTCGTCTGGAACGTTCCAGTGTACATCCTCATATTGACCGAGAACAAAGCCTCCTTCTACTAATTGGTGAAACATTTGTTTATATTCATCTAACCTAAAGGTTTCCCATTCTACATTTTTTTTCTTCTCAATCGCTGTATTTTTATTACTGGAGCCTATTTTCATTCTTAATTCCATTACTTATTACTCCTTTAACTTATTCAATTGGAAGTTTATGTGCTAAGTTCTCAATCTTTGTCCAAGTTTCGTTTATTTGAATAAAACTACTTACCATCTCATCCCCGAAAGCAAGGCGTGCTTCTTTCCAAATAAGTAAAGCGTGTAATAGAAATTTAGTATCTTTTTTTATTAGCAACGGGTTTGATTGGGAGTCAATATTTTTAATTAATCTATCTAATTCCTCCTTAAGTTGAATCAGGAGGAGGTTTTGTGGGATTACATACTCACATGAATGGCAGCTAGCAAGCTTAGGATATTTACAATTAGGATAAATTAGACATTGAGCATGTTCACTCTTGGATGGAAAGTCTCCTTTAGCCAAATTTATAAGAATATCTTTGATATCATTATGTGAATAATTTAATAGCTGTGAAATAACTGAACGTCTTTTTTGATAAATGTCTCGTAAATAACTTTTCATACTAGTAGATTTGTTATTCAGAGGAACCAGGTGTTGATAGCTTTCTATAAACTTAGCCAAGTTTTCTAAGGAAAATGGAGCAACTTCTTGCCTTGCGCTTTCAATCAATTTAGTACGTTCTTCCAAATCATGATTTATCGCATTATATTGTGAAACGTATAAAATAATATAATTGTAGAGCCATCCAAAGTGTCCTCTTCTAAAAAGGTTATGTGAGACACGATTTATAGAGCCATCTTTGTTAGTGGTCTGTATATAAATTGCTGTTGTTTCGGCTTTTGTATGTGATCTAGCTGTTTGTGTGAGATGTAAAGACAATTCACTATCATATTTATCGTCTTCAGTTATTGAATAAAAAAGGTAAGTTGCTACAGATCTATTTAATTTTTGACTTCCAAACTGGAAATTTTCCTCACCTGTTAATTGATTAAAAAATTTTTTATGTCTGTCCTTGCCTTCGGTTCTTATAGAATTGTATGAACCTTGAAAAAAGGTACCTAACAGTGAATCAGCAGATTCATCCTTTCGATGCAATTCACTAATTATTAAAGAAGTGGCTAAAGCATGAACTAGGTCAGGTGCTACAACAAATGTTAAAAAACTTTTCGTTTTACTAGAGCGTTTGTTTTTGAAATGGATATATAATTGATTTATGATAGACTGACTCTGAAGATCAGATAGAGTGTTTGTTTTAAACCAATTAATGTTTTTAATATTTAATCCCTGTAAATGGATATTTGGAGTATTTAAAATTAAATCTTGCCCTCTAATAAAGTCGGTAAGTAGGAGGGTTACATACGCCCACATATTAGCGTAATATCTATCCTTTACTGCCATTGCAGTGTGAATTTCTATCTTCCGAACGTATTTATATAGCTTATGAAACAATGAGGGTGCATAAATGTCTTTGGAATCAGTTTTTTCTTTTCTCTCTTTTAACAGAACGATTTCTTCATCAGGAGTAATATCTTTAATGCTATGAGTGTATTTAAGAAATCTAATAAATATTTTTTTCTGTTCTTGAACAAGGGGAGAATTTGTATCTAAAAATGAATTTATTTCTTCAGGTGTTAATAGGTATAGTTCTTTCTTTATTTCCAGAATTATTTGTTGATAAAAGCGTTTAAATAAATTAATTCTATCTTTTATATAAGCTGGTGAACCCGAGATATTATTAGTTTGTATTAAACAATAATCAAGAAATAACTGTTTGGTTTCCACAAATATTGTGTTTTGGCTTTCTATAAAATCTTTTAATTCTTGAAATCCTACTTCTCCAGAATAAGCTATTTTCATTTTAGACTTCTTTTTTTGCTGTTCAAAGTCTTCTATATCTTTGAGAGGAATATGCCACCGCCCATTTATCTTAAGAGCATTAGGAAATTTCTTTTTTGTAATTAAAAGGGTTATTGCTCCTGGATTACAATACTTTAAACGTATATTTGCTTCTTTTGTGCTTAAATAGCCAGAGGGTACCTTTAAAGAGTTTTTATAATTCTCAATATTCTTAGACGGAATCCACCACTTACCAGACGTTTTAAAAGCATTAGGTAGGTGTTTTTCTTCAATCATTCTTCTTATTTTAGATTTTGTCTTATAGCCCAGTTCTTCTAGGGTTTGAGAAATATCTAGACAGTTCTTTTTTTCGGCTTTTCTAGGAGTATACCGTTCTTTCCTTATAGGCACATTCTTTTTTTTATTATCTAGGTATGAGGAAATATCCTTAGACGGAATCCACCACTTACCAGACGTTTTAAAAGCATTAGGTAACTTTTTTTTCTTAATAGCTAGTAGAACAGACGAATTTGTTTTAAATCCTAATTTCTTTGCGGATTCTTTTACATTAAAGCAATCAAATGGTCCAGGAGATTTTTTAAATGCTTCAATGTCGCTTCTAGGAATCCACCACTTTCTATGGATTTTAAAAGCATTTGGAAGCTTATTTTGTTTAATTAAACTCACTACATAGGAGCTAGTTTTACATCCAATTTCTTTTTTTGTGTCTTCCATATTTAAACAATCATTGGGTTTAAGCGAGAGTTCGTATTTTTTAATATCTTCAATAGGAATACGCCATTTGTTATTCACCATTAAAGCGTTCGGAAATCTCTTTTCTTTTTTTAGTAAATTTAAAACAGAAGTATTTGAATTGTACCCGAGTCTCTTTGCAACTTCTTTTATGCTGTAATATTTGTCAGAAAAGTACTTATCATCTGTCCTAAATGCTTCAATATCGTTGATGGGGATTTTCCAATGTCCTTTTATAATAAAAGCATTAGGGAATTTATTTTTTTTTAGATAATACATAATATTCCCTCTAGACTTATATCCTAATTCCTTTGCGGCTTCTGTAAGGCTCATAAAATTTTCTTTAGTGCCAATATTTTTTGAAGCTTTAAATGTTTTTATATCGCCTTGAGGAACCCACCATACATTGTTGACTTTGATAGCATTTGGCAGTTTCTTTTCTTGAATCAGTCTGAAAATTCCTGTGTATCCTAGTTCTTCAGCAGTTTCTCTGGTAGTAAGGTAACCTTCTGGACGAATAAAATCTTTAAAGGGTTCCAAGTCCTTAGGGGGAATACGCCATTTTCCTTTTAGTTTGAAAGCATTTGGAAAATGATTTTTGTGAATCATATCCGTAATGTATGCCGCAGATGTATTACCAACTTCTATAGCCACTTGCTTAACAGTCAAACACTGTAACTTCTTTTCATATAAAGATAAGTCATCTAAAGGAATACGCCATTTTCCATCAAACTTAAAGGCATTAGGAAAATCATCTATATTATTAAACAAACTATCCAGACTCTTATATCCCAGCCTTTCTGCAGCTTCCTTAGCACTTAAAAAGCTCTTATCATTTTTGGCTTTTTCATAAGTTTCAATATCTTCAATGGGAATCCACCATTTATTATTAGACTTAAAAGCATTAGGGAATTTTTTATCTTGAATCAACTTATGTATAGTACTAGTTGATCGTATTTTCAATCTTTGAGCAGTTTGTTTTACATCTAAACAACTATCTGCAACGTTAAACGAGTTTTCCAATTGGCTAATCTTCCTCCTTAATTAGTCTAGGTATATAATGTTGATGCATGTGAGACATTTTTTCTTCTATCTTTTTATGAATTCTTTCAGTGGAAACCATATATGTCAAAGAAGAGGTAATATCTGAATCACCTCGAAGGTGTGCTATTTCATAAGGGTTCTCCGCATCCTCAGCAATCATATTAGTGAAGGTTCCTCGTCCAATATGAGTTGACCACTTTTGGTATTTCAGGTGCTGGGCTAAAAGCTTTTGCTCGTTATCACCATGTTCTTCTAGAGTTTTAATAAAAGTGTCTTTTATTTTTTGAAAATACTGCCTGTAACTTCTTTGAGATAGCGCTTTTTTATCTCTGTTTACGAATAGTGCATCACTTTGGTCCAAAGGGATAAATAATCTTATGTGATCTTTAAATAGAATTTGTCCCCAATCACTTATTTGCATAACATGTTGAGTCCTTACTTTTTTCACTGAGGCATCTTCTTTTAAATCTGGGCGAAAGTTTTGCTTAGCTAATTTTAAAGTGAAATCTCCTGTTTGCATCCTCCTTGATACTTGTGTTCTTTTTAAATTTACAACCTCAGATATTCGGAGACCACCAAATATTTGAAAATATATTCCTAAAGCAATTGGCTTGGCTACTAATGTAGCTATTTCTAGAAAAAGAGGGATGTATTCATTGGGCAAAATATGTTCAATTTCTTTTGGCTTTTCATTTGGATATAAAGGGTGGAATGGTGATTCATAATAGGAAAAAAATTGTGCCTCTTTTTTCGTAAATAAGTCTTGTGAGATGTGATCTAAAACGTGGTGTTTTGTTAACCAATAATAAAATGATGTAAGAGTTCTTTCTGCACCTTTTACAGTTGTTCTGTTTACACCTTCTGAAGATAAACTATTAAGATACTGAGTACCATGAGAAAACTTTAAATCTCTTAATGTATTTACGTTTAAATTCTTTTTATTTAACAATAAATAATTTAGAAATTTAACAATGTTATTAGCATGCTTGCGTTGGGTATTAAATTCTCGACTCTTCCAATTGTCAAAGATGAATTGAGTAAGAGGATGAATAACATGAATATCTAAGTTGGTATCTTTAAGTATGATTGTTGCAAAATGTTTCTTTTGTACTCTACCGTCGTTGTAAAAAACGTAATCAATCCAGATAGGTAAGGTTCCAAATTTAATTGGTTTGTCATGCTCTAAATAGATTAAATTATCCATAAAAACCTCCACACCAATAATTTTGTACAATTCTGTACTATGCTTTCATAGGAGATAAACCTAAATGAATTTTAGCAATAGAAGCTATTATGTGCAATAATAAAATCTGAATATTTAGATTAAACTTATTCTTTTCCTTTCCCTCAACGTTTAGATTGAGTACAATTATGTACAATAATATTATGTGCATAATTATAGAGATAAGCTGAGCGTGAAGGGGAGGCAATCATTCGAATCATCCTAACGCTTTGTAAAAACAGCAAGCCGATGAAGCGCCTGTGGATTTCTTCGCTAACGCCAAAAGCAGTGGTAAACGGTTTTGAAAACCTGTTAGAAGAACAAGAAACAAGAGATATTTATTACGAAGCGTTAAGCCGAGCGTGTGCGGATTGGTTAATCGGAATGAACGCTTCTAGAGCATACACGCTCTTGCTTCAGAAAAAAGGAATTTCAGACGTTTTTTCGACAGGACGAGTGCAGACGCCCACGCTTGCTTTGATCGTTAAGCGCGAGCACGAAATTGAAAATTTTAAGTCTGAACCGTTTTGGGAAGTGCTGGCTACTTTTAATATGGACAACAAAATATATCACGGTAAGTGGCATAAAGACGGTGAGTCTCGCTTGACCGATGAGCAGATGGCCCATAAAATTATGCAGTTTTGTAAAGGGAAAAATGCGGTTATTGATTCCATTGAAAAGGAGCGCAAAGAGTTTCAAGCACCGTTTTTATTCAACCTTTCCTCATTACAAGCAACAGCTAATAAAATGTTCAAATACTCACCGCAAAAAACGCTTGAAATTGCGCAAAAGCTGTATGTGAAAGGGATTATCTCTTACCCAAGATCTGATTCTAGCTACGTGACAAAAGAAGAAGCGGGAATGTTCCCAGAGACGCTTGCAAAGATTAGTGAGCTTGGTGCATTTAAGGAATTTTTCCCTCTTCCTATTGAGTCCATTATGAATAATAAACGGTATGTAAACGAAAAGAAAGTCACGGATCACTATGCCATTATTCCGACAGAGCAGGTGACAGATCCAGCTAAAATGTCAGGGGAAGAAGCCAACATTTATACGCTCATTGTCAAAAGATTAATTGCGGCACATTATGAGCAAGCCATTTTCGACTATACGACCATTCATACGCTCGTCGAAGGACGGGCAACGTTTATTTCAAAAGGAAAAGAGCAAATCCAAGAAGGCTGGCGCAAAGTGGTTTATGGGAAGCAAAAAGAAAAAGACGCGGATGAGGATGAACAAGACCTGCCTTCACTAGAAGAAAAAGAAGAAGGAATTGTTCAGGATGTAAAGGTGAAAAACGGAAAAACACAGCCTCCAAAGCGCTATACGGAAGGTCAGCTTATTACGCTAATGAAAACAGCCGGAAAGCATTTAGATGACAATGAGCTTGTAAAAGTGTTAACAAAAACGCAGGGGCTAGGAACAGAAGCCACGCGTGCAGGAATCATTAGCGTCCTACGTGATCGCAAGTATATTGAAGTGAAGAAGAATCAGGTGTTTGCCACGAATAAAGGAAAAGTACTAATTCAATCAATCGGACCAAGTATCCTTGCATCACCTGAAATGACGGCTAAGTGGGAGCAGCGTCTTCATGAAATTGGTCAAGGAAAAGCATCTTCTCAAGAATTCATGGAACAAGTAAAGAAGCTTTCTCTTAAATTAATTGAGGATGCAAAGGAACAAAGCAACCAATGGTCGTTTGACGGCTTTGATCTCAGTGAGTTCAAGCAAACAAGAGGAAAAAAAGGTGGTAAAGGCAAAACGACTGGAACCAAAGTGGGAAGCTGTAAAAAATGCGATGGTGACATCGTTGACAAAGGAACGTTTTACGGCTGTTCCAATTATCAAAGTAATCAGTGCAGTTTTACATTTTCAAAAAAGATTCTTGGCAAAACAATTTCGCAGGCAAATGCGAAAAAGCTGTTAAAAGACGGACAAACGAACCTTATAAAAGGCTTTAAAAAAGGAGACAAAACCTTTGACGCGAAGCTTGAGCTCAAAGGAGATAAAACGCAGTTTTTGTTTGAAAACTAAATGATGAAAATTTGTTGTTTCTAAAGCTGAAGATTAAACAAAGAACGGAGCTGTCACCTAACAGCTCCGTTCTTTGTTTAATTTCTTTATAGCTTACGCGCAACAAATCGATCAATAATACGGACCGCTTCTTTAGCACCGCCGCACTCTTGAAAGCTTTGGTTAATAGACTGAATTCCTTTTGTATACTGTTCATTAGCAAGCACTTCGTTGACCGCTTTTTTGAGCGTATCTGAATTGACGTGCTCTTTTTGCAATCTGTATCCAGCATCAAGTTCGGTTAAGCGCTGGGCAACCATCGGCTGGTCTTTATCATGGGGGATAACCACCATTGGAACGTTAAAATGAATGGCTTCGTTTACGCTGTTCATGCCTCCGTGCGTAATAAATACATCTGTGTGCTCAAGGACCTTTAGCTGAGGCACGTAAGCAGAAATGATAAAGTTTTCAGGTGCTTCTTTAATTTGATTCATGTCAGCGCGTTCACCTGCAGCAATGACCACTTTACCATCGAAGTCTGCAAAGGCATCAATGCACATGTTGAAAAAAGCTTCAGTGTGATCAAGTACCGTGCCCATTGAGATAAACAGCACTTGTTCATTCTTTAGCAGATTGATAGGAAAGTTATCTTTATCAGCACGGTTAGGAAAAGTCGGACCAATGAAGACTTTTGATTCATCAAATTGCTCATTGTTAGGCTGGAAATATGAGCTGGTAAATACAAATGTTAAATTAGCAGTGTTGTTCATAAACTGCTGGATGTTTTCTGGCTCCACACCGTACTGCATCTTCATTTTTTCAAGAAGATTTAGCGCTTCTTCATTTGGTTGTAAGTGAGATAGAGGCATGTTTTTGTGAAATTCCTCTGGAAATAAAAAGGAGGCTGATGAGCACACGCCAGGAATTTGTAAGTAGTCTCTTACAAGCTGGCCAGCACCAAATTTTTCGTAAAATACAAAATCAAATGTAAATTCTTCACATAATTTCTTTGTCACTTCTAACGTATCCAGGGAATTTTGAATATTCATGTTTAAAAACGTATGTAACCCTTGTGTGGAATGCGTATCAATTTCCAGTTTGCTTAACAAATCAGGCTGAAGGTGTACGGTTGCTCCTGCGCCTTCTAAGCGCCCCCTGAATTTTTCAGCTGTAATATAGTGGACGCTGTCACCTCTTTCTGTAAAAGCTTTTACAATACCGATAGTAGGATTGACATGTCCTTCTGCAGGAAAATTAACCATTAAAATGTTTGCCACTTAAACCACGGCTCCTTATCTATATACTTAAAATCTGTTAGGTACTGATTTTAAGCAAATGTAGTAAGCTCCCCATTCATAAATAAATGGTAGGCAATGGAAACATTTTTATCATACTTTTTGAAAGGGCGCAATAAATATGGCTTCTATAATAGTAATATAGTGGAAAATAGTGAAATGGATATATGAAAGCCTGTTCCAATAGTCCCTAAAAATAAAAAGGAAGACAGCAGAAATAGAAGTTGAAAGAGTAAAGTTGATTTTAATTGCGGAGGGTTCAAGGAAGTAGATAGCTAAAATTATAACCAAAACAGTAAGGGACCTACAGGCGATGATTTGTAGGTTCCTTACTGTTACCTGCTGAAAAATTAATTGGAGTTTTTTCTTCCGTAAGGCGTTCTATGCCAGTTCACTATGATAAATAGGAGAGCTATAATACATAAAGTGAAACTTAGGTATAAATAGGATAGATCTAAATCGTTTGTATATAAACTATAGATTAGTTGAAGAAACCAATAAAATGGGTTAAACATAGCGATTATACGTACAATATCTGATTCTAAAAATAGACCTAATCCAGGAATCGATATAAGAAAAACAAATGTAATTGGCTTCAAGATGGCGAGAGCTTGTGTCTCGGTTGACGCGTAAAAGGCCATTGATAAACCAAGTACTGTGCCAAGCAAAATGCCGATAATTATGATGAACAATATCGGTACTATGTTAAAAGGAACGTTTAATATAAAGCTACATACAACAAAGTCAACTAAAGTAATGATAGAAGCGACCGTTAGTTTAGCTAAAACAGGTATAGCAGGATGAGCAGGTTGAACATGCTGTAAGTCTATTGTTTTATTTTTTCTCTCTTCCACTAGGCTAAATAACAAAATCATTCCAAAGAACAAAAATGATCCGTAAAGGTTAAAAGCATACACTTTATTAAACAATGTAGGACTAAGCTTTCCAGCTTCAATTGGTTTACCATCTAGTATTGCTGCTGCTTTTTTTACAGACTCAGGAGATTCTCTGCCATCAGTGATTAGTTTACCATTCATAAAGCCTATTTTAGTGTCTAAGTCCCTTACCTTAGTTTTCATGTCCTCATAAGAACTTACTTCATAGACCATAATTTCAGCTGGTATAGTTACAGGTTGTTTTGTATCTTTCAGTACTACAATCTTTGGCATATCTGAATATGTCTCTGTTATGCCAGAAGCACCAAAGGCAGTAAATATAGGAAAAGCGATGATAAGCCAGATTAATATATTGCGACGTGCGAGTAGTAAATCTTTTAGCATAAAAGTAAAAAAAGTATTCTTCATAACCTGAACCCTCTCTCAAACATTAACTTTTTAAAGATAAAAATACTGGCTACATAAAATATAATTGAAAATAAAAACAATCCAGTATATGAACTAGGCGCAGGACCTTCAGTTAGATATAGATAGTAATAGGTCTTAATAAAGGGTTCAAATGGATTGAATGGAATAGAATCAATATTCCATAGCGGCAAAATAGCTCTAATCATAACTGCAAAGATAAAACCTGTAACAATACTACCTACTAGCATGACAATACTTTGTTTTTTTACAATCATAGCTAACAGAACACCACTGCTAATCATTACTAGAGAAAGAATGAGGGTCAAAAATAAAAACTGTATAACAAACTCTATTTCGTTTATTCTTGGGATCACAGCCAGAAATGAAGCTATTAAAATAATAAGCAAAAGTAGTACATGTTTACTAAAGAAGTACTGGGTAATACTTCTGCTAGTTCTCATAACTTGTATCATATTTGTATCAATATCCTCGGATATTTGCATTGCAGCCATCCAGAACAAAAGATCAATTAAAATAACAACATTAAAAATGGTTAGCCATGGCATCCACTGTTCGACCCATTGAATATGTTGAAAACCAAAAGACAGAACGTTAATTCCTAAAGCCATACAAAAGATATATCCGAAAATTAAAGCTACTATATTATTTCTAATTAGCTTAATAAATTCAATTTTAATCATCATGCTTCTCCTTTTAGTCCTCGACCTACTACTTTAATGAAAATCTCTTCAAGGCTAGCTTCTTGAGAATGAATGCTGTCAAAACTCTTACTATTTATAATGTCAGTTAGCATAGTTAAATCATCTTGTTTGGAGAAAGTTTTCTTTTGTCCGTTGTGTTCAACTGTAACTACTTGTTTACCAAATCGCTTTTTATAATTTTCTGGTGTATCTAATTCAATAATCTTGCCTTTATTGAAAAAAGCAATTCGATCACATAGTTTTTCAGCTTCATTCATATCATGCGTTGTTAGAAACATGGTAGTGCCGTTTTTATTCAAGTTTAAAATAATTTCTCGTACATAAGCTGCTATTTCTGGGTCCATACCTGATGTAGGTTCATCCATGAATAGAACTTCTGGCTTTGTAACTAAAGCTCTTGCTAAAACCAGCCTTGTTTTCATACCTTTAGAATAGTCCCCAGCTTTTTTATCTTTGGATTTAAACAAGTCCATTTTCTTTAACATATCAAGAACTTCTTCTTTAGGTGTTCCATAGATTTTAGCGTGCAACATTAAGTTTTCGTATCCAGTTAATGTAGGGTACAGTACATCATTTTCAAAAGCAATTCCTATCTTCTTATAAAAAGAATATTTTACTTTAGACATATCTTGACCCAAGATAAATACTTTACCGGGTGGAGGAGAAATAAGCCTTGTTAATAGCTTAATGGTAGTGGATTTACCTGCACCACTTGGGCCTAAAAATCCAAATATTTCACCTTTTTTCACTTCAAAAGATAAATTGTTTACAGCATGACTTTTTTTGTCATAAGAATATGTTAGTTCATTTACTTCGATTGCTTTTTGCATAAAATATTTCTCCCTTTTCTTATTTTTGAAACAAATTTAACTTTTTGTTTCATTTTTTATAAATCTTATAATGATTTTGAAACAAAATCAATGATTTGTTATAATATTTTTGAGGTGAAATAAAATAATGGATGGTTTTAAAATTAGAACGGATAAAAAGAGAGAGTTAATTATTGAATCAGCTCTTGAATTGTTTAAAGTGCTATCTCCTAGAAAAGTTTCTATTCGCGATATTGCATCAAAAGCAAAGGTTTCAGTAGTTACAATCTACAATTACTTTGGAAGCAAAGAAGGATTAATGACTGAAATTGTGAGGTTTGTGCTGTTTCAACAGCTGCAACTTGCTCAAGAGATTACTAAATCTAAAGTAAAAATGGATGAAAAAATAGCTAAGCTAATCTTTACAAAAACAGAACTTCTTACTCAATTTCATCCAGAGTTTATCGAATTAATGATGAATGATCCAGCAATGAAAAAGATGATAGAAGAAGAATTTATTTCAAAGACTTATGAATTAATAATAGAGTTTATTAATGACGGTAAGCGTGAAGGTATATTTTCAAAAGAGATTCCAAATGAAATGATTATGAAAGTAATCGAACTTTACAGACAAGATATGGCTTCTAAAAGTAGCATTTTATTTAGCGGAAAAAATGTCAACGATCATGAAACCATTTTGAGGATTCTCTTATATGGTATATCAGGGTATAAAGAATAAGGTCGAAAGTCTAAATTACATTTTAATTAATATAATTAGTAAAATTAGATTTATCTTTATAATAGTTTGAGTATCTAAAAAGATTTTAAGAATGTCTTAAAGTCTTTTTTTATTTTTAACAAATCATTAAACTTGTATGATAATCCTATAAATGGTATATTTCTTTAGGCTGAGGACATTACTTATATACTGTTATGTACTTATAAAAAGATAGTAAGAGGGAGGAATTTACTATGAGTAACCAGCAGGCTGCACAGGCTCCGAATGTAAAAGCTTTGCCGATTATAGCTTCGTTTCTGATCGCTGGGTTCATCGGATTATTCAGTGAAACGGCTTTAAATATGGCTCTGCGTGACTTAATTATTGGCTTTGGTATTCATGAGACAACGGCACAGTGGCTTACAACAGGATACTTATTAACGCTTGGTATTTTAGTACCAATTTCAGGTTTCATTCTTCAATGGTTTACAACGAGACAGCTATTTATTGCGTCACTCATTTTTTCCATTATTGGCACGTTTATTGCAGCAATCGCACCAACATTTAGCGTGTTAATGATTGCTCGCGTGGTGCAGGCCATTGGAACAGCACTTCTTTTACCCCTAATGTTTAATACGATTTTGGTCATTATTCCGCCTCATAAGCGTGGAAGAGCGATGGGGATTATCGGTCTTGTAATTATGTTTGCACCAGCGGTTGGTCCAACAGTATCAGGGTTGATTTTAAAAACACTTACTTGGCACTGGATCTTCTGGATTTCACTGCCATTACTGCTTGTGGCATTAGTGTTTGGAGCATTTTTTATGCAAAACGTTACAACACCAACAAAGCCAAAAATTGATATTCTGTCCATTATTCTTTCAACCATTGGCTTTGGTGGGATTGTGTACGGCTTTAGCAGCGCTGGAGAAGGCGGGGGCTGGGGAAGTACCGAAGTAATTATCGCGCTTGTTGTTGGAATTTTAGGATTGGTAGTCTTTTCAATTCGTCAAGTAAAGATGAAAGAGCCAATGCTTGATTTAACAGCATTTAAGTACCCAATGTTTGTTGTTGGTCTTCTCTTAATTTTAGTTTCGATGATGGTTATTTTGTCATCCATGATGATTTTACCATTATACTTGCAAACATCACTAGCTCTATCAACATTTGCAGCCGGATTGATGCTTCTTCCAGGAGGAATTGTGAACGGACTTCTTTCACCTGTAATGGGTGGGCTATTCGACCGTTTTGGCCCTAAGTGGTTAGTTATTCCTGGTCTTATCATTGTAGTAGCGACAATGTTTGGCTTTTCAACGATTTCACTTGAAACGTCAACATCGCTTATTGTTGCTTTGCATATTGCTCTTATGATTGGCGTTTCCATGATTATGATGCCGGCTCAAACAAATGGTTTAAACGAGCTGCCACCAGAGCTTTACCCACACGGTACAGCAATTATGAATACGCTGCAGCAAGTAGCCGGTGCAGTAGGAACAGCGGTTGCAATTTCAATTTTATCGTCAGGTTCCAGAAGCTTTATGGAATCTGTATCAGACCCAACCGATCCATTAAATGTAGTGCTTGCGTTTACCAAGGGTGTTCAAAATGCCTTTATCTTTGGTGCAATCGTGGCTGTTGTTGGTTTGATTATTTCGTTCTTTATTAAGCGAATTATTGTAGATAACCAAGAGCAAGCACATTAAGATAACGAAAAGAGTGGTTCTAGATTGAACTGCTCTTTTTTTATTTTTATAAAAGTAAAAAAATGATTAAAATTCAAGTATATATAAAGAGGAAGTTGCGTGTACAAAAAGACAATGAGTATGGAGTTGGAAAGTTTGAGCAGGTGTACAATCAACTAGGCTTAAAAGATTTAAAATCAGGAGAATTTAAGGAGTAAAGCGGAAAGGAAGCTAGGTTTAATGACCTAGCTTCCTTTATTTATGAAAAGAAAATGAAATTTTATACACTGTTGACACTATTTAGAAAGCGAGTTATAATCCTTGTTATTGAAAATAGTAATCATTCCTATTTTCTTGTGAGTATAAAAATGATATAGAGGTAGATGTGATGAAGCAAGAGGTAGAGTTTATTAAATTAAGTCCTACACAAAACATGACAATCTTAGTTAAGAGTCATCATTTCAACGGAGACTATCAACAAATAGCTTTAAAGATGATGGCGTACGATCATGTGTATGCAGAGCAAGTAGGTTTTATTAAAGAACCCAAAGATGGAAATGCAGATGGGCACCTTCAAATGGCTGGAAATGAATTTTGCGGAAACGCTTGTATGTCTTTAGCTGCATTTATTGCCCATCAAAGAGACATTGAGGAAAATGGGATATCACATTTATCGATTGAAGCTTCAGGAGCTGAGGAGCTGATTGCCTGTCAGGTGCGAAAAGTAGAAGATGACTATAAATGTCGCATTGCGATGCCGCTACCTAAACGAATTGAACCCAGAGTTATAGAGTACGAGAATACATATGTTCATGCTTACTCAGTTGAGTACGAGGATTTTCTACACATTGTGCTTGAAGTAGACGAAGTTGATGAAGAGATGAAAACAGCAGCAGAAGTACTTGCACGCTCCCTAGAAGAAAGTTTCCCTGAAACAACGCTAATTGGGGTGTTACTATACGAAAAAGTCAGATCTTACTTAGCCCCACTCATCTATATTCCTAAGCTAAACAGCATGGTATGGGAAAGGGGATGCGGATCTGGAACAGCTTCAATAGGTGCGTATCTTGCATTTTTATCAAAACAAAAGATTAGTGCAGATATTAAGCAGCCTGGCGGTGGTATTCGTGTATTTGGAAAGTATGAAAATGGATTTGTGAGCCATGTGCAAATTGAAGGCACAGTTCGCATTGTTGCTCAAGGAAAGGCATTTGTTACTGTATAAAACGTAAGATTGGAGATGATTGTGTGGAAGAACTATTAAAGTTTAAACATAAGCTACTGGACTTTTCAGGTAAGTTTAATTATTGGGCTTCACAATACGACAGTACCGCTCAGCATTGTGAAGAGCTAGAGAAATTAATTAACGAATATACAGCATTTATTATTGATGAATCTAACAGAGAGAAGTGGTTCTTACTTCAGGTAGAAGACATCAATGAGGAACTACTTACAGAACTACAGCAGATTTCGGCTCGTTGCGTAGCGATTATGGAAAAGTATCGCGCTCTTCAATTGCTTGGTGGACAATCAAACATTACTGATTATTTCAAAAATATCGAGTCTTGTATTGAAGAAGAGTTTGGTAATTTCCAAGTGAAACCCACTTCTAAAGTTCTATTAGTTGGCTCTGGAGCTTTTCCGATGACGCCACTATTGATTGCAAAAAAAACAGGAGCAGAGGTTATTGGTATTGATATTGACGACGAAGCCATCGAGCTAGGTGGAGAAGTATTACGCATACTAGGTGACGGACTGAATGTGCGAGTTCAAAATAGTCAACTGGACCAGTTAGAGTGCTTAAAAGATATTACCCACGTTATTTTCAGCTCTACTGTGAAGGAAAAATACGACTTATTAGATCAGCTATATAATCTAACGAGAGATGAAATAACGATTGCTATGAGATATGGTAACGACTTAAAATCACTGTTTAACTATCCACTTAAAGAAGTCAATAGCGAAAAGTGGATGCTCGTTGAACAGGTGTTGCGTCCGAATCAAGTTTTTGATATCGCGCTTTATCAAAAACAAAGAAAGGGTGAAGCAGTTGAAGTCGTTTAAGAATGTTTTGGTGTTGGGAACTGGACCAACCGCTTTACAGCTAGGATTAAACTTTAAGAAAGCTTTAAGCAGTAGAGTTGGTATTGCAGGAAGGACTTCTGTGCGTTCAGAAAAATTTTTTGCTTCCTTAGCTGAACACGGTCATCTCGTTCAGGTAGCTGTTCAAAATCGAAAGCATGAAAAGATGCAGGGGCAATTTATAGTTGATGATATATTTTTTCAGTATGAAGAAGTGGTTGGAGAATGGGATACGCTTATTTTAGCCGTCACAACTGATGCATATCTAGACGTATTAACCTCGCTTCATAAAAATACGTTAAAAGATGTGAAGGCCGTTATATTAATATCACCGACTCTTGGCTCAAATTACTTAGTACATCACTATATGAAACAGTTTAACCCTCAGGTTGAGGTCATTAGTTTTTCTACATACTTTGGAGATACACGTTGGTTAAGCTCTTATCCTTCAAATCAAGTGTTAACAACGGCTGTAAAAAAGAAGATTTACTTAGGCTCTACGAACTCTTCGTCTGAAGCGGTTGAAAAGCTTGTTAATCTGTACAAACAGTTAAATTTAACAATTGAAGTAATGAAAACACCGATTGAAGCAGAGACGAGAAACATTTCTCTATACGTGCATCCTCCTTTGTTTATGAATGAATTTTCACTCAGCTATATTTTTAAAGAGGAAAAGCATCTGAAATACGTATATAAAATGTATCCAGAAGGGCCGATTACGCCTTCATTAATTAAGAATATGCTCAATCAATGGAAAGAAATTATGAGCATTATTTCAAGGCTTAACGTTAAACAATTGAATTTACTGAAATTTATGACGGAAGATAATTATCCTGTACGAAGAGAAAGTTTGTCTTTACACGATATCGAAAAGTTCAGTGAGTTAGAGAGTATTCACCAGGAATATTTGCTGTATGTACGATATGCATCTTTACTCGTCGATCCATTCTCAGAGCCCGACCAACATGGGCGCTACTTCGACTTTTCAGCAGTTCCGCTTCAAACCGTATTTGTGAATAAAGAACAAAAGTTTGATATTCCACGAATGCCTAAAGAGGATTATTATCGGCTGAAAATGATTCAAGCAATCGCTAGATACGTAGAGTGTGATTGTCCAACTATTGATCAGTTTTTAACAGCGTATAAAGAGAAAGTAAGGGCATTCTCAGAAGCTTATGAAGATGTAAAGCTTTCAGCCGCATTTTCAAATTTAGCATTTGAAGATGATATAAGCATGATTTATCAAGCTCTTGATAAACAAATAGTAAAACAATAGAAAAATGGAGGAACAAACGTGAAAAAAAGAAAATCATTTACACTAGCAGTGCTTACATGTGCAGCTTTACTTGCTACAAGTGCATGCAGTGACAACGAAAAAGCTAGTACAAGTGCAACAAATAAAAATGAAATTACCTATGCAACATCCAAGGATATTAACGATATGAATCCACACCTTTATCCAGGTGCAATGTCAGCACAAGGAATGGTGTATGAATCACTTGTAGAAAATACGGAAGAAGGAATTAAACCGCTTCTTGCAGAATCTTGGGAGGTTTCAAAAGACGGTAAAACCTACACATTCAAGCTTAGAGAGGGTGTAAAGTTCCATGATGGAGCACCGTTTAATGCAGAAGCAGTTAAGAAAAATATTGATGCGGTGCAGCAAAATGCAGAAACACACTCATGGATTAAGCTATCTACTAAAATCGTAAGCTGTAACGTGGTAGATGACTATACGATTGAACTTGTTTTATCAGAGCCATATTATCCGACATTAGTTGAATTATCTATGACGCGACCTTATGTTTTTATCTCACCGAATGATTTTAAAAATGATGGAACAAAAGATGGTGTAGATGGTTATCATGGAACGGGTCCATATGTTCTAAAAAAGCATAAGGTGGACAACTACGCAACATTTGAAAGAAACGAAAGTTACTGGAATGGAAAGCCAGAAGTTAAGACAATTACTGCTAAAGTCCTTCCCCAAGGAGACACGACGTTTTTAGCATTGCAAAAAGGTGAAGTGAACTTTGTCTTTACGGATGACCGGGGTGCAGACAGCATTGATGTAAAAGCAATGCAACAGCTTGTTGATTCAGGTGATTATCAGCTCGTTAGAAGTCAACAAATGAATACAAAAATGGTTGTAGCCAACAGCAGTAAATCAACTAGTCCAGTAAGTGAAACAGCAGTTCGTGAAGCAATTTGGTATGCGATTGACCGTAAAACAATTAGCGAAACCATTTTTGAGGGTACAGAAACTCCAGCCAATACTTTGTTTTCTAAAAATGTTAATTATGCAGATGTAGATCTTAAGAAGCGTGGCTACGATGTGAAAAAAGCTAAAGCACTTTTAAGTGAAGCAGGCTGGAAAGAAGATAAACAAACCGGTATTCGCACAAAAGATAACCAGCTGCTTTCAATGACGCTTTATTATGACAGCAACTCTGCGTCTCAAAAAACGCAGGCTGAGTTTATTCAAAATGCACTTAAAGAAATTGGAGTAGAAATTAAGTTGACGGGAGAAGAGTCAACGTCAATAGCAAACCGAAGAGCAGCAGGAGACTATGACTTACTATTTAACCAAACGTGGGGATTAGCTTATGACCCTCAAAGTACTATTGCTGCGTTTACTTCAGATGCCTCTTATTTGCATACAACAAAGGGAATTGCTCACGCCGATGAGCTATACAAAAAAATTGAACAAGTAATGACGTCAACTACTGAAGATGAGCGGAAGAAGCTATATGCTGATATTTTAACGATTGTGCATGATGAAGCGGTGTTTATTCCAATTACAAACGGAAACGTAACCGTAGTAGCTCCAGAAAATTTAAAAGGAATTTCGTTTAAACAAACTCAGTATGAACTACCGTTTGAACAGATGAAGTTTGAAAAGTAAAAAGGGGAGATTTCCCCCTTTTTTAGTGGTTGAAAATAAAGAAAGGAAGATAAAGCATGGGTGTATATGTTGTAAAAAGGCTGCTGTTAATGATTCCGCTGCTGTTTATTATTTCGTTTCTAACATTTGTACTAATCAATTTATCTCCCGAAGATCCTGCTAAATTAGTTTTGCAAGCGCAAGATGTTCCAGTGATTACTGATGAGCTTATCGCTCAAACAAGGCAAGAGCTAGGGCTTAATAATCCTTTTATCGTTCAATACTTAAACTGGCTCGCTTCGTGTCTTCAATTGGATTTCGGAAATTCTTATGTTAAGGATGAAACTGTTTGGGTGCTCTTAGGGCCGGCTTTTTTTAATACGTTAAAATTAACGCTCGTTTCATCAGTAGTCATTATTAGTTCTTCCATCATTTTGGGCATTGTCTGTGCATTAACAGAAGGCAGATTACTGGATCGTTTTATTAGAGGGACATTCTTTTTCTTATCAGCACTTCCAGCATATCTAATCGGCATAGTAATGGTTTGGTATTTTTCCGTTACGCTTGATTTGCTTCCAACAAGCGGACTTGAATCGTACAAAAGTTATATTTTGCCTGTTTCGGTAATTGCCTTTACTCATATCGGACTATACTTTCGCACTGTGCGTAGCGCTATGCTCGCAAACCTAAACGAAGATTATGTTTTGTACGCTAGAGCTTCGGGGTTATCTGAGAAAAAAATCATAGCCGCTGTCTTAAAAAATTCTCTTCAAGTATCCATCTCGATTTTTTGTATGTCCATTCCGCTTATCTTAGGTGGGACGGTTGTTATTGAAAATGTGTTTGCATGGCCAGGGCTAGGTAGTTTAAGCATCAAGTCCATTTTAAGCAGGGACTTTCCTGTTATTCAAGCATACGTACTTATTATCGCGGTGGCTTTTGTTGTGTTTAATACAATCTCAGACATTGTTAACACAGCGTTAAACCCGAAGCTAAGGATTGGTGAATAGGATGCAACTATTAAAAGGCTTGGCAAAAGATAAGCTCGGACTCGCTTCATTTGTGATTATCGTCCTAACGTTGATTGTGGGGGTTTTTGCACCGGTCGTTGCGCCAAATGATCCCGTTAAAGTGAATATGGCTTTACGATATGCTGCCCCTTCACTTGAATATTGGCTAGGTAATGATCACTTAGGGAGGTGCGTATTATCCAGGCTTATTTACGGTATTCGTCCTAGTATTATCTATGTATTAATCGCGCTATCATTATCAGTTGTACTCGGGGGACTACTAGGATTCATTGCGGGATATTTTAAAGGTGTTATCGACTCTATTATTATGCGAGTCTGTGATGCTATGCTTTCTTTTCCTGTGTACGTCATTACACTTGCTGTTGTAGGTATTCTCGGGGTTGGCTTAGAAAATATTTTAATTGCGTTTATTTTAATGAAGTGGGCTTGGTTTGCACGCGTAATCCGAGTTTCCGTGATGCAGTATAGTGATTTGGAATATGTAAAATTTGCGCGAGCGTCCGGATTCAATCATTTCACCATTATTTATCGTCATATGCTTCCCGTCACCTTTGCCGATATTGCGGTCATATCAAGTAGTTCAATTAGCTCTACCATTTTACAAATTTCAGGTCTTTCGTTTCTTGGATTAGGCATTCAAGCGCCAAATCCAGAATGGGGTATGATGCTGAATGAAGCTAGAGATGTTATTTTTACAAAACCAGAACTGTTACTGCCTCCGAGTCTAGCAATTATTACAGTGGTTCTAGCTTTTAACTTCTTAGCAGATGCGCTTCAAGTTGCGTTAAACCCGAAGCTTGCGAACTCAAAAGCTAGAATGCAAAAGGAAGCGCACATCGTAACATCACCGTTACATGAAAAGGAGGTTGCGAAATAACACCATGAGTCTATTAATAGTAGAAACGCTGCAAGTAATTGATAATCAGACAAATACGTCCATCATTCATAATAGTTCATTTCAAGTCGATAAAGGCGAATGCTTAGCCTTAGTCGGAGAGAGCGGTAGTGGCAAGTCAATGACATGTAAGTCGATCATGCGTTTGCATAAGAAAGGAATTAGCCAATCTGGTCGCGTGTTATTAAAGGGAGAAGATTTATTTCAGCTTTCTGAAAAACAAATGAGAAGTAAAAGAGGGAAAGAGCTTTGCATGGTCATGCAAAATGGCATGAGTGCTTTCAATCCTTCTAATCCTGTTGGAATGCATTTGATGGCTACCCTCAAGCAGCATACGGATTGGAGCTACCAGCACCTGGAGAGTAAGCTTATCGATGGAATGAAGCGTGTGCGTCTACAAAGTCCAATGGATGTCATGAACAAATATCCACATGAACTTTCAGGAGGAATGCTTCAGCGATTGATGATTGTCCTAGCGTTACTGCTAGAACCAGATGTCTTAATTGCTGACGAGCCAACGACCGCATTAGATACTATTTCTCAGTTTGATGTAATCGAGCAGTTAATCAATTTACGAGAAAATATTGGGTCAGCCATGATTTTTATTTCACATGATCTAGGAATTGTAAAGAAATTGGCAGATCAGGTACTTGTAATGAAGGATGGGGAAATCGTAGAAAGAGGGGCAACACAAAATGTTTTTTTACAGCCTCAACATCCATATACGGAATATCTTATCTCAACAAAGCGTACGCTTAGTGAACATTTTCAGAAAATGGTAGGGGGGGCTGTCGATGCTTAACGTATGCGAAGTTGAAAAATCATATACATCTGGAGGGCTCTTGTCCAAAGAGAAAAAGCAAATCATTAAAAAAGTTAGTTTTAAATGCGTGGCAGGAGAGTGCCTAGGTATTATTGGTGAGAGCGGTAGCGGTAAGTCAACGCTAGGACGTTTAATTCTTGGCATTGAACGCCCGGATAAAGGAGAGGTTTTACTCGATGGTATAAGTACCAGGAACGTACAAGCACGCGTGGGGAAAATGAGCGCTGTGTTTCAAAATTATACGTCTTCCTTGAATCCTTTTTTTACGGTTAAAAAAGCCATTCAGGAGGCTCTTCAAATCGTAAAAGTACCCAAAAAAAATCAAGAAAAAGAAATAGAAAAATTACTACATCAAGTAGGGCTTCCTGCGTTTTATAAACATAAGTATCCACACGAATTGTCAGGTGGAGAAGCACAAAGAGTTTGTATTGCAAGAGCCATTGCAACAAAACCCAAATACCTCTTACTCGATGAAGCCGTCAGCTCATTAGACATATCTGTTCAGCTTCAAATTTTAATCTTATTAAGGGAATTAAGAAGCGCTTATGACATGAGCTATATCTTTATTACGCATGATTTGCAGGCTGCAACGTACCTTTGCGACCGGATTATGATTTTTAAAGAAGGACAAGTCGAAGAGGTAGTGTCAGTGAGCAATTTAAAAAACGTGAAGTCATCATATGCTAAGGCGTTGTTGAACAAAACCATTAGCTTATAGGAGGGGAAAACAGTGAAAGGAGCACTATCTTGGCCCTTTTTACGTTTATACGCATTAGTGCTTCTCTATTTTAGTGCTAATGCCATACTAAACGTGGTTATTCCGTTAAAAGGAGACAGCTTAGGAGCAACAAATACAACAATTGGTATCATCATGGGTGCTTACTTGTTTACGACAATGTTTTTTAGACCATGGGCAGGCTATATTATTCACAAATTTGGTCCTGTTAAAGTGCTACGCGTTATTTTGCTGATTAATGCCGCAGCGCTAATTTTATATACCTTTACAGGTTTAGGCGGTTATTTTACCGCTCGTATCCTTCAAGGCGTTTGTACGGCTTTCTTCTCCATGTCACTGCAAATCGCCATTATCGATGCACTTCCTGAAGAAAATCGTTCACAAGGGATTTCTCTTTACTCTTTATGCTCGTATATTCCCGGGATTATTGGGCCTCTGTTAGCTATTGGTATTTGGCAGGCAGATAATGCGAGCTATTTTACGATTTTGATGGTTGCTCTTGCGATTTTGACAGGAATAGTAGGGTATGGTTCCACAATGAATACGCATAACGAAGTGAAAAAATCACCTCCTCCTCTTGGAATGAAAGAGTCGTTCAGTCAGCTTTTTAAAAATCCTTACTTATTTAAATGTAGCGTAATCATGCTCGTATCCTCTATGGTGTTTGGAGCAGTTACAACCTTCATTCCTCTTTATGCAGAGCAGTTGGAAAATAGTCACGCCGGCATGTATTTAATGATTCAAGCAGCTACTGTTGTTGCAGCGCGCTTCACGCTAATGAAAAAAATCCCTTCAGACGGCAAGTGGCACTCTCTCTATATGGCAGGTACACTATTAATGCTGGCACTAGCAGCTCAGTCAATTAGCTTTGCTGTTGTTGGAGGAGCTTTTTTCTTTTATGCTGCAGCCATTTTAATGGGAATAGCTCAAGCAATTATTTATCCTACATTAACGACATATTTAAGTTTTGTATTGCCAGCTACTAATCGTAACGTTCTTCTTGGATTATTCATCGCTACAGCAGATTTAGGCGTTTCATTGGGCAGTGTAGTTATGGGACCGGTTGCAGATGCTTTATCCTATTCGGTCATGTACGCGGTTTGTGCAGGTTTAGGTGCTTTGATGATTCTCTTTTCTTATGACAAGCGTAAACAATTTGTTAATTGAATATGCTTATTCCGTAGAGTGTGATATGTTATACATACTGATTTGGTAGGTTTTTACCATCTTTCTCAGCAAAGGTGTATAAAATGACGAATCTTTTCAATACTGTTACAGATATGTAAAATTGATCGAATTACTTTCTTTTTAGAAGTAGTTTCGATACAATGCCCTCAAGATGTTTTCTAAACGAAAGCAATTTTTTGAAAAGACGAAAGGAGCTCTATTAACCATGAAGAAATTGAAATACCCTTTCATCGTTGGACTACTTTCCGTAGCGCTTGCAGCATGTGGATCAAATGATGCTAGCGACAGTGCGGATAAAAAAGAAGATTCGAAAACAGCTCAAACGGAAGAACAGCAGCAACAAACAAAAGAACAAGAAAAGCAAATGAAAGAAATGCAGGAGAAATTAGAAAAGCAGCAGGTAGATGAAAAGAAAACTGTAGCGCTTGTAAATGACGAAAAGATTTTAGGGTCTGAATACAATCAAGTGCTTCAAACATCTCAAATGCAAATGCAGCAAATGGGACAAGACCCAACAACAAAAGATGCTGCTAAGCAGGTTAAAGATCAAACAATCGATAGCTTAGTGGGACAAACGCTGCTCATTCAAGATGCAACGGAAAAAGGTTATAAAGCATCAGAAGAAGAAATTAATAAGCAAATTGAAGATGCTAAAAAGCAGTATGATTCAGAAAAAGAATTTAACAATGTATTAAAGCAAGCAGGTCTCAATATGGATCAATTAAAAGAGCAGCTTGGTGAAAGTATTCAGTATAATAAGTATGTAGAAAAAGAAATTAAAGCTGATGAAGTAACGGATGAAGAAGTGAAAGAGTACTACGACCAATATGCGAAGCAAGCAGAAAGTGCAGGATCAGATCAACAGCAGCAGCTGCCAAAATATGAAGAAGTAAAAGATCAAATTAAAGGTCAACTTGAACAACAGAAGAAACAAGAAAAAGTAGGCGAGCAAGTTGAAAAGCTGAAAAAAGAAGCGAAAGTTGATGTGAAAATCTAACTTTTACTTAATCAAAAACGACCCGTATACATACGGGTCGTTTTTGATTAATTGGAAAAAGAGGTAAAAAACACGTTATAATAAAAAGAACCTTAAAATAGGAGTAGATAAAATCGATGAGAAAACAGGTTCTTGCATTCATAGGATTAATAAGCTTTATTATGGTTTTAATAGGATGCTCAAGTCAACAAAGCGAAGATAACAAAGGGTACGTAATCCAAGGTCGCATCATGGAAGTGAAAGAGAATGAAATTTTAGTTGCGAACGTCATTCCTAGGGACGTAGCGCTTAATTATACGACAAGCGAAGTATTAGGTGATGATACCATTCAACCGATTTACTTAAAGGTGCCGGATTCATCCGTTACCTACAAAAAAGGTCAACTGGTCAAAGCGTGGTTAAAGAAAGGTGAAAGTGTCAAGTACACAGTTCCAGCAAAAGGGAATGCCGAAGAAATCCAAGTGATTAAAGAAGGTAATTAACAACCAGGCAAAGTGGAAAGTATGTAATCCACTTTGCCTGGTTGTTTTCTGAGAGCAGAAAACGGGAATGAAGGTGCCAAAAAGTGGATTGACATGAAAAGAAATCATCACTATAATAGTTTTAGTTCATATAATTTGTATACAAATTATTTTTGTGGAAAACAATATGATATTTGTTTAAAGGAAAGGAAGGAATGAAATGAGTAAGTCAAAGCTATGGACGAAGGATTTTGTAGCCGTCTCGATGACGAGCTTTTTTATTTTTGTTGTTTTTTATATGATGACGGTTACGCTTCCTTTATATGCTACAGACATTTTACAAGCAGATAAAGGAAGTTTAGGACTTATTGTTACAGTGTTTTTAATTTCAGCCATTATTTTTCGCCCGCTCTCCGGTAAATGGATGATTACCTTTGGTCAGAAAAGAATTTTAGTCATTGGAGCGGTGCTTTTTTTAATTGGTTCAGTTTTATATAGTCAAGTCAATTCACTTTCAAGTTTGCTGCTGCTTCGCGTACTGCACGGAGTTGGATTTGGAATGGCAACAACAGCTACTGGGGGGATTGTAGCAAACGTTATTCCTGATGATCGTCGTGGAGAAGGAATGGGGTACTTTGCTACATTTATGAACCTCGCGATGGTAATCGGACCGTTTATGGGATTAACACTAGTCGAAGCAGCTGGACATTCAGCTGTTTTTACAGTAGCAATTGTAGCCTCAGTGTTGGGGTTACTGTGTAGCTTGGTGCTAAAAGTTCCAACGCTAAAAGTGGTGAAAAGCTCTACAGAGGTGAAGGTTTCTCTCCTAGCAAGCCTATTTGAATTCAAAGCACTTCCCATTGCATTAGCTGGATTTGTACTTTCATTTGCGTACGCAAGCATTATTTCGTTTGTGTCTGTCTTTGCTAAAGAGATGAACTTTACAAGCGTAGCAAGCTATTTCTTTGTGGTGTACGCAGTTTGTTTATTATTATCTCGTCCTTTTACAGGAAAATGGTTTGACCGCTACGGTGAGAACTTCGTTGTGTATCCAGCAATTCTACTGTTTACAATCGGCGTGTTCCTTATCAGCCAAGCGTCTTCAGGAACGACTTTCTTACTTGCTGGTGGTTTAATTGGAATTGGGTTTGGAACGTTAACATCAAGCTTACAGTCTATTGCCATAAAGGTATCTCCACCGCATCGTCGTGGAGTTGCCACAGCGACGTTCTTTGTTTTGTTTGATTCAGGACTGGGAGTTGGCTCCTCTGTCTTAGCAATTGTCTCTGGTTCAATTGGTTATCAAGGAATGTATATTGTATGTGCTGTGATTGGTATAGTGGCACTTGTAGCTTATTACGCACTACATGGCCGCTATTCAAAAGTTGCCTCTAGGGTAGCGTTGGAAAAACAAGTAGTAAATAAATAAAAAATAGTGAAAAAGCTTAGAAAAGCACGGTGAAGAAATTGTTCGCTGTGCTTTTCTTTCGTTTGTTTACCTTTATAAAATTATATATAGCACATTGACGCGTAATAAATAGTGTTCAAACTATTTACTTTGAGATAAAGTGATTTACAAATATAAAGATAACTTTTATAATGAAATTAACTTACAAAAAGTAACTAAATGAAATGTAAAGCATCCAAATTGGAAGGATGACATTAATTAGTTTAAAATAAGAATGTAATGTGATTGTCAGGAGGAACGAATATGTTAAATGAAAAAGTGATAGATGCACTAAAAGATAAAGTAAACGTGATTAATAATCAAGATCATTATATATACGTTGTAGGTCCAATTCGTTTACCAGTTAATTTAGAAGGAGAAACAAAAATCTTTCAATGGTATTCTTGGTTACGTTCCGATGATGTGGAACAAGGAGAACTTAGCTTAGAAGAACTGGTTGAACAGATGAATTCTGCTAACTTGGCCGATTTACAGCAGTCTAGCGTACTTGTATATGGAGACTTTAAAGAAGCGGACCAGGCATTAATTCGCATGCACAGTATTTGTCATACAGGTGATATTTTCGGCAGCAAGCGCTGTGACTGTGGATTCCAGCTGAAACAATCCATGAAGATGATTACGGAAAACGGAGCTGGTGCCTTATTTTATTTAGCAAATCATGAAGGAAGAGGGATTGGCTTATTTAGTAAAGCAATGGCTTACGTGCTTCAAGAAAACGGATTTGATACGGTTGAAGCGAACGAAGAGTTAGGTTTTGCTGATGATACTCGTCAGTATAAAGAAGCAATCAGCGTGCTAAAGCAGATTCGTAGAAAGCCGGTTATTTTAATTACAAATAACCCGAAAAAGCTTATAGCATTAGAAGAAAACGGTGCTTCGTTATCAGGACGCATTCCACTTTGGGGAGACGTATCAGAGTTTAATGAAAAATACCTTCAAACAAAAGTGCAGCGCTCGGGTCATTTAGGTGAGGAGGTACTGGTTTGAGTAGTCATGAATTTTACATGAACATTGCAATACAAAATGCAAAAGCTACAAAAGGGCAAACGGACCCAAATCCACTTGTTGGATGTGTGATTGTAAACGATAATCGTATTGTGGGAATTGGTACGCATTTAAAAGCAGGGGGTCCTCACGCTGAAATTCATGCGCTAAATATGGCTGGTGAGTTAGCCAAGGGAAGCACGGCATACGTTACGTTAGAACCGTGTTCGCATCATGGTCGCACCGGTCCTTGTGCAGAAGCGCTTGTTCGAGCAGAAGTTTCAAAAGTCGTCATTGCTACGCTTGACCCAAATCCACTTGTGGCAGGACGAGGAGTAAGTATCTTAAAGAATGCAGGCATTGAAGTTGAAGTAGGAATATGTGAAGAAGCATCCCGTCAAATGAACGAGGTGTTTAATCACTTCATTACGATAAAAAAACCATTTGTTATTTTAAAATCTGCCATTACCCTAGATGGAAAGATCGCAACGGCGTCTTCTCACAGTAAATGGATTACGTCAGAAGACGCTAGAAGAGATGTTCATCAGCTTCGTCACGAAACAGGTTCAATTCTTGTGGGTGTTCAAACAGTGATTGAAGATAACCCTTCCCTCACAACACGCCTTGAAGGCGGCCGCAATCCAGTTCGTATTGTGTTGGATTCAAAACTAAGAACACCAATCGAAGCAAAAGTCGTAACGGATAAAGAAGCACCAACTTGGATTTTTACAACGAGTAACCATGATGGTGAAAAAAGAAAACAGCTTGAAGAACAAGGAGTAAAAGTTTTTGTTACAAGCGGTGAAAAACATGTGAACTTATCTGAAATGCTTGAAATAGTGGGTGAACATTCGGTTTCTTCCCTTTTAATCGAAGGAGGAGGACAGGTGAATGCATCGTTTATTGAACAAAAGCTAATCAATAAACTTGAACTTTACATTGCGCCTAAAATTGTAGGTGGTAAAGAAGCCCCAACTTTTGTAGAAGGCAAAGGCATTGAGAAAATGTCAGATGCACTAGAGTTTACAAACGTTACGGTAATCCAATTAGGGAAAGATTATAAATTTAGTGCGTATCCAATTTATGAATAAAAAGTAACTTCTAAAAAACTGCATTCAATCTGTTAGGTGTATTCTAACAGATCGAGATGCAGTTTTTTTCTATACTCTATTTAATAAAAATTAGGATTAAATTTTTCGGAATTTTAGAAACTAATTTTGTTTTTTACCGTTTTTTTAACATAAGGACCTAGAACCGGTTTAAAAAGCGGATTTTGAGTCTTTACATAAAGGAATTTGTTTAAGGGAAAGAGAAACAAATACTATTGGTTGAAAATCTATATAAGGGTGAGGAATGAGATGAGAGAGTATAGAATTGGGCGTGTCATGAGAGAGCTTCGAAAAATGGCGGAGCTAACGCAACAAGAGTTAGCAAGAGATATTTGTACCCAAGCACAGATTAGCAAAATTGAAAATGGTGAAGAATATCCTTCTAGCATTACGCTGTATAAGCTATCAAAGCGACTAGGCGTAGATGTAAACTATTTTTTTGATACAGTTGAGTCTCCCCGACTAGACTATGTGGATGCAGTTAAATCACTTATTCGTCAATATATTCGTCAAAGGGACTATGAGGCGATTGATCATATTATAAAGAAGGAAAAAGAAAGTCCACTGTTTCAAACAACGCTAAATAAGCAGTTTTTAACATGGCATGAAGGGATTTGTACGTATTACTTGCATAAGCAAAAAGAGAAAGCATTTAGCCTTTTATATGAAGCAATTGACTATACCAAGCAGTCGAAGACGTTTTACAAAGAAAAAGAAATAGAGATCTTAAATAGCGTAGCTATCATTTATCATGAAGAAAAAGAATATGAAAATGCAGAAGAATTATATAGACAAGCGTTAAAACATATAACGGCACTACCACAAATTCGTCAAGAAATGCTAAAGGTTCGTATTTTATACGGACTATCAAAAACATTAGCTGATATGAAACAATACGAAGAGTCGACTACCTACAGCAGCAGAGGGATTGATCTTTGTATAAGCAATGAGTCTATGTATTTATTTGGTGAACTTCACTACCAAACTGGTGAAAATTTAATTAAGCTTGGGAGAGTTAAGCAGGGAAAAGAATACTTAGAGAAATCCGTTCATATCTTCCAGTTACAAAGGAATGAAAAGTTCACAGAGTTAGTGAAAAGTGAAATCAATGAACTTTTTGTATAAAAATAAAAATATTCCTATTATTATAATTATCGAGAAAATAAAGCGAATTAGAAGAATAAGGCCGCTTAAACAGGTATATTCGCCCATATCAGCGAATTCACGAAAAAAAATCTTATGCTACACTAACATTAATCACAATAAGGGGAGGAAATATCTATGAAAAAATTATTAGTAGGATTAACATTAGCACTTACACTGGTGGCAGGCGTAGCATCAGTTGGTGCAGTCACTCAAGAAAACCAAGTAGCAACTTTAGGTTTACCGAACCAACATTGATCATAGCGATTTTCTTAATATCACAATAATAAGTCCGCTGTAGAGCTTTTTTCAGTAGACCCCCTCTATGAAATAAAAATATAAGTTAAGCCCAACCTATTCTTGGTTGGGCTTTTTTTGTAATTAAGGAGAGGTTTATCACAAGTTAAATAGCTAAAAATAGCCAAAAAGCCATGACAATAATCATGGCTAGTTTGGTTATTTCATTTTACGCACAATCACAAATTCACTCTCGTTTAACATCAAATCATTTGATACGTGCTCATTTGTCCATAAATCAAGACCGTCAGCAAATGAAGTTGGAAGACTAACATTTAATGAACGATTTGTTGGATTAATAATAATGAGTAACTCTTCATCATCAAGCGTTTTGCGATAGCTTACAAGAGATTCATTCATAGCTTGGAACGCGAACTCTCCCTTGGAGAAAGCTGGGCTTTGTTTACGAAGCGAAATAAGTTTTTGAACAAAATGAAATACATCAAGATCCTGTTTATTTGTATCCCATTCCATACACTTACGACATAAAGGATCATCTCCACCTGTCATGCCAATTTCGTCACCGTAATAAATACAAGGTGTTCCGATAAAGGAAAGTTGGAACAAATAAAGCAACTTTAAGCGATTTGTATCCTCTTCACATATAGTTAAAATTCGTGCTGTGTCATGGCTACCTAACAGGTTAAAAGCAACCTCGTTTACGTGCTGGGGATAAGATTGCAACACGTGAACGAGCTCGTTTTGGAACTGCTCTACGGTAGTTTCTTTTTTTGCGAAAAAATCAATTGCTGCGTTTGTAAAGCGGTAGTTCATTACAGCATCAAATTGATCTCCCTGCAGCCAAGGCATTGCATCATGCCAAATTTCACCTAGGATATATGCGTCCGGTTTAATTGCTTTTACTCGGTTGCGGAACAATCGCCAAAAATGATGATCTACTTCATTCGCTACATCTAATCTCCATCCGTCAATATCAAATTCTCGGATCCAATATTCCGCTACTTCTAGTAAATAATTTTGCACATCTTTATTTTCTGTATTTAACTTTGGCATGGCAGGCTCAAAGGCAAACGTACGATAAGATAGCTGGTTTCCTGGATTAAGGGGGAATTCGGCAATATGAAACCAATCCTTGTATTTCGAGCTTTCACCGTATTTTATAACATCTTGAAACGGTTCAAAATAGTAGCCGCTATGATTGAAGACGGCGTCAAGCATGATTTTAATACCGCGTTTGTGACATTCGTCTACAAGTCGCTTAAATGTCTCTTTATCTCCAAACTGTGGGTCAATTTCAAAATAATCAATTGTATCGTATTTATGGTTGGTCATTGCTTTAAAAATAGGCGTAAAATAAATGCCGTTAATTCCTAGTTCAGTAAGGTGATTGAGATGGTTAATGACCCCTTCAAAATCGCCACCAAAGAAGCTGCTTTGAGTAGGTGCTTCTCCCCATGACAAGACGTTCTTTGGGTTTAATTCTGGATTTCCATTCCCAAAACGCTCAGGGAAAATCTGATACCAAACTGTGTCTTTTACCCATGAAGGAGAAGAAAAGACATCTATTTGATTTAAGAATGGAAAGGCAAAATAGTAGTGACAGTGGGTAGGAACATCTTCAAAAAATCCTCTTTCCGTATACGTTAAGGATTCTTTTCCATCATTGCAAATAAACCCATATCGTAAGCGAGCATGTGGGGGGCGAATGGTAGCCTGCCAATAATCGAACAAGTCATCCGAACCTACAAGTTTCATAGAGCTTGTTGAATAAATCCATTGACCATTTTCCCATATGTAAGGGTCCCCATGAATAAGAGTCACATCTTGTAAATCTCCTTTTTGCGCTTGCAATCGGATATGTAGAGTTTCTTCATCGTATGCGTACGCAAAATTATTTTTCGGGCGATGATAAATAGAAGAACGAAGCATTAAAAACATCCTTTCAAATTTAATTTATTAATTTGTTTAATTAATATTAATAACAACTTTATATTATGAGTAATTTTAGGATGTGTCAATAGAAATGAAAGGGTGTTCAATTTAAAATATCATAAAAAAAGATGGTGTAAGTGCTTGCAAGAATGAAAAAACCGAATTATAATGATGAACCATAAACTTATTAATTAAAACAATTAATTAATTGTTGGGTAGGGGGTTTTATAATGAAGATAAAGAAAATAATTGCAGCTCTCTCTATTTTGACGCTTGTCAGTGCCTGTGGCATTGAAGAAAAGAGAGACGCTGAATGGAAAAAGCAAGATGAGGAAAAGCCTAAAAAGCTAGTGATATGGGAAGAAAAAGGAAAAGGAATAGCGTTGCAGCCAGCTATTAAAAGTTTTGAGGAAAAGTATGGTATTAAAGTGGAGTACAAGGAATTGGAGATGTCCAACGAAATTAAAGAGAAAATTCGATTGGACGGTCCGGCTGGAACGGGCCCTGATGTATTAACTTTACCTCATGATCAAATCGGTCAGCTAGCACTAGAAGGTGTCATTGCACCGGTGAACGTGGATTCATCAATCGTATCGACATTTACAGACCAGTCCATCCAGGCAGAATCTTATGACGGGAAACTTTACGGACTACCAAAAGCTATTGAAACACCTATTTTTCTATACAACAAAGATCTAATGAAGCAAGCGCCTAAAACGATGAATGAGCTTTACGAAATTTCAAAATCTGATCAAAAAGCAGGACGATATGGCTTCTTAGCTCCATGGGATAATTTTTACTTTGCCAATGCTGTATTGAGTGGTATGGGAAGCTATGTGTTTAAAGAGGAGAAGACATCGCTAGATTCAACTGATATTGGACTACATAGTGACGGGGCGATAGAAGGAGTCAGCTACATCTCAAAATGGTACAACGAAAACTTGTTTCCAAAAGGTATTATTGGTGAAAATGGTGGCTCTACATTAGAAGCTCTTTTTTCAGAAGGGAAAGTGGCCTCAGTCATGAGCGGCCCATGGTCTTTTGAAAGCTTTAAAAGTGCGGGAATTGATGTTGGCGCTACAACCTTACCACTCTTGCCTAACAACAAGCCAATGAAAACATTTATCGGAGTAAAAGGGTGGCATGTAAATAGCTTTTCCCCTTATCAAAAATGGGCTACAAAGCTAATTGAACATTTAACAAATGCTGAAAATGCGAAGGTTCGATACGAAACAGTAGAGGAAATTCCACCTGTTAAAAGCTTAGTTAATGATCCTTCTATTCGAAAAAACGAAAAAGCCAAAGCTATTATTGATCAAGCTGCAGTAGGAGAGCCAATGCCGAACATTCCGGAAATGAGTGAAGTTTGGGGGCCAATGGTAACAGCGCTTCAGCTTGTTGCAAACGGAAAGGAAGAGCCGAAAACAGCTTTAGACGACGCAGTTAAAACAATCAAAGATCAGATAGAAGCGAACCACGGAAGCTAACTTGAAGGGAGTAAAAAAGAAATGAAAATTGCATCTAATGAGCAAACTATGATGACGTCGCATCGGAAAGTAGCGCTGGGATTGTCAATTATTCCAGGACTAGGTCAGCTTTACAATCGTCAATTCTTTAAAGGCATGTTTTTTCTACTATTAAGTAGTGCATTCATCATTACGTTTAAAGACCTGGTGAATGAAGGGCTTTGGGGGATTGTTACGTTAGGTACGAAGCCGTTTCGAGATCATTCTATTTTTCTATTAGTTCAAGGGATTATTGCTCTTTTGTTGCTGATAGGGGGAGCATGCATTTATGCGTTTAATTTATACGATGCATATCAAAATGGTAAGAAAAAAGATGAGGGCAGAACCGTTCATTCTTTAAAGGAGCAGTATCATAACTTAGTAGACAATGGCTTTCCATATCTCATGATTTCTCCAGGATTTTTCTTGCTAATTCTGGTTGTTATATTTCCAATTATTTTTATGGTGCTATTAGCATTTACAAACTATAACCTTTATAATTCTCCACCCGCTAGGTTAGTAGAGTGGAATGGATTTAATAATTTTATTGATTTATTTAAGATGGATATTTGGCGCAATACATTTATTTCTGTATTCTCATGGACGGTTGTTTGGACGTTTTTTGCAACTATTGGGCAGATAGCTGTGGGGATGGTTCTTGCCATAGCGGTAAATCAAAAAGACATTAAATTTAAACGGGTGTTTCGAACCATTTTTATCTTGCCTTGGGCCGTTCCAGCGTTTATTTCAATCCTTATTTTTAGCGGGATGTTTAATGAAACATTTGGTGCAATTAACAATGATATTTTAGCGTTTTTTGGTATAAATCCAATTCCGTGGCTTACAGAGCCGCTTTGGACGAAAGTAGCGTTAATCTTTATTCAATGGTGGGTTGGCTTTCCATTCGTATTTGCTATGATTACAGGTGTTCTTCAATCTATTCCTGAAGAGTTGTATGAGGCAGCAACAATTGACGGGGCATCCTTATGGCAAAAGTTTCGTCATATTACCCTTCCAATTATTTTGTTTACAACTGCTCCAATTATGATTACGCAGTTTACAAGTAACTTTAATAACTTTAATGTTATTTATTTATTTAACGGGGGTGGACCGGCAGTTGCAGGACAAACAGCCGGTAGCAGTGATATTTTAATTTCATGGATTTATGAGCTAACTTTATCATCTGCTCAGTATGGAAAAGCAGCCGCTATTACAATGGTTTTATCTTTAATTGTTATTAGTGTCGCACTATGGCAGTTTAGACGTACAAAATCGTTCCAAGAGGAGGACATGATGTAACATGAACAAAAGAAACTTCGTTCGTAAATTGATTACTTATAGTGGATTAGTGATGGCGAGTGCAATTGTTATTTATCCAATTTTATGGATTATCGGATCTTCTTTAAACCCAGGAAGTAGCTTGTCAAGTTCATCCATGTTCCCAAAAAACCCTACGTTAACCCATTATAAAGATTTATTTACCGGTGAAGGTACCTATTACTTACAGTGGTACTGGAATACGCTCAAAATCAGCGTCATCACTATGCTCTTAGCAGTTACGCTCGTTGGAGTGATGGCGTATTCATTTTCGCGTTATCAATTTGTGGGACGCAAAAATAGCCTAATGTTATTTTTAATTTTGCAGATGGTTCCACAGTTTTCTGCCCTGATTGCAATTTATGTATTAGCATATTTAAGCGGCGTATTAGATACGCATTTAGCCTTAATTTTAATTTATGTTGGCGGACTGTTACCGATGAACACGTGGTTAGCTAAGGGATATTTCGATACGATTCCAAAAGAGTTAGACGAATCTGCTCGTATTGATGGAGCAGGACATTTTCGGATTTTTTACCAAATTATTTTACCGCTAGCAAAACCAATTTTGGCTGTTGTTGCATTGTTTAGCTTTATTACACCCTTTACAGATTTTATTTTGGCGACAGTTATTCTCCGATCAGAAGAGAAGTATACCCTGGCTGTTGGATTGTATCGAATGATTAGTGGACAGTTTGGAAACTCTTTTACACAATTTGCTGCTGGTGCCGTTTTAATTGCTTTGCCAATAGCCATTCTCTTTTTAGCTCTACAAAAATACTTTGTATCTGGCTTAACGGCTGGAGGTACAAAGGGATAACCTATTATTTTAATGCGTGCATGGTATAATAAAAGATACAAGTAAATACGAAGATGTAATAGGAGATAGAGAAATATGGTATTAAAAGGTCAAAATACAGCGCGTACAAAACAGCTAAATCAGTCATTAGTACTAAGAGTTTTGCTGCAAAACGGACCGATGTCGAGACAAAAAATTGCTGAGATTACACAGCTAACACCAGCAACAATTACTTATATTACAGCTGAATTGATTCAGGAAGGCTTTATCGTTGAGCGCGGAGATGTTCAAGAAGGAACAAAGCGAGTAGGTCGAAAATCAATCGCATTAGATTTACAAGGCAATGCTTATTGGACAGTTGGAGTCCACATTAGCATGGAGACAATTCGAGTGGGATTAGTAAACTTAAAAGGTGAGACACGAAGTGTTCAAAGGATTCCTGTTCCAGTAGATTTTAACCAGGAGCAGTATTTAGAGTTTGTGGCAGGCACAATTAGTCGGTATATTAATATGCAGGAAGTAGACGTATCGAGCATTGGAATCGGTTCATTGGGAGCAGTTGATTTGAAAGAAGGAAAGCTCTTAGGAAACGATATAATCGGCTGGCCTGATGTGCCCATTGTGCAGTATTTAAAGCAGAAGTTAAAGCTCCCTATTTATTTTGATAATAATGTAAGTGCACTAGCTTTAGCAGAAAAGATGTTTGGACATGGAAAGCAAGTTGCTGATTTTATGTGTCTATACCTTGGGTATCGTATCGGTGCAAGTTTAGTGTTGAAAAGTGAGTTATACCGTAGTGGGTTAACAGGAGCAGGTGAGTTCGGCCATATGACATACTTGCCAGATGGAAAACCATGCTGGTGCGGAAGCAATGGCTGCCTTAATCAATATGCATCAGAACAGGCTATCGTAGAAGAGCTTCAAGCTCGAGATATTCAAGAAGTGCTACAGAGAGTAGCAAACCAAGAGGGAAAAGCTAGACGAGTTGTTGAAAAAGCAGCGGAACGAATTGCGGTGGTTCTTGCCTCATTTGTAAATATGGTTCATGTTAAAAAGATTGTTGTGTCAGGACCGTTAACTCTTGCGGGAATTGAGCTTACCTCCATTATCAAACAGGAAGTGAATGAGCGATCTTTTTTAGCTAGAAAAGAAGAAGTAGAAGTTATTTCATCAAACTTGGGAGAGCATGTTGAGATTATTGGCGCAGGAAGTTTAGCTTTATGGTATAGCGTCTATCAAAAGCAATTGTAAAGGGTGTGAAAAGCGCTCTTTTCTTTTAAATATATTATTTAATTTAATGAATTAATTTAAAAGGGTGAATTAGTTTGAGCAAACATTCAATTGTTGAAATTTTAAATTTTAAATCTAGTTATTTGCAGAACGAACGTAATTTGTATGTTTATTTACCACCTAGTTATGAACAAGCACAAGATACCAAGTATCCTGTGCTCTATATGCACGATGGTCAAAATATTTTTCATCCAGCTTTTAACGGCCAATCCTGGAACATTCATCATGTTGTAAATAAACTTATTGAACAAGGAGAAATGCAAGAGATTATTATTGTTGGAATTGAAAATATGAAAGAAGAGCGGGCGAATGAATATAGCTTTCATACACTTGATGAAGATAGCTTGCAAGTCCCTCCAGCTCTTGCTTGCATTCAACCGAAAGGAGAGCTTTACGAAAGATTTATTGTTAATGAAGTGAAGCCTTTTATTGATGAGCAGTTCCGCACCAAAAAGGAAGCGAAGTATACGGCGCTAATGGGTTCTTCTAGAGGTGGAGCTATCACATATCATATTGGATTAAAGAGACCGGACGTGTTTAGCATGCTTGCCATTTTGTCTCCATACTTTTATTATGTTGATCCTCATACACTTCAAGAATTCAGTCAAGTGAATATTCCTGTTCAAAAGGTAAATCACAAAAAGATATGGGTTGATGTTGGTGAATACGAAGGAGTTCTAATTCGCGTTGAGCACGTAAAAGATATAGCAAATAAGCTATTAACGTGTGGATATCAGTATGGTGAAGAAGTAGCTTACTATCAAGACGATACAGCAGCTCATACAGAAGCAGATTGGGAAGCGAGAGTTCATATGCCACTTCTATACTTCTTTGGGAAAGAAACGAAACTAGCTGCTGTGGAATTAAAAGGGCGATCTATCTTTGGTTTAAACGAAAAAGCAGGTTCTCTAAATGCGGTGAAAACATATAGCAATGGTGTTAAAGTAACTGAGCTTCAAGGTGAATATCAGGTTGCAGATAAACGGGTTGTTTCAATTGCCAAAGACGGAACGGTTATTCCTAAGTCTGTGGGCAAGACTGTTGTTCAGTTTCAGAGCGAAGGAATAAAAACTTCAAAAGAAATTGAAATTGTAGATTACGTATCTGATAGAGTGCCAGTTTCCATGCAGGTTAAAAGCATAGATGCACTACCAGATGTATTAAGAATTTACGCTGATTTACCTCTTAAGAGGGTCGATTCTTACCATTTTTATAATCAGTTTATTCTCCCTATTGATACTGGATTAGGCTTTCGCTTTTACCTTGACAATGGAAAAGGAGAAGTTAAAGAATCAGGTGCTCCAGTTTATCATCGTATAATGATTACAGATCCAATTCATAAGAAATTCACAGTGGAAAAATGGTTATAAAAAGCAAGGGTCCTCTGCGACTCTTGCTTTTTATATGCATTATTTAATTTGTTTTGCTATTTTGATCTTTATTACGTTTGTTTCCTTTTGAGTTATCTCCACTTGCAATCTCTTCGCCCATTTCAACCATTTGATGCTGAGTTTTCGGGTTGCTTTGATTTGCACTACCCTTATTGTTTTTCTTTGTCATAATCATCATTCTCCTTTTAAAAAGTTGGTAATGAATCTAAGTTGTTTGTTTCATCCCGGTCTGGAACGCTGCGAATATATGTATCGCCATCTTTTCCAATAAACGTTGTAACGTGTTCGATTTCACCTGCTGTTACGCGTTTCATTGCTTCATCGTAGCTTAATACTTGACCAGTCTGTGTTTTAAATTCGGTTAAGTTTCCCTTATCATTTTTACGAACCGCAATAAATCGATCCATGCTTTTCACCCTCTTAGTTATGATTATGAAGAAACCTACACAGTTTTAGCATGGCTAACATAAAGACTTTTATTCGTTTTAAAAGGTAAAGAAGCTTTCATCACGAATAACATAACAATGAAATATTTATAGTAGGAGGTACATAGATGACAACATTTAACTGGCATAAAGAAGCGCATTCACAGTGGAATGAAAAGGTTTCGTTTTGGAATCAAAAGAGTGAAAATATGTGGAAAAGCGGCAGTAGAAAAGGAGTTATCCCTTTAGTTCAACAGCACATTAAGAAAGATGGTATCGTCATAGATATTGGGTGTGGTGACGGATACGGAACGAGGCTGTTAGCAGAAGCGGGGTACAAAGCATTTGGAGTTGATTTATCAACAGAGATGGTTGAAAAGGCCAAAGAATTACATCAGGATGTTGCTACGTTTGAAGCAGCAGATGTGATGGATCTACCTTTTGATGATAATGTAGCAGATGGTGTAGTCCTCATTAATGTACTTGAATGGACAGAACGGCCATTAGAAGCATTAAATGAGATTAAACGAATAGTGAAACCACAAGGACACGCATGTGTAGGTATCTTAGGGCCGACAGCACAACCAAGAACAAATAGCTACCGACGCTTATACGGAGAGAACGTCATCTGTAACACCATGATGCCGTGGGAGTTTGAACAGCTTGCCTCTGAAAATGGTTGGGAGGTTATAGGTGGTAAAGGTGTATATAAAAAAGGAGTTAATCAAGAAACAATTGTATCATTGTCCCCTAACCTGAAGCAGTCTTTAACCTTTTTGTGGTTATTTATATTGAAGAAAATGTAAAAAAGATAACATAAGACAAATGTAATTCAACATACCAATGAAGTAAGATTGTCAGATTAAAGAGGGATGAACGTGGAGCGAAAAAAACATGACATAACAAAGGAAAGTCGACCTCGTTTAATGCTTCCTGAAATAGGGCAAGTTGAAAAATGGTTTAAATTATCTCAAAAAGTGAACGTGACTCAATTTTGTACACAATCTGATGGGAAAAAGCGCGTATATAACAACAAGGATGCGGTAATCGATCACTCAACCTCTATGATTTTGGACCCTTGTTATGTGTCATACATTAATCTATTCGTTAATGGAGTTTTACAGCCTGCTACCTTATATGAAGTAAAAAGAGGCGTACTTATTTTAAAATCTGCAGACGTTCCAGCAAAGCATGTTCCCCTCATTCTACAATTTATTAAAATTGAACCTTAGGAAAGGTGTGAGGAACATATGCCAGCTGAATTAATTAAGCTTTTTATTACAGCTTCTAGCAACGTTACGGGGACAGTTGATACGACGACTACCACAGAGGTAAGTCCGGATTCTTTAAAATTTGTGGCAATTGTTACCGCAGGAATGGTAGTGGGGGGGACAACGACCATTCCCGCTACTTCCTTTTTAGACGATAATGGAGACCCCGTTGCAGCACTGCCTACACCGGCAGCAGATAATGTGTATAACGTTTATATCAACGGAGTACTCCAACAAGCCGGACTAAGCGTTATTACTCCTGCGCAGGTGACAATCAGTGCAGATGTACCGGTTGGTGTTCCTGTAGTATTAGAGCTTGATGATTTTGCAGATGTAACTTCAACGTCTACTTCTACTACGAACTTGGACGTTGATACAATCATTAATACGTAAGCATACTTCGTATATGCAAAAAAAAGGGAGTAACCGATGTTACTCCCTTTTCTACGTGTGTGAACCTATATAAAAGGAAAGGAATCTCTGTATCTAATGTAAGGTGGTTTCTTTAAACTCATGAATGACACTTGTTATTAAGAGAATATCTTTGTAAATCTCGTCTCTGATGCTTGAACATGAACAATTGCGATAATCTGCCAGCAACCGATTTAACTCGTGGTGAAACAGAAATGCTTCTTTTTTTGTAATCATTTTAAAAACTCCCTAACGTTTCAGTAAAGACTCCTGAGGTATGATGAGGAGCTGATAAACAGCTATACTGTTTATCATTAACGGATTCATTTAACATCATTCTGTTAAAAGTCTCTTTATATAGTATTTACTCTGTATTTACATAAATTAAACCTCAAGTTGCAGTGTTTTTCTCTAGAAAATAGTGGGAATGGGTTTCTGTACGTGTCGCTATAAGCGAGCATAGCATAATTTAAATATAAGGAGGAGACAAGCGATATGAAAAAAATTTATCTTGATGCAGGACACGGTGGACAAGATTCAGGAGCTGTGTCAAATGGGCTTCTTGAAAAAAATTTAGTACTAAAACTGCAGCAATACATGATTCAATTTTTAAATAATCAATATGCAGGATTTACTATTCGCACTACGCGTACAACAGATGTTTTCTTGTCACTAAGCGAAAGAGCAAGTCGAGCAAACGCATGGGGAGCAGACGCATTTATGTCTATTCACGTGAACGCTGGAGGTGGAACAGGGTATGAAGATTATATTTATACAGGTCGAAGAGTTAGCTCTGTTTCATTACGAAATGCAGTACATGACGAAGTAAAGAAAATAATAAGTGGTTACAATCATCCAAATCGAGGGAGAAAAACAGCCTCTTATGCCGTGCTTCGCCGTACGAATATGCCAGCTGTTCTAACTGAAATTGCTTTTATTGATCGAGCTGCAGACGCGACTTTGCTTAAAAATGAATCGTTTTTACAGAATATAGCCTACGCCTATGCAAAAGGAATGGCAACTTTTTTAAATTTACCTACAAAATCAGGAGCTATACCTAAGCCAACTCCAACACCAGTTCCAATTCCGCCAAAAGCACCAGCACCACAACAGCCAGCAGCATCACAGCCTTCAGCTCCCCCGGCTTCAACTTCAGGAGATGCTGTTATTCGTACTATCCAACAAACATTAAACTCTCGCTATAAAACAGGTATTGCTGTAGACGGGGTTTATGGCCCTAATACAAAAGCAGCGCTTATTAAAGGTCTACAGTCTGAGCTGAACACGCAATTTAATGCGGGCTTAGCCGTAGATGGAATTTATGGAAGTAATACAAGAAATGCCGTTGTAAATGTCGTAGAAGGAGCTCGTGGAAATTTAACATGGATTGCACAAGCGGCTCTTTATATTTCTGGTCAGAATCCGGGCACTATTGATGGCATCTTTGGTATTAATACGTTAAATGCAGTCAAAGCATTCCAGCGCAGTAAAGGTCTCTCCTCAGATGGAATTATAGGTACGAATACGTGGCGTGCATTATTTTAAAGAAATAAGCGGACTCTATATAGAATCCGCTTTGTTTGTGATTAGGTGCGTTCATTTACACTTGTACAGAGTGCAAGGTTATGCAATTAAAAAGGAATCATCAACGCTACTGACATAATAATCTAATTGACTTTTTATTGCTGTAAATACTTAAGTTAAGGGTCCTATAAAAATAGAAAATTTAGTTTACTCACTGATTTTGGGGCTCATTTCTAGTTTTTTTGGCTTTTCAATAAACTTTTGAAAAGCATAATTCAAAAGAGCTAGCGAAAAAGAAATAATGAAAAGTATTGTAGAATTAAACTTTTTAAGTTGATAATGACCAATTTTTTGAAAAAGTGAATTTAAAGGATGAGAAAAAATAAGGTCTATTATTAAATTAACAAGTGAATATAACAAAAATCTACCATTTGTAAAATGAAACACCCACAGATTAATTGTAAAGAAAGGTCCAAATATAAAGGCTAATGCATCAAAAACCATGTACTTGATTCCACCTTCTACTTTCCACCACTTAAAAATAGTATTTAAAAGTGTTTGAACCAGTAGTATACATGAGCAAAATAATGTGACTGGCAAAAATCTTTTAAAAGATTTTTTAGGAAGAAAAAGAATAACAATTACCCATAATACAATGGCGTTAAAAATTCTAAAAAAACTTGCATTCAAAATAATCACCCTAATTTTTCTTCTAGTATGTGTTATTTAGTTGATTTCATTCTATATAGAGTGAAAAATAAAGACGATTACTTGACGAAATGGCAGAGTCTTAAGTGGGAATTAATGTGCATTTTAAGAAAGTTATGCAGTTATCTATTTTGTTTATCAAGAAGATAGCGGTACTTCATCATTTGAATTCACTTCAAAAGCTCATACATAACTTTGATAATCCAAACCAAAAAAGTTATCCAAATTAATACAATAAGAAAGCCAACAAACCAATTTTTAGGCCTTTTATTTTTCTTTAATTCTTCTGCTTGGAGTTGATAAGATTCAATTATATGAGAAGGTATTAGTTTTAATGCAAGAGAAATCCCGATAGGAACAATAATTAGGTCATCAAGATAACCCAATACGGGAATAAAGTCTGGAATTAAATCAACAGGACTAAATGCATATGCTACTACGCATATTGCAACAACTTTGGCGTAAAGTGGAACGCTCTTATCTTTATAAGATAGAAAAAGTACAAATAAATTTTGTTTCAATTTTTTGCATAGCTCTTTAATTTTATTATTACATTTTGTTTTTTCATTAATGTTTAAACCCTCCATTCAGCCCAATTATAAATTAAAATAAGTTGGCAGAGTAACTTATTGATGAATAATTGAAAAAAGCAGAATAACAATCTGATGGAAATTATTCAAATAAATATTAAAAATATTTACGGTATTAAATAAGGTAATGAATCAATTAAAGAGGTATTAATTGCTGAATGTATTAGCCAAAAAACTGTCAATTTTAATTGTAAAAATAATAAGGTTGCGACTATAAAAGATGTTAATAAGATTTGTGATTTATTCATTTCACTTCCAAAAGGAAAACAATTGCAGCCAAAATAAGTATGCTTTTTAAAGGTGCTTATGGCTGGCAACAATAAAGGTGCAGTAGCTACTTAGAGAGAAGACTGAAATTGTATCGTACTCAAAGTTATTTGAGACTAGATAACGAAAATCATTTATTGTTTAATATCACTATATAAGTATGTAGCAAACAGTTAATGAAGTATTGTTAAGACTATAAGTGACATATGGTGTATTTATAAAAAAGAATATAATATAAAAAAGGTCGCATGGATTGACCACACGACCACATAAATGACCACGCATTTTCGTTATTTAAAGTACACTAGGATTTTCAAGGGAGTTGGAGAACTCCCTGAAACCGTTGATATACAAAGGTTTTGCGTAACCTCAAATAAAAATGAGTTCAGAGCGATTCTTTCATTTCCATTCATAAGGCGTTTCTTGGTAAACATAATAGTTTAGCCAATTCATAAACAAAAGATTTGCATGTGAGCGCCACGTTTTGAGCGGAGCACGGGTTGGATCGTCATTCGGAAAATAGTGCTCAGGAAGCTTTGCATCCATTCCTTTTGTTTTGTCGCGCATAAACTCATCTTGTAGTGTTTGGACATCATATTCAGGATGACCCGTCACAAATATGAACTTTTCATCCTTTGACATGACTAAATAGACACCAGCTTCTTCTGAGTGTGATAGCAACATTAAATCAGGGTGAGCTCTCACTTCGTTTAAGTCCACATCTGTATGGCGTGAATGAGGAGAGAAAAAGAGATCATCAAAGCCTCTAAGAAGCTTAATAGGCTCTTGAAGAGAAGTATGTGTAAACACACCTGTACACTTTTCGTCAAGCGGTCTTTTATCAATGTTAAAATGATGATATAACCCAGCTTGAGCTCCCCAACAAATATGCATCGTTGACGTAACGTTTGTCTTACACCAATCCATAATTTCAGTTAGCTCTGACCAGTAATTTACATCTTCAAATGGAATATGCTCAATTGGTGCACCGGTGATGATCATGCCGTCAAACTTTTGGTGTTTAATTTGCTTAAAGGTTTTATAAAACTGTTCCAAATGATTTTTACTCGTTGTCTTTGCTTCATGAGTTGCCGGGTGCAAAAGCGTAATATGTACTTGCAACGGTGAGTTCCCCAGCAGGCGAAGCAGCTGTGTTTCCGTTTTTTCTTTTTCAGGCATTAAATTTAAAATCGCAATATTTAAAGGGCGAATTTCTTGATTAAATGCCCGTACATCATCCATGATAAAAATACGTTCTTTTTCTAAAATTTCTTTTGCTGGTAGATCACGCGGGATGTTAATAGGCAATAAAACTTCCTCCTGTTTTTTCGTAATATAACGTGCAATCAATCCCTATATAGGATGAACGCACAGATTTTTATCTCTTGAATGGTTTTTCAAAGACGATTTTCATTTCTATATACAATACACTATTATATGAATATACAGAATATTAATCAACTGAATTTTCGAAAAAGTATAGTTTCTTATTCGTAATTTAAGCCAAAGGTGATACAATATACAACAGTAAGTGCTAGATGATACTTAGATAGGACTAATATACATAAATAAGGTTCTTTTAATGGTAAAAAGAGCGTGCATTCATTTGTATGAAAAAGGAGAAGGATAATATGACAACCAAGAAACAAGTGAAAAGTGATTTACAAATCGCTCAAGAAGCAAGAATGAAACCGATTAAGGATATTGCAGCTCAGCTAAGTATTTTAGAAGAGGAGCTTGAGCCATACGGTCATTATAAAGGAAAGCTTTCACTAGATATTATGGAACGCCTAAAAGACCAAAAAGACGGTAAGGTTATTTTAGTGACGGCCATTAACCCGACTCCCGCAGGTGAAGGAAAGTCTACGGTAACTGTAGGGTTGGCACAAGCGCTTCAACAGCTGGATGAAAAAGCAATTATCGCGATGCGTGAACCTTCTTTAGGTCCAGTCATGGGGATTAAAGGAGGCGCAGCTGGTGGTGGCTATGCTCAAGTTGTACCGATGGAGGACATCAATCTTCATTTTACGGGAGACCTTCACGCCATTACAACAGCAAACAATGCCCTATCAGCTATTATTGACAATCACATTCACCAAGGTAACGAATTAGGAATTGATACGCGTAAAGTAACGTGGAAGCGCGTTGTTGACTTAAATGATCGTGCACTTCGTCAAGTAGTAGTTGGACTTGGCGGCCCAGTTCAAGGTGTACCAAGAGAAGATGGTTTTGATATTACAGTAGCATCAGAAATTATGGCTATTTTTTGTTTGGCAACAAGCGTTCAAGATTTAAAAAAACGATTAGCTCGCATTGTAGTGGGTTATACATATCAAAATGAGCCAGTAACAGTCGCTGATTTAAATGCAGAAGGAGCACTAACTCTTCTTTTAAAAGAGGCGATTAAGCCTAATCTCGTCCAGACGTTAGAGCATACGCCAGCTCTTATACACGGCGGTCCATTTGCTAATATTGCCCATGGATGCAACAGCGTTATTGCAACGAAGATGGCGGCTAAACTAGGTGATTATGTTGTCACAGAAGCAGGATTTGGTGCTGATTTAGGAGCAGAAAAGTTCTTAAATATTAAAGCTCGAATGGCAGATATTCAACCTGAAGCTGTTGTGCTGGTTGCAACCGTACGCGCATTGAAAATGCACGGAGGTGTTCCAAAGACTGAGTTAAGTAAGGAAAATATTGAAGCGCTACAAGAAGGCATGAAGAATTTAGAAAAGCATATTGAAACAATCCGAGCATTTGGAGTTCCATGCGTCGTAGCAGTAAATCGCTTCATTACGGACAGCAAGGGAGAAATTGAAACGATTATGAGCTGGTGTGAGGAAAATAACATCAGAGTTGCCCTCACAGAAGTGTGGGAAAAAGGTGGCGCTGGTGGTGTGGGCTTAGCGAGAGAACTTCTTGATATGATGAAAGCAGAAGAGTCGAACTTCGCACCGATTTATGATGTATCCGCGACAATTGAAGAAAAAGTAGATACGATTGCAAAAGTAGTATACGGAGCAAGCGGCGTAGACTTTTCGTCTAAAGCTCAAAAGCAAATCGCTCAGTTTGAACAATATGGCTGGTCCTACTTGCCGATTTGTATGGCCAAAACACAGTATTCGTTAAGTGATGACCAAGATTTATTAGGAAGACCTGAAAACTTCCGCATCACAATTCGTGAGTTTAAGCCATCGATCGGTGCAGGTTTTCTAGTTGCTTTAACAGGATCCATTATGACGATGCCTGGCCTCCCGAAAAAACCAGCAGCGCTAAATATGGACGTTGACGAGAACGGACAAGCAGTAGGAATCTTTTGATAAGAAGAGGCGATGGGTGCATCGTCTTTTCTTATTTTTTCCAAAATGCGTATGTTATTATAGGAAATGGTTAGAACAAGTAAAAGGTTAAATTATTTTATTGTAAAGAAAGTAGTGGAACAATGTTCGATCCAATTGTATTTGATAACTTAAAAGTGGTTGTGGAAGGAGAAATATACGATTTAGATTTATCGGGACAGGTATCGGTTGTAAATCGTGAAGACTTAATGGACTTAGCTCGTTTTACAAGAACGTATCGTATTTCATTTCAACAGCATTCGTGCTGTACGGCAACCTTAGCGCTTTCAACTGATTTAGATAATATTCACGCTGAATTAACGCCGTCTCGGCAGGAAAAGCCCGGCTGTACGGTATTTATCTCTTTTTATATGAAGCAAGCTGTTGCTTATACAAATGAAGACTGCAATGAAATCCGAACGCTATGTGAGAAGGTATGGGGAGCAAATCGAGTAATTGAACAACGAGTCATTCATAAAGTGGATACTAACGAATATGAAAATGAAGTAAAAGTGGTATTTAATCGTTTTGTTTATGAAGACCAAGTGGCCGATTTAATCGAAATGATTGACTATATGCTCCAAACAACAGACCAGTTGAAAAGTTACTATGATCAGCAAACACAAGATGAGAACTTATAAATTGTTGAAACGACACCTCATGCATTACAATAAAGGTATGAACGATACTTTACTAAATGGAGGTCGAATGTATGTCAGTTTATGAGTATTCTGCAAAAACGATTAAAGGTGAAGAAGTGTCGCTTTCCCAGTATGAAGATAAAGTTTTGGTCATTGTTAATACAGCAAGTAAGTGTGGCTTTACTCCTCAGTATAAGGAGCTTCAGGCACTTTATGAAGAAATGAAGGATCAAGGTGTAGAAGTTCTTGGCTTCCCTTGTAATCAATTTGGTGGTCAAGAGCCGGGGAGTGCGGGCGATATTGAACAGTTTTGTGAATTGAATTACGGAGTATCTTTTCCAATGTTTGATAAAGTGGATGTAAAAGGTGAACATGCACATCCTTTATTTACATACTTAGCCGAAGAGGCGCCTGGTGTGTTTGGATCTAAAACGATTAAATGGAACTTCACCAAATTTCTTGTGAACCGTCAAGGGGAAGTAATTAAGCGCTATGCGCCACAAACTGCACCAAAAGATATAAAGAAAGACATTGAAGAATTAATTTAACAAACAGCAGGTGAGCATAGTGTTCATCTGCTTTTTTGTTACTCAAACACCCTGAGCTTCTTTGTGGTAAAATAAATTGAATAAATGCGTTTCATAAGGAGGCTAAAATGAGGCGAACGATAAAAGAAGCAGAAGCATTTGTGAAAGAAAAGCTCGCACATGACACTACGGGCCACGACTGGCAGCATATTAATCGCGTGCGTAATTTAGCTATGCTCCTATGTGAAAAAGAAGGCGGCAATAAACAGGTAGTCGAACTGGCTGCTTTATTTCATGATGTTGTAGATGATAAACTAGTGGTTGATGTTGATAAAGCATATAAAGAAGTAGAAGAGTGGCTGATGGTTCACAAAATTAACCAAAAGGATTGTCATCATATTATACATATTTTAAAAACAGTGTCTTTTAAAGGTGGAAACCGACCGAAAATGACGACGTTAGAAGGAGAAGTTGTGCAAGATGCGGATCGCTTGGATGCAATTGGAGCAGTAGGTATCGCGCGAACATTTATGTATGCAGGAGCTAAAGGGACACCCTTATACAACCCTTCAATTGAGATTCGAGACGTGATGTCAGAGCAAGAATATCGAAACGGAAAGTCAACGGCCGTTGCGCATTTTTATGAAAAGCTACTGAAGTTGTACGAAGGAATGAATACATACACAGCTAAAGTAATTGCAAAGGAACGCCATGACTATATGCTTGGTTTTTTAGCACAATTTAAGAAAGAGTGGAATTATAAAAATGAAAATGATTACGATTGAAGAATTAACAAAAACGTACGGAGAAAAGAACTTATTTAATCACTTAACCTTTACCATTACTGAAAGTGAGCGAATTGGATTAATCGGTGTCAACGGTACAGGAAAGTCAACGCTGTTAAAAATTATTGCGGGGCTGGAAATAGCAGATAGTGGGGAAGTAGTGCACGCGAAAGATTACCGTATTACGTATATGCCTCAACACCCTGATTTTAATCCTGAACTTACAGTACTAGAGCAGGTCTTCAGCGGTGACACGCCTCTTCTTCAGCTTTTAAAGCAATATGAGCTTGCACTGTACGAGCTTCAGCGCGATGCTTCAAGTGAAAAAGCACAGCAGAATTTATATAACCTTCAGCAAAAGATGGATGCAATGAATGCATGGGAAGCAAACTCTAGTGCTCAAGCTGTTCTAACAAAGCTTGGAATTACAAATATGCAAGAGAAGATTGGGGCATTATCTGGTGGTCAGAAAAAACGTGTCTCTATTGCTCAGAGCTTAATTCAAACGCCAGATCTTTTAATTCTAGATGAGCCGACAAACCACTTGGACTATGAAACTGTAAAATGGCTAGAAGAATATTTAGCAAAGTATCAAGGTGCCGTTTTGCTCGTGACGCATGACCGTTACTTTTTAGACGCTGTGACGAATCGCATCTTTGAATTAGATGGTGGAAATTTATACAGTTACAAAGGAAATTACGGAGCGTTTTTAGAAGGGAAAGCACTTCGTGAAGAGCAAGAAAAAGCAACTCAATCCAAGTTAAGTAATTTATATCGTAATGAATTAGCGTGGATTCGACGTGGTGCCAAGGCACGAACAACGAAGCAAAAAGCGCGAATTCAGCGATTTGAAGAGCTTGAAGGAAAAGTAGGAAGTACTGAAAAAGAGGGACTGGATATAAGCTTAGCAGGCAGTCGTTTAGGGAAGAAAGTTGTTGAATTAAAAGAGGTGTCAAAAGCATTTGAAGGTAAGACGCTCTTGAACGATTTCACTCATATTGTAAAAAAAGGAGATCGTATTGGGATTGTCGGTAAAAATGGAAGTGGGAAGTCAACGCTTTTAAACATGCTTGCTGGTCGTATTGAACCCGATAGTGGAGAGGTTGATCGTGGGCAAACCGTTAAAATGGCGTACTATACGCAAGAAAGTGATGATATGGACTTAAATAAACGAATGCTAGATTATATCAAAGAATCAGCTGAAATTGTCCAAACGACGGATGGGAAAGTTATTTCAGCTTCGCAAATGCTTGAACGTTTTTTATTTCCTTCTCATGCACACGGAACGCCAATTCGAAAGCTTTCAGGTGGAGAACGTCGTCGCCTTTATTTATTGAAGCTTCTAATGACATCACCGAATGTGCTGCTGTTAGACGAGCCAACAAATGATTTAGATACACAAACCCTAACGGTATTAGAAGATTATTTAGAGGAATTTCCCGGCGTTGTTATTACCGTTTCACATGATCGCTATTTCTTAGATAAAGTCGCTGACTACTTGTTAGTATTTGAAGGAGAAGGGGTCATTTCAGCTTATTACGGAGCTTATACAGATCAGCTGGAAGAAGCAAGACGTCAAAAGCAAAAACAAGTGCAAGAGACCAAAGTAAAAGAAGAAAAGCCTAGAGTCCAAGAAAAGCAGAAAAAGCGTCGTTTATCATATAAAGAGCAAAAAGAATGGGATGAAATTGAAGACAAAATTGCAGCGAAAGAAGAGGAAATTGAACGCTTAACAGCTGAGATTGAACGAGCTGGAAGTGATTACTCTAAAGCTCATACCTTATCAATGGAACAAGAGCAGGCAAACGATGATTTAAATGAGCTGCTAGAACGCTGGACGGAGCTTTCGGAACTGATTGAAGAAATTGAAAATGCATAAAAAGCAGGTGATTAGACCCTCTGTTTTTGAGCGTGTTACAATGTAAAAAAATGAATTTGAGGAGTATGAGTGTATGAAGATTAAATCAATTGAACCCACACCAAGTCCGAATACAATGAAAATCAACTTAAATGAAGTGTTGCCTGGAGGAAAAAGCAACAACTACAATAAAGATAATAGTCATGAAGCCCCAGCAGTTATTCAAGAAATCATGAAAGTTGAAGGTGTAAAAGGTGTATATCACGTTGCTGATTTCTTAGCAGTTGAGCGTAATGCAAAATATGATTGGAAGCAAATTTTACCTCAGGTTCGCGCAGCTTTTGGAGAAGACGTACAGGGTGAGGCTGAAAATCAGCAGATTAATGAACATTACGGAGAAGTAAGCGTAGCTGTTCAGCTATTTAAAAATGTTCCTATGCAAGTAAAGTTAACGGACGGAACAGAGGAGAAGCGATTCGGTCTTCCAGAACGGTTTGCAAAAGCGGTTGCTGAGGTTCAGCAATTTGCATCAAACGTTGTATTAGAGCGTAAATGGAAAGAGCAAGGCGTTCGCTACGGTGAACTACAAGCAATTGGAGAAGATGTTGTAGAAGAGTTATCAGCGGCCTATCCTGAGGAGCGTTTGAATCGACTTGTCCAGCTTGCAAAGCAAGAAGAAAGTGGAGAGCAAGTTGTAAAGCCACGCGAAGCCTATAAAGTAACACAAGAAATGTTAGATGAAGAAGAATGGACAGTTCGTTATGCTCATTTAGAGCAAATGAATCCTACAGAGGAGGATTTACCCGTACTGAATAAAGCACTTGATGATGAAAAAGCATCCATCCGTCGCTTAGCAACTGTCTATCTTGGAATGATTGAATCGAAAGAAGTCCTTCCATTTTTGTATAAAGCTTTAAAAGATAAGTCTGTCACGGTTCGTCGTACTGCAGGAGACTGTATGTCCGATTTAGGATTTGAAGAAGGAATTGTTGCGATGTGTGAAGCACTGCAAGATAAAAGTAAGCTTGTACGCTGGAGAGCAGCGATGTTTTTATACGAGGTAGGAAACGATACAGCATTACCAGCTTTAAAAGCAGCTGAAAATGACCCAGAGTTTGAGGTCGATTTACAAATTAAACTAGCAATTGAACGAATTGAAGGCGGAGAAGAAGCCAAAGGCTCCGTTTGGAAACAAATGACGGAAAGTCGTAAAGGGTAAGAAAAAAAAGAGCATTCAGCTGAATGCTCTTTTTATGTGTGAGAAGGAAATTGCAATGGTTTCATTGTATTATTAATAGTCATAGACTGATAATGATTAGAATGTAAATACGTTAATATAGTAGGCAAAGACTGTGCGGTAAAAGGTTTATCGTGAAATAAGATAACAGGTGTTTGACCGCTTGCATTAACGTGTTCAATATGTGGCTCGATGGACTGGATAATTTTTGGTGCAGAGCGTAACGCCCAATCCTCACTATCAATATTCCAATCCCATAGCTGATAACGAGAAGTCAGCTGTGTTCTATGTGGTTCTTTTAAGTACGGAACGCTACCAAACGGTACACGGATGAGCTTGCTGTCAACGCCAGTTACGTCTTTAAGAGTGTTTAGGCACGTTGTCATTTCGTTTAAAGCGGCTCCATCTTTCCCATACATCTGATGAATATCATGTGAAACTCCGTGACACCCGACACTATGCCCTTCAGCAACAATGCGTTTAGCGATGTCAGGATAGCGATCAATTTGATTCTTTAATAAAAAGAACGTTGCTTTAACGTTATAGTCTCTTAGAGTATCTAAGATTTTTGGAGTATCATTGTTGGGTCCGTCATCAAACGTAATAAAAACTGGTTTAGTAAGCGGTTCGTTGCGGTCGTTTAGCGTATTTGCTAAATATGCGCTGTGATGCAATGTGTTTAACGTCTTATTCGCATAGTTTGCACTATTTTCTTTTTGTGGCATTGGTGTGTAAGCCAATGGTTCTTTTACGGCTAGGCTCATTGTTTGTGCATTCGTATATTTACCGATTACTGCCAATAAAAGAAAAATGAGTAGTGCTAAGCTAATTCCAATGTACAAGTGTTTTGGTTTCTGTAAAGCCGGTCTCAATGAAAAAATCCTTTCTGTGTATAAACTTCTAACTATAACTATAGTATAAAAAATGGAAGAATAATAGTAAAATACGGCAAAAATTGAACGAATTTTAGTAATTGCGGCTTCTTCTCAATTTATGTAATACTAAAGGGAGCTCCAGCTAGATTTTTCCTGGCATTTGTAGTATGATGTGTGGATGAATCATTGTAAGGAGGAAGATTACGATGTCAATGGCATATGAAGAATATATGCGTCAGCTTGTGAAGCCGATGCGTGAAGAGCTAACTCGTGCAGGGTATAAAGAGCTTACAACAGAGGAAGCGGTAACAGAGTTTATGGAAAATGCAGAAGGTACAACGTTTGTTGTTGTCAACTCAGTATGCGGATGTGCTGCTGGATTAGCTCGTCCTGCGGCAACACAAGCATTTTTACATGCTGAAAATAAACCGAATCAAGCGATTACCGTATTTGCTGGCCAAGACAAAGAAGCAACGGCAAAGATGAGAGAATATTTTGGTGATATTGAGCCATCTTCTCCATCAATGGCGTTATTAAAAGGTAAAGAAGTTGTTCACTTCATTCCACGTCATGAAATTGAAGGTCAATCATTAGAAGCTATTTTTGAAAATGTTTTAGATGGTTTTAACAAGCACTGCTAATTTATAGTGTGCTACGAAGTAGATGAATAACGTAAGGCGTAAAAAGGATGTCTTCAGGCATCCTTTTTCTTCTGTGTAAAAAAATGTAGCTTAGGAGGAAAGGAGTAAAAATAATGATTGTAACGACAGCTGGCAGAACGGATGAGGAAATGATCAGCTTTGCTAAAAGCGTAGCAAATGATTTACACATTCCATACGTTGCTCGAGCGAAAGCATCTGTAAAAACGTTGCAGAATAAAGAAAAATCAAATCTTTTAGTTGTTGGAAAAGAGCGAATGGAACTACATATTCAAGAAGTAGAAGAACCATTTTTCTTTCACCCAAACTCAGCAATGTTTCGTGCAAAGCGGCTGTTAAAGGGTGAACTAGACCCGTTCATTCAAGCCACAAAATTAACAGCTGGTATGAGTGTATTAGACTGCACCCTTGGCCTGGCTTCTGACAGTATTATAGCCAGCCTTATCACCGGAGAAAGCGGGCTGGTAAAGGGGCTGGAAGGGAATCGCTTTATGGCCTATTTATTAAAGCATGGCTTAAAAACGTGGAAAAGTGGCATTTGTGAAATAGATGAAGCGATGAATAGAATTTCTGTTGTTCACCAAACTTTTGAAACATATCTTCATTGCTGTGAAGATAATTCATTTGATATCGTCTATTTTGATCCCATGTTTGAAGCAAATCTCTCTGAGTCTAACGGAATTCAAGGGTTAAAGCAGCTTGCTTTATACACAGCGCTAACGGAGGAAGTAATAACGCAGGCAAAGCGAGTTGCAAGGAAGCGTGTTGTGTTGAAAGATCACTATAAAAGTACGCGTTTTCTTGATCATCAATTTCATGTATATAAGCGCAAAACAGCAGCTTTTCATTACGGTGTTATTGAGATAAATGAAAGTAAATAAACTGAAAACATGGTTTATATTCACCATAAAAGAGGTAGAGGGAAACTAAAACCAGCATCAAAATTTTTTTGACTATATCTTTTAATTGAGAAAAAAGTTTTAAAAAAAAGGTGAAAAAAATTGAAATGTGATACAATACACACTATATTAAAAATAGTTGAATGAAAGAAGAATTGAAAGGACCGATAATGATGCCTAGATGGTTGAAAAGAATGCTCGTTGTATTAATTACGGTATTTACATTTGGGCTTGTCACGCCACCTGAGTATTTATACGTTGATGACGCGAAAGCCGACAAGCAGCATAAATCAGGATATATACGTGATGTTGTGCCTTCCACAACCACGTTTGAAGATGCTGAGCTTCCCTCTATTCACTTTAAGTTTGAAGACGTTGATTCATTTGTTGCATATGCAATGGACCAAGCAGAGAAACAGTCCGTTGAAAAATTTGGAACGAAAATTGGACCTGTTATTGAAGATGAATTTCGTGGTGCTGTCCTACCTGAGATTGAAAAAGTCCTTACTGATATTGGTACAGAAAGAGAACAAGATATTACAAACCTAGAGATAAGTGAACATCCAGCTTCGGGTTACGGAGAGAAAATTTTTCATGTATATGATCTGCAGTCTGGGCAAGATTTGATTCGCTTTCATGTGCGGCGGGAGAATCCTCCAAAAGATGGATATTGGTTTAACTTCCATTATCATAAAGCAGAAGATAATTTTCAAAAGCACTATACGTTAGGGAAAATTTATTGGAACCGTAATATGCCTCCAAAATGGATGTCGTAATTAGGTTCAGTGACTAAAACTAGATTTTGATAAATCTAGTTTTTTTGTATTTCTCCTCAATAATAGGCTATGTAAGAAGAGTAGATGCCAAGATTTGCTTGGAAGTCTTTTCTGTTTTGTGTGATAGCATAAAGCTAGGGGAGGAACAGCAGGTGAAAAAGAGAATCTTATTTGTTTGCATGTTGTTGCTCGGAATCGGTCCGACAATAACATATTCTTCGTTTGAACGAAATTACACGCTATTAAAAAATGTGGATGTTGGAATGGAAACAAGCAACCAATCCTACATTTCTCGCTATCTAAATGAAATAGTTTACGTACCAAAAGACAGCTATAACGAACAAGAAGTAATGACCAGCTTGCACTATATTAGTCGCATACCGTCACCGCTCTTAAAAGAAATGGTTGAAAAAGAAATTAATATAAAGTTATTTAATGGGCAACTAACTGATGAGCCAGGTTTTCTGTTTTTAAGAGGGAAAGTACCAAGAGGCTATGAGCTTTCGAGTAAGGTATGGGATGATGTCCCTGGAGCAGGAGGTTCAAAAACGGTTTATGTGAAAATTGGTCACAGCGAAAAAGGGCAAGGGCACGGTTCGGTAAACTTAGAACTGCACGAGATTGCTCATACGGTGGATCGTCATATCTTGCACAATCTCCGTCATAAAGATCAATTCTTAAAGGTTTGGAACGAAGAAAAACAGGTTCTATTTCCGAATCAGCACTACTTTTTACACTATCCAGAAGAATACTTTGCTGAGGTGTTTGCAATGTATTATGCAAATTCCTTCACCCGTAGTTATTTAAAAGAAAATGCTCCACAAACAACTCGTTACTTACAAAAGGTCATTGATGCACGGAACTTCTAGGATACCAAGCAAGTAATATGATAAACCAAAACAAATTCGTTATAATAGAGATAAGTGATTTGACAAAGATTGTTAAACATGAACATAATTGTATGAAGTTTGTTATTGGAGGATTTATTAATGAAAAAAATTACGGAAGAAAAACAGTTTCATGAACAAATCAAAGGAGAAGAGCTAAGCGTTGGTATCTTCACTACAACATGGTGTCCAGATTGTAAACGCCTTGACATGTTCATTGATGAAATTATTGAAGAAAATCAAGATAAAGCTTGGTTTGAAGTCGATAAAGATGAATTTGAAGAACTTTCTGCAGCAAATAATGTAATGGGAATTCCATCGCTTCTTGTCTATAAAAATGGTGAAAAAATTGCACATCTTCACAGTGCAAACGCAAAAACACCTGAAGCAGTGCGTGAGTTTTTAAGCTCAATCTAATTTGAAAGCTACTTGTTTATATGAGCAAGTAGCTTTTATTGTATAGAGTTTTGAACCCGATTATTAGATGAAAAACAAGCTTGTAGAATACGAACGTATGTTTTATAATTCTTGTATGGAAATAAAAGGTGATACGGAGGGGGTTTGAATGTACATAACAGTAGAAGACTTTATTAAAGAATGGAACCGGGAAGCCCTGCTTACTCAAAAAGTTTTAGAAGGTCTAACTGATCAAGCGTTAACTCAAAAGGTGTATGCAGAAGGCCGCACTCTAGGAAGAATTGTATGGCACTTTACAACAAATATTCCAGACTATTTGGTTCATTTTGGGGTGGAAATAGCTAAGCTAGAAAATGCTGAACATATGCCCTCCTGTGCTAAAGAGTTTGCGGAAACTTTCAATAAAATCAGCTTACAGGTAGCAAAAGCGATTAGCCAGCAGTGGACAGATGAAACATTAAAAGAAGTACAAACAGCCTTTGGGCGACAAGAGACGAATGCTCAAATCTTAATGGGATTGATTAAGCATATTATCCATCATCGTGGACAAGTTACGGTTCTTATACGTCAAGCTGGGCTTGAACCTTTTGGTGTATACGGTCCCACAAAAGAAGGATGGGAAGGTAGAGGCGTTGAAAATCCTCCTCTTTAAAGATAATTGGGCTATAAAAAAAGAGTCTTTTTAAAGACTCCAATGACTTACCCCTAAATTTTCAGCCTATCATAACCATACAATAGCAAAAGCATCTATGCCTTACTATTACTTTGATAGAACTTCTGACCTGAAATGTATGAACGTTATGTTGATTTTCTATTTCCATTTTGAATGGAGTGCGTTATACTAAGACAGGTGAATAATCGTGAAGCAATAAGGTCTCAATTTTAACATTGAGTGAAAAGGGAAGTTTGGTGCAAGTCCAACGCGGTCCCGCCACTGTAAACGTTAGATGTCTAAAGATGCCACTGTTTGAAAAATGGGAAGGCTTAGTACATCATATACGTAAGTCAGGAGACCTGCCTTATTGTCAACTGTGAAACCTTCGAGGAGAGGGGAAGCAGGGTATTTGACGTACATAAACAGTGCGAAAGTCATTCGCATCATTTAACGTTACCTGCTTTACTTTCGATTGAAAGTAAAGTTTTTTTATGTGTGCTGAGCGACTTCATAACCGATACATAAATAGGAGGGGTTATCTAAATGAAAAAGTGGTTATCATCTGTTATTGTTGCGATGTTCCTTGTTGTTCTTGCAGCCTGTGGCGCAACTGATGAAGGAAGCAAACAAACAGAACAAACAAAGCAAACAGAAGAGCAAGCTGTTACGGTTAAAGATGCAAGAGGAGAAGAAGTAACGGTTGAACAAGCACCTAAGAAAATTGTTTCTCTTATGCCAAGTAACACGGAAATCGTTTATGAGTTAGGTCTTGAAAAGGAATTAGTTGGCGTAACGAGCAACGATGATTATCCTGCAAGCGTGAAAGAAAAAGAACAGGTAGGGGATATGAATATCAACGCGGAAAAAGTTATTTCATTGAATCCAGACCTAGTGTTAGCTCACGGTTCGAGCATGGGAATGTCGGATGAAGTTTTCAAGCAGATTGAAAGTGCAGGTATTCCGCTATTCGTTGTAAACGATGCAACGGATTTTAATACCGTGTATGAAACAATTGAAAACATCGGGAAGCTAACGAATAAAGTAGAAGAAGCAGATAACACGGTGAACGAAATGAAAGCTGCTGTTTCAGAAATTGAAGAAAAAGCGAAAGAAATTAAAGATGAAGATCGTAAGAAAGTATGGGTAGAAGTTTCACCTGCACCTGAGATTTATACAACTGGTAAAGGTACTTTTATGGATGAAATGATTAAAACAATCGGAGCAGAAAACGTAGCTGGAAATGAAGAAGGTTGGGTAAAACTTTCGGAAGAGAAAGTGGTTGAGCTAAACCCAGATACAATTGTTACAACCTATGATGGGGACGCAAAAGAAATTAAAAGCCGTCCAGCATGGAGTGATATTACAGCTGTAAAAGAAAATCAAATTGTAAACGTTGATTCTAATAAAACAAATCGACCTGGACCACGAATTGTAGAAGGGTTAGAAGAGTTCGCAAAAGCCGTATATCCTGAGGTGTATAATTAATCGAGAAAAGGACCATATTCCAATTCAAAAAGGAATTGGTCCTTTTTTATCGTTACGTCTTCAGCAGGATGATGAATTATTAATGATGAAAACAAGTACACCGTTTAAAGCTTACAATTCAGGTGTGCTAGGAGACGGCATGATTGAGACCAATGTTTTTTATAATCGCTTTGTAAATAAATACTACCGTGCTGATTCACCAGCCGAAGAATATAGAGCATTTTTAAAAGAAAAAAGCTTCGTTTATGATAAAGTAGTAGGGTTAATGACGGCTGTTTATTTGCGCAATAAATCGGTTTATACATATTGTAAAGACGGTCTGACAATCTCATCCATTATTACTGCCGGGGTTGGTAATGCTGTGGATTTGACGAGTGATGATATTACTCCATTTTCTTCAAAGCCTGGGACAATTAATATGTTCATATTCATTGACGGAAAGTTAACGGATGCTGCGTTTTTACAGTTATTTATTGCAGCAACAGAAGTGAAAACCCGAATGCTGTATGAGTTAGGAGTGCAAGATCCAAACACACAGACACTTGCGACAGGGACATCTACGGATAGCGTTTGTATTGCTGCGAGCCAAAAAGGTAGCTTGTATGAGTACGGCGGATCTATGACGGTTCTGGGACAAGCGGTAGGAAAGCTCGTTAAACTAAGTTTACTTGAAACAATTCAAAAAAGGTGATGTGTATGGAATTTCAACAATTAATTGTAGCGCATTTGTTAGCAATCTCACTAGCGCTTGTATTAGATGCTATTATCGGAGATCCTGTAAATTGGCCACATCCCGTCAGGTGGTTTGGAAGCTGGATTTCTTTTGTTGATAAGCGTTTAAATCAAGGTAAGTTTCAACGAATGAATGGTTTGTTTCTTGTATTAAGCATGGTAGTGTGGTGTTTTATACTACCTTTAATTCTTTTAACTGCCCTATACGAAACCTCATACTGGATTGGAATTATAGTTGAAGGAGTGGTAATTGCTACAACAATTTCAACAAGGTCTTTGGGAGAAGCTGCCTATAAAGTAGCACACCCTTTACAAAAAGGTGACTTACAGGAAGCACGCTTTCAAGTGGGGATGATTGTGGGAAGAGATACTGATCAGCTTGATGAAAGCGAAATTGCTAGAGCAACAGTTGAAACAGTGGCGGAGAATACCAGTGATGGCATTACAGCTCCTTTGTTTTTTGCTTTTTTCTTAGGTGGAGCGGGTGCTTTTTTTTATCGAAGTATTAATACGTGTGATTCAATGGTTGGCTATAAAAATCCTATGTATGAAAAGTTTGGATACTTTAGTGCGAAGTTAGATGACTGGCTGAATTTTATCCCTAGTCGGCTGACAGCGTTTATTATGGTTATTAGTAACGTAATGCACAGTGAATTTACAGCAAAGCATGTGTTTAGCATAATTAAAAGGGATGCACCTAAACACCCGAGCCCAAACAGCGGCTATGGTGAAAGTGCTGTTGCAGGTTTGCTTGGCATTCAGCTCGGAGGTCGAAACACGTATAAAGGAATTGTTTCAAATCGTGCGAAAATGGGAGATCCCCTTTATTCTTTAAATGTTAGTCATATTTTTAAAACAGTCCAAGTGATGAAGCGGACCGTTTGGTGTACTTGGTTTTTTTATTTGATAGGAGGGATATTGATTGGCATTACCTACACATGGAGCTAATCCGGCTGTTTTTCTAGAGGCGATAGGCCAAAATACAGAACGTTCATTCATTGATTTTAGCGTAAATACAAACCCTTTAGGGGCACCAGATATCATCAGTGAAAATTGGGATGTGCTTAGAGAAATCGCTTTTTCTTACCCTGATCCTGACGTGCAAAAGTTAACGGGTCTCATTGCCCATCACCATAAGCTTACTTCTGGTGAAATATTAGTAACAAACGGTGCAGCAGAAGCCTTCTTTTTGCTTGCTTCCATATTTTCAAACGAAAAGGTAGGGATTTTACAGCCTACTTTTATTGAATATGAACAGGCGAGTTTAGCTCATGGCTGTGAAATCATTCATATTTCTCTGGAAGAAACAGATAATTGGAATTGGAATATGTCGGAAATAAAACAAAAGCTTCCAATCTTAAAAGCGATATGGATTTGTCATCCCAACAACCCTACCGGACGAATGTATGACATAAATGAGTGGGAAGAGCTAATTGACTTAGCTCATCGTGAGAAGACTTATCTGGTTGTTGATGAAGCGTTTATTGATTTTGTAAAGGACGCCTCTTCGTTTGATCGGTGGATTCAAAGGTGTCCATATTTAATTGTTGTTCGGTCTATGACAAAAATGTTCAATATTGCTGGAGCAAGGTTAGGGTATGTTTTAGCTCATCAAGACGTTATTACTAAGTTGAAGCAAAAGCAGCCCCCTTGGAGTGTGAATGGTGTGGCGCAGCAAATTGGGCAATGGTGCTTATCTGAAATCGAGTTCGTGAATAAGACGGTCGAGTACATTGATAAAGAAAGAAATCGAGTGATAAACGAGTTGCAAAACCTAGGATTTAACGTATCTCAGTCAGTAACTAACTATTATTTATGCAGCATCCCAACGAGCTATACTGCCGATGGGTGGCTGGCATTTTTAGCGCAAGAAGGAATTGTAGCAAGACATACTGAAAATTTTCTAGGTTTAAATGGTCGATATGTTAGATTAGCCGTCAAAACAAAAGTAGAGAATGACCAGCTCCTAAGCGTGTTAAGAAAAGGAGTGGAAGCTTAATGTTAGTGTTTGTCACTGGTGGTGTTCGCAGCGGAAAGTCAGCAGCGGCAGAGTCCTTTGTCGAAAAACTAATGATCAATCGCGCTATCTATCTAGCGACTAGCCGCGTCACTGATCATGAGATGCAAGAGCGAATTGAGTTGCACCAACAGCAACGAAGTAACTCAGGGTTGTCGTGGTTGACTATTGAAGTTCCCAATAACATATCTAGTATTTATTCATTGATTCAAGAAACGGATCTTATTTTGCTAGACTGTGCGACAAATTGGCTGGCAAACGAGCTTTTTACCAAAGAGGAAAAGTGGCAATCTACCTTGAAAGCGAACGAGCTGGTTAATGAAATGATAGAGGTGATTCATCAATTGAATAAGCGATGTCAGCACCTTGTCATCGTATCAAATGAACTGTTTGAATCGGGTGTTCTAAAAGGACCGACGTTTATCTACATGAAGTTACTGGGAAGGATTCATCAAGAGATTGTGGATCAAGCAGACGTAGCGATTTCTGTAGAAGCGGGTATTCCCTATTACTATAAGGGAGATGAAACAGCATGGCAGTAAAAGAGTGGATAGTCATCGCACGCCTAGCCCTTCAGTTTTTTACAATTCTACCAACGGCAAAAACGATTCAATGGACGGAAAAGCGCACGGCGAAAGCACTTTATTTTCTACCGTGGATTGGTGCTTGTATAGGGGCAGTTAGCTATAGTTTGTTTGTAGGTCTGGAGTCGTTAGGAGTGAGCTCTGTGACTATTGCAGTTTTGCTTATGGTAGCCAGCGCAATACTCACAGGAGGCTTACACTTAGATGGGTGGATGGATGTGAGTGATGCTTATTTCTCACACCAACCAAGAGAAAAAAAACTTGTGATTTTAAGTGATCCTAATATAGGTGCGTTTGCGGTGTTATCAATTTTAGCCCTATTAGCTCTTCGTTTTAGCGGAATAAATGAGCTGATGAACACTCATCAATCAATTGATTTAGCTGCGTTTATGAGTGTGTTTATATTGCCGCGTATTGTAGCAGGATGGATTTTACTTTGGGGTCAGCCAGCCAAAGAAACAGGATTAGCTTCATACTTTCAAAAGGGTTCAACTGAAAGACAAAAGTGGATTTATGCGACAATGAGCATACTAATGATTGCAGGTCTTGTCTATTTCATGGAAAATAAAGCTGTGATTTTAATTGGTGCAATGGCTGTTTTTATCTGGATTAAATTTTATCGTGCTCAGTTTGGAGGCATTACGGGAGATGTTGTTGGAGCAACGATTGAAGGAGGCGAGACGCTTGTATGGGTGAGTATGTGGATATGCTATTTATTCGGCACGGTTTAACAGAACCCAACAAGCTGCGCCAGTACATTGGATGGAGTAATCCGTCGCTAAGTAGCGAAGGGATTGCACTGTTGAAAGCGTCTAATATGGTGCCAGACCTAGTCGTTGGAAGTGATTTGTATCGTACGCAAGAAACGGGCGCAATTTTATTTCCGCAGCAGCCCTATGTAGCTTTAAGAAACTGGAGAGAGCTCTCATTTGGCGATTGGGAAGAGTGTACGTATGAACAGTTGAAAAATGATTCAGCGTATCGAAAGTGGATTGATGCTCCTTTTGAAGAACAACCGCCGAACGGAGAGGATTTCGAAGCCTTCTCTAGTCGAATTTGGAAAGCTTGGGATCAAACAGTCGACTTGATGTTGCAACAAAAAGCTAGTTTAACAGCCGTTGTCACTCACGGTGGACCTCTTCGTTTCATTGCCTCTTATTTTCTAGAACAATCCTCATTTTGGGATCATTCTTTTTCGTATGGAGAAGGAATCCGACTGCGTTTCAATAAGGATGATATAAGGGAGAGAAAGCCATGCATTTCGTATTCGGTGGTGCGTTCAATGGAAAGCGAAAATGGATAAAGAAACAGTATGATAACCAAATTACAGCGTGGTATAGTGCCTATGAAAATCCGATAAAAGTGCCTACACTCGTAAAAGGAGATCAATACATAGTTATAGAAGGAATAGAACGATACATTAAAGAATTAATTGATAGTGGTAAAACTGTTGAGGAAGTGTGTTGCTACTTCAATGAACAATTACAAGCATGGCGAGCTGAGAATTTGCTAGCAAATATAATTGTTATTGGAACAGAAATTGGAAAAGGGATTGTTCCATTAAACCAAAATGACCGCAGTTGGCGTGATGCATGTGGCTATGTCTATCAAATGCTTGTAGCAGAAGCGGAAACAGTTGATCGCATCTGGTATGGAATTTCGAATCGAATAAAGGAGGATATAAAGGAATGAATATCTATACAAAAACAGGAGACAAAGGGCAAACGAGTTTAATAGGAGGGCGTGTAAATAAAGACGACATTCGAGTGGAAGCTTACGGAACAATCGATGAGTTAAATAGCTATGTAGGTCAAGCGATTGCTCAGTTAAATGACAGTGTATTTAATGAATTAAAAGAAGAGCTTGTGACTATTCAACACGAGCTATTTGACTGTGGAAGTGATTTAGCTTTTGCTAGAGATGACCACCCTTATAAAGTTGAAGCAAGTATGATTGAAGTGTTAGAGCGAAAAATTGATGAGTATATGAAAGAAGCCCCTGAGATTGAACGTTTTATTTTGCCAGGCGGAACACAAGCGGCAGCCACACTTCATGTGTGCCGCACGGTGACAAGAAGAGCAGAAAGGTTAGTTGTTGGGGTTCAGCGAGAGTTTAAAATTAACGAGGCGGTCCTTCAATATTTAAATCGTTTATCCGATTACTTCTTTGCAGCTGCTCGCATTGCCAACTCACGAGAAAATGTGAAAGATGTTGAGTATATTCGCAGTGCAAAAGTATTTAAAAAAGGAAAGACAAAATAAATAAAAGCGTGTGGATAGTTTTATCCACACGCTTTTATTTGTGAAATATTCGAAACCTGAAATAAATGTCTGTAAAAAAATATTGGTTACCTCTATAATAAGAACAGTGTAAAGAAAGAGAAAAGAGGTTAGGAGAATGAATAAGGGTACAGTAAGACAGCCGTATCAAGCTGGCTTGATATATACGGCTAGTGCATATGTTATGTGGGGAGTGTTTCCACTATATTGGAAGCTAGTAGATAACGTTCCTGCAGACGAGATTTTAGCACACCGTGTGATTTGGTCGTTTTTATTTATGATACTATTGCTGTGCATAACGCGGCAGCTTGGTAATTTGAAAGAAACGGTTGGTTATTTATTTCGTCATCCGAAAAAAACGCTCATTTTATTTTCGGCGTCTTTATTAATTAGTCTTAATTGGTTTATTTATATTTGGGCTGTCAATAATGAAAGGATTATTGAAACCAGTCTAGGTTATTATATTAATCCTCTTGTGAGCGTTCTGTTAGGTATTGTTGTTTTAAAAGAAAAGCTGAATTTTTGGCAAATTATCTCAGTTGGTCTAGCTGCAATCGGTGTGCTGTTTTTAACACTTCATTATGGAGAGTTTCCTTGGGTATCGTTAGGGCTTGCGTTTAGCTTCGGTATATATGGACTTGTGAAAAAGACCATTCAGCTAGAAGCTAAAGTTGGTTTGACTCTAGAAACGTTTATGGTTATGCCAATTGCACTTGTGTATTTTGTTATACTATATGTAAAAGGGCATTCTAGCTTTGTATTGAGTAACCCGACAACTAGCTTATTGCTAATTGGAGGAGGGGTTGCAACAGCAATGCCGCTTTTATATTTTGCAAAAGGCGCCCCTTTAATCCCGTTATCTATGGTTGGATTCTTACAGTATATTGCACCGACGATGACCTTACTTTTAGGTGTTTTTGTTTATCATGAACCATTCTCTAGCGTTCATATGATTGCCTTTTTATTTATTTGGGGCGGATCGGTTATCTTTGCGCTAGCAAAAACAAAGTTTATGATAACTCATCAGCCAAAGATTCGAAAGAGCCGTTCAGTAGGCTTGTAATAGAGAGTTCAACATCTATATGTTAGATGTTGAACTCTTTTTATGAGGAAAATGAAAGGAGACGGTGGTATTAGGAATGCACACCACCGTATGTATATTATAGCTTGCGTTGGAAGTGAGCGTTTAACTGCCCGCGCAGCATTTGATTTTTTACTTCTTTCATTTTTCTTTCTTCATCTTTTTTTGCTAGCTCAGTTCGAATTTCGCTTGTTTGTACCCCTTCTTCAATACGATCTGCAATTTCCATTAACCGTTCTACGTCTGAAAAGGAATACTTTCGAATTCCTGTATTCGTACGCTCTGGAAACAATAAGCTGCGTTTTTCGTAATAGCGAATCTGTCTTTCAGATAGTCCTGTCAATTCTTTCACGATGCCAATTGACATAACCTTTTTGTCACGATAAGATGCTTCATTTGTGGACAATCTCCCTCACCCCTGAGTGTATGATAATTATGTTATATCCTTTATTATAAAGGAAAAAAATACAAAAAAGTTATAACATGTTATATATTCTAACACAATTATGTAATGTTTTTTAGATAAATGTAAGGAAAAATAACAAAGATAATGAAATTAGGAAATAATTCTTATAAAATAGAGCTGAGAAAGCTAATAAGAAAGGAATAAAAAGATGAGCGATAATGAAATGATAAAGAAACAAGTTCTAAAGCTTGCTACGGAAATTATTGAATTGGATGTAAAAAGAGATGAAAAGTTTGAAGAGTTAACCGTTTTAGCAGGTAACCATGCTTACGAAATTCTAAGAAGAGTCCAAAATGGATAGTAAGGGATGAACAATCCCTATACAATAAAAAAACTCCCGCTGCAGCGGGAGTTTTATATTTATCCTTGATCTAAAACTATAAGCTCTTTTTTTAACTGTTCATGACAAAGATTTTCTCCAATAATAACAAGGTTAGTTGGCATTTTCATCAGCTCTTTCATATATAAAGGCATTCCGTATGAGTATTGAAATGAATACGTATCAGGAGAATGTGTGAAACGTAGATACCCTTTCATTCGATAAATCGTATCTGGTGTATGGCGCAGCCAATCTTCAAATTTTTCAAGGTCAATCGGGTTTTTGAATTCGTAAACAAATGTTTTTAAGTGTAAATGTTTTTCAACATGAGCTTGCTGATGTGCTTGTTTCTTTGAAAGCTGAGCGTTTGTTAAAAGCTTCAATTGAATAGACGAATAACTTGTAAATAAGCAAGTTGCTTGTGGATTAATCGATTGAATTTCATACAATAGTGTTGCTTTAGCTGATTCAGATAATGTATCAGATTTGTTTAATAAAATGACATCCGCATGTCGAATTTGTTCTTGGAGTAGCTTTTGTAATTGAATACTTAAGCTACCTCTGTCTTGCCACCTGTGAACATCTACTGTTGTTACGATACACTTTACAGTAACATCGTTAGCGAAGAGTGGGGACATACATGCATCTAATACTTCGATTGGATGTGCTACACCTGTTGTTTCAATATAAATAGCATCTAGCTTGTTTTCTTGTAAAAGCGAATGGAGCTGTGTTTCAAACTGCCCTTGAATGGTGCAGCAAACGCATCCGTTTAGTAATTCTTTAAGAGGCGTATCTTTTTCTACTTCATCGGAGTCGATAGAGATTTTGCCAAGTTCATTCATAATAACGGCGATTTGACGGCCGTTTTCTTTTTCTTGCTTTAATGCATTTTTTAACAATGATGTTTTCCCGCTTCCTAAAAAGCCGGATAAGATATAAATTTCAGTTTTGTTTGTCATTTTTCTAACTCCTGTATAAAATCGAAATGATTATGATTTATGATTATATACCATACACTATGTCTGCATTTTTGTATATATCTATCTAGGTAATAGATTAAAAGCATACTTACTCTACTACATAAATGGTATCACAAATGAAAATAAATTGGAAAAAGCGAAAAGATAAAATGAATATTCTCAATTTTAAAACGTTATTATGCTAAAATGGAATAATAGATAGCAATTGTATAGAGGGAAAGGGAGATGCTTTATGCGCATTTTAGTATTAGGAGCTGGCGGAGTAGGTGGCTATTTCGGTGGGCGTCTTGCTGAAAAAGGAGAAGATGTTACATTTTTAGTTCGAAGTCAAAGAAAAAATCAGCTTGAAAAAAATGGATTAGTCATTAAAAGCATTCATGGTGATTATTCATTTTCTCCCAAGTTAATTACAACCACTAGTGAGGGAGTGGAGCCCTTTGACTGCGTTTTATTTTCGACAAAAGCATATCATCTGGATCAAGCGATAGCTGATGTAAAGCCCTTTATAGGAAGTGGTACGACGGTTGTCCCACTTCTAAATGGGATTAATCATCTGTCGGCGTTGCGAAGTGCTTTTGGCGAGAATAATGTAATAGGCGGTCTTTGTTTTATTGAAACGACATTGAACGCAGACGGAGAGATTGTTCAAACAAGTCCTGCACATCGAGTCGTTTATGGAGAGTTTAATGGTGAAAAAACAAATCGAATTGAACGCTTAGAAGCTGCGTTTCGTCATACAAAAACGTCATTTGTACTCAGTGATCGAATTGAACAAGAGATGTGGCATAAGTATCTATTCATTACAACACTTTCTGGAGTTACTACCTTAATGCGTTCCCCAATTGGACCTATTCGTGATGTAGAAGGAGGTAGAGTGTTTATTCAGTCCCTTCTTCAAGAAGTATATGAAATCATGGTCAGAGAAGGTGCTCCGGTTACAGAGGGAATTGTACAGCAGCATATGAAAACAATGGAGTCGATGACGTATGGTATGAAATCATCTATGCAGCGAGATATTGAAAAGGGATATATGACTGAAGCGGATCATCTTCAAGGATACCTCCTGCGGTTAGCGCAAAAATATGATGTGAAATCAGACATTTTACATATTGTCTATCAACATTTAAAGATATATGAGAAAGTTCAAAAAGGGACTGATAGTCAGTGAGTTTAACAATTGATTTTGCAAAATTAGATGTCATAAAGTCTCTTGTGCCAGTACAACAGGTACAAAGTTTATCCTCAAAAAAAGGTCTATACTTTCTCTTTGATGAAGAAAAGGAACTTGTCTATATTGGTAGTACAATGAATTCATTAAAACAAAGGGTATTTGCACATCTGAAAAACGGTGATTTTCAAGAAAACCACCCTATTGCGTTTATCGGCTGGTTGGAAATAGAAGGTTCAAGAGAAACGATTGAAGCTCTTAAAACGATGCTAATTAATGCATATTTCCCCATCTATAATCAATATGGAATTAAGTATAAGCATGAGCGTCCTCTAAGAGCTGAGCATACTAATTGTCAGGTAGAGGTAAAGAAAGCTACAAAGCCTCCTACATCTAAAGTTAAAAAAGTTGGTGGAAACAAGCGTTTTACTTCGGCTAGTGTGAGAGAAATGGCAAATGGAGATGAAGCGAAGAGGTTATGGTCTCGCAGTGAAGCACGAGCGATACTCCATTTATCCGATGCTGAGATTATTACTTTGAGTGAAAGGTTGTTGGCAGAACAATATTTCTTTCAACGTGATATGAAAAAGAATCTTATATTTACGCTAAAAGATTTGGTTGTCATGCAGGTTTTATTAAATATTACTCAGCACCATGTGGTGAAGAAAAGAGAAATGAAAGAGGCTATTCGCTTAGTGCAAAAATTTGGATTAGTTGAAGCGCTTAGAATTTCTGAGCGGTTAATTACGAAAGTAAATATGTAGACGACAAAACCAAGCTGTATGTTAATACGGCTTGGTTTTAATGCCTAAGCAATTTCATCGATAACCCGTGGAAGGGCAATGATAGAAAGTATACATAAAGAGCTAACTACGTGATGCATTTCAAAGATAGCGATAATGAAAAACATAATGGACATGTATAGCTGCAATCCTTTTAATATCCAGGATCTTTGTGCAAGAAAGAAGTCACTTAACACGAATAAGAAAAAGATAAGCGAACTGCATACTATGATGACCGTGCTTGACATCGTATGGTTATAAGCACTAATAAGTAATAGTGTAATAAGTAATACAACGGCCGTTGTTTTTAACAATTTTATCATCATTTTCACCTTCAATACAAAGTGATCTGTGTTTTTATTTTATAGCATAGTCAATAAATCGGAAAGTCAAACACCATAAGTATAACAACAATTTAACATCTTTATAATGTATTTACAAAAGTTGTCTCCTAAAACTAGCTCTAAGGCTGTTAAATTGACGATTAACGGTCATAATGCTATAGTATGTTTTCAAAAAATCAAGCTAATACAGCAATGTGGAACGTTGTTAAACCAGTAAAAAGGACGTGTTTGTTTGAGCGAAAAACTATTATTAATTGACGGCTTTAATTTGCTGAGCCGCTGTTACTTTGCTACATCATATGGGCGGGAAGAAGCTGATTTGCCTCGCAATAGCAAAGGGTTATTTACAAATGCGGTGCGTGTAGTTGTTCAAAAAATGAATAACTTAATTAAGCAATATGAGCCGACGCATGTCGTTGTTGCATGGGATGTAAAGCGTAACGAGACAAAACGCAAACAAGCATATAGTTTCTATAAAGAAACGAGAAATGAGTTACCAGCATCATTAATTCAACAGTATGAGACACTGCGTGCTTTCTTTGAAGCTGTAGGAATTCCTCAGCTCTCAGTTGAACTCTATGAAGCAGATGATGTTATTGGTGCGTTTTCTTTAAAATGGACAAAAGAAAAACAATCCCAAGCGTACATTTACAGCAATGATCGCGATTTGTTTCAGCTGTTAAATGAACATGTATCGCAAATTGTGGCCAAGCCGAAAATAGGTGATGTTGTGTATACAGCTATGGACTTTACAACTGACTATGGCATATCGCCTTCTCAGTGGGTGGATGTAAAAGCTTTGTTAGGCGATAAATCAGATAATATTCCAGGTGTTCCTGGGGTAGGTGAGAAAGCTGCATTACCTCTTATACAACAATATGGTTCAATTGAAGGAATTTATGCACAGGTTGAAGATTTAGACGCAACTTTTAATCGATATAAGAAAAAACTAAAGAGTGGTCAAGAGTTAGCTGAATTGAGCTTAGAGCTTGTAAAGATTGATACGGATATTGAAGTGGTTAATCAAATTGAGTGGATTACAGTAAAATTTGAGCGAAACTTAGCACTTTGGGAAGAAGAATTAACTCCGCTAGAACTAAACATTATGCTTCAAACGTAATTTTTAGTAAAATACAAAAGAGGAAAGCTTGAAAGGAGTAAAAACGTTGCAACCAATTGATAAAGAGAGCGTACAAACAAAATTAGAAACTTTTTTTCATAATGATATATATGTTCACCTTGAAACAACAAATGGAGCATATGCATCTCATGTAAATGCAAAAGCAATGAACGTAGGAGCATTTATCCGCAATGGGAAAGTGAACGTATTAGGCGGCAAAATTACAGGCGAAGGACCATATCGCGTAGGGCTTCAAATTGATTTAGGTTGGATTTATGCTGAAGGCTTAACAGACTGGGAAGTTGACGAGCATAACAGATTACTGTTAGCAGGCCACGATTCCGATGGTCGTCTAGCCGTTGCGTTTCAATTAAGTGAAAAACCGTTTGAGTAAGAAAGGAGAATTATTGTGCAAGAGCGATTATTAATTGTATTTCCACACCCCGACGATGAAGCATTTGGAGCAGCTGGAGTGATTACTTTAGCAAGGCAAAAAGAAACACCGGTTACATATGCTTGCATTACGCTAGGTGAAATGGGAAGAAACATGGGGAGACCATTGTTTGCTAACCGAGAAACGCTTCCTAAGATTCGGAAAAAAGAACTTCAAGATTTAGCTGAAGTTTTGGATATTCAAGACTTACGTATGATGGGTTTACGTGATAAAACACTAGAGTTTTTAGATATTGAAGAGTTTGCTAATCGTATTGAATCCATTATTCAAGAAGTAAAACCAACTCATATCATTACTCACTATCCAGGATTTGCGGTTCACCCTGACCATAATGCAACTGGAGCAGCTACCCTTCATGCAGTAAAAAGAATGCCAAAAGAAGAGCGACCAATCGTCTGGTGCCATGCATTCTCACATGATCGCATCGAGCATATTGGTCACCCTGACGTTGTGATCGACGTATCGAGTGTAAAAGACAAGAAGATTGAAGCATTAAAGGCACACCGTTCACAAACGGAAGCGATGTTTGACGGCGTGGAGGTTGATGCTTTATTATCTAACCCGCAGCTTGAAAGAATGCTTCTTCGAGAAGAATTCTGGACGTATAAGTGGGACGACTAAGATGAAAAATCAAAAAGTATTATTTATTGGAGCAGGTCGAATGGCAGAAGCTATTGCAGCTGGTTTAATCCATACGAATGCTTTTATAAATGAACGCATCGTCATGACAAACCAACGCGATAGAAAACGATTAGAAGAGCTTCAAGAAAAATATGTTGTCAGTGTGACCCAAGACTGGGAAGCAGAAGTCGAAAGTGCTACAACTATTGTTTTAGCAATGCCACCTGAAGTGCATGATGAAGTTCTTAAAAAACTCTCTAGGCTTGTAACCAATCAGTTTGTCATTACAGTTGCAGCGGGAATTGGCCCTAGCTATTTGGAAGAAAGGCTGCCAGCTCATACAGCTGTGGCATGGATCATGCCAAATACAGCAGCTACAATTGGTGAGTCAATATCGTTGTATGCAGTTGGCAACTCGCTGGACGAAAGTCATAAAAAAGCGCTAGCAGTTATTTTAAATAGTATAGGCTCCTCTCAGCTTTGTACGGAAGATGAAGTGAAGTACCTTACGGCTATCACTGGGAGTGCGCCTGCGTTTGTCGCTTATTTCTCAGAAGCATTAATTGACTCAGCTATGAGCTACGGAGTTTCTGAAGAAATTGCGCAAAAGCTTGTTTTGCAGATGATGTCAGGTTCTGCTAATTTAATTAAACATATAGCAAACCCATCAGCTGTAAGGCAGCAGGTAACTACGCCTGGAGGTGCGACAGCAGAAGGATTAAAAGTGATGGAGAAACACCGCTTTAAAGAAATGATTCAACAAGCTGTGAAGGCTACTAATGCAAAGGCGAATGGAAGCATCTAATGGTATTAAAAGAGAACGTCTAATACGACGTTCTTTTTTTGCGAAGAATTAATCAATAAATCGCTTCTTCATATCTGGTGTTGGAATCATGCACTCATTCTGTTTTCCAAACCATTTATAGCGGTTTTTAGCAATGATTTTATAAAAAAAGTTGCGAAGTGGTGTTGGAACGATAATAAAAACATAAGCAAATTTCCAAGGTGATTTTAGGTGCTTAGCAATTTTTAAAGCTGCGGTGGATTCAGTGTAAAGCTTCTTTCCCTCTAAATAAATGACGCTATCAAGTTGATTGCTTGATAAGTTAAACTCGCTTAATAAATGAGCAGCCCCTTCTGATTGCAGAGATGCAAACGAAAATACAGCATGGTGATCGTTCTTTATAATGAATTGAACACTGTGGTTGCAAAGGTTGCACACACCATCAAATAAAATAATCTTCCTCACGTCTAAAAAACCTCCTGCTTAGGTAACATTTAACCTACTTATACTTGTGTTTTAGCAAAAAGAAAGGTACGTTTAAAAGATGTAGGTAAAGTGATCCAAAAAGGTACGTTATTACGATTATATAATAGGACTCAGATGAGTTAAAGGAGAAAGGTATGAAAGAACAAAATGATGTTATTTTATACAACCGAATAAAGCAAAAAGATCAAGCTGCTCTTGAATTGTTATACGACAAGTATGAACGGATTTTATACTCTTTTGTGTATCGATTAACAAGCCAGGCTGATTTAGCTGAAGAAGTTGTACAGGAAGTATTTATTAAGATATGGAGAGGAAAAGGTGTTTATCATGAAGAAAAAGGGAAATTTTCTTCGTGGCTCTTTACAATTGCTCGAAACACAGCGATTGATTTAATTCGAAAGCGAAAATCAGATCCTATTTTTTCAGATGAAGTGTTTGATTATGTAGAGGATAAACAGGCAAAACCAGATGAGGAAGTAGAGTGGCAAGAGGAAAAGCTTCGCGTGCAAGAAGCAGTTTCTCAGCTTTCTGAAGAACAAAAGCAAATCATTAACGCCGTTTATTTCAGAGGGTTAACACAACAAAAAATAGCAGAAGAACACGAAATCCCTTTGGGGACAGTTAAAGGTAGGGTGCGGCTAGCATTGAAGAAATTAAAGACTTATTTGAGTAATGACTTGGAAAGGAGAGCTGATTCATGAGCATGTGTGACAAGTTAATTGATTTCTATAACGACAATTTAACACTTGGTGAAAAGAAAAGCTTCCAGTCACACCTTCAAACATGTTCAAGCTGTCAAGAAGAGCTCCAAGAACTTGAAGAAGTACTTGGTGACTTAACGTTTTTAGCAGCAGAGCAAGCGCCTCCTCCAGGTATGAAAGAACGCGTATTAGCAAATGTATTTCATGAAGAAGGACAATCGAGTGAGTTATCACATCATAAAGAAGGGATTAAGCAGGAGAAGAAGCTAAGAGCGACTAGCAGATGGATGCCGTTATTAGCAGCGGCCTTACTTTTCTCATTAGTCGGAAATGGTTATCTACTGTTAAAGTCAGACAGTGAGCATGAGGTAAGTGAGGGTCCAAAACTATCCCAGCCTGCGACTTCTATTCAAACAGTTACTTTACAGCCCGCAAATCCTAAAGAAGGAAACGCAAACGCTTCTATTGTAGAAGACAATGGAAAAGTGAACGTGGTCATTCAAGCAAGCGGTCTTCAACAGCTTCAAAAAGATGAAGTCTATCAAGTGTGGCTTATTAAAGGTGACAAGCCTGTTCCTGCAGGTGCGTTTGTAGCTGATGAAAATGGGAACGGAACAGTGATTTATCAAATGACAGAAGAGCAGCGGAAACAACAGTGGGATACGATGGCAATTACTCTGGAGCCTAATGCTAACAATGAATTGCCACAAGGTGATATTGTGCTTAGCTCTGTATTATAATTATAAAAAAAGGTTTCATCGAATTTTGATGAAACCTTTTTTTATTAAAATAGTATGTTTGCTACGATAACAGCAATTGGAAGCGTAATAAGCGTGCGAAGAATGAAGATGATTACAAGATCCAAGAATTTGATTGGAATTTTTGAACCTAAGAGTAATCCACCAACTTCTGACATATAAATGAGCTGTGTGACAGAAACACAAGCAATAACAAAACGAGTCAATTCACTCTCAATACTCGATCCAATGACGGCGGGCAGGAACATGTCAGCAAATCCAACAACCATTGTTTGAGCAGCCTCTGCTGCTTCTGGTACTTGTAAGAGTGCAAGCAATGGTTCAAATGGTAAGCCAATCCATTTAAATACTGGCGTGTATTCTGCGATGATTAGTGCAGTTGTACCAATTGCCATTACGACAGGTACAACGCCCATCCACATATCAAGGATGTTTTGGATTCCGTCTTTAAAGAACGCTTTAACTCCTGTATTATTTTCTGCTCGATTCAACGCTTTTTTCATTCCCCACGAAAAGGACGTATGCTCTTTTGGAATAGTTTCGTCTGCCACGGTATGGTCTTTTGCATTTTCATGATACGTATCAGGTTTTCTTGATAACGGCGGGATACGCGGCATAATAATAGCTGAAACCAATCCAATAAGCAACACGGTTAAGTAATATGGGATAATATATGCTTCTAACTTTAAATAAGAAAGAATAACAATTGTAAACGTAATGGATACAACTGAAAATGTTGTACCAATTACCGCAGCTTCACGCTTTGTATAATAACCTTCTTCATACTGTTTACTTGTCAATAGTACACCAATTGTTCCATCACCTAACCATGATGCAAGACAGTCAATAGATGAACGTCCTGGTAACGTAAAAATTGGACGCATAAACTTTGTAAACAGAGCACCACATAGCTCTAGTAAACCGAAATTTAGCAGAAGAGGTAGTAAAAGGCCAGCAAATAAAAATACAGAGAATAATACGGGAATTAAATCATATAAAAGCGTCCCACCTGTGTTTTCTGACCAAACAGCCTCAGGTCCAATCTTAAAATAAGTTAAGATAACATATACAGCACCAACAAAGCGTGTAATAGTCCACACCCAACTAACAAGGAAAAGAGAGGATAGGAAAGAGCTGTTCTTTATAAAAGCCGGCTTGGTTAATTTAAATAAGATTGTAAAAGCTGCTGTTGCAACAACGATGATTGTCATGATTAATGGAAGCTGACTCTCAAGCATCGTTTGTACAGCATTTGCCAAAATAGCAATAGGAATAGTTAGTTCTCCCTTATAAGAAAACGGAACAATAAATAAGAAAATCCCTAGCAGAGAAGGGAGTAAGAATATCAATAAAGTTGATAAAGCAAACTTTTTTTCAGTAAGGGGTTGTTTCAATACTTTCACCTCATTATGCACATACATAGTTATTCAAAAGAAGTATGCTCAAATTTTGTATAAATTAGAGCAAGGTCTGGCTGTGTTTAAATGCATAAATCTATAAAATGATTGTATGTTTAAAACAGCAACGTTATAAAAATAACACACTTTATAGGAGAGTAAAAGTTATTAATTTAATTTAAATTTTCGGAATAAAAAGCATTTTTTAGAGCTAACTGTATGGGAGTGAAATACAAATAAGCAGCTTTGTTACGGCTGCTTATTCTTCATTAAATTCAATTGCAATCTGTTGGTTTACTTCTTGCTTTAAGAGTTTGATTTCTAACAATCCATTGCGGTACTTAGCTTTAATTTCATTTTCTACAAATTGAAAAGGAAGCTTAATCGTGCGCATGAATACTCCTGTATGCCGTTCATTAATCTTTAAATGCGGTTTTGCAACTTCATAGGAATAGGGAAGCTGTCCCTGAATGGTAAGGGTGTTGAGTTCTACTTTAATTTCTACATCTTTAGCTGATTGAAGACCAGGAAGCTCAGCCACAATAATTCCTTCTTTTTCAGTCTCATAAAGATCAATTGCTGGGAATTTTTTAGGTAGAAGTGTGGTAAAGTCGTTCCAAAAGTGGGTTCCTAACATCTCTTCAACTTTGTCATGCAGAGAACTCCAATCTAAATCATCAAAGTGTTTTGACATAATAGCTCCCTCCTCATTAACCATAATTGATTATTTATAAGACGCTGTGGGTTTGTTTTATATATATGAAGGAGAAGCTCTTTTTTTGACACGATTTTTTAATAGGTGTTCGTTCGTGGTAGTTATTAAGTAATAAAGTAAGATAGTTGAAGAAATCACCTTCTATGGTATATATTATAAAATAAAGAACATAGGTTCTTGTTTTGACGAAATAACAAAGTTTTAACTGGGATTAAATATTTAGACTTATGTTATTAAAAGCAGGATTATGAGAGTGTAAGAAAGTATAATTATTATATAGTGATTCTCAAGCAAACTTGAAGTGGAGGTATACGTATGAGAGAAAAACGAACGTCTAGTGGATTTCTATTAAAGCAGCGTGCTTTTTTAAAGTTATATATGATTACAATGACCGAGCAAGAGCGCTTATATGGACTCAGGCTTTTAGACGTCCTGCGTGACGAATTTCGACCGTTTGGTTTTAAACCCAATCATTCGGAAGTATATAAAGCTTTACATGATTTAATTGAAGATGGTGTATTAAAACAAGTCAAAAAGAAAAAAGAAGGAATGAAGCTGCAGGAAGTAGTATATTACAAGTTTGCAGCCGGTGGAGAGGAAAAAGCAAAACTATATAAAAAGCAGCTAAAAGTGGAACTAGAAAGATGTGAGGCAATGATTCAAAAAGCCATTCGGGATAACTTTAGCGTTGTTTCAAGAGGTATTCAATCGTGAATACCTCTTTTTAACTGAAAAAAAGTTATTTGTAAAGAGGGAATTTCGTCCAATTTCTACTAGTAAAAGTTATATTATGGGTCAATAGTAGTGAAAAAGATGGGTTTATAGGTATAAATTGGTTTAAATACACACTTTTAACATATATGGATAGATTATTTTTTAAAGACTATGTACTATTCATAAATAAAGATTGAATTGATATGATACAAGTTGTACATAAATTTAAAAACGAAAATGCCACGTTTTGAGAATCAAAATCCACGTATGAGGACCAAATAAGAGCATTTTAGAACTAAGGATGTACAAGATTTTATTGCATGAAGTGAATGATTTACATCGTACGAAAGGAATGGAGATTATGAAGTCTACAGGTATTGTAAGAAAAGTAGATGAATTGGGTCGCGTTGTAATTCCAATCGAATTGCGACGAATTCTAAACATTAATACAGGTGATCCAGTCGAAATATACGTAGATGAAGACATTATTATTCTACAGAAATACAGTCCATACGGTGCTTGTGCCGTAACTGGTGAAATTGCGAGTGATAACCTTACGTTTGCTAATGGGAATGTCGTGCTAAGTAAAAAGGGAGCGGAACGACTTCTAAACGAGCTTCAACGTACTTTAAACAAATAAAAAAGAACGTCATTTGACGTTCTTTTTTATTATGCAGTTTTTGAAGCTTGGCCTGATAAGATAAATCGTTTTTGAATCGTTTTAAGGCGATAACTTAATCCAATTGCACCTACTGCCAAACCGCTAATCAGTCCAATCCAATATCCAAAAGCTGCAAGCCCCGTATAGTTTGCCAATATATATCCTAGCGGTAAACCAATTACCCAATATGAAACCAGTGCCATAAAGAAGGTAATATTCACGTCTTTATATCCTCTAAGAGCCCCCTGAATCGGTGCTTGAATTGCATCGGACAATTGAAAAAAGACCGCATAAACTAAGAAATGAGTTGTTAAGGCTAATACTTTAGGATCTGTTGTATATAAAGCAGCTACACTTTCTTTGAAGAAAAATAAAAAGACTGCCCCTAAAAGAGCTAAGCAAACGGCAAGTAAAATACCGATACGACTGTACATCTTTGCATCTTCAAACCGCTTAGCACCTGCTTCAAACCCTACAACAATTGTTAAAGCCATTGAAATGCTGAGCGGAATCATATACAGAAACGATGCAAAGTTTATTGCTGCTTGGTGAGAAGCAATTGTCACCGTGTCATATGTGCTCATAAATAATGTAACGGCTGAGAAGATACTTGTTTCAAAAAAGATAGCAAAGCCAATTGGAATGCCAATCCCAAGTATTTCTTTAAACGAAGAAAAAGCTGGTTTATAAACTGTGCGAAACACCTGAAATGACTGAAAAGGATCTTTTCTTGTGATGATCCAAATTGCCACAGCCAAAATGCACCAATAAGTAATAGCCGTAGCATATCCAGCTCCAACGCCCCCAAGCTTAGGAAAACCGAGTTTCCCAAAAATCAACAGGTAATTTAACGTAACGTTAATAGGCAAGCCAAGAAGGGTAATAAACATCGATGTTCTTGTTTGGCCGAGTGCATCAATAAAGTTACGTAACACGGTATAAATAAATAGTGGGAAAATACCAATTGATAATGCAACTAAGTAATCTAGTGCAATCTGAGCCACGTCTGGGTCTAGGTTCATAGCGTTTAGAATGGGAGTTACGACAAAGAATCCAATGACAATAACAATAAAGGCCATGATGATTGAAACGTATAACCCTTGAATAACTGTAAACGCAACATTTTTCTTCTTATCAGCCCCAATTAGCTGAGCTACAATAGGAGTCACGGACATCAAAATACCGCTTAGTCCAGTGAATACAGGCATCCAGAGGCTTGATCCAATAGCAACTCCGGCTAAATCATCTGCCCCAACACGACCTGACATCATCGTATCAAAGAAGCTCATTGAAAACATTCCAAACTGCGTCATTAAAATAGGTAATAAAATAAATAAAAATTGCTTGGTCTTTTCCGTTTTAGAAAATGTTTGATTCATGTTTGTACTCCTATCCGTCAAGTTCACACGAGAAAAATTATACCACGATGAGGCTTGTTTTTGCGAAAGAATAGTTAATATATTACTATTAAATAAAAACAGGGAGGCGTTAACATGGATTTAAAGCTACAAGGTAAAAAGGTGCTTATAACAGGTGGGACGAAAGGGATTGGCCAAGCAATAGCCTTACTTTTTGCAGAAGAAGGAGCTGATGTTGCAGTTGCAGCTCGAAGTGAAAAGGACTTAGAACGATTAAGTGCGAGGTTTCCTAACATTCATACATATAAAATAGATGTAACGAACGAAGACGAGCGTATTCAATTGATGGAAAATGTCGTAAAGGACTTTCAAGGCATCGATATTCTAATTAACAATGCAGGAGGAAGCAATGGAGGAAAAACGCTAGAAACAGATTTATCATTATTTTATGAGGCGATGGAGCTTAATTATTTTTCTGCTGTTCATTTAAGCAAGCTTGCAGCAGAATACATGAAAAAGCAAAAAGCAGGCTCTATTGTAAACATTACTTCTATTTTTGGCCGAGAAAGTGGAGGGAAGGTAACATATAACAACGCAAAATCTGCTTTAATTAGCTTTACTAAGTCATTTGCAGATGAAGTGATTTCTTATGGTATTCGTGTTAACAGTATTGCGCCTGGGAGCATTCTGCACGAAACAGGTAATTGGAAAAAGCGATTAGAAGAAAACCCTGAAAAGATTAACCAGTTTGTACAAGATCAAATTCCAGCAGGTCGTTTTGGAACTGTAGAAGAAGTAGCTAACGCTGTCGTTTTTCTAGCATCTGAAAAAGCTTCGTGGGTTGTTGGCGCAAGCTTAAATGTGGATGGTGGGCAATCAAAAATGAATTTTTAATAGTAAAAGCTCGCATTCCAGCTTTGTAATCTGAGCGGGATGCGAGCTGTCTATTATTAACCGATATGCTTTTTATTAATAGAAGGTAGCTGAAAATCTTCATTAATTGCATCAGCAGTTAGTTGACCCGATAGAGTAACCATCGGAACGCCACCGCCAGGGTGAGTAGAGCCACCAACAAAGTATAAGTTTGAAAGGATTTGACTACGCGCAGGGATTTTAAAGCCACCATTCTTTTTACGATCAGTTGCTACTCCGTAAATAGAGCCTCCGTTTGCACCGTATAGCTGCTGGAGAGTGTTTGGCGTAAATCTTTCTTCAAATTCAATGCTATTGCGCAAGCCGTTAAGACCCATTGCTTCAAGTTTCGTAAGAACAACATCTCTGTATTGCTCTTCAATGGCGTTCCAGTCTTCACCTTCTTTTAGTGGAGGAACGTGTGTTAGAATGAATAAGTTTTCCTTTCCGTCAGGTGCTTGTGTTGGATCAGATTTAGATGAAACACCAATGTAAATAGTTGGATCGGAAGCAATTTCACCTTCATTAAAAATAGTATCAAATTCTTGCTTTTGATCTTTTGAGAAAAAGAAGTTATGGTGAGCAAGCTGCTCGTATTTTTTGTTAACCCCTAATAACAAAACTAATCCTGAGACAGTTGGTTCATACTTAGCAAGCTGTTCTGTATGTTGCTTTGCTTGTGGGTGATTTTTCAGTAATGTTTTATAAGTTGGTATTACTTCTAAGTTAGAAACAACTAAATCTGCAGCTAAGCTTTCTCCGTTTTTCAAAACGACACCTGATGCTTTTGAACCTTCAGTTGTAATTCTCTCAACTGGCGTATTTAGCTTGATTTCTACGCCTAATTCATCTAATAGTTTACCAATTCCTTCAGCAATCTTATACATCCCGCCTTGAACATAATAAATGCCAAGGCCTAGCTGTACATGAGCCAACTGCGTTAAGACAGCAGGTGCATGATAAGGAGAAGAGCCGATGTACATAATTAAAAAATTAAAGAGCTGGCGTAAGTGTTTGCTTGAGAAATATTTACGCGTAGTTGCATCCATCGATTTCATCGGATCCATCTGCAGCAACTCTTTGACAGTATGCATAGAACGTAAGTCGTTTAGGCCCGTTAAGCTTTTTTTATAAAAACTTTTCAAGTTTGATTCATACATTTTATGTGCATAGGATAGGTAGTCAAAAAAGCCGTTTACATCTTCTGGTGCACACTTTTGAATTTCTGTAATCATTTTTGGTAAATCGCTTGTTAAGTCGATTTGAGTTCCATCCGTAAAAAATGTGCGCCATTGAGGTTCTACACGCTTGATACTCATGTAGTCATGCACGTTTTTCCCTGCACTTTCAAAAAGTTGTTCTAACACCCAAGGCATTGTAAGGATAGAGGGACCCGTATCAAATGAGAAGCCTTTCCCACTACGCATGTTTAACTTCCCGCCGATACGCTCTCCTTGTTCTAAAACGGTTACCTTATAGCCGTCAGAAGCAAGACGAACTGCTGCTGATAGACCACCTAAGCCTGATCCAACGATAATTACTTTTTTATTCACTATAATTCCTCCTTATAAACTAACGAGTAGTTGGTAAGCATAATAATAAAAATTACCATGCATATTTTTAGAAAAAGAGTTTTTCATAACTGTTTGTTTTGCCTAATTTTTGTAAAAATATACATTCATAAGGAGAAAAATAATGTCATTTATAGTGGTCATGCTACTTCTTACTTCACTCTTAATTACTCGCATTCCAACGTTTCACCATGTGCGCTTTCAAAAGCCGTCTTCTATAGAAACAAGGAAAGTTTCCGTTATTATTCCAGCTCGTAATGAAGAGCATAATATCAAAAAGCTTTTAAGCACGCTTAATGATAACCGTTCCAACTTGTATGAGATTATTGTTGTTGATGATGGATCTACAGACCAGACTGCTCATATAGCTGCAGAGATGGGAGCAACTGTTTTGAAGCCAAAAAAGCTACCAAAAGGATGGTTAGGAAAATCTTGGGCATGCTGGAATGGTGCAAAAAAGGCAAATGGCTCTATCTTATTGTTTTTAGACGCGGATACGTGGGTAGAAAAAGGTGGAATTAAACGAATTCATGATGTGTTTGAATTGAAGAAAGGTTTTTTATCTATCCATCCGTATCATGGCGTTAAGAAGCCTTATGAATCATTATCTGCCTTTTTTCATTATATTGTTTTTGCTTCGGTAGGGGGCTTTCACCTATTTAATCAAAATGGAACAGCATCAGGTGGATTTGGTCAGTGTTTGGTTTGTGAAAAAAGCGAGTATTTTCGCTATGGGGGTCACCAAGCAATTTGCGGAGAGGTAGTTGAAAATATGGCTTTTGCTAACTACGTTCGTGAACAGCAAGGGGAAGTTTACTGCATGGGTGGTAGAGGTGCAGTCAGCATGAGAATGTACCCTAACGGAATTAGTGAACTCATAAAAGGATGGAGCAAAAGTTTTGTATCGGGAGCTGGAAAAACAGAACCGATTTATTTGTTTCTTGTAAGTTTATGGCTTACCGGTATGATTCACTATGTGTTTTCTCTGCCGCTTCTTATACAACAATACCCGATATTGGCTGGAACTAGCTATGTATTAATGGGAATTATGTTATTCAGTAAACTGCGGCATATCGGAGCGTTTTCTTATGTAACGAGTTTTCTTTTTCCTATTCACCTCTTCTTTTTTTTAATCGTGTTTGCATGTTCACTGTTACAAACAACAGTGCTGAGAAAAGTTACGTGGAAAGGGAGAAAGATTCAAGTTGATCATGCAAAAAAGAGGTTTTTTAAATGATGAACGTTAGCCCTGTCTTTATTACATGTATAAACATTAGCGCATGGCTTTTTTTTCATATGGCTGCCTCCTACGTTTGTGGAATCATTCCCATAACATTTTTTGAGAAAGATTACCTCATCTTTAAACGAATGAAGTGGGAGACAGATGATAAATACAAAAAGGTTTGGATTCATAAGTGGAAAATTCTTTTACCGGATGCAGGTAAGGTAATGAAGCATGGTTTCTATAAAAAAACTTGGGAGTCTCGTTCTGCTGAGTATACGGTTCGGTTTTTAATGGAAACAAAAAGGGCAGAGCTTACTCACTGGATGAGCATCTGTCCAGCATTTCTCTTCTTTCTTTGGAATTCACCTTCTGTAGGTTGGGTGATGGTATGTTATGCTTGCGTTGTTAATATACCATTCATTATTATTCAACGTTATAACCGTATTCGTATTGCACGCATTTCGCAGCGTCTTCTTACTTCAGAATAAAAGTAGTACGTGTCGACTTTTTATTATTGATATTCATATGTATAAAGGAATAGCTAAGAAAAAATTTTTATTGTTTTATTTGCATTTTATGTGGGTAAAGAAGACGGAAACAATATCACTTGGTCTCTCTTCTTTATCAACTTTTCTTTGAGATCAATTACGAGGCAGTATAGTGAATTAGCGTTAGAATAATTAGTAATGTAATTGCGATAGAGAGTTTTTTCTTTAAAGAAAAAAAAGGAAGGGCCTAAGAAATACAATTCATTGTGTTCAACGTATCGTCGCCGTGTTAAATCGGCAAACTTAACATAATAGTAGTAAAATGCTTAATCAAAAAATAAATTAAGCAAAGGAATAAATTTATTTTTAAGTAGATGTTTGTACAGGCTGGGCATATAAATAGAAAAAGCAATGAACTAGTTATTTTTTCTTGTTTTCAATAAAATATACAACAAGAGTGTTGACAATTTTTTATAAAGAGTTAAAATGTGAAAGAACAGTTTAGCTCTCTTACAGTTTTTGTAAGGGAGATTTCTTTTTACGAATTTAGACTAACATTCATCCAGGTTTACGTCTAAAATAAATGAGCTCAAATTTCGAATAGATATAGAGGTGGGAATATGAAACAGCTCATGACAAACGGAAAAAACATTTTTGTTAAGCAATTGCCGCTGTTTTTAGTTGCGGTGTTGTTATTTTGGATTAAAACTTATGCCGTTTACCAAATTGAATTTAATTTAAGTCTTGAGAATTTTATCCAAAAGTTTTTACTATTTATGAACCCACTCGGTTCAGCAATTATCTTTTTTGCTTTTGCCTTACTATTTAAAGGGAGAGGAAAGGTACGAGCATTATTAGGTATTAACTTCTTATTATCATTTATTTTGTATGCAAACGTTGTGTATTATCGATTCTTTAATGATTTCATTACAGTACCTGTTTTGACTCAATCGAATAACTTTGGTCAATTAGGTGGAAGTGCAATGGCTTTAATTCAGCCAACAGATATTCTGTATTTCATTGACTTCTTTGTTTTAATTGCACTTGTAATGTGGAAGAAGTTTGATTTACCTACAACAATTAGTAAACGTACTGTAACAAGCGTATTTTTAGTCGGAGTTCTAGTTGTAAGTGCAAATATTGCTATTGCAGAAACAGATCGTCCACAGCTTTTAACACGTACGTTTGACCGTAACTATTTAGTTAAATATTTAGGTGCATATAACTATACAGTTTATGACATTATTCAAAGCTCGAAATCGTCAGCGCAAAGAGCTCTAGCTGACAGCAGTGACGTAACAGAGGTTGAAAACTATGCAAAGGCAACTTATGCTGAGCCAAATGAAAAATACTTTGGTAAAGCTAAAGATATGAACGTAATTTATATCTCACTTGAATCATTACAAACATTTATGATGGGATATGAATTAAACGGTGAAGAAGTTACGCCGTTTATGAACTCACTTAGAAATGATAAAAACACGCTTTATTTTGATAACGTGTTCCATCAAACAGGTCAAGGTAAAACATCGGATGCGGAGTTTATGGTAGAAAACTCAATATTCCCATTACCTCAAGGTTCTGTTTTTACAACAAAAGCAAATAACACGTACCAAGCTGGATCAGCCATTTTAGGCCAAAACGGCTATACAAATGCAGTATTCCATGGTAATGGTAAGACATTCTGGAACCGTGATGAAATGTACAAGTCATTTGGTGTCGATAAATTCTTCGACTCAGCATATTACGATATGAATGAGGAAGATACGCTAAACTATGGTTTAGAAGATAAGCCATTCTTTAAAGGTTCTATGCCTTATCTAAAAGAATTAAAACAGCCATTTAGCGCAAAGTTTATTACGCTATCTAACCATTTCCCTTATCCATTAGATGAGGAAGATCAAACAATTGAGCCGCATACTACAGGCGATAAATCAGTTGACCAATACTTCCAAACGTCTCGCTATTTGGATGAGGCATTAAAGCAGTTCTTTGATGATTTAAAAGCTTCTGGTCTATACGATAACACGATGGTTGTTATGTATGGTGACCACTATGGTATTTCTGAAAATCATAAGCGAGCAATGTCTGAAGTACTTGGAAAAGATGTAGGTGACTTTGAACAAGCGCAATTACAGCGTGTACCACTGTTTATTCATGCTCCTGGTTTAGAAGGTGGCGTGAAGCATACGTATGGTGGTCAAGTTGATATTCGCCCAACAGTTATGCATCTACTAGGTATTGATACGAAAGACTATATTGACTTTGGTACAGACTTGCTTTCAAAAGATCATCAGGAAATTGTTCCGTTCAGAAACGGTGACTTTGTAACACCTGAGATTACAAAAGTAGACCAAAAAGTATTCAATAATGAAACTGGTGAGCAATTGCCAGAAGAAGAAGCAAAAAAATATGATAAATACGATGAACTGGTAAAACAAAAGCTTGAGTTGTCCGATAAGCTTGTGTACGGTGACTTATTACGTTTCCATACTCCAGAAGGCTTTAAACCAGTAGATCGTTCTCAGTACGATTACAATAAGCGTGACTAAGAAGAAAGCGAAGGCAAAACATGCCTTCGCTTTTTTATATGAATTGAAACTTATTTACGTTTCGTTCGTATATAACGTATAAAGGTAATTTATTTTAGAACTGGAAGTTAAATGGTATAATATTCTTACCTTACTAAATGAAATAAAACGATGTTAAACATAAATAGAGAACATAAGGAGTGAGCGGACGTGAAAGTAATGACATTCTTAAAACGATTGTTTATCGTATGGACTGTTGGTACAGCTACGATTCCAATTAGTTATTTAGGGTTTAATGTAGGGGTAGGTGACAGCATTTTATTAAGCTTTGGCACTGCTGCACTAACAGGAATATTCTTTATCTTTAAAAGCGTTAGAGTTGCATATAAAGACCCGTATAGGGAAGAGCTTGCCTATATCAAGCATCAGGTAAAGGAAGCGCGTAAACAATTAAAAGTTATTAGTAGTTCTCGCTTTAAGCTAAAATCAATTCACATGTGGACAGAGCTTTCTAAGCTATACAGAGTAGGAAAGAGCATGGTTGATATGGTTGAAAAAGAGCCTGAGCGTTATAAGAGTGTTCAGCCATTTTTTACAAATTACCTGCAAGCAACGGTGACGGTTATTGAACGCTACGTATTTTTATTATCTAAACCTACTAAAAGTATTGATGTAAAAGAAAGTATTCATGAAGCTGAAAATGTGATACATGAACTCTCAGCACAGTACGATCAGCTTTTAAATTCTGCTCTTTCTCAAGATGTACTAAGTTTAGATGTAGAAATGAAGGTTTTAAAGCAACATTTTCAAAATGAAGAGGAATATGCGCCAATAAATCGAATGAAGTAAGGATGGGGTTTATATGAAAGAATTGGAAAAAAACCAATCGCTAGATGAACTTTTAAACGATCCGTTTGCATCACCCACTTTGGCTACACAGGCTGATCAACCGGTAGCTAAGCAGCTTTCAACGTACAATAGTTTAGCGCCTGAATATCAGGAAAAAGCACAAAAGATTGCTGAGCAAATTGACTATAAAAACCAGCAGGCTATTCTTCAGTATGGCGTAGCTGCACAGTCTGAGCTTTCCCAGTTCTCACAGTCTGTTTTACAGCATGTGCAAACGAAGGATACAGGTCCTGTGGGAGATGTAATAGCTGATCTAATGTCTAAGATACGTCAGGTTAATCCAGATGATTTTACAACGAAGAAAAAAGGGTTTATCGGGAGAGTATTTTCTGGATTGTCAAAGCCAATTCAAAATTTATTAACTAAATATCAAAGTATTAACGTTGAAATTGATAAAATTGCAGACAAATTAGAGCGCTCTAAGCAAATGCTTTATCGTGATATTACGATGTTGGATAGCTTGTACGATAAAAATAAGCAGTTTTATGATGCGTTAAATATTTATATTGGAGCTGCAGAGTACCGCCTGGAGTCACTTCGAAACGAGGCACTTCCTGCACTTCAACAAGAAGCAAAAGCGAAGAATGACTACTTAATGGCTCAGGAAGTAAATGATTTGAGCCAATTTATTAATCGCTTAGAAAAGCGGGTTCATGATCTGAAGCTAAGTAGACAGATTGCCGTTCAAAGCGCACCACAAATTCGTTTGATTCAAGAAGTAAATCAAACGCTTGTAGAAAAAATTCAAAGCTCTATCTTGACAGCAATTCCCCTCTGGAAAAATCAAGTGGTGATTGCTACTACGTTGTTGCGACAAAAAGCCGCAATGGAAGCTCAAAAGCAAGTATCTAAAACAACAAACGATTTATTAACGCGTAATTCAGAAATGTTAAAGCAAAATACAATTGAAGTGGCAAAAGAAAACGAGCGAGGAATCGTGAATATTGAAACGCTTAGACAAACACAATCAGATTTAATTACTACGCTTGAAGAAGTATTGAAAATTCAAGAGGAAGGCCGCACGAAGCGAACAGAAGCAGAAGCGGAGCTTTATCAGATGGAATCAGACTTGAAAACCAAGTTAATGAATTTAAAATAGATGGAAAAAGCCGAACAAAACTGTTCGGCTTTTTCCTTTATAAATTCTCGATTGAGCGAGTCATTTCTAAAAAGGCATTAACATTTTCTGTTTCAACCGGAGTAAAAATGGTAAGTCGCATAGCCGGACGTTTGTCAGATTCTTTCACTAAGTACGAAGTAGTACGATCCTTGTCGTTGCTGGCTGAATATACACTGCGAAATGAAAGATCCTCATTATAGGATGTGACAGAGTTTTTTTGAACATCAGCAGATACAGCTTCTAATCCTTTTATGGCTTCTTGCTCTATCTTATCCCAGTCCACGTTATTAGGGAGAACTTCAATACGCATCCACAAAGCATCATTAGCATCGTAGTAGATGACATCTTTTCGAGGTTCTTCTTCTGTAAACGTATATCCTTCTAGGACATATAAAGAATACTTTTGATTTTCACTAGTTTTTAAAAATCCCATTTTCTCCTCTTGCATACCTTCGTTTTCATACGTCAGCATTTGCTCAGGAAGTCGAATGGTTTGTTCATCAGATGAAGTATCTGAGGATTCTTTGGGTGATCTCTCTTTTGGAACTTGATCACTTGTGCTCAGAGAAGAGTCATCAGACTTAGAGTTTTCTTGTGCTGTTCCACAGGCTGTCAGCATAAACGCTGTCAAAAGAATTAACAGATATTTTTGCACGCTACCTCTCCTTTAACTGAATGCTATTAATCATATCGAACAATTGTTGTTCATCAGGTGAATTTCTTTTTACGTTGGTTGTAATAATGAGTATTTGTGCTCTACTAGGAACCTTTACGATATATAAGGATGCTTTTTCTTGATGAGTATAGGCTTCAAAAGCAGTAATGAGTGGCTTCTTAATGTGGTGCTGGTCGGCAATCATTTTAGCTTTTCCAAATTGTTCTTCAAAAGTAGATGTAGCTGAATTGACCGATGTAAGCGTATTTGTTGTATCGACTTTTAAGACTTGAATTCTCATCCACGTATGAGGGGATTGAGTCGAGAAAATGATGTCTTTTCCCTCTTCTTCTTTTTGTAATTCATAGTTAGGTAATACCTCTATTGAAAAACCTTGATGACTGGATGCATTCTCCCTTACGTTTTCTTGCTCATGTGCTAAAGGGGATATATTTGTTTTTATTTGAAGGGCACTAAGCGTAAAGATAAACAGAGCTACTATTACTATTCGATAGGTCATACACAGTCTCCTTTATCTGAAGTGAAATTATCAAAACCAATCTTAAATGCTCATGACATTCGATTTCTTACATTTTTCCCCATTCCATTAAAAGTAAACGCATTACCTGCGTTTTTATCGATTTGTTTTCATGTATTTGGGAGAACCTAAAAGAACATTCTAAACAGAAAGAGAGTGGATATTGAGTGAACGAAAAGCCGAAACAAGAGGAGTCGTTAGAACATTCATACGTGTGCAGTGAATCATTCTTTGACAATGACTTACGAGCCATTGTCATATCACAGCTAGAGCAAGATCAAATAGAGAAACAAGAAAGAAGGTAAGCGTATGAAAAAAAGTCTTTTGTTTCTTTGCGTATTTCTCTTTTTCGCCGGTGCATCGAACGGACAAGCAGCAAAAAAAAGTCGCTTTTACTATGAGAAAAAAGGTGATATTGTTTGGGAAGTTCCAACAAGTGAAGAAAAGATTATCGCATTAACGTTTGATGATGGGCCAGATCCGACATATACGCCGCTTATTCTAGATTTACTAAAGGAATACAATGCAAAAGCTACATTTTTTGTTGTAGGTGACCGAGTTACTCAATATCCTACAATTGCAAAAAGAGAGATTAAAGAAGGGCATGAACTCGCAAATCATACGTATAGTCATCTAGAAGTTCGCGGTCAAGATACTGCAAAAATAGAAGGAGAGATCGAAAAGGCTGATGAAAGAATTCAGCAGGTAACAGGTATTAAACCTTATCTCTTTAGGCCTCCTACTGGTTACTATGACGATAAAGTGGTGAAAGCAGCTAAAAACCAACAATATACGGTTGTATTATGGTCGTGGCATCAAGACACGTTTGATTGGAGAAATCCTGGTGTAGACAGAATTGTTCATCAAGTATTGAAAAATGCAAGCTCTGGAGATATTGTTTTGTTTCACGATACAGGTGGAAATCGTACGCAAACAGTTCAAGCACTAAAACAAATACTGCCTGAGTTAAAAGAAAAAGGATATCGTTTTGTTACAATTTCAGAGCTTTTAAAGCATCATCCAAACTATGAATCCCTTTATTTAATGCAAAAGGAAAACACAAACAAAGGCACTCCTTTAAAATAGGAGGTGCCTTTGTTTGTTTAAAGTGTAGATACTTCCTCTTCAGAAGGGTTCTTTTTCTTTTGAAAATATTCTGTAACGCGCTCGCGTTTCTTTTTAGATACAAGAACATATAGAGTATCCCCAGAGAAGATCTTAGTATTTCCGCGAGGTGTAATTAGCTTTTCTTCACGTATAACAGCTGTAATTAAAATGTCTTCCGGTAAGGGAATTTCTTCAAGTGATTTTCCGGAAATTGCAGCATCTGGCACTAGCTTCAGCTCAATCATCTCATTATTAGTTTTTCCCATAGAAACAAGTTCTAAGCTGTGTGGGACTACTTCTTTTTCACCATCTGAAAAATTCAAGTAATTAGCAAGCGGAGAAATTGTTGCTCCTTGCAATAACGCAGAAGTAAGAACAACGAAGAATACCACGTTAAAGATAAGCGCACTGTTTTCAAGACCAGCCATCATTGGGTATGTAGCTAAAACAATGGGAACAGCTCCCTTTAACCCTCCCCACGAAATGAATAGCTGCTCTTTCAGTGTATATTTGCTAAAGAGCATGCTGATGAAAACACCTAATGGTCGAGCAACGAGCATTAATAAAAACGACAGTAAAATACCTTGCCATGTAACCTGGATAAGTTCTTTAGGAAAGACGAGTAGTCCTAAAATAATGAACATAAGAATCTGCATCATCCAGGCAAATCCTTCATTAAATCGTACAATAGCATGACGATACGTTAAATGGGAATTTCCGATAATAACAGCCATTATGTAAACAGCTAGCAAGCCACTCGCTCCAATAAAAGCAGTGACACCATATGTTAAAGCTGCTAAAGCAAGAGATAATACTGGATAAAGGCCGGACGAGTCTAAATTAATGCGATTAATAATCCATACAGAAGCTTTTCCTAGCACTAGTCCCATTATTAATCCCATTCCCATTTGCCAGAAAAAATCGAGGAAAAGAGTAAAGATAGGTGATTCAGGTACTTGGATTAGTTCAATAATTGAAACAGTTAAGAAAATCGCCATTGGATCATTAGAACCTGACTCTGCTTCTAAAGTTGACGTGAGCTTTTGACGAATGTTTTTGGATCCTAAAACGGAAAAAACGGCTGCTGCATCAGTAGAGCCAACAATTGCTCCAAATAATAAGCCCTCTAGCCAAGTAACATCCAAAATATACTTTGCTAACACACCGGTTACAACAGTTGTAATTAAAACCCCTAATGTAGCAAGAGAAATAGAAGGGCGAGCAACGCTTTTGACGTCAGTCCACTTCGTTTGAATACCACCATCAAATAGAATGATAATGAGAGCAATTATTCCGACACCTTGTGCTAAAAGAGCGTTGTCAAAGTAGACGTAATGACTGAGTATCATACCTACAATAATAAACAGTACGAGGGAAGGTAGACCTAAACGAGAAGAGAATTTTGCTGTTAGGACTCCCGTAACTAGAAGAATGGATAAAAGGAAAATTAAATTGTCAATCGTAAAACTCAATGATTGTTCACCTCTTTTTCATAATTAAGTTGAATTTACTTTTGAATGGGTAACAGATAAAAAGCTGTTAGCAAACGTCAAGTTCATTATGTTCCTCCTTATAATAACCAAATCTACAGCAAAAAAGCTGTATCAATAAAAGTATACCATAATCGTCAGAATAGAAGGGATTATTATGCTTCAGCATGTTTTAATTAAAAAAGAACCCGGTTCTATAACCGAGTTCTCTTATTTTTATTTCAGATCTTGCTGATAATAAAGCTCAGGTGCTTTAAATGATTGTCCTCTTTGAGCTTTTGGTCCTTTATGATCTGGTCGAGCGCGATCATACACGGCAGTTCCTACAATTTCAGCAACATCTTGAAGTTTTTCTTTACTGATTTTGTCAATGCTATCTTCTGGAGTATGGTACCATGGCTCAGCTGGATCGTGAATAAATAGTGCAGCAGGGATGCCCGCTTCTGCGAACGGCACATGGTCACTGCGTCCACCTTCTGAATATGGAGTAGCAGCACCATTTAGACGTAGGCTTGAGGCTTGAGCTAATTTTGTTACGAAGTTAGCTTTTCCATCTGCTGTTTTCAATACTAAGTCACCAGCATCGCGACTACCAACCATATCTAAGTTAAACATACCAACGATACGATCTTTCTCATCGTGAGATAAACCATCCACGTACTCTTGAGAACCAATTAAGCCAAGTTCTTCAGCTCCAAATGTTACAAAGCGTAGCTCTGTATCTGTTGGTAGAGACTTTAATACGCGAGCTAATTCAATAACCATTGCTGTTCCAGATGCGTCGTCGTTTGCACCAGGCGCACCCTCAACTGAGTCATGGTGAGCCCCAATTACGATAATATCATCCGTGTTACGTTTCTTTTCAGTTGGTGATTTTGTTGCGGTTACGTTATATGAAATACGTTCGCTAACTTCAGCACCTTCAATATTTACAGTAGCCGTTAGAGTGCCTGCTTTTACTTTTTCAAGAAGCTGTTCACCCTCTGCTTTTGATAAAGCTACAGCTGGCACATAACTATCATTAGCTCCACCAAGCGTTCCGTTTAACTCACCATCAGCATTATTATAAATAATTACGGCTTTAGCTCCCTTTTCGGCTGCATTTAACACTTTTTCACCAAAGCTAATAGAACCACGTTGAATCAGTGCAACTTTACCTGTTAAGTCTTGAGTCGCTAACTCTTCTTTTGTTGCAAGACCAGCATAAACAACTTCAGCGCTGACATTACCGTTTACGCTGTATGTGAAAGAGCTAGGAGAATAGCTTGTCCCATCTGCTGAAAGTTCAACTTTAGATGCTTCAGTATAACCAACGAATGTAAATGGCTCGACGTTTGCTTTATAACCAAATGACTTTAATTTTTTCTGGATATACCAAGCTGCTTTATGCTCAGCCGCAGTTCCAGCTACACGAGGCGTTTTTGCTAAATACTCAATATCATTGTAGATGTTATCTACATTGATTTTGTTGAGAACCTTTTTATCTACCGCATTGTAAGCTTGACTCGATGAAGACTGAGCGACAGGAGCAGCTGCAGTATATGTACTAGATATTGAAAGGGCTAAGCTTGTTGCTAAAGCAACGGAAACAATTGTCTTTTTTGTTTTTTTCATTGTGTTCCTCCTTTGGGAAATTATAGATACAACTTAAAATTTATAATATTCATAAAAATAAAAAAAGGGCAAATATTCCTATTTAGTATGGGTGTTTTAGGGAAAATGCTATTTTTTTATGTCTAAAATTATAAAATTGACAAGAGGTTGTAAAAGAAAAGTAATCAAACCGTTATCGAATTCTTATTGATAAAGTTTCATGGACATGATGTAATAAAAGAAATAAGTGAAGCAGGAAGGGTAAAAGAATGAGAGATGCATATCAAAAGATTATATTGCCATATACGCCTGAGAATCTAAGAATGTTATTGTTACAAGTTTGTGATGATGAAAATATGTTTTCGCATCAAGAGCTCGCTTATTGGTGTGACAAATTTACGTTACATTACTATGAATACGATGCAGATGAAAAGCAGTGGATGAGTGATATGCAACAGCCTGATGCACGCCAAGACTTGGCGAGATCGTATGCTATCGCAAAAGATATTGGTTGGCAGTGGTATTATTACATGTCAAGAGGTACAACATTATCTGATATACAATATACGGATTTACACTACTTAGAGCTCCCAAAGCATTTATTTGTTAGGTGGCTAAATGAATTGTATGAAATGTAAATACATATGCAAAAACACCCCTTAATCAAGGGGTGTTTTTTTATGTTGAACCTTTAATGATAATAAATATGAACAATGACAAACAATTAAAGTGAAAAAATAGTAAAAAAAACGAAAACCGAGTTGACTTATTGGAATTGTTATAATATAAATAAAGGAGACTTATATTTGGAAAGTATTGTAGGAGGAATTATTTTGACTTCATTATTAGTTATTCTTAACATCATTATCATGCTGGCATTAATCGCTGGTTTATATATGATGCAAAAAAAATACGTTTCATTTTCAAAGCGTGTATTCACAGCTTTAGGACTTGGAATTGTATTTGGATTTGCTCTTCAATTTGTATATGGACCAACATCAGAAGTGACAGCTCAAACATCAGATTGGTTTAGTATTGTTGGTAGTGGTTATGTTAAATTTTTACAGATGATTGTTATGCCACTTGTGTTTGTTTCAATTGTGGCGGCGTTCACTCGTTTAAAATTAACGAGTAACATTGGGAAAATCAGTGGTCTAATTATTGGAATTTTAGTTGGAACAACAGCCATTGCAGCAGCAATTGGGATTGTGACAACAACAGGATTTAATTTAGAAGCTGTACAGATTGAACAAGGTGCAGCTGAAACTGAGCGTGGAGCAGCATTAGAAGAGAACTTGTCGGGAATGCAAGCCCAAACAATTCCACAGCAAATCATTGAATTGTTGCCTGCAAATCCATTTTTAGATTTAACCGGAGCACGACCAACTTCAACAATCGCAGTAGTTATCTTTGCTGCATTTATTGGAATTGCTTATTTAGGCGTAAAGCGTAAAAAACCAGAAGAAGCGGCTCTCTTTTCAAAAATTATTGATATGATTTATGCAATTGTGATGCGCGTTGTTACATTAATATTGCGTTTAACGCCATATGGTGTATTAGCCATTATGACAAAGACAATTGCTACGAGTGATATTGATGCCATCGTCAAGCTTGGTAAATTTGTTATTGCGTCTTATGTAGCGTTAGCAGCAATGTTTGCAGTTCATTTACTTTTACTAACGCTTGTTGGTGTAAACCCGGTTACGTATGTAAAAAAAGCATTTCCAGTTTTAACATTTGCTTTCACATCGCGTACAAGTGCAGGTGCATTACCGTTAAATGTGAACACGCAAACAAGACAGCTTGGCGTTCCAGAAGGAATTGCAAACTTTGCAGGATCATTTGGTTTATCGATTGGTCAAAATGGTTGTGCGGGTATTTATCCAGCAATGTTAGCCGTTATGATTGCACCAACGGTAGGTATTAATCCTTTATCACCATCGTTCATCGCCACACTGATTGCCATCGTAGCTATTAGCTCGTTTGGAGTAGCAGGTGTAGGTGGAGGTGCAACATTCGCGGCACTTCTTGTTTTATCTGCACTAGACTTACCGGTTGCGTTAGCAGGATTGCTTATTTCAGTAGAACCTCTTATCGACATGGGACGTACAGCATTGAACGTAAGTGGAAGTATGACAGCAGGTGTTATAACTAGTAAAGTAACAAAAGAATTAGATACAACAGTTTATAATGATAAAACAATTTCGCCTGAAACGGCAGAAGCATAAAAAAGTTGGGACATAAGTATTTCAGCTAATGATTTATCCGAGTGATCGCGAGTTAACTACTTTCGATCACTCGGATATTTTTTGTTTAAAAACTTTTTAAATAGAATAGTTGAATGAAGTGTAGAGCACGAGACTTACGAGGAGAAGGAAAGCAAGCTGAAATCTCGTAGCAAGGAGACTGCATTTCCTTCCTGTGGAAAGCGAGTGTCCGCAGCGCAATGGAATGAACTTATTCTTACAACCTAGCGACTGTAGAAAAAGTCATGATTCTTTTTTGAAAGTAAATCATTTAGCTATGTATCACTCTCTTTTGTGTGAGAAGATTAAAATTTCTAAATAATATGACATATCAGTTGATTTTTTTGAAAAGGGTAGTGTAAACTAATTCTTGGTAACGCTTTCTAAAATTGAAGGAGGTATGGATTTGATGCAAAATATTGGAGCAAAACAAGTTGAGGTAAGTCCAAAACTGAAGCAATTTTTACAAGGTGTAAAGAAGCTATATATTAACGGCCAATGGGTGGAAGGGGCATCTGGAAAGACATTCGAAACAGTAAACCCTGCAACTGGTGAAAAGTTAGCAGATGTAGCTGAAGGGAATGCTGAAGATATTGATCGTGCTGTGTTAGCAGCTCGTGAAGCTTTTGACAATGGACCATGGACAAAAATGTCTGCGGCGGAAAGAAGTCGTTTAATTTATAAGCTTGCTGACCTCATGGAAGAACATAAACTTGAACTTGCTCAATTAGAAACGCTCGATAATGGGAAACCAATTCGTGAAACATCAAATGCAGATATTCCTTTAGCTATTGAACATTTTAGATACTATGCTGGTTGGGCAACGAAAATTGTTGGACAAACTATTCCTGTACAAGGTGCATACTTTAACTATACGCGTCATGAACCACTAGGAGTGGTTGGCCAAATTATCCCTTGGAATTTCCCGTTGCTTATGGCAGCATGGAAGCTGGGTGCTGCCTTAGCTAGCGGTTGTACAATTGTACTGAAACCAGCAGAACAAACGCCTTTATCAGCTCTTTATCTAGCGGGTCTTGCTGAGGAAGCAGGCTTTCCTAAAGGAGTGCTAAACGTCGTTCCGGGATTTGGTAAAACGGCAGGCGAACCGCTTGTAAACCACTTACAGGTAGATAAGATTGCCTTTACGGGATCAACAGCGGTCGGAAAGTCGATTATGAAGCAAGCGAGTGAAACCCTAAAGAAAGTAACGCTTGAGCTTGGAGGCAAATCTCCAAATATCATTTTACCTGATGCAGATTTATCAAAAGCTGTTCCGGGAGCGCTGGCAGGTGTAATGTTCAACCAAGGACAAGTTTGTTGTGCAGGAAGTCGATTATACGTACAAAAAAAATTATATGATAATGTGCTAGCAGACTTAGTGGCACAGTCTAAGGTAATTAAACAGGGTAATGGATTAATAGAAGATACGACAATGGGCCCGCTTGTGTCTGCACAGCAACAGAAGCGAGTCAAGTCATATATTGATAAAGGTGTAGAAGAAGGAGCGGAAGTATTAACAGGAGGTTCGCTTCCGTTTGAAAAAGGGTATTTTGTGGAGCCGACAATCTTTGCCGATGTTGATCATTCCATGACAATTGCACGAGAAGAAATTTTTGGTCCTGTTGTTGCAGCTATGCCATTTGATGATTTAGATGACTTAATTGCTAAGGCAAACGATACGGCATACGGATTAGCAGCGGGCGTGTGGACACAAGACTTGAAGAAAGCTCACCATATAGCTCACGGTATTAAAGCGGGAACAATCTGGGTTAACTGCTACAATGTATTTGATGCAGCTAGTCCGTTCGGTGGCTATAAACAGTCTGGGATTGGAAGAGAAATGGGTAGTTATGCGCTTGATAACTATACAGAAGTAAAAAGTGTATGGGTTAATATGGAATCTTAAAACAATTTCTGAAACAATAGCATATCTATTTGTGAAAAAGAGTAGTCTTTAGTGGACTACTCTTTTTTAATTATACGTTGCATAAACCATCTAGTATTTTGCGGAAGCAATTAGTAACTACTAATTCCATAGAAAGAAGTGATGGATATGAAAGGAATACAAGGCCCGTCAACCTATCGTATGACAGGCCATTTGAAAGATTTTCAAGAAAGTCCGCTTTTGTTTTTGCGCCATCTCAGTGAGTATGGGGAGACAACACGTTTTCGGCTAGGTCACCGAAAATTTTACTTAACAACAAATCCTCAAATGGTAAAAGATGTTGTATTTACAAAAAACAATAGCTTTGTAGATGTAGGGATTAAAAATGTTGTTCGAGCACTTCATGTTCATGATTTATTTGAATTTAATTTTTTGTTGGGAATGCCAAATATAAAATCTTCTTTTGTAAAAAAGCATTTTTCTACCTGTCGAATTGATCATCGTACGATTATACAATCGTACTTATCTTTATGGAAAAGTGGAAGTTTAAGAATATTTAATGAAGAAGTGCAAGAGTTGGCACTATGGTTGTTAGCACATAGCTTTTTTGGTGTAACCCAAAATCATGACTTGACAACCCATTTGAAGAAGATAGCTGAGCTACGCACTAAAAGACATCAACCTTCAATGGTAAAAGTACGCCTTCCGAAAGTGGGAAAGCAAAATCAGATAGAGACAGATGCTATAGCAGGCGTTGTTTCCTGTCTTCAATCTCGTTATGATAATCAATTAGTGGATGAACAGCGTTATATTTACGATACACTTGTTAATGAAGATGAATCTGGTATTCTTCAGCGATTCTTTATCACGTATGACTTAATTTGTAATGCATGCAGCTGGCTAATGTATACGCTTTGTGAGCATGAGGATATTCTACGACATGTTCAGCTGCTAAAAGGTCATGAGCAAGATGAATACATGCGTATGGTTATTTTAGAGTCGCTGAGGCTCTATCCTCCAATTTGGTTATTTGGAAAACAAGCGGTAGAAACTGTTCAAGTTGATAACTATGTGTTTAAAAAAAATGAAACGATTTTTATTAGTCCTTATAGCCTTCATCGAAATGAAGCTTATTTTTTAGAGCCTCATGAGTTTTTACCTGAGCGCTTTTGTTTAGACTTAAACGTAGACATACCAAAGCATCTGTACTTACCGTTTGGTATGATTGCAGAAACTGAGGCTCAAATGGAGTATGTTATGACTATGGCAAGGGCAATTGTCCTCCCGATTGTAACGTCCTTTGATATAAAAAAAGTGCGTTCTATCATTCATCCAAAGGGAGAAATCTTATTGGAGATGAAAGAACCTTTCTCTATTGTGATAACAAAAGAAAAATTACCGATTGTAACGTCTTTGTAAGAGACTTTCTAACTATTGCTACACTAACGTATTGACATTAAACTCATTGAAATCTATCATTAAGTGCATCTATTATGAAAGGTACAGATAGAGGAGCTTATGGATAAACTACTGAATCAATTTATTGAACTTGTTGAAACATCCTTACTGCCTAACTTAATCATTAAAAGTGAAAATGAACATGACCCTGTTGTAGTCGAGTATGTACCTGATGAATGGATCTTAATTGGAAAAGGCAACTACGCAGCTGTTTTTTATCACCCTTTATATGAAGGTCTAGTAGTGAAAGTATATGGTCGAGCGTTTGAAGAGGTAAAAAAAGAAGCAAATGTCTATAAAAAATTAGGAAAGCACCCTGCTTATTCTCAGCTTTATTATTATACAAATAACTACTTAATTCTAAAGAGGCTACAAGGCATTACGCTATACGAAGCAGTTCAAAAGCGGGTTATAATTCCGTTAACAGTTATAGACGATGTAAACGAAGCATTAGCTTATGCTAAATTAAGAGGACTCAATCCCTTTGATGTTCATGGGAAAAACGTAATGATGAAAGATGGGCGCGGATACGTAGTTGATATTTCGGATTTCTATAAAGAAGGCATTGATAAAAAGTGGACGGATTTGGTGAAAGCTTATCACAAAATCTATGTGCCTATTATAAAAAAGTACCACCTTGCGATTTCACCATCTTTATTAAATCTAACAAGACACGTCTATCGCTTGTATCGCAAAGTAAAAAATAAATATAAAAATTATGTATGAAGGTCATCTGCTCTTAGTTCGTTATTAAAAGCAGATGGCCTTTTTATGTTGAAATAGCTATCTTATATAAACCTTTAAATTCTTAGGGAAGCACTCTGGTACTGACATTTATTTTAAGAAAAATAGAAAAAGTATTCAAAATTTCGTTTTAAATGTCGAAATAAAAGACAGGTATACTAAAACCACGATGCATTGAGCGGACAAAGATAGGAGACATAGAAATGGATAAAACATCTTTTTTGGGTTTGATTTTAGCACTGATTGCACTAATGGTAGGGATGTTTCTTAAAGGTGTCAGCCCAACAGTTTTAATAAATCCTGCGGCCATTTTAATCATTATTGTAGGCACAATCGGGGCGGTGGTCATTGCGTTCCCCACAAGTGAAATAAAAAGGGTACCTAAGTTATTTGGCGTTCTTTTTAAAGAGCCAAAAATGGCTACGCCAAAAGATCTTGTGTTTATGTTTTCTGAATGGGCACAGGTTGTTCGAAAAGAAGGCTTATTATCATTAGAAGCAAAAACAGCAGAGGTGGAAGACCCCTTCTTACAAAATGGATTAAATTTAGCAATTGATGGACAAAGCGCAGATTACATTAGAGACGTGCTGTCTGAAGAAATTGAAGCGATGGAAGACCGCCATCAGGCTGGCGCAGCTATTTTTTCACAAGCAGGTACATATGCACCTAGTTTAGGAGTACTTGGAGCAGTCATTGGCTTGATTGCCGCTTTAGGAAACATGGCTGACACAACTAGTTTAGGACATGCTATTAGCGCTGCGTTTGTTGCCACATTACTAGGTATTTTTACGGGATACGTTTTTTGGCATCCATTTGCTAACAAATTAAAACGGAAGTCTAAGCAAGAAGCCAAAATTAAATATATGATGATTGAAGGTGTTCTTTCTTTACTAGAAGGCGAAACACCTAAAGTGATTGAACAAAAGCTTGCATCCTATTTGCCAACAGCTGAGCGTAAGAAGCTATTGCAGGAAAGCGAAGTGGTTGAAAATGAGTAAGAAGCGTTCGCGAAAACAAAAAGAGGATGCTCATGTTGATGAGAGCTGGCTATTGCCATACGCGGATTTATTAACGCTATTACTTGCCTTATTTATTGTTTTGTTTGCCATTAGCTCGGTTGATGCTCAAAAGTTTCAAGCTTTATCAAAAGCCTTTAATGAAATGTTTGAAGGGGGAACAGGTGTGTTAGAGTTTCAAACACCACCTACTCCTAAAGAAGAAAATCTCCCTGCTGAAGACCCGACGGGAAAAAATGTAGCAAGAGATAATGGAATGGACCCAACTGAAAAAGAAGGAGAAAAGCCGTTAACAGAAGAAAACAAGCAGAAGAGTTCTCACGATGCAGATCAGCAAGAATTATTGACTGTTCAACAAAAAGTAAATACATATATTGAGCAAAATGGTCTTAAAGACGAGTTGCAGACCTCACTAACAGATGAAGGGCTACTAATTTCAATTCGCGATAACGTCTTTTTTGCATCTGGAAGAGCGGATGTTCGATCCGAAGATATAAGTCTTGCAAAAGAAATTTCAAACTTGCTCGTGATGGATCCTCCTCGTAATATTATCATTAGTGGTCATACTGATAATGTACCGATACGCAATGCAGGTTTTCAATCAAATTGGGAGCTTAGCGTTATGAGAGCGATTAATTTCATGAAGGTTATTCTAGAAAATAATCGCTTAAACCCAAGTATGTTTAGTGCAAAAGGATTTGGTGAATTTAAGCCCGTAGCCTCGAATGAAACGAATGAAGGCAAGAAGAAAAACCGCCGAGTAGAAATTTTAATTACGCCTCGAACAGAAGCAGAAAATGAGTAAAAACACGGTTTAGTCCGTGTTTTTATTTTTGTATTATAATAAAAGACGACGATTTTCATAAGTTCCGCGCACTAGATTAAGCTCTTCTCCCTCTAAAATTAAATCAATTAAAGCACCATTAAATAAATCAGATACTTGTTTTTTATCATTTGATTGCAAGTATTCAACTCGATACCATTTTTCATTATAACTAAAGTACATAAAGCGTCCCCACGTATAGTCTAGCCAGAATTTAATTGGTTTTCCATTCACAAGCTTCTTTACGTATCCCCAGCTTCTTCCTTGGTGTGAATCGGTCATTTTAGGCTGAGCTGAATTAAATACTTGATAATAAAGTTTATTGTTTAAATCATATAGCATCATACCTAAGCCACTCCTTTTTACTCGTTATTAATTAGTAGTATGCAAGGCAATAGAATTTAGAAGTAGTAAATAGACAAGCTTTCGTCATTTTAAAAATGATGGGAGTGTATACTAAAGAAAAGCTATCTAGAGTTGAAAAGAGGTGTTGATAATGGAAAGCAATTGGCTGATGAAACAAGTTTGGAGAAATCTATTATTTATACATTGGCCCGTTTCTGCAAAAGAGCTACAAAAACTTTTACCAGAGCCTTTAACAATAGATACATTTGAAGGGAAGGCGTTTATTTCACTTGTTCCTTTTACAATGACAGGCATTCGCTTTAAAGGTACGCCGTCTGTCCCATGCATATCTCAACTTCATGAATTGAATGTACGAACATATGTGAAGTATCAAGGCGAACGGGGTGTTTATTTTTTTAGTTTAGACGCAACGAATGCTCTTGCGGTATGGATTGCTAGACGCTTCTTTCATTTACCTTATCTACATGCTGACATAATGGTTAATAAATATAAGGATTCGATCAACTTTGAATGTACAAGGAAGCATAAAGGGTTTCAACAGGAAGAGATATTGTTGACGTATAAGCCTATATCAGCTCCTTATCATACAAAAGAAGGAACTGTGGATGAGTGGTTAACAAACAGGGACCGTCTCTTTACCGTGTACAAAAAGAAAGTTTTTCGAGGGAAACTTTTTCATGACCCTTGGATTTTACAAGATGGACATTATTCTATGAGAAAAAATACGCTTACGACAGCTTACCCACCAATAAATAAGGGTGAAACAATTGTGCATTATGCACAAGATCTTGTTACATATTTTTATCCTTTTCAAAAGATGTGAAGAAGTCAATATAAATAAAGTCTTGAATGATTCTACAAGGTTGTGGTACTATTTGCCTTGTGAAAATAGTGAATATTACATGGGGTAAAAATGGCCTTTTTAAATGTGAAAAGGTGAATGAACGGACGGTATATTTACATAAATTTGTTCAAATTATACATTTTTATCAAAAGATGTATGCGCTTTTACATCCTGCAGCCATTTAGTATTCAAGTCATAAGTTTAGGGGGATTTGATTTTGAAAACACCAAGGTTACCTTCAATTGGTGAAATTGTAATCGTGTTACTTTTATTTCTAGCGGTTGTCGTTTCATTTGCACTCATTTTCGAACTTCCCATCCAATTAGCGCTCTTTATATCATGGTTTATCGTTATTGCGCTAGGTATTCGCTTAGGATATAAATATAATTTTTTACAGAAAGCGATTACAAAAGGGATTGGGAACGGGTTAGAAGCTATTCTAATTTTATTAGCAGTAGGCGCTCTAATTGGAACATGGATTTCTGGAGGAATCGTTCCATCATTAATTTATTATGGTTTAGAGTTTATTAATCCTACGTTCTTTTTATTAGCCACTTTAGTTATTTGTTCAATCACTTCTGTTGCAACGGGTACATCATGGGGAACAGTAGGGACAGCAGGTATTGCAATGATGGCAATAGGGGAAGGAATGGGAATGCCTCTACCACTCGTAGCTGGTGCAGTTATTTCGGGTGCATATTTCGGAGACAAGCTATCTCCGCTATCTGACAGTACAATCTTGTCTGCTTCTATGGCAAAAGTAGATGTAATTGCTCATGTGCGAGCAATGCTTTACTTAGATATTCCAGCTTACATTGTTACATCTATTTTGTTTACCATTGCTGGATTTATGTATGGTGGTAATAACTTTGATAGTGAGCGAGTAGAGTTTTTAAAATCATCTTTACATGACGTGTTCCAAATCAACGTGTGGATGCTTATTCCAATGGTTGTTGTTATTGTGTTATTAGCATTAAAAAAGCCGTCACTACCATCAATTGCAGTGGGTTCTTTACTGGGTGTAATATGGGGAGTGCTTTTTCAGGATTTAAGCGTATCAAGTGCTTTTAATTCAGCTTATAGCGGGTTTTCCATCGAGTCAGACATAACGTTTATAACAGAGTTACTCAACCGCGGTGGGATTGAGAGTATGGTTGGTTCAATTATTGTTATTATTTTTGGGTTAGGCTTTGGAGGTCTTCTAGAAGAGTTAGGTGTACTCAAAGTACTTCTTTCTAAATTTGAACAGTTTTTAACAAATGCAGGAAACGTGACGACTGCTACGATTTTTACAGGTTTATTAGGGAATATTTTTGGTTGTGCTATGTACGTATCGCTTATTTTAACGCCAAAGATTATGCAAGATAGCTATGACCGTCTAAAAATCAATCGACTTGTATTAGCGCGTAACTCCGAAGTAGGAGGAACGTTAACCTCGGGTATGGTTCCATGGACTGATAATGGTATCTTTTTAGCTACAATCTTAGGTGTATCAACATTCGCTTATCTACCATTTATGTGGTTAAGTTTTGTTTCTATCATTATTGCTATTATCTATGGTTATACTGGAAAGTTCATTTGGTATACAACGGATGAAAATAAAAACGTTAGCTAAAAGCTAGCGTTTTTTTTTATGTATTTTATCTGAAAACGTTATCTTTATATTTTGTATTCATGAAATGTTGTAAAAAATCAGAAAAATGTTATAATCAAACAATGATTCTGATAGGAATACTTGCTTTTCGTGAAAATAGTTATAAGGAAAAGTGAGTAAACGAATGTTGGGAAAGATAGAAGGAAAGAAGTGAAGTTAATGGCACAACATGAAGGACAAAATGATTTAAAACGGACGATGAAAAGCCGTCACTTATTTATGGTTTCGCTCGGAGGTGTAATTGGAACAGGTTTATTTTTGAGTTCTGGTTATACAATCGGACAAGCTGGTCCGGGAGGAGCAATGCTTGCCTATTTAGTTGGTGGTTTTATTATGTATTTGGTGATGCTTTGTTTAGGTGAGCTGAGCGTAGCTATGCCACATGCAGGTTCATTTCAGGTGTATGCTACAAAGTTTATCGGACCAGGAACAGGATTTGCTGTAGGGTGGTTATATTGGTTAACTTGGGTTGTCACCGTAGGATCAGAGTTTATTGCAGTAGGACTATTAATGCAGCGCTGGTTTCCAGATTCGCCGGTATGGATTTGGAGCGTATTATTTGCGATTACCATTTTTGTATGTAACGCAATGTCAGTTCGCTTTTTTGCTGAATCAGAGTTTTGGTTTTCTCTTATTAAAGTAGTAGCAATTATTGTATTTATTATAGTTGGAGGAATGGCTATTTTCGGTTTTATTTCAATCGAGGGGCAGTCTGCGCCACTCTTTTCTAACTTTACAGGAGAAGGCGGTATGTTTCCGAATGGATTTACGCCAGTCTTAGCCACGATGGTCGCTGTTAGTTTTGCATTTTCAGGTACAGAGCTAATAGGAATAGCAGCAGGAGAAAGTGAAAACCCAGAGCGTGACGTCCCAAAGTCCATTCGCAACATTGTGTGGCGAACGTTCTTCTTTTTTATTGGAGCTATCTTTGTGCTGTCCGCACTTATTCCATGGAAGGAAGCCGGAGTGACAGAGAGTCCTTTTGTTACGGTATTTGCGCGCATAGGTATTCCATACGCTGCTGATATCATGAATTTTGTTATTTTAACAGCACTGCTTTCGATTGCCAATTCAGGATTGTATGCGTGTGCTCGCATGCTTTGGTCTTTGTCTAAGCAAAATATGATTTCCCCTGCACTTGGAAAGGTGACGTCAAAAGGAGTACCATTAAATGCTTTAATTGTAAGTATGGCGGTTGCTTGCTTATCACTTTTAACTAGCGTTTTTGCAGCTGATACAGTGTATATGGTATTAGTCGGTATATCAGGATTTGCAGTAGTAGCTGTTTGGATGAGTATTGCAGCTTCTCAGTATATGTTCCGCCGCAAGTATATTAAAGAAGGAAATGATGTAGGGAAGCTGGTCTATAAAGCGCCACTTTATCCTATTGTTCCAATTCTTGCATTCTTATTATGCTTAGCATCTTGCGTAGGATTGGCATTTGATCCAAGCCAGCGTATTGCTTTGTATTGTGGAATTCCTTTTGTCCTGCTATGCTATGCAGTTTATTATTGGAGACGACGTAAAGGATTAAAGGTATTTACAGATCAAAGTGAAGCAAAGTAAGAAAAGCCGCTCGTTTCTATAAATAGAAACGAGCGGCTTTATTATCTAACACATGTTTTTAACATTTAACACAGAAAAACACCCTATCCATTCCGAACTGGTTAAGTGTCCCGCAACAAGCGAAATGGTGATGGATAGGGTGCTAAGTTAAGAATAAGCTTTTTGAATCGGAATGTCAATGTTTAGAGGTTTGAACAGTTATATAATGATCCATTGTTATGTTGGGTTCGAAAAAACGTCCCATTTGTTTGTCCCACTCTTCAAATAATGAAGATTGAACAAAGTTCACCATATGGCTTTCGATAGTTTCCCACTCGACAATAATCATATATTTTGTATCCGTTTCAACGCATCGATGAATAGAATGGTCAATATATCCTGGTACGGATGCGATAACGCGAGCAGCTTGATGAAATGCATCTTCAAACTCTGCTAATAAATCTTTTTTTATATAAAAAAAAGCAACTTCTTTAACCATGATGTCCCCCTGTTTCTTCTATAGTATGATAAATAACTTCAAAGATTATCTCACATGGTGAATAGTCAGAGCAAACTTTTTTGACGCTTTCACCATCTTTTCATTTTGTTTTTGTATAGTTAAAAACGTAGAAAGAAAACTGTTCAAAAAGCTCATAATTTTTACGCTTACATACATAGCGTAAGTCATGGATGGAAGTTAGGAGAGGTAAGAAAATGGATAAGAAGAAAAAGAAAAAGCTTTTTTCTTTTCTTGGTATCATTACTGCTGGTGCTATCATTGCGGGTGTTGTATATCAAGTCAATCGCACCGATGCAGTAGCGAGTGTTGATGGAGACAAAATCACAAAGGATCAATTATATGAAGTGTTAATGTCTCAAGGTGGAACTGACGTTTTGGATTCAATGATTGAACAAAAAGTCATTAATAAAGAAGCTGAAAAGAAAAGCGTAACAGTTAGTGAAAAAGAACTTAATAAAGAGCTTGATGCATTAATCACATCATATGGCGGGGAAGACACGTTTAATCAAGCTTTAGAAGCAAGCGGTATTAAAGAAAAAGAAGTTAAAAAAGATTTAGAAACAAATTTAAAGGCTAAAAAATTAGTAGAAGATACAATTGAAATCTCTGAGGATGAGATGAAATCATATTTTGATGAAAACAAAGATTCATTTGATCAGCCGGAGCAGGTAAAAGCAAGCCATATTCTTGTAAAAGATGAAAAAACGGCTAATGAAGTGAAGAAAAAACTGAGCGATGGTGAAAAGTTTGCTGATTTAACAAAAGAATATTCAACCGATACAGCCTCTAAGGAAGATGGAGGAAACTTGGGATACTTTAGTAAAGAAGATATGGTGCAAGAATTCAGCGATGCAGCATTTAACTTAAAGGTTGATGCCATTAGCAATCCGGTAAAAACGGAGTATGGTTATCATATTATAAAAGTAACTGATAAAAAAGAAGCTCAAGATGCAAATTATGAAAATAGTAAAGATGAAATTAAACAACTTTTATTAGAGAATAAATTTCAGTCTGAATATTCAACTTGGTTAGAAGAAACGAAGAAAAAGTATGACATTGAGAATTTTTCGTAATCCATTATTCTAAATAAAGTGAGGAATTAAAATGAAAACACAAAAGCCTTACAATAAGTTAGAACAAATTGTAGAAAAATTAAAAGAACGCGGTGTGCGAGCTGAGATATGCCGTCGCGTGGTACAAGTAACAGAAAGTGTAAACAATCAATCAAATTCTCATTCTCAACATGCTTTTAACCGTTGACATAGATAAAATGAATAAGGACATAAACAATCAGCAGGTAAACCTACCTGCTGATTGTTTATGTCCTAGCGATAAAGTAGTATATTTATAAATGAATGGAGCTGAGAAAATATGAATGTTTTATTAGCAGAAGATGATTTACAACTAGGAGAGCTAATAAGTTATATGTTAAAGAAAAAAGCAGGCTTTAACGTCGAGTGGGTGACGGAAGGGCGTGATGCTTACCTATATGCTACTGATGCACATTACGATATTCTCATCCTAGATTGGATGATGCCCAACGGAGATGGAGTAGAAATTTGCCAGCAGCTTCGAAAAGAAGGGTATAATGGGGCTATCTTAATGCTAACAGCGAAAGATGCTGTTCAAGATCGTGTACATGGATTAGATGCCGGGGCAGATGATTATATGGTGAAGCCATTTGAAATTGATGAATTGTTGGCTAGACTAAGAGCTTTGTCTCGTCGCAACTATGCTCCAATTGTTGAAGAAACTGTTGAAATTGATCAAATTACCTTAAACCGTTCAAGTCAAATGATGAATAATGGAGACAAATCAATTCAGCTTAGTCCAAGAGAGTTTCAGCTATTGGACTTTTTACTGAAAAATAAGGGTCAGGTTCTATCAAGAGATATTATCTTAGATCGCGTTTGGGGCTATGAGTCAGATGTATCCATTAAAACTATTGATGCAACGGTCAAGCTTTTGCGAAAGAAACTAGATCATTTTGGGAAACAAGAGCTAATCCAAAGTATACGTGGAGTAGGTTATAAAATTGACTAAAAAGTTAATAAGAAGAGCTCGTAACCGCATGAAACAAGATTTATTTAGCAAAACGCAAAATCGTCTTACCTTTCGATACAGTGCACTGTTAATGATATTTCTGCTTTTATTTGTATTTATCGTCTACTCACTTGTGTACGTTGTGATTAGCAGCAATCAGCAACAAAGCTTAAACATGCTGCTCAAGCAAGAAACAAAATTTGTGAAAAGTCTTTTAGTTGAGCAAAGTGACCGAGTAGAAGATGAATACCAAGATATTGTTGTGGCTAGAGAAGACGCATTCTTTTACTATGTCGTCAGCCCAGAAGGTCAATTACTAATGGGGAGTGAAGCAAGTGAAGGATTGAGGCCGAAATTGTTAAATTTAATTAACGGTTGGATTCCAATTGAAAATGAAGTGCGTAAAGAACGTATTGAAACAATTCGTCCCAATGTTGAACAGTTTGAGCGAAATGGTCATGCTGAAGATGAATTTAAGGTAAGTATTGACTTGCTTATGACTGGACAGCCAATCTTCTATAAAGGTGAGTTTTTAGGGATGCTTTACATTGGCAAAAATGTTTCGTTCCTATATCAATTGCTAAAGTGGCTGTTAGTAATCATGTTATCGTTAACGGTTTTATTTGTAGGCGTAGCTATTTACATGAGTCGCTTAATGTCAAAGCGTGCAATGATTCCTATTGAAACTGCGTTTTTAAAGCAAAAAGAGTTTGTAGCCGATGCTTCTCATGAGTTGAGAACACCATTAAGCGTAATGTTATCATCTATTAATGCACTAGAAATGCAGGACGAAGTAAATGAAGATCCCTTTTCTAAAAAGCTCGTCGGTAATATGAAAGCAGAAGTAAAAAGGATGACGAAGCTTGTAAGTGATTTGCTCACGCTTGCTCGATCAGATGCTAGCAAAAACCAGCAAGCCTTTAATAGATTTGATGTTAAGAAAATGGTTGAAAAAGTAATACAGTCCGTTGAACCACTTGCTCATTCTAAAAATATTAGCTTACACCTAGAAGCACCTAAGCAGGTAGACATTTCTGGAGATGAAGAAAAACTTACACAGCTTATGTATATATTGTTGGACAACGGGATTAAATACACTACTCCAGGCGGACAAGTAGAAGTGTTTGTTAAGCAAAGAACGAATTCAGTTGAAATTCGAGTGACTGATACAGGTGTCGGTATCCATAAAGATGAACAAAAAAGGATTTTTGATCGCTTTTACAGGGCGGACAAATCCAGGTCTAGACAAATGGGTGGGCATGGGCTTGGTTTAGCTATTGCAAAATGGATTGTTGATATGCACAAAGGGACAATTAAAGTGGACAGTGAACCTGAGAAAGGAAGCACTTTTCGAATTAGTTTACCTCAATAAAAATGTGCCAGATACTATCGTATCTAGGCACATTTTTTGTCTAGTTTGCACAAAACATCTTTTAAAAAAGGGTAAATTAAACGATGAAAAAATTAGAAAATTCAGTTATGTTTAAAGTAATCTAATGCAAGTGGAAGGGGTTTATGGATGAAAAAATATGACTTGCTTATTAAAAGTGGAACGGTTGTGTTAGAAAATGAGGTACGCACAATAGATATTGGCATATATGATGGTAAAATAATGGCTTTAAAGTCTACTATTGATACTAGCCAAGCAAAAGAGGTAATAAGAGGAGAAGGAATGCATATATTACCTGGGGCTATTGATATACATGTTCATTTTGATGAGCCTGCAAGAGAACATTGGGAGGGGTTTGATAATGGTTCAAAAGCGATGGCAGCAGGAGGGTGCACAACTTATTTTGATATGCCTCTAAATGGTGTTCCTCCTACCATAACGAAAGAAGCATTTTTAAATAAAAAGCAGCTTGGAAACAAGAAATCATTTGTAAACTTTGGATTATGGGGAGGATTAGTACCTGGTAATAAAGATGAACTTGAAAAAATGGCAAGGCAAGGAGCAATTGGTTTTAAAGCGTTTATGTCAGAAGCAGGATCAGAGTTTGAATTTTCGGACGGACTTACGTTATATGAAGGTATGAAAGAAATTGCGAAGTTGGGCAAGGTTCTTGCCTTGCATGCGGAGAAAGACAAAACGATTAAAGAGCTTCAAAAACAAAAAGAGAAAAAGGGGCTTACATCAATTAGAAGTTATTTAGAGACAAGGCCAATTGAAGTGGAAGTGGAAGCAGTGAAAGAAGCATTAGAATATGCTAAGCAAACGGGATGTTCACTTCATTTTGTACATATTAGTAGTAAGGAAGCTGTTGATTTAATCGTACATGCTAAAAAAAGAGGAGAAGATGTTACTTTAGAAACTTGCCCACACTACTTGCTGTTTGGAGAAGAAGACTTTGAAGAAATTGGAGCGCTGGCTAAATGTGCACCTCCGCTCAGGTCAGCGGCAGAACAAGAGAAATTGTGGTCATCGATTGAAAAAGGTGAAATCGATATGATATCTTCTGATCACTCTCCGTGTCCTATGGACTTGAAGCAATCAGACAATATATTTGAAGTGTGGGGAGGAATATCGGGAGGGCAGTATACGCTTCAGGCAATGATCACAGAAGGATATCAAAAAAGAGGCGTGCCCCTTACTAAAATTGCACAATTAACTTCAACAGCTCCTGCTAAGCGTTTTGGATTGTATCCTCAAAAAGGTAGCATTCAAGTTGGGGGAGATGCAGACTTAACAATTGTTGATTTAAAAGACTCATACACCGTAAAGCAACAACACATGTTTTTTAAACACAAGCATAGCATTTATGAAGGCTATAAATTCAGCTGTACAATTCGCTATACGATTTGTGGAGGTGAAATCGTATACGAATCTGACACTAATACGTTTGAGCAACCTCTTAACCAGTCAAGATTTGTGCAACAAATAGAAAATACAAACGTACGTTGAGGATGAAAGCATTCATCCTTTTTTTATTGTATAATTTTTATTATATTGGAAAATTATATAGGATAAAGGACATACCTTTAAAAGAATACTAGGGTAAAAAGAAATAGAAAATATTAGTTTGATATTATAAAAAATCAGTAAAATGAATAATTAAAATAAAAAAATACAAAACGTTTTTTATTTAGGATAAGCTAGGTATAGAGCTATATCTGAAGCTTAAATAAGAAAAAAGTTGCATAAAAATATGTTTATTTACATTTTTTTATATTGACAGAATCATTTTATAAGAATAAAATTTTATTGTTTCTAATTTTATATCATCATAATTTTTTGATATTTTAAAAATTAGTAAACAGGGGAAAAAGGGAGAAAGATAGAGAAAGGATGTAAAATATGTCGCTTGATAAAGAGAAAATTGTCCAAAGTGTTCCTCAAAAAGGATTTTTTGGCCATCCAAAAGGATTATTTACGCTATTTTTCACTGAGTTCTGGGAGCGCTTTTCCTATTATGGAATGAAAGCACTTCTAATCGTGTATTTATACACGGAAGTGTCCCAAGGTGGATTAGGTATTGATAAGGGAACAGCAGCATCTATTATGTCCATTTATGGAGCGCTTGTTTACATGTCAGGAATTATTGGCGGATGGATTGCTGATAGGATACTAGGAACCTCAAGAACAGTGTTCTGGGGCGGCGTGTTGATCATGATTGGTCATATCGTTTTAGCTATTCCAGCTGGGTTTAACGGCGTATTAGTAGCTATGTTGTTTATCATTTTAGGAACAGGTTTATTAAAACCAAACGTTTCAAGTGTTGTGGGAGACTTATATAGAGAGAACGACAACCGACGTGATGCCGCATTTAGTATTTTCTATATGGGGATTAACTTAGGAGCATTTATTGCTCCATTAATCGTATCTACGCTTGGAGAAAACTATGGGTTCCATTTAGGTTTCGGTGCCGCAGCAGTTGGAATGTTAGGTGGATTAATTGTTTTTTCTATGACAAAAAAGAAAAACCTAGGTTTAGCAGGTACAGAAGTTCCAAACCCGTTAAAGCCTGGTGAACGTAAAAAAACGTTTGGAATTATTGGTTTAATCGTTGCTGTGCTCGCTATCTTCTTAATTGTAGCAGGAGTAGTAGGCTTCTTAACTCTAACGAATGTTATTGCGTTCATTAGTTTCCTAGCTGTTATTATTCCAATCATTTATTTCACAGTTATGTATCGTAGCTCAAAAACTACAAATGTTGAACGCTCTCGACTACTTGCATATATTCCACTGTTTATTTCTGCAGTTATGTTTTGGGCAATTCAAGAGCAAGGATCAACAATTTTAGCAATTTATGCTGAAACATCAACACAGTTAACATATGGAAGCTTTACAATTCCAGTAGGTTGGTTCCAATCACTTAACCCATTATTCATTATTTTATTAGCACCTGTATTTGCTAAGCTGTGGGTGTCGCTTGGAGACCGTCAACCATCTACACCACAAAAATTTTCTTTAGGCTTGTTATTTGCCGGTTTTTCATTCTTAGTAATGGTTATCCCGTCAGTAACAGGTGATGCAGATCATTTAACAAGTCCGTTATGGCTTGTATTAAGCTTCTTCTTAGTTGTAATTGGTGAGCTTTGCTTATCACCGGTTGGATTATCAACAACAACAAAATTAGCGCCAAAAGCATTCTCTGCACAAACGATGAGCTTGTGGTTCTTAGCAAGTGCAGCTGCACAGGCAATCAACGCACAGATTGTTCGATTCTATGAAGGAATTTCACAATCTGCATACTTTGGATTATTAGGTGGAATATCTGTTATTCTGGGTATCATCATTTTCCTTTCTTCTTCAAAAATTAAACAATTAATGAAGGGGATTAATTAATAAAAGCCGTCAAAAGACGGCTTTTATTTTTTTGATCCAAAGATATTCATAAATGACCGGTAACTTTGATCATCTTCTTCACCGTTATAAGTAGGAAATTGAAAGAGTGTGTTCATTGCATTCGTTGAATTTTCAGTTTCAGCAATAATTTGATAGATATGAACGGCTTCGGATGTATAACCCTTAGCATGTGCATTTTTTATTTGATTTAGCGTTAAATGAAGTGAGAAGACTTCTTTACGAAGCTGTACCTTTGTGTGCTCGTCCAAATAAAGAAATTTCTCGTAATAAAGATTGGACGCTTGATTAAAGACCCCAAGTCCATTTTCAAGCTCATTTACAGCAATGTGCCTAATCGCTTCATCATCTAACCGTGTAAACGGTTCTTCAATCATTAGACCCAAAACGATGGCTGTATCAGGTTTCAGCATAGCTATTCCCTCCTACTCTCAATTCGTCATTATTATATATGTATGAAAACATTGTTGGAATATTCGTTACACTTTTAAGGCTAGCCGAATATGGCAAGCTCTATACATTTTAATCATTTAATTTTTTTAGTTACAAAATTGCTTTAAAAGTTACAAAACGTATCAAGTTGTCTGAACATTAAGTATCATAGACTTTGTAGAAAGACAGGAGGTTAAGGTAATGGGTACAGCTCGTAAATTGGAAACGTTTTCTGAATATCAACAACCTAAGAAATCAAAAGGGCTATGGTCCAAAATTAACGATGTAAAAGTAGGTGTACTGCCACTTCCACTTTATGTTGTGTTAGCGCTAATTGTTTATGGAGCATCTGTTTACAATCAGCTTCCACCAGATATGATTGGTGGGTTTGCAGTTATTATGGTAATGGGGATTTTACTTGGCGACTTAGGTATGAAAATTCCTATCTTAAAAGATATTGGTGGGCCAGCAATATTAGCACTGCTTGTTCCTTCCATTCTAGTTTTTTATAATTTGATTAACCCTGCTTCTATGGAAGCGGTAACAACGTTGATGAAAACATCAAACTTTCTCTATTTTTATATTTCAGTGTTAGTAGCAGGAAGTATCTTGGGCATGAATCGAAAGGTTTTAATTCAAGGATTCACCAGAATGTTTATTCCATTAGTTGTTGGGACACTGGCAGCAGTGGCGGTTGGTATCCTTGTGGGACTACTATTTGGTTATGAAATTAAGCATACTTTCTTCTATATTATTGTCCCAATTATTGGGGGAGGAATTGGTGAAGGTATTCTACCACTGTCCCTTGGTTATTCTCAAGTGCTGGGTAATTCAGCAGAATCGTTTGTATCACAAATGATACCAGCTGCTGTAATTGGAAATATCGTAGCAGTTATCTGTGCCGGTATGATGAAACGCCTAGGAGAAAATAAGCCGGAACTTACGGGTAACGGTGTATTAGTTAAAACAGCGGGCGGAAATCAAATGGATGAAGAGACTAATATTGATAAGCCTGTTGATTTCTCTTTAATGGGTGCAGGTGTATTAATCGCTTGTTCATTCTTTATCTTTGGTAGCTTAGCTCATAAATTTTTAGGAATCCCAGGTCCAGTATTAATGATTGTAGCAGCAACACTAGTTAAATCTTTACAGCTTATGCCGAAAAAGATGGAACAAGGATCTTATCATTTATATAAATTTATTTCATCAAGCTTAACATGGCCACTAATGGTTGGATTAGGGATTTTGTTTATCCCATTAGATGATGTTGTGAAAATTATTACACCTGCTTATATCGTAATTTGTGCATCTGTTGTTATTGCAATGGTAGGAACAGGTTACTTTGTTGGTAAACTATTAAAAATGTATCCGGTTGACGCTGCCATTGTTACCGGCTGCCATAGCGGTCTTGGAGGAACTGGAGATGTTGCCATCTTATCAGCATCAAATCGAATGTCACTTATGCCGTTTGCTCAGGTAGCAACTCGTTTAGGAGGCGCATCTACGGTAATTATTGCAACATTATTAATGAAAGCATTTAGCTAATAAAAGAAGGGACGTTGACAAGCAAAATGACATTACGTGAAGAAGCACTTAAAATGCATAAAGAAAAACAAGGAAAACTTGGTGTACATTCTAAAGTAGAAGTTCAAAGCGCAAAAGATCTAAGCCTTGCTTATTCACCAGGAGTAGCAGAGCCGTGTCTTGAAATTGCAGACGATGCTGAAAAAATCTATGATTATACGATGAAAGGAAATTTGGTTGGTGTTGTTTCAAACGGGACAGCCGTTCTTGGGTTAGGTAATATTGGGGCGGGTGCTTCCATGCCAGTTATGGAAGGAAAGGCACTGTTGTTTAAGTCATTCGCAAACGTCGATGCATTTCCTATTTGTTTAGATACTGAAGATCCAGACAAGATAGTTGAAACGGTTAAGCTTCTTGAACCTACATTTGGCGGTATTAACTTAGAAGATATTGCAGCACCTTACTGTTTTGAAATTGAAGAACGTTTAAAGAAAGCTTGTAATATTCCAATCTTTCATGATGACCAGCACGGGACGGCAATTGTTACGGCTGCGGGATTATTAAATGCGCTGCGCCTAGCAAATAAAAAACTTGAAGATATTAAAGTTGTAGCAAATGGTGCTGGTGCAGCAGGTGTTGCAATTGTGAAACTTCTTTTAAGCATGGGTGTAAGAGATGTTATATTATGCGATACAAAAGGAATTATTTATGAAGGACGCCCTGTTGGCATGAATCCATTTAAAAAAGAAATGGCGCGCATGACGAATAAACATCAACAAGAAGGTACCTTAGCTGACGCATTGGTAAATGCAGATGTTTTTGTTGGGGTTTCAGCAGCAGGAGCCGTTACACAAGAAATGGTTCGCTCAATGAACGAAGATCCAATTATCTTTGCAATGGCGAATCCAGTTCCGGAAATTATGCCAGAAGAAGCAAAAGAAGCGGGGGCTTTGGTAATTGGTACAGGTCGTTCAGATTTTCCAAACCAAGTTAATAACGTATTAGCTTTCCCAGGTATTTTCCGCGGGGCATTAGATGTACAAGCAAAGGAAATTAATGAAGAAATGAAAGTAGCTGCAGTATATGCAATTGCTGGACTCATTAATGAAACAAATATCCATGCTGACTATGTAATTCCAGATCCGTTCGATAAGAGGGTAGCAGCTCATGTTGCAGCTGCCGTAGCGAAAGCTGCAATGGATTCAGGGGTGGCAAGAAAACAAATCGATGTGGAAGCTTTACGCAGCAAAATGCTTCAAACGAACGAAGTGCCAGAGCTTGTTACAACAAAATAACAAAAAAAGCCAGCGTCAGCTGGCTTTTTTTTATTTAACGGCTAAACGACTTAAAACAAATTCTTCTACTACCTTAGCAACACCATCGTCCATATTTGTATCTGTTACGTGATTTGCTAGCTTTTTAATATCTTCAGGTGCATTACCCATTGCGACGCCTAAGCCTGCAAATTCAATCATGGCCACGTCATTATAGCTGTCACCCATAGCAATAACTTCTTCACGCGTAATACCTAGCTTTTGAATAAGGAAATTAAGGCTTGTTCCTTTCGTTACGCCAACCTCTGTAAACTCTAAAAAATATGGTTTTGAACGCATAACGCTTAGCTGTCCATCAAGCTGTTTTTGTAACTTTTCTTCAACATGAACAAGCTCTTCACCTGGTGCGAGCATTAAGACTTTTACAACGGGTTCTTTTACTGCTTTAACAAAGTTGGGTACTAGTTTAATAGGTAATCCAGTAATATCACTTTCAATATTCGTAAACTCGTTCTCTACTTCCGTAACAATCTCATCTCCTACATAGGTATGAATTAATACGTTTTCTTGTTTGCTTAATGCATCTAATTGATGAACGGTTTCAGGCGGTAATGTACTGCTAAACAATTCTTCCTTAGTACGCCAATCAATAATCTTTGCTCCGTTAAAAGAGAGGATAAAGCTTCCGTAATCAGCTAGTCGAAGCTCTTCAGCGATATGAACCATACCATAGGTAGGTCTACCGGAGGCTAGCACAACTTTTACTCCGGCCTCCTGCGCGTTCATTAACGCTTGCTTTGTACGGGGAGAGATTGTATGGTCATCTCGTAAAAGAGTATCATCTAAGTCTAGTACAATCATTTTATAGGCCATTTTCATAATTCCTTTCTACGACAATATGTTCATATCGTACTACAAAAGGACGGGTAGTTCAATTTTTGTTCAAGTCATGTGAAAAGGAGTGCCTAAATCACACACATAAGATTGAAAAGGCAAATAAAAGCGAAGCAGCTAAAAGATGCTTCGCACATAGCGGTTACTCTAGTTCTGTAATTGGATGACGACGAAAAAACTCGTTTATTTGATGCTCATTGCCATCATTTTCAGCGCTAACGTTTTGAATGCCCTTTGAAGCATTTGGTTTAAGCGGATGTTGATGGAATGCTTCTAATTCTGCACGTGTAATCGTAATGCTTTGAGGAACAACAGTATGAACGTTAAAGTGGACAGAATCAGCATAGTCAATTAATCCAAGTAATATTGTTGCGTTATTAAAAACTCGTTCTTTAGTAAGGTTTGCTGACCAATTGTGTTCAAACTGCCTACTTGTTTCCGTTGATGCTTGTGTATAATCGACGGAAATATAAGAAGGGGATCTTTTGGTTTGCAACGTTATGTTATGAACATTTTCATGTCCAGGAAGTTCATTGATAATGGAAGTAGCATCATGTTGATTTTCATTATACGAATAGTGGGTAGCTGTTGGTTTTTTAACTTCAATTGAAGCATTCTTTTGAGAAGCGTCATTTATAGAGTTGCATCCAACTAATAGGGTGATAAAAGCAAAAAAATAACATAAAAAAACAAGGTTGCGCATGATAAGTCTCCATTCTTTGCTTGAAAATAATATTGTAATTATATACATTAAAGAGATAAATTTACAATAGTTAATAAGAAAAATAATCTAAAACGACCGAAGTTAAAAGGCCAAGTGACGTGATGAAACCCGTAACAGGGCCACCTTGTTCAAAAGCTTCGGGAAGCATCGTGGAAGCTACCATTGCGATAATACCTCCTCCCGCAAATGCAGCAATAAAGCTCATTGTATAAGATGAAGCCTGTTGCAAAAACATGAAGCCTCCTAATGAACTGATAGCAGAAATAAGAACCACTGATAGCCATAGAAATACAACTTTTTTGTGTGAGAACGAGTTTTTAATAAGTCCGGTTGTTCCGGAAATACCTTCTGGAAGGTTACTGATGAAAATAGACATAACGAGCAGTGGACTGACTTGATTCTGTTCAATTAGACTTGCTCCAATCATAATTGATTCTGGAATAGCATCCATTAATGTCCCCCCGAAAATAGCTAAACCTGAACTATTTGTATACTGAGGGCTAGAACGCTTTCGATTAAGACCACCTTTCCTAGCTAACAGTAAATCGAATACTGTAAAAGTTGCTGCTCCAACAATAAAACCTAAAGCAGTTGAGAGCATGCCACCTTCTTTGACAGACTCCTGTAGAAGTTCATAGGAAGCAGCGCCAATTAATACTCCCGTTCCAAATGCCATAATATATGAGTTTACACTTTTTTTCATAGGCAAAAAAATAGCCATCATAGCGCCTATAAAAACGGCAGAGCCAGATAAAGCTCCCCATAAAAAAGCAGAAGTCATTGATATCACACTCTCTTAAGATGTAATCTACATACTGTTAAGTCGGTTTTTCTTTTTCGTATAAATCAATATAGATAAAGCCAGTACGGTCAATTTGACCAAGCATTACATCAGAAATGCTCGCGATATTACGAGTAGAAAGCTGTTGGTGTACCCAGTCGAGCGTAAAAGAGGACGCAGTTAACTCTTTTTCAACAAGTTTTCCATCTTTAATGAGGAGTCGAGGTAGGCCATTGCTGCTTGTAACAATGTTCATTGCTTCCATCGTAACTGCTTGCTGGCTTGACTTTAACTGCACGCTAAAACCACCGTTTTGTTCAATAAGGACCGTCTCTACGTCTTGAAAAGAAAAGATACTTTGAAGTCTAAGCTGACTAGCAAGCTCTTCGACGTTTAACCGCGCCTTCCTTAAATTTTGTTCAAGAATTCGCCCATTCTCCATTAAAATGATGGGTTCCCCATTGTTTAGTAGCCGAAATTTATCAAATTTCATTGAAAGGTAAGAAAATAAAATTTCAAGAACAAGAATGATAACCAAAGCTGGTATATAGTTAGTAAAAGGTTGATTATGATCAACCGCACCTTTAGCAGCAATGGACCCAATGGTGATTCCAACAACGAAGTCACTAAAATTCATTTTTGATAGCTCTCTTTTTCCCATGATTCTGGTTAAAATAAGCAGAGAAAAATAAGCTAATATTCCTCTTAACAGCAAGTCGAAAAGGTGCTCCATGCCACCATCTCCCTAATCTCTCTTTTTTTAGAGAATGTCCAAAGGGGATAGGAAATATGTAAGCGGCAAATAAAAAAAGAGTACAGTAGTGTACTCTTTTCTTGATTCATGAAGAAGCATTGTTCCATTTTGTGTAAGGGGTGGAAGGAGAAGTGAAGTTCATCATTGATGAAATTAACGATTGCGGGCTGCTTGAAATATTGATAAGCTGAATGGCTGATTCTTGTGAAAAGCCCTCTGTTACAGCGTGTTCAACCATACTCATTAACGCATTATAATATCCGTTCACATTGAGTAGTCCAACTGGCTTTTTATGAATACCAATTTGGGCCCAACAAAGTGCTTCAAATAGTTCTTCAAAAGTACCAAACCCTCCTGGCAGGGCAATATAGCCATCAGCCAAATCGTGCATGGCGGCTTTTCTCTCGTGCATGCTGCTTACTTCAATCAATTCTGTAAGCGCGGTATGAACAATCTCACCGCTGAAAAGCCCTTTTGGCATAATGCCTACCACGTGACCGCCATGCTTTAACATTTCATTAGCTACTTCACCCATCAAGCCCATTTTCGATCCACCATAAATTAATTTATAATCATGTTTAGCCATGTACGCTCCCAGTTCTACAGCAGCATTTTTATAGTGGTGGTGAACACCGGAATTGGCTCCAGCAAAAACACAAATCGCTTTCATGTGCATTCCTCCTTTTCACAATGTATAGTAATAACATTTCGTTTATTTATGATAAAACCCTTTTTTATGATAAAAAATAATCGATTCCATAAATGAGAACGTACGTTTTTGTTTTGATACTAAAAAAAGTAAAACCTCTTTTGGAGTTACCTTGATTATTAGTATAATTTTCTTTATAATCAAAGCGTATATTAAGTGTTTAATAGAAGGCGTCATGCAGCGTAGTACGCTAGTTAAAACGGAAAAGCTGAGAATTAAGCACACTCATATAAGAATTAACTAATAGAAAGTAGGTCGCGGTATGGCGAAAAAGGAACAGCAAAGTCGTATTGAAAAAGATTTTCTTGGCGAAAAGGAACTTCCAAAAGACGTATATTACGGTGTCCAAACAATGCGCGCAGTTGAAAACTTTCCAATCACTGGATACAAAGTAAACAAAGAAATGATTCGCGCTCTTGCGATGATCAAAAAAGCAGCTGCCATGGCAAATATGGATACTAAACGATTATACGATGGTATTGGAAGCGCTATCGTACAGGCGGCTGACGAAGTGATTGCAGGGCAGTGGCATGAGTATTTCATTGTGGATCCTATTCAAGGTGGAGCAGGTACATCAATGAATATGAATATGAATGAAATTATTGCAAATCGTGCATTAGAGCTAATGGGCCATGAGAAAGGAGATTATGTAAAACTTAGTCCGAACAGTCATGTAAACATGTCTCAGTCTACTAATGATGTGTTCCCTACCGCTATTCATCTATCAACATTGCGCCTATTAGATGATTTATTAGCAACAATGGGTAATATGGTAGAAGTCTTTAAAAAGAAAGCAAAGCAGTTTGATCCAATTATTAAAATGGGCAGAACGCATCTTCAGGATGCAGTACCAATTCGTTTAGGACAAGAATTTGCTGCATACAGTCGTGTTTTAGAGCGTGATATTAAACGTATCAGCCAATCCCGCCAGCATCTATATGAAGTGAATATGGGAGCAACTGCAGTAGGAACGGGTTTAAATGCTGATCCGAAATATATTGAGAATGTGGTGAAGTATTTAGCTGATATTAGCGGACTACCGTTATATGGAGCAGAGCACCTTGTGGATGCAACGCAAAATACAGATGCTTATACAGAAGTATCAGCAGCTTTAAAAGTCTGCATGATGAACATGTCTAAAATTGCAAACGATTTACGCTTAATGGCTTCTGGCCCACGCGCAGGCTTAGCGGAAATTAGTCTTCCTGCTCGCCAGCCCGGATCTTCGATTATGCCTGGTAAAGTAAATCCAGTAATGCCAGAACTAATTAATCAAGTGGCATTCCAAGTTATTGGAAATGACCATACGATTTGTTTGGCTTCAGAAGCAGGGCAGCTTGAGTTAAACGTAATGGAACCTGTGCTTGTCTTTAACCTATTGCAGTCTATTAGCATCATGAACAATGGCTTTGACGCGTTTACAAAATACTGCTTAGAAGGTATTGAGGCAAACGAAGAGCGATTAAAAGAATATGTAGAGAAAAGTGTAGGCGTTATTACTGCAGTTAACCCACACTTAGGATATGAAGTTGTTTCTCGTATTGCAAGAGAAGCTATTATGACAGGGAAATCTGTACGAGAACTTTGCTTACAACATGACGTATTGACAGAAGAAGAGCTAGATTTAATCCTAAACCCTTATGAAATGACGAATCCAGGTATTGCAGGCAACTCACTTTTTGACCGTCAATAATCGTAGGACAAGTAGACAGACTAAGAATTAACACTAAAATGATAAAAATGGAGGAGTCAACATGAGCAATATTATTCGTACTTTAATGATTCAAACACCAAGTGTACCAGGGAATTTAGGACGAGTAGCTACGGCAATTGGTCGCGTAGGTGGCGACATTGGAGAAGTTGAAACAGTTAAGGTAGGCCATAACTATACGCGAAGAAGCATTACCGTACAAGTTGAGAGCGAAGAACAACTAGAAGAGTTACTAGATGCAGTTCGTAGCTTGGATGGAATTACGCTGCACACAGTTTCAGATGAAGTTTTACACGCTCACGAAGGCGGAAAAATTCAAATGAAAAGTAAAATGAAAATTGAAACGTTAGCGGATTTACGACGTGTGTACACACCAGGTGTAGCCAACGTATGCATGGCGATTAAAGAACAGCCAGAAAAAGCAAAAATTTATACAAGCATTAGCAACACTGTAGCTGTTGTAACAGATGGGACAGCAATCTTAGGTTTAGGTAATATTGGACCAGTAGCCGGTATGCCTGTTATGGAAGGGAAAGCAGCCCTTTTTGATCAGCTTACTAATATTAATGCTATTCCTATCTTATTAGATGTGAACAGTCCGGAAGAAATTATTCAAACGGTTAAAAATATTTCACCAGGATTTGGTGGTATTTTACTTGAAGATATTGGTTCTCCGCATTGTTTTGAAGTGGAAGAGCGCTTGAAGAAAGAGCTGGATATTCCAGTTATGCATGACGATCAGCACGGAACGGCGGTAGTTACGTTAGCTGCAGCTATCTCAGCATGTCGCAGTGCTGGTGTTAACTTAAAACAAGCGCGTGTTGGTCAAATTGGACTTGGAGCAGCTGGTATTGCAATTTGCCGCATGTTGATGGCATATGGTGTTGAAAGCGTAGTTGGGGCTGATAAGTCTGAAGAAGCAAAAGATCGTCTTCGTTCATACGGTGGCGAAACAGTTGATAGCCTAGAAGAGTTAATGAAGCAAAGCGATATTGTTATTGCAACAACAGGTGTACCAGGACTTATTAAGAAAGAATGGGTACAAAAAGGACAAATTATTTTAGCTCTATCAAATCCAAAGCCTGAAATTGAACAAGAAGATGCATTGGAAGCTGGAGCAATTTATGCGACAGATGGACGCTCTGTAAATAATGTATTAGGATTTCCAGGTATCTTCCGCGGTGTACTAAACGCTGGTGTTCGCGATATTACTCACAAAATGCTAGTTGCAGCTGCAGAAGCAATTGCAAATTCAACAAAACCAGGTGATTTAGTTCCTCATCCGCTAAATGTTAATGTACATGAAGCTGTTGCCGAAGCAGTAGAGCGCGCAGCAGTACAAAGTGACGTAAAAAAGAATGTTTATCAATAATGAATAAAAAAACTGCACTGAAATAATTCAGTGCGGTTTTTTATATACAAATTAGAAAAAATATGAAAAAATACATATTATTGAAACTTTTTGGGTAGCACAAGCGTATAAAAAGAAAGAATAAATGAATTGAGAGGATATATATATGGAAATTACACATTTACAGGGGAAGCTACCTTCCGCAGCTAAAAGCGCAATGAGAATTCAAGCGTTGTTGCCACATATAGTATGGTTAGCTGGCACAATTGGTTATTATGTTCTTGTTTATTTTTTTAATTGGTGGATTTGGATTTTTTGGGTTTCTGGAGCTTTGCTAATTGTTAGCTTTGTTGTGTATGTTGTTATCGCCCCCAGCATTTACATGAAAGTGTATTCGTACCAACTAACAGAGACGCATATTGAAGTACAAAAAGGTTTGTTTATCTGGAGTCATACAAAAGTGCCGATTGTGAAGGTACAACATGTGGAAACATCTACGGGTCCAATTTTACGTAGATACGGTCTTGCCTCAATTAATGTTGTAACAGCTGCAGGGTTTCTTGAGTTTCCAGCTTTACAATCAGAAGATGCAAATAACTTACGCGAAACAATCGCAAAGATGGCAGAGGTGAAGGACGAATATGAGTAAAAAATTACATCCTCTTGCCGTTCTTGTTCAAGCTGCAAAGTACATAAAAGACAATATTTTACCATTTGCATTTTTAATTATTCTTCAGCGAGATAAGATTTTGACATACTGGTGGATAGGTTTAATCATTGTAGGCATCAGCTTGTTTTTTGCATTTATTAAATGGAAAACATTTCGTTATGAAGTTACGGAAAAAGAAATACGAATCAAAAAAGGCGTCTTTAAAAAAGAAAATAGTTTTATTCAACTAACGCGTATTCAATCAATTCAAATTGATCAGCCTTTCCTCTTTCGACTAGTTAGACTTGCACGACTTCGTATCGAAACAGCAGGTGGAACAGGAATGGGGGCAGAAGTGGATTTGCCGGGCATCTTGATGAAAGATGCTCACGAGTTAAAAACAATGCTTCAAGCAGGGGAATCTCTTTCAGTGGAAGAGATTCCTGAAAGGGAAAATATCATTAAAACATTAAAGGTTCCTACCAGTCGCTTAGTAATTGCTGCTGCATTATCGGCAAACTTCGGCTATATTTTTGCCGGACTAGGTGTGCTGTACGAATACGTGGATGACTTAATCAACCCATGGATTCAAAATGCTTATGAACAAATTATTACCCAGTCAATTGTAGCTATTATCATATTAGTATTTTTTATTTTATGCATAGCGTATATACTTTCTATTATTTTGTACGTAATTCGCTTTGGTAATTTTGTGGTGGAGCGTTATGAAAAGCATCTTCAAGTTCAGTACGGGTTATTAAACAAGCGCTCGCTCACGGTTCCTTTTGAAAAGATTAAGGCAATTACAGTTGAAGAAGGACTTCTTCAACGTTTATTTGGCTGGGGAGCTATTTCGTTAAAAGTCGTAACTTCTGATTTAGAACAAAAAGTATATTTACACCCATTTCTAAAGAAAAAAGAAATGGTGGATGTTTTTTCAGATTATCTTCCTACTTATCATTATCTTGAGTATAAGCCAAACGTAGTGAGAAACTATGTTTGGTATAAGCTGTTGTATGTCTTCATCCCAGCTTGTATTGCAGTGATAGCAATTAGCTTTTGGAAAGTTCAGCTTGTGTGGGGAGTAGTTATCCTCTTTCTAGCAGCTTGGCTATTAACATGGTTTGGATATCGCCAAGGAGGCGTAATGATGACACGTGAATTTTTAAGTGTTCGATCCCAGTTTATCACTCGGAAAACAACGATTATGCAGCGTAGAAAGATTCAGGATGTCAAAGTGAAAGCAAGCAGCAGGTTTTGGAAAAAAGGGTGGCGTTATCTTAGTGTATCAACGATGGGGCTTGGTTCTTCCTATGGAGTGGGCTACTTGCCAGAGCGCATATGGAAACCAATCTTTGATGAAGTTACACGTTGGGATGTTAAGAAAGATAAAGTATGATGAGCAGAATGTGTCCACTGTGTGGAAAACAGAACGGCTGTCAGTATGTTTTAAAAGAAGAAGAATTTACTTGTTGGTGCACAGAAGAAGAGTTTCCTACTGCGTTGACAGCAAGTTCTAGTCATTCTTGCATTTGCAAATCCTGCTTGCAAGTCTATAAAGAGAGTCAGCGTGAAGAGTAGTACTTCCGCTGACTCTCTTTACTTAATTAATCAATGCTTGTAAGGGAGCAGGAATTCGTCCACCGCGATTTACCAATCGTTCAGAGCTGTAAGGATTAACACCCATAACTGGCGCTCGGCCTAGAAGGCCACCGAACTCGACCATTTCACCTTCATTTTTACCGGGTACAGGAATAACACGTACAGCCGTTGTTTTTTTGTTAATCATTCCAATTGCCGCTTCATCAGCAATTATTCCGGAAAGCGTAGCAGGACTAACATCCCCTGTTAAGGCGATCATATCTAAACCAACGGAACATACGCAAGTCATCGCTTCAAGTTTTGACAGATTTAGAGAACCATCAGTAATTCCTTTAATCATCCCATTATCTTCACTTACGGGAATAAAAGCCCCGCTTAGCCCACCGACGTAAGAGCTAGCCATTGCACCACCTTTTTTTACAGCATCGTTCATAAGTGCTAAAGCAGCAATTGTACCGTGAGTGCCCACACGTTCTAAACCAATTTCTTCTAAGATTTCAGCAACGCTGTCGTTAATAGCATTAGTAGGCGCTAGCGATAAGTCCATGATACCGAAGGGGACGTTTAGTCGCTCAGCTACGACGCGTCCAATTAACTCACCAGCGCGCGTAATTTTGAATACCGTTTTTTTAATTACTTCAGATACTTCACCTAAATCAGCGTTAGGATGACGTTTTAATGCATTTAAAACAACACCAGGACCACTAACACCTACATTTAAGACCACTTCACCTTCACCGGATCCGTGAAAAGCTCCGGCCATAAATGGATTGTCTTCAACAGGATTACAAAAAACCACAAGTTTTGCACAAGCAATGCCGTCACGATCTTTTGTACGTTCCGCAGCTTCTTTAATAATAATACCGAGCTGTTTCACAGCATCCATATTAATACCCGTACGAGTGGTAGCTACTGAGATGGAAGAACAAACGCGTTCTGTTACGCTAAGAGCTTCAGGCAGCGCGTCCAGTAGCGTTTGATCACTTTTTGAAATTCCTTTATGAATAAGAGCTGAGAAGCCACCGATAAAATCAACACCAACCTGCTGTGCAGCGCGGTCTAGTGTTTTAGCAAGGGTAATTGTTTCTTCAACCGTTGCATGGCCTAAAATCTCTGCGATAGGAGTAATTGATATGCGCTTATTGACAATTGGAATTCCATATTCTTTTTCAACCTGTTCCGCTGTTTCTTTTAATTCGCCTGCATATGAAACAATTTTATTGTAAACATTTTGATTCATTGTTTCAAAGTTAGAATCTGCACAGTCTCTTAAACTAATACCCATTGTTACTGTACGGATATCAAGGTTTTCCATTTGGACCATGCGGATGGTTTCCATCATTTCTGTTAAGGCAATGCTCATATTAATTTCTCCTTTATACGCGGTGCATAGCTTGGAACGTTTCTTCAAGCTGCACGTGAATTTTTAAACCAAGCTCTTCGCTAATGTTATTTAAAGAATGTTGTAGCGAGTTTAGTTCAGTAGTTGATACATCGACAATCATCATCATTGTAAAAAAATCTTGTAATATTGTCTGACTAATATCGAGAATATTAACACCTTGATTTGATAAGATAGTTGTGACGCTCGAAATGATACCTACTTGATCTTGTCCAATTACGCTAACCACAGCGCGCTTTTGTTGCATAATAATCACCTCAAAAATAATATAGAAAATAAAAAAAGAGATTGGAAGAATCCAATCTCGAATAGGTCATCGAATAACATACGTATGTATCGTTACTCTTCTGTCCTTTTGCCTGAGATTGTGAATCCTTCGGCGCCGCCTGTGCGGTCTCTCCAGAAGCTGCTCCTGTTGTAGTGTTATCCACAACAATCATTGCTTGGGGAATATTCAACTTAGTATTGGCTCAAAAACCAATAGAGAAATCATATCAACAAAGGAAAGGATAGTCAACTTTTTTGAACATTTGTATTATTTTATCACGTGTACGTAGGGAGGCTGGGGGTGCTTTGAAGTCCTTTTGCTTAAGGTGGTATGTCACAGTTAAAAGTAGAATAAGCGAAGGGGAAAAGGTACGATTTTTATAAAAATAAAAAAGGAAAGCGTATAGAAGTCGCTTTCCTTTAATAATTGTTGGCTTACTCGTCTTCTCCAGAAGGACGAGTTGTTTGAGTAGCAAGCGTGTCCCAAAAGCTTGTATCTGCTTTTTCTATTGAGCCATCCGCAATAGCTCGTACAGTTGAGTCTAAAGTAGTGATTGTTTGTTTAATTAAATAGCCGTTGCTTTTTTGACCAAGTACATATGATTCGTTGTTGTGATCGGACATTCCGCGCATTTCAAAGAGAAGGGTTGCAATACCATACTCAGTCGCAGCGCCGTTACGGCCAATCGCGTTATCAGAACCGCCAGCATATTTACCAAGGTGTCCCCAACCTTTTGAGTCAACGGAATGAAAGACAACAGACCCTAGCTTTTTCGATTTCTCAACCACTTCAGGCTTTACCTGGGGATTTGTTGGATAAAGAATAGAACCGGACACAAGTTTTCCGTCACGTTCACTTTGTGTACCTTGATGATGCAAATCAATCATATAGTCAATCTTATATTTACTTAATACGTTATTATGAAGAGCCTTTGTTTCAGGTTGCTCTTTTTTTACATGGTCACGGTTTAAGTCTACTTCCATGGCATTATAACGAGTTAAGTGACGATCTCCGCTTGCTCTATAGTCATCCAATGAGAAGTTTACGTCGCCCATCGCTCCGTCAGCGTTCAACATTGGTACAATTAAAATATTTACATTGTCAAGAATTCCTTTTGTTTTATTAGTCCCTAGGTGTTTAATAAACTCTAGAGTTCCTTCAGTCGTTAGTTGTTCATTTCCATGCTGCTGTGTTAAAAACAAAATGGTTGGGTTGTCTGGATTTGATATGTACTTGACTAAATGAATGTCGCGACCTTTTACAGTTTGTCCAATGACTTCAAGGTTCATTGCGCTTTGTTTTGCTTCTTGCGTTTTTAAGAAGTTTACCATTTCTTCATATGTATGGAGAATTGACGTGTTGATCGTTTCATTTTGACCAACGTTTGGACCGTTTCCAACAGCTTGAGCAGGTAGTGTAGTTGATGTAAATACCCCTAATGTCATAATACTAGATAATGATAATACCGTGATTTTCTTTTTCAATGTCATCCTAATTCCCCCAAGATATCAGATTATACGCTATGCCTGTACACACAGCGCTACTCTTTTATAATAGAATAAGTAGTTAAAAAAGGCATGAGCTTAAAATACTGTATTTTGAGAATATTTTAATGAGAAGATTAATAACCTATTGCAATCATACAAGCAAGTGGAAGGTAAGCTAGGAGAGAAGGGGGGAGTAATGGTAGTGCTGAGTGAGCTAAACTATTGATTATCATCATAGGTAGAATAAAAAGTTAGGTATTATAGGAATACTATGCTATACTAAGTTTACCATTTTCTTTACCAGTTACTATCTGTGTTTTGATTTTCCCTATTCATTCGTGAGTAGGGTTTTTATTATGTCCAAATTTTGTTGCAAATTAAAAACAGACTCTACAAGTAGAGTCTGTTCATAGGTGTCTGTATTAATTATGCTTTTTGAACGTTAGTAGCTTGAGGTCCACGTTGACCTTGCTCAACTTCAAAAGTTACAGCTTGACCTTCATCTAAAGATTTGAAACCTTCGCTTTGGATTGCTGAGAAATGTACGAATACATCGTCTCCGTTTTCGCGCTCGATGAATCCAAAACCTTTTTCTGCGTTAAACCATTTTACTTTACCTTGTTCCATAGTTGTTGCCTCCTCGTGTGCTTTGCACACATTGTGTTACTATTCTTGCTCAAATCTTCAGACGAAAGTTGTTAACTTGTCAATCCTTACCGAACAAAAATAATTCTTCCTAAGCATAACAGAAACAAATCAGTATTGCAAGTAAAGGGAGAAATAACTACGTACTTTTATCAATTTCACTCATTCATCCCAGTTCTTACTGCTGATTTTCTCAATAATCCCGTGCAAATCCCCAGGCTTATGAAACTCAATCGGAGACGCACCTTTTTCAAACAGAATCGATTCCGCTTCAATTAACGCCACATAGCGTCCGTTTACTTTCGCTAAGTGAATATTTTCCCCGAAATCCGCTAACAGTCCTTTAATCTCCGTTTCGCCAAGCTTCATTTTAAGCTCGGCATCAGGCGTATGTTCGACGATATGAGCAGCAGCTTCCATAACTTGATGGGTATCCAAACGTTCTTGAAGCTCACGCTTTTCACTTGTTGCCCACAGTTCCATGTCCGACTCAAACTGTTCAAGTTCTACGCTTTCTGCTTCAAACGTTTCGCTGACGTGTTCACGCACCATATCCATCACTTGTGTTTTCATAATCTCAGGCATCGGCTCGTTGTAGTCAATGAACTTTAAGAAGTCTTCAAAGTAACGGGCGTGAGACGCTTGGTGAATGACGAGTTCGCTTTCTTCCACCATGCCTTCTTCAGGCATGTAGGGGTATTGAATAGACTTCATGTTCTTGGTTGTAATGGCCATTTCTACATGGCGAATGAGTGTTGACTCATCGGTAATTGAAGCTACTTTTGGTTCGAAATCACATTTTAAAATAAATACAAACGCATGATCGAAATATTTGCGTGGTACAGCGGATATAACTAAAAAAGCACCGCCTCGCACGGCTGCGGTATCTAAATATGCGTGAATAAACTGTTCGCTATTTTCCTCAAACTCTTCTTTTGTCGTTGCGAAGCGCGTGCGATGAAATAAGTTAAAGTTAGGGTTAGAATCCAAAGCGTGTCCAGGTTCTGTGACAAAGTACCCGAGTTTTGTGGGAACTTGTTCAGCCTTTGGGTGACGTTCAACCTTCCGTTTAACAATCTTTTTAAACTCACCGTCTAAAAAGTCTTTAATTGAGCTCTCTTCATACTCTTCTGTATCTAGCGTCTGAAAATGCTTGTAGCGTTTGTCTGCTTGTTCGTCTTTACCGTCTACTTGAATGACGTAAAATGATAAGAAATTAATTTTAAAATCCATAGCTTCACCTTGTTTCATTAAGAGTTCATCATTTCAGTATAGTGGAAAAGAGAAAAAAGCGTCAATGATAAATAAAGCATAGTTAAACTTGAAAAAACGAAACTTTCTAAAATTTACAAAAAATAGTATAATAGGTAACGAGAGTCTAGTAAAAAAGGGAGGGAATTGTATGACTGTAGAATTACATACGAATGAAGCGCCTACTCGTCTGAGGAGTAGACTTTCAAAAGTTGGACCTGGATTAATCACGGCTGCAACGGGTGTTGGAGCTGGGGATTTAGTTGCTGCATTAGTAGCAGGGGCGACGCTTGGCATGACGTTCGCATGGGCTATTGTCGTAGGAGCCATTTTAAAGTATTACTTAAATGAAGGTGTAGGAAGATGGCAACTGTCAACTGGACAAACTATTTTAGAAGGCTGGAATTCAATGGGGAAATGGGCTACCAGCTATTTCGGAGTATATTCAGTTCTTTGGGGATTTGTATTTGGAGCCGCTGTTTCATCGTCGTGTGCTTTAGCCATGCATGCTTTATTTCCTCAGCTCCCGCTTTGGGCATGGGCGATTATTCATGCACTTATTGGTTTTATACTAGTTTGGAACGGGAGATATGCATTAGTTGAAAAGCTGATGACTATTTTTGTTGGCATCATGTTTGTTACGGTTGTAGGAACTGCCATATTGCTTTCTCCAAATCTAACAGCACTTGCTTTAGGCATGGTGCCAAAAGTACCTGAAGGCTCTTTGATGAACGCTTTGGCTTTAATTGGAGGAGTAGGTGGCTCTATTACAATGGCTTCGTATGGGTATTGGATTCGTGAGAAAGGTTGGAACCATCGTTCTTGGATTTCAATTATGCGTCTTGATTCAGCAGTTGCATATATTGTAACCGCTATCTTTACGCTATCTCTTCTTGTCGTAGGAGCGGAGTTTTTATTTGGGACAGGCATAACATTAAGTGGTGAGCAAGGTCTTGTCCAGTTATCGAGCATGCTAGGTGAGCGTTTTAATGAACCAATGCGCTGGTTATTTTTAATCGGTTTTTGGGCAGCGTCCTTTACGTCATTGTTAGGCGTATGGAACGGTGTGCCATACCTATTTGCTGACTTTGTTCGTATTATGAAAAAAGAGCCAAAAAATCCAGGGGTGGTCGTGGAGAAAACAAAACCATATCGTGCGTATTTAATCTGGTTAACATTCCCTTCCATGCTTTTATTGTTTATTGGAAAGCCTGTTGGCCTTATTATGGCTTACGGTGCGTTAGGGGCATTATTTATGCCGTTTCTAGCTTTATCATTACTTTGGCTTTTAAATTCAAACCGAGTAGAAAAACAATATCGTAATCCATTATGGAATAACGTTATGCTGGCTGTTTGTATTTTATTATTTATTGTACTAATGATAAACGAACTGCGTAATATATTTTAATTATATATAGAAGAGAACAGTATAAATGAAGAAACTCTTCATTTATACTGTTCTAACATAGCAAAAAAGGATTTAACAAACTCATAAAAGATTTGATCAGAGGGTGCTAAATTTCGGTTTCTTGGGATAATCATTCCAACTGTTCGTTTCACTTCAGGAGTATGGATAGGAATCTTTGTTGTGAATCTTGGCGTTGTTTCAGAGACCGTACTTTCAGGTAAAAGTGTAATTCCCATACCTGCTGAGACTAGACCTTTAATTGCATCTAAATCTTCACCTTCAGATGAGATATTCGGCATAAATCCAGCTTGCTTACAAGCATCCACGGCAATCTTACGAAGCACAAATCCATTTGGGAATAAAACGAAATCTTCGTTACGTAGATCACGAAGGCGTAAATTTTCCTGTGTTGCTAAGGGATGACTTGAAGGAACAAGTGCCAGTATCTTTTCCGTAAATAAAATATGCCCTTCAATATCTTCATCGTCTACAGGTACAGGGCCTAAAAAAGCAATATTAATATCTCGCTTCTTAACGGATTCAATAAGAAACTTATAAGAACCTTGTCTTAAGTGAAAAGCAACGTTTGGATGACTCTCTTTAAACGCAGATATAATCGTAGGTAAAAGATGACTTGATAAACTGGTAGGGAATCCGATTTTAATCGTTCCTCGCTCAGGATCTAAATATTCATCCACTTGCTCTTTTGCATAATCAATTGCTTTCATAGCCGTTTCCGTATGTTCTAGAAATAATTTTCCAATCGACGTTAACTTTACATTTCTTCCTTCTCTTTGAAATAACTCCACGCCCAGTTCATCTTCTAAATTGGCAATTTGTCGGCTGATAGCAGACTGTGCAACGTGCAAATGTTCAGCCGCTTCAGATACGTGCTCACGTCTGGCAACTTCCATAAAATAGCGTAATTGTCTAAGTTCCATTGGCTTACTCCTTCTCTATATCTCGAAATGAGATTGGTTTCATCTAAATTATATATTGTTTATATTAATTTGAAAACTTAAAATATAACCAAGTGGTCTTAATAAATAGATAAAGAAAACGAACGGGGGAGAAAAAAATGACATACAATCAAATGCCGAAAGCTCAAGGTCTCTACCGTCCTGAGTTTGAGCACGATGCATGCGGAATCGGATTATATGCTCACTTAAAAGGAGTGGCATCGCACGACATCGTAAAAAAAGGACTAAATATGCTTTGTCAACTAGATCATCGTGGTGGTCAAGGAAGTGATCCGCTAACGGGTGATGGAGCGGGATTAATGGTTCAAATTCCACATGACTTTTTTACAAAAGCATGTACTGATTTTTCATTACCTCAAAAAGGTCGCTACGGTGTAGGCATGATCTTTTTCTCAAATAATGAGCAAGAACAACAAGAAATCGAAGCGTATATCAATGCTTTAATTGAACAAGAAGGGCAAGCGCTGATTGGTTGGAGAACTGTACCAACAAATGTCGGAAAAATCGGAAAAGTCGCGAAAGAAAGCTGTCCGCACGTGCGCCAAGTATTTATTGGTGCAGATGAAAGCATTACAGATGATTTGGCGTTCGAACGCAAATTATATATTATTCGTAAACAAGCTGAGTATTGGGCAGCAGAGCGTAAAAACCGCGTTTACTTTTCAAGTTTATCTAGCAGAACGATTGTTTATAAGGGTTTATTAACACCAGAGCAAGTAGATGCGTTTTACCTTGACCTACAAGATGAAAGCTTTACATCTCCGTTTGCTTTAGTGCATTCACGCTTTAGCACAAATACGTTTCCGAGCTGGGAGCGCGCGCATCCAAATCGTTATTTAATTCACAACGGCGAAATTAATACGCTTCGTGGAAATCAAAATTGGATGAAAGCACGTGAGCAGCAGTTCGTTTCAGAAGCTTTTGGTTCAGATCTTCATAAAGTACTGCCAATTTTAGATAGCGAAGGCAGCGACTCGTCCATTCTTGATAATGCACTTGAGTTTTTCGTGTTAGCAGGCAGAAAGCCAGCGCATGCTGCAATGATGATGATTCCAGAACCTTGGACTGAGAATCCTCATATGTCTGATGAGAAGCGTGCATTTTATGAGTACCATAGCGCTCTTATGGAGCCATGGGATGGACCGACTGCTATTTCATTTACTGATGGAAAACAGATTGGTGCAATCTTAGATAGAAATGGATTGCGTCCAGCGCGTTATTACGTGACAAAAGATGATTATATTATTCTTTCTTCTGAAGTAGGAGTTATTCCAGTAGAAGAGGACAATGTTCTTTATAAAGAGCGTTTAAGCCCAGGAAAAATGTTGCTAATTGATTTAGAAGAAGGGCGCATTATTTCAGACGAAGAAATTAAAGCTGAAATGGCGCAAGCAGCACCGTATCAGCAGTGGTTAGATGAGCAGATGGTAAAGTTAGCTCACTCAGCTGATGAAAAGCCGGAATCTTTTGACGATTTAGTTGTGCGTCAAAAAGCATTTGGCTATACGTATGAAGACATTCATAAATATTTACTACCGGTCGTGAATGAAGGTAAAGATCCGTTAGGTTCAATGGGAAATGATACGCCACTTGCGGTTCTTTCAGATCGACCTCAATCGCTATTTAATTATTTTAAACAGTTGTTTGCGCAAGTAACGAACCCTCCAATCGATGCAATTCGTGAGCAGCTTGTTACTTCAACAATGACGCTGTTAGGTGCAGAAGGTAATTTATTGCATCCAACAGAAGAAAATAGTCGCCGCATCCAGCTAGAAACGCCAGTGTTAACGAATGGACAGCTTCAAACGTTAAAAGAAGATAGTATTAAAGGTTTCAAGAGTGCTGTTCTTTCAACAGTATTTAAAGATGACTTGAAAACATCTTTAGAAGGCTTATTTAATAATGCAGAAAAAGCAATTGTAGAGGGTGCTAGTATCTTAATCCTAAGTGATCGAGATATTAATGCCAACAGTGCTGCGATGCCAATTTTATTAGTTGCAAGTGCTCTTCACCAGCATTTAATTCGTCGCGGAAGTCGTACAAAGGTCAGCTTAGTTATTGAATCTGGAGAAGTTCGTGAAGTACATCATTTTGCAGCTTTAATTGGTTATGGAGCAGACGCAATCAACCCTTATTTAGCATTTGCAACGTATGATTATGAAATTGCAGCTGGTAATTTAAAAACGTCTTATCAAGTAGCGGTAACAAAGTATGTAAAAGCAGTTACTGAAGGCGTTGTAAAAGTAATGTCTAAAATGGGAATTTCTACTGTGCAAAGTTACCGAGGAGCTCAAATCTTTGAAGCAGTTGGAATCGGTGAAGAAGTTATTGCAGCTTACTTTACAGGTACAGCATCTCAATTAGGAGGAATTGGTCTAGACGTTATTGGAAGAGAAGCGCGTACACGTCACCAATTAGCTTATGCTGAAGCATACGAGCAGACTTTAGAGTCGGGAAGTGACTTCCAATGGCGAAAAACGGGTGAGCATCATGCGTTTAACCCGAAAACGATTCATACCTTACAATGGGCTTGTCGAAAAGGTGATTACGATTTATTTAAGCAGTTTTCCGAGGCTGCAAACGAAGAGCGTATTGGGTTCTTACGTAACCTGTTTGCCTTTAAACAAGAACGTCCAGCTCTTTCAATCGATGAAGTAGAATCTGTGGATTCTATTGTTAAACGCTTTAAATCAGGCGCTATGTCGTTTGGTTCTTTGAGTGAGGAAGCACACGAAGCATTAGCCATTGCAATGAATAAATTAGGTGCTAGAAGCAATAGTGGTGAAGGTGGAGAAAATCCAAGACGCTATGAGCTTGATGAAAACGGTGATAACCGTCGAAGTGCCATTAAACAAATTGCATCAGGACGATTTGGTGTGAAAAGTCACTATTTAGTAAATGCTGATGAGTTGCAAATTAAAATGGCTCAAGGAGCTAAACCAGGAGAAGGCGGACAGCTGCCAGGAAACAAAGTATATCCATGGGTTGCAGATGTTCGTGGATCTACTCCGGGAGTGGGATTAATCTCTCCTCCACCACATCATGATATTTATTCAATTGAAGACTTGGCTCAGCTTATTCATGACTTGAAAAATGCCAACCGTAATGCTCGTATTAGCGTTAAGCTTGTATCAAAAGCAGGTGTTGGAACGATTGCTGCTGGTGTTGCAAAAGGTGTAGCAGATGTAATTGTTATTAGTGGATACGACGGTGGAACAGGTGCGTCACCAAAAACGAGTATTAAACATACGGGCCTACCTTGGGAGTTAGGTTTAGCGGAAGCTCACCAAACTCTAATGTTAAACGGCCTTCGCGAGAAGGTAGTGCTAGAAACAGACGGAAAGCTAATGACAGGAAAAGACGTTGTTATGGCAGCACTTTTAGGTGCAGAAGAGTATGGGTTTGCTACGGCTCCACTAATTGTATTAGGCTGCATCATGATGCGTGCTTGCCATTTAGATACATGTCCTGTTGGTGTAGCAACACAAAATCCAGAGCTTCGTAAAAAGTTCTTGGGTGAGCCAGATCATATCGTAAACTATATGCGTTTTGTTGCACAAGAAGTTCGTGAAATTATGGCGGAGCTAGGGTTCAAAACAATGGAAGAGATGGTTGGACGCACAGATGTGCTGCATGTTAGTGAGCGTGCACAGTCACATTGGAAAGCGCAGTACTTAAATTTGACAACACTTTTACATCAAGTAGATGGTGTGCGTACGTTTAAGACGCCTCAAAATCATAAAATTGATCAGTCTCTAGATGTGCAAAAAATCTTACCTGCTGTACAGCAAGCGATTGAAGAGCAATATCAAGTGGACCTTTCATTAGATATTCATAATACGAATCGAGTGGTAGGTACGGTTGTTGGTAGTGAAATTACCAAACGTTACGGTGAGCAAGGATTGGCTGAGGATACGATTACGCTTCGCTTCTCAGGTTCAGCTGGCCAAAGTTTCGGAGCATTTATTCCAACTGGTATGACGCTCCATTTAACAGGTGATGCCAATGACTATATTGGTAAAGGTTTGTCAGGTGGAAAAATCACGGTATCTGCACCAAAGCAATCTACTATCGTTTCAGGTGACAATGTTATTGTTGGAAACGTTGCTTTTATCGGTGCAACAAGTGGAGAAGCATACGTAAGTGGTAGAGCAGGTGAGCGATTTGCAGTTCGTAACAGCGGTGCGCATGTTGTGGTGGAAGGTATCGGGGATCACGGCTGTGAATATATGACAGGTGGTCGAGTTGTTGTTCTGGGAACTGTTGGTAAAAACTTCGGAGCAGGTATGTCAGGTGGTATTGCATACGTACTGGCAGATGATAAAGACGAATTTAAGAAGCTTTGTAATCAAGAAATGATTGGTTTTGAAGGTTTAGAAGCTCATGAGGCAGGCGAAGTAAAAGCGATGATTGAGCGTCACCTTGAATATACAAATAGCCAAAAAGCAGCGTTTGTTTTAGAGAACTGGTCACAAATGATTAGTAAGTTCGTAAAAGTTATTCCAAATGATTACAAGCGTATGATTACTCGTATTGAAGAACAAAAAGAAGCAGGGCTTTCTGAAGAGGAAGCAATTATGAGCGCATTTGAAGAAAATGCACAGCAAGAAAAGAAGTCAATTTCAAAACAACAAGAAGCGGTAGCTCAGTAAGAAAGGGGAGAGTAAAATGGGAAAACCAACAGGATTTATGGAAATTAAACGTGAAAAAGGCAAAGAAAGAGATCCTTTAAAACGTTTAAGTGACTGGAACGAATATGCTGCTCCTTTATCTGATGAGGCACTGAGTCGACAAGGAGCACGATGTATGGATTGTGCAACTCCATTTTGTCATATGGGGATGGATATTAATGCTTTTACATCGGGCTGTCCAATTTATAATTTGATTCCAGAATGGAACGATTTAGTATATAGAGGTCAGTGGAAAGAAGCACTTGATCGTTTAGTAAAAACAAATAACTTCCCTGAATTCACAGGGCGCGTCTGTCCAGCGCCTTGTGAGGGATCCTGTACATTAGCTATTTCAGACCCTGCAGTTTCAATCAAAAATATTGAACGAGCAATTATTGATAAAGGGTTTGAAAACGGTTGGATTACACCGCGTATTCCAGAGAAGCGTACGGGGAAAAAGGTAGCCATTATCGGTTCAGGGCCAGCTGGTTTAGCAAGTGCAGATCAGCTGAACCAAGCAGGACACTCTGTAACTGTATATGAGCGTGCAGATCGTCCTGGTGGCTTGCTAACATACGGCATTCCTAATATGAAGCTTGATAAAGAGGTAGTGGCAAGAAGAATTCGCTTATTAACGCAAGAAGGTATTGATTTTGTTACAAATACAGAAGTGGGCAAAGACGTAACGCGCGAAGAACTTCAAGAGCAGTACGATGCGGTTATCCTTTGTACGGGTGCTCAAAAGCAGCGTAATTTAGTCATTGAGGGTAGAGAAGCAAAAGGTATTCATTTTGCAATGGACTATTTGACAACGACAACAAAAAGTATGCTAGATTCTAATTTTAAAGACGGTCAGTATATCGATGCTAAAGGCAAAGATGTAATTGTCATTGGGGGAGGGGACACAGGAGCAGACTGCGTAGCAACAGCACTACGTCAAGAATGTCGTAGCGTCGTTCAATTTGGTAAACACCCTCAGCTTCCAACAGAACGTACATCTGATAACATGTGGCCAGAGTACCCTCAAGTGTTTAATCTTGAATATGCATATGAAGAGGCTCAGGCAAAGTTCGGAGATGATCCGAGAGAGTATTCAATTCAAACAAAAAAAATTGTCGCTGATGAAAATGGTCATTTAAAAGAGCTTCATACAATTCAGATGGAGAAGCTTGTTGATGAAAGCGGTCGTTATACATTTAATGAAATTCCAGGAACAGAAAAAGTTTGGCCAGCTCAACTGGTCTTTATCGCAATCGGTTTTGAAGGGCCTGAACAACCTGTTCTTGAGCAGTTGGGTGTTGAAACGAAAAACAACAAAGTGGCTGCAGCGTACGGAAAATATACAACAAATGTTGAAGGTGTATTTGCTGCCGGAGACGCACGTCGTGGTCAGAGCCTTATTGTATGGGCTATTCATGAAGGTCGCGAAGTAGCAAAACAAGTAGATCACTACTTAATGGGAGCTACTGTACTGCCATAACATTCAAAAAGAGGACTACACTGTAGTCCTCTTTTTTTAGCGTGGGTTAGGCCCACCAGGCCCAGGATTCTTGCGGAGATGCTCAAAGGCAACGGTTAAAACGGTTGTGGTAATACGAGCTTGTGAAGCAGGGGACACGCTATATAACGCCATGAGCTCAAAAATCCACGGTTCTCTTCGCTGAAGCTGTCGGTATGCTTTCTCAACTTTTTGGTTAATGGTTCCTGTAAAGCTATTATAGTTATCATCTACAAACCTTACAATTGAACGAAACAAGTATTCGGTTAGTTTATCGTCCATGCCTCCGCGTTGTGCTTCACGATAAATGCTTCGATATTGCCTTTTTAAAATTTTCATCACGCGGTCGACGTCTTTAGTAGCGCGCATAAACTCAACTTGGTGAGTTAAGTATGCATACTGATTCTCATCATATCGGTATGGTTCCTCGTAAGACGTATTAATTGTTGGTACAGCATAGGTGTATTGAGGCATTGTGTGATAGTTTGGAGTATAGTCTGGGTAGCTCCAGTGATAATAATACATTCATTTCACTCGCTTTCAATTAGTGTAAAGTAAATAATCGTTTATCAATTAGTAAACGGGATGGTTTGTGTACTGGTGAAGTTTTTCTAAGTAATATCGAGGTGTTTTAAAGTATTCCCAGGTACTGTAAGCTGAATTTTTTGTGAAAACGTTAATATAAATAGGTGTATCAAGAAAAGTTTCTTTGGCAGGTAAGCTACTATAATAGCAATCAAAAGCTTTTAACAAGTCAACTTCAATTGATGCTTGTAGCGGCTTGATCCCACTGGAAGGAACAGTGAATGACCCAAGTATAGAAGTACATTGATTTTTGTAGGATATACTGTTTTGTTCCTTAATAAGGTCGAAATCAGTTACTATCCATGTCTCATACGACGCAACAGCAGGACTTATAAAGGTAAGTCTTAACTCCCAAGCGTTTATCATCTTTATCCCACCCTATAATCTTTACCTATACTTTTTATATGGAAAGAGGTAAAATTTAACTATAGTGTTTTCACCTAGATAATCATCCATAACATATAAATATGACGGGAGATTGATAGTGTGAATGTCCAAATATTTGATGGTAAAAATGAAAACTGGTTGACAACGAAAAATCCAGCTCAGCTTGCTGCAGCTATGGTTGATGGCAACATCGGCTTAGCACCGGTTTCCTGGGGGAATGAACAAGAAAAAACAGGATGGTATCATATGTATCAGCCTCAAGAGATTACGGGAATTCAAATTAGAGATAGAGTAGAAGATGGAAATATCGTTCTTCGAATTCCTGATAATTGGAATGGAAAGCTAGTTGCTGCCGGTATTCCAGCTACGCGGGGTGAGACGTCAACCGACTTATTGTTTAGTGACTATGTGCTAGCTAAAGGGTATGCATTTGTAGCTTCTGATAAAGGAACACCGGGAAAGGATAAAGAAGGTGATCCATTCGCGAAAGCCAAAAATGCTTTATCAATAGAAGGGGCTTCACTTGCTAAATGGAATAGGCAATTTCGTGCAACGGTATGCTACGCTCAAGAATACTTGCTTACGCACTATAAGACAGTTCAAGTAGCATCTGAGATTCCTACATATGGTATGGGCATTTCAAATGGTGGCTACGTTATTCGATATGCGATAGAAAATGACGGGAAAAACGGTGAGCCAAGGCTCTTTAACGGAGCTGTAGAGTGGGAAGGTGTACTTTGGAGAGCAGAAGACCCTAATTTAATTACATCTCTTACAAAGGTTATTCAGTCTGCAAAGGCTGCTTTATATGATGGGAACTCTGAAGCAGTCCATTCTTTATACGAAGCGGGATTACCTAAAGGAACAGAATTTTTATGGCCTTATCACGATCAATATTATTGGTTTTTAACACTTAATATTTATCGAGATCATTTTGATTTTCAAGCCCCTAAAAGACTACAGTGGCCTGAATACTTAGCTTTAAATGAGCAAGGTATTCGTGACCGGTCCCATGATTATATCTTTGAAAAGTATAGTTACGCAAAGCGTCCACAGAAAGTTAAAGACAAAGTGAAGGAAATTGAAAACACAGGAGAACTTACAGCGCCTTTAATTAGCGTAACGGCAGCATATGATGCCCTTATTTTCCCTAGTGTACATGCGTATCCTTATGAACAGCTAGTAAAAAAAGCAGGTAAAGCTAAATTGCATCGCCATTACGTGATTGAAAATGGAAATCATATTGATGGACTTGTATGGAATGAGAATGTAGACCCTAACCGCAAGCTTCAGCCTATGCTTCCATACGTATATCAAGCATTTGAGCTGCTTATTAAATGGGTAGAAGATACGGTAAACCCACCTGAAAGTCATTTTGTTCATGCGCCTACTGAGCCTTATAAAATAACGAACTTAAAAACAAAGCAACATATGAATCCATTAACAACGCAGGGATAGGCTTAATGCCTTCCCTGTTTTTTAATGTTTAAAATTCAGAGAGAGTGGAAGATACAGAATAAGAGCATATTAACTATTTAATAGATAACGAGGAGTGGACCTGAAATGATGACGCATAAAATGTATATTAACGGACAGTATACGGACTCAACATCGAGAGAATTAATTGAAGTGGTAAATCCTTCAACGGAAGAAGTTATTTCAAAAATTTATAAAGGTACAGAAGAAGATGCAAATAAGGCAATCGATGCAGCATACGAAGCGCAAAAGAAATGGGAAAAAGTCCCTTCGGTGGAGAGAGGGAAAGTGGTTCGGAAGCTTGGGAATCAAATAAAAGAAAAGCGTGAACGTTTCGTACAACTACTTATGGAAGAGCAGGGAAAAAGCAAAGATCAAGCTGAAGGAGAAATTGACACTGCCATTGAATATTTTTATTACATGTCAGAATGGGCTCGGCGTATTGAAGGAGAAATTATTCCAAGTGATCAACCAAATGAAAACATCTTTTTGTACAAACGTCCAATTGGCGTTGTGGCAGGAATAATACCTTGGAATTTTCCGATGTTTATTCTAGCGCGAAAAGTAGCAACAGCTCTGATTACCGGATGTAGCATTGTTTTAAAACCAAGTCAACAAACACCAAACACAGCTGCTGAATTTACAAAGATTATTGCAGACATGAAAGAACTTCCCGCCGGAGTATATAATTTTATTACAGGAACAGGGTCTACAATTGGGACAGCGATGGCAAGCAATCCGAAAGTAGGGATTGTTACAATGACGGGCAGCGTTCCAGCGGGTACAAAAGTGATGGAAGCAGCAGCGAAAAACATTACCAAAGTTAACTTAGAGCTCGGCGGCAAAGCACCAGCCATCGTAACAAAGAATGCAAATCTAGACGTTGCGGTTAAAAGTATTAAAACATCTCGTCTTACGAACGCAGGCCAAGCTTGTACAAATGCTGAGCGCGTATATGTTCATGAAGACGTTGCTGAAGAATTTATTAAAAAGATAACGCAGGAAATGTCCAATGTGAAAATTGGAAACCCTTTAACAGATGAAGACGTGGAAATGGGACCGCTTGTAAGTAAAGAGCGCCTTGAAACAGTAGAAAAGATGGTAGAAAATGCAGTAAAGCAAGGTGCCGAAATTCAAACAGGTGGCAAACGTTTAGAAAAAGAAAAAGGTTATTTCTATGAACCTACCGTTTTACTCAACGTGACGCAGGACATGGAAATCATGCAGGAAGAAGTCTTTGGCCCAGTTTTGCCAATTATGACTTATAAAGATCTAGATAAAGCCATAGAGCTAGGGAATGATTCAAAGTATGGTCTTTCCTCATCAATTTACACGGATAATATTCATGAGGCAATGAAAGCAGCAAACGAGTTGAAATTCGGTGAGACATTTGTAAACAGAGAAAACTTTGAAGCCATGCAAGGGTATCATGCTGGTATGAGACAATCAGGATTAGGGGGAGCTGATGGTAAGCACGGTGTAGAAGATTTTCTTGTTACGCAAGTCGTTTATATGGAATATAATAAAGATTTTTCATAACCTCTATCCAAGTTTGTGGCTGGGGCGTAAGTATTTTAGCTAACGAGATATCCGAACTATTAGAAGTTAACCACTTTTGATAGCTCGGATATCTTTTTTTATTTCAAAAACAAGTTAAAAGGACCATTTCGTTATGCCTTAGCTCTTTTTTGTATACGATGAGACCGAATTTCTTGAATTTTCCTGTTAATTTGGTATGATAAAATACAATGTGAAACATTTTAAAAAATATGAAACTACATGAAATATAGTTCGTATTTACATATATACGAAATACATATATTTATACACCCTTAAGGAGGAGTGAGATTTTAAGCTTTTAAAGCTAACAAATAAATCAAGATAAATTAGGGAGTAGATCGTGTGAAAATGCCGCGTTTCTTTAAAAGTGGATTAGGAATTTTATTGTTATTATTAATTTTATTTATGCTGTCAAAAGTACAGTATATCTTACAGCCAATTGGGGTTATGATTACAACTATCTTAGCTCCAATTTTAATTGCAGGGGTTTTATATTACTTACTAAGCCCTATAGTTCGGTTAATTATGAGAGCAAAAATCCCAAAAACATTAGCTATTCTATTTGTTTTTCTTTCATTCATTGGTCTTTTAACCGGTGGAATTGTGTTTTTATATCCTATTATTCAGGAACAGCTGTTGTCCTTAGCAAATTACCTTCCAACGCTTGCGAAAGACGTAATGAATTTAATTAAAGATCTTCAACATTCACCGTTTACCGCTCGCTTTGCGGAAGAAGCAACAAAGTTTGATTTAGAGCAACGTTTAACCGATATACTTGGTAACGTGGGAGATATGGCAACAACAATTGGTACAAGTACGTTAAAAATCTTTGACTTTTTAACTAGTACAATTATTGTTATTATTACCGTTCCATTTGTATTATTTTATATGTTAAAAGACGGAGAAAACTTACCTAAGCGAATTGTTCATTTAACACCAAAGCGCTACCGTCATGATATTGACGAAATTTTAAGTAAGATAAACACAGGACTAAGTGCATTTATCCAAGGGCAAATTATTGTCAGTATGTTCGTTGGAGTTTGCGTTTATATTTGGTATTTATTAATTGGGTTAGATAATGCACTTGTGTTAGCCCTAATTGCATTATTTACGAACCTTATCCCGTTTATTGGCCCGTTCATTGGGACTCTCCCTGGTGTTATTATGGGCTTAATTCAAGATCCGTATATGGCGCTTTACGTTATTTTAGGTGTGTTAATTATTCAACAAATTGAAAGTAACTTAATTTCTCCTCAAGTAATGGGAAGAAAGCTTGACGTCCACCCTGTAACCGTAATTTTACTGTTATTAATAGCGGGTAGCGTAGTAGGGTTCTTAGGGTTGTTATTGGCACTTCCGACGTATACAGTTCTAAAAGTAGTTGTTAGCCACATTTATGGTAGACTAATGGAAAATGACGAGTAGAATAAGCGACGTGTGTGATGTATATCATACACGTTTTTTTGTAGATATTATCCGTTTATTTTTGAATTATAGATAAAAAGATAATAGTTTTTTATAAAAATGTTGAAAAAATACGAACTTTTGTGTTAGATTATTTAATATAATTCGTAGATAAAGATTTGGAAGGAGCCGTTTTACATGACAGCAACGATTATTAAAGGTAAGGAAGTAGCAGCAGAATTACGTGCCGCTTTAAAAGAAGAAGTCGCACAGTTAAAAGAGCAAGGTGTTGTACCAGGACTTACAGTTATTCTAGTAGGTGATAATCCAGCTTCACACTCTTATGTAAAAGCTAAAGCAAAAGCATGTGAAGAAATTGGTGTGGCATCAGAAGTAATTAAACGTGATGTTAACATTACAGAAGAAGATCTATTACAAGAAATTCAACAGCTTAATGAAAGTGAAGCTGTACATGGGATTTTAGTACAGCTGCCATTACCAAATCATATTGATGAAAAAGCTGTGTTAAACGCGATTTCTCCTAAAAAAGACGTAGATGGTTTCCACCCCGTAAGCGTTGGAAATATGGTGATTGGAGACGAGTGCTACCTTCCATGTACACCACACGGCATCATTGAGTTAATCAAGCGTTCAGGTGAAGAAATTTCAGGTAAACATGCAGTTGTAATTGGTCGCAGCAACATTGTTGGAAAGCCAGTTGCTATGCTGCTTCTTCAAGAGAATGCAACGGTAACGATTGCTCATTCACGCACAAAAGATTTATCAGCAATGATTAAACAAGCTGATATTTTAGTCTCTGCCGTTGGGCGACCACGCTTAGTAAAAGCAGAAGACCTAAAGCCAGGTGCTATCGTTATTGATGTTGGAAACACGATGGAAAATGGAAAGCTTGTTGGTGATATTGATTATGAACCAGCAAAAGAAGTAGCAGGATATATTACTCCAGTACCTGGTGGTGTTGGTCCAATGACAATTACGATGCTATTAAAAAATACAGTTGATGCTGCAAAAACAATTAACGGTTTAGTGTGAAAATAAAGGTTTCAGCCATTTGGGTTGGAACCTTTTTTTATTTATTTTTAAAAAGTATATTGACTTGATAATGATTATCATTAATAATTAACGTGTAGTCATTAGAATATACATAGAGGAGAAAATGGGGCATGAACAAAAAACTTACACAACTTTTTAGTTTGCTAATGGTTTTAACGCTTGTGTTTTTAGCAGGCTGCGGAGCATCAGAAAACAATCAATCATCAAGTGAGAAAAAGAGTAATAAAAAGGAAGGTCCAGGGGTTGTAAACTTATATACTAGCCGTCACTATGAAACAGACGATGCATTATACAAAGCGTTCACGGAAGAAACGGGTATTAAAGTAAACGTTGTCAAAGGAGAGGAAAACGAACTGATTGAACGTCTTTCTCGAGAGGGACAAGCAACAAAAGGTGATTTATTCTTAACGTCTGATGCCGGTCGATTACACTGGGCAAAAGAAAAAGAATTGCTTCAAAATGTAGAAAGCGAAACATTAAATAACAATATTCCTGCAAACCTTCGTGATAAAGACAGCGAATGGTTTGGTTTAACAAAGCGCGCACGTGTAATTGTTTATGCAAAAGATCGTGTGAAGCCAGAAGATTTATCAACATATGAAGCATTAACAGAGCCAAAGTGGAAAGGTAAAGTACTTGTAAGGCCTTCTGAAAACGTTTATAACCAGTCGCTTCTTGCTTCGTTTATTTCACTAAACGGTGAAGACAAAGCAAAAGAGTGGGCGAAGGGAATTGTGAAAAATATGGCGCGTGATCCCCAAGGAAATGATCGTGACCAAGCAAAAGCGGTTGTTGCTGGTGAAGGTGACGTTGCTATTATGAATACGTATTACATCGGTGTAATGAAAAACTCTACAGATCCAGAAGAAGTAAAGGTAGCAGATCAAGTAGGCGTGTTTTTCCCGAACCAAGAGACAGATGGTACACACATTAACGTCAGCGGTATTGGTTTAACAAAGCATGCTAAAAATAAAGAAAATGCGATTAAGTTAATGGAATTCTTGTCTAGCGAAGAAGCGCAAGGGAAATTTGCTGAAGCAAACTATGAGTACCCAGTTAACCCGAACGTAGAGCCATCTGAGCTTTTAAAGTCATGGGGAGAGTTTAAAGAGCAAGACCTAAACTTATCTGAGCTTGGTGAAAAGAATGCTGAAGCTGTTAAGCTATTTAATGAAGTAAGCTGGAAATAAAAAATAGATACTCTTTATGCCGTATTTCCGTTTGGAGGTACGGCACTATCTATTTATAGTAAAGGTGGGGAGAAGTAATTGAACTTAATCAGGCAGGTAAAGATTCAGTTTAATACGTGGTCATTTTTTAGCTTTTTGTTTATTACTGTTGTATTGTTACCGATTTTCATTATGAGCGTTCAATTTTTCTCAGAACCTAGCGAAAATTGGACTCATATTAAAGAATTTTTACTAGCAAATTACTTAATAACAACCGTTACACTTGTCAGTGCGACGGCTATATTTACAGCATTTATTGGAGTAAGTACAGCGTGGCTTTTGTCAGCATATGACTTTCCAATGCGTTCATTTTTTAAATGGGGCCTTATCTTACCCTTAGCCATCCCTCCTTACATTGGTGCGTACACGTATCATGGGATTTTAAATTATACGGGTGTGATACAAGCAACACTGCGTAATTCATTTGATATCACCGTTAATCAAAAATACTTTACTATCATGAACGTACCAGGAGCCATCTTTATTTTCACTATTTTTTTATATCCTTATGTTTATATTATTACGAAGAGTTTTCTCGAAAAGCAGTCCGCATCTTTAATTGAAAATGCTAGACTTTTAGGAAGTAGTCCGCTTCGCTTGTTCTTTCGCGTCGTGTTGCCTATATCACGTGCCGCCGTTATTGGTGGCGTCAGCTTAGTAAGTTTAGAAGTGCTAAACGACTTTGGTGTAGTGAAGTACTTTGGTGTTCAAACGTTTAGTACCGCTATTTTTCAAGCGTGGTTTGGCATGAGTGACTTAGGTTCAGCCATCAAGCTTTCCGGGATGCTTATGCTCATCGTAGTTGGTTTACTTACAATTGAAAAGGTCCTTCGAGGACGCAAGCGGTTTGGGTATTCAACGACAAAAGTGAGACCTTTAACACCCGTTCGGTTAAAAGGTGTCAAGGCTTGGGGAGTTTTTTTATATTTTCTACTTATTTTTATGGTTTCTTTTCTCATTCCGTTTGCACAATTAACTCAATGGGCGCTTATGACGTATGAACAAATTTTAAATCAAGAATTTCTGCAGTTAATTTGGAATTCAACATCAGTAGCTTTTATTTCAGCAAGCATTATTATTGTTATTGCCTTAGTGGTTGGAAACTTCACAAGACTTTTTCAAGGTGTGCTTTCAGCAGTCTTTTCAAAGGTAATTATCCTTGGATATTCTGTACCAGGAGCCGTTATTTCAATTGGTGTATTAGCACTGTTTTTGATTCTTGACCAACAGCTTTTCACTCTGTACGAACAAATGGGTAAAGAACCCACTTTAGTACTAAGCGTCAGTGTAGCCATGCTCATCTTTGCTTATGTTATTCGCTTTTTATCCATTGGATACAACTCAGTCGAAGCTGGCTTTTCAAAAGTGGGCGTAACGTTTACAGAAGCATCTAGAACATTAGGAATGAGCATGACAAAAACATTTTTTAAAGTCGATATGAAGCTTATCAAAGGAGCCATTTTTGGCGGATTTATTCTCGTCTTTATCGATATTTTAAAAGAGTTAACTCTAACTTTAATTTTACAGCCTTTTAATTTTAGTACGCTAGCGACGAAAGCATTTGAGTATGCAGGAAATGAAATGATTCATGAAGCAGCAGTATCATCAATGCTTATTATTTTAATTAGCGGGGTATCTATTTTCTTTTTTCATAAAGTACTAGAAAAGGAGTAAAGCTTATGTATGTACAGGTCAATAATTTATCTTTTCAATATCGGAACGCTTCAAAAGAGACAATAGAAAATTTTAACCTCGAGATCATGAAGGGAGAGGTTGTGTCAATACTCGGACAAAGTGGTAGTGGAAAAAGTACCGTTCTTCGCCTACTGGCTGGACTGGAAGTTCCAAAGACAGGTCAGATTATCATTAATAGTCAAACGATGTGTGATTCACGTGTGTTTATGCAACCTGAAAAAAGAGGAGTGGGTCTTGTCTTTCAAGACTACGCGTTATTTCCCCATATGAATGTGGAAGAGAACGTCAAGTTTGGATTAAAGAAAATGACGAGGAAGCAAAAGTATGCAAGAATTGATGAAGTCTTGGAACTTGTTGGATTAACAGAGTATGGAAAGCGTTACCCGTATGAACTAAGCGGTGGACAGCAGCAGCGCGTAGCATTAGCTCGGGCGCTAGCACCATCGCCGTCTTTACTGATGTTTGATGAACCTTTTAGTAACTTAGATACGGACTTACAGCACCGTATACGAGATGAGCTTAGAGTAATATTAAAGACAACAGGCATAACATCAATTTTTGTGACTCATGATCAAACGGATGCTAAGAAATTAGCAGATCGGGTTATTGTAATGGAAAAAGGTAAAATTATTAGAGTTGGAAAGCCAGAAGAGCTCTTAACGAGAGCCGTATCTTTGGGATAAAAAACAGCCACTTGTTGTAAGGTGGCTGTTTTCTTATTGTCGTATAATGCAGATGAAGAGAATACATTAAGTTGAAACCAAGTGTAAAGGGAGATGGGAAAATTGATTACGCTGCCGCTTCTTGTATACTCTCAACGCATCGTGAAACCGAAATTAGACGTTGTTTACCCAGTTATTCATGGAATGGCTAATCAAGCAGTTCAGTATAAAATGAACGCTAAGCTATTAAAACGAACAAACGAATTAATTGTTCAACAAGGATACGGAGAAAATCCTGATACGACCGAAACGGGATACTATGAATTGAAAAACAATCAGCGTGATGTGCTGAGCTTAATGCTCATAAACTATGCTTTTTCAGGTGGCGCTCATGGGTTAACCGTTGTCGTACCTATGACCTTTAACACCAAAAATGGAAAGGTCTATAAATTAAAGGATTTATTCAAGCCTAATAGCAATTATGTTCAGCGCTTATCTAAGCTCGTGGAGGTACAGATTAAAGAGCGCGATATTATGGTTCTCGGAGAATATACGGGAATTAAGCCAGATCAAGACTTTTATATCGCGGATAAATCGCTTGTATTATTTTATCAGCTCTATGATTTAGCACCCTATGCATATGGGATTCCTTACTTTCCCATTTCTATTTATGATATTCAAGATATAATCGCAGACGAAGGACCTCTTGGTCAAATGTTTGGATAAGGTTACAAAAAATTTCGGTGAGGACGAACGTAGCGCTTTACTTCTGCAGCTAACTGCTGACGAAGGGATTTATTTGATACCGCATTTGCAATATCTTTTGGTACAGGAAATATTCCAATGGAAGTAACGTGCACGCGTACGTCCCCTTCAAAAAGAGTGTCCCCTGCTTTTGTTTTAATCTTTGTGAAAACAAGGGCTTCTTTTGTCGCAGGTTTGTCTATTGAATAAGAGTCTTTAATATGAAATCGAAATGCATAATCTTCGCTCATAAATAGCCTTCCTTTTTTCATTTTTGTTTTATTATATTCACTAGATTCAAGCTATGTAAAGGATAAGTGTGTACGTTAATAACTGTTCATGTTTAAAAAAATGATGCATACATTAAAACGATAATAGAAAAAAGGAGACGATAAACGGATGGCTCATGAACAAGACGAACGTAATTATGAAGCGCCTTATATGGTAACCCAAGTCGATCCTTATGTATTTGCGACTCTTGAATCAGTTAAAGGTAAAGAAGTAGTTATTGAAACCGTACGTGGAAATTTACGTGGAAAAGTTAAGGATGTTAAAATTGATCACGTTGTCATTCAATCAAAAGATTCTAGCTTTTTTGTACGTATTCAACAAATTGTTTGGATTATGCCTGAATAATAAGTAGGGAAAAAGTGCACCTCAATTGTTAGATGGTTTAACGGTTGAGGTGCACTTTTTTTGTATAAAAGTTCATTTGGCGAATGAGACAACCTTATGACTTCATACATCTTAATGGATGGAATTTTTTAGAGACAGAGTGGAGGAATGCGCTATGTTTAAGCGGATTGATAAATTATTAATTGATTTACCAGAGCCGAAAAATCCAGATCCCAACGCTGCTGCCGCTGTACAAGAGCTATTAGGTGGGAAGTTTGGAGAAATGTCTACGCTAAATAACTATATGTATCAGTCGTTTAATTTTCGTACAAAGAAAAAGCTGCGTCCATTTTATGATTTAGTCGCGAGCATTACAGCAGAAGAATTTGGGCATGTAGAACTCGTCTCTAATACAATTAATCTTATGTTAGAAGGATCTACGTTTCCTGGTGACCCAGACATTACGCCAATGCAGAATGCAAAGGATGTACGTAATACCCAGCATTTTATTGCCACTGCGCAAACAGCTTATCCGTTTGATTCTATGGGAAAGGCTTGGACAGGAGAAAATGTCTTTAATAGTGGAAATTTAATTCTGGACTTATTGCACAATTTCTTTTTAGAGTGCGGGGCAAGAACCCATAAAATGAGAGTATATCAAATGACGGATAACCCTGTTGCCCGTGAAATGATTGGATATTTATTAGTTCGTGGTGGCGTTCACGTTGTGGCATACGCCAAAGCGTTAGAGATTGCAACCGGAGTGGATGTTACAAAACTAGTGCCAATTCCAAATTTAAGCAATAAATCGTTCGATGCTGCTAGAAAATATGAAGACCAAGGTGTTCATCGCCGTCTCTATACATTCAGTGATGCTGATTATATGGGAATTGCGAAGATTTGGAAAGGTACGCACCCAGAAGACGGTGGGAAGCTAGAAGTCATTGAAGGAACGCCTAAAGGAGGGAAAATTCCAGACTTAGAAGAAGTAACTGAAGAATTTGCTCCGGGAATAGGTCCAGATGAGTTCGCAGAGATTGCAAAGCGATTACAGCGTAACGCAGGACTATAGTGATAAGCAGGTGTAGATTACACCTGCTTTTTTTTGTAGATAAATAGTTAACCTAAGAAGATTGTTCATAATCAGTTCATATTCGTCTATTACACTAACTCTACAATCAATAAAGGAGTGAAAGAATGAATAGAAAACAGAAAAGAATTGATAAATGGTTAGTGGGCATTTTAACACTGGCTGTAGCCTTAAACTTTATGAATATATGGGAAGATGAATATGTCAATCCATATTACACCTCAGCTGTCAAAAGTATGATGCAAAATTTACATAACTTCTTTTTTGCATCGTTTGATCCAGCTGGGTTCGTAACGGTGGATAAGCCGCCCGTTGCGTTTTGGATTCAAACGATTAGTGCTAAGATTTTTGGCTTTCACGGTTGGAGTGTGATTTTGCCTCAGGCTTTAGCAGGAGTAGGATCAGTTATCTTGCTATACGTCATGATAAAAAAAATATTTGGTGTAGCTGCGGGGCGAATAGCTGCCCTAACCATGGCTATAACGCCAATTGTTCCAGCCGTTAGTCGAACCAATAATATCGATAGTTTACTCGTTTTTACCCTATTAGTAGCAACGTGGATGCTATTTAAAGCAGTAGCCATGAAGAAACACCGCTGGCTGTTTCTAGCGTTTGTGCTCATCGGTGTTGGATTTAATATGAAAATGATGCAGGCTTATATGGTTTTACCAGCATTTTATTTATTTTACTGGCTAGCAGCAAAGATTGACTGGAAGAAGAAAATAGGCTTATTATCTGGAGCAACAGTACTACTAATTGTTGTATCGCTTTCATGGGCAACAATTGTGGACTTAATTCCAGAAGATAAAAGACCTTATATTGGAAGTAGTGAAACAAACTCAGTATTAGAGTTAGCGCTGGGTTACAACGGTATTTCGCGTTTGACAGGAGAAATGTCTAGTGGGGGTAGCAATGGACAAAATGAACAGCCGATACCTCCAAGCGGTAATATGCAAGATGAACCACCATTAGCAAACGAAGAGTTGCAAACTGGAGAAAATACAGCTGATTCAAGTGACAATGAAAATCAGCAAAACTCAAACTTAGATAGTGGACAAGACTTGAATTTTAAAAATGCACCAGGTGGCCAGTTCCCTCCACAAATGGACGGAGATAACAATGGTCCTGGTGGTGGAAACACTGGAAGATTTAATACAGGAACGCCTGGCGTGTTTCGCTTAATTCAAGACGGGCTGGCAGACCAGATTAGCTGGTTTTTACCACTAGCGATTGTAAGCATTATCGGTTTATTGAGTGGCGTAAGGCTAAAAGAAACCCTGAGCACGAAAGTTCTTCATACTATATTTTGGTTAGCGTGGTTAGTACCAGTAGCTTTGTTCTTTAGCATTGCAGGATTTTTCCATCAGTATTACCTTATCATGCTAGCACCGCCAATAGCAGCAGTAATAGGAGCAGGACTCCCAGTATTATGGAAGGCGTATCGTAAAAACGAGGGTTGGAAGTCGTGGCTGTTGCCGATAGGTATTGCATTAACAGCTGGGTTGCAGGTTAGCATTATGCTACCTGACAAGGAAACAATTGGTCTTACATTTATCTTGGTTGTAGGGATTATCGGTATTATATTGGCTTTAGCACTTGCGGTCATAAAGCAGCGCTCAGCAATCAATACGTATATGATGACAGCAGCACTTATTGTGCTTGTGATTGGTCCGCTTTACTGGGCAATGACACCAATTTTGTACGGTGGAAACAGCATGCTTCCAGAAGCAGGTCCAACGTCTTCCAAAGATGGCCAGCTGCCTCAAATAGATGATATGGCATTTCCAGGTGATGAACAAGATGTCTCAATGAACAATGACAATCAAGTAGGTACGAATGAAGCACCTAATGATGAAAAGAGTCCTACCAATAGAGAGAAAAGGAATGATGGTCCTGGAATGAACGGACAGGTTAATCAGTCTCTTCTTACGTTCCTTGAAAAAAATCGCAATGGAACAAAGTATCTATTTGCTACCCTTGATTCAACAACGGCAGCACCATATATCATTGAAACGGGCGAAGCCGTAATGACGATGGGAGGCTTTTCAGGAGCTGATTCCATTCTAACAGTGACAAAACTTGAAGAGCTTGTTGAAAGCGGAGATGTTCATTATTTCTTAATAGGAAATCGAGGAATGGGAGGAAACGCTGAGATTATTAGCTGGATTCAGGAAAACGGTACAGAGGTTTCTGCTGAAGAATGGCGAGAAAATGAGGATAATCAGCAAGTTGGTCCCGGTGGAGGGGCTTCCAAGCTTTATTATGTTGATATGGAAGGAGAAGAGTAAATGAGTGCAATTAAATATTCCATTGTCATTCCCGTTTATAACGAAGAAGAAGTTATTCATACAACCTACCATCGTTTAACAGAAGTGATGAAGTCCACGGGAGAAGCGTATGAGCTTCTCTTCGTGAACGACGGTAGCCGCGATAAAACAGCTGATATTTTAATTCAATATAGTCAACAAGACTCGTCAGTTATGCTGTTAGATTTTGCACGTAACTTTGGTCATCAAATTGCAATTACTGCCGGCATGGATTATGCCAAAGGAGATGCGGTTGTGGTGATTGATGCAGATTTACAAGATCCACCTGAATTGATTCTCCAAATGATTGATAAATGGAAGCAAGGTTACGACGTAGTCTATGCGAAGCGTACAAAGAGAAAAGGAGAATCGTACTTTAAAAAACATACCGCCGCCATGTTTTATCGATTACTGCGATCGATGACTGATATTGACATTCCTTTAGACACGGGAGATTTTCGCTTGTTAGATCGTAAAGTATGCGATCAAATGAAGCTATTACAAGAAAAGAATCGATTTGTGAGAGGTCTTGTGAGTTGGGTTGGTTTTAAGCAAATTGCCTTGGAGTATGAACGAGATAAACGAGCAGCAGGGGAATCAAAATATCCGTTGAAAAAGATGCTGAAATTATCGCTTGATGGTCTTACTTCCTTTTCATACAAGCCTTTAAAGCTAGCAACCTATACTGGCATAGCCTTATCTTTTATCGGCTTTGTCTATCTTATTATCGTTTTATATTTAAAGCTGTTTACGGACAACACAATTGCAGGGTGGTCATCTCTTATTGTTATTCAACTGTTATTTAGTGGCTTTATCTTAATGATTTTAGGAATGATTGGTGAATATATTGGGCGGATTTATGACGAAGCCAAAAATCGTCCGCTTTATATTGTGCGAAAAACATACAAGCAACAGCCGGTAAGAAAGTTTGCTCATCGTGAATAAAAAAGGTTTACTTGCATTTTCAAAATTTTCATCAGTTGGTGTCTTAAACACGATAATGGATTTAGGTGTCTACATGGTGCTCACGTCATTTGGCATGTACTATTTAATTGCTCAGTGTCTATCTTATGGAACTGGAGTTGCAAATAGCTATATGCTAAACAGAAAATGGACCTTTCAACGAAAAGAACCCTCAACGGCTAAGGAAGTGACTAAATTTTTAGCGGTCAATTTGGTTACATTCATTTGTAGTTCACTGATTTTATGGCTATGTCATGAATATGCCTCTTTTAATCTTTTTGTAAGTAAAGGGGCTGCAAGTATAGGTAGTTTAGGAATTAATTTCTTGTTAACAAATCGCTATGTGTTTACAAAAACAATGGAAGGAAGGGAACAATATGAACGTTAGAAAAGCTGTCATTCCGGTTGGAGGGTTAGGTACTAGGTTTCTACCAGCCACAAAAGCTATTCCAAAAGAAATGCTCCCAATCGTTGATAAGCCTGCCGTGCAGTATATTGTGGAGGAAGCAGTAGAAGCGGGCATTGAAAGCATTATTTTTATTACAGGTAAGCATAAAAAAGCAATTGAAGATCATTTTGATAAGTCAGTTCAATTAGAGCATCTGCTAGCGGAAAAAGGAAAGTATGAACTATTGGAAAATGTACAGCGTATTTCGAAAATGGCAAGCGTACATTATATCAGGCAGCAGGAGCCTCAAGGGCTTGGGCATGCCATTTTGTGTGCGGAGAAGTTTATTGGAGATGAACCTTTTGCAGTCTTGCTTGGTGACGATGTAATGGTAGGTGAAACGCCAGCTTTGAAGCAGCTTATAAAGACGTATGAAGAAGTAAATCAATCGGTGATTGGTGTTAAAGAAGTAAAGAAAGAAGATGTATCAAAGTATGGAATTATTAAAGCAAGCTCTGCGGTAGGGGATGTATATTCAGTCGAAGGTGTGGTAGAAAAGCCAAAGCTTGAGCAAGCACCTTCCAATGTAGCCATTATGGGAAGATATATCTTAACGCCTTCTATTTTTCAGTCACTAAAAAAAATTGAAAAAGGAGTAGGAAATGAATTACAATTGACAGATGCAATAAATGATTTATCTCAGTATGAACAGGTTTTTAGTGTGCGACTAAAAGGAAGTCGCTTTGACATTGGTGGTAAGTTTGGTTATTTACAGGCAATGATTGAAATGGCTTTAAAAAGAGAAGATTTACGGAATGTATTTTTACCTTACTTGCAGCAAATTGTTCAACAGGAGCAATGGAAAACAAGGTAAGAGCATTGTTCATATTCAATTCATATTTAATTTATATAATAAAGTCACATGATAAAGGATGATAATGGACGGGGGAAATAAAACGTGATTCAAATTTTAGTAGCAGATGATGATCAACATATTCGAGAATTGATGTTAGTTTATTTAGAAATACAAGGGTTTAAAGTGATTGAGGCCGGTGATGGAGAAGAAGCGTGGAAAAAGTTGGAGGAATTTAGAGTAGACTTGGCCGTGGTAGATATTATGATGCCTTATAAAGATGGCTGGGAATTAACAAGAGAGATTAAAGAATATTTTGATATACCTGTACTCATGGTAACGGCTAGAGGGGAAGCTCACGATAAGCTAAAAGGCTTTGACATTGGAACAGATGACTATGTTGTCAAGCCATTTAACCCTGAAGAATTAGTTGCTAGAGTAAAGGCACTTTTGAGAAGGTACCGAATTGAAGCAAGCAACATTATTCATATTGAAAATATACGATTGGATCGTAACAAGCTGGAAGTACATGTAGGTGAGTATGTCGAAAGCCTTCCTCTAAAAGAATTTGAACTCTTGTTTAAATTAGCCAGTTCACCTGGGAAAATCTTCACAAGAGATCAGCTTATCCAAAGTATTTGGGGCTATGATTACGAAGGGGATGAGCGAACTATTGATGTCCACATCAAAAGGGTGCGCGAGCGCTTAAATCAAAGTAGTCGTAAGGTGAACATTGAAATTAAAACTGTTCGAGGGCTAGGTTATAAACTAGAAGGGTGTTAATGTGAAGTCAATTTATTTGAAACTGGTGCTTTCCTTTATTATAACGATTGTACTAAGCGTTGTTATTACAATTACCATTACAACACTTTTAAGTAAAGACAGACTAGGTGATAAGTTAGAGCCAGATATGTTTCGGATGGGTGAGGAGTTCATTCAGCTATATGGCGCCAATGGTTCAGATGAAGCCGCTCGATTTTTATCCAATGCATCATTTATTCACTTTTCATTTATCATTGTTGATTCTGAATATAATAGAAGAGTATTAGGTGATCGAGGACCAACATTGCCCATTGACAAAAGTGTTGTAGACAATGTTTTGCAGGGAAATCGGTTCTCGACGGTTGAGAGTGAGCCCTCTAATAAACCAAAACCAAATATTGTGGGAATACCTTTTATTGAAAACGATCAGAGATATGCGTTATTTGTTCAGTCGCATCCTCAAAGGCAAATTTCCGTTATTCAAGACGTGCAGCTTATTCAGCTCATAAGCGTACTGTTTATCGGGATTATTTTATTTGCGTATGTTTCTACAATTCTTATCAAACCAATTCAACGGCTAAGTGGAGCGATGAAAAAAGTAGGGAAAGGAGATTATTCGGTTCAAGTTGAGCATGTATCTAGCGATGAAATTGGTTTGCTAACTCAAAATTTCAATCAAATGGCAAAAGAACTCAACAAAATTGAAACGATGAGACAAGAATTTATTGCGAGCGTCTCCCATGAAATTCAATCACCCTTAACTTCTATTAAAGGCTTTTCAAAAGCTTTAAAAGATAATATTGTGAGTGAAGATAAAAAGCAGCAATACTTAACCATTATTGAAAAAGAAAGTACAAGGCTTTCACAATTAAGCTCGAATCTTTTAAAACTAGCGTCATTAGATGCTGAGCATCATCCATTTCATCAAAAAACGTACGATTTGGATGAACAAATTCGTCATGTTATTTTGGCATTAGAGCCACAGTGGATAGGGAAGGGACTTGAAATTGAGCTCGATTTAGAAAAGGTTAAGATTGAAGGAGATGAAGAGCTGCTGGAACAGGTATGGCTTAACCTGCTTTCAAACAGTATTAAATATACTCATCAAAATGGAACGATTGCAGTTTCGATGTCTTCTGTGAACGAAGGGGTGACGGTTTCAGTAAAGGATACGGGTATTGGTATACATGAAGAAGATCAAACTTATATTTTCGAAAGCTTTTATACAGTAGATAAATCAAGGTCACTAAAAAGCAATGGATTAGGTCTTGCGATTTCTAAAAAAATTATTAACTTACATGAGGGATCAATTTCTGTTGAAAGTCGTATAAATAAAGGAAGTACGTTCACCGTATTTCTTCCCAATAAAAAGTCTCAAAGCACCTGAGTTTATACAAATGCTTTGAGGCTCTTTTAATTGGAGCGAGGAATACGAAAAGCAACGTCCACATGTTCAAAACCAATGCGAGGATAGTATTCAACCGCGTTTGGCGCAGATAACAAAATGATAGCAGCTTGGTTAGTTGCTGCTTTTTTCACTTGCGCAAGGAGGGCCTTCCCAATTCCTTTTTGTTGATATTCTTTACATACGGCAAGGTCCGATACATAGCAGCAATAGCTAAAATCAGTTAGACAGCGAGCGACTCCAATTAGCTTTTCATCATCCCAAGCTGTAACTAGTAAGTTCCCATGATTAAGCATTTTCTGAATTCGAGTCAAGTCTTGAACAGGGCGATTGATACCAGAAGACGCAAAGACGTTAGTTAGTTGTTGGGCATTAATTGGCTGATTTACTTTATATGTGATGGTAGTTGACACATTTAAACCTCCTTTTAGTTACAATAGATAATACCATATTTTAACTAAAAGGAATATTCGAATTTTTAATTCCTACTTGACATATAGGTAAAGTATAAATAATATAATAACTATAGATTATTTGGAAAAATGAGATAGTTAATTTGCTGATCGGTCAACCGAAGGCTCATACTTTGTCAAAGTATGAGTTTTTTTTTATCTCAACTCCAAATCGAGATGGTTAGGTGAGGAGGCATATGATGAGACTATCTTCTGCTCATATTACAAGTACTTATAGGTGTTGTTTTTTGCTGACAGTGTAAATAAATAAAAAGATAAAACCAAAGGAGAAGGATAAAATGGCAGCTATTACACAAGAAAAAATTGATTATATTGTGAAGTTATTAAGTGATATTAACTATGGTTCTGTACTAATTACATTGCATGACGGTCAAATTACGCAAGTAGACCATACGGAAAAGAATCGTTTTATAAAAGCAAAAGCATCTGCTTCTAAGTAAATAGTGAAACAGTAGAAAGGAGATGAACATGGAAAACTTATTGCGAAGTGCTGTAACTAAGCGAAAGAATGAGTTGATTCACCGCCTAATTAAAAGTGGGGTTTATAAAAAAGGAGACCAGCATTTATTTGAGCTAACATTGACAGAATTAGAGCACGTGTATCGAAGTTATTACCGAAATGAATAAAAAGTGAAAAAATCCGCTTTCTCTTGATGAAAGCGGATTTTTCTTATGTTATTAAAAGATATTTCAATTGTTCTACAAATAGTCATAAAATTAGTACCAGCTTATAATAACTCATGTTATAATGACGTATAAAACCATTTATTGAGGTGAATCAATGAAAAAATCAGCAGTGAAAATTACGGGCATTGGTACGTATGTACCTGAGAACCGATTGACTAACGAAGATTTGGAAGCATTAGTGGAAACAGATCATGAGTGGATTATTCAGCGAACTGGTATGAAAGAGCGTCGAATTGCAAGAAGCGATGAATATACATCCACATTAGCGATAAAAGCAATTGAAAATTTATTAGATAGATATGATGTAAACATTGAAGATGTAGATTGCATCATCGTAGCGACTACAACACCTGATTATTCCTTACCAAGCGTCGCAAGTCAAATTCAAGCACATTTTCAAATCAGCGAAACAGCGTCCTTTGATTTAAGTGCTGCGTGTGCTGGATTTACGTACGGACTTCATGTTGCAAATGGATTAATTACATCTGGAATACATAAAAAAGTAATCGTAGTGGGTTCCGAAGTAATGTCAAAGATTACGGACTATACAGATCGAACGACATGCGTTCTTTTTGGAGATGGAGCCGGTGCGATGATGCTTGAATATAATGAGCAAGACGCACACTTATTAGCCACGCACTATGGTACGGATGGAACGGGTGGGCAGCACTTATATCGTTCGAATTTATCTACGCATATTGGAGAAAAAGAGATTAATAGGTCAGGTTATCTTGTACAAAATGGCCGTGAAGTATATAAATTTGCAGCTCGTACCGTACCAAAAGGGGTGAAGAAACTGCTTGAAAAAGCAGGCTATCAACCAGGAGATGTTAATTGGTTTGTACCTCACAGCGCGAACTTACGCATGATTGAAACGATTAGTGCCAAACTGGGATTTTCAATGGACCAAACGTTAACTAGCGTACAGTATTGCGGAAACACATCATCGGCATCCATTCCTCTTGCTTTTGATTTAGGCATACAGGAAAAGAAGGTGAAGCAGGGAGATGTTGTTGCACTGTATGGCTTTGGTGGTGGCCTTACGCACTGCGGTGTATTGCTTACTTGGAATTGTATTGAAAAAAACTAGAGGTGAAAATCCTCTAGTTTTTTTATTGCCATTTTTCTTCTATAATCAAAATTATGGTAAAATATTCTTGGTGTTTTTTCTATAAAAGGTTTATCAAACCAAGCGGAATAAGGGGATGTTAATGAATCAACTTTTGTATATTGAAGATAATAAAGAAATTGCGCTACCAATTAAAACCATGTTAGAAAAACTAGGCTATCACATCATTTGGAAAGAAGACGGTGAGAGCGCGCTGTTGCATATTGAAGAAGTAGATTTGGTTATTTTAGATATTATGCTTCCAGGTTTAGACGGATTTTCAATTGGCAAGCGCTTGAAAAAACTAGCTTCAGATATTCCAATATTCATAGTATCAGCTCGAACGTCTTTAGAGGATAAAATTGAAGGTTTGGGCTTTGCTGATGATTATATTACCAAGCCATTTCATCCAGAAGAACTAGCCGCTCGGATTGAAGTATTATTACGACGATTTCAGCGACATAATCGAAATTTGTTAACAATCCATCATTTAAAGGTAAATCTTGATACGCAACAAATTGTAAATCAAGAAACAGCCCAAGAAATTTTATTAACAGGAAAACAATTTCAAATCTTTTATTACTTCTTACAACATTTAAATCAAATTTTAACCAAGGAACAAATTTATGAAGCGATTTGGAAAGAAGCGTATATAGAAGGTGATAAAACATTAATGGTTCACATTCGTTACCTTCGTGAAAAAATTGAAATCAATCCAGCTAAACCTCTTATTATTGAAACAATTAGAGGAATAGGCTATCGAGTGAAAGAGGCATGAAAAGTTATTCGTTATTGACCAAGTACGCCGTTATTATTATTCTCTCGTTAATTGTGGTGCCTGGAACATACTTTATCTTGAATTTTGTTTATCTCTTTCCTGTAGCCTTGTCAGAAGGGCTGTTAGATGAACCTTATAAAGGAAAGAGCTTTTACGAAGAAGCCGTTCATAAAGAGGCGCGTCAATTAGGTAACCAACCTGATAAGGTTATTCATGAACGTTTAAGTGTTTTCCATAAACAGTATCCAGAAGCACGTATCTTTTGGGTAGATGAGAATGGGGAGACACAGAATTCTATCCCAAAAGATATGGATATACCTAAAGCCTGGACGCCTGCCTACACGGTGGAATTTATGAAAGAAAGCTACGATTCAGACCCTTTTACCGTAGTTGCTTTTATTGGTACAGAGCAAAAAGAAGGCTTTTTAGTATTTCAAATAAATCAAGAGCTTTTAGAGTATCCGATGTTCCAGATAGATGATAAATATCGCAATCTTTATGAAGTACTTGTGCTAGCGATCATTGGCGTATTCTTTCTTCTCTCGTTATGGTTTTTCTTAAAAATCCGAAAGCGCTTAACAGCACTATCAAAGGTTATGCAAATTAAAGAGGGGAAAATCCCTAATTATGTTGATTCACCGGCTAATGATGAAATTGGAGAGCTTGAAAAAGCCTTTAATGAAATGGTAAACGAATTAGAAAAAGCTCAAGAGAGAGAAGCAGAAGAAGAACGTATTCGACGTGAACTTATGACGAATTTATCACATGATATCCGAACGCCTTTAACAACCATTCGTGCACATGGATATAATTTAAAAGATGAAAACTTAACAAAAGATGGACAACAATCACTCAACATAATGAACGATAAGATCTCTTTTGTCAGTAGTTTAATTGAAAACTTGTTTTCTTATAATTTACTACAAAGTGGGAAGTACAGGTATCAACCAAAGGATGTTGATATTATAAAATTGCTTCGTACAGTCATTATTCAATGGTACCCTGTATTTGAAAACGAAGGGTTTGACATCCGCGTTCACTTTCCTGAACAGTCCGTTATTTGGTATATCGATTCTAATTGGCTCGAACGTATTATGGATAATTTATTTCAAAATGTAAAAAGGCACGCTCATAGCGGAAAGTTCTTTAGTATTAGTGTTGAAAGTACACAGGCAGAATCAATGATTATCATCTCCGATAAAGGTCCGGGCTTTAGAGAAAATTGTATGACCACGGAGTATGGAATTGGTCTAGGGGTTGTAGATGCAATGGTAAAAGAAATGGAGCTTGCATGGGAAATTGATACTTCTGATCAAGGTACAACTATAAAGATTATCCAAAGTAGTCATTAAAAAACAAGGCTTTGGCATAAGTAATTCAGCCCCTACTATACCTGAATAATTAAGAGTTCATAACTTTTAATTGTTCAGGCTTTTTGTTGTTGAGGAAAAAACAATTTGGAATAGGGTGGAATGGAACGAACTTGTTCAGTTAACAGAGATAGGATCAACTATTGTTCAACTTTTAGAAGCAATGATTTTGCTATATGCCAAACTCTTTTTATTGATTTACAAATCCATTGAAAAAAGTAGTGAAAAGAAGTGGAGTGTCTCGAACCCATGAAACGGTCCATTTTACACCTCACCTTCGTTTTTTAAACGAAATTTAAACAAAACAAACCGTTTGTTTAAGGTTGGCTTTCTATAATAAAAAGAGAGGTGAAGATATGAATATTATAAAAACGAGTCAGCTAGTGAAAGAGTTTAAAGGAAAAGCAGTTGTAAACAAGATTGATTTGACCGTTAGTGAAGGCGAAATTTATGGATTTTTAGGACCCAATGGTGCCGGCAAAACCACAACGATTCGAATGTTATTAGGATTAATGAAACCTACTTCAGGAAGTATTGAGCTGTTTGGGCGCAATATAAATGGCAATCACTTACACAGCTTGCGTCAAATTGGATCACTTGTCGAAAGCCCATCGTACTATGCGCACTTAACGGCTAGAGAAAATTTAGAAGTGCTTCGCATGGTTTTACAAGTCCCTAAGGCGAGAATTAATGAAGTGCTTTCAATCGTAAATTTATCAAAATACGCGGATCAACGAGTAAGTGGCTTCTCTCTGGGTATGAAGCAGCGATTAGGCATCGCGGCTTCCCTTTTAGGAAATCCCAAGCTGCTTATTTTAGATGAGCCAACAAATGGCTTAGATCCAGCAGGAATCCATGAAATTAGAGATTTAATTAAGCACCTTCCAAAAGAACACGGCGTAACGGTGTTAATTTCAAGCCATCTTTTGTATGAAATTGATCAAATAGCAACTCAGGTAGGCATTATTACGCATGGACAGATGATTTATAGCGGCAGTATTGAATCGCTACGTCAAAAAGCTAAGAAAAGGATTTGGCTCAATACAAGTGATGAAAATAAAACTAAAAGCTTGCTGTTAGCAAGTGGTTGTGTACCTACTTATGAAAATAATCGAATTTTTATCCCCTATATGGAAAATGAAAAAGTAGCTTCAGCGATAAGAAATCTTGTTCAAAACGGTATATCCATTTATCGAGTTGGTGAGCAAGAGCACTCCTTAGAGGATATTTTCTTACAGCTAACGACTGGAGGGATTCAGCATGCTACGAATATTACTGCAGGCTGAGCTGTTAAAGATAAAGAGAAAAGTACTATGGTTACTCGTTTTCTTAGGTCCGTTTGGGGTCGTGAGCCTGCAAGTAGTGAACTATGGTGTCCGAAAAGATTATTTGCTTTCACAAGAACCGGATGCTTGGAAAGGATTAATGCATGAGGTTAATATCTTTATACCAACCGTTGTTATTTTAGGCGCAACAATTTTGACAACGCAACTAGCAGCAGTCGAGTATGACAAAAGTTCGTGGAAACAACTTCTTAGTCTTCCTATAAAAAGAAATATGCTGTATGTAGCAAAGTTTTTAATTGTTTTATGTATGCTATTTATATCTTCTTGTTTATTATTCGTAGGAACCTATCTAGTTGGTTTAGGATTTGGATTTGGTCAACCTAATTCTATAAGCAAATTGATTTTAAACAGTTTTTATCCTTTTTTTGCTGTAATACCTGTAGTAGCAACTCAGCTTTGGATTGCAATTTTGTACCAAAACCAAAGCAAGGCATTATCTTTAGGAATTATGATGGGCGTATTTATCTTGTATGCTGGCGACATGCCGTTTTGGTTTATTTGGCAGTGGCCAAGCTTAATTTTTACTGACTTTCCTCAATTGTATATGGTAATGGGAGTTATAGTAGGAACACTATTTTGCTTTTTAGGAGCTCTACATTTTCAAAGAAAGGATGTGAAGTAAATGGCGATATGGGATTTAGTAAGAGTAGAAGTTTATAAAATGTATAAATCAAAGATGACAATTCAGCTTATTATTGTAAGTCCCCTTATAGCTGCAATGATTGCGTTTCAAGGTAGTGATAAGGAATTTGTACCCAATCATCAATGGTTAACACCGCTCGTTTTAATGTGCTTTATGCATAGCTTATTTTTACTTCCGTTATTCACAGGTGTGCTAGCATCCCTAAGCTGCAAACATGAACATGATAATGGGGGATGGCGCAGATTTTTAACACTTCCAGTTAAGAGAAGTCAAGTATACTTAAGTAAATTTATTACTATTATTCTATGTACGGCATGTATTCAGCTCCTCTTTTTTATTAGTTGGATTCTAGTAGGTAAAGTTACTGGCTATACGGATCCAATGCCTCTTTTTAAAATGACGGGAATTGTTGTGAGCGGTTGGATAGCTACGTGGCCTATAGCTGCCTTTATGCTTTTTATGGCAACAAAATTTACAAGTTTTGGAGCAGTGCTAGTAATTAATGTGATTTGTACACTTCCTAATTTGATGGTTGTAAACTCACAGAGGTTTAATCCATGGTATCCATGGGTACAGCCTTTTCTCGGTATGATGCCCCAAGATGATGGTATTTTTCAATTTTTATTCTTTACGCCAACAACATTACTCATTACTGTTTTAGGAAGCTTTATTTTCTTTTTCCTCAGTGGATTAACCTATTTTAAACATAAAGCTATCTAAATGGTGAAAAAACCCTTCTATTATATATAGAAGGGTTAGCCTGCTTTGGGTAAAGTAAAGCCGAGACCAAATACATCCCGTACATCATGCACGACAACAAATGCTTGGTCGTCCACTTTATGAATAATTCGTTTTAGCTCTAAAAGCTCTTGTTTGTTAATCACAATATAGAGTACTTGTTTGGCTTCTTTTGTATAGCTGCCGTGAGCTGTGAAAACAGTAACGCCACGCTCCATTTTGCTATTAACTTGTTCAGCAACTTCGTTTGAACGAGTTGAAATTATCGTTACCGCTTTGCGAGGATTCAATCCTTCAATAATATAGTCAAGCACCTTCGTACCAATGTAGAGGGCGATAACGGTATACATCGTTTTCTCTCCTCCAATTACAAAGTAGGCACTTCCTACAACGGCTAAATCAATTGCAAGCATAGTTCTACTAATATTCCAATCGAAGTATTGGTTAGCCATTCGAGCAATAACCGCAGATCCACCTGAGGTCCCCCCACCTCTAAACACGAGGCCAAGACCAATTCCAACAAATAAACCAGCAAAGATGGCACCTAAAAGCGTATCGTCCAGCGGTGTTCCTGCTTCTTCAGTTAGATGTAAAAAAACTGAAGTAGCGACAATAGAAAGTACCGTATAGACAATGACGCGCTTATGTAAAAGTTTATATCCAACCAAAACAAGCAGTCCATTGATAATAAAGTTTGTTATACTTGGAGACCACTGGAACAAGTAGTAGGTAATCATAGTAATCCCAGTTACGCCGCCTTCTGCAAGTTCATTTGGAATGGCGAAATAGTTGATACCAAGAGCAAAAATTAAGCTGCCAAGTAAAATTAATATAATTTCTTTTATTCGTTTTACCATCATATACATCTTCTTTCTATTGTATTAATTTCATTCTGACGAAACTATCTCCATGACAATGTATTATATCAAGGAGACTACTGGAATGAAAGACTAGTTTTTTAAAAACGAAAGGTAAATCTTTTGACACGCTGAACTTCATATGGAAGAATGAAAAAGTTATAAAATAAATGAAGTATCCTAGGATAAATAAACATAATTTCTTCTTTACAAAAAGAACGTATGTTCGTTAATATGGATAATGAAAGGGGAGAGGAAATTGTATCAAGAAGAGCTAAAAGAATATGCAAAGCTTTTGATGCCGGAGCATGTAGAACAGATGAAAGAAATTTATCGTTCTCACTTAAAATTAGAGGCGCCACCAGTACGAACAAAAGGTAGAGAAGTTATTAGTCAAATCCTTCATACAGCGTGCGAACAACATCAGCTAGTTAATCTACACGTTTATGAAGGAAGCAGCATTCGAAAGTACAATCGCGTGACGATTGATTGTATTGATCAGCAATCAAACCGCCTGTTAGCAACGGGTCCTTATTATACATATTCTATTCGGGAAAGCTTTGTGGTTAACGCAATGCTTTGCATAGATTGAGCTACTTCAACTTTGAAGTAGCTTTTATTATATTCAGTGGCTTTGTATCTTTTTTAGAGGCTCTGCATATACTGATAAAAAAGCTTACGGCAGCACGAGAGAGTAATGAGTGTAGAAGTGTTCCGTAGCCATGTCAAGAAGAAGGGGAAAGCTATGCAAAATGAAAAAAGTCAAGTGAGAGAAATTGAGTTAACGCAGTTTATTAAAAGAAGGCTCGTTCGCTTTGCATCTAGTTTAGCTATTTCGTCAGCGCTAGCATCCATTTTATATATGTTGCTGTTTTTATTTAAATAACGAACTTCCCAATGGTTGTCCAAAAAAATGGACAACTTTTTGGTGTGGACAAATTTAAGTGGACAAACTCTATTTATCATAAAACAGTCATAAACGTTCAAAATTGACAGGTTTAGTAATTGATATGACCGTTTTATAACGTTTGGTTATAATAATCCACTTCATTATAAGTATACTGGAGTCTACATATTGAAGCACTTCCGTTAATTGTAAGTTTTAATTAAAAAACTTAAAAAAGTGAATGAATCTGATTTTTTATGATTGATTTTGATTGATTTGCATGTTAAAGTAAAACCATGAAAGATAAATGAAAACGCTTTTTTGGAAAAGGAGTCACGTTATGCTAACACCTGAAAGGCATCAGCTAATGTTAAAGCTTTTAAAAGAAAAAGAGCTTGTTAAAGTGCAGGAATTTATTGAAGTGACCGGTGCCTCTGAGTCCACAATACGTCGAGACTTAAGTCAATTAGAAGAGGAGCAGCTGCTTAAACGTGTTCATGGTGGTGCTTCATTAATTCAGAAAAAGCGAATTGAACTAAGCGTCATAGAAAAAGCTGATAAAAATGTAGAAGACAAACAAAGAATTGCTGAATACGCATCTTCACTTATCCATGAAGGCGATTGCATCTTTTTAGATGCCGGAACGACAACATATGAAATGATTCCATTTTTAAAGCAAAAAGATGTAGTTGTTGTAACAAATGGACTTATGCATTTAAATTTAATGCTTGAAGAAGGTATTAATCTTTATCTAACAGGTGGTGCTGTCAAACATAAGACTGGAGCTTTAATTGGAAACGGTGCGCTTTTAAGTTTAGAGCAGTATCGCTTTGATAAATGCTTTATGGGAGCAAACGGAATTCATCATCAATATGGATACACAACACCGGATCCTGAGGAAGCGCTCATTAAACAAACAGCGATGAAGTTATCTCAAGAGTCCTATATTCTAGCAGACTCAACAAAGTTTTTTGAAACCAGCTTTGCTAAAATAGCAGACCTACATGCAGCAACTGTTATTACAAATGAGCTACCGCAAGAGGTGCTTGTACAATATGCAAACAAAACAGACATAAAGGTTGTGAAATTATGATCTATACATGTACGTTAAACCCTTCAGTTGATTACATTGTACATGTAACAGACTTTCAAGAAGGCGAATTAAACAGAACAACAAGCGAAGTAAAGTTTCCCGGTGGAAAAGGGATTAATGTGTCTCGCGTGTTGAAACGATTAGGCGTTGAAAACAAAGCGCTTGGCTTTATCGGTGGGTTTACTGGAACTTATATCGAAGATTATTTAAAAGAGGAAGAAATTAAAACAGCTTTTACAAAGGTCAATGAAGATACTCGCATTAATGTAAAACTAAAAACAAAAGCTGAAACAGAAGTAAATGGACAAGGTCCTACGATTTCGGAAGCAGCTCTTCAGGAGCTTTTACAGCAAATCGCTCAGATGAAAGAGCAGGATATGCTCGTGTTGGCAGGGAGTATTCCGAAAACGCTTCCAAAAAATATTTATGAAACGATTGCACAACAAGCGACTGCTAAAGGTGTAAAAGTTGTGGTGGATGCAAGTGGGAAAACGCTTCTAGATGTAGTAAAGCATAACCCATTTTTCATTAAGCCAAATCACCACGAGCTTGGCGAATTATTCAACGTTGAGGTAAGCGGAGTGGAAGATGCAATTCAATACGGTCAAAAGCTAGTGGAAATGGGAGCAGAAAACGTAGGAGTTTCCATGGCTGGGGATGGAGCACTGCTGATTACAAAAGATGCGGTGTACCGAGCAACTGCACCAAAAGGAAATGTTAAGAATTCAGTTGGAGCAGGTGACTCACTCGTAGCGGGCTTTTTAGCAGCTTACACAAAAGAAAATGACTTACTTGAGGCATTCCGTACAGGTGTGGCATCAGGTAGTGCTACAGCTTTTTCACTTGAACTATGTGAAAAAAGCTATGTAGAAGAATTATTAGAACAAGTTTCAATTACAAAGATAAAGTAGGGGGAAACGAGAATGAGAATTACAGAGCTATTAAAAAAAGACACAATCATTCTTGATCTACAAAGCTCATCCAAAGCAGATGTTATTGATGAGCTAGTTGGCAAACTGGATGAAGCAGGTCGTTTAAACGATCGTGAAGGATATAAACAAGCAATTTTAAACCGTGAATCCCAAAGTACAACAGGAATTGGTGAAGGAATTGCGATTCCACACGCAAAAACAAGTTCGGTAAAGACGCCAGCGATTGCGTTTGGACGCTCAAAAGAAGGGCTTGATTACGAATCACTTGATGGTCAGCCGGCACACTTATTCTTCATGATTGCAGCGAGTGAAGGAGCAAATAATGCACACTTAGAAACGTTATCGCGCTTATCGACGTTACTAATGGATACAGATTTCCGTCAGTCATTATTAAGTGCTGCGTCGATTGATGAAGTTATCCAGTTAATTGATGATAAAGAAACTGAGAATGAACAGCCAGAAGAAGAAGTGGATACAAAGTCAGATGATGAGCTAGTTTTAGCAGTTACGGCTTGTCCAACGGGTATCGCCCACACTTATATGGCAGCAGATAGTTTAAAAGCAAAAGCAAAAGAAATGAACGTTACGATTAAAGTTGAGACAAATGGTTCCAGTGGAATTAAGAACGCGTTAACAGCTGAAGAAATCGAAAAAGCAACAGCGATTATCGTAGCAGCTGACAAACAGGTTGAAATGGCTCGTTTCGCCGGCAAAAAGGTTATTCAAGTGCCAGTAGCACAAGGGATTCGTAAACCAGAAGAGTTAATTAATCGAGCGCTTAAAGGAGATGCACCTGTTTATAGCGGTGACGGTGGTAAATCTGAGAATGATTCTTCTGGAAGCTCGGAGCGTAAAGGGTTTTATAAACACTTAATGAGCGGTGTATCTGCAATGCTTCCATTCGTAGTAGGAGGCGGGATTTTAATTGCCATCTCGTTCATGTTTGGAATTGATGCAGTTAAACCCGATGATCCAACCTATAATGCATTTGCAGCAGCATTAAATACAATTGGTGGCGGTAACGCATTTGGCTTAATGATTCCAGTCTTAGCTGGTTTCATCGCGATGAGTATTGCTGATCGTCCAGGTTTAGCACCAGGTATGGTCGGTGGTTTAATGGCCTCTACTGGTCAAGCAGGTTTTTTAGGTGGATTAATCGCAGGTTTCTTAGCGGGTTATATCGTACTTGGGCTGAAAAAGTTATTCAGTCGTTTACCACAGGCTTTAGATGGCATTAAGCCAGTTCTTTTATATCCATTATTTGGTATATTCGTTACTGGAATGATCATGCTTTACGTCATTATTGATCCGGTTAAAGCAATCAATGATGGATTAACACAGTGGTTGAGTGGGTTTGAAACGGGTAACTTAGTACTATTAGGAATTATCTTAGCTGGTATGATGGCCATTGACATGGGTGGTCCAATCAACAAAGCGGCATTTACGTTTGGTATTGCGATGATTGATGCAGGAAACTTTGGCCCTCATGCTGCAATTATGGCTGGTGGTATGGTTCCTCCATTAGGCTTAGCGTTAGCAACGACAATCTTCAAAAATAAATTTACGCAACAAGAACGTGAAGCAGGAAAAACATGTTACGCGCTGGGAGCTTCATTTATTACAGAAGGAGCTATTCCATTCGCAGCAGCAGATCCAGGTCGCGTAATTCCAGCAGCGGTTATTGGTGCAGCAGTAGCGGGTGCATTAACAATGGTATTCGGCATTGGTTTACCAGCTCCTCACGGTGGCATTTTCGTAATTGGTGTAGTAGAAGGTAACCCATTCTTATACGCACTAGCTATTATTATCGGTGCAGTTGTAACGGCTCTACTTGTTGGAGTATTGAAAAAGAAAAAAACAGTTTAAAAGCTGAAACCTCCTGCAAAAAGCAGGAGGTTTTGTTTTTCTCTTGTAGACATTTGTTCTTTTTGAGAGTACAATAGGTTTATTATCTGAAGAATTATTAGAAAAATTAGACAGAAGGCTTTTTTGTCAGACAAATTATGTTACAATAGTTGAATATTAAAAACAGGTAAGGAAGTGTCTCAAAGATGAAGGTTTCGAAATTTGGTGGGAGTTCAGTTGCAAGCGCAGAGAAATTTAAACAAGTTGCACAAATCATTCAAGCAGACAAAGAGAGAAAAATGATTGTTGTATCTGCACCAGGTAAGCGATATGCTGATGACACAAAAATGACAGATTTATTAATTGCACTCGCTGGGCAGATTCAGCTAGGTGAAGATTATGTAGAAGAGTTTGGCAAAGTCATTGATCGTTATCGAGAAATTGTGACTGAGTTAGAAATGTCTGAAGGGATTATTACAGAAATCATTGAAAACATTGACTCCCTAATTTCTTTACATAAAGATGACCCATTCCGCTTATTAGACTGTTTGAAAGCAAGCGGTGAAGATAATAATGCAAGGTTAATGGCTGCATATCTACAGCATTTAGGAGAAGAAGCTTCATATGTGAACCCTAAAGAAGCTGGTATTTTTGTATCAGATGAACCAGGTAGAGCAAGAATTTTGCAGCTTTCGTATGAAGAGTTACCGAAGTTAAAAGAGCGGGAAGGTATTTTAGTTATCCCAGGCTTCTTTGGTTATTCTGAACAAGGCAACATTGTGACATTTTCAAGAGGTGGTTCTGATATTACAGGTTCTATTGTTGCAGCGGGTGTTAAAGCAGACTTATATGAGAACTTTACAGATGTAGATGCAATTTATAGCGTAGATCCAAGGCTTGTTGAAAAACCGAGTGAAATGAAAGAAGTGACCTACCGAGAAATGCGTGAATTATCTTATGCAGGTTTTTCTGTATTTCATGACGAAGCGCTTGAACCGGTCTTTAAATCTGGAATTCCAGTATGTGTTAAGAACACAAATAATCCGAAGGCAAAAGGAACATTCATTGTTTCTAAGCGAAAAGTTGGTGACCAACCTGTCGTAGGCATTGCAGGTGATAAAGGCTTCTGCAACATTCATGTTGATAAATACTTGTTAAATCGTGAAATCGGATTTGGCAGACGCCTTTTGCAAATTTTAGAAGACGAAGGGATTTCATATGAGCATACGCCATCTGGAATCGATAACATTTCAGTCGTTATGCGTGAACATCAGCTAACGCCGGAAGTAGAAGAGCGTGTACTTGACCGCATTCAAACAGAACTAGAAGTAGATAACATTTCAATTGAAAGAAACTTGGCGCTAGTAATGGTAGTAGGAGAAGGAATGAACAGCTCTGTTGGAATTGCGGCTAAAGCTACAGAAGCATTTGCCAAAGCAGGCGTGAATTTAGAAATGATTAACCAAGGTTCTTCAGAAGTAAGCATGATGTTTGGCGTAAAGGCTGATGCACTTGAAAAAGCTGTTCAGGCATTGTACAATACTTATTTTAATAAAATGTACAGTATTTCATATTCAAGCGTAAAGTAATGTACTAATATGTGTATAATAAACGCCTCGTTGGGTATACGAAGAGTAGTCGTATATTTAAGGAGGCGTTTTTATGTTGAAAAAAGTATCTGTTCTTTCTGTATCGTTCGCTGCTTTATTAGGTTTAGCTGCATGTAACAATGATGAGGTGGAATCTCCGCCGCCAGAAGCTCCAGTTGAGGATAACGTAGATCAGCAGTCAACAAACAACGAAAATGATCAGAATATGGCGTTTAATTTCTCAAAGTTTGATTTAGATGTAGAATATAAAGGTTTAAATAATGACTATGAAGTAGAATATGAAAATGAAAAAGATGATATGGAAGCAAAGATTGACGATGAAGCAAACGATAATCACTTAAAAGGCAACGAGGCTTTTGATGAACTATCACCTCAGTTTGAAAAATTAACGTTTGACCAAAATACATCTGAAGAAGATGTTGTCAAAGAAGTATCAAAGGTATTTAATTTAAAAAATGATTATGAATCATTTGAATTAGAAGTACGTTTTGCTGATGGAACTGAAAAAGAATACAATATTAACAAATAAAACAAGAGGCTGAGACATAAGTATTTCAGTCAATGATCTGTCCGAACGATTGAGAGTCAACTCTCAATCGTTCGGATTTTTTATTGACTCAAAAAACAAGTTTAAAAAAGAGTGGAATAGAGCGTAGGACATAGGAGAATTAAAGGAAAGGTTTAGATTTTTCTCCGTGGAAAGAAAGTATCTGGAGCGTGATGGAAAGGCTTTGTTTCTACAATCTATGATAAAAAAGTAATGCTTTATCTTTGACTTGAGAAGGAATCATTTTGTTATATCCTGGTCTCTTTTTGTTTTGACGTCTAAAAACCTATGAAATGTGAAAGGATGATGATATGACAGCTGAAGGAGGAATAAAGAATGAAAACAATTGTAATGAAATGCTGTGTCAGCGCAGTTTTTTTACTATTAGCAGCCTGTGGATTAGGACAAGGTCATCAACATTCCCAGGAGGAATATCAACCAGCAGCAGAAGTAAATAAGGGATCGATTGCCCCATTAACTGTAGAATTAATGAATACAAAAGGAGCAAAGGTAGGGATAGCAACGCTTACCGAAGAAAAAAATGGAGTGCGTATTAAAATTGAAGCAAAAGGGCTAACCCCAGGTAGGCATGGTTTTCATATTCACGAAATTGGTAAATGTGAAGTGCCAGATTTCAAAACGGCAGGTGGACATTTTAATCCCTATGATCGAAAGCATGGATTTAAAAACCCTAAAGGTCCTCACGGTGGTGACCTTCCTAATTTAGAAGCAGATGAGCGAGGGACAATTAAAGCAGAGACTTTCGCTTCGCTTGTAACGCTAGAAGAAGGAAAGCCTAATTCATTACTTGATGTTGACGGTTCATCGCTTGTTATTCATGCAGGTCCAGATGATTATGAAACGGATCCTGCAGGAAACTCTGGCGACCGTGTTATTTGTGGCGTTATTACCAAGTAAAATGTTTTTTAGTGAAAGTCGCGGTTATTCGCGGCTTTTTTCTTTTTGTTGATATTTTGGAGCAGACTATAAGTTGTCACATGAAAAAATGGAGCGCACAATAAGAGAAAGGAGGGTGATGAATGTGAATAGAGAAGTTGTCGTAATAGGTGGGGGAATCGGTGGGCTCACAGCAGCGGCTTTGTTAACAAAAGTAGGGTTTTCTGTTACCGTGTTGGAAGCATCAAGGGAATGGGGGGGCTGTGCAGGAAAGTTCAACCGAGGTAAGTATACGTTTCCTGTAGGCGCAACGCTCGGAATGGGTTTTGAACAAGGTGGGGTTCATGAAAGAATCTTACGTTTTCTTGGTCTTGATGTGGAAGTTCAAAAGCTCAGTACGGTTATGGATGTACATTTCCCTCACCGAACACTCACTTATTATCAGAATCGTCAAGCACATATCGCTTACTTACAGAAAGAATTTAAAGGGTATGAGAGTAACATTATGTCTTTTTATAAAGAGGTGGAGCAAATTGCATTAGAAGTGAGAAAACTCATGGCTCACTTACCTATTTTACCTCCTAAAACTTTTGCAGAATGGAGAAAGCTTGTAGCAGCGCTGGAATTTTCATCTTTACGGTTAATCCCTCACTTTCCCCAAACGTTCTCAGCGTTACTGAAGAAGCACGGCTTGCAAGGAGAAAAGGACTTTGTTCATTTTATTGATGGCCAGCTAATTGATAGCATGCAAACAACAAGCGCATCTTGCTCGTTAGTTTTAGCATGTTTAGCACTAGACATTTATCACGAAGGAGCGTTTTATGTAAAGGGAGGACTGTATCAAGTTGCAGAAGTACTTCAGATGTACATTGAAGACTATGGAGGAAAGACACTGAAAGGAAGAGAGGCAGTGCGAATAGAAAGAAAAGACAATCGGTGGATAATCCATGACCATCGTAATAATGCCTATGATGCTTTTCATGTTGTGTGCAACGTTCCCATTCAAAACTTAAGCACAATACTAGATAAAGATGTGTACATGAAACTAACCCCAAAGCTGAGAGCGAAAGCAAAGTTACCGCAGTGGGGTACATTTACGATGTATTTGGCTATCAAGGAAGAAGATTTACCGAGTAACCTTTCTTTATTTCAGCAGATCCTTCTTTCAGAGCAAGGAGTTATGACAGAGGGTGAACATATTTTTGTATCGATTTCTCACCCTAATGACGAGAGACGAGCACCACAAGGCTATCGAACGATTACGGCCTCAACTCATATCGACTTAAGCAAGTGGCAAACAAGAGAGGCGTATGATCAAAGAAAAAAAATAATGGAAAAGAAAATGATTGCGGGCATAAAAACATTAATTCCACATATTGAAAGGGCCATTCATCAAATTTCTGGTGCACCCATGGCATGGGAACGTTTCACATCAAGAGCCCACGGAGGTGTAGGCGGATTTCCTCAAACGCTAGAGCATGCTTTGTTTAACAGCCTTTCTCACCGCTCAGGTATTAACGGTTTATGGCTCTGTGGAGATACGATTTTCCCTGGTGCAGGAACGATTGGAGCATCTGTAAGTGGGTATCATGTATTTCAAAGCATCACTGAACATAAATATACTATATAACATGTGTGTGTTAAAAAATGGGAGGTGTGTGCTTTGCGAGCAGAGGTTAACGCCTTGTTATTTATGGACCCAGGTATTGACGATTCCGTGGCGCTTATGTATGCTCTTTTACATCCAAATATTAATGTAGTAGGAGTTGTGAGCGGATATGGAAATGTATCAAAAGAAGATGCAATTTTAAATACTTCTTATATTTTAACATTAGCAAACCGTAAAGATATTCCAATTATTGAAGGAGCTAAAGGGCCAATTACTGGTGAAATCTCTGTATTTTATCCCGAGATACATGGAGAAACGTTAGGACCAATTAATGTTTCTTCATCCTATGCGTTACCAGTGGAACCATTTAGTAAATCATTTGAATTAATTGAAGCATATAAAGGAAATATTACGGTTGTTGCTACGGGGCGCTTAACAGAATTAGCTATGTTATTTGTACTTCATGGGGATGTATTAAATGAGTATGTAAGTGAATTTTTGATAATGGGTGGGGCCTTTATGGTGCCAGGAAATGTTACACCTGTTGCAGAAGCTAACTTTCATGGTGACCCTATCGCGGCTAATGTAGTGATGGAACGAGCAGAAAAAGTTCGGGTATATCCATTAAATGTTACACATAAGGTGATTGTTAAACCCGAAACCATTCAAAAAATATCATCAACCAGTCAAAATCCATTTCAAGCTCTAGTCATACCAATTTATACTTATTATTTTGAAGCCTATAAAAAGCAATGGCCTGGTATACAAGGGACGCCTATACATGACATCGTCCCGTTAATGGCTTTAGTTAACGAGAAGCTGATTCAATATGTTCAACGTAAAGTAAGTATAGAGTTAAGTGGAGAAGCAAAAGGAGAAAGCATCGCAGATTTCCGTCCCAGAACATTAGTGGAAGAGCAAAAAGAGCCATCGTATATAGCATGGAATATTAATGAACAGGAATTCTTGAAAGAGCTTACAACAATTCTAGTTAGGCCTGTAATATAAGTAAAGTCCCCATGGTTATGGGGACTTTACTTGTTATGATAAAAAGAGCTTCCACCACTTTCGCTTTCTTTTCATATCAGCAGCAGCCGTTTGACGAAATGTTTGAACAAAATCATTGAACATTTCCTCTCGTTCAGAAACATTTTGACGATGAAGCTTTCGTTCTTTTTCCATTTCTTTTAAATAGTAAACTCGTTCTTCGTTCATGGAATCAATTAAATCTCGCAGCTCTTCTGTCGTATGACTAGAAGAATTAGAGAGTTTTTCGACCATAAATTTAACTTGATTCATTGCCACGGTAGAGTTGCTAGAAAAGCGGTCAAGCAAATATTGCATCTCTTTTGATGACTCATCGGCGTTTGTTACAATATCTTTCATGTATAGTTTCATTTCTTCAGCGCTCTGCTCCGCGGTATGCGATTGTTCATCCATAATAGATGAGATTTCATCCAGTGCTTTTTCGTTGGCACGAATGATTTTTTTAGACATATTCTCGACTTCTTTAGCGTTACGCTCTGAAGACTCAGAGATAACGGCTCCTACAGTTTCAACCATTTCGTACGTTTGATTAGCGCTCTTTTCAAGCTCTTTTTTTACTTCACCAACAATTTCTTCACGCACTTCATTACGCATTCCTTCCCGCATTTCTTTTAATAAATCATCTTTAAATGAATTCAGTACTTCAAAAACATCCTCATAACGTCGAACAGCTTCTACAAGCTCACCTTGCAGCATCTCTCTTTCGTGAACGATGACATCATGAGCAGATGGTTTTTCTGGTTCGATAGCAGACTCCTCAGTTTGCTCATTCACAAACTCCTCCATAGATGATACTATTTTTTCTTCACTTAATGGCTGTTCAATAGAAGGAATGGTTTGTTCGGTGGTAATCTTTGCATCGTGTGTCTCAATTTCTTCTGTATTTGCAGGTGCAAATTCATCAACTTGTGTCGGAGCAGCTTCTTCATAGACTACCTTCGTTTCTTGACTCACAAGCTGTACGTATTCTTTTACTTCATCTAAGGTACAGTTTTCAGCAAACAGCTGGTTAATATCACTGAGTAACTCAATCTTTTCTTCCGTATATACACGCGCCCCGTCTATTCGATCAATATATAAATAGCCTTTTAAGGAATTTTCCCACCCTTTTAATGTGCGGCGGTCTATATTTAGGCGGTCACATACAGCTTTAATTGTATAAATCTCAGTCATTTTTTTTCCTCCTCTAATTCTTTCCTAATAATAAAAGTATGTACTAGCTTGATTTTCGTTGTATGTTGTATTCACCATATCTAACTAATTTTTCCTGCTAGGTGACAAAGGTTGTCAAAACTAGACGACATTAGCCTTTTATGTAAACAAAAAGAGAAATTTGTAAAACGCTCGTATGTATAAAAAGTTGACAACATAAACTAAGTTCGGTAAGATATGTTCAAATGTTTAAGTTTTTAAACATACAAACAGAAAGGGTGTTTTAAATGAAAAAAGGATATGCTTTAATTACAGGTGCATCAGGTGGAATTGGAAAACAGTTGGCATATCATTTTGCAAAAGATGGCTACTCACTTGTCTTAGTAGCACGCAGTAAACAAAAGCTTGAAGAGCTAAAGAGAGAGCTTGAAGATAACTATTCAATTTCGGTTTTAATTAGTATAAAAGATCTTTCTAAACAAGAAGAAGCGTTAAAACTTTACGATGAGATAAAGCAACAGCGAATTACAGTTGAGTTTCTAGTCAACAATGCTGGCTTTGGTTTATATGGTACATTTATCGAGACATCTTGGTCTGAAGAAGCAGATATGATTGACTTAAATATAAAAATGCTTACCTATTTAACAAAATTATTTTTACCGGAAATGGTGGAGCGGAATGAAGGGCGAATCCTTAACATTGCATCAGTAGCTGCATTTTTACCTGGACCATTGATGGCGGTTTATTATGCAACAAAGGCTTACGTTTTATCGTTTACTGAAGCGTTGGAAAATGAGTTGAAAGATACTAACGTAACCATTAGTGCACTGTGTCCGGGTCCTACTAAGACAGGATTTAGTGACCGAGCTAATTTAAGTAGCTCAAAATTATTTGAATCAGGAGCTCTACGTGTGGAAGACGTAGCGAAAACAGGTTATGAACAATTTATGAAAGGGAAAACAGTGATTATACCTGGAGCGAAGTTTAAAGTAGCAACTATGCTACCGAGGTTTTTGCCACGTAAATTGATTACAAAAGTTGTAAGAAGCATGCAAGAAGTTAAGTAGGAGAGGAAAGAAGTTATGAGTACACGCGCAATGGAATTATTTCGATCAAGTATCCCTGTCTTTCAAGCATTAAGCGATTCAGCAAGGCAGGACATCATTTTATTACTAGCAGAAAAAGAGCCACTAACGGTCAATGAAATTGCAAACGAGTCAACACTATCTCGGCCGGCAGTATCTCATCATTTAAAGATATTGCGTGATCAAAAGCTTGTAAGCATTGAACAAAAAGGAACACAGCGGTATTATTCACTTGCATTAGAAGATGCGGTCGAGCTGTTAAAAGATTTAATTTCAACGGTGGAAACTGAATGTTTATAATTAAAGAGGTGAAAAAATGAAGCATAGTGAGTATTACGTTACAGATGAGATGGTTATCAGTAATATTGTAGAGAAACAAAAGCGCTATTTTTACGAGCAGAAAACCAAATCCAAAGCAGTTCGAATACAGGCTCTAAAAGACTTACAATCCATGATTAAATCCAATGAAGAAGCGATTATGGACGCTTTGAAAAAAGATTTAAACAAATCGGAAGTAGAAGCATACACTTCTGAAATCGGCATTTTGTTAGAAGAAATTCGCTTTACGTTAAAGCATTTAGATGGGTGGATGAAACCTAAAAAAGCAAAGACGACGCTGACTCATATTGGTTCAAAAGGTTATATTATTCCAGAACCTTACGGAGTTTCGCTTATTATTGCACCATGGAATTACCCGTTTCAGCTAGCTATTTCACCGCTAATTGGTGCTATCGCAGCAGGTAATACGGCAATTATCAAGCCGTCGGAACTGACGCCTAACGTTTCAAGGATAATGGAGGAGCTTATTGCTAAAACGTTTGATCCTTCGTTTGTTACAGTTATAGAAGGAGCGGTGGAAACGACTCAAATTTTATTGAAGCAAACGCTAGATTATATTTTCTTTACAGGAAGTGTCAATGTTGGAAAAGTTATTATGCAAGAAGCAGGAAAGCAGCTCATCCCAGTCACATTAGAGTTAGGAGGCAAGAGTCCTTGTATTGTGCATAAGGATGCAAATATTGAACTTGCGGCCAAGCGCATCATGTTTGGTAAAAGTATGAATGCTGGTCAAACGTGCGTTGCTCCAGACTATCTGTTAGTTCATAAAGATGTAAAGGTTCAGCTGATTGCTGAGCTTCAAAAAGCCGTAACGCAGTTTTATGGTGAAGATGCACTCACGAGCGGGCGCTATGGCAGAATTGTTAGTGAGAGACATTTCGATCGTTTAATTGAGTTTTTACAAGATGGAAAACCTGTAATTGGCGGTACTTATAATGAAGAAACGCTACAGATTGCTCCAACTGTCTTAGATGAAGTAAAATGGGATTCAAGCGTGATGCAAGAAGAAATCTTCGGGCCGATTTTACCCCTTATTGAATACGAAAGTGTAGATGAGGTTGTAAGTGCAGTTCATCAAAAAGCAAAGCCGTTAGCTCTATATTTGTTTTCAGAAAGTGAAGACGTTCAGCAGCAAATTATCAATACAACTTCATTTGGTGGTGGATGCATTAACGATACAATTATGCACTTAGCAACCCCACACCTTCCGTTTGGAGGAGTGGGAGAAAGTGGAATTGGTCAATATCACGGTGAAGCTAGTTTTAAAACGTTTTCTCACTTTAAAAGTGTTCTGAAACAAACGACAAAGTTTGATTTTGCTTTTAAATATCCGTCTGACAATCAAAGTTTAAAAACGATTAAAAAATTCTTAAAATAACGTTAAATGAGAGGGCTTCTCTTTATAAGAAGCCCTGTTTGTTATGAGTGCACAGTGGTTTGAGAGAGGGGCCATTGCTCTTGTTTATAGGCCATGTCCCAAAATAAATACTCAAGTTCACAGCTTTTTATAAAGTGTTCTTTCATGCGTTGACGTTCCTCAACAGAAGCTTTTTCTGCTAGATTATCCAATTTTTCACAAAACCACTTTGTCGTTTCTTTCATTTCTCCGTTAGTATAAAAGGAAATCCATTCGTAAAAAGGATGATCTGGTGTTATGTTTCTTTCGTTTGCAATACGTTCCCCAATTTCAACGTACGTCCATGGACAAGGTAATAAAACAGCAATAATTTCACCTAGTGTTCCTGTATGTGCCACTGTCATCATGTGACTGATATAGTGGTTGGCTGTTGGTGCTAATGGTTGATGCTTCATGTCTTCATATCGAATGCCAGCTACTTCACAAAAATTATTATGGGGATGGACTTCACTATGTAAAACAATTGAAATACCGTTGTTAAACACTTCCATTTCATCGCGGGTACTACATTTTGTTAACGCCGCACCATATATACGAACAAAAGCAGTTAAATACTCATAGTCCTGTGCTACATAGTGAATTAAAGCTTCTTTTGGAACTTTTCCCTCCTTAATACCTACAACAAAGGGATGTTGAAAAATGGCATCGTAAATGTAAGATGCTTCCTTGCGTAATTGAGCTGAAAATGACAATTGTTATTCCTCCCTAATTGAATCCACAAGAAGAGCACGTATAAATAGGGACAAAAACAAAAAAACACCCCATTATCTATGGAGTGGTAAAGGCAATTGTGGATGTATGACACAACAACGCCGTACCACTTCCCTACGCTGGTATAAACCAGATCAGGTTCAAAGGGATCAAGATTCCTTGTCTCAGCCAAAAGGCACCCCTAGTGGATTCTTTCATGTGTTCCTATTTAATCTAACATAAAAAAAAGAATTATACAAAAGTTTAGAAAGAATGATTCAAAAGTAACAAAGTATAGTGATCTGAATATTTATATTGTTTAAAAAATAACCGAGATAAATTACCTATGAAACTAGTAACTATACGCTTGAAGTAGTTGATGAAAAAATAAGAAAATTGTCACGAATCCTGTCGAAATGTGCAAAGGCTGCACTATCATGCTATAATAATCGTAAGCTCGTTACGTTTAAACAAGCTCAATTAAAGAATTAAGCTACAAATTAAAAAGGTGTTTAGCTGAAGCTAAATGGCCTTTTCAGTTTGCTTAGTTTAATATAAATTAGTCCTGTCAATTTAGTAGGAATTATATTTTTTAAGGAGGTTGTTTAATGAATTTATCAGCATGGGATTTATTTGTGGATGTTGGTTTCATCTCACTTCTATTAGTGGCTGGTACCATTATTCGAGCAAAGGTCAGGTGGGTACAAAATTTATTTTTACCTGCGAGTATTATTGCAGGAATTTTGGGCTTAGCATTAGGGCCAAACGGTATTGGTCTCATTCCATTCACTAATCAAATTGGAACGTATCCAGGTATCTTAATTGCGGTCATCTTTGGTGCGATTCCAATTGCAACTCAAAGTGTAAAGTTTAAAGAAATAGCTGGCCGCGTAGGTAGTATGTGGTCATATTCTCAAATGATTATGCTAGCGATGTGGGGAGTCGGTTTACTATTTTCATTGCTACTATTAAATAACGTTTGGGGAGATTTAAACTTAGGGTTTGGTTTGTTATTAGCAGCAGGATTTATTGGTGGGCATGGAACAGCGGCTGCTGTGGGAGACGCATTTGCAAAGCAAGGATGGGAAGAAGGATTATCGTTAGCGATGACATCAGCAACAATTGGTGTTATTTGCTCAATTGTAGTAGGACTAGCGTTTATTAAATATTATTCAAAAAAAGGTGAAACAAATTACCTTGCAAGATTTGAAGATTTACCACGAGAACTACGCACAGGATTAATCCCTCCCGAAAAGCGCACTTCTACAAAAATGGATACGGTATCATCGATTGCTGTTGATCCACTTGTCTTACATGTAGCGTTAGTGACAATTATCGCATTGGGTGGTTATTACTTAAGTGAGTTAGGTCAAACGTTGTTGCCTTCAGTAACAATACCAGCTTTCTCCTTAGCATTTCTTGTAGGGCTAGCTATTAAAGGTATTATGAAGAAAACGAACAGCGATCAGTATATTAATGCAGACGTAATGAATCGAATTAGCGGAAGCGCAACAGACTTTTTAGTAGCGTTTGGTATCGCTTCTATTAGTTTATCAGCAGTAGCGAGCTACATCGTACCTTTTGCACTGTTGTTAGTGTTTGGCCTAGTGTTTGCATGGTTTGTATTCCGAATTCTTTCTGGTAAGTTCTTTGGTCCAATTTGGTTTGAACGAGGAATTTTTACTTGGGGTTGGATTACAGGAACAACAGCAATGGGAATTGCATTATTGCGTATCGCGGACCCAGAAAGCAAAAGTAAAACACTTGATGATTATGCATTGGCGTATATACCGATTGCGCCGGTAGAGATTCTTCTTATTACATTTGCTCCGTTAATGATCGCAACGAACCAGCATTGGTTGTTTGTACTTATTACACTTGGAGCGAGCATCGCTATTTATTTATTTGCAATGTCAAGAGGCTGGGTGAAAAACGAAAAGAAATCATCGAGTCAATCAAGAAGTATAGAAGCAAACTCAAAATAAAAACTCAGCCTTAGGCTGAGTTTTTATTTTTTTTAGGAGTCAAAAGGCCTATTCTAAGAAATTTTGTGAACGAGTGCATAAATTTAGTTCAGACGAGGTATTAATGAAGAGAAGCTACTATTTGATCTTTTTAGCTAGGACGACTATATTCACATCTACAGGAAAGGAGAAATAGTATGGCGAATTTTCGTTTTTATAGCATCTTAAATGCGATTGGTCTCGTTCTCGTGTTAATCGTAAACTATTTAGCAAACGCGTTACCGATAGGTGGGCAAAATACAGGTGAGGTGTCTGATAGTGTGCCAACGCTATTTACACCAGCGGGTTATGCATTTGCAATATGGGGGCTCATCTATACGCTTTTGGTCATCTGGGTTATTCGTCAATTTATTGCAAGAGAAGATCAAAAAGAAATTTATGCGAAAATTGGTATTTGGTTCTTTATTAGTTGTTTACTAAACAGTGCTTGGATCTTTATCTTCCAATATCGTTATTTCACTCTTGCCTTACTCGTAATTGTTCTATTCTTAGTAACGCTGATGATTATTTACTCCATTATTCAAAATTCAAGAATGACAACGTGGTTCATGAGGTTACCAATTTCTATTTATATTGGGTGGGTCTCCGTAGCAACAATTGTTAATGTCTTTGTTGTATTCCAAGCTAATGGAATTGAAACGTTATTTGGTTTAAGTGAAGAGACGTGGGCCATCATTATGCTTATAGTGGGAGGAATATTAGGTATTCTGTTTACAAGAAAAAACAGAGACATTGCATATTCACTCGTGTTTGTATGGGCTTTTATTGCAATTTCTGTTAAGCAAAGTGCATATTCAGGAATTGTAACAACAGTTTGGATTGTAGTTGTGATATTGGTCCTTAATATCCTTGTTCAACTCATTCGTAATTATCGAAAGTGAAGAAATCCTAGCGATGGCTAGGGTTTCTTTTTTTCGTTGCGCTCCTCTAATAAGGAAGAGGTAAAACCAATTAAGCAAATCAATATGCCAAAAGGGACAACAATGGGAATAAAAGATAAAATAAAGGTCATTCTGTACCCTCCTTTACACAGGATTGATTATATCTATAAGTATGTAGAGAAGAAAAAAATAGTCTAGGATGTTTAAATACGTGCATTCAAGGCTATAGGATAAGTGATAAAGTAGAAGAGGAGCGGAAAAAATGACCTATTTAGTAGCGTATACGAATAAAGAAAACATGGAATATAGTCAAATTACATGCCGAAATCAGGCGGAAGCGGAGCAAGAAGCCCTTAGGTTAGAAAAGGAGGGACATTTGCATATTGAAATTATTTCGAATCAAGAAGCATATGACGGTGACGAATCTTCTTTTCGTGAATAGTTAGAACTGAAAAATTATTGTAAGAAAATGAAATAAGCAATGTTTTTCTTGAAAAAGTGCAATAGAGAATGATTTTCTCTTCGAGATATGATAAAGTACTATTCAGATGAGTATAGAAGAGGAGAGAATTTGGTTATATGAGTAAAGCAAATCAGTGGTCTTCACGTTTAGGATTCGTATTAGCATCTGCAGGTGCTGCGATCGGTCTTGGTGCCATTTGGAAATTTCCCTATGTGACTGGGACAAGCGGTGGAGGAGCATTCTTTTTATTATTTGTACTGTTTACGCTCTTTATTGGATTGCCGCTGTTGTTAGCGGAATTCATTATTGGTAGACATACTGGAAAAGAAGCGATTAGTGCGTATAAGGCAATTGCCCCCAATACAGCTTGGGTTTGGATTGGGAGAGTAGGTGTTCTTAGCTGTCTTGTCTTGCTGTCTTTTTACAGCGTTGTAGGCGGATGGATTATGCTTTATACCATTATGAGCTTTAGTGGATTACTTACTGGGAAAGAATATGGTGCACTTTTTAATACGATTATCGCAGAGCCTTATCTCGTAATTGGAGCGCAGGCTTTATTTTTGATTATCAACGTATATGTTATATCAAGAGGAGTTCAAAAAGGGATTGAGCGTGCAAATAAATATATGATGCCTTTGTTATTTATTTGTTTTTTAATTATCGTTGTTCGTTCTTTGACCCTAGATGGCGCAACAGAAGGTATAGAGTTCTTTTTGAAGCCTGACTTTAGCGCTATTACAGGTACATCTGTCCTGTACGCATTAGGGCAGTCTTTCTTTTCTTTATGTGTGGGTTTATCTTGCATGGTTACGTATAGTTCATATTTAGGAAAAGACATAAGCTTAACAAAATCTGCTGGTTCCATCTCTATTTTAAATCTGGTTGTATCATTGCTAGCTGGACTAGCTATTTTCCCTGCCGTATTTGCATTAGGCATGGAGCCAACCGAAGGGCCAGGATTACTTTTTGTTGTATTGCCACAAGTGTTTGAGCAAGTACCATTTGGATCTGTATTTTTAGCACTATTCTTGCTGTTATTTTTATTTGCAACGTTAACGTCGTCTTTTTCACTACTCGAAATTATTGTGGCGGCTCTTACAAAAGAAAAGCAGGAAAAACGCCCGAGATCTGCAATGTTAGCAGGGGGGATTGTCTTTCTTGTAGGATTGCCTTCAGCGTTGTCATTTGGTGTTTTAAAGAATGTCACGGTGTTTGGTAGAAACATTTTTGATACAGCAGATTTCTTTGTAAGTAATTTAATGCTTCCTATAGGAAGTTTATTAATCGCTATTTTTATTACATGGAAAATGAAAAAAGAACACGTGTTTGAAGAATTTAAAGCCGGAAGCGTCAAGTCCGAAAAGCTATTTTCAACGTGGTTTATCTTAGTTAAATATGTGTTACCGTTCATTATTATTGTGGTTTTATTTAACTTAGTTAGTGCCTATTAGGCAAAAAAAAGCACTCCAGAAGGAGTGCTTTTTTTTATTTTGCAAAAACGTGGTCACCAATTGTAGTAGTAACTTCTTTTTGACGTAGCCATTGGTTATCTGTTTTTGAAGGGTTGAAGAAGAAGAGAGAACCGCTTCCTTGTCCGTGTAATGCTAACGCTTCATTTACTGCTTTTTTCGCTTCAGCATCCGCTGGCTTGTTAATTTCACCATTGCTTACAGGTTCAAACTGGCCTTTTTGGTAAATGACTTCACGAATAGAATTTGGGAATGCATCATCATCGACGCGGTTTAAGATAACAGTCGCAACTGCAACCTTTCCAGGATAAGGCTCTCCTTTTGCTTCTGCATGAATAATACGAGCTAATAGATCTTTGTCTGTACTGCTAATTGAACTTGGGATTTTTAGTGTTTCATTGATTGCAAGTCCGTCAGTTTCTTTATTGTTTTCCTCTTTTAAATCTTTGATAGAGACACCATATTCCATCCCAATTTTATAAAGGGAATCGCCGCTTTCTACGCGATGCGTTGTTTCCGCTGCGCTTGCTGAATGCCCTAATCCGAGCATAGGCACTGTTAAAGCACCAATAATAGCTAATCTTTTCCACATAGTTTTATAACCTCCGATGTGTATTGTTTTAGCGTGCACGTTCTAAAGAGTAACAGCTTACGAGGTGTCTTGTCATTAATGAAAACATACCAGTCTAGGAAGATATTAAATAAATTTAACAATAATCGTAATAAATGCCCATATCTTTAATGGATAGTAAACGTTGCGCTTTAAAAGAGTGAAATAACGAAGAAGAGTACCTATCCGTAAAGATACAATTAGTTCAAATAATTATTCTTATTTCTAAAAAGAGGATTGACTTGAAATTCAAGGTGGCTTATAATGAGCGTGTAACTAGTTAACCGTTTAACTGGAGTGGGTATATGAATGGAAAAATAACGATTCGAGATGTTGCAAAGCACGCAGGAGTTTCTCCCGCAGCTGTATCTTATGTGTTAAATGGTATTAACAAAGTATCAGATGAAACAAAACAGAGAATTTTGAAAGCGGTTAAAGAACTTGAATATGAACCAAATCTAACGGCAGTAAGTTTGTCAAAGCGAAAATCAAACGTCATTGCGGTTATGTTTCCTTTAGTGAATGATTCCCTTGTTACGATGTTTAAAGATAATCACTATCAAAGTGAAATGATTAGTGGAATCGAATACGTACTTCGTAAAAATGGATATGATTTACTCATTTCAGGTGTGCAAAGTCCAAGTGAGTGCATGAAATGGATTCGCAAGCGAAACGTAGATGGCCTAGTATTTTTAGGCGTATTTCCAAATCGTTTATACGAAGAGATGAAAGCGTTATCTAAGCCTATCGTGTTAGTAGATACATACGATAAGTACGAGCGTTATTTCAATCATATTACGATGAACGATGAGGAAGGTGGCTATCAAGCTACGAAACATTTAATTGAGCTAGGTCATAGTGCAATCGGTTTCATTGCTCATCGAATGACAAATAGCCCTATCGACCATAAGCGGTTTATTGGCTACGAAAAAGCGCTCAAAGAGGCGGGGATCAAGCCGTGCAAATCACATATATTCGAAGCGTTAGATAGTTCATTTGAAAATGGATACAGGGTGGGAAAAGAGTTATTATCACGTCCACATTCTATGTCTGCATTCTTTGCTTCATCTGATACGCTAGCATTAGGAATAATGAAAGCGCTACAAGAAGAAGGTAAGCGCATACCAGAAGATTATTCAATTGTAGGATTTGATGATTTAACGTTTAGTAGTTATGCTACACCTAGCTTAACTACGGTACGTCAAGATGTATTTAATAAAGGGTCGGTAGCTGCCACATCAATTATTCAAGCAATTGAAAATGAAACTACCGCACTTCAACATATTCGACTGTCGACTGAGCTCGTTCAGCGGGAGTCCACAGCTAAAAAGAAAAGGTAAGTGGCAGGTTAATCGGTTCACTAAAAACAAATGGTGTTAAAGGGGATATAAAAATGACAAAAGTAACGGTATGGAACGAAAATCGTCACGAGCAAAAAAATCCAGTTGTAAGAGAAGTTTATCCAGAAGGGATTCACGGCGCTATTGCTTCATTTTTACAAGAAGCTGGGTATACAGCAGCTACAGCTACGCTTGATGAGCCTGAGCATGGGTTAACAGATGAAGTTCTTGAAAATACTGATGTGCTTGTTTGGTGGGGGCATTTAGCTCATGAAGAAGTATCGGATGAAGTAGTCCAAAAAGTACAGCAACGCGTGTTGGATGGTATGGGACTAATCGTCTTACATTCGGGACATTTTTCAAAAATCTTTAAAACATTAATGGGAACAAGCTGTGATCTAAAATGGCGTGAAGCAGATGAAAAAGAGCGCTTATGGGTTATCGATCCTTCTCACCCAATTGCAGAAGGGATTTCAGAATTTATTGAACTTGAGCGTGAAGAAATGTATGGAGAGCATTTTGATATTCCCGCTCCAGATGAACTTGTTTTCACAAGTTGGTTTGAAGGTGGAGAAATCTTCCGCAGCGGATGCACGTATAAGCGTGGAAACGGAAAGGTGTTTTACTTCCGACCAGGACATGAAACATATCCAACTTACCACAATAAAGATATCCAACGCGTAATTGTAAACGCTGTAAATTGGGCAAAGCCTGTTGATCGCAAACGTCCAGTATATGGAAACGCTCAACCGCTTGAAAAAATTACGGTAAAAAACTAAGGAACTAAAGGGGAGAAAAATAATGGAGAAATTAAAAGTAGCAGTTATCGGTTGTGGAAGTATTGCTCAGTATCGTCATTTGCCAGAATATAAAATAAACAAACATGTAGAGCTAGTAGCCGTTTGTGATATTAACGAAGAGCGTGCCAATAAAGTAGCAAGTGAATACGGCGTAAAGGCTTATACAAGTTATGAAGAGCTATTAGCAAGCGGAACAGTGGATGCAGTTAGCGTTTGTACACCGAACTACCTGCATGCTCCTATCTCCGTTGTAGCATTAAACAGCGGGGTACATGTTCTATGTGAAAAGCCAATGGCAACGTCAAAAGAATCTGCTGAAGCGATGATAGAAGCAGCTAAAACAAATGACAAAAAGCTAATGATTGCTCATAACCAACGTTTTGTAGCATCTCACCAAAAAGCGCGCCAATTAATTGAAAACGGTGAAGTTGGAAGAATCTATAGCTTCCGTACAGCTTTCGGACACGGCGGTCCAGAAGGGTGGAGCGTAGACGGTAAGGACAGCTGGTTCTTTAGAAAAGAAGAAGCATTTATTGGAGCGATGGGAGATTTAGGTGTTCATAAAACTGACTTGCTTCGCTACATTTTAGGGGAAGAAATTGTTGAAGTTGGTGCATTTGTTGAAACAACTGCAAAAGATTTTGGCGATGTAGATGACAATGCGGTTTGTGTATTAAAAACAGAAAGCGGTATTGTGGGTACGCTAGCAGCAAGTTGGGCGTACACAAGCAAAGAAGATAATTCAACAATCATTTATGGCGAAAAAGCAATTTTACGCCTAGAAGACGATCCAAACCATTCATTAGTAGTTCAATACGCAACTGGAGAAGTTGTGAAGTACGAGTTAGGGAAAATTCAATCAAATGATGATGGTGGTCAGAGCAACTCTCATGTTGTTGAAAAATTTGTGGAAGCAATTATTAATGATACAGAAACACCGGTTTCAGGCGAAGAAGGATTTAAGTCATTAGCTGTTATTTTAGCTGCTCTTGAGTCTAGTGAAACAAAACAAATTAAGCAAGTGTAATGAGGTGATAGCTGTGAAAGTAGGAATTATTGGAGTGGGCGGTATTGCAGTAGGCCGCCACATTCCAGCATTTAAACAGCTACAGGATGAGTGTGAGATTGTGGCCGTGAGTGATATTAATGTCGAGCGCGCAACGGAAGTAGCAAATGAGCATGGTATTCCACATGTATTTATTGACTACAAAGACATGTTTGCAGAAGTCGATGCCGTTTGTATTTGTACACCGAATAAATTCCATGCTGAATATGCAATAGAAGCGTTAAAAGCTGGTATCCACGTGTTATGTGAAAAGCCAATGGCTTTATCGAAAGCAGAATGCGAGCAAATGATTCAAGAAGCAAAGAAAGCAGATAAAGTGCTAGCGATTGCTTATCATTATCGATTCATGAAGGAAGCACAAGCTGCTAAAAAAAGCATGGATGAAGTTGGGAAGCCGCTTGTTGCCCGCGTAAGAGCAATGAGGCGTCGAAAAGTACCAGGATGGGGCGTGTTCACTAATAAAGACTTGCAAGGTGGAGGAAGCTTAATCGACTACGGCTGTCACCTTCTTGACTTAGCTGTATGGCTAATGGGGAATCCAAAACATACAGAAGTAGTGGGATCTACGTATAACGACTTAAGTCGGTCACCCAACCAGCTAAATCAGTGGGGGACGTTTAATCACGAAACGTTTGAAGTGGATGACCACGTTACAGCCTATATCAAGTTTGATAACGGTGCATCGTTGTTACTTGAGACATCTTGGGCAGCTAATATAGCAGACGACGAAGAGCATGTAAGCATTTCTGGTGTTAATGGAGGCATCAATGTGTTTCCGTTTGAATTATATACGTCTAAAAATGGCATGTTGTTAAACAGCCAAGCAGCTTGGATAGATGGGGAAGAAAACTATAGCTTATTGCAAGCGAATAATTTTATTAATGCTTGTAAAGGTAAAGAAGACCTTGTCGTAAAGCCGGAAGAAGCGCTTCAAACATCAGCTATCATTGATGCTATTTATAATAGTAGTAAGAACTAAAAGAGGAGGAGACTAAGTTGAAATTAGGGGTATTTACTGTATTATTTGCGGATAAATCATTTGAAGAAATGCTGGATACTGTTAAAGCTGCTGGGCTTCATGCAGTGGAAATTGGAACAGGGGGCTATCCTGGAAACAATCATTGTCCGTTGGATGAGCTTTTAGAGGATGAAGCTGCACGAAAAGCGTATAAAAATCAAATCACGGATCGTGGATTAACGATTAGTGCATTCAGCTGCCATGGAAACCCAATCTCACCAGAGGTTAATTTTGCAAAAGAATCTCATGAAACGCTATTAAAAACGATTAAACTAGCTTCGTTACTAGATGTCCCAGTTGTGAATTGTTTTTCAGGAACAGCAGGTGATCATGATGGGGCAAAATATCCAAACTGGCCGGTTACACCTTGGCCAAATGAGTATGGTGACGTTTTAAAGTGGCAGTGGGAAGAAAAATTAATTCCTTATTGGAAAGAAGTAGGCGCGTATGCACAAGAGCACAATGTGAAAATTGGTTTGGAGCTTCACGGTGGGTTTTTAGTACATACACCGTATACGTTATTAAAGCTACGTGAAGCAACATGCGACGCAATTGGTGCAAACTTAGACCCAAGTCATTTGTGGTGGCAAGGGATTGATCCTGTTGCAGCCATTAAAATTCTTGCTAAAGAAAATGCGATTCATCACTTCCATGCAAAAGATACGTATTTGGATCAAGAAAACATTAATATGTATGGATTAACAGATATGCAGCCTTATGGTGAAGTTCGCTCTCGCGCATGGACATTCCGCTCAGTAGGGTGTGGACATAGCTTAACAGAATGGTCTGATATGATGAGCGCTTTACGTACGTATGGATATGATTATGTTGTAAGCATAGAGCATGAAGACCCAATTATGTCAATTAACGAAGGGTTTAATCGTGCTGTAACAAACCTTCAAAGTATTTTAATTGAAGAGCAGCCTTCACAAATGTGGTGGGTATAAATAAAACAACGCACTTTAAAGTGCGTTGTTTTATTTGGATACATAAGGATGATCCGTAATCCAAAATCGCCAAGGGTAATCTTTTGCTTCACCAGAATTATCGATGCCAATCCTTGGTCCTGACGAAATAGATGTAGGCGTAAATCCTTTTGAGATGTAAAGAGGTGAACTAGTAATGTCATGTCCATAAGCATTCATTGTAATCGCAAGTGCTTTTGTTAACTTTCCAGGTCCGTTTGTCCAATTTTTGGGCAGAGCATGCTTTCGACGCTCTTGAATAAGATTAATCCCACTAAAAGGTTCGATTGCTCGAATTAACACAGCTTCTGGCTTATCAACTGGGCCGCTGACAATATTAACAAGGCAGTGGGTGTGCATGACATAGGTATATACATTGCCGGGAGCACCGAACATCACTTCCGTCCGCTTTGTTCGCCGGTTATTAAAGCTATGTGCAGCGCGGTCTTCAGGACCCATATAGGCTTCTGTTTCAACGATAAATCCAGAGGTAGTACCCTCAGTTGTTTCGTGAATAAGTAAACAACCGAGCAGGGATTTTGCTAAAGATAGTGTTGGTTGTTTATAAAATGAAACATCTAGAGGCTGAAGTGTTAATGTACCGTCCACAGATAATCCCCTTCCTTTATGCTAAGTTAATCTTCAGGTGTTTCTACCGCAACACGTTTATATCCTAAAAATAACATAAATGATACGATGATTAATACTGTCATGCCGATGAACAAATTCTGAAATGCTGCTTCAATTGGTAAGCTTTTTTGCCAAACGATTGCTACTCCTGTTAAGGCTACGCCCGTAGCTCCACCAACGAACTGAGAAAGTTGTGAGAATCCCATTCCTGTACCAACACTATCTGAAGGTAAAACACGTGAAATTTCGTTCGCTACGCTAGACGTAAGAGACGTGAAGCCAACGCTCATAAACATATAAACAAACAGAATTGCTGTTGGAGACACCGTGCTAAAAAATGTAAATAATATAGCGGCAAGACATAAAAACAGATGGCCAAATCGAATTAATACGTTGTTTCCAAATTGATCAATAATTTTACCAATAAAACGAGAAGCAACTGCTGAAAGAATGGCACCTGGGAAAATTAGCAAGCCGATTTCAGCAGAGCTTTTTTGGAAAACTTGTACCAATAATAACGGCATAATAAAAAGAGTAGCAAAATGAGTCATGTATGCTGCAAACCCAATTCCATTTAATAGTAAATAGCCTTTACTTTGAAAAAGCTTGGGCTCAATAAACGGATGGTTATGCTTGCGGATACGAATGCTTAATAAAATAATAGCTACAATACCGACTGCTAGTAGTACCAACGAATAGGAAGTTAAAAATAGTAAAAAGCCAGTCACGCCTGCTGCTGTTAGGATACCACCTAGAATATCAAAGTAAACTTTCTTTTTATCTTCAGCGGGTAATACTTTATGAAATAGTGGGATGAAAATCAAAACTAATCCTGTAACGATGAATAGAAAGTTCCAGCCCATATACTCGGTCACTGCTCCTCCAATAACAGGTCCAAGACCAAATCCAAGCGACGCAGCAGAAGAAATCATAGACATTGATTTACCACGTCTAGATTTTGGGATATAGCGCGTGATTAAAATCATTGCTAGTCCAGGTACTGCTGCTGCCCCGGCAGCTTGAAGAACGCGAGCGAATAACAACATTGTAAAGTTGTTCGAAACAAAGCCGATAATTGAAGCAATTCCAAGAAGCGTTAAGCCAGTTGTTAGTAGCTGTCTAATCGGAACGAAGTCGGATAGTCGACTATATGTAATTGTCGCAATCGCAAAAACAACAGAATAGCCAGTAATAATCCAAGCAGAGGTTGAAGATGTTAAAGCAAATTCAGTGGATACTTTAGGAAGAGCAACATTAAACATTGTAGTGTTCATTACTACAAGCATAACTGTCAAACTCCAAAAAGGAATAACAACAGATTCTTTAAATGGTTTTGGTTCTAAGATTGAATGCTCTTCATTCTCTTCATTCGTATTAATAGTAGTGGTAGTCATCTTTATCTCCTTACAAAATAGCATATTTAAACAAGGTTTAATGATATGTCATTAATTCTCAAACTTGTCTACAGGTATATAAATATAGAATTTTATGATACGTTTGTCAATCTTTTTCGGGTTACGAAATAAAATCAGGTGCACGCACCTGATTTTATTTCGCTTTTAAAGCTTTTCTTCCTTCTCAAACGTCACTTTATGCTCTTTGGCAAGCTTTTTAATATCACTTGCATATTGACGCATTCCCTTTCTTGCTTCATCTAACATTACATTAGCTTCAACAATTAATTCAGGGTCTTGTTTCTCAAGAGCACTGACAATCTTTGCAAAAGCATTATACTGAGTATTGGCAGCTTTAATGTAATCTTCATGAAGTGCTCGTAGCTCATCTGTTTCTACTTCAATTTTTTCCAGTTCTTCAATAAATTCACGATACTGTGGAATCACGTCATCCACAAGCGTATTGTACATTGTAAAATCATCTGTGTAGTTAGCTCCAGATACGCTGTCATATGCTTCAACCGCCTGTATTTCTATTTTACTGACCTTGGGAATTTCATTGTTTGAGTAGTTTAATAAATCGTCTTGAACGGGGTCGTTTAGGCAGGCTGATAAAAGCAACAGCAGTGGAGTAAACAGCAGCAAAAGTTTTTTCTTCATTTAACTTTCACCTCCATTATTAAGTGTATGAACGTACTGCTTGACACAGTATCAATATTCTTACTGTCTCGTGTAGCGAAAGTAGAAAGAATTTTCATAAGTAATGAGGGATTTTAAAATTTAATTTCAATTTTTATAAAAACTATTGAAATTAAATTTTAAATGAGTTATTGTTTATACTGTAAACGTTAACAGAATGAATCGTTTAGGAGGAGAAGAAATGCTAGAAAATTTAACTACTGAGGCTCGTAATGAAAAAACAATGAATTTAGACGAAATGTCTATTGTAGAGTTTCTAACAACAATGAATAAAGAAGATGAAAAAGTGGCTAAAGCCGTTAATGATGAAATTCCTTCCATTGCAAAAGCTGTAGAAGCAATCATAGAAGTAAAAAAACAAGGTGGTCGTCTTATTTATATAGGTGCGGGAACTAGCGGCCGAATTGGATTATTAGATGCTGTAGAGTGTCCACCTACTTTTGGTACAAATCCTGAAGAAGTGCTAGGCTTAATGGCTGGTGGAGAGAAAGCTTTTATTAAAGCGGTTGAAGGAGCAGAGGATAGCAAAGACTTAGGTAAAGAAGATTTGCAAAACATTGGCCTGACTAACGGAGACATCGTGGTAGGAATTGCTGCAAGTGGTCGAACACCTTATGTTATTGGCGCTTTAGAGTATGCTCGTTCAATTGGAGCTCCAACTGTAGCAGTTAGTTGTAACAAAGGTTCTGACATCGGAAGAATAGCTGATATTAGCATTGAAGTTGTAGCAGGTCCTGAGGTATTAACGGGTTCTACTCGCTTGAAAGCTGGAACTGCACAAAAGCTCATTTGTAATATGTTATCAACAGCTTCTATGGTAGGGGTTGGAAAAGTTTATGGGAACTTAATGGTAGATGTACAATTAACTAATGAAAAGCTTGTGGAGCGTGCAAAACGTATCGTAATGGAGGCGACTTCATGTACGTATGAGACAGCAGAGGAATACTTGGAAAAAACAAATTCTAATTCTAAACTTGCTATTGTTATGATCTTAACAGGACTTTCATATGAAGAATCTCTACAACGTTTAGAAACGACGAAAGGGTTTGTTCGTCAAGCAATTGCTAAATAAGTAGCGAATTTATAAAGGAGATAAGAACAGCTATGAGTAAACATCATCAAATAGCTAAAGAACTACTTCAAGCTCTTGGAGGTAGTTCTAATATAGCTAACTATACACACTGTATGACAAGGCTTCGAGTTACGCCAGTTAATCGTAGTAATATTAATGAAGCTAGTATAAAACAAGTAAAAGGAGTAGTGGGGGTTGTTGATGACGATACGTATCAAATTATCTTAGGGCCAGGAGTGGTTACGAAAGTTGCTGAACAATTTGGTATCGTAATTCAAGAAGATTCCGAAGGTCTTGCATCTCAAGGAAGTTCGACTGAGAACTTAACGTCAAAAGGTGCAGATATGAAATCGGAACTGAAAAAGAAAAATAATACCCCGTTTAAAAATTTTTTAAGAAAAGTTGGAAGCATTTTCATACCTTTAATCCCGGCTTTCGTTGGTGCGGGTTTAATAGCTGGAATTGCATCAATTTTAGCAAATAGTATCACGGCAGGAGACCTTGATCAAGACACATGGCAGCAGTATGTGACGATTTTAAATGTAATAAAAAATGCAATTTTTAGCTATTTAGCTATCTACGTTGGTATCAACGCAGCAAAAGAATTTGGAGCAACGCCGGCTTTAGGAGGAGTTATTGGTGGAATAACTCTCTTAACCGGAGTCACAGAAGAGTTACCTATTATAAATATCTTTACTGATCAGCCGCTATCTGCTGGTCAAGGCGGTGTAATTGGAGTTTTAATTGCGGTATGGTTGCTTTCCTTTTTAGAAAAGTTTTTACGCCGATTTATTCCTGATGCAATAGATATCATTGTCACACCTACGATTGCACTTCTCGTTATTGGGTTGCTAACTATCTTCTTTATTATGCCGTTTGCTGGCTTAATTTCTAGTAACTTAATTGGAGGAATAGATTGGACGCTTGAACGTGGAGGCATCTTTGCAGGCTTTGTATTAGGGGTAGCATTTTTACCATTAGTAATGTTAGGTCTGCATCAAGTATTAATTCCGATTCATATTGAGATGATAAATACAGCTGGCATGACCATCTTACTGCCAATCCTTGCAATGTCTGGTGCTGGACAAGTAGGAGCAGCTTTAGCATTATGGGTTCGTTGTCGTAAAAATGAATCACTTACTACAGTTATTAAAGGCGCTCTTCCTGTTGGTATTTTAGGTATTGGTGAACCACTTATTTATGGAGTTATTCTTCCTTTGGGTCGACCATTTATTACAGCTTGTATTGGTGGAGGAATTGGCGGGGCTGTCATTGGGATGTTCGGTAATGTTGGGTCCATTGCGATTGGTCCCTCAGGTTTAGCTCTAATTCCACTAATTGCAAATAGTTTATGGTTGAAGTATATTATTGGTTTAGCTGCAGGTTATGCTGGAGGGTTCATCTGTACCTATTTATTCGGTGTACCAAAGGATGCTATGTTAGGAGATTCTAACAAAGAAAAACTTGAGAGCAATAATAAAGTTGAAGTTGCTACTGAACTTCATACAAAAGAAAATAAAACGTTAGAAAGCGAGTTCGAACTTCCTTTTGATGGCTATGTTATGCCCCTAGAGGAAGTGCCAGATGCTGTGTTCTCTTCAAAAATGATGGGAGATGGTTTCGCTATTACTCCTACTAATGAGACGCTGACCTCTCCTATTGAAGGAGAAGTAGTAAGTATTTTCCCTACAAAGCATGCCCTAGGCTTAAAAACAGATGAGGGGTTAGAAATACTAATTCACGTTGGAGTCGAAACAGTCGCTCTAAAGGGACAAGGCTTTACCTGCTTAGTAGAAGAGGGACAAAGTGTTAAACGAGGTACGCCTCTTCTTAAGTTAGATTTGGACTATATTAAAGAAAATGCCAAGTCGATTGTAACGCCAATCATTTTCACAAATTTACCTAAAGAGCAAACAGTAAAAATCAATAAGCAGGGCTTTTATAATCAAGGAACCGATAAGGTTTTCACACTATAAGATTATTAAAGTACATCGCTAGTTCATAGGTAACATTTAAAGCTTCTCTGACTTTAATAAGTTATGTCGAGATAATTATTGTGATTTAAGTGCATTTTAAGCAAACAATGAGAAGAAGCTTTACTGTTGCATCAAAACCTACTTATATAGTAGACTTTTACTATAGCTTAATAAAATGGGGAGCTTGCGGATGCAGGCTGAGAGTATGATTAGGAAACCATCATAGACCATTTGAACCTGTTGGATAATGCCAGCGTAGGGAATGTAAGTAGATTGTAAAAAGCACCTTGCGTTCATGCAGGGTGCTTTTTTTATATCGAAAGGTAGGAGGACGGAAAAATGACAAAGCAAAAAGAAATAGGCCATTTATTATCTCAGGTGAGACAAGAGAAGCCTCTAGTACATAATATGACGAACGTTGTTGTAACAAATTTTACAGCGAACGGTTTACTCGCTTTAGGTGCATCGCCCGTAATGGCTTACGCAAAAGAAGAGGTTGCAGATATGGCAAAAATTGCTGGAGCACTCGTACTTAATATGGGAACGTTAACAAGTGCTGAAGTTGAAGCGATGATAATTGCAGGAAAAGCAGCCAATGAGGCAGACGTTCCGGTTATATTTGATCCGGTGGGAGCGGGTGCAACGCCGTTTCGCACAGCTAAAGCAAGAGAATTATTGAATAAAGTAAATATATCAGTGATTCGTGGGAATGCTGCTGAAATTGCTAATGTTGTAGGAGAAAGCTGGGCGATAAAAGGTGTAGATGCAGCATCTGAAGAAGGGGATATCCTTACATTAGCTAAAACGGCTGCAAAGCAGTTGGAAACAATTGTTGTTGTAACGGGTGTACAAGATGTGGTTAGTAATGGAGACTCAGCTTATATTATCACAAATGGGCATTCAATGCTTGCAAACGTAACAGGAACAGGTTGTTTATTAACATCCGTTATTGGTGCTTTTGTTGCAGTTGAAAAGAAAAGAATAGTTGAAGCGGTTATTGAAGCATTATGTGCATATGAAGTTGCAGCTGAACTTGCAGCTGATAAAGCAGCAGGTGAAGGGCCAGGAAGTTTTCAGGCAGCTTTTTTAGATGCCTTATATCATGTTCAGCCAGAGCAAGTAAAACAAGGAGCACGAATTGAACAGCAGTAGAAGGGAGCTAACAAAAGGTGAATATTAAAGATTGTTTAAAGGTTTATTTTATTATGGGGAGTAATAATTGTAAGGAAGATCCTAGAGTTGTATTAAGGGAAGCGATTGCTGGTGGGATTACCATGTTTCAGTTTCGTGAAAAAGGAGACGGAGCTCTGCAAGGGAAAGAAAAGTATCAGCTTGCTTATGATCTTCAGCAAATCTGTAAACAGCATGAGATACCTTTTATTGTAAACGATGATGTTGATTTAGCAATTAAATTAGAGGCTGATGGTATTCATATTGGTCAAGAGGATGAAAAGGCATATATTGTGAAAGAAAAAGCTCCTCATCAACTAATTGGTGTATCAGTTCATTCGATTGAAGAACTACAGCAGGCAATTAAAGATAAAGCGGATTATGTGGGAATGGGGCCTGTCTTTCCAACCACTACAAAAACAGATACAAAAGCTGTTCAAGGCACAAACTTAATTCAGCAAGCTCGTCAAGAGAAGATTGATTTCCCCATTGTAGGAATTGGGGGTATAACAGCCGAAAATGCTCCGAAAGTCATTCAAGCTGGTGCTGACGGAGTATCTATTATTACAGCGATTAGCTTAGCAAGTTCACCTAAGAAAGCGGCAGAACAGTTGCTTCGAGCGATACAATAAAAAAATGCCTCCCACAGGAGGCATTTTCTATCTAGACTATAAGCTTATAGAAATTGGTGTATCTTTTCCTTCATTCATCAATTTGATATGAGCAGGCGTAATTTCAAGTAAAACGTAGTTAGGGTCATCAGGTCCATTAAACCACTTTGACATATGGTCATTCCAAAAGCGGTTCTTTAGCTCTTGACTATCATTAATTTTAGCAATCCCAGATACTTCTACATAATTGTCTCCGTATCCTTCGCCGCTATAGCCAAGCAAAATATGCACGTTGCCGTTTTCCTCAATTTCATCAGCTTTATGCGTAGCTATGCTTGTCGGGGTGTACAAGGTAATGTCACCATCTTTTTTGAAAAACGTCATGTAGCGAGAATTAGGCTTTTGATTCACAACGGTTGCTAATGTGCCCACTCGATTTTCATCTAGTAAGTTCGATAACTTGTCTATCATTTCTTGCTTATTCATTTGAATCAGCTCCTTAAGTTTATCGTCTTACTTAAGGTATACCACCGCTCAAAAAAACCTAAACATTGGAGTAAGAATATTAACCTTTCCACTAGTTGGGCATAATCTAGCCGATTTTAGACAGTTAAACAAGGTTAGAATTGCAATTTAACTATAAGCAATTTGTTTCTTTTTTATCAACGAATAACAAATCGTTATAAGAACAAAATAGTCTGTATATGGATTTAGCAGGGGGAATAGATACATCAAAGGAGAATTAAAAATGATAGCAAGATTATATAACTTAGCACTGTTAGTACTGCCATGGTTAACGCTATTTAAAACAGATAAACAAACCTTCAAAAGATATTTACCGGTTATTACGTTTAGTTCATTAGCCATTTCCTTACTAAGTGAGCTTGCCAAAAGTTTTAAATGGTGGAGAGTACGAAAGCCACTTGTACCTAGACTTTCTAGTGATATTTCATTTGTATTTGGAGGATTTTTCATTGCGAACTTTTGGGTGTTTAGATTAACCTACGGAAAGTTTATTCCTTATATGTTGCTGAATGCTGTATTTGACTACATGTTTGCATACCCACTTACGACACTTGGTGAAAAGCTTCGCGTATATAAAATGGGCACGCTCTCCCGTTTTAATCTTTTTCTAATGTGTATGGGAATGGCAGTAGTCAACTATCTCTATCAAATGTTTATAGATGATGCTTTAGAGCCAAAAAAGAATTCATCTAAAGAATCACTGAACCAGCACAATTGAGTTTAAAAGTATTTTCTTGATTGAGGGAAAATACAGCGGCAGTGAAAATACTTATTTTACGTGTCTAATAAGTTTATATGGCGTCGACAAAAAAGAGTAGAAAACCGTAATGATTTACTACTCTTTTGTTCGTTTTTATGTTTTTAGGCTTTACTACGAATTTTTGAATAGACAATAATATCATTATGTAAACTATAGTGAAGTAAAAAGCCCGCACTGCCGTAACCCGAAGTGTCTTAAATACCCAGATCAACTAGGTGGGTGTTCGCACAATCGGTTTTAGCGTCCCAAAAAGGGCATGCTATCCGCAACTGAATTTTGAACTCCCTTTTAACACTCAAAGGTTTAAGACAACATGAGTATACGCACAGCGCAGGTATGTAGGTATACCTTGGTAAAAGGTATACATGGTGTGTGTTAGGAATTTTACACAATCGCAATCATGTGTACAAGAGATGATTATAAAGCAATATCTGTAGAAATGCAACATAATTATTTAATGCTAAAAAATGTATTTAAAGGTGTATTGCTTTTTTCGTTATTTATCGTTAAAAGTAAAATGAGGGGCCCTAAGATAGGCAGGACACATACGAATCGGTAACGATGACCTTTAAAAAGAATATAGGTTAACCAAGTAAGGGCAAAGAAATCAATCGTCATCACGCTAACTAGTTGAGAACGCTTGAAAGCTTCTATATAGCCTGAAAATGAGCCTGTTGTAAAGCCATACAAATAAAGAACAAGAGTCATGGTCAACAAAAACAGTAAGAAAGTGCGTGAAGTTAACCATTTATTTAGAGAGCTAAACCCGCGATTCATAGTTGATTTTTCGCCCTTTAGTGCAAAGTAAGGTAAAAGTGCGAAAGCTCCTAATCCAAAGGAGAGCAGTGAAAAAGGCCAGCCTGGAAGTTTAAACGAATCGTTTGGCATAATTAGTGATGCAAATAAAAGAGGGAATAGTCCTAAACATGAAAAAATCATAACGACGAGTGGCTCCACCGTTGTGAACTGCCCAGAGATTAGCTTTATCATGATGAGGTCGTTTTTTCCTTTACTGCCGGGTGCTAATAGCCATGCATAAATAATAAGGAAAGTCCACATAGATAAATACTTCAAAATTCTCACTCCTTTTCGTTTTATCATAGCATGTAAAAAGAAAAGCACGAAAACGTAATGTTCTCATGCTTTAATGCAAGGTACCTTGAGTGGGACGAGTAAACCAGTTCCATAATTCTACTTCTCCTAAAGAAGAATAGGTGATCGACGGTTCGTTCTTTAGTTTTAGCAGTTCTTTTGTTGGTCCTGTTAAGACAATGCCATATATTCTAACACCGTTCTTTTTTACAAATTTGTATCGATTCATTAACTGAAGATCATCTGGATTCATCCATCTAATTTGTTGAACCGTCCGCTCGTTATCAGCAAGCACCTTTAGCATCTGTACGACGCGTTCTTCATCTGTAAAGGTTTCTTTTTCTTCATAATACGGTAACTCTAGCATTGATGGGAATCCAAAAGAAGAGGTTAAATCTACAAGTGGATTGCTTGTATCGCTTCCTTTTGTTTCATAACCAGTGTCTAAGGCATACCAGACGGGTGAGATGTCGCTAGAAAGTGTAGAGCTAAGTTTTTCTTCAATTTCTTCCATGGTATAGGCTTGATCAAAAGAAAGCGCAACTTCACTAACTGTGCCTTCTGGAAGTTGATCAAGTGCTCCCCATGTCTCATTTGACCAATCTTGATAGAAAGAAGGATCTTTTTCTTGTTTTACTCGCTCTGGATAAGCAAACGATAACTTCATATTATAATGATCGTTTAAAAAGTTTTTGTCGACGTTTGTAACTCGTTCAAATAGGTGGTGAAACGTATATTGTCCGACACTCTTTTGTTCATGGCCAACTTCTTTATACAGCGTGTATTCGTTTTGTAAGCGGAAAAAAGGCTTTGCTTCGGTTTTTGAGTTTTGGACGTATACGTTTGGTAAAGCAGATTCGATTGCTGCTTTATCAACGGTTCGTAAATATTCACTTTTATGAGTGAAAGAATAATAAATAACTGATAAAAAGCTGCCTCCTAACCAGAGTAAGGTAATAGCACTTAGCACAGTCAATACATTAGTAAAGCGTTGCCTCCATTTCGCTCTTATCATTGAGCGTTTTGCTTTTTCGTGATCAAACGTAGAGGAAGCAGTGACTGGCTGTATTTCTTCTTCATCAAGCAGATTTTGAAGATAATTCATACATTCATCACACTCTTCAGTATGACGTTCGAGCTCTTCTATTTCTGCATCTGTCAAAGTTCCGTCTTTGTATTTTTTCCATTGGTGCTGCATGTTTTGACAGCTCATACGTTCTCTTCCTTTCTTTTCTTTAATTGCTGACGTCCTCTATAAAGATCCATTTTCACTTTTGCTAGAGTAAAGCCAGTCATCTCAGCAATTTCTTCATATGTAAAACCGTGATAATCACGAAGTAGTACAATGTTTCTTTTGGGCTCTGGAAGAGTGGATACTTCTAAAAGCCACGTATTAATTTCGTCTTGTATAAACACTTTATCTTCAGCGCTTGGCTGTGGTGAAAAATGCCATTCCTCCAGTTCAACAGTTGGCCGCTTTTTTTCTTTTCGATACCAATCAATAAATGCGTGATAAGCAATTTTGAACAACCAAGGTTTTACTTCTTCACCGCTATATGTTTCTAAATGTAGTAATACGCGATAAAACGTTTCTTGCATAAGGTCTTCTGCAGCTTCTTTCCGCCGCGTAAGAGAGAGAAGATAGCGGAAAAGGTCGTGCATATGCTGTTCATAAATTTCTTCGAAATGATGCTTAGGTGCCATTTTCTCCCCCTTTCCTTTAACTAACGGAAATGTTCGTCAAAAGTTTCTAATTATAATATAGGAAAATATAACTGTTTTCTAAGCGTATAAAACATAAATGTTAGCATACCATATAGAAGAGAAAATGCGATGAAATTCGACAAAATTCCGTGGTAAATGTCATTTTTTTTAAAAACTAAGGTTTAATTGGTGTTCGGAATGGCAAGAAAATGGTATGATAAGACTCAGAAGGTATACATTGTCATATTGATGGCGTACATAGCATTTTAAAAATGACGCTCGTTGAAACTTCTCTCATAAAATTTTATTTAAACGTTTGAAATAAAGTAGTTTCGGGAAAAGTCACAAGATAGCTCAAACGAGTGGTGAAAATCAAGCTTTGTAGAGAAAAGATGTATATAGTTAATAAAATACAAAGGTGGGATCATCATGGATGTAGAAAATACACAAGGAACAGAAGAGCAAGCACCAAAAGTAAAAGCAGCAAAAGTCGGTGACACAATTCAGCCCAAAAAAGGTGATTTTAAAGGCTATAAAGGTATTGTCATGGTGGTTCGTGATAACTCCGTCATCGTAGATTTTGGAAAAGACGCTGAAACGGGCGAATCAATGAAAACAGTCGTTAATCACAAAAACTATAAAATTGTGAAAAAGTAGGTATCTACCTACTTTTTTTCATGACGTAAAACCTTTGAGAACCCAAGTGAAATCTTGTAGAATGAAGAAAGCAAACCGAGAGAAAGGATATGAATTATGGCAATTGAATTAACAGATTTAGCATTACCAAGTGAGGTACTTACTCGCATTCAAGAAAGAAAACAAAAATTAACAACAGAAGATGAATTTTTAATTGGAAAAGGCGGCTATACTGCAGAAGAAGCTGATATTTTAGAAGATGCTCTTATTGCTCTAGCTCTTGGAAAGAACGTCCTTTTAAAAGGCCCGACAGGCTCTGGTAAAACAAAGCTTGCAGAAACATTATCTTATTTGTTTTCACAACCAATGCACAGCATTAACTGTTCAGTGGATTTAGATGCTGAAGCGTTATTAGGTTTTAAAACAATCGCTGAGAAAAATGGAAAGCAAGGGATTGAATTTGTTTCTGGACCAGTTATCAACGCGATGAAGAAAGGGCAGCTTCTTTATATAGACGAAATTAATATGGCAAAGCCTGAGACATTACCAATTTTAAATGGTGTTCTTGACTACCGTAAAATGATTACAAATCCATTTACAGGTGAAGTTGTAAAAGGAAAAGAAACCTTTGGTGTTATAGCGGCCATTAATGAAGGCTATGTTGGAACAGTTCCATTAAACGAAGCATTAAAGAATCGATTTGTTGTTATCGATGTACCATATATTCAAGGAGAAAGCTTACGACAAGTATTAAAAACACAATCACAGCTTCAAGATGAAAAGTTAATTAACCAATTTGTACAGCTTTCAGGAGATTTAATTACGCAGGTTAGCAACGGTCATATTTCAGAAGAAGCAGCATCGATTCGTGCACTATTAGATACGTGCGATTTAGCGTTATACATGCCTCCACTGCGTGCTATTAAGAGAGGAATTATTGAAAAGTTAGAAGATGAAAGGGAAAAGGCAGCCATTCAAAACATTGCAGAAACGTTATTTGAATAAGAGGTGGCGCTATGAGATTTATTAAGTTTAACGATAAAAACGTTGATTCATTTTTATATATGGAGCTTGCGGATTTAACCAAAACATTGACAAAAAACGATGATATTGAAGTGGAGTATCGAGTTTCGTCTTACTATGATCCGCTGCAGCAAATTATCTATTTAAGTCACTTCTGGGATAATCGACCTGATAGTGATAAAGTGTATGGCCTGAAGAGCGACGTGTTTTTAAGAGCGGTTGGAAGCTATTACCACTGTGATTTCCAAGAGGTAAACGCGTATCTGAAAAAAGTGAAGCGTTCATCTGTATCAAGCCTCGCAAAGCAGTTGTTTATGCTCTTTGAAGATTTGCGTTTGGAAGATTTATGTACGAAAGAAAGACCTGGTACGAAAAAAGCTTTCGCTACACGTAGAAATGTGTACCGCAAGTATTTTGCTACTCAGATCAATGCAAACTTAACTAAAAGCGTTCATACTGATGCGCTCTTTAACGGTATCTACCTTTTATTAACAGCGGAAAACCCGTTTGAAGAAATTCCGTTTATTACAAATGAAGTTGATATGGCAATGCCGTTTATTCGAAGCCAGCTAGTAAAGGTGTATGAAGCGAAAACCACTAAAGATATTTCACGTATTTGCTTAGAGCTTGTCGATTTGTTTGATGATATTTTGGAAAAAGACATGCTTAATACGTATTTCTTTTTGGCAGAACTTGATTATGAAGAGCTGGAGACAGGCCTAACATTTGATGATTTGAAGCGTGAATCGAAACTTGCAAACGATGATATTTTGGAGCATGAACAAGATGGCGATGAAGATATTCATGAAGAGAAAATGGAAATGTGGCATCGTGAAACAAGTAAAGCAACGCAAAGTTTTTTACAATTCGATATGGATCAAGGTTCTAAAACAGATATGCTAGGTGATGGCGTCCGTGAAGGAGATGATGGCGATCAAGCGCTTGGTATTGTTCAAGGTGCCTCACAAAAAACGTCAAGAAACGATTATTCACAAATGGAAGCGATGGACCAAACGCATCCAGAAAAAGACGGAGCAGCTGACTATGAGTATGGAAAAGATAATAAGTACGCATTTCCAGTGTTCTTAGATCCAACCATTCCCACAGACGAAGAAGCTGCTTTGTATGGTGAAAATAAGCAACTTATTTCATCTTTTCAAAAAAAGCTCAAGCAAATGATTGAGAAGACGTTAGAGCACAAAAAAACGTTACCGAGAAGTGAACTTCAATTTGGTCGTTTAAATAAGAGGTTGTTAAAGTTATGGACAGACGATAACCCACGCTTATTCTATAAAAAAGACCAAGAATCTCCGCAGATTGACGCGGTTTTCTCTTTACTTGTTGATTGCTCAGCATCAATGTATGACAAAATGGATGAAACAAAGCTTGGCATTATCTTATTCCATGAAGCGCTAAAATCAGTGAGAGTTCCACATCAAATTGTTGGCTTTTGGGAAGATACGAATGATGCAACTGAAACAAGTCAGCCTAACTATTTAAAGACAGTGATGGACTTCCAATCATCACTCAAACCTAAAAGCGGTCCTGAGATTATGCAGCTGGAGCCAGAGGAAGATAACCGTGACGGATTTGCTATTCGCCACATGACAAGACGCTTGTTAAAGAGAACGGAAAAACAAAAGTTTCTTCTGGTGTTTTCTGATGGAGAGCCTGCAGCAATGGGATATGAACAAAATGGTATTGTTGATACGCATGAAGCAGTACTTGAAGCAAGAAAACATGGAATGGAAGTAATTAATGTTTTCTTGTCAAACGGGGAAATTGATGAGGGACAGCGAAAAACAATTCAAAATATGTATGGAAAATATAGCATATTAGTCCCAGACATCAAAGAATTACCGGATGTGTTATTTCCACTTTTAAAAAAGTTACTTCATAAAAGTATTTAAGAATATTGACAGAAATACAGATTATCGACTAATATAAGCTTATAAATGAAAAATGTTCTCCTAGAGGGGAGTAGCTTTTACAATAAAGTCGTCATTTCAGAGCAGTTGCTCTCGGCTTTATTGGCAACGAACGATTGTTAGCGAGACCTTTACCCATACGGTAAAGGTCTGTATTTATGTTTAAAGCCTTTACCACATTGGTAGAGGCTTTTTTCATTTAATATAGACATTAGAATTAGAGGAGAAAATAACATGATTTTACGAAAATATATGTCCCTGTTAGGTGTGGGGGCGGCTCAGATTGATTTAATCTTATTAAAAAATCAGTATTGCAAAGACGAATGTGTAAAAGGAGAGTTTCATTTAAAAGGTGGAATTGTTGAGCAGGAAATTACGCGCATTGAATGTGACTTGATTGTAACAGATCATCACAGCAAGGAAGAAGTAGTGATTGGTTCAACCAGCCTTTTAACATCAAGAAAAATTAAAAGTGGACATCAAGAGAAGATTCCTTTTACATTTGACTTACCAGCAGAGCTCTTACCTTCTAACGATAAACGGTCATACAGGTTTAAAACAAGGTTAACTTTTAGCGAAGGAGTAGAAAGTAAAGACCAAGATCACATTACCATTACTGAATAAAAAACAACCTGGGATTTTCCCAGGTTGTTTTTTTTATTCTTCTTCCTTATCAAACCAAAGCAGTTCTTGGTCGTCAACGTCTCCGTTATAGTTAATTAACACTTCTTCCCCAGCTTTAATGTCTGTATAGGCATAAAACTCGAATACGTGTTTATCAAAATTAATTTCATAAGTAGCATTAGGGGTATAAGAGTGATTAAATAGCATCCCATAGCCTAATAAAATAGCAGAGTGATTAATCCCATATTCAAATGAATAATCTGCTAAAAGCGTTTTTTCAATGTGTTCATGCTCTTCGTTAGGATAAGCAATAACAGGTGCTTCGTGGATTAACTCACCTTTTTTAATATCTTGCGTTGCAAATACCCCGCGATTAAACTCACCATCACTTAATGTTGAGGCCTTAATTTCAATCATGTGTTCACCTATTTATTCTTTCTTCTAAATTTTAGTTCCTCTTTAAGCTTGCCAGTTAATCATGTAGAAAGCAACCATATTTTAAAAATAAATTGGGGGGCAATAGAAGAAGGGGTTAGAAAAAAAGTGTTTATACCCTTTAGATAAATAGACTTTTCTTCTAAAAAAAAGAGCGCACTCAGCGCTCTTTTTAAATGATTAAACGATTGGCTTAATCGTAAACTCATGAACATATGGACGATTAGCATACAGCGTATATTGTGGATGCGTTTTGGCTCCCCAGCTATCGTCACCACCTACACCCATTTGCTTATAGTTAATGCGAATCGACGTTTTATCACTACTAGGTAACTTGTAATGATGATCATAACTTTCAAGCTCAAACGGAGTATACGGTAATGCACTTAATTCAATCGTCGGTGTACCCTGAATAAAGAAACCAACTCCGTTTTCATTGAGAATGCTTGCTGAACGAACATCCGTTTTATTCCCGCATTCCTGTGGACGTAAATAAGGTGTTACCTGGGAGTTTACATCGCTTGTATAGGAGCCAACTTTTGCTCCTGTATTACGGTCCCAATGATTTTCATGAGGTCCTTTTCCATACCAAGAAAGCTGGTTGAATTCTTTTGGCATAGTAAAGCGTAAGCCAAATTCAGGAATTTCAGGAAGCGTACTGCCCGGAATCAGCGTTTGGCGAATAGCAACCTGTCCACTGTTATCTACAGTATATACAACTTCACAGCTTGTGTTTTCAAGCGAATGAAACCAAAAGCGTGTGGTAATAGTTATATGACTTTTCTCTTCTTGTACAGTAAACGATTCCAGTTCTCTGTTAAGGCTTGCTTCTCTCCAAACTTGGCAGCGTTCTTGAAGTTTATTACCCAAATCGTTATCCGTTACTGCTCGCCAAAAGTTAGGCTGCAATCCATCTAGCAATAATTCGGTATCCCTATATAAATAAGAAGTCATCAAGCCAGATTGTTTGTTGAATGTAAGAGTAGCAGAGTCAGCTTTAATCATAAGTTCTTGGCTTGTATTTTTTATAGAGCGTGGTGCTTTTGTCTCAGCTGCACGTTGTAAAACAACTTGTGCTGGTAGAATAAACTGTTCAAAAGCTACTTCATGCCCTTTGTCAGCCCACTTAGTTTGATTTCTTAATTTCATTGATAGAGTAGCAATAAATTCATCATTAATCTGAGATTTGTTATAATCATCCAATGGTAATTGAATCTCTTTTGTTGTTTGAGGCTTTACATCTACTATAAATGAATGGTTATAAATGTCTTCGCCATTTTTTGTTACTGTAAGCGTAAACTCATAATCTTTTAAATTTGTAAATAAGTAATCATTTTGGACAGTAAAGATTTTTCGTTTAAGATCAGTAGCTTTCCATGATACAGCTTCATAGCATTTTTTAACTTCATATAACTTTGGCGTCACGTCACCATTAGCAAATAAAAGTCCGTTCCCACTGAAATTACCATCATGTGGACTCTCGCCAAAGTCGCCACCGTATGCTAAATAAGTAATTCCGTCTGGTGTTGTTGTTTCAAGAGCTTGGTCTCGCCAATCCCAAATGAAGCCACCTTGTAAGATTGGATATTGATTAATAACATTCCAATAATCAGCTAAATTACCGCATGAGTTCCCCATTGCATGGCTATACTCACAGAGAATATAAGGCTTTTTGGGGTTCATCAGCGCATATTTTTCAATGTCAGCTGGCTTAATATACATCGTGCTTTCGATATCAGATGCATCGTAATCTCGGTGATGGAATATTCCTTCATAATGAACGAGACGCGTATCATCTTTTTGCTTGAAGAAATCATACATATGCTTGAAATTTTCCCCACCAAACGATTCGTTTCCAAGAGACCAAATCACGATAGAAGAGTGGTTTTTATCACGTTCGTACATAGAACGACAGCGATCTAAAACATTTTCTTTCCATTCAGGCTTACTTCCTGGAATTGCATCTTGTTCACCTTCTTGCAGGTAACTCCATGTCCCGTGTGTCTCCAGATTGGTCTCATCAATTACATAAAGGCCGTACTCATCGCAAAGTTCGTACCAGCCTGAAGCATTAGGGTAGTGAGAGGTACGAACTGCGTTGATATTAAACTGCTTCATTAATAAAATATCATGAAGCATCTCTTCTTTTGTAATGCCGGCTCTACCTTTCGTCGCAGAAAATTCATGGCGATTTACACCTCTAAAAACAATTGTTTCCCCGTTAATCTTCATTAATCCGTCTTTTAGTTCAAATGTGCGAAACCCAATCTTGCAGCTTTGCGCTTCAATTACGTTTCCATTTTCATCTTTCAAAGTAAGTACAAGCGTATAGAGATAAGGACTTTCTGCGCTCCATTTATTTGGTGAGGCAATGCTTGAGTCTAGCGAAACAGTCTCTTGTTCATGTACTGAAATTGATGTTTGCAGCGGCTGGTTTAGCACTTCTTTAAGCTCATCATTATAAAGCATGGCTTCAAGCGTTACATTTTCAGCACTCTGTTCGATATAGTTGGTGATATCAGCAGAAATTGCTAGTTTTCCATTCACATAATTTTCATCTAGCTGTGCGCGGACGGTAAAGTCAAAAATATGAACTGGAGGAGTAGAATAGAGATAAACGTCTCTGAAAATCCCACTCATTCTCCAAAAGTCTTGATCTTCAAGCCAACTAGCGTCACTCCAACGATACACTTCTACAGCTAATTTATTTTCACCTTCTTGAATATAAGGGGTTAAATCAAACTCAGCAGGCGTAAAGCTATCTTCACTATAACCGACTAGTTCACCGTTTACCCATACATAAAAAGCAGACTCTACTCCTTGGAAACTAAGATAGATAGGTTGGTTTTTCCAGCTTTCATCCACGGTAAAAGTACGCGTATATTGTCCTACAGGGTTATAGTTCGTTGGCGCAAAAGGCGCTTTGATATCATCATGATGTATCCAAGGATACGTTACGTTTGTATATTGTGGATAATCATACCCTTGAAGTTGCCAATGGGAAGGGACTGAAATGGAGTCCCACGTGCTATGATCAAAATCTTTGCGATAGAAATCCACAATGCGTTCATCTGGGCGCGGTACCCAATGAAACTGCCAATCTCCATTCAAAGACTGATAGTAAGAAGATGAGGTGTTAGAGTGTAAAGCTTGTTCTGACGTTTGGTAAATCGTCGTATTTGAATGAGCTGGTAAGCGGTTTAGCTGGAAAATATCAGGGTTATTATTCCACTCAGGAAATCCGTTGGCTGGTGGAGTGTAGTTGAATTTTTTAATTGTTTTTAACATGTTCATCCATCCCTTATTCATTTATAATGGTATATGAACATGATAACGCTTACCAAAAGGCGAATCAATGAGACAATTTTAAAAAAATATAACAAAATTCATATGAAGAATGATGAGTAGGAGAGGAAGTTAAGTGGATAAAGCAATTTTTCCCACGCTGACAGAGTTAGACCTTAGATTACCCTTTTATGTATCAAGTGTAGGATATTGGAAACACCAAGTGCATATTGTACGTGAACACGAGTTTCCAGACTTTCAGTGGATTCAGTGTATGAGCGGAAAAGGGAAGCTTTGTGTGAATAATCAAGCATATACAATTGAACAGAACGAAGGCTTTTTTCTAACTCCCTACGTTCCGCATGAATATTATCCTTTAAGTGAACAATGGGAAGTATGTTGGGTTTCATTTAACGGAGCACAAATCAATGAAACTCTTCGTACATTTGGCTTGCTAACCTCAACAAAAGTTAAGGTAACATATGCTGAAACTCTTTTACAAAAGCTAAAAGATATGATTTTAGCTTTTGAAGTCAAAGGGTCATCGAGTAGCTTAAAGGCTTCTGAGTTAATTTATAGCTTTTTGCTTCATTTACAGAATGATTGCCTGCTGTCTGAAAGAAAAACGAGACATGAGCATCATGCGCAGCTTCAGCCTGCCATTGACTATATTGAAGGTTCGTATGCTAGCGTTGTGACTCTAGATGCTATCGCTCACTCTTTAAACGTAACACCTCAGTATACGTGCCTTTTATTTCAACAAGCTTTTGGTTTAAGACCAATCGAATACGTTACGCGAGTGCGCATTCAAAAAGCGAAAGAGCTTTTAATTAAACATAGCCAAATGTCTGTCTCAGAGGTGGCAGCATTAGTTGGATATGAAAATGTCAGCTATTTTATTAAGCAGTTTAAGAAATATGAAAACCTGACCCCTACAGCGTTTCGCAAATTATATTTATCATCATAAATTAAAAAAGGAGTCGAGGGATGAGCTTTGTTATAATAGAAACTAAGCGGTTAATTTTAAGAAAGATGAGAGCGTCTGATGATCAAGCGCTGTTTCAAATATTTAGTGATCCAAAAGCGATGAAATTCTATCCGCATATAAAAAGCGTAGATGAAACCAAACTTTGGATTCAATCTGTTCGAAATCATGATATGTCTTACGGCTTTAGTTTGTGGACCGTTGAAAAGAAAGGTGAAAAACAAATTGTTGGACAGTGTGGCTTGTTGTTGCAAAAGGTTGATGGCGTTATAGAGGTAGAGTTAGGGTATTTATTTCTTCAAGATTTTTGGGGGAAAGGTTATGCAACTGAAGCGGCTCAAGGCTGTATTAACTATGGATTTCACAAGCTTGGATTAACGAGGATTACAGCTTTAATAGATCCTAAGCATCACGCATCGCAAAAAGTAGTGGTGAAAATAGGGATGAAAAAAGAAAAGCAGATTATAAAGTGGAATAAACCTATTGATGTTTATTCAATCCAAACAGGAGGGATGTCAGTTGACTAATATTGTAACATTAACAAATGTTTCGCTTATACGCGAAAACAAACTGTTGCTAAACGATATATCGTGGAAAATTAATCAAAGTGAGCATTGGTGTTTACTAGGGTTAAATGGATGTGGCAAAACAACGCTCTTAAATATTATAAATGGATACATATGGCCAACTAAAGGAGAAACTACCGTTTTAAATCATAAGTTTGGTGAAACCAATTTGCCAGAAATGCGCAAAGAAATTGGGTGGGTCAGTTCGTCTTTACAGCAGCGATTTCCTGAGGATGAAACAGCAATAACAATTGTTTTAAGTGGGAAGTTTGCTTCAATTGGACTATATGAGAGTGTAACTCAGGAAGATGTGGAACGTGCAAATCAATTTCTCCATCAGCTTAAGTGCAAACACCTTGCTAGTCAACCCTATCGCACTTTATCTCAAGGTGAACGTCAGAGAGTGTTAATTGCACGCGCATTGATGGCATCTCCAAAGCTTCTTATTCTAGATGAACCGTGTACAGGTTTAGATTTTTTGGCCAAAGAGCAATTATTATCGTTAATTCAACAAATTGCGATGGAACCAGATGGTCCAACTCTTATTTATGTGACGCATCATGTGGAAGAGATCTTATCTAGCTTCACTCACACCATGTTGATGAAAGAAGGAAGAGTGTTTTCAGCAGGCAAAACAGCCGATTTGTTAACGGAAAAGAAGCTTTCTGCGTTTTTTGAACAGGAAGTAGGAGTTCAAAAAATACAGGATCGTACGTGGCTATCACTAAAAGAGAAAGTTCCCTATTGAAAATATAGAATTTTCAAATAAAAAACTTCTCCAATCAATGGAGAAGTTTTTTTAAGTTTTTGCACGATAATGTGAAAGAGCTAATAAAGGAAAAAGGTCGTTATAGCTGTGGTAATTAATATAAAATTGTCCAGGAAGTCCAATGCCGGTCGGATAGTTTCGCTGCTGCATGGTTTGTTCTGAGCGATTGAGTAAAAAGGAAACACCATCTATTATTTCTTGATTAGTTTTTGGACAGACACCCAGTAGAGCATCTATAGCCCAAGCTGTTTGAGAAGGTGTACTAAACGATAGGGGCATATAGCGCTTATATTTAGCACTGGAGCATGATTCTCCCCATCCGCCGTCTGAACGTTGGATGCTCTTAAGCCAGTTAATTGCTTTTACAATCTGCTTATCGTGTTTTGATACACCTACTGCTAAAAGCCCCGTAACAGCTGCCCAAGTACCATATATATAACAAACTCCCCAGCGCCCATACCAACTGCCATTCTCTTCTTGATTGTCTAATAACCACTCAACGGCTGCTTGGATTTTGGGATGATTCTTGTTCATACCTCCAAATGAACCAAGACATTCTAGTACCCGGCCCGTTAAATCAGCAGTTGCAGGATCCGTAGCCGCATCTTCTGCATTTTCAAGGGGCAGGTACGTAAACAACGTGCTATCAGTGTTTTTTTCAAAGGCAGCAAAGCCACCGTCTCGATTTTGCATCGATAACAGCCAGTTGATTCCTTTTTGCCACGAGTGGAAATAAGATGGGTCGCCTGCGGCTCGACTAGTTAATGCACGAATTGCAGCAGAAGTGTCATCTAAATCAGGGTTGATGGTGTTATTGTGTGAAAATCCCCATCCGCCTGGTTCAATACCTGGGTTATGAACACGCCAATCTCCAAAGCGAGAATGTTGTTTTTTCTGTAAATAAGAAGTCGCTTTTTTTATCATAGGGTTTTTCCAAGATAAGCCGGATTCTTGAAGCGCATAAGTTAAAAGAGCTGTATCCCATACCGTTGATGTAGAATTTTCAATATGTGTATAAGCCGAGCATTCACTAGCTAATCCACAAATCCCTTCAACGGCCCGTTGAACAATAGGAGAAGTACGCTCATATCCAAGAGCTAATAGAGCGTACACCATAAAAAATGTAGCACTAGCATAGCTGTATAATGTCCCATCATCCTCTAAGCGGTCCAGCATGTAACGTTCGGCCGCTTGATAGCCAAGTCGATGAATATAAGATGGAAGGGATGTTAAGTGCTTAACTTGCTTAAGAAATGGTGATGATTGAATATTTCGTTGCATATCTAGTTCCTCTGACCGTGTCAGCAAATGATTGAGAGAAGGGGTGTGCTTAGACGTGACTGAAAATTTTTTATTGGCAACAATCATCATTGGGATAAAATGAATGCGTGCATAAGCGCTTAAATTATAAAAGCTAAGGGGAGCGTTAGGCGGAACGACTAGAAATGAAAGTGGTAAATAAAACAACGAAGGCCAATCGTATAATCCGTTTGCTGCAAGCATCCATTTTGTCATAAAATGAGCCTTTGATAGTGCATTGGTTTCAATGAGGTATGCCTCTGTTTTTCGAAGAATGCGATCTTCGCGCGTATAGAAGCCAGAGTATAAAAGGGCTGCATAGGCTTGAAGAGTCGCAGAAGGATTTGACTTTTCATCATCGTGCAGGGTCCAAACTCCATCCTTATTTTGTTTTGAAACAATTCGCTTCGTAAGCTTTTCAACAAGCTTTTCGTCCGGGTGTTCAATGCTTCGCAAGAGCATAATTAAGAAAGAGTCCGTCATAACACCCCCTTCAAAGCAATACTGAAAGGAACCATCAGCTGATTGTCTGCTTTGAATTTTTTGTATATAATAATGGATTTCTTTTGCTATTTTCTCTTGTAGCATTAGTCATCACCTCAAATTAATATTTATTAATTCAAAACGCTCACTCTTTAACTTTATTCCATTTGGATGTCTTGTATGAGGATTGAAAGTTGCAAATCGATGTTCATTTCCTGCAAAATAAGAGTAGATTAAATGAGGTGAAAAGGAAATGAAAGACATAAAGGTAGAGATTATTCAAGGAAGAGGTTCTTATTATAATCTTGGAGTACTACAAGGGTTACAACATAAGGGTACAAAGCTTGAAGAAAATCATTTAAAAAGAAGAAAGCGTTCAACTCGAAGTTATAAGGCGAATCAACGCCAGGCTAAAACGTATTATGATTTGTTTGCACCTGACTTGTGGAGTGAACTAGAAGGATTGCGTGAAGGGTTAGATTGGTCGCTTGAAGATGTTGTTCACGAGTATAGCGGCTATCAACAAAATTGGGATAAAACAGGATGTTCGGCTCTTATGCAAAACGGGGTGTATGTGCGCAACTATGACTATCACCCTAAAACATATGAGGGAAGATTTTTACTCTTTCAACCTGATCGAGGTTTTGCTAGCGTAGGATTTGGAACTAGAATGATTGGCCGAATGGATGGCATGAATGAAAAAGGCCTTGTAATCGGTTACCATTTTGTTAACCGTCGTAGGCAAACAGATGGCTTCATTTGCTGTACGTTAGCTCGTTTTATTTTGGAATCATGCGAAACAACAGAAGAAGCGGTAGCTGTTTTAGAGAGAGCTCCTCATAGGCACGCATTTAACTATTCACTTTATGATCGGAATGGATATGCAGCTGTTGTTGAGGCATCAGGTAGAGGAGTGCGCGTATTGAGAGGAGGGGCGATGGCTTGTACAAATCATTTTCATGAATTGATTGAAGAAAATCGCCATCATCTCGTTGAATCAACAGAGCGTTTAGAGAATATCCGTAACCATATTGACCAAGCACTATCCATAAGGGATGCATTTCAAGTTTTCAATGACCCAGTCCATGGAGTCTTTAAAGAAGACTATAAAAATTCAGCTGGAACGCTGCATACGGTGGCATATGAACCTCATACGCTGCAAGTAGCAGTTGGAATTGGCCGATCAGCTGAGCCCTTCATCTTTTCCTTTAAAGAATGGATAGAAGGTAAAGCGTTGGATAAATCATACTTAGAAGGAATTATTCATACAACAGAGCCATTTCCATTTGAAGAAATAAAGCACTGATTACCTTTTATTAAATTTTGTTAACAACTTTGTCTGACAAGTTGTCAAAACCTTTGGTAAATGATAACGTTGTTGTTAGCTAAAACTATATATAGAAAGAAAGTGATGTTTTGTACTATTCATCAAGGCCAAGAGGCGTGCATTTATTTATTCCGGGCCTACTGTTTGTACTGACAATTGTTTTATTTACAATGGTGCAAGTAGGATTTTATTTAGAATCAGCAATTATCCGAAAAATTTGGGTCATTCTAATGGCATTACTCCCAATAGCTGGACTTGTTACAGCCATTAAAGGAAAGCGTGGAAGCGTGAAGCCCTGGTTAATTATTGGAAATGTAGTGCTTGTATTAACTGTAACCGTGATGAGCGTTCAAGCTGTGTTTTCATAAGTCTCTACATAGGAAAATCGTACATGAAAATGTACGATTTTTTAGTGTTTTATTAAATTAAAATTGTTTTTGTTTCTACATAGACAGCTTCACCAGCAATTGAAACGCATAATTCACTGGAGTTTTCAATTTTTACATACACCAACCCGTCTCTCTCTATTTCCAGTCCTTGTTCGACAAGTAGATTCATACTGCTGAAAGCAGAGTTGTTAACATAGGTTGCATAGTAAGCACCCATCACGCCGGAAGCAGTCCCTGTTACCGGGTCTTCTACTATCCCTGAATAAGGAGAAGAGAAGTGGCGCCCATGCATATGTGCTGCTTTATGAATGGTTTCAAAGCAAAAAGGGTGAATAGAAGCTCTCGGAAAATCTGTTAGTATTTGAGGGAATTTCTCGGACAAAGGATGCATTTTTTGACAAGCATTTAACGATTTTAATGGCACAATTAAAGTCCAACTTCCCGTGCTTCCGTAAACAATAGGTAAATCAGAAGCAAAGTCATGGACTGTAATTCCAAGAGCGCCCGCTAATTCATCTTTTGAACCTTTAAAAGGTTGAAAAATAGGCTTTGCTTGATTCATTGTAATGAGCACCTGGTCGTTATCTTCTATCTTGATTGGTAAAATGCCAGCTTTGGTTTCAATCGTCAGTTCTCTTTTTGAGAGCATGTTATTCGTATACAGTGCGTAAATAGACGCAATGGTGGCATGTCCACATAAATCAACTTCCTGTCCAGGAGTAAAGTAGCGAATATGTAAGTCTGCGGATGAAGATGGTAAAATAAAAGCTGTTTCACTAAACTTTGCTTTTGTTGCAACGAGCTGCATCTCATGATCAGTTAAGGAATCGGCATGAAAAACAACTCCTGCAGGGTTTCCTTTATGTGGTTTTCGACTAAACGCATCATATTGATTAACTTTAATTTGTTTCATATAGTCACCTTCCTTTCTCTAGCATATCACAATTTTAAAGATCTTGAAGGTAGCAGATAAAGAAGTAGTTCAAATTTTGCGCTATCCAAAAACTGGATTTCAAATAGATTTTTTGTGGTACCATATGAATGATAAATAGAGTATGAAAAGGGGCATGAAAACATAAAAAATGTAGCAGCTGCTTTTAGCGTAAGTGCCATTTTTATGCTGACGAGCTGTGCAGCACCATCAAGTGAGTCAGTTGAAAAAGGTAATAAGCAACAAACGGTAGGTGTTGAAGTAAAGGAAGAGAAAGCAGGGCAACAGAGCCTAAAAGCGCATTGCAAGATCTTAGAGAGATTCCTAGAGGGAGGGGGGACATAAAGAAGTAGTTATGAAGAGGAAGCGGTAGAAAAAGAACTATTAAAAGCTGATCAGCAGTTAACAGGTATTGAAGTTTACGACTTGGTTGTTCCTTTATTAGCCGCTAATATAAAAGAAGATGCCATTAAGCTTGAAGAGTTAGATTCGGTTGTTCGAATTGAAGAGAGTGACATGCCAACTCAGCAGGTGAACATACCTGATGCCGAAGAGCTAAACGTTGCATGTTTAATTGATGCAAGCAAAAGTATGAATAGAAGCGTAATCGGCGGCCAAAAAATGGAGCTGGGCAAACAAGTGGTACGTGACTATGTAAATAGCTTGCTAACAGGAGCAAACATATCTCTTCGGGTATATGGGCACAAAGGATCAAAACAAGAGAGTGATAAATTTGCTTCTTGTCAAAGCAATGAAGTAGTCTATAGTTCAAGCATATACAATCAGGATAAGTTTGAAAAAGCACTAGCTTCTTTTGAAGCAACAGGCTGGACACCTTTTGCTTCAGCCATTTAAGTTTAAAAATAAAAAAGAAGCCGAAAATTATCGTGATCTTATTAAGGAGCGTTATCAGACGGTTAAAGATTTTTACCAAAACGAGTATGAGCGAAAAAATCAGATTCGTAAGCAAACAAAAGAAGCAATCGATAAGCGAATTAAAGAACAAAGTGGTAGAGAACCACCTTTATCACTTAATGACTAATAGAGAATAAAGGAATGTTATAAATGAGTACATATATCGTCATCGGAGCAGGGATATTAGGAGCATCAACTGCTTATCATTTAGCCAAATCAGGAGCAGATGTAACGATTGTAGACAAAAAGCATGATGGACAAGCAACAGATGCAGCTGCAGGAATTGTATGCCCATGGCTTTCGCAGCGCCGTAATAAAGCCTGGTACCGCTTAGCTAAGTCCGGAGCAAAATATTATCAAGACTTGATTGCAAGCTTAGAAGCAGATGGAGAAACAAGTACAGGTTACCAACAGGTTGGAGCCATCAGTATTCATACAGATGAAAATAAAGTTGATAAAATGCAAGAGCGTGCTTACAAGCGGCGTGAAGATGCGCCTGAAATTGGTGATATCAAGCGCTTGTTAGAAGATAAAACTCAACGGGAGTTTCCCTTTTTAAAAAATGGCTTTCAATCTGTTCACATTAGCGGAGCCGCTCGCGTTAATGGCAGAGCATTGTGTGAAGCTCTGCTTGCAGGGGCCAAAAAACATGGAGCAAAACTCATTCATGATAAAGCAGAACTCTTATATAAAGGGAAAAAAATAAAAGGAGTTCTTACAAGTTCAGCTACTATTGAAGCAGATTATGTTATTGTTACGGCAGGAGCGTGGGCAAGAGAGCTATTTGAACCAATTGGGATTGATTTGCAGATTACGTATCAAAAAGCCCAAATTATGCATTTGCAGCTTGATGAAGAAGAAACAGATTCTTTACCTGTTGTCATGCCTCCCAATGATCAATATATACTTGCTTTTGAACAAGGTAAGATTGTAATTGGAGCAACACATGAAAATGACACAGGCTTTGATTACCGGGTAACAGCTGGTGGGATTTATGAAGTGCTGCATAAAGCTTTAGAGATAGCACCTGGATTAGCCGATGGGGCAATAGATGAAATCCGTGTAGGCTTTAGGCCGTTTACGCCAGGGTTCTTACCGATTATCGGACCTGTTCCGTCACATTCCAACGTCTTTTTAGCAAATGGGCTTGGAGCATCTGGCTTAACGGTAGGGCCTTATTTAGGCTCACAGCTTGCTAAACTTGCGCTTGGAGAAGAAATTGAACTGCCTCTTGATGAGTATTCCGTAGCAAGTGCAATTCAACTAAACCAATAAGAACTGAAAGCAAAAGCTAAGATAAACGGCTTTTGCTTTCAGTTTATTTAATCAATATATGTTCTAACTAATTATTAAGAGTGTGCACTAGTCGACTAAGTTTAATATAGTGACAAAAAATCTTAAGAAATCTTAAGATTTTCATCCATAAAATCTTCATTTTTATCTTTTATCCTAAAAAATAAGAAAAGATAATGGAGTGATGAAGAATGGGTGAATTATTTATTTCTCAATATGCGAAAAAACCAAGAACAGTAGGAGCAATTTTACCAAGTTCTCGTTATTTAGCTGCCAAAATGGTAGGTGAGATTAATTTTGAAACGGCTAATGTAATTGTTGAATACGGACCCGGTACAGGGGTTTTCACAAAGGAGCTGTTAAAAAGAAGAAAGCAGGGGACAGTTCTTTTGCTAATTGAAATTAATGAAGAATTTTATCAATATCTGCTTGAAGAATATAGTGAAGAGAAAAACGTTCATATTATTCATGGATCCGCTGAGCATATCAAGCAATATTTGGAGGGTTATGGTATAAAATGTGTTGACTACATTGTGTCCGGATTACCATTTTCTTCATTGCCAAAAAACCTTTCAATTTCTATTTTAAAGGAAGCTACGTCTATTTTAAGAAAAGAAGGTATGTTTATTACATTTCAGTATACAAAAATGAAAAAAATGTTTATTGAACAGTTCTTTTCCTCAATGAAAATTCAAAGAGAATTTTTAAATCTTCCACCAGCGTATATATTTCATTGCCAAAAATAGAAAGGAAAGAATAGACATGAGTAAAGCTATAATGGTTGTTGATGATGATGAAAAGATTAGAAATTTAATTGGAATTTACTTAGAGAACGAGGGTTTTAACGTCTGGAAATGCCAAAGCGGGTTAGAGGCTTTGGAACTTCTGAACAATCAATCATTTGATTTGTTAATCTTAGATGTGATGATGCCAGAAATGGATGGAATTGAAATGTGTATTGAAGTTCGAAAGAGAGCTCATATTCCAATCCTTATGCTTTCAGCAAAGTCTGAAGACCTGGATAAAATACAAGGTTTAACTGCAGGAGCAGACGATTATTTAACAAAGCCTTTTAACCCACTCGAGTTACTAGCAAGAGTGAAGTCTCAGCTTAGACGATATACAAAGTACAACGCACAACCTAAATCTCAAAGTGAAATTGAGATTGAAGACTTAACGATAAATACAGAAACAAGGAGTGTGAAAGTAAACGGTCGAGAAGTTCATTTAACACCAAAAGAGTTTGATATCCTTGAGTTATTAGTACGAAACAAAGGAATTGTATTGAGTGTAGATAAGATATATGAAGAGGTATGGAAAGATCCTTTCTTAAAATCAGATAACAATGTAATGGTTCATATTACAAAGCTTCGTGACAAAATTGAGCCAAATCCCAAAAGGCCGATTTATGTGAAAACGGTTTGGGGAGTTGGCTACAAAGTATGAAATGGAAAAAGGTGATTTTTAGAAAAATTAGCTTACAACTATTACTGGCGATTTTTGTTAGTTATGTTCTTGCTTTTTTCATATTGGGATTGTTTTCAAAATATGTAGTACAACCTTATCTTTTACATACGTATGAGATTAACCCAACCCTTTATAACATAATCCTATTTTTAATTCTCCTTACTACGGTAGGAGTTTTTATCGTTAGCTTTTTGCTCTTTGTTAGGAAAAAAGTTCTGTATTTAAAAAAGATTTCAAATGAAATTACAAATATTGCAAACGGTGATTTAGAGGTAGAAATAGAAGTTAGAGGTCATGATGAACTAGCAAACCTTACCCAAAATATTAACAAAATGTCTGCGGAGTTAAAGGCGAAGTTTGAGCATGAGCGATTAATTGAACAAAGTAAAAATGAACTAATTTCAAGTGTTTCTCATGATTTACGTACTCCATTGACTTCTATTATTGGCTATCTAGATTTATTAAAGCAAAATCATCACCTTAATAAAGAAGAGTTTCTAGAATACGTAGATATCATTGATGCCAAAACACAAAATTTAAACTATTTGATCAATGATCTTTTCGAGTATACAAAATTAACAAGCCCTAATTTAGCTCTTACTTATTCAAACATAGACATCAGTTTGTTGTTACAGCAGTTAACGAGTGAGTATCATGCCATATTAAAAAGCGAAGGGATTTCAGTGAATTTAGAAATAATGAACAAGGATATGACGTTATGTGTAGATGTTGACAAAATTGTAAGAGTATTTACAAACTTATTGGATAACGTGAGAAAATATGCAGTAAAACCGTCTGATGTATTTATTGTTCTAAAGAGAAACGAAACGGATGTTTTATTTTCTATTCATAACCAGGTTCAGTCAAATCAAAGAGTTGATACAAATCAAATGTTTGATCAATTCTATCGTGCAAATAAATCGAGAACAAACGATGGAAGTGCGGGGTTAGGTCTCTCTATTTCAAAGCGTATTGTAGAATTACATAATGGAGAAGTATGGGCTGAGCATGATGGGGAATGGATTGCCGTTTACGTACAGCTCCCTCTTTAATAAAAAGATGTGTTCCACATAGCACGCAGAACACATCTTTTTATTTAATCAATAGACGATGGTACAAGCTTTTCTTTTTGAATGCTAGGTACACTTTTTGGTTCATAACGAAGGTCATTCGTTGAAAAGAGCATAATACTTACTGTGCTCCCTTTTGCATACGCTCGAATAAGTAACGGCTGGTCATAGTTGTTTCGAAAATTAAAATCCGGTCCGTACCAGCTTACCGTAGCATCTCTTCCAGGTGGAACATAGTGAACGGTTTTACTATGTGAAAATCGCTGAGTCACTTCTAATCCTGCTCGATCAACAGCATTAAATAAAGTTGAAGAAACCTGGCAAATTCCACCACCAATACCTTCCGAAAATTCACCTCTAATAATAATCTTAGCAGGAAGATATCCCTTTTCTTTTGTACGTTGTCCCACAGTACGATTAAACGAGAATGTCTCCCCAGGGAAAATAACTTGATTATTAATAGCTTCTGTAGCTAAAGAAATGTTGTGTGAGCGGTTTTTATTATGCGTATTAAAATAAGTATAATAATGACTAATTTGCTTGGAGCGAACGGAAGCTAACAGCTCGCTGTCAACTTTAGGATAAATAGCCATCTTTGGAATCTGAACAGATGTTTGTGAACGATTGTAAAACGTTCTGTAGAACTCTTCTTTAAACAGTACGCTATTGAGCTGTGATCCAGGCTGTTCAGGAATAATGTTGCCCGCACGATCAAGCTTTGCATTAATAGGTGGTTTATAGGCAATAGGCTGAATTTTTTTCAGTAGCATGTCGTATTTATCATCATCAATAAGTGGAATACCTGGAATATTACTTTCAATATCCGCAAGGTTAATAGTTGTAATTGGTTTATTGTCTTCGGTTAATAACAAATGGTCTGATAACGAAGTTGGATGAGCAACCAACATAAGACCTAACATCCAAGTTAGTTTCATACGCATTTCCCTCCCAATGTTAGTATGGATAAGCTCCCGAATTTCATGTAACCGAATAAAGCTTACTTTTTAGCTATTAAGTGCCAATTATAAAATACATGAACCGTCGTATATTAATAAAGCTAAAATGTATATGAAAGAGGTTTATGTATGAATAAATATTTCATTATTTTATTGTTTATAGGTCTTATCACGCCAAATCATGCGGATGCAAAAATCAAAAACCACCCTTTAACATATTATGGAACAGTACAAAAAGGTAAAATTATACCATGGAAAGAAGCTCAATATTTACTTCCTAAAGGCAAGAAATTTACGATAATTGATATGGATACTGGTTTATCTTTTAACGTGCAGCGACGAGCCGGAAACAAGCATGCAGATGTACAACCCTTAACAAGAACGGATACTGCTGTTATGAAATACATTTATGACAACCAGTGGAGTTGGGATAGAAAAGCAGTTTTGATCCCTATAAAGGGAGAGCTTATAGCTGCATCAATGAATGGTATGCCACATGGAGCCGGAGCGCTAGATAACGGATTTCCAGGCCATTTTTGCATTCATTTTTTAAACAGCACTACACATAAACGAAATCATACAGATCCAGATCATCAAATGATGGTATTAAAAGCCGGAGATAATCTTGAGAAATTTGTTTCTACAGCTACACCAGAACAGCTCATTCAGCTTTTCTTAGTCGGAGTAAAACAGCAGGATGAAACTTTGTTGAAAGCAGCAGTAGGTGAGAAGCAATTGCAGAAAATCTATTCAAAAGTCAAGAAAATTGAAGCTTTAAACTACAAAAAAGAAGAAATTGAAGAAAAAATAGAAAACAGTCCCCTTGTTGTAAAGGGAAAGGTGAAGATTTTAACCATTGCAGTTGAGAAAGGAAAGGGGCAAACTAGTTTATCAATGGAATTTGACTTAGAGAGGTCTGCGGTCAATGACCTTTGGGAAATTAAACAAGTAAATTTTAAGTAGGTCAGGAGAGGCTAGCACATAAATATTTCAATTAATAAAACAGTTAAATTGTACCTTAAAATGCTATACTTTTGATTGTATGTATTTTATACTGAAGTAAGTCAAATGGCTTATTTTAGGAGAGCTAGAAAGAGATTTTATAGTGTTGAAAGCTGAATCATCGGGTAGTATATCTTTGTGGATATTCTATTTGGGTTTATTGCTGGACTTTTTATCTATAAAAGATTGGAGATTTTGCTGCTAGGATTCTTTACTGACTTCTTAGTGGGTGGCTGTATTGTTTTATTTCGATGGTGGAAAGAAAGCGTCTGAGAATAAAAAGTAATTGTATACTCATTTAATTAATGAGGTTTTACAATTAACGTTTTGGTCATAAGTAAAATTAGAAAAAATATGTTATAATGCTTCTAATAGTAACAGTTAAGGGTGATGATAATTGGAAATTGGTCAGCGTATCAGAGAACTAAGAGGAAAAAAAGGAATGTCTTTAACGGAGCTTGCTACGCGGGCAGGAGTAGCTAAATCCTATATTTCATCGGTAGAACGAGGAATTCAGCTTAATCCATCAATTCAGTTTTTAACAAAAGTATCAACCGTATTACATGTTAGCGTCGAATCGCTTATTAATGATAGCAGTAATAAGCAAGAACCACAGTTAGACCCGGAGTGGATGGAACTAGCAAAAGAAGCGGCGCAGTCGGGTGTTAGCAAAGAACAGTTTAAGCAGTTTTTGGAGTTTCAAAAATGGCAACAAATAAAACAATGATATAATTTAGCAACTGCAGTAGCTGTTATAATATTTTCTTAACATTCAGATCCTCTATACTTCTGCAAATATTTTTCCTTGATAAATAATTCATTTCTAGATATATCATACGTATTCTTCAGTCTTAATTTTGTTCATATTGTTATTAAACGAAACAGGTATCAATTATTATAACAAAATGTAATAATTGATACCTGTTTTATAAAAGGTACATAAGGGCGCTTTTGCTTTTTAGCTTTATCTATGTAAAGATTTAATTAGTTTATAATAAACAGAGCGATTGACAATTAAAAATAAAAGTGTTAGTTTTTAATTATGTTCTTTATAAAGAACATTTGTTATTTCTGTTGCTTTCTATATTTAGTATTCACTATAAAGATGTGAAGCACAAAATTATAGGAACTTCTAAATAATTTCCTGTGCATATTGTAATGAGCGCTATATCCTATAAAAAAACTAAAAAAATAACTTGTTTCGTTCTTTATGAAGAACGAAATGTTGGAATTTAAATGTTCTAGTTTGATTTCGCTGCTATCAGTGCAAAGGTATTTCATCATAGCGGTGTCAATCTGTCTATCCGCTTAAGCATTAAAAATAAAATTTACCTATTGATAGATCTTCTGCTATAAATGACTAGAAACCAGAGTTAAGGAATATAATTGAATAAATAATAAAAAGTATGAGGGATACAAATGATAGGAGAAAAAATTTATAGAATTCGTAAATCTCGAGGGCTTACGCTTTCTGAGCTTGCTGAAAGGGCAAATGTATCGAAATCATATCTAAGCAATATCGAAAGAAATGTAAATCAAAATCCATCTATACAAGTTGTAGAAAAGTTAGCCGCGGTACTCGGAGTTGAATTCACAATACTAGTAGAGGCAAACCCTGAAATAGGCGAGCTTTTAGAACCGGAATGGGTAGATTTTATTAATGATTTAAAAGAAATGGGAGTAAAAAAAGAGCAGCTGAGTGAGTACAGGGAGATATTGAAATTTATCAAATGGCAAAAAGAAGAACAAGGTAATGATAAATAAAATATGATTAGTGTAGAATCAAAGAGCTTAAAGCACCTTTCCGATTGTATATATGCATATAATTCTAATAAATTAAATGAAGGTACCAACTTGTTATAGCAATAAAGAAGAGCAACTTTTTGTATAAAGTTATTTAATAGTTATATTTTTCTAAAAATGTTCTTTAAAAAGAACGAAGAATGTTTTATAATGAAAAAGAACTAGTAATCATGCTAAAGAACTAGTTGAAAAAGAAATCTTTGCATGGTTTTGTTCTCAATAAAGAACAAAGAGGAGAGAAGAAGGTGCAAAATAACGTACATGAAGCGCCCAAAGTACTAAATCATCAAGCTATTCAGTTTGAAACGGCTCAAAGCTGGAATCCGGGCAAGGGAAACCAAGATCATCCTGGAACAGGAAACGATGGAATAAACTTTCCACCAGGCAACCCTAATCCACCAGGTGGTGCAGGCACGCCAGGAAAAGGTAATGGGAAGAAGTGAGAAGCTTCCTGTTAAAGTAAGGCTAGTAGTCAATGGCTTCCATTGACTGCTGTTTTAAAAGTTATGGATTGAGGAGATAAAAAAATGAAAATCATGCATACACGAATTGCTGATCATAACATTGATATATATACGGACTCCAAACGTGCTTGGGCATTTCTTAGTCAATATTTTTTCTGTTTCGAACGTAGAGAGAAAGATAGCGGCCATCTTCAAATAGAAATAGAGATGGGGTATGGCGTATCTTTTATTGATTACAATGTTGAGACAAAAGACGAGCTTGATGTCATTACTTTTAAAAGAGCAGATTATAAAATTGAAGTAGATCATGGGTATAAAAAAGCGAAAATAATGGCGTATGATGAATTAGCTTTAAAGCATGCCACAATGAATCTATACAGCGCTTTTATTGTTCATCACAACTGGGGAATTTTACTTCATTCATCCTGTGCTGTAGACAGTGAGCAAGCACATATTTTTACAGGCCACTCTGGGGCTGGAAAATCAACAGCAGCACAATTGTCACAGCCTAGATTGTTATTATCTGATGAAGCGACAATAGTAAAAGTTCAAACAGGTAGCGTTATGATATATAATTCACCGTTCCGCAGTGAACTTCACGCAAAAGAGGTTGAACAACCCATTCCGCTTGCGAGTATTCAACTACTATATCAAGCACCTAGAAATGTAAGAATTCAACAAAGAAAATCCGTTGCTCTAGTGGAGTTAATTGATAAGGTTTTTTACTGGTCATATAGAAAAGAGCAGGTTTCTCAACTTATGAAGTTGTTAAAGCAAGTAGCAGATGAAGTACCAGTGTATCATCTGCATTTTCAAAAAAACAATACGTTTTGGGAGTTGATTTCGTAATGAGTTGTTATATCAGAAAAGAAAATTATGAGATTGTGGAAATAGATCAAGAGTGGGTTATTTTAAACACAGATGCTTATACTGTAACAACTATTAATGAACTGGGTAAATATTGTTGGACGTTACTAAATACCCCACAAAGCAGCAGTAGCTTATATCAAGCTATTATAAATAAATATGAAACGAGTATAAATGCGTTAGAAAGTGACATAGAGTCTTTTTTACTAGAGTTAACGAGTTGTAACTTAATTGAGCATGCAAACTAAAACAGGTCAAAGTTATTTGGTGAAAAAGATTATGGAACAACAAGGGTGGATCAATATTCCCGCAATTGGAATGAGTATGTACCCAAACATTAAAGAAGGAGATTCTTGTCGATTTGTAACGTGCAATCTATCCTATTTATCAAAGGGTGATATTGTTTTATTTGAATCTCAAGAAGGAAAGCTTGTGGCACACCGGTTTATTTCTAGGAAACAAGACGACAAAGGAAGCTTTTACTTATTTAAAGGTGATACGAACTTACGTCTAGATGATGTTATTCGCCCAAGTTCAATTATTGGAAAGTTAGAAACAATTAAAAAAGGTAATCGGATAATCGAGTCTACAAGCTTCTTAAATAAACTATGGGGAAGACTAGTAGTTTCATTGCCATTTCTATCGAGATTGTTAAATATATATATTCATCGCGTTCTTGGGAAGTGAATATAGAGGTGTAAGAACATGAATGTTAAACGATTCATTGAAGGGTTAAACATTGAGCAGTACTTATCAATTAAAGATATGAAGCGCATTTTTGTATGGGTAGCCCCGTATGTTAAGCGATATAAGATAGCTTATATTGGACTGTTTGTCTTACTATTTGTAGACATAGCTGTAACCTTGGGGTTTGCCTGGTTTTTTGGAAATATAACAGATGCAGCTGTCCACAGCGATTTTGAAAAATTAAAGTGGTTTGTTTTGGTAGGAATAGGATTGTCTTTTATTAGTATCGTAACTAATTTTATTGATACATACTTAGAAGCAATTGCTATAAATGCAGTAAAAAGAGACGTGAACTTGGATTTATATAAGCGTCTCTTACTTTTAAGTGAAAAAAATATATCTAATAAGCATTCGGGAGAGCTTGTTTCACACTTTACAAACGATATTCATAAAATTGAAGGAGTCATCGGCCGGGGATTAATTAACTTAATTCGCTTTCCAGTTATATCAATTGCCGCGTTAATTTATTTAACTAATATTAGTTGGAAACTTTCATTATTTAGTCTATCAGTAGCCCCGGTTGCAATGCTAGGAGGAGCAGTTTTTGGTATCCTTCTACGAAACAACAGTCGAATTGTTAATGAGTTGATTAGTCAGATTATCAGAAAGTTGAATGATACATTTCAAGGTCTTACAATTATTCGGTCTTTTACATTGGAAAACGTCTTCTTTCAAAGCTATGGAAATAAAATTAAGGATCTTTATAACCTAGAGCTTAAAGAAACGAAGATTAAAGGCTGGTTTTATGCGGGAGGACAAGCGGTTGGTTCAACCGCATTTTTAATTAGTCTAGTAGTTGGAGCTTATTTTGTAACAAGTGATGTCATTACAATAGGTGCATTATTAACTTTTGTCAATTTAATTAATCACCTGATTTCACCACTTACAGGGTTAGCTGGTCAGTGGGCAGGCTATCAGCGTGCAATATCTGCTTTAGAACGAATTGTAGATGTATTTGAACAGCCAATAACATCAAAAGCTTTACCTACTCAGCAATCGGCTAAATATCTAGTTCATCATAGTGAAATTGAATTTCGAGATATTTCATTCAAATATAATGAGGGTGAACACCTTTTTAGTAATCTAAACTTGAAAGTACCAGCTGGAAAAGTGACCGCAATTGTTGGGCCAAGTGGTGCTGGCAAGTCTACATTATTTAAATTATTACAGCGCTTTTATGAACCTGATTTAGGTTGTGTATTAATTGATAGTAATCCTCTTCAAAACTTAAGTATTGAAGAAGTGAGAAACTCAATTTCCTATGTTCCGCAAGAAACATTTTTATTCAGTGACACCGTAAGAGAAAATTTAAAAATGGCAAAACCTTGCTTGACGGATGATGAGATGTATCAAGCTTCACTTCATGCTAATATCCATCAAGATATTGAAGCTTTAACTAATGGATATGACACTGAAGTGGGAGAGCGAGGGTCTAAATTGTCAGGTGGGCAAAGACAACGTGTTGCTATTGCAAGAGCGCTTTTAAAAGATGCACCTATTCTGCTGTTAGATGAAGCAACATCTGCTTTAGATAATGAAGCGGAGCATCTTATTAAGGAATCTTTAAGTCAACTTATGAAGAATCGAACAACATTAATTATTGCTCATCGATTGTCGACCATACAGCACGCTGATTTTATTGTAGTAATGGATCAAGGAAAGATTGTACAAGTAGGTGCTCATACCGAGCTAATAAAGGAACAGGGGTTATATCGAGAGCTTCATGATAAACAATTTTTTAAAGAAGAACCTTCTCAACAACCTATCACATGTTAAGAGGAGAGAAAGGAGAGTTCAATGATTCATACATTTATACAACAAATTTACATGGACCAGCCTCTTGCGTATCAAAAACATGACTATCAAAAGTTACTAAATGAAATTGAGAAAGACGCCGTGTCTTCTCAAGTTTATTGCTTGCTAAAAAAATATGGAAAACTAGAAGAAATACCTTTAGATATGCGTAACAGACTTGAACAAGTTTATAAAAAAATAGTGTTTCAAAACTTAATTATTAAGAAAGAAAAAGATGATGTCTTAAAGGCACTTACAGAGTTTGGTATAGCAGTCATTGTACTTAAAGGTACTTCTTTTGCAGAACGGTACTATGGGCATATAGGTGCAAGACCAACCTCTGATATTGACGTATTAATTAAGCCAGATAATCTAGCCAAAGCAAAAGAAATCGTGATTTCTATGGGATTTAATGTTGAGAATGAGCCAATTGAAGGGCATTTTCATGTTACTTTTAGCAAATATATGCCAGGCTCTATCGTACCATTGATGGTGGAACTTCACTGGAACATTTTAAGAAGTAACACGTCTGTATTAAACATTGAAGAATTTTGGGCGGCCTCCACCCCTGAAAAAAACAATCCATATATTAGAAACTTAGACCCTCAGCATGAGTTTTATATGATTTGCTTGCATGGATGGCGACATAACTTAGACGCAGCAAAGTATTTTTTAGATATCATTCAAATGTGTGAGATTTTAAAAGGTAAAATTAATATTCCAAAAATGCTAACAGACTCCAAGCAGCACCATACAAGAAAACGTTTAGAAAAAACGCTATCTATTGTTCATCAAACATATCCTGAGTTAGAACATTTAAGTTTTTACTCGGCTATTAATCACGAAAAATACAAGCTCGACTATTATGTCCATCGTCATACTAAAGTTCCATTGATAAGATATATTGATCGTATATCACATCGTTTTTTTAACTATGATTTAATTACGTATAGCTTTAAAGAAATAAAAAAGTGGTGCATTCAAAGGTATAATAACAGCAGATAAAGTAGAGGTAGCAAAAATAAATCACTTTTTACTGCTTTTGAAGGTTTCTGCTCTATTCTTAGGTCTATCCATTCACTTTTATCAAAAAAATTCCATAAATATCATTCTATCTCATCAAAGTGAATCTGTGGAATTTATGATACAGTAAATGTAGCTATTTTCTGAAAGTGTTGTTTCAGAAAGGGTAAGATGAGTGGATGGAGGTAGACAATGAAACCATTTAAAAAACTAATTGAAGAATTAGGAAATAAAGTCGATGTCTTGACAAGTAAGCAGTCGAGCATTTATTTTGAAAAATTAGTGGGACAATTTCCCTTTACAAAAACCAATACCATTGATTGGAAACGCGTGCTAATCAAAGAAAGATGTGAACAGGTTCAGCAGGTTATTCAATGGCTACAAACGATGAAAATTTATGATGAACACGTTATTCTATTTTCAAAAGATTATCAAATTCCAGCTGTCCGAGTAAATTTAAAAGAAGCATTACCGGTCGTGACAAAGCTTCAAGACTGTCATTTGTTTATTTATTGCCCAACAATTGAGTATGTGATTGAGTGGGTGAAAGAGAAGTGTTTTACTATCGGACTAGCTGCAAGGTAGCACATAAAAAGCATCGTCGTTCTATACGACGGTGCTTTTTTCTTTGCAAGCATAAATTTACTACTTTTTGTTGACATTATAAAAAAAGTACGTATAATTAACATTAATCAAATTGTTAATTATAAATTCAATCAGGAGACAGGGCAATGTTAAATCATGATCAAAAAAGTGTAAAAAAAGAATACCCAAAGCCATACGGATATACGGCAGATATTGCTGTGTTTACGATTGTAGCTACTGAAAAAGAAGCATATAAACCACCAAAGATGGTATTGAAATTAATGTTGATTCAACGAGCAATTTTAAATGCCGAAGGTGAACAAAATATTGAAGCAGGTAAATGGGCGCTTCCAGGTGGCTTTGTACACCCTAACGAATCGGCTTATGAAGCAGCTAAGCGTGAACTAGAAGAAGAAACGGGCGTATCGGGTATTCATATGAAGCAGTACGGAATATATGATAAACCTGGTAGAGACGCACGGGGATGGGTTATTTCAAATGCTCATTATGCTATTGTGCCAGAAGAAATGTTGGCAAAAAGGCAAGCGAATGACGATGCAGCAAACGTTGAGTTGTTTGACCTAGAAGAAGTTTTTTCACTGCCATTGGCGTTTGATCACGCTCAAATTATTCAAGATGGCATTACTGAAATAAAAAAAGATCTCCTTCAAACGACGGTCGCACAAAAGTTTTTACCTAAAATGTTTACTTACTCTGAACTTCAGGCTGTATTGCTTACAATTACGAATAATCCAGCAATTCGGAGTGATCAGGCGTTTGCGCGTAAGATTCGCATGCTGCCTTTTATTGAAGAAGTAGAAGGACAAACAACAACTAGAACATCTAAAAAGCCAACAAAGCTATATCAGTTTATTGATGCAGATTTTGCTACATCTATCTACACAGCTAGGTATTAACTACTCAACAATTTGTTTATTGTTAATTACCAATAAGGGGGCAAAGTAATGAGAGCACTTATAAACATTGATTATACGAATGATTTTGTAGACGATAAGGGAGCTTTAACTTGTGGAGAGCCTGGACAGCAAATTGAATCGGAAATAGTTAGCTTAACCAAGGAATTTATTGATAACGGTGACTATGTGGTATTTGCGATTGATTTGCACGAAGAAGGTGATCAATACCATCCTGAAACCAAATTATATCCGCCGCATAATATCAGAGAAACAAAAGGAAGAAGTTTATATGGTAGGTTACAAGAGGTATATGATACGTACAAAGAAAGCCAAAACACTTACTGGATGGATAAAACAAGGTACAGTGCTTTTGCAGGCACAAATTTGGAAATGAAGCTTCGGGAAAGAGGCATTACTGAAGTGCATTTAATAGGGGTATGCACCGATATTTGTGTTTTGCATACTGCTGTAGATGCCTATAATAAAGGCTTTAATATCACAGTGTATGAAAAGGCAGTTGCAAGTTTTAACCAAGCAGGGCATGAATGGGCATTAACTCATTTTACGAATTCACTAAACGCAACGGTTATTAAATAAGTTGTGCATTGATTATTTGGAGGAAAATAGAATGACTTTATATAAAGATGACAGCATTATGCTTCATACGGATTTGTATCAAATTAATATGGGTGAAACTTATTGGGAAGATGGCATTCATAATAAGAAATCAGTGTTTGAGGTATTTTTTCGCAAGCTTCCATTTGGAAACGGCTATGCAGTGTTTGCTGGGTTAGAGCGCATTATAAATTATATTGAAAGCTTTCGTTTTTCAGAATCAGACATTATGTATTTACGTGAAGAAGTAGGATTTAAAGAAGACTATTTAGATTTTTTAAAAGAGCTACGCTTTACAGGGAATATTCGCTCAATGGTAGAAGGAGAACTTGTGTTTCAAAATGAGCCTATTTTACGAATTGAAGCCCCCCTCATTGAAGCTCAGCTTGTTGAAACAGCTATTTTAAACATCGTCAATTATCAAACGCTAATTGCTACAAAAGCTTCTCGAATTAAACATGTAGTTGGAGAGCAAATAGCAATGGAATTCGGTACTCGCCGCGCTCAGGAAATGGATGCAGCAATCTGGGGAACAAGAGCGGCATACATCGGTGGATTTCAGGCCACGTCAAACGTGAGAGCAGGAAAGAAATTTGGTATTCCAGTGGCAGGAACGCATGCGCACTCAATGGTTCAAGCTTATAAAGACGAGTACGTAGCGTTTCATAAATACGCTCGCCGCCATAAAGACTGTGTATTCTTAGTTGATACGTATGATACCTTAAAATCAGGCGTGCCAAATGCTATTAAAGTTGCACAAGAATTAGGCGATAAAATAAACTTTCGAGCGATTCGATTAGATAGTGGAGATTTAACATACCTTTCTAAAAAAGCACGGCAGCTTTTAGATGAGGCTGGATTTGTTGATACAAAAATCGTTGCTTCAAATGACCTTGATGAAGATACTATTATGCATTTAAAATCTCAAGGTGCTCAAATTGATATGTGGGGTGTTGGTACAAAGCTTATTACGGCATATGATCAGCCGGCATTAGGTGCTGTATACAAGCTTGTATCTATTGAAGGAGACAGCGGTGAGATGGTGGATACAATTAAAATTAGTGCTAACCCAGAAAAAGTAAGTACACCAGGTTTAAAGCGCGTATATCGTATCATTAATAAGCTGAATGGACGATCAGAAGGAGATTACATTACTCTTGAGGGTGAAGATCCACAAAGTGAGGAAAGGTTGAAAATGTTCCATCCAGTTCATACGTTTATCAGTAAGTTTGTAACCAACTTTGAGGCGAAAGAACTTCATCAAGATATTTATAAAAATGGAGAGCTGGTGTATCAAACACCAAATTTACAGGCGATTCAGCAATATGCAGAAGATAATTTAGAGTTGCTTTGGGATGAATATAAGCGCACGAGAAATCCAGAAGAATACCCGGTTGATTTAAGTGAAAAGTGCTGGGAAAACAAAGCGCGTCAAATAAATGAAGTGCGTAAAAAAGTTTCGTCCAAATTAAATCAAGGTTAAAAGGGGATACTGAAGATGGAAGAAAACAAGTGGAACGAGCTAAAGCAGTTAAATAATACGAAGCAACTTAATCACCTTACTTCACCGGGAGTGAAGATTGGAATATATGGTTCATCTTTTGATCCAGTTACTAATGTACACTTATGGACCGCATCAACCGTAGCTCATCGTAAAAAGCTTGATTATATTATATTTCTTCCATCTTCTAATAAACGCACAGATAAACGCTTGCAGACAACAGATGAACATCGCGTTGCTATGATTCAAAAAGCTATTTCAACTAATCCTAAGTTTTTATTAGATACTTATGAACTAAACGTATTACCAGGTTATCACTACACATACTACACAATGGATTATTTTAAAAAACTTTTGCCAAAAGCAAGTTTTTATTTCATCATGGGGGCAGATTTACTGATTGATATTGCGGATGGTAAATGGAAAATGTCAGAAGAGCTTGTCAGTGAAAACCAATTTATTGTCATGGCTCGAAATGGCATTGACATGTTACAAGCGATTAGTCGTTCACCTCTTTTACGCAATTATGATGATGGTCGCTTTCAGCTCTTAGATAAAGGATTAGCCATGGAAATTAGCTCTACTTATATCAGAGAAGAATTCGCTAAAGGCGGAGAGCCTCGCTATTTATTGCCGGACGCATGTTACGACTATATTAAAAATCATCATTTATATAAAAGATAAAATGAGAAATTGAAAGGAGCTTATTATGACAATTCAACAGCAAATTATGAAAGAACTAAATGTTTCTCCAACAATCACTCCATCAGAAGAGGCTCGTAAACGTGTTGATTTTTTGAAATCGTATGTGAAAACAGCTCATGCAAAAGGATTTGTGTTAGGGATTAGTGGAGGTCAAGACTCAAGCCTAGCAGGAAGGCTCGCTCAGCTTGCCGTTGAAGAACTTCGTACAGAAGGCTATGAAGCAAAATTTATTGCGGTTCGTTTGCCGCATGGAGTTCAAAAAGATGAAGACGATGCGCAAGCGTCTTTGGATTTTATTAAGCCTGATGAAACAATTACATTTAATATTGAAAAAACAGTCACATCGTTTTCACAAACTTTTAATGAAGCAGCTGGTCATGAATTAGGAGACTTTCATAAAGGAAATGTAAAAGCACGAGTTCGTATGATTACACAGTATGCAATTGGTGGAGAGAATGGATTATTGGTAATAGGAACAGATCATGCTGCTGAAGCAGTCACGGGATTTTTCACGAAGTATGGAGACGGGGGAGCGGACGTCTTGCCGTTATCTGGGTTAACAAAGCGCCAAGGAAAAGCACTATTAAAAGAACTAGGTGCAGATAAGCGCTTATATGAGAAGATTCCAACTGCAGATTTACTGGATAACAAGCCAGGCCAAGCGGACGAAACGGAATTAGGCATTAAGTACGATGAGCTGGATGATTATTTAGAAGGAAAAGAAGTGACACCTGAAGTAGCTGAAAAGATTGAGAAGCGCTACCGCATGACCGAGCATAAGCGCCAGCTACCGGCAACGATATTTGATTCATGGTGGAAATAACAGAAATAGCAAAAGGAGCTCTAGTAGTAGAGCTCCTTTCTTAGGATTATTCTTGCACGGCTTCAAGCAATAAATCGACGAGGTGAACAGCCCTTACTTTTGACGATAATCCTTCTCTTTCAATTCCCAGCTTCATTTGAAGCAGGCAGCCAGGGTTAGCTGTCACAATTGTTGTAGCTTGCGTAGCCACAGCACTTTTCATTTTTGTATCAAGGATTTGCATAGACATTTCGGATTCAACAATGTTATAAATACCAGCAGATCCACAGCAGCTATCTGCGTTTTTCATTTCGCGGTATTCTACATTAGCAATCGCTTTTAATAACCTTCTAGGTTCACTTGATGTTTTCATAACGTTTCGTAAATGACAAGAATCTTGATACGTAATCACCTGTTGAGGTAATGAAAGTTTCTTGTTGAAAAATTCAAGGTCGACAAGAATGCTGCTTATATCTTTTAGTTTACTTGAGAACGTTTGAGCACGCTGAGCCCACTGAGGATCATCTTTTAACAGGTGATCGTAATCAATTAAAAAGGCACCACAGCCTCCTGCATTTGTGATAATGTAATCTACATTCAAATCTTCAAATGCTTGAATGTTACGTTTCGCGAGCTTTTTAGCTGCATCTTTTTCACCGCTATGGCCATGTAGAGCCCCGCAGCAAGCTTGATTTTGAGGAATAACAATTTCACAACCTGCAAGCTGAAGAAGCTTCATCGTAGCGTCATTTGTTTTCATGAACATCGTATCCATCAAGCAACCGGAAAAAAATGCAACGCGTTTTTTGGTTTCATTTTTTGCAGGTAGGTGTGTAGGGCGTTCTTTCATCTCTTTTAAAGTTGGAACAGTAGGTAACACTTTTTCCATTGATGCTAGGTTATCTGGAAGCAACTTTAATATCCCTGTCGAACGAACAACACGTTGTAAACCAGAGCGCTGATAAAAGCCAAGTAACCCCGTCATGTTTTGCATGCGGTTTTGATGAGGGAACAATCCCTCAAACACCACTTTTCGAACGGCTTTTACAGGAATGGAATGCTTTTTATTTTGATTAATAATATCCCTTGCTTCCTCTAATAAATGTCCATAATTGACTCCTGAAGGACATACAGGTTCACAAGCTCTGCAGCCAAGGCACATGTTTAAGGATTTTTCTACATCTTCATCAGGTTCAATAATCCCATCGACAACAGCTTTCATGAGCGCAATTCGTCCTCTTGGAGAATGTGATTCTTGAAAACCTGATTCAATATAAGTAGGGCAGGTTGGTAAGCAAAACCCACAGCGCATACAGTTTAATAGTTCATCTTCGTTCATTTGTTCTTTAAATTGTTTTTGGATAAGCTCTCGCTCTTTTATTGTTGTCATCTTGAAATCACCACCCGTTTTCGCGAGTCTTTAGCAAAGATTTTACCAGGGTTTAGAATGTTATTTGGGTCTAGAGAGGCTTTAATGGCTTTCATAGCAGCAATCCCTTCTTTACCTACCTTGAGTTCAAGGTAAGGGGCTTTCATGACTCCAACTCCGTGTTCACCAGTAATGGTGCCCCCAAGTTCAATAGCTTTTATAAAAATTTCTTCAAAAGCTTGTTCGACACGCTCAATTTCTTCATGGTTTCGAACATCGGTTAAGCATGTGGGATGAAGGTTGCCATCTCCGGCGTGACCGAATGTACAAACTGTTAACCCATATTTTTCAGCAATTTCATTAGTAGCCACAACCATTTTAGCAATTTCAGATCTTGGAACCGTTGCGTCTTCTAGAATCGTCGTGGGTTTTAAACGAGCCAAAGCTGAAAGGGCAGACCTTCTTGCTGTACGCAAATCATCCGCTTCTTTTTCCGAACTAGCTACCTTTACCGATAGGGCATGCTCTCTTTTACAAATAGCAGCCATGCTACTCATATCTCGCTTGACGATATCAATCGGTCCATCTTGTTCAATTAAAAGAACAGCTTTTACATCGGTAGGGAGGCCAATTTTTGCAAAATCCTCTACAACTTTCAACGTTGGCTGATCTAAAAATTCAAGAGTGGTCGGAATAATTTTATTGGCAATAATCGTCGATACGGATTTTGCTGCAGCTTCAAGGTCTTGATAAAGGGCAAGCATTGTCATTTTCGCTTCAGGCATTGGTATTAGTTTTAAGATTGCTTTTGTAATGATTCCAAGAGTTCCTTCTGAGCCGACAAATAAACGTGTTAAATCGTAGCCAGCCACATCTTTTGCCAGTTTTCCTCCGGTCTTAATAATATCTCCATTGGCAAGCACCACTTCAAGGCCTAACACATAATCGCGCGTAACTCCGTATTTAAGTCCGCGAAGCCCACCTGAGTTTTCATTGATGTTGCCACCAATTGTAGAAATTTTCATTGAGCTTGGGTCTGGAGGATAAAAGAGTCCTTTTTCTTCAACTTGGTGGATAAAGTCTAATGTAATGACTCCAGGCTGAACCGTAGCTGTTAAGTTTTCTTCATCGATTTCTAGCACTTTGTTCATATGTTTAAATAAAAGAACAATTCCACCTTCAGTTGGACAAGTACCAGCACATAAGTTTGTACCAGATCCTCTAGGTACAATCGGGATATTATGTTGATTGCATAGCTTTACAATAGCTACTACTTCTTCAGTATTTTTGGGTGCAATAACGGCATCGGGCAGCGATTGAAATTGAGGCGTAGCGTCGTAGGAATAAACGAGTCGTCCGGCTTTTGAGTCATCATAATTATGGGCACCGACAATGTCTTCAAAGGATTTCTTTAGTTCAATAGGTATCATGATTATAGCTCCTTTTAAGTAAACAAATTCTTATTTTTATGATAAGAAATAAAAGAAGGATTAACTATAGTTAATCCTCTAAAATGTAGCGGTTATTTATCTGATATAGTTGGTTATTCATCTAAAAATAAGAAAGCGAGATGGAAAATGAGCAAGTCCTCGGTATGACGAAGGTTTAGTCCAGTTAATTCTTCGACTCGCTTTATGCGGTAGTGTAACGTGTTGATATGAATATGCATTGTATCTGCTGTAGCTTTAAAGGATTGATTCTTTCTTAAAAACGTCTTAACGGTTTTTACTAATTCTTGGTCCTTCATAACCTGGGAAATGGTTCTGCGTACAAATTCAGCCTTTGTTTCTTTCTTTATATCCTTTAACAACATTTCAAGGCGAAGGTCATCATCAAATATAATGGAGGCTGATTTTTTGGCAGTATTCAAAGCTCGTTCCGCTTCGTGGAAGGATTGATGAACTGACTTTGGGGAAGCAGGTTGTCCAATTCCAATTGCGACGCTTAGCTGATATCTGTTTTGAAGGTAACTACTAATTTGTTTAGCAAAGTAAAGCGTACGTTCTTTTGTCTTCTTACCAGCTTGTAAAATAACAAAGCGCTCATTTCCCCAGCGAACAAACACATCTGTATTATTCTTATCGAAAGTTTCCATGAGCTCTTTTAAAATTTGATTCGTCATCATGTCTGAACAGTGGCCAATCAACACTTGTCTTTCAATTGAAAGGTCGATGCCAATTAGCTCGCCTTGATGAATAAATTCTTCGCTCCAATCAGATTTTTGCACCCAGTCGAAAACAAATGCTTCAAGTGCCCGTGCTTGCCATTCAAGCTGTTCGGAATAGTAACGCTCGTTCATCATTAATTCGGTCATTCTTTTTAAAATTTCTGCATAGGCAGATACGCGTTCTGGGTTACCTGTAATTCCAATTACACCAGCAATTTGGTTTTGAAAAAGGATTGGAAGGTTAATACCTGCTTTGACGCCTTTTAAAGTCGCTTGATCCTCTCGAGTAATAATGAACTTTTTCTTTTTTTGCGTGCAAATAAGAGCTCCCTCATGAAATGTATTTATTCGGTTTTTATCCGTGCTGGCAATAATCATGCCAGACGTATCAGCTACAATTAAATCTTCATGAATTAGATGATTGATTTCTGAAATGATGCTATCTGCTAAGGATGCTATCATCATGCATATTCCTCCGTTCGGTTTCTATCACTAGTGTAGCATAGTGGGAGTGAAGAGCTAGTAGTGTAATGAAAAGAGGATGAAGTAAAATTTCTCGCATTTGAGCAAGCGGGCTTCATCTTTATCTTAATCTTGCAAACAAGAAGAGACTCTAAAAGAGCCTCCCTCTAGTTTTATTGAGCCGTATATCCACCGTCAATAACGACAGCTTGACCGGTCACGCCTTTTGCTGCATCACTTGCTAGAAAGAGGGCGTAATCGGCAATTTCACGTACATCTAATAAACGCTTTTGAGGAACGAGCGGATAAATTACTTCTTCAAGTACTTTCTCAAGCGCAACGTTTCTTGTACGAGCTAAGTCTTGTAATTGATTGCGGACAAGAGGTGTATCCGCGTAGCCGGGACAGATAGCGTTAACGGTCACACCATGTTCAGCACCTTCTAGCGCAGCTACTTTTGTTAAGCCAATAACTCCGTGTTTTGCACTGTTATAAGCAGCTTTCCCTGCAAAGCCAATTAAGCCATTTATAGACGCCATATTGATAATTCGGCCAAATTTTTGCGCTTTCATAAGAGGAAAGACATGCTTAGTAGCAACAAATGGTGCAGTCAACATAATCTTTAGTAAGAGTTCAAATTTTTCAGTTGGAAATTCTTCGATTGGGGAGACGAACTGCATGCCTGCATTGTTAATTAAGACATCAATTCGGCCATATTTTGCAGATGCTGCTTCAATCATTGACTTAATATCATCTTCATTCGTTACGTCCGCTTTTACACCGTAGACGTCATACCCCTTTGAAGAAAGCTCTTGCTCTGCTCTTTTTACACCATCTTCATTTAAATCAGTCAAGATAACCTTCGCACCGTTTTCAGCAAAACGCTCACCGATTTGAAAGCCAATACCTTGAGCAGCCCCTGTGATTAAAACAACCTTATTCTTAACCATTATTCATTCCTCCCACACGTTTTATATAAAACGCTTACTTTTTTATTTTATCAAAAGAATAGACTGATAGAAATATAATTACATTTCAAAAAAGGAAATTTTCTTTGTTTGAAGAATATAATACAAGTTCATAGAAAGTTGACGTAGAGATAAGTAGGCAATAGAAAGAAGGTTTTTTATGCAAGCAGTAGTAAAGTTACAAACTAAACAAGAACAAACTATTTATCGTATTTTATTCGCTATCAGCTTAGGTCATTTTTTAAACGACTGCATGCAGTCAGTTGTTCCAGCGCTTTTTCCTATTTTAGAAAAATCCATGAATTTGAATTATACGCAAATTGGCTGGATTGCATTTGCTTTGAATATGACATCATCCATCATGCAGCCGGTATTTGGTATCTTTGCAGATAAGAGGCCACTCCCGTTTTTATTACCAATTGCAATGTGTTTAAGTCTAGTCGGTATTATTGGTTTAGCGCTAGCACCTAACTTTTATTTTGTCTTAGCGTCCGTACTATTTATTGGATTAGGATCAGCCATTTTTCATCCTGAAGGCTCGCGCGTTGCCTATATGGCTGCTGGACAGAAAAGGGGACTAGCTCAGTCCATTTACCAAGTAGGAGGTAATACGGGTCAGTCAATGGCTCCTTTGTTTACCGCTTTTATCTTTATTAGCTTAGGGCAGTTTGGCACGATGTGGTTTACAATCTTAGCAGCAGTTGGAGTTGCAACCCTTTACTACGTATCAACGTGGTATAAGCAAGAGCTGATTGTTCGAAAACAGTTGCAAAAAAAACAATCAGTAAACGAAATGAAGGTGACAAAAAAATTAATGTTTGCCATTGCTTTATTAATTTTTTTAGTGTTTGCTCGTTCATGGTATGGAGCAGGAATTTTGAATTATTTTCAGTTCTATTTAATTGAAGCATATGGAGTAACGATAAAACATGCACAAATCTACGTCTTTTTATTTATGATTGCAGGGGTGTTTGGGACTTTTTTTGGGGGACCTTTAGCAGATCGTTTCGGAAAGCGAAATGTTTTGTTGGTATCCATGCTTGGATCAGCACCATTTGCACTTATGCTACCGCACGTAACGCTTGGTGTAGCAGCACCGTTGTTATTGCTTATTGGTTTTATCCTTCAGTCTAGTTTCAGCGTTACCGTAGTTTACGCTCAAGAATTATTACCTGGAAAAATCGGTCTTGTTTCAGGACTTATCGTGGGATTAGCGTTTGGAATGGGAGCGCTAGGAGCCGTTATATTTGGAAAGTTAGCGGATATATATAGCTTGCAATTTATTATGCTGTTTTGCAGTATCCTTCCTCTGCTTGGAATTCTAACGTGGTTATTGCCAAGTGACAAGGAAGTAAAACAGATGAATAGCGAAGTATAAAAGCCGTCAGCATTACGCTGTCGGCTTCTTACCATTCACAAATTTAAGAAAAACAAATCCAGAAGGATAAATTTTTGAATCAATTAACGAAAGAGGCGTGTCGGCTACGTTTCCTTGGAAGAGAGGGATGCCACTTCCTAGCAATATAGGTTTTTGGAAAATCCAATACTCATCAATTAAGTTTTCATTTAAAAACAGTGCATTTAGTGATCCGCCACCTACTAAAAAGATATGTTTACCTGGCTGCTGTTTTAAATTGATAACGGTATCGTGTACTTCTGTAGGTGAGATGAACGTTACATCTTCAGAGTTGCCGCCTTTTTTTGTCGTTACTACAAATACTTCTTTTCCTTTATAAGGAAACTCGCCAAAGGTTAATACTTGTTCATATGTGTGCCGCCCCATGAATACAGTATCAATGCTTTCATCGAATTCATTATATCCATAATCTTCATTTGTTTCATTCTCCACTAGCCAATCAATTTTTCCGTCTTCACGTGCAATAAAGCCATCAATTGTAGTTGCAATATATAAGATTACTTTTCTTGTCATTTCATGTTCCTCCTTAGCAAACCGCTATTATATTTTACCCGCTTCGTGTATGATAATAACACTTAAATACGTCAAAATCTGTCATGGATAGGTGAATAATATGAAAACCAAAAGGTTATTTGAAGTGATGTTTTACATCAATGCGAAGCGCTATTTTACTGCCAGGGAAGTTGCAGAAGAGTTTAATATGTCTGTGCGAACTGTTCAGCGCTATTTGTTGGATTTACAGGAACTAGGGGTTCCTTTATATGCTGAAAAAGGAAAATATGGCGGCTATCGTGTTTTGAACAATCGCGTATTGCCTCCTTTATTCTTTTCTGAGGAAGAAGGGAAAATGATGTATTTTTTACTTGAAATGATTACTCATTATCCTACAATCCCATTTCAAGTAGATGCTCAAAGTGTAAAAACCAAGTTTTATACTCATTTACCTGCAGATGTCAGAAATCAACTAGAACAAATAAATGATTTTGTTGTATTTTTAACGCCAAATCGTTCAGAGGAAGCCCCCTTTTTAAAAGACTTATTGTTATCAGCAATGAAGCATAAAAAAGTAGCGATTCAGTATGAAAGTAAAACAGGGATAAAGGGGCATATCGTTAAACCAATTGGTATTTATGCACATGAAGGTCTATGGTATTTTCCAGCTTATAGCTATAAAAAAGAAAAAATCCTGCTTTTTCGTGCAGATAGAGTTAAAAAAATTGAGCACTTAGGTGAGGATTTTACGGAATCTCTAACGTTAAAGAAATGGTTAGCTCAAGACTATGTTCCCAAAAAGGCTCTATTGTTGCATATTGAAATGACAAAAGAAGGCGTGCGGTTAGCAAGTGCAAATCCTAGTTTAGGGCCTCATATAACCATAAATAACGATGGAACGGGAACAATAAAATCAGTAATTGGTCGAGATGACCTTGATTTTACGGCAAATATATTACTGAATTTAGGATGCTATGCAGAAGTAGTTGAACCAAAAGAATTAAGGGAGTCCTTAAAAAAGAAAGCAACTGAAATTGTAAATATGTATACATAAATGACTAAGCAAAATAACGGACGAGAAAGCCTCTTTCTTTTAAAATAAAAGCAAAGGAAGTGATATCAATCATGATTTTAAGCGTATTAGATCAGTCTCCAATATCAAGCGGCCAAACAGCAAAAGATGCGCTTGCTCAGACGGTACAGCTAGCAAAGTGGACAGAAAGACTAGGATATCATCGCTTTTGGGTAGCTGAACATCATAATAAAAATGGGTTGGCAGGTTCTTCGCCACTTTTATTAATGACTCATTTGGCATCTCAAACAAGTTCGATTCGAATTGGCTCTGGAGGCGTACTTCTCCCTCAATACAGCCCATATAAAGTGGCTGAAGACGTACAGTTATTAGAGAATTTGTTTCCAGGGCGAATTGACTTGGGATTAGGTCGATCTCCAGGAGGCGATGCACTAACGAGATTAGCATTAACAGACGGAGTACGAAAAAGTCTGAATGAATTTCCACGTCAAATTCAAGCGCTACAGGGACATTTGCTGCAAAACCTTCCTGAAAATCACCCTTATTACGGGGTAACAGCTTATCCCAAAAGTGATACTAAGCCTGAGATGTGGCAGTTAGGAATTAATAAACGAGGTGCGCGAGCAGCTGGGGAACTTGGAGTTTCCTTTACATTTGGACACTTTATCTCCCCAATCGGAGGAAAAGAAGCGCTGAAACACTATCGGCAAACATATGTTCCATCAGACTATCAGCAAGTGCCTCATACGAACGTTTGTGTATTTGTCGTATGTGCTGATACAGAGGAGGAAGCGGAACAACATGCCAAAACGCTTGATGATTGGTTGTTGAAAGTAGAAAAAGGAAAAGATACAAAGGTTTCTTCTATCAATGAAGTTAATCAGCGTGTGTATTCTGAATATGAGCAACAAAAAATAAAGAAAAATAGAAGTCGAATGATTGTAGGGTCTCCAGAAACTGTTCATGCTAAGTTGTTGCGTTTACAAAATGAATATAATAACGATGAGTTTTTAATCATTACTAATATTCACGATTTCCAAGCGAAGCTACACTCTTATGAACTGATTAGCAAAGTGTTTCAATAACATAATTACAGCCTAGAACGTTCATACTATACTACTGACTAGTAGGTAGGAGTGATTATATGAATTTAGAAGATATTGATCTGTCTAAAAAGATTTCATCTAAAAAAGAATATAAAAAAAAGCTAAAATCTTTGCAGCTACGCTTATTGCGATTAGAACACATTATCTATATGGAAAAGGTACCTATTATATTTGCGTTTGAAGGGTGGGATGCGGCAGGGAAAGGGGGAGCTATTAAGCGTATTACACAAAAGTTGGACCCCCGAGGCTTTCATGTGTATCCAATTAGTGCACCAACTGATGATGAACGCAGTTATCACTACCTCCATCGGTTTTGGACGAGGCTGCCACACGCTGGACAAATAGCTTTATTCGATCGTTCTTGGTACGGTCGCGTACTTGTCGAGCGAGTTGAAAATTTAATTTCAACAAGTGAGTGGGGAAGGGCTTACGAAGAAATCAATCAGTTTGAGCGTACGTTAACAGATAACGGCTATATTGTAGCGAAGTTTTGGTTCCATATTAGCAAAGATGAACAGCTCAAGCGCTTTAAAGAAAGAGAAGCAGATCCTTTTAAACGCTGGAAGTTAACGGAAGAAGATTGGCGTAATCGAAACAAGTGGGACGAGTATGAAGAAGCTGTAGAGCATATGTTTAAATACACGAATACGAATCAAGCACCGTGGTTTGTTATAGCAGGTAATGATAAGCAATATGCGCGAGTTAAAACCTTAAGCATGATGATTTCTTACCTTGAACAAAAACTGATGGAACGGGGAATTCGAGTATAAAAAAAGGTGACGAACATTCGTCACCTTTTTAAATTAAGCATACATACCTTTTAGTTGTTTTTGTAGTTCAGTATTTGCTAGGTATTCGTCATATGTTGTTTGCTTATCAACCACTCCGTTTGGCGTGATTTCGATAATGCGATTCGCAATTGTTTCAACGAACTGATGGTCATGAGATGTGAAAATCATTGCACCTTTATAGCTCATCAATCCATTGTTTAATGCCGTAATTGACTCTAAGTCTAAGTGGTTGGTAGGGTCGTCTAAAAGAAGAACATTTGAACCACTTAGCATCATTTTAGAAAGCATGCAGCGAACCTTTTCGCCTCCGGATAATACGTTGGCTTTCTTTAATACCTCTTCACCAGAGAATAACATTCTTCCTAGGAATCCACGAAGGAAGCTTTCGCTTTCATCTTGTGGTGAGTATTGGCGTAACCACTCAACTAAGTTTAAATCGCTATTCTCAAAGTACTCAGAGTTATCTTTCGGGAAGAAAGATTGAGATGTTGTTACACCCCACTTAAATGTACCGCTATCTGCTTCCATTTCACCCATTAGAATCTTCATAAGCGTTGAGTTTGCAATTTCGTTACGACCAACTAAGGCAATTTTATCTTCTCGATTCATCGTAAAACTTACATTATCTAGTACCTTAACACCATCAATAGTTTTTGTTAAACCTTCAACTCGCAGTACGTCATTTCCAATTTCACGCTCTGGTGTAAAGTTTACGTACGGATAGCGACGAGAAGATGGACGGATATCGTCTAACGTAATTTTATCAAGTAGTTTTTTACGAGATGTTGCTTGTTTTGATTTTGACGCATTGGCGCTAAAACGAGCAACAAACGCTTGAAGTTCTTTAATTTTTTCTTCTTTTTTCTTATTAGCATCTGATGCCATTTTTTGGGCAAGTTGGCTAGACTCATACCAGAAGTCGTAGTTACCAACGTAAACTTGAATTTTACCAAAGTCTAAATCTGCAATATGTGTACAAACTTTGTTTAAGAAGTGACGATCATGGGATACAACGATTACTGTGTTTTCAAAGTTAATTAAAAACTCTTCCAACCACTGAATTGCTTGAATGTCTAAGTTATTCGTCGGCTCATCTAGTAGTAAAACATCCGGTTTACCAAATAGGGCTTGAGCAAGTAACACTTTTACTTTTTCACTACCTGTTAGCTCAGACATTTTTTTATCATGAAGATCTTCGGAAACGCCTAAACCTTTTAAAAGAATTGCAGCTTCTGATTCAGCTTCCCAACCGTTAAGTTCAGCGAATTCACCTTCAAGCTCAGCTGCTTTCATTCCATCTTCATCAGTGAAGTCAGCTTTCATATAAATAGCATCTTTTTCTTGCATCACTTCATATAAGCGAGCGTGACCCATAATAACGGTTTTTAATACTTCGTACTCTTCGTATTCGAAATGGTTTTGTTTTAAGACCGCTAGGCGTTCGCCTGGTCCCATATGTACATCACCAGTTTGTGACTCGAGTTCACCAGATAAAATTTTCAAAAATGTTGATTTTCCAGCACCGTTCGCTCCAATTAATCCGTAGCAGTTACCAGGAGTAAACTTAATGTTTACATCTTCAAATAACTTACGGTCTGCAAAACGTAGGCTTACATTACTAACTGTAATCATGTATGAGCAATCCTCCAAATTCAATATCTATCAAATTATATCATTCTTTCTTTACAAGAGCGATATCAATAGCAATAAATTGAACATAAAGTGTACATGAACAAAGAAATAACGTCAAGGAGGCTACGTCATAACGAAATGATTCCTTTTAAGAGGGAAATCATGACTTTTCTAAAGGCTTTCGTTTGGAAAAAAATTTCGCTCTGTTGTGCGACTGGTTCTGAATTTTTCTTCTACTTTCTGGAGAAGTGGAATGTCTTACGCTTCATTCCACTATTTATTTAAGTTGTTTTTGATAAAAGTAAAAAATATCCGAGCAGTTGCAAATTAATTTGCAATCGCTCGGATATTTTATTGACTGAGGTAGGTATATCTCAACCTTATTCAAAGATATAAGCTAGTGCACGAATCGCTTGGTCTGGTGTTTCAACAACTACTTGTGCTTTGTTTGAAAGTTCTTTTAAAGGATGGTGCAACTTTTCTGGACGAACAAGAATAAGCGGCTTGTTTAATGCAACGGCTGTAGCAGCATCCATTGCGCTATTCCACTGCTTGTATTTTTCACCGAAAAGCGCAATGACTACGTCGGATTTCTTAAGCAGTACTTCTGTACGCAAATTATTAAAAGCTGAAGCAGCTTCATCTTTTAAAACAGCTGAGTCTTGTTTACCTAAGATTACTTCGCCGATATTATCCGAGCGATCATGGTCGGTCATCGGTCCTACAAACGTAATTGGGAGCTTTAAGTCTTCAGCTTGTTTTTTAATATCGTCTCTCCAATTATCATGAATTTGTCCTGCTAAATAAACGACTAATTCCATAACGGCATCCCCTTTATAAAGAAATATATGTGTATATAGCTTACCAAAAAAAACAAAGATAAACGAATAGTTTGCTTTAATCTAGACAAATACCTTAAAACAAGGAAAAATAAAAGACGGATTACATAGAGGAAAGGATGAACATGATGTCAGAGAGAGAGGTACTACAGGTACATGGCGTCACGAAAAAGATTGGCAGTAAGATTATTTTAGATAACGTATCATTATCTGTGCAAGAAGGAGAAATCTTTGGGCTACTAGGTCCAAATGGTTCAGGTAAAACCACGCTTATTCGAACAGTTGTAGGTTTAGTAAGTTCAACAGGGGACGTTATCATTAACAATAAAGACCTGCGCAAACAGTTTAATGAAGCCGTAAAATCAATTGGGGCAATCATTGAAAATCCAGAGTTTTACGGATATTTAACTGGTTATCAAAATCTTAAGCATTTTGCACGGATGCATGGTGTATCTGCAAGTCGCATTGATGAAGTAGTAAAGTTAACAAGATTAGAAAAAAGCATTCATCAACCCGTAAAAACGTATTCACTAGGGATGCGTCAACGTCTCGGTGTTGCACAAGCTATTTTGCACAAGCCCTCATTGCTGCTTTTAGATGAGCCTACTAACGGCTTGGACCCAGCAGGAATGATTGAGTTTAAAGCGTATTTAAAGCAGTTGTGCAAAGAAGAAGGTATTTCCATTCTTATCGCTAGCCATTTGCTGAAAGAAGTGGAAGCTTTGTGTGATCGCGTAGGAATTATTCAAGAAGGTAGATTACTATCTGTTCAAGAATTGGCTAATCGTAATACGGCAGAGAGGGTAACAATTGTATTTGCAGTTAGCGCGTTAGAGCAAGCGGAAAAGCTGCTTTTAGCTAAAGGTTATACTTGTGTGATAAAAGAAAATCAGCTTTCTGTACAAGTTCAACCGAAAGAAGCTGCTACTATTAATAAACTGCTAGTGGAAGAAGGCATTGGAGTGTACCAAATTACCCCAATTTATGAATCGTTAGAACAATCGTTTATGTCTGTTACGGGAGGAGATTTCAATGCTTAATTTAATACAAAATGAACACATGAAATGGTTTATGAAGAAAAGCACGAAGGTCGTATTTTTAGCACTTGCTGTTTTAACGCTTGGAATGGCTCTTGTAATGAGGGCTATTACGACGAATGCAGGAATTACAGAAACGCTGCCAGGCTTTGTTGCTTTCACTTCAAACTTCTTAGTTATTGTCCAATTTTTTGCTGTAGCTGCTGCAGGATCAATTGTTGCGTCGGAATTCGAAAAAGGAACGATTAAATTTTTATTAATTCGTCCTAAGAGTCGCTCAACTATTCTTTTATCGAAATACCTGACTAGTATTTTGATTAGTTTATACTATTTGGCTGCCTTCTTTTTCTTTTCAGTCATTTGGGGAACTATTTTCTTTTCAGGAGAAGCTTTTAGTGGTCAAGAAGCGCAAGGGATATGGATTGCATACGGCGTTTCATACCTTGAAACCTTTATGATGGTTGCTTTTGCATTTATGCTATCTTCGGTATTCCGAAATAGTGCATTAGCCGTTGGTCTTAGCATTGTTGTTGGAGTAGGAGCAAAAATGCTTGCTGGAATTCTATCTGAGTTTCAAGTGCAGTGGGGAATTATTTTACTGTTTGCTAACACGAATCTTAGTCAATATATGGAAGGGAGCCAAACTTATTTCCCGGGCATGACCCTACCGTTTTCTTTATTTATTATTATAGCTCACCTGATTTTCTTTGTAGGAACGGCTTGGCTGTTTTTCCTAAAGCGAGACGTAGCGAACTGAAGTTTGAATTTTCTTTCTTTTTGTTTTTCTACAATAGTGTTTGACAAGGAAAGTAAAAGATATTACAGTAGTTAAGAGTTAATTTTGAATAATAAATTTAAAAAATATTATACTTCTTATCAAGAGAGACGGAGGGACTGGCCCGATGATGTCTCGGCAACTGACTCACAGAGTGCGGTGCCAAATCCAGCAAACAATTTTGTTTGAAAGATGAGAAGAGCGTATTCTTATAAAGAATTATAAGAGGGCCTCTTCTTGATGAAGAGGTCTTTTATTTATGTAAAGAGGTGTAAACATGGAAAAACAAAAAGAAAACGGCTGGGCACTGCTTCCGTTAGGAGTGTTTTTGGCTTTGTTTGTAGGCTCAGGGATTATTACAGGTGATTTTTATAAGTTACCTGTACTTGTAGCAATCATCGTAGCGGCTATTGTGGCATTAGCGATGAATCGAAAAGAAACGCTAAACGCAAAGGTAGAGCGCTTTGCTAAAGGCGCAGGACATCCGGATTTGATGATTATGGTCTTTATCTTTATTCTAGCGGGTGCTTTTTCGGAAGTAGCAAGCGGCATGGGAGCGGTTGATTCAACCGTTAATCTTGCTTTGTCTGTTTTGCCACAAAGCTTGCTTGTAGTTGGGTTATTCGTTATTGGTGCTTTTATCTCACTTGCAATGGGAACGTCGACTGGTACCATTGCGGCGCTAGCACCAATTGCAGTTGGAGTAAGTGCTGAAACGGATATTTCTGCAGCGCTAGCCGTAGCAGCCGTTATTGGCGGTGCGATGTTTGGAGATAATTTATCTATTATTTCTGATACAACAATTGCTGCGGTTCGTACGCAAAAGACAAAAATGAACGATAAGTTTAAAGTTAATTTTCTAATCGTATTACCAGCAGCAATTATTACAATGGTTCTTTTACTAGTAATGACGCTTGGAAATAATTCTAATATAGATGTTGAAAGCTTTAGCTTTGTAAAAATGCTTCCTTATATAGGCGTTTTGGTTGCGGCATTACTTGGGTTTAATGTATTGGCAATCTTGACAGGTGGTATTGTTGTAGCTGGGATTATTGGGTTGGCAGATGGAAGTTATACGCTAGCATCGTTTGCAAAAGCTATTACAACAGGAATAGGCGGTATGGCTGAACTCATTATTCTTAGTATCTTAATTGGTGGAGTTGTTGAACTGATTAAGCATAATGGAGGAATCCATTTCTTGCTTGGGTTGCTAACACGTAATATTAAAACAAGAAAAGGCGCAGAGTTTAGTATTGCAGGGTTAGTAAGCGCAACAAACCTTTCTACAGCTAATAATACAATTTCAATTATTACGGTGGGCTCTTTAGCAAAAGAGATTGCAGATGAATATGAAATCGATAATCGCAAGTCAGCAAGTATCCTTGACTTATTTTCATGTAGCGTGCAGGGACTTGTTCCATATGGAGCACAAATGCTTATTGCATCAGAGTTTGCAAAAGTATCCTCAGTTGAACTAATGCCATTCGCATTTTATCCGATTTTAACAGCGATATTTGGAATTTTAGCGATTGTTTTTAATTATCCAAGGCTAACTCGTAAACAACCTGCTAAAAAACAAATAGCGTAACGTTATCATTTTCATTAGGTGACATTAACCAGAAAGAAGGGTTGATGTCATCTTTTTTTAGGGTTAAAATGTTAGAAAATTGAAAAAGAGGTGAAGGGATGATTTGTTTTAAGAATCGAGTATTTCGCTCTGTAGAGAATACGGCTAACGGTGAAGTTTCTTCTCATACGACGTTTCGCTATGAGCAGGAAGGTAAAATTATTCATGCAACATATGAAGGTGGAGACACTTTATATGGGACGTTAGTGGGGACCATAGATGAAAAGAGCTGTCTTACATTCCGCTATCAGCATGTTAACAAAGCTTATAAAATTCGCGGAGGGACGTGTTTTTCTACACCGGAAGTTTTGCCAGATGGAAGAATTCGCCTGCATGAAGAGTGGCAATGGTTAGATACGGATGAAACAAAAGGTCAGTCAATCATTGAAGAGCTTGTACATAAATAAGTAGAAAAAGCGATAGAAGTTCTATCGCTTTTTTAAATCATAAAAATCATAAAAATCTTCCAGTTCAATCCCCTTCCATAAATCTGGTTTTTGATTTAAAGCTATCGCAGCTAGTAGAAGTTCAACTCCACATAAAATAAATAAAATAACCAATCCAAGCATCATTTATGACCACCTTCCGTTATAATAAAAACAGCATAAATGATGAAACGCGTTTCAGAACAAGAGCAAAAGGAGAGAAAAATGGTAAATATTCGAGATATTGCAAAGAAAGCAGGAGTATCCGTTTCTACCGTATCGCGAGTTTTGAACAATCACCCTTATGTAAGCGAAGAAAAGAGAGAACGTGTACAAGCCGTAGTAGATGCACTTAACTATGAGCAGAATATCAATGCAGTTCATTTATCAAAAGGAAAAACTAATCGAATTGCGGTTGCCCTCCCTTTTATCAACCATCCTTACTTTAGTGTTATTCTTGAAGGCATTGCAAAAGAAGCTCTTGGTGCCCACTGCCAGCTTATTTTGTGTCAAACCGCTTATGATCTACAAAAAGAGATGGATGCTCTCCATATGCTAAAAACAAAGCAGGTAGATGGCGTAATTATTTGCTCTAGAGCAAATGACTGGGATGTTCTTAGTGAGTACCAATCTTATGGACCCATTGTTGTATGTGAAAACGGAACAGCTAAAAAGGTATCGTCCGTTTACGTTAATCATTACGCGGCTTTTGAAAAAGCCCTATCTTACCTGCATGAGAACGGACATCAGAAAATTGGTTACTGCGTAGGTAGGATGAGTGGCACAAACAGCGAACAGCGAGCTAACGCTTACGGTGATTTTATGAAGAGAATGCAAGAACCAATAAGAAAAGAGTGGATATTCACAGATTGTTTATACATTACGGACGGAGATATGATTGTAGATCGTTTGCTTGAAATGGAGGATCGGCCAACAGGGCTGCTTGTGACCAACGATCAGCTTGCAGTAGGAGTTATTACTCGCTGTAAAAAAGAAGGTTTATCAGTGCCCAAAGACATTGCGATTATTGGGTTTGATAATCATCCATTAACAGCTTATTTAGACATTACAACGATAGAGCTACCTCTTTTTGAAATGGGAGAGTATTTATTTAAACTCGTGCTTGATAAAAGTCTTCAATATATGGAACTTCCGTTTCAGCTTATTGAGCGCCAGACAGTGTAAAAAAACACCATTATAAAATCATTATGTGCGGACACTATAGAGATAAAGCTAAATAGAGAAGGTGACATAATGAAAAAAGAATATCATGTTGGTGACCAAGTTTTTGTAATCTATCGAAATCCTCACACGGCAAACGTGGCTAATATTACGCAGGGAGAAGTAGTTCAGCATCCTGAAAATGACAGTGACGTTGCGCTGCTTTTACATGAGTCATATCACTTATTATCAGATGATGACGCAATATATACAAGCTATGAAGAAGCAGAACGAGCATATAACGAACTATTTGATTACGAACCATACGAAGGCTAAAAAAAGACGCTGTATTAAACAGCGTCTTTTTTTAGCCTACATTTAACAGGCATATGCTTTTCTTTTCTTCAAAGACTATATGCTATGAAGTGAATAGTAAAGGGAAGTGATGAATGTGATAAAACCGTTTGTGCCCCAATTAGTATATATTGAGCCAAGAGCTTTAGAATATCCATTAGGCGTAGAGCTAAAAGACAAATTTGAAAAAATGGGCATTGAAATTCGCGAAACAACGTCTCATAACCAGGTTCGAAATATTCCTGGAGAGAATCATCTTCAAAAATATCGCAATGCAAAATCGACGCTTGTTGTGGGTGTACGTAAAACGCTGAATTTTGATACTTCCAAGCCTTCAGCAGAATATGCAATTCCTTTTGCCACAGGATGTATGGGACATTGCCACTATTGTTATTTACAAACAACAATGGGAAGTAAGCCGTACATTCGAACGTATGTAAATGTAGAAGAAATTCTAGATAGAGCTGAGCAATACATGAAGGAAAGAGCACCAGAAATTACGCGATTTGAGGCTGCGTGTACGTCTGATATCGTAGGTATTGACCACTTAACTCATACGTTAAAGCATGCCATTGAATATTTTGGAGAAAGCGACTTAGGACAACTCCGCTTTGTAACAAAATTTCATCATGTCGATCATTTACTTGATGCAAAACATAACGGTAAAACACGCTTTCGTTTCAGCGTGAACGCTGATTATGTAATTAAATATTTCGAACCTGGGACATCACCATTAGATTACCGGATTGAAGCGGCAAACAAAGTTGCAAAAGCCGGTTATCCTCTAGGATTTATCGTAGCACCTATCTATATCCATGAGGGATGGAGAGATGGATATCGGGAGCTATTTGAAAAGCTGGATGCTTCCATTCCACAGGAATCACGAGATGATATTACATTTGAAATGATTCAGCATCGATTTACCAAACCAGCTAAGCGTGTCATTGAAAAGAATTATCCAAAATCTAAGCTGCAAATGAATGAAGAAGAGCGTCGTTATAAGTGGGGGCGCTATGGAATTGGAAAATATGTGTATACAAAAGACGAAGAGCATGAGCTGCGTGAAACGCTTGAATATTATATTGGGCAATTCTTTCCAAATGCAAAAATTGAATACTTTACATGAGCAGAAAGTGCAGGCAGTTTTTAGCCTGCACTTTTTATTGTTGGAATCCAAAAAAATATATCCTAAAAAACACTTAAATGATATAATTTGGTAATTATTGGAGCTGTAGGGAGAGATGTTATGGATTATAAAAGAATAGAGAACCTAGAAAAAAAGATTACGGTATTAGAGGAGGAAGTAAAGGAGTTAAAGAAACTACTTACTGAACAATATCCGAGCAAAACAGAATTCACAGGGCAGGCAAAGAAACCTTCAATTCATGAAGAAGCGGTTTCTCATCAGCCGATGAAGCCAACTGAAGTTCATGAACAACAATCGAAAGAATCAATGAATTGGGAAGAACAGCTTTTTCAAGTATGGTTGCCCCGCATCTTTATTTTTGTTTTTATAGTTGGTGTTCTTTGGGGATTTAAAGCTGCATCTGACTACGGGGTAATGAGTGAAGGTGTAAAGATTACGCTAGGATACATTGTTAGTGTCGTGTTCGTAGGTATTGGCCATTTGCAAATTGTAAAGAACCGATCTGTATTAGGGCAAGTGCTTCTTGGTGGCTCTGTTCCAATACTAATGCTAACAACATTTGCAGCGCATAGTCTATATGAAATGATTGGGTTTTCGTTTGCTTTTATTCTGAATGTGCTGTGGATTGTAGTAGGTCTTGTTATGACGGTTTATTACTGTTCGCAAGCGCTTGGAGTTATTAGTATAATTGGGGGTATTTTGGTTCCTTTTTTAATAGAAAGTAATTCACCGAATCCACTTGTATTTATTAGTTATGAAACACTCTTATACCTTGCTTTTGCGTTCATTGCATGGAAGTTAAACTATCATGTGTTATATGGTTTAGCAGCAATACTCTTGAATATAGTGTTGTTAGTATATGGGTGGTTTGTAGAATTTACCGCCCTTCTAGGAGCAGCTATTCTCATTCAACATGTTTGTTTGCTTTTACTGTTAGTTGTTCGTAAAGTGAATGAGTTTATTTATGCTTCAACCGCTCTGGCAAGTTTATTTATCGTTTATGGCTGGATAAGTAATACAATGGAAGAAACGAATGTTACCGTTATAGTTGCTGGGCTTATTGTAGTATATGGTCTATGTATTAAGCTATATAAAGAAGAAAAGGTGAAATTCGATTTCTTTATGAGCTATCTGGTCATTGGAATTGCTTTTTTGATTAATCAGCTCTTTAATAAAACGGAAGATGCACTGTTGCTTTACATTATTCAAGGGGCTGTTACATGTTATTTAGCACATAAATATAACAATCAGATTCAGAAAATTGTAGGGTACGGAATTTACACAATCAGCGCAGTTGCTATTATGGGTATGCCAATTGAGTCGGTATTTTCACAACCTACATTAAATTGGCTGGGGTTTTTAGGAACAATGCTGTTCCTAGTGTTTATTCAAACTAATTCAATGAAAAAATCGACCCTATTTGTAGCAAGTACCAGTATTTTGTTTACTGTTTTAACTTTGAGCTTTGTCACACAGGAAGTTCTACTTTCCACAGAAGCGCTATCCACCAATAATCAAACACTAGCTCTAACATTTTCGTGGCTTTTACTATCTATCATTGGACTATCCATTGGTATAGCAAGGGCCTTTAAAACAGCTACTTATATTGGAATAAGCTTGTTATTTCTTACTTTAATAAAACTTGTGCTTTATGATCTACCATTCATTCCATTAGCAATTCGAGCCGTTTTATTTATTGCTTTAGGAGGAACAGGTCTTATCGTATCAAGAATTTTGCATAAAAAAATGACATGACGTAAAAAAGGCCTCCTAAATAGTGGAGGCCTTTTTATTAACTATAAATTTATTATGTAAACTTATCTAATCATACACAAACAATCACAATACATGTATAATGGAACAAGTGAATTGGAGGTATACATAAAATGAAATCACTTGTATTAGCAGAAAAGCCAAGCGTTGCGCGAGATTTGGCGCGTGTGCTTGGCTGCACTCAAACGAAAAAAGGCTACATTGAAGGACCTAATTATGTAGTAACCTGGGCGTTAGGTCATTTAGTTGAGCTACAAACACCAGAAGATTATGATAATCAATATAAAACATGGCGCATGGAAGATTTACCGATTATGCCAGAGAAAATGAAATTAAAGGTGATTAAAAAGACAAGCCCGCAGTTCCGAACAGTTTCTCAACTGGCTAAACGCAGCGACATCAAAGAGTTAGTTATTGCAACAGATGCAGGGCGTGAAGGAGAACTTGTTGCAAGATGGATTATGGAAAAAGTGAGATGGAACAAACCGTTTAAACGCTTATGGATTTCTTCTCAAACAGATAAAGCAATTAAGCAAGGTTTTCAACAGCTTAAGCCAGGAAAAGAATTCGACCGCTTGTATGAATCAGCCGTGTGCCGTTCAGAAGCGGATTGGCTAATTGGCCTCAACGTTACGCGTGCGCTAACGACAAAATATGAAGAGCCGTTATCAGCTGGAAGAGTTCAAACGCCAACTCTAGCTATGATTATTGAAAAAGAACAACAAATCCAAGCATTCAAGCCGCAACCATATTGGACGCTAACGGCAGTTTTACCTGGGTTTGAAGCAAAGTGGCAAGGTGGACAAGAAAAGCGAATTTTTAATGAAGAAAAAGCAAAAGAGCTGCGTGAAAAGCTTATGGGCCAAGCGGTAGTTAAGCATGTCAAAAAGAAAGTAATGAAAGAATCGCAGCCGCTTCCGTATGATTTAAATGAACTGCAGCGAGATGCCAACAAGCGCTTTGGATTTTCAGCGAAAAAGACGTTAAACGTGTTACAAAAATTATATGAGCAACACAAGCTCGTAACCTACCCACGAACAGATTCTCGCTACCTTACAACGGATATGGTTGGAACAATGAAAGAGCGATTAGAAGCCGTATCAGGTGCCTATAAAGAAGAAGTGAGGCCGCTGATTGCTAAAAATGCACAGCTCCCAAAACGCGTAGTGAACAATGAAAAAGTCAGCGATCACCATGCGATTATCGTAACAGATCAGCCTGTCTTCTTACAGGATTTATCTTCAGATGAGCGTAAACTGTACGATTTAATTGCCAAGCGCTTCATTGCACTATTTTATCCTGCATACGAATTTGAAGTAGTAAAAGTAGAGCTTGAAGTCAACGGAGAGCAGCTTGTAGCACAAGGGAAAAGAGTGATAAAACTTGGATTTAAACAAGTGATTAGTAGTGATTTAGAAGAGTCAACGCTTCCTAATTTACAAGAAGGTGCTACTTTATCGATTAAAGCCGTTGAAATGAAGCATGCTTTAACAGAACCACCTCTGCGTCACTCAGAAGCGGATTTACTTGGTCAAATGGAAAAGCATAATCTTGGAACGCCAGCAACTCGTGCTGATATTATTGAAAAGCTGTTACAAAATGAGTCCATTGATCGTCAAAATAATCGTCTGCATCCTACGCCAAAAGGAAAGCAGCTCATTTCACTTGTAGCAGATGAACTAAAATCACCGGATTTAACAGCAAAATGGGAACGAGAGCTAGAAGCAATTGCAAAAGGAAAAGGAAATGCCAAAGAATTTTTAGCTAACATTCGAAAACAAACAGCAAAGCTTGTACAACAAGTGAAAACAAGTGAAGAAACGTATAAGCCTCATAACTTAACAGGATCAAAGTGTCCAGAGTGCGGCTCGTTCTTAAAAGAGAAAAAGACAAAGCAGGGAAGAGTACTTGTTTGTTCTAGCCTTGAATGTAGCTATCGACGTGCTAAAGATCCGAAGCTATCCAATCGTCGCTGTCCACAGTGCCATAAAAAGATGGAAATTCACGAGGGGAAAGCAGGTAAGTATTTCCAATGCCGTCAATGTCAAGTTGTTGAAAAAGCAGAGGACAAAAAGAAAAAGATGACGAAGCGAGAAGAAAGAAAACTGCTTAATAAATACAGTGATGACGGTGACTTTGGCTCAAGTTTAGGGGATGCATTAAAGCAAGCGTTGAAGAAAAAAGAGTGAGAAAAAAGAAGGAGCTAGATTTTTCTAGCCCTTTTTTTGTTGTTTTTTGGTATAATTTAACTTAAAGCTAACAGTAAAGGAGATAGAATGAGAAAACAAAAGAAAAAAGAAGATATGATGTCCAAGATAATTGCGATTTTATTCGTTATGCTAATTATTGTCGTAGCGCTTGTTGCTATTGCTGGAGTGTACTTTTTTGGTCTCTTAGGCATATTTAAATTTATGGGAGTTACGTATACAACAACAAGTGCTTTTTTATGGTTTGTTTTACTCTTACTTATTGTTGGAAGCATAGTAGATTTGCTTTCTAGAGCACTCATTTCACTATTTAAACCCTTCGCTACATCAACTTTAAGTCGCTTCATTTTAATTGCCACTATCGACATTTGGTTCTCTTGGTTTGCTATTTACACAGCGGATACATTCGTTAAAGGAATTACGCTATCTTTTGGTGCTGAATTCGCCCTAGCGGTCATTTTATTTATTATTGATTACGGACTAGATATGAAAGTCGGGAGCGTAAAAGTAAAGGTTGAAAATAATACATAAACACTCATGATGAAAAGTCGCTAGTACTGGCGGCTTTTTTGCCTGGTGCAAAATTGCCTAGCCTACGAGTATAATAAATTTATGAAATGAAAAAGGAGAGGGCGACATGAGGAAATTTGCAATGAGTGATATTCACGGTAGCTATTACGAAATGATGCGCTTATTAGAAGCCGTAAAGTTTAATCCAAGCGTAGATCAGCTCGTAATAGTAGGAGATTTAATCAATCGTGGCCCTTATAGCGGCGAGGTTTTGAAAGAAATAAAAAGCTTAAATGAAGCGTATGACCATGTGCACGTTACGATTGGTAATCACGAAGAGATGATGCTTTGGTATATTGAAGGTAAAAATCCGATGTGGTCGCAGTTTGGTGGGCAACGTTCTTCGAGTACTATTATTGAAGCATTTGGCAAACAGGGAATTGATGAAGCGATTCATTGGGTGAAAAAATTACCTCTCATTTTTGAAGATAATGAATACGTTTATGCGCATGCGGGCTTTCAACTACCTTATAAAACTGCTTTTAATAATAGAAGTAATTTGTGGCTACCCCGAAAAGAGTTTTATCAAACTCCAATTAATCGCCTCTTACAAGAAACAAACGGTAAGCCTGTCGTCCACGGACATACGCCAGCACCGAACGTGGTGTTTGATGGGGCGAGAATTGGGATTGACCTCGGAGCTCAGGTTGTGAGTAAAGGGAGATTAGCATGTGTTGAATTAACCACTTCAAGGGTTTGGGAATATGACTTCACATTAAAAACGGTTAAGGATAACCAAATAAAAAGACGCGACTATTACTAGTCGCGTCTTTTTAATTATGCACTTTTACTAGCCACGACTAAGACGCGACCCTTGTCCAATTCTTCTTCATACTTTTCAGCCTCTACTCGAGATAACCCAAGCGATTCCATTTTTGAACGAAGCTCGTCTCCTCGGGAACGGAAAATATTTGCGACTGAATCTGTTAGCCCTTGTTCTGATAATCCAATGTTGTTTACATCCGTTGCGTCTGTTAAATGCTTGGAGCGTTCTTTGTGATGTGCGAGCAAATAAACTTCATCTTTCGTATATCCACTTCGTAAGAATTGATCAATCGTTTCTTTTGCTTGAACACCATTTTCGACTACTTTTACGTTTGTCATTTGTAAAACCTCCTAGTTTTAGTACGTGCAACGTGCTTTTTCTTGCTTCATCTGTGATTTAAGAAGAATATCAATCTCCTTGCTATGTATATAGACGTTTTAAAGAAGGTTAAACCAAAAATGGTAAAAAAATTTATACATATGAATTTAAGAACCAGGAGGAGTATAGCTTGGCGGCTTTTTTAACCAACCTTTTTCTCGCTGTGTTTCTTTTACTTTAAAACCAAATGCAACTTTTTCACTATGAAATTTTAGCCAGAGCATACCGACATCATTTCGGATGGATTGACTAATGTTTGTACTGCACATAATGATGTTTGAAGCAACTTTTGCCGATATTAAATTAGCAATTTCAGAATCTGTTGCGCGTACACCAGGAGGTATTTGGTAAGGGTCAGATTCTGGTTTTTGGGCTGGAATATCAGAAAGTGGGATTCCTTCGTGTAGCATGAATTCCTTTAACTTATTTCGTTGAGTCAAGGCTAACAGTTTTGATTCATGGGCAAGTTCTAATAGCGTTTCATCGGTTGTTGTATGTAAGGATGTTTCAATTGCCGGTATTTCTTCAGTAAGTGCCGTAAAATAAAGCCAGCATCCCATAGCTTCTCCTATATGTAATGGTTCGTGCTTGTTAGTATTAATTGTTTTTAAATATGTTGTTAATGCTTCAATAGCGTGAATCAATGCCATCAACCCTTTTGTATTTTTTATATTTAAATTGTTTCCTTTTTATGAAATAATACTCACTTTGCCTAGAAAAACAAAAGATTTTCTAGGAACTCTTAGTGCTTTTTGATAAAATAAATCCATTACCCACAAGATAATTTCTTCGTTTATTCCCCGATATGTATTTTGTAAGGAGGAGTTTCTTTGTTATTTGAAAAAGCGTTATCACAGTTAAAAACCTATTTTGGCTACGACAGCTTCCGCCAAGGACAAGAGCAGACGATACGTCATATTTTGGAAGGGCACAATACCGCTTGTATTATGCCAACAGGTGGAGGGAAGTCCATTTGCTATCAAATTCCATCCCTTTTATTAGAAGGAACAACAATCGTTATTTCGCCACTGATTTCCTTAATGAAGGACCAAGTGGATGCGCTGAATGAAGTTGGAATATCGGCAACGTATATTAACAGTTCACTTACAGCGTCAGAAGTGGAAGAGAGATTAGAAGAAGTTTCTCTTGGTGTGTATAAACTTTTATACATAGCACCAGAACGTATGGAGTCACCTTTTTTCTTTGAACAGCTTAAATCGTTACCTATTCCTTTAATCGCCGTTGATGAAGCACATTGTATTTCACAGTGGGGGCATGATTTTAGGCCTAGCTATCTACGCATTAGCAACTTGATTTGCGAGCTGCCGAGTAAGCCAATTGTGGTCGGGCTGACGGCTACTGCTACGCCTCAAGTACGAGAAGATATTTGTACAGCTCTACAAATTCAGGAACAAAATACGATCATGACAGGGTTTGAGCGTTCAAATTTGTCATTTAATGTTGTTAAAGGGCAAGATCGCTTAGCTTATATCGATGAGTATGTAAAGAAAAATAAGCAAGAAGCAGGTATTATCTATGCAGCAACGCGCCAAGAAGTGGATAGTTTACATGAACATTTTCAAAGCTTAGGTGTACAAGTCGGAAAATATCATGCTGGAATGAGTCCATCAAGTCGAGAGCATGAGCAAAATCGCTTTTTACAGGATGATGTAACGCTTATGGTTGCTACTTCTGCTTTCGGAATGGGAATTGACAAGTCCAATATTCGTTTCGTCATTCACTATCAACTTCCCAAAAATATGGAAAGCTACTATCAAGAAGCGGGTCGCGCAGGACGAGACGGTTTGCAAAGTGAGTGTATAGTTTTATACTCTGCTCAAGATATTCGCGTTCAGCGCTTTTTAATCGAGCAGTCAACTAACCATTCAGGAAAGCTTGTTCAAGATCTGGAGAAGCTACAACAAATGGTAAATTATTGTCACACAGAAGAATGTTTGCAAGCATACATCTTACACTACTTTGGTGAAGAGGAAGCTCATGCTTGCGGACGCTGTAGCAACTGTACGGATACTCGTACAGCTGTTGATGTAACAGTTGATACACAAAAGGTTTTATCTTGTATGATTCGAATGGGAGAGCGTTTTGGTAAAACGATGATTGCTCAAGTATTAACGGGTTCTAAAAACAAAAAGATTCTAGACTTTCGCTTTGACCAACTCTCTACCTATGGAGTGATGAACAAGCAGTCGTTAAAAGAAGTAAGTGAGTTTATAGAATTTCTCATTTCAGAGCAGTATATTGTGGTTGGGCAAGGGTCTTTTCCAACTCTTTCTGTTGCAGCTAAGGGGAAAGGAGTACTTCTTGGTGAAGAAAAAGTAATGAGAAAAGAACAGATTCAAGTGAGTCAGCTTGTACAGGATGATGAGCTGTTTATGCATCTGCGCGCTTTACGAAAAGAAATCGCAGAGCTTGAAAATGTTCCTCCTTTTGTTATTTTTTCAGACGATACGCTTCAGGACATGTGTGCAAAGCTTCCTTTTACATTATCTGATTTTGAGAATGTAAAAGGAGTAGGTTCCCAAAAGCTCGATAAGTATGGCAGCCGTTTTATTCAAGCGATTGTGAACTTTTGTGCAGAACATCCTGATCGCGAGAGGCAGGTCGTTGAAGTACAGAGGGAAAGAAAAGCGAAAAGTGCATCTAAGCAAGGGTCGCATCTAGATTCGTATCAAATGTGGAGAACGGGTTCCTCTATTCAAGAGATTGCAGCAGAGCGAGAGTTAAGTACGCAAACAGTTGAAAATCATTTATTTAAATGTGCTGAAGAAGGGTACGAAATAGATTGGCAGACGTTTTTAACAACTAAACAGCAAGAGCTTATCAACGAAGCGGTTGAATTGGTGGGAGACGATAAGCTAAAGCCAATTAAAGAAGCCGTACCTGAAGAGGTTACGTATTTTATGATCAAGGTCGCTTTATTTTTGCGTCGTATGAACAAAGAAGAGAAGCTGAGACATAAGTAGGTCAGCCCCTTTACTACCTGAACAATTGAGAGTTTACAACTTTTAATCGTTCAGGCTTTTTTTGTTGATTGAGAAAAGTCAGTTCCTCCCCGGGCAAAGCGAGTAGCCTTAGTGCAAGAAAACGAACATTTTTACATGAAATGTTTTGTGATAGACGTTGAACACCTTCCAGTCGTTATTTTTTTGATATAATTCTATGTCGAATGTGTGAACTTTTTGTTATAATGGATAGGCGTTGAATAGGAAAAGCTGTACCAGATAATAAAAAATAGTATGAAAATAAAACGTTTACTTGTTTTTTTAGAAATATGTAAGCTGTGTATGGTCGCTTTCTACAATTATCAACTAGAAAGAGAAAGGTGACATGTTCACTTTTAAAATGAAAGGAAGAGGAAGATGAGTCAAACGAGTTACGCTCAACCTAAAAGACCGCTAAAAACAGTACTGTGGCAGTTAACTCGTCCCCATACATTAACAGCTTCGTTTGTACCGGTGTTAATTGGAACAGTAATGGCAATGTATGTTGGACAAGTTGATGTATGGTTATTTTTAGCCATGCTTTTTGCATGTTTATTTATTCAAATTGCAACGAACTTATTTAATGAATACTATGATTTTATAAGAGGACTGGATACAGAAGATTCAGTAGGGATTGGCGGTGCCATTGTACGCGACGGAATGAAGCCAAAAACTGTGTTGCAGCTTGCCTTAGCTTGCTATGGAATTTCTTTGTTATTAGGTGTTTACATCTGTATGAGTAGCACATGGTGGCTAGCACTTGTCGGGCTATTCGGTATGGCGATTGGATATTTATATACTGGAGGGCCGTTGCCAATAGCCTATACACCTTTTGGAGAGCTGTTCGCCGGTGTATGTATGGGTGCTCTGTTTATTTTAATTTCTTTCTACATTCAAACAGGCGTCGTTACGACAGAAAGTATTCTTGTTTCAATTCCTATTGCTTTTTTAGTTGGAGCGATTAATTTATCAAATAATATTCGTGATATTGAAGAAGACACAAAAGGTGGACGTAAAACGCTAGCAATTTTATTAGGCGAAAAGAAAGCAGTTTATTTTCTTGGATTTTTATTTGTTATTTCATATATCTGGATTGTTGTTCTTGTCATAACAGGAGTTGTGGGTGCGTTTGCGCTGTTAGTTTTCTTAAGTATCCCAAAACCGATTAGAGCAATTAAAGGGTTTGTGTCGGGTACTCCACCGATGAATATGATCGTTGCAATGAAATCTACTGCGCAGACAAATACGTTCTTCGGACTATTGTTGTCAGTTGGGTTGTTTATTGGCTATTACTTATAAAAAAACCACGCTTAACGCGTGGTTTTTTTTATACTTTATCTAAGTATTCTTGGAGATAAGAGATAAAGTGGTTACAATCTTCCATCTTTAAGAACTGCGCCTGCGCTTGGTTTGCACCTCCGCCACCTTTTCCGTTAAATTGAGAAAGATGCTCTTTAAAAAGGCTTCCACTGTGAATTTTATCAGTATTGTGTGCTAATAACACTTTTGGTTCTAAAGACGAAGAGAAGATACCAATTATGTTTTCAGTTTGAAGCAGCTGCTTAATGATAGCTTGTCCATCTTTTAACGTCTTATCTTCAAATTCATGAGTTAGAACAAAGCCTTGTTTTTTATCAAGAAGAGATTGAGATAAGTAATGAGCATTTTCAGATTTTAGCACGTCGTTTTGTTTACTAAGGACCTTGAAGTCAGCTTCTAGTTTTTCCAATCTCTCTAAGACAAGCTCGCTTTTTGTACTAAAATGGTAGCTGACTTGAGAAAGGATACGGTGGGTTTGTTCGTAGTCTTTTAGCGCTCGCATTCCGCATTTAAAGAACAATCGAGTATGTCCTCGCTGTTTTTCAGTTTTCAATAGCTTAATAATGCCTAGCTCACCTGTACTTCTCACATGAGTTCCGCAACACGCTGAGGTATCTAGCGTATGGATCTCCACAATTCGAATTTGTTCATCTTCTAACTCAGGCATTTTACGAAGAGAAAGAGTGGATAGCTGATCTTGTGATACATAATATGTGTTCAACGGCTTGTTCGCATAAATAGCTTTATTTACTGCCTGCTCAATTTCTATCAACGCTTTATCATCAATTGAAGGAACGTTCACATCAATTGAAGCGATATCCTTACCTAAATGAAAACTTACGGTATGTATGTTGAACACATCACTTAAGATTGCTGAGAGCAAATGTTGCCCTGTATGTTGCTGCATGTGATCAAAGCGACGATTCCAATCAATCTCACACTCTACTTGTATATCTACCTCTAATGGCTTATCAATTTCGTGGAAGACAGAATGATCTTTTTCCGTGACATCTAACACTTTATGTCCTGCAATAGTACCTATGTCAGAAGGTTGACCACCACCTTCTGGATAAAAAGCAGTTTTGTTTAGTTCAACGTAATAACGATTGTTGCTTTCGAATGAAGATAAAATAGAAGCAGTCCACTTTGTTGTGTAAGGGGACGTATAATAAATTTTTTCAATCATTTTGTCATCTCCTGTAAAGAAAAATTCAGTATCTAACTCTTATCCTAACAGAAAGTAAAGAGCAATGATAAAAAAATCTCCATCAACTTGTGATGGAGAATGGGCTTGTTTACATATGTGACGGAGGAAGCGTGTGGGAAGAGGTACGTAAGTTTTTCGGAAGTGTATTATAAATGTAAGAAGGAGCAGGGTTTAAGTTAGGCTTAAGCCCCTCCGTTCCTGTATCCATTAATAAATCTTTGTATTTACCATTTCCTCTAACGTTCCAACCTTGAAACAGGTACTGCATGGCAACTGAAATCTCTCCAAATTGGCCACCTAAAACTTCTTGAAGCTGTCTGGCAAAAATGGGGTCGGGTCTGTCTGGCTTTGAAAGGTATTGGAGTTCTTTTTCATGGAAAAACATTAACAACATCCTGTCTTTTTCAGTTCACTTTACAATCTATGTAAAAAAAGTGAAACATAACTATATTTGAGCCGTATAAAATAGTACCAGCTGTTTATGAGCCTATGATATAGGGTAAAAGCAGTAGGAAAAGTAAAGGAGTGAATCATATGGGTTTACTAGATGGTTTAATGGGCAATGCATCAGAAGTAAGCGTGTCTTCAGTAGAAAAAGATTTGCGAGATATTTTAGTACAGGGAGAACAGGTAGAGCATGCGTTTAAATTGATTCGCGATATCTTTGTTTTTTCTAATAAACGATTAATATTAATCGATAAGCAAGGTGTAACTGGTAAGAAAACAAGCTATCATTCCATTCCATATAAAAATATTACGCATTTTAGCGTCGAAACGGCTGGAACATTTGATTTGGATGCAGAACTGGTTATCTGGGTTTCAGGCTCAACAGCTCCAATCGTAAAAGAGTTTCGTAAAGATAAAAACATTTATGCAGTACAAAAAGCACTTGCTACGTATGTACTATGAGTAAGAACAAACCGCTTCTTTCAGGTCGAAAGGAGCGGTTTGTTTTGATAAAAATACTATTTATTTGCTAAGACAATCTACCAAATTGTGAGAAAACTATTGACGGTTCTAATTGAAACGTCTAGTATTAATGATAATGATTATCATATACGGTAAGGTTTATATGCAGTAGGAGGAAGTACATATGAAGAATATAAGAATGAAAAAAAGCTTGGGGATGGTTGCTGCTTTATCAGGGCTATTGTTTTTAGGAGCTTGCGGCGGAGCGGTTGAAGAGTCTAAATCAACTGGTGAAAAAAATGGTGACACTGTAACCGTGAAGCATGAGCTTGGCGAAACAGATGTTTCAAAAGAACCGAAAAAAGTAGTTGCGCTTGAATTGTCTTTTGTTGATGCGCTTGAAGGATTAGGTATGCAGCCTGTAGGGATTGCAGATGACAATAAAAAAGACATGATTGAAAAACTAGTTGATGGTAAAGTGGATTACACATCAGTTGGAACGCGTCAACAGCCGAATCTAGAAGTAATTAGCTCCCTTCAGCCGGATTTGATTATTGCGGATGTTCAGCGTCATAAAGCCATTTATAAAGATTTACAGCAAATTGCACCAACCATTGAACTGAAAAGCCGTGAATCTACATATGAAGAGAACATAGATTCATTTGAAACGATTTCAAAAGCAGTTGGGAAAGAAGACGTAGCAAACAAAAGGTTACAAGAGCACGAACAAACCATTCAAGAGTTAAAGGATACGTTAAAAGAAGAAGCCGGTCAAACAGTGCTGCCAGCTGTTGTACGAGACACTTCTTTCCAAGCTCATACATCTTCTTCATACGATGGGGAGTTTCTAGAGAAGCTAGGCTTAAAGAATGCTGTTGAATCAGAAGAAGCGTATGCGGAAATGAACTTAGAACAGTTGTCAGACATTAACCCAGGAATTTTAATTTTAGCAAATAATGAAGGTAAACTAATTACAGATGAATGGAAAAACAACCCTCTTTGGAAAGACTTAGATGCTGTGAAAAATGATAAAGTATTCGTAGTTGATCGTGATTTATGGACACGATTTCGAGGCGTAATTTCGGCTGAAGCAATCGGAAAAGATACAGTTAAGTTGTTAGACAACAAGACAAAATAACAACGTAGCGGCGAAATACTAGAGGCGAGAATAGATTCTATTCTTGCTTCTATTTGTTTAAAGAGAAACTATGAGAAAGTGTGTGTATCATGACGAAAAAATCTCAAGACAAGAAAATAAATAAATACGCAGTTGCTGTAATTAGCGCTTGTTTGCTGCTCGTTGGTATAGTGATACATATTGGTGTAGGCTCTTCATCTATTGGGCTTAAAGAGATTCTCAGCACCTTTTTTAATGAACATGATGCTTCCAGAGAAGCAACTATTATTCAAACCTTAAGGCTTCCCAGAGCTCTGTTAGCAGCTTTGATTGGAGCTTCTTTAGCAGTCGCTGGGGCATTAATGCAGGCTATTACGCGAAATTCACTTGCTTCACCGCAGGTATTTGGCGTAAATGCAGGGGCTTCGTTTGCCATTGTTTTAGTATTGCTCTTCTTCCCGATGTTTACATCTCAAGTAACCGTATATGCTGCTTTTTTCGGAGCCGCACTTGGAGGCGTAACCGTATATGCATTTGCTGCAGGTGGTAAAACAACGCATGTTAAATTGGCTTTAGCTGGCATGGCAGTGCATTTGTTTTTATCATCTTTAACACAAGGTGCGATCGTTTTAAATGAACAAGCAACGGACGTTTTATATTGGCTAGTAGGTTCTGTTAGCGGTAAAGATTGGACGCATGTAAAAATTGCGCTGCCTTGGACTATTTTAGGTTTACTTGGTGCTTTTATTTTGTCAAAATCTGTCTCTATTTTTGCATTAGGTGAGAACATGGCAACTAGTCTAGGTGAAAAAGTAAAATGGATTCGCGCTGCAGCTGGAGTGTTGGTCATTATTTTAGCAGGTTCTTCTGTGGCTGTAGCTGGGCCTATTGGATTTGTTGGGTTAATTACTCCGCATATTGCTCGCAAGATAGTGGGAGGAGATTATCAGCGAATACTCCCGTTTTCAGCAATGTTTGGAGCGATTTTGCTTGTATATGCGGACATTTTATCAAGATTTATCGCTTACCCTTTTGAGTCACCTGTAGGTATTGTAACTGCGCTCATTGGTGCACCGTTCTTTTTATATCTTGCTCGTAAAGGGAGGGGAATTAAGCAATGAAACAAAAAAAGCAAACATACATGAAGGTTTTGATGCTGGTGCTGCTAGTCATTGTAGCCTCTGTTATTAGTTTAGGAGTCGGAGCAGTATACATTTCACCAGTGGAAGTTATCCAAACGCTGCTGGGTACATCGCAGGATGGTTTATTTATCTTAAACAACTATCGAATTCCCCGTATTTTAATTGCACTTATTGTAGGAGCGTCGCTTGCGGTAGCAGGAGCGATTTTGCAAGGAATCTTAAAGAATCCTTTGGCATCTCCTGACGTCATTGGTGTGACGAAAGGAGCTGGACTGTTGGCTGTATTTGTTATTATCATTTTTCCTGGTGCTTCAATGATAGCTGTACCGATAGCAGCTTTTCTAGGAGCAGCGGTAATCGCACTGGTTTTAATGATTTTTTCGCATACCTCTGGAGCTAAACCATATACCCTCGCACTCGTGGGCGTCGCTCTCGGTGCAATTTGTCAAGCTGGTATTCAGTACTTTATGATTAAGTTCCCAGACAACGTAAATACAACGTTGCTTTGGTTGACAGGAAGTCTTTGGGGAAGGGGATGGAGCGAACTATGGTTTTTACTACCAGCACTCATCCTCACTCCTATTATTATTATCTTTACACCAAAGCTTGATATCTTGAACCTTGGAGATGATGTAGCTTCTGGATTAGGTGAGCGAACAAGAGCCTTACGATACACGCTTCTTGGGATTGCGGTGATTTTAACAGGAGTAGCAGTTGCTGTTGTTGGTACAATTGGCTTTATTGGATTGATCGCACCTCATATTGCAAGAAGGCTAGTCGGGAGCCAGTCAAAGTTTTTGTTGCCAACATCTGCATTAACAGGAGCTTTGTTTCTATTAATTGCTGATAGTGTAGGACGTGGTCTTGTGCCCCCAATTGAAATTCCAGCAGGCATTGTTACGGCCATAATAGGCGGTCCGTATTTTTTATATTTATTACGTAAAGAACAAAGCAGCTAATCGTAGTGAGAAAGGAAGAGCGTTGTGAACAAGCTAACAGCAGAGCAACTTTCGTTATCGTATGATAAAAATACAATTATTGATAATATTGATTTACACATTCCCCAAGGGGAAATTAGCATTATTATTGGAGCAAACGGGTGTGGGAAGTCAACCATTCTTCGATCATTAGCTCGCCTTTTAAAGCCAACGCAAGGGAGCATTTATTTAAATGGGAAAGACATTCATCGCCATTCGTCTAAAGAAGTAGCGAAGCAGCTCGCGATTTTGCCTCAAGCGCCGGAAGCACCTGAGGATTTAACTGTTAAAGAGCTTTGTTACTATGGACGCCATCCTCATAAAGGGCTATTTGCAAGGTATACGCAAGAAGATCACCAAATTGTTGATGAAGCTTTGCGTGCAACGCGCATGGATGCTTTCAGTGAACGTACGCTTGATGCTCTTTCAGGTGGACAACGTCAGCGAGCGTGGATTGCGATGGCCCTTGCCCAAGGCACCGATCTTTTACTGCTGGATGAGCCAACGACGTACCTTGATCTAGCTCACCAAATTGAAGTGTTGGAACTGCTTCGTTCGTTAAATCAACAGCATCAGAGAACAATTGTGATGGTTCTCCATGATTTAAATCAAGCTGCACGCTATGGTGATTACTTAATTAGCATCTCTGAAGGGGCTATTTATAAGGAAGGTCCACCTGAAGAAGTATTTACAGAAAAAATGATTGAAGATGTTTTTCGTTTATCTTCAACAATTATTAAAAATCCGGTGGATCAATCTCCAATTTGTATTCCAACAGGCGTAATTAGGTAAGAAAGCACACTTCAATTGAAGTGTGCTTTCTTATTGGTTAGAAGTTAACAGGTGTAAAAAAAGTTCTACAATTTTGTTTTGCCCATTTGTTGTTGGATAAATATACGAAAATTTACGTTTGAATGGTTCTGTATCAAGGTTTAAGATGGCTAAATTGCCTTGTGCAACATCTTGTTTTATAGCTGATTTAGAAAGTACAGACAATCCTAAGTTCTGCATAACAGCTTCCTTAACTCCCTGATTGCTGCTGATTGTTAGCATATTCTTCATTTTTAATCCATTTGAGCTCATCATCAAATCAAGGTAGGCTCTTGTCCCAGACCCCGTTTCGCGCGCAACCCATCCTTCGTTTTGCAGTTCACTTATTGCAACATGCTCCTGTGCTGCCAATGGATGAGAGGTACCAGCTACAACCACGAGCTCATCTTCCATAAACGGTTCAATATGTAACTCATGATCATCTGTTTGTCCTTCAATTAATCCTACATCTAACTTAAAGTGTCGAACAAGCTGAGCAATTTCTTTTGTGTTTCCAATCGTTACGTTCACATTTATATCGGGATACTGTGCTTGAAGTTTAGCGAGAAAAGAAGGAAGGACGTATTCACCAATTGTGAAACTTGCTCCAATAGTTAAAGTACCTTTGACTAAGTGATGATGTTCATAAATATCTCGTTTTGTATGCTCATATATTTGAATCATTTGCTTTGCACGAGTGTAAAGAATTTCTCCACTTGGCGTAATTTTTAATAATTTAGGTGAGCGTAAAAACAATGATGTTTGAAATTCTTTTTCTAAGTTTTTTATATGTACGCTTACGCTTGGTTGTGAAATTAATAATTTTTCGGCAGCTTTTGTAAAGCTTTTCTCTTCTACAACGGTCACAAAGGTTCGTAATGCGTCGTAATACATGATGAATCGCTCCTTACATAAAACATCTTATGAATTCATTATATAGTAAGTTTTTGCTAATAGATAGTACAATACCTATTTTCCTTATCTGATTTATAAGCTATTGAAGCGGGTTATTTCAGATCATCTATTTGTTACTTATTTGTAATAAAAGTACTTGTTTTTTCCAAAAAACGATGTATAATACTAACTGTAGTAACACATGTAGTACAGTTAATACAGTTAATACACCTAAACATAGTGCATGATGAATGATAAGCGAGATAGAGAGGAGGAAAAGTATGTTTGATTTAGATATTCGCAGTCGTAAGCCTATTTATGAGCAATTGGTTGATAAGTTAAAGGAGCTAATTATTCATGAGGTATTTAAAGCAGACGAGAAGCTTCCGTCTGTACGTTTGTTAGCGAAAGAACTAACAATTAATCCTAATACAATTCAAAAAGCATATCGAGAGCTAGAACATCAAAATTACATTTATTCAATTCCTGGAAAAGGAAGTTTTGTGACGGCGCAATCGGAACTATTAAACAATGAAAAGGTGAAAAAAATGAAAGAAGACTTAGTAAAACTTATTGCTGAAGCGATGTATTTGGGAATGGGAAAAGACGAGATCTTATCACTTATTTCACAAGCTGAACAAACCGTCAAAGGGGGAGAAAGTGATGATTGAATTAACAGAAGTAAAGAAATCCTTTGAAGATATAAAAGTATTAAACAATGTTTCTCTAACTGTTAGAAAAGGGTCTATTTATGGTTTGCTAGGATCAAACGGTGCAGGTAAAACAACATTATTAAAAACAATTGCGGGGATTTACCGTCAAAATTCAGGGAGTATACATATCAATAATGAGGAAGTTTTTGAAAATGTAGCTCTTAAAAAAAGCATTATTTTTCTCCCAGACATTCCTTATTTTTTTGCACAATCAACTATTAAGCAGCTTGCGCAATTTTATAAGAATATGTATCCGACGTGGAACGAAGAGCGTTTTCAGCAGTTAAAGCAGGCATTTCCAATTGACTTGAAGAAAAAAGTACACCGTATGTCGAAAGGAATGCAACGTCAAGTAGCATTTTGGCTTGCTTTATCTACGATGCCAGACATTTTAATATTAGATGAGCCTCTAGATGGACTGGATGCTGTTATGCGTCAAAAAATCAAAAATTTGCTTGTACAAGACGTAGCGGAACGCGAAATGACTATTTTAATTTCGTCTCATAATCTTCGCGAAGTGGAAGATTTATGTGATCATGTCGGCATATTGCACCAAGGCCAGCTATTAATTGAAAAAGACCTTGACGATTTAAAATCCGATATTCATAAAATTCAAGTAGCATTTAAAGGCGATGTACCGCTTGCATTTCATGAAGACTTAGAAATCTTATACGAAGAGAAGCGAGGAAGCGTACTTCTTTGTATTGTACGCGGTAAAGAAAAGAAGCTGGCGTCTCGTATTCAATCATACAAACCGCTTGTATTCGATATTTTACCGCTTACGCTCGAAGAAATCTTTATTTATGAAATGGGGGATGTTGGTTATGCCATCGAAAATATCATCGTTTAATCGAGGGCTGTTTACACAGTCGTTTAGAAGCGTGGGATGGATTGGGTTAGTTTACTCATTTCTTCTTTTGTTTGCTCTGCCTCTCCAGCTTCTGATGAAGTATACAGGTAATCCAGAGTTTAAGCCAGAAAAGATTAAGACATTATTTGAGCTATTTGATGGCTTACAGCTTGTCTTTATGTTTACAGTACCGGTTCTACTCGCGGTGTTTATATTCCGCTATATTCAAACAAAAGCAGCAGCAGATTATTTTCATAGTTTACCAGTTCGAAGAGAAGCCTTATATCACCAAAATATCATTGTAGGTATCGTGATTCTCGTCGTACCTGTGGTAATTACAGCGGGTATAATTGGTCTGATAAAAGGGATGTTAAACGTTGAAGACCTCTATACAGTAAAAGATGTTATGGTATGGGCAGGTTACACAGTCGTTTTTAACCTTGTTGTGTTCTTTGGAACAGTAGCATTCGGAATGTTCACCGGAATCTCAATCTTACAAGCTATTTTCCTATACGTTCTGTTTCTTTTACCTGGTGGCTTTATCATGCTTCTTTTATCAAATTTGAAATTTTATTGGTATGGATTCCCAATTGATTATTATTTAAATAAAAGTGCTGAAAAGCTAATACCGTTTTTACATGCAACGGAGTTAATGACAAAAAAGAATTTAACAATTAGCCCATGGATTTATGTAATACTTATCATTATCTTTTATGCCATTGGATACATTGCGTATAAAAAGCGTCATATCGAAGCGGCAACTCAGTCCATCTCATTTAAATGGGTGAAGCCAATCTTTGTTTACGGTGCGACAACATGTGCACTACTTGTTGGTGGTGTTTACTTTGGAGCCATGCAAGGAACGTTTGGCTGGATGATTTTTGGCTATATATTAGGTGCTCTTATTGGTTATATTGTTGCTCAGGTAATACTACACAAAACGTGGAGGATTGCTAAGTATTGGAAAGGGTTCGTGATTGCATTAGCTATTTTCTTTGCAATTGGTGCATTTGTTCATATTGATGCATTTGGCTATGAATCAAAGGTTCCAGCATTAGATGAAGTAGAAAGCATTTATTTTGAAGAAGGAACCTATTTACTAACTGAAGATCCAACTAGTGAACAGTACACAGAATATGGAAATGAGTATGTGCCTCCTTATTACTACACAAGTAAAGAAGCAGTTGAGGCAATTCATCGACTACATGAGCAATTAGCAAAGAATCCAGTCTCAATGACAAATAAGGATATTCAAGGAGATAATGGGCGCACAGCAGCAATAGCATATAAACTTAAAAATGGAAAGACGCTTGTGCGTGAATATGAGTTGAACTTTAAAGCGTACCATCCGCTATATAAGAAAATTTCTGAAACAAAAGAGTTTAAGGAAAACTTTAATCCATTTTTACGAAGTGGAGATATGAGCGACGTCACGAGTGTACAAATTAGTTCGGATGGACAAATCAGTAAGCAAGTTAGCATTCGAAATCCTGAAGATATTAAAGAGCTCGCTGAAGTAATAAAAACATCAATGAAAAACGAAACGTTTGAAGAAATGTACAGTGAGCGCGTACCATGGGCTTATATTGACTTCTATACGGGTCAAGGGAAAAATAAACAAAACGTAACCTGGGAAAAATCGTATGATGAAGTGAGCGAGTGGTTAAAGAAAAAAGGTTTATATAACAAAGCACGTGTATTACCAGAAGATATTGAAAAAATAGTTGTGTTAAAAAACCCGCATCAGCATGAAATAGATTTTTATGCAGACCAAGAGTTTCCTTCATTAGTAGAATCTGAGCAAACGATTGAAGTGAAGAATAACGATCAAAAAGAAGAAATTTTGAAAAACGTGTCTTGGGCCAACAATGGAGCTTACTTAGTTGGTATCTATTATAAAGAAGATCCTAGTACACCTGAAGTTCAGGAATTTACTGAAGAAACAGTTCCCGACTTTGTTAAAGAAAAACTATTAAAATAAAGGGAGAAGAAGTATGAGTGCTAGCAATATTGAACCATATTTGCGACAGGTGCTAGCTTATTTGCAAAAGCGAGGTGTCAGCAAGCAAGATGCTGAAGATATCACACAAGATGTGGCGATGAAATACTTAGAAAATCAGCATAAGGTTGAACACGGGAAAGAAAGAGCCTGGTTGTTTCGAGTTGCTTTAAATAAGCGCTGTGATTTAATCAGAAAAAATTCCGTTCAAACTCGCTATGTGTTAACACAGGGAGCAACAGAGCTGCAAAATGCGCCGATGGATTTTGTATTATCAAAAGAGCAATTTGAGCAATATGCGAAAGCGTTAAATAAACTAAAGCCTCAATACAAAAACCTACTTATCTTAAAATATGAGTATGGTTTGAAATATGAAGAGCTTTCTGAGCAATTTAATATGAAAGTGACGACTATTAAGTCAGCACTTTATCGAGCACGCAAGCTATTTATGAAGCATTATGCATATCAACTTATGTGAAAAAAAGCCAATCTTCTACTTAGAGGATTGGCTTTTTTCATTCCTTACTGCGCATTTTTCGTTTTTGGTACGCTAAACTTCCAATGCTGATGGCAATAAACAAAATAGTGAATTGAGAAATGGTTTCAAATGAAGCGGCATCATCAACTTTAAACCCCCATAAGAAAAACGCAAATGTCCAAATCAATCCAAACGAGAATGTTGTGGTTATATAATTAAGATGTGGCATTTTCGTTGTTCCTAAAAATAAGGGCATAACGTGGCGCATTCCCGGCAAGAAGAAGCTGAGCATAATACCAAAGGAACCGTATGAAGCAATAAGATTTTCAATTTCATATCGTTTTTTTTGAAAGCGTGATTGAGATAGAGATTTTATCGTTTGCTTGCGAAACCATCTAGCAAATAAGAATTTTATATATAAGCTAAGCATCATGGCACTGTAAGTCAGAAGAAAAGCAACAAAAGGGTGAAAAGTCGAAAGGGTGGCATGATTGCCTGCAAGCATAATGAAGAGAGGGTCTGGAATAGGTGTGAAATTAGCACCAATGATGATTAATAAAAAGAAATATCCGTATCCAAACTGTTGAATTACTGTAATAATTTGATCCACCACGGCGCTTCCTCCCTATTTTTGTCAAAGTTACTATAGTATACGAATGCTTTACAGGGATGTTCATTAAACAATCCGCCCGTTTTTAACTCTTTGTCCATCATATTACAAACTGCTGTAGAATTATTCACATTAATTGCTTTTTGGTTTAAAATAAGAACGTACATTCTGTTGGTTCGAATAGAAAGAAGGTGAGAGTGTTGAAAGAGATGTATCCAAAAAAGGGAAGAGTAATATTGCATATTGACGCGAATGCATTTTATGCTTCGGTGGAAGAAGCACGTAATCCAGCGCTAAAAGGAAAACCTATGGCCATTGCAGGTAACCCAAAAGAACGTAGAGGAATTGTGGTAACGTGTAACTATGCAGCGCGCAATGAAGGGGTATACGCACCGATGCCACTATGGGAAGCGAAGAAAATTTTCCCTCAGCTCATTGTATTAAAACCAGATTTTACTCTTTACCGTAAAGTATCAGCGCAAATGTTTTCTTACTTATCGACAATCTCTTCTATTCTTGAGCCTGCTTCAATTGACGAAGGCTACTTAGATATTACGGATTGCTTTCATCAAGGTACGCCGCTTGAGATTGCACAGCGAATACAGAACGACCTATTGAATGAATTACAAATACCTGTCTCAATTGGCATTGCACCAAATAAATTTTTAGCTAAAACGGCGAGCAATATGAAAAAACCTCTTGGAGTTACAATCTTAAGAAAGCGAGATGTTAGTCAGAAACTTTGGCCACATCCAGTAGTTTATATGCATGGTATAGGTGATAAAACTGCTGAGAAATTGAATGCTGTTCATATCCATACGATTGAAGAGCTAGCGCATGCAGATGATCATAAGCTAAAGACCGTAGTGGGAATAAGAGGAATAGAAATGAAGCAAAGAGCTAATGGAATTGACGATCGATCTGTAAACCCAAATCGCCGGTCAGAGTTTAAATCGATTGGAAATTCAAAAACGCTAGCGAAAAATATGACAGATGATCGTGAAATGGTACCGGTTTTAAATGACCTCACGGAGTCTGTTAGCCAGCGAATGCGCGCAAAAAAAGTAGTCAGCAAAACGATTCAGTTAACCATTCGCTACGGTAATTTTAAAACCATTACAAGAACCCAAACCATTGATCAGTGGACGAATCAGCAAAAAGTGTTGTTACATTGGGTAAACAAGCTGCTTCAAAAGCATTGGGACGGTGAACCTGTTCGATTGTTAGGAGTAGCTGCTTTACAAGTAGAAAGAATCAATGCTCGAGATCAAGAACAGCTGAGCTTATTTACATATGAACGACATGCAAAAGATGAACCGCTTTATAAAGCAGTTCAGGAGCTTCAAAGTAAGTATGGTGACGAAATAATACGCAAAGGGTTAAAAAAAGAGGAAAAGTGAGTATAGAACGAGATGTTTCAATCCACTCTAAAAGGGTAATATATCCATAGAACGTGCAAGAGCGTTTTTGCATGAGCAAGGACTTTACAATTACGTATATGAGGTGATTTCAATGTCAGTTTTATTTACTTCAAAAGCAACAGCAGTAGGCGGAAGGGAAGGGCACGTCAAATCAGATGATGGCCTAATTAATTTAGATTTAGTCATGCCTTCGCCAAACAATAAAAAAGAAGGAACAAACCCTGAGCAACTTTTTGCAGCAGGATATGCTTCTTGCTTCGACGGAGCTTTAAATTTAATTGCTAAAAAGCAAAAGCATTCTATTGAATCATCTATTACCGCTGAAGTTAGTTTAATGAAAGACCCAGCAGATGATGGATTTAAGCTAGCAGTAACGCTAAATGCACATATAAAAGGGGTATCTCAAGAAGATGCTGAAAAGCTAGTGAAAGCAGCACACGATTTTTGCCCATATTCAAAAGCAACTAGAGGAAATATTGATGTAACGTTAAACACAACGGCTGAATAAAAAAGCGGTGCACTTTTGTGCACCGTTTTTTTTTAATTGTTTTTTCCATTATAACTATGGATAGCAGTTAACAACTCATGAAGCATTCGTTTTAAATTTGCTAGCTCTTCAGGAGAGTAATCGGTCATATTAAATACTTCATCTGGAATTTGGCACGCTTTATCTCGAAGCGTAGCACCTTTTTCTGTTAAGCTTACTAACACAACTCGCTCATCTTCCTGAGAGCGTTCGCGGATTACAAGCTCTTGCTCTTGCATACGTTTCAGCATTGGAGTTAGCGTACCAGAATCTAAATATAAAAGCTCTCCCATTTTTTTTACACTAACTTGTCCATGCTCCCATAGGACAAGAAGAGCTAAGTACTGTGGATACGTGACGCCAATTTTATCTAAAAGAGGTTTATATACTTTTGTAATCTCACGTGACGTAGCATAAATCGAAAAGCAAAGCTGATTTTCTAACTTTAATCTTGAAAATAAATCGGTCATTTTAAGCTCCTTCAATATAATTGTTCACTATGTAATTATATACAATTTATCAAAGAGATTCAAAATAAACAAACATAAATTTTGACATAGTTTGTCAAAATACCTTAAATAAAAAAGCATTTTTTACATATACTAAGAAAAAAAGGGAGCTGTGCTCATGTATTTCGCGAAAAAAGGTATGGAAGAACAAGTTACTCAAATGATGGATACAAACGTTTATGCGTGCCAGTCTGACTCTTGTAACGGATGGATGAGAGAAGACTTTGTGACGGCAGATTATAATTGTCCAATGTGTGGAAATGAAATGTCTCAAGAAGTGAGAGAGCTACCTAAAATCAAGAAGGATTTTCAGTTTTATAATCGTTAAGCAAAGAGCGCCTAATAAAGAGGCTGGGGTATAAGTCATACAGCCAATGATAAACCTAAACGGTTGAGAGTTCCTTACTTTTAATCGTTCAGGTTTTTTTTGTTGATTGTGAAAATGAATTTGGAAACAAGGTGGAATGAAGCGCAGGGCACTCAACTCCTGCGGGATATAGAGTGAAACTGAGATCCCCGCAGCGAGGAGGGGCAGTCTCCTCCCGGCGGAGAGAGGCATTAGCGCAACGGAACGATTGTATTATGATGAAGAGCTCAGAAAAGGAAATATTCGTCTTTTTGGAAATTTGTTTTGTTATGTACGCCCCTCTTTTATTTTTTATTATGCTTGCGGCGTCTTTTAAAATAAAAGTAAAAGCCTCCTAATAGTAAAGCAACTAATAATAATACGCTCGTTGGAAAATATAAGGTGCCAATATTCATAGTCATAACCTCCAGTATAGCAATCTAAATAGTTGAAACGTTTACGTTGTCTTAGAATTCCTATTCCCTTTATGCAGAGGGTTAAACACTAAAATAAAAAAAGAAGCCTCCCAGGCTTCTTTTAGTTTAATATTTTAACTGTAACCGTTTTGCGACCCCACTTCATTGCTTCGCTTTGAGACGGAATAAAAACGTCAATACGGTTCCCTTTAATAGCACCACCCGTATCGCCTGCAATCGCTTCTCCATATCCCTCCACATAAACGCGTGATCCAAGAGGAATAACGGACGGGTCAACAGCAATTACTTTTTGATTTGGGTTTGCACGGAGGTCAATACCTGTCTTTGTAATACCACTACAGCCAGTACAAAAAGCTGTGTAAGCCGTAGCTACAACCTGAAATTCTTTCTTTACTTCCTGGTTTTCAGAAGGGGCTGGTGTTTGTGGCTTAGAAGATACAGGATTTGATACCTCAGGGGCAGCTGGTGCTGGAGCAACAGATCCATTGACTTTAAGCACTTGATTAATGTAAATTGTGTTTGCTGACAAGCCGTTTAGCTCCTGTAATCTTGAAACTGAAACACCGTGCCTTTGGGCAATGCTCCACAACGTATCGCCTGGCTTTACTTTATATGTACTAACAGGAGCTTGTTGTTCTGGTTGTTCTATTTTTTCATCTGCCGGTGCTGTTACAGCGCTGGAGCCATTTACAGTTAACACTTGGTTCACGTAAATAACATTGGATGATAGGTTATTATACTGTTTTAATTGCTCAACCGATAAGCCGTGAGATTTTGCAATACGATAAAGCGTATCGCCTGATTGAACTTTATGTGTATTTTGAGACGTAGAGGGTGATGGTAATGCTGTATTCGTGTCAGATGAACTACTAATATGTAAGGTTTGATTTGCATAAATGATAGTGGATGATAAGTTATTCCATGCTTGTAGGTCTTTTACTGATACATTGTATTTTTTTGAAATGCTATAAAGCGTGTCTCCTGACTGAACTTTATAAGTTTCCGCGTCTGCTGATGCCATGCCTGCAATTCCCATTGAAACAAGTGCCGTTGCACCAAGTGAAAAAATATGTTTTTTCATTCTTTTTTCTCCTTTGTGACTATGAATTTATTACCATTCTATCAATCTTATGTGACAGGAATGTTTCAATAGTATAGATAGTTTGTTACAAAAAAGAAAATAAAGGAGAAAAATTGTGTGTTTTTTGTCGTTATTTGTAGATATAAAGTCCTATCAATAGTTAATGATAGAAAAAATAGGAAATCCATGTCAGATTTTGTGACTGCATAAAGTGTTGGAACATGCTAGAATAGAAAAGTTGTAGAGAACGGAACGAATGAGTTGGAGGTGAAAGGCACTGTTAGAAAAACCTTGAGACAGTGCTTAACTCAATTGAAAAAAACAGTTTCACAGTATTTAAAAGAGTGGGTTCGGGCTTTATCAATGGAAATTAGCCACTTAAAGAAAGAAGGAGGGAGAAAAGAGCAGCTAGTTAACGGTGAATACGTAGGACGATATGGAGAAGCTTTTGTGTACCGTTTTCAGATGGTACGCTTTTTTCACATAATAGATGGAACGAGCATGCGTGTAAGGGTTCAAGATGCAGAGCTTGATGGCGAGATTTTAGCTCATGAAAAGCACGAAGTATATATAAAAGTAGGGGTCTATTTAGGGGCAGATGTTCCTGTCTTGTACTTGTTCAATGAACCATGGGAGCTTTTACAGGCACTGATTGACCGGTTAGAAGAACTGAAAGACTATAAGAAAAAGCGTGCAAGAGTTAAACGTTTAATGGCGGGTACAGCGAAGGTGAATCATGAAGAATACAAAATAAAAAATGATCTTCATGAGATTTTATTGAGAGCTCACCATAATCAAACAACGTATTTATGGGGGCCTCCTGGAACAGGAAAAACATATACGCTTTCACGTATTATTAATAGCATGTACCGAAAGAAGAAGCGTGTCTTGGTAGTGTCGCACAGCAATGCAGCGGTTGATGTATTAATGAACGAAGCATTAATGCGTATTGAAGCGAAGCATAAGTGGAAAAAAGGAGAGGTTGTACGTTATGGAGCTATGGCAAATGAAGAGCTTCAAACAAAACTTTCTACGACTCTATTAGTTGAACACGAGCATCCAGATCTTGCAAGAAAAGGAAAGGACCTGCAAGAACAATATGTACGTTTAACAAGATATCCTTCTAAAGAGCGTGAAATTCAACAGGTTAAAAAGAAGCTCACTAGCGTGAAGCAGGAGATGGCAGAGCTGGAAAAAGAGCTGGTACAAAAAGCAGTCATTATTGGAACAACATTAACTAAAATGGCAACGGACGCATCGGTTTATGAAAAAGAATATGATGTAGTAATTGTAGACGAAGTAAGTATGGCTTATACGCCACAAGTGGCTTTAGCAGCTTCTTTAGGTAAGCACATTGTTGTTTGTGGAGATTTCAAGCAACTTCCAGCCGTTTCTCAATCAAAGCATGCGTATGTGAAAGAAGCACTAGGACGTGATATATTTGAACAATCGGGGATTGCAGCACAAATTCATGAAGGAAACTGGCATCCACATTTAGTAATATTAAAGCAGCAACGTCGTATGCATCCAAATATTTCAGCGTTTACAAACGCTCATGTATATGGTGGTAAAGTAAGCGATCATCCATCTGTAGTACAGCGAGAAGCAGTTGCTCAACTAAAACCGTTTGTAGATAAAGCTCTTGTACTTCTGAATACAAGCGGTATTAAGACATTTGCTCAAAAAGAAAAAAATGGGGGGTCACGGTATAACTTAGTGTCTGCTTTTATTTCAAGTAGCTTGCTTATTCGCGCATTTAAAAGTGGAATTACATCATTAGGTTATGTTACCCCATATCGAGCACAAGCGCAGCTTGTAAGAGACCTAGTAAAAGGAACGATTCCTGAAGAGCATATTCTTGCTGCAACGGTTCATAAGTTTCAAGGTTCTGAAAAAGACCTTATGATTTTTGATGCGGTTGATAGTCATCCTTTTTCAAAGCCAGGCATGCTTCTTACAAATGAATTAGCAGACCGCCTTATAAACGTAGCAATTACAAGAGCAAAAGGAAAATTTATTATGATAGGTGACGTTCCTTACTTAGCTAAACGTTTGCCTAAAGAGCGCTTGCTTTTTAAGCTACTTCAATATATGAATGAACAAAATGTCATCTACCAACCGAATGAATATTTGAAAGAAATGATTCAAGATAGCCAGCTAATTTGGCGTAAAGGAATGGATGTTGACAAGATAGTAATGGATATTAGACGTGCGAAAAATAAATTGTTTATCGTGTTGCCTACTATAAAAGAATGGCCAAATAGGCTTTGGGAAGCGATTAATAAATTTCAGGGAACGGTTACAATTTTGACAAAAGAACCTGGAAGGCTTAAGGTCAAAGAAGGAATTGAAGTTATACCTTCTCATCTTCCTTTTTTTATCTTTGCGATGGATGAGAAGTGTTTGTGGTGTAGCAACGAGAGTAATCAAGGAAACTCTATTCCTTTAACCGTTCGCATTGAGTGCTTAGACTTTGTCCAAATGTTCTTAAGTTATGTGGATATGACGCCCGTTTTTAGTCATTCAAGGCAAGATTGGCTGCAGATAAATAAAATAGGATATTCATTAGCAGACTACTTAAGTATATGGGATCGATGTTCGGAATGTCATAGCGTTCGAGACGCTGAAGTGACAGTAAAAGGAAAAGTTCGGTTTGTTTGTCATCACTGTGGGAATACAGGTGGTATAACGAGGAAAATTTTCCAAGATTATTTAAGGTATGTAACTGCTGAATGTAAAGCCTGCAACAAAGAGGTTGAAGTTGCTTTTCGAGAAGGTGTTTACGCTTACTGTCCGTCATGTAAAAAAGAGGCGCTACCGAAAGATTTGCTTTCTATCTAAAAGAGAAAGGGTGTGTTCACTTTGGACAACCAAGCCCCCTTAGTATTAGCAAAATCACTTGTAGAAGGGAAGATACAAAAAAGTTGGTTGATCGTGGGTTCATATCTAGAAAATGGTTCGTCCTTATTGGATACGTATCTTTTAATAACCAATGCTATGTATCAGATTGGACAATGGTGGCAAGAGAATAAAATTTCAGTTGCTGATGAACATTTGGCTACCGCGACATGTGATTATGTACTTGCTCGACTACAGTTTACGTTGAACAAAGATAAGCTTCCAAGCAAGCGTGCTTTGCTTTTTTGTGTCGAAGGAGAAGAGCACTATATCGGTCTGAAGATGTTGGCGTCTTTGCTTGAAGAATATAGGTGGGAAGTGAAAAATTTAGGAGCTAATCTTCCTTTACCATACGCTATTAACAGCATTGAAAAGTGGAAGCCAGAAGTTGTTGGAATATCTATTTCACAGGTACATTTGTTGCCAAGCTTAAAGCAATACATTAACGAAATAGAAAGTTTAGCTTATCCACCGACTGTTTTAGTAGGTGGTAGGTTACTTCAACATTATGATCTAACTGGATATGGTTCAACACAAACCGTATTTATTAATAAGGTTGAACAATTTGAGCAGTGGCTGCTTGAAAACGCACTGAAGCAGTCTCTTGTATCGGGGGAAAAAATATGACGTCATTATCGCTTGAAGCTATTCCCGTTCCGTTATTTATTGTGGATAAAAATGGACGAATCATTGATTTTACACCGAGCGTTACTAAAACATTTTTACCAGCTCATGAAATAGCCGACATAATTGATAAAGATAGTCATCAAAAGCTAAAAACTCTCGTTCGAGAACGAGAAGAAAAGCGTGTGGAACTTAATATGGTTACGTTTGATAATCCGGTTGCTTTATTTGATGTTTACTATAAACCAGCAGCGTATAATAACCAGGATGTATTTATTTGTTATCCCGTTCATGAATATATGACAAATATTCAGTCAACGCTAAACCAATTTAGAAGTATGATTATTCAAGAGCCAGAACATGCAAAGCAAACATTGACTGTTATTGAAGAAGATCAAGACACCATTACTCAGCTTCATTCACTCTCATCTAAGCGTCAGCTACGGGAAATGAAAAGAAATGTAAAGACGGTATTAGATTTATTGACGATTATTCATCCGGATGTAATTGAAGCTGAAAAAGCTGAGTACTTCGATTTAATCGTTACTCAGCTTTCACATACACATGAAATTATAGACGAGCTTTTATGTCAATTAAATGAAAAGAATGCCGCCGTTAATTAAGAGAGGGGTAAGCGTATCTCAACGGTAGTACCTTTGTTTTCTTCACTATCATAGAAAATGGTTCCTTTGTGATTGCTAATGATTTTATGACTCACCATTAGTCCAAGCCCTGTTCCTTTTTCTTTGGTAGTAAAGAATGGTTCGCTAATTCTTTTTAAACGTTCTTTTGGCATTCCTTTACCTTCATCAATAACATGTACAACAATTCGTTGATCCGTAAGGTCATAGTTTGCATTAACGTAAATTGAACCTGGATTGTCCATTGCCTCAATTGCATTCTTCACCATATTAATAAATACTTGCTTCATATCTTTTTCAATACAATACATTGTAGGAAGGTCATCAGCAATATTACTAGTAATTGTAATGTTTTTCATAATGGCTTGTGTATGAAGAAGGGTACAGACATCCATTAAGATTGTGCTAATGTTTTTGTGCTCATACTTTACCACTTCAGGCTTCGCTAAAATCAATAGCTCGCTGATAATGAGTTCCAAACGGTTAAACTCTGACATCATTACGTCAATATATTCTTTTTTGTACTTTTCTTCTTGAAGCATCAACTGCAAAAAGCCTTTTAATGACGTTAAGGGATTGCGGATTTCATGCGCAATTCCAGCTGCTAGCTGTCCTAAAGCAGATAGCATTTCAGAATTTTTCAGCATGATTTCAGATTGTTTGTGCTGAGAGATATCCTCGCTTAATCCAATGTAATGAAGCACTTCATTTGCTTCATTTTTAATCGGCATTAATAATAAACGCTGCCAAACGGCTTCACTGTCATCGTTTGTATAAGAAATCTCACCATTCCATTTCTTTCCACGATATACTTCATTCCAGATAGAAGGGAAGTTTTTAACTCCTAGCTGCTTTGTATAAAAGTCGTATACGTGCATGCCAAACATTTCTTTAAAATCAACTTTGTATTCTGTGAACTTTTGATTCATATATTTAATTTGACCTTGATGATCCGTAATAAAGATACTTGTTGGGCTATGGGCAACAGCAAACGAAGTAATTGCTAGCTCTTCATTTGAACGCTTAATTTCCGTAATATCAATGAATGTAATAACCACGCCGTTAATTAAGTTTTCTGTTGTGCGATAAGGCATCATTTTCATACTGTACCACTGTCCGTTATCACTTTGAATTTCTTTGTGAATGGTTTCGTTTGACTGCAGTACATAGCGAGCATCATCAACTAAGTTGTTATAACGCAGGTTATGGGAAATATGAAAGAAAGGCCTTCCAACATCCTGATGTAGCACGTTAATAACCTTTTTCGTTTCCGGTGTAAACAGTTTGATATGAAGCTGATCATCTAAAAAGATTGTAGCAATAGTTGTACTAATTAATAGATTGTCAATATCATTATTCAAATCTGTTAATTCGTCAATTTTGCGTTCATATTGATTATTAACGCTAATCAGTTCTTCGTTGACAGATTGAAGTTCTTCGTTTGTAGACTGAAGTTCTTCGTTAGAAGCAATTAGCTCCTCATTTGTTGATTTTAATTCTTCATTTGTTGTTTCTAATTCTTCAATCGTTGTTTGTAAATGCTGTTGCGTATAGTGTAGCTCTTGCTCTAAATCAATTAATAATTCATTAATAGTACTTGTTTGATTTAAGTACAAAGTCTCTTCTATAGCAGAAGTACCAATTACTTCTTGCTCGTCAAATACGAGCAGGTGGAGTGAATCATTTGTTGGAAACGAAGAGACGGTCAAATTAAACCGTCTTGTAGATCCATCAATAATAAAGTCAATATCTTGACAACAAACGCTAATTCCTTGCTCTTTGACACGTTTTATAGCAGCTCCAATCGCTAATGAAACGTGTACGGGAACCATTTTAAAGATTGTGTAATGAATTTTTCCAGCTGGGACATTAATTAGCTTTGTAGCGTCTTTAGAGCAGAAAATTACTTCATTATATTCATTTAAAACAAGACAAGGACTCATAAAGTTATTGATTAATGCTTGATACATGCTATCCAACTGCAAAGAAGGAAGTGGTTTATAAAGCTGGTTAGGTATTGGCGCATGTGTCATTGTTGAGTCGTTAGAAATTGACTTTGATAATTTAAATGAGCTAGCTAGCTGTCTGTTCGGTTGACCTGTGCTTTTGAATACTTTCCACTTGTTACTGATAGGTTGAAATAAGTTAGATAGCTTTCCTGTTGTTTCGCTAGGTCCTAAGAATAAAGTCCCTTCATCTGTCAATGAAAAGTGGAAGAGCGATAAAATTCGCTGCTGTAACTCAGCTTGAAAGTAAATCAACATATTCCGACAGCTAATTAAGTCAACGTTAACAAACGGTGAATCCTTTGCAATATTATGTGGAGCAAATACAATCATTTTGCGAATGCTTTTTTTTACTTGATAAGAATTATGCTTTGTTGGTTCAAAGTACTGACTGATTTGTTCTTCTGAAAACACGCTTAAGTTATCTTCTGTATAAATTCCCTGACTCGCAACTTTAATCGCTTGCTTGTCAATATCTGTTGCAAAGATTCGAACATCGAAATAATGGTTAACAGTTGATAAATATTGATGAAATAGAATAGCTAGTGAGTAAGCCTCTTGGCCAGTGGAGCAGCCTGCAACCCAAATGCGAATTTCATCTTCTTTACGCTCAATTTTTCGATTTACAATCTTGGGGATTACCTGTTCTTCAATTAATGAAAAAGCTTCTTTATCCCTCAAAAATTGCGTTACGCCAATTAATAAATCACGCTGAAGATCAACAATTTCAACAGGATGAGCATTTAAATAATCTCGATAAACTTCCAGCGTCTCACATGGAGTATCTAATAAAGACATTCGCTTTTCAATGCGCCTAAGCACGCTATTTTTTTTGTAAAGAGAAAAATCAATTCCAGTTTTCTTTTTTATTAATGTGAAAATATATTGAAGAGTTTCTTCATTGTATTGAAAGTCATAGTTTAGTAGATTGTTTTGAATTAGTTCAGGCATAGCTGAGGGTGAAAGAATATAATCAGCTAAGTGAGCTTGGACTGCGCTATGAGGCATATCTGGGTATTTTGCAGTTGTTTCATCCTGAACTAAAACGGTTCCGCCTTCTGCGCGAATCAGCTTAGCGCCTTCTGTCCCATCGTTTCCTTTTCCAGATAGAATAACGGCCGTGCAGTTTGTTTTATGACTCAAAGCTAAAGATGAAAAGAGTTTATCAATTGGAAATTTCACTTGTTCATTTTGATCGTAAGGTGTTAGCTCTAATACAGAGCCTTTTAAAGTAACAAAATAGTGAGGAGCAGCTAGGTAAACAGTATTTTCTTGTAACGTCATACCGTCTTCAATTTGAACAATATCCATATTGGTTTTTTTGGCTAAAAGCTCGGGCATAAAACTTTTATATTTTGATGATAAATGCTGAATAACAATAAAAGCCATGCCGTTTGAAGAAGGCATATTTGCAAAAAATTGCTCAATTGCATCTAGACCACCAGCCGAAGCCCCAATTCCTACGACATGGATGGCTTTTTGGTTATGTACTTCAGGTGATAAGATGGTAGAAAACGTTTTGTTTTTCATATTGTGACCTCCAAGTTCCGGTGAAATTCTGTTTTCTATATGTTAGGAGTGAATTTTACCGATAATAGTATAAATGTATTAATGGTCAGCGAAAGTTTTCTTCATCTGTCATTGAGTAGAAAGCTAATCATTATCTACAGACTGAAATCTCATTAGAAATTCTTAAATGAGGTAAATAAAGAAAAAAATTCTAAAATATCCATATATGTATTTTAGCAAATCTTAAGGTCTGTTCAAATCCTGTTTTGTAAATTTCTTTATAATTATTGAAAAACATCCAAAATAAGTAATTTACCCTCAATTATCAAGCATAAACATAAAAGTAGCAAAAAAAGTCGATTTCTGGAGGATTTTCTAATAGAGAAATTTGTTGAAAAATAATTTTGAATTCGTTTTCATCTCTTTTGTACTATGTGCTGATAGCATTATTTCTACCTTGTCGACAGGTTGACAGTCATTTTGAGCGTGTTACGATAGTTACCGTTGAAAGAATACGAACAAAAATACGAACATTTGACAGGGGAGATTTGATGATTAAAACAAAAAAGATTGCTTTTCTAGGTGCCGGGTCAATGGCAGAAGCAATGATTTCTGGTATGATTGATTCTAACATTGTTCCAGCAAAAAATATTGTGGTAACAAACCGCAGCAATGAAGAACGCCTCTTAGAATTGGAAAATAAATACGGTATTCAAACAAGAAAAAGAGCTAATTTAGACATGACGGATATTGATGTGTTCATTTTAGCAATGAAACCAAAAGATGCTGAGCAAGCATTATCCTCTTTAAAACCCAATATCACAAAAGATCAAGTTGTTTTATCAGTGCTAGCTGGTATTTCAACAGCCTTTATGGAAGATCTATTGCATGAAGAACAACAAGTTGTTCGAGTGATGCCAAATACCTCAAGTATGATTCAACAATCTGCTACAGCAATATCTCCAGGACAATATACAGCAATGGATTCAGTCATTTTAACAAAAGAGCTACTATCGTCAATTGGTCAAGTTTACGTTATTGATGAGAAACAAATGGACATTTTCACAGGCATTGCCGGTAGTGGACCAGCGTACTTTTATTTCTTAATGGAGCATATTGAAAAAGTAGCCAAAGAAGAGGGGTTAGATCCAGAAGTAGCCAGAGCAATCGGAGCACAAACCATATATGGTGCGGCAAGAATGATGATGGAGCGCGACGAAACGCCAACAGAGCTTCGGGAAAACGTAACGTCTCCAAACGGCACAACAGCAGCAGGCTTGAAAGCACTTGAAGAACATGGTGGCGGCACGGCAATTATGCGCGCGGTAAAAGGAGCATCAAACCGTTCAAAAGAAATGAGTGAACAGCTTGAAAAGGTATCCAGCAAACCATAACTTCATATTCTTCGTTATTACCCTCATATTTATAAATCAATAAAATAAACAAACGAAATGAATTAACTAGGAGTGATTTGATGAGTCCCGATGGTAAGAAGCGGGTTGTAATTAAGATTGGAAGCAGTTCTTTAACAAGTTCACACGGTGAGATTAGTCGAAAGAAATTGGAGCGCCTTGTTGACCAAGTAGTTGAATTGAAAGATCAAGGTCATGAGGTGCTGCTTGTTTCATCGGGTGCGGTAGCGGCAGGATACAGAAAGCTTGGTTGTTTAGAAAGACCTAGCTCATTACCTGAAAAACAAGCGGCTGCATCCATTGGCCAAGGACTTTTAATGGAAGCATATTCCGAGCTGTTCTTATCTCATGGTTACGTGGCGTCACAAATCTTAATTACAAGGGATGATTTTTCTGACGAAAGCAGATATAACAATGCACGTAATACCATTAACGTCTTGTTAGAGCGAGGAATTGTCCCAATTGTTAATGAGAACGATACGGTAACTATTAACCGTCTGAAGTTCGGGGATAATGATACGTTATCTGCTAAAGTTGCAGGATTAGTTGATTCGGATCTACTTATTATCCTATCTGATATTGACGGACTATACAGCGCAGATCCTCGTGAAAATCCAGATGCAGAGTTATTATCACATGTATCTGAAATTACGCCAGAAATTGAAGAAGGCGCTGGAGACTCTGGAAGTTCAGTTGGTACAGGTGGTATGCGATCAAAAATCGATGCATTTAAAATTTCAATGGCTTCTGGAATTCCGTCATTCCTTGGAAAAGCAGGAGTTCCAAATATTTTAACAGAAGCCGTGTTAGGTGAAGCAGTTGGAACGTATTTTGAAGCCGGAGAAGATGCTGTTAACTTAAGTCAAAAAGAACAGTGGATTGCGTTTAACTCAGGACCTGAAGGGGAAATAGTTATTAAAGACGAAGCAAGAACGGTTATTGTAGAGGAAAAGAAGCCGCTCCTACGAGAGCATATTAAGTTTATAAAAGGTCATTTTGAAGAAGACTCAGTTGTTAGAATCTTAGATGTTGATGAGCAAGAGCTTGCATTAGGTGTTTCGAACTATTCTTCCGAAGAATTGGCTCAAAACCAAGAAATCAATGAACCTGTGGTTGACAGTGAAGGATTGGTTTGTCACGTCGAAATTCCGATTCCTGTGGGTCTTTAATTAATCAATCGAAGAGCAACAAATCTATGGTATAATGATGTAAAAAAAATAATCATAATATTAAAAAAATATTGTAAATCTTATCCAGGAGTGATTTTGTGGTACAGGTAAAGGCAGATATTTCGGTTAAGCAACAAGCGGTGTTAGCTAAAAAAGGTGCAAAACAGCTTAGTCTATTAACAACAGAGCAAAAAAACAAAGCGCTTTTAACAATTGCAGATGTACTTGAAGAGCACACGGATGACATTTTAAAAGCCAATGAAAAAGATTTAGAAAATGGAAAAGAAAAAGGTTTTGATGATGCATTAATGGATCGTTTAGCATTATCTGTTGAACGTGTAAAAGACTTTGCAGATGGATTAAGGCAGGTATCAAAGCTTGATGACCCAACTGGAGATATCTTAACTGAATGGACGCTCGAAAATGGTCTAAATGTTAAACAAGTTCGCGTTCCGCTTGGAGTAATTGGAATGATTTATGAAGCGAGACCGAACGTAACGGTGGATGCTACAGGTCTGGCGTTAAAATCAGGTAATGCAATTGTATTAAAAGGTGGCTCGTCTGCCATCCATTCCAACAAAGCCATTGTCGAAGTCATGCATAAAGCATTAGATAAAACAGAAATTCCTAAAGAAGCTGTCCAGTTTATTGCAAGCACAAATCGTGAAGCAACGCAGCAGCTCTTTACGATGAAAGAGCATATTGACGTATTAATTCCACGTGGCGGTGCATCATTAATCCAGGCTGTTGTAAACAATGCCACTGTTCCTGTATTAGAAACAGGAGTAGGGAACTGTCACCTTTACATCGATGAACATGCAGACGTTGAAAAAGCTATTTCAATTCTAATCAATGCTAAAACAGATCGCCCAGCGGTATGTAACGCAGCTGAGACGGTATTAGTTCATGAAAAGTGGCTTGAGCAAAACAGCAGCCGTTTAATTCAAGCGTTTAAAGACTTTAATATTGAAGTATTTGGTGATGAGCTAACAGTTTCTACAATTCCTGGTGCTAAAGAAGCAAAAGAAACGGATTGGGCAGAGGAGTATTTACGCCTTGCAATTGCTATGAAGGTTGTTTCAAACGTAGATGAAGCAATTGAACACATTGAAGTATATGGGACGAAGCATTCAGAAGCTGTAATTACAGAAGATGAAAGTGTTGTGAAGAAGTTTATGGCGTTAGTAGATGCAGCAGCTCTTTACCATAATGCTTCAACTCGCTTTACAGACGGTGGTGCGCTTGGTTTTGGAGCAGAAATTGGAATTTCAACTCAAAAACTTCACGCAAGAGGACCAATGGGCTTACCGGCGCTAACAACGATTAAGTATGTAATGAGCGGAAATGGTCAAGTACGCTAATTTCATAAAAGTAATTATGTAAAAGAAACTCAGCAGAGATGCTGAGTTTCTTTTATGTAGTTTATAAAATATAGTTGTCAATTCCCTGAAAATATAGTATTATTGAATTTTTTTCTAAACTCTGCTATAATAAAAATACGTAATTTTTTTACTATTGTATCCTCATATAAGCGTAGATGCTTTATGACAAACATGCGCTTATAATCTTATAATAATACTCCATCTTTGATTCGTTTCTCTCATGATAATATTAAATCTTCACGATAGGTCATTTACCGATATGCTCCATTTTAATAAACTCATGATGATACCCATATGAAGACGGATAGTAGATTACTTTAAAAGGAGATTATGTCTATGTATAACCGAAAAAATGTTGAACCAGCTGTAATTGAAGAAACAAAAGTATGGGAATGTACGTCAGATAGCTGTAATTGTTGGGTTCGTGACAACTTTAAGAGCGGTGATCAACCAACTTGTCCGCTTTGTAAAAGTGAAATGCAACAAGCAACGAAAGAGTTACAAGTGATTCACAATCCAAAAGTAATTGATTAATAAAATACGAGGTTTATAGAAACTGCTCATATCCTTTGTAACATGGATTTGAGCAGTCTTTTTGGTATGCGGGCAACAAATGATAAGATTGTGAACGTTTTTGGGCAATTGTTTCATTTTTATATAAAAAAATGAAACCTTTTGATACGATGAAACGTAGTACAAGTTACGTAGAAAATTTTGCGTATGTAACTATATAGTAGGGGGAAAAAATCTATGTTGAAAAAAGTACTAGCAGCTTGTGTAACGCTTACGATTATGTTTTCACCAGTAGGTGGGGCATTGGTTCAGGATAGCTCAACCATTGTAAGCGCAAAAGGTTATAAATCAGGAAAGCGTTCTTTTGATAGCGGAAACAGCAATCAACCAAGTATGTTTAAGAACAACAATAATAATACAAACAGTAACTCTTCTGTAAATCAAAAGAACAACACAACCAATAACTCAAAATCAACGAACACAGCAAGTTCTAATCGCGGTGGTTTAATGAAAGGACTACTATTCGGTGGGCTTGCAGGATTACTGTTTGGTAGTATGTTAGGAAATCTAGGTGCATTAGGTCCAGTAATTGGCTTCTTAATTAATGCATTAGCAATTGTAGCACTTATTTTAATCGTCATTCGACTGTTTCAAAGCATTAAACGTAACAAGCGTAAAGAACAGGAAGTGAACTCTTGGAGAAACTAAAAATTTCAGAACAAGACATTATCAATGCAATGTGTCTTTATATTGCTGATAAAAAGCAAGTGCAACCTCACGAAGTTGAGATTGAATTGATGTATGATGATGACTATGGCTTTTCAGCCGAGTCATACGTAAATGACCGAAAACAGGTTCATATTACGTTAAATATCATTGAGGCACTGCGTTTATGGTTAGATACACAGATGAACATTGATCCATTTTCAACAGGCTTGGAATTAGAGTTAGATGACGAGGAAGGCATTATTGCTTACGCAACGGTAAGACAAGGATGAGTCAGGCCTTAACAATATCAAAAGAAAAAAAGAAAGCATTGATTGAAGAAATTCAAACATATTTTTTAAACGAACGTGATGAAGAAATTGGAGAGTTAGCAGCGAGTTTACTGCTTGATTTCTTTGTTGATAAAATTGCTATTGAGTTCTATAACTTAGGCGTTGAAGATTCATATCGTTATATGAGTGATCGTTTAGAAGATTTGTTTGCTATCCAAAAATAACCCTGCAAATTGCAGGGTTATTTTTTATTTACTTAGCTGTGTGTTTGCTTTCGTAGTTTTTTTTCCAAAAAACCACCAGTTTGCATTGCCTAATAGTTTCATAAGAGAAGGGACAAGCAGCATTCGAACAACCGTAGCATCAATAAAGATAGCAAGGGCGATACCAACGCCCATTTGTTTGACAGGTGTAATACCAGTAAAGGCAAATGCACCTGTAATTACAATCATAATAAGGGCGGCGCTTGTAATAATTTTACTTGTTGAAGCTAATCCTTCAACAGTTGCTAGGTTATTATCGCCTGTTTGTTCATACACTTCATGAATGCGTGAGATTAAGAATACTTCATAGTCCATACTTAATCCAAATACTAGTCCGAACACAAATACGGGAAGGACTAAAGCAATATTAGACTCTGTTAAACCGAGATGTCCTCCTTGGAACAGCCAAACAAGCAAACCAAAAGTAGCTGTTAAGCTTAAAATGTTCATAATGATTGCTTTCAATGGAATTAAAACGGAACGAAAGGCAATCATAAGGATTAAATAAGTAGATGCTAGGACCAGCAATAAGCCGTAAGGAGCTTTTTCGTATATTTCATCAAAAATTTCTTGTTCAAACTTTGGATATCCGCCTACATACAGTTCCAGATCACCCGGAGTTTTAGAGGCCCACGTCTTTACAAAATCCTTTGCTTCCTTTGAGCTTTGTTTCGTGTCTAACGTTGCTTTGATAAGCATATAATCATTGTTTACAAATGTATCAACTGCGGGCTTGGTTTGAGCCTTTAGCTGTTGGTTGTTCAATAGCTGGCTAAGTTCTTCCCCGGAATCTACTTTTAATGCAGTAGGTAAAGAGTCAACTTTTGCGACTAAATCATCTTTTTCTATTTGATGAATAAACGATACAACATCATTTAGGGAATCTTCTGCTAACATATCTTCATTGCTTTTTAATACAAAGAAGACGTCTGTAGTGGCTTCATCTGTAAAGCGCTCATTGTAAATTTCTAAAGCCTTCTTGGAATCATAGTTATCTGGTAGAGCTTCAGAAGATGGAATTTCCAGCTGCATATCCTTAATAGGAAGAAGAGCTGTTAATAAAATAACAAGGGACATAAGTGTCATAATAACTGGTCGTTTCATTACAAAATGAGCAAAAGAACGCCATTTTGATTGACCTGATTGATCATTTGTGCGTAGGATACGCAATCGATTTACCTTTTCACCAAGCATTGCTAGAATAGCTGGCAGTAATGTAATGGCTGATAAGACAGCTACAAATACAACAGCCATGCCTCCTAACGCTACGTTTTGAAAAATGTCTACTTGTATGAATAACATTCCAGCAAGCCCAATGAATACGCATAGTCCAGAGAAAATGACAGAGCGTCCAGCTGTTTGAACGGTCTTTTTCACAGCATTTTCTACGCTATTATGTGCGAGCTCTTCTTTAAAACGATTAATAAATAGAAGGGCAAAATCAATACTTAAAGCTAATCCAATCATTGGTACAACGTTTAAGATAAAGATGGACAATGGTGTTACATGATGAAAGAAATAGACGATTCCCATTGTCGTAATAACCGTCACGATGCCGATGATTAAAGGAATACCAGCTGCAACCACGCCACCAAAAGCAAGTAATAAAACAATGAGTGCTACAGGGATTCCAATTGCTTCAGCCTTTGCTAAATCCTTTTGGCTAGCTGTATTCATATCTTGAACAATAACAGGTTCACCCGTTAGTTTCACGCTAATTTTATCGTTTTCAATTGGAATATCTCGAAGCGCCTTCATTTCATTGTCTAAATCAACCGCTGCTTTGTTGAAATGAATAATGCCATACGCAAAGTTACCATCAACGGTATCACTATCTAGAGAAGGAGCATCAACTTTTAATACATAGTCCTTTTTATTAATGTTCTCTAAGTAATTGCTTGCGCTCTTAATAAGTTCTTTGTTTGAGACGTTACCGTTTGTTTCAAATAAAACAATCGCTTGAGATTCGCTGACGTCAAATTCATCAACAAGAAGCTGTTGTGTTTGCTTAAATTCACCGTCCATCTCAAAGCCATTACCTCCAAGGACAGATGGGAGCTTGAGGGCGAAGTAACCAAATGTAACAATCAAAACAATCCATATAGCTAAAAAAAGTTTACGATATCGATATAAAACTGTAGATAGCTTTTTCATAATAACCTCCATTTCTATATAACTACTAGCCTATTTTATAACAATCACTCATACAAATAGAAGTTATTTGGCACATTTAGTAGCAAATTAATTGTCAGTTGTAACAAAGAAAAACTTGTTTATTTTCTTCATAAAAAAGGAACACTACACTATACAATCATTTGGGTAGGTGTTTTAATGAATCTAGAAAAAAAATTCTTTTGTCAAACGGAATATGACGTTTTAAAAGAAGTAATTGTTTGTCCTCCTACATATATGGAAATTAAAGAAGTCATTAATGAAACACAAAAGCACTATGCTGGAGAAAATATTGATGAAAACAAAGCTAGTAAGCAGCATAAAACATTTGTACAGTATCTTCGTACACAAGGTATTAACGTTATTGAGCTAAAAGCAGACAAAAGGTTTCCAGAACAAGTGTTTACACGAGATATTGGATATGTTCTTGGCGACGTAATTCTTGTTTCTAAGATGGGCAGCGATATTCGTGAAGGTGAAGAAGCCTATTTGAGAGAATGGTTAAACAATCATCACTTGCCTTATTATCAAGTAAGGGATGACTCAATTGAAGGCGGCGATGTAATTATTAACGGAGAGGATATTTATATTGGCGTAAGTGGTAGAACGACTATTGAGGCTACCAAGCAGGTTCAGGCAAAGCTTCCTCACATGAACGTTATACCAGTTCCTATTAAAGATGGATATTTACACTTAGACTGTGTTTTTAATATTATTTCTAAAACAGAAGCGTTAATTTATCCCGATGCTCTTGATAAAAAGGAAATCGCTTTATTAAATGAACGATTTGATTTAATTGAAGTAACGGAAGAAGAGCAGTTTACATTGGGGACGAACGTATTTTTAATTGGAAATAAAACGGTCATTAGTTTACCTGTAAATAATCAAGTGAATGAAACGCTTCGCAAAAGAGGGTTTGAAGTGGTTGAAATTGATATTTCGGAGATTATTAAATCAGGAGGATCGTTTCGATGCTGTACGTTACCTCTTCAAAGAGAAGCAAAGAAATAGGATTACAGAGAAGAGAAACCGGGAAAGAACAAGTTGAAAAGTTATGAAATGGGGGATTCAATGCAAGGCATCATTGGTTTTGTAAAAAAACTAATAACTGAGATTAAAAAGGATAATGCTACTGGACTTGCAGCAGAGCAAGCATATTACTACATGCTTTCGCTGTTTCCGATGCTCATTTTGCTTTTGTCAATAATACCATATTTATCTATTGATACAAACGATGCGATAAGCGTATTAGAAAGCGTTATGCCAGGTGAAACAGCAGATATATTTAAAGAAAATGTCGTTCAGTTTATCAATAACCCAAACGGTGGCTTGTTGACAATTGGTATTTTAGGGACAATTTGGTCAGCATCAAATGGAATGAACGCATTTATGCGAGCGATGAATGAAGCGTATAATGTAAAAGAAACTCGTTCATTTATAAAAGTGCGTGGCTTATCAATACTCCTAACAATTGGATTAATTGTAACACTTGTAATGGCACTTATTTTACCTGTTTTTGGGGGGGTTATTTTAAAAGCGCTAGTAAGCTGGGGGTTGCCAGCTAGCTTTGGGGCGTTTTTAAGCGTTTTAAGGTGGATTATAGGTATAACAATTACGATTGCTGTATTATCTATGTTATACCGGTTAGCACCTAATAAGAAGTTTCCTCTTGCACATGTATGGCCTGGTGCTGTGGCAGCAACGCTTCTGTGGCAGCTTACGTCTCTTGGTTTTTCATTTTATGTAAGTAATTTCGGTAACTACTCAGCTACTTATGGAAGTTTAGGAGGCGTAATCGTGTTAATGCTATGGTTATTCTTAACCGGTTTAATCCTAGTTGTTGGCGGTGAAATTAACGCGATATATCATCGAGATCGAACGATACCTCCTGTTACAAAAAATGACCAAATAGCGGTCGATTAGGAAAAAGACGGCTTCTTATTGGAAGCCGTCTTTTTTTACTACTCTTTTACATGTATCAACTGTATATAAAAATGCTGCTTGTTTATAAGCAATATCATTTTTAATAGCAGCCTGGGTTTCCGATAACTGATTCGATTGGTATTGGATAGAAGAAATACCATGTTGAATAGTCTCGTTTGCTATTGTTATTTGGTCCATAGTTGGCGTTATCTCTTTTTTAAAAGTGATAATGCGATAAATGAAAAAACAAGTAGACACAATTATAAGTGCAAGGCTTAAGTAGATAATAACCAAACTCTTCAACTCCTTAAGTAAAGTGATCTTATGAATAAATTACCCTCATCTCCTGTTTTTAAACGAGGAGTAGATATGGAGCTTAATCTCAATACGCAAATATTACTTCCTCTTTATGTTTGGAATTATTTTCTTGTTTTTGTTGATTCAAAAAAGAATAAAATGGTACAATAGACTTATAAAATATGATAGAACGTTGTTTTAACAGGTTTTATTGATAACAAATAAGGTGATTTTTTGAACGATAGAAAGCATGTAGGAAAACTTATTCAAAATTTACGAAATATAGCCAATTTATCTCAAGAAGAGCTTTCGGACGGTATATGTTCTAAAGAAGAACTTGATTTGTATGAAGCAGGAGCAGAAGCAATTCAAGGTGACATTTTGTATAAAATATCAAAGCGTCTAGGTGTAACCATGAATTATTTTTTTGAAGTAGGAGAGCTAACTCCTAACGATTATTCTAAAGAAATTAAAGAGACGATTCGCTATTATATTCGCAAAAGAAATTATGAGATGGTGTTGCATGTAGTAAGCAAAGAAAAGGAAAACCCAATGTTTCAAGATCCGTTTCATGCTCAGTTTTTTTTATGGCATGAAGCGATTTGTGACTATTATATTCATCATTCTTTTCCAACAGCCCTAGAAAAATTAGAGCGAGCTATTTCGTTCACTCGAACTAGTGAGCACTTTTATTCTGAAAAGGAAATAGCAATTTTGAACAGTATTGCTATTATTTATGAGGAAGAAGGACATTTAAAAAAAGCATTTAGTACGTATATGGAAGCTCTTCAACATATTACGCTTCTTCCAAAGTTAAAAGATCCGCTTGTGAAAATTCGCATTCTCTATGGACTCTCAAAAGCGTTGTGTGAAATGGAACGTTATGAAAAATCGATTAAGTACGGGAAGCTTGGCTTAGAACTTTGTGTAAAGCATGAAACGTTATATTTATTGGGTGAGCTACATTACCAAGTAGGTGAGTCCTTATATAAAATTGGTAAAAATGAAGAAGGGCTATCCTATCTCCAAAAATCGATACACGTATTTGAAATTGAAGAAAACGAACAATTTGTTTCGTTAGTTGAGAAAGAGATACAGATATTACAAAACGACATACAACAATTGTAGGAAACGAAAAGAATCTAGCGACGTTTTAGGTTCTTTTTTTTGATTAAAAATGAAAAATAAGTAAAAATAACTAGGTCATGGAAACGTTTCTTATCAAACTGATATTCGAATGCTATTTTATTAAAATAATGGTTTATCTTCTTGTTGATGGTGGAAATCCTGATTGATTGTTCATTTGATTAATTCATCGAATAAGCTAATACTTTCGTAGAATTTTAGATTTTTTTGTGTTTAGTCAGAATATATGACAAAAGCAAGGGTACAAGGATGTTTTTTTACATAGGATCCAAAAAAATAAAAACGATACAAATGACTCTTGTTTTCCCTTTTTGTTTCCAAAAAAGTAGGTATATTAACAATGCATAAAGAGATGTTTACAAATAAATCGAAAAATTTACAACTTATTAAAATCTTTTCTGCTATACTATTTTTTGAACAGTCTACTAATCTACTTGAAAGGTGAATGATACATGAAAAAGAGTAAACACAACAAAGCAAAGAAAATATTATCAACCTCTCTGGCGCTATCATTATTATCAATGCCTATTGTAACAACTACTGTATCCGCTTCTAGTAATCATGAGAACCACCAGAATTCATCCGCAAAAAAAGAGAAGCATTCAGGGAAAAAAGATTCAATTGTCAAAATGCGCTTAATGGAAACAACTGATATTCATACGAATCTATTAAATTATGATTATTACAAAGATGCTCCTTATGAAAAAGTAGGATTAGTGAAGACGGCTTCGCTTGTTAAGCAAGCGCGCAGCGAAGTGAAAAACAGTTTATTAGTTGATAATGGTGACTTAATTCAAGGCACACCGTTAGGTACATATAAAGCAACGGTAAAGCCGCTTAAAAAAGGTGAAGTTCATCCCGTTTTTAAAGCAATGAACGAAATGGATTACGATGTTGCAACTCTAGGAAACCATGAATTTAACTACGGCTTAGATTATTTGGAAGAAGCTTATAATGACGCTGAATTCCCTTACATCAATGCCAATGTATATATTGATGACCATGATAACAATCCTGACAATGATAAAAATAAATTTACACCTTATAAAATTGTAAATAAAAAAGTTGTAGATGAAAATGGAAAAAAACATGTTATCAAAGTAGGTTTTATTGGTTTTGTTCCTCCACAAATTAACGAATGGGATAAAGCAAAGTTAGACGGTAAAGTAATTACGAAAGACATTGTAGAAACAGCGAATAAGTTTGTGCCAGAAATGAAGAAAAAAGGAGCAGATGTTGTCATTGCTCTAGCTCATTCTGGGTTTAGCAGCAACAAAAATAACTCTGAAGATACGATTTATGCGCTAAGTGAAGTACAAGGTATTGATGCGATTACATTCTCTCATACGCATAAAGTATTCCCAGCAAAAACAGAAGCAGCACTTGATGGCTTATTTTTAGATGCAAATAAAAAGCCGCTTCCAGGCGTAGATAATGCAAAAGGAACAATCAACGGTGTGCCAGCGGTACAAGCTGGTTATGGTGGAGGTTCTCTAGGATTAATTGACCTGTCTTTAGAAAAGAAAAAGGGCAAGTGGGCCGTTATAAACTCACAGTCTTCAACAAGAGAGATCTATAAAGATGTAAAAGACCCACAAACAGGAAAAACAGTAACACAAAGTACGGTAGAATCCGACAAAAAGATTTTAAAAGCAATTCAAAAAGATCATATGGATACAGTAAATTATGTAAATACGCCGATTGGTAAAACAACGGATGATATTCACAGCTACTTTGCGCTTGTTCAAGACGACCCGTCTATTCAAGTTGTCACAAACGCTCAAAAATGGTACGCAGAAAAATATATTGCTGATAACAAGCCTGAATATAAAGACCTTCCAATTCTATCAGTGGGTGCACCGTTTAAAGCTGGTCGAAACGGAGTAGATGAATTTACAGAGATCAAAAAAGGCGACTTAACTATTCGCAGCGCAGGCGATTTATATTTGTATGATAATACGTTAAAAGCAGTTAAAGTAAAAGGTTCAGTTGTAAAAGAATGGATTGAAATGTCAGCTGGGAAATTTAATCAAATTACGCCTGGGAAATCGGAAGAGCAGCAGCTTTTAAACCCGTCATTCCCTGTATATAACTTCGACGTAATTGATGGTGTTCAGTATCAAATTGATGTAACGAAGCCAGCTAAATACGATGGAAATGGTAACGTAATTAATGCGAACTCAAGTCGCGTTACGAACTTAACGTATGACGGTAAGCCAATTGATTTAAACCAAGAGTTTATCGTTGTAACAAATAACTATCGTGCAAGTGGAGGCGGAAACTTCCCAGGTCTGAAAGGCAGTGAGCTAGTTGTAGATTCGGCAGATGAAAATCGCCAAATCTTAATGGATTATATTACAGAACAAAAGGAAATTACGCCAACTGCTGACAACAATTGGTCTATTGCGCCGATTAAAGGAGAAGCGAATGTTATCTTTACATCGTCTCCAAAAGGAGAAAGCTATGTAAAAGAAGGTAGCAACATTTCTTACACAAATAAAACAAATGACCAAGGATTTGGAATTTTCAAACTGAACCTAAGCGGTGGAACTTCAACAGATCCGGTTAAGGTTCAACTATTAGGAATGAACGACCTTCACGGTCAGCTAGATACGGATACAAAATTAACCCTAAACGGACAAAGTGTTCTTGCCGGTAGCATGGAGTACACAGCAGCAGCAATCAAACAGCGTGAAAAAGAAAATGAAAACACGCTTTTAGTTCATTCAGGGGATATGATTGGTGGAAGTCCACTTATTTCAGCTTTGTTCCAAGATGAGCCAACGGTTGAAGTAATGGAGGCAATGGGCTTTGATGTAGGTACGCTTGGAAACCATGAATTTGATGAGGGAATTGCTGAGTTACACCGCATGATAAAAGGTGGCGATCATCCAAAAGGCAATCCAGGATACGATGGCATGAACTTCCCAGTTGTAGCAGCAAACGCGTATGATACCTCAACAAATAAGCTAATTACCGAGCCTTACGCAGTTAAAGAAGTAGGGGGCCAAAAAATTGGTTTCATTGGAGTTGTAACGCAAGAAACTCCTTCGATGATTGTTCAAAAAGGAAATGAAACGTTAAAAATCACTGATGAAGCAACAGCAATTAACAAGTATACAAAAGAGTTAAAAGACCAAGGTGTAAAGGCAATTGTTGTACTAGCTCATAACCCATCTGTGCAAAACGGACGAGCAGATGCGTTTGATGCTGCTGACATTGCAGAAAAAGTCGATGATGAAGTAGATGTGATTTTTGCTGCTCATAACCATGCAAAAGTTAATCAAGTTGTTGATAATAAATTAATTGTTCAAGCGTATTCATACGGTTCTGCGTTTTCTGATGTAGATGTTGAAATAGACCCTACTACAGGAGATATTAGTAAAAAACAAGCAGAAATTGTGACTGTATATCAAAAGGATTATACGCCAGACCCTGCGGTTTCAAGTATTTTAAAGAAGTATGAAGAAAAAACAGCACCAATCAAAGCAGAAGTTGTTGGTGAATCATTAACAACATTACCTAAAGGGTACCCGACAAACGGTGAAGTGGGAGACGTTGCGTTAGGCAATTTACTAGCTGATGGAATGAAGTACGCAATGGATTCTGATTTCGCTTTAATGAATGGTGGTGGTGTGCGTGCTCAGCTTGATGCCGGTGAAGTAACGTTTGGTGACTTGTTCTCTATTCAACCGTTTGGAAATGTCTTAAACAAAGTGACCCTTTCAGGCACTGATCTTGAAAAGGTATTAAATAATCAAATTGCAGCTTCTGGACTCGATTTTCATGTTGCGGGCTTTCATTACACATGGGATCCAGCTACGCTAAAAGTAGTTGATTTAACTTTACCTGATGGAACGCCACTGGATCCAACAAAAGAGTATACAGTTGTTGTAAATAACTATATGTACGGAAATGCAAAGTACGGAATTGGCGAGCTGTCTAAGAATATGGAAGTTGGCCCGGAAGATTTAGAAGCTACAATCGCTTATGTAAAGACGCTTCAACAACCGTTTGATTACAAAGTAGAAGGTCGCATCAAGCAAGCAGTTGTAGGTGTTAACGGTCAGCAAGTAGAGTTAAAGAAAGCTCAATAATAAGATGTTTTATGTAAAAGGAACGTTCAATTGTGAACGTTCTTTTTATTATATAAGCAAGCTTATTTCGCTACGTTCAATGAATATTCCATAATGATAGGTGCTGATGCACAAGTGAGCAGAAGAATAATCCCTAATAGGGACGAGTGTAAAAAAATACGAACACAGATTCATTAATTAAGTTAAAAACTTAAAAAAAATAATTAAGTTAAGTTTTTTTCTGGTTTTCCTTATTTCTTTTCGCTATAATTAGCTCATATAAAAGTAAAAGGAGGGTATTTCAGTGTATCAAGAGCAACGCATGAGTGCGATTGTTGAATATCTTCATAAACACCGTACCATTACGTTAGAAGAAATTTGCGATATGTTTACCGTTTCAAAAGATACGGCGAGACGTGATTTAGTGAAGCTTGAAGAAAACGGTGAGGTTATGAGAGTAAAAGGCGGGGCGACGCTATCGTCAAGTCATATTATAAATTATAGTGAACGAACACCTACAAAAGCGAAAGAACAAATTGCTAAAGAAGCGGCTTCATTTATTTCTGAGGGGTATGACGTGCTCTTAGATACATCTTCGACAATTGCATTGATGGCAAAATACATGGATGTAAAGCACGTTACTGTTATTACAAATTCAATTGATAATATTCATTTTTTGGATCAGTATACGGCGTGCGACATATTTTTACTACCCGGAAAGTTCAATGGTAAAAGTCGTAACGTTACGGGGCCAAGAACCATTTCTACTTTACAAGAATACAAAGTAGATCAGCTGTTTTTAGGTACGTGCGGTGTCGGTGCAGATGGTATTACATCTCCAAGTGAAGAAGAATCTTTTTTAAAAAGACAGATGATTCAAAGTGCAAGACAAGTAATTATGCTTGCGGAACATAAGAAATTTGAACGTGAATTTTTACACCGAGTATGTGATATTAGCGATATTGATGTCTTAATTACGAATAAAGAGCCGGAAGCAGATATAAAAGAAAAAATAGAACAAAATCAGGTGCAGCTTATCGTAACAAATTTTAATAAAGGAGACGAAACAAGATGAAAAAAATAAAAGTAGGACTAGTAGGATACGGATTCTCAGCAACAGTCTTTCATACCCCTCTTTTAAGCGTATTGGAAGAATTTCAGATTTCAAAAGTCATGAGTTCAAATCCTGAAAAAGTAAAAGGTGACTTAGAAGACGTTGAGGTCGTAGGGACTCTATCTGAACTTTTAGAGGATGACAGCATTGATTTAGTTATTATTACAACACCTAGTGGTATGCATTATAAAATGGTTGAAGACGCACTGCTTGCAGGTAAGCATGTAATTGTTGAAAAACCGATGGTTATATCGGAAAAAGAAGCGAATGAATTAATTCAATTAGCGAAAGAACAAAATGTTAAATTAAGCGTTTATCATAACCGCAGATGGGATAATGACTATCTAACTGTTAAACATCTGATTGAACAAGGAAAATTAGGCGATGTTAAGATGTATGAGGCTCACTTCGATCGCTATCGTCCGACTGTTCGAGATCGCTGGAGAGAAAACGAAGGGCCTGGGTCAGGAGCTCTTTATGATTTAGGCTCTCATTTAATTGACCAAGCCTTAGATCTTTTTGGAATGCCTGACTTTGTTCAAGGAGATGTGTTTGGTCAGCGCGACGGCGCACGCACCGATGATTACTTCCATTTAGTGCTTGGATATGGGTCCCGTCGCGTTATTTTGCACTCAAGTGCCATTGTGCCAAGCAACGGTCCGCGCTTTCAAGTTCATGGAACAAAAGCAACCTACATTAAATACGGTATAGATGGCCAAGAAGAGTTGCTAAGGTCTGGTAAGAAGCCTGAGGACGATACGTGGGGAGCAGACAATCCTGAAAATTACGGAAAATTGACAACAGGTGAAGGCGAGGAAAAACAAATTAAAACCCTCCACGGATCTTACCTTACTTATTATAAAAAAATAGCTGACAGTTTACTTCGAGGAAATGAGCTTCCCGTTTTAGCAGAGGAAGCACGTGATGTGATTAAAGTGATTGAAGCGGCATTTGAAAGTAATAAAGAAAAACGAGCTGTCTATTTTAACGAAGGGGCGAAAAAAGGTTGACTGACCATTCGGTAGAGAAACTGCTTGAAAAAGTAGTTCGGCAAGAAAAAGAATTAGTTCTTCAGCAATTTACAAATGACCAGGCTTTGCAGATAGGAACTGCAATCATTGATACAGCCAAAAGCAAGGGAAAAGCAGTCACGGTAAACATTAAACGAAATGGTCAAACTTTGTTTCATTATGCAATGGAAGGTGCCATTCCCGATCACGAAGAATGGATTAAGCGAAAGTCAAATGTTGTTCTTCGTCATCATCACAGCTCATATTATATGAAACTATACTGTGAGTTAAAAGACCGTTCCTATGAACAGTTTTATGCAGCTGATCCTCAGGAGTTTGAAGCGGTAGGCGGGTCTTTTCCTATATCGATTAAAAATGTTGGTGTAGTTGGAAGTGTGACAGTATCAGGGATGTCACAAGAAGAAGATCATGCACTTGTGGCGGGCACAATTCGAAACTTTCTTTAGTAGTTCGGGGATCGAGATATTGGTATGTTAAACAGTTACCTATCCGAACGATTGAGAGATACCTCTTAATCGTTCGGATTTTTTGTTGATTTGAAAACTAATAAAAAATAAATGATGATAAATCACGCATTCTATTAACCTCTTTTAACTGACCTTTAAACTGCAAAGTATAAAATAAGAAAAAATAACAGGAATACTTTGAAAAGAAAAGTATATGCTTTAAATTATTTGAACTCATGTAACAAAATGTCTACACTAAACACTGAGGTAAATTAAGTGAGGAGAACGTGGACAATTTATGAAGTTAATTTCGTGGAACGTAAATGGTATTCGCGCTTGTGTGCGAAAAGGGTTTTTAGATTATTTTCAAGAAGTCAATGCTGATGTATTTTGTATTCAAGAGACGAAGCTGCAGGAAGGACAAATCGATTTGCAGCTAGAAGGTTACTATCAGTATTGGAACTATGCTATAAAAAAAGGGTACTCTGGAACGGCTGTATTTACTAAGCAGAAGCCTTTATCTGTTTCATACGGTGTTGATCAAGACTCTGAAGAAGAAGGGCGTATCGTCACCCTTGAGTTTGAACACTGCTATGTGGTAAATGTGTACACACCAAATTCGAAAAGAGATTTAAAGCGACTTAACGAACGGCTTCAATGGGAAGATAATTTACGTGCGTACGTAAAAAGATTAAATGCTCATAAAGCCATAATTCTTTGTGGGGATTTGAACGTAGCGCATGCAGAGATTGATTTACGCAACCCTAAATCGAATCGTGGGAATTCCGGTTTTACAAAAGAAGAACGAGAAAAAATGACGCAATTATTAGCAGAAGGATTTGTTGATTCGTTTCGGTATCTTCATCCAAATAAAGAAGGGATGTATACATGGTGGTCGTATATGAGTACGGTGAGAGAACGAAACATTGGATGGCGCATTGACTATTTTCTAGTTTCAGAGCAGTTGAAAAGTCGATTAAAACGCGCAGATATTCACTCTCATATTTTTGGAAGTGATCATTGCCCTATATTGCTTGAGCTTAATTAAGGAGGAATATACATGACAACCTATCGAAATCGAAAAGATGTACCAGTTCAAGAAACGTGGAATTTAGCTGATATTTACCCAAATATAGAGGAATGGTATGCTCAGTATAATCTTATTGACCAAAAGGTTTCAGAGCTAGAAGACTTTAACGGGAGAATCTCAAACGCTGAAGAGCTGTACCAGTTTCTAAGTTTAAAGGAAGAAATAACCTATGAATATAGCAAGCTATATGTGTATGCGTTTTTACAACATGACTTAGATACACGAGTTTCAACTTCTCAAGCACTTCTAGATAAAGCTAGGCACTTAGGCCAAAAAATAAGCAGCGCCACTTCATTCTTTATGCCATTTTTATTATCACTAGATGAATCTACGCTTACATCCTACATAAACGAAGTAAAAGAATTAACTTATTTCGAGGATTCGTTACTTGAGTCGTACAGATACAAAAGGCATGTGTTAAGTAAGGAGCAAGAAGAGATTTTATCGAAAATGGGAGATGCGCTAGGCTCTCCGCGTCAAACATTTGGCATGATCAATAATGCTGACATTCGATTTGGTGACGTAACGAATGACTCTGGTGAAAAGGTCACATTAACAAGAGGGATGTATAGCAAATTAATTGAGGATAAAAACAGGGAGAAGAGAAAAGAAGCATTCCAAGCATATTATAAGCCATACATGCATTTACAACATACAATCGCTTCAACGTTAAGCTCAGCAATTAAAAATACGAAAACAACATCTGAAATTAGGCAGTATCCATCTACTTTAGAAAGAGCGCTGTTTTCGGATAACGTTCCAAAAGAGGTATATGAGAACTTAATTCAAACGACAAAAGCACATATTCAGCCGTTGCATGACTATATGGATATTCGAAAAAAAGAGCTTGGCTTACAAGAGCTTCATCAATATGACTTAAGTATCCCCTTAGTGAAAAACCAAAAGCTAACGATTTCATATGATAAAGCATATGAAACAATGTTGGAGAGCTTGTACCCACTCGGCGAAGAATATGTCAATACACTAAAGAGCTTTAAGGAAAAACGATATATTGATGTAAGAGAAACACCAGGGAAACGTTCCGGAGCCTATAACTTAGGTTTATACGGCGTTCATCCATTCGTTTTATTGAATCATCAAGATGATTTATCCAGCTTATTTACGCTCACTCATGAAATGGGTCATGCGATGCATAGCTATTATTCAAATCAATATCAGCCACAAATTAAAGCTGGGTATTCAATCTTCGTAGCAGAAGTAGCATCGACTGTTAATGAAGTTCTTTTAATTCGTTATCTCATTGACCGAGCTAAAACAGAAGAAGAGAAAAAGTACTTAGTGAATCATTTTATTGATCAATTTAAAGGTACCTTCTTCACACAAGTAATGTTTGCTGAGTTTGAACAAATTACGCATGAAAAAGCGCAGAAACAAGAGTCGTTAAATGCTGAAGTATTTAGTGATGTATACGGGGACTTAATGAAACAATATTATGGGCCAAGTCTCGTAGCAGATGAAGAAACTAAGTTTGGGTGGGCTAGAATTCCTCACTTTTACCGTCCATTTTATGTGTATAAGTATGCGACTGGGTTCGTATCAGCTATTGATATTGCAGACCGTCTCATTAAAAAAGAAGAAGGAGCAAAGGAAGCATACCTACAATTTTTGCAAAGCGGAAGCTCGGATTATCCGCTTGAACTATTAAAGTCTACCAACGTCGATCTTTTAAAACCAGATGCCATTACCAATGCGATGTCCGTCTTTGCAGAGTTAGTTAAGCAGTTAGCGAAATAATTGATAAAAAGAGGCTGAAACATAAGTAGTCCAGCTAATGATAAACCTGAACGGTTGAGAGCTCCTCGCTTGTAATCGTTCAGGTTTTTGGTTATGGAGAAAAAACAGTTTGAAAACAGGGTGGAATGGAGCATAGGACACTCCACTCCTGAGGGAACACCCAGCTCACGAGGAAGCTCAAGGCTCCTGGCCGTAGCGTAGCGGAACGCACTTGTCCAGATAACGTAAAGAGATGAGCAAAGGAGCGTTCGTCTTTTTGGTAATTTGTTTTGTTATGGCTACCTTCTTTATCTTTATTTGAAAAAATTTCGAATGTCGAAAAAAATAGGTGAAAAGGATAGTGCATGTAGTTCAAAAGTGTGTTAAGATACGATTTGGTTGAAAAAGGATATCGGTAAAGAGGGTGAGGATATGACCGCTGTTGAGGTCAAAAAGGGTTCTGGAGAAAAGCTAAATCTCTTCTTTTTAACATGGCCTATTTTTTTAGAAGTTTTTCTTTTTATGCTGATGGGAATTGCCGATACGTTTATGCTAAGTGCGCTTTCCGATGACGCAGTATCAGGAGTAGGGGCAGCAAATCAATACCTACATATTGCTATTTTGATTTTGGAGGTAATTGGTAATGGTGCGGCGATTGTAGTTGCTCAGTACATCGGTTCCAAGCGCTATATGGAAGCTGCAAGAATATCTGCTTTAGCTGTTACCATGAATTTAATTGTTGGGTTAGTCATTAGCGGTTTCTTTTTACTATCTGCACGCAGTATGATGGCGGCCATGAACTTGCAAGGTGAAGTGTTGAGCTATGCACAAAGCTACTTAGCGATTGTTGGTGGAGCAATTTTCTTACAGGCAATTATTAATTCGCTAGCAGCTATAATCCGTGTTCATGGTTTTACAAAGCAAGCTATGTTTGTGTCTCTTGGTATGAATTTATTCCATATCGTTGGAAACTATCTATTAATCTTTGGAAAGTTCGGATTTCCGGAAATGGGCGTTCAAGGGGCTGCTATCTCAACAGTTGTCAGTCGTTTACTTGCACTAATTGTTTTCTTTTGGTTGCTATATCAAGTAATGGAGTACAAAGTAAAGGTTCAATATTATTTATCTCTATCCAAAGAATATGTAGGGAAAATATTAAAGATTGGACTTCCATCAGCATTTGAACAAGTGATGTACCAAGGTTGTCAAATTGTCTTTTTATATTATGCAACGTACCTTGGTTCAGAATCGTTAGCAGCTAGGCAATACGCTACTAATATTTCAATGTTCATTTACTTGTTTGCTATTGCTATTGGGATTGGAACGTCCATTATCGTAGGTCGATTAGTAGGTGGAAACGAAAAAGATGAAGCCTATACGCGCGTCTGGCACAGCGTAAAGTGGGCTGTCGGCGTTACGCTTGGAATGGTAGTGCTTGTCATTTCGTTTCGAACAAAACTAATGAGTTTATTTACAGATAATGAACAGATCATCACACTAGGAGCTACTGTCTTAATGCTAAGCATTGTCTTGGAAACAGGGCGAACAATGAATATTGTTTTAATCAATTCTCTACGTGCAGCTGGTGATGCTAAATACCCGCTATTTATCGGCTTATTTTCAATGGTACTCATGAGCTTACCACTGGGTTACTTTTTTGTGTTCCATTTAGATATGGGTCTAGCTGGCATTTGGTTAGCGATTGCTGCAGACGAGTGGACGCGAGCGGTAATCATGTTCTTTCGATGGAAAAGCAGAGCGTGGGAAAATCATGCACTTGTTAATCATGAGCAGACAGAGCCTGTGCAAGCATAAAAACCTTAAAGAATCTTTCTTTAAGGTTTTTTCGTGTGGAGAAAAGTTATACATCAGTAAAAACGTTAATATGATAGTGTCATAGAGCTTGACCACAATAGGGAAGTAGGTGGAGGCATGGGAGCGTTTTTAACAGATCTTTTAGAGCTACTAACTAGCTTTGGGTACATCGGTATTGCATTAGGGTTAATGGTTGAAATAATCCCGAGTGAGGTTGTATTAGCTTACGGTGGTTACATGGTAACGAAAGGAACGATTACATTTTGGGGAGCAGTTATTGCTGGAATAATTGGTGGCACGATTGCTCAATGGTTTTTATATTGGATTGGAGCTTATGGTGGACGTCCGTTTTTACAAAAGTATGGAAAGTACTTATTTATTCGTGAAAAGCACCTAGACGTTTCAGAAAAGTGGTTTAGAGAATATGGGACGGGAATTGTATTTAGCGCCCGGTTTGTACCCGTAGTTAGGCATGCTATTTCCATTCCAGCTGGCATTGCAAAAATGTCGTTTTGGAAATTTACGTTCTTAACTATTTTAGCAATGATTCCTTGGTCCATGCTGTTTATCTATTTAGGCATTCAGCTGAAAGAAAACTGGATCAATATTGAAGAAATTGCTACTAACTATACGATTCCTTTTATTGTCTTTGCGTTTGTAGGCGTCGTTTTGTATTTCGTTTTTAAAAAGCCTGCTCCTTCTCAAAAGTAAAAAGAGAAGCCAATTAGTTGTTCTTATGTAGAAGGTAGTGCTATGATGCCTATACGTAAGGAGTGATATAATGATAAATGAAGTATGGCTAAACGACAAAGAGTTTGTAGTTCGACATTTTCAAGAAAAGGAAGAACAAGAAAAACGCTATATTACATTTGAATTTGACGTAACAAGTGAAGCGTATCATGATGTTACAACTTTATTATATAAAAATAAATTTTATGTTCGTATTCCGGCCAAAAAGGAGTCTTTTGTGGCTGTCATTCACACATACTTTACATCAGTTACAAACTTATACAAGGAAAATCAAATAGGAACGTTTACCTTAACTCTTGCTGAGGAGCAACCTAGATGAAGCTTAGCATACTCGATCAATCACCAATAAGAATAGGTCAAGAACCTCAACATGCGCTAGTTGAATCTGTGGAGCTTGCAAAAGCAGCAGATAGACTGGGATATACGCGTTATTGGATGTCTGAGCATCATGATTTAAAGGGATTAGCAAGCTCTGCGCCCGAAGTCATGCTTAGCTATATTGGTGCACAAACAAAGAGAATTCGTCTTGGCTCTGGAGCCGTTTTGTTACCATATTACAAACCGTATAAAGTAGCGGAAGTGTACAATACACTTTCAACGATGCTTCCGGGTCGCATTGACGTTGGCTTAGGTAGAGCGCCAGGAGGCGGAACGGACGTAATGACGACTCTTTCAGATAACTTTCTACAGCAAGCGTTTAATATGCCTGCTTTAGTAGAAGAGTTACTTCATTTTCTACAGTATAAAGAAAGAGTTGATACCACTACCTTAAAAGCAGCTCCTTTACCTTTGGTTCCGCCTGTACCGTGGATTCTTGGAACAAGCAAAAAGAGCGCATTATTAGCAGCTAAGTACGGCATGCCGTATGCATTTGGACAATTTATGAGCGCTAAAGACCCAGGAGAGGTTTTACACGAGTACCGCATGAACTTTCAGCCTCATCAAGCACAGCATCATTCAAAAGCTTTGTTGACTGTATCTGTTATTTGTGCAGAAACAGATGAAAAGGCCAAAGAACTTGCCCTTAGCGCGATAGCCTGGAATATTCAAAGTGAAAGAGGAGAGAATAAAGCGGGCCTTCTGCCGATTCGAGAAGCAAAGGAATATATCGATAAATTGAAAGATAGTCAGGTTAAAGCAGAGATTGAAAAGAAAATACTGATTGGTTCGCCAAGGACAATCAAACATAAGCTTAAATCTATGCAGGATGCTTATCAAGTTGATGAGTTTATGATTGTTACATTCATTCCATCTCTTGAAGAGCGGCTTCAGTCTTATACATTGCTAGCTAATGAAATAATTAACAAAAAAACTTCCTGATAAAGGAAGTTTTTTTGTGAGGAAAATTAGTTATTTGCTAAAAATAATGGATTACTATTGAATTTTCATAGATATTATTGTATAAATATTTATATTGTTGTTTATTTATTCATAATTTAATGAAAGTAAATAGATAAGGATTAGCGGAAAGGAAGGGAGAGAATAATGGCTTACATAACAACAAATCGATTGCCTGCGTTTCATCAATTTGCATATCTTCATGAAGTGAGTGGCTTAAAGAAAAGTAAAAAAGCAAGCTATACGAAAGAGCAGCTTTACGAAGCAGTGTGCAATAGCTTTTATACTTTTTCCATTTATGATGATAATCAATTAATTGCTTTTGGTCGAATGATTTCAGATGGTATATATCAAGCTTTAATTTGTGACGTGATGGTAGACCCAAGTTATCAAAAAAAAGGGTTAGGAAAACAAATTATTAACGGACTTATAAGTAAATGTAATGAAAGAGGAATTGAATCCATTCAACTTTTTGCTGTAAAAGGGAAAGGGCAGTTTTATAAAAAACTTGGGTTCCAAGAGCGGGATGCAGAAGCACCTGGCATGTCGTTAGTACAATAATAAAAAGGTAGGCGAAAGCCTACCTTTTTATTATTGTACAGCATCGAATTTATTTACTTTCCATGTAGATCCTGATTTATAGAATGTGACGGTACGTTTTACAGTACCACCTTCCACGTCAGGAACAGTGAATTCGTAAGAGCGTACATCAGAACGTTGATATGTTAATTTTACTTTAGCCTTATTCCACTCTAGCATGTTGCCACCATCACCAACTGGACGAGCCAATTTACCGTTGTGTGTAATAAAACCGTATTTTGATAGTCCTGCATTAATTGCGCTATTTGTATAAACTCCACTTAAGTAAGAAGTAACTTTTTGTTTTGTATCAAATTCGTTGCAAACATAAGAATAATAAGTGCCTTTATAAGTAAATGCTTTTTGTGTACAAGCTTTTTGTTTGTATCCGTGTAAAGTATTCCAATAGCGAGCATTTGCATCCGCTGCAATTTTAATAGCTTGGTTATTTGATAGGGTTGCTGACGTTGTTGCGGCTGTAGCACCTGCAGTCATTGTAAAGAAAAGAGCCATTGTCATTAGAACTAGTTTAAATTTTTTCATTGTGATTCTCCCTCCTAAATGAATCATCTTTTATGTAACACTCATGTTGCTTTTGTTACAGTTATGTTACATTTATATTACAACATAATTCGAAAAAAGAAAAGAGTTTTCCCGAATTATGTTTATTTTTCCCTTTATATTTTAAAACAAACCTGAAGTTACGAAATGATTGCGACAAGTTTTGAATGTAGTTTGTTAAATGATATGGCTGTGGTAAGATAGGTATGTCTAGATTACACTGAAGGAGAGAGCGTAATGGGTTATTTGTTTGCAGCAACTATCTTTTTAATTATTGCTGTTGTTGTTGGGTTTCTAGTAACGGTTGTGAGTATTGCAAGACGAAATAAAAATGAAGGATCTAAATAAAAGCAAAAGTCATTTTAAAGTGACTTTTGTTTTTTTATGTATATATAAATACGACTCTCTTAGCTCACACCCCTTTGTAAAAAAAGAACTAGTTTTGTCATCTTTATGTCGTTTTATTGGAGATTCAAAGAGAGGTGTTTATTGATCTGTATGTAGTATAAAGGTTTAGCTATGAACATTTGTTATAAGTCAGGCAAGAAATCATTAATTATAAATTACGAAGAGGAAAAACAGTGTTTTTGTATAATTTGTTATAAAGTAAGAGTTTGCTAGGAGTTCTACCATAAAAGGAGATTTGCATCGATGCTTATGTCATAATAATGGATATTCATTTTCGACATCAAGTATTTTCCACATCATTCATTTTAAAAGAAACGAAGGAGTGGTTGCTTTGCAAAGACAAAAATTAGTAATAAACGGTAAACGGTTAAAACAAGAGCTTGAAGCATTTGCTGAGTATGGAAAAACAGCTCATAACGGCGTTACAAGGCTATCTCTATCTAAGGAAGATCGACTGGTACGTGATTATTTCTGTGAATGCTGTAAGAAGTTAGGCATGACGGTTAAAATTGATGATATGGGATCTATCTATGCAACTTTACAGGGAGTTGAAGATAAGCCACCTATTGTCATGGGTTCTCATCTCGATACGGTAAAAAAAGGTGGCCGCTTCGATGGCGTACTAGGAGTGGTTGCAGGGTTAGAGCTTGTAAGAACTCTTGTAGAGAACAACGTTAAGCCGAAAGTTCCTATTATGATTGTGAATTTTACAAACGAGGAGGGAGCTAGATTTGAACCTTCAATGATGGCTTCGGGGGTTTTGTCTGGAAAATTTGATAAACAGACCATGTTGAAGAAACAAGATGTGGAAGGAACAACCTTTGAGCAAGCTTTAGCAGCAAGTGGTTATGAAGGCGATATTACAAATCGCTTAACAGAAGCTTCTGCATTTTTGGAGCTACATATTGAACAAGGACCTGTATTGGAAAGCGAAAACCTCTCAATTGGAGTAGTGGAGTGCGTTCTTGGGATGGTTTGCTATGAAATTAAAATTACAGGTGAATCAGATCACGCAGGTACTACACCAATGAAAATGAGAAAAGATGCGCTTTTTGCCACTAATACAATTATCCAAAAAGCACGTGAAAAACTAAGCCAAATAGATGAAGAACTCGTCTTTACGATAGGACGTCTGAACGTTTTACCAAATATTCATACCGTCATTCCAAATCAAGTTATTTTTACCATTGAAGCTAGGCATAAGGATATGAATATTCTTGGAGAAGTAGAAGAAATAATTAAAAACCTATCTTCTCTAGTAGCAGCGGAAGGCTGTATGATGCAAGCAACAAAACAATGGGGACGAGATACCGTATGGTTTGATGAGAAAGTATGTGGAGTTATTGAGAAAGCAACGCAAAACCTAACGTATTCGTACAAACGAATGGTAAGCGGAGCGGGTCACGATGCGCAATTTATTGCTAGCTATATACCGACGGGGATGATTTTTGTACCAAGCTTGAATGGGAAAAGTCATTGCGAGGAAGAGTTTACTGATTGGAAGCAGTGTGAACAAGGCGTAAATGTATTATTAGAATCGGTGATGCAGCTACTAGAATAGAAGGAAAAGAGAGCTAACTCAAAGTTAGTTCTCTTTTTTTAATGAAGACTGCTCAACGTTTAGCTCAATTAAATTCCCATCAGGATCTGCGCAAAAGATTTGGGCAAAGCCGCTTTTACTCTTTCGTTTGTCAAGGATCTCGATTCCTTTAGAGGTTAAATGACGAAACGTCTTATCATAATCAGCAACTCGAAGAGCAAAGTGACCTTCACGACTGCTTAGCTTTGTTGTTCCACGCAAGGTTTGAGCAGTAGGAAAAGCAATCAAGTGGATTTGTTGATTTCCAACTTTGTACCAAGCTCCTTCAAAATCAAAATTCGGACGCTCAATCTCCTGTAATCCTAAAACATCTCCATAAAAATGTTTAGCTTTTTCAACATCTGTTACGGCTATGCTTACATGATGTATGGCTTCATATGTAATCATGATAAATTCCTCATTTCTCAAGAGTTATTATGTAAAACGATATCATAAAAACAAATAGATGACTACAAGCGAATGCATACTGAGGATAAACTTGTACACAATGAAAAAGTACAAAAGAAGGGAGTGCATGAAATGGATATGGAAATGCAAGGTAGTCCATCTACTGAGCGATTTATTCCAGTAACATCTGTAGCTAATGGCAAAGGAGTGGAGGTAGCTCCTGATATTTATAGTTATACCACCCAGATTGTAAACGTTTGCTTTTTGGGCAACCCGGAACATGAGAATGAATTTGTGTTAGTGGATGCAGGAATGCCAGATTCGGCTCCGATGATTTTAAAGGCAATTGAAGACCGGTTCGGTGTGGGTGCTCAGCCCAAGGCAATCGTTTTGACACATGCTCATTTCGATCATATTGGCTCTATTATTGACCTAGTTGATAAGTGGAACGTTCCTGTCTATGCTCACGAGTTGGAAATGCCTTATTTGACAGGTCAAAAAAATTATCCACTACCGGATAGTACAGTAGAGGGGGGGCTTGTAGCCAAATTATCTCCTCTATTTCCTACTGAAGCCATTAATCTAGGAATGCATGTTCAAGCTCTTCCAAAAGACGGCTCAATTCCCAGTCTATCTAATTGGAAGTGGATTCACACACCAGGTCACACGCCAGGGCATATTTCGTTGTTTCGACATCAAGACCAGGCTTTAATTGCTGGAGATGCGTTTGTTACAACAAAGCAAGAGTACCTTTTAGATGTTTTAAAGCAAGAGCTAGAAATTAGTGGACCACCTCGCTATTTAACTACGGACTGGTCAGCGGCAAGGCTGTCTGTTGAAAAGCTTCACTCATTACAACCAAAATTAGCAGTAACGGGTCATGGACAACCAGTTTCGGAAACATGGCTAGCTGAAAACCTGTTGATGTTAGTAAAAGATTTTGATCGAATTGCAATTCCTGACCATGGTCGTTATGTTGAAGAATAATGAAAACAAAAAAAGCGGATTTATGTTGGGGTCCGCTTTCTTTTTGTGTAGGAAAATTAACAACAAGTAATCAAGAAAACTCTACAGCGCTTTGTGCTTCTTTTAAGTGCTTTAAATGCTCTTCTGCTTTTTTTAACTCATTGCTATCTATCCCTTGGCTCTTTAACGTGATAATGTGTTGTTGAGCAATAGCTAGTTGGTTTTGTGCTTTTTGAAACTGTTCAGGAACAGCGTTCATTTGAAATTGATACACAGCATGTTCTGCCATTTGTAAGCTTTTTTCTATACTAGTAAAATCAGTCATTTATCGCTTCATCTCCATCTTTAAACTGTTAACTTTAAGATGTACGAATTTCATTTACTTTAAACGACCTGCGTTACTATTATTAAATTTTATGTTAATAGTGCATAAGCCTGAATGCCGAAATATATGCCAAAACCAACTAATGACACCCCAGAAACAATCGATATAAGCGTTAATAATTTTAAACTTAAGTATCTTCGGAAGGTACTGGATAAAGCAGCCATTGTGATATCCCATATCAGGATACCAACAAAGATTGCACAGCTAGAAATCATTAACTCTTGAACTGTAGATGTAGCCGCTGTTTTAGCCAATACAGACCCGTATATACCTAGCCAGAACAAAATTGTTAACGGATTAGTAAGAGAAAGCAAAAAGCCAGAAGCAAAGCATTTTAATACGGACTCTCCGCTTGTTTTTCTTGTCTCTGTGATGGTTTTTGCCGTTACTAAACCTTCAATACCCGTATAAATTAACACGAAGCAACCGAAAGAAAAAAGCAGCGTTTTCATAAATTCACTATTTAATAGGTGAACGGAGCCGAAATAAACCACCATCATATATAAAGCATCTACTAAGGTAGCCCCAATACCTAAGAACCAAGCGTGTAAAAAGCCGTGCTTAATGCCTTTATCTAGCTGGGCAGCATTAATTGGTCCAATTGGTGCTGCCAATGAAAGCCCCAAAATTATGTAGCTGAAAAAAGACCCCAACATCATTACCCCCTTATTTACCTTTGGATGTTCATGTGGACTACACTAAATTTATGCAGCTATAGTGGCTTGTACAACAAATTTCTTCATAAAACACATCTTTTTTACTCTAAAAGATGTATAAACTTCTAGTTCCTCACAAACGATAGGTTAGTGTAGAAGAAGATAGGAGGAATTGTCATTGAGCTGCGGAAGTCAAGTTCAAGGAGAGTTAAAATGGTGGCAATTATCTTTACTTGGCGTAGGTTGTACGATTGGAACGGGTTACTTTCTAGGATCAAGCATTGCGATTAAATACACAGGGCCTTCTGTATTAATTGCGTTTTTACTAGCTGCATGCGGTACGTTTATTGTATTTGAAGCTCTTGCTAAAATGAGTGCAAAAGACCCTCAAGAAGGTTCGTTTCGCTCGTATGCTAAAAAAGCACATGGTAGATGGGCTGGTTTCAGTAGCGGCTGGGTATACTGGAGTTCTGAAATGATGATTATGGGAAGTCAGTTAACGGCTTTATCTATTTTCACACGATTTTGGTTTCCTCATCTTCCTCTCTGGGTGTTTGCATCCATTTATGCAGTGTTAGGAATCGTAGCTGTAGCTATTGGTACAAAAGGGTTTGAACGCTTAGAAAACATCTTTGCCGTTATAAAGGTAGCTGCAATCTTTATGTTTATTATATTGGCCTGCTTAGCTGTATTTGGTTTTTTAGATGATGGTGCTAAGGAAGGGTTGCCAAACGGACTCAGTGGGTTTTTTCCAAAAGGAGCTATCGGTCTCTGGGGAGCGTTATTATACGCTTTTTATGCTTTTGGAGGAATTGAAGTAATGGGCATTATGACAATGCGATTAAAGGATAAAAAAGATGCAGCCAAAGCGGGAGCTGTTATGCTCTTACTACTTGTGAGTATCTATGTTATCTCTCTAGCTTTGGTAATTTATATGGTGCCTTTTCAAGTGCTTCATGAAAACGAGAGTCCCTTTGTTACAGCTTTAGAAACGTATAAGCTACCATTTTTTCCTCATGTTTTTAATGGAGCAATGATTATTGCTGGATTTTCTACGATGGCAGCATCTTTCTTTTCAGTGACAAAAATGATTATTACGCTGTCCAAAGAAGGAGATGCACCTGCTTTATTTTCAAAACAAAAATCAAAAAAAATGGAGTTTCCTTTACCAGCAATTTTATTGACAACATGTGGATTAATTATTTCAATTGTTCTTTCGCTGCTACTACCAGGGAAAATCTATGAATACATTACGACAGCAGCTGGTCTTATGCTACTATATAATTGGTTTTTTATTTTAATTTCCCGACAAAAGCTACTCAAATTAAGTGTAGGAGATAAAATTAAGCAAATTGTAGGAATGATTCTCATTGTATTAGCAGTATCTGGTACGCTCTTACACTCATCAAGCAGACCAGGTTTCTATGTGAGTATAGGATTTCTTCTTATTATTGCGCTTGTCATTTTAAAACTAAGACCTCAATGGAAGAAGGAAGAGAAAGAAGCTACTCATTAATAAAAAGCTCCTAATGTAAAGGAGCTTTTTATTTTTGTTTTACGTTCCATAATGCAAGAACAGTTCCCCATATGAAAATGACAAAATAAAATAATCGCTGTAATAAACCAACGGGCATTGGAAAGAAAAAAACAAACAGTACAAGCACTAGAATAAGAACTAGTATAATTAAACAAGCAAGGGTCCAGTTGCGCCCTGTCGGTAAAAGCTTCGCGTACATCCCAAGTCCGGCTATAGTAGTAAGCATTCCTACCTGAGCAATAATGGAGTGCCAAAACAAGTCAATATCAGCTGGAATGAACCCAGAAACAATATTTCCTAATGCCAATAGTAAAAGGAAGATTGTTGCTAGATGTCTCACTTTTGTTTTTTCAAGATGTTGTGCTAAATATAAGATTCCGATGGAAAGGGTTAAACCGTTTATAATAAACAAAGCGTTCATCCAAAGGTGGTGAGGAGAACAGATAGCATAGGGTGCCAGAGCGTAGGTATATTTACCACATGAAGTAACACCAAGATCGCTCATAGCGTGGTATAAAAAACTATAGGGAACAAGAGAGGTATAAATAAAAAACGGTTCAATTAAAAAATAGCAGCAAGTAACAAGCCAGCTTAAAACGCCAATTTTTTTTGATATATACAGTGTAATCACCTCTTTTAAAGTGTTATACAGTTATTGTATATCCAAAAAAAACCAAATTAAATAAGACTATAAGAGGAGTTTACGATAAGACTTAGGTCTGGTAAAGGTGGCGTTTCTTAGAGCAACGTGTTTTTTATTATTTTGTTTCTGTCCGAAAAGCTTGTAGCGTTGTTTTTAAAGAAGCATAGGAACCAATGGCGCCATATCCATAAAACCATCCCATAAAAAGGCCAGCAATTAAATTTTTTGGTGGCTGATAAAGCCAGAAACTGCCAATCCTATCAATAAAGCAACTGTTGGTACCTATTTTTATTGATTTTAAAGAAATTTTTTAGAGGCTGAGTTGCAATCATCACGCAAAGCACTGCGATTGTTGCATCCCAAAAATTTGTGTGAATTGTTGGAAAGTCCATGTAATCCCCTGTTCACATAAAAGGGATAAAAATGGCTGTGTATATAGTTAGAGTCTTCAGTTCCTTTCTTTATATGTAGAAAAGAGTAGAGTAGGTGCAATAGAAAGAAAAGCTACCAGGTTCTTTGGTAGCTTTTGGGTACTAACCTTTATAGGATTTAAAATGTTCAATCGTTTTCAGTAAATGCGTATACATGTCGCTAGAGGGTTTCCAGCCAAGCGTTTGAAGTGCTTTTTTGTTGTTTAATTGACTGTGTAAAATTTCCCCGTTTTGTCCAGGTAAGTAGTGAGGTATAGTAGATGGAGAAAGGGTTGCAGCTAATAGCTTGAATAGTTCATTAATGCTAATTTGTTCATTGCTGCTAATATTAATAATTTCATTTTCTCCTTTTGTAATAGCGAGAACGTTTGCTTTTGCTACATCTTCAACAAATACAAAGTCTCTAGTTTGATTTCCACTTCCGAAGATAGAAGGAGTTTTCCCATTTAGTAGTTGGTTAATAAAAATACTTATAACGCCACCTTCTCCGTCTGATTTTTGACGTGGTCCGTATACGTTAGCATAGCGGAAAATGGTAAAAGAGAGTCCGTGTAGCCGTTGAAATAACTGAATGTAAGACTCGGATACAAGTTTGGACGTTCCGTAAAAAGAGAGAGGAGATGTGGACGTTTCTTCATCGATAATTGTGTCAGCATCACCGTATACAGCACTAGAAGAAGAGAAAATAAATTTTTTGACCGCATGCTTTTGACACATATCTAGCAGGTTAATAGTTCCTAAGATGTTGGTTGCTGCGTCTTCAACGGGAGCTTTTAAAGAAGTCGAAACATTGACCTGTGCCGCTAAGTGGATAACAACTTCTGGTTTTTCAATTTTAAATACATGCTCAATCTCTTTTGACAAAATTGACATGTTGTAAAAAGGGACGTCATCAACAAGATTGTTTTTGGTTCCGCTTGATAAATCGTCAAGGACAACCGGAGTGTAACCATTTTCTAATAAACACTCAACAACATGAGAGCCAATAAAGCCTGTTCCACCTGTCACTAATACTTTCATAATTTATCACAATTTGATTTATTCATCACATTCATTCTCCTTTTCTGTATTTGCCTTCCACCACTCTTCATAGACTGCTTGTATTTTAGTGATCATTGCATCCACCGTTAAATGAGTAGTTGCAAACTCAAAGGCTTGATTCGCTATTGTTTCACGATATTCGTCATTACAAATAAGTTCTTCAATAGCTTGCTTTAATTCAGTAACATTTCCAGGTTTACAAATGATTCCTGAATGTCTGTTCGTAATAATCTCAGGTATCCCTCCACATTCGCATGTTATAATGGCTTGTTTTGCATGCATTGCTTCAATGATGGATAAAGGGAGGTTATCATTTAAAGTTGGCAAAACATAGATATGAGATTGTTGAAGAATGTCAAAGATATCATGACGTTTACCAAAAAACGTAACAAACGATAAATCTAGATCGCTACGAACTTTTTCAAGATGCTTTCTCATAACACCATCACCAACAATCCAGACTTCAATAAAACCTTCGAACTGTTTTAGGTGAGAAAGAGCTTGAAGAAAGAACTCATGACCTTTTCTAGGTCCTAGTCGTGCGATGCAGGTAATGATTAGTTTATTGGTTGCTTTGTTATAAGAAGTACGCAGTAGAGGAGGTTTCACACCGGTATGAACAGTTCTTAATTGCTGATCTGATGCTCCAAGCTCTTTTAGCCGTGTGTAAAATGAATCGCTGATGGTGATAATTCGGAAAGCCCCTCGTATGCCAACTCTCTCAATCTCTGTAAAATAAGCTTCTTCAAGGGATCCTTTTTCCATCTTGTGAAAATCAATACGGCTTTTAGTAAAATGACCGTGCGGAGTAAAAAAAATGGGTTTGTGAAGTTTTTGGTTGAGGTGAGTGAGAAGGTATGCTGCAAAGAGATCTTGAGCATGGATAATATCATAATCTTTAAGATTCTGTCTTTCTAAAAAAGCGCTAAAAACAGTAAGGAAGCTTGTGTTTTTAATTACTTTCTCGCTGATCAACCCATAGCGCTTGTTCATAAATTCTTTTGCTTTAGAAGCTTGGGCTGGAATATGAACCTCAATCTCTTCTTTTGACATGTTAAGAGGGGAAAGGACATCAACATGGTGTTCAAGCTCTGAGAAACCATCTTTAACGTGATTGATATAGTGAGCTAACCCTCCTGTATTTGGATAACGTAAAAAGGTTACATATAAAATACGAAGCTTCGACTTTCGAGTGAGCGCTTTTGTTGGTTGAAACCCTGGGCTAGGGATGAAAGCTGGATTGGTTGATGAAACAGCATAAAATTTATCCATGGTCTGCAATAAATCAGGGAAAAACGGAGGGAGGTTTGTAAGAAAAAAATCGTTCATAACATAACACCTCGATTTGTTCGCTTGCTATTTATAAATTCCAAGGTCTTTACCCCAAGTTTCAAGTTTATGAAGGTGATAAGGTAATAGTTCACCACCTCGATTTTCATAAATTCTTCTCAGCTGTGTTTGTAGTCCCTTTTCAAGCGTTCGTTGCAAATATGCCATTTTATAAAGGTGGGTGGGATTTTCTTCAAAGGAAATACCGTGTTTTTTCATCTCTTGAAGATAGGTTTTAATACACTCTGTTCGAATAGAATTGCCGTCTTTTTGCCAGTCTTTTCGAAAAGCAATTAACAACTCAACTAATACAATCAAATCTAGCCAAGAAGGAGCATATTTTGCAGACTCCCAGTCGATAAATTGAATTGGCCAAGGGCCGTTGTTTGCCGTATCATGGCTACAGATATTCTGCATGTGTAAATCGCCATGTGTTAATGAAGAACCGCTTTGTAATAACTCAGGGAAAAAGTCTGGGCCCTTTTCGTATATTTTAAATAACGAATTTTTATGAGGTGCAAGAACGGATTTTAACTCTCGATTCTTTGAGGATTCTTGAAGGAAATTTACCGTGTTAGCAATTGCTTTTGAGCGTTCTTTTCGCATGGTAGCTGAATCATATATAGGTAACCACGAACTCCATTCATTTACTTGTTCATTAAAGTGACTATCAAACGTCTGGGAATGCAGTTTTGCTACTGATGGAATAATGGACTGAAAATGCTTTGGTGTGAATACCAATTGACCGCGAATTTGGTGAACAAACTCCATAAATATCCATGTTTCTTCTTTGTATTCTTCTACTAAGTAGATAGTTGGGAAAAAGGACTTTAACGTTGAATAACTTTTTGTGTACATATTGATTTCAATATCGTTTTTATAATTAGCCTTACTGTACGTTTTAAAGATAAGAGGAAACGAATCATACTTTGTGTGCACAATCAGTTTATAGATACTACTTCGAGTTGTGGATTTTAAGCATTTCAAGTCAGTAGAATCGATTTTAACTTTTTTTCCAATGGAAGCTGATAACTTTTCTTCTATTTTTAAGCGGTGAAACGTAGAATATAATTCTTTTGGTTGATACATTTCTTATTTCTCCTTTCGCTTGTTTTTCCATGCGTTGACTAAATGTGAATAAGCGCTTCGAACAAAGGGCATCGGATCTCGTAAGTTGAACAATGCCCATTCTTTTTCACCTTTAAAACCTGATAGAAAATCTCGTAACGTCATGCCTTCATGCTTTCGCTTTGTAAGGTAGGTTAAGTAATAGCGTACGAGGTAAATCCATTTCACTCCGTCTTTTTGAACGAGGTGAGGAAGGGGCTTTTGTCCCGTCATAGATAAATAATAGAGGTAAACAAAGTCAATACCGGCTGCCCCTGTTAAGCTATGTGTTAGCCAAAAACGGGGGTTTATTTCGATAAATTTATAAATACCATCTCTTGGATCTTTTTTAAACTCAGCCATCGCAATCCCTTTTAAATGAATATCTTTAAAGAACGGGATACAAATATCAAATAGTTCTGGAATCGTTTTACTTACAATATGTGCCCCTGTTCCAAACTGAGCAGGAAACTGATGATTTTTTTGGAGAGAAAACTTCGCCAGCAAGTTCATGTTTTCATCAAAAAAAGTAGCTACCTTGTAAAAACAGCTGTTATCACCTGGAATAATCTCTTGGACAATTAGCTCTCCAGCTTGTTGATAGGTAGGGTATTCTGCTTGCAGCTGTTCAGGAGTTTGAATTAAGATTGCTTTTTTGTTAATAATCTTCCGAAATTCATGACCGAGTACAGGTTTTAAAATACATGGAAATTCCAGCGTATCTATGGCTGTCTTCATATCATCCGCATTTTTAATGATTAAAGTTTGAGGACAAGGGATGTTATGTTTTAAGGCAAGGTCATAGGCCAACTGTTTATCTAGCACTTGCTCAATTACATCATGGTCAGGGAATAGAAATAAAAAGTAGTTGGAAAGCTCCTCTCGGTGTTTGGAAATAAACATGACATAATCATCAGCACCCGTATACAAGACTGGTTTATATTCTTGTTCCTTAGCAAGCGTAATAAGAACATCGAGCAGGGCTTTCTCTTCGGTAAGAGGACTCGGACAAGGGTTACAAGCAGCTAACTTTGTTTTTCCAATCCGATAAGGTTTTTCTGTATCAAAAGCATATATTTGAATGTTGCGTTCCGCTAACCTTTTAATAATTCCTAATCCATTTGCGCTAAGATCGAGTACTACGGCAGCGTGTTTGTGGTTCATATCTTTTCACCTACCTTAAAAGCAGCAAGCCCTTGAACATAAAGGTTGTTTATAAAAGAGACCATTTTTTCGTTTGTTAATTTTGCTTTTGCGAAATGCTTTGCATTAGTAGCCATCCGCTCCCGTGCTTTTTTATTAGTAATGAAAAACGAGAGTGCTCGAGCTAACGTTTCAGTATCTCCTGGTTCGATAATAATTCCGGTTTTATTGTGTTTAACAATCTCTGGGATGCCTCCACATTCCGTTGAAATAATTGCCGTTTCAGCATGCATCGCTTCAATGATAGATAAGGGTAAGCTATCGTTCAACGTGGCGAGAACAAAAATATCGGTTTCATGTAAGATTTCTGGAACGTCGGTTCGAGTTCTAAGGAAATGAACCATATCTAAATTTAGTTGTTCTTTTTGTTCTTCTAACTCTTCGCGCATTTCCCCATCACCTACAATAAGAACTTCTACATTATCTAGCTGATGATTAATTGTAGACAGGGCCTTTAATAAATCTTTATGCCCTTTTCGGGGACCCAGTCTAGCAATTGATGCAATGGTAATTTTTTGATCTTTTTCTTTACGCTTTTTAGCGTACATCTTATTTTTAATTCCGGTGTACACGGTTGTCATATGCTCTTGTTTAGCACCAATACTTTCAAGGGGTGAGCGAAACCCATCATGTAAAATGATGATATGGCTTGCAAACGAAACAGCTTGCTGCTCCATGCGTAGATAATACGCTTCTTCAACCGAGCCTTTATCAAAAATATTGAACTTTAAGCGGTTAAAAGTATACATGCCATGAGGGGTATAAAAGAGAGGCTTTTGAAGAGATTTGTTGAAGTTCCCTAAAATATTGGCGGTGAATAAATCTTGAGCATGAAGGATGTCATATCTTTCTAAATCTACAGTCTTTAACATTTGTTCATAGATATAAAGTAAGCGGTGATTTTTTAAAATAAGATTGTTTACTTCACCATAACGAGTTGAAAAAAAGTCTTCGAGTTCTGGAACAATTTCATTGCGCATTTCTTCTTTTTTAAAAGATGGAAACTTGCGGGGAGAAATGACATCCACATAATGACCTTGACTACGTAAAGTAGCGCTTAGTTCTGAGATATAATTCGATAGCCCGCCTGTATGGGGATAATCCCAAAACGTTGTGATTAAAATTGACAGCCTGCGCTTTTGTGAGCCTTGTTTTGCTGTGAGTTTTAGTTTTTTGCTAGGTTGAAATGAACTGTATTTTTGAACATCACTCTTATTATTAACCCCATAAAATGTATCCAACGTATCAATTATATATGGATATGGGATGTTGCCACTGTGTTTCACAACCAAACCCTCCTTATAATTTCAAACGCTTCAGCATATGGAACACCAACGGTCATTCCACGAACTTTGGCTAATGCTTTGACACCTTCATATGATCTTGGGTGCGGAAAATCACGCATTTCCACGTCATATTCTTTTAGCGCTTCCACTTTTAAATCCATTGTATCAGTAACATTTACAAAATAATTTGGTTTAAATACTTGATCGTGTGTATACGTATTCCATTCGGTAGAAGATACGGTTTCAAATGTAATTAGCTCGATTGGTTTTTTGTTAGGAAGCGGACGAGTTGCGGTTAAAACTGCTTCAAATGTAATACGGTGATCGATGTTCATATCGCCATGATGATGAGTGAAAATTTTGCTCGGATTATATTTTGTTATTAATGCTTCGATTTCTTTTGTTAACTTGTGACGAGGCATCATTTCTAACTCTAAATTTTTATGACCTAGAAAAATAACTTCTTCTATGCCAAGCTTTTGGTTAGCTAGACGGCCAAATGCTTGAATGTGATGAGCTTCTTCTTTACGCCCTAACGCTGTAACAACAGATACGACTGTATACCCTTGATCAATCAAGCGTTTGATAGTTCCTGCAGAGCCTAAAAGTTCATCATCAGGGTGGGCTCCGATAACTAATATATAATCTTTCATTCCGATGTCACTCCTTATAGCCTTCTGTCTATATTACAATCAATATATGCGTAGCCTTTGCTGAAAAGAAACTGGCATTCGCGGAAAAAGAGCAAATAATTTCATAAGAAGTTCAGCATGAGCTTATTGATAGCGAACCCATTCTTTATATAGATCCGGACGTAGAGTTTGAACGCGTCGAAGGAATAAAGGTAGTGCTCCAAGTTTTCTTAAACCTTGGAATAGCTTCGTTGGAATAGATGTTGTAGAAGTTAACGATCGCTTTAAATCAATCACTTTTAGCTCTGTTGCATCTGTAATTAAAATATGACGAACCTCTGCATCCCATCTAGTAAATCCAATCGCTTTCATTTCATCAAAGAGTAGTAAAATCCTTTCAACTAAAGCAGAGGGAAGGCGATTATACTCTTTGATGTATTTTGAAAGAGATATAGCATGAATATATTCCATAACGGTGTAGTTTTGTCCGCTCTCGTATAGAACAGGAACGATAGATGATACCTGCCCTAGCTCTAAAGCCTTCAGTTCTTGCTGTTGAGTTGTTTCATCATAGTATACTTTAATACATTTATCTTGAGATAACCGATACACTTTTCCATCTTTTCCGCTTCCAACAACAGGATAATCTGCTAAGCTGCTAAAGGCAATGCGGCGGTTTGTTTTCTTATGTGGACTCATATTTTGTACTCCTCCTTTCATTTCATATGTTTTCAACTAATTATCTCTTAATAGTCTATGAGACATCTTATTGAGGTGGAACTGTTAAATTCTGTGCGATTTACTTAAAAATATGAGATGATAATAACAAGTACTATGTGGTAAGAAAGGGCGATGAGTGAAATATGTCTAAGCAGCCATATATTAGAGTAGGTTTGGCAAATCTAATGAAAGGACTAGAAGGTGTAGGAGGTAAACTGTATCTAACTTCAACTGAGCTTACACATAAGTCACATGCAGTTAATGTTCAACGAGGTACTGTAACATTGAACTTAGCAGATATTGAAACGGTAGAGAGAGTCCGTAACAAATTATTGGGAGTGCCTTTATTAAAAAATGGCCTAAAAATAACAACAAACGAAGGAGAAGAGCTTCAGTTTGTTGTGAACAAAGCCGACCAATGGATAGAAGATATTAAACAAGCGTTAAATAAAGAAAAGCCGAACGTTATGTGACAACGTTCGGCTTTTCTTTATTTACTATTCATGACTTCAGAAACAATTTCATATGAGCGTAGTCGAGCTTTGTGATCGTATATTTGTGCGTTGATCATCAATTCATCAGCATTTGTTTCAGCGATAAACCCTTCCAGCTTTCTCTTTACAGTCTCTGGTCCGCCGATAATCGATGAACCTAGCTGTTGCTGGAGAGTTGCCTTTTCAAATTCACTCCAAATCTCGTCCATGTTATCAACGGGTGCTTTCAGTTTTCCCGGTTTGTTGCGGATTAAGTTTAAGAACTGCTGTTGAAGAGACGTAGCTAATCGTTCCGCTTCTTTATCTGTATCTGCTGCAATTACATTAACACCTAACATTGCATAGGGTTTATCCAATACGTCAGATGCTTGGAAGTAGCGGCGGTACATTTGAAGCGCTCCAAGCGTATTGTTTGGTGAAAAGTGGCTTGCAAACGAAAACGGTAAGCCAAGCTGAGCCGCTAACTGCGCACTAAATCCACTTGAACCAAGTAGCCAAATTGGTACTTCAAGGCCTTCTCCAGGAACAGCCCTTACTGGTAGCGGATGCTCATCCGACGGAACAGCAAGATATGCTCTCAGTTCATCTAATAGATCAGGGAAATCTTGACCGTCACTCATGCGTCCTCTTCTTAAAGCTTGGGCAGTCAATTGGTCCGTACCTGGTGCGCGACCTAACCCCAAGTCAATTCGTCCTGGAAAAAGAGATTCTAATGTTCCAAAGTGTTCCGCAATAACAAGTGGTGAGTGATTGGGTAACATAATGCCGCCTGAGCCCACTCGAATAGTAGATGTACCAGCAGCCACATGTCCAATTACGACAGAAGTAGCAGAACTTGCGATTCCTGACATATTATGATGCTCTGCTAACCAGTAGCGGTTGTAGCCCCATTTTTCGACGTGCTGTGCTAGATCAAGCGTATTTCTAAGTGCGTCTGCTACCGTGCTACCTTCTACAACAGGTGACAAATCAAGCACTGAAATTGGAATGTTTTTTTTGTTGTTTGGATGTTGGTCCATTGACATATGCTCATCCTCTTTTCGTAATCATAATTTAATTATTCGATAATCATCGAACTATCTACAGGTTCCATTGTAACAAGAATGTGAAAGAGAGAAAAATAAAATGCCTGTGTCTAAACAGAGAAAAAATAATTCGACTATTCAATTATAGTGTGTTAGGTTCTCTTACAAAAATAACAAAAAGAATAAAATATTTGGTGATTATAGCTAATGTGAAATTTTAAAATTATCATTTATGTTAATGATTCTTGAAATTTAATGTAATAAAATAAACTTATTACACAAAAAGTTACATCTTATTACATCTTATGTTAAAAATTCAGAAAATAAAAAATTTTCCGAAGAGGTGAAAGCGTCATGAACAAACGGTATAGCGGTTCCGCATTTGAAGAGAATTTCTTACCAAGATTATCAAGTGTAGATATTGAGCAACTCTCTAAAGAGGATGCACTAGTCATTTTACCAATCGGTGCAGTTGAACAACATGGTCCACATCTTCCTGTTTATACCGATACTTTAATTGCAGAAGGGCTTTTAGAAGAAGCGTTACTTCAGCTTCAGCACGAAAATATTTGGGTTCTTCCAGCCATTCCTTATGGTAAAAGCAATGAGCATCTAGGTCTATCGGGAACAATGAGCTTATCAGCTTCTACATTACAAGCAGTTGTAATGGATTTAGCTATCAGCGTCCGTAAAAGTGGCTTTAAAAAGCTTTTGCTTTTCAACACACACGGTGGAAATCATGACCTGCTTAATATGATGGCAAGAGAAATACGCATAGAGACTGGGTTGATGGTATTTCGGTTGAATCCTGGATTTGAAGAAGTCAATCACTTAATTTCACAACAAGAGCAGCGCTTTGGAATACATGGAGGTGAAGTGGAAACATCATTAATAATGGAGTTGAAGGGGGATTGGGTGCAATTCGATAAAAGTCCAACAGAGTTTGTTAATTTGTCCAATAACCCTCATTTACATTTGAAAGGAAATAGTTACTTTGCTTGGGTAATGAACGATATTTCAAACACGGGTATAGCTGGAGATGCCAAACAGGCAACGAAGGAAAAAGGGAAAATGATGAAAGAACTCATCGTTGGTGAGCTTGTTAAAACATTAAAAGAAATGAAGCATTTTTCATTAGGTGATTTAAAGAAAGACTATGTAAATAAATGAAGCGAGGTGGTCAAATATCGTGAGCATTCAGCAGGTGAATCAAGTAAATGAGATAAACCACGAGAGTAGTCCAACAATTGTACAAATGAATCGTGTGAATAAAATGTATGCAAACGGTAAAGTCGCTGTTAAAGATGTTAATTTGGTGATTCAACAAGGAGAATTCGTTTCATTTGTCGGCCCCTCAGGTTGCGGAAAATCAACTATTTTCAAAATGATTTCAGGACTGATTGATCAAACAAGTGGTCACGTTGACATTCTTGGGAAGACACCTCGAGACGCTCAAAAAGAAAGTACCGATGTGGCGTTTGTATTTCAAGATGCTACGTTACTACCATGGAGGTCAGTTATTGATAACGTAATGCTTCCTTTAGAGTTTCGTAATATAGCTCATTCTGAAAAGAAGGAACGCGCTTATAAAGTACTAGAAATGGTAGGGCTGAAAGAGTACATAAAAGCGCTACCTCGAGAATTATCAGGTGGAATGAAAATGCGTGTTTCTATTGCCAGAGCATTAATTGCAAAGCCAAAGCTTTTGTTGATGGACGAGCCGTTTGGTGCCCTTGATGAAATTACAAGGCAAAATTTACAAAGTGAGCTATTACGAATTTGGGAAAACGAAAAGATGACGGTACTTTTTATTACACACAATGTATTTGAAGCCGTGTATTTATCGACCAAAATTGCCGTAATGACGCCTAGCCCAGGTAAAATTGAGTCAATGGTAGAAGTGAATCTACCCTTCCCTCGTGAAGCAGAAATTCGGACAGATCCACAGTTTAGTAGTATCGTTGCTAACGTATCTCACGATTTGAAATTTAAAATGAGGTGAATTATGGTGTGGTTACAAGAATTCATAAATGAGTTTGGAACTGATGCTGTTATTGTAAATGAGACCTTAAGAGAAAAGTTATCAAAAGACTACTATTGGTATTCTCCAGTACTGTATGAGCAGCTTAAAAATAAAATTGCTGATTGTGCAATTGCGCCTACATCAATTCATGAACTACAGCGTATCGTTTCGTTTGCCGTTAAAAATAAAGTACCTATTACACCAAGAGGAGCGGGAACAGGAAACTACGGTCAAGCAATTCCATTACAAGGTGGAATCGTTATTGACTTAACAAAACTTGACCGCATTGATATGAAAGGAGATCGCTTAGTTTCCGTGCAGGCCGGTGTGCGCTTAGGTGTATTGGAAAAAACGCTGCGTCAAAACAATCGGGAGCTTCGTATTTTTCCCAGCACTTATATGAAGGCAACAGTAGGTGGATTCTTATGCGGAGGTTCCGGTGGAATCGGATCGATTCGCTGGGGGAATTTATGGGACGATAATGTAAGTAGCGTTACTGTGATGACCGTTGAGGAAACGCCCCGGCTGTTAACTATTTCAGGTGATGATATGCAGCAGTACATCCACAATTATGGCACAACCGGTCTTGTCGTTGAAGCGAAGCTGCCGGTAGAACCAAAGGTGTCATGGTCACAGCATATCGTTTTCTTTCATGATTTTCGTGAAGCTATTAAGTTTAGCGATGAATTAGCTCATAGTGAAGAAATCCCTAAGCGTTTGGTTTCCGTTTGTGAATGGCCAATTCCATCTCACTTTCATCCCTTGAAGAAAGTATTACGGGAAGGTCAGTCAATTGTCATGCTTGAAATTGAAGAAAAATCAGTTCATCTATTAGATTGTTTGGCAGATAAATATGATGGAGACATAGGGTACACAATTCCTGCTGAAAACTATCAAAAAGGACTAAAGCTTTCTGATTTTACATGGAATCATGCGACACTATGGGCTCATAAGCATGGAGACAATTTAACCTATTTGCAAGCTCGCTTTCAAACTGATCGAATATTTGAACAGATGGCAGACCTTCGAAGTAAATTTGGTGATGAAATTCAGTTTCATTTTGAATACATTAAAATTCAAGGGGAAATTGTACCCGCTTCGCTACCGGTGGTGAAATATAAGTCAAAAGAGAGGTTGTATGAGATTATCCAGTTCTGTAGAGCGATCGAAGTAGAAATTAATGATCCGCACACATATATACTTGGGTTTGGTGGATACAACATGAGAATGAAAGAGTTATTAAAACGAAAAGAGCTAAACGACCCTTATAACTTATTGAATCCTGGTAAGTTGCCGACGGCTAAAGAAGTCCAAGAATTTCAGTTATAGGAGGGAAAACATGGAACATTCCCATCAGGAGTTAAATCGAGTCCAAGATGTACACGTTACCTACAAGAAAAATACATGGCCAATACTAAATACGTATCTTCCGCCTGTTATCGTATTTATGCTGTTTATGCTATTTTGGCAGTTTGGCACCCAACTGCTTCAAATTCCACCTTATTTATTACCAAAACCAATGGATATTGTAGAAGCTGCCGTAATGAACTGGAGTAATCTAAGTAGTGCTGTTATTCGAACGATTACAGAGTCGATGCTCGGGTTTATGTTTAGCGTAATAGGCGGAGTAATTGGAGCACTATTAATGTCTAGCTCTAAGCTTTTAGAACGCAGCTTATATCCATATGCCATTTTATTACAGACTATTCCTATTGTGGCTATTGCACCGATCATCGTGATTTGGTTTGGTTCAGGTATGAATGCTATTGTAATCATTGCGTTTACAATTGGCTTTTTCCCTATGCTATCCAACACGCTCATTGGCTTAAATGCAACGGATCGTGGCATGATTAATTTGTTAAAGCTTTACCAAGCGTCACCTTGGCAAATTATGTGGAAAGTGCGAATTCCAGCTGCTCTTCCTTATATCATGGCAGGATTAAAAATTTCCTGTACCTTAGCAGTGGTAGGAGCTATCGTAGGAGAATACATAGCCGGTATTGGTGGGGGTGACGGGGGTTTAGGCTATGCTATTACGGTAGCTTCGTCCCGGATGGAAACGGCTTACCTATTCGCTTGTGGTATTTCTGCCTCTATTTTAGGTGTTGGCTTTTTCTTATTGGTCAATCTATTTTCTAAGCTTTTATTAGGTTCATGGCATGAGTCAGAAATGAAGAGAGAGAATTAATTGTCTAAAAGGGGGAAATGGGTGTGAAACAAGGGGTTTTTAAAAAGATCGGCTTAATTGGTGCTGTATCACTGTCGTTATTGGTAGCAGGATGTGGAAGTGAAGAGACGTCTGGGAGTGATAATACGGAGAAAAAACTAGAAAACGCAACCCTTATTACAAACTGGTTTGCACAGCCCGAGCATGGCGGCAATTACGCGGCGTTAAAAAAAGGGTTTTATAAAGAAGAAGGTCTTGACATGAAAATTGAACCGGGAGGACCTCAAATTTCATCAACTCAAGTCGTTGCTTCTGGAAAGGCTGAATTTGGCTATACGCAAGCGGAAGATATTTTAATTGCAAGAGATAAAGGAATACCTCTTGTTGCGATTGGAGCAATTTTTCAAAAAAGCCCGCAGGTATTAATTACCCATAAAGGAACGGTAGGAGATTTTAAAGAGCTGAACGAAAAGACAGTGTATACAGCACCAGGGAGTGGTTATTGGGAATATATTAAAAAAGCCTATAACTTAGATAGGGTAAAAGATCGTGCGTATACGGGCTCATTAGCAACCTTTATTGAGGATGAAAATGCGGTCACACAAGGGTACGTGACGTCAGAGCCGTTTTCTCTTGAACAAGAAGGGGTAGAAAATGACTATTTATTCATTCATGATGCAGGATTTGAAACGTATGCAAACGTAATTTTCACAACTGAAAAGATGATTAAAGAAAAACCTGAAGTGGTTCAATCATTTATGAATGCTACGGTAAAAGGCTGGGAGTATTACCGAGAAAGTTCAGATGAAATCAATCCGTTCCTTCAAGAGAGAAATCCAGACTTGAAGATAGAAGCGATGGAATACGGTGCAAAAGCACAAGAAGAATTAATTTTTGGAGGAGATGCTGTTGAAAAAGGCTTCGGTTATATGTCATCGGAGCGCTGGGATAAACTTCAAATGCAGCTTCTGGATTTAGGGATTATTAAAAATAAAGAAGCTACCAAGGGAATTTTTACAACAGCATTTTTAAAGAAATAAACCGTAAGTGTAGAGAAAAAGAGAAGAGTAGATCTTCTCTTTTTTAGTAGAAAGGAAGATGCTGATGTATGATATGGTCATTAAAAATGCACGATTGTTACACGAAGCGGAAGTTGTAAATATAGGAGTGTCGAATGGGAATTTTGTGCATATTACAAAAGGTCTAGTAGATGGAAAGAAAGTGATAGATGTCAAAGGGGGGATAGCTATTCCTCCTTTCGTAGAGTTACATACTCATTTTGATACCGCTTTGACTGCGGGTTGGCCAAACTTTAATCAAACGGGTACACTACAAGAAGGAATTTCAATATGGAATAAACGAAAAAAAAGTCTTACCATGAAGGACGTGAACGAGAGGGCTGAACAAGCATTAAAGATGTACATCAAACATGGTGTGTTAAGTGTTCGAGCAGCAGTGGACATATCTGATGATGATTTAACGGCTTTAAAAGCTATTCTGCAATTAAAAAAAGGGTATGATCAAATTATCGATTTGCAAATTATTGCTTTTCCTCAAGATGGATTGAGGAAGTGTTTTGAAAATCAGGAGCGAATGCAAAAAGCGCTTGAAATTGGAGCTGACGCAGTAAGTGCTGTGCCGCATTTAGAACGTAGTCGAGAAGAAGGGGTGCGTTCTTTGGAATACTGCTTTCGCCTCGCCAAAGAGTATGGAAGCTATATTCATATTTTTTGTGACGAAGTAGACGAAGTAAGCTCAACATTTGTACAAGAAGTAGCGAATTTAACGATTGAAAATGGGTTTGAAGGTAGGGTTGCAGTCAGTCACGTAAATGCGCTGGCCTATTATGAAAGTAAATATGCTGAATCAGTAATGGAAGCTATAAAAAAAGCGCGTTTAACCGTTGTTAGCTGTCCTCTTATTAACAGTTCGATGCTAGGAAGAAATGATGCATATCCTAAAGCGACGGGAATTACAAGGGTGAAAGAATTGGATGCTAAAAATATTAATATTTGTATTGCTCATGACGACATTCAGACTCCTTTTTATCCCTTCGGAGACGGAAACATGCTAAAAGCCGCTTTTATGGGAGCGCACTTAGCTCATATGACAGGAGAAGAGCAAATGAAAAGAGTGTTATCCATGATTACAGAACGACCGGCGGCTGCTTTTGGGAAAGGCAAAGCGTATGGAATTCAACAAGAAAGCGAAGCTGATTTTTTACTTTTTGAGGAGCGAACGATTCGTGAGCTTATGCTCAATCAGTCGGTGCCTAGATATGTAATTAAGAGAGGGGAAGTTATAGCCGAAACGATTCCAGCTTATACAAAGTGGGGGTGTTCTTTGTAACTCACGTGAAAAAAGCCAACGCAAACATGCGTTGGCTTTTCTTTTATTAATAAGCTAGAGCAAATAAACCTTTAATGTGTGATAAGTAACGAACATTACTTGCTTCTTTCATTAGAGAAGCTGGTAAACCTTTTAATTGCGTTTTATTTCCGCCGATTGTACCAATCGCATCTTTACGGCCAAGACTTCCTAACGTACCAGAGAATACTGGAGAGAACCCGTGCATTGCGCCACCTTTAATAGCTACTGCTAAGTTTACACCAATAACTTCTCCCATTTGCCAAGCTAGCTGTGCAGTTGGTGGGTAAGGACGTCCTTCAGGTCCCATTACAACCGCGCTGTCACCAGCTACGAAAATGTCTTCGTGAGAAGTAGATTGTAAGAATTCGTTTACAAGAGCACGGCCACGGTTTACTTCGATACCAGAGTTAGCAACTACTGAATTACCTTGAACTCCGCCAGTCCATACCATTGTTTTTGTTTCAATTTTGCTACCGTCTTTAAGCTCAACTGTTGTAGCATCCATTTTTGTAACAGGAGTTCCTGTTACAAACGTTACGCCACGTTTCTCTAAGCTTGTTTGAGCGCGCTCTACTAGCTCAGTTGGGAAGCCAGGAAGAACAGTTGGAGCAGCTTCTACACAGTATAGAGAAACATCTTTTGGATCAATACCGTGTTTTAGACAAAGGCTTGGCATAAGGTCAGCATATTCACCTACAAGCTCGATACCTGTTAAACCGCCGCCGCCGACAACGATTGTTCCGTCAGCTTTGTTTTTTGTTTTGCTAAATTCAACAATGCGCTCTTCTACGTGTGCACGTAGGCGATTTGCATCGTTTACTGATTTCAATACAAAGCTGTTTTCTTCTAGTCCTGGGATACCGAAGTAAGCAGTTTCGCTACCTAATGCAGTTACTAAGTAATCGTAGCTTAATTTTGTTCCGTCTTCTAATGCTACTTCACGTTGGTCTGGTGAAATTTCTTTTACAGTAGCAATCTTTAATTCTACATCTTTACCTTTTAGTAACTTTTCTAATGGAAGAGCTACTGCTTGTTCAGATAGTCCACCTACTGCTAAACGGTGCAGTTCAGTAATGATTTGGTGAGTAGAAAAACGGTTTACTACTGTAATTTTTGCTTCAGATGCACTTAAGTGTTGACGAGCTGTTAGGGCTGTTAATAGACCACCATAGCCGCCACCTAGAATTAGAATATGTTTTGACATAGTAGATCGATCCTCCGTTCGTGCTTTATAAAATGATAAGTTTTTATTATTTTTGTTTTTCGCCTGTTACTTCTAAGTAAGCTTGCGCAAAGCGGAATAGCTTTTGAACTTGTGGATCTTTGAGCATGCGTAATAAACCAAATAAACCGATAGTTGTTGATTGGTTAGCTTCCGCACGATCATTTGCTTCGATTGCTGAAGCAGCAAGATCTTTTACTTTTCCTTCAACTGGTTCGATAAATTCTTTAGCACCAGCAAGTAAATCTTCTTTTAACACGTTATCTGTTAATAGAGATTGTGTTAAGTCGTACGTTTTTGTTAATACAGTTACCATTTCAGCTAACTTTGGTAAGTTGTCAACAAGTACTGTTAGTGATTCTTGAACTTCTGGCTTTAGCAATTGATCAAGTACATCTGATTGAGTTGCACCTTTAGCTTGAACCGCTTCTTCAGCCGGCTTTTGAATAGTTGATTGAGACATAAGAACGTCCTCCTTTGCTGTATATTGTTGCATATGTAGACACTTTAGCTGCTAGACTTCTAGTTTTGTTGTGAAGTCCTGCACATTTATCTATTGTAAATTTATTGCCTTATAAAAGCAACCAGTTTGTTGGAAAAAACTAAGAAAGAGTCGAACGATGCATTTATTGAAAATAAACTCTATTTATTCAGAAAATAAGAATAAATTTTGTTTTTTAGATTGACGGTTTCATCAATTCTCACATATAATCTAAAACATAACATTTAATGTGAGGAGATATGACATGAGGGTTGTGAGTGAACTATATCAAACAGTTATATTTGAAGTTAATCGTGAAAAATTAATAGATCAGTTAACGAAATTAAAAGAAAGTCATGAAGAGCAGATTGTCGTTATTAAAGACAAAATTGAGAAATATGAGCAGAAAAAAAGAGCCCAAGAAACGTGGTATCAATCGCTTTCTCCATTTCGTAAAATTTTTACTGGAAGACCTTTAAGTCACCATGAAGCTGTTGAGTATATGGTCCATGTAAAGGACAGGTTTCGTAAAATTGAGCAGTTTAAAGGGAAGATCCGTGAAGTCGAACGTGTAATTGAGCTGCTAACACAAGAAGTTGACATCGAAGAAGTCGTTTTAACATCAACGATTGTAGAAGGCTTATCACGAATGGAGGAAAGATAATGGGAATCGAAGAACTTAGCTTAGGTGTCAATACGACGTGGGTAGTACTAACCGCTGCTATGATTCTATTAATGGAAGGAGGATTTGCATTATTAGAAGCTGGATTTGTTCGGTATAAAAATAACGTTAATATTATTATGAAGGTATTTGCTGACATTACAATCGGAACGCTTTGCTTTTATATTATTGGGTTTGGACTTATGTATGGAGCTGATTTAGGTGGTATTGTTGGTACAAATGGTTTTGCGTTAACAGGTGATTTATCGCACTTAGATATTCCTATTGGTTTGGAAACGTTCTGGCTGTTTCAATGTGCATTTGTTATTGCCGTAATTTCTATTGTGTCTGGAGCCGTGGCGGAACGAATTAATTTCCGCGCGTATTTATTATATGCAATGTTAATGACAGCCGTTATTTATCCGATTGCAGGTCACTGGATCTGGGGTGGGGGCTGGATTGCATTACTTGGAGTGCAAGATTTTGCAGGGTCAGCTGTTATTCATGCGTTGGGTGGTTTTTCAGCTCTTGCTGCTGCCATGGCTATTGGGCCTCGTACAGGAAAGTTTACAGCTAACGGAGTGAGCTCAATTGCCTTACCCAGTAATTTGCCGTTAGCATCTGTTGGCGCGTTTTTGCTTTGGTTTGGTTGGTTTGGTTTTAACGCAGGGAGTACGTTAAGTGCAACTGATGTAAGAATTGGTCACATTGCGCTTGTTACCATGCTATCAGCTGCATCAGGTGGTGCTGCAACTTTATTCTACACGCTTTTTAGACATAATCGTTCAGATGCTCCATCCGTTATTAATGGATCGCTTGCTGGATTAGTGGGAATTACAGCCGGATGTGCATTTGTAAGTACACCTTCAGCTATATTTATTGGTGCAGTTTCGGGGCTGTTGATGATGGCTGCAACAAATTGGTTAGAGACAAGACGAATTGATGATCCTGTTGGCGCATTTCCAGTTCATGCTGCGGCTGGGGCATGGGGAACTGTTGCTGTAGGGTTGTTTGCTACAGATGGAGGTTTATTCTTCGGGGGGGGCTTCGAGCTATTAGGAATTCAGCTAATTGGCTTAGTAGCACTTTCAGCTTGGGGCTTTTTAGCAACATGGTTTGGTTTGAAAGCAATCGGGCTAGTTGTACCGCTTCGTTCCACTGAGGAAGAAGAAGAAGTGGGATTGGATATTAGTTATCACGGTATTATGGCGGCTAATCAGTCTCATGAGTTTATTCAGTATCATAATCAATATGAGCAAACCGAACAGAAATAAAGATGGGACATAAGCATCTCAGCAAACTAGGTATCCGAACGATTGCTAACCTGCAATCGTTCGGATATTTTTTGTTGATTTCCAAGTGCTGTTTAGCAATGAGCATACTGGAATAAATGTGTTTCTGCAGCTTTAAGCGGCTTTTTTCTAAGAAAACATCATCTTGTTATGCCTAAGCTTTAGTTGTATGGAGTACGAAAAAAATATAGATTCCCACAAAGATGATTGAAAAGTCAGAAAATTTATGTTATAGTATAAAAAAGACAAGGAGTTGATTTCTTATGAAGAAAAATTTGCTGAATTCGTCGCCGAAATCGAATGTGAAAGTGTTAGATTCCCTAATTGCCGAAATGTTCTTAGATAAAGTGATTGCAAACTTTCAAAAAGCTAAATTAAAAAAAGAAATCGACCAGTCATTAGAAAAGAAAAACAAAGAAGATTTCTTAAAGTTAACCAATCAGCTAAAGAGTATTTCCTAATAGATAGCAAAAGCTGCGTTCTTTAACTAAGAAGAACGCAGCTTTTGTGTTTTAGAATATTTAAAATATGATACACTAGAAGCAAATCAAAGGAAAGAAGTGGATAGTATGTCTGAAACCCTACAATTAATTAAACATTTGGTTTCAATTCCAAGTCCGTCTGGAAATACAGCTCGTGTAATCTCATACGTAGAAGATTTTTTAGATGCAATTCAAGTAGAATCAACGCGTACATATAAAGGTGGTCTCCTTGTAACGCTAAAGGGAAAAAATGATAATAAGCATCGTTTTTTGACCGCTCACGTCGATACCTTAGGAGCTATGGTAAAAGAAATTAAACCAAATGGAAGGTTAAAGCTAGATTTAATTGGAGGTTTTCGCTACAACAGTATTGAAGGTGAATATTGTGAAGTTGAAACATCCAGTGGAGCAGTTTACACTGGTACAATCTTAATGCATCAAACCTCTGTGCATGTGTACAAAGACGCTGGAACTGCGGAGAGAAATCAAGCGAACATGGAAGTCCGCTTGGATGAAAAAGTGTCTACTAAAGAAGAAGTGGAAAAGCTAGGGATTGGAGTAGGAGATTTTGTAAGTTTCGATCCTCGCGTAACCATTACTAAAAGCGGATTTATCAAATCTCGTCACTTAGATGACAAAGCAAGCGTTGCGATTTTGTTACAATTAATTAAACAAATCAATGAAGAGAATATAGTGCTTCCTTATACGACTCATTTTTTAATCTCAAACAACGAAGAAATTGGGTACGGTGGAAATTCCAATATCTCACCCAAAACTGTTGAATATTTAGCTGTTGATATGGGCGCGATGGGAGACGGGCAATCTACCGATGAATATACTGTATCCATTTGTGCGAAGGATTCAAGTGGTCCTTATCATTACGGGTTACGAAAACATTTAGTAGAGTTGGCTAAAGCGTATGCTGTTCCCTACCAAGTTGATATTTATCCATTTTATGGGTCCGATGCTTCAGCAGCAATGCGCGCAGGGCATGATTTAATTCATGGTCTAATTGGTCCTGGAATTGATTCTTCTCACGCATTCGAGCGAACGCACCAAGATTCTTTAGAAGCAACAAGTCGTTTACTGTGGCAATATGTTCAATCTGAAATGGTTTATTGATATCGTAACAACCTGAATGAACAAAATGAACTTTTTAAATAAAATGTTTCTTCTGACTAGTTTTGTAGAAAGGGTTCCCAAATCGTTTAATTCTGTCCATAATAGGTGGTGTTAAAGCAATTGTTGAACTAACTTTTGATGGGGGGACTTAGAAGTGTGGATTATTACCGTATATGCGAAAGATGAGACGAGAATGTTCGAGTATGACACAGAAAACCAAGCACGAGAAGCTTTTTCAAAGTTAAATGGTTGCAAAGTCTTATCGGAAGTTGTTTATTTTAATGATGCTAGACTAAAGTTGTCAGCAGTATAAAGATAACAAAAGTAAAAAAGCTGCAGGTGTTTAGGTATTCTAAGCGCCTGCAGCTTTTTCTATTCTATTAAAAGGAGTTGAAAAATTCAGTAATATAGGCTACTATGTGAAGGATTATCACGATAGGTATAGTGGGATATTGCACATTACATAAGTAAGGAGAAGGGAGATTGCATGTCTAATCGAAGAATAGTCATTGCAGGAATTGAAAGTGGAGTAGGCAAAACAACTCTTACAATTGGTTTGATGGGAGCACTTCGCCAAAAAGGTTATGTTGTACAAGGCTTTAAGTGCGGACCAGACTATATAGATCCAACGTACCATACAGCTGTTACGGGCAGGATTTCAAGAAACATTGATAGCTGGATGCTTGAGGAAAAGATGATAGCAGCAATTATAAACCATGCAAGTGATGGAGCTGATATATCAGTTGTAGAAGGAGTAATGGGTTTTTATGATGGAAAAGCACCGACAAGTAATCATGGAAGCACTGCTGAGCTTAGTATTCTAACAAACAGCCCCGTTATTTTAGTCGTTGACTGTTCTGGAATGGCAAGAAGTGCGGCTGCAATTGTGAAAGGCTTTCAGCTTCTTTCAGAAGAAGTAAATATCGTAGGTGTTATTGCTAACCGAGTAGGCAGTCAAGGACACTTTCAACTAATTCAAGCAGCCGTTGAGCAAGAGTGTGGAATTCCCGTTGTTGGCTACTTGCCAAAATACGAACAGTTTTCCATGCCAGAGAGACATTTGGGCCTTATCCCATCAATAGAGCGTGGTGACTTGCAGCCCTTTTTTCATGAGCTAAGTGAAGCAATTTTAAAAACAATTGATGTAGAAAAAATTTATAAGCTTGCCAAGGCGCCAACCCTTAAAGGAGATACTACTATCTTTTCACTTCAAACACCTTTTAAAGTAAAAATCGCTGTGGCAAGAGATGCGGCTTTCAATTTTTATTATGAAGAAAATTTACAGTTATTAAAAGCAAAGGGTGCGGAACTTATTTATTTTTCACCTTTGCAAGGTGAAGTAGTTCCTAGTAATATAGATGGTCTTTATATTGGAGGGGGGTTCCCGGAAGAGTTTGCAGAGGAGTTAGCGAGTAGAAACGAAGTGAAAGAGTCCATTAAGCAAGCAGTTCATCGCGGAACACCGACGTTAGCAGAGTGCGGAGGGTTTATGTATTTAACCGAAGCAATCGTCACGACAGATAAAGAGAAGTTTGAAATGGTTGGCGTTATTCCTGGAGAGGCATATATGCAAACGCAGCTTGCTGCGCTTGGCTACAGAGAAATTGAAGGCGCTAAAGGCAACTTTTTATTAGAAGGCGGAGTAAAAGCGAAAGGGCATGAATTTCATTACTCAACGTTTCATTCAGCCGAAAAGCTTCCGCACGCTTATCGAACAACAAGCATGATAGGTGTAAAGGATGAAGGATACTTAAAAGAAAATCTTATTGCAGGCTATACGCATTTCCACTTTGGATCATCAGCGAAGCTTGTTGAAAACTGGATAAACAAATGCGAAAAATTTAAAAAAGAAAGAAGCGATTCAATATGACAACTGGGAAAGTATTTCTTGTGGGAGCGGGGCCTGGAGACCCGAAATTAATTACAGTGTATGGCGTTGAATGCATTCAACAATCAGATGTTATTCTATATGATCGATTGGCTAATGAAAAATTACTAGATTATGCAAAAGCTGATGCAGAGCTGATTTTTTGCGGGAAGTTACCGGGAAAGCATGGGGTTATTCAAGATAAAATTCATAGTTTATTAGTAGAGCATGCGCTTGCTGGAAAAACAGTCACCCGTTTAAAAGGGGGAGATCCGTTTGTATTTGGACGCGGAGCAGAAGAAGCACAGTTTCTTGTTCAACATGGCATTCCTTTTGAAGTAGTACCTGGAATTACATCAGGAATTGCGGCACCTGCTTATGCTGGAATCCCTGTGACCCATCGCGATCATGCAACATCGTTTGCAATTGTAACAGGACATGGTCGAGAAGAAAAAGGACAGGACTTCCTAAATTGGCCCGCGCTTGCAACAGGTATTGATACGATTGCATTTTACATGGGAATTGGTAATCTGCCGTATATTTGTGAGCAGCTCATTAAGCATGGACGAAATCCGCATACGCAGGTAGCGCTTATTGAATGGGGAACAACAGAGAAGCAGCGAACGGTAACAGGAAAATTGGGAGATATTGTAACAATCGCACAAGAAGAGAAAGTGGCGCATCCTGCAATTGTCCTTGTAGGAGATGTAGTCGGAGTAAGGGAAGCTATTCGTTGGTTTGAATAACAAAATTAATCGAGTGGGCTACTATATCTAATGATATGTGATTTTTGAGAATTTTTCTAAAAAAAAGCGACTAAAGATGGTGTACCTGAAGTAGTAAAAACTTTATAATAAATGTAAAAGAATCCAAAGCTACGGGTGATTACAGTGAATAAAGTTGTCAATAAAGATGCGCTGACAGATATACTTCAAATAGCCATTAACCTCATTAAAAGTCGCACGGTTTTTATCGGCACGCTTGATGACGTGTTTTCAATTATGAAAATTGTAAATAGTGAAGGTGGAAGTTTACTCCATGAGGGATTAACGTTACCAATTGAGCTTTCAATTTGTAATTTGGTAACGTGTGAAGAGTCATTAGTTATTTCCGATACAAAGTGTGATGTTCGAACAAAGCATTTGCAGGCCATTTATGATGCAGATGTAGGTTCTTACTTAGGTGCACCAATTGTATTGGAGAATGGCAAACTCTTTGGAACTCTATGCGCAGTAGATCCGAATCCACAGACGTTTACAGAGCAAGAAGTTTCATCAATTAAGCGTTTAGCAAATGTACTAGGCACCATCATTTCTCAACAGCAGCAGGTCATTGTGCCAGAGTTTGAAGAGAAAATGCAGCACTTAGATAAGTTAGCGCTTGTAGGTCAACTTGCTGCTGGGTTAGCCCATGAAATTAGAAACCCTATGCAGTCAGTAAAAGGCTTTATTCAATTTCTATTTGAAGAACATAATGAAACGAGCAGTCATATTAAAGATCTTGTATTAACAGAATTAAATAGAATGAATGAGTTGATTAGCGATTTTTTACTAGTGACGCAGCCCACTGCGCCTAAAAAGTCACTAACGTCCATTACTGACGTTATGCAAGCAACGATTGGTGTATTGCAAAGTGAAGCAAACCTACATAATATTTCTATTTGTTTGGAAACGGACGACTATGTGCCGAAGCTGTGGCTTGATGCTTCACAGATGAAGCAGGTGTTTTTAAATATCATAAAAAATGCTATTGAAGCGATTGGTCATAATGGGAAAATAGGGGTTTATGTTCAAAATAAAGGGGATATCATCTGTTTGTTTATAAAAGATAGTGGTCCTGGTATTCCTTTGTCGATTATTAATAAAATTGGAGATCCTTTTTTTTCAACGAAAGATGAAGGGGTAGGGTTAGGTCTTTCTATTTGTCAAAGTATTATTAAAGAGCATCAAGGTTTTATGAGTATTGCAAACGATTATGAAGGGACGGTTGTTAGTATTCAACTACCCGCTACAACATAAGAAGAAGCTGCCAAAAGGCAGCTTTTTCTTATGATTCATTTCCGCTAACCTTTTCAGCATCCCAGTAAAATTCACTGAGAGCATCTGCTAGCGCTTTTACGGTATTTGTTAACTCTTCCATATTGTTATCAACGCCTCCAATTTCAAGGAGAATAGCATTAGTGGATAAATCTTGGTTGTAAACTCCGTTTCCACTCGCTTTACTTTTACCGAGTACACCACGACTTAATCCAGGATATTTCTTTTCTAAGCTTTCATGAAGCGCTTTTGAAAGCTTTAAGTTTTGCTCAAAGTTTTGATTTTCCTTCCCTAATACAAACATGACGCGTGCATACGGTTTATCATTAATTTCAATAGTTGTATCTTTTTTACGAAGGGAATCTCGATGCAGGTCAATAAGATAAGTTAAATCTTTATTATTAGCCATCGCTTCTTGTACGATGGTACGAGACATTGCATAAGAGCGAGGTGTTTTCCATCCTTTTTCATTTAGCTTTGCACCGATATTGGTTGTATCGACTTCAGCTCCAATACCTTGTGATTCTAGCTCTTTTCCGAGCATTTCACCGACCATGCTAATATTGGTTTTACTATCCGTCGCTTTATCAGCATTAGAGGCGCCTTCTAACCCTAATAAAGGCAAATAGGACTCCCAGCTGTGCGTGTGATAGATATAGACAACTTTTCTCCCATTTGTTGTGTTGGCTGGAGGCTTTTCTTCTTGGTCTTGTTCCTTTTCCGTCGAAGGCTGTTCAACTTTTTCTTTGGCTACTTCTCTTTCTTTTAACACTTCTTCAATTGGAGGAGCGGATTCTTTTGGGAAGTTTGTAAAATTAGTTCCTTCACCCGCAATAATTAAATTTGAGTCAAAAATGCTAAAACCTGGAATTTCAGAGCCGAATAAGCTTCGTGCATCTTGCGTCCGTATGCTAGTAGAAAGTTCTAGTAGAGTGGAAGATAAAGAAGGTGTAGAAAAATTTTCGTCAAATGCTTTCTTAAAGTGCTGGTTTTCTTGACTCATTAAATAAAATAAGCTTTCCGCTTTATGTTTTGATAACGTCTGATACACAATTGATGAATGAAACTGCTCTTTGAATGCGGAGTAGCTTACTACAAAAACTGCCGAAGAAATGAGTACAACAACGCATATAATGACCATAATCATTCTATATGTGAGAACAAAAAAGTTAGCACGATTATCGTTACTAGATTTCAATATCGCTTACTCCCTTCAAGAACGCTTTTGAATCTAGTAACTAGTTTATGAGGATTAAGAAGGAAATATGAGGACATTTTCTAAAATAATAGAGTAATTGCTAGAAAAAATGCTAGCTAAACCAAATCGGTTAGCTAGCAGAAGAATGTTTACCTTGCAGCAGTTGATAAATTTGCTGACCTCTAGGAGTCAGTGTAAAGCCTCGGCTGTTCTTTGTTATGAGTTCTAAATGTTGAAGCTGGTTAAATACTGCTATAATATGCTTTCTCTTCACGTTTTTTAAGAGCCCGTGTGCGTGTAGGTCTGTTAACCCTTTTTGACGCATGCTGTTTGTAGATTGGCCTTCAACTATTTGAAAATAAACTTCTTGCGCTTGAGAATCCTTTAGTAGATCTATTAGCTCTAAAAGCTTATAAAAAGACAGAGAAGAAAGTGGTTTCTTTTGAACCATTATCGGTGCTTTTAAAGATCCCTTTTGAATCTGCTCTAATTCTTGTTTATACATAGTTGAAAACTCATCGAGCTGCTGATGGATGACATTTTCATTTAGTAAGGCAACATAGTCTTCCATTGTTTGAAATAATGCAGTCTGAGATTCAACGTTCCACTTAGAGAAGTGGGGTAGTGACAGCTCAATTTCTTCGTTGATAGGGATATCAAGTGTAAGTAAGTCATTCATAAAAGCAAGAAATGGAGGCTCGTCTACATGATTAGAATGCAATGAAAACTGCTCAATTTGTTGAATTGTTTGGTTAATGTTCGTGATTACTAAACGATAATTCTCCGCTGCTATTTTCCATTTTTGGAGCTTACTCATTTTACAAATCAAGTCGTTGTTTTCTTTCAACAGCTCTTTGAATAAACGCTGCGTAGTGGCGAGGCGTTTGTTTGCTAACACGATATGAAACTCCTCACTTAGCGTAACGCAATCATCGATAATATGATAGGTTAGGGATAACCCTAAAGAGGAACAGTGAATCAGCAACGCTTCTTGGTCAGGTACGATTTGAATGATGCTTTCGTTTACACATGTTTTTATCCCGTATTCAAAAGCCTCATAAGAAAGCGAACGGAACGGTCTTAAACCAACTTCTAAACGGTTGCGAAAGTGCGCAACTTTTTCGGGGTTGTTCATTAAAAATAACAAAGGTGAGTTCTCACACTTTTCCATGGCTTGAATTGCTTCTTTGTTACGATTATAAAGTGAAACAAGCGGATGATCAAAAAAGCGACTGTTGACATGAAGCAGCCATTCTTCACGAGATGAATCGTGAATTCTCGCGCAAAACATATATTCTTTTACCAATTTTGAGAGGTAGCTATGTAGTTCTTCCTTAGACATGTTGCTAAAGTTCTCAGGGTAAAATTCATGCTCATGAATCGGGACACCACGATTTTTGTTGTAATCTTTCCATAGAAATGACTGAGGTTTCCAAAGGTGTGGATAAATTGTTTCCATTCTATCAATCGGAATAGGAAAACCGTCAGCTGAATTATTGTATAAAAATGAATTAAGAAGTAATTGTTCATCTATTGAGTACGTTTGAAGAGCTAATGAAACAGCTTCATTTAAACGAGTGAGCAATGCTTTTGTTTTTTTAGTGCTCAGTGAACGAACCGTTTTATTTTTGCGACCAAGCGGTATAAAAGTTAGCTGCGGATAGTCTTCAAACTGAATCGATAAGTTTTCAGGTACTGCCATTATCGTAACTCCTTTCTTGTAGCTTGTATTGTAGCTATATTTTCGTAAAAGAAAAAGTTTTGATGTGTTAATTCGGAATATTTTTTCATGGTTTAAATAAAGAGAAAAGTATATAACGTTAACTGTATTTATAAATGAAAGAAGGAATTAAGAACCTATTTGTGTAATTAGTGTATGTATGTTTTTTTGTTCAATCCAAAAATAGGAGGATCTTATGGTCAAAAAAACAATAAAGGCGTTAAAGCAGAGGCTATGGGAAAATAACGATGTAATTGAAGTGTATAAAGGAAATGGAGAAGTTGATTTCGTCACGTGCACATTTTACGAGGGTTTAGTAGAAGAAGCAATTCATCAGTTTGAACAAAAGCATACGTATGTTATGCCAAAAGACTACAGAGAATTTTTAAAGGAAACGAACGGCTGTCGCTTATTTGAACCAACTATAGAAGAAAAAAGCATTGTCTTATACAGTTTGGAAGATTTGGAGGGGCAATGTAGTGAAGGCTGCATGATCATTGGAACTTTGAATGACAAAGAGGTTTTACTTCGGAGAGAAGAAGCAAGCGAGCACTCAGTCATAATAAAAAGCAAATATGAGCCGGTTGAGCAAGCAGTGAACTTACATATGACTTTTGAACAGTGGTTTGATCGACTAATAATGAGCCAAGGGAATTTATTTTGGACGTGGTCTGTTCAGCTAATTCCTGTACGAATTAAACGATTTCAATGACAAAACGTGCTGCTATGAGCGGCACGTTTTGTCATTTGTCAGATCATAGGTATATAAAACATCTTCTAGAAGTACCCCTTCAAATTCATGAGGGTGTGTTTTTACAAACTGTGCTCCTTGACGTTTGTAAAAGTTGATCGCGTGCGTATTCTTTCCCAACGCCCAAATATCAATTGACCGAACTCCTGAGAAATAAAGGTCTCTTTTGATAAAGTCCATTAACAAGGTGCCAATTCCTTGACCCTTTGCGTGATCTGAAATGTATAACGCAACCAATTCACCTTTATGTGATGAGTCGCTGTACGGTTCGTATGCACCAAAACCAACGATATCTTGCTTATCGTCGAAGGCTGCCACAACAGAAGTCCCGTCTTTCTGTAAAAAAGTGCTCCATTTTTCCTCGCTGTCTTGATAGGAAAGCTTTTCTAAATAAGAGTCTGGAATTAGACCATGATAGGTGGTTTTCCAACTATCAGTATATAACGTTGAAATGCTGTGTATATGGCTGAAATTAGCTTTCATTAGCTGCAATGTGTGACCCTCCGTATACAAAAATGAATGAATAACATGAATAAATTGTAAATGAATGTAATATTAGACCATATTAAGAGATTCTTACTTTTTTTTATGATATGGTTTAATTATCAAAATAGTTTAATAATAATTTCTTTTTCAGCAAGAAGAAAGGATGTGGACATGTCATTAAAGCTTCGCTTTTTATTAACCTATCTTAGCATGGTTTTGGTTTTTGTGCTTTTACTTTTGCTTTTTGGATTTTTAGTGTTCTTTTCAATTACAGGAGATGCTAATTTTTTGCAAAAAACATACTCAAATGCATATGTATATAAGCTCTTAACACCGGAAGAAGAAACCACATTTCTAAATGTAAAGCTGCTGAGTCAAGAAGACCCAAACCAACTTCTGAATCAACAACTAATCAAAAGCTATGAACAAGAAGGCATTGATATAATTGTCAGAAAGAATGAAGAAGTGACGTACTCATCGTTTGCTATAAATCGACGAACAGTGCACAAAGAGCTGCCGTATTTTAATGAAAAGAGTACAAAGTCAGCTACATATGAACAAGATATTATTCGAATTCAAAATAAGTTTTATTCATATATCAAATTGGATTTTTACTTCCCCAACCGCGATGAAGGAAGCGTTTTGGTTTTACGAAGCATTAGCCCTTACGTCGGAATTGTTCATAAAATCTTTCCGTTTTTATTTATTTTTCTTTTGCTTTTATTCGTTGTGATTATTGGTTTTGTTAACTATGTTGTGTCTAGAAGCGTTATTAAGCCAATTTATACATTAAAGCGAGCTGCTGAACGCATTCGTCAAGGAGACGTTCATTTTTCAATACCGTACAAGCATAATTCCAAAGATGAAATAAACGAGTTAACCAATTCTTTTGAAGAAATGAGAAGAAAGCTGCAATCATCTATTGACCTTCAAGTTCATTATGAAGAAAACCGTAAGCAACTGCTGTCAAGCATTTCACATGACCTAAAGACGCCTATTACATCAATTATTGGTTATGTTGAAGGGATACAAGACGGCGTAGCCAACACACCTGAAAAGCTTGAAAAATATCTATTGACCATTTCGACGAAAGCAAAGGATATGAACAGCTTAATTGACGAGCTCTTTTTATTTTCTAAGTTAGATTTACATGAAGTACCATTTCATTTTGAAACTGTGAGTATTAATGACTTTATGGAGAGGCTTAACCAGGAGCTGCAATTTGAATTGGAAGAAAAAGGAGTGTTGTTGCATTTTTATACTACGCTTTCCAGAAGAGCGTATGTAAAAGCAGACACAGATAAGCTGCGGCGAGTAATAATGAACTTAATTACAAATAGCATTAAATTCATGGATAAAGAGAACAAGCGTATTGAGCTGATGCTGAGTGAAAACGAAAGTGAAGTAATTGTAAGAATAGTAGACAACGGGTGTGGCATCGAACCAAGAGCGCTTCCATACATATTTAACAGGTTTTATCGAGCTGAAGAATCGAGAAGTACGCAAACGGGAGGAAGCGGTCTGGGATTAGCAATTGCCAAACAAATTATTGATTCACATGGTGGATCGATTTGGGCAACAAGTACATTACATAAAGAAACAAGCATCTATTTCTCTTTGCAAAAAATAACTAAATAGAGGTGATAGTAAGAGTGAAGCGGATATTACTAATTGAAGATGAGCCCAGTATTGCAGAGCTACAGCGTGATTATTTAGAAATTAACCAGTTTGAAGCCCATGTTCAGCATAGCGGAGAAGAAGGGTTAGAAAGAGCTTTGAACGAAGAGTTTGACCTCATCATTTTAGATATTATGCTCCCAAAGCTAAACGGGTTTGAAGTGTGCAAACGAGTTCGGGCGGTAAAAGATATACCTATTTTACTTGTATCAGCTAAAAAAGAAGAAATTGATAAGATTAGGGGTTTAGGGTTGGGTGCTGATGATTATATCACAAAGCCGTTTAGCCCTGGAGAGCTTGTAGCGAGGGTCAAGGCTCATTTATCTCGCTATGAGCGCTTGAGCGAGCGCAATCATACAAAAAAACGAATTAATGTTCATCACATTGAATTGGATAAGCTAGCTCGTCGCGTCTTCGTTTATAATCAGGAAGTAACATTTACCACAAAAGAGTTTGATTTATTATTATTTCTTGTTACTCATCCAAACCAAGTACTTAGCAAAGAACAGCTGTTTGAAAATCTATGGGGATTTGACTCGACTGGAGATATTTCAACGGTTACGGTGCACGTAAGAAAAGTGCGTGAAAAAATTGAACAAAATCCTGCTCAGCCTCAGTACTTAGAGACAATTTGGGGAGCGGGATATCGGTTTAATATTTAAGGGGGAAAGAAATTGCGAGTGAGAACAGCTACCACATTAGATTATCCAGAACTGCGATTTATTTATCTGAAATCTCGCAGTCGTCACTTTCATTGGTTGAAACCTGAAGTCCTTCAGCTTGAAGATTTTGATAGGGATACAACAGGTGAACATATATTAGTTGCTGAGATTGATCGTAAAATAGCAGGATTTGTGTCTTTGTATCTTCCTGATAATTTTATTCACTGCTTGTTTGTACATCCCGACTATTCAAGGAAAGGTGTTGGAACAGCGTTATTAGATGCATCCATTCAAAACATGAATACGCCACTGCGTTTGAAGTGCGTATCAAAAAATGACAAAGCACTACTGTTTTATAAGAAAAATGGGTGGGCGCAAGTGGTTGAGGAAGGACCGATAGAGGAACGTTACTGGGTAATGGAGTACCGATAAATAAAAAAACGAAAAATCCACGAATATGGATTTTTCGTTTTTTGTTTAAGAAGAAAATGCGGGTTGTTTTGATTTGTTAGCATATGGCTTACTCTTTGTATGAAGGAAAGATTGTGCGTAATCAAGAGCTTTACTTGCTTGAGAAAAAAAGTGCTGTTTACCAATTCGGTCATAAAGACCTGTTTTAAGAAACATTTCTTTTGGCTGAGCATCTAGTCCTGTAATTAATAACGCTCGGTTATCCTCATCAAGCCTTTGATGAACGTTTGAAAGTAAATCTTCGCCTGAGGTGTCAATAAACGAAACTTGCTCCATTTTTAAAATAACAACGTCTGCATTCGATTGAATGATACTATCAGTTGCTTCTTCTAATCGTTCAGCTGAGCCGAAAAAGAGCGACCCTTCTAGCGTGTACATTTGAAGCTGGGATTTTTCATCATCGTTGTTTGTTTGTGAAACATGAAGTGATTGACTCATACGCTTGACAAACATAATAATGGCAAAGAGTAATCCTACGCCAACACCTGTTGTTAAGTCGAAGAATACGGTTAGCAAGAACGTGATTGCTAAAACCGCAGAGTCTGCAGTTTTTGTTTTGAAAATATGAGCAAATTCTTTTCGTTCGCTCATATTAAAAGCAACGACCATTAATACAGGTGCCATACTTGCTAGTGGAATATGAGAGGCATATGGTGCTAATACCAACAGAACGATTAGTACAACGAGGCCATGTACAACTCCTGAAATAGGTGACGTTCCTCCGTTACGAATATTAGTTGCTGTTCGAGCGATTGCTCCTGTTGCGGGAATACCTCCAAACAAAGACGTGGCCATGTTAGCAATTCCTTGTCCTACAAGCTCTTTGTTGCTGTTGTGTTTTGTCTTTGTCATACTGTCAGCTACCATAGCTGATAGAAGTGATTCAATTCCGCCAAGCATAGCGATTACAAGTGCTGCTGGTAATAGCATAACAATGGTATCAACTGTTAATTCAGGCCACTTAAAAGCAGGGAGCTCATTCGGAATTGGACCATAGGTTGATCCAATAGTAGCAACCTTGCCTTGAAAAAAAAGAACGGCAATCAAGGTGGAAAACAGAATGCCTAACAATGCACCAGGAACCTTTGGAATAAATTTGGGCGCAATAAGGACAATTACTAAACAAATAATAGCTATTAGTATGCTATAAATATTGATAGCAGATAGGTTTGTGATAATTTCCCACATGCTAAGGTGAAAAGTCTCATGTTTTTCTATATTGTGTAACCCTAAAAAATTTGCAATTTGTCCTGAGAAGATAATAATTGCAATACCGGCAGTGAAACCAATTGTCACGGGCTTTGGAATGAATTTGATAAACTTTCCAAGCTTAAGAAGGCCCACAATAACTAAGATAATTCCTGCCATAAAGCCAGCTATAATTAAATTCTCATAACCATATTGCATGACAACTCCTAACAAAATAGGAACAAATGCACCTGTTGGACCTGCAATTTGGAACCGGGATCCCCCCAATAAGGAGACCAAAATCCCAGCAATAATCGTTGTATAAATACCATATTCAGGTCGGACGCCAGAAGCAATGGCAAATGCCATAGCTAAAGGGATTGCTACAATACCCACCACGAGTCCAGCAATCAAATCTTTTTGCAAACGTTCTGCGCTATAATCTTGAAATCTAGTCGCCTTTTTCATTTGAGTATCCTCCTTTTATGTAATTGGTAGACGAGTTGTTCTAAGTTGATACACTTAGTCTAAAGAGCAATCGTAAAGAAAGGTGAAAAGAATTATTAAAAAATTCTTAAAAGAGGGCAAAAGTTATCTAAAGTGAAGAATGAAAATATGCTTAAAATTATAATTAGGTAAAATCAATATATTGACATTAACGTTAACGTCAGGTATTCTTATATAAGTAAAGTTAACGTTAACGTTAACGTCCTGGAGGTTTATTGTACATGTACAAAATTGATGAAGTAACAAAAATGACAGGTTTAACAAAACGAGCAATTCGCTACTATGAAGAAATAGGGTTAATTTTGCCACCCTCACGTACTAAGGGAAATGTTCGACTCTACACAGAAAACGAAATAAATGAGTTAAAAAAAGTTGCTGAAGCGAAGGAAGTACTTGGCTTTTCCTTGCAAGAGCTTCAAGAATTTATGTCGTTAAAAAGAACGATTGAACAAGCAAAAAGAGATCAGAATGTCTCAGCTCAAGATGTATTGGAAATTGAAAATATGATCCATACCCAAATAGAAATGATTATGTATAAGGTCGATAAGATGATGACATTTAAACAAGAATTAGATGCCATGCATAAACGAGCTAGAGATATTCGAAAACGAAAGGAACAAGAGGAGTGACGCGTGTGGAACAACAGTATTCTAAAAGCCGTGTTGGTCAAATCATCACGGTTTTTGCTACGTTTTTAGCATTTATGGGAATAGGAGTTGTGGATCCAATTTTACCGGAGATTGCGGCTCAAATAGGAGCTTCTCACTGGCAAGTTGAAATGCTATTTACGTCATACTTATTAATGATGGCTATCATGATGATTCCAGCTGGTATCTTAGCTTCCAGATTTGGAGATAAACGCTTGATGGTTACAGGGCTTATTATTGTAACAATATTTGCTGCGCTCTGTGGGTTGTCGAGTAATATTCCACAGCTATCAATTTTTCGTGCCGGTTGGGGATTAGGTAATTCATTCTTCTTCGCAACTGCTATGACGCTGTTAATAGCCCTATCAGGCGAAGTGAAACAAGCAGTTGGAATGTACGAAGCAGCCATTGGATTAGGCATGGCTGGTGGACCACTGGTTGGTGGTGTACTTGGTAGCTCTTCATGGAGACTACCGTTTATTGGAACTAGTATTTTGATTTTTATTGCATTTATTCTTGTTTTAACAATCGTTAAACAACCTGCTTCTAGTAAGCCAAGAAAGGCAGCAGGCTTTAAAGATATTATTCAGCTCTATAAGTGTAAGCCGTTTACTCAAGGTGCACTTTCTGGAATGCTTTATTATTATGGCTTCTTTACCGTGTTAGCTTATACACCTCTTATCTTGCCGATTAGCGCTTTGCAAATTGGGTTTGTCTTCTTTGGTTGGGGGTTATGCTTAGCTTACGGATCTGCTATTTTAGCTCACAAATTAGAAACGAAATATCAGCCGAAACAAGTGCTCCATATTAGCTTGATTATCTTTGCTGTTATCTTAGCTTTACTATTTGTAACGGATAATACGGCGCTGCGGATTGTTCTTGTTATGCTATCAGGCTTAGTATCAGGACTAAACAATGCACTATTTACAAGCTACGTTATGGAAGTATCACCGTATGAAAGAGGAATTACTTCAGGTGGATATAATTTCCTTCGTTGGTTAGGAGCTGCGTTTGCCCCGTTATTATCAGGTGTAATCGGTCATGCAATAGCACCTCAAGCACCTTTTTTAGTTGCTGCTATTATTGCAGTTGTTGCGTTTATTATCATGAAAGTGAAAGTAAAAAAAGTTTAAAAACAATAGGTTAAAAGAACTAAGAGAAAGGCTGGCTAGCCTTTCTCTTTTTTGACTAACTTTGAGGGAATTAAAAAATAGTGTATAATAGAGACGAGAACGTAAATTTTGTTCTAGATTATAGGAGTGTGATGCGAGTGGCCACCTGTAAGAACTGTGACCATAAATGGAATTGGAAAACGTCTGTTAAAAAATTATTAACGCTTCGAAACGTAATGAAGTGTCCACATTGTGGAGAAGAGCAGTATATGTCCGCAAAATCTCAAAAAAGATTGTCAATCTACTTATTTACACCTCTGATTCTCTGGCTTATCTTATCCGTACTTAATTTCCCTCTACAAAGTGTAATGACGGTTACCGTTCTCGGATTTGTTGTTTCAATTATGATGATGCCTTTTTCATACGAGTTAAGTGATGAAGAAGAGCCGCTATGGTAAAGCTCATGTCTACATGAGCTTTTTTTATGCCTACTAATAAAAGTTACCATCGTAACAAAGTCTAATACTAAAGGCAGCCAGCTAACGGAAACGCGCCTTCAAAAAAGAACCATCTAGTCCTAAAATGTTTACAGCATATGAAAAAAGGGAAAATAATTTTATGTTTTTTATGGCTAATGACAGACCAGTTAGGCATTTATTTTAGGAATTTCAGCTCATTTTCAAGTCTGGGATGATCTTATATGCTTCTTTATTCGTTTAGTTAAGCGTAGCGGGTAAATATGTTACGAAGAAATAAGTAATGAAACATATTTTGATTTATTATACTAAAGCAAAGTGCATGTACAAAAAGAAGGTGTATACAAATGGTAGTTCAAACATCAAAAACGGTCTTGCAGCGCTTTTTTTCAGAGCGTTTTTTTGACCAAGCAGCCCAAACAGCATACTATTTTTTATTGTCCTTTATCCCATTCATCATTTTTTTATTTTCATTGCTAAGCTTCTTTCCCATTGACACCAATAATTTATTGGTGCTTATTCAGCCCTTTGTGCCGGAAAGTGCATACGATATTATTGAAAGATCCGTTACGTCTGTTTTAAACCAAAGCGGAAAGAAATTATTGTCTTTTAGTCTTATTGCTACGTTTTGGCTTGCTTCAATGGCAATTCAATCTCTTGTACGTTCTTTAAATGATGCGCATCAAATTCAGCGTAAGCAAACTTTTCTTCATGCATTAATCAATGACTTGATTTTGACTCTTGGCTTTATGATTATTGTATCATTATCGCTTTTTGTCCCAATCATAGAGGAGATTTCGCGACATTTTATCGTAACAAAAGTTAAGATTCCAGATTTTTGGTATACAAGTTGGACCATTATTCGTTGGGGAATTGGTACGAGTTTTCTGCTTTTATTCTTTGTCTTTTTCTATAAAATGGTGCCGAGTGCCAAAATTGCATGGAAAGAAGTATTACCAGGAGCTATCTTTGCAACCTTAGGCTGGCAGGTGGCTTCAACTGGATTTTCGTATTACGTGAAGTTTGGTAGCTATTCTGAAATATATGGTCAATTGGGGAGTATTATCATCTTAATGATTTGGTTTTATTTAACTGCTGCTATTTTATTAATTGGAGGGCTAATAAACGGTCATCGCTATCAACGATAAAACCCGCTGCTACAAGCAGCGGGTTTTTCTATTTACTATGAATAGAGCTGGTAGAAATACTTGGGCGCGTTACAGCGATTACGGTTGCGAGTAAACCTAGTAAAACTAAAATGGACCCGACCCAACCGTTAAATAATGAGGAATAGCCGTTAATAATTATTCCGCCCACATAAGATCCTGCAGCAATTCCCAGATGTGAAATAGCAACATTTGTACTGATTAAAACATCTGGGTTGCCCTTTGCACTTTGAATAATTAAATTGTTCTGAGCAGGTGAAACAGCCCAGCTTAGAGCGCTCCAAACCGTCATTACAATTAAGAACAAAATAAAAGGAAGCTTAACGGCAAAAGGAAGAGCGACCATGCTTAGAAAAAAAGCACCGATGATTCCAATGACGGCAGTAGGTGCTCCAAGCTTATCTGAAAGAACGCCACCCAAACCTCCACCTGCTACGGCTGCTAATCCGAAAATTCCGTATACAAGGGTCACCATTCCGCTTGATAACCCAAATGTTTCTTGTAAAAATGGCGTGAAGTAAGCATATAGCGTTAAGTGCCCGGCTAATACAAAAAAGGTTGCGATATGAATGGACAGCATTTTTGTATTTCGAAGTGCATTAAGCTGCTGCTTAATCGGTACTACTGGAGCAGGTTCTAAGCGCTCCATGCTAATTGCAACAATAACCATAATAACCGCTGTTAACAGCGCAATTAAAATAAAGACTTCACGCCACCCAAACGTGTTTCCAATGAAAATGCCAATTGGAATTCCAAGTACTAACGAAGCGCTAATACCCATAAATACAATTCCTAGTGCTCTGCCTTGGTATTCCGGTTTCACAAGGCGCGATGCCATTGTAGTAGATAATACTATAATGAACGAACCGCTCATAGCAGCTAATACGCGAGAAACCATCAGCATGGAGTAACTCGTACTAGCTAGCGCCACGATATTACTAAGTAAAAAGATAAATAAAGCCCATAGATACACTTTTTTACGTTCAAATTTTGCCGTAATGTTTAACAAAACTGGTGCTGAAATCGCATAAACAAGAGAGAAGATGGAGATTAGATACCCAGCCTTTGCAATTGATACTTGAAATGAACTTGCGATGAGGTCGAGAATGCCGCCTAAAATGAGCTCAACAGTTCCTACAACGAAGGAAGCAATCGCAAGTATGTACACTTTATGATTCATAAATAAAACTCCTTCTAATAAAAGTTACAACTGTAATAGTAACTTTTATTTCATCTTCTTTCAAGTGTAAAATAAAAAAAGATTGCTTTTATGCAATCTTTTTTACTTTACGTTTATTATGGAGTAAGCAAGTAACGTCGGAGAGCTAGGGTGACTACTAATAGCGAAGGCGAGTAAGAAGTCGCATAATCGTTTCATCTTCCAGCAGCTGCTCTTGGTATTTCTTTGTGATATAGGTAAGAGCGACATCGTGATAAAAAAAGTCGGTAAATACTTTAACAAGTGGCTGAGAATTTGTCTTAATAGCTTTCCAAGTCTCGTTTTCGATTCCTGCAAATAGCAAAGACTGTTCATCCACGATAACGAGCTGAGATGGTTCTAGCTTTTCATGGTGTTCCATGGGATGAAGGGTACTCGTATTTTCCAAGGTCGTTCGCAAGTCTCCAATTGTTAAGATTTCAACCGAAACTCCTTCTCTTTCTTTCTCTTCTAATAAGGGGCGGTAGTGCTCAAGCGTTGTATTCCAAGCCGATAGTAAAATCGAATGCGACGCATCTTGAATGAGTTCATCAATCGTGGCTATAATAGTTGCTTCATCTTTTAGTGTCCACACGTGATCATCTTGACTAACCTTTCTTATCTTATAAGACTGCAAATCGCGAATATCTTCTTCAAACTCTAAGCTTAATTTTTTAATAATGACATCAAGTGATACAGCGGAATAAAACTTTTTTTTACCTGAAAGAGTGTTTAATACGACACCTTTTTCAACGAGTTTATCTAATACTTCATAAATCTTTGCTTTTGGTACTTGAGATGCACGAACAATAGCCGTTGCGTCCAACGATTCTTCGCTCGATACAAGCGCTTCATATACCTGACTTTCATATTGAGAATAACCGAACTTTTGTAGCATAAAACCTCCAAGAGTCTCTAGTAATAAGTTGTATGTATTTTATTATAACAAATCTAGTTTACAAAACCATGTTGTTAGCGGGAATAGTGCGATTATTATCTGTTTTTTGCATAAATTGTTTGAGATGAAAATACTAAATGATGTATATTACATAGAATGTATATTGAGTAGTGTTCAATTAATCCTCTTAAAAATGGATGAGACACAAGGAATAAGAATGAATCCTTTCATGAATCTCTAGACGCACGCCTTGTTATAGCAGGATTTTATTCATGACTTTTAGCTGTTGAGTGTCTTACTTTCCCATATAAAAATTGAATGCCGGCATAAGTAAAGATAACAATACTACCTAGTAGTAAAACGACGCATGCGCCTGCTTGAAAAAAATACTTCAATCTAAATCTCTCCTTTAACTCTTTGTTTTCTATTTAAAATCTAAGTAGCGAATGTAGTCACATTAAATAGAAGACTATTTTTGTATCTCCATTATAAAAGAACGTACTAATCACACCCTACTACGGGAGCTTACAGTTTTCTTACAGAGCTGTAAGGAAACAAGGGTTCATAACATTTCTCTAATTAAAGCGCATACTATATAATAAGGATAAGAAAATACTGGAGAAAACAAGCATGGTCTTTTGGCGATGCTTTTATGTATAGAAAAGGAGGAATGAGTCGATGAGTTTACGAGAACGATTGCTATACGTTGCTGAAAATTTTTCTGCAAAGGAAAGCGATGCTTTGCTTTCTCACGAAGTCGACAATATGCTAACGAGACGAATTCCACTTTCGCTTTATAAGCTTTCTGAAATTAACCGCGAAGAATTCAAAATAACCGGGATGCAAACTGCGTCTTTTCCATACATCAGCATATTAGATAAAAAGAGCGTAACAGGCCTTGCGATATCGTATGTGCTGAGTGAAGATGGACAGAGGCTATACCTTGTTTTAAAAAGGGAAGAAGAGGATGCACCTACTATTGCTGACATTCGCTTTTATACTCCTGAGCATGAACGAATAAAGAAGGATCATTTATTGATGATTGGCACAAGTAGTTATGCAAAGAATTTTGAAGATAACGTAGCGTTATACGTGCCTTATCACATCGAAGACTTTGCAACTGATCGTCAGCTTTATGAAGATCTGACATTATTTATTGAAATCCACCGTCAGTTTTTAAAAGCACACGGAATGAGCAAAGAGCTTTTATCGGACAAAGATGTAATAACTCACATGAAAGAATATATCAAATCACAAGGCTTTACGTATGAAGATGAGGATTTAACAAACATTTATTTGTCACTAAAAACAAAGCCGTTTATCATTTTGTCAGGCATGAGCGGAACAGGGAAAACCAAACTAGCGCAGCTACTAGCAGAAAGCCTTGGCGCAACGTTTGAAAACGGAAGGTTAGCTCTAATTCCTGTTAGACCAGACTGGCATGATGGTTCAGACTTGCTTGGTTACATTGACCTTAGAGGTGATTTTCGAAAAGGAGCCTTCTTAGGAATTGTGCAACAAGCCATTCAACATCCCAGCTATACATACGTGGCAATATTGGACGAGATGAATCTAGCCCGTGTTGAACATTATTTAAGCGACGTGTTAAGCGTAATAGAAAGTCGAAAGTGGCAAGAGCGTAAAATTAAAACAGCACCGCTATTACCAGGCCACAGAATGTTTCGTGATGTATATATACCTCCTAATTTATTAATTGTAGGTACGATTAATATGGATGAAACGACTCATTCATTCAGTCAAAAAGTGTTAGATAGGACTAATACCGTCGAGCTTAATACAATTCACCTTGATTCTTTTGAAAGTCTTACACAGGATTCTATAGTTACGGCAGGAGTTGAAACAACACAGATTCAAAGTATATATATTCATTTAAAAGATGCGTACGTTGAGCATGCGGAGTTGATCCATGAAGTTACAAATGAATTAATGTCTTTAAATGAATTATTAAAGCCTATTGATTGTCAAGTTGGTTATCGGATGAGAGACGAGATTTGTTTTTATATGATTTATGCCATTAAAAGTGGCGTGTTTACGTTTGACCAGGCATTTGATTTTCAGCTGCTACAAAAAATAGCTCCACGCATTAGCGGAGGTGACGCATACACGTTTGAAGTGTTAAAGGAACTATACTATTACTGTACCAATACGTTTGTTGATCAAGATATTGAAACAGCTGTTATTGAAGCAGAACGAATGCGCTTCCCTCGCAGCGCGAAAAAAGTAATGGAGATGATTAGAAGGTATGAGGCATTCGGATATACATCATTCTGGACAAATACCGTTCGTTAAAATTACAACGAAAGACTGTGCGATCACTATTAGCGGAAAAGTTGAAACGCTTAATAAAGACGCAAGCGAGTCGATGTTCTTTTCTTGTACAGGGCAAGATATTGAAACGGTGGAGGTGTATCATCCTGAGGAGGGAGAACATGTACAAAGCTCACCTCTTCAGCCTTTATTTTTTGAAAATGAACAGTATGAAGTAATGGTTGTGTTAAAGGGGAAAAAAGAGCTGTTTTTAGTAAATGAAATGACAGGTATTAAGCAAAAAAGTCGTAATGTGTATGGAGAGGGACAGTCAATTTTGTTCAGTACAATTTTTCTGCAAAATGAAATTGGCTATACAACGTTCCACGTTATGAGCGGGATAGAAAAAATTATAGCGTTTACGCTAGAAATATTCCCTATCAAAATGGACTATAAAAGTGATTACCTTTCTATGGTTAAATCCATTAATCAATCAACGTATGGGATGGCTTACAAATTGATTGGCAATACGTATTTAGAAGGTTCTTTGGATTTGACAGTTAAAGAAGGAAATTGGCTGGAATTTTATCATGTTTTATCTCATCACTTTCAACCTTTTATGAAATATATTAACCAAATAGAAAAGCAGCCAACACGCACGATTTTAAAGGAGAAAGAGTTTATGAGAGGAGACCAGCTCAAAAAGCCAGATAGCTTATCAATAGGATACTTGCGTAAACACCCTAATTATTTCGTACCTGCTAAAAGAGGTATCCGTTTAAAACGGAATAAATATGTAATACCGAACAAAGCCATTGGCACAAGTAGAAGCGACACGGTAGATACGCTTGAAAATCAAACGATGAAATGGATGTTAATGACTGTTGAGAATAAGCTAGAACAGCTTTTTTTCCACGTTATGAATCGAAAGGAAGAGTATCATGGTTCCATGGTGAAACGGAATATGATAGAAGAAATTAATCGCATGCAGCAAGCTGTAAAAACAGTTCACTCCAACTTTTTTTGGAAACAGATAAGTACTAAATCAGTCTATTCAATAGATCGTCGTATTCGCCAAATTCCTGTCTATAAAGAAGTATGTAAGTACTATATGATGTTAATGCGAGGAATTACATTGAATGGAGAATTTTATACGCTATCTCTGAAAAATACGGCGTGGTTATATGAATATTGGGTTTATTTACGAATACGTGATCTACTTCAGACACATGCGACCTTAATAACACATAACAGCATAAAAATGATAGAAAATGGGCTGTTTATGAATACTGGAGCATCACACCATGCATTTGTTTCAAACAGCGGGAAGCGTATTTATCTTTTTTATCAAAAAGAATTCAGATCAAAGTACACCACTACTCAAAGGCCGGATTTAGTATTGGCGTTTGAACAAAGCAATGGAAAATACGAGAACTATGTTTTTGATGCCAAGTATCGGGTACAGCGCAAAAATCACAAACTTATTCCTAAGGAAGAAGATCTAAATACGATGCATAGATATCGCGATGCTATTTTAAATAGTGAAAATGAGCGTATTATTCAAAAGGCGATTGTATTGTTCCCGAGCAATGATAAATCTTCTGCAGACCCTTTTCTTCAAAGTGTTGAAAAAGTAGGGATAGGAGCGCTCCCTTTCTTACCGACCAATGAAAGCATAGTAAAAGACTTTATCTTAGGTCTTTTGACCAAATTTAACTAGCATATACTTTAAAAGAAACGTAAGGCTGCACCGTTTTCTCAACCAATCTATATACTGAAAATAAGTTCAATTGAACTCCTTTAAAAAATAGAAAATGGAGGGGAACAATGATGGTAGAACAATCAATATTTCAGCAATTAGTAAATGCTTCTGCTCATGATCGCTACACGTATTTTATCGAGCAAGTAATTAAATGCAAACGAGTTTGGATTGTTCTTGATGAACATAATCAGGTAAAGATGACTGGAAATGATGATAACAAGCGGTTAGTACCCGTATGGCCTTGCAAAGAATATGCACAGTGCTGCTTACAGCATGCACCATCTGGTTGCAGAGTCATTGCTATTTCTCTTGATACATTTATGAATGAACTCTTACTAGGTATGAAGAAAAAGGGCATGTTATCCTCTGTATTTTGGAATGGGTTAGATACCATTATTATCGGTGTTGATCAGCTATTGTTCGACTTAGAGTGGGAAATTGGAAAGACAGAGATTATTCATTAACCCTTTTAGGTCTTAGCGATTTTTATAGTTAGATATAGGACCTTTAGATTGTTTTGGATTTAAATTCTTCAGCTTATTTTTGAGATAATCCTGTAGAATTTTTCGCTTTTTCTTTCGCTGTTTGTCGCGGTTTTTCATAAGTAATCACCACCTTCCTTTACTTTTATTATACGTAATAATTAGTATTGGTCACTAGTCAAAATAAAAAAATAACCGAAAAGCGTTTGCTTTTCGGTTATTTTTTTTGAGGATCATGAATATCTGAATCATGTTCTTCTGCAAATTCGGTACTATATGCAAATCCTTTTCGAAACTCTGTTCTTTTTACAGAACGCGTTCGATTTTGAAAGAAATGCGCTAGTGAGTAGCGGTGTACAAGCACTTCAACACCAGTAATAATCGTTGCTGATAAAATGCTTCCCCATGCTATTTGCATATAGTTATTCAATAAAATTGTCCCGAACACCCATACGCTCATGTAGGTTAAGATGAAATCAAAAGCAGTAGCTGCTTTATTACCTAAAGCAGGAAGAATAATGCGATCACCTAATATGTAAGATGCAGCGGTTACAAAAGCGCTAAACGATAAAATGTCAACAAACGTTGCATCGAAAAATAAGTCTAGTCCAATGGCGAATGCAATTATACATGAAATGAATTTTACGACGATAATGGAAATGTGCTTCATGTGTTTTATAAACCTACCTTTTCTTCTTAGTATGGACGAAGAATTATTTTTTATACAAAATCAAATTTTATGTAATATTTCTGTGACAAATTTAGATATTAGTTGTAATTTCTTGTTGGATTTTCTAAAATGTAAAAAGATAGAGTCGCATCATATGTATATACGACAACGATGAATCTGACAGGAGGAGCAGATTGTGAAGAAGATTTTATTGTTCACAGTAGCTGCATTATTAGCTACATTTTTTATTGACCGTGCCTATAGTGAACGCAATCAGGCACAGCTAGAGTCTCAATTAGTAGATGAAATAAATAAAACAAAAGAAGAAACGAAAAGTGATTACGCAGTAATTGATTTTAATGAACTCTTTGATTTTAACTGGGATGAAGTATATGTCTTTGGTCCAGAAGCGTCAGTAAAAGATGTTAATAAAGAACTTGGATTTAAATGGTCGGATGCTACATTAAACAGCGTGTTAAATAGTGAGGAAAATGTCGTTGTATTTGTAGAAAACAAACAGATTACCCAGTATATCAAGGTTCCAGTCGATTATGGCACCATTATTCCTAAAGAATCTGTAGTAAAAAAAGCGAACAATTAACTGTTCGCTTTTTTTATGCCTTTTTCTCAATCGTCTTTTTACGAGGTTTTTTGGGCTTTAAGTTAGATTGATCAATACTCAGTTTTAACATTTGCATCAGCTTGGTAACGTCTTGTTCAGACTGCTGCTGGTTAAAAGAAGCCATCGCTTCTTTGTTTTGAATAAGCTCATGTAGCATATCGCGATAGTCATCATGATGCACTTTTGGTTCAAATGGAGCAGATAATTTATTAATAATCTCTACAGCGGCTACACGATCTTTCGTTGATAGAGATGGTAACGAATCAATATGAGGAACGTCTTGTATATGCCGAAGCTCTTCATGAAAGTGTAGCGTTTGTAATAAAAGGCAGCCTTCATAAGAGCGGATGATTGCAAGCTGTTGCTTAGAATATAAAAAGACTTTTGCAATACCAACCTTTCCACTTTGTGCAAGCCCTTCCAATAGTACGCTATATTCGCGCCCACCAAATTCAGTGGCTGAAATATAATAACTTTTATCAAAGTAGATTGGGTCAATTTCTTCTAGCTGGACAAAATGTAAAATATCGATAGTTTTACTTTGAGAAAATTGCTTTTTTAGCTTATCTAGCTCATGTTCTGATAGCGTCACAAAGTGACCTTCGCTTGTTTCATATCCCTTAATCAGTTCATCTGAATGAACATCACGTTCACAATGTTCACAGCGTTTTACATGATGAATGGGTTTGTAACAAACTGAGTGAAGCGTTCGCAATTTGATATCTTTGTCTTCAACTGCTCCGTGAAGCTTAATTGGAAATTCAATCAATCCAAAAGATAGCTGGCCTTTCCATGCTGTATGAAGCAAAAAATCACCTCGTTTTTTCTATAGTGTGCAACGAGGGACAGAAGATATGTACATCATTAATTAAGACTATTAAAACATAAATAGTCTTAATTAATCTATGTTCTAAATAAACAATATAAAAGAGGATTTGAGTAAAGCTTATTCATTGAAGAATGGTTGGATAGGAACATGAGAAGCAGGAGAAGTAACGTTTGAGTTTTTATAGATGGTGATTTCTAGTATGGAGTTTTGAAGAGTTCCAATAATCTTTTTATTGGTCAACAAAAATGGGAAATCAATGGTTTTTTCAATCTTTTCTTCACGTGAAGCTTTTTGAGACGTATGCTGTTTATCATCGTATTCCTCATAGGTCACTTGTTTCGTCGCTACAAGGAAAAGTGATTGTGATTCAACTGATACATGAATATGTTGAGGGTGGTAACCAGCAAGCTCTATTTCCACAATATAAGTATCTTCCGTTTCGAATAAATCTGCGCGAACAGAATCATAATCTAAATAGCTCATAAAAGGATTTTCCAAAATTAACTCTAGCAGTTCTCGAAAACTTTTTGAGCAATCGTTCTTAGAATGTTTGTTGTTCATACTTGTTTCCTCCGTTAAGATACACGTTCTTCCATAACCATCATATGCAAGCTTTCAAAGAGTGTGAAATGATGTATAGAAAGGAAAAGGTACCATGACTCGAGATAAACGAAGAACTGATGAAGTTACAACAGAAATTTTATCAGGAGTTATGCCATTATCTCTTTCAACAGAAAAAGGTAATGAGCTTCCAGAGGAAATTTAAGCGATGCAAGCCAATAAAGAAAAAAAGAGCCGCTAACGGCTCTTTTTTTGTTACATATCGTGACCGCTATTATGCTTTTGACGAGTATGCTGACGATTTTTTACTTTATGAGATCCACTAAGTGGTTCAGGTTGCCCAGTTTGATGTCCTTTAGGTGCGTTTTTATGCATGTCTTTACTATCGTTTTTGTTCATATGAAAGCTCCTCCTTTTCGTTGCTTCTCTTTTAATGTCGTTCATTATAGAAGCATTTATGCTCGGCATTTTTAACCTGTAAAACAAGGGTATGAATAACAGAAGGATATGAAACAATACAACAGAACAATGTAAAAAGGAGAGATATTATGCCATATCATAAAAATAGCCAGCAGGCTTTTCAAGCGGCTCAACAAGGTCATAAACAAACGTTAGACGCGTATGCACAATCAAATATTGTAAAACACGATGCAGCGTATGGACACGAACTAAAACTTCTTAAAGAAGAAATCAATGAAACATATCAACAAATTAATAATGCGCTGGAAACAGCTACTGAAACACAGCGTCAGCAGCTTACACAGTTTCAGCAGGACTTGCAGGGGATTATGAACGAAGTAAATGAGTAAACAACGAAAAAGCCATGTGGAAACATGGCTTTTTATGCTAGAAATCATGAGGTTTAAGGTATGTGCTTATCTAACACTAATAATCATTATGACCTATAAAAGCTCATGTTAAACGAGATTATTGATTTTTTTTACGTTTTTTATTATTTTGCTTTTGTTGTTCAGTAAGCGGCTCATTTGAAAATTCTTCGTTAAAACCCGCTCCTTTTCCTTGAGCGCTAGCAGCGTTTGCCCCAGGAATGACATGCTTTGATTTATGATTAGCCATTTGACTTCACCTCCATTTTTAATATGCGCAAAAGTCTATGAAATATGAATTATTAGAAAATGTTTGTGATTAATGATTATGTTATAAGAAAAACTTATGTAAATTAATAACATTCTTTTTATTTACTTATGTATAACATTATATTAAGATAGATGGTGAAGGGAATAGAGGATGGGGTAAGTAAAATCCTTTATACATAGCATTTAAGGGGGTAATGAAATGACTAAAAAAGACGTTTTTAACGCTCGTTCGTCATTCACAGTTAACGGTAGCACATATAATTATTACCGCTTACAAGCATTAGAAGAAGCGGGTTTAGGAGCGGTTTCAAAATTACCGTATTCAATTAAAGTATTATTAGAATCTGTTCTTCGTCAAGTAGACGGACGTGTAATTACAAAAGAGCACGTAGAAAATTTAGCAAAATGGGGAACTGATGAAATTCAAGAAGTAGATGTGCCGTTTAAGCCATCACGAGTTATTCTTCAAGACTTCACAGGTGTACCAGCAGTTGTTGATTTAGCATCTTTACGTAAAGCAATGGCTGATTTAGGTGGGGACCCAGATAAAATCAATCCAGAAATTCCAGTAGACCTTGTAGTTGACCACTCGGTACAAGTAGACAAAGCTGGAACATTAGATTCTTTACGAGTGAACATGGACCTTGAGTTCCAACGTAACACAGAACGTTATAAATTCTTGAACTGGGCTCAAAAATCATTTGATAACTATCGTGCTGTACCTCCTGCAACAGGAATCGTACACCAAGTAAATTTAGAATATTTAGCAAACGTAGTTCATGCAGTAGAAGAAAATGGCGAATATTTAGCGTTTCCAGATACATTGGTTGGAACTGACTCTCATACAACAATGATTAATGGTATTGGCGTTTTAGGTTGGGGCGTTGGTGGTATTGAAGCAGAAGCAGGAATGCTTGGTCAACCTTCATACTTCCCAGTACCAGAAGTTATTGGCGTAAAACTAACTGGTGAATTACCAAATGGTACAACAGCAACAGACCTTGCTTTAAAAGTAACACAAGTACTTCGTCAAAAGGGCGTTGTTGGAAAATTCGTTGAGTTCTTCGGACCAGGTGTAGCCCAGCTTCCATTAGCAGATCGTGCAACAATTGCTAATATGGCACCAGAGTACGGAGCAACCTGTGGATTCTTCCCAGTTGATAGCGAAGCGTTAGACTATATGCGTCTTACAGGTCGTGATGAAGCTGATATTCAGGTTGTCGAACAATATACAAAAGAAAACGGTTTATTCTACACTCCAGATGCAGCAGAACCAACGTTTACAGACGTAGTAGAAATTAACTTAGCCGAAATTGAAGCAAACCTTTCAGGTCCAAAGCGCCCTCAAGATTTAATTCCGCTTTCAGATATGCAAAGTGAATTTAAAAAAGCGCTAACGGCTCCTGTAAGTAACCAAAGCTTTGGCTTAAGTACTTCTGATGTAGAAAAAGAAGTAACTTTCAAGCTTGCTGATGGTACAGAAACAACAATGAAAACAGGTGCAATTGCGATTGCTGCAATTACAAGCTGTACAAATACATCAAATCCATATGTATTAGTAGCAGCTGGTTTAGTAGCTAAAAAAGCAGTTGAAAAAGGATTAGATGTTCCGGCTTACGTAAAAACATCATTAGCACCAGGTTCAAAAGTTGTAACGGGTTATTTACAAAGCTCAGGCTTACTTCCATACCTTGAAAAGATTGGTTACAATGTAGTTGGGTATGGCTGTACAACATGTATCGGAAACTCTGGTCCATTAGAGGACGAAATCGAGCAAGCAATTGCAGATAACGATTTATTAGTTACGTCAGTGTTGTCAGGTAATCGTAACTTTGAAGGTCGTATTCATCAGCTTGTAAAAGGAAATTACCTAGCATCTCCACCGCTTGTTGTAGCGTATTCTCTTGCTGGTACAGTTGATATTGATCTGCAAAAAGACCCAATTGGTGTAGGATCAGATGGTAAAGAAGTATTCTTTAGTGATATTTGGCCATCTCAAGACGAGATTAAAGAAGTAGTAAAAGCAACTGTAACGCCAGAATTGTTCCGTAAAGAGTACAATCGCGTGTTTGATGATAACGAGCGTTGGAATGAAATTGAAACAAGTGAAGAAGCTCTTTACACGTGGGATAATGATTCAACATATATTCAAAACCCACCATTCTTTGAAGGATTATCTGAAGAGCCAGGTGAAGTAGAAGCATTAAATGACCTGCGTGTTGTAGCGAAGTTTGGGGATTCTGTAACGACAGACCATATTTCACCAGCGGGTTCAATTGCAAAAGCATCGCCAGCTGGTCTGTATCTACAAGATAAAGGCGTTGAGCCAAGAGACTTTAACTCATACGGATCTCGTCGTGGTAACCATGAGGTAATGATGCGCGGTACGTTTGCAAATATCCGTATTAAAAACCAAATTGCGCCAGGCACTGAAGGTGGATGGACAACGTACTGGCCTGAAAATAAAGTGATGAGCATTTATGATGCTTGTATGAAATACAAAGAAGAAAACACAGGTCTTGTTGTGTTAGCAGGTAAAGATTACGGAATGGGAAGCTCTCGTGACTGGGCTGCTAAAGGAACAAACTTACTTGGTATTAAAACAGTTATTGCTGAAAGCTTTGAGCGTATTCACCGTTCAAACCTTGTATTAATGGGTGTTCTTCCACTTCAGTTTAAAGAAGGCGAAAGTGCTGAAACATTAGGCTTAACTGGAACAGAAACAATTGCTGTTCAAATTGATGAAACAGTAAAACCACGTGACTTTGTAAAAGTTACGGCAACGGATGAAGCTGGAAACAAAAAAGAGTTTGACGTATTAGTTCGTTTTGATAGCGAAGTAGAGATTGATTACTACCGTCATGGCGGTATTTTACAGATGGTATTACGCGATAAGCTTCAATCAAAAACGCACGCATAAGATAGCAAAAACGCACCTTTTGAAGGTGCGTTTTTCTTTTCATTTTTATAAAACGCTTTCAAGTATGATATGATAATAAAAGATTCACATTTTAGGATGATTTTGCATGTTCTTGTACATATATAAATAAAAAGGGTCTTTGATTTCATAGAAGTTGGCTGAAGGGAGTAAGCGTAATGCTAAAAAAAGTTATAGCAACATTTTTGTTGGTGGGATTTGCTGGTTTTGCTGTGTGGCAAGCTTTAGCACCAAAAGATGATGAAGGAGAAAAGCTGTCATCGTATGCAGATTTAAACCTAAAAGAAGGACAGGCTGAAGTAACAAATGGAGAGCCTTATGGCCTAGAGCCTGGAGACCAAGCCCCGCCCTTTACGTTAAAGGATACAGAAGGTAAATCAGTTCAGTTATCAGACTTTAAAGGGAAGAAAATTATTTTAAATTTTTGGGCTACGTGGTGCCCTCCTTGTAAAGAAGAAATGCCAGCTATGCAGCAGTTTCATGAAACATCAGGAAAAGAAGTTCATATCCTAGCTGTGAATTTAACGTCGTCTGAAGGTAGTAAACAAAGTGTTTCAACCTTTTTAAAAGAAAACAAACTATCGTTTCAAGTGCTTCTAGATGAAAAAGATGAGGTAGCTACAAAATCATATCGTGTGATGACCATTCCAACTTCATACTTTATTAATGAAAAAGGTAAAATCGTTAAGCGTATTAATGGACCAATGACGCTAGAACAAATGGAGGCCTTTGCGTCTGAAAGCAGCTCATAACAGCTGCTTTTTTTTGCGAATAAAATGAAACCTTTCATTAGGCATGTTCGTATAGAAAGTATGGTCGAAAATTGATCTTTACTTTAGAAAAAGCTGCGTGTTTTAGCAAAAAATGATCAAATTTGGAGCGTTTTGAATTTTTTAGGTTTAATGTAAAGGATTATGGCAAAAATAATAGTAATTTATTGCAAGGTTATTTTTCAGACTTTTCCAAAATTTAAAAAGAATAGGTGATAAAGATGAGAAGAGTAAATAAACGCACGTTTGAAGAGTTAGTAAAAGAGAATAAAACTAAGTTGTTAGAAGACCGACAAGAAATTGACAGAATTGAGCGTGCCATCGAAGAGCGTCTAGAAAAACGTATGCTTGAAAAGGCTGAATAGTCCCTCTTGAAACTGGTTACAGTAACAGCAAGGAGGGGTTAACATGGGAAATCCGAAGAAATTCGCCAAACGCTTTGTACCTGACCACATTGGCACTCAGCCGCGAGAAGCCGGTGGTAACAATGGCAAGAAAATGCAAGATAAATCAGGAAAACACCCTCAGGTTATTCAGACAAAGGGAGAATAAAAAGCCGCTGTTTAGCGGCTTTTTTTGTTTTAAAAGGGTGTTATTTTCCACTTATACAAAGAGGAAACCGCTGCATACTAGAGGTGTACGAAAAAAGTATTTTAAAGGAGGTTTTTACTATGACATGGGGTAAACCAAATCCAGATGACCGTAGCAACAACGTAGAACGTTTGCAATCAATGGTTCAAAATACAATTGATAATATTGAAAAAGCTGAGGCTACAATGGCGCATGCGACTGGAGAAGAGCGTGCAAAAATTGAGCAAAAAAATCATAATCGAGAAGTAAGCATAGAAGCGATGCGCAACGAAATTCAAGACGAATCTAAAGCGCGTGAAGAAGGATATCCTAATTCGACTAACTAAGAAACATAAAGGCCAATTTTGGCCTTTATGTTTCTTTTATGTTTCTAATGAACAAAGAAAGGGAATAAACAGCTGATACTATTCATGAGGAGGAAAACCAGTGGGGCGCCTATTAACAAGTAAAGCAACATATCTCATGCTTGCACTTATATTATTACTAGCAATCGTTGCATTCTATCATACATACAAGCCGTTGCCTCAAGGCGTTTCATATGAAGGAAACGTACATTATGTACAGGACGTATCGCTGTTATATGACTTAACGTATCAAAGCGGTGATGAAGGTAAGAGTGAGCAACAAATTTTCCGGCGGATTTTTGAAGCAATTGATAATGCTGAAAACTTTATCGTTATGGATATGTTCTTATTTAATGGCTATTATGATCAAGGTGAAACCTATCCAGCTATTAGCGATACGCTAGCAGGAAAATTAATTGAAAAGAAAAAGAAGGAACCCAACGTAGATATTTATTTTATTACCGATGAAGTAAACACAACGTATGGTTCACATCAATCAGAGTGGCTAGAGTCATTAAAACAAGCGGGGATTAAGGTTGTGGAAACGGACGTTACAAAGCTTAGAGATTCCAACCCTCTATACTCAAGCGTTTGGAGAAGTTTTTTGCAGTGGTTTGGACAATCTGGAGAAGGCTGGATTGCTAATCCATTTGGTGAGAATGCACCGAAGATTACGGCAAGGTCTTATTTGAAACTGTTTAACGTAAAAGCTAATCATCGGAAAGTAGTGGTTACAGATAAAACAGCTATTGTTTCATCAGCTAACCCTCACGATGCCAGTGGTTATCATTCTAATATGGCTTTTGAGGTGCAGGGAGATATCATTGATGATGTGGTTAAGACAGAAAAAGCCGTCGCCGATTTTTCGAGTAATGTGCAGGTACCGAAGCTCAGCTATGAAAAAGCTCCAAGTGGTGATATCGGTGTGCAGCTATTGACAGAGGGGAAAATATACAAAGAAATCATAAGCACGTTGGATCACGTACAATCAGACGATGAAGTATGGGTGGGGATGTTTTATCTTGCGGATCGCCAAGTTGTCAAAAAGTTAATACAAGCTTCTAATAAAGGTGCTAAAGTTCGGCTTATTCTAGATCCAAACGTCAATGCTTTTGGACAAGAAAAAATTGGTCTGCCTAATCGCCCTGTAGCTGCTGAGTTGTTAGATGATTCAAGCAACAAAATACAAGTAAGATGGTATAACACGGCCAAAGAGCAGTATCATCCCAAAACTCTATTTGTTCGTGGAAAGGGCGAGAGTACAATCATTGGAGGATCAGCCAACTTTACAAAACGTAATTTAGATGACTTGAATTTAGAGACCAATGTTAAAATTACCGCAGATTCTGATGAAGCTATTATGAAAGAAATGACTCAGTATTTTACACGTTTATGGGGAAATGAAGATGCAACTTATACCCTTCCATATGAAAAATACGAAAATAAAATGACCATTTTCCAAACATTACTTTATCGCATTCAAAAGATGCTTAGCTTCACAACGTATTGAATGCTGAGCCGATAAGTAGTGAAACTACACCAATTTGTGGTAATATAATACCGGTATGATTGCAATGTAGGAGGAAATGAAAAGTATGATTGCAATAAAAGAAATTGATGTGCGTTATAGTGAAACCGATCAAATGGGCGTAGTGTATCATGCAAACTATTTAGTATGGATGGAATTAGGGCGTACGCAGTTTATTCGAGATTTAGGCTTTAATTATGCTGAGATGGAGCAAGAGGGCATTTTATCACCAGTCATTGACATTAACGTTTCCTATAAAAAGCCACTTCATTATGGAGAAACAGCTAAAATTCAAACATGGCTTGATTATTATGATGGCTTGCGCGTGGTGTATGGATATGAAATTACAACGCCGGATGGAAGTATTGCTCTAACTGGCACTTCTTCGCATGTTTGTGTAAAAAAAGAAAACTTCAAGCCAATCTCCATTCGAAAGCAGTTGCCTGAATGGCATGCAGCTTACGAAAAAGCTAATAAAGGTAAAGAGTAAAAAAAGCATCGATGTATAGTCGATGCTTTTTTTATCATGCTTCGTAAATAAATTCAGGTTCACTTGCCTCTTCATTAAAAATGACTTTTAAGTCATGACCATCGAAATACCAGAGATCTTCTTCTTCTACAAAGAATGTTAAACCATTAACTTCAGTTTTTACACCGATATTGGACGGTTGGTCTTTATTAATACCAAGCGAAAATCCTTTTTGAACATTACTACAACCACCGTAGCGAACGAAAAAGCGTAAATGTTCATTGCCTTCTAACATCATTTCATCTTTGTACCATTGGGCAGCTTGTTCTGTTACGTTTAATTTCATTATGTGTTGCTCCTTCCATCACTAGGGTTCCTTTCTTATTATAGTAGAAAAAAGCTAAAATTACCATTAATACAATTGGATGAACGTGGAAGCGTAAAAAAGATAGTCAAAGGAGTTATAAAGTAAACACTGTTCTAAATAACCACTTTGACTACCTTCTTCATTTAAATTCATAGGGTTTCTCAATTGTTTCCCAACAATGAATACAGTAACGACTGCTTTGCGTTTGTTTATGAATCTTTTTTTCACGTTTGCACATTGGACAGCGGCTTTGCTTCATCTCAATCACCTCCTACTGTCAGTATAGCTAAAAAAACATAAATGTATTCGCTTACATTATTGAAAAAAAAGAAGTGAAGGCTTTTAACCTTCACTTCTTTTTTGAGAAAAACGTAACTTTTGGTTCTGTTCCTTGACGAATTCGACCAAGGTTCGCGCGATGACGATAGATAACAAAAGAAGCCAAGAATCCAACAATGATGATTAAAATTAGTTCGCCTGTAAATAGTGTATAAATAAATGCGATGATACCTGCAATCATTGAGGATAGCGATACATACTTGGTGATGTATAAGCAAATGAAGAAGCACGCAAGCAATGTTAAAAATAAAAGAGGCTCATAAAATAATAAAACACCAGCGGATGTGGCAACGGCTTTGCCACCTTTAAACTTCGCAAATAGCGGATATGTATGTCCAATAACAGCGAATAAACCGACTAAAAGAGGATGAAGCCCTGAATGAAATAAAACAGCTAATGAAGCAGCAAACGTTCCTTTCAAAATGTCTCCCAACGTTACAAGGATACCAGCTTTTACTCCTAGTGTTCGAAAGGTATTGGTTCCTCCTAGGTTTCCGCTCCCGTGTTCACGTATATCAATGCCGTATCCCCATTTTCCAACAACTAGTCCAAAGGGAATAGAGCCGATGATATAGGCCAGAATAGGTAATAGATAATCCATTTGACAAAAGCTCCTTTATCTATATATCGTATCTATTTTACCATGAGATAGCAAAAACACCATACATAGTTTTTAAGTAGGGTATTTTTTTCTATATGTTTAAAGGAAATGTTTACAAAACACTAAAAAACGGGTAACATATGCAGGAAAAATTATTTTATACATCGAACGTTTAAGCATAAAAGGAGATGAAAAGTGTGACAGTTCAAATTCCACCACGTGAAGAATTAGGAAAGATTCTAAAAAACAGCAAACGAATTGCGGTAGTAGGGTTATCAGATAATCCAGAACGAACGTCTTATATGGTTTCAGAAGCTATGCAAAAAGCTGGATATGAAATTATCCCCGTTAATCCATTAGTCGATGAAGTATTAGGCGTAAAATCGGTAAAATCATTAAAAGACGTTAAAGGACATGTTGATATTGTAAACGTGTTCAGAAGATCTGAGCATTTATTAGATGTCGCAAAAGAGTTCTTAGAAATTGATGCGGATGTTTATTGGGCTCAGCTAGGATTAATAAATGAAGAAGCATACGAGCTTCTAGCAAGTAAAGGCTATACGGTTGTCATGGATCGTTGTATTAAAGTAGAACATGCGCTAACGAAATAAACCCTTGATAGGATATGAAAAACCCATGCATGAATGGAAGCATGGGTTTTTCATATCTTCAATCAAATGACTGTTAGACAACGGTTCCAAGGTCATCTATAATCAAGGGATAAGGACTATATAGCTTTTATAATGCGGAAATATGTGCTAAAATCGTTTAAGTATGCTAAAATAGAAACGTATGTTCTTACTGAGCGGATAAAACACGAACAAGTAAAGATAAACATATAAAAGGCAGCACGCTGCTGCCTTCTACATAATGAGGAAAGTGTGTTTGTATGGAAGGGGTATGTATGAATGGCTCAAAAGCAAAAATTTAATTATAACGAAGACGCGATTCAAGTATTAGAGGGATTAGATGCTGTTCGTAAACGACCAGGAATGTATATAGGTAGCACAGATACAAGAGGGCTTCATCACTTGGTTTATGAAATTGTTGATAACTCCGTTGATGAAGCATTAGCAGGGTATGGTGAAGAAATCATTGTAACCATTCATCAAGATAACTCTATTTCAGTGCAGGACAAAGGGCGCGGAATGCCGACGGGTATGCATAAATTAGGAAAACCTACGCCGGAAGTTATTTTAACAGTACTTCATGCTGGAGGTAAGTTCGGACAAGGTGGCTATAAAACAAGCGGTGGTTTACATGGTGTAGGTGCATCGGTTGTAAATGCGTTATCTGAATGGTTAACGGTTACAATTTACCGAGAAGGAACTATTTATGAACAGCGCTTTGAAAACGGCGGGAAACCTGTTACAACGCTAGAAAAAAAAGGAACAACGAGAAAAACAGGAACGACAATTCACTTTAAGCCAGATCCATCAATTTTTTCAGCGACTGTTTACAACTTTGATACGTTAAGCGAACGCTTACGTGAATCAGCGTTCTTGTTAAAAGGTTTTAAAATTGAACTAATTGATAAGAGACATAACCAGCACGAAGTGTTTCACTATGAAACGGGAATTGAAGCTTTTGTTACATATTTAAATGAAGAAAAAGACACGCTGCATCCAGTTGTTTCTTTTGAAGGCTTTCAGAATAGTATTGAAGTCGAATTTGCTTTTCAATTTAATGATGGCTACTCAGAGACGATTTTATCCTTTGTTAATAACGTTCGTACAAAAGATGGTGGGACGCACGAATCGGGAGCAAAAACGGCAATGACACGTGCGTTTAATGAATATGCAAGGAAAGTAAACCTTTTGAAAGAAAAAGATAAGAATCTTGAAGGAACGGATATACGTGAAGGGTTAGGTGCCATTGTTTCGGTTCGTATTCCTGAAGAATTTCTTCAATTTGAAGGTCAAACAAAAGGGAAGCTTGGAACAAGTGAAGCGCGTTCGTCTGTAGATGCCGTGATCTCTGAACAATTAGCCTACTTTCTAGAGGAAAACCCAGACGTCAGCTCGCTGCTTGTAAAAAAAGCTATTAAAGCTGCTCAGGCAAGAGAAGCTGCGAGAAAAGCAAGAGAAGACGCACGTAATGGAAAGAAAAGAAAGCGTCAAGAAACAGTGTTAAGTGGCAAGTTAACACCTGCACAGTCACGCAATCCTCAAAAAAATGAGCTATATTTAGTTGAGGGAGATTCAGCGGGTGGTTCTGCTAAACAAGGACGTGACCGTCGTTTCCAAGCCGTATTGCCTTTGAGAGGGAAAGTTATTAATACGGAAAAAGCAAAACTTCAAGATATCTTTAAGAATGAAGAAATTAGCACAATCATTCATGCAATTGGTGGAGGTGTTGGAGCTGAGTTTGAAGTGGATGATATCAACTATGACAAAATCGTCATTATGACTGATGCAGATACGGATGGTGCTCATATCCAAGTATTACTTTTAACATTTTTCTACCGTTATATGAAACCATTAGTTGAAGCAGGGAAAGTATTTATTGCTCTTCCACCTCTTTATAAAGTAAGCAAAGGAACTGGGAAGAAAGAAGTTCTAGAATATGCTTGGAGCGATGAAGAATTACAAGGAGCAATAAAAAAAGTAGGAAAAGGCTATATCATTCAGCGCTATAAAGGTTTAGGAGAAATGAACGCAGATCAGCTATGGGAAACAACCATGAATCCTGATACAAGAACGCTCATTCGAGTGCGTATCGATGACGCAGCACGAGCAGACCGCCGCGTTACTACCTTGATGGGTGATAAAGTAGAACCGAGAAGGAAATGGATTGAAAGCAACGTTGCATTTGGACTCGAAGAAGATCCAAATATTTTAGATAATGAAAATGTAGTAACGGTCGCAGAGGAGGACGCACAATGACACAAGCAGAACGATTTTTAGATTTACCTCTTGAGGACGTAATTGGCGACCGCTTTGGACGATATAGTAAATATATTATTCAAGAGCGTGCGCTACCCGATGCAAGAGATGGATTAAAGCCGGTACAGCGCCGCATCTTGTATGCAATGCATGTGGAAGGAAATACGGCTGAAAAAGGGTTTCGTAAATCAGCAAAGACAGTTGGTAACGTAATTGGTAACTATCACCCTCATGGAGATTCTTCAGTTTACGATGCGATGGTGCGTATGAGTCAAGACTGGAAAGTACGAAACGTACTCGTTGAAATGCACGGGAACAACGGTAGTATTGACGGTGATCCACCAGCAGCAATGCGTTATACGGAAGCGCGTTTATCAGCAATGGCCTCTGAGCTGCTACGTGATATTGACAAACAAACAGTAGAGTTTGTTCCTAACTTTGATGATACTAGCGAAGAACCAACCGTGTTACCAGCAATGTTCCCGAGTTTACTTGTAAATGGCTCAACTGGAATTTCAGCTGGGTATGCTACTGAAATTCCACCTCATCATCTCGAAGAAGTCATTGACGCAACAATTATGCGAATTGATAATCCATCAAGCTCAGTAGAGGAGCTAATGACGGTTATTCATGGTCCTGATTTTCCAACAGGTGGTATTATACAGGGCGTTGATGGAATCAAAAAAGCATATGAAACAGGCAAAGGAAAAATCATCATTCGAGGAAAAGCCGAAATTGAGGATGTGCGCGGAGGCAAGCAACAAATTGTCATTACAGAAATTCCGTTTGAGGTAAATAAAGCAAATCTAGTAAAAAAGATGGATGAGTTGCGCATCGATCGCAAGGTAGAAGGTATTGCAGAAGTTCGTGATGAAACTGACCGCACGGGTCTACGCATTGTTATTGAACTAAAGAAAGATGCTAATGCACAAGGTGTACTAAACTATTTATATAAAAATACGGATTTACAAGTTCCTTATAGTTTTAATATGGTAGCTATTTCAAAGAAAAGACCAACATTAATGACCCTACCAAGCATTTTAGATGCGTATATTGATCATCAGCGTGAAGTGGTTACAAATCGCTCAAAATATGAGCTGCAAAAGGCAAAAGAGCGAGAACATATTGTAGCTGGCTTAATTAAAGCACTGTCTATTTTAGATGAAGTAATTTCTACAATCCGAGCGTCAAAAGATAAGCGAAATGCAAAAGATAACTTAATGACGCAGTTTGAGTTTACAGAAAAACAGGCAGAAGCAATTGTTTCCCTGCAGCTCTATCGTTTAACAAACACGGATATCACCGCACTAGAACAAGAGTCGGAAGAACTTAAAGGTAAAATTACAGAGCTTGAAGCCATCTTAGCTAGTGAGAAAAAGCTTTTTAGCGTCATTAAAAAAGAGCTTCGTCGCGTGAAAAAGCAGTACGGCGACGAGCGTCGTTCAAAGATTGAAGCAGAAATTGAAGAAATCAAAATTAATCTTGAAGTGATGGTACCTTCAGAAGATGTTATTGTCACAGTAACAAAAGATGGTTATGTTAAACGTACAAGCTTACGTTCATATTCAGCTTCGAATGGACAAGATTTCGGTATGAAAGACACGGATCGCATCCTTTCAAAGCTGGAAATCAACACAACTGAAACACTTTTAATTTTCACAAGAAAAGGAAACTATTTATACTTGCCTGTACATGAACTTCCTGATATCAGGTGGAAAGATATGGGGCAGCATATCATGAACATTGTTCCAATTGATAAAGACGATTATATTGTGAACGCAATTCCAATTAAAGAGTTTAAAGACGATCACTATTTGTTATTCTTTACGAAAAACGGCATGATTAAAAAATCTGAATTGCTGCAGTATAAAGCGCAACGTTATTCTAAAGCTCTTGTCGCTGTGAATGTTAAAGGTAATGACGAAGTGGTAGATGTGTACGTAACAAATGGCAAACAGCAGGTCTTTATTGCCACTCGTCAAGGATACGGCCTATGGTTTGCTGAAGAAGAAGTCAATGTTGTGGGAACGCGTGCTGCAGGTGTGAAAGGGATTAATTTAAAAGAAAACGATTATGTCGTGAGTGGCGTTGTTTTTAGCGAAGAAAAAGTAAAGGAAACTGATTTATTTATTACAACGCACCGAGGTGCTATTAAGAAAACAAAAATGACGGAATTTGAGCAGTCGTCTCGAGCGAAGCGTGGATTAGTAATGGTTCGTGAATTAAAAGCAAATCCTCATCAAATTACAAAAGTGAAGGTTGTCACGAAGGAAGATGAGGTTGTGATACAGTCAGAGAAAAATCAAATAGAGCGCATTGATCCAGCGTCAATGCGACCAAGCGACCGCTATAGCAACGGTTCGTTTGCAATCGATCAAGCGGAATCTGGAGACGTTATTGATGTATGGATTGAGAAAAAATTAAAATAAAGCAATAAAAAGAACGCTATTTTGTAGCGTTCTTTTTATTGCAGTTTAATTCTATATAAACTATGTTCTAAATAAACAACATAAAAGAAATAAGCAGCTAAAAAATATCAACATGAATATAAAAAATCAACATAAAAATAAAGTAGGCATAATGAAAGGAAGTGTGCGTTTATGGGCTATTACCTTACCGTTGATCGAAAAGGTACAAAAATATATGTTGAAGATATTGGAAGTGGAATGCCTGTATTGTTTCTTCACGGTTGGCCAGTTAATCATAAAATGTATGAATATCAGTTTAATGTTCTTCCGAAATATGGGATTCGCTGTATTGCAATAGACTTACGTGGGTTTGGGAAATCAAGTCGTCCGTTTAAAGGTTATACATATAACTCATTAGCCGACGACGTTCGAGCAGTTATTCATGCGTTACAACTTCCAGCTGTAACGCTAGTGGGTTTTTCAATGGGAGGGGCAATTGCTTTACGTTATATAAGCAGACATTTAGGGTTCGGAGTGAACAAACTTATCCTAGCTGGTGCAGCCGCGCCTAGCTTTATTAAAAGAAGCGGTTTTCCCTATGGGTTTTCTAAAGAAGAAGTAGATGCTATCATTCAAGCGACGTACCAAGACCGGCCGGCCATGCTTGCTGATTTTGGGCAAAAATTTTTCAATTCAAAACTTAGCCCTTCTTTTAGAGATTGGTTTCAATTGTTGGGTCTAGAAGCTTCGGGTCACGGAACAATTAAAACAGCAAAGTCACTGCGTGATGAAGATCTACGTGAAGACCTCAGTCAAATTTTTGTAAAAACATATATTTTACATGGAAAAAAAGATCAAGTTTGTCCATTCCCCTTAGCCGAAGCTATGCATAATGGAATTGAGGATTCAACGTTAATTCCTTTTGAACAGAGTGGTCACGGCCTTTTTTATGATGAACAAAAAAAGTTTACTGAAACCTTAAAAGATATTGTTTATTCTGCTGAAAAACGAGAATGACGGAGCTAAAAAAATGAAAAAGGCTAGTCAGAGGCTGTTTCCTATGGACAAAAGCCTTTCTTTCTGCCAGCTTGCTTATAGGTTATTCTTGTTACTTGTAAAGTTGAAGAATATAACAAGAAGTAAACATAAAGCACACTACTTCTTAATAAAAATGTATGGTGGAAACCTGTAAGGAGGGTTTTAATGAGAAATAAAAAGCTATTTAACAGCAAGGAAATTATGGATTCGTCGATTGTGCCTGAATGGGGAAAAGAAGTTTTTACTAATTTTAGTCAAGATATGCTTTCTGAAGAGAATCCTTTCCCATGCATTTTAGGAGTAGAAGGATTAAAGAAAGATTTGCTGCGCTTTGCGTTTGTTTCTTCACCATACAACTATAAAGATATTAAACTCTGTGCAGAAGCACTTAAAGAATATATTTCATGTTTTCGCACATTAGGTCGTTATACATCATTTGTTGTGTTCTTTGAGCCTGAACATAAAAAACGTACGATGACTCAGTATGAAACAATGTTTTGGGATACACTCACATTTTTACATCAAATTGACAGAAAGCCTTGGCCAGAAGATATCCCCAAAGACCCTAATGATCCTCTATGGGAGTTTTGTTTTGAAGGTGAGCCAATATTTGTTGTATGTAATACACCTATACATGAATTACGAAAAAGTCGGAAGAGCAGCAGTCTTATGATTACATTTCAGCCGAGATGGGTGTTTGAAGGAATGACACCTCATACAAAAGTTGGTCAGCAAGTTCAAAAAACAGTTCGAAATCGACTTGAAGAATACGACAAAGTTGAAGCGCATCCTCATCTAGGATGGTACGGGAATCAAGAAAATCATGAATGGAAGCAATATTTCTTACGAGATGTTAACAACTCATTTCCAACAGAGTGTCCATTCAAACTAAAAAGGAGTGAAAGAGATGGAACTAAAAAAAGCCTTTATTAAAAAAGGGATTGGCGGTGGACTTGAAGAAGTTATACATGAACTACTTCCAAAACATACCGGTTATGTAGAAGTTCAGCATGATGTTGCAGGGCAAGAACACCCAAGTCATACTCACCCAACCGACGAGATTCTTCATATTATTGAAGGGTCTATCTACTTTACAGTTGAGGGAGAAACAACTCGGTGCGAAGCGGGAGATCGCATTTATTTACCAAAACAGACGCAGCATGCTTCAAAAGCTGATGTAAATGGTTGTACGTATGTAATCTCCATTTTAAAATTTTGATGAAAGAAGTTGATGACTGGAATGATTCAATCAAACCCTGTTTTAATCATCATAGATGTACAAAAAGGTTTTGAACAAGATGCTTGGGGAACTCGTAATAATGTTCATGCAGAAGATAATATGCTCACTCTTTTACAAGCATGGAGGAGACAGCAGTTTCCAGTTATTCACGTTCAGCATGCTTCAAAAAGCGAAACATCTCCTCTTTTTCCAGGGACGGAAGGCTTTCGTTTCAAAGAAGGATTTGGTCCTGTTGGTGATGAATACTTAATTCGCAAACATAAAAATAGCTGCTTTATAGGGACAGAGCTAGATAACTATCTAAAGGAAAACGGATATGATACGCTTATACTAGTGGGGTTAACAACCAATCATTGCGTCTCTACAACGGCACGTATGGCAGGAAACTTAGGTTATCGCACCTACGTAATACACGATGCAACTGCGTGTTTCAACTTGTTATCATACGATGGGGAAACAACTTTTGCGGCAGAAGATGTTCATCGCTTAAGCTTATCATCGCTTCATAATGAATTTGCGACGGTTACTTCAACGTCTGAAGCGCTACGTGTACTGCAATCCTATCAATATATTAAATAAACCCTGATGCAACAGCATTAGGGTTTTTTGTGTAGATTATTCTGAAAAAAACAAGTACAATAGAAACATCATTTTGAAAAAGGAGCAAGATACATCATGACAGTAATTAGAAAAGCTTTAGCAGAAGACTTACCTTCAATGGTAGATATTTATAATCAGTCAGTGCGCCAAAGCGCAGCAACATTTGACTTAACGCCTGTAACGATTGAACAGCGTAAAAGTTGGTTTGAATCTCATGACCAAAGTCAACTATTTCCTCTGCTTGTTGCTGAACGAAATAGTGAAGTAGCTGGATACGCATCTTTGTCTTCCTATCGTGATAAAGAAGCATATATTCGAACAGTTGAGCTCTCTGTATATGTCGATGAAGCTCATCAGGGGTATAGAATTGGTAAAAGCCTAATGGAAGCTATTTTAGCACAAGCAAAAGAGTTAAATCATCACGTTGTTATTTCCGGTATTACAAAAGGAAACGATAAAAGCATTAAAATGCATGAACAGTTTGGATTTACGTTTTGTGGAGAGTTCAAAGAAGTAGGTTGGAAGTTTGATCAATGGCAAGATGTTCTGTTTTATCAGCTTATTCTTTAAATAAAATTTGCTTCTTACTTATGTGAGAAATATGGTATAATAGGAAGCGTTCTAATAATACATATCAACGTACCACAGGGGGAGCCTGAATGGCTGAGAGTGAACCAATTGTTCTGACCCTTTGAACCTGTTAGTTAATGCTAGCGTAGGGAGTGTGGATCGTGCAGCTTGTGCTGTCTCCTGTGTTTGTCGTTGAATACTAATGATTTTACAACAGGAGTGAAAAGACGATGAATAAAGGAATGTCTTTACAAGCGAAAATTGAAGTGGCAATCTTTGCAGCTTTAGCAATGATTATTGATATATTGCCATCCATCACAATTGCACCCGCCGTGTCCATATCTTTTTCCATGGTACCAATCTTCATTATTTGCTTTCGATGGGGATTTAAATCCGGTGTTGTAGCTGGATTTTTATGGGGATTACTACAAGTTGTCACGGGCACTGCTTATGTGTTAACACCTCTACAAGCTTTTATTGAGTATTTTATTGCATTTGCGTTCATTGGCCTAGCAGGGCTATTGTCAGGTGTTATCAAGCAGAACTTAGCTGCTAACAATCGAACAAAAGCATTTATGTTTATTATTTTAGCTATCATTATCGGAAGCGTTGCTCGTTATTTCTGGCACTTTGTTGCAGGAATTGTCTTTTGGGGCTCTTATGCACCAAAAGGAGTATCGGCATTATGGTATTCATTTACAATGAACGGATTGGCAATGGTGGGCTCCATGATTGCTTGTCTAATTATTTTAGCCGTATTAATTCCGTCTGCTGCAAGAGTGGTATTAAACCGCGCTTCATAACTGAAATGAATGGAACCTATAGGAGTAACATCCTATAGGTTTTTTTGCTTTTTCAAACGAATCTACATGTTTTCAGTGTTTTTGTTCTTTTTATGAAAGGGTTGAGGGTTTTTTTGTAGAATGGTATACTAGGTCTGTTTGTTGGAAGAATATACATACCATTTTTTTGTAGGAAGGAATCATTTTAATGAACAAACGTAATCTCCTTTATATGACGATTGCAACATCCCTTTTACTAGCAGGGTGTCAGCAAAAAGCTCAAAAAGCAACTGAGGTCGACACAGACTTGATGATTGCAGGAGAGATAGAAAGTCATGATCAAGAAGAAAAGAAAGATATTGGTGAAAACCAGTACAAATATGATATTTCAGATGCAATAGATGAAAAAACAATCTCACAATTTATGAATAGCTACTTCAAGGCTTTGCATGATGGAATTTTTAATAAATCGGCTAAGGCGATTCAAACTTATACAATAGAAGATAGTGAGTTTTATAAACAGCAAGTGATGAAAATTGATAACTTTTCTAAGCAAGGAATTCATCAAGAACTAAAGACGATTCAAGTTGTGAATTGGTATGAAGCTGAAAGAAACCAAATAAAATTACAAACATTTGAAGAGATCATTATACATCAGCCTAATAAAAAGGATTATACAAAGAGCGTCAACCAATTGTATACGCTCATAAGCAATCAAGGTACATTGCGGATTAAAAGCGTAGAGCCTTATGCATTGAATGAAGCGGAAGACACAAGTTCAAATGCACCTGCTATTACAAGAGCAGCTAGCTTAAATGAGTATAACGGTAAATGGTCCACTGCTAATTCAGACTTAAAAGGCGCTCCTATCGTAGAGTTTTATGCCTCTTCTAACTCAGAGGCTACGGTGAAGATTCATGCGTATAAGCCGCCAAATTCAGTAGAAGTGGCTACAGTAGAAGCAAAAAACGTAACGTTTAAACATAATCAGGCTGTCATTCATTATGATGCGGACAGTAATGGAAACAAAGGAACCATTGTCTTAACACTAAAAGCAAATTCTCTTTTTGTTATTCATAAATTAGAAAAAGCTACTGAGTCTAAATGGACCATTCCAGCAGGCGCATTTGAGCTGTCTACGTTTGAAAGCTAAACAAGATAAAAGAAAAAAGGGGGATTCAAATGCGAAATCTATGTGTAGTGGCCATAATTTGTTCCCTGTGGCTTTTGTTGTCAGCATGTAGTGAGCCAAAGTCTGCTCCAGCCCCGACACCCAAAGAAACTAAATCAGAAGCTACTGTTCCAGCTGAAGCTGTTGATGAGTCAGCTAATGAGCCTAAGAAAAATTCTTCTCTTCCCGTTGTAACAAACGAAGAAGCTAAGCAGCTTGCTACAGATTCACTGTCAAATGTTGTCCAAACCTTTGACGTGTTAGGGAAAGAAGAGGAATGGGACAATGAGGAGAAACCAGCAGATTTTCAACTGCTAAGTCCTAAGCTTAAAGAGTTTGCTACGAGTTCATTAGTTGCTACAAAGCTAAAAACAATCGCCACTTCTTATTACTGTCAATGTGATGAACAGCCTATTCCAGATCTAAAAACAACGGTGCGTTTTAAAGTAATTAACAATCGCCCTGGTCAATTTTCAATTTCAGCTATTCAACCTCTGGATGAAAAAGGGAACGGAGGTACAACTATTTATTTAAATATGAAATATGGAAAAGATGGTTGGAAGTTAAATGAATGGGACGAAATGACGTATCGTCAAAAATCATTAGATATTTCTTCAGATGAGTATATAGAATATCGAAAAATAATAACGCCTAACGAAACAGTGTCGTTTAATAAAGAAACGGCCATTGAAGATAAAGATGGTAATCAAGAGAAGGTTTTACTTTTTAAAGATGGTTCTGGAGAATTTGGTGTTTTAGCAAAGAGCTCGGAGCGGATTAACCAACTTAAAGAAGATATGCCAGTCATTTTGCCTGTGGAAGATATTGAGGTAGATTTGAACAAAGTTACAGAAGTAGATGCTTCGGTTGTTCGTGCATTTACAGAAACCTATTTACGTGATTTAACAGAAGCTATTAATCTTAATGAGTTTGATCGTATTCAACATTATTTTGAAAAAGATAGCACATTGTTTAATGAACAACAGCAGCTCGTTAAAACACTGTATGATCGAACAATACGAGAAGATCTTGCAACGGTTGATATTTTAGAATGGACGCCTAAGGAAGAAAATAGCTACGAAGTAAAAACGAAAGAAGTTATGAACATTACCATAAATGAACATACGGAAGAAAAAGAATATTACCGAGTATACACAATCGTACATGAAAATGAAAAGCTCGTCATTACTCAATTAGAATCTTACTGAAAACTCAGCACCTAGCTGAGTTTTTTTCGAGGTAAATACTTTATCATACTAACGCAAGATAACTCTTCCTTATCAAGCGTTAGTATGATAAAGTAAAGAAAAAGCAGAAAAAACGCCAATAAATTACATATTTTTACATAATTATTGATGTGTTTAAAAAAACGACCTCTTTAAATAGGGTTATATATCGTTTTGAAATAACTTTAATACCATTACATTTAATTTTTAAAAAACCTCTTAAAATGGATTTTGAAGCTTTTGAGAGATGGTGATTAAAAGAAGGTGGAAATAATGAAAAATGAAAACAAATTAATGCAAAGTCAATCTTCTCTGTCTTTTCGGCAATTAAAAGAACAGTGGGGAAATCTGTTAGATGAAAATCAAAATTTATCGTTGAGTCATACAGACAATGAAACATTTGTTGAGCTTTTTATGAACATTAAAATGATAAAGCCTGAGCTGTCTCCACATACCATTCGAGCGTACCATCAAGATTTAAAGACAGTTTTGACTTTTTTTAAAGAGATAGATGTTTCCTTAAAAGAAGTTGGGTTTATGGAAGTGAAGGCATTTAATCATTGGGTGAATCAAACGTATGCAAAAAGAAGCGCTGCAAGAAAGTTAGAGTTTTTTAGAAGGATGCTCACCTTCGGTCATGAAACGCAGTTTTATCCTTCGTTGTATACAACTTGGATTGAAAAGCCTACGATTTCAAAGGGACATTATAGTGAAAAAAAACAGGTCAATCGAACGGAATACAGAGAGTTAAGTGTAAGAGAAGCTGAAGTCATTGTAAAAACGCTTGAAGATGTTGTAAAACATTCAATGCTACAGAAAGAATATCAAGCACGAAATCGGCTGATGGGTATGCTTTTATATTTAAGCGGAATGAGGTCTAGTGAAGTATTAAGCTTAAACTGGGGAAGTTTCCGTGAAGATCGTCGTGGCAATATACTAGTGGATGTGTTCGGAAAAGGAAAAAAAGAACGAACAATCCCAGTGTTTAAAGACGTTCAAAACGCCCTGTTTCACTACCGGGAGAGTTTAGGAGAATCGATGATGCTGAATCCTTCAGATGAAACGCCCCTTTTTTTTCAGCTTAAGCCGTTTATCAAAACGGGAGTTAAAAAAAGATTATCGTATACAACGCTTTATCGACTCATCAAAACAGCGGTTTATGCAATTCAAGGTAATTCATCTATTTCACCACACTGGTTTCGTCACACCTTCATTACGAACAGCTTAGCAAATGACGTACCCTTATCAGTGGTAAAACAAGTAGTAGGACACGCCTCTATTGCAACGACTAATATATACCTAGAAAAATTACAAGAAGACACCGTTTACGATGCGTTTCGAAATTCTGGTTATCGCTAGATTTCTATAACTATATTATGTAAACTTTAAGAATGAAACTCTCTCATTTCTCTTCTTTTTCGAATAAACCCTTCATTTATCAAATATAATGGTCTAAAAAGGGAGGCGAAGTGCAATGGGCGTTAAGCATCCGCTTCAACATCATTTCGGAGAAGTGACCGAAATATTTCATTATATTCATGATTTATGTGAAAGTGCAGGACTGTACATTGATTGGCACGGCACTACACAGACCGTACAGCTATATCGAAATAAAGAATCAAGAGAAGCGGGAGATCGATACATAGGAGCCATTCAATATGAAGGTAGTAATGAGTTGCAAAAGCGAACGCCTTCAACGGTGAGTTTACGTTTTCGAAGGAGTAACTTAACATCACCATTTAAATATTTACTTGAAAACATTACAACGTTTCGAAAAGACACTAACAAAGAACCTTTCGTTAACCCAGAGGCTGAGTCGATTGCGTTTAAGTTTACGGCGCTGGATGAAGAAGCGAGGGAAACGCTGAGACAAATTGAAGATGTGCTAAAAATGGCAAGGTGTATTTAAAGCAGGCCCTCTAGTTGAAGTGCCTGCTTTACGTATGTCCAATCTCTTCTTGTAGAGATTCCGCTCTTTTTTCCAATTGCTGAAGTACGTTAAAATAAGCAGCTAAATCAGCTTCATTCATTTCCTCAGTTAGCATGTTAAAAAGGTTTTCAATAGGGCCCGTTATCTCCTCTTGCAAAGCCATTCCTTTTTCTGTTTGCTGAATATAGTAAGAGCGGCGATCTTCAGGGTTTTTTATTCGCTGTAAGTGACCGCTTTTTTCTAATAAATCTAAAATTTTTGTAAGCGTAGCTTGGTCTTTATCCGCTTTTATAGCTAGTTGCTTTTGTGTAATACGATCAGCTTCCGATACCTTCTTTAATACCGTCCATTGTTCAGGCGTTATGCCATAAGGGCGTAAGAAACTGGCTACCAGCCTACTCAAGCGCTTTCCAACCTTTGCTGTCGTAAAGCCGTACATTTCTTCCAGTGATTTCATTTGTATACCTCCAAGTGCATCCTCATTCTTTTCATCATATCACATTCTACTCTTTCAGTTACATTCCAAATAAGGTTTTTTAATATGATAACGCTATCATTTTAGAAGAATCCGAATTTAGCTAGACTTCTTTAATTGAACAATGTAATCTAGTGTTAGAATAGTTCAACTTTTTCAATAAATAAAAGAGGTGTCTGAATGAGTACTGATAAAATGAATATCAAAGCAATCTTTTTCGACTTAGATGATACGTTACTATGGGATAAAAAGAGCGTCGCGGAAGCATTCCGTGCAACGTGCGAGTACGCAGCTCAAAGGTATGATGTTGATCCTGCGGAGTTGGAAGCAGCTGTACGCGAAGCGGCCTCTACACTGTATGCTACATATGAAACGTACGAGTTTACAAAAATGATTGGTATTAATCCGTTTGAAGGGCTATGGGGAGATTTCCATGATGAACATGAGAACTTCCAAAAAATGAAACAAATTGTGCCAACTTATCGTAAAGATGCATGGACACAAGGATTAAAGTCGCTTGGACTTGATGACGAAGCATTTGGTGCAGAGCTTGCAGAACGATTCCCTAAAGAACGTCGTCGTAATCCGTTCGTATACGAAGATACGTTTGAGGTATTAAATGAACTACGCGCAAACTATAAGCTGTTGCTATTAACAAACGGATCGCCTCAGCTTCAGAATACAAAACTAGAAATCACGCCAGAAATTGCTCCGTATTTTGATGAGATTGTCATTTCTGGAGCATTTGGAAGAGGCAAGCCTGATCCGTCAATTTTTGATCATGCGTTATCTTTGTTAAACTTATCAAAAGATGAAGTGATTATGGTTGGTGATAATTTAATGACGGACATTCTTGGCGCTTCTCGAGCTGGAATACGCTCTGTCTGGGTGAACCGTGACAATAAAAAAGCGGATAAAGTTGTACCGTTTCATGAAATTAAAAGACTGAGTGAGTTGCATGAGTTCTTAAATCAAGAATAATTTTAATCATTTTTTTTGCAAAGCTCTTGATAGACACAATGTCTACAGCGAGTGCTTTGTTTCAATGGAAACGCACTTAGTGGCTTCGGTTGATTGTACTCTGGGTGTTCGATATATAGATGCATGTTTATCAGGCTCTCTTTAAGAGTATGATGGAATGCATCTATTTCTTTTTCTGTTACAGAATACGTGTGGTTACCTCCTGAATAAAGGTATTCGTTACGAATCTGAATAGAACTTAGTGGAGCATTGTAGGTTCTTTGTATATAAAGAGCGCAAAGAGCGAGCTGTGTCAGGTGGTCATGCGCCTGCTTTCCCGTTTTCCAATTCACGATGATGTATTGGTTTGTATCTGGCTTATAGTAGAGAAGGTCTAATGAAACAAATACTTTAACTGAGTCAAGTTCTACTGATTGAAACGCTTCTTGCGGAAGAATTTGAATTGAATCACTTGACTGAAGGTCTCTAAATGTTTTACTTCGAAAAAAAGAGGTGACACACCTCTCGATGGACGTTTTGGTTTGCTGAATTTCATAATCTGCTAAATATCCTTTTTGGTAGTATTCTAATATCATGGTGTACACATTCGGCTCATGATACCAATCGTCGCCGTAGTCTCTTGTTTGCAAATAAACACGACGTAATTCGTGATCAACGAAATTACGCATGGCAGTCCTTTGCTCTTCAAGTGATGCTGTGTTCTCCCTAAAAGAATAATTTTGAATAGCTTGCCTAACTGCTTGTCCCACTAAGAGGGGCAAAGTAACCATTTTCTTTAAGCGATAGGCTTGTTTTGCAAGTTTAGTAGAAGAAGAGAGCCAACCTTCATGGGAAAAATAGTACTGATAAGCATATTTTCTTGGGCATTCTATCATCTGATTATGGCGAGCGTGTGACCATGAAAAACGAGGGGGATTGGCTAGGAGCATAATCATCACGTCCTTATCCTTTTTGTAGCATACATATGAAGAAATCTAAAATTTAGAACGAAAAATGACGAAAGAACTAAAAAAAGCTTGCCGTTTCACTCCGGCCATGCTATAGTAAAGAAGCGATGAGCTAATTTGTGTAAGTCGAAGGATATGCTTTTGCTAAACGTATGAATGTGGTCATACGGTCCTCGCCTCAAAACGCATCAAAGACGCCCAATCGGGCGTCTTTTTGTATATTCAGTACATGAGTCATTTGAAGCAAGACTATAGCGTTACTTTTCATATTCCTTTAAAATAAATGCTAGATAGAAAGAGAAAAAAGGGGAGTCTATTGTGATACGTGAAATAGAGATGACTGATGCGCCTCAATTTGTTGAGATGATTAAGCAAGTAGAAACTGAAAGTCAATATATGCTCTTTGAAGAAAACGAACGAAAGTTAAGTTCAGAGCAACAGGAAAAGCAAATTGAAATGATGAAACAACAGCGAAACTCTACGCTTTTAGTAGCAGAAGTAGAGGGGGAACTAATTGGTTACTTACAGGCTGTGGGTGGAGTGGTGAATCGAAGTGCCCACGTCGCGTATGTATCAATGGGTATTTTAAAAGACTACCGAGGAATGGGTATCGGTTTGCAGTTGTTCCAACAGCTTGAAGAATGGGCAAAAGAGCAGGAAATTCATCGCCTTGAGCTAACAGTTGTAGTTGAAAATGTAATTGCAATCCATTTATATAAAAAAGTCGGCTTTCAAATTGAAGGCACAAAAAAGCATTCACTGCGAATTAATGGACAATATGTCGATGAATATATCATGAGTAAGTTATTAGAATAGATCAAAATAAAAAGGAGCAGCTTAAGCTGCTCCTTTTTATTTTAACTACCTCGATAAATTTGATATCCCCATGGAGAAACAAGAAGGGGGACGTGATAGTGTTCAAATGTTTCTGAAAGCCCAATCCTAACTGCTACTTTTGTTAAAAAAGCAGGGGTGCTCGTTTGCACTGATTGGCTTATCGAAAAGTACGTTTCAATATCGAATAAAAGTTCATACTCACCTGAAGTAAATGGTTCCTTGCTGAAAAAAGGTTGGTCGATGCGTCCATCTTCGTTTGTGATTGTGTCCCCGATCCACAAACGTTCAGTATTACCTTGAATTCTGTAGAGTGAAACAACAATTCCCTTAGCTGGTTTTCCGCTTGTTAAATCTAAAACATGAGTCGAAAGCGTCGTCATGTTAATTCGACTCCTCGAGTGCAGATGTAACCGCTATTTTGACATCCTCCTGCGTTACCGTAAAGACTTGAAAACCAAATGGTGGCTTTGGCTCGGTATACACTTTTCCGTTAGAATTTGGGATGTCTTCAACGACTGAATCCCATGTGTGGTTTTGTGACTCGAAGGTAATATCTTTTAGCTGTGGAAATCGTTCGAGTACGCGAATGCCAATTAGATAAATTAAGTTTTGAATAGACGGTGTTTCAGTTTCGTTAAACACGGAGCACGCGATGTCTCTTACCTGTTCCGCCGCTACATAAGAAAGAGGCGCATCACCTATTGCATCTTCTGACTGTGTATATGTCCAGCCAATGTTTAAATAAACAAAGAGAGGGCGATTAGAATCTTCAGGTAACGTTGTATATTCATCCCTAACAAATCCAATAAATGAATTGCCTTCTACTTTAATTAGCTGCAAATCTTTTAGTTTGCTATATTGCTCGGTAATTTGTTGACCTTGAGCTGTTCGTTCTAGTTTGATACCTGCTTGCGCATACTCATTTCGAGATCTTTTATAAACGAGCTTGCTTTCAGTAAGCGTATTGCCAACCATACCGTTTGTGGCTTCAAATGGGACTTCGTCTCCGATTAATTCAACTGTTTCCATCTGAGGGTATTTATCCAAAAACGCTTCAGCGACATACTTTAAGAAACCTTCAATCGTTGAACCTTCATAGCTACCTAAATGACGCTGAATAAAGTTTTTCATAGAATCTGTTGCAACGACAAGGCTATTATCACCTTCTGTAAATGAAGACAAAAACTGACTTCCTCCTATCGCAACTTTTACATTAACACCAAATACGATGTTGTTTCGTCCGCTAAATTCAGACTCTGGAATGACCTTCACACCTTTAAGCGGTTTTAAATACGTACGATAAGCAAATACATCCCCTTTTCCATAATACATTTGACGGTTTGAGTGGTTTGTCATTGTAACACGCTCCTCAGTTTTTATTTTGTCTGTTAATCGAAAGTAAGCAATTTTATATACTTCAGCTAACGCTGTTGTAAACTCTGTGTTTTTATCGTTCTTTAGACGATCAAGTAAGATTTGATAGATTGTGCTTTTCGTTTTTCCTCTTACCGCAATGATAAAAGGAAAACCAAAGCGATTCATATAGGCCTTGTTTGCATGTATGAAATCTTCATATTCTCTCGCTGTAAGAGAGGTTAAACCAGCACCTTTTTGCTCATTGATAGAGTGAGTAGTCATAGCGATTTTGGCTCCTAGATTTGGATGCGCTTGTAGTAAGTCTAATTTTCTTTGATCAGAAGCTTCATTAATAATTTTGATTGTTCGGTGGTGAAATTCTTGAAGAGAAATAAACGGCCGGAGCGGAACAATTTTTTCTACAATCCAAGAAGAGTGTTCGTAGATATCTTGAAACAATTCAATAAACGTTTGCTCAGGTAATTTATTTACCTCGTGAATCGTTCGCTTTATCATGTTAGCACCTCATTATTTAGATTCTGAATAATCAGTTTTTTTGAAAGTGACGATAGGTCTATTTTGGGTTTCACTAGAATGAAAGATTAAGTTTAGTAAAATAGCAGCGATGCTTCCTGTAATAATACCATCACTTACAAAAATTTTGAGTGCAGCTGGGAGCTGAGCGAATAGATCAGGTACGACCGTAACTCCTAAGCCAAGTGATAATGAACAGGCGATAATTAATAAATTATTTTGATTAGAAAAATCAACGTTGCTCAGCATTTTAATACCTGATGAAATAACCATTCCAAACAATACAATCATTGCACCGCCCAGTACAGGAGTAGGAACGATCGTTGTTAATTCAGCAATTTTAGGAACTAGACCTAACATAATTAAGATAATTCCTGCTACTACTACGACATTTTTAGTCTTTACTTTCGATAGTTGAACAAGCCCGACATTTTGAGCAAATGTATTGTAAGGAAAAGCATTAAAAATACCACCTAGCATAATAGCTAATCCTTCAGCCCGATAACCTTTAACGAAATCTTGATCGTTTAAATCTCGCTCACAGACTTTGCTTAGTGCAAGAAAAACCCCTGTAGATTCAATTATAATTACGACCCCAACCAGTATCATAGTTAGAATAGGGCCAACCTCAAATGTGGGTACACCAAAATAAAAGGGAGTAGGAATATGTAACCAGGAAGCTTCTTTTACACCTGACAAATTAATCATACCCATACATGCTGCTACAATTGTTCCTGCTACAATGCCAAGGAGTACGGACAATGCTCGCAAAAAGCCTGTAAAAAAACGATTTAAAAATAAAATGAAAGCGAGTACTCCAAAAGCCAATGCTAAATTTTCTATAGACCCAAATTCTTCACTGCCAACACCGCCACCCATATTTCGAACGGCTGATGGCACAAGTGACAGCCCAATCATTGTCACGACTGTCCCAGTTACAACCGGTGGAAAAAGTTTAACGATTTTTCCAAAGAAGTTAGCAAATAAAACGATAAACAGCCCTGCGGCAATAATAGCGCCGTACACTGCGCTGATTCCATACTGTGAACCAATGGCTATCATTGGTGTAACCGCAACAAATGAGCTCCCAAGTACAACTGGTAAACCGATTCCAAACCAGCGATTGTTCCAAGCTTGCAATAAGGTAGCAATGCCGCATGTTAGTAAATCGATTGCTACTAAATAGGCGAGTTCCTGCGTACTTAAATTTAAAGCGCGTCCCACGGTTAACGGCACAAGGATAGCTCCAGCATACATCGCCAATACATGTTGCAGACCCAATGAAGTAAGTGCTAATGGATTTTGTGTTTTTTTCATACAAAATCTCCTTTCATTATATCACATGTAATGTTATAAAATGTAACATTAATCAGTGTTGTTACTATCTTAATTCGTTTCGAATATTCTGTCATTAGTGAATGTAACTAAAAAATAGAAGTTTTTTTTTGCTCTTTTTCCAAAAAAAGAAATAAATTTAAGGCCATGATATGTTTCTTTACAAAGAAAAGAGTATGAGAATTTTATGAAAATGAATAAGCTCTGTACTCATACACTATTACAAGACTTTATTAATCAATGGAGGTGCATCATGAAAGAATGGATACATCGAAAATTTCAACAGGTAGCAAATGACGAGAGAACGCTTAAGGCAAAAGAAAAACTAGCGGACGGGGGAATTACGGTACCTATTTCAGCTCCTATGCTTACGCGGTTGTTTCAAAGACAGCTAAGGAAACAAGATCAAATCAAGAACCTAAGTATAATTTTTCAAGAAAATATTATTGAAGTAAAAGGTAATGTTCACAAATATTTGTTGAAAATTCCTTTTCAAATAAATCTGGAACCTTCTTCAGCTAACGGACGTGTGCTTTCGTTTCAAATTCATGAAATGAGACCTACAAACCGCGATTTTCTTAAAAAGAAACTATTTGATAAACCTCCAGTAACAGCTTATAAAGATGGGCAAATCCACATTGACCTAAACGAAATTGATAAAGTGAAACTCATTCCAATTGGAACGATTAAGCAATTTTCCATTCAAGACAATAAGCTACGCGTAAAAATCGGCATGTAAGTGTTAAAAAATCTTTTTATAAAAAATTTAGAATTTTTCATCTTTACCTATTGTGACAATCTTCCATCTAGATGTACAATGGAATTTATATAAAGGTAAATAACCCTTAAATTCAAGAAAGCAAGGAGAAGCAACCATGACAAAGTACAATATTGATGTAACATTAACTCAAACAAAAAAAGAAAAACCAAACGCAAATGAATTAGCATTTGGTAAAGTATTCACGGACCATATGTTCATTATGGACTACACAGAAGGTCAAGGTTGGCATGATCCGAGAATTATTCCTTATCAGCCTCTTACGTTAGATCCAGCATCGATGATTTTCCATTATGGCCAATCAGTATTTGAAGGCTTAAAAGCATACGTAACAAAAAAAGAGCAGGTATTGTTATTTAGACCTGACGAAAACTTTAAACGATTAAACAAATCAAATGATCGCCTATGTATTCCTCACTTAGATGAAGAAATAGCGTTAGAAGCGCTAAAAAAACTAATTCAAGTAGATCGCGATTGGATTCCAAATGCTGAAGGTACGTCTTTATATATTCGTCCATTCATTATTTCAACAGAACCATATTTAGGCGTTTCGCCATCTGATCGTTATCAGTTTATTATTATTTTATCGCCTGTAGGTTCTTACTATAAAGAGGGTATTGCACCTGTACGAATTGCGGTTGAAAATGAATTCGTTCGATCTGTAGCAGGAGGAACAGGTAGTGCGAAAACGGGTGGAAACTATGCGGCAAGTCTAAAAGCACAGCAACTATCTGGTACAAAAGGTTACTCTCAAGTACTTTGGCTAGATGGCGTAGAGCGCAAATATATTGAAGAAGTGGGAAGCATGAATATCTTCTTTAAAGTAGATGGTGAAGTAATTACCCCGTCTATTAACGGAAGTATTCTAGAAGGTATTACCCGCAAATCGGTTATTGAGCTATTGAAGCACTGGGGGATCCCTGTTTCAGAACGCAAAATTTCAATTGCTGAAATAAAGGAAGCTTATGCAGCTGGTAAACTAGAAGAAGCATTTGGAACAGGAACAGCAGCGGTTATTTCTCCAGTGGGTGAATTATTCTGGGAAAATGAAGGTATGAGCATTAATGGTGGAAAAACCGGCGAAGTTACAAAAAAATTGTATGATACGCTAACAGGCATACAAAGTGGCACGGTTGAAGATCACTTTAACTGGTGTGTAGAAGTAAAGTAAATACAATCTAACTGAGAATTCAGTATGAATCACAGCTGCACCACTAGAGAGCGTTTAATAGAAGTGATTTAATCCTCAAAAAGAAAGCTAGCATGAGAGCTAGCTTTCTTTTTTTGAGGTGATTATTCATATAATTTTCTCTTTGACGCACATTAACAGTAAACGGTAAATAAAGGAGGCTATATGCGTGGCACAAATCGTAATGTGGGGATTGTTTATTGGACCATGGCTGTTATTCTTTTTCTTTGATAGCAATCGCATAAAGCGTTATGTTCCCGCTGGGCTTTTTGGGATTGTTATGTTGACGATTGTCTTTGAAATGGCTAAACGCTATGATTGGTGGGAAGTTAAACAAACACTGTTTTTCTTAGAAGATATGACCCCATTTGTATTCGGCGTATTTTTTGTGGGTACAATCCTTATTTTTTATTTTACTTATCCCGGTTTTTGGACTTTTTTCATCTTAAACGCTGTCTTTGATTTATTTCAAGCTTATATAATGAGCCCATTTTTTCAACGGTTAGGGATTTATGAAATGCGCTCTATAAATGCATTCCAGCTCTTTTTAATTATGACCGCTGTGGCCATTCTTTTGTATCTTTATCAAAGGTGGCAAGACAGTTCATTTAAAATTGAAATTAAATAATAAAGCGTTAACATAAAATAATTCCATCCATTCATACCGAATAAAAAGGATTTATTTTAGCTAAACGAAAGAATTTTTCAATAAATAGTAAAACGAACGGGAAAGTTTGTGTTAAAATGTCAATGTTGCGTCCTTAAGCGGAGAATTTGCGTCAAAGGAACAAGACTTTTATTTACATAGTTAGAAGGAGAGAGAGTTCTATGGAAAAAGTATTTATTTTCGGACATAAAAATCCAGACACAGATACAATCTGCTCGGCAATTGCTTATGCAGATTTAAAGACAAAGCTAGGTGTGAATGCAGAACCTGTACGTTTAGGGGACATTAATGGTGAAACACAGTTTGCTTTAGAGAAGTTCAACGCAGAAGTACCACGCTTTGTAGCTGAAGTATCAAAAGAAGTGAATGAAGTTATTCTAGTTGACCACAACGAGCGTCAACAAAGTGCAACTGACATTGACCAAGTGCGCGTGCTTGAAGTAATTGATCACCACCGTATTGCAAACTTTGAAACGGCAGATCCATTATACTACCGTGCAGAGCCTGTAGGTTGTACAGCAACAATTTTAAATAAAATGTACAAAGAAAATGGTGTTGAAATCGAGCCGAATATCGCTGGATTAATGCTATCAGCTATTATTTCTGACTCTTTATTGTTTAAATCACCAACTTGTACAGATCAAGACGTTGCAGCAGCAAAAGAGCTTGCAGCTATTGCTGGTGTAGACCCAGCAGAATATGGGTTAGCAATGTTAAAAGCAGGTGCAGACCTTGGAGACAAAACAGCAGCTCAATTAATCTCACTTGATGCAAAAGAATTCACAATGGGCGCTAGCAAAGTAGAAATTGCGCAAGTAAACGCAGTGGATGTTAACGACGTTATTGAACGTAAAACAGAAATTGAAGAAGTAATTGCGGCGACAATTCAAGCCAAAGAATTAGATTTATTCTTATTGGTTGTAACGGACATTCTAAACAGCGATTCAACTGCTATTGCACTTGGATCAGAAGCTGCAAAAGTAGAGCAAGCATATGGAGTACCGCTAGTGAACAATATGGCGCTATTAAAAGGCGTTGTATCACGTAAAAAACAAGTTGTTCCAGTTCTAACTTCAGTATTTGCATAATCTATAAAAAAACCTCGAGGTTCTTTGAGATCCTCGAGGTTTTTTTTATTATTTCAACATAAAAAATCGCTTATTTTGTTATAAGTCTTTACAAAGCATATGTTAATTTGTTAAATTAGTATCTATATTAAAAATTGTTTAACAATTTAAAAGATTTATATTTCTTTAGATCGTTACGAATACGGAGGGAATTATTGTGACAGAATTAAGAAGTAACATGATCAAAAAAGGCTTTGATAGAGCACCTCATAGAAGCTTACTACGTGCTGCGGGTGTAAAAGAAGAAGATTTCGACAAACCGTTTATTGCGGTGGTAAATTCATATATTGATATTGTACCTGGGCATGTACATTTACAAGAGTTCGGGAAAATTGTAAAAGATGCTATCCGCGAAGCGGGTGGTGTTCCGTTTGAAATGAACACAATTGGTGTAGATGATGGAATTGCAATGGGACATATTGGTATGCGCTACTCACTTCCAAGTCGTGAAATTATCGCAGATTCAGTAGAAACAGTTGTTTCAGCACACTGGTTTGACGGAATGGTTTGTATTCCAAACTGTGATAAGATTACGCCAGGAATGTTAATGGCTTCCTTACGCTTAAATATCCCATCTATTTTTGTAAGCGGCGGACCGATGAAAGCTGGACAAACAAGCGACGGTCGACGCATCTCATTATCTTCAGTATTCGAAGGCGTAGGTGCTTACCAAGCAGGAAAAATTGATGGTAAAGGACTTCAAGAACTAGAGCAGTTTGGCTGTCCGACATGTGGTTCATGTTCTGGGATGTTCACGGCTAACTCAATGAACTGTTTAGCTGAAGCTTTAGGCTTAGCACTACCTGGAAATGGGACAATCTTAGCTGTTGCACCTGAACGTAAAGAGTTTGTAAAAAAATCAGCAAAGCAGTTAATGGAACTAATTAAGCTTGATTTAAAACCGCGTGATATCGTAACAGAAAAAGCAATTGACAATGCGTTTGCGCTTGATATGGCTCTAGGCGGTTCAACAAACACTGTTTTACATACGCTTGCGCTTGCGAATGAAGCAGAAATTGACTATCCACTTGAACGTATTAACGAAGTAGCAGCACGCGTACCGCATTTATCTAAGCTTGCACCAGCATCTGATGTCTTTATTGAAGATTTGCACGAAGCAGGCGGTGTATCTGCTGCACTAAATGAGCTTTCAAAAAAGCCAGATGCACTTCATTTAGATACAATCACAGTTACAGGTAAAACGCTAGGTGAAAATATTGCGGGGTGTGAAGTACAAGACTACAACGTTATTCATCCAATCGATAAGCCATTTACTGAAAAAGGTGGACTAGCTGTATTATTCGGCAACTTAGCTCCGGATGGTGCGATCATTAAAACTGGTGGAGTTCAAGACGGTATTACACGCCACGAAGGACCAGCTGTAGTATTTGATTCTCAAGACGAAGCGCTTCACGGCATTGCAAACGGCAAAGTGAAAGCTGGAGACGTAGTTATCATTCGTTATGAAGGTCCTAAAGGAGGACCAGGAATGCCTGAGATGTTAGCTCCTACTTCTCAAATTATGGGAATGGGATTAGGCGCGAAAGTAGCTCTACTAACAGATGGAAGGTTCTCTGGAGCATCACGCGGCTTATCAATTGGCCATGCTTCACCAGAAGCAGCTGAAGGTGGACCACTTGCATTTGTTGAAAATGGAGATCATATCGTAATTGATATTGAAGAGCGTCGCATGGATGTAGAAGTGGCACCAGAAGTATGGGAAGCTCGTAAAGCTAATTGGAAAGGCTTTGAACCAAAAGTGAAAAAAGGATATCTTGCTCGTTACTCTAAACTTGTTACATCAGCAAGTACAGGCGGAATTATGAAAATCTAAAACAAACAAAAGCCCTCTAGCTCATTTACTAGATAAAATGAATGAGCTAGAGGGCTTTTTCATATAGCATTCCTACGATTAATCATTTAATAATTGCAGCTCTTTTTGATAACTTAAATAAGTTTGGACTTTGTGAATAGCAGAAGAGTAATCTTTAATCAGATAATGAATCGAGGTAATAACGCTGTCCGGATAAGCGTCAAGGTTTTGAAGTAATAATAGACGTTGATATCTCATTAATTGTTTTTCAAAATAATGCAGCACTTGTTCAGGGGTTTTGACAACTAGTACTTTCATGTATTCGTGAACCTGCTTTTCGAGAAAGAAATAGCGATCTACAAAAAACATAACCTTCATCTTATCAGCCTCCTTTAAATTATAAGTCAGTAAGTCATACGCTGAAGATTTTACATGATAGACGATTTTCAATCATAACCTTTTATCTTCCGCCTGAGGAAAAAGGAACAAGTGTTAAATAGCAAAAAGAAATCCTCGGTTGAAGGATTTCTCTTCGCAAACAACCTATTACTACGCACTCATATTCGAAATAGAGGACTGCTGATATTTCGCAATCTTACATTTTATATATGTAGGTGTTTCACCAAATAAATTTGCCACAAATAAAACTGCACCGTAACGTGTTTTTGCATTAGAAATTTCACGATTCACAAGGTATTCGTATACGGCCGCTTCCAGATTGTCTATAAATAAAAGAACATGACGCTTTTCGAAGAGCAGTTGATACATTTCAATAATAAGCTCTGATCGCTTTGAGAATTTTTCTTCTAATTGCGTTAAGCGATATGTTGTCAGAGGTACTTCGCATTGGATAATGTATTTTAATTCTTCTAAAAACAATTTATTCACGACGGTCACATCCCTATCCTTTTAATAAATTCATTTTAGCACTAACAATCTATTTTTGGAAGCGTTTTCAATAATATTTTTTTATGAAATTCATCCTCAATTTCTGACATTTTTTTGCGAGTTCTTGTATTAATTGTAGTATAGTTCGAATGAAAATCGAACGCTAGGGAATTGTTAAAGAATCTAACAAACTATTTTTATATTTTTCAAAAATCAAGCGGTAGTTGGAATGAACTACCATTGCTATATGGTACAATAGCTATATATCTAAATTAGGTGATGAAGATGACAAACGAACAGTTGAATGAACTAAAAATATTAAAAGACATTGCAGAAATTCTAAATGAAAGTACAGACGTAAAGCAAATGCTTCAAGGTACTCTGGTCCAACTGCTTAAAGCAACTCAACTGCATACGGGGTGGATTTTTTTAATTGACGAGTGTGGAAATTATGAACTCATGGCTGCTCATAATTTACCTGACGGGTTAACGAATCATCAAATTGAACCTATGCGTAATGGCAGCTGTTGGTGTGTTAGCCGCTATTGTAACGGCAAACTAACAAAAGCAACAAATACAATGGAGTGCAAAAGGCTGGATGAAGCTACCGTTCACGATTGGGGCGAAACGAATAACATCACTCATCATGCAACCGTTCCTCTTTATTCAGGGAAAGAACAGTTTGGCATATTGAACGTTGCGGCACCGGGAAAACAGTATTTTAATCAACAAGAGCTAGATATATTAGGTGCTGTCGCGCTTCAAATTGGGACGGCTCTGAAACGATTAGACTTAATAAAGAAAGAACAAGAGATGCGACTTAGAGATGAAAGAAATCGCTTAGCACAAGATCTTCATGATTCTGTTAATCAGCTTTTATTCTCAATTCAGCTCACTGCTAAAGCAGGAACAAAAATTGGCCACGGGGCATCGGGGGATATGTTTGAACTAATTCAACAAACGGCTAGCCAAGCGCAAGCGGAGATGAAAGCGCTGATTTTACAGCTTCGTCCTGATGGGTTGCAGCAAGGACTTGTTTGTGCGTTAACAAGCTATGGTGAAATGATTGGTTTAAGCGTAAACGCAATTCGAGAAGGCACGGCTTTTTTACCAGCTTCCGTGGAGGAAATGCTGTTTAGAGCTGGGCAAGAGGCCATGAACAACTGCAGAAAGCATGCAGGTGTACATGATGTAAAACTCCTTTTATCGATTCAAAAAGAAAAGGTTACTATGACCGTTAGTGATAAAGGGATGGGTTTTTGCTACGAAGAGTATGAATCAGCAATGCTTCCTACAATTGGCTTAAAAGCAATGAAGCAGCGAGTTGAGAAGCAATCTGGTACATTTCATGTAACTAGTAAACTAGGAGAAGGAACAACGATTCAAATTGCTGTTCCTTTTTAAGGAGAGAGAACGATGAGGATACGTATTTTAATTGCAGATGACCATCATGTCGTTCGCAAAGGGTTAGCGTTATTTTTACAGACCCAACCTGATATAGAAATTGTGGGAGAAGCGTCAAGTGGGCAGGAAGCCGTCCGAAAAGTGAAAGAACTACAGCCTGACCTTGTGGTGATGGATTTATCAATGCCGGGGCTTGATGGCATTCAGGCTACTAAACAAATTAAGCAAGAGCAGCCAAACGTGAAAGTAATGATTCTAACGAGCTTTTCAGATCAAGATCACGTCATACCAGCTTTAGAAGCAGGGGCGGAAAGTTACCAGCTAAAAGAAAGTGACCCGGATGAGCTGATAGTGGGAATTCGAAATGTACTAAACGGTCAACATCAGCTAAGTCCCAAAATAACAGCGCACTTATTAAATAAATTAACGCAACCGGTAAAAAAAGAGCCTTTGTTGTTAGATTTATTAACCAAGCGAGAGCGTGAAGTATTAAAAGAAATTTCTTCAGGAAAAAGCAATAAAGAAATCGCAGCTGCTCTACATATAACAGAAAAGACGGTTAAAACGCATGTCTCAAACATCCTATCAAAACTTCAGGTTCAAGATCGTACCCAAGCTGCTCTATATGCTGTAGAGCATCATGTTTAGAAATAGGTTAGGTAGTACCGAATGGATGTACATGGTATAATGGAGAGATTAAATAAATCATGCTCAAGTATTTTTGAGCATGATTTATTTTATGAGGAAAAAATTAGCGATAGGAAGAGTTAAAAGATGCGAATGTTAAATGAAGCGTATTTAAAAGATGCGTATTCAAGTCGAACCTACTATAGAGGTCATACATATTATCAACAACAGCGAGTTACAGACTTAGAATACAATGAACAAACGAAAACATGGATAGGATTTGTTGAAGGAACGGAATCATATACGGTTATGATTCAAATGAAAGAACAAGGATACGCTTCTTCTTGTGAATGCCTAGCTTATCATGAATTTGGTGAATGTAAGCATGAGGTAGCGGTTCTTTTAGCCATTTGTGAACAGCAAGCAACAAAGACTGACGTTGCATCAACATCTCGGCGGAAAAGCTATGAACACCAGCGCGTCAATTCTTTTATTCAATCCTTCGCAGATTTTCATCAATCCGTTATCGAGAGTGACAGCAAGGATGAGAAGGAACAGTTATCGGTTGAATATATTTGTAAGTCTCATTCAGAACGCTTTTCTCGAGACGAGGAGCTTTACTTAACAATTGAGGTGAAGGTAGGAGTTGATCGTACCTACGTTGTAAAAGATTTGCAATCTTTTTTAGAAGATGTAGCCGAAGATGAACCTCATGAGTTTACCAAACGATTTTCATATGATCCAATCGTACATTATTTTACGAGAGAAGATGAAATTGTTCTTAATCTTTTACAGCAAATTGTTGAAAGCGAACGTTTTTATAAACAAACCTACGCTTCTCCGAGACGAACGGTTACTAATAAAGAGCTTGTTATCCCGACGTCTGTAGCAAAGCCGCTTTTACACGCGTTGAAAGGAAGAGATTGGACTTTTGTTCATGAAGATGAGACATATAGAGATGTATTATTGAAAAAAGAAGGTCTTCCATTTTCTTTTTTTATTGATGAAAACCAAGCCAAAGAGTTTCAAATTAATTTTCGAGAGCTAGACGAAGCTTCTTTTTTCAATCGTTATCGTTGGATTTTTGCGAGTGGTCATTTTTACGAACTCACGAAGAAGCAGCGAAAGCTTGTAGAAGGGTTGCTGGAAAATATGCCAATTCAGCCGATTCTATCGGTTGATGACGAACAGATGGGAACGTTTTTGTCACAAGTAGTACCTGGCTTACGCAAAGTAGGAGAAGTGAAAATTTCACAAGCGGTAGAAAATCAAGTTATGTCTCCACCTTTACAGGCAAAGCTGTGGGTAGAGAAAGAAAGCGAACAGATTCTTGTAACGCTTGAATATCATTACGGTGATTTTGCGATTAACCCCTTCCAGAATACCGATGAAAAACCAAAGTTTATTCTGGTACGAGACATGGAAAAAGAAGCAATTATTATGGATATTATTGAACACGCACCCATTAATATTTATAAAAATCAGCTCTATCTTCAGCAAGATGAAGAAGCGATGTTTGAATTCCTGTTTCGTATTCTTCCTCAACTTGAAGGACTTGTAGACATTCGTATAAGTGAAGAAGCAAAACAAGAAACGCTCTATGATGCTTCAAACTTGGTAACAAGTATTGATTTAGAACAGCAAAGCAACCTATTAGAAATTAACTTTGACTTAGCTGGAATTGATGATAAAACGGTACAAGAAGTCCTGAGATCTGTACTTGAAAAGAAAAAATATTACCGCTTAAATAACGGGGCATTTCTTTCGCTTGAGCAAGATGGATTTCAGCAAATTCGAGACTTGTTTACAGAGCTTAATGTAAAAAAAGAAGAGCTAGAAGAAAATCGCCTTCACGTCCCGCTTTATAAAGGAATGCAGGTTGAAGAAATTCTTGGTCAATCACAGCAGGCTAAAGGTCGATTAAGCGAAGCTTTTCAAACGCTTGTTAAACGTATTGGAGCACCTGATGAAAGTAATTGGCGTCTACCTTCTAGTTTGTATGCAGAGCTTCGAGACTATCAGTATACAGGATTTCGATGGTTTAAATCCCTATCCGCGTATTCATTAGGAGGGATACTTGCTGATGATATGGGACTTGGAAAGACGCTTCAAACGATTGCTTATCTACTTTCAGAAAAAGAACAAAACGATGTATTACAGCCATCGCTAATTGTTGTACCCGCTTCCTTAGTTTACAATTGGAAGAATGAATTTGAGAAGTTTGCGCCTTCTTTAAAGGTGCAAACGATTGTTGGAACTCCAAAAGAGAGAAGCGATTTGCTTCAAGAAAGCGCGGATATTTTTATTACGTCTTATCCAACGCTTAGACAAGATATGCCTTTATATAAAGAAAAAGAGTTTCATGCTCTAATTTTAGACGAAGCTCAAACAATTAAAAACTATGCTACGAAAGCAGCTGCAGCGGTACGAACAATAGCTGCTCCAAAGCGCTTTGCGTTAAGCGGTACACCTATTGAAAACTCACTTGAAGAACTGTGGTCTATCTTTCAAACGATATTACCAGGCTTGTTACCAAGCCAGCAAGGTTTTAAAAAGATGTCTTCAGAGCGTATTAGTAAATTAGTGCGTCCGTTTATTCTCCGACGCGTGAAGAAGGATGTTCTAAAAGAACTTCCCGATAAAATTGAAACCACGCAGCGCTCAGAGTTGTCAAAAGAGCAAAAAGAGCTGTACGTTGGCTATTTAGAGCAGTTGAAAAGCTCGTTAACAACGGAGGATTTTCAGCGAAATCGCATGAAAATCTTAGCTGGATTAACGCGTTTACGTCAAATTTGCTGTCATCCTGCGCTCTTTATTGAAAATTACGAAGCGGAGTCCAGCAAGCTCGAGCAGCTGCTAGAAACCGTGCATCAAGCATTAGCTAATGGGAAAAGGATGCTGATTTTTTCACAGTTTACCAGCATGCTTCATATCATTAGAGAAAAGCTCGTAGAAGAGCGCATTTCCTTTTTCTATTTGGATGGTCAAACAGACGGGAAAGAGAGAGTAGAAATGGCCAATCGTTTTAATGAAGGCGAGCACGATATTTTTCTAATCTCGTTAAAAGCTGGTGGGACAGGGCTAAATTTAACGGGAGCAGATACCGTCATTCTATACGATTTGTGGTGGAATCCAGCTGTTGAAGAACAGGCTGCAGGACGGGCTCATCGTCTTGGTCAAAAGAATGTTGTACAAGTGATTCGCTTAATTGCCCAAGGCACAATTGAAGAAAAAATCTATGAGATGCAGCAAAAGAAAAGAGAATTGATTAGCCAGGTCATTCAACCGGGTGAAACGATGCTAACAAGTCTATCTGAAGAGGAACTACGAGAACTTTTAGAGATGTAGCTCATATGAAAGGAAGATAAAATGAAACGTTTTGCTTTTGTATCGGATTTTGATGGTACCATTTCTCAAAAGGATTTTTATTGGATTGTGATTGAAAAATATTTTCCTGAAGGTAGAAAGCTCTATACAGAATGGAAAGCGGGTAAGCTGAAGGACATTGACTTTTTGTCTACTGTCTTCAGCTCAATTAACCAAAACGAAGACGTTATTTTACAAGACATCGATGAAATTGAAATTGATCCTGGAGTTCCTGCTTTTATTGAAGAAGTGCAAAAAAGAGGCGGAGATTTTTATATTTTAAGTGCAGGTTCAGATTACTACATTCGACCTCTTCTGAAAAAGCATGGTGTAGAGAATGTCGAGGTGCTTTCAAACACCGGTGTGTTCCAGCAAAAAAATGTTCATTTGCAAATTGATCCTAAGCACTGGAGCTATTCTGATCGTTACGGAATTGACAAATCGTTAGTTATTCAGGATTTCAAGAAAAGATACGAGCAGGTCTATTTTGCTGGTGATAGTGAACCGGATTCACACCCAGCAGCTTACGCAGACATCACGTTTGCAAAATCTGCTCTCCAAGATTTGTTGGACAAAAAGAACGTTCCGCACGTGAAAGTAGCGTCTTTTCAAGAAATTACATCGTATTTTAATCAAAAAGGTTTGTGGAACTAAACATATCTACAAGAGGAGAGTTAACAGCATGATTACATTTGAAACGGTCGTAGCAGATACACACTATATCGTTGAAGAAATGTTAAAATCAACGAAGACGAAAAACATAAAGTCAGTTGGGGAGCAGTTTCTAATTAAGTTAGAGGACACGTACATTGGCTATGTGCACACTGAAACCATTAAGAGCACTTGTCACATTCATACTTTCGTTATTCACAACGACTATCAAGGGTATAGTTTCGGAACGCAAGCTTATCTCTTACTTGAAGAGAAGTGTCATGCAACTCAAGTAGAGCTAAACGTCTCTGAGGACAAAAGATACAACCAGTTTTGGGAACGATTAGGGTTTAAAACGGCTGAAAGCGACCCCACTACTTTTGTCAAAACGATATTGTCATGAAAAAGACCATCTTCAGGCTTGAAGATGGTCTTTTTTATTAGCACATTCTTTTAGCACCGGCGTATTTATCTTGCCAATATTTGTCCGTTAAATAATCAACGGTAACCCCTTCTTTATGTTTGGCATGGATCATGCGGTTTTTACCAATGTAAACACCCGCATGCGAAATTCCGCTGCGATATGTATCTTCAAAAAAGACAACGTCTCCAACTTGTAGATCCTCTTTTTTGACATATGTACCAAACTTCCATTGTTGATCCGTAGAGCGTGGGAGTGCTGCGTTATACGCTTCTTTAAATACATATTGAATAAAGCCCGAACAGTCAAAACCATCTTCTGGACTTTCTGCTCCAAATTGGTACGAAACACCTAGTTGTTCCCGGCTCTCAGAGACAATTTTATAGTCTGAAAATGAAAAGGTAGAGGCACTGAGTCTTTTTGCTTTCACAAAATGTTCATTCCAAAATGCACTATCTTTGAAGCTTTCCTTAACAACTTCACCTTTTGAAGTAGAAGGAAATATCATCTGTCCATCTCCAATATAAATTGCAGCGCTTGTAAGGGAAGGAGAGTTTGTAGAGAAAAACAAAAGGTCTCCCGCTTTTAAATCACTTTTATTTACTTCTGTTCCTAGTGCACTTTGTCCTTCTAGCGTGCGTGGCATATCTACATTTAAAGCTGTTTCTACTACATAGTAAATGAACCCTGAGCTATCGAATCCTTCTGTTTTGGTTTCACCACCGCTAACATAGTTAATTCCTGTTAATTCATGAGCAGCCTCCACCACTTTAGTAGTATCCATTTCCGCTGCGTTAAACTTAGTAGGTGAAGTCCAAAGTAAGCTGATACCTATAATTGCAGCCGCAATTAGTTGACGCTTTTTCATTTTTTTCCTCCTCTTCGTTTTTATAAAAAGACTACCTTTTGAATTATGACTTAGAAAACTCTGGATTTCGAGATTCTTTTTTCCTGTAGTGAAATACCTATCCAAGAACTTTTTAATTAATAGAATTGACCTAATATGTTAAATGTTCTGACAACTATCTTGTGCAGCAGACTTTTAAATGATAAAATCAATTTAACCGAAAAACGGAATTTAAGTTCCGTTTTTCGGTACAACAAGATAGATAAGGGGATGAAGAAATGAAACGCATTGACGTGAACTGTGATTTAGGTGAAAGTTATGGAGTCTATAAGATTGGAAACGATAAAGAGATTTTAAAGTTTGTTTCTTCGGCTAATATCGCATGTGGCTTCCATGCTGGAGATCCAACCGTTATGCGAGAAACCGTAAAACTTGCGTTGCATCATGATGTGGCCATTGGTGCTCATCCTGGTTTGCAAGATTTACGCGGGTTTGGACGTCGAAATATTCAAATTACGCCTAATGAAGCCTATGATTTAGTCGTATATCAAATTGGTGCACTCTACGGATTTGTAAAAGCTGAGGGGTGCACTATGCAACATGTAAAGCCACATGGTGCTCTTTATAATATGGCGGCGAAAGATGCCGCATTATCAAAAGCAATTGCTGAAGCTGTATATGCAGTGAATCCTGAACTTGTTTTATTTGGCTTATCTGGAAGTGAGCTGATAAAAGCAGGAAAAGAATTAGGCCTTCAAACAGCTAATGAAGTATTTGCTGATCGTACATATCAAGAAGATGGCTCTTTAACTCCTCGAACAATGAACGGTGCTTTAATCGAAGAAGACGAAGTAGCGATTAATCAAGTTATTCGAATGATTGAGCATAAAGAAGTGCAGTCTCAGCAAGGAACAGTAGTACCTATTCAAGCTGATACGGTTTGCATTCATGGAGATGGTACCCATGCATTGCAGTTTGCATACGCACTCAATTCAGCGTTTAAACAAGCAGATATTACGCGTACCGCTGTGTCATACCGATAATTGAGAGGGGAACTACTATGGAGCCAATAAAACAAGCAAAAAAACAGCAACTTTCGCCTGTCCCTAAACTAAACTGGACGCTTATGATGGGAGCGGCCTTCTTAATGGCCACGTCTGCTATCGGTCCTGGTTTTTTAACTCAAACTACTGTTTTTACTCAAACATTAGCAGCTAGCTTTGGGTTTGTTATTTTAGTTTCAATTATTTTAGATATTTTTGCACAAACCAACGTATGGCGAATTATCGCTGTATCTGAAAAAAGAGGACAAGACATTGCTAACATGGTGCTACCAGGACTTGGCTATGTAATTGCTGGGCTCATTGTGATGGGAGGTCTTGCTTTTAACGTGGGAAACATTGCAGGGGCTGGATTAGGATTAAATGCCTTGTTTGGCATAGCACCTGAATACGGAGCGATTGTAAGTGCAATCATTGCAGTAGCAATCTTTTTAATTAAAGAAGCTGGAAAGGCTATGGATCGTTTCACACAGTACGCAGGTTTTGTCATGATTGGCTTAATGTTTTTTGTAGCGTTTAAAACAGCCCCTCCTGTTGGTGAAGCTGTAGTAAAAACGGTAATGCCCGATACGATTGATATTGTAGCGATTGTTACGTTAGTAGGTGGAACTGTAGGTGGGTATATTACGTTTGCTGGAGGTCACCGATTATTAGACGCAGGAATAAAAGGTGTTGATGCGCTACCACAGGTAACCAAAAGCTCAGTAGTTGGCATTTTAATCACATCTGTTATGCGTATTGCGCTTTTTTTAGCAGTTCTTGGCGTTGTATCACAAGGGCTTCAAATTGATCCAAGCAACCCACCCGCTTCAGTCTTTCAGTTAGCGGCAGGAAACATTGGCTATAAAATTTTTGGAGTTGTTATGTGGTCAGCGGCTATTACCTCTGTTATTGGAGCAGCCTACACATCTGTATCGTTTATTCGTACATTTAGCAAACGATTAGAGCAGCATCATAAATGGGTGATTATTGGTTTTATTATTTTATCGACACTTTGCTTTGTAGTTATTGGAAAGCCCGTTAAAGTATTGCTATTAGTTGGCGCAATAAATGGACTCATTTTGCCAATTGCTCTTGGAACGCTCTTGGTTGCTGCTTACCGAAAAGATATTGTAGGAGATTACAAACATCCTCTTTGGTTAACGATTTCAGGTAGTCTTGTGGTAATTGTGATGGCACTAATGGGAGGATACACATTAATTAACCAACTGCCTTTATTATTTAAATAACGGAGCTGGAGGTGAATGGTCTTATTCACCTCCGTATTGTTGAAAGGAGACCAAATATGAGTTATGCAGCTGAAACACCAGAAAAAATCCGTAAGCTCATTCGTGAAATGAAAATCACTGGACCAACAGCAGGGATGGCAAATGGATATGCTCAGGCAAATCTAGCAATCTTAAAACAGGAACATGCGTATGACTTTTTACTATTTTGTCAGCGTAACCCAAAGTCGTGTCCACTGTTAGACGTAACAGAAATCGGTTCGCCGTATCTAACCGTTGCCAAAGGAGCAGATATTCGTACAGATTTACCTAAATACCGCGTGTATCGCGAAGGTGTGTTAACAGAAGAGGTAACAGATATTACATCGCTTTGGGAAGAAGATATGGTAGGTTTCTTGATTGGTTGCAGCTTTACGTTTGAAGACGCTTTGTTAAACAACGGTATACCAGTCCGGCATATTGAAGAGAACTGTAATGTTCCTATGTATAAAACCAATATTGAATGCAAATCAGCGGGTTTATTTAAAGGAGTAACGGTTGTAAGTATGCGCCCTATGCCTTATCGGGACGTACCTCGCGCGGTGCAGGTGACTTCTCGTTTTCCTTCTGTTCATGGAGGCCCTCTTCATATTGGGAGTCCAAAAGAAATTGGCATTCAACAGATTGACCAGCCAGACTTTGGTGATGCAGTAACCATTCTTGAAGGAGAAGTACCTGTTTTTTGGGCCTGTGGAGTTACACCACAAGCCGTTGCGATGGAGGTTAAGCCATCCATTATGATTACGCACGCTCCAGGACATATGCTCATTACGGATATACGTGATGATCAGCTGGGAATTTTATAAACGAGGTGAAGAACATGATTAAAGTAGTAAATAAAAAGAAGACAATCGCAGAGCTTACACCGCTTGGGGATTCCGCAATTGTTGTAACATTCGGTTCAGAAATGAGCGTCGGTACTCATAAACAAATTATGACGCTTATGATGGCACTTGAAGATACGCCGTTTGAAGGCTTTATCGAAAGTGTCCCTGCATTTACAAACTTAACGATTTTTTACGACCCGCTTATTGTCTATCAAACGTATCAAATGCAAGGTTCATCTTTAACATCTCCTTTTAAAATTGTCTCGGGTTTAGTAGAAAAAAAGCTTGCTAGTTTACCAGACGATAAAGATCAAACTTCTTCAACTGTAGAAATACCAGTTTGTTATGGTGGTAAATACGGACCAGATTTACAGGACGTAGCGAAGATTAATAATTTGACTCCTGATGAAGTTGTATCCATTCATTCGAGTGGCGAATACCTCGTATATATGGTCGGATTTGCGCCAGGATTCCCATTCTTAGGCGGCATGTCAGAGAAAATTAAGGCGCCGAGAAGGTCTTCTCCTCGCTCCAGTATTCCAAAAGGATCTGTTGGGATTGCAGGAATGCAAACAGGCGTTTATCCAATCTCTACGCCTGGAGGATGGCAGCTAATTGGTCAAACACCAAAGCCTTTGTTCTTACCAGAGCAAAATCCGCCTAGTTTACTTGAAGCAGGCAATATCGTCAAGTTCATCCCTATCACAGAGCGTGAATTCTTAAATTTTACAAAGGAGAGATAAGCATGAGCATAAAGGTCTTAAAACCAGGTTTACTAACGACTATACAAGACTTAGGACGAACTGGTTTCCAAAAACACGGTGTCTTAGTGAGCGGAGCTATGGATACGTATTCTTTACGCGTAGCAAATCTGTTAGTTGCAAACGATGAAAAAGAAGCTTGTTTAGAAATGACTTTAATGGGTCCAACACTTGAATTTGAAAAAGATTGTGTAATCGCTATCACTGGTGGCGATTTGGCACCCAACATTAACAATGAGCCTGTACACATGTGGAAGCCGATCTACGTATCAAAAGGAAACACCCTTCAATTTGGACCCTGTAAAAAAGGATGTCGAGCTTATTTAGCAGTAAAAGGTGGATTTTCAGTATCTCCTGTTATGAATAGTAAAAGTACATATTTACGTGGCGAGTTAGGTGGTTACAAAGGGCGCGCATTACAAGCAAACGATGTAGTTAAATTCACTACTTCTCAACAACAGCATGTAAAGGTGGCAAGTCATGTACATATGCCAAACTGGTATGTGAATTTTCACGAGCGCTTATCGTTTGAAAAAAAGCCCATTATCCGTGTAATAAAAGGCAGTCAATTTGATTTGTTTACTAAAGAAAGTCAACAAGCATTTAGTCAGCAAGCCTTTAAAGTTAGTACTCAATCAGATCGTATGGGCTATCGAATTGCAGGTCCTGAGCTTGCACTTAGTGAAAAAGTAGAGTTGCTATCAGAAGCCGTAACGAATGGATCCATTCAAGTACCGCCAGATGGAAATCCAATCATTCTATTAGCAGATCGACAAACAACGGGTGGCTATCCAAAAATTGCTCAGGTCATCACGGCTGACTTGCCAATTCTAGCTCAGGTAAAGCCTGGGGAAAGCATTTATTTTCAATATATTACGCTAGAAGAAGCTGAACAAATTTATTTAGAGAACGAAAAAACTATGAAGCAGTTAGCGTGTTCAATTGCACTTTATCAAAAAGAAGCTTAAAAAAGCAAAAGGAGAGAAAAGAATGATTAACACTGCGGAGTTAAAAGAGGTTATATCTTTAATGAATGAAGGCGGCATTCAAAAACTACATGTGGAACATGATGGAACAAAGATTGTTCTCGATAAATCACTAACGAAAGAGGAAACAAAAGTAATACCCCCTAGCAAATCCAATGAGATAGAACCCACGTCTCCATTAAAAAATGAAGAGGTATCAAAATCAGTTCATGAAGTTCGTTCTCCTATGGTTGGAACATTTTATTCTTCTCATGAACAAGGAGCTTCACCTTTTGTTTCTGCAGGGAATAAAGTCAATGCTAACGATATCGTCTGTATCGTAGAGGCAATGAAGCTTTTTAATGAAGTAGAAGCGGGAATCGAAGGAGAAATTGTAGAGGTTCTTGTGAAAGACGGGGACATTGTCGAATACGACCAGCCTCTATTTTTAATCAAACAATAAGGGCTAATAAGGAGTGAGATCATGTTTAAAAAAGTGTTGATTGCTAACAGAGGAGAGATTGCTGTTCGTGTGATTCGCGCATGTAAGGAACTTGGTATCAAAACTGTAGCCGTGTATTCTACTGGAGACCGTGATGCTCTTCATGTACAGATGGCTGATGAAGCATACTGCATCGGTGGAAAAAGCCCTAAAGACAGCTATTTAAACAGTAAAAGCATCATCAGCGCAGCGGACGTTTCGCATGCAGATGCAATTCATCCTGGATATGGCTTTTTATCTGAAAGTGCACAGTTTGCAGATGCTTGCCTGGAGTATGGGCTAACGTTTATTGGTCCCTCATCTCAGGCAATCTTAGATATGGGTGCTAAATCAAAGGCGCGTGATACTATGAAGCGAGCCAACGTACCAATTGTACCAGGGAGCAACGGTTTAATTAAAGGCAGTAAAGAGGCCGCTGAGATTGCAAAAGAAATTGGTTACCCTGTCATCGTGAAAGCGTCTGCTGGTGGAGGCGGTAAAGGCATGCGAACGGCTTTTAATGAAGAAGAACTTCACAAAGCAGTCCGGCAAGCTCAGCAAGAAGCAGAAAAAGCGTTTGGAGATAAAGGAGTGTACTTAGAAAAGTTTATTGAAGACCCTCGTCATGTTGAAATTCAAATTTTAGCCGACAGGCATGGGCATGTTATTCACTTAGGAGAACGAGATTGCTCTATCCAAAGACGCCACCAAAAGCTCATTGAAGAGTCACCATCACCAGCGCTTAGCGAAAAGCTACGAAACGAGGTGGGAGACGCTGCTGTGAAAGCTGCCAAAGCAGTGAACTACTATGGTGTGGGTACGGTTGAGTTTTTACTTGATAAACACGGTGCATTTTATTTTATGGAAATGAATACGCGCATTCAGGTTGAGCATCCAGTAACCGAGTTAGTAACAGGCGTAGATTTGATTAAAGAGCAAATTACAGTTGCGGCAGGTTATCCACTACCCTTCACACAGGAAAACATTACTTTTTCTGGATGTGCAATCGAGTGTCGTATAAATGCGGAAAATCCTTGGCGTGACTTTATGCCCTCACCCGGAACTGTAACAGGCTACATTCCACCTGGAGGATTTGGGGTGCGCGTAGATAGCGCAGTATATGCAGGGTATACCATTCCGCCTTTTTATGATTCGATGATTGCTAAAGTTATTGTTTACGGAAAAAACCGTACGGAAGCAATTCAGCGCATGAAGCGTGCACTCAGTGAGTTTTATATTACAGGAGTGCAAACAACAATACCGTTTCACTTATCTCTTCTAGAACACGAAAAATTTGTGGAAGGAGATTTTACAACGAAGTTTTTGGACATGTATGAGATTCATCCACAGCAGGTAGCAACTTCATAAATAGTAAAAGAAGGCACCTTTCTATAGGGTGCTTTCTTTCTTTTTTATATCTAATTAAACGTGAAAAAACATCCTAAAATAAGGTGCTTTCCATTAGTTTGTTGTATAATAAAACAAAGATTGTGAAAATATGTTCAAATTAAAGGAGAGCGTGAGTATGCAAGATAAAAATAAAACGGTTATGAAATCGATGAGCATTCTAACGCTGTTCATTGATTACCCTCGCCTTACATTTAACGAATTAATGGATAAGACAAATATTCCTAAAACATCACTTCACCGAATGCTTGGGTCTTTAGAAGAAATGGGCTTTTTAACGAAAGATCCATATGGTCACTATGAACTTGGCCTTCTTTTTTTACAGTTTGGTCAGCTTGTAGCCGATCGGCTCGATGTTAGAGGGCTTGCGCTACCTATTATGCAAGCGCTTCGCGATGAAGTGGAAGAAGCTGTTAACCTGATTGTTCGCGATGGAGATCAAGCGATGTATATTGAAAAGATTGAAGCTGTGCATCCCGTGCGTCTGTATACCTCGATTGGACGAAAATCACCTCTTTACGCTGGTGCATGTTCTCGCATCATTCTATCTTTTCTATCGTCTGAAGAACAGCAGCGTTATTTAGAAATAACTGATTTACAACCAATAGGGATAGGCACAATTACCGACAAAGAAAAATTAAATGAAGAGCTTCATAAAGCACGTGTAAACGGCTATACAATTAGTCATTCTGAACTAGAAGACTATACAACAGCAGTTTCAGCTCCAATCTTTAACCATAAAGGCGAAATTGCAGCTGGAATTAGCGTTGCGGGAATTGATGCACATTTTAATGAAGAAAGAATGCCGTTTTTAATAAAAAAAGTAACAGCGGCTGCAGCGGAGATTTCTGCAAAACTAGGATATATTCCTCAGCACACATCTCCATTTGCGCAGTAATTTACATAAACGGAGGAGTTTACGAATGAGACGATTAGAAGGAAAAAGAGTTGCTCTTGCTGGTCAGCGAAAAGTAGAGGACATCAAAAAAATCGTAGAAAACTTAGGTGGAATTGCTCTTATTAGACCGGCACAAGGAACCATTTTTTTAGATGACACTCATCTTGAAGAAGATGTAAAAGAACTTGTTCAAGGTGCGTACGATTGGTTTATTTTCACTACGGGTATTGGTACGGAAATCTTGTACAATACGGCTGATAAAATGGGGCTAGCTTCCCAATTTCTAGCTGCATTAAAAAACGCTAAAATTGGAGCCCGCGGCTATAAAACCATTAATATGTTAAAGAAATTAGGCCTTACACCAACTGTTCGTGATGATGATGGCAGTACAGCTGGTCTCGTTCGAGAATTGCAGAGCCACTCGTTTGATGGGTGTAAAGTTGCGCTTCAGCTTCATGGAGACCCGGCTCCAGCTTTAATGAACTTTTTAAATGAACAAAATGCAAATGCCAAGGATATTCTTCCTTATAAGCACATTCCTCCTAAACCTGACGTGATGGAGCAACTGTTAGATGAAATACTAACTAGGAAGGTAGACGCAGTCAATTTTACAAGTGCCCCGCAGCCTCGTAACCTTTTTTCGTTTGCGCGTGAAAAAGGAAAGGAACAAGAGGTTTTAGAAGCATTTGAGACAGACGTTGTGGCTTTATCCGTTGGAAAAGTAACGGCTGCAGCGTTAAACGAACAAGGTGTGAAGCGCGTGGTCGTTCCGCTACAAGAACGAATGGGGAGTGCGATTGTAGCCCTAGAGCAATACTATGAGCAAACTATAGAGAAATAATCAGGAAAATAGTACGCGTTTGCGTGCTATTTTTTTCTTGTATTTCACTAAGTCTTCCAATTATGAAATGAAATTGTAATATTTCATATAAATACATCGTGGTATAATTTTCGTAGTAAAAGACTATTTTTAGCTATTTTTCGACAATAATAGTTCGATATATACATAGATGATTAGACAGATGAAGTAATGGAGGAGTTTAAAGTGAATAAAAAAGCTATTTTTGCCAATGCCGCAGTTGTTTTAGGATTATCAAGCGTGTTTTCAACTGAAGCATTCGCCTCAACGATAAATGAAATGGAAAGCCAAAAAACAACAATTCAACAAGAGAAAGAAGAACTGCAAGGGAAAATTTCCAGTGCAAACGAAGAAAAAAAACGCTTGGAAAAAGAACAAAGCAGCTTATCAGCTCAGTTGGAGCGTTTAAAACTAGCAGCTAAGGAAAATGAAAAGAAAGTAGCAGACACAGAAGACAGCATTAAGCAGACAACTAAGAAAATAGACAGCCTTCAAAAAGACATTGATATGTTAAATGAGAAGCTTGAAGAACGAAACCAAATTTTAGCGGAGCGTGCAAAAGCACTTCAAGAAGCTGGGGGAAGTGTTGATTACGTTCAAGTCCTTCTTGGTTCCAAAAGCTTTTCTGACTTTGTTGATCGCTCGGTAGCCGTGTCAACAATTATTAACGCAGACCGTGATATTTTAAAAGAAACAAAAGAAATGCAGGATGAAGTAGCAGAGAAACAATCTTCTATAAAAGGTAAGTTAAAAGACCTTGAAGCGATGAAAGAAGAGTTAAACGGTATTAACGAATACTTAGTTGAACAAAAAGCTGAGCAAGAGACACTTTCTGCTCAATTGAATGATAAGAAATCAGAAAATGAGCAACAGGTAGCATCTTTAACTGAACAAGAGACGGATTTATCAACTCAAGAACAATCATTAACAGACAGCATTGCTGCTGAAAAGCAAAGAGAGCAAGAACAAAAAGAAGCAGCTGAAAAAGCTGAACAGCAGGTATCTACAGCTTCAAGCCAAACGATTGCTGAAAAAGCCGCTCCCGCTCAAGATAATGAAAATCCAAATCCTACATCAAAAGCTACTGTAGAAGCACCAGTGGCTAAGTCAGCTCCTGCTGCATCTCATTCCAATGTTGCAACCGTAGGAAACAAATGGATTGGCAATTCTGCATACGTATTTGGTGGAGGTCGTACGCAAGCGGATATTAATCGTGGATTCTTTGACTGTTCATCGTTTGTACACTGGGCATACTCACAAGTAGGTGTTGAGCTAGGACCTCGTGGCTATGTAAGCACTGAAACATTAAAGCGTGCGGGTACACAAATTTCTGCTGCACAAATGCAGCCTGGCGACCTTGTCTTTTTCAATACCTATAAAACAGATGGACATGTTGGCATTTATGTAGGAAATGGTAAGTTCATCGGTGCTCAAAGTAAAGGCGTTGGTATTGCAGATATGACTCAAGGTTATTGGAAACAAAAATTTAACGGACGTGTTGTTCGCATTTAACGTATAATTTTCTAAAAAATCATTCATACTAGATGGATGATTTTTTTAGGAGGTACGGCATGGATTTAGTACAAGATTGCATTAAGAAAGACTTACGAATTCTATTTGTGGGTTTTAATCCTAGCATTCGATCAAGTGAGACAGGCTATCACTTTGCACATCCTCGTAATCGATTTTGGAACATTTTATACAAGTCTGGATTAACGCCACGACTTTATAAGCCTGAAGAAGATGTAGATTTACTAAATCTTGGCTATGGCCTTACAAATATTGTGGATCGTCCTACAAAAGCTGCTGCAGAAATCACCAAAGAAGAATACGAAGAAGGACGAAAGCAGCTTGCTCATAAAATTCGTACGTATCAGCCAAAAGTCGTTTGTTTTGTTGGCAAAGGCGTCTATGAGCAGTACAGTAAACGTAGAAACGTTCCTTGGGGAATTCAAGAGGTTTCAGTTATCGAAGGAACAGTTGACTTCGTGGCCCCTTCCTCAAGCGGCTTAGTGCGAATGAAAGTAGACGATATCGTGGCTATTTATCGAGAGTTAGCAGATTTTTTTTACTAAAAAAAAGACGAATAAGTTTGGGAAGGAGGAACCTATGAAACTTCGAGTATCAGCGGTTCAATATCATCTTCATACAATTCAATCCTTTGAGGAATTTGCTCATCAAGTTGAGCACTATGTAAAAACAGCAGAAGAATTTGGAGCAGAGTTTGTTATGTTTCCAGAGTTCTTTACAACACAGTTAATGTCGATTGGTAATCATCAAGGGCAAGCATTAACAATCCAGGATTTACCTGACTTTACCGAGCAGTATCGTTCTTTATTTATGAGCTTAGCTATTAAAATGAACATTCATATTATTGCAGGTACACACGTAATAAGAAGAGAAGGGCGTCTTTATAATGTAGCTCATCTCTTTTACCCGGATGGCCGTATAGGTGAGCAAGCCAAGCTTCATATGACGCCAACAGAGCTACAAGAGTGGGACATGACGCCTGGGGAAAGCCTGCAGATTTTTGAAACTACAAAAGGAAAAGTTGCGCTGCTTACTTGCTATGATATTGAGTTTCCTGAGATTGTTCGTATGGCAAAAGCGAAAGGTGCGGATGTAATATTCTGCCCATCATGTACGGATGATCGTCACGGGTTCCACCGCGTACGCTATACAAGCCATGCACGAGCAATCGAAAACCAAGTTTACGTAGTAAACTCTGGGACAGTAGGTTCACTTCCTACCGTCGACTTTATGCGTGCCAACTTTGGTCAAGCTGCAATCATTACCCCAAACGATGTGCCGTTTCCACCTAAAGGGCTAATGGCTGAAGGTGAAATTAATCAAGATATGATTGTCACAGCTGACTTAGATTTGGAATTACTCTATAAAGTTCGAGAAAGCGGATCGGTAACAACATGGCGTGATCGCCGCACGGACTTGTATACCGATTGGGAAAAAGAAGAGGTCTTGATGCGATAAGGAGTGATGAATGTGTACCGAAGAGAGTTTTTTGTATTTGATGAAAAAAAACCTGTTCCTGCCATCATACGAAATTATCACCAAGCTGATTTCCAAGATTTAATTGCTATACAACAAGAATGTTTTCCACCTCCGTTTCCGCCTAATTTATGGTGGAATATCGAGCAGCTTACCAATCACATTACCTTATTTCCAGAGGGAGCATTGTGTATAGAAGTAAACGGTAAAGTGGCAGGAAGCATGACTGGGTTATTAGTTCAGTTTGACCCTAAGTCACCAAACCATACGTGGGAGGACGTTACGGATAGTGGTTATATTCGTAATCATGATCCAAATGGGAATTCATTATATGTTGTAGACATTAGTGTAACCCCTGCTTACCGTAAGCTAGGGTTAGGGAAATGGATGATGAATGCCATGTATGACAATGTTATTCACTTAAAACTAGAGAGATTAATAGGCGGTGGCAGGATGCCTGCTTACCATCAATACCAAAGAAAGCTAACGCCCGAGCAATATATCGAAGAAATCTTAAAAGGTACCATTCAAGATCCAGTTATTACATTTTTGCTGCGCTGTGGTCGAACTCCGCTTAAAGTGATAAAAAACTATTTAGAAGACGAAGAGTCTTGTAACTACGGAACGCTAATGGAATGGAAAAATCCATTTTGGGTACAAAAAAGCATCTCAGCTAAATGAGATGCTTTTTATCGTTTTACAGCCGATTTTGGTTTGCTCATGACTTTCTTTAAAACTTCGGTTAAGTATATATTACCTTCTGGGTTGATCTTTTGTAGCAAGAAAGCAGTTGCTTCTATATCATCCATCGCACGGTGTGCATTTTCTCTAGAAATTCCATGTGCATCTAGAAGCGTTGTTAGCTTTTTATTGATAAACCCGTATTCTTTCCACTTTACGGATCTCATTGAGCAGTGCCATTTCCAGTCTTGTAAAAAGGAATAGCGCTTTAGTAAAAAGCTACGATCAAAAGAAGCATTATGCGCAATGATGCCATCAGCTTGTTTAAATAGCTCAATTACTTTTTGGTCATCAAACCTTTGACCTTTCACCATTTCATTTGTAATCCCAGTTAGCCTAGTAATATGAGGATAAATTGGGTATGTCGGCATTTCGAATCCATTATAGCGGTCTATCTCCGTGAGGATTTGAAGCTGTTCATCGTATTTGTAAAGTAAAATTCCAAGTTCAATCATTTCACAACTAGCGGGACTTAAGCCGGTTGTTTCAATATCAACAAACGCGAGTATTTTATACTGTCCAGACAAGACGTTCTCTCCCTTATCATCATGATTCTCTTATTCTACCATTGATTATTCAAATGGAAAAACGATTCCTACGTGAAAATTGACGCGTTTCTTATAAATAGGGTAGAATGATGGTAGAAGTTTATACGGAATTCCCAAAGGGGAGTAGCTGCTACAGCAAGGTCGTCACTCCGAGAGAATCTCTCCGGCTTTGTTGGCAATATGTGATATTGTTAGCGAGACCTTTGCCAAATGTTTTTGGTAAAGGTCATTTTAACCATCTTTACAAAAAACATTGTGAAGATGGTTTTTTTATTGGTTTCTACCTTTAAAGGTTGAAAATAAATTTCTAGGAGGAAAACAAATGAAAAAATGGTTAATAGGAATCCTAGCCAGCACATCGCTTTTATTAGGCGGCTGTTCAATGTTAGAAGGAGCAAATGATGCACTTACGTACGTAAACGAAGCGACAGACTATGTGCAGGAGGCCAAAGCTTTTGCTGAAGAAGCACCTGAATTAGCTCAACAAGCCATTACAGATTCAAATGCTGCAGCGGAATTTGAAACAAAGCTAGAAGATATGAAAGGGGAAATTGAGAGCTTCAATGAACTTAATGCTCCTGAATTAGCAGCAGATTTACACGCTCAGGTACTTGAGCAAAATGAAAAAGCTCTAGACGGAATCAATACGTATTTAGAAAATATAGAAGGCGGAAAGTTAGATCCTGCAGTACTTGAAAATACGGAGCTATTTCAGTCCATCCAAGACATTTCAAGCATCGTTAAGCAAATTGAAGATTTAGGATTATAAAGTAGAACAGGGAAAAGGTATCGGATTTGAGCCCGATACCTTTTCTGCGTTAGCAGTGTTTGCTTCGTTTTATTTAAAGTGATAGAAAACAAAAAAAGCTCGTCTACAAGAGACGAGTGAAAAGGGGCATATCTATAAAAAAAGTACTGTCTTTACTATATAAGAGAAAAGTGAAAAAACGATGAAAAATTACCTTTTTTACAAAAATTCTCTCGAGAAATAACTAGCGCAATGTCTGCTGTCTTTTTTTCTAGAATTCTAGTATTGTAAAGATAAAGAACTTTAATAAGGAGGCGTTTAAATGCGAATTGTATCTCTATGCCCAAGCAATACCGAACTTATTGGTTATTTGCAATGCGAACATCTACTTGTAGGAGTTGATGATTATTCAGATTGGCCTAACAATGTTCAAAAATTACCGAGGTTGGGTCCTGATTTGTCTATTAACATGGATCTGCTTGAAGAGTTAAAGCCCGATTTAATCTTAGCTTCTCTAAGTGTTCCTGGAATGGAGCGCAACATTAATGAATTAAAGAAGCGAAACCTTTCTTTTATTACCCTCAATCCTCAATCTTTAAATGATATTCGAAAAGACCTTCTAACTGTAGGGAATTTAATTGGGGTGGGCAATTATGCAGAAAAAGTAGTGAAACGTTTTGATGAAGAAATAACGTACTATAAAGAAATATCTGATCGTATCGCATACAAGCCCAACATTTATTGGGAATGGTGGCCAAAACCTTTGTTTACGCCAGGTGGCTCAAACTGGCTAACTGAAATTAGCGCACTTGCTGGAGCCAAAAATCTGTTTGAAGATCACAATGAAGCCAGCGTTCAAACAACATGGGATGTCGTTAAAAAGAGAAAACCTCAAGCGATATGCCTTGCCTGGGTTGGAGTAGCGGAAAAGAACGTCAATAAAAAAGTAATTCAAAAACGTTCTGGTTGGAAAGAATTAAGATTGTCGGAAACGGATATACATATTTTAGAGGAGGCGTTATTTTGCCGGCCGTCTCCACGCTTATTAGTTGGTCTTAAAAAGTTAGCTAAGCTGCTTCACCCTGCTACTTTTAAAGAGGATGCAGATGAAGATGTGCTACTATCAGTTGTAAAGAGTGTAAATGTTGACAAGCCTTAATCAACAAACTATGCTGTTACTACTAAAAAGAGAGAAAAGGGAGTGGTACATTGAAGCTAAATGAAATTCTTGAAACATTAACTAACCGAAAACCAAATATTTTGGGCACGGATGAATTTTTACAGTTTGCCGTTTTGGTTCCGCTTATTCAAAAACAAGATGAGCTTCATGTGTTATTTGAAGTAAGAGCGCACCATTTACGTAGACAGCCTGGTGAGATTTGTTTTCCAGGAGGCAAGATTGAGCAAAGCGATTTAACACCTAAAGATGCAGCAGTAAGAGAAACGACAGAAGAACTAGGCATTGAAAATAAAGCGGTTGAAAATGTTCAGCCGTTAGATTATATCGTGTCACAGTTTGGAACTATTATTTATCCGTATATAGGGGTTTTAAAAAATGATTTGCCACTACGTCCAAATCCTTCTGAGGTAGCGGAAGTGTTTACCGTACCTATTTCGTTCTTTAAAGAAAATCCACCTAAAGTTCATCATATTCATTTTAAAGTAGAGCCTGACTCAACCTTCCCATTTGATGATATCATTGGAGGAGAAGATTATAATTGGCAAACACGTAAGGTGGAAGAGCATTTTTATTATTATAAAGATCGTGTCATTTGGGGGCTAACTGCTAAGATTTTGCATCACTTCATTCAGCTATTGAACAAATAAAAACAGGCGGTCACAACCGCCTGTTTTTATAATGTTTTTAGCGCTTGCTCAATACTTTTATCGCCTGCTAATAAGTCAAACGCTTTTTTGTAGGTTCCTTCTTCTGTAAGGCTAGAAATCACAACTTTGGCTACGTCTTCACGAGGAATGGTGCCGCGCGTTAAGTTTGTGGCAACTTCTACTTTATTCGTACCAGCGTCGTTCGTTAATCCGCCTGGTCGAATAATTGTATAGTCTAAACTACTTGCTTCTAGAATTTTGTCAGCATAGTGTTTTGCTACGTAATAAGGCTTTAAATCTTCATTCCAGTTTTCACGATGATGAGCTTGTAGGGCACTTACCATAATAAAACGATTAACTCCTACATTTTCAGCCGCCTCAATCGATTTGGCTGCTCCATCTAAATCAATTAGCAACGTTTTGTCAGATCCCGTGCTACCTCCTGAACCAGCAGTGAAGATGACCGCATCGCAGCCTTTCATGGCTGCTTCTAATTCTTTTACCGTTCCTTCAAGGCTAGCATAGACCGCCTCAATCTTCTCACTTTTTAGTTTCTCGAGCTGTTCTTCCTTACGAACCATGGCACGTACGGTGTGTTGTTCATTAGCATGTAATAGATTTACAACCTTTTGACCGATTTGTCCATTTGCTCCAATAACTAGAACTTTCATGTACATTCTCCTTTCTATTCTTTCTTTATTGTTTCATAGAATTCTTATGCACTCAAAAGTTATGCTTTAAACACATTTAAAAGAAAAATAAAATAAAATTCATAAATAAGAAAATAAAACCATTTTCAATCCAATAAAATTCCTAATAATTGGAAAAAAATCAAATCTTTATAACTATTTTTAGTATTTATTGGAATTTTATTAAAAGCACTTACATTCTTGATATACCAAGTTTCAGGGTCTAAAATGTGCCTTTTTTGTCTTTAAACTATAAGAATAGAGTATATAGGACTATTGAAATTTTACTAATTAATGTTTTTTTGATATTATTCTTTGGGTCACTAATATTTTAGTCATTAAACTATTTTAATTCATTTTTTCAATGGTTATGTTGAAAACGTAAAGGAGAGATAAAGATGAAATCAAATACGATTCAACATCTAGTTGCAGAGAGAGCGATGTTATCACCACATAAAGAAGCATTAGTAGAAGGTGAACAACGCTATACGTATGAAATGTTTTCTAATCAAATTAATCGAATTGCAAACTTTTTAGTAAGTCAAGGTGTAACAAAAGGAGATCGCGTCGGAATTTTAGCTCGTACAACCGCTGCTTATCCAACTGTTATGATGGCAATTGTGAAAATTGGAGCTGTTGTCAGCCCGCTTAGTGAAAATATGACATCTTATGAATTAGACCACATTATTGAAAGTGGAAAGTTAAAAGCACTTCTACATCATCAAGAGTTTTCAACAGTTGTGGAAGGAGCTAAAGCAATTGATCAACTGGACTTTACGGTAACGCTAGAGCGCGAACCTAAGTTTAATGAACAATTCAATAAATTTTCAGCAAAAGAACCTTTTATTAACTATGAAGTAACTGAAGAAGATACGGCTTTAATGATGTTTACGTCAGGTACAACAGGAAACGCAAAAGGCTGCATGATTTCACATGGTGGCGTTCGAAAATACTTAGAAAGCGGAAGAACAGAGGATTTAATTCATGTTGAAATGCACTATTTGTTTGTGCATCCATTTTTCCATATGAGTTCAATGAACTCCATGTTTCACTGCATTAAAAGCGGCGTGACAATGGTTTGTTCAGAAGAAACCGAGCCGGCACGTATTTTAGACGTTATTGAAAAAGAGGATATTACGCTCTTATTAGCTTTGCCACCGGCTCTTACGTATTTATTAGAAGAGCTCGAGCAAAATCCTCGTGAAAACTTACCGTGGAAGCTAGCTTTATCAGGTGGAACAAAAGTACCTGAATCACTTATTCGTAATTTAGAAAAGCATGGTGTTACGGTAGCACAAGGTTACGGTAGTACAGAAGCTTGGGTGATCAGCGCATGGGCGCCTCAAATGGGATGGGATAAAGTAAACTCTGTTGGAAAACCAATTTCAGGTGTTGAAGTAAAAGTAGTTAACCCTGAAACAAGAGAGGCAGTTGCAACAGGAGAAATTGGTGAAGTCCTTGTGAAAAGCCCGTATATCTTTAAGGGATACTGGGGAAATGAAGCGGCAACACAAGCCGTTTTACATGACGGATGGTTATCTATGGGGGATGCAGGAAAACTAGATGAAGATGGATTCTTATACATTGACGGTCGCTACAAAGACGTAATTGTATATGGCGGAGACAATATTTATCCAGACCAAGTAGAAGATGTGATTTTAGGCATTGATGACGTATTGGAAACGGCTTTAGTTGGTATGCCCGATACCTTATATGGAGAAGTTCCTTACGCCTATACAGTCGTAAGAGAAGAATGTGGTATAACAGAAACTGAGGTTAAAGAGTACTGCAAAGAACGATTAACAGCCTATAAAGTTCCTGAGATCGTATTTGTACCTTCTCTTCCTAAAAACAGCGTAGGAAAAATCATGAAGAAAAAAGTAAAAGAGCTAGCTTTAGCTCATGCTTAAAAAATAAACAAAAAAAGCGGTGATTATACCGCTTTTTTTGTTTATTCGCTTAATGTTTTTGAAAGTTTCTGCATAATATGAATGTATTGTGAACGCTCTTCATCTGTCAGATTAGATAAAATGTTAACCCAAAAATCAGTACGCGTTTTCTGTAACGTTTCTACAACGTTTTTTCCTTTTTCAGTTAGCTCGATCCAAACGCTGCGGCGATTCTTCTTTTTATAAATACGTGTTACCAGCTGTTCATCTTCCAGTTGATTTAACACAATAGTAATAGCACCGGGAGATAAACCAAGTACTTTTGTGATATCGCTAACAATACAACTTTCTTTATCATAAACAGTTTTTAAGATTGTCTCTTTTGTAGGTGTAAGGTGGTAGGGAAGTAAATCATACTTTTCACCGATTACGGTGTTTCGATACTTCACTAGCGCCTCTTTAATTTGATCAATGCTTTCTAACTGTTCTTTCACATTTTCTTTGTTATACTGCGTCAATCTGTGGAGCCTCCTCTAGATTCATACGTTTGTACTAATTATTATAACATGCGTAAAGCTTTTGTATAAATGAAAGACCGTCTCTATTTGTGACAGTTTCATGAAGTTGAAACAGAAAAAAAGTTGAAGTTAATTTCCAAAATTCGTTAAATTATTATTTGTTTCGTGCTATTATGATAGTATCAATAGCGCTTTCAGACAGATGTTTCGTTTCAAAAAAGGGGTGTGTAAATGATTCTGGTTTTTCTCAGTCTTTCCTTTTCTTCTTAAAAATATTTATTTTTGATAGACGAATATTTCTATATTTTTATATAATATAGTGAAACATACATATTTTTAAAAGAAAGACATATTGAGGTAAAACCGAAATATGGGGGGATCACAATTACATGAAAAAGGTTATAGCAGCACTTTTAGCAAGTGCCACGTTGGTCAGCGGTTATATTGCATTTGATATGTATATGGACCATTCTGCACAACAAGCGGCAGCTACGGCAGCAGAAAAAGAAAAAGAACAAAAAGCCGTAGAGAAAAAAGAAAAGAAAGAGCCGGTTATTAAAGTAGAAGACTTAACGTACCAATTAAAGGATTCTCGTACTGGTGCATTAATGCGAGAATTTAAACCCGTTAACTTTGCGGATAAGGAAGTATACAATAAAGAGATAAAAGCACTTGCTTCCGAGTTAGCAAAAGGAATCGATACACCAATGCAAAGCATGAAGTTAGATGGAAATGGAGCATTAATCGGAGGCTCAAATCGAATTGTTTTAAAAGAAGAGGAACTTGTAACGAGTCTACAAAATTTAAACACAAACCAATTAGAAATCACGGTTCCTATTTACGAGACACCACCAAATGTTTCCGTGCAGGCAGCAGCAGGAGTGAGTGAAGTGCCAATTGCTTCTTTCACAACAAAGTTTCGTCCTAGCGATACGGGGAGAAACCGAAATATTCAGCTCTCTGCTGAAGCAATTAATAATACCATTTTAGGACCTGGTGATTACTTTTCGTATAACAGTGTAGTAGGGCCTCGTACCGTAGAACGTGGCTATCAGCAAGCTCCTGAGATTATCAACAAAGAATTAGTGATGGGAATTGGTGGAGGTATCTGTCAAACATCTTCCACGCTGTTTAATGCTGTAGATAAAGCTGGCGTACAAATCGTTGCGCGTTCTCATCATTCAAAAGACGTAGGATACGTTCCTAAAGGAAGAGATGCTACTGTTTCGTGGAATGGACCAGATTTTAAGTTTATGAACAATAAATCGTATCCAATCATCATTAAGACGTATACAAACGTTGCTGGAGGAACTTTGACAGTTGAAGTTCGTACTGCACAGCGCTACCTGTAAGTAAACTAAACACAAAAAAACCGAAGCCACTATTTGCTTCGGTTTTTTTGTTGCTTATTGCGTAACTTGCTGCTCACGAGCACGCAGCTCAACGCGACGAATTTTACCTGAATTTGTTTTTGGTAAGTCAGATACAAATTCAATTAGTCGAGGATATTTATAAGGTGCTGTTAGGTGCTTAACATGATTTTGTAAATCTTTAATTAATAATTCATCAGCAGTTAACGTAGGGTCAGTTAATACAACAAAGGCTTTAACTACGTTACCACGATCTGGATCGGGGCTTGCAACTACAGCGCATTCCTTCACAGCGGAGTGCTTAATCAAGGCATCTTCAACTTCAAAAGGTCCAATTGTATAGCCAGAGCTAATAATAATATCATCGCTGCGGCCTTGGAACCAATAGTAGTTATCTTCGTCTTTAGAAGCACGATCACCCGTTAGATAATAATTACCACGAAATGCTTTTTTTGTACGTTCTTCGTCTTTATAGTAATGTTTAAAAAGTGAAGGGAGGTCTTTACGAACCGCAATATCTCCAATTTCACCAGGAGCGCATGGATGACCGTCTTCATCAATAATCTCAATAAATTCTTCAAGCATCGGTTTACCCATTGAACCAACCTTAATATCTACATTTTTTAATGTACCAATTAAAAGCGTATTTTCTGTTTGGCCATAACCATCACGGACTTGAATACCAAAGTGGTGTTTAAATACGTTCATTACTTCTTCATTTAGCGGCTCACCAGCTGATACTGCGCTATGAATATGCGATAAATCAAAGGAATCTAAGCTTGCTGATTTTGCCATGAATCGGTATTCGGTCGGTGTACAGCATAGCACATTCACTTGTTCATCTTGTAAAATCGATAAGTACTTCTCAGGTTCGAAACGGCCGTTATACACAATTCCTGTTGCTCCTTGACCTAAAACAGATAAAAACGGACTCCAAACCCATTTCTGCCAGCCTGGGCCTGCAGTTGCCCAAACGATATCACCTTTTTTAATATCTAGCCATTCGCGTGCTGCTAAGCGTAGGTGAGCATATGCCCAGCCATGCGTATGAACGACGCCTTTTGGATTGCCAGTTGTACCTGATGTGTAAGGTAAAAATGCCGTATCATCTTTATTAGTATCAGCGGCTTCAAACTGATCGCTTGCTGAGTCCATAAGAGGCTCTAGAGATGTCCAAGAGGTTACTGCATCTCCCAGAACAATTTTATGCTGTAGAGAAGAAGGCAAGTCTGTTACTTCGTCTACTTCTTGACAAAATGGAGAATATGAAATAATCGCTTTTGCTTGGGCATGGTGTAAACGATATTGGATATCTTTTGCTCGAAGCATTTCTGAAGAAGGAATAATGACAATACCTGCTTTTAAACATGCTAAGTACATGACATATGAATCAATTAAGCGGGGCATGATGACTAAGACGTGATCGCCTTTTGTTAAACCGAGTTTTGTTAATGAATTTGCGGCTTTATTTGCTCGTTTTAATAGATTGTTATATGTAATTTCCTCTCGATGACCATCAGCATCTTGCCATTTAATCGCAAGGTGGTCAGATGCGTGTTTTTCGAATTCCTCCGTTAAATTATAGCGTTCTTTTGGAATTAGTTCTTCTAAACGAATCATCGCCACGACTCCTTTTCTATAAAAAAATGTCTATAATGACATTCCATCATTATAGCTTCTATTATAATACTAACTATTAGTAGTTACTACTAATTTGTTTATAGTAACCAAAAAAATATAAAAATTCCCACTCTCAACTGTGAGAAATGGGAATTTTTATTTGGAGAATAGACTCCACTTCGTATGTATGGGAATTAATTCTTCCTCAGATTCATCCGTTTCATAAAGACCGCGTTCTTTCAAGTATTCAACAAAATACAAATCTGCTTCTTTACGTTCGTCGTAAGGTTTAATAGAAAGTACAAAGCCTAATTTATGCTGCTCATCATTTTCAACCCCTGAGATATAAGCTCTTATATGGTGCTGTAAAAAGAGCTCCTTAGCAGGGATAATTAGTTCTTTTACAAATTTAGCTAGAAGCTGAAGTTCGAATTCAAAGGTAAACTTTGAAATTTTTTCTAAATCCGCAAACACAACGCCTATAAAACTCGTGTTATGTATTTCATAATCCTTTGTTTTCTCATCCCAATCAATATGACCAACTTCTTTCAAGTAATTAATAAAGTAGCCAATACCTTCGCGACGCCCAAACGGTTGCTTAGATAAAACAAGACCAATCTTTTTATACTTTGGTAAATAAACACACGATAGAGCGGCTTCAACATTATGCTGTTGGAACAGCTGCGTCACACCTTGTAAGAGTGCATCCAATACGTGGTGAGTGATCTTCATTTGTTTACGTGAAAAGTGATATTCATTTGCAAGCAGCTCATTTGTATCTGCGAATGTTGCTCCGATAAAACCAGTATTAGAAAGGGTAGGGGGAAGCGGCTTTTTTCTTTTTCTGTTGCTCATCTAACAAACACTCCTTGCAATCAATAAATCGAACGTATGTTCTTATTAAATCATACGAAAAAAAGAGCGAAAAGTAAAGAGGACAAGCAGATAAAAATAAAAAAGTAGCTATGTCTTACAAAGAAAGCGGGGGAGAGTAAACATAAAAAAACACAAATCAGTCGATTTGTGTTTTGAACATTTATTTTTATATAGATTTAGCGTACATCTGTTAAAGAAACTAAATCTTCGTCGTCTACATCAATATCTACATGACAATCCATTGTGTGAATTGTTTTATCTTCGTGGTTACCATAATAAATTGTAATATTCACAAGTATCGCTCCTTTAAAATCGGATGATTTTACACCCAACATATGCCGATCTCTATTTGTTATTCATTATACCTCAATGCATATAAAACTACAACTAAAAATGTGATAACAGCAAGGTTAGAGGTTAGAAATAAGGAAAAATCAGAGGGTTTAATTGTATAAAAATAATTTTTAATGGATATAGTTACAATAAATACGGGTGTTAAACAAATTAAAATGAATATTAATCCAATATAGGGATAATAACGCTCTAAACTTAAAATTTACGTTTAAAGGAAACATTATGTAAACTAATTAAGAAAATGATGCTTATAGAGTCTACGAAATAACATTTAAATAAACGTCAATCACAGTATATTTATTTTTCTATATGAGATGCTGCATGTTATATGGCTTCAGTCTACAAAAGCAAATGAAGCTTAGCTTAAATGACCGACGTTTAACCATAAGCTTTTTAATTTAATCATGCATTAAGATCTATAGTGAAATTTCAATACGTAACCTAATAAATTTCTTTTCTGTCTCATTATCTAAAGTTTACTTATTAATTGAGACAGAAAATCTATTATTTTTATAACTTCCTATAATGTATATTATGTAAACTAGAAAAATAAAAAAATATAAACATCTTCCCCCTTCATTACATATGAATAACCGCCACCTGTGGTTTCTGGTGACGGTTTGATTGAGCTATTCGTTAAACTCTAAAATATGTAGACCCTCAGATACATTTGGCGCTTCAAAAAACTTAGTAACGTGAATAAATGTCTCTATAGTATCGAAAGTTGCTCTTTCAGGTTGTTCGTTACGTCTTTGTGCGATTCGATGTAAACATTGCTCGTTACTTAAGTTGAGGAAAATTAGCTGATGATTTGCGTTGACTTCTGACGCGATACTTAAAAGCCATTTTCGCTGTTTTTGAGTGTTTCCTGGAAAATCCATCACTACATCTGTACCAACACTTAGTATATTTTGGACATGCTTTTTCACTAACGGTTTGAGCTGTGCTGAGAATTTTAGATAGTCATCAAATGATGCGATTTCATTCGGATATAAAGCTGAAAGCCATTCATCCTCGGATAACAGCACCGCATGTTTTTCCGCAGCCAATTGCTTTGATTTAGTTGATTTTCCTGCTCCCATCTTTCCGCAGAAAAAGTACAGATCTCCCAGATTTTTCATAGTTTATCCCCCAAACCTACTTTATTTTCTTCCTTTGTTTTCATATCAAACTGAGCTAATACAAAATTCCCTTTCTTAACAACTAATACACCTTCTAACAGTTGTTCCTCAGGCTCTTTTAAATGCTTGTCTGATGCTTTTAAGGGTGTTGCTTGCTCTTTGTTAGCTGAACCTTTATTTGTTTTCCTTTCTATTCTATAAACAACTGTACACACGTCTTGGTTTTCAGTCTAACTAAATTCCGTAAATCTCTAATAGATTTTTTAATGCCGGTCGTTCATTGCCGCTTCTGCCAACAATATGAGTTGCTGTAATAAGTGAGTTTAAGACCGCTTCCTCAGTGGCTTCACCAGCGGCTCGAAATGCTAAATCGATATCTTCTTCATGAATAGCTGAAATTGAAAGGCAGGAAGACGTTTTATCATGAGGAATTTTATTTGCTGTTGAAAACCCAATGACGACTTCCCCGCTTCCTGTTGTAATAATAGATCCTGTACGTGATAAGCCCGTTACCGTTCGTTTTAAATTGAGCTGTCTTTCTGTCACGGGTAAATCAGTAGCAAGAATAACGATTACAGAGCCTTTGTCTGGTATTTCTTCTAAAGAATGCATCGAGTTATAAAGCTGTGAGCCAACTGGCTGTCCGTTTATCGTTAAATCAGGTAATGAACCAAAATTAGTTAAGGTAAGGACACCGATTGTATATAGGCCATGAGTTAATTGGATTTGTCTAGATGACGTTCCGATTCCTCCTTTTAACGAATAGCAAACCATACCCCTACCTGCACCGACAGAGCCTTCTTCGACTGTTTCTGAAGTGGTCTCTAAAGCTTTGAGTACATGTTTTTTCGTCACTGTCTTTGAACGAATATCGTTTAAAATCATATCATTGCATTCACACACGACAGGATTTACCGTTCCGATTGTTCGTCCAATTTCTTCGTTATGTTCTAACATGTAATCAATGATGGCATCGGCTGCTGTCCCGATGCTTAGCGTGTTCGTTAAAATGATTGGAGATTCTAACGTTCCTAACTCATTTATTTGAATAGTTCCGATTGTTTTTCCGAATCCGTTTATGACGTGACTTGATGCAATGAGCTTTTCGCGGAAAATGTTCCCTTGGTGAGGTAAGATTGCTGTTACTCCTGTTTGCTGTTCACCTTCGCTAATAGTCACATGCCCAACCGTAACGCCTTTAACGTCCGTAATTGCGTTATATGAGCCGGTTTCTAATTTTCCAATCGTTACCCCGTAATTACGTAGTCTTTTTTGCTTCAAGTCCTCTCCCACCTCTGCTTCTTGCTTGTTTTCATCAATCAGCCGGATTAATAATCGCTAACACCTGATGGTCCTTCCATTCTCCCCTGATTTTAAGATTTTTCGTTGCAAGGCCTTCTTGATGAAATCCTGCTTTTTCCAAGACGCGTATCGACCCAACGTTATGAGGCTGAACTTCGGCTTGAATGCGATGTAAATTTAATTTAGTAAATGCATAGGTAACAAATAGCTTTGTTGCTTGAGTCATATAACCTTTACCGTTGTAGTCTTTATCTAAAAAGTAGCCGATAATGGCGCTTTGTGATGCTCCTCGCACGATGTTAAAAAGGCTAATGGTTCCTATTAGCTTTTCTTCATGGTTTTCGAAAATACCAAAGTAATACTCTTTGTCTTCCTGAGCTTTTAACGCAGCATCTTTTATTTTTTCAATCTGACCAGCTACTGTATAAAAATCATCCTGACGAGTAAGCGCAAACTCTTCAAAAAATAAGCGGTTTTTTATTTGCAGAGCAAGCATAGCTTCTGCATCATGAAATGTAAATGCTCGAATTGTTAAATCTTCACTTGTAATCATAAAGCTCTTCCTTTCAATTCATCTATGTATAGAAAAAGAAAGCCAAAAAGATGACTTCCTTTTCTTTTTTCTTACAGTCTAGGGTCCACAGGATCCATTTCAAGAGCAAGCGTTCCAAGGGCACATTCATGAATTCGCTCGATTGAATCTTTGTTTACAAAGCGCGTAATTCCTTCGATACCTAAAGCAAACTCTAGTAGCGCATGCTTTTGCTTTTTACCAGTGTTCCGCTGTTTTAAGCGTTGAAGATTCTCAGGTAATAAATAATCCATTCCGTAAATGATATGAAGATATTTACGCCCTCTCACTTTAATCGCAGGCTGCAGAAGCTTTCCTTTCTCATTTCTTGCGATAAACGTTTCCGGCTTCACAACAAAGCCTTCGTGCCCTTCTTCCGTAAGAGAGTTCCACCATTCAATCGCTTTGTTCATGGAATTCTCGTCATGCACGACCATAAAGTCTGTTTTAATAAATAAATCCGATAGCGAGATAAACTCAGCGTTTCTTTCCATATGCCACATATGCGTTTTTTGAAAAAACGTTTCGTTGCTGTGGGCTAAGACGTGAAACGGTGCAATTTGAATGTCCTCTACTCCGTCAATATTCCAACAGTACTTTTGGAAGACTTCGTTGAAAATCTCAGCATTTTTAAGCTTTAGATTGACTTCAGATAGCCACGAGTCAACGTTTTGGTTCTGTGTGATTGCTTTTTCTAGCTTTTCTTTTAGCTTCTGTCGGTCTAACAGGGCAACTTCTGCTACGTGCGCATACTGAGAGCTAATCAATTCTTTTGCTTTTAAGTTCCATGGCAAAATTTCAGCATCAAGCAGCACAAAGTCTGTGTTGTATTTAGAGAAATAATTAGCACGCGTTAAGTCTTCGTTTAAAGTTGATAAAATCTGTTTCTCTACGTCTTTTGCAAAAAAGGAGCGTCCTGTACGCGTATAAATAGTTCCTAGCGTTTCTCTACCAACGTAATGAACAGCAGCTTTCTTATCTTTAAATAATAGCAGTACGCCGCGGCTACCCATATGTTTCTTCTCAACAACCATTGTTTGAATACCATTTGACTGATAGTAATCAAATGCTTCTTTTGGATGCTCAAGATATTCTTCAAGCGCTGAAGGCTTCGGCGTCGGGCTCATGGTTGGCGGAATATAAACAAGCTCTTCAATTGGAATCGTGAAGTGAGAAACAGAATCAATTGCTGATTTGGTCGTTCCTTCAAGAATTTTAATATCTCCATATGTGTCAGTGAGTACCGAATAGCCATTAATAAAACGTGCGATATTTGGTGGATCTAACCTTTTCTTCTGCCACTGTGTAAGAGGATTGTCCTCCGTTCCAGAGTAGTTTTCTTTTGCTTTTACAGAAACAAACTGTTTTTCGGGATACTGAAAAGCCGTCAGTGAACTGCCGAATACAGCCCCTTGATCAATGTTAACCGTATTGTTTACAACAAGAGGATGAACTTTACAGTCATGTCCCCAAATGATGAGTTCTTTTGTATGGTGATTTGTATACCAGTCTTTGCGTATAGGCTTTCCGGCATCGTCAAATCCTTCTGAATCTCCGTATCGACAAAAGTCTGATATGTGATAGGACTGCTTTCCGATATAATCATCTCTTATGCCTGCATGCGTTACTACAGCTACACGTACATTATTTTTTGTCAGAATATAATGAGATGGCGCTTCTAGCAAAAAGTCTTTTAGATTACGCTTTAATTCTTCCGCTTGTTCAGTTCCGTGTTCTTCCTCATAGCGAGTAAACTCATCGGCTACCTTTTCATCTCCGTGGGACAGCGTGACGTTTCTGCCACCTAGCCACCTTGCAATTTTCCAACCATGATTGCTGTCAATCATATACGCAAGGTTAGCGTCTACGTGCCGCTTGAAGAACAGCATAGTTTCAAGCGAACGAGGACCTCTGCTCATTACGTCTCCAACTGATAGAAATTTCCGTCCGCTTGGATGTGTGTACAGACCTTCTTCATTTGGTTCATAGCCAAGACGCTTCAGCAGTTCAATAAGCTCTTCATAGCACGCGTGAACATCACCAATTACGTCTATTCCCGTTCCAACCTCAAGTTCAAGCTTATTTTTGGTGCGAACGACTTCTAATTTATTGATCTCTTCTTCTGTGAATACGTACTGTTGACGAAATCCTTCGCGTTTAATAGACCGCTTGCTCTTAGCAAATATCTGCGCTTGCTGTTTAACTCGCTTTTTGCCACGTGGGAATTCTCTGGTTTCATCACGTTCAAGCAACGTTTCCATTGAGATATCAAGTAAACATGCAATGCACGGTATATGATTTCTTTTCGCTAAGTCAATATATCTTTTACGGTCGTCTTCATAGAGATGCGTTGCGTCGACGATCGTTAATTTCCCCAGTTTCGCCCTCGTTTCAATGATATAATCCATTGTTTCAAATGCTTTTTGGGAAATGGTTTGGTATTCTTGGAACAATATGTCTGCTTCATCTTTTGGATGGCTTGTCCATTCAATAAAATCCGTATCTCCTACTAACAAGCGGAACTGGTCTGAGCTCACTGTTTCAGAAGGTTTTATATAGCCTTTTTTAATCCATGCCTCTAACAGCGTTGTTTTACCGCTATTTGAGGGTCCCATTAAAAGTACAATCCCTGCAGGAGGTAAAAATAATCTCTTCAATTGTCTCCCTCTTTTCGTTCAAACGTACACATTTGTGTTGGTGCTCCATAATCGTCGCTTTCTTCTCCAATGCCCTCAATGGTTATGGAGTAAGGAAAATCATGCGTCCAAGCCTCACACCAACTTACAAACTCTTGTCTACTCCATTCAAAACGATGATCCGCGTGTCTCATGGCTTCATTCATCTGATAAAAGGCATTGTATTCTTGGTTTGGCGTTGTCACAATTAGTGATTTTGGTTGATAAAGAGCAAAGATTGTCTTCATAATGGCAGGCAGTCGCTCTTCATTGATATGCTCAATCACTTCACACAAAATGATGATGTCGGCGCCTTGAAGCTGTGAATCATAATAAAATAACGATCCCCAAACAGAACGAGGCTGAATGAAGTTTGGTTTGGCAGCAGCTTTTTCAAATCGCGCTAATGCTTTTAGCTGTGCAGATTGCGAAGGCTCTACTGCTAAAATTTCACCTATGGTTGGAATAAATCCTAAACGAGTAGCTAGCTTTCCTTCACCTGAACCAAAGTCTACAACTTTTCCTTTAGCAGGAAGTGACTGTACTTTTTTAAGAATTGCCTGATAGCGCAGTTCATTGAGTGGGATTTTATCTTTCGCTGTGTGAGCGTTCGTTTTCTTTTCCGTATTAGTTGCTACGTTCGCTTGTTGAACAAGGTCTTTAAAGCGAAGCGACTGCTCATAGATATAACTTTTTAAGGGATGAGAATCTAGCCAACCTTCGCCGTAGCGCTCTATTTTTTCAATTTCTCGTTCATCCAAAAAGTAGTGCTTAAAGTTATCTAGGACTGGGATTAAAATAAATAGATGCTGAAGCGCTTGTTGGACTGTGACTTCTCCTTTTAAGGTTACGTAACGAGCAGTGCTTCGTGTTTTTAAATCAAACGTATAATCAATGTTTCCTCGCTCTATTTCAACAGCATAGCCCATGGGTTCGAAGAGCTCCTGGATTCGCTTATCAGCTAAATGTGAGGCAATAGGACCAAAGCTAACTTCAAGATTAAAAGCATGATGTACCCATTCGCTATATTCTTCTTTGGGCTTGCCATTTAAAGCTGTTCCGAGCGCTTTGCGTATGTAGGAACAAAACAAGCTGCTGACCGCAAATTCACGGTCGTTGATATAGTGCGTAATATCAAAGTGATTGGACCCGCTTTTTACAAGTTCAATAGGATCCACATCAACGTATATAATAAATTCCGCTTCGTCAGATTTAAAGGTCGTGAAAGCTAACCTTACATTCTGTCCTTTTTCTTTTCGTTCATAAGGATTGGAAGGATTCTTTGCAATTAACCGCGATACGTTTTCTGCACCTTCTCCTTTTACTTTCATACTGAGCTGCATACGTTCACCTTCTTTTTAGATGTTGCTTTATTTTAACTCTATAAAGCAGCAGGATATAAATAGAAACCAGAACCTAGTTTCTTTAACTAATTATACCTTTTAAGCTAGTTATTAGGAACTGCTAATGAGATAGAAAAAGCTACCAATCTTTATGATTAGTAGCTTGGGAGGATAAAGGCTTATGATTTTGAAAGAAAATCATTTAGGTAATTTATAACCTCAGCGCGATTTCCAGATACTTTTTGGTCACGCAACTCATCAAACTTCACTTTTTCAGCCGCTTTTGTTAGGATAGCTTGCTCGTGCTCTTTTGGAATGATTACAACTCCGTCCGCATCACCAACAATGATATCGCCTGGATGAACAGCGGTGCCTCCGCATGAAATAGGGACGTTTAGTTCACCTTGCCCCGCTTTTCCGCTTGCTGCTACAGTTGTTCCTTTACAGAAAACAGGAAAGTTTAGCTGCTTTACGCCGACCACATCACGGATTACTCCGTCCACGACAATCCCATTAATGCCTAATGTTTGCGCTAACCCAACGATAAAGTCTCCAGCAATTGCTCTATACGTATCACCTTTTGCATCTACAACTAATACGTCACCTGGCTTCGCTTCTTTAATAGCTTTTAAAAACATTAAGTTGTCACCTACAGGTATTTTAACGGTAAAGGCTCTTCCAACTACTTTGTATTCTTCTTTTAATGGCTTAATCGACGGGTCAAGATTGTTTAATCCTGCCATCGCGTCTGATATACACGTAGTTGGAATTGTTTTAAATGATTCTATGATACTCATTTTAACCGCTCCTTATTATTTAACGTAAAGTTAGACGAATTGGAAGTTCTTTTAGACCTCGAATAATAAAGCTTTGTCGCCATTCTAAATCAGACAAATTAGCAGCAAGGCCTACGTTTGGAAATTCTTCAAGCAGCACGCGAATCGCAACTTCACCTTCTAATCGCGCAAGTGGAGCCCCTAGGCAATAGTGAATTCCTTTACCAAACGCTAAGTGAGGATTTTTCTCTCGTGTAATGTCAAGTTTCTCAGGGTTTGAAAATATTTCTGGGTCTCGATCAGCTGAAGCGAGTGACACAATCACGTGATCTCCTTTTTGAACTTGCTGCCCCATAAAGGTAAAGGATTCACGTGCCCATCGGTCCGTGCTGAATTCGACTGGACCATTGTATCGTAAAAATTCGTCAATGGCTTTTGAAATCAAGGAAGGATCATTCTTTAATAAATCCAGCTGGCCAGGGTGAGTAAGAAGTGCAAGCAAGCCGTTTGAAATGAGATTTACAGTCGTTTCATGACCCGCAACGATAAGCAGCATGACAACACCATACAATTCAGTAGCAGTAAGCTTATCTCCGTCTTCCTCTGCCTGAATTAAATGAGATAATAAATCATTTTGTGGTGATTGCCGCCTGCTATAAATTAGTTTTTCTAAGTACATCATAAACTCCATCAATACTTCGTCGTACTGAGAAGCTTCGTTAATATCGACCAATACGTTTGACCAACGCTGGAAATCAAGCTGATCTTCTTGTGGAACACCGAGAAGTTCACAAATCACAATAATAGGAATTGGAAATGCGTATGCTTCAATAAAATCAACTGTCTCGTGTTCTTTCATTTTTTCAGCTTGCTCACGCGCAATTTCTTCAATGCGTCCGCTTAAACCCATAATTTTCTTAGGGGTAAAGCCACTTTGGACAAGACTGCGGAGACGACGATGATTCGGTGGGTCTGCAAAAAGCATCGTTTGTGAAATCGGCGGTACGTTTTCATCCGTCATTTCGCCAGGAAAAACCGTGCGCATATCTTTGATAAAGCGCTCGTCTTTTAGCACAGCTTCGGCAGCTTCATATGTAAAAGCCATCCAGGAATCAGGAGCTTCTGTATAAAGCTTTACCTTTGCAAACGGTTCATGCGGACGAATTTGTTCATAGTATTCGTAAGGGTTTTGGTGGAACTTCTGTGAAAATAAATCAAGTGACTTAATATTCATATTGTATCCTCTCCTGTTATCTACTTTTTGAACGAAAAAGCCAGGTCTCACATAAAAACAGGAATCGCTTTCACTGATCTGGATGGCCTATCTATTGATTCCTTCTTTCATTGTATGCGCATTGATTTGGAACATCAAGGAAAGTGATGTTTCATATATAAAGTTTACATAATAAAATTAAAGTAAATTAGATATTCACCAAATAAAAAAAGACGAGCCATGAATATACTCGCCTTTCAACATACAAAGCTAGCAATTGATTCTAAATGCACTTTTAAGTTCCTTTGCAATTTCATTGATACAATCTTCTGCTTGCGGATAATCTCCAATCTTATCTATAAAAGCGTGGTCCATTCCTTTATACTGAATCATTTTTGTTTTAACCCCAGATCGTGCAAGCTTTCTAGCATACGCTTCGGCTTGTAAGCGGAGATAGTCATATTCAGCATTAATAATAAGAGTTTCTGGAAGACCATTTAAATCATCGGCTAATAAAGGAGATACGCGTATATCAGTAACATCCGCTCCCTGTAGATACAGCTTATTGAGCATTGAGCTAGAGCCAGCTAATGCTAGAATAACCCCTTTAATTAGCTCATGATGATGAAAAACTTCATATTCATTTATGTCCCATCTATGATCTTCTGTATCAATTCGCCCAGGGTTCACGACGGGGTAAATAAGCGCTTGGTATTTAATTCGATTTGTTCCTTGCTGTGAATCAAGTAAACTGCAAACTGCAGCTAAGTTGCCACCGGCGCTATCGCCACAAACTGCTAGTTGTTCTTTATTTATTCCGAGGTTTTCAGCATTTTCATGCACCCAGCTCACTGCAGCTAGACAATCCTCTAAGCCAGCTGGAAATGGATGTTCAGGAGCTAAGCGGTAATCGACAGAAACAACCGCTGCTTGCGCTTTTTCAGCTAGTGCTTTACAAGGGTTTTCAACCGTTTTTAAGCTTCCTCCAATAAACCCTCCTCCGTGAAAAAACACGACTGCTGGTAAGATACCATTCGATATAGGGCGATAGATGCGTGCAGGAATATTATGCTCTTTGCTCGGAATGCTGATTAACTCTGTTGTAATTTCTGTAGTTGTAACGTCTCTATTAAGCCAGCCCATGCTAGCTCGAATGGCTTCAATTGAAACATTTGCAGGTTCTGTTTGTTCTTCCTCTGAATGATTTGTATAACTGCTGATTACTTTTAAAACACGTGGATCTAAATCTCCAGCTATATGTAAATCTGGTATATGTTTAATTACGCTACGTATGCCCTCGACTTCTTTTGTTTCCGCTGATGTTTCCAAGATACCGAGAAGCTTGTCATACTCTTTTGGTTGAAGCATCACTAACCACCACATCCGTTTCATGTCTTACTAGTATTCTAGCAAGATGCATTTTTTGTAATCGCTTTCTTTTTTGTTTTTTAGTTATAGCCAGTCTTTGCCGTACTTACGAATGAATGCAATATCTTCTTGATAATGATTAAAGTGACCGTAATCAATCATTTGTTGAAAAGCAGCATCACCTTCTTTCTTATACACAATAACTGAATCAATAGAAACTTCATGAGTAGTAACATCCAGGCTGCACATAATAGGCATTGTTTGGTTAGCGTTTATGTATATTGTGCCTAATACGATAGATCTGTTTAAATCTGATGTAAAGTTATCCGTGGCAGCAGGCGTAACCCATGTCTCATCTTGGGCTTCGTTCTCTTCTTCATCTAGGGCCCACTGCCAGATTTTATAGTTCTTTAAATCGTCAATTGTTAATTCATCAATCGGTTTACTGTTCATTTTTTATCACCCCACTTTATAGTTTAAAGCAATTATAAAGATTAAGCTCCTCTCATTTTATAGAAAGGAGCTGTTTTATGTAAAAAAGCTTTAAGAATAAATGGTTTCCCACTCGCTTAAATACATTCGTCCGACGATATTAGTGGGGTTTGGAATTTTACAAATAAATTCTAAGCTATTTTCATCGGGATCATAAAAATGAATCTTTGCATGGGCTATGCCATCATGTGCCATTACAAACGGTTCATGAGGCATAAAGCCAAATGCTTCTCTAGGAGCTATCTGCCTTTCTTTTAACCATGATACTGATGACCTCAAATTTTCCAACGTTACGTGAAAAGCAACGTGGCGGATAGAAGGATGGTAGTCTAATTCTACTTGTTGCGTTTCCCATAAACCAAGCCAACTTTCTCCTTTCTTTAACCAAAAGAAAGCAAGGTGGTCGCTATAGGTATGAGAAAGCTCTAATCCTAACTTCTCATAAAATGTAATCGAACGATTTAAATCTTTTACGGGTAAATGTGCTTCATATAAACCTTTAATCAATTCATACACCTCTTTCTTAAGTATCATCATAGCGAAAACCTTAACCGATGAAATCAGATGATAGATGGAGGTGTTCTACAACTTTAGGTGTAGAAAGGCTCTTATACAACAAAAAGTCGTTAAAATTCAGATCATCTTAACGGTTTTTTGGCTATCACAAAGGTTGCAGCAGCAAAAAGAAAAAGAAAGATACTTAAGAGTGAATAAGTGGCACCTTCAAAGCCTCTTACTTCTACATATCCAATATAAAAAAGAACCAATGCACCCATAGCTACCGTGATAGAAGGAAGTATTCTTGCAGTCAAACTCCATTGCATACGGCTAAATAGCCAGGTTAAGAATAATAAAATAACTCCTGGTATTAGAGCAAGTAATAAAGGTATACCAATCATCATAAACTATCACCTCAAAAACTTCCTTTTTATTGAATTTTAACATCTTTATTCCATATAATGCTTTCACAACAAAAAAGTCCTCGCATCACTGCGAGGACTTCTCTTATACTGCGTTAACCAGTCTTGGATCTCTTTGTTCTTTCTTTTTTTCTTTTTTATCACTTGAAAGTGTAAACATTGAAATGATTGTAAACGTGATAGCAATCAACCCTAACAGCAAGTAAGCGTTTTTAAAACCGGCCGTATCGTACATGCTCCCTGCAATTGCAGAAAGGAAAATAGCGCCTAGCTGTTTTGAGAATTGGAAGCCAATTAAGTAAATCGTTGCGGATAAGCGAATATCAAAGTTTGCTGTAATGTATTTAAAAATAGCAACCAGTAAAACAGGGACTTCTATTGCATGCAGAAGCTTTAACGCACTAATCATAATTGGGCCGTCCGCAAAGCTCGAACCCAAAATGCGAAACGACATGATTACACCTGCGTAGATTAAAGCGTTCTTTGCACCGATTTTACGAATGAAGAACGGCGCCAAGAGCATAACAACTGCTTCCATGATAATTTGAGTTGTGTAAAGGTTCCCAAAAACGCGTGTACCTTCTGCTTCGGTGCTAAAGAAATGCGTAAAGTAAATCGCAAACTGTTGGTCAAACACTTCGTAAATGCACGTTACCCCAACAACGTAAAGTGTTAACCACCAGAACTTTCTATTTTTAAAGATAGCTAATACCGATTCTTTTGATGTTGCTTCTGCTTTTTGTTTTTCGATTTCTTCGGTTGTTGTTCCTAAATTGGTTTGCTTCGTTTTCGCAAACGAGAACAGAATACCTAACACTACCGCTACAACTGAGCTAATGATGAAGATTAAGTTAGGGTTTGTGGCGAAAAATGCCCCTGTTAAGTACGTACCCGTAGCTGCTCCGATGCAACCAAACATACGAACTTGTCCATACTCGAACGAGTTTACTTGACTAACTTTTTCGATGTAAGCTTCAATTGTTCCAGATCCACCGTTAAAACAAGCACCAAGGTAAGCGCCTCCAACAACTGCTCCAAGAATGATATTTGTTTTTAATAAATACGGAAATAAGTAGATAAAAAACGGTGCAATAAATACTAATAAAATAATAAAACCCCACAGTAAGTTTTTACGCAGACCTAGCTTGTCTGAAATAATTCCGAAAAACGGCTGCAAGCAAAGTGCTGAAATGGCCATTGCTGAAAAGATAATCCCTACTTCAGTTGAACTTAATCCCCCAACATTTTGTAGCCAAATTGATAAAAATGGTGTACATGCTGCCCAAATAAAGAAGTAAAGGGCAAAAAACAAGCCAAAAATCCAATAATCCTTGTTTAGTATAGTTTTCATGCGTAAATCCATCCCCTATTATGTAATATTTACTCATTTTCACTAAATTTTTAGTAAAAAGTTAATACATATAATTTATCAAAGAAAGCGTTATCTTTCAATAGTTTTTAGAAAATTTAAACACATTATTGAGAAGGTTTTCTTTTAAAAAAATCCCGCAGACTCATCATAAGTCTGCGGGATAGTCAATTTATTTACTGAAATTTTACTTCAACGTAAATATCCACCGTTATTAAGATCAAATGTAGCTCCTGTATAATGCTTGGCTTTATCTGATAACAAAAATACTACCGTATCAGCTACGTCACGAGGAAAAACCGGTGTTTTAATTAGCTGGTGTTCCAAATACTCTTGTTTGCGCCACGTTGGAATGCTATCCATCATAGATGTATCCACCATTGTTGGAGCCACAGAATTGACTCGTATATACGGCGAAAAATTCATAGCGCAACTTTTTGTTAATCCGAGTATAGCAGCTTTAGATAAACCGTATAGAGCATCGGAACTTCCTTCTAATGCTGAAACTGAAGACATATTAACAATTGTGCCATACGCTTGTTTTTCGATGAGGTATCTTCCGAAAAGCTGAGAAAAATAAACTGAGCCTTTTACATTAACATCTATTACTTTGTTAATGTCTTCTTCTGAATATGTAAGTAAATTTTGTGCTAAATAAATTCCAGCGTTATTAACTAGAGCATTAACTCCTGGGAATGTAGCTGTAATTTGTTTAAAGAAGTTTTTCACGCTGTCATAATCTGCAATATCAACTCTATATGTAGACAATTTATTAGTTGAATATGAAGCCTTTAGTTCATTTAATGAATCTTCGTTGATATCACAAGCGACAACACGCGCTCCTTCATTTAAGCATGATGTGACAATTTCTTTCCCTATCCCAGCTCCTGCCCCAGTTACAATCACATGTACTTTTGACAACATTAAGCATCACTCCTTTTTGAATTAACTGTTATTCTCAAATTCTACCAGATTATGTTCATTCTTCAACAGCCGTAATAGGGAACATATAGGTGTTGAATGTGAAACTTTCAAAAGAAACAATTTCGTAGTACCAGTAGAGGTAAACTAATTGTGGGTACTTTTTTAAGAATTTCAATCCTTCTGGCATTGCTTGCGCTTTCTTTTGGAGCAGCAGCTTGGAGAGTTCTTAACATCGTAAAATTAATTAAAAATAAGTAAAGAGCTCTTCATTTAAGTGAAGAGCTCTTTACTTATTGGTAGTTTTTAAAGAATTTTAATGATTCATCAATGATAATTTGCTGATCGTTATCTAATGTTGCCACGTGGTAGCTATTTTCAAGCGTTATAGCTTTTTTCTCAGCTGAGCTGATGTTTTCAGCTATGTATGTGCTGTTTAGCGGTGGAACAACGTGATCTTCTGTGGATACAAAAATAAGGGTTGGGCACGTAATTTTAGGTAAATCATTTTTAACAAGTCCAAGCAGCTTATATAGCTCTTTAAGTGACGCAACAGGCGTTTTGTCATAGCCGATTTCATCTACGTTTTCTTTTTTTACATCAGAGCCAGCTGAGTCAAGAAAACGCGTATGAGGGTCCGCTTCGAATGCTTGTGGGTTTAAAGCAGGAATATCAATCGCTGCGTTAATTGGCACAATGCCTTTAATTTCAGGATAATTTTCTGCCATATAAAGCGTTAATGTCCCTCCCATTGATAAACCAACAACAAAGATGGTGTGGCAGCGCTCTTTTAACCATGAATAGCCTTCTTCTAGTGATTGAATCCATTCTTGATAAGTTGATGTTTCCATATCTTCGTAGTGCGTGCCGTGCCCTTTTAAACGGGGACCACAAACCGTATAGCCAGCTTTGTGGTAAGCTTCCCCTAATGGCCTCATACTGTGTGTAGTACCTGTAAAACCGTGCGATACTAAAATACCAATTTCGTTTCCTTCAAAGTAAAATGGCTCTGCGCCTTCAAGTATTGGATATTTTGTCATAAAAATCCCTCCCACTTTCAGTTTACCAAAAACCGTTTGTAAACCGTTACATTTTTGCATTGAAAAAAGGAAGCATTTCTGCTTCCTTTGCGTTATACCATCACTTTACACATATTGTTTGTAAATTCAACCGGATCTTCAAGCGGTAAACCTTCAATAAGAAGGGCTTGATTGTAGAGGAGATTTGTGTAAAGCTCTGCTTTTTTTTTATCCTGCTCAAACGCTGTTTTTAAGGCTTGGAACACGCTGTGACTTGGATTGATTTCTAAAATCTTGTCCGCTTGTACCTGCTGGTTATTTGGCATTGCTTTTAAGATTTTTTCCATCTCGATTGTTACGTCACCTTCGGTTGATAAGCAAACAGGATGAGTTTTTAGACGTTTAGATAATCGAACATCTTTCACTTTTGTTGCTAACGTTTCTTTCATATACGTAAGAAGCTCTTTGCTATCAGCTTCTTCTTCTTTTGCGTTTTCTTTTTCATCTGCCTCAATTCCTAAGTCACCGCTTGAAACAGATTTAAATTCTTTATCTTCGTAAGACATTAGCATCTTAATTGCAAATTCATCTACTTCATCCGTGAAATAAAGAATTTCATAGCCTTTATCAAGAACCATCTCTGTTTGTGGCATTTTTGCGATGCGTTCATAGGATTCACCAGACGCGTAGTAGATATATTTTTGCTCTTCAGGCATACGATCAATGTATTCTTTAAGAGTTACAAGCTTTTGTTCTTTTGATGAATAGAATAATAGTAAATCTTTTAGCGTATCTTTACTTGCCCCAAAGTCACTGTACACGCCGTATTTAAGTTGACGTCCAAATGTGCCGAAAAATGTTTCATACTTTTCACGGTCATCTTTTAACAGTGACTTCAACTGACTCGTGATCTTATTTTTAATGTTTTTCGCAATCAGTTTTAGCTGACGGTCATGTTGCAGCATTTCACGTGAGATATTTAATGATAAATCTTCCGAATCCACAAGTCCTTTCACAAAGCTGTAGTAGTCTGGAAGAAGGTCTGCGCTTTTATTCATAATTAATACGCCGCTTGAATAAAGCTCTAAGCCTTTTTCGTATTCAGGAGAGTAATAATCAAAAGGCATTGTTTCCGGAATATATAAAATTGCATTATAACGTACCATTCCATCTACGCTAATATGAATGTGTTTCAGCGGTTTGTCGAAGCCATAGCGCTTTTCTTGATAAAACGCGTCGTAATCCTCATCTTTTAGCTCACTCTTATTTTTACGCCAAATTGGCACCATGCTATTAATGACTTGTTCTTCCGTTACCTGTTCAAACTCAGAATCGCTGCCTTCTTTTGGTTTACTCTCAGTAACGTCCATTTTAATTGGGTAGCGAATAAAGTCTGAATACTTTTTAATAATAGCTTTTAAACGGTATTCTTCTAAGTATTCGTCGTACTGATCTTCTTCCGTATTTTCTTTAATCGTTAAGACGATTTCTGTACCAACTTCATCTTTTTCACAAGGCTCAATCGTATAGCCGTCTGCTCCTTCTGAATTCCAGCGGTAAGCTGTATCGCTTCCAAGTGCTTTTGACGTTACAGTTACTTCATCAGCAACCATAAATGCTGAGTAAAAACCAACGCCAAATTGACCGATAATATCGTGTCCATCTTTTGCTTCATTTTCAGCTTTAAACGCCAAAGAGCCGCTTTTCGCAATTGTGCCAAGGTTGTTTTCCAACTCTTCCTGCGTCATGCCAATACCTGTATCTTTAATAGTAAGCGTACGTTTTTCTTTATCTGCCGTTACTTTAATAAAGTAGCGATCTTTTTCAAATGATAGTGATTCATCTGTTAACGCTTTGTAATAGATTTTATCAATCGCATCACTTGCGTTTGAAATGAGCTCGCGTAAGAAAATTTCTTTTTGAGAATAAATTGAATGAATCATCATGTCGAGCAGTCGTTTTGATTCAGCTTTAAATTCTTTCTTTGTCATAAAAAATCTCCTTCCTGTTGCATGAATATGTAGTAATTAGCACTCTTTGTCCTAGAGTGCTAATTACTATTTAATTATCATATTTTTCATAAATATGTCAATAGATTTGGGGTAAAATAGTTTCTGTGATATTCAAATAATCAAAAAGACCTTATCACTTTAGTGATAAGGTCGATTTTTAACTTAAAATAGCTATTCAAGAAATCTAGTATATGCATATGGAAATTTTTGTATGGGTTAATAACCTTAGACTAACGCACATTTCAAGGTAAAATATGGTGGAATTAGACAAGTTCTATTCTGCTAGTCTTTCCACTGATTTTGAGATGAAAAATGGTTGGTTAATTGAACAATAAAAAAACAGTACTTAGTTTATGCCTAAGTACTGCTTTCCCAGTTAAATTGCTTGCTTAATTTGTAAATTACGCTCGAGCTTTTTCTTCACACGCTGCAGAGCATTATCAATAGATTTTACATGCGTCTGTAGTTCGTTTGAAATCTCTAAATAAGATTTGCCTTCTAGATGCAGGTTGAGTACATTACGCTCCAATTCGCTTAATAATTCAGAAATTTTCATTTGCATATCAAGTGACTTTTCACGGTTAATTAGCATCATTTCAGGGTTTGTACGATTTTCCTCTGACAGTAAATCTAAAAGTGTATAGTTTGATTCATCATCCGAAAGCGGCTTGTCCAAGGACACGGATGAGTTAAGCGGTCCGTGCTTTTGACGAGTCGCTGTTTTGATAGCTGTTAAGATCTGCCTTGTAATGCAGAGTTCTGCAAAGCTTCGGAATGAACTCGTTTTATCTTCTTTAAAATCACGAATCGCTTTATATAAGCCAATCATACCTTCTTGAATGAGATCTTCTCGCTCAGCACCGATAAGAAAGTATGGACGTGCTTTTGCTCGTACAAAATTACGATAGCGATTAATTAAATGGTTGAGCGACTCATCATCGCCTGTGTGTGCTAATTCGACCAGTGTCATATCCTCTAGTATTTCGTAGTTTCTCATCATCTTTAACTCAATGTGAATACTCATTTATATCCCCCCGTTGACCTCTATTGAATGTTGATGTAGATTGCTATTCTCTGCTTTTCTTTCAAGGGTCCATCATGGCAAAGCGACATAAAACGTAGTGTCCGTTTATTAGAATGAATACTGTTTAGTTTGAAAACCCAATGCACACATCAATTAACGGTGACGTCAAACTTATTCCCTTGAATGCCTCTCCCTGGATACTAGTATACACACCCTTTTTCGAAAACGTTGTCGAAATGTGAAAGTGTTTACAAAAAATTCTAATATTTTTCTCTGAAAATTTCAACTTTTATTAGCAAGCTCTGTCGAATCGCCTTATGTAGCTAAAAAACGACTGCTTATAAATGATTATTTAAATGATTATTTTGAAGCCATTGAGAAAAGAGGTTCCAAACACCCTCAGGGCTTTTGGCATTCCCTAAAAAAATGCCGAACGTTTCATGGATGTATCCTTTTTGCTTCATCGTGTTCGAGAGTAGATGGACTTCTTGGAAAAACAAATCCATCGTGCCATCCCTTCGCTCCAAAGCAATCCCTTCTAAATACTTAATGTTCTCTTCTTGCCAGTTATCCACGTGCATATGATTACCCGTGTAGTTTTCCTGATTAAAGTAAAAAAGGTTCATCACTGAGTCTCCTAATCTTTGAAAAAAACAACTTTACAATTAAAACGTAAAATTGTTTTTTATGTTTCAAAGAAGTATTAGTTTAAAATCCGATATTCGCTTCATCGTTATTCGACCAAGCATTACGCTTGCCTTTTTTATTATCTGCCTTTAATTCGTTACAAATGTCGATGATGTTTACATTATCCTCATAATGTTTTTGAAGAGCAATGCTGTTATATAGCTCGTTAAGCTGCGCATACGAAAATTCATTTGTAACAGAAACAAGCTCGCTAATTTCCTCCACCTTTAGGAGATCCCTGCTGTTTTTCTTCATAAGATATTGTTCACGAAGCTTGGATGTTGGAAGCTTAATCTCATAAGCACGATCAAATCGTCCCGAGCGGTTAATAAGAGCAGGATCAATGCGTTCTGGATAGTTTGTTGTTCCGATTAAGTAAATCCCTTCTTTAGATGTTGCACCATCAAGAGTATTTAAAAACACAGAACGAATTCCTTGAGGCATAGAGTCGATATCTTCAATAACGAGTACCATAGGGCTCATTTTTGCAACCGAAGAAAATACTTCTTGAATCGAATAACTGGACGTATACTCTGTAATTTGCCAATAGGCAACGGGAGCTTCAATGCTCGTTGCAATTGACTTGACAAGCGTTGTTTTACCGTTCCCAGGCTTTCCGTACAATAAAATCCCACGTTTATATGGAATTTGATATGTATGAAAAAACTCTCCACCGTTTGTGAAAAATTCGTCAATAGAACGATAGATTTGATTTTTGAGCTTATCTTCTAAAAAAACGTCGTCTCGTTTAACGAGCGTTGTAATCTTCTCTTTACGGTTTTCAACACCATCTTCTGTATCGATAAAAATGGTCACGTAATCTTTAATATAGTCTCGCTTACGTTTTAACACATAGTCTAAAAAGGATGATAAACTTTCTTCGCTTGATGCCAAAATATAGTCATACTGAGTCAATTCGTTCTTTTGAAAAGAAGGCATGCGCACAAGCGCTACGTTATGCTTTTCATAATAATAAAGGTGATTGTAAAGCGATGGTTTTAAAATCAGTTCCATTTCTTTATCAGTATGATTGGACGAGATAATGCCCATTTCTAAGCAGTCAAAAATGGAAGCGAGTTCCGTAACGTTTTCAGGATGAAGATCTAGATCTTCTTCAAGTACTTCCCAAATCTCATTAGACGTGTCGCTATCTACATATAGTTGAAAATCGTCACCTGTTTTTGTTTTTAAATACTCTTTAATCTTTTGAACAGGAAGTGCATAGCTGTAGTATTCAGGTGCTTCATCAATTGTTTTAGTTGAAAATTGAACTAAGGATTGTTTCGTTTTGATCATGTAGTGTCTCCTTCAGGTTTAATATGTCTAATTATACAACATTTTACATGTATTGACTTCTTTTATGTACATAACTTTAGAGCATGTGAAAGCAATAAAATAATAGAACAAACTATTCGACAGTAAAACGAAGAAAAAGAGCATTGATAAGGATTCAATGCTCTTTTTCTTCGTTAATTTTCTTCTGCTTCATATGCAACAAGTGCTACACGTTTTCCAAGCTTCATTTCAAACTGCTCTTCCATGCGCTTAATAACGCTGTGCATTTCGTCTGTAATGTGAGCGGGCTCGAAGTGTTGATTTTTAGATTCCATTTTCTTCGTCACCTCCATAATAGGTAGTGTGTACGAAGAAAGGAAAACCATAACCGTCCTTTTATTTTTGTTTTACTGTAATTGGTTTAATGGATAACGATACGTTTTCATAGGAGTAGCTGTCTCGCTGTCCATCTGTATATCCCCAGTAACCAGAAGTTTTTTTCGTTTTGGCGAATTCAAGCTCAAAGCCCGAGCTACCGTTTAAACTATAGCTTTTCACTGATGAATTAGCTTCGTTATCTACTAAATCATAGCCAATAAGCTGATTTACCAAGCCGTGTGGTGAAAAGACACCTGTGTTAGGTGCTGTTTTCGCATTGCTGTACTCTGCACCGATTGTTTCACTCTTCGTCTCCGATACCGTTATTTTGTTTGTTTTTACGTTAATCGTATCACCAGGTGATAAAGCTGATAAAGAAATATCTTCATAACTGCGTGGCGTGTGCTTGCTTGCCTTTGCGTTATCTATATCCACCACCGTTACTTTTCCTCTACCTAACACTTCGACTTCACCTGTTTTGTTGTGAACAAGCATTGCTGTATCTTCGTCAATACCATATGAGCGTTCACCTTTCTTACCCAACTCATAAGACGTTGCTACCAAGCGGCCTAATCTCGCTTTTTGCTCAAAATGTTGATCAATAATACCATATTGGAAGAAACCAAGTCCTTGTTCCACATATCCTGGTCCAAGTTCTTGCTGCTCCATGCCATCATACGAATCAACAAATCCTTTCGTTAACGTATTGTAGCTGTCTCCACCAGCAATCATCGTATTGCTCATGATAGCAGCGCCAGCACTTGTCCCACCTAAAATGCCACCTTTTTTATACATGTCCCAAATTGCGTTTAATACCGTAGAACGGCTGCCGTCTTCTTTTAATAGGGAACCTGTGATAAGAGTTTGGTCGCCACCAACAAACCAAATACCCGATAGACCTTTAACTTTATTGGCTAAAGCTTCACTGTTCATATTGCTTTTCCATGTAGACTCATCTACAGGAGTGCCTGAAAAATCAGCGCTTGCAATTGGTAAAATTTCGATATTATCCGGATTTACTCCAATTGAAATAAGCTTCTTTTTAAATGCTTCAGAAGACTTTAACGAACCGCTAGCTGCTGGAATGATTCCAACCTTTGCTTTCGTTTTCCCACCAGCTTCTTCAACAAATTTTCCGTAAAGCTCATTGCTTTCTCCAACAGCTCCACCCGCAATTAATAAATTTCCACTTACTTTTTCTTGTGGAACATTTTTTGCTTTAAACGACGGAGATTGATAGCTATTATCCTTTTTAGAACCGCTCATAGATACCTTCATAGGTTTAATATCCATTTGAACATTTACAAAAGAATATTGATCCTTCTGTCCATCTGTATATCCCCAATATCCATTCGTATCTTTTTGTTTTTTAAATGTAAGCTTAAAGCCTTTTCCTTTACTATCAAGCAGTTGACTTGTAATGGGATCTGTTTGCTGATTGTCTACTAGTGAGTAAGATAAGTAAGCTTGCAAACGACCATACGGAGTAAATACTCCAGTTGCTGGAAGCGGTTTGAACGTATAGTATTCCTCTCCGTTTGTAAGATATTTTGTGCTGGACACGTCAACAGTCTTTGCATCAATATTCACTTTATCTCCAGGCGATAAATAGCTGATTTTAGCGTTTTTCACTTCAAAACCGTTTTGTTTATCTTCTTTACTTGTTGCTTGGCTTACGTCTGCTAAGAACACCCCGCTTCGGCCAACGACTTCGACAGTGCCTTTTTCGTTAGACACAACCATTGCTGTATCTTCATCTACTCCGTAAGCAAAGTTTTGTTTTGGATTTTGCTCATGCTTTACTGCAGCAACAGTTAATCGACCATATCGAGCACGCTCGTTCATGTGCTGATCAATAATGCCGTGCTGGAAAAAACCGAGTCCTTTTCCCACAGTCAAAGGCTCATATTCCTCTTTATTAGCTTTAGCACTTTGACCTTTTAACGCACCTAAACTATCTCCTCCAGTGATCATAACGTCACTCATAATAGCAGCACCAGCGCTGGTTCCACCGATTACGCCACCTTCTTCATACATCTCCCAAATGGCTTTAAGAGCTTTTGAATCTTTATTGCCATCGCGCAGGGTATCGACAATCTTCACCTGATCGCCTCCAACAAACCAAACAGCTGTTAAATCTTTGATTTGATTAGCGACTTTGTCGGTGTTACTGTTCGCTGCCCACTTGCTTTCATCTTCTGCTGTGCCTGAAAAATCATGATTAGAAAGTGGCAGAATTTCAACAGAGTCTGGGTTTATTCCAAGTGTAACCATATCTTTTTTAAAGGCTGCAGAAGACTTTAACGAGCCGCTAGCTGCCGGGATGATACCGACTTTGGCATTTTTAGTACCACCTGCAAGTTCAATAAACTTGTCATAAACCGCTTTATTTGATGAACCAAGGGCACCTCCAGCAATAACCAGATTTCCTTTGATTTTCTTGTCGTCAAGTTGTTCAGCTGCTGGTTTTAACGGACTAAAAGGTAGCAAAGCTGCAATTGTTGCAGCTGCAATCCACTTCTTTTTCATGTACATCATCCTTTTCGATTTATTCAAAGGTTCCTTTCACAATCACTTCTTTGTTTTGAACCATTGTTTGACCTTTAGCAATGACAGTATCAATCGTTAAATCATTTTTGTTCAACAATACTAAATCAGCATCTTTTCCTAGAGCGATGGTGCCTTTATCTTGCAGCTTTAATACCTGAGCAGGGTTTGATGTGATAACTTGAAGTGCCGTTTCCATTGGAATCCCTTCCTCTAAAATGGCATCTCTTACTTCTTCAAATAAAGAGTGAACCTTTCCGACCTGTACGCCTATGTATTCTCCGTCTTCATTAAATGACGGTAGGCTTGCTTGGCCATCAGAAGAAAACGTAATGCTTCGAATAGTTACACCGCGTTCAAGCATCATGCGAAGTCCCTTACTACACTTCACTTCACCTTCTTCTAAAAACAGTGGGATTGTGCTTGTTGTAAAATCTACATACCCACCGTTTAACGCAAAGTTAATTCCTGCTTCAAACAAATCTTCATTTCGATTAATATGCGTTGGATGAAAGTGACGAATAGGAATGTTTGTTTTTTCTTTAATTTGTTCAAGAAGTGACAGTTTGTCAGCTCCATCACCAACGTGAACCTCAACTATACCTGCTTTTCCAGATAAAATACCGCCGTTACGAGCAGCCGAAGCAATCTTCGTCATTTCCTCAAACGTAGGCTCGGATGAACGATGATCTGCAATTGCAATTTCTCCTGCACCAATAATTTTATCGATTAGAATGATGTCATCTTCAATCTTATCTGTTAATGTTTTAACAGGTACCTGGTAGGAGCCTGTATGAATAAACGTTGTAATGCCTTCTTCATCTAGTCCTCTTGCTTTTGCAAGCAGACTTTCCATTCTTCTAGTTGTGCCATCTGTTCCTAGTAAACCAATAACCGTTGTGATACCAGCAGTTGTTAAGTCTGTTAGCTGAATTTCAGGCGTGCGCGTTTTAAATCCTCCTTCGCCGCCTCCGCCAATCAAGTGAACATGGGAGTCGATGAAGCCAGGTGTGATGATAAAGTCAGATGCATCAATAACTTCTATAGACACAAATCCTTCTGGAACAGTAATTTCATCTTCGATATATCCAATTTTGTCATTGACTAAAAGAATGTCTTTACGCCCCAAGTAGTGAGGCGCATAGACTTCTCCATTCTTTAAAAGTGTAAGCATGTAAATCTCTCCTTCTATTAAAACGGACCGTACCCAATCATATGAGCAATTACAATTGTAATTAGTCCAATTGCATATTGTATTAAAACAAGCGGTAAAATCCATTTAGCCCACTTTGTCCATGGAATTCCTGCAATAGCAAGACCCGCCATAAGCGTACCTGCTGTAGGGAAGATAATATTCCCGATTCCATCGGCAAACGAGAATGATAAAACAGCGGTTTGACGTGTGATATCTAATAAATCCGCTAACGGAGTCATGATTGGCATTGTCAGCATCGCGTGACCGCTACCTGATGCTAAGATAAAGTGAATAGCTGCTTGGAAATTGTACATTCCGATAACGCTTAAATAGCCCGGAACATCTTTCATCATTTCTGATACTTGGAATAGTAAAGGATCAACAATGTGTCCTTGCTCTAACACAACAAGCGTTGCACGAGATACACCGATTACAAGCGCTCCACCAATTAGTGCAGCTGCCCCGCTTGTGAAAGCTTTAACGGTATCATCAACCGAAAGGCGTCCAATAACTGCAATAGCGATTGTTAAAATAATAAATAACGCAGCAATTTCAGTAATGTACCATTGATATTTAATAACACCAAATGCTAATACAACGTAGTTAAGCATAAAAGCACCTAAAATAAATCTGTGCTTTCTCTCTAATCTTTTTCCAGATTGTAAAAGCTCATTTGCATCTTCTTTGCTATACTTACCATAAAAGCCGATTGACGGATCTTTTTTTACTTTCATTGCATAGCGGTAGACAAACCAAACTGATACAGCATATACAAGCACAAATGTAACTAAGCGAAGGCCCATTCCAGAGAATAGAGGAAGCTCAGCGATACCTTGTGCGATTCCAACGGTAAAAGGATTCATAACGGCAGTTGTAAAACCTGCGGAAGCACCAACTAATACGATAGCTGTTCCTGTCATAACGTCAAAACCTAGCGCTAGCGCTAGCGGTATTAATAATGGGATATAAGCAAGCGTTTCTTCCGCCATTCCCATTAACGATCCACAGACAGCAAAGAAAAGCATCATAACGGGAATGAGTAACTTTTCACGCGTTGCAAGCCTTCTTGCCATAGTCGCAATTAGTAAATCTACCGTACCTGTAACACTTAATACACCAAAAAAACCACCAATAATTAAAACGAAAAAGATAATATCAGCTGCTTCTGTCATACCAGTATGAATGGCTTTTACCATATCAAACGGACCAACTGGCGTAGAATCGATCCACTTAAACGAATCTGGATCAACAAGTGTACGGCCATCTTGTTCAATACGGCTATATTCACCGGCAGGCAATACATTCGTTAAAATGGTGGCAATTACTAAAACCCCTAGCAGTAAAGCAAAAACGTTAATATTACCGGTTTTCTTTGCTTTTTTCGACACGACTTTCTCTCGGTTTAACTCACTCATCTCTTTTCTCCCCTTCATTAGTAACAAAATACGTCATCAACACTTCTGTTTTTCTTTGTGTTTTGACAAAAACCAACATTATTCCTCCTTGCCGTACACCTTTTTTAATTGCAATTTACGTGCCAACCTTAAAATCTAGGATAAATTGATTATTTTTTGACTATTTCATTAATTTAAGCTATTATTCTTGTTTATTTTTATATACAATTGGTTTTATTAAGAACCTAAAACAACCATTAAAGGTGGATTGAAAATAATGAAGGAGCTTGTATTAATTTGTGGAACAAAAGAGACAAAAAAAGCGCTAACAACGCAGCTTAATGATATTTTAGGAAACTCAATTCATATTTGGAGTTATTCAATCGAAGAAGGTTTGCCTCATCAATTTGAAAATCAGCTGGTTGTACTATCCTCTTACCTAATTGAAGAAGATGTAGAAGGAAGAATTAGCAGCAGCTGTGATGTTATTGTAGCGAAACGAACGGTTAACTATGAATATATTGATCAGCTGTTCTTTTTGCCTCCAGGAACGAAAGCGCTTTATGTAAATGATTTTCCCGCTAGCACAACTGATGCTATCCACACACTAATGAAGCTCGGAATTGACCATATTGAGTATTATCCATACTTCCCTAATGCATCTATTGAAATAACGTTCGATGTAGCCATTACGCCTGGAGAACTTGCTTTTGTTCCTCCTTCCATCCCTCATGTAATTGATATAGGGGTACGGTTAATTGACATCTCAACTATCTATCAAATCTTACAACAACTTAACCTTGTTAATGAGCTTGATCAAGACGTTTCAGAAAAATATATAAAAAAAATTATTGAGCTTGGTCAAAATATTGCTGAGTTCAATAAACAAACAGACCACTTAAACAACCATTTGAAAAAAGTGGTAAACGGAGTCAATGATGGGATTTTGGCTTTTAATCGCGACGGTAAAATCACGGTATTTAATGACGGCCTCCAAAAAATGACTGCTACTCCGTCAGCGTATGCGCTACAAAAATCTATTCATACGGTTTTTAAAAACTCATCGCTTATCGACTTTTTACTTAAGCAAAAAGAAAGCAATGACGCTTACTTTACGCTAGATGATATAGATGTGGTTGTGCATCGATTTTTATTAGAAAGCGATCAAACCGTCGTTGCTACATTCAAAAGTGTAAAAGACACGATTGCGATTGAAAACGCAGCCCGGAAAGAACTAATAAAAAAAGGCTACATTGCAAAATATCATTTTTCAGATATTATTGGCGATAGTAGTATTATTTCTGGTACAAAACAAACGGCTGCCAAGCTTGCTCGCACAAACTTAGCTGTATTAATTCAAGGAGAAAGCGGCACAGGAAAAGAGTTGTTTGCTAGTGCTATCCATAATGAATCGGCTCGAAAACACGGACCTTTCTTAGCTGTAAACTTTAGTGCACTCCCTGAGGATTTACTAGAAAGTGAGCTTTTTGGTTATGAAGAAGGTGCGTTTACCGGCGCGAAAAAAGGTGGAAAACAAGGGATTTTTGAGCAAGGGCATGGAGGAACCATTTTTTTAGATGAAATTGGTGACAGCAGTCCCAAACTACAGGCTAGACTATTGCGTGTGCTGCAAGAAAAAGAGGTTCGAAGAGTTGGTGGAACCAAAAATATTCCTATTGATGTTCGGATTATCGCAGCTACAAACTGTGATTTACAAAGTATGATTACCGAAGGCACGTTTCGCCGTGATTTATACCATCGATTGAAAGTGCTATATTTAGAACTTCCACCCTTGCGAAAACGAACTGGTGATTTACCTATTTTGATGGAGCGTTTTATTCAAGAAAGTGAACAGCCGGATGTTTATATTCAACCACAAGTGATTGAGGCCTTGTCTCATTACCCTTGGTATGGAAATGTACGAGAATTAAAGAATACGGTGGAATATATGCTAGCTGTTTGTGACGAGAATGAAGTTACGACTGATGATTTACCTTCTAACAGCTTCTTTGAACTAAATGATTATCAAAAAGACCAGAACCAGTCAGATTCTAGCCTTGAAGAGTTTGGGATGGATGAGGTAATTTTATTGAGCGGCATTTATGCGTTAACTAAGCAAGGAGTCACTCCTAGCCGCAAGCGTTTGGTTGAGTTTACTGAAGCATCCCACACTCCTCTTTCTGAGCAGCAGGTACGCTATCGTTTAGAGATGTTAGAAGAAAAAGGATTAGTGATGAAGCAAAAAGGACGTGGTGGAACAAAATTAACTCAAAAAGGTTATGTAGCGGCTGAAAAGCTTGAGTTAGCGCTCTCCTAGTACGGAGTTGATACGTTGCTTTTGAATTTCTGTGTACATCTTTTTTAATTCCAGCATAGAAAGCTCATATAAGTGCCGACCATCTTTTGCTTTGTAGCATCCGTAATTAATGAGCTGATGTAGTACTCGTTCACGCTGGGTTTCTAGGTGTTGTTCATAGGATTGCATGACCGATTCCCCTTTCGTTGCTTGTTTTTTTTCTCTATTGTCATTATCTTATATTTGTAAGCACTCTCTATCTTTACCCGATGTTTACGATTAAAAACATGAAATGAAAAAGATTGAATAAGCATAGAATACGTAGAATCCGTGAAAAAAAGATGAAATGCTTTGGAGTGATGTAATGAAAGAACATATGCGCTTAGCATGGTTCGCTTCGTGGTTTGCTTTTATCGGGCAATTCCTTGTCTTTTTGTGCGTTGCGCTGTTTACAGGAGAGTGGCGCTACCTCTTATGGAGCTTTCTCATTAGTATGACGGCTGGATTAACGGGAATAATCGTCACGAAAAATGCTGCAGAGAAACATGAAGGTAAAAAAGAACGCTAAACAAGCATCTGATGTTCTCTGTCAGATGCTTGTTTTTGTTTTAGACTAAAAGATTCCTATTATTAAATAAACAGCAGTTCCCCATATAAACAAAGCAGATAATTTATTTAGCAGCTTCATAAAACCACCTGTATGGTCAATTTTCCCTATCACCCTTCCAGCAAACGTAAGGCTGATAAACCACAGCCACGATACGGCAATACAAGCTCCCGTAAACAAGGCTTGTTCTGCACCGCTATATTTTAGTGCGCTTGTTCCAATTACACCAATCGTATCTAAAATTGCGTGCGGGTTGAGTAAAGAAACCGATAAAGCGAATAAAGTTTGCTCACGAGTTGTTAATACGTGATAATTCCCATCTGCTTTTGGTACAGACGTCCAAATAGTGTAACCCATATATAGTAGAAATAAGCTACCTCCACTCATTAAAGCAACTCGAATCCACTCAAACTGAAATACAATAGCAGATAATCCAAAGATAGCTAATAAAATTAGCAACGTATCACATACTGCAGCTGTAATCGTTGCCGGTAACGCTCGGACAAATTGCGTTTGCGTAGCTCCTTGAGAGAAAATAAATACGTTTTGCACGCCTAAAGGTAAAATAAGACCTAATGCTAAAAGAACTCCATGAAAAATAGCTTCCATCCATCAATAACCTCCTTTCAATCACTATCTTACTATGATAGATTAAAAAGAAAACAACCAATTGGATGGTTTTTTACCCATCCAATTTAGAGGAGATTGCATGGACTGGAAGCCAAATACACATTCACACTTAACTCTTCACGACCAAATTATCGATTGGATAAAGGAGAGAATTGAAAAAGGCGACTGGTGCGTAGGAACGAAAATTCCAACACAGCGCCAGCTTGCAGCCCAGTTTAATGTAAACCGAAGCACGGTGCAGCTGGCTCTTGATGAACTTCGTGCAGATGGTTTACTTCAATCTAAAAGAGGCTCTGGAGTATTTGTAAGCAATAGTTCTTGGAACGTTCTTGTAAACAAAACAAATCCGAATTGGCAGCAGTATATTGAAGGAAGCGTTCATGAACCAAACTACCATACCATTCAGCTTATTAACCAATATGAACAAGTTGATCATATTATTCGACTTGGAACAGGTGAATTATCGCCAGATTTACTTCCAACAAAGCAGCTTGAAGAGTCGTTAAAAGAAATTTCGCTCGAATCAAAAGCAATTGGCTATTCATCACCAAGGGGCAGTAAAGCTCTAAGAACAACCTTATGTACATACTTAAAGAAAAAAGGAATTTATACAACGCCTGAAAATATTTTAATTGTTTCTGGGGCCCTTCAAGCACTTCAGCTAATTGCGGTTGGGCTATTAGAAAAAGGATCACTTGTCTTTCAAGAACAATCATCGTATTTGAATTCAGTACATCCTTTTCAGTCTGCAGGCATGCGCGTTATGTCCGTTTTAAGAGGTAAGAACCTACCCGAACATCTACGTAGGCTTAAGAAAAATAAACAGTCATTGTTTTATTGTGTACCTACTTTGCATAATCCGACAGGCTATAGTTGGACTTTAGAGGAGAGAATAGCCTTTTATCAAACGTGCAAAGAACTCCAGATTCCTATCATTGAAGATGACGTCTATCACGAGCTGCTATTTACTTCAGGGATTGAACCTATCAAAGCGCTGGATACGTCCGGACAAGTTTTATACATTGGTAGCGTCTCAAAAACGCTTAGCCCTGGTTTACGAATTGGATGGGTTGTTGCTCCTCACCCTGTAATTGAACGGCTAGCAGATATAAAAATGCAAACAGATTATGGATCTAGCGCCTTTTCTCAAGAGATTGTGGCGCACTGGCTATCAACAGGGTTATATGAGAATCACTTAGGACAGCTGCGAGAACAGCTAAAAATCCGAGCGGAATTTGTAGAAAAGATTCTCTATCAAAAATTTCAAAGCTTAGCAAACTGGGAAAAACCTGAAGGCGGATTTTTTATATGGCTTAAATTTAAGAAGCCAATCGTTAATAAAGCACTATTTCTTAATTTGCTAAAGCGAAATGTTCTAATTAATCCCGGCTATATTTATGAAACAAGGGATTTATATCATATTCGTCTGTCGTATGCGTACGCGTCATTAGAGGAACTAGAAAAGGGGTTAGATATTTTATTTGAAGTGTGTAGCGAATATTAAAAATGAAGCAAGAGATATTTTATCGAGATTGGGATAAAGGCAGAATGAAGCAGAGTACAAAGCTGTTACTTTTGTTCATTCTGCCTTTAACTTAGAATCTTAATTCTATTTATACTATCAATTTACTATTCCACCTACTTTTATATGTAATTTTATGTTAAAATAATGGTCATATTTTCATTTTTAACGGAGGGTTATTTTGTATGAGTACGTACAATATTGGTGATATTATATTTCAACTCGTGACTTTTGGACTTATTATCTTGTTTATTGCACTTCTAGTATTTTTGTTTCGTTCATTTTTAAAGAGCAGAAAACAGCTTAACCAAATAGAACAACAAGTGAAAGAGCTTACTGAGAAATTAAATAAAGACAAGCACTAATCATAAAACCCCTCTTATTTCCAAAGACAATAAGAGGGGTTTTATAGTGCTTTATTTAGAAGCAAAAATTTGTTTTTGATCCCACTTTCCATATTTGTAATAAACAAATGCGATAATGCTGCTTATTACAAAACTTGTACCCATGCCAAGTCCGATGCCCGTTTCACCTAGCCACTTAGCGAATAAATAAGTGAGTGGATAACGCAGTACCCAAAAAGAAACAATATTTAACACAAGAATCGCAAACATCGCTCCTGATGCTCTTACAACTCCATTTAGAATGAAGTTAATACCAAGAAACGGATAAAAGAAAGCGACAACCTTTAAGTAATGTGTACCAAACGCCACGGCTCCTTCGTCTTCAATAAATAGACGAGTCGCCCACTCTGCTAAGAAAAAGATAACCACAGCTACAAGCATCATTATTGCAAAGTTATATATAACTCCATATAGGCCAATTTGATTCACTCGACTCCACTTTCCTGCACCAATGTTTTGCCCTGCCATACTACTCACAGAGGTTCCAAGCGCCATCGCTGGAAGCATAAGAATACTATCTAAGCGTTGAGCTGCGCCAAATCCTGCAACTGCATCGTTTCCAAAGGATGTAACGACGCTCATAATTGCCATAACACCAGCTGAAATAACCGTCATTTGTAAACCTGACGGAATACCAAGCTTGAAAATAAGCACTGTTTCTTCCCTCTTTGGCAGAGCAGGACGTGAAAACGGTACAAGCTTCTTTTTAAGAATATAAATGATGCCGTAAATGAATGCAAAGCCCTGAGATAAAACAGTTGCATACGCAGCTCCTGCAATACCTAAATCAAACGTCCAGATAAAGATTGGATCAAGCACAGCATTTAAAATAACCGAGATAAACACAAACCGCAGCGGGGTTTTACTATCTCCTACTGCTCGTAGTACAGTACCGATAAAGTTGTACCCGAACAAAAATAAAATTCCGACAAAGTTAATTTGTAAGTATGTTGTAGCGTCGACAAGCATTGTTTCAGGAGTGCCCAGTAACTTCAAGATTGTCTCTGAGCTTAAAAAGCCAATGACGCCAAGTAAGATTGCTAAAGCCGATAATATCACAACAAACGCATTTAAATAACGAGATAGCCCTTCTTCATCATCGTTTCCTTTTTGCTGAGATAAAATCGTTAAGCTGGCATTATTAATTCCAATAATAAATGATAAGATCGTAAAAATAACGGTACCTGAAACCGCAATAGCTCCTAAAGCATCTGATCCTAACAAATTACCAACCCATAGACTATCTATGAACTGATAAGACACCTGAAGCAAGTTCGTTAGTAGAACTGGCGTTGAAAAGAAAATGAGCTGCTTTAAGATTGAGCCTTCAGTAAAATTGTATTGCTTCATATAACTAAAACTCCTTTAGTGACTATAATAACTCCTATTCTTTTCTTTGCTTGTTCCATAGATTTTGCCTAAGAAAACTCGTCTGGCAACTAAAAAAGAATTAAAAATCATATGGGCACAAAAACTGATTAGTAAACTAACGACTCCAATGATAAGCGGATGCAAACTAATATTTTCACGCAAAATAATTTGAATTGGAACGTGTAAAAACATAATCGTTAAAGATGCTTGTCCAAATTTCTCAAACACTGCGCCCAATATACTATTTTGAATAAGTTTGCTGCCTTGTATCAATAGCAAAACAATAGCTATTGGCAATAAAAGATCAAGACCAAAATGATTATACATATTCACTTTTAAATCCAGCTCGTAGTTTAACAGCCTGCTGTAATCTAATAAAATGACTAAAAGAATAAACACGCTACAGACTAGCTGCGAAATTTTATTGAGTCCAGTAGTTAATCGTTCTTTAAAGAAATAGCCAATTGCATAATAAGTCATAGCCATGAGAACTGTATCCATACTCCAAGGCATAATAAACTGTGTGTGAATTTTTGAAACAGAATACAAATATGCCATTACATAGATGGTCATAAAAATAACTATTTTTATTAGCTTGGATTGTATAAAGAAAAGCAAATAGCCGAATAAAATTTGTGTTAAAAGTAAGCATGGAACAAACCAAAAAACGCCGTAATAAAAGCCTAGTGCTCTTCCTCCATATAGAAGGGATTCTACAGTGGAAGGAATAGCCGCAAAGTCATTAGTCTTCCATGTAATATATCCTAGAATCAAAAGCCCAAATGATAAGTATGGAACCATAAGGCTAATCGTTTTTTTGACAACCCACCTATTTAATGAATTAAGACTTTGTTTTTTAAAAAATAAATAGCCGCTAATCATAAAAAATAGCGGCATATGAAACCAGAATAGATAATGATGCGCCAGTTCGTGTCCACTGTGACTTATAACGACAGCAGAAATGCCAATCCCCTTAAGGACGTCAACCCACCTCTTATGTTCTCTCATGTGAAGTACCCTTTCTTTTTAACTATAAAACTTATTGAACTACGAACAACAAGAAAAGTCAAAGCGTATCAACACCTTGACTTTTCTTGTTAGTTCAACCTTTATTCGTATACACGTTGCGAAGCTGATAGCCACATTGCGAGCAATGATAAATGACGTTTTGATTGGACTGTGCGGTTAACACAGACCCTAATTCGCTTGCAGACTGACATTTTGGACAGATTACAACCGGTTGCTTCATCATCTACACCTCCATTCTTATAATGGAGTGAGGAGAGAGATTTCATACGGTTAATATATATAGTCTTTTGCTAAATCAGACTGAATAACATCCTTATAAGCTAAGCCGTGATCGCTTAATAACGCTTTTATTTTTTGAACAAAAGCAGGAGAACTCTTGGGTGATACGTATACCTCTGTAAGTAAATGAGCAAGGTCACAGCGTACAAGATTTCCGTGCAGATGCGAAAATGCAAAAGATCTTTCTTTTAAAGCGTCCATACGCGATTGCCATTCCCCGGCATAAATCTCTTCTTTAATAAATAGCTGCTGGCTCTTCCATGCGTCAATACGACTTGCGATAATAAGCAGACGCAGTTCGTTTTCATAGCTGTACGATTTCCGCTTATAAAAAAGGGTATCAAAGATGTTTTCACTTACTTGTTCTTTAGCAAAGTCAATATACTGAACTTTACGTGCAAAAACTTTGTAACGCAAATCCTTAATGCTTCCTAATAATCGATCATATGTCGTACGAATGGCAATGCCATCTTGAGACTTTAAAAACAAATCCCACATGCCTGCTGATTCATGCTCATTTATATGCCAAGAGGACAGTGCTGAAAATTCATAGATATTTTTAAGGTAGCTTTTTAAATCTTCAGTATTTGCAAACATGGATTTATTAACATCGCGCATATTCCACATCGTGTAGTTCGTAGAAAGTGGATCTAGAAACGCAGTAGGCTTTGTGAAAAATAGTGACTTTGTAGATAGCAAGGACTCAAAATGATCTGCATTCATATAGCGCCAAACAGTTGGATTGTCGTTAATCTTGTACTGTTCATCATAATAGTCGTAGCTTGATTCAAATCCCATCGCATGATGCGATGCTTTTTCTTTATAATCTAGATCCATTCATTTCACCTGCTTTACTATAATCATTCGTTATTTACATTATAGCACCATATCAGGATATTTTTTCAAAATTAAACAAAATTATAGGTGTCTCGACATAATAACATAGTCGACACCACACTTTTGAAACGTTTCGTTAGAAGGAGTTAACCCAAACCTTTTATAGTAATTAGCCTTATTCTTTCTGGCGTTACACCAAATTAATTTTGCATTCATCTCTTTTGCTTCATTTATAACGTAATTTAGTAAATACGTGCCATAGCCTTTTCCTTGACGGTTTGTATCAGTCGCAAATTTACGAAACTGAGCTCTATCACCTTGGACAAAAAGAGAAACTACTGAACAAAGCTCATTATGATCAAATAGGCCATAATGAATTCCTTCATGATCGTTGTCTATTTTCACATACTCGATATCCTTATCTGGCCACATAACGCGCTGTCTAAGTTCCCAGGTTTCTTCTTTTGAAATACGACAAATATCCACTTGCTTCCCAACCTTTCAAGATGAAAAAAAAGTGCTTATAAAAGCACTTTTCACATAAACTATTTTAGGTGTTTTCTTTTAAGTTTAGCGAATATAACTACTAAGTACGTACACTACTCTTTTATCTTAGTAAGCCATAGTCGTTTTGACAATTAAGAATGAATAAAATGATAACTTGCCTTTTCGAGCGTTTCTTTAAACATCTTTAAATCCTCAGTTGTATAGATAGGCTGATTCTGTAGTTGTTCAGTGAAAAAGATGGACAGGTCATCTTTGGTAGAAAAGCAAAGTGAGTGACTTTGTGAGTAGTTTTTTACACTTGTATTATAATCACCGTTAAAATAAACGATTGGTGTTACCACAGGTATATCACGACGTAATTTTTGCAAGTAAGCCTTTAAACTAGCCGCGTGCTGGTGAACTTCTTTTCCAGGGTGGGGCTTACTTATTACTTTTATCTCACCTTCACTTGTTTTCGTAAATAAAAAGGTTTGCTCTTCAGTGCGAGCTACCCGACTGGATAGTGAATCTACTAAGAATGATAGCTCATGCATCTGGTCTTTTCGAACGCCATAAAGAATATCTCCGCTCCAGTTCTTCACTTCAATTACATAAATCCCCGTTTTCATTAAAACAACATGATCAATTTGTCGAATAAATAGTTGTTCGTTCATGTAATAAGGCATAAAAACATTGCCCATAATGATCATGTCATCAGCTGTGATTTTATTTTTATGAATTAAGTTTGTTTGTAATGTTGTTAAGGTTTTATGAATAACGATTTCACCTTTATTTTTTGAAAAAGCTTCCAAGCTTTTTATATACTTCGTCGATTTAATTAGCTGAGCCGTATGCTTTTCTCGTAAATCTCTAATAATATTTTTATAATGCTCTTCTTTCTCTGTTAAGTCAGCTTGTTTCTTTTGTTTGTATTCTTCTTCACAAGCAGCAATTGAAACTGCCGCTTCTTTTTGTGCTAGCTCCAATTGAGTAACATACTTCTCTTCGACTTGTACATTTCGGCGATAAAGGTAAATACAAGTCGTTATTAACCCTAGAATTAAAATCGTGCCAATAATATAAACAATGTACATACCTCTCCTCCTTATATCTATTATAGAATTTTTTTCCGTCTATAAAAAGAGATTCAAAAAAAATGAACCTAAACACCTACTCTAAAGCGCTATTATAAGCGAAAAAGAGCTTAAAGATAAGCCCTTTTTCTACTTTTTTATGAAGGAATCCTAATTTGTTGCCCAATTTGAAGCGCTGATGGGTCAATGCCCGGATTTACTGCTTGAATTTGTTGAACCGTTACGTTATACATCCCTGCGATTTTATACAGTGTATCTCCTGCTTTTACTATATATGTGCGCACAGGAACATAGATTTGTTGCCCAATTTGTAGAGTAGTTGGGTTAACACCAGGATTGGCATTTTGCAGTGCTTCAACAGTAATGTTATACATAGTTGCAATTTTATAGAATGTATCCCCTGCTTGAATTGTATAAACTGTTGATTGGCGAACTGGCAAATTTAAATACACTGCAATTCCTCTTGCATATGCATTTGCCATTGCTTGTAAGAAGGCTTCGTTTTTTAGAAAGTTCGCATCCTTAGTCGTATCAATAAACGCAATTTCAGTTAAAACAGCTGGCATATTTGTTAAGCGTAAAACCGCAAAGTTTGCTGCTTTTTTACCTCGATTTGTATGGTTGTAAGCTGATAATACAGGAACTACCTGCTCATGAACGCGATTGCGATAGTTAATAGTTGCTGAGCTGACGGATCCATTGTAAATGTAATCCTCATAACCTGTACCACCACCAGCGTTTACGTGAATAGACATGAATACATCGGCTCCCCAAGCATTCGCTTTAGAAGCGCGTTCTGACAAACTTAAAAACGTATCCGTTGTACGCGTAGTTTGGAGCGTAAAATCAGCAAAGTTTGCGTTTAAAAAGCTAATCATGTATTGCTGAAGCTTTAAAACAAGATTTTTTTCTAATAAGCCATTACCGACTGCACCTGAGTCCGTGCCGCCATGGCCGGCATCAAGATAAATCTTTTTCATATGACTTGTCTCTCCCTTCTCTATTAGCTTATGAGAAATGGAAGATTTGGTAACGGATACAAGCCTATAGACTATTTTTTTCGATACATATTTACGGTATCTATCTTATGTCTGGATTATTTGTAGAATTATTTGTTTATTAAAAATTAATTGTATAATAAAAAAACCTCTAAGAAACAAGTGACTTAATCGCTTTTAAATCGTTTGTTTCTTAGAGTCTTCATAAAAGAATTATAATTTAATATCATATAGAACACTTTAATTTTCGGAATATTTTAACGGAAGTTTGTTTCCGACAATCAAATCTTAACGTACAGCTGGTGGTCCAAACAACCCGTTTTGAAAATCTTCAAATGCTTGATGTATTTCTTCCTTTGTATTCATAACAAAAGGTCCACGTGCTACAACATTTTCACGAATTGGTTCTCCAGAATAGACTAATATTCTTGATCTTGATTTTGCTCTGAGGTTTAGAATACTTTTACGTAATTTATTTTCATCTTCAAATGTAAGAGTAGCGACTCCGGTTTTACCTAGAACGGTTTTACTTTCTCCAACTTCTATTTCACCTGCTAGGACATATAAAAATGCATTATGATTACCGGGTAAAATGTGTGAGTACGTTGCATCTTTATCTAAATAAATTTCTGTCATTGTAACAGGTACTAAACTATTTAAAGGCCCTTTTACACCTGCAATTTCACCTGAATAAACTCGAATACTTCCACCTTTAAAAGGTACAACTGGAGCATTTTCTAAATAGATATTTTGATATGCAGCTTCTGTATGCTTTAGTGATTCAGGTAAGTTTAACCAAAGTTGTAATGTATGAATAAGGTCATTATCTACAGCTTCTTCTGCATGTCTAGCTGCCCAGCCAGCATTCATATATTGAACATCACCAGCATCTAGAATAGAATGGCCGCCATGATTATCAATATGTTCCAACCTTCCATCTATAACGTAAGTTATTGTTTGAAAACCACGATGAGGATGATCAGAAAATGTTCCTCTTTTAAACCAATCATCTGCCATTAATATAAAGGGATCAAAATCTGCTTGTCGTTCAGGTGGTAAAACCCAACCTTGTTGTATGTGAGGGTATCTTTTCATATTAAATTCAACATACCAGCTATCTTTTACATCTCTTTGAAATACCTTCCTTTTGCCATAATCCATATCTTCTCACATCCTTAACAATAATTTGTGCACAGTAGATCTCATCCTTCTTAAATTGAAATTTCAATCTTTTCATTTTAGAATTTGATTTAGACAGGTGCTCATTAAAGTAAAACGCTCTTATCAGCACTATAGTTACACTTTACTTTACTGATAAGAGCGTTATATTTAAGTTTTTATTTTGATAAGCGTCTTATTAGTTCAGATTTTTGTTTTTCAAAGCCAGGTTTACCTAGTAAAGCAAACATATTTTTTTTATAAGCTTCAACACCTGGTTGGTCAAAGGGATTTACACCTAGTAATAATCCACTAATTGCACAAGCTTTTTCAAAGAAATAAACCATTTCTCCAAATGTAAATTCATTTAGTTCATCTAATTCAACAACTAAATTTGGTATATTTCCATCTACATGAGCTAGGACAGTTCCTTCAAATGCTTTTTTATTCACTTCATCCATTGTTTTTCCAGCTAGGAAATTCAATCCGTCAATATTAGAAGGGTCTTTTTCAATCGTTAGTTCAATACGAGCCTTTTTTACTTGAACCACTGTTTCAAATAAATCACGGCGACCTTCTTGAACATATTGCCCCATAGAATGAAGATCGGTTGTAAAGTCAACAGAGGCAGGAAAAAGACCTTTTTGATCTTTGCCTTCACTTTCTCCAAACAATTGTTTCCACCATTCAGAAACATAATGAAGGGAAGGTTCATAGTTAACTAGCAGTTCAATTAGTTTCCCTTTTCTATAAAGCACATTTCTTACAGCTGCATATTGATAACTTTCATTCGTTAGAATGTCAGGGTTGTTATACTTTTTAGCTGCGGAAGCTGCTCCATCCATCATTTTGTCTATATTAAGCCCAGCTGTAGCAATAGGTAATAATCCTACTGCAGTAAGTATGGAATATCTGCCTCCTACATTATTAGGAATGACAAAGGTTTCGTAACCTTCTTCGTCTGATAATTGCTTAAGTGCTCCATTTGCTTGATCCGTAGTTACATAAATACGTTTTCTAGCTGCGTCTTTCCCATATTTTTTTTCCATATAATCACGGAAGATACGAAAAGCAATAGCAGGTTCGGTTGTAGTACCAGATTTAGAGATAACATTAATAGAAATATCTTTTCCTTCTAATAACTCTAATAGGTGCGATACGTAAGTAGAGCTGATGTTTTGCCCAGCGAAATATATTTGAGTCGAATCATCCATTTGATTATGGAAAGTATGTGATAGCGCTTCAATTGCAGCTCTTGACCCTAAGTAAGACCCACCAATACCAATAACAACTAAAGCATCAGAATTACTACGAATTCGTTTAGCAGCTTCTTTAATACGAGAAAATTCTTCTCTATTGTAAGTGATAGGTAGATCTACCCATCCTAAGAAATCTGATCCAGGTCCTGTCTTTTCATGAAGCATGGAATGAGCAACTTGTACAAATTGACTTAAACTATCTATCTCTTTTTGTTGCATAAAAGGTTTTGCATTCGAATAATTGAAAGAAATCGTCATATAGTATTTCTCCTTTACAATAAGAGTAATTATCCTCTATATACGTACATTGAATAGCAAACAGAATGCACATTCATTAATTTGTATAGATAAAAAGCTTCATTCAGAGAAGGTGAGTAACCTTTTTGTAAATATTCTATACTAGTGACTTATAATGAGTAGATTAACATTCTTTATTTGTTACTTACTTAAAATTAAATCTTTTTAGTTGTGAACAGTATTTTTCCAATCAGCTGCAAACTTTTCTAAACCTTGATCAGTTAAAGGATGTTTTACTAGTTGTTCAATAACTGAGTAAGGAATTGTGGCAATATGTGCACCAGCCAAAGCTACACGAGTAACGTGATCTGGATGTCTTACAGATGCTGCGATAATTTGAGAATCGATATTTTGCATACGGAATAATTCAGCAATTTTAGCAACTAATTGAACACCATCTTCTGAGATATCATCTAGACGTCCTAGGAATGGAGATACGTATGTTGCTCCTGCACGAGCTGCTAGAAGCGCTTGATTTACCGTGAAAATAAGTGTTACATTTGTTTTTACACCTTTCTTAGTAAGGTAACGTGTTGCTTCTAACCCAGCAATAGTCATTGGAAGCTTAATTGTAATGTTTTGGTCGCCACCGTTAATCTTAATTAGTTTTTCAGCTTGCTCAATCATTTCTTCAGCTGTTACAGCATCGGGTGTTACTTCTGCCGATACTGATTCTACTTCAGGCACTGTTTTTAAGATTTCTTCAATCCGATCTTCAAACTTAACGCCTTCTTTTGCTACTAGAGATGGGTTAGTTGTAACGCCAGATAGAACACCAATTTTATATGCTTTTTTTATATCCTCAAGGTTTGCTGTATCAATAAAAAATTTCATCGTTTCATTCCTCCATGAATAATTTTCGTTTAATGTATGTGTTATTTATCATAATTATTTTTTTTCTACAGCGTGACCGCCAAATTCATTGCGGAGAGCTGATACTACTTTTCCTGTAAATGTATCATCTTCAAGAGAACGATAGCGCATAAGTAGAGACATCGCAATAACAGGTGTAGCTGTTTGAAGATCTAAAGCTGTTTCTACGGTCCATTTTCCTTCACCTGAAGAATTCATAATCCCTTTAATGCTATCCAAGTTTGCATCTTTAGAGAACGCATTTTCTGTTAACTCCATAAGCCATGAACGAATAACAGAACCATTATTCCACACTCTAGCTACTTTTTCGTAATCATAGTCAAATTCGCTTTTTTCAAGCACCTCAAACCCTTCACCGATTGCAGCCATCATTCCGTATTCGATTCCATTATGCACCATTTTTAAGAAGTGACCACTTCCTGCTTTACCAGCATAAAAATAACCATCTTTTACTGCTGTATCACAGAAAATTGGTTCAACGATTGCCCAGGCTTCAGGATCTCCTCCAATCATATAACAAGCCCCATTTCGAGCACCTGCCATTCCACCTGATGTTCCAACATCCATAAAATGAATACTATTCTCTTTTAGTTCATTGTACCGTCTAACGGACTCTTTATAGTGAGAGTTACCAGCTTCAATTATAATGTCTCCTTTTTCTAATAAAGGTGTTACTTCACTGATAACTGAATCTACAACAGTATGGGGAACCATTACCCAAAGTACACGGGGGGCTTTTAAAGAAGAAACCAGCTCCTTTAAAGTAAATGCACCTGTAGCTCCATACTCTATCATTTTTTCAACTGCATTTGGATTCACATCAAATGCTACAACATCATGATGTTGATCCAATAAATTTTGCCCTAGATTGATCCCCATTTTTCCTAAACCAACTAATCCTACTTGCACAGTAATCTCCTCCTGTAAATATCATTTAGTTTTATATATTTTCTATATTTAGTGAGAGATAGAAGAAAGAATGATGTCTTTACTTCTACCTGCTCTTGTTATTATGCTTTTAATAAATTGTTTGCAACTTTAGTAACATTCTCTTCACTAAATCCAAATAACTTCATTACTTCAGCACCTGTTCCTGAAGCACCGAATGTTTCAATGGATAAAACTTTGCCATTTGGACCTACAAAGCGTTCCCACCCTAGAGAAATCCCCATCTCTAAAGAAATACGTTTTGAAACGGATGTAGGAAGAATACGCTCTTGGTATTCTCTTGATTGTGCGTCAAAGAGCTCCCAGCTAGGCATAGCTACGACACGAACAGATACATTTTCAAGCTCTAATTGTGCTTTTACATTTACGGCTAACGATACCTCTGAACCTGTAGCAATTAAAATAATGTCAGGAGCATCGTTCGTTTCAGTTAGAATATATGCACCTTTAGAAAGATTCTCAATGTTTCCTTTTGTCTCCTCGAAAACAGGTAAATTTTGACGGCTAAGAACTAAAGCCACAGGTCCTTCATTCTGCTGCAACGCATATGTCCAAGCACTTGCAGTTTCATTAGCATCAGATGGACGTATAACTGTAAGTCCAGGAATTGCTCTAAGAGCAGCTAAGTGTTCTATTGGCTCATGAGTCGGCCCGTCTTCTCCAACAGCAATAGAGTCATGTGTAAATACATATGTGATAGGTAGCTTTTGCAATGCTGCTAGGCGAATAGATGGACGTAAGTAGTCATTAAAAACAAAGAATGTGCTGACAAATGGTTTTACTCCACCGTGAAGAGCCATTCCGTTTCCTGCGGCTCCCATTGCATGTTCACGTACTCCGAAATAAACATTTCGGTTCCCGAAATATCCAGGTGTATATGGCCCTTCATCTCTTATATCTGTCATCGTTGAATGTGACAAATCTGCACTTCCTCCAAATATAGACGGAACAAGTTTAATAAAGTGATTAATGGATTCGCCACTGGCAACACGAGTTGAAATAGATTTTTCTGTATCAAAAGTTAAAATATCTTTTACTTCAATTAACGCTTCTCCCTTTATAGCACTATCTAGTTCATTCGCTAATAAAGGATACGCTTCTTTATAAGAGTCAAATAACTGATTCCATTGTTCCTCTTTTGTCATACCTTGTTTCTTTAGCTGCTCAAAATGACTTTTAACTTCCTGTGGAACAAAGAATTTTTCTTCGTATGGCCAACCATACGCTTGTTTTGTTGCTTTTGCTTCTTCTTCGCCTAATGGATTACCATGAGCTTTATTTGTTCCAGCAACTTTTGGACTACCATAACCGATAATAGTTCTAACTTCGATAAGAGTCGGTTGATCTGTATTTTGTTTAGCTAATTTAATTGCTTTAGTAATCTCTTCTACACTATTTCCATCTTCTACTCGTAAATACTGCCAGTTTACAGATTCAGCTCGTTTTTGAATATTTTCTGAAAAAGACAGGTTTAATTCGCCATCTAATGAGATATCATTAGAATCGTATAATGCAATAAGTTTACCAAGCTTCATATGACCAGCCATCGACATGGCTTCATAAGAAATTCCTTCCATTAAATCTCCATCACCTACCAAAGTATACGTATAGTGATCGATAATAGGGAATTTTTCTTTATTAAATTTTGCAGCTAAATGTGCTTCTGCCATAGCCATTCCAACAGCATTAGCAATTCCTTGTCCTAAAGGACCTGTAGTTGCCTCAACACCATCTGTATGACTAAATTCCGGATGACCAGGCGTTTTGCTGTTTAATTTACGAAAATTCTTCAAATCATCTATTGTTACATCGTATCCACTAAGGTGAAGCATGCTATATAGCAAACTAGAACCGTGTCCAGCGGAAAGAACAAAACGATCTCGGTTAAACCATTTTGCGTTCTCAGGATTATGATGTAAGTGATTTGCCCATAGTGCATATGTCATTGGAGCAGCACCCATTGGAAGACCTGGATGGCCAGAATTAGCACTATTAATTGCATCTATAGATAATGTTCGAATAGTGTTTACAGCTAATGTTTTAATATTATGATTCACGGAAATTTTCCTCCTAGTAATTGTTTGGGTTCTTATTTAGATAGATACAATTGTATTTGGGTTATTAACAACTTCTGAATCAAGCCACCACTTAAATCCATCTTCTTTTAGTAAACGATTAGCCTCCTCTGGTCCATAGGATCCTGATAAATATGAATGAAGAGGTAAGAGATTTTCTTCAAAAGCTTCCAGAATTGGTTGCACCCATTTCCAAGATAATTCAACTTCTTTCCAATGAGCAAAAAACGTAGAATCCCCACGAAATGCATCAAAAATTAGTCTTTCATAGGCTTCTGGTACCCCCTTACTTTCAGTCGAAAAGTTCACTCTTACAGGCTCCATTTTCCCATTATTTAATGGGTTTTTACTATTTAGCTGAAGAGAGATATTTTCATTTGGATTAATTTCAATAATTAAAAGGTTTGGTTCGACGTCCTCATTTTGATCCACATATAAATCTTTTAGTGAATCTTTAAACTCAATTACAATACGAGTCGATTTCTCTTTCATTCGTTTCCCTGTGCGAATATAGAATGGCACTCCTTCCCAAAACGGATTATCAATCCACAAACGAGCAGCTACAAAAGTATTGTTTTGAGACGAGCCGCTTACCCCAGGTTCTTCTAAGTACCCTACAACCGAGTTACCATCAATTTCCCCTCTGTTATACTGACCTCGAACGACGTGTAAATAGGCGTCCTCTTTCTTGACTGGGCGAAGAGATTCAATTACTTTCTTTTTTTCTTCTCGAATGTCGTCTGCACTAATTTGTTTAGGTAAATGCATTGCTGTCATCATTACCATTTGTAACATGTGATTTTGAACCATATCACGAATGGCACCTGCCTGATCATAATAGCCAGCTCTCTCCTCGACGCCAACTGTTTCACTCGCTGTGATTTGAACATTGGCTATATATTGATTGTTCCATAAAGATTGAAGAATAGGATTTGCAAACTCCAAAGCTTCTAAGTTTTGAATCATAGGTTTTCCAAGATAGTGATCAATTCGATAAATTTCTTCTTCTTTAAAAGCTTCGCTTAGTTTGTTATTTAGATTACGAGCAGATTCCAAATCGTGTCCAAATGGTTTTTCAATAATGAGACGCTTCCACCCCTGTGTAGTACCTAATCCACTTTTCTTAATGTTTAAGGCAATAACATCAAAGAACTCTGGGGCAACAGATAGATAGAACATTCGGTTCTGAGGAATATTCAATTCTTCTTCAAGTCGTTGAACAAGGTTTAACAACTTTCTATAGTCTTTAATATCGGTAGCGTCTAATTTACTATAGCGAAAGTTTTTAATGAATTCTTCTACCTTAAAATGATCATTTATTAAACGTCTTGAAAATGTTTGTATAGATTCTTTCACATAATTTTGAAACTCATTATCAGACATTTCTTTTCTACCTAGACCAATAATAGAAAATGTTTGAGGTGTTTTTTGATCCATATATAAATTATATAGAGCAGGGAAAATTTTTCTTTTGGCTAAATCGCCTGTTGCTCCATATAAGACAAAGGTCATCGATTCCATTTTTATTCCTCCTTTTTGATTAAAGCTATCTTTCTCGTGGTGTAAGTACTAATTAGTTCAAAAGTAAAAGATGTTAAAAGTAATTACTTAGATATCTTTTATTACATAAGTTACTTTATGTAACTATAATAACTTTTAATTTATGCTTCGTCAAGTTAAACGCATTCGATTTAAATCCTTTTAAACTAATGTTTTTTTATATAATTAGACAGAAATAAAAACCATCTCTTGGTCTTATTTAAAGCACAATATATATACTTAGTTACTAAAGGTAAAATCATTAACAAGTTGTAGTGTTCTGTTCCATCGTCCTTTACTTTTTTTAAAATTTGGTTGCTTAATTTGAAAAGATAGGAATCTGAAACTACGTTTTTCTTATATACGCTTTTTAATAACAACATTATTTTCTTGATCTACTGTAATAACAGTGTCAGCCATTTCTACAAATAATCCGTTTTCAACAACACCAGGAATCATATTAAGTTCTCTCTCTAAGACTTTAGGGGATAAAATATCAGAGAAAGAACAATCAAGGATGTAGTTACCGTTATCAGTCTTAAAAGGCTTGCCTTTTGACTCACGGAGATTAACGTTTCCTCCCAATCTATAAATATTCTTTTTAGTCACTCCAACTCCGAAAGGAATTACTTCAACTGGAAGAAGAAATGATCCCAATTTTTGAACTAACTTAGATGAGTCCGCCACAACTATAAAAGTCTTAGCTTCTCTAGCAACGATTTTCTCTCTTAGAAGGGCACCACCACCACCTTTAAGAAGGTCTAGTTCAGAACTAACTTCATCAGCCCCATCAATAGCTATATCAATCTGCTCAACATCCTCAAATTTAGAAATAGGAATCCCAAACTTTGTTGCTAATTCTTCCGTTTGAATAGAAGTAGGAATTCCTGTAATATGAAGTCCTTGTTTAACTAATTGTCCAAGTTTACGAATTGTATAAAAGACCGTTGATCCCGTCCCCAATCCCACTACCATATTATCTTCTACAAAATCTACTGCTTTTTCACCAATTATCTGTTTTTCGTTCACATTCCCACCTCCTTTCATATCTCTGCATTGAGTGTTATTATAAAAACATTATATTCTACATCTTACCTACCTACCGGACTTTTATATAACTTAACCTATAGATATACTCGGTTTTTTTAATAGGTGATTCACTAATTAAATTAAATAAACATTATTTTTCTTTACATTATGCTTTGCTTCAGTAAATTAAACGTTCTCTCCTTCTATTGAAACTTCTCCTAAATCTCCACGTTTAAATTGACTTAACTTATCTAAAAATTTTATAGTTCCTAAAACTGTTTTTATATCTTCTTCTGTCTGCACATCTTTGTCTTTCTCTCGTTTAATCATTTCACTTACCGCTTGTTTGAAAGCCTCTGTTTCAATTAGCCAATCTCCGATTAACTCTTTTGTAGCCTGTTTTTCAGCCGCAGTTTTCACTGCAAATAAACTTTCTGTATCAGGATCTCTTAATGTAATTGTGTTATAGTCATCACTCATTGTAATGCCAAAATAATGTTTTTGATTTGCATAGTATTTTTTCTCTCCTAAAAGAAAATAGTTAATTCCTAAAATAATCTCATAAAAATAATTATCTGAAGTAGGAGAATGAATTTCACTTACTTCAACATTTCCCATTACATCTAAATAAACTTCCAAACCACGACTTGTTTCAAGTACCCTTGCATCTATGGTATTCATTTTCACGCCTCTTTCTAAAAAAATTATTTATATGATTTTCATATCTTTTCTAGATATCTTTCTCAATTTATAATGTTGCATAATAACAACATTATAAACAACAAGTTATAATTTATAACTAATAGTAACATTAATAACCTTAGTTACTTTATGTAACTGATAATATTCCTATATTAGACTTTTGTCAAGAAATTAATTGTTACTTCACTTATTACATTGTTATAAATAATTTAATCACGGATTATCAAACCGCTAAAAACCTTCAATCACAGTATCATTCTCTTAATTCTTAAGTTCATACTTTGCAAATTATGCTATTAGATATTGTTGTTTCATTGAAAACGGCATTTAAATTAATACGTTCTTCTTTTTATTAAATGAAGCATTCTTGTATAGTGAATAGTTACTTTTTAACTTTAAAGTTATTTAAAATAACATTTATTCTCTATTGCAAATCATTTTTGATATAATATGCATTGTAGACCTTTTGATAGTTACAATAAATATATACGTTGATTTATACATTTAAATTAACTTTAAGGAGGTTAAATATATGGAAAACCAAAAAGAGTTATGCCCTAAGGTAGAGAAGAGTTTTGAACTAATTGGAAAAAGGTGGACAGGTTTAATTATTTACGTTCTAATGAGTGGGCCTAAACGCTTTAGTGAATTAAACGAAATGATTCCAGTTTTAAGCAATCGCGTTCTTACAGAACGAATCAAAGAACTTGAAGAGAACGGAATAGTTATACGCCATGTCATACCGGAACGACCTATACGCTCAGAATATTTATTGACTAAAAAAGGCACAGAACTTGGCAAAATTCTTGGACCTATTAGTCAGTGGGCTGAAAGTTGGGTGAATGATTAAATTAGCCAGCGAAACGAGTTTTAAATTATATAAAATGAATTGAAAAACTTCAAAGATAGGCAATGTATTGAAGTTAGTATAAAGTAATGAAATACAGCTATAAGAAAAATTTCAAAAAAGGTATATTAAGAAAGGCAGGAAAAATATATGTCAAATCTTCTTTATATTACTGCACATCCTCTTGATAAAGATCATTCTTACAGCATGGCAGTAGGAAGTGAGTTTATCGAATTGTATAAAAGGCTAAATCCAAATGATGAAGTTGTTCATTTAGATTTGTATAAAGCTGATATCCCTTATCTCGATGCTGATGTTTTTAGCGGATGGGAAAAACTTCGTTCAGGTATTTCTTTTAATGAGCTGTCATCTAGTGAAAGAGAAAAAGTAGGACGTTTAGCTGAACTAGGTGCACAATTTTTATTAGCTGATAAATATGTATTTGTCACACCTATGTGGAACTTCTCAATTCCAGCTATTATGAAAACATATATTGATGCAATAGCTGTATCAGGTAAGACCTTTAAATATAGCAAAGAAGGATCGAGTGGTTTATTAACAGGAAAAAAAGCCCTCCATATACAAGCACGTGGAGATATTTATTCAGAAGGGCCAGAAGTTAATAGAGAAATGGGGCACTCTTACCTGGAAGTTATGATGGATTTCTTTGGTGTATCCTCTTTCAAAGGGATAATTATAGAAGGCCAGGCAAAGTTTCCTGAACAAGCACAAGAGATTAAGGAAAAAGCGATTATCGAAGCTAAAGAAGCAGCAAAGAATTTTTAAAATCTAATTTTATATACAAACTGATTTATATTTTTATATATCAAGCGCTAATCTTTAAAAAAGATGCTAAGAACATAATTCTTTAACAGCCTGAAAAAGAACCTCTATGAGTACATAGAGGTTCTTTTTTTAATTATAGTTTCTTTTATTTATTAGAATTTATGAACAACCTCTTTTGCTGGAGCATTCCCTTATACTTTCATTTCTTCTGACTTATGCCCCAATTACTACTTGTCCTTTTATATGGAGATGCATCCCAAAATAAATTGATCATAATACCAATATAACCCTCCCGTTTCAAGTGCTGCACTAGAAGCTTTAGGTACATCCTAGCCTTTACCTAGATGTGTTTTTTATATTAGAGCTATTTAATTATTTAATCAAAACTATGTAAATAATACAGTAACTTAATTGCCGGAGTTTTTTGTTTGTCTTCATATATAATATATGATTTATATCTACTCTATTCAAAGATTAATAAGTTGACTATTTTTATAAACCTAGTTACTATAAGTAACATAAAGTGACAAGAGTGAACACAACGCTTTATAAATATTTAAAGAGTTTAGGAAAGAAGGTTTAAATTAAATGGATATTCTTCTAGCTATTCTTCCAGCTATTTTTTGGGGGAGTATTGTATTATTCAACGTTAAATTAGGCGGCGGCCCATATAGTCAAACACTTGGAACTACAATGGGAGCACTAATTTTTTCAATAGTCATTTATTTAGTAGTTCATCCCATCTTAACCCCCCTTACTTTTATTATAGGGGTTATTTCTGGTTTATTTTGGGCTATTGGTCAAAGCAATCAGTTAAAAACAATTGACTATATTGGCGTTTCTAAAACAATGCCTATATCAACAGGTATGCAACTGGTATCGACGACCTTATTCGGTGTTGTTGTTTTCCGTGAATGGTCAACTACTTCTACTGTTTTGTTGGGAATACTAGCTCTCATTTTTATTGTAATAGGAATTGTATTAACATCTCTAGAGAGCAAAAAAAATGAAGAGCAAGCAGGACAATTTAAAAAAGCGATTTTTACACTGGTTATTTCAACGATTGGATATTTAGTATACGTAGTTAGCGCTCGTTTATTTAATGTGGACGGCTGGTCAGCATTATTTCCTCAAGCAATTGGTATGGTAATTGGAGGCATTGTACTTACTTATAAACACAAACCTTTTAATAAATATGCTATTCGAAATATTATCCCAGGCCTAATTTGGGCTGCAGGTAACATGTTTTTATTTATCTCCCAGCCAAAGGTTGGAGTAGCCACAAGTTTTTCACTGTCACAAATGGGAATTGTCATTTCAACCCTTGGGGGGATCTTCTTATTAGGAGAAAAAAATCAAAACGTCAACTTATTTCCATTACAATCGGGATTATTCTTATCATTGCGGGTGGTGTATTACTTGGAATAGCTAAAAGCTAATAATATATATCTATAAATATAAGAGTATATGAAAGGAATTAATAAATTAAACTAAAGCTAAAAAGACCTTGATAAAAATTCGGGGTCTTTTTTGTTTCTGCGATTTTAGAAGCGTTTAGCTACTGTTTTATCTTGTTATTGTTCTTTCTTTAATTGAAGAGCAGTTCCTAAAGTACTCTTTCTTTTTTAAAGGTTACTTAAAAATTAATCTTTAACCCAACTTTCAGCCCATTCACTAATTGGTCCTAATATTTCCCCTAAAGCTATTCCCTTTTGAGTTAAGAAGTATTCAGAACGTATAGGGGGACCCGGAATAACGTTACGCACAACTATTCCTTGGTCTTCTAATTCTTTAAGACGTTCCGTTAATAATCGTCTACTTAAAGATGGTATACTTTCATTTAGTTCATTAAATCGTTTTGGTCCACTCATTAGAACATAAATAATTAAACCTGTCCATTTTTTTCCAATTAATTCGAAGCTCTTTTCTACTTTAGGATGTAATCCTTTTGATTCCTCCATATTACACATCTCCCTTCAATTAATATAGACAAAAAACAACTTATGTATTTATTGTATCAAAAAACGGTAAAGTGTATGGGCAATTTAATTCTTCCAGATTGATAAAGAGAGTTAAAATAATAAAAGTAATAGGAATAAAAAAGAAATTATTTGTATTTCCCTTTATAACTAAGTACCGTAATTTAGTTGTTATTGTGTATAAGTTACGTTTTTGGTTACAAGAATTCAAGAACCTTGCAATTAAGCTCCAGAACTTGTATATACTGATATTCTTTTGTAACTCTTAAAGAGACTATCTTCAGTACAGACTAAGCTTTCGTGACTTGTTGGAATGATATAAGAATGAGGAGTGCTGATGGCTACCAGCGCTGTTGTATGTTGGGTCCATCAATGTGGACCAGCATTAGATAAGCGAGTACGTCTCCTATTAATCCAGCGTACAAACTTTGGAGAGTGAATGAAAAGCATTGCGATTTATGGTACCAGTGATTTTAAAGGTCATACAATTAATTTTCATCTGAGTAAAGTGAAAATTAAATAAGCACTTGGCTGCGTGTTTAACGTAGCGTATGAAATATTTAAAAACCAAATGTTTCAACAGGAAAAAACTGTCCAAAAACCAAAAGAGTTCACTCATAAATTATTTAGGAAGTTCAATGAGTTAGTTGTTAAAAAAACGATATTTTATCTTCTATTGAGTATCTCCCACACTAGATTCACCTTTTAGAAGGCTGATCCTAAAGTAAAACTTATTTTGCTACAATCATTTTATACCACTAATTAAAATACTTTAAGAAGCTCATTAAATACATTGCAACATGGTAAATTTAATGATAATTGTTTAAATAGTGCTCTATCAAAAGAGCAAAAACTAAATTCTAGCACTTAGGTTTGTGACATTTTATAAACAAAACTAATAGTAATTAATGAAAATTGTTTTTGAAAGCAATATGTTTTTTATTATAAAACATAAATTAATAATTGTGCAAGATTAATTAGTTGGTGGATAGTTCACTAATGATGAGTATAGTAAGTTTGCTAGAAGAAGTCCCATATTAACAAGTATAGAACGAAAAAGAGCTCATCTCTAAAGTCTACAGAAGATGAACTCTTTTTTTCTTAAATGAACTTTACGCCCCTGTATACACACTATCACACGTATTCGGCTGCGGCTCGTAGTAACAGTGGTTTTTATATTGTCCTGCAAATGGCTGATCGTACCAAGTTGGAGGACATGGAGCGTATGGGTTGAAATACCAAAGCGCATATTTCGCAGGGTGCTCACGCCAAAAATCAAGCGTTTTCTTAGCTAATCTTTTCTCTGCACTTCTTGCTCGTTGATAAAAAACATTTCCTTTTTGAACAGCTTCAAAGGAATAGTTTCCTCCTTGCACTTGATAAATAACCTGCGGAATTGTTCGTAGCCCTTTAAAGTCGATGCAATTAGCTTTTAGTCGGTTTACAATGACATTTCCAACGTACAACATCCCTTGTTGTCCTTCACCTTCTGCTTCCGCTCGCATCATTCTAGCCATTAATGCAACGTCTGAATCCTTATACTGAACTCTTGGCATAGTCTCACCTCAATCTATAGTATGAAAAAATGCCAAAATTGATGTTAGCGGACAAGGAAATTGATTTATTTACAAAAAACCACCGTCAGAGTGAATAATTTGTCCGGTAATCCATGCTGCGTCATTACTAGCTAAAAAGACAATAAGTTTTGCCACATCAGTAGGTTCACCAATTCTTCCCATTGGAAAGCGAGGTAGTAAAGTTCGCTTTAACTCTTCATTCATCCATCCTGTATCGGTTGGGCCAGGATCTACAGCATTTACCGTAATATTTAAAGAAGCAAGTTCAATCGCGATTGATTTTGTAAATGTAGATACTGCACCTTTTGTTGCGATATATGCAAGGTTTCCTGGTTCAGGTGATTTATCTTGTCCGGATACCATATTAATGACTCGACCGCTATGTTGGCCGTCCAATCTCCGCGCAAATTCAGCGGTTAAAAGACAAGTGGCTCGCACGTTTACTGCATAGTGGTTATCAAGGACTTCTGCATTTAGATTCCGGAAGTCTACGTCAATGGAATGAGTGGCATTATTCACTAAAATAGACGGTGTCCCAAGTCGCTTTTGAACTTCGTCAAGAAGCTTTGCTGGTGCATCAGGTTTAGATAAATCAAGTGCCAGCGCTTCGCATCTTACGCCATATTTTTTAATTTCGGTTACTAACTCTTTTGACCAACTTGTATCTTCTTCTTCAAAATAGTCCATTTGTCGATCATAAGGAGACCAGTGAGTAAAGAAGATATCTGCCCCCACTTTGGCTAGCTCTATACAAATGGCTGAGCCTATCCCTTTGCTTCGACTTGCTCCTGTTATAACAGCAATTTTGTTTGTTAATCTAGACATATTTGCATCTCCTTACGGACGCGCCAACCAACGTACGATTGGAGATATGGACTAACAAAAAAAGCAGATGCTAATAGGCACCCGCTCTTTTGTCTTCTCATACATAAGCTTAGGCGTATCCTATAATGGTAACAATGAAAAACAACCCTTTCGTAAAAAAAGGGAATTTGTCTATTCATTTTGTTAATTAACCATTATTGAATGCCAGCCATCTGCATTATGCTCCTTCCATATATCTCCATGATAATTCCATCATAACCCAATATTTAGAAGAAGTAAATATCTTTTATTGCCCTAAGCGTCAAGCGCTCTTTCAAGAAGGGCTTTGTCTAAAAACGGACTTGCTTTCCCTACGCTGTATAGGTGAAGATCATGCATGGCTCTTGTGCAAGCTGTGTAAAAAGTACGGCGTAAACTTTCTTCAGCGTAGACTTTCTCTGATGCGTTGTAGATGATAACGGCATCAAATTCAATTCCTTTTGATAAGTACGCAGGAACCACTACTACTCCTTGCTCATACTCAAGAGAGTTGCTTTTTAACAACTTCAGATCTTTAATGCTAGCTAAAGATAAGTACGCAGATGCGCTTTCTTCTGCAGACTTGCAGATAATCGCAATACTGTGATAACCCTCACTCTTGAATTCATCAACCTTTGACGCAATTGCTTGGTGGAGTTCATCATAATCTGGCAGCTGTGTAAGAGCAGGGCGTTTCCCTTCACGCTCAAACGGAACAATGCCTTCTCCGTTAGGCACAAGCCTTCTTGTCAATTCAATGATTGGTTTTGTGGATCGATAACTTCTCGTAATGTTGATCAGTTCCGTTTGTTCTACGCCGTAGAGGTGCGTTAACATCTTAAAATCGGTATTTTCATCTGCATGAGCAAAAATAGCCTGGTTGAAATCACCAAGTACCGTCATTCGTGCAGCTGGAAATAAACGCTTCAAAAACTCAAACTGAAACGGAGAATAGTCCTGCGCTTCATCAATGACGATATGCTTAATAGCGCTATTTATTTGAAAGCCTTCAATAATTTCTTTTAAAAGTAAAAATGGCGTAGCATCTTCATAAAAAAGCTTATCTTTCTCTAATGCATCGACTGTAATTCCGCAAATGTCAGACCAGTCATCAGGCACCTTGCCTTTTAAGTGTTTCGTTATTTCAAGAGAATTTGTGAAAAGTTGTTTGTATATGCCAATAAAATCAATAAACTGCAGCTCTTTAATTTTGCTTCGAAGCGGTTTTAGCTTTTGACGCACAATCAGCCTTGCAAGCGCTTGTGGCTCCATATCATAATCAGCGGTGTCTTCTCTCTTAAACCCGCGTTTTTTAGCTAAATACGCATGTGCTTTATGATAGTCTTCATTGCTTAGAAGCTCAATTTCGTCTTGAACCCACGGCTTTTTACTTTCTGTTTTTTGAAAGTCAGCTAACTTCTTCAATAACCAATCTCGTAACTTTTCAAGTCGGTTATGAAAACGGAGAGAGGTATCAAAGTTGTAAAATCGTTCTACTATTTCTCCTGCTGTTACAACAGCTTTTCCTCTAAACACCACGTCGTTAAACAGCATTCCTTCTGATTCAAGCGACTTTCTGTAAGTTTGAACAGCTTCAAAAAAGCGTGTAGATGCTTTGAAACGTATGCCTGCAAGCCTCGCTTGATAGAAAGATGTCTTCTTTGCTGTTAAAACGTATTCTAACTGTTCATAAGGCGTTTCTACTTGAAATGCTTTACTTAAGCGGTGATCTAAGTACTCTTGAAACGTTACTTGCTGCATATTTTCTTCTCCAAGCTCTGGTAGTACGTTTGAAACATAGCTACTGAACATAGAGTTAGGTGAAAATAGAATAATTTGATCTGCATTGATGTGATCTCGGTATTTATATAATAAATACGCAATTCGCTGCAGAGCTGCCGAGGTTTTTCCGCTTCCAGCTGCCCCATGAACAATCAATAACCTTCCTTTATCGTGACGAATAATTTTATTTTGTTCTTTTTGAATTGTCGCAACGATATTATGCATTTGCTTATCCGTACCTTTACCTAAAACCTGCTGTAAGATTTCATCTCCAATGGTCAAACTTGTATCAAACATGGATTGGATGATCCCGTTACGAATAAGATACTGCCATTTCTTTTCAAGCACACCTTGAATCATACCGCCTGGAGTCATGTAATGAGCCGGTCCAGGCTGATAATCATAATAGACGCTTGAAATAGGCGCTCGCCAATCGTAAACCAAAAAATCATCTCCAGTTTGATCATTAAGAGCAGCAATTCCAATATAAATGCTCTCAGGAGCTGAATCTCCTTCTTCTGTAAAATCAATACGGCCGAAGTAAGGGAGCTCTTTCATCCGATGCAACGTGGATAATCGCTTAGAGGAATGTTTATGTGTACTTTGAGTTACTGATAGCGCCTGAGCTTCTTGGCGTAACCCAATAATCGTTTCAAGATAATCATCAAACGTATCTGTGTTTACCTTAACCTCATCCCAAAAGTGCTTGCGGATATGAATGACTTCTTCTTTACGCTTTGTCGTCTCTTCTTCTAGCTTGTTTATTTCTGCGTTAATTCTTTTCATGATACCATCTACGCGTTTTTGTTCCTGCTGAAGTTCTGAACCCATCGCAAACACCCCTTAAAAAAATAGTTGACTAGCGCATCGATTTTATATTATAATTATAGTAGGAAATATTATAATTAATAATAGTTGTAGATACGCATCTATACTAATTTATCATGAAATTGTTTTGTTTTCAAGATGTTCAGCAGAAATATAACTCAAAGGATGAAGGTGTTAAATACCTTTATCCTTTTTTTATGCTTTTTTGAGTTAAGCAGAAGCTGTAGTTGTTAAGATGCTTTGCTATTACGCTTAATTGAAGTTCGTATAATCCCTCCCTGGGATACATTGTTAGTTGTTGGAATTTCTTCTTCCGCTGTTTGTTTATTTATGATAAAATTTACCAAATGTATATAATGATAATTTAGTAAACTTACAATGGAAAGGAGAACTAGATGAAGTTCATTCTCGTATTTGGACCCCAAGCAGTAGGGAAAATGACGGTAGGACAACAATTAGAAAGAAACACGGGACTGAAGCTGTTTCATAATCATATGACCATTGAACTTCTTGCTCCTTTGTTTCAATTCAACGAAGAAATGTGGAGATTAGTAGATTTGTTCCGTAAAGAAATCTTTGAATCGATTTCAAAAAGTGACGCAAAAGGTATAATCTTTACCTATGTATGGGCGTTTGATATGCAAAGCGATTGGAATTTTATCAGAGAAGTATGCGACATTTTTGAATCAAAAGGCGGTACGGTATATTTTGTGGAGCTAGAAGCGGATCTTAACGAAAGAATCGACCGAAACAAAACGCCAAACAGACTCCAGCATAAGCCAACAAAAAGAAATGTAGAGTGGTCAGAGCAAGAACTCAAAGAAACGATGAACAAACACCGATTAAATTCCAAAACTGGAGAAATACAGCGAGAAAACTATGTACGGATCAACAATACAAATTTAAGCGCTGAGGAAGTAGCTCAATTAATTCAAGAAAAATTTCAATTGTACTGAAGGAGAAATGAATGATTTATAACATTCTATTAGCTCTTGCATCATTAATATTTGTTGTTAATTTTTTTATTGCACCTACCTTCTTTCATATGGAGGTTGATGACTCAGGAACTTTTGTAGGTTTAATGCTGTTAATCATTGTGCTGAAACATTTATTGGATAAAAAAGACGCTTGAAGTAGCGTCTTTTTTTTCTGTATTTTTATAATAGACTAATCAAATATCTCCCATAAAGATTCATCGACTAAAAAGAAACCTTCATGTGAACATACAGCAAGCATGCATGTATCATCTCTATAAAACTGCAGGTCTTCTGGGAGGTCAGGACTAATCCAGTTAAAAAGCGAGTTGCTATATTCTTTTAAAAACTGCTTAGTAGCATTATTGAAATGATAATAAAAAACGTATGCTGAACCCTCTGACAACTTTGTGGTCTCCCATTCCTGCTGAATCTTTCTTTCTATGAAGTGCTCGGCAATGCCTTCTGTTAAATTGTTTATATAGGCCAACCACTCTTCTTCATACTCTATCAACTGCCTATTTTCAACAAAAGCAAACCGATCGCAATGTCTTAGTAATAAGTCAATTAATGCTTTGTACTTTTTCCCCTTAACATCTTCTGTAATCATCAGCATAAGGACCCCTCCTACTTGTTACCTTCTATACGCTAAAAATATCACTTCGTATGATTGAGTTTCAGATACCTAGCGTTTTTCTTATCTTCAATCGCTGTGTTGGCTTGACCATAAACATCAGTACTAATAAGATTCCATTTGACCTTTATCTAAATTTCAAAATATCCTCTAAATTTATCGTTTTTTCTTTCTCCTCTTTGTCTATCGTTTTCCATTTAGCATTCACCTCGACAGATTTGAATGCTGCTTTTATTTGTTCATTCGTTAATCCTTTAGAATAAAAAACAAATTCTCTAGTCATCTTCTCATTGTTTTCTTCCCCAGAACCTTCACCGTACCAATAGCGTTTGCCATCTATGGAATCGATGGTTTTCTTAAAATCAGGTATCGCGATCTTTATATTTGAAATTTCTTCTGGTCCTTCTAATAAAAAAGTAAAAGAAAATTTACGAAAGTCTTCTTTTGAAGCATCATTTAAACCGGTTGTCCCTATATGACTAAATTCTTCATCTGATAAGCTATTTATTTCTGAATGAACTTCCATCTCTGTTTCTAGATTATTTGTTGCTACACTGCAAGCACCTAGGATAAGTAATATGCATAGAGACGCTAAGGAGAACATTGTTCTAATTTTCATCACTTGTTCTCTTTCTACATTCCCGACTTATTTTTAATGACCTTTGCATAAACACACGTATCTCTTATCTCTAATCCATCAACTGCCATGGCACTATTCTCAAGAATCCCTTCTAGGTTAAACCCTACTCTTTCCGCTACTGCCCGGCTTTTTTTATTTCTAGCGTCACATCTAATTTCTAGCCTTTTTGCATGTAGCTCTTTAAGCGCAAAGGCAGCAATTCCTTCAACTGCTTCTGTCATATATCCTTTTCCACTAAAGCGAGAATCGAGCCAATAGCCAATTTCAAATTTTGGTATATCCCAATTAATACGGTGCAATCCTGATGAAGCAATAAGCTCATCTGTGTCTTTTAAGAAAACTAGAAGCTGTAAATTCGTTCTTTGTAGAAACTCTGCGTGAGACTTTCGAATATGTGCTTCTGCTTCTTCAACCGTTTGTTTTTCTTGAGCAAACGGTAGCCATGGCTTAAATTCTTCGATTGATGAGTTTACCGCTTCAGCCATGAGTTTTCCATCTCCAGGAAGCGGCATTCTAATAAAAAGTCTTTCTGTATAGAATTCGGTTGGAAAATCAAATAAAACTGGATTCACTTTAATCACTTCCTTGGTTATAAAATAAAATTCTTTGATTTAATTCAATCTCTTTATTAGTTTGGCTAGCATTAGCAAGCTGAACTTTATATTCGTTAAAGAAGAAAATAATAACGCTATTCTAAAGGCAAGCGCAACCAGCCCGAATAGCTTTTTCCTCAACCTTACCTTCGGTCGAAGATACAAAATATTAATTATTTTCCATTTTATTCATCTTTTAATAAAGGTACAAGCCTTTCTTAGAAAAATGAGCCTTTTTGTATGATACATATAGCTCACCTTTTACCGAAAATAAATTGCGAAGCATAGTATCGTTGTACGCTTTCATAACATATAAAGTGTTTCATAAATAACTAGGAGAAAAATGCTCAAGAAATAAGAAAAAGATACAGTTGAAGGGAGAGATTAAATGTTTGAATTATACTACCTTGTATTGTTTACAGAAGAAGAAGGGTTAGTAGGTAGCTACCCTATTTATGTTCAAGAAAATGCGGAAGATTATTTAATTGAAAATATCCATAACTACAGAAACTCTTTACGTTCTACAAGGGAAAAGCTATTTATGTTTAATAAGGAAACAGAACAGATTGATGATGTTACAGATAAATTTCAACACCTGTTAGAAAGAAAAGAAAAAGATAACCAAATCACAAAATGGCTTGAGGAAACACATGACGAGATGTGCAGATTAGGACAAATCAAGATTGAAAACGGTTACTTCCAACGCGCCTTCATGCACTATATAGATCAAAAAAGCAATACACTTGAAGAATACTCTTACGAAGTTTGCGATGAGTATGTGATTTTTTCATACACTACAAAAGACTACATTCTAATTGGTTCTGAAAGATACAGAATTGATTAATCGAACATGTTATAAACTAACTTTTAGCTGTTTAATATATCATAAAATAATTTAACAAACAGCTGCTCTTATCCTAAAAAGAAAGCTTGCTAAACGTTTTGGGAAGCTTTCTTTTAGGTAGTGACGTTAACTCTTGCTAAGTTACTCACTTACCATTTCCATCTTTATTCTCTTCTGCTATTTCCTCTTTTTCTTCATGAAATTCTTCCGTTGTCTGAGCTGATATATAGTCGAATGGAGTATAGTAATTGTTTGGGAATTTTCTTATAATCAATGTCTTGCCAACTACAATGACAATAGGGACAACTGTAAGTGCACCAATTAGTAACAGTGTTATATATAGTAAGATCAGACTCCTCTTCCTCCTTTCCCTTCAAAATTTTTATTGAAGGCTGTATAAATTAAGCAAGTTTACGATGTGTTCTTGCTTTTTGGCTGTATCTAATGATGTCTTAACGTCATCTTTTCAGCTTCAACGTCTAATCCCTTAATAAGTAAAAGCGTTGTTATCTTTTCATCACCGGCAGAGCTGACTTATGAAGATTTGTCCACCCTTCACTTTTTGTTTATTTTGTATAAAATCAAAGCGCTAAGGTAACATTGATAGAAATCAAAGAAAATTCACCTATAAGTTAGTTGACTCTATAAACGTTTCATGTTAATTTGTATATGCAAATGATTGAAAGGGTTGATCCATGATGCACGAAGAAGAAGAAGTACTTATACATTGTTTGTACTTTACCGCAAGCAGATTTGCTCGTAATATTACAAAATTAGCTGAGGATACGTTTAATTTTGATGGAATTGCTCCTTCACACCTTTATATGATTATGACTGTAAAGTTTCACCCTGGTATTACTCAAAAAGAGCTGTGCTATAAATTGTCAATTGCTCCTTCAACAAGCACACGCTTTATTGATAAACTCGAAAAGCAAAAGCTTGTCACTAGAAAAGCTGAAGGAAAACAGACGTTTATTTCTTTAACAGATAAAGGCGAAAAGCTGTACGTCGAATTTCGAAAAGCACTAAAACAATTATTTAGTAGCTATTCTGAAGTCTTAGGTAAAGAATTCAGCGAAGACTTAAGTAAAACTCTTCATGAGGCAAGTAATAAGCTAGAAAGCAAATCGTAATTTTTTTATCTTTTCATTTGCATATACAAATAAAGTGATGAGGAGGTTTTAAACTATGTCTGAAAAAGTATTATTAATTGTAGGTGCTGGGCCAGGAATTAGCCTAACAGCCGCAAAGAAATTTGGAGAAAAAGGCTTTAAAATTGCCTTAATTTCTCGAAGTAACCAATCACTACAAGAGTATGTGAACGAATTAAAAAATGACGGCATTACTGCTCAAGGTTTCCCTGGAGATGCCTCTTCAGAAGAATCGTTAAAAGCAGCTATTAAACAAGTACTTACTACTTTTGGCAACGTAGATGTTTTATTATACAATGCTGCTGCTGGACAGCCTGGCGTACCAACAACTCTTAGTACAAACCAGCTAATAGAAGATTTTAAAGTGAGCGTAGCTGGAGCTCTAACTAGTGTTAAAGAAGTTCTTCCGTTGATGAAGAACGGTGCTATCATATTAACTGGTGGCGGATTAGCTTTAGAACCCTATGCAGGGTATGCTTCATTAGCAATTGGAAAAGCAGGTATTCGCAACTTAGCCTATAGCCTTCATCAAGAGTTACAACCAAAGAGTATATATGTTGGAACGCTTACAATCAAAGGTTTTGTTAAAGAAGGAACCTATTTCTCTCCTGAGAATATCGCCCAGGCTTTTTACGAAATGTATGAGAAACAAGATCAAGTTGAAGTTGTTTACGAAGAGAAATAATTTTTTTGCATTTTAATTTGTATATACAAATATTAAAGGAGCTGCACATAATGAAAAAAACATTAGTTATTTTAGCACACCCTAATCTAAAGGATTCTATTATTAATAAAGCATGGAAAAATCGTCTTGCAAAAGAATCAAATATAACAATTCATGACTTGTATGAAAAATACCCTGATGGTCACATTGATGTTGCCTATGAGCAACAACTACTTTTAAATCATGAAAAAATCGTTTTCCAATTTCCTTTCTACTGGTACAGCAGCCCTTCACGATTAAAAGAATGGCAAGATGTAGTTCTAACTTATGGCTGGGCATATGGTTCTGAAGGAACAAAGCTACACGGAAAAGAATTTATGTTAGCTATTTCAACAGGCGGTCCAGAGGAAGCTTATCAAGCTGGAGGATATAACGCATATAGTATGAGTGAATTAACAAAGCCATTCCAAGCAATGGCTAATCTAACAGGAATGAAATTTTTGCCTACGTTTACTATTCATGGCGTACGGGTACTAACAGAAGAGGAAGTGCAAGAGAGCGCAGAGAAGTTTGTGCGTCATTTACAGTGATTCACAAAAATTAACTCACTATATCAATAAGATGATTTTATGTATTCTTAAAACAATAAATCATCTATTAGCTGGGATAGTTCTACGCTTTAGGTTCTTGTTATAAAAACACCTCTTCATATTGAGTATAATTACATGTTTTAACTGCTGGTAGCTAAATATTCCTTGTGAATATAGATACACTAAAAAAGGTATTTTTCGCTATAGTAATATGATAAGATGAAACAAGCACAAAGGGATTTGTTTTAAAATTTAATAACGTGAAACCTGCATGTACACTAAATTTAAAAGCAGAAAAAGCCTTTAAATCAAAGGCTTTTTTTCTTTATAAGAAAATAGCTATTTTTTTGTCTATAAAATGAAAACTTGTTGATAGCCATCACTTGTATAAGGAGATAGTAAACGATGCATAGAAATGATAAATTGTACGATTTTTTAGTTGAACGCACATGGTCTTTGACTGAAAAATGGTATGAATCCTTAGATAAAGAAAATTCATTAGGTGTATATGCTTCAAGTGACCCACTCGTGATTGACCAAGTAAAACAGCAAAATCATGAGTTTCACACTCGATTTTGTAAAATCTTTGATAATAATGAATCAAGTGAACAATTTTCTATCCATTTCGATGAATGGATTAGTGCAATTTCAAAAGACGAAGAACATTTAAATACCCCGATCGACCTCATTTTACATGAGTTTTTTGTTACGCAAAATCAGTATTTAGATCTGATTGAAGAATTCGTTCGGACAAGCAGTGAAAGCTATTCACAAGAAACAATCAACAGGTGGAATCGTGTTATTATTAAAAATTTTAACTACGTTATGACTGTATTCACTAGGGAGTACCATGCACATTCCCAAATACGCTTGAAGGCTCAGCAAGAATTAATTATAGAATTGAGCTCACCTATCATTTCATTAAGCTCAAGCTTAGCTCTACTCCCTATTGTAGGTGAGATTGATACCGGCCGCGCTAAGTTTATCCTTGAAAATACTTTAAACCAGTGTGTAGATAAGGGGATTCGTCACCTTTTACTTGATTTATCCGGAGTAGTCGTTATTGATACAATGGTTGCTCATCAAATCTTCCAATTAGTTGAATCATTAAGCTTAATTGGTGTAAAAGCAACATTATCAGGCATTCGACCTGAAATTGCACAAACAGCTATTCAAATCGGAATTGATTTCAGTAAAGTGTCCATTGTATCTAGTCTAGAACAAGCAATTGCGGCATCCAAAACATATTAATCTATAAACTTGTATTGCTACTATACTTGTCCAGAAAAGGTTGAATCTTTTCTGGATGACATTATTAATCAGTTTTCATTAGAGTCTACTATTTCTTTAAAATAATTACTGCATTTGATAACCCTTTATTAGTATCTAAGTATATTTTTATATTCTCTTTCATCTCAGCTTTACTAATTAAAGCTTTTCCCTTTGTCTCTGGGCTGTCCGAGAAAGCACCCAGTAATAAATAATATGGTAAGCTCAGGTTAGATTACTTCAGTATTATCACCCTTTCCTATAGTCTATATACCATCAATTCACATGGCATATTCCAATACAGACATTTCTAGTGCACCATAACAATAACGTAGTGAAAGTGAAAATCCATGACTACGGGGACCTTTATTTTGTCATTACATACTATATAAACTCTTCTATAATAAAAAAGTCCCAGAACGATTAAATCAGTTCTGGGGCTTTTTTACAAAAGAGAGTGAAAGCACTACATCTTTCTTTTAGATAGGAGCTTGCTCTACATCTATTGTTTTCAACTCTAATAATTTCTTTAAGAATGTTGTGATGTTTTCATTCTCTTCATTCGTTTCTACTTTTGAGTTATCCTTTTCATATTTAGTAAGAAATTGGAGGATTGCTTCTCTGTAAGCATTTGTTTTGATTAGCCAGTCACTTAAAAGATGTTTGGTTGCTTTAAATTCTTCTTCATTTTTAACACCAAATAAACTTTGCATCTCTGGTTCCTTTAACTTCATTGACTGAAAGTTTTCACTCATAACAAGGCAAAAATAGTTTTGTTGAAGATCATAGTATTTATGTTCTTCTAATAGGAAATAATCAATTTCAAACTTAACTCCATAGTATGGCTGGGATGCAGTTGGAAGATGAAGTTTGTTAATCTTAATATTCTCTACTGAATCTATATATACTTCTAAACCGTGGGTAGTCTTAATTGCTTTACTACTTAATAAATCCATACTATTTAACTCCTTCTTCATGTTAATATCTATTTAATAAGAAGGAACGTTAGCAAGTCCTAACCAGCTAACGCTCCTTCCATTGCATAAACAATTTTAGCTAGCGCAATTAGTTCTTAACAGCCTTTTTCCAGTCAGCTGCAAATTTTTCGATTCCTTGCTCAGTTAAAGGATGTTTCACTAATTGTTCAATGACAGCATATGGAATTGTTGCGATATGAGCTCCAGCAAGCGCTACACGCGTCACATGGTCTGGATGTCTGACAGAAGCGGCAATAATTTGCGAATCAATATTTTGTACGCGGAACAACTCTGCAATCTTCGTTACAAGATGAACACCGTCTTCTGAAATATCATCTAAACGCCCTAAGAATGGCGATACATATGTAGCACCTGCACGGGCTGCTAAAAGTGCCTGATTCACAGTAAAGATAAGTGTTACATTTGTTTTTACGCCTTTTTTCGAAAGGTAACGTGTTGCTTCTAGACCAGGGATTGTCATTGGAAGTTTAATGGTAATGTTTTTATCTCCGCCGTTAATTTTAATTAATTCTTCAGCTTGCGCAATCATATCTTCTGCTGTTTCAGCGTCTGGTGTTACTTCTGCCGAAACTGATTCTACTTCAGGTACTATTTTTAGAATTTCCTCAATGCGATCTTCAAATTTTACGCCTTCTTTTGCGACTAAAGATGGATTGGTTGTCACACCGGATAAAACGCCTACTTTATATGCTTTTTTAATATCCTCAATGTTGGCCGTATCAATAAAAAATTTCATAGTTGCATTCCTCCATTAAATTCTTTTTTAGCTAGCATAAGCCTGTCTATATCCTTTTCCCTCATATTTCTTAATTTAATCACGTATTAGGTGATATGTTTTTAGTTAGTTAAATAACATTTTCTATCGTGAATTCAAACCATTGTATGTCCTACGCTTCTGACGCTTGAAACGTGTCAATAGATATTATTTTCTCCCTGGGTCCTTATCATGCCCATCGCAGAGAGGTTTCTTTCTTATAGAGTGTATACTTTGCTAAAAATTTCACTCTTTCGAAGTTGAAATGTAATCTTCATCTAACCACCATTTAAATCCATTTGCGTTCAGTAAACGATTTGTTTCCTCAGGACCATAAGAACCTGATTTATAAGAATAAAGGGGTAAAAGATTTTCTTCGAAAGCTTCTAATATTGGCTGCACCCATTTCCAAGACATCTCAACCTCATCCCAGTGAGCAAAGAAAGTAGGATCTCCGCAAAAAGCATCAAAAATTAACCGTTCATAAGCTTCAGGAACATCCTGTTGATCCAATGAGAAATTTACTCTTACAGGTTCAAGTTCGCCGTTATTTAATGGATTTTTACTGTTAAGCTGTATAGAAACCTGCTCATGTGGATTAATTTCAATAATTAATAAATTAGGTGCCAGGTTTCTTTTTTCAGTCACGTGCAAATATTTTAATGAGTTTTTGAATTCAATCACAACGCGAGTAGATTTGGTTTTCATTCTTTTTCCTGTACGAATGTAAAACGGTACTTCCGTCCAAAATGGATTATCAATCCACAGTCTGGCCGCTACAAACGTATCAGTTTGTGAAGACGTGGCAACACCAGGTTCTTCTTTATATCCATCTACAAACTGCTCTTGAACTTCTCCATCACTATACTGACCGCGAATAACATGCATACCTACGTCTTCTTTCTTTATAAGGCGAAGTGACTCCATTACTTTTCTCTTTTCATCACGAATCTCTTCTGAATTAATTCTTTTTGGTAGATGCATAGCCGTCATCATTACGAGTTGCAACAGATGATTCTGAACCATATCTCGAATTGCGCCTGCTTGATCATAATAACCAGCTCTTTCTTCTACTCCTACCGTTTCGCTTGCCGTAATTTGGATATTAGCAATATGTTTGTTATTCCATAATGATTGAAGTATGGGATTCGCAAATTCTAAAGCCTCCAAGTTTTGAACCATTGACTTTCCAAGATAATGGTCAATGCGGTAAATTTCCTCTTCTTTAAATACTTGACTTAATTTTAGGTTTAAATCTTGGGCCGATTTCAAATCATGTCCAAAGGGCTTTTCAATTATCAGACGCTTCCATCCTCGCGTAGAACCTAACCCACTATCCTTAATGTTTAATGCAATAAGGTCAAAAAAGTCTGGTCCTACTGATAGATAAAACATTCGATTTTCTGGAATTTCCAAATCTTTTTCACGTTGTTGAACGAGATTTAACAAATTCTTATAATCTTCTGCTTTTGTTGCATCTAAGGCTATATAGCTAAAATAACCCATAAAATGATCTATACTTGAACGACCATCTACCGATTGTCGAGAAAAAGTTTCTACTGACTCTCTTACTAGGCTTTGAAAATCAGCATCAGACATCTCTTCTCTCCCCGACCCAATAATAGAAATTGGCTGGGGTATTTTCTGACTTAAGAATAAATTATATAAAGCCGGTAATATCTTTCTTTTAGCTAAATCTCCTGTAGCTCCAAATAAAACAAAAGTCATTGAGTCCATTGCCTATACTCCTTTTAGTATGTAAAATTCTTCACGTACGATAAAATAATTCATATCCAATAAGTAATATCTAAACATTAATCATCTGTATTATGAGGACATATTATTCATTGATGTCAGCATATGTACGTACTGTTCATTATTATATTTTTTACGATGTAGGATATTATGAACAAGAAAGAACTAAATATACTTTGCTTGCTAGTGCGCAAAGAATGCTTCTTTACATAACGTCCATAGTAGAAGTATGTATACCTATAAAAAGTGTAAACTCTTTCACTTGAATTTACTCTGCCTTTATAATACGTGCCTTTCATAAAGGGAGAAAAAATTAGCTCCTATTCCTTGTGTACATAGATAAGTGCTTATGTCTACCTTAATAAGCTACATGTTCTCCGACATTAATGATTAATACATGTCTCTGCTTTCATTATTCACATGCTATATGTAAATTAGTTACGATAATAATTTTTCTTGGAACGTGTAAAAGACATCCTATATATAGCACGTCTTTTAGCTTTTAAATGGTCGCATAGCAGAGTGTTATTCTAGCTTTCATATTCGGGGTGTCAGATAGTAAAAAGTATTTAATCGTAACATTAGATATTTTTTAATGACATTTTAATCCTTATTTATTTCGATTAACTACTGTATTTTTCTTTTTATCTAAGGTCGTTTTTAAATGAGAGATAAATATTAAGAAACCGCAAATAACCATTATCCAACGCATAAAACCATGAAATCCAGGATCGAAAATGTTTATTAGAGCTATCATAAGCCCTGCTACCATACCAATAAATTTAATAAGCAAAAAGCAACCTCCCTTATTTTCCTTATAATTACATTTTAATATGTTATAAAGAAAGATAAATGAATGAATACAATTTACCAAGATTATTAGCATAAACCCTCTTACGAGAAGCAAAACAGCTCTAGAATATTTTATCTAGAGCTGCTTGATTTATTAAATAGATTCATTAATACTTTCTTTTTTAAAGATTCCTATCAGAAGAGTAAAGAACCCTATTAAAAAGAAAATTGGAAATAATAACATCAACAATCCAGCTGCTGCGAAACCATCTCGCTGGTTAATACCAAATAGGATAGATGCTATCCATGAAAAAAATGGAGCTATTATCAACATTGTAGTTATGCCCCATACTAGATATTTTCTTTTAGATGATCTTCCTTGACTTAATTTACGAGCAAACATAATACCTAATACTAAAATCAATAGTGCAATTCCTATTGCCAATTCACTCTCACCTTCCCTGCAACAAGGATTTCACCATGAAAAGCTATACCACTGTCAGGATATTCAAAATCAGTTACCATAATGTGCGTTATAGTTAAATTATATTTGTTTTCTTCATTTAGAATTACTTTTCTCACTTTTTTTCGCCACTTTTAAAAAATAAAGATTGGCTGAAACATTAACGTTATAAACTTTATAAAATAGAAGCTAATTACCTGCCTCATTCGCATTAAATGTATCTTTTTTAACATTCAATATATGACCACTAATATTAACTGTTTGATTATCTACCCACGTGACTTCAGCTGTTTCTTGAGGATAGTTCCAATAAATATTTTTCTTTTTATTAAAAACCTTGTTTGTATCAGTTAATTCTCCTCTAATAGCAAAAGGCGTAGTAGCCCCACCACTCGAGCGATAAATCTTTACTACATATTCGCCGTTAGGAGAGGTACTTTGAGAAACATATTCTCCTTTTGGAACAAATTGCAGGCGACTAGGTGCAAAAAGAAACCACCAAATAAACCCTACAACTAAAAAAATACTGATTGAAGCAAAAGCCAATATGTAGCGTTTCTTCAATTTCTTCTCCTCTTTTCTTACATGTTTAGTAAACACCTTAAGGCCTAGCAAACTCACCAAAAGCGGATTCGAATTCTTCTCGTAATTGAATGATAACTTCTATGGGAGAACCAGTATTATTTTCTTCACTCGGTTGTTTAGGTGTTTTCCCTTCATACCATTTCTTTTCATTATCAGCGGTTGTTACACCTTTTTCTTCCCATTTAAAGTATATCTCTATCCCTTCTAACGGTGGATTGCTAGTATAATAATCAACCAATTCTTTTTCGCTGAGTTCAGAAGAAAGTTTTTTATAAGCAACCACTGTTGGTCGTCCCCCGCTTCCCCAAGGTCCTCCACCATAAAAAACACCATAATTAAAAGCTTGATCAATGACTGTTGTTTTAGGTGGGAGCGGAATGGCATAAAATTCTTCAGCAAAAGCTTTAGCTGTTCGCTTATCGTGGCTTAAAAAATAGATAGTTCTCCAAGAAATTGTAGTGATTAAAGCAGCCAATAGTAAAAGCTTATATTTGTTTCTCACGTCCAATTTCTCCTTTTAGATAACATTCGCATAAAGAAACCTTCCTCGTGGACAAGAAAGGCTTCTATTTATTAATCCGCTTTTTTAATTATTAATACTTCTGTTGCACCAGGGAGAAAACGAAACGGTGTATTAATCGTTTTTACAGATAAACTCTCTCTGCTTAACATATCTAGTAGCTTATTTAAATAAGGGTAGCGTTCACCTCTAAAATTCACTAGAGGATAGATTCGTATTTCTCCACCTTTTTTAGTAACTCGAATTAGTTCTTGAATGGCCTGTAAATGAAAATTGAAATCAAATTGCTCTTCATACAAAAATAAAAAGTGATTACATAAAACAAGAGAAAACGTTTCGTTGTTAAACGGTAGGTCTGGTAATGCTCCGTATACAAATCGTTTATTGGCTTCTTTTTCTTGATACTGATTGAGAAAAAGATCCAAGGAATGCTTTCGAATCTCGATATGCTTTGCTAAGCTTTCATATGATTCCCAAGAGAAACTTGAGAGACTTTTGTTTAGCTTTTCACTAGCTTCTTGCATTTCCTTTTGCCCTTTACACATCATCTCTTCAAAAGGTAGGTTGTACAAAGGATCAACAGCAAAAGCATCATATCCTTGTTTGTTCGCTTTAGTGCTGAAAGAAGACGCTCCTCCTGCAACATCTAGAATTGGCCCTTTCCCTAAAAGGCTCTCATCTAACATAAACATCTCTTCATACTCTTTGTAGGATCTGCACGTCATAGCAACTCCTACTTGTTCGTAGAACGTCTCTGTACTCATCTCGTCTCATCTCTCCTCAACTAATATCGTAAAATATCACAATGTTAATTTTATCCTTTTTTAGTATTGATCGCAATAAACAAGCTCTAAATCACTTTGAAAATTTAATAAAAAAAAGCCTTTTATAAGATAAAGGCTCATTGACTCTCATTATTAAGGATGTATGGCTTGTTTAGTTGCTCGACTATCTTTAACGACACTTTCTAAAGCAGACATGATGATGGAATTCCCTACAACTCCTACATAGTGGGCGCCTTTTTTATATGACTCCTGGATTCCGTTAACATCACTAGCTACCGTTCCAATAATCATATCTGTCTCCAATGCTTTTCTATATAATAATGATAAAACTTTTTGAACTTCCGGATGCTGCGCTCCTTCTTTTTTATACCCCATATCAACTGATAAATCGGTAGTACCGATAAAAATGCCATCAATACCTTCAACATTGGCAATTTCATTCAAGTTTCTCACAGCTTCCATCGTTTCAATATGTGCCAACACGATAATATTCTGATCAGAGTCGTTTAAAAATGATTCACCTGCATCTTTTCCATAGCGAGCTGCTCGGTGTGAGTAAGCTACTCCTCTCTTGCCTAAAGGAGAGAATTTCGCTTTTTTAACGACCTCAAGAGCATCTGCTTGCGAATTAACCATAGGTATTTGTATGCCCATTGCGCCTCTATCTAATGCTTTTTGAATGCTAGATTGGTCATAGGAAACTCGCACAATCGGAACTACGCCCACTCCTTCTGCTGTTCTAATCATATTTTCTAATTCTGAATGACTAAATGCCCCGTGCTCTTCATCAATAATGACAAAATCAAAGCCAGCATAACCAATCATCTCAATAAGATTAGGTGAATAAAAGCTAATAAAGCTTCCCAGCACTTTTTCTCCTTTTTTAAGCTTTTCCTTTACATGATTAATCAACATAAACTCTCCTTTCACTATAGAGTTAACCAATTATATAGAGCACCTGTAGTAGCTACAGGTTGCTCTATACTGCTTAAGTGCGCGCAGTTGTCTAAAATAATAAGGTGGGAATGTTTGATAGATGCCGCCATCTCTTCATGAAGAGGTGGCGGGCAAACTTTATCTTCTTTCCCAACTAAAAGCAGTGTTGGCACATTGATAGCCTTCAAGCTTTCACGAGCATCCTGTCTTGTTGAGACTGCTTGTAATTGCTGTATATACGCGGTGGGCCCAATCTTATTTGCCATGTCACGAATAGTAGAGGTTAGTGGATAATCACTTTGTCTACTAGGATGAATTAAGTTAGGAAGCAATTTATGTTCCACAATATCCTCAAACTGACCCTTCTTAACCATGTTAATAAGCTCATCCCACTGCGTTAACTGGTCTGGTCTAGGTCCGTACGGATTTGAATTTAAAAAAGCTAACCTCGTTACTCTTTCTGGAGCTTGACGCGCAACTTCCATTGCAACGATTCCACCTAAAGATAACCCTGCAAGCGCAAAGTTTTCAGGTGCATCTTTAAGTAATAGCTGTGCCATGCATTCAATGGAATTTCCTTGGTTTGGTATAAATACGTTAGGATTTGCTACATGACTTAGATTTTTCAGCTGATGGCTCCATAATCGTTCATCACACAGAGTACCTGGTATTAATAAAAGATGTTCTTTCATCTTTTATCACTTTTCTCCAGAACGGAGCTTTTCTGCCATTTTCTTTTCTAGTTCTCTGAAGTTGTCAGGTTTAATCATCTTGCCTAACTCATCTGCATAAAAGCCGTGCTCTGCAGCTTTCTTTATAACTTGAGGAGACCAGTATGGATCTTTTCCATTAAACACTTCATGTTGTTCAAGTACCGCAAAAATCCAAGCATCCTGGTCACTAATGTTTTCAAACCCTCTCCATAGACCAGGAGGTAGTGAAATTAAGTCCCATTCCTCAATGATTGTTTCACCTTCAATTTCATCTTCACTGTTTCCCCAATAAAAACGCCATTTTCCGGAAAGAGGAAGAAACGCTTCGATGTAGTCGTGTGTATGATAAGCCGGACCATTTCCAGGAGGTGCTTTTACCATTCCAATTTGAAACCCATGTGGCTCAGTGATTTCAGGAGAATAATCATCGTTTTCACTTGCTGTATCTCCAATAAGAGCATAATTCAGTCGTTGATGGCCAGGGATAATACTGTCAATAAACATTAGAGGAATCGACTTTGACTTTAAATCATCAAAGCGAACAATCCAGTTTTCCTCCATTTTTTCACTTGAGATATGGCGTTTGATTTTAGGTTGTTGTGTTGGCATAAAGAAACTTCCTTTCCATAAATTAATTTAATTGATAGATAAATAAGGCTTATGCTTATAGTTTGAAATTAACTAGTTTTAACTCTGTCATTTCGTCAATTGAATATTTAATGCCTTCACGTCCTGTGCCGCTATTTTTCACTCCTCCATAAGGCATTTGATCAACTCGGTACGTAGGAATATCATTTATCATAACGCCTCCAACTTGAAGGTTTTCTGTGGCATAAAAAGCTTTGCGAATAGACGTTGTATAAACACCGGCTTGCAATCCATATTCTGAGTTGTTTACTAACGTAATTGCTTCTTCTAACTGTTCATAAGGTGTGATGGTAACAATAGGAGCAAAAGCTTCTTTACAATTTAAAGGTAAAGTTTGCTTTGCTTCTGTAATGACGGTAGGTTGTAAAATAGCACCTTCACGTTGACCCCCGCATACAACTTTCGCCCCTGCTTCTACCGCTTCGTGAATCCACTTTTCTACTCTTTCCGCTTCCGATATATTTATCATTGAAGAGAGGTCAGTGCTTTCTAAAAGAGGATCGGCTATAATAAGGCGCTTTGCTTTTTCAATAAACTTTTCAAGGAAGAGATGATAAAGCTCTTTTTGGACGTAAATTCTTTGCACGGAGATACAAACTTGGCCTGCATAGCTAAAGGCTCCTTGTATACAACGCTCTACAACATCACCAAGATTTTCAACGCTATCAACAATAACAGCTGAATTTGAACCTAACTCAAGGGTTACTTTATTTAATCCTGATTGCCTTTTGATATCTAGACCTACTTCTAAGCTTCCTGTAAAAGTTATCATTTTAATCCTTGAATCCTTAACCAATTGGTTACCAATAACGCTTCCTTTACCAGTAACTACATTTAATGCTCCTGCGGGTAAACCAGCTTCTTCAAAAGCTCGGGCCGTAAATAGAGCACTTAAAGGTGTTTGGGTGGCAGGTTTAAGAATGACAGAATTACCTACAGCAAAAGCCGGTCCTAACTTATGCGCAACAAGGTTAAATGGAAAGTTAAACGGCGTAATGGCTGCGATAGTTCCTAAAGGTTCACGAACGGTAAAAGCTAACCTGCCTTTACCGTTTTTGGCAGCATCCATTGGAATAATTTCTCCATGGATACGTTTCGCTTCTTCACTAGCAAACTTATACGTCTCAATGGTTCTTGATATTTCAGCGCGGGCATCCTTGATAGGCTTAGCACATTCTAATGCAAGAATTTCTGCTGCCTGTTCAGCTTTTTCTTTAAAAATAGCTGACACTCTTTCTAGGATTTCAGATCGTTCTAGAGAAGTTAATTGTCGCAGTTGTTCTGCACCTTTATGAGCGCTTTTTATTGCAGCTTCTACGTCAGTTTCATTTGCTAAAGAAACTTTAGCAATTACTCTTTTGCTGTAGGGAGATGTTAAGTCATAGAAGTCACTGCCGGCTTTCCATTTACCATTAATAAACAGCTGTTGTGCGACTTCATGTTTCAACATAGCGTTTCACCTCCTTTCAGTACACCTTGAAATGCCTTTCTATAAATCTCTAAAATACTTTTTTCATTGAGTTGATACGGTGTATTAACTAGTAAGCGATCAATCTGTGAGGCTTGCTTTGCAAGGACTGGTAAATCGTCTTCTTTTATTCCAAGTTCAGCTAGCGAAGTCGGTAATTCAAGGGTGGTTAATAAGTCGTAAAGGTAGTGTACGACTGCTTTGAGTGCATCGTGAGGTCTTGTTGTATAATCTCCAAGTTCGAGGTACATTGCTACTTCTACCATTTCTTCAGTACATGTTCTTCCAACCTGTTCAAAAACAAAAGGTAAAAGCAGCGCATTAGCAATTCCATGTTCAATATGATATTTGCCTCCAAGAGGATACGCTAGAGCATGAACAGCTCCTACGCCAGCATTAGCTAATGAAACGCCTGCAAGAACACTTACCCAGCTCATTCCAATACGACTTTCTATATTCTGACCATTATGAACTGCTTTGGTGATATTGGAACTAAATAATTTCATTGCTTTTTCGGCATACATTTTCGTTAACGGTGTAGCATTCACTGAGACATAGGACTCAATAGCATGTGTAAAAGCGTCTACTCCGGAAGCGGCAGTTACTCGTGGTGGGCATGAACGCGTGAGGTAAGGATCGATTATTGCCAGATCAGGAAGAAGATATTTACTGACAATACCTCTTTTAATCTCTTGCTCTTCGTCTCCAAAAATAGCATTCATTGTTACTTCTGATCCAGTTCCTGAGGTGGTGGGAAGCAGAATACATTTAATACTTCTAGATGAAATAGTTTCTTCTCCACTTAAGTAGGGAGCTATATACTTCTTATCTGCAAGTGCCGCGGTAGCTTTAGCGACATCAAGCGCACTCCCACCACCAATTCCAATTATTACTTCACTTTCTACTTCTTTCATAAAATCTATTGCTCTTTTTAACAATGTAAATGTTGGTTCACCTTCAATTTCTGTAAAGGTCGTTGCCTGTACCCCCGCTGATTCAACTAGCTCAAGGACATGTTGAACCATGCCAACGCGCTCTATCCCTTTATCGCTTATAATGACAGCTTTTTTCACACGCAACTTTTTCAACTCTTCAGGTAACGAATAAACTGAATCAAGTCCAAATCGAAGGTTTTCTATGCTTAAAAAATTAGAGTACGTAGTAGGTAAAGCTCGATTTATATTTTTAACAGTTACAGTCATCATATTTCCTCCTGTTTGAATGCGCATTCAAAAAATATTTTAGTTAGACGCGCTCTTCTATATTTGTTGCTGCTACTTCAGATTTTTTTTGGGAATGAATTTGAGTTAATACGTCCAATCCATCAAATGTAATCCATTCTTCTACTATCTTTTCATTTCGCACTTTGATATGTGTAATGCCCAAAATTTCTACTGTGTTTCCACTTGGTTTTCCAAAGTATCCGATTCCTTCGTGCAGCCCTTGTAACCGCCATCTAACGGCAACTTCCCATTCATCTTTTACTATTCCTTCGTTACATGTTACACGGTCGATTAGAAATTTCGCATTTGGAAAAGAAGCAAATAAACTTACCAACATTCCTTGCATTTGATTAATACCAATTAAATCCTTATTGCATATATAATGGCTTACTGCGTTATCAGCATAAAAATCTTTTAAATGATTGAATAACTTCCATTCCCACACTAAGTTATACATCTTCAAAATGAAATCTCCAATTTCAAATTTTGTTGATTGTGGAGAATAAACAGAAGGAACTCTTTGTCCTTCCATGGTTTGACTTAAACCAAAATCAGATTGAAATGGGGGTCTCTTATTTGGCATCTTCTTAGCAATTTCTATTGGATCAAAACCTAGTTGCTGTACAAGGTGAAGATTATCTCTTACAAGCCATTCTTCAACGATTCTGTTAGAGTGAACAAAGCAATCTACTATAGTTCTAAAATAAACTTTCTTCCCCGTAGCAGGTCCAAAACTCGATTCTCCCAAATTCGTTGCATTGGAAGAAATACGGTGAGAAGATAAAAATCCCTCTTGATCATTTCCAGACCATATAACGTTTTCACCAATTAACTTCCGATCTGGAAAAGCATGTAATGTTTGAAGCGTTCCTGATACTACTTCGTTAATGCCCTGCACGCTTTGACTACCTACGTGCATCGTAATGTTATTGTGATATGTTTGATAAATAATGCCTATCCCTTTATCTTCCCAAATATGATGAGTTATTTTAATAATGTAATCAACAAAATTAAGGTACTGTTTATCAAACCCTTGCATTCGTTGCTTACTTTCTGTATTGGTAAGAAATTCATTATAATCTGAGTATCCAAATGGCTTAATTTCTTTTGAGTTACCGTAAAAAACCTTCTCATTATTAGGCTTATTGCTCGTATCCGTAGAGGATTTTGGAGCTTCTTGGCTCAATTCACTTAATTTTGTCACGATACTAGCCTCCTCTTATGGTAGTTTGAATGCGCATTCAAAAATGCGTTTACAAATAAAGTGGTTAAATTGCTGTCCATCCACCATCAACTTTAATGGTTTCACCTGTGATAAAATTAGCCATGTCAGACGCTAAAAACAATACTGCACCCGTAACGTCTGATGGCTTAGCGATTGTTCCTAGAGGTATTCTACTTACAACATCTTGATAGAAGCTCTTATCTTCAAACATTCCTGATGTCAGTTCAGTTTCAATAAACGTTGGTGCCACAGCATTTACCTTTACATTATATGGTGCCCACTCAACGGCTAAAGCCTTAGTTAGCTGCATCCCTCCTCCTTTACTAGAACAATACGAGGCTCTGTTAATATAACCAACAAATGCCATCTGTGATAAGATATTGATGATTTTTCCGCTTTTTTGCTGAATAAAGTACTTACCAGCACGCTGTGAACAGAAGAAAATTCCTTTGAGGTTGGTATCAATTACAGCATCCCAATCTTCTTCTGTTACTTCAATAGCAGGCTTTGCAATGTTTATTCCTGCATTATTGACAACGATATCTAACCCTCCCATGTGTGATACCGCACCATCTATCATTTTGTACACTTCATCTACATTTTGAATATTTGCAGATATATAAGTGCAATTCGAATTGTAAGACCGTAACTCTTCAACAGCCTCGCGTAACGTAGATTCATTACGGCCCGTAATAACAACTGTTGAGCCTAATTTAGCGAATTCTAATGCTATGTCTTTACCAATTCCTTTGCCGCCACCTGTTACAATTACTTTTTTCTCTTGCAAATCAGCGAAATTCATTTAGTTTACCTCTCTAACACTTGGGATGAAACAGCACTAAATAGATGCCGTCGTTTTCCTTTGAACTAAATCCGGTTCCAATATGATTCGAAACCCTTCTTCTTGATTTTCTGTACGCTCAATGAGCAATAATAGTTTTTCCAACACAAGAGTTGCCATTTTTTCTTTAGGCTGGGTTATGGTAGTCAAACCAATATACTGATTTTTAGCTAAATCAATATCATCAAACCCTACAACTGATAATTCCTGTGGGACTTTAATATTTTCACTGGCAGCAGCATCTAACACTGCTAGTGCCATTTGATCGGATGCAGCAAAAAAGCCAGTAGGACGATTAGGAGACTTTAATAGCTTTTTCGTAAATTGATAAACCTCATTGTATGAGAAATTTTGGCTATAAATATAGTCTGTATTTATAGCAATACCTAACTCTTTTAAGGCATCCTGATAACCTAAGTTTCTCAGGTGTGTAGTGACATAAGTAGATGGCCCAGCAATATAGGCTATTTGGCGATGATTTAAATTGTAAAGGTGCTTAACTGCTAGCTTGGCTCCTTTATAATTATCCACAGCAATATAGTTGGCTTTTTGATGCTCTAAGATACTGTTAAATAACACAACGGGAAACCCTTGATCATATAACTCTTTTATTTGCTCGTTATCTTTGTTTGCCGCTGCAATAATGATTCCATCAACACGTTTCCCTTTGAGCGTCTGGATATACTTGTTTAAATTTTCTTCGCTATGGTTTGTGTTACAAAGAATCACATCATACTGCATCTCCTGTGCTTTACCTGTAATGACCTTTGCGGATTCAGCGAAAAAGGGGTTTGTAATATCTCCAACAATTAATCCAATAGTTCTCGTTTTGTTACTTGCTAGGCTTCTGGCAATTTCATCTCTTGTAAAGCCTAACTCTTCAATTGCTTTGAGTACTTTCTTTCTTGTAGTTTCTTTGATATGCGGATAGTTGTTCAACACTCTCGATACTGTTGATTGAGAAACTTTTGCTTTTTCCGCTACATCATACGCACTAATTCTGCCCTTCATTAACCAAAACCCTTTCAACCTACTTGTTTTTGAAGCTGGAAAGAAGATGAAGCATTTTAAAATAGAGTAACAATCATCTTGAATCCGGATTCAAACTAAATTATAATTGATAATTCTGATAATTTCAATAAATTTATCATTTTTGCTGAACAGCCTTTTCATTCCTTATATTCACTGTAAATTCTTTTTTGAGGGTTATTTTCATAAACAAAGCACAAAGAATGGACGTTATTCCTATTGCAAAGAAGCTGACATGCAGTGAAGAAAATTCGGATAACACTCCCATAATTACTGGACCTGCAAACATTCCTCCAGCATATACGCTTTGAAAGATTCCCATTCGAGTCGACTGTTTCCGATACGGAATTTCATAGATACTTAAAGATGTTAACACCGTGAAATTCATGCCAAACGCTATACCTGCAGCTGCCTGTAAAATGAACAACGTTATTAAATTAGGCGCATAAGGAATAAACATGACTGTAATACCTTGCAATAAAGCACCTATAATACCTGTCTTAACAATTCCTAGCTTTTTGTAAAAAAACGGAGCACATAAAGCAGTGGCAATCCCATATAAGATTAGATGGGTATTGGATAGCCAGCTTATCATGTATGGATTTGCACCTAGCTTGACTGCAACTAGCGGCGTGAAAGTATCTCTCGTACCAAAAGGTACCATTATAGAGACAGTTGCCAGCAGACCTATAAGCCAGATGGCTTTATCACTAAGTTGTTCACCTAAAATCTTTAAATCATATTGAACTTTACATTCTTCATTTTGCTTTTCATTCACAAAAAATGATAAAAGCAATGCAATAAATGCAGCTATAACAGCTACGATAAAACTATACTCATATCCGTACTGATTTGCGACGATTCCACCAATGGTAGAACCTATTAAAGAGCCTGCTGGTGATGCTATCCCTAGAATAGCAACAGCTTTTGCCGCTTCTTTCACACCGAAAAATGAAGCAAACATAACATTGTAAATAACCCATGTAGAGCCTGTAATACCATCTGATATCTTCCCTAAATATAGAGTAGCAGCACTTGGAAACAAAAAAGCAATCGACCAGCAAATGATTGTAATGCAAAGTCCTACCTGAATAAATAGCTTTCTTTTTAAAAGCATATCTGACAGGACACCTACAGGTAGCCTAGTAAATAAGGATGCTAAGCCAGCTACTCCTACAATCCCACCAACAACCGATGGGGTAATTCCAATTTCAGTTGCAAATGTTGAAATGAACGGATCAAATGCTGAAATGCTCATAAAAAACAGCAGGCTCATGATGAAAAAAAGTATCATATCAAGACGTACATTCTTTTTCACCTTATCACTCCTATTACGTTCCATCTCTCACTTTTTCGCTTCCATTCTATAGCTGAATGAATAGAAAAATCAAAACTTGTGCAATAAATAGTCCTATTAAAGCATAGGAATACTTATCTATTCCCCCTGGAATAATTGAGTGCCCGTATTCATCTGTCGTATTACCTTCTTCTATAAGTTTTGCTCTTTGACCATTAAACGTGAACTCTTCAAGCTCAATTTTCCTGCTGCTTTTTAAAAGATGGCTAGCAAGATAACCGATAGTAAATGTAATGATGCAACCAATTGGATAGTTCCAGAGCCAGTTTACGACGCCTAAATTTCCAATATAAATTGTAAGAAGAATCCCAGAGACAAACCCTATAGCTACGCCAGCATCGTTTGCTTTCTTTGTAAACATAGCCAGTAAAAACATGGCTAATATAGCTCCTGAAAAGTAAGATAGGTAGCTTCCCACCACTTTTAAGATCGATGCGGTAGTTCCGCTGAATGCTAATAAAGTAAATGCTATGAGTAATACCCCAAATACTAATGTAAAAGTCATTGAGACCTTTACTGAAGCTTGTTTCCCATTACTAACAAACTTTTCATAAATATCTTTAATAAACACAGTAGTTACAGAGTTTAATACTGAATCAATACTTGACATCGCAGCAGCGAATACGCCTGCCATGATTAATCCTAATATCCCTACAGGAATAGCATCAGCAATGAATGTAATCATCACGCTGTTAGAGTTATCAAACTTTTCACCATCGAAGTATACAAAAAGCAGTAAGCCAATAATCATAAATACAAAATACAAAATATTCATCACGAAGCCACTAATACAAATGGAGCGCTTCACTTCATTTATTGACTTGGCAGCGAACATTCGTTGAGTTTGCGTTTGATCGGTCGCATAATATTTAAGCCACATAAATAGTCCACCGATTAGAGCTACCCATACACCATTTTCTAACTTGGCATCAAAAGAGAAGTTTAGTGCATCGAGCTTCCCTTCTTCTTTTACTACTTTCATAGCATCAAAGAACCCTATGTCCATATTCATTAAGATAATAACAATGGTGGCAATAACTCCTCCCCAGAGAACACACATTTGAACGGCATCCGTCCAAATTACAGCTTTTATTCCCCCTAGTAACGTGTAAAAAATAGAAACAGCAACAACAAGGGGAACTACTACGGTTAGTGGCCAGCCTGTAAATGTTTGAATAACTAGAGAAGGGATAAATAAAAACGACCCAACTTGAATGACGTTTGAAACAATGAAACCTAACACGACTAGAAGTCTACTTTTCCCACCTAACCTCATTTCGATGTATTCATAAATTGAAGTTACTCGTAAATTATAGAAAAAAGGCAAGAAGATTGATAAGGTTAGTACTAATACAAGAGGTATACTGAAATTCAACATGAATGCGACTAAACCAGATTCATAAGCCCAGCCTGGTCCACCGATAAAGCCATTTGCACTTACAGTAGTAGCTGCTATCGATAAGGCAATAGGAAAAGTTGCAACGGATCTTCCACCTACAAAATAATCATCTTGATTGTCATTGTCCTTTCCCAACTTGTAACCCATAGTAACCAAAGCCAGCATATACACGGCGACAACAATTATATCTATTGAACTCATATGTTTATAAAACCCCCTCTTTTTGAATGCGGATTCAAATATTGTCAAAACCAATCTATTCTCTATAATGTTGATAAATCATTTCTACAGAATTAATGCATTAAACTAATTTAGGGTTCATAATTTCTTGCGTCCGTTGAATAATGTCGACACCTTGTTGTTTTAGCCAATACGGAATATCAATAAATACCCAGTTCTCTAAAAGCTTTTCTCCATCTCGATAATATACGTCTACTACCTGCATATCTGCGCGAATATTACCTCCTGGCAAACCTAGAAAACCTCCGGCCGGTGTATTTGAAAGGTTGGGCCATCCAAAAAAACAGGCAAAAGAACCTTCGGCAAAGCGACAGACATGTCCATTAAATTCTTTATCTTTAAGGTTATTTCGAAAAGGAAGTTGATGTTGTTTCTGATACCTTGGTATCGTATAACTGGCACCTATTCCTCCGGGACCGTACCAAATCATGTCCTCTGACCAGCTCCGCTCCAGTACGTGGGGAGGGCACCCGGCTTCTTCATTTTTATTTAGCTCAGATAAATCATTTACCATTTGATTAACAAGGTTTAACGTTTTAATTCCTTCTTCCGGATTAGCATCTTCAAATAAAAGACCATCGTGATTTTTTGGACCCGGATATACATAATATGTACCTGTCGATGGTGGTAAAGGATTAATACCAGCTTGAAGCATAAAGCCAATGATGTCTACAAATAGGCCGGTTTGAGTAATTTTTCCGTCTTCCACACAATTAAATTCTGCGTATCTTAAATTAATCATTTTTCCTGTTCTTGGAATACCAAGCCAATCCTCATCAAAGAGCCCCATAAAGTGCCCCATACTCATTACCCATTTCTCTCCACCAATTTCATTTGTTCCTGCTATAAATATATCTTGGCGACGCTGAAGTTTTTTTATTGATTTTAGTAGTGGTCTCCAAAACGATGTGACTACTGCATGACTTCCTTGCTGTTCTCGAAAAGGATATACGCCTCTCCAAAGGTAATTTTCACTTGTGTACTCTTTTAGTACGCCCTCTACATCCTTAAGTGAAGCTTTTTCAAGAGCCTCAAAGTAATTCATTACAATCTTTTTCTCATCTTGGTAATTATTCATTGCAACCTCCTTTTGAATGCGCATTCAAAATTATATAAAGTAACAAACCCTTATTTATATTGAATAATATCGAACTTCAAACGAAAAGTAAATAGTAAATTTAGAATATTTATAATATTTAAATCAGAATGGAGATTCGTTTAAGAATTTCTAACGGTTTTTATTTAAATAAGCTACTATTAGTTAATAGTAGCTTATTTAAAATCATCTGGACACCAAACAGCAACTTCATCACCAGGTGCAGCTACCACAAGCCAGTCGCCGCTCATCCATTCTTCTCCCAGCTGCCAGCATTCATAATTAGGGTCGTGTCCGTTCACAAACAGTACTTTGTTAGACTCTAAGTGAATAATAAGATGTGGCGATTGATTCCCTAATTCAACTTTCACTACCTTTTCCCTACGCATGCTCCAAATATGCTGAAACTGTTCTTTCTCTGTTAAGTTAGGCACTTCCTCCTCGCACGATGGATAATCAGTTGGTTTGGGGTATAAATTCCAGGTAGTTTCAATTGATAAAACAAAGTCACTGTCTTCTTTTCTCCTGTAGTTGCTAAAGTTTAGAATCGTTGTTCCACTGTGAGGCCCAAACTTTATACCATCTACCTGGCTACCAATCAACAGGTGCTTTAGTACTTTTTCTGCTAAAAGCCGGTCTTCTCTTATCATATGTCATTCTCCTTTTATTGATTGAGTCGTTCGTTTTTATAACTAGGGCGCACCGCTTCTGGAATTCTAATAAACACGTGTTCAGGAATTCCAGGCATATCTTTGAGATATCGTTTAGCGGCAGATACTTCGTGTAAGAATTCCCAGTATACGATAAAAAAGTGATGTTCCGGTTCATAAATAAATTCCATCCATCCTTCTATTTGATGCTCATCTTGCTTATTAAATAAGTTCACACCTGAAAAGTTTTCAACTATTCCGTCTAAGTACTCTTCGTCATGACCTTCAATACAACTTTCAGACCAGTCAAACTTAAATTCCCCCCCATCAATACCATAAAACTTTAAATCTTCAAGGAGCTGCTTCTCCACTAAATCCTTTAACTTTGGTCCTAAAATATCCGCATGTCCTAACTCTTTATAGTTTGGCTTCATTGTCTCCTCCATTAGAAAATGCCCCTTTTGTTAGGGGCATTTCATTTATGCTTCTTTTTGTCATTTGTCCACCACTCGTTCACGCTGCTTGCTTTTTCACCACGAAGCAAAACCGTCTCTCCAAGCTCTGGAACAAGCAAGTTCACGTCTTTTTCTTTTGCTGTTTGAATGGCTCGTTCTATTGGATCTGTCCAGCTGTGATAGGCGAGGGTAAATGCTCCCCAGTGAATGAGCATCATCGTTTTCCCTTTTACATCAAGGTGTGCTTGAACCGACTCTTCTGGTTTCATGTGAACCCACGACCAGCGCGGATCGTACTGTCCGCCTTCCATCAGCGTTAAGGTAAACGGACCGTATTTTTCTCCTACTTTTTTAAAGTGGGCGTCGTATCCACCGTCCCCGCTTGTATAAAAGCGCGTGTTTTTACCAAGGATAACCCAGCCACCCCAAAGTGTGGAATCACGGTTCAATACGCCTCTTCCAGAGAAATGCTTAGAAGGAGTAAAAGCTAGTGTTATACCTCCTGATTCTACCTCGTCCCACCAGTTCAGCTCAGTAATGCTGTGTGAAGAAAAGCCCCATTTCATTAAGTGAGCGCCTACACCAAGCGGCACAAAAAAGTGCTTTACTTTGTGCTTAAGCTTTTTAATCGACGAATAATCAAGGTGGTCATAATGATCATGCGTTAATAAAACTGCATCAATCGGTGGCATTTCATCAATGATATGTAAAATATCTTGGCTATAGCGCTTGCTTCCAATGAAGGATACAGGCGAAGCTGTAGAACCAAGCATGGGGTCAATAAGAAGTTTTTTATTGTCAATGCTTAGTAAAAAAGCTGAATGACCAAACCAAGTAAGACTATCTTCCTTACTTTTCACCTTTTCCCAGTCAATCTTTTTCATAGAAAGCTGGTTTCTTGGACTTCGCTCCTGCTTTTTGTTCATAGAATCTTTGATAAAAGACAGAATGTCAGCTGCGCTCATTTTCATGTTAGTAGGCACCATGTTTTTAAACTTGCCATTTTCATAATGAGGAAACCGTTCATAGGCTTCTTTTTGTAATTTGGTTGGGTTTGCCCCGAACGTTGGATGAACATTAATAAACAGCACAACACCAAAGGTTAATAAAATTAGAAATAATAATACGTATGACATCATTGTCTGCCTCCATTAGTAAGCCAAATAGGTTGTGAACCTATTATAGATGGAATATTAATGAAGAAGCAATTTATCTTCCTTGTAGCAAGAAGAAATTTACATATGGCTTTGTTTTTTAGCAATATATTCCCTATATTTCCAAATGAGTTTACAGTTAAACCAGTGAGGAGCCAACCGAATAAAGCGAGCGGAATAACAAGCAACTACCGCATTTCACTCTAACACCAAAATATCCGTATTTTCAGGGGTGTAACCCAGCAGCCGTAGCATAATCACAATTTGTCCTTTATGATGAAATTCATGAGTGATGGAATGAATTAGTAGTTGGCGAGGTGTCTTTCTTACCACTTCACTAGTAGTTTTCCAAGAAGGCTCTCTTTCGATAAGCTCATCAAATGTATCTGTGGCATTTCTGATTACTTCTTCTACATATCTATCAGCCTCTTGAAAATAACGTTCAATATCCTCTACTCGCATAGTGTGAATAGCTTCTTTCGTTAGTAGCGGTGAGGATGTTTTTAAAAGCACAAAAGAACCCAACCATGCATGGTAGCACCCAGCTACATGAACTAAAGAGTCTCTGATGCTTTGAAATCCAAATTCAAACTCTTTCCTAAATTCAGCTTCGTTTAGTTCTTTACATTGATCCAGTAAAATCTGCCGCGTTTTCTTTACCCACTCGTATTCTATTTCCGACAAAACCTCACCTCTTTAGTAAATTGTATAATTTATCCTTACTATACACTAATTTGAAATAATTAAAAGGTCTATTAAGTTAGCACTAATTATATGTAAAATATAGAAAATATGTTATTATATAGTTATTATTTTCTTAAATAACATGTTGTGTAGGAGTTGTAAAGCACTATGATTTTTTTAATATTTGGGTTTCTCGCAATTATGGTCACTTTATTTTCAATAGAATCAAACCTGCGAAAAACAGTAAAACAAAATGATAGGATGATTGAATTGCTTGAAAAGCAGAATAGAGAATGAAAAAAGCCGCTAGTCGAAACTCGCGGCTAACATTGCATATTAATGTTTATAAAAACGGTATGGAATCAAAATTCAGTACAAATACTACTACCGCTAGTGCTAAGAGAATAATAGGAACAACCACTTTTGAAAACGAATCTTTTGCACGAATTAAATGCGTATAGATTGCACCCAGCATCGTTACGCCCAATACAAACGCACCGATTGCGGAAAGACTTTCATACCAAACTCCCCACACGATAACAATAGCTCCAACTACTTCTACAAATCCTGTGAATTTTCGGAACCCACTCGAAAAGCCATACCGCTCAAACTCACTAACCATGTCCTGAGAATAAAACTTCATGAAACCAAAAAATAAAAAGCCAACTCCCAAAATAAACTGCAGTACCGTTGATAGCATAACCACTCACTCCTTCTCCATTTTAAGTCAAAGCCTAAAACTTTTTGAAAAGAGCTTTTCAGCGTAGTAAGCATCAGATCCTATAAAGTAAGAATAAAGACAGAAGCTACTTGTAAAAGTAAATCTTCTTAGTTGCATTATATGACTAAATTGTTAGAACAATGTGTATGAGGGCTTGGTCTTTTTAAATAGATTTTCTGCTATATAAGCTGACAACTAGATAAATTTTACTTTATATTTTAGTGACTATAATCAAGTTTGTAAAAAAAACACACAGTTAACAGCTGAAACAATAATACTTTATACCTTTTTCTTTTTCTTAGGGAATATTTTTCTAACAAACTTACTGTCATTGGCGTATGTTCAGGTTGAGAGTTAACTCTTTCTAAAAACCATTCATATTTTTGGATTATTTCATCGGTTAAAAGTTCTGTGTTTTTCGTTCTACTTTTATAGTTAAGCTTTGCTAATTTTTGAGGTAACTAAAGCCTACTATCTCGCTTACAATACCAAGTAGGCTTTCTTATATTTAGATTTCCTTAACGTTGTAAATCCGCACTTTTCTGACGCTACCCCATCTTAAACATTTATAAAAGAGTAAAAACTTTCATTAATTATCAGGTAACTCTTTACGATCATCCGCCTCTGGTAGTTTTTCTATCCACCCTTTTTTAATCATAATTCTCCCAAAAGATGAGATCGTTTTCAAATCCCGAAAAATAGAGGCGTCACAATGTCCAGCTACATCTATCCTCATACTTGTTACCATAGCTGCAGCATAATACGTGGCGGCTAAATTAAATAAAAATCCAGTATGAAACACCATTAATTTATCTGAAAAAGGAGCTACATCAGAATTTGTAATTTCATTGTCTAATAATTGGGGAGGTTTAAGATTTTCATCCTGAAGGATAGAAGAGAAAATATTTATATTTTTATTAACTGTATGTAAACAATTATCCATAAATTTATGAATGTCTTTATCTTTAATTACTTGTTTAAATCCAATGACGAGAGCCTTAGCTGCAATGCTCTTTTTTAGATTAAAAAAAATATTTCCTGCTTCCATTGAATTTAAAGGTCGTTTATCTCCGAATAAATCCATAACATATCCTATCTCTGTAACTGATTGACTCCTTTGAGATGTAGAAAAATAGGGAGATCGTTGATAAATACCTTTGGATAAAAGGATTTCGATCGACTTATTATAAATCTCCATAGCATCAATGTTGCATTGGAAATAGTGATCTCGTATATCTTTTCTGGCCGACACACTAAAAGATATACTATATCCAGCTAACCCGTGCATTGTCATCTCATGCATGTAGCCTAACCAAAAAACATCTGTAAACAGAGGAGGTGCATCTGCATTTACATCTTTTTCAGTAAATCCTTTCGGTGGCTCCAGCTTTTCAGATTTAAAAATATTTCTAAGCACTTTTAAATGCTTTTCGGATATATCTAGGGTAAATTCGTATAGAGAATAAATTTCAGGGTCCTTAACCGTTGCCAACACGTATTTGCTAATACAAACAGCCATTGTATCTTGAATATATTGTGTCCATAAACTTGTAATTTCTGAGGACGTTAATCTCATTTTATTATCCAAACCTGTTACCTCCCATACTATATAAACTTATAGTATTGTGCCCCAAATCCTTACATTTAACATGATTTTTATATTCATAACAAAGGCCAACATTGTTAATTTGGCATCTAACTGGAGTTTTAAAGTCTTGTAATAGATTTGAATTTATCATCTGTAAAAGTATACTTTTACAGAATCTTTATTTGATGTTTGATTGTCCTTATATGATAATCTTAAGAGAATGAGAAAAGGATGGTAAACAATGAACTTTAAATATACAGTTTGTTTTATTAAACGAGACAATAAAATCCTTATGTTAAATCGAGAAAAAGAACCTATTATGGGGGTATGGAATGGAGTTGGAGGTAAAATAGAGAAAAATGAATCTCCTGAACAATCTGCGCTCCGTGAAGTTTGGGAAGAAACAACTATTCAATTGAGTGGTTTTATATCTCAAGGAGTTGTAACGTGGTTAACTCCTGAAGGTAAAGTAGATGGAATACACGTTTTTCTTGGAGAATTAGACACCCTTTTTACATATGATACACCAATAAAAACTCGAGAAGGCATTTTAGATTGGAAAGATATTGATTGGATTTTAAACCCTAATAATCTTGGCATACCAGAAAAAATCCCACACTACTTACCAACATTACTAGCTCATAAAGGAAATCATTTATTTACATACAGTCAAAATAAAATGGTCCATCAAAAATTATAACTACTATAGAAACCAGTTGACGTAATGTGGGTTCTAGGTAGCACTTTAATCTAATAATTCCATTTCCTTTTCCTACAGTAACCATTGGAAAAACAATTAAATCTATGCCAACTCAAAAAGAAAAAGCCTGTATCTAAAAAGATACAGGCTTTTTCGCGTACTGTTTAGGAATTTATTGGCCCTTGTGAGCCTCTTTCGTTACGTATATCGATTCATAACCAAAGTGCCTTGTGCAAAATACGAATATCTACTTTTAATTTGAGGTAATACGTTTGTTGAAGTCGCTGTTATTTCTTTCAAAACGAATCAGTCCCTTCTTAATTAAGTATTTACCTTTTCATAACATCCAATAGTAATAATATTGGTGTCATATTATATATGTACCACATGTTTTAAAATTGAAACGTTAATCTACAAATTCTTTTGAATTTTTCCTTTCTTAATGAAAGGGCTCATTGATATTAAAAGGTGAATAACAGAATGAAAAATCACTCGGTTTATCTGTTATGATAAATTCTTATTTAATGCTTCGGAAAAATTCTCGTCAATTTGAATTTCGGAAAAAATAAAATAAGTAACTGTATGAGTAAAAGCGGAAATTGAATCAATAAATTCTTCTATTTCTTTCATAGATAAAGCAGTTAATTTAATAATATAGCACGCTTTTCCTGCAATACGGTAACAAAAAACAGCGTTCGCACAATTCTGTATAGCAGATTTAAAGCGATCATATTCAGCGTGTTTTAAAGTAATTTCAATTAAGCATTGTATAGTTAATCCCATTTTCTCTCGGTTAACTTTTAAAGTGTATCCTTCTATAATTCCTTCGTTTTCTAGACGTCTTACTCTTTCTGTTACAGAAGGTGAAGATAAATTAACACGCTTAGATAGTTCACGCATAGATAACCGTGCATCTTTGCTAAGTTCATCAATTATTTTTATATCTACATGATCTATTTTCATATTAAATATCATCCTGCCTTTTTCTTTCTAAATTTAAAATATATTCTTATATTCTATAACATATATAAAGCAAAATTTTTAATTTTTACATTAAAATAATAACGGACTCCAAAAATTAATCAATGGGAGATGAGAAAGAAATTATATATTGTTTTATACAAGATACTAGTGGATATAGAAAGGATGTTTAGCTTGAAAGAAGAAGTATTAGGTCATTTAGTAGCAGTTATAACCATAATTATTTGGGGAGCAACATATGTTTCAACTAAACTTTTGCTAGTCTATCTTAGCCCTATAGAAATTCTATTTTATCGATTTTTACTAGCCTATTTAGTTTTATTGTTAATTTATCCAAAGTTTAAAACATTAACGAACATAAGGGAAGAATTTCTGTTTCTGGGTGCTGGCTTTACTGGTGGAATGTTGTTTTTTCTTATAGAAAACATTGCTTTAAAATATACAACAGCTGCAAATGTAGGATTATTAGTATCTATATCACCTATATTGACAGCCCTTATGGCTTATTATTTTATAGGAGTAGAAAAATTAAGCAAAAAGTTTTTACTAGGATCCATCCTCGCCATAGTAGGAGTATTTTTAGTAATATTTAATGGAGAATTTAACCTTCAATTGAATATTTTTGGCGATGTATTAGCCCTACTAGCTGCTATTGTTTGGGCTTGTTATTCAATTATCTTAAGAAAGATCGGTAAAACACATAACTATTTATATGTTACGAGAAAAACCTTTTTCTATGGATTAGTAACTCTTTTACCTATTCTATATATATATGGGATAGAGTTTAAAATTGAAAAGTTACTGAGTTATAGTGTACTACCAAACATTTTATACCTAAGCTTAGGAGCTTCTTTACTTGGTTTTATTATGTGGAACATAGCAATTAATCGCCTTGGTGTAGTAAAGGCAAGTACTTATATTTATTTAGTACCATTTATTACAATAGTTATAGCTAGAATCATATTAAATGAAAAACTAAGTCACTTTTCACTCCTCGGAGGAGTTTTAATCCTAATGGGCTTATATATAACCGAGTACGGGTTCGATAAAATAAGAATACCTAATAGTTTAAAAAATAAAGCTTTTCGTGAAAAATTATAGAGTTGGACTTGGTAAAATCGCTTTTCCATATAGACACTTTTGTTTTGATCCAACAGTTACGTATACAATCGTTTTAACAAAGTAACTGATCATGCTTATCCTTTCCTAAAATGAATAAAGGCACCAATTCCTGCTTGAAAGTAGAATCTGGCGCCTTTATTTATTTCTAGAAATTTTTAAATTTTTTTGATTCCTATGAACGTATAACTAACAAAATACCGGGTTTAGTGAATGCTGTTAGACAACAATCTGAACAAATGATCCGTATGATTTCTAAACCCTGCCTCAATACCAATCAGCGTCACAGGTTTTTCTTTCTCATGTATAATTACCGCCTGTCCTTTTGCATTGTTTCTATCCTTCCAATGTCCTGCTACAAAGAAGTCGTCGCTGTTAGCAAAAGTTGCAGCTACGTTCACATTGTCTGTGTTCGTGTACCAGACAGGACTGTAGACGAAACCGATATCCTCTTGTTTATAGCCTGATGTTAACGGTGAATCCTTATATTCAACATTTACAATTCCATTGCTGCTTGAAAAGCCTCTGTTCACTTCAACATCTGTAAGTCCAGCTGCTTTCGCAATTTGAGATCCTCCAGCTCCTACTGCAATGAACTTACCTTTTCCTTGCACAAATTGATTCAACTTTTCATAAAACGCCTTTACTTCCTCTTCACTTGTTAGAGCAAACTCCTTGTTAGCTTCGCTTTGTTTATAAGACACGAGGCTTGCTGAACCACTATAAACAAAAGCATCGTAAGCATCTAGCCCTTGATTTGCTACTTCTCTTGGATGTACTTCAGTCACATCAAACCCTAAACGCTCTAACGCTAGCTTTGTTCCAGCATGAGATTGAACTTTCCCTAATCCACCATCTTTTAGAATCGCAACCTTTTTCTTTTTAAGAGCAACAGCTTCATTTGGTATCTTTCCAGACTGTACAGATAATCCAGTTTTCTGAACCTCTCTTTGAATTTGCTCTCTATTTGCATTGGCATAGAAATTCCCTTTCGCATCTTTCTTAATGGAAACTCCTTGTTTTAAAAGTGAATTAACAAGAGAAACCGCTTCGACAGAAGTATTTGGGATAACGTATGGACCAGATCCGGTTACTTTTCCCGCATGAACTACCTTTTTCACTTGTGTTGACTTCACTTTAAGCTCTTCATGTGATTCGATTGCGTCGAAACCCCATAACTCAGGAAGATTCCAGGCAGAAATGTCATACATAGCATCAATATCATTCGTGATATCTTCACCATCCCACAGAAAAACGTTTGCTAAACCAGCTTTCGCTTGGTCCATATCTACTATATACGTTCCCTTTTCATAGCGGTTTCCATCCAAGGTAAAGGACTGATTACTTTTTTCCACCTTCACATCATTGTCTACTAAATGCTGAACAGCCTTTAACACTACTGAATTATCTTCTTTGTTTTCTGGTATCACATAAGCTTCAGGATAGAAATGTTCTTCATTATTTGGATGTTCCCCTTTGGCCCCCCGAACAAAAACTTCAATCTGGTCACTAAGCATGCCCTGTTTATTTTGAAGAGCAAACTTCAATGCGCCTGAAACAGCATCGACTTGCCACTTCACACCATCCCAATCGTTTGTTGGCGCTTCAAGTGTATATCCATAGCCCCCATGCAGCATTGCATAAGCGGGTGTGTAAATCGGCGGATACACGTCCCATCCGGAGGCTGAATCTCTTAATGGAATATGCGTCCCCTCCATCGTTTGATAGAGTTCAGATTCGTAGTTTTCTCTTTCACTTACTAGTTCTGATTCCATCGCTTCCGCTTGTTTGTTCATCCATTTATATAACAGATCATATTCATAATTCGGGTTATGAGGAGGTGTTCCTGGAAGAATGAGGCCAGGATGTTTAGCAGCTCCCCTCTGTTTCACGTATCCATGAAGATCTAAGAGAAGTAACGGGTTATAATCTACAATTTGTTTAACCACCGCTTTTGTCTCTAGCTGCGATTGTGTTACAAAATCTCGATTTAAATCAACTCCCTCAGCGTTAAACCTTGTTGCATCTATTCTTCCATCTGGATTAGCATTGACATTTATAATTAACGTAAAATTTTTTAAAATCTCCTTCGTTTCCTTGTCGTTTTCATAACCAAAACGTTCAATCAGATCGATAACCGCATCCGTGCCTACGAACTCTGTACCGTGTATAGATGCATGAATTAATATGGGTGCTTTTACATCAGGATTATCTTTCAAATATTGCTGAGCTTTTACAGGGTTATCAGTCATTAGTTTACGGAGCGTTTTATATTTCTCAGCGGAACTCTTAGACTCTGAATCTTCTATCGTAACGGTATATAAGTCTTTGCCAGTAGATGACTTACCTGTAATACTTAAATTAACTCTGCTGCTTGTCTTTGCATAGTTAGTCAGTTTTTGTTTAAGTGCGTCATACGTTATGTAGTCGTATTTTTCTGTGTTGAACAGGCTATGTTTTCTTTCGCCTGACTTATTACTTTCTGCAAGTACATCAGCCGCTGGAAGTGCTCCAGTAAATAAAGAGAGGCTTAGTAATGTTGATATAATCGGTCGTTTCATTTTCATTCTCCTTCAGTATTTTGTTTTTATACAATGGCTTTGTCTTTAGAAATCCTCCTTTCTCCATACAAAAAAGCCCCTTTCCTAAGAAAGAGGCTTTGTATCATAAAGACAATATTCCTCTTCCTTATCTCCCAGCTCTAAAAGCTGCAAGAATTAGCACCGTGTCGAATCAATGTCGACCGGTTGCCGGGTTTCATCGGGCTTGTCCCTCCACCTGCTCTTGATAAAGAAGTAAATCTATGAAATTAATGTAAATTATATCCTAATCACACTTAGAGTCAATACACAAAAAGGAAAATGATACTTTTTGATTATATGTACTAAATACAGTAGTTCTTATTTCGTGGAAATCACAATGGTAGAAGATTAAAGCGTAAGCTACAACTGACCTATTTTTCATAAACATTCCAGCTTGTATTTATATTCATAATCTAGATAATAACATTTATAGATAAATAAAGTTATTTAATTTATATAAGGTCTCCTATAGGAACCAAGCACTTAGACAAGCCTTTGAAATAGAAGGGATTGTTTAAGTGTTAAATTTATTGTTTATACATCTTTCTATACATCGTTGATTTATCCACTAGTCTCCTACTATAGATATTTTCTGAATTTCATGATTGCTCAATACCCTTATTAATTTGCTCAATGCTGGATGATAATCTCCAGGGATAAATATTTTTATGTTCTCTAAATCCTTTATAAATTTATCAATTTCGCCTCGATTAAATTCTACATTAGTCAAATAGTAATCTCTAATTTTTCTCAAATACAAATAACTTCCCCAGTTATTATTTGTGTGAAATAGAGCACCATGTAATGACTCTTCAATCTCTTTAAAATCAAGATACCGATCTTCTTTACCGTACATCTCCATATCAAGTCCCATATGCTTCCCTCGCTCTCTAATTAATTTATCTAACTAAAGTAATTATATCCCTTTATAGATAAGTATCCTCTAATTAAATTTAATTTTAATAATGATATAAAAAAATTAGTTGATACGATTGTTAGTAAAAAATCTCGAGCTATGGAAACAGACCTTAAATCAAAAGTTCAAGAAGCAATAGTAATTTATAAAGTAAATGGTGTAAACTATAAACTTATAATCAAAAAGGATTATATTGCAAGCTTATATCCGGTTAAGTAGAAAGGCGGAATAATATGAATATTAAATTCACTATTTATATCTCAAATATAAAGCATGGTTCTTTTCATTTATTAACAAACGATTCTATTAATGAATTAGATTCTATTTTTGTAACTTCAGAGAAAATGCGATATATACCAATTACTGATTCAGAGGCTATTAAAGCAGCTGTTAAAACAGCTGAGGAACAAGAAGGTCCTGCTTTATATATTCCGGGGTATGTACAACTAACTATCGATAATAATGAAATTTTTACTGAAGATGATTGGACCACTGATATACTTATGACTTGGAAAGGTCTCTCTTTACTTTTAGATCGTGAATATTTTGATAGTTTTAGCAAAAAAGATGAGATAAATATTACATTACTTGATAATCAAACAGAATGCATGATTACTAACTTAGGTAAGGATATTCAATTAAAAATAGCTAGATTTTTAATGCCTGAAATTGAAGATACAACGATTGATATTAATACAATAGAAAATACAATTTTTGAATCACCATTGATTCCTAAAGAAGTATTTCTTAATGCAATTAAAGAAGAATTAGAGAATGTTTTTATATTTTTACAAAGTAATGAACTTTTTAAAGAAGATAGCTCTTACGAAACTATTTTAGAAATATATGATGATATATCTAAAAAATAAGTTGTTAATTAGACAGAATTAAGATTCAGTTTATTTTTGACAACTATTTAATTACCATAAAACGTGTTATCGGAAATAATCTTGTAGTAAGAGAAGCTTATTTCATAAGGTCAATCCCAAAAGTTGAACATAACTTCCCCAACCGTTTTTGGTTTCCAATAAAAGATTTGCTCTAACTCACTGCTGTTCAACTTATTTTTATTTTCTAGGCTTACTTCTCCTTTGCTTTTTCTTATATCTAAAGGTTCATTAAGTTCTTCTTTACTTAAAACTTTATAGAATGGCATAAAATCCTTTGATAAGACAAGATCATCAATAAAATTAATATGTTGAAATTCAAAAGTAGAAGCAAAAGCTAAAAAAGGATAATGTGCATTGAGTAACACATAGATCTCTCGGTTAAAAATATCTACTTTTAACTTTAAAAAATTAGTTGCTAAATTTGCTTCATCAGTCTTTAATATTTTTCCATGATTTTTTCTAACCAAATTGAAGCATATATTTTTAAAATGGTTCTCATCTATGTCATTCGGTTTATTATCTATTGAACTATAAAAACCCGTTACTCCATTAGGAAGATTCATTAAGTGAATAACTCCTTTCAAAATGCTTAGATACATATATTTTATATGTATAAAGGGTTCAATTCTAGTTAACATAATCCAGATTATCAGTAGTAATAAGCTGGATTGTTAGTTCTACAAGATTATGTAAATTTAAACCCAATTCCACCATCTACAATAATGTTTTGACCCGTAACAAAAGATGCATCATCAGAAAGTAACCATTTCACTGCTTTTGCTGCTTCGTATGGATCACCAATTCTCCCTAAGGCATTTAAGCTTTTATATGATTCATCTAGTTTTACCTTTTCTTTTGGAGACAAAGTTGAAAATTTTTCTTCTAGCATAGATGTACGAAATGCACCTGGACAAAGAGAATTAATTCTTATATTTTGATGGCCATATTCTTGAGCAACTGATTTCGTTAATGCAATAACACCACTTTTTCCAGCAGCATAAACGCCAGTTCCTGCCGAACATAAGAGAGCATCCATTGAGGATGTATTCACGATGGCACCATTATTTTGCTTTGTCATTACTTGTAGCTGATACTTCATACAAAGCCATACACTCTTTAAGGTAACATTAATTAAATGATCAAAGTCTTCTTCCTTAAACTGATGGGTAGCAGCAGATGAAGCCTCTGTATTAGCTGCATTATTAAAGCCAATATCTATCTTACCAAATGTAGAATATGTTTGACTAACAAGATTCTTGACATCCTCACTAATCGTAACATCAGTTTTAATAAAAATAGAATTAGGTGACCACTTTTTTATTATAGAAAGGGCTTCTTCTCCTCTTTCAGCACTTCGAGAGGCTAGGACGACACGCATGCCCTCTTTTGCTAATAATTCGGCTGTAGCTAAACCGATCCCCGAAGTCCCCCCTGTAATGATCCCTACCTTTTCTTCAAACATATATTTCTCCCCTTTTGCATTCAATGAGATCCAAATAGATTAATTCTATTAAATTTTTGAATACCCTTTAGTGAAATACTACTTTAAGGGGTAGCGTCACATCGCCATCAACCTAATGAAAGCGAACTACAACCTAAAAAGTCGATTCTTGCTAAGGAATCGACTTTTTAATTTCACTTATTAAGCTAAACTCCATAGTTAGTTCACCAAGAATTTTCTCTTACATCCACTCTCTTCCGTGTTCGCGAATGAACCGAAGTTCCTCTTGATAATGCTCATAATGTCCTTCGTCAATCATTTTTTGAAAAGCCATATCGCCTTCTTTGGCTTTCCTTTGCATGGTTTTACATAATGCTTCTACTCGTAGCAATACCATATCTAAAAATCCTTTTTCTATACCCTCTATACCATAGGAATCAAAAAACAATCTAACCCTTTGTTTGATTCGCTCAGCATCCTTTGATGAATCGTAATAAATGGCTTCGCCTGCTTCCGTATGATACAACCTACTTAAAGGAACGCACGTGTAAAGCGTATAGGCGATATCCCAAAGTCTTGGACCAGGACCAGCCAAATCAAAGTCAATCACACCTACTGGTTTTTCATGGTTAAAAATAATGTTATAGATGGCAAAATCGTTATGGCATATTACCTCGAATGGCTGCGGAGTGTTATCAATGGGTTGCCAACGTTCTTCCATTGGAAAGTCACTCACCGCATCATGATACAGACGGACCATGGTTGCGATCTCTTTTAAAGCCTCATCCGACCACATATATTTTTTTAACGGGTAGTTTCCAGCTTCTCCTTCAATAAATGACAAGATCTCTCTGCCTTTTTCATCAATACCTAGAAACTTTGGCGTATAACGGAAATCTTTTTTCTCCAAATGTTTTAATAATTTATGAATTTTAACACTATCAGGCTTTAAGTCCCGGCGTACGGTATCTCCTGAACGATATACGTTTGAGACATTCCCTCCTGTTAGCATTTCTTCGTTTTCGTACTGATTCTTCATTAAAATTCCCCCTACTTAGGGACGCTATAATTGTGTCAATAGAGATGTATTTTTGCCCATAAATAAAAACAGATATACAAAGGTATCTGTTTGGCAATGGGAATGTAATTGTCCACACCATGAGTCCCTTGAATGATTTTTAGATAGACAAATAAACGCATCCTTAAGAATTAAGGACCGCAGCTGTCTCTATCCAATTACATAATCATTACAAGTTAATCCACATAGGTAGTATAGATTCCCCTTTCTTTACATCTCTACATTATATAGTACCAAAGATCATGAACTAAATAAAGGAAATTCCTCGTAGTTTTTTAATTATTCTTTCAATAAAATACTCGAAAAGGATGACGTTTTTTTATTGATTTCTTGCTTTCTGAAGAATTACACCTATTCTCACGAGAATTACAACGGTTTCTATCTCCAGTAGTGCTACACGACATTGAAACAAGTTGGCTTTGTGCAGCGATCTAGTAAGTACCAAGCCAACGAACTTATTGCCCTTTGTGTATGAAGTATGTTGTATAATGAGTTATTTTTATCTTGTACTGGCCCCGCCTACGCCACATACAATGACAGCCACGCGTGCTATCCAACCTAATTTCATTATAAATGAAAGCGATTACAAATAAAAGTATTTTATTTAAATATTCTGTCTATTAATTTTATTATATCTAACCTTTCTATTAGGAATAACAACAAACATGATGAGCACACTACGCAAGACACCGTGAGGCACCACACCAAATTGTCTATTTTAAACAGGGGAACCCCACTGTGCAGGAGCAGTAAGATTTTTCTCCTTTAGGCTGTATATAACATTTAGTTTTTGTCAACATAATTAAAATTCTAGGAATAAAATAATTGCTAGGGAGGATATTTTACATGCGAAAGAATGGCTAAACGAAAAAGGATTGCCATTCGCACTTCTTTTGGCTTTGATGAACATCGCCAGCCACTTGTATTACCTAACAATCTTCAAGCGCATGCTGCAATCTATTTTGATGCTCCAGATGGTAACTCAATTGAACTAATAACTCCAATTCGACTAGATACAGAAGAAGATTTTGAAGTGATGACATTTGAAGAGTAGTTGAAACGTCAGTAAAAGGTAATACCCTAATCTTTCTCTGCTAAGGAGAAAGATTAGGGTATTATATTCCAGAAAATGTATTACCGTATAACATCTGCATTTTGTCGTCAGGATCCCCTAATAATATAAGCCTTATCTCAAAATTGAGCCTCATTATGGAAGAAGTAAAAATTACTATTAATCATTTCATAATGGTTTAGCGTGTAACATGCAATATATTACTTTTTATTCAAACGATAGATTAGTTGCACAACGCCAGAGGAGAACATTCTTGTATCAACCATTTTTAAATTAAGTCGCTGATTTATGTCGATAAACATTGGTTTTCCTTCTCCCAAAATAAGAGGATGAACGGATAATCTGAATTCATCAATAAGCTCTAAATTAATAAAAGTTGTTATAAGGTTTGCTCCGCCATATAGCCAAATGTCTTTACCAGGCTTATTCTTTAATTTATTTACTTCTTCTAAAATATTATCATTTATAAATACTGCTTTATTTTCTGTCCCTTTTAGCGTTTTGGAAAATACATACTTTTCTTTACTATGAATGATATTCCACATTTCCTTGTCACTATCAGATCCCCCTGTTTTCGGAGTATATTCCCCCCACTCCACGTAACTTTTTCTACCATATAAAATAGTATCAATTTGGTTTAAGAAATTAATAAAATCCATCTCAGAATCCATGATACACCAATCAACTTCCCCATTCTTCCCCTCAATAAATCCATCTAAAGTTACTGCTAAATCTAAAATTATCTTTCTTTGTGCTGTGTTTTGGGACATAATTTTTCCTCTCTTTTATCTAATGAATATACGATATGTGTAGTAATGTAACCAAATATTACAGTAATTATTAACAGACACAAAATAGGAGAAAAAGTAATAGTAAATATTATCATCATAAAATTAGACTTTTATGTCCATTAATTATTGCATAAGTAATTTTTATTCCTACACAGACACCTAGTATAATACTTAATTACGACATATATTGTCATGATTAAGTATCTTTTACATAATTAATGTAATCACTAAATATGAAATACTGTCATAGCAGTGATTTAAAATTAGCTAGTAATAATAGACAATTGCTTCAAGACAAAACATCCTGGATGGAGTATAGAAACGATGATGATAGAAAAAAGCTTCTTAGGGAAAGAAAAAAATAGATTGCTGTATTCTTTCGTTATTTCAACTAAATTATGAAAAATAGCGCTGTACAGTAACCACTTACTTACAGTTAATAAAATAATAGAGGGCTGATAATTTTTCACCTGCTTTAAACCAAGCAAACGTCTTGCAGATTGGTGTTTCAGGAAGATGAAGTTCTAGCTGAACTAACAGATCTTTGGACCAAGCTTCTGTAGAAAGAACCAGTATGATTACTATTTATAAAGGAAAAAAATTATCCCCATTTCCCTTCAGCAATCTTCTCAACCTGTCCTCCTACATACACATCAATTCCATCACTTGTTTGCGAAGCATTTAAATGAAGAAGTGATGGTCTACCAATCTCGTAACCCTGTTCGACTTTTACTGATATTGAATGTTTATTAAAATAATTATGATGAACAAGATAAGAAGCTAAACAGCCGTTAGAACTTCCTGTAGCGGCATCTTCAGGAATTCCATAGTAATGGGCAAAATCTCGCGCATTAATATCATGCATAGAGTCATAGGTTTCCTTTGAGAATACGAACAGCGTCTTCCCTTCTGTTGTTTGAATAAGCTGATTATATTTTAACAGGTTGACCTTTGCTTTTCTCACTGCTTCTAACGAAACGAGTGGAACGATAATGGCAGGAAGTCCTGTTGATACGTCCTGAACTGGAAAACGATGATCAATTTCCTCGACTGCTAAGCCGAGTACATCTGCAGCGACCTTCGAATCTAATACCTTCCCAAAAGTAGGTTGGTTTTGCTTCATCCAGAATAGCTTTCCTTTTGCGTTATATGTAACAGGAATGGTTCCCGCTTTAAAGTGAAGCAAGATATCTTTTTCTTCACCATTTAAATAATCTTGCTGAATAACAAATGCCGTACCTAACGTTGGATGGCCTGCAAAAGGAACTTCTTCATTAGGTGTGAAAATACGGACAGGATACCCTTTTTCAGTAGGCTCATTTGATAGAATAAACGTTGTTTCAGAGAAATTAATTTCCTTGGCAATTTTTTGCATCTCTTCTGTTGATAAATGTCCTGCTTCTTTAAAAACAGCTAGCTGGTTTCCCGTATACTTTCCTTGTGAAAATACGTCTACAATTGAAAATTTCATTATTCTACCTCCCATCTACTTGCTGAGAATAATGATAAGTCATACGGTGTTTTACCTGTAGTCAAAAGATCACTTATTACTTCACCAACAGCGCTGCTGAATTTAAATCCGTGCCCTGAAAAACCTGCTGCGAACACAACGTTTTTATACAATGGGTGCGTATCAATAATAAAGTTTTCATCTGGTGTCATCGTGTACATACACGTTTTGCCGAACTTCAGCTTTCCTACTTGCGGCATATAGCTACGAAATAAGTTTTCCAGTTCTGCACGATCTCCATCGTTAAAAGGCGCCACCTCTTCATTTGGATTTTGGGCTTGCTGAATGCCATCATGACGGCCTAGTTTCAAACCAGCTCCGTCAATGCTTGGAAACCCATAGTACATCCCACTTTTTGTATCAAATGAAAACGCAGGGAATTTCCCTTCTCCGTAAAATTTTTCACCTGCTTCAAACCACGCAAAGGTCTTGCGGATAGGTGTTGCAGGAAGATTGAGTCCTAGCTTAGCTAACAGCTCTTTGGACCAGGCTCCGGCAGAAAGAACCAAACGTTTACCTTCATATACGTTGTCACCTGTATGCACCTTTACGCTATCTTCTGCTACTTTGATATCTTTCACAGGATGATTCGTTAACAGCTCAGCTCCGTATTTTAACGCAAACTCTTTGTAAGTGCGAATAGCATCTTCACATTTTAAAACGCCTGAGGTTGGTTCAAAACAGCCAATGAACGAATCCGGAACAGTGATTCCAGGAAATCTCGTATGTATTTCAACTGCGTTTAACACTTCAAGTGGTAGGTTATACGTTTTTGCACTTGCAATGACTGTTTGAATAAACGATGAGGTCTCTTCTCCTACGCTCAGTACTCCCGTTTTTAAAAAGAACGATTGTCCGCTTTCTTTTTCTAGCTCTTCCCACAGCTCTTTTGCTCGGAGTGCAAGCGGTACGTACTCTTCTCCTTCTCCGTATGCATAGCGAATAATGCGCGTCTCGCCGTGATGGCTTCCGCTCGTATGGGGTGGATCAAAGGCATCAATAAGTAAAACTCTTTGCCCTTTTTTTGCTAAAAAATAACCGGCTGCCATTCCCATCGAGCCGGCTCCAACTACAATTACGTCGTATTTCATAATAGCCTCCAATTTACTTAGTGAATATTTTTACTATTTTAACATATTTGAAGGTTATTACGTATAATAAAACTGCTTGCCATGAAACAAGGCAAGCAGCGAAAAGTTACGCACTTAATTTTGAACAGAGGGTATCTTTGAAAATACAAACCTATCCAACAAATATACCGCAATGATTGAAATTCCAACAAGTGGCATGACGATCCCGAGTCCAAGCATGATAAAGAAAACAACTCTTGTCACTTTGGAGTCCTTTGATTTAGGTGGTGCTCCGGAACTTTCTTGAGGTTTTCGCTTACGCCACATAACATACGAACTAACAATTAAACCAATTAATCCAAGACACGTAATGAGGCCAAGAATTTGATTTGCTACGCCAAATAGCCTTCCTTCATGAAGCGCAACTCCCATTGTAATTCCTTTTCCCATAATACCGTAATCATCAAAGCGAACATCGCTTAAAATAGCACCTGAATATTGATCAACGTGAAGAGTTGCATTATCGCCGGGCTTAGTATGAGATGTTGAAATGGTATAAACACCTTTTTCACCTTGAGGCATTGAAATTGTATATGGCTTTTGAATTTTTTCAGCTTGTGCTATATCAGTCACTTTCTCAAGAGAAAGCGGCACGTAGCCAGTAACAGATGAATTGGGAACTGGAATGTTTTCTGCAGCCCACGGTATATCCTCTGCTACGTCTTTTGTTTTAACAATTGATTCAGGCTTTTCACCAAAGCTATGTGCAAATGGTGGGTAGCCCGTGTTTGAATACGTAGCAAGTCGATTAATTTGCTCTCCCATCACTCCTGACCAAGGAAGTCCTGTTAGAATTAAAATTAACATAAATAAGGATAGCCAAAATGCAGGAACAGCGTGCATATCTCGCCAAAATATTCTTCCTTTTCGGTTAAACCTTGGCAAAACTGTTCCCCATATCGACGCTTTATTTCGTGGCCACCATATGTACAGACCCGTAATTAATAGAATAACAGCCCAGCAGGCAGCTAGCTCTACAAGTCGATTGGCAAGCGTTCCGCCAATGAGCAATTCACTATGAATCTTTTTGAAAATAGTCGTGAATTTCTCGTCATCTGAGAGAGTTCCAGCTACTTCTCCAGTGTACGGATTTATAAATGCTGAAGACATCTCTCCATTTGTCATAATCCCAATCTCAGCTGTACGAAGTGGATCATCATAATATTTTATTGAAGTAATAGCTGCTTCTGGATACGCTTTTTGGACCTCATCTATCTGTTTTGTTGAAGATAGTATATCTCCTTTTTCTTCTACGTAATACAGGTCGTGATAAAGAACTGACTCAATTTGTGGCTTAAATAAATACACCGCACCGCTAAACGCTAATATGATTAAAAATGGTGCAAAAATAAGTCCTGCATAAAAATGCCACCTCCACACTGTTTGATAAATAGCGGCTGAGGTTTTCTTTTTGTGTACCTCTCTTTGTCTTTTTGGTTTTGGTGTTAATTTAACTGCTTCCACCCAATGCTCCCCCTAGTATCAGATCTATACAAATTAAGTAATGAACGCAATAAGTTAACGCTTACAATATTGATATCATTACTTATTCACCTTTAGTTATACTAAATAAATGTGTGGAAAAAATGAAACCTAAAAAAATTGTTGCTTTATTTCGAAAATATACGAAAAACGAATTGACAGACGTTATAGAGATTTATAAAATAAAAGAGAACATACATATCGGGGCGTTAGTTCAGCGGGAGAATACTTCGCTGGCAGCGAAGGGGTCAGGGGTTCGAATCCCCTACGCTCCATAAGAAAAGAGAGGTCTTTCTATAGAAAGACCTCTCTTTTCTTATCATTTTTTTCTTAATTGAAATAGATTAGATTGATGAATTGAAAGCAAAATAAGCACTCAGACTCGAATTTAGTCTAGTTCTCTCACTTCAAAAGGAAGCAATTCTCTTTCAAGCTGAGCTCGATGAGTTTCATACTGCTTAGGCAGCATCAATTTTTCTCCCATTGTTTCGTGTGACTCATCATGTGCAAAGCCTGGTGGATCTGTTGCAATTTCAAATAGAATTTCGCCATGTTCTTTAAAGTAAATAGCATTAAAATAGTTTCGATCTCGAACAGCTGTGACTCCATATCCATTACTAGCTACGTGTTTTTGCCACTCTAACTGGTCCTCATCGTTTTCAGCACGCCATGCAATATGGTGAACGGTTCCAACGCCCATTTGTCCACGACCGATTGGCGTTAGCTTTAAATCAATGATATTTCCGATATCAGCAGATGATTGAAAACGAATGAAATCTCCTTCCTCACCTACTTTTTCAAGACCCATAACATCTTCTAATAACTTGGCTGTTTCTTCAGGACGAGCAGATAATAATGTTGCTCCCCCAAAGCCTTTAATCGCTACTTCAGGTGTAACCTCACCGAATTGCCACGTGTTTTTTTCACCAGCTTCTCTTTCAACAATTTCTAAATGTAAACCATGAGGATCGTCAAATTCTAAATATTGTTCTCCGAATCGTTCCATCTTTGTTATCGGAATATTAAATTTTGATAATCTCTGTTCCCAAAAATCCATGGCGCCCTTTGGCACTACGTATGAAGTTACACCTACTTGACCATCACCTATTACTCCTTGGCGTGCTCCTGCCCACGGGAAAAAGGTAATAATGGTTCCTGGCTTTCCAGCTTCATCACCAAAGTAAAGATGATACGTACCTGGATCATCAAAATTGACTGTTTGTTTGACTAAGCGTAAACCTAGTACACCAGCATAAAAATCAACATTTTCCTGTGGATGACCTACAATCGCTGTAATATGATGGATTCCTGTAGTTTTTTTTGTCATTCTTCATCTCTCCCTTACCATATTTTAATAATTATTTTAATTGTCCTTCATAAAGCAATGGAATATTCAATCTAACCAAAATTACCTAGGTACGCTATATAAAAGATATCCCTTTAACAAACTCAAATGATTAAACTGATAATATCTCGAATTCGAGATATTATCCAAAAATTCATATGTTTAACTTCTAGAGTAACAAAGTATACGTATCTAACTACTTTTAATAAATTATTCTTTACTTGACCATGTTTCCTTTTAGAAAATAAGGGCGTCGATTGCGTAGTATCCTGGACCGATTATAGCAATACTAATAGCAACAACTAATAATGTAAGGTTATATTCATAACCATTTTGTGTTGACCAGTAGCCGTTTGGACCATGTACCTTAATAATAGCTATTAACATTGTTCCCGCAATCATAAGAGCCGCAAGAGGTGTAAGAAAGCCTACAGCAAATAAAGCACCACCTACAAGTTCTGATAACCCAGCTATTAAGGCCATTCTAACACCTGGTTTCATTCCAATGGACTCAAACCACCCTCCTGTTCCTTTTAATCCATGACCACCAAACCATCCGAATAATTTCTGAGCTCCATGGGCCATAAATGACAATCCAATTACTAAACGAATTAATAATAAACCAATACTAATCATTTTTAATTCCTCCTATTTTTTTATAATTTTTATTAACTTTGATGATTATAGTTAGCAATACTGTATTTCCCCAAAATCCTAATGAGAGATTTCTTCTTCATCACTAAAAGCTATAATTAAATCTTCAATAACTTTTTGATTTTAAATTTAGAAGCTTTCTGAAGGGTTAAAAACGGTTTCTGCTAAACTTTTATTCAATATCATCACTTTCTACTTCTAATTTTAATTAAATTTATCTTTAATTAAAATATCTTTAATTCGAGATAATTATAAAACGAACGTCATTTCATTGTCAATATAAATTTTTATTTATGATGAGAATACCTTAATGAAGCTATGATTCCCCGCTTTTTATTGCTTATATTTCCTTTTATGCTCCCTGTATATTGCCAAAAAACGGACGTTACGAAATTCTTGAAGTATGTAGAATAGAACAGCTTTCCTTAATTAAAGGTAATATTGATCGTAAGTTATAGATAGACACCCTAAAACTATTTCGTTTAAATGTCGCTGCTCATAAAGCTAAAGAAATAAACGTTTTAGTTGGTTATTTCGTGACTTAAAACTTTGTTAGCCATTAACGATAAACTGAAAGGTTTAAAACGTTTTTTCATGGAATTAATACTACACCTTGAGACATAATGTCTTTAATGAAAATAGTTGAGCGTAGCAGTACGGCAACGTTACGTAGATACTTGCAATTTAGCGTAGAAGATATTAGCTTGCAACATAGCCGTTTTAGCCCTTCAAATAAGTTGTAATTACTCAACAAATAACAGGGCAGTTTTATGCTCCCGTTTTACATTCATATTCTATAGGAGATAACACGGTAAAAGGCTCACAGTTTAGACAAAAAAAGAGCCGTAACTTCTTGTATAAGCTACGGCGTTAAAACAGTTTGAAAGGTACCCAATGCATAAACACAATAATAGTTTAGCCACCGTTAAAATTAAACCATAACGTAATAAGAAGGCGAATTTCACAACTCCTTTTATAATTTTAAAGTAGCTGAAGGCTATGGCTTGTTATAAGCAATTTTGGGTCAGTAATATTACACATAGCACATTTAGATTGATAGTTATATAGAAATACTTTAGGTAGCTTATATTGACCTTGGTGTGCTTTAATTGTGCGGAATACGTCTTTTCCCTCACTTTCCGTTAAAGTAAAGTTAAATGAAGGCACTTTTTCTTCACTTAGTGCTAAATGATGCTCTTCAATATTTACTTTTATTAAGCTCTCTTTAGTCTTTTTTAACGTTAAGTTCGGGTATTTCACCTTACTATCCCCGTCAAATCCGTAAAATTTAATTACCACCTATACTTACCAACCATCTAATATCCGCTCTATATTACGGTTGCTTGTTCCTTTCCTCAAAAACTCGTATAAAACTTGAGCCTTTACGTCTAAATGAAAAATAAAAAGACTAATTGATTCTTCGCAATTTGACTGCGATTCATCAGTGTCCAGAGCTGTGACACTTTTCCTTTCATTACAATTCACAACTCTCTTTCAGCATGATCTTTTCAAAACGTAAAAATTCATACTCTTCATCTGATTCTGGCTCTTTCCCTTCGACATTTGGTCCTGGATTATTATGGTTATAAAACTCCACAATTTTAAAGCCACATTTATTGACGTAAAAATGAATATTACGCTTTTCAAAATACGGTGTGTGTAGTTCCCACACTTTCGTTTCTGGGAATGCTGCTTCGATTGCCTGCCACGCCTTTGTACCAAGACCTTTACCGTGTGCAGAAGCTAATGTATAGAGGAAATCCACTTCATTTCGCTGCGTTTCCTCATTAATTTTTAAAACAACTCCGCCGATTCTTTCACCGTTGTGTATCAGTTGACGCACGACCGAATCTTTGGCAGTAAGCGAATGCTCGAAGTCCTCATCGGCTGGGATTGGTCCCATTTCTGTTGGATTTTCCGCTTCTTGAAAACTATCTTGTAACCCTTTCATAAACGCTTCTTGTAATTCTTTTTTAAATGTTGCTAGCTCGTCCTGGGATACAGGTACTAACGTAATGTGTTCGTGTGTTGTCATTTATAAAAAACCCTTTCTATCTTTAATTAAAAAATTCAACCGACTGTTAAGAAGAGTAAACTCTATAGGAAATCACTTGTCCCTGTATACAGCGTGTATGTTTTTAAAGGCAAGTGCAAAATGCCACAAAAATATCCCATAAGGTGTCGCATACCAGGTAAAAAGTAGTTCGCAATGATGGCTAGGTCTCCGTATTTTTTAACCCAGTTCTCTGCCTTACCACTCAATATACCTGATAATCTAAACTATTTCCCAAACCAACCTAGTAATGGACGACCGACTCTTTCTCTAGCTCGTAACTCACCAACATGTCGATGAGTAAGCCACTAAAAACCGCCAGAAGGGACAAACTATAATGTAATATGCCGATTTTCATCAAATATCCAACTAGTAATATCAACTCTTCATTGGGAATCGGTATACCAAATAATCCAAGAGCAAGCACAATAAAGATTGCAACGTACCCCTAATTTTCAACTAGCTGATCAATGAAAGCCATGAACTTTTTCCTCAACTCCCTTTATTTTCTTAAAGTGAAGGAATTTAATATGTCTCACCATTAAATACATCAAAAGCTCAACCAAACCTAATCAAAAGAATAGCTGTTCCTGCTTTTTGTTTGAAAACGGCATAGCACAAGCGAGCTTACAAGGCGTAAGCATCGTTGGTAATAGATGAAGTGGTACTATTCTACTCCTCTCATCATTCAAGTCATAATAAATGAACAAGTGGTATCCTTTTACCGTGACTTCTTGCCTAATTTATTGGTACATGTTATCTTCACAATGAACAGTGTAAAGTATGGAGTTGCTCTAGAGTAAAGGGAGTAGTGAAAAGATATGAAAAATAACGTAGAAAAAACATTTTCCACAGGTGAATTTGCCAAATTACTTGAAATTAATAAAGATACGTTGCTCTATTACGATAAAATAGATTTATTTAAGCCTGCGGGCACCCATCCAAATGGCTATCGCTACTACACGTTTGAGCAGTTCGATCAATTTGTTGCCATTCAATCGCTTCGTACAGTTAAGTTGCCCATTAAGGAACTAAAGACGTATTTCGAGGCCCCTAATATACAGGCATTACAGCACTTAGCGATTGAACAACGCGACAGAGTAGCTGTTGAAATTCAAAAGCTACAAGATATTCAATTTTTCCTTGAGCGTGTCGTTACACTAACCAAAGAGATGGAAGACGTTTGTTTTGGGAAAGTAATCATTAAAAAGTTGCAAGAGGAACCCGTTGTATACAGTGAAGAAAAAATTGACTGGTCTGTATCCATGGAGGCGTTATACGATTCTTGCACTCATTTCCTAAAAACGCTTGGTGTAAAAAGTACCGCGGCACACGGAGTTGTTTATTCAAAAGAGGCATTTCTAAAGGGCGATGTAGAAGGATTAAACTACTTATTTTGTCGCTTAGATAATGCTTCAGCTAGGAAGAAGCCCGCAGGACATTACGCCATCATTTATCATCAAGGGTCATATGATGAGATCTATAAAGCGTACTCTGCTTTACTTAAACATTTAGAAAACGAGTGTTTCGAGCTAGATGGTGATATTTATGAGGAATATTTACTCCACTCAATGGTAGCAAAAGAGGAAAAAGATTATATTACAAAAATTAGTGTGAAAGTAAAATCGTTTGAGGTGAATTAGCAACCTCTTTAAAGCATGTCATACGTTACGTCTATCTTGTAGATAGGCGTTTTTAGTGTTTCAAAACCTCGCCCAAAATTATTTCTAAAATAACCCTTTACTCTAGAGTTACTCCATACTTTATACTCACGATTAGTCGTTTTCACAACGACGAATACTTTACCGGAGGTACAAAAATGACACAACTGTTTACTCCCTTACCCGAAAAAAACCGAACAATTGCTATTGACGTTCTACGAGGATTTGCATTAATTGGGATTTTGCTAGTAAATATGCCTACATTTCATAGCCCGTTTCTTTACTTAGACTCATCTACATATTGGCCGAGTATGATGGATCAATTTTTCTCTGGAATCGTTGACTTGTTTGCGCAATCAAACTTTTATCCACTGTTTGCCTTTTTATTTGGCTACGGAGCGATGATTATTGCAGAACGATCACAAATGAAAGGCATCTATTTCCCAACTTTTTTTGCACGTCGATTGACGATTTTACTCGTCATCGGCTGTATACACGCCTTTCTTATTTGGAATGGTGATATTTTAATTACGTATGCTATTACAGGTTTTTTCTTTATTTTGGTTTATCAATTTAGTGGAAAAATGTTGTTACGTATTGGGATCGCGATTTACTGTATTCCTGTTTTACTTACAACCTTTTCACCAATGCAATCTCAAGAGCATTTCGGCGAAAATTCGAAAGCCATCCAGACATCGATTCAAACCTATAAAAATGGAAGTATTTTAGAAATTCTAAAACAGCGTGCCACAGACTGGATATATATGAACGTCGAAATGAGTGCTGTTATACTTGGAATTGGTGTAATAGGGTTAATGCTACTAGGTGCTGCATTTGCAAAACAAAGGTGGCTTATTGATGTAGACAAGCACAAACGCTTATTGATTGGTTTATTAATAACTGGACTTCTTTTGGGGTTTGGCGCGAGAATAGCTTCTTCTTTTTATATCGATAACCTATTCCTTATAAACATACAAGAGCAATTTAGTGGTGCATTCATCGCATTATTTTACATGATGGTAATCGTATTGTCGGCACAAACGCAAGTTGGACAAAAGCTATTAAAACCTTTGGCTAATGTGGGACGTCTATCGATGAGTAATTATTTACTTCAGTCTATTGCCATGACGTTCATTTTTTATAGCTACGGATTGGGGCTATACGGTAGTATTTCTTATACAGTTGGCTTTGTCTTAGTATTTGGGTTCTTCATCATTCAAATACTTGTAAGTAAATGGTGGGTTACACGCTTTCAATACGGACCTGTTGAATACATTTGGCGTTGGGCAACATATGGGCAAAAGCCAATGTTCAAAAAAAAGCCCCATTAACTTCATAATTGTTTAATATTTTAATATCACGATTGAAGGTAAAAGACGATCCTCCACAATCAAACGCTTTAGTTGAAGAAGGTAATAAAATTGGACCACACATATTAGACATGTGTGGTCCATTAAGTGTCAACTGTTTCACTACATATAACCTATTATGACGATGAAAATGATAATCTCATTGAAGCCATTGGATATAAAATGAACAAGGGGTGTGGACATTTTTTGAAGTATTGTTCTGAGGATGATGTTAGAATGTTTGATGCCTTCAGCATGAAAAACTCTGATTACCCTTTACTTTTTACAGTCAAATTAAGAACTGAAGCTGAGGAAAAATGTAATGAATTCGTTGAGATTGTCATTCTGAAACGTAAGAAGGATTAAACTGATTCATCTTAAACAGGGCGTTAGCTAATTAAAGAATGAAGAAAACTCAATTTATTAGGGTCTCCTTAATTCTTATCTAATAATCAATAGTAAAGACTAACAGAGCTAATATCAAAAACAACTCTTCTAAACCATCATCTAATCGAACTGCTCTTAATTTACCGTCTTCTACAACTTCAGTTAAATCAACATTTCCGAACGCTATTTACGTATTTAACAAAACATATATAGCTGGCAGCGTAGAAATCAGTGGTTCATCCCTCCTACTATCCACCATAAAAAAAGAGAAGCCTTCTATAAAAAAGACTTCTCCTTTTTGTTTTTTAGCATTATTTTTATACTACTTATTAGTACCCACTGTTTTACTCAGCTACTAAAGAAACTACCACTCTTCCGTTTTCTTTTATAGTGGTGGTGACCATAACTGTCGTGACGATCATGACTTCTTCTATAGTCGTCACTACTACTGTAGCTCTTAAAAGATTTCGACTTTCTTCTCTTATAATCACTGCTGCTGTAATGCTTATTATTCGTTAATGAATTAAACAGCTTCTTAAACATAAATAGTCACTCCTCATACTCATTTTTAATCGATAAAAATAAAAAAACGCTTTTATCTCTTTAGTAGATAAAAGCGTTTAATTTATAAAGACACACTTTACCTAACTAAAAGCGTAGGCAAAGGTCTTGCTAACAATTAAGATTGCCAACAAAGCCGGAAACTCACTGTTTCGTAATGACGACTGTGTTGTACAGCTACTCCCCTTTGGAGTATTAAGTTTCTTCAATAGTAACGTAGAACATTTGTGGAAGTCAATTAATAACTAATAAGTTTATTGTTCTCTAAATGTTAGTATAACAGGAGGATATTTTGTATTTGGAATGCTGAATGTGCTTTTTTGTTGGAGCAAATGAAATTTCTATTTCTTCAATTCCTAAGAGCCTAGTGAAGAGTTTCTTTCTGGTGGTATACTAAGTGAGTTTTTGCACCGGAAATATAAAACCAATTAAATCGTTTTGCCTTGTCTTTTTTTCTATCGAAATCATTAATCTACTGCTTAATAGATTATTAGAAATTATGACATCTTTGTTAACAAGAAGGTATTCTCCTTTCTTACCTCGAAGTAAGCTATTTGTAGAAAAAAATGGTAAAGGAGAAAAAGCCTTATGCAAAAAATAAAGTCCTCTCTTACAGATCACCTGCGTAATTGTACAAAAGAAATGATGAAAGAGCTAAATGTACCAGGAGCAGCAGTCGCAATCGTAAAAGATGGAGAAATTGTTCTTTCTGAAGGGTTTGGATACCGTGACGTTGAACACAAAAAACCCGTTACACCGAGCACGCTGTTTGCAATTGGCTCATCTACAAAAGCTTTTGGTACCCTTTCTCTAAGTTTACTTGCTCAACAACGAAAGTTTGACTGGGATGAGCCTATTCAAACGTATCTTCCGACATTTTCACTTCATGACCCTCTTGTAAGCTCACAAACTACAGCTCGTGATTTAGCTTCCCATCGTTCTGGGGTAAGTCGTCATGAGTTATTATGGTATCAATCTTCATTCACGCGAAAAGAAATTATGGAGAAAATTAAGCACTTAGAGCTTGATGCACCATTTCGCACATCTTTTCTATATAATAATTTAATGTATGTAACTATGAGCTATATGGTAGAAAAAATCACGAACCAAACATGGGAGAAGTATGTAAGTGAGCATATTTTGCAACCTCTTCATATGGAAAATACAAATTTCTCAGTTACTACTTCACAAGAAAACGATAACCACGCACTTCCATACATTGAAAAAGATAAAGAAATCGTTAAAATTCCGCTGCGTAACATTGATACAGTTGGTGCTGCGGGATGCATAAACTCAACGATAGAAGATATGGCTAAGTGGATTTTATTTCATTTAAATCAAGGGAAAGCTGGGGAGCATGAACTTATTACACCAAATTTACTGCAGCAAATGTATGAACCGCATATTCCAATTCCTGATGATCCGCTGCTATCTACATCAGAAACAACGCTCACTTGCTACGGACTTGGGTGGTTTATTAGTGCATATCGCGGTTACAAAGTCATTCATCACGGTGGGAACATTGATGGATTTTCAGCGCTCATCTCTTTTATACCAGAAGAAAATATCGGCCTTGTTATTCTGACAAACGCTGGAACGACTCTACTCCCAACTTACCTTGCAAATCAAATTTATGATGAGATTCTGGAGCTAAATCCAATTGACTGGCATCAAAGATCTGCGGAAGATACAGCTAAGTTTAAAGAAATAATGAAAGAGTTAGATAAACCTTTTCCACAAGTAAAAGAAACAAGCCCTACACATGAATTAAAAGAGTATACGGGAGTATTTGAGCACCCTGCATATGGGGAAATTGAAGTTGATATACAAAATAACCTTTTACATTTAAAATGGGGATCCCTTCATATGGAGATGAAACATCATCATTACAATATGTTCACCGTAAAGTGGGATATTTCCTATTCAGAAATGAATTTATTAATTGCATATGAAATGGAAACCGAAGGAAAGCTATCCCAGTTAAAATTAAACTTATCACCAATGCTAAGTGCAAAACCGATTGTATTTACTAAACTCGAAGATAGAGATACAGCGTCATAAAATTAAGTGATGATGTACTAGAAAAACAGGAGTTTAACTTTATGCTTAGAAATGAATCACATCCTGAGGGTAACTCAGGTTGGTCTATATTGAGCGCATATAAAAGAAATGATGAAGGCCGTTTTTACAAAATCGATGACACTATTTAAACAATTGAAAAGGAGCGATTTACGCTCCTTTTTTGCTGTCGTTATTGTCTAGGTTAAGCCTTATATAACCCGCTTTTATTTCTGTTTTATTAACTCTTCTTCAAAGAAAAAAGTACTTGGATATTTATCCACGATATAAGAGTATCTTTTCATGTTTTTCACATACTGCCCTTTTAAAATTGTCACGGATTCGTTTGATGCTTTTATGCTTACGGTTTCTCCATCCTTAAACATTTTCTCAGCCATAACCGTTCCCCTTTCTTCGATTAAAATCATAAAGTTTTTTATTTGAATTCATAAGTAAAAAAGACTCCGAGGTGGAGTCTTTTTTACTTAATTTAATTATGCTACTTTGTGAACGTTAGCAGCTTGTGCGCCACGTGGACCTTGTTCGATGTCAAACGTTACTTTTTGACCTTCGTCTAAAGATTTGAAGCCTTCGCCTTGAATTGAGCTGAAATGTACGAATACATCTTCGCCGCCTTCAACTTCGATAAAGCCGAAACCTTTTTCTGCATTAAACCATTTTACTGTACCTTGTTCCATAGTATTGCCTCCTGCTGTGGAATACTCCACATATGTATTACTACCCTTGTCCAACCATACTATCTTAAGATTGAAATTTCGATAGAACAGATTTCTTTTCTCTTGATTCTATACCGAACAAAAATAATTAAGTTAATCGTACCATATAAAGCTCACGATAGCAAATACACGAATGGAAAATAAGTTTTATTTAGGATAAGTCTTACATTCTAAGTGGTATTAAAATGGCTATTCTTAACTCTCTCAAGGTTAACTTTTAATTGTACTTTCACTATTTTTTCATAAACCGTTGATATGATGATATTTTTTAGGAATTCTTCTTAATTTGTTTTTTAAAACAGAGAGGTTATTTAATTGAATTACGAACTTTTCAAGTCCATTCACGGAATGGCAGGACGTCTTGATTTATTAGACAAGTTTATGATTTTTTGGACAAACAATGCTATCTACATGTTTGGCCTTGCACTTTTACTTTTTTGGGTATTTAGAGATGATTATTATAAAAAGAGTGCTTTTTATGCAGGGTTCACTGGTATTATTGCTTTGTTTGTCAACTACCTAATTGCCTTCATTTATTATGAGCCACGTCCTTTTGTCTCTCATGATGTTAACACTTTAATCCCACATGCTGCAGACGCATCGTTTCCAAGTGATCATACAACGGGAGCTTTTGCCATCGCAATGTTCATATGGATGCGTCATCGTAAAGTGGGACTAGTTATGCTGTTCATGGCCTTATTAACAGGCTTTTCACGTATTTGGGTAGGACATCATTATCCTGGGGACGTATTAGGAAGTATAGTAGTGGCTACCTTTGTTGCTATTCTAGTCAATAAGATAACTAAGTGGTTAAATCCACTTGCAGAATTACTTATTTCAATTTATTCTTTTCTCATTCGAAAGAAAAAGAATCCGGACACAGCTAATTATTAACTAAGTTTTCTTTAGCTTAAAACTCACAAATTATATTGGTCCCTCACTTAAAATAAAAATTCCCTTTTTTTCTTTTTCCTAGTAAAATTAATATAAGAACAAATATTCGCCTATAAAAAGGAGTGAATTCATGAGGTTTTTACTGGAATATAAAAATTTTAAGACAAAGCAAACGAGTAACCCTACACTAGAAGTGCTTGAGGTATTTCTAAACCAACATTTAATCGGGACGTTTCATGGCGATGCGTTTGAATGCATCTACATTCACTTTGTTTCAAAAATACCACGTACTAAAAAAACGTTAAAATTACGCTTACTCTATGGAAGCATGGCAGAGATGGAAATCGTGCAGGAGTTTAAAAATGATCAAAAACTGAACCTGGAGGATTTTACCGCTAGTCTATTAGCGATAGAAAAAACCATTCATAAAGCTGAAGAAATAAACGTTAAAAAAGAATGTTACTATGACAAAGAAAGGCTATTATCTCAGTACGAACAGCTAAAGATACATGCTCCTTCTTCTCAGAAAGAGTTAAGCGAGTATGAGGCCAACTTAGAGTTCACCAAAAAGTGTAATTATGCCAAGCGTATCGACTGTATAATGGAACAAGACAAACTTACCAAAAGACCGCTCGATAAGTTAATTGAGGGTTTTACAGTGAATGATCCCTATGATTTATTTAAAGATCTCAGCTATCGCTATTCTGAACTCTTCTCTAATTTACTGCGTTCTGCTGGAGTATACTTACCTTCATACAGCCACATACATATCCATATCGCAGGAAGCTTATTAGAAGCTAAGCAGGAACTTGCTTTGGAGCCTTGGTACAAGATGACTTACGGAAGCATTGACTTAGATCGCTTTAATAAAGCCACAGATACGAAGCAGGAAAAAATGCTGCTCCAAAGCATTTCAGAAGGTTTATTACTGCTTGCAGAAGTTGATCATTTAGATAGAGATAAAATAAAAAGCGTCATCTCCCAAGTCGAAAAAAACGGCTTAAACCAAGAACTTACTTATTTTCAAAGAGAGAATAAAAGATACAAAGCTGAAGTTGTTTACCATATACCAAAGGACCACGTAACCAAAACCGCATTTCATTTAAGAGTTACTGACTTACAAACGAACCAAGTCGCTGAAATCTTTATCGATAACTTACTTACATTCTACGCAGGAGCAAGCTTATACAAGATTGCGATCAAAAAAGATGAAATTGTGATATCAGGCCGATCAGGATACCGAGCCGAATTAATGAGGAAAAGTGACAAACTTCCAGATAAATATCACTTTTTCTTGGAAGAATTGTTTAGTTAAAAAGTAAAACTAAGATAGATTTAATTTTACTATTCAAGGAGGAATAACATATGGTTGGCATTGCAAAAACCCCTGAACCTCCTTATTTTGCAGTGATTTTTGCTTCACAGAGAACCGAAGGAGACAAGGGATATGGAGTAATGGCGGATAAAATGGTAGAACTTGCTTCTAACCAAAAAGGTTTTTTAGGAATAGAAAGCGCCAGAGATAAAGACTTAGGGATTACAGTTTCATATTGGGATTCTTTAGAGTCAATAAAAGCTTGGAAAGAAAATTCATATCATAGAATAGCGCAAAATAAAGGCAAAACAGAATGGTATAAAAATTTTTCTTTTAGAGTTTGCAAAGTTGAGAGACATAGTTTTTCTGAGATGTAATTAACTATTTCGATTAGTATTAATAAAAAGCTCGTTATATCGACTAAGGTGTATGAAAAGAAACCTCCTAACAAAGTAACAGGAGGTTTTTAAGCTATTACAAGAATTTATATATAGTTTTGAAGAGCTCTATACCTTCAGGAAATTGTTTAGCGTATATTTTTAAAAGTTGCTACCAGACTTAAAACTTTTTCAGACATTCAAGATAACTGCCGATGCAACCAAGTAAGTTATTGAAAATAAGCTTACTAAAAAAACGAAGGATGCAAAAAGTAAAACATTGGCGTTTTTCTTTAGTGTGATTCCGCTTCGCGATAAGCTAGAGAAGCCTAATAGTGCTCCTCCTAAGATTGCTATTAATCCAAACAATGGATGAATTATACTTGCCATCCATATCCCCGCTCCAAAAATGATTAAAGCAAGAACTGGATTAAACATACGAGTTACAGTCATATCAACCCACCCTTCCTTCTATATAGTTACTATTTTAACAGAAAGTGGATGGTGGTTAATAGAGGTCTTTTTGCTTTCTAATTGTTTATCTTATTTACAGCTACTTTTCGTTCTCCACGTAACTTATATGTTTTCCAACCGATATATAAAGCAGTGATAATTACAAAGCCAATAAGCAGTACGGATTGGTAATCTGTAATGATTTTAATTACAGTTTCCGTATCGCCATCATAAAAATGACCTATACTTAAAAACAGAAAGGTTGTCGGAGCAATTCCGGCCATGGTTAGTAATGTATACAATCGAAGATTCATGTTGGAAGCGCCCGCTAGGAAAGGAACAACATTCCCTAGATGAAGAGGGCTTGAAATCATGACGCTCCAAATGCCATATTTGCTAAAATGAGCTTTCGCTTTTTTTAACCCTTCCCTTTTCGCAGGGCTTAATCTGTTCTCCAATGAATCTCCTAGTTTGTATCCAATAAAATAAGGAAGATAACTACCTACGGCATATAAGAAGCTGCCTAACAGAGAAATCACAACGATTTCAAACCAAGACAAATCTAAAATAAAGCCTACCGTTACGATAAAGAATGTTCCAATAAAGGGAAACGCGCTTCCTTCAATAAACAAAGAAAGGAGTACACCCCAAATCCCCCACTCTTCTACAAAATTTAATATAATTTCAGTCATACGATCTTCTCCAACTATGTTTTGTATGTACTAAGTATAGAGAAGAATTCAATGTTGAAACAGCAGCCCCAGCATCAATTTCAACTACGTCTTAGGTCTTAGTCAACGTTTAATTGTTAAGGGAGTTAGCACTTCAATATAAGGACATACAAAAAAGAACCGCTGGCTATTTCTATAAGCCATCAGCTCTCTTTTACTATCTTTCAGCTATGTTGGTTTCTATGTTAGAACACAATGAATACCGTTTTCGTTGAAGGCTAGTGGTGGAACAGTTAACAATTCAGCTTGAATAGTAGAAGATGAAGGTAGTAGAAGAAATGAATTAAGCGGTGTTTCTTAATGAACGTTTCTCCTATGCTCTCAGCTCATAATTGAAAAGCTGCTGCAAATAAAAGTTTTCCGTTTCTTCTCGTTTCCCAGTCAGGTATTCTTCTAACCCGACTTCTGTTAATCGAACAACTCCCTCACTTTTCACCCCCGGCATTTCTTTTCCAATGTCCATTACCATGACTAAATTATAATGAGAGGGCGTTACGAGATAGCGTGCAACCGTCACATCTTTGCGCTTTCCTACATGACCATAGCGTAATACGACTTTCCAATACTTCCATTCCATAAAAGCCCCTCCTCAAAATGTTAGTTTGTTTTCAAGCTTTCATTGTTGAGATTAACTTTGTAACCACTTTTATATTTCAGAAAATTCAATCTTTTAATAGTTAATTCCATTATAAACCAAAATACTTATTATCTCAATAAATAATCACGAAAAGAAAAGTTTATCGCTTTTCTTTATAAAAAAACCCATTACCTGCATAAGGTAATGGGTTCTCTTCTAACTATAGTATTCTCTCAATTATAAACTGATTCCTTCTCGCTTAAGCCAAGCGCATGTGAAGTTGATGCGTAAATCTTCTCGAAAAACGCTGGATTGTCAGAAAGCGACATGCCGTATGATGGAATCATTTCTTTGATTTTTGGCTCCCAAGCATTCATTTGCTCTGGGAAGCATTTTTCTAACACTTCAAGCATGACGTGAACAGCAGTTGAGGCTCCAGGTGAGGCACCTAAAAGTGCGGCTACGGTTCCGTCTGAAGAACTTACAACTTCTGTACCAAATTGCAGCGTTCCTCTTCCGCCAGCTTCCGTATCTTTAATAACCTGTACGCGCTGACCAGCTACAACAATATCCCAGTCTTCTCCTTTTGCATTTGGAATAAATTCACGCAGCTCTTCCACACGCTTTTCATTAGACAGCATAACTTGTTGAATTAAGTATTTTGTAAGGGCCATTTCTTTAACCCCAGCAGCAAGCATTGTTAAAATATTGTTTGGCTTCACTGAGCCAATAAGATCTAAATTTGAACCTGTTTTTAAGAATTTCGGTGAGAACCCGGCAAATGGTCCAAACAGCAGCGCTTTTTTGTTTCCAATATAGCGCGTATCTAAGTGAGGTACTGACATTGGTGGTGCACCCACTTTTGCTTTTCCATACACTTTGCCATGATGCTGCTCGATAACCTCCGGGTTGTTACAGACCATGAAGAGTCCACTTACTGGGAATCCACCGATACGCTTTGACTCAGGAATACCTGTTTTTTGTAAAAGCGGTAAGCTTCCTCCACCAGCTCCAATAAAGACAAACTTAGCTTGATGGTATTCAGTTATGCCCGTGTTTAAGTTTTGAACTTTAAGCTCCCAAAGTCCATCACTTGTACGTTTAATGTTTTTCACGCTGTGTCGATAGTTAAGCTCTACATTTTTGGTTTTCAAATGGTCAAATAGCATGCGCGTTAAAGAACCAAAATTGACGTCTGTCCCTTCATCAATTTTAGTTGCCGCAATTGGTTCAGTTACCTTACGACCATTCATAATAAGTGGGACCCATTCTTTTAACTTGTTTGGGTCATCTGAAAACTCCATTCCTTTAAATAACGGATTCTTTGAAAGCGCTTCAAAACGCTTTTTCAGAAAGGAAACGTTTTGATCCCCTTGCACCAGACTCATATGCGGAATCGGCATGATAAAGTCTTTAGGATTACCAATTAAGTTGCTGTTTACAAGATAAGACCAGAACTGCCTTGATAGCTGAAACTGTTCGTTAATCTTTACTGCCTTCGTAATGTCGATAGATCCATCTGCTTTTTCAGATGTATAGTTAAGCTCACATAATGCAGAGTGCCCCGTTCCTGCATTATTCCATTCGTTTGAACTTTCTTCTCCCGCGTCTGTCAGTGACTCAAATACTTTAATTTTCCACTCAGGTGCCAGCTCTTTGAGTAACGAGCCTAAAGTCGCGCTCATAATACCGGCGCCTATTAAGATAACGTCTGTTTTTGTCTGTACGTTGCTCATGATAACCTTCCCCATCCCCTAAATTTTCAAAAAAGATGTAGATGTTCCCTTTTTTAATTAGCTATGCTGAGACGTGATGTTGGAACCTATCTTTTTTGCCACTACTATAACTATATCACAGTCTAATTGTATGATGATTAGAAACTATTCAAAAGTGATGAAAAAGTAAAAAAATTTCGCATCTAAAACACCAAAATCACTTTTAAATAGAGTGTTGATAATAATATCATACTACAACTGTAGCATCTTTTTCCAAACATTTTAAGAAGTAAAACGTCTTTTATGTGCATTTTGTGCATTTTGTTCATTGAATTTTGTCGTTATCTAGCAATCTTCTACATAATCAGGTAGAATATAGAAAATATTAACACTGGAGGTTTTGCATGAGTGAATTAAATATTGATATCGCCTCCCTATTTAGCGTATTCACAAGGGCATGGTCGCTCCACTCTAGCTCAAAATGGACGAAAGAAAATCCAGCCAAAGGTCAGTGTGGGGTCACATCTTTAGTAATCCACGACTTGCTTGGAGGAGATCTTGTAAAAACACCCGCTGCTGAAGGTTGGCACTTCTACAATCGGATTAATGATGAATACTATGACCTAACCGCTTCGCAGTTTAATCAACCTATATCGTATCAGCATATTCCTTCAAGTCGCAGTGAAGCTTTTCAAGATACAAATGCCCAACAGTATGTCTACTTGAAAGAACAAGTTAAAATAAACCTTCTACATAAATGGGGTGAAGTAAGTGAATCGTGCTCCTATTATCCAAGGTGACAAAGTAATGCTTCGTCAACCCATTGATCGTGACGTTGATGATTATCTTCAAATAGAAACACATCCAGAGCTTGTCCGTATGTATGGCGGTACCTCATCCGATATTCAGCCCAAAACAAGAGAGCGTGCATTAAAATTTGTCGAAGCTATTCGTAAAAACAAACTTGAATGGTGTGTAGAACATAACGGCCGCTTCGTTGGTCAAGCCAGACTTGTGATGAATGAACACGACAACCGTGCCCGCTACGCGGTTGGGTTATTTGATCCGTCCGTTTGGAATCAAGGTCTCGGCACTGAAATTACGCGCCTTATCTTACAGTACGCTTTTCACGAACTGAAGCTGCACCGCATTGATTTACGCGTACTCGCTTTTAATAAGCGTGCTATTGCGTGCTATCAAAAGTGCGGCTTTGTGCAAGAGGGCGTTGAGCGTGAAGGTGCGCTCATCAACGGCGTATACGAAACGGACATTATCATGAGTATACTAGACCGAGAATTTGCTGGTTCGCTGTTATAGATTACAGTTACTATTAAATTAATTATGCCTAGCCTACTCACAACATAAAGGATTTTTCTAACAGTTATCGAAATAAATGCTTATTAAAGTTAAAATAAAAACTTATCAATTGGTAGCTATTAGTGGAGGACAAATGAAAAAAGTAATTGATATGATTGATTCAAGCACAAAGGTTTCCGGAGTGTCAAAGCTCCAATTGAAAAGAATAGAAAAAGAATTAGGCGCTTTATTCCCAGATGAATATAAAGAGCTTTTTCTAGAAACGAATGGCGCAACATTTGGTAATTGGGTGCTATTTTCTCTTCCAAGCGATGAACAGCTAGCAGTTTCATCTAACATCGTAAAACACAACACTGTAAAAAGACCTGAACACCTACCCAGCAATATGATTTGTATTGGTAAAAACTCAGATGGAGATAAATTATGTTACCGTGTTAGGAAAAAATTCATGCAGGAACAGATCTATGTTTGGTACGCTAAAACAACAAAAGTGGACTGTAAATCATTAAATTTATTTACTTTTATCGATTGGCATGTGCCTAAAGCGTATACTAAGAAGCCCAAAGTACTTGGGAACTTTACAGTAACTAGTGGAAAGTTAATTGTTTCTGATCCATCTTATATGCCGAATGAAGAACGGGAACTTCAAATCAAGCTGACCAATGTAAAAAACGGAAAATGGACGGCTGCACTATCATATACAGCAGAAGAAGTTGTCAAACATTTAACGGTATATCACGGAGAAAAGAAGCCAGCTGGAAAATGGGCTCTTTTTGACAAGTTAATTGGTGTTGACTCTGCTCAAGCTGGAATTTTTGACTATGCATCGTTGATCAGTAATGAAGTAAATTACGTAGAGGATATAGACGCTTCAGGTGTGCAAGGAATAGCAGTTTCAAACGGCGCAGTCTCAACATCTGGTTATGGTGACGGAATGTACGAAGTAAAAGTAAAATATAATCGCCTAAAAGAAATTGTTGGCGTGATGATTATTTTTGAAGATGAGGGATAACCATCTTCACTTTCTTACAAGCAAGTACTATTAAAACACAAAAAGGACGCTAAAAAATAGCATCCTTTTTGTGTTTAATTTCAACTATACTCGCTTACTTATTATGTATATGTTATTCGCTTTGTTTATCAGGTGATGTTTGCAGCTTCTCCAATGACTCTATCTGTTCATCAATTTCGCCTAAATCCTGCTCAATATCTGTTTTTAAACTATCAAACCGCTCCGAAATATCTTTTTTCATTCTCTCTAATTCTGCGATAATATCTTTCATCTTTTTTCCTCCGCTTTTCGTCAGTCTAACTCAACGTTTTTTGCGCTGATACCAAATAGTAAACCCGTAATTTTAAAAAAACGTTATGCTAAGAAGTAAAATTCCAACCATTATTTAAATGGGGAAACTTCCTAGGATTGGCTTATTATTTATCATTTTACAATTTTAGCATAAGTATCTCTTGTACAGTATGATTCAATTGAACCATATCATCTTACTGTGATAAGTAACTCAATTCCCTTTTGTAAACTTAAACATACTAGCCAGCACATGATACCTATGGCTAAAGCAGCTATAAGCGGAAGTTGATGCTTCAATGCGATGAAGACACCAACAAGCATGACGATAGTCGCAGGCAAGCCAATAATAACCCCCCATATAAACTGCTGAAGCTGAGCGGATGATTGCCCTTGAACAGTTAACCAAACTACGCTTAGCAAGCTGACTAGCGGAAGCGCAGCTAGAATGCCACCGTACAGAGGAAACCTCCTAGCAAGTTCGGTGATAAGTCCTATGATTAGCGCAGAAGTTAAGATTTTAACGGCCGTATACATCTTTAGCTACCTCGCTTAGTCGTTGAAACACATGCATTACCTTTTCTTGCTCAGCAGAAGTGAGTTGATTAATTACATGCTCTAGCTTCCCACTGTCTAACTGCGTATTTAAACGCATAACTTCTTCTCCTTCTTTCGTTAGCTGAATAGTAACAACTCGCTGATCTATTGATGACCTCGTCTTAGAAACCCAGTTATTTTTCTCCAGCTTCTTGATGTGTTCAGAAGCTGTATTATGAGAAATTGAAAATCTCTCTGCAATGTTTCTCACAGTTAATGCTCCTTCTTTTTCAAGCGTTTGTAAAATGCGGACGCTTTGATGTGATATCTTTTCATCGTGCTCAGGTCGTAAATAATAATAAATTGACGTGAAGTGTTCATTTAGCTTTTCCATGTCTGATACCCACCTTTATATCGCATAATAAGATTATATCTGTTAATACGATATAAAACAATAAAAAATGAACCTTCACTCCAATGTGAAAGCTCTTAAATGATAAAGAAATAGGCACCAAATATAAGTGAAATGATAATAATAAATACTCCAAGAAGTATCATACTGATGACGGGAGGACGAAATGTTTGATTATTGATATCTTTAATTTTTTTAACATATACAGCTGCAGATAAAATGATTGTAACAATCCCTACAGCTACAGATACTAGGCCAATTAAAGTTGCCAGTTGATTACCTAGTGGTGATAACGTTGATCTCATTGTAAAGTGTAGATTCGTTACTAAAAATCCTACACCAATAATTGAAATAGCCGTTCGGATCCAAGCTAGAAACGTACGCTCATTGGCGAGATGCTGCTGAATATACTTTGAATCTTTCGTTGTTTCTTTAGCTTTTATATCTTGATTATTCATCTCATCCCTCCTCCTTTTGATTGTCCTAGTAGCTTTAGCTTTTCTTGGATGTGTGGAATAAATTCATTTTATACCCATAAGGGTATATTGGTCAACAGATAAATTATTACTATGTTTCATTCAAGGTATAGATTTCATCTATTCCTTTTTCTACAAAATATGTATATTCATTACTTGTTTGTACATCTTAACATAGTGTACTTATCAGATAAGGAGTGATATGATGTTTTTCCACATAAAAGAACTTCAATATAAAGCAAAACCTACTCAACCAGATCCCGTTTATGCAAAAAAGCTCCAAGAAGTATTAGGTGGACAGTACGGAGAAATTTCTGTTATGATGCAATACTTATTCCAAGGTTGGAATTGTCGAGGAGAACAAAAGTATAGAGACATGCTTCTAGATATCGGCACAGAAGAAATTGGTCATGTTGAAATGCTGGCAACGATGATTGCACAGTTATTGGACAAAGCACCAGTAGAAGAGCAAGAACAAGCAGCTCAAGACCCTGTTATTAAGAGTATTATGGGTGGAATGAACCCGCAGCATGCAATTGTAAATGGTTTAGGAGCGAGCCCGAACGATAGCACTGGTTATCCTTGGACTGCTCGCTATACCATTTCTAGCGGAAACTTATTAGCAGATTTTAGAGCAAACCTTAACGCAGAAACACAAGGAAGACTTCAGGTCGTTCGTCTTTATGAAATGACAGACGACCCGGGAGTTAGAGACATGCTTTCTTTCTTAATTGCTCGAGACACCATGCATCAAAACCAATGGGCGGCAGCTATTGAAGAGCTGCAAGCAAAAGAAGGATTTGTTGTTCCTTCTACCTTTAATAAAGAATATGAAAAGCAAGAAGTATCTCACCAATTCTTGGATTTTTCTAAAGGAACAGAAAGTAAAGAAGGCAGATGGGCAAGCGGACCTTCCATTGATGGCCAAGGAGAGTTCACTTATGTTGAAGATCCTAAAGCAACTGGTCAATCTCCAGTGCTTAATCCAGCTCCTGGTTATATTCACGGAACACCGAAAACAAAATAAATTAAAAGAGGCTGGGACAAACCCCAGCCTCTTTCCTACTTACTTAAAGTTCTTCTCCATTACTTTCAATCACGCGCTGGTACCAATAAAAGCTATCTTTTTTCGAACGGTCTAGCGTTCCGTTTCCTTCATCGTCAAGGTCCACATAAATGAATCCGTAGCGCTTTGACATTTCGGATGTAGAAAAGCTGACTAAGTCGATCGGTCCCCAAGCTGTGTAGCCAAGGAGCTCTACTCCATCGGCAATCGCTTCTTTCATTTGTTCAATATGCTTTTTCAAGTAATCTATGCGATAGTCGTCATGAATGCTGCCATCTTCTTCGACGTTATCAAATGCACCAAGTCCGTTTTCCACAATAAACAACGGCTTTTCATAGCGCTCATAAAACATATTCAATAGGGTGCGCAAGCCAACAGGATCAATCTGCCATCCCCAATCTGATGCTTCTAGGTACGGATTTTTTAAATTAGTTAAAATGTTGCCTACTGCTTGTTCACCAGCTGTTTCAGGTCTTGCTGACACCGTTGACATATAGTAACTAAGCGAAACAAAATCTACAAGGTTGTTCTTTAAAATATGTTCATCTTCTGGATGGATATCAAGCTCAATATCGTGCTCTTTAAAGAAACGATTCATGTATGTTGGGTAATGACCCCGCGCTTGAACATCCGTAAAGAAAAACGTCTTGCGCTGATCCGTTAACGCCGCGTGTACATCTTCCGGGTGCGAACTGTCTGGATAATTAATCATTCCAAGTACCATACAACCAATTTGAGCATCTGGATTTATTTCATGGCATGCTTCTACTGCTTTTGCGCTTGCCACAAGCTGGTGATGAGCTGCTTGGAATGTTGCTTCTAATAACTTTCCTTCTTCAACCTGGTCTCGAAGCATACCTCCGCTAATGAAGGGACTCATTAAAATGGAGTTGATTTCATTAAACGTAATCCAATACTTTACCTTATCTTTATATCGTTCTAACACAGTTCTAGCATAGCGTGTAAAATGCTCGACTACTACGCGATTCTTCCAGCCTCCGTATTCAAGAGATAAATGTAGAGGCATTTCATAATGAGACAGAGTTACAATTGGTTCAATGCCGTTTTTTCTTAATTCATCTAATAAGTCATCGTAATAAGCTAGTCCAGCTTCGTTAGGCTCTTCTTCTACACCGTTTGGAAAAATACGCGTCCACGCAATAGAAATGCGAAACGTTTTAAAACCCAGCTCTTTAAATAACGCAATATCTTCTTTATATCGATGGTAAAAATCAATGCCATAGCGTTTAGGGAAATGTCTATTTTCTTCGTCTGCTAATGCGTCTTTAACTTCTTCTGATGTTGGGAAAGGCAGATGGAATTTCTTGCGGTCTTCCGGTTTCACACGTTCGATTATGTCATCAACTGATAACCCTTTTCCACCTACATCAAATGCACCTTCAATTTGATTTGCTGCCGTTGCTCCTCCCCATAAAAAGTTATCCGGGAACTTTAATGTTACGTTTGCCATATGTGAGCACCACCCTTTTATAATCTAGTGTCATTGTATAAATTTTTGCTGTAAGAATATAGATTATTTTGCAATTTAGACACGTATCTCTCATAATGAAACTTGTTACATAATAAAAACATACTGTTACACAGGGAGATGACTTATGTTTTCAAGTGAAGTTATTTCAACATTTAATGACTTAGATTATAGCGTCTACAATTATATTTTAAACAATGGTAATCAGGTCATCTATATGCGTATTCGAGACTTGGCAACAGCCACTCACGTATCCACCTCAACAATCTTACGTTTTTGTAGAAAAGTAGGCTGTGACGGATTTAGTGAATTTAAAGTAAAGCTAAAGCTGTATTTAGAAAGAGAAAGTGAAGAAGATGTAAAAGGAATGAAAGAGTTCGCGTATGAATTTATGGAGCGTACATTAAAGGGAAATCTTGATGAAATTATTACCGAGGCAGCTCAGGCAATAGTAAAAGCTCACCATGTTTTACTCGTTGGATTTGGAAGTTCAGGTATACTAGCGCAGTACGGAGCACGCTATTTCTCAAGTTTAGGAAAATTTTCAATTGCGATTAATGACCCCTACTTTCCAATTAACGCTCAGCAGCTTGATAATAGTATCACCATTGCTCTTTCTGTGTCAGGAGAATCCCCTCAAACAGTGGGCCAAGTTACACGGTTAAAAGAAGAAGGAAGTAAAATTATCAGCATTACTAACACAAAATCTTCTACGTTAGCCCATCTATCTCATATCGTCATTCCGTACTACGCGACGGAAGAGCGTAGGAAAATTGCTAACCTTCCACTTAACATCACTACTCAGCTTCCTGTCATGTACATACTTGAAGCAACGGCTAGAGAAGTATACAAGCTGACGTAATATGCGTCAGCTTGTTAAAAATAATAGTAAATCCATTCAGGCGTATTCACCAATGACTTTTCCCAAATAGGAATGTCATCAATGATTTCCCTTGTGAGCTTTCTGCTACCTTTCATATCGTGCTTCAGCTCTTTTTTCACCTGTTCAATAAAGTGTTGATCATAAATGAGGCAGCTTGCTTCATCATTTAAGTAAAAACTACGCGGATCCCAGTTAGCTGTACTAACGTTTGCTACCTTGTCATCAATAATCATTACCTTTCCGTGAAAAAAGCCTTTCGTGTACAAATAAACAGCGGCTCCATCATTAAAAAGCTCTTCTATTTTAGGGTAGCTAGGTGGCTTAGTAAACCAAGCGTCCGTATGGTCTGGCACAATTAAGGTAATTGCTACACCACGTTTTTTCGCATCTTTAAGCGCATCCATTATTGTATCGCTTGGAATAAAATACGGAGTGGCAATAATAAGTTCATGTTTCGCTTGTTTTATCAGATCTAACACTTGATTTTCTAGGGTTTCTCCTGTTGTAAAAACAAGCTGATAGGCTGACTGATTTTTCGAAGGAACTGTTCTATTTAAAGCATTGGGGCTTTTAGCATCTCCCGTATCTTCTTCCCAATCTTTTAAGAACTGCTTTTCAATTTCATACGTACCGTTTCCTTGAATACGAAGATGATAGTCCCGCCAATATCCTAGCTTTTCGTTGTTGCCTAAATACTCTTCTCCAATATTAAATCCGCCAATATAAGACGTATGTCCGTCAATCGCAACAAGCTTTCGATGATTTCGGTGGTTAAGACTATAAAAAAGATGAGGAAATTGCAACGGTCGACTAAAAGCAAACTCAATGCCGCTCTCTTGCATCTCTTTAATTAACGATGACGAAATGTCTTTCCCACCAAAGCGATCCACCGAAAATTTCACGTCGACGCCACGTTTGGCTTTTTCTTTTAGTAATTCAATAAACTTCATGCTAATTGGATCATCTCTAAAAATAAAAAATTGAAGGTAAATATAGCTTTCCGCTTCTTTCATATCTGTGAATAATGATGTGTATAGCTTACTTCCTTCCGGAAACATTGTTAGATGTCCGGTATACGATGTAGTTTCTGTGTATGGATGAGCCTTCGTATACTCTTTATATCCTTGTTTTACATCCCATTGAAAAAACAGAAAAAAACAGGTAACCAAAAGGAATATAACCATTATTTTTTTGAACATGCCCTACCTCTTATATGGTGTAGATACGTATAGAATTTGAAAATGAGTGTAGTTTTATAAGCGGGAATATAAGGGAGCAAAAAACCACGGCAGTCGCCGTGGTTCGTTTAATGTAGATTTTCAAATAAAGTAGAAATGCGTTCAAATTCATCATCGTCTTCAATACTAGCCCATTCACCGTTTGGTTCAATGTAAAAGAAAAAGATGTCAATATCTTCTTCTGATTCAATCAATAGCTCTTCAACAAACGCAACAGCGATGTAGTCTTTTCCGTCTACCGTTAGCTTTCCTAAAACTTCGACATCCTGCTCTTGTTCATTTTCATCCACAATGGTAAAAATTTCACCTGTATTCACCGTTTCCATTTGCATTCTCTCCTTTAAAAATATTTTGTTCTTACTGTTTGTATACCCTGTATCCATTGTTTCATTCAGAGAGAAAATATAAAAAACCTACTTATTTAGAATAAGTAGGCCTTGAGAAACAAAGATTAATTAATAAAGCAAATGGTGAATTTAGTATAGCATAGCAGAACACCATTTAGCTAATGACTTAAAGACTATAAAATGCGAACTTTAACCGTTTTACGTCCCCATTTTAAGGCTTCTTTTTGGTTTGGAATAAACACATCGATTTTATTTCCACGAATTGCGCTTCCTTTATCACCTGCAATTGCAGTTCCATAACCTTCTACCCATACTTTAGACCCCAGCTTAATTACTTTTGGATCAACAGAAATGACTTTTAAGTTAGGGTTTTTCTTTAAGTTAATGCCTGTTGCTGTAACTCCACTGCAGCCTTTGCAACTACCTGTATAAGCAGTCGCTGTAACCGTAAATTCTTTTTTCGCAGCAGGAGCAGACGCTTTTGCTGCAGGCTTAGCACTCGGTTTAGCTGCTTGTGGCTTAGCTACTTTTAACACTTGATTCGGACGAATTGTTGCTGATTTTAAGTTATTCCATGACTGGATGTCTTTTACTGACACTTTATGTACAGAAGCAATTTTATATAATGTATCTCCACTTTTTACTTTATATGTAGTTGACGCCGCAGATGTTGCAGTTGCTGTTCCAAACAATGATAATAGAACTAAACTTGACGTAATAATTAGTTTTTTCATCAAAATTTTCCCCTTTTTCCAATTCAGTAAATAAAGAATACTATAGTTTTATTACAGAATTATTTCAAAGGGGTATAAATTTTGTTACAACTTGTTGAAATGATGTCTTTTATGTCATATAACTTAGTTCTAACGACTCTTTATGATTAACTTAAAGCTTTTTTATTACATTACAATATCATTTTTAATCAAATAGTCCCCATTTTGTTTTCTTTAAACGCACTGCGTGTAAGATCAATAAAGGCTTGTAAAGGTGGTGTCATTACTTTACCTTTATGCCATGCTATGTGAGTAAATATAGGCGCTAAATGCGGATGCCAAGGAATCTCTTTCATTTTACCTGCTTCTAGCTCTTTACGAACTGCCATGTCAGGCAAGACAGCAATGCCTATTCCAACCATCACACATTGTTTAATGGCTTCAATGCTGCCGAACTCAAACTTATTCAGTGGGTGAATCTTTGCCTCTGCGAATGCGTCTTCTAAAAGGGTTCGATATGAGCAACCTTCTTCCGTAAGCAAAAACGTCTCCTTTTCAAGGTCCTGCACGCTGAATTTTTTACGCTTCTGAATTGGATGATTGGGAGCCGTCACAATTTTAATCTGTTCTTGAATTAACGGTTCGATGGTAATCATATCGTGTGGTTTTGCTTCATCCATGATAAACGCAAAATCAAGTACCCCTTCAGTTAGATGCCTTCTAGCTCTCTCATTAGAATGAGCAGGCTTAAAAACAATCTCCATATGAGGATACTGCTTTTTAAACTCTAATAAGACCATTGGAAGTCGGTACGTACACTGACTTTCCTGTGCACCAATAGTGAGCTTACCAAAAAATGCAGTTCCTCCTCTTAAAGCCGTTTTTGCCTCTTCTTGTAGAGTGACCATCTGATTGGCATATTGCTGAAACTTACGGCCGGCTTCTGTTAAGACTAATCGTTTTCCTAGTCGTTCAAATAAAGGTGTTTCAAGTTCTGCTTCTAATGCTTTCATTTGTGCCGTTACGCTTGATTGCGCAAAGTTTAACAACTGAGCTGTTTTAGTAAAGTTCAGCGTATCCGCTGCAAGAATAAATGTTTGAAGTTGTTTACTATCCATATCTCGCTCCTTATAATCGGTTTTATCGATTGATATTATTAAAATAATTCGTTTCAATGATTAGTTAATTCATTATAAAATGGAAGTATAGAAATCACAACTACGGAGGAATGAACCATGAGTATTGCTGTTTTATATGGAGGAAATCGACCAGGTGGTAACACCGAAACATTAACTAAAAAAGTTATAGAAGGAATCGAAGTCACAGAAATATACTTAAAAGATTACAGCATTCACCCAATTGAAGACATGCGTCACGATGAAGCTGGTTTCCCGGAAGTCAACGATGATTACAATCACGTTATAGATGAAGTATTGCGTCATGATACGCTTGTTTTTTCGACGCCAATCTATTGGTACACGATGACTGGTGTGATGAAGAATTTCATTGATCGCTGGTCACATTCAATGAGAGATGCAAACTATCCAGAATTCAAGAAACAAATGGCTGGCAAGCATGCCTATGTTGTTACGGTTGGAGGCGACAATCCATATCTAAAGGGACTTCCTCTTATTCAACAGTTTCAGTATATCTTTGATTTTATGAATATGAACTTTCAAGGTTATATCATTGGAGAAGGAAATAAGCCAGGGGACATATTAAGCGATAAAAGAGCATTATTTGCTGCTGATGAAATAAATAAGAAGCTAAAAAGTCACGTATAAACCCTTTATAATCTGCCCATGCTGTGGATAAAAAAAGGTGTGAAGGTATGGCTTCAGAAAACGTCACAAAGCTCATTATTCAGCAACCTCAGCGAAACCGCGTTGCAACGCTATCACTTTTCTTTGGGGTGTTTGGCTTTTTACTAGGCATTATTCCCGTTATCGGCTGGCTAGCAATTCCCATGTTACTACTATCCTTCGTCTTAGGACTTGTAGGATTGTTAGGAAAAGTAAACAAAGTGGCTGCGTTTTCAGGTATTATGCTAAGTACTCTGATGATTGCGTATAAGCTTTGGTTTGTTCAGTTCTTTCTATTATAATGCCCAAACAAAAAAAGTGAGCAATGAGCTCACTTTTTTGTTTTAGGAATAAGAAAATATGTTGAGAAGAGTATGTGTGAAAATGAATGTAATTCATCTATATATATTCGTATATCCTGTGCCTTTTACTAAGAAGATGCTAGTAAAGCTCATTTGTCGGGGAGACAAATAAAACCAAACAAAAAAACATCTGTTTAGTTAAGATGTTTTCCTATCGTTTATTGCACTTCGTCTTCTTCATTCTTTACATATTGAAAGAATGAATCAATCATTTCGTTTAAAAAATCATTGCGATCATCAAAGTCCATGATTTCAAGAAACTCCACTAACTTCTTATCTAACTTAACGGAAGCTGGGGAATAATGCGAAGGTTTTTTCTTAGGAGTAAAAGGAATCACATTATCTCTATTTTTCATAAAACACCATCCTTTTAATATGCTTTACTAGTGTAAGCTTTCTATAAAAGAAAAGCAACCTCGTTTTAGGAAAGAAAGGCATTTTTATTTTTATGAAAAGGGTAGTTATTATGAATAAATTATGATATTGTGGAAAGGTTTTAAGTGCTAAGGTTTTGATATAATATTGTTTATTTAGAACATAGTTTAATAAAATAATTAGTCCTAAAAAAAGAATCAGTATTAACTCACTGATTTTTACTTTATTTGAAGAGTCATTTGAACGGTTTGTAGGAGATGCCCATCAAAATCCTCATCAAACTCATCTGTAACTGAAAACCCTTGTGTACGATAAAAGGACATGCCGTTTTGGTTTTCGCGCTCAACATGGACAATTACTTTTTTGACATGACGGCTTCCTTTTTCAAAAAGTGCTGTGCCAATTCCTTTTCCTTGATACTCTGGCAGTAAGTAAATCGCCAGCAGTTCGCTGTCCCCTTTTTCATTAACTGGCGTAAAGCTTGCAAAGCCTACTACTTTCGTTTCTACGAGCGCTACCCACAGCTCCGACTCTTCCATCCGCTTTTTCAACATGTCTGTGCTATATGCAGCTCGCAAGAAATTGTTTTGTACGTCCAAAGGGATAATGTCTTTATATGTATGATGCCAACTTTCTGTGGCTACTTGTTGCACAGAGTGAATATCTTTCATTTTCATCTTTTCAATTACATGCTTCATTTTGTATTACTTCCTTTCTTGTGAAATTACATTTATCTAATTATAAAAAAACGTGTATTCAACCGTCTGTTCAGGTGTAATTTCGTTATAGTCTTCATCTTCAGTATAGCCGAAAACTAGCTTAACAGAGTTGATATCTTCATTTTTTAAAACAAAACCATCGGTATATTCTTTTTTAACTTTACCGATAAACTGTGAATCTGAATCTCCATCATCAGAAATAAAATCTTTGAGCTGTCCATCGATTTGTTCACCTTTATCTGTAACAACATTCATAATATCGTACCATTCAATATTGCTGTCAGATGTATTTTCTGCAGTGTAATTAACCTGAACGTAAGAAGTTTCTTCTGGGTTAATTTTTGTGTCAGCCATCCACTCTAGACCTTCAGCAAACTCTTCGTCTAGATCTGTTAATTTAATTACTTTAATATCTTCAATTGTCACTTTTAGTGGTGAAATATCAACTGTTTCGTTTACTTTTTTTATTTTTAAAAGTTCTGCCGTAGCACCGTCTTCTTTTACCTTTTGACCAGGAACCTTCAGTATGTAATTCCCGCTTTCATCTTTCTCTGGTTTTGGAACATTATTCTTTAATGGTTGTTGCTCCGATGCCTTTGGCTCTTCTTTTATTTCTGCTGCACTATTAGAACTATCAGAATTGCTACCGCAGCCAGCTAGTAATCCTCCTACAATTAAACTTGATGTTAGTATTTTTTAAAACTTACTCATTACGTATATTGCCCCCTACATAAACTTTTTCACAGTGAAACATTATACTTTGTAAATATTTCTATGTAAATATATTTTTACAATAAAACTAAAACTTTTAGCATAGATATATTTTCATAAGCGAGTTAAGAGGGGGCTATTCTTAACTGTTAACTACCTTCACACCCGTTCCGTACGCCACAATTTCAGAAGCGTTACTGGCAATAGCTGAACTGACTAAACGGAAGCCGACAATGGCGTTTGCGCCCTTTTCTTCAGCATCTCTAACCATTCGGGCAACCGCGATTTTTCGAGCATCATCCATCATTTCCGTATATTCTTTAATTTCTCCCCCTACGATATTCTTTAAGCCTGCTAAAATATCACGACCGATATTTTTAGACTGCACCGTACTTCCTTTTACATACCCAATTGTTTCTGTTACTCGATAGTTTGATACATTATCAGTAGTCACGATAATCATTTGGATCCTCCTCTTTTGTTTTCCGTTTTTTTATAATCAATAAAGGAACTAATAGAATAATTGTTGCCACATAGTAGATAAAAGCCTGAAGGGCGAGCTTGGCATCTATAAATAAAAGAACAATTCCCGTCAGCTGTGCAACAACAGCAATAGTAAATATAATTAAAATCAGTTTATTCATGGAGTTTACTTCCCTGTGTTTGTTTCGTAAGCCATCTTTTGATTACGTCCCGTAACTCTGGAGCAATTGGATCTGAAAACGTCTTCTTATATTGCTTCATCAGCTTCAGCATGGAAGGCTCTTGTGTTTGTATCTTTAATACGTGATTCATATCTTTAATGATTGTTGTTTCAATCGTAGGATACTCATCCAAAGCTTGAAGTGCGTTAGGATCTGCCTGCACATCCTTTGAGCCTGTTATAGCTAAAATGGGTATCGATAATTTTTCATAATAGTGATGCGGATTTACCATCATATGCTCTCTCCACCATGCTGCATTCATGCGAACAAGCTGCACGCGCACAACGTCTTCTTTTGCTTCTTTAAAACGCTTTAAAAGATTATCAGCTTTTTGTCGGTCTTTTTCAATAACCTTTAGCTTTTTAAATAACCAACCTTTAAACCCGCTTTGAGCTGCAATTTCTTTATAAGCGCGTTCCCGCTGATACTCAGTTGCTTCGATGAGGTTTTGTCCTGCACCAGCTAGCAGGATTAATCCGCTAGTCTGAAGCTCTTCAGCAACCACGGTCGCAATTATTGCTCCTTCACTGTGTCCTGCAATAAATAGTTGCTTATCATCTACTTCATCCTGATTTTGTAAAACGTGAAAAGCTTCTTTTGCATCTTGAATGAGGTCCGTTAACGTCGTTTTATAAAACGCATCAAGATTTCGCTTGTCATAACGAAGCGTAACGTAGCCCATTTCTGTAAAGACAGCTGCTAAATCACGATAAACGTTGCTTGCAAACTTTTTGGTGTTTCCGTTATAGTCTACTGGACCACTACCACTAATAATTAATACAGCAGGTTTCTTACCTGATTTCTCCTCAGGAATTGTTAGCATGGCCTTAACAGCTGTAAGCTGAAGTTCTTTTTCCCGCATCTTAGTTCTCTCCTCTTTGACGTTCTGGAATGAATGAAACGGCCATCGTACGCTTACGGCGATCTTCTCGCGGCTTAAACTGATACTTACCTACCAGTTTTTTATAGTCTTCTAAAAACGCCTGCTGCTCACTGTCGCTTAAATGAAGGGGAAGCTGGTGATATCCAAATCCATCTTTCTCAAAGTTAACGTTGCCTTCTAAATATGCTTCAAACTCTTTGGCGAGCATTGTGTAAAAGTTCATAAAGTGCTGTAAGTGCTCTTCTTTTGTTAAATGCTGGACTTCATCTCCTGATAAGATAGCACTCGCCTGTGCTAATGCGTACGTTTTTTCAACTGTTCCTCTAATCTTTTGTTCTTTAATTACCTCAACAACTTCTGCTTTTTTTAACGTGTTTAAGTGTCGATATAGCGTTGCTTGAGGAACATCTTGAAGATACTGAAGTAGCTCTTGTACTGTACAAGGTTTACTGGCTAACTCCTGTATAATTCGCATTCGGATTGGATGTAAAATCGCATCTGCTTTTGATGAACCCATCTTAATCTTCCTTTCATTATTATCATATATGATAATAATAACACATCTATGATAATAATCAATCATTATTATCATTTATGAGAACATTTTAATTCGTTAATCCGCTTCTTTTTGTTATAGTGATTATTTAGAACATAGTTTTATTAATAAATATACTTCAAAAAAATACCCGTTAGCTAATGGGTTTAGGATGTTTCTTTCATATCTACAATTATTAAGTGATCATTTTCATAGTTTGCGGTATATGACTTGTTAAACGTCACTGTTTGTAAACTTTTCCCCTCTTTTGTTTGTTCAAAAGACTCTTCTACTTTAATTACATAACCATTATCTGTTTTTTGGAGGTCCATTAGCTTCACATTCAAAAGTTTATACGAGATTTTCTTTGACTTTAGCTTATTGATTTTTGCAAGCTCTGCATTGTATAAAACACTATCTTTTTTTAAAAAAGAACTTACTTCTTCAATTGACCCTGCTGTCACGGCTTTGGCATAAGCTTCTGCATATTGCTTTATATACGAGTGGATATTTTCATCCGCTGCTTGAACTGGAGGCTGTTTAATTGGTTGTGATGGTTTCGGAGCAGTCACCGTTTCTTCAACTTCTTCCTTAGAATTTGTGGGTGGAGCTTGCTTTTTCTCATCTGCCTGATCTTGGCATCCGGTCAATACAGCTGCTAGAGTGAAGATACCTATAAAGTGCTTCATTCTTTGCACACTCCTTTCTTTTTCATTATTTTCCATCCTACGTGATTTGATTCCTGCTTCCGAAGGTAAGAAATAATAAAAAAGCCCAAATCATGTGAGATTTGGGCTTTCAATGAATGCTATTTTTTATGTTGTTGCTAATTCTTGTACTTCTTTTACTCGTTGTGCAAATTCCTCGTCTGTTAAGCCGTGCTCTTTTACATAGCGGTTGCGAGGATTTACGCGACACTCGTGAGAGCAGCTGCGTAAATATTTGTGCTCGTTTTCTTCAGAAGCTAAAATCTTACGGTTACACGCTGGGTTTGCGCAGTTTACATAGCGCTCACAAGGTTGGCCGTCAAAGTGATCTTTACCAACAATTACGTGTTCTTTTTGGTTTACCGGAACGCTGATACGCTCATCAAATACGTAGCATTGTCCGTCCCATAGTTCACCTTGCACTTCCGGGTCTTTACCGTATGTTACGATTCCGCCATGAAGCTGACCTACATCTTCAAAGCCTTCTTCTTTTAACCAGCCTGAGAACTTCTCGCAGCGGATACCGCCTGTGCAGTATGTTAAGACTTTTTTATCTTCAAACATTTCTTTGTTTTCACGAATCCATTCTGGAAGCTCGCGGAAATTACGGATATCTGGGCGTACTGCACCTCTGAAGTGACCTAAGTCAAACTCATAGTCGTTTCGCGCATCAATTACAATCGTATCTTCCTGCTGCATTGCTTCAAAAAACTCTTTCGGACTTAAATAGTTGCCTGTTGTTTCAAGTGGGTTTATGTCGTTTTCAAGACGTAATGTTACGAGCTCTGGACGATGACGAACGCGTAATTTTTTAAACGCATGCTCATCGGCTTCATCTATTTTGAAGACCATTTCGCTAAAGCGAGGGTCTTGCTTCATTACTTCCATGTAGCGATCTGTTTGTTCTACTGTTCCTGAAACTGTTCCATTAATTCCTTCAGAAGCTACTAAAATTCTTCCTTTTAGTTCAAGCTCTTCGCATAGCGCAAACTGCTCATCGCGAAATTCCTCTGCGTTTTCAATTGGAACATACATGTAATAGAGAAGAACTCTATAAGGTTTGTTAGTACTCATTTTTTGTTTCCACCTATCTGTTCATATTTGCAAGATATAATGCATATAGGTTGTTTTACATTGAAAATCTTACATTTACGTTACGATGTGTAACCTTATATATAATACTAAAAAAAAGAACATCTGTAAAATCAAATGTTCTTAATTCGAAAATTTATGGTACTAAAATAAGTTTTCCTGTCGTTTTTCTTCCTTGCAATAACCGATGAACATGCGCTGCATCTTCAAGTGGATACGTTCCACCAATCAGCAATTCAAGCTCTCCGTTTTTCATATAAGTTAACAGCTCTTGTAAACTTTGCTGATACAAACTAGGCTTTGCCATCATTTGTGGTAAAAAGAACCCCATTACGGACTGGTTTTTCTCCATCAGCCTGCCTGGATTAAATTTCACAGGCTGGCCGCTTGCCATTCCGTAGAATACAAGACGGCCAAACGGTGCAAGACACTGCAGAGAATCGTAAAAAATAGACCCTCCAACCATTTCTAGAATTACATCGGCTCCGTGTTTTGTTTCTTCCATCACTTTGTTTTGCCAACCTGCTTCCGTATAGTTAATAAGAACGTCGGCTCCTAGACGCTTGGCAATAGCTAGTTTTTCATCTGAACTTGCTGTAGCAATTACGTGAGCACCAAATTTTTTTGCAAGCTGCACAGCAAGCGTGCCAACGCCTCCTGCAGCAGCGTGTACCACAACGGTTTCTCCTTTTTCAATTCGCCCCATCGTTTTTAAAATGTGATACGCCGTTAAGCCTTGAAGCGGTAAAGCAGCTGCTTGCTTAAGGTCAACTCCATCTGGCAGCGGAATAAGTCCTCTTGAATCTGCAAGCGTATACTCAGCATATCCAGTTGCTCGGTGTGACCCAAGCAGCGTAACAACTTTCATTCCAACTTTTATTCCTTCTACTTCTTCACCGAGCTCAACAACCTCTCCTGCCACTTCAGAACCAGGAATAAATGGAAGCGGCGTATCAACAACGTATGCTCCTTCTCTTCTAGCAGTATCAGCGTAGTTAACACCAATCGCTTCTACTTTTATTAAAACGTCCTTCTTTTTTGGCACAGGTCTTGCCAAGTTAATCACTCTAAGCACATCTGGACTACCATATTGTTTGAATTGAATCGCTTTCATTTTTACTCCTCCTTTTTAGTTAACACGTATAACGACCACTTTCAATTAATTCATCTGCGACTCTTCGCGTTTTAGTAAACGTGCCTTCGTATTGAAAATCGCGCATTAACGTCTGAAGTTCATAATGAAGAGCTTGATGCTTTTTAGCAGTAGCAATACCATTAATAAGCTGCATTGCTTCATCTCTTACCTCGCGCATCGTTAAATCCACTACTAGCTCTGTCAGATCAACTTTCAGCTGTTCGTTTTCTTTCCCATTTTTCCTGACTGCTTTTTCCGTTCGGATGACGGCTGATTCCATTGCATATAAACCAATAGCAAGGTTTGAAAGCTTCATTAAGGCTTCCTGCTCGTGGACTATATGCTCTTTTGCTACTTTTAATGCTTCACTTAAAAGTAATAGAAGAAGATAGCGCACTGTGTGAACAGCTTTCTTTTCAAGAGGAAGGAGGTGATTTTCTTCTTTTATAGCACTATATGCTTGTTCAACCGTTTCCTGATTTAAAACCAGCTCACCACTTTTCACTTTTCGCAGAAAGTGCGTGGGTAAGACCAGTCTATTAATCTCGTTCGTTCCTTCAAAAATTCGATTAATACGTGAATCACGATAAACCGATTCAATTTCATAGTCTTGAATAAAGCCAGCTCCGCCGTGAAGCTGAAGGGCTTCGTCCACCACCGTGTCGAATGCTTCAGAACTATATACTTTACACACTGAGCACTCCATCGCAAACTGTGCTAAGCTTTTTGCGGCTTCTTTCGGATCATTGTTTTCGTAAGCACCTGCCAGCACGCTTTCTAATAAGCCGCCCGTTCGATATTGTAATGATTCAGCAGCATAAATGCGGGCATTCATCAAAGCTAGCTTTTCTTTCGTTGCAGGAAAATGAGCGATAGCCGTTTGAAATTGTTTTCGTTCTTTCGTATAAGAAAGCGTAAGCTCTAGCGCATGTTTTGCACCTCCTACACACGCAAACCCAAGGTTATAGCGACCGAGATTTAACACGTTTAATGCAATGACGTGCCCCTTGCCAACTTCACCTAGTACGTTGTCAACAGGAACTAAGCAATCTTCATAAATAACAGGGCAAGTGGACGACCCTTTAATGCCCATCTTTTTTTCTTCGGGTCCAATAGATAAACCTTGAAAGTTTTTTTCGACAATGAAAGCTGTAAAATGCTTGCCGTCTACTTTTGCATACGTAATGAACGTGTCTGCAAACGCAGCGCTTGTAATGTATTGCTTGGTTCCGTTTAGAATGTAGTGCGTTTTTTCATTATTTAACACTGCTGTGGTTCGAGCGGAAAGCGCATCTGACCCAGCTTCTGGCTCCGTTAAGCAGTAAGCACCGATATATTCACCACTTGCAAGCTTTGGCAGGTAGCGTTTCTTTTGCGCTTTTGTTCCAAAATACGTAATCGGAAGCGTTGCAATGCACGTATGATTTGCGTGAGCAACGCCATAAGAACCCGTTTTCCCAAGCGCTTCACCCACGATTCCTTTCGTTACTTTATCAAGACCAAGTCCTCCGTATGCTTCGGGCACGCTATGAGCCAATAAGCCAATCTCTCCTGCTTTTTTCATCAGCCTTACCACTAGCTCAAAGTTTTGTTCATCGATTTTTTGTTTATAGGGATATACGTCTTTTTCGGCAAACTGACTAGCAGTTTGCGCAATTAGCTCTTGCTCATTTGTTAAGTCTTCTGGGGTGCATGCATCAGACGCAGCCTTCACTATGAACGTACCGCCAAACGACGATAATTTTACGTCTTGAAACATTGTTTCCACTCCCTTTCCTAAACAGTTTGTAAATAATTCTGTAAAAACGCACACACATCATCTGGAAGCGGTACGCTTTTTTGTAACTCAAAATCAAAATGGACAAGAACTGCTTCGCCTCTAGCAATTAACTCACCTGTCTTACTGTCCGTAATTTCGTGACCGATCGTAAAGCTTTTATGACCGATGCGCGTTACGTACGTAGAAACAGCAAGAGTTTGATTAAAATACCCTTGAGCAATAAAATCACATTTAGTGGAGGCAATTAAATATGACCACTTGCTTGAATCCATTTTCACGCCCATTTTTTCAAAGAAATCAATTCGAGCTTCCTCTAAATAAATGAAGTAGCTTGTATTGTTAATGTGCCCCAGTGCATCCGTCTCGCAAAATCTCACTTTAATTTTCGTATCGCTCATGTTTAACCTCTCCTCTTCTTTGGTGATTGCTCGTTATTTTTTGATATGCTCTTTTTCATACGTATAAAACCCTTTTCCTGTTTTACGCCCAAGCTCTCCTTTTTCTACTTTTTCTTTTAAGAATTGAGGAGGCAAATCGCTTGGATCTCCCGTTTCTGTATAACGTTGATTCATTACGTAGTAGCCAACATCAATACCGGATAAATCCATCAATTCAAATGGTCCAATTGGATGATTAAGTGCTTTTTTACAAATTAAATCAATATCTTTGAAGTCCGCATAACCATTTTCATAAAGAAACATCGCTTCTTTATGAAGAGCGCCTAGAATACGATTAGCGACAAAACCAGAGATCTCTTTTTGAAGCAGAACTGCCGTACGGTTCATTTGCTTACATACGTTCATGGTAATCGCCGCTGTTTCTTGACTTGTTTCTTCACTCATGACAACTTCTACGCAGTCCATGACAACTGGCGGGAAGAAAAAGTGCATATTTACGACTTTATCAGGTCGAGTCGTTGCGGAAGCTAGTAATGAATTAACGATTGTTGAGCTATTGGAAGCTAAAATAGCGTGCTTTGGCGCATACTCATCAAGTTCGGCAAATACGCTTCTCTTTACTTCAAGCTTTTCAACAACCGCTTCAATTACAAAGTCAGTAGCAGCAACAGCTTCTTTTAAATCGGTCGTATACGATAGCTTAACAAGCGCTTCATCCTTTTGCTTTACGGTTAATTTACCTTTAGCAATCCAGCGATCTAACAGCATATGAAGCTGGTTTCTTGAATTATTGAGTGAATGTTCATTCATATCATGAATCGTCGTTTCATATCCTCCTAAAGCCGCTAAGATGGCAATTTGATGACCCATTTGCCCCGCGCCTACAACTGTTATATGCTTAATAATCATCTTTCTATTCCCCTTTCGACTGTAGTCCATCTACTAGCATGTTATAAAAAATCGCTGCTACTTCTTTTGCTGAACGTTCTCCGCTTGGCTGGAACCAGAAATAGCTCCAGTTTGTGATGCCTAAAATTCCAAGCGTTACGATATCAGCTGGCAAGTCATTTCTAAATTCACCGGCTGTTATTCCCGCTTCAATTAAATTTTGAAGATTCATTTTAAACTGATCACGCTTTGGCACAATGCTTAAAAGGTGGTTATCACTCAAATGGCGCATTTCGCGAAAAAACACTTTAGCTCGCAGTCCTTCTTTTTCAATATCGTAAATTAATTTAAAAATCATCTCATAGAGTTTTTCTCCGCAAGACAGCTCATCAGCACGCAAAATGGTTTCTTGGTTTTCAACTAAGTGCTCAATATACGAGCGGTGAATATCAAGCAGCACTTCTTCTTTGCTTTTAAAATAATAGTAAAAGGTTCCTTTGGTCACGTTCAATTCAGCTGCAATATCTTGAATGGACGTTTCTTTAAAGCCTTTTTTCGCAAATAGTAAAATGCTTATTTCCATGATGCGTTCTTTCATTTTCTCCGCCGCCTTTTAAGATTTTAGAAAATTATGTTGCGAGCAAACCACCATCTACAACTAAAACATCACCTGTGACGTAATCAGAGGCTCTTGATGCTAGAAAAACAGCTGCTCCCTTTAAATCAACGTCTGTACCAAAACGCTTGAGCGGCGTTTGTTCTAAAAAGTAATCTCTTCCTTCTCTCATCGTCATCGCCGCCATTTTCGTGGGGAAGAAGCCTGGAGCGATTGCATTTACTTGAATGTTATGTTGTCCCCACTTTACGGCTAAATCCTTCGTGAACGTAATAAGTGCTCCTTTACTTGTATTATAGCCAATAGAATTCATATATTCGGGATGTGAACCTCCAAATCCAGCGACCGATGCGATATTGATAATCTTCCCTTTTTTAGCACCTATCATATGTTTTCCAGCCTCTTGAGCCATTAAAAATGTGCCTGTTACGTTTGTTTGAAGCACTTTCTGCCAAGCTTCTAAAGGCATCTCTTCCACCTTTGATCCCCACGTTGCTCCGCTATTATTGACTACTATGTCAATTTTGCCAAATCGGTCAACAACCGTATCCACAACGTTTTTAACATCTTCTTGACTTGTAATGTCACACTGCATTGCTAGTGACTCAACGCCTAGCTCTCTCAGTTTTTTGGATACGCTTTCACAAGATTCCAACTTTCGAGAGCAAACGATAACGTGAGCGCCCGCTTCAGCTAATCCGGTTGCAAACTGTTCACCAAGGCCTCGGCCTCCTCCCGTTACGATTGCGACCTGACCTGTTAGGTCAAAGAGCTCTTTCACATGCATCTCTTTCCCTCCTCGCAGAATTGTCTATACTTACTAACCGGTTGGTATGTTTCATATTTATCATATACCGAATCATTTTATAACAGCAAGTATTTTTTAGAAAATTTAAACAGTTATTATTTTAAAAAAGCGACTCCTTTTTGATAAGGAGTCGCTTTTCGATTTAAATATTAAAGAAAATACCTATTAATGAATAGATAATAATTGTTGAAAATAACACCGTCATATGAATTAGTGAAAAAATAAACATTGATTTTGCCCATTTTTCTTTATCCATTTTTCGGTACCCCGTAATGCTAAGCACAAACCAAGCTACGCTTAATAGCAAGGCAACGAGCATTAAACCTATGCTTAACGTTCCGAATAAAAAGCTAATGACAACTAAAATTGCGAGGTAAATATTTGTTTGAATGTACGTGCGTTCAAACCCTTTAACTACTGGAAGCATTGGTACATTAGCTGCTTTGTACTCATCGTGTTTACGAATCGCAATGGCATAAAAATGTGGCATTTGCCAAATTACAGTTACAACGAATAATCCTATAATAGCTGGATGAGTCACGTCTGGATAAATAGCTGCCCATCCGATTAACGGAGGCATTGCCCCTGAAATACTTCCGACTTCTGTATTATAAATTGTGCGGCGCTTTGTCCACATTGTATACGGAACCACATAAAAAAACAGCCCTAGAAATCCTAGCAAGGCAGCGAGTGGTGTCGTTAATGCAAGAGCTCCAATTCCCAGAATGGCCATGCTGCTTGCAAGTGCTAATACAAATGTTGGTTTCACTTCACCGGTTACAGTCGGTCTGCTTTTTGTTCTTTCCATAATAGCATCGATGTCGCGATCGTAGAGGTTATTAAAAGCCCCAGCTGCGCCGATCACAAGGAAAGAGCCAATAAAAGCTAAAATAATTTCAGGAATATTATCAAACAGACTCATGTCATATGTGTACAAAGCTAAGGTTAACCCGGCAAACATAGGTATTAAATTAGATTTAATAATGCCTGTTTTAATGGTTTGGGATAAAATCGCCACAAACGTTTGCTTTGGTAACGATGCTTGTTCAGCATGATGATTTGTTTTTGTAGTACTTTGCATGATTGTTTGTTTCATTCCTTTGTCAATTTTACCGCCTTTGCAGTAAAAAAGTAGTTTTAAGTAGTCTCCTACTCCATGCTCTTCTTAAATAATAACAACTCACTATTTATTTGACTAACTTCTAAGAAGAAGTTCACAAAAAATACATTTTTGTACAAGTGTTAACTTATTTTAGTCTTTCTATTCTTTTCAACGTTAACAAACCCTTAGTCACAAAGCAGTTCTAATGAAGCAAGACGAACATAATGATTTTATTTTATCATAAAAATATTCATTTCGGATAGGTATTCATAGCATTTAATGACAAAATTCGACTTTTGTTCACATTTTCACAACAGAAAAAAGCGCAGAATAATTTCTACGCTCACAAAATATCAATCCATATTTTAATTGCCGTTGCTAAAATTAATAGTGCAAGAGCGATTTGTAAAACCTTTGTCTTGATTTTTTGCCCTGCCTTTGCTCCAAGAGGAGAGGCGATTAAGCTTGCAATAACCATAATAAGAGCTGGACCGTAATCAATTTGCCCAGTTGTTACTTTTCCTACCGTTGCGCCAATTGATGAGATAAACGTAATGGCTAGAGAAGAGGCGATTGTCATACGTGTTGGAATTTTAAGAACAACAAGCATAATCGGTACCAATAAAAAGGCTCCCGCTGCTCCGACAATACCAGATCCTACTCCCACAATGAAAGCTAAGCCAGCAGCTAACCATTTATTAAACGTTACTTGATCAAGTGGCAGGTCATCAATGCCTTTCTTCGGAACAAACATCATAATGGCAGCCACCAGTGCTAAAATGCCATATACAAGATTGATTCCTTCTTCTGACATCATTTGTGAGCCAAACCCGCCAATAAAACTACCAGCTAAAATGCTAGCACCCATGTAGAGGATAAGATTCTTATTTAAATAACCTCCTTTTCGATACGCCCATACGCCCCCAATTGTCGCAAAGAACACTTGGACAGCGCTAATTCCTGAGACTTCATGTGCTGAAAAAGCTGTAAGACCAAGTATCGGAGGAATATATAAAAGCATCGGATACTTAATAATTGAACCACCAATTCCAAGCATTCCAGATAAGTATGAACCAATAAACCCAATTAAAAAGATAACCGTTATAAACCAAAGATCCATGTGATAGACTCCTTTCATTAGAAAAGGGAACCGTGCGTGGTTCCCCTCTATTTGTTACGCTTTTTGAATCCAAAATTTGAAGACAGATCCTTCTTCCTCGTGTTTAACAAGCACATGGCCCATTGATTTTGCCCAAGCAGCTAAGTCACTTTTTGCTCCTTTATCTGTTGTATGAATTTCTAGAATTTCACCTGAATTTAGCTCATTCATTGCTTTTTTTGTTTTTACGATTGGCATTGGACATGCTAATCCTGTCGCATCTACAAAAGTTCCCATTATTTCTCCTCCTCTTTATCGAACGGCACAGCGGTTTGGTCCAATTTCCATTTCGCGCTGCTTATCTTCATCTGGAGTCATTTTTCCCATATTTGTTTGACGAATTTCTTGATACGCATTTGGCTGAGGAGGCAGATTCTCCGTTACTAACTTACGGAATTCCTCTTCATCCTCAATGTTTAAGCCGTGATTGTTTGCATATAGCTCATGAAGCGGTTTTGCTACGCTTCCATCTTCATTTAGCTCATCCATAATCATAAAATGAGCCGGCAGAACAATTAATTGAGCTGATAGGTTACGATAGCGAGCGTATAGACTTTCACGAAGATCAGCTACCCAATCTTCAGCCATACCAGCTAAGTCAGGACGACCAATTGAATCAATAAATAAAATATCTCCTGATAATAAGTAGCGATTATCAACGATGAAAGATGTAGATCCAATTGTGTGACCTGGTGAATAAAGCGCGTGAATGTGAATCATTGTATTTCCGATTGTCACGTCGTTACCGTCTTCAAGCGCTTCATATGCAAAAGTGACTTCTGTTGCGTCTTTTGACGGCAACCAATAAGCAGCTCCTGTTTTTTCCGCAATCATGCGTCCACCTGAAATGTGATCTGCGTGTAGGTGCGTATCAAATACGTGAGTAATTTTCACTCCTAGCTCATCGGCAAACTGTAAATACGTATCCGTCATGCGTGTTGAATCAATAATTGCTGCTTCACCGTTTGACACAACCATGTATGATAAACAGCCTTTACCGATACGAACAAACTGATATAGCTCTCCCCCGTCTTTTAATTCGCCTAGCTTAACTGGCTCTAAATGCTCACTCCAAGCGCGCATACCACCAGCTAAATAAAATACGTCTTTTCCTTCATCTGAAAGCATTTCTGCTACCATAATCGATGAGCCTTCTTTTGCACAGACAACTAATATGTCTTTATCTTGTGGAAGTTGATTTAGAATACCTTCTACACCGTCCAATAAGTCAAAGTAGGGAATATTTAAATACATAAAGTTTTCACTTTCAATTTTCCAATCTTGGAATGCATCTTCGTTACGAACATCTAAGATAAATAAAGCCTCTTTGTTAATTGCTTTTTTTGCTACCTCAGCAGCACTCATTTGATTTACTGTCATCCTAATTACCTCCCAGGGTATTTATTTTGATAAAAAAACTTATGCTAATGATTTCGTTTCTCCTGACCATTCACTCATACCAGGTACAACATTTTTTACGCTTGTAAATCCGCTTTCGCTCAGCTTTTGAGCTGCTAAATCACTTCTGCTTCCTGTACGGCAAACAACAAATACCTCTTTACCTTTATCAAGCTCATTCATACGCGCCTCTAGGTCTCCTAGTGGAATATTAACTGCATTCGGAATATGACGGAATCCATATTCTGCTTCTTCTCGCACATCTACTACAAGAATCGATTCGTTAGCTGCTAATTTTGCTTCTAGTTCATCGTTACTAACAAGGTATGGATGTTTCTTTTCAATTCCTTCTTCATTAGATGATTTGCGCAAGAAGTGCTTTAACACGTCGCCTTCTTCAATGACGCCTAAATACTGGTGACCTGTACGCTCTGCCCACGCCTGTAAGTCCGCTTTTGAACCTTTATCCGTTGCCTGCACTTCGAGCACCTGTCCTGGTTCTACATCATTCATTGCTTTTTTTGTTTTGACAATCGGCATTGGGCACGCTAGCCCCTTTGCATCTAAAACTACGTTGGCTTTCATCCTCATTACCTCCTAGGGTATATTAACCTGTAAATTTTTTTATTCTGTTGGTCCTTCCCATGCAAGCATACCGCCCGTCATGTTCTGAACCTTAAATCCTTGATTTTCTAAAAAGCGAACTGCTTGAGAGCTGCGCCCACCTGAGCGACACACCACCGTGTACTCAACTTTTTTATTAAGTTCGTGCAACCGGAATTCAATTAATCCTAACGGAATGTGAAGAGCGTTAGGAATTTTACCTTCCGCTACCTCAGCTGCTTCACGCACATCAAGGACTGTTAGCTCATTTAATTTATTTTCAACTTCTTTTGCTAAAATCTCTTTCATGAATAGTCCTCCTCATTAAATGAATAAGTTTACATTACCTTCTTCAGCGTCTGCTAAATAAGCAGCTACACCAGCATAATCGATTCCATCTACTAACTCTTCTTTTTGTAATCCTAATAAGTCCATCGTCATTGTACATGCTACAAGTTTCACATCTTGTTCCTTTGCCATATCAATTAGGTCTGGTAATGGAACTGCATTATGCTTTTTCATGACGCTTTTAATCATTTTAGGTCCCATTCCTGCAAAGTTCATTTTTGAAAGCCCCATCTTATCTGCGCCGCGAGGCATCATTTTACCGAACATTTTTTCCATAAATCCTTTTTTAGTTGGGACCATTGCTTCTTGACGAAGAGCGTTTAACCCCCAGAACGTATGGAAGATGGTTACTTCATGATCATATGCTGCTGCTCCGTTTGCAATAATATAAGCAGCCATGGCTTTATCGTAATCACCGCTGAATAATACAATTGTTGTTCTTTTCTTTACCATTTCTATGTCCTCCTTAAATTACTAATACTATTAGGGGTATATTTTATTCTAAAAAAATTTAGCCTTTTTGAATCCAAAATGATAGTACGTTATCTGTTTCTTCTGCTTTAACGATTCTGTGTCCCATTGACTTCGCCCACGCTGTTAAGTCACTTTTTGCTCCTTTATCAGTCGCAATAACTTCTAGTACTTCACCCGTTTGTAATTCGTTCATTGCTTTTTTTGTTCGTACAATTGGCATTGGACATGCTAAACCTTTTGCGTCTAATTGTTTTGTTACGTTCATTTCCCATTCCTCCATTTACCTACAGGGGTATATTTTATTCTAAAAAAATTAGCGACTTTTCACTAGTAATCCAACGGCTTCTTGGATCATTTCATCTACAGACTCGCCTGTTCTTTCTGCTTCAAGCGCACATTCTACTAGGTTTGTGCTCACCACAAGACCCATTGTACGGTCAATCGCTGATCGTGCTGCGGAAAGCTGCGTTATAACTTCCTTGCAGTCTTTTCCTTCTTCCATCATGCGCAAAACGCCGCGAAGCTGACCCTCTATACGCTTAACACGATTTTGAATTTGAGTCGTATATTCCATCAGCGTTCCTCCTTTTTTGAAGTGCTGTGTTTCGTTACTCATATAATATACCCCTACAGGTATAATTGTCAACATATTTTTTAAAATGATAAATGTGCCGACCATTTACACCTTTGTTAAAGCTTGATCATCCATAAAACAAAGCACTTATATCATTGATATAAGTGCTTCTAGGTTAAACGTCTTCATCTAAAAAAATACGGCTTCCGGTTGCGTTGCGCTGTTTTTGATACTTTCCTTTATAAGGTTGTTGAGCTGCTTGATCCATCTCTGCAAGCACAAGTTGGCAAATACGCCGACCGCTCACAAGCTTAATTGGCAACCGATTGGCATTATATAATTCCAGCGTAATTTGACCTTCAAACCCTGGGTCCACCCATCCTGCATTTTGAATGAACAAGCCCATTCGTCCAATGGAACTTCTTCCTTCTACAAAAGCAGTAACGTTCTCAGGAAGACGAATGTATTCAAGCGTTGTTGCCAGCAAGAAGGAATGGGGTGGAATGATCACCTCTTCATTTTCAAAATGCTCATACTGTATTTCTTCATCTAAAGACATAAGTCCAACTTGATGTTCTTTCACCTTTAAGTAGCTAAATCCCAGGCGTAAGTCAACAGATGCAGGCTGGATCTGCTCACTTGTAAGAGGTTCAATGGATAGCTTCTTACTATGCAGCTTTTCACTAATCGTTTTATCTGATAAAATCACGCATTATTCTCCTTTTTATGCTTTCTGTAGCTCCCATGTAAAGGGATCCTTTAAATCCTTCCAGTTCCCTTTCATTTCTTCTTCTGTCAATAAACATGCATCAATTTGCTTCATAATTTGTTCAGGGTTTAAATCAATTCCAATAAAAACAAGCTTTGTATGGCGATCACCATATGTTTCATCCCACGTGTCTAGCAAATGCGGATTGGCGCGAATAATCTGCTCTTGTTCAAGGGCTGGAAGCGATGCTACCCAATATGAAACGGGTTCAATACTAACAGATGGACCGGCTTGTGACATTAGAAGCGCAACGTTATTTTGCGTAGCACACCAAGCAATTCCTTTTGCTCTGACAATTTCTTTTGGCAGATTATTAACCCATGTCACAAAGCGCTCAGAGTGAAACGGACGCTTGATATCATATACAAATGAACCAATTCCGTACTCTTCTGTTTCAGGCGTATGCTCATGATGTCCTCCTTCTAATTCACGAAGCCATCCTGCTGATGCACTTGCCGTATCAAAATCAAATAAGCCCGTATTTAAAATCTCGGTAGGATCAACTTTTGAATGAGTTGTGCGAATGATTTTGGCAGTTGGCTGAAGTGTACGAAGCACTCCTTCGAGCTTTTGAAGCTCTTTTTCATCAACAAGGTCACACTTATTTAAAAGCAATACATCACAAAACTCAATTTGATCAATTAATAAATCTGCAATCTCACGCGCATCCTCTTCACCGAGCGCTTCTTTACGGTCTAACAATGAATCTCCAGATTGAAAGTCATGCCAAAAGCGATTGGCATCTACAACGGTTACCATCGTGTCTAATGTACAAAATTGTGTTAAATCAATGCCTAGCTCTTCATCTATATACGAAAATGTTTGAGCAACTGGAACCGGCTCACTAATTCCTGTTGATTCAATTAATATGTAGTCAATGTTTCCTCTTTGAACAAGCTTTTCAACCTCAACTAACAGATCTTCTCGAAGCGTGCAGCAAATGCATCCGTTTGACATTTCAACGAGCTTTTCCTCTGTCCTCGATAAATCCCCACCTTGCTTCACCAACTCTGCGTCTATATTTACTTCACTCATGTCATTTACTATCACCGCTACGCGAAGGCCATCACGATTCTGGAGCACGTGATTTAATAACGTGGTTTTCCCCGATCCTAAATAACCACTTAGTACTGTTACCGGTATTTTTTTCATATCAAATACCTCCTCATTAATTTAAATCGTAATCATTACGATTTAAATTATACTATACTATGTTTTTTTTGTGGAACGCAAGAAGTATTTGTGGAACGCCTTTTAACAATCAACCGCTTTCAGTCTAAAAAAAGAGTGTACATAAGCATAAAGACTCATTATAATTAGAAAGCATTTATACTTTTTTTACTAGAGAGGAACAAAGAAATGAAATCATCAACACCTTGTCCGGGTTGCCAGAAAGATATTACGGTTGAACACTTTGAAGAGTTTTCAACTCCTTTTACCATGGCATGCCCTCACTGTAAGGCTAAATTAAAGGAAACAAAAATGACGCCATTCCTGTTAGCAGGTGCCGTTATTATGGTTCCACTTTTTATTTTTCTTGGCATTTTTATAAAAGAGTTTCTAACAGGTTACTTTCCAATTGTGGAAAAAGTGCCGACCGCTATTGTGTTCTTGGCATTTGGATATCCTGTTTATGCCCTGTATGAATCAATGAATGCTAAAATTTTATTTACTAAAGGCAACCTGCAGCTGAAGAAGCGTGCTTAAACAACGTGGTGTACGCCACGCTTTTTATCTTGATAGCAGATCTATTCCGTTTTATAATAAAGCTAGTTACATACCTTAAAAGCTGCAATTCCTGCAGCAGGTGGATTTTTTACTGCTATTTTTCGCCACCCATCTCCTCGGAGATGGGTGGCTTTTGTATTGTTTAAAGGAGGATTTTTATGAATTTATGGTTTTATGCTCTCCTTGTCTTTTTAGGTGGGTGCTCGTATGGTGTTGTCTCAACTTTTGTGAAGCTTGGATACGCTGCGGGGTTTGGTGTGAATGCCTTAACAGGAAGTCAGTATCTACTAGGTGCACTTCTGCTTTGGATACTGGCTAGCTTTGTGCCCAAAAGTCCTCTTCGGAAAAAAAATTGGGCTGTTTTACTGCTCAGCGGGACGCCAATGGGACTAACAGGGATTTTTTACAACTACGCGCTTAGCTACATCAACGCGTCGTTTGCCATTATTCTTTTACTACAGTTCACATGGATCAGCATGATTTTACAATACGTGTTTGACAAGAAAGCACCTACTTCTAAGCAGCTAGTAGCAGCGGCTATTATTATGGTAGGTTCACTCTTAGCATCCGGCGTTGCTGAAAGTACGATTGCTTTTTCAGGTCTAGGAATACTCTTTGGTCTGCTTGCTGCCGTATCGTTTTCATTTTTTATCTTTTTTAGCGGACGCACGTCTATTTCGATTCATCCAATCCGCAAAAGTGCCATCATGACAACCGGTGCTGCGCTTCTTATCTTTATTGTTATGCCACCGACGTTTATGGTGGAAGAACTCGTATCTACACATCTATGGATGTATGGGCTATTAATGGGGTTATTCGGGTCATTGCTTCCTCCGATTCTGTTTAATATCGGCATGCCAAAAGTCGGTGGAAATCTTGGTGCTATTTTAAGTGCTTCAGAACTGCCAACCGCTGTGTTTATGTCCACTTTTGTGTTACATGAATCGGTTGCTTCTATTCAATGGATGGGCGTTATTCTTATTTTAGTTGGCATTGCTTTTCCAAGTTTAAAGCGCAAAGAGCGCTATGAAGTTCGTCTATAAAAAGAAAATATTTACAACTACTCACCCTTCCCTTATAATAATTGGAAAATAAAGGTAAAAAGAAGGTGCGTTATTGAGAAAAAACATGATGCTCGGGTTGCTTACTGCCATTATACTCTCAGCTTGTAATAGCTCTACAGTAAGCATAAGTGAAGTGAAAGGCGCTCCAAAGTCTATTGAAAAAGAAGCAAAGGCTGCATATGATCTTCAGCTCATTCAAGACGGTGACAATCAAACGTATCTTGTTTATCAAACATCTAAACGAGTATCAGCAGACCTTAAACAGAAAGATGACGTCATTACCATTGAGCTGGATGAGTCAGAATCAGAAAGCAAAACAAAAAAGCCGTTTATCTATAAACTTAGCTTAGATTCGCCTAATCATACGCTTAAAGTCTTTATAAATGGTAAAGAAACGCCGTTTGATAGGATTAAAGGTTAATAGAAATAAGCAGCTGGCTTCTGCCTCGCTGCTTATTTTTATTTAGCCTGTATATCTGCCTCATGCAAAATCATGAGCTGATGAAAAAGCTCCGCTCCAAGGAGCTCATTCAATTCCTTTAGCTTCTTATCGCCTATATCCATCGGATACATATGAAACTGAGTGAGTGCAGACACATGTTTAACGAGCTCGTCTTCGTACCCAAGCACCGTCAGCCAATAAGCTGCCAGCTGGGAAGAAACATAGTCATGACCGATAAAGCTCGCATATTTTGTTTCTTCCCCTTTGTAGTTCACAAATGACTTACACGTCCCTTTTCCGAGATCATGAAACAGGGCTGCCCACAAAAGAACCAGCTTGTTAGGGCCTGAATAGTGCTCTTGTATATACTGATAAACATAATACGTATGTCGACTAACAGAGAAACTGTGATACTTTGAGTCTTGCGGTAAATCAATAATCGCGTTAAAGTCTGGTATATAGCGCGCTAGTTCTGAAAATAACTCATCATGGGGCAAGTATTGGATAAAAAGCTTTTCACAAGCTTCTTTATGTTCATTAAGTTGACGCTCCTTAGCTGAAACATAGACCACTTCGTCCCAACCTTCGTTTTCAACAGGAATATGAACACTTTTATACATCCTGTTAATAGATTCCTCTTTCACCACTCTCGAACGCTGTTGATTGCGTGATTTCACTTCGTCAATATGTTCATTTAAATAGTACGCTTTTTTTTTACTTGCTTTGAACACTTGAGTAATCAAATGCTTTCTCCGTTTGCGATGAACGTTTGTCGCATCATATATCACATGCTGACCGCTTTTTAAGAGCTCCATGGCTCGCTCATTCATCACTTCAAATATCCTTCTATTTTCGTCTTGATTATTCACATCGCCCGTCAGCTCTTGTCTGATGTTATCAGAAGATAAGTGAACATATTTTTTAGTGGCCCTTAGTTCTTCAGCTAATGTGGATTTCCCACTTCCAGGAAGACCCACCAGCATAATTAATTCCCCGAGCTTATTTTCCATCTTACTCACCTTCTTTTGTTTCTGAAACGAATTCACGGTACCCTAACTCTGACATTTTCTTGTAGCCAAGCTTGCCTTTTTTCAGCAAGTTATATTTCACATCTAAATACTCGCTTCGCACATACGGCTTAATGTGCTGAGGAACATTTTGTTCTACCCAAATCATAAACTCTTTCTGCGTCTTCTTGGGAGCTTTTGCGTACCACTCATTAATTTGTTGTTTTGTCTTTTTTAAATAGGTAAAAATAAGGTTTGCGACGTTATTCACTCGCTCTTTGTAGCTATCTGGAATCTTTGACACTAAATCATCAAACGCTTCGTTCGCAATGGCTTCAATAATGACGTTCACAGACGAAACTCGGTCTAATAAGCGGTGCATGTTCACATAGTCATCGCATTTAACCTTTACGTAGTGACCGTCTACGTTTATAACCCAACCTTCTTTTTCGTTTGATCTTACCTGCTTCATTTCTACAAGCAGCTGTTCTAACGTTTTTTGTTCCAGATCAACTACTTTAATCTCGCAGTGGTCGGCTAGCTCAATTAGCTTGTGATAAGGGAGGTGCTCACCCGTTTCTACGCTCCTTGCTCCAATTAAATGCATGCCTTCATTTTTTTCTTCATACACCACAACATGAGCATCTTTTTTGGAAATGTACTCAAAGATGAACGTTAAATGCGGACGAGACTGAATCATACGAACATAGCTTTCAGTCAGCATCGCGTAGCCTTCAGCCAATCGCCAAGAATCTCTTGCATCAAGCGCCATACTTCCCGCTACGAAAAGTTGACCATTATACCAACGCGCATTTTGCATCGAACCGTCCAGCTTATTGGCTACTTCAACAGTCTGTGCTGAACGAAATTTCTCAGCAATCCTCTCTAGCTGATTTTCCTCCACCTCATTTAAGTTAAAAAACTTGCGAAAAGGCGTTAACACCAGCTCTTCTCTTTTTACATCAATCACAACGCTGCGACACTCTCGGTAAATTGAATTGGGATCTTCCCACATTTGCTGTTGAACTTCCGTTAAGTCGTAGCGAATGAGCATAAACTCATCTTTTTGATTTATATGCAAACAGTCAAATATATCGTGATACTCCTGCTTGCCAAGCTTTGCAATCCACGTTTTAAAATCATATGTATCCAAGCCAAACGAAGCTACGTACTTTCTTTTAATCTCTGTGACTAGCTGTAAAACTGGATTCCAAGAAGCCATGTTCTTCTCTCCCTTATTCTAAATCATTCCGTTGTTTCGTTATGAAAATAATAACATATTTTTAATTTAATAGAATATTGCTCTTTATAGGTGTTTAGCCATTATACTGTTTTATAAATTTTTTATATTCTTCTGGTAAGGTTAGATTGTTTTTTCACTTATTTCGTGCTTCTCATGAAACCTAAATATTAAATCAACATTCCATTATGATAACACCTTTATGAAATTTGAAGTCCAACCTGGTCTCATTCATGTTGTTCTTACTTCACCAAAAACAAAAGCACCTGTTGCCTAAAAGGTAACCAAGTGCTTAATTGTTTACTTTTCTTCAAATTTCTTCATTCTCTCTATTAAATCTAAATCTAGCTGTTCTTTATTTTGACTTACATATTTATATTCAAAATACTCAATTCTAGCTGCCGGACCAAATTCGCTATCATGCCAATTTGAGTAATCAAAATGTACATTTAGTTTTCCAAATGAATTAAGTAATAATGTCACTGAAAACCAAGGTTCTTGGTCATTATCAATAAAAACCTGTTGCAGTTTAACTGTTAGTTCAAACAATTTATGCATCTCTTCATCATGGACACTCTCATCTATAGGATAAATATCTGGGATATCATGAGAATAAACTGGTTCATTACTGTCAATAGGGGTAAAAAAGAAGAATACCCCCCCTTCTTTATCCTTCACTTCTCCATTGAAATAAAAGTCGCTCCATTCAATTGGAATTAAATCGTTAACTTGCTGAGCTATCTGTTTATATAATTCATTTAGTTCATTTTCAAAACTCATATTCTCAACCTCCTGATTTATTTTGTATCACTAACCTTACTTGTCGTTTTCCTTCAATTTGATATCTTATAGTAAATGAATCTGGTCGCATTGAGTTACTTGAATAAATTGGTTTAATATTAACGGAGACATTCTTAGGAGGCACCCCTTTTAATGCATTTGCCCATTCTGTCTCCATATTATACCAAACTCCACCTCTCCTATTAATCTGACTATTTTGTGGTACAAGATTATCTATATCCGCAGGGCCATTAAATTGAGCTCCTATTAAATGACCACCATCATCATCTGATAATCTATCTTTATCTCCTACATTCGCTTGTGCATATTTATTTCTATCAGCCTTTTTTAATATAAGTTCAGGAGCCTCAACATGGACTATACGCCCAAGTTCATCGGTAGTATATTTATAATCATCATTAGTTACATACTTTGCATTTGGAAGTAACTGTTTTTTTCCGTTTTTACCTCTTATTATATGTTTTCCGAAATCAATTTCTTTTATTTCCTTTATAATATTATCTTTAACTGTCCCCCTAGAAACACCCTGAACACTCTCAACATTCCAAACGCGCTCAACCTCTTTACCCTTCTTCTCCACTCCAACGGGTTTCTCCACACGCTCCACGTTCGGATTCGCCACAAATCTCCCTGTCTCTGGGTCTTGGTGCCGCTTGACTTTTGGGTTGTAAATGGGCGTAATCATCTGCATCGCTTGCTGCTTGACGTTCTGCAAGGTTTCCCTTACCGTCTGCTGGGCAAGCGCTGGACCGGCTGGCGCTAGTTTAGGCATGAACCTTGGCATGGTGCTGCCTAGAATGCTCGTATACGTTTTATGTAGGGATTGTGCCCACGATGCGGGCGCGGTTTTGACGCTTTGGTACGCTTGTTTGGTTATGTTGGAAACGGTGGTTGTCCGCAAAATGTTGATTTGAACCTAAGTGATTATATATATTTTAATTTGTAAATCTTCATAAAGAAAGCACTTCATTGCCTAGATAGACAATCAAGTGCTTTCTTTTAATTTTATAACGTAATTCATTACTAATTCTATCTATAAACCCACGAGGCTCTTTAATTTCGTAAGATTTTGGTTTGTTCCCTGTAATAAATACAGCGTATGTTTAAAATGTCATCTCGCCCAATTATCGTACTTTTTTTACTATCCAAGTATTAAAACGATACTCCATGATGGTACAACCTTCATGAGTTATGAATTTCATACAATCTTTTTAAATTACCCCTCATCTATTAATTATGTGAAAAAACCTTGAAGGAACTCACTTCCATTCAAGATCAACTTTATCGTCCATAATATTTCGAAAGTTATAATACAATATCTTGATAACCTACTTCTTCTACCATTTCACATTCGATTTTTATTCCCATTCCATTGTCAATATCCCAGGAAACATCACAAAGCAAACCTAATCTTCTTTTTCCATTCTTTCTTACTCTTCTTACAATTAATTCAACTGGCTTTACTATTCCTTTTAAATCTGAGATAGAATCAATCTTTGGTGCAAATTTATCTGCTTCTGATTCATTACCTAACATCTCTCTATACTCTTCATAGTTCTCAATATAGTAATCGTAGACTTGCTTTTCAGCCTCATGTATTATGTTTTTCATTTCTTGATTAAAGTTAATAAATGCTTCTCTTTGTACATTTGAAAAATCAGCATTTTCATGTGCATCAACACTTAAAAGTATTTCCCTTTGTAAATCAAACATTCTAATGGTTGTTTTTCCTCTCCAAAAATTGTTTTTATATTCAAGCTTTCCAAATAATTCATCATTAATTATGGCCATCCTAATTACTCTCCTAACTTAACTTTTATATTATATTCTCCAACTCCACCCAAATGTTTAAAAACACTATTGATTTTACTTGGCACCAATTGTATTGTTTCCAAGTCGTTAAGTTCATGCCAAGTATATTTATTATCTTCTCGCCAATCAGCTATATCTTCTGCTCTCCATTTTTGTTCTGGTGTACTCCACTTTTTAGCCAATTCTTCATCAGCAGTCGAAAAGTTTGATTTTCTATCATTAGTCATATTTTCTAATTTAATTTCACCTTTGGAAAATGGAGAAAAGTCTGGCATTCCGTTTTTATACTCAACTCCATCAACACCAGCTTCATCAAGGTTTTTTTTTATTTCACCGGTCTTATCGGAGATAAATAAAGATTCTGCTCGTTCGTTACTCCATTCACCTTTGTTAAGAGGGGTAGTTTTTACCCTTTGTTCATAAGAACTGTATTTAGGGTCTACGTCAAAACCTCTTGTAAACTCTATTTGGCTATTATTACCCGTACCCTTAGAACCGCCCTGAACCAGCTCAACCTTCCGAACGCTCTCAACCTCTTTACCCTTCTTCTCCACTCCAACGGGTTTCTCCACACGCTCCACATTCGGATTCGCCACAAATCTCCCTGTTTCTGGGTCTTGGTATCGCTTGACTTTTGGATTGTAGATGGGCGTGATCATCTGCATCGCTTGCTGCTTCACGTTCTGCAAGGTTTCCCTTACCGTCTGCTGCGCAAGCGCTGGACCGGCTGGGGCTAGTTCAGGCATGAACCTTGGCATGGTGCTGTCTAAAATACTCGTATACGTTTTATGTAATGACTGTGTCCACGATGCCGGCGCGGTTTTGACGCTTTGGTACGCTTGTTTGGTGACGTTGGCAACGGTGCTTGTGCGAAGCGTATTGCGCATTTGCGTGAGCTTTTTCTGCTTATTTGAATGGTAAATCTAAGCATTATATATTTTAATTTGTACTTTTATATAAAGAAAGCACTTGATTGTCTATTTAGGCAATCTAGTGCTTTCTTTTAATTATATAACGTAATTCATTACTAATTCTATCCTTAAACCCACGAGCAAGTTTAATTTCGTAATTTTTTGGCTTGTTCCTTGTAACAATACTTCATAAGTTTAAAATGTCTAATCTCCTATCATTGCTGCTTCTAAATATTTATATATTTTTTAATTGTCTTGAAGGCCTATTACAATCCATTCATCTACAATATCCCAAAAATCCACATTATATTCAGGCTTATCATTGGTAAACCACAATGTCGCTACATCACCTATACAGTTGTTTAAATCTATAGCAACATATCCTCCCATGCCATTTTCAAAAAAACCATATGTTGTAGCCATATTAACTCCTAATGGCCCATCTAATTCTTCAAGTATTCCCCATTCATGATCCTCAAAATGAGTAATGCGTTCTACTGGTACAAGTCCCATAGCTCTACTTGGCAGATAATAAAAACCATTGTGTAATTTTTCATAGAACTCCTTTATAGATTCTGGAACATTTGACCAATCGTGTTGCATTTCTGGAATAGAATTAGTCGGTATACCACCTTCATAATAAAGTATTTCGTCATTTTCACTTTTTACGCTGTATAGTACTGCATATTGTCCATTATCTACAATTAGTTCAAATTCTAATAAATTCTCTTTCAAGTATGATATAGTATTACTCAATTCTTTTTCACATACACTATTCCATAAAGCTATTAATTTATCTTTCTTTCTAGTTTTATCTGTTTCTTTAAATATCTCTATCCATTTTTCAGGCATATTTTCCTTTTCAATATTGAGTAAGTCTCTGTTAGACACAAACTCTATACTTTTTCTATATTGTTTTAAAAAAGATAATTTATCCACCCGAAATCACTCCTTTTTATTTATCCTATTAAATTCATCTATAATTTTTTGGATCTCAATTTCTAGTTCTTTTTCTTTTAATATCATTTTTTCCCTAAATACAGGGTTTACCGGAATATTTTCTTTTTTGTAGATGTACCAATCTGCAAATGACTTTGAACCTTTAGATGTATTAGCTGCTTCACTAAGACCTATAAAATTCTCTACAAAATTGGCAATTTCCTTCTGTTGATTGTAAGTTAATGTCTCAAAACCTTCCATACGAGCTATTTTCTCTAGGGAAACAATATGATCTGCATGCAGTTTTTTATCAATTATTTTTCCAGGTAAGGCAAAATCCTCAGTTCCAATAATATCATCAATATTTTTGTTAAATACTTTTTGCCCTTTCTGTACTGTATAGCTAAACATGACTCCCCCACCTAAATAGCCACCTTGTTCTGCTTTTTTCTTTCTGCCTATACTCAACTTTAATGCAATTTCGAGCCTTTGATATTGATCTAACAGCTCTAACATGCCATTCACAAAAAAATCATTTGGTTCATGTGTTTATATGCTGTAATTTGGCTGCTCAATCGTTTTAACATCTGCGCCGTATTTTTTAACTCTCGTTGTATCAATACTTTTGCCATATCAGAGCGCCACAAACGAGACGTATTCAGTGCAATTACCTGACTTACTTGATGATATTCTGTATCTGCCAATAGCTCTTGCAAGCCTTCTCGCTCAACAGTTAATCCATCTTCCTCAACTGTCTCTCCACTGATTCCTCTATCTTCATATATGTGAAGCTGTTGGAGTTTATTTTCGTCACAATACCTTTCAATTTCTTCTACTTGATACGCTAAGCTATACCCTTCACGTACTTGCCCTTTAGTTGAAACTCCTACATAACCAACTACCTTCTCTTTCATAATGCTCCCTCCCGTTACAGCAATTAAAGTCCCTGTAACGTTTACCCGTTTTTTGCAGATAACGTGTGCATAACGTCCATCCGTTAAAACGTACTTTACGATGACTTCAAAAAATAATACAACCCTTTATCTTTCCCTCTACTATCGTCGTACGCTGTTCACAGCCACTACAGTCTATAAAACAACAATAAAAATTTAACACTTAGCGCACTTATAAAATTATAATGTGTCTACTCATTTGTATCCTAAAACGCAAAAAAGCACTTGTTTCCTTTAATTGACAATCAAGCTCATTAAGTTCATCTATTTTTAAGTAGCATAAATTTGTAAGTTTTGTAGTAACAATATGACACTTTTTATATTTCATAACAAATACTAAACTTACGAGTTTGTACGAGTTCGTTAGTTTAATATACATTCCATGTGTTTATATTCATTGCCCAGTAAAATGTCATCTCGTCTAATTATCGTACTTTTTACACTAACCAAGTATTAAACAAAACTCCATGGTGGTACAACCATCATGAGCTATGAATTTCACATAAGCAATTTCATATCGTCCAACTTAAGTCTATTTTATTATATTGTTTCATTCATTTTCTCATGTACAATGTATCTCTCCCTTTATCACCACGAGCTTTGTCATTCGTATATCGCTTACCATCATAAGTATTTGATTCAATTGTTAGTTTATTTTTAACCATAAAATTTTATATACCAAAAGCTTTGAAAGGCATATAGCCAATCAAGGTAAAGTAATATATTCGGTTTAATTTACTGATAAATCAAGGGAATACTTATCATTTTCTTCTTTTTTTCTTAAAAATTAGCAGTCTTATCCGTACCCTATGTTGTAATCTAAAAATAAAAAGCACTTGTTGCCTCTAGTTGACAATCAAGTGCTTTAAGTTTCATTGCATCAGAAAAACAGTATGATACCTTTTGTGTCTCGTGCCAAGTACTACCTTTAAAACTTACGAGTTTGTGTTTAGTCGTTAGTTTTTTATGCGTTCCATGTCTTTGTACCCGACAACAAATAAAATGTCATCTTGCCTTAGCTCGTTTATGCTAGCTAACTAAAAAGCTCTTGATTAAGGATACTTCAATCCATTAATAAATTCCTTAAAACTCCCAGCGATTTTATACGTATTTTCTTCTTCACTTGATTCCGGGAAATAAAAAGAGTGATCCCAATAATATACACCATGGTTTTCAGTATCGGTAATGAGTACAATTAATCCTGAACCCGGATCATCACCTATTATTAAACTATTTGTTAACATATCTTCTTCAAACTCTTCATAGCATTCACTTAAATCAAATGTTTTTTTTACACCTAAACCATATAAGACATCTAATGGAATTTCCTGATTTAATTCTTTAACATAAAATTTACTATACCTAACTTTTGAAGTCCCTCCGTTATATTCACTTAAAAATTTTTTATAATCTTCAGGAAGTAAAAATCCTAAAAACTCTTCAAATTCTTCAATCGATTCTTTTGTTGCTTTACCAAAAGCATTTAAATTCATTTTATTTCACTCCCCTTTAATCTTTTTATTTCTTAGATAATGACATTCCACCCATGTGTCGGAATCTTCTGTGCATCTCTTTATCAATTTCTTGCATAGTAGTTAAATCTTGATGATGGTGCCATGTATTTTCATCTGATTTAGGACCATTTGGGGCTAATTCATCAGCCTTAGCAAAGTCAAGATCATATCTCTCAAACTTACCTATTGGAACTTCTTGTTTTACCATCCCAGCAGATTTGAAATCTGGAAAACCACCTGGATAAGAAACACGATTTGGTGGTATCTCCCAATCAGTATAAGTCCACGTTCCTTCCTCATCAATTTCGATTTTCCCACCTTTTTTCTGCCATTTGTCAGGATCTCTAGAATATGGTGGTTTAGTAGATAATTGTTCCTTTGTAAACTTCACTACTTCTTGGTTCTTACCCGTACCCTTAGAAACATCCTGAACACTCTCAACCTTTTTACCCTTCTTCTCCACTTCAACGGGTTTCTCCACACGCTCCACATTCGGATTCGTCACAAATCTCCCTGTCTCTGGGTCTTGGTATCGCTTGACTTTTGGGTTGTAAATGGGCGTAATCATCTGCATCGCTTGCTGCTTCACGTTCTGCAAGGTTTCCCTTACCGTCTGCTGCGCAAGCGCTGAACCGGCTGGGGCTCGTTCAGGCATGAACCTTGGCATGGTACTACTCGTATACGTTTTATGTAGGGATTGTGCCCACGATAAGGGCGCGGTTTTGACGGTTTTGACGCTTTGGTACGCTTATTTGGTTATGTTGGAAACGGTGGTTGTCCGCAAAATGTTGATTTGAACCTAAGTAATTATATATATTTTAATTCGTAAATCTTCATAAATAAAGCACTCATTGCCTAGATAGACAATCAAGTGCTTTCTTTTAATTTTATAACGTAATTCATTACTAATTCTATCTATAAACCCACGAGGCTCTTTAATTTCGTAAGTTTTTGGTTTGTTCCCTGTAATAAGCACAGCGTATGTTTAAAATGTCATCTCGCCTATTTATCGTACTTCTCACAAAATCCAAATATAAAATCAATACTCCATGATGGTACTACCTTCATGAGCTATGAATTTCAGTAAAGCAATATCCAATATCGTACACAGTTAAGATTTCTAAAAAGAAAACAAAAACACCTGATTCCTAATAAGGCAATCAAGTGCTTATAGTTAATTCTGTAACATACTCCCGAATATTACTGAACTGGTCCCATAAATTCAGTAATAATAAGAATATGTTCCTTCAGTTTGACTTTTTTTAGATTCTCTACTTTTTCTGCTCCACCTAAACCTAATAGCGGTGTATAGCCGAAGCACTCATCATAATCCAACTCACTATATTGTTTAAGGGCTTCGGGGTAAGGTTGCCAAGACAAATCCTCATCTCTAAATTCCAAATCATTAATATTTTGAAAGAAAAATTCAAATGTAAACATAATTGTCTTTACCACACCATACCTGTAATTAAGTAGTCTAACATATCCATCTGACCAAATAACTAGGTCACCCATACCTGTAGCAAACAACACAACTGAATCCTTGTATCTTTGACTACTCTCTCCCAAAATCTCTTTAAATTCCTCTGGATTTACACTTTTAAAATACCCTTGCATAAATGTACCAAATCCATAATTACTCCATAAATCTATAATTTCGTTTGGTACCAGTTGCATATATTTTTCAATGATTTCACTCGGAACTTTTTTATGCAATTTAAAATCTTTTAAGTATTTTTCCATTTATACTCCTCCCACTAATGTGTTAATTTCACATTCAAATAAGTATTTTTTAGTTGTTCTGGTGTCATACTTTTTGCTAATTCCTTGATTTGTTCATCAACAATATCAATCCTATATCGCCATTGACTACCTATTGATGAATTTATTCTCTTATCTCCCAAACCTCCTATTACTTCTGCCTTTCCTCCTGCTATCTGGTCTGGGTTGTGAAGTGCAGCTTGAGTATCTAACCACTCCTTAGCTTGTTTCTTAGCTTTCGATAACGTTAATCCTTCTCTTTGTAGTTCATTTATCTTTTGTACATAAGCTTCTTCCCTAGCAGCTTGTTGTGCAGCGTTACCTTCAATTGCACGCCCTTGTTCAATATACTTCTCACGATTTTTTAAATACTCATCAACTGTTAGTTCATTCATACCTTTTTCTTGGTCTTTCAATTGTCTTGCAAACTCTTCGGAGTCATGTTTATCATTTCTTTTAAAATTAACTTCAACTTCTTTTATTCTTGGTACATCATCTAAATGCTTTACATTACCCGTACCCTTAGAAACATCCTGAACACTCTCAACATTCCGAACCAGCTCAACCTCTTTACCCTTCTTCTCCACTCCAACAGGTTTCTCCACACGCTCCACATTCGGATTCCCCACAAATCTCCCTGTCCCTGGGTCTTGGTACCGCTTGACTTTTGGGTTGTAAATGGGCGTAATCATCTGCATCGCTTGCTGCTTCACGTTCTGCAAGGTTTCCCTTACCGTCTGCTGGGCAAGCGCTGGACTGGCTGGGGCTAGTTCAGGCATGAACCTTGGCATGGTGCTGTCTAAAATACTCGTATACGTTTTATGTAATGACTGTGTCCACGATGCGGGCGCGGTTTTGACGCTTTGGTACGCTTGTTTGGTGACGTTGGCAACGGTGCTTGTGCGAAGCGTGTTACGCATTTGCGTGAGCTTTTCGGTTCCTTTTGTCACCACGGCTTGACCCATATTGGCTGCGTAGCGCGTCGATAGGGCACCTGCGCCTGCAATGCCGAGCGATTGGAACAGGCTGTTTTGGCGCTGCTCTTCAGAAATCGCATTGCCAAACATGTCTTTTCCCGTTGTGAATTCGTACATGCCGTTTGCGGCGACTAGGCCGTAGAGACCTTTTTCTGCTTGTTCAAGCGCTTTAAACGATTTGGACGTTTTGTACGCATCAAGCGCATGATCAGCAGCGTTGACACCTTTGGCGGTAACATAGATGGCTTTTCCGCCTTTAGCTGCGCGACCTGCCCAGCCGACAACGGAAATAAAGCGAGTAATTGCTAAAAGAAAAAGGCATTTTTCAAACCAACCAACAAGAAATATTAGTTACTTTCATGAAAAAACACACTGCTTTGATTAAGATACAGTGTGTTAACTTCTATAAAGTACTTTCTACTCGATAAAGTTCAAGATTATTGCTTTACATTGAATTTGTTATTCAAATCCGGATGGTACAACCTTAATGAATTCTAGCTTTTTCACAGCATATTATATTTTAGATAGCAACGTCTTGAAAACCTACTTCAGTTACTTTTTCGTTTAACAAACGAACCCCTAGCCCATTTTCTGTATCCCATGTACAATTAAATGTAATTCCAATATCCCGACCGTCAAAAATATCTGCATAGGGAACAACAATCCCTTCTATACTTATCATTTCTAATATTTCATTAGTTGTTTCAACTAATGGATACTTTTTACTCACTTCAATATCAAATCCTAATTCATTTCTCTTTTGTCCGTAATAAGTTAGAATAGATTTTAATATATATTTTTGTATGTCGTTCCAATTTTTCATTAATGATTGATATGCTATATACTGACCTTCATCAAACTGACCATCCTCCTCACCATCTATTAATAAATTGACTTCTGTTGTATTTCCAAAAAAGTCTATAATGATAACTCTTGACCACCCAAATTCATACTCAATTTCACCAAAAACTTCATCTTTTATAGTCATTATATAATCTCCTCTCCTTACTTATTGGCAAAGCCTCCAGGTCCAAACGCTCCTGCATTTATTTCGCCGACACCACCAAGGTGTCCAAATTCACTATTAACTTTTGTTGGCACAAGTTGCATTGTTTTAACATCATTTAATTCATGCCAAGTAAAATTATTTATTTCTCGGTATTTTTTTATATCTCTTGCTCTGATTGTACCAGGTTCCATTCCAAACTGCCTTGCTAATTCAGCCGAATTATTTAGCTTTTCAGCTAATTTTTGATCTGATTGTATAAAATTAGCACGTCTAGCTTTACCTCCATAAACACTCTTTCCACCTAAAATATAGTTAATTTCCACTTGAGCTTTTGCAACTGGCGAAAAATCAGGAACTCCATTTTTATATTGAATACCTTTAATCCCAGCCTCATCTAATATACGTTTCAATTCAGGATCTGGTGGTGGATTAAGCGTACTTAAAGATTCTCCTCTGATTCCTTCAAATTCAACCTTCGAATTAATGGGTGATGGTGTCTGATTAAGGCGTGCTTCATACGAACTAGCAAATTCATTTTGTCTGAAAGCAGCTGGAATGTCATTACCCGTACCCTTAGAACCGCCCTGAACCGGCTCAACCTTCCGAACGCTCTCAACATCTTTACCCTTCTTCTCCACTCCAACAGGTTTCTCCACACGCTCCACATTTGGATTCGCCACAAATCTCCCTGTCTCTGGTTCTTGGTAGCGCATACAATAAAACAGCACATCTTTACTTTACCCATTGGTTATCGTCACGAACTTTGTCATTGTCGTTAGTTTATTAGCCAATTCCATGTCATGCTACCCCTACCATATAAAATGTCATCTCCCCTAATTATCGTACTTTTTTTACTATACAAGTATTAAAACGCTATTCCATGATGGTACTACCATCATGAGCTCTCAATTCTCAAACAAATTATTTTCTTATTGTCTCACTCAAGTATCAGTTAATTTATTATAAATTAAAGAAAAAAACCTTGAAAGGCGTAAAACCATTCAAGGTATGTTTTATTATCGTTCTTTAATCAACTAGTAACTCCAAATAATATTTATCATTTTCTTCTATCTTTCTTAAAAATTCTTCTAGAGAAGTCGCAATTTGAATATCATAATAGTAAACTACACTTCTATTATTTTCATTCAATTCTATTGACATTAAAGCTGATTCACTGCCTTCAAAAAATATTAGTTTGTTATTCTCAAATTCATCATAGATTTCTATGTCAGGATAAAACTCAAAATCATTAACTCTTAATCGAAAATCCCTTACTGAATATGGGTCCATAATACGATTAATATTAAACTCTGAACCTTTAATAAATCCGTAGCCAACCTCTATATAAAAATTAACTAACTCCTTAGGAAATTTTAAATCGAGTTCCTTCTCAACCTCTTTTATTTCGTTTTCATTCACTTGATAAAAACTATTTTCTTGGTTTTCCTTAATAAATTCATAGCTCATTATTTTTTACCTCCTTTAAATAGTGTATTTGCTGGTGAACCAGCTCCATGAATACCAGCTTGATGCTCATTTGGGAATTTTGCAGGATGCATATTCCACCATTCATGTTCTCCGCCAAAAGTATTTTCAATTATATGATGAGCATCATACTTATCTCCTTGTTTCCTAATTATTTTACCTGTTCTTTCCGAAATAACATTTTCATTATACACAGGCCACTTTTGCCCAGTATTTTCTTCCCACTCTTTAATTACTTTATTTTTTACTTTATCAAATTCTGCCCTATGCTTAGCTGTATCTATTGGTGACATTTTTTTATATTCTTTATTTCTTAAGGCTTCCTTTAACTTCTCTATTTGGTTTTTAGATAACTCTCTGCCGGTTCGTCCTTCTATATCTCTAATATATTTTTTTATTGTATCAGAATCTATCTTATTACCCGTACCCTATGTTGTAATCTTAAAAGCTAAAAATAAAAAAATTCAGCCATTTTACCACCCAATTAAACTACTTCTTTCTCTTCTATTATTGGCAATTCGTAAGCAGTTTGGTGCTTCATCATGCCATAAACAATGTTCACAAGCCTTCTCATTATACATACCAATGCTTGCCCCTTTGTTTTACCTTCTTTAAGTTTGCGTTGGTAGTAAGCATAAAACACTGGGTTCCTTGGTAACTTACTTCCTTTAGCTACTTGCACTTGTTGTACAGCTAGATTGTAAAATAAAGCGTGAAGCGCCCGATTTCCCTGTTTGCTTTTTTGTTCCTTGCCTTTCCCACCAGACCCAAAGTAAACAGGCGCAATCCCCGCAAATCGTGCCAATTTGTTGGCATTTGGAAAACGTCTAACGTCACCAATCTCCGCAATTAAAGCGGAAGCTGTCACAAGGTCAATGCCTGGCATGGAGTCTAGTTGAAAGTCTAGTAAACTCATTAACTGTTTTAGTTCGCCTTCCACATAGTTCATTTCCTTCTTTTTAAACGAAATGTCTCGAACGATGCTTCTTACTAGAAAGTCTCGCGTTTCCTGATGTTCTTTTGTTGTGTTCCCATCTTCTATTACTAGCTTCAATATTTCATTCGCTTTTTTCACCGAACAAGTATTATGGCTCACTTCTAATAAGAAGGTGGTCAATTGTTTTATACTCACACCTTCTAAACAAGACTCGGAGAAAAACTTCTTATAGCTTGGATAATGATGGCTCAATTGAATATGCAGTTGGTTTTTTAAAGCACCTTGAGCTTTCACCAATGCATTTCTTCTAGTAACCAATTGTTGTATCGACCAAAATAAATCATGTGGTTTAGCGTTAGGCAATTGGCTAAGTTGTCTTACCAATATTCTAGCGACACATTCCGCATCCCAGCTATCACTTTTTTGTACGGTAACATAGCTTTTTCGTTCAGCATAAGAAAGAGCTGGGTTAACCTCTTTTACAACTTGTCCATGGTCCGTTAGAAATTGTGCCAATGCTCGACCGTAACCACCCACATCTTCTAAACCGAATATAGGTGTCAAGCCTTCTTCTGTCAGTGCATCAATATCCAGTAAAAACGTGGAGAAAGCAGAGGGTTTATTTTCAAACTTTATTTCATCTAGTTTTTCCTGCCAACAATTAATAATCACTGCCACATGGTGCTGTTTATGTAAGTCTACACCCACATAAATATGTTTCTGCTTTTCATGCATGGCTCATCCTCCTATTCAGTTGTCAATGATTGAATGAAAATGCCGGCAACCTTAGTTCGAGCGTTCACCAATTGGTGCGCATTGGTACGAAAGCCTATCCATTTTCATCGCTTCATAAGAACTTATTAGAAAATGAATCCCTTTTTTAAGTAACCTATTAAATTATTGCTTCATGTTTGCCATTTGCTTGTATTTGTCCGTATGTATAGATCCCTTGATAAAAACTTTCTCGGTCTAAAATACGTTTCACTTGTACTTTCGTAAATGCTTTACCTTGAGTTGTTCGATAACCTTCATCATTTAATGCTTCTGCCAACCTAGACAGTGACCATTTTCTATGTATCTGTTTAAGCTCAAACAACCGTTTCACTACTTCTGCATGATTGTTATGTATCTTTAGTTCCTTTTCACCTTTTTGTTTCATATAGCCAAATGTTACCCTTCCCCCTGCATATCCACCTTCTTTTGCCTTTTTATTTCTTCCTTTCGTTAGCTTCAGCGCTATTTCAAGCCGTTGATATTGGTCTAATAACTCCATTAAGCCATTGACCAAAAAATCGTTTGGGTCTTTTTTGTGAATGCTGTAAAATGGCTGTTCAATGCTTTTAATATCACAGCCGTATTTCTTTAATTCTCGTTGAATCAGTACCTTGACAATATCTGACCGCCATAATCGACTTGTATTGAGCACCACCACATTATCAATTTGGACAGAAGAAAGGTGAGCCAACATCTCCTGTAAGCCCACCCTGTCTATTTCGAATGCTTCTTCATTTAGTTTTGCGCCACTAATTCCTTCGTCTCTAAAAATATGTATCAAGTTAAAATCCTGTTCTTCACAGTATGCTCTAATTTCTTCTTCTTGATATTTCAAGCTATATCCATCTCTTGCTTGCCCTTGAGTGGAGACTCGTATATACCCAACAACGTTCAACTTTTCACCCTCCCGTTACATAAATTTTAATTTTCGTAACGCTTTTTAGCGAATAGCGAGTATTATACGACCGTCTCTTGTAAAAATACAACCCAATTTTTGTCTGCCCTGTTGCTAAACTAGTAACCTTCTTACGTAACCTACCTTTTATCGCCACGAGCTTTGTCAATCTCGTTAGTTTGTCAACCATTCCATATCATAACTATTCCTGCCATGTAAAATGTCATCTCGCCTATTTCTCTTTCCTATTCATTTCCCGTAAAGTATTAAAACGATACTCCTTGATGGTACTATCTTCATGAGCTATGAATTTCACAAAGCATAGTCCAATGTTGCCCAAAGTTAACAATTTCTAAAACAAAAACAAAAGCACCTGTTGCCTAATAAGACAAACAAGTGCTTGTAGTTAATTCTAAAACATAATCCTGAATACTTCTGAACTCTTATACTAATTAAGACATTTCCACTTCAGTAATTTCCACTTTTTACCTCTTCGAACCAAAAATTGAAAATATCATCTGGTAAAAGCTCTTCGTCATTTGAATAAACTAAATCATATCTATATTTTCCTTTTAAACTATTCTGCTTCACATTATAATGTAACTTTATCTCTGTAGGCATTTCTTTTCCATATTCTTTACATTTTTCATGAATTTTTTCTAAATTTTCAAGTCCAATATCTAAAACAGCTTCTTGCCTTTGTTCAGAGGTATCATAAATCAATGCTTTCTTACCTTTTGTGCTTGTGCTATTTACTGCATCATTTAAGTTATGCTTAAAAACAAATTGACTATTTATTTTAAAAAATACGTCAAAAACATACATTTCTGGCTCATAGGAACAGTAAATGTAAATATCCTCTGCTTTATTTTCAACGTATTCTAAACAAATTGCTACCATATCTGCTTGTAATTCAGAAAAATAATCTTCAAATACTTTACTCAAGTCTATCACCCCTAATTTTTTAATTTTACTTTCTTAATAACACCATCTATATTATATTTTATTTCAAAGCTTGTCGGCCTTAATCCAGTTCCGTCATAATTGACTTTAACATTAACGGAAACCTTCTTCCCTTCTTTTATGGCTGTAGCCCATTGATTTTCTAACTTCTTGTATTTACTCAAATTCACATTACTTGATTGAGATACAAGATTATCTAAATCTGGAGAGCCCCCAAACCTATCACCAGCTAAATGTCCAGCATGGTCACCCGTTTCTTTTCCAGGCGTGTTTAATTTATGTGGTAATCTACTATCTCTTTCTGTTAATTTTAAATCATCTGCATTAAACTCTTTAAGTCTCCCCATATTGTCAGTCTCATATAAATACTCATATTCTCCTGTTTTATACTTAACATTCGGTTTCAAAGCACCATCTGTACTCATATGACTTCCGTCTCTAATAACACCATCTGGAATCTTATCTGTTTTATTACCCGTACCCTTAGAAACATCCTGAACACTCTCAACATTCCGAACCAGCTCAACCTCTTTACCCTTCTTCTCCACTCCAACAGGTTTCTCCACACGCTCCACATTCGGATTCCCCACAAATCTCCCTGTCCCTGGGTCTTGGTACCGCTTGACTTTTGGGTTGTAAATGGGCGTAATCATCTGCATCGCTTGCTGCTTCACGTTCTGCAAGGTTTCCCTTACCGTCTGCTGGGCAAGCGCTGGACCGGCTGGCGCTAGTTCAGGCATGAACCTTGGCATGGTGCTGTCTAAAATACTCGTATACGTTTTATGTAATGACTGTGTCCACGATGCGGGCGCGGTTTTGACGCTATGGTACGCTTGTTTGGTGACGTTGGCAACCGCACTTGTGCGAAGCGTATTGCGCATTTGCGTGAGCTTTTCGGTTCCTTTTGTCACCACGGCTTGACCCATATTGGCTGCGTAGCGCGTCGATAGGGCACCTGCGCCTGCAATGCCGAGCGATTGGAACAGGCTGTTTTGGCGCTGCTCTTCGGAGATCGCATTGCCGAACATGTCTTTTCCCGTTGTGAATTCGTACATGCCGTTTGCGGCGACTAGGCCGTAGAGACCTTTTTCTGCTTGTTCAAGCGCTTTAAACGATTTGGACGTTTTGTACGCATCAAGCGCATGATCAGCAGCGTTGACACCTTTGGCGGTAACATAGATGGCTTTTCCGCCTTTAGCTGCGCGACCTGCCCAGCCGACAACGGGAATGAATCCAGCCGCTGCCATTGCCCCTGCCGCTACGCGTTCCGATGTTGAAAGCTCACGTCCCGTAACGGGATCTACGCCTTCGGCTGCTCGTTTATAATCATAATATCCTGTTACCTCTCCTGTAAAGGTTGAAACCGTATCCCACGTTTTTTCATACCACTTTTTATTAGCTTCTTCAACCGCTTGGCGCTCCGCTTCTTTTTTCAGCTCGTGAACATTTTTCATTTCTTCATGATACGTCACGTAGTTCGTTGCGTACTCGCTTGCTTCTTTTTGAACTTTATACAACTCACTTGCATGATACGCTTTTTGATCAAATAAAACTGGATACGCCTGTCCGCCTTGCGTCGTAGCTCCGTGTAAGCTGTTGGTTGCAGCTTGTGTCAGCAAATAATTTGATTCCATTTGCCTATAACCTTCTAACCACTCTGCATCCAATTTTTCAACTGCTTCAACCGTTTCATCCCGCTTTTTTTCTGCTTTATCGATTGAATCGTTAAAATCTTCGGCAGAAAACGCAGACAGTGACACTAAGTCGTCCACTTTATGCAAAATCGTTTGAAGATCTTCTCGCTGCTGAGCAACGAGTTCTTTCGCTTGGCTTACGGACTGTTTAAGATCATGCTCTAAAAACGATAGGTCAACTACTGTGTTTCCTGCTAGGTTCGCGTCTTCTGCTTTTACGTACAGCGCTGAGAAATATGACTTGGTCATTTGGACTAAATCAATCCAACACTTTGCGTTATCAACTTGGTATTCATAGAACTTCTTAATGTTGTCGGCACCTTTTCCTTGAAGGCTATCATCCAGCTTAGACACGGCAGCTAGCGCTTTGTGCAGGGTCTGCAGCTGGTCTTCAAGATTTTTATACGCTTTTTCTCGTTCTTTGGAAAAGGTTGAAATGCCCTTTGCATCGTATATTTTCCCCATTTGATTCACCCTTTTTCATTATGAACGCACAATGGCTTCGTCTTGTTCTTTTAATAATTTCACGTTAGCTTTGGTGTCCTGTACGCTTTTTTCTAAGGCTGTGATGTACGTTTTTAAAAGCTTTCCCAGCTCTTCTTCCTGTGACTTCCACTCATTTGTGGTTGAAAGATTGTTATCCCCGACATCGGAGTTTCCTGGGAGCGATAATTTTTGAATGGCTGTTTCGACGTCTTCAAGCTTTTGCATGACGTCTTCATAGTTGAGCTTGATTGATGTCATTATAGCTTTCTCCTAATCTCACTAATTTTATTCTCTAAATCTGCGACTGCATCTTCCCCTTTATTTAAAAGAGATTCCGCTTCGTTTACAAGGTAGCTAACACCGCTATAAAAGCCTTTTTGAGCCTCGTACCACGTGATTTTATGGTTAATCGCATTTATATAGTCGTCATAATCGTTCGTGATAATATCGTTGATTTCGTTGTATGCTTGCTTTCTGTTATCATCAAAGTCTGTGGATATATCACCTTTCCAGTGATCTCCTAAGTCTGGTTCCTTTACTTCTTTTATTTCTACTAATGACCGTGTCTTTTCGTTTTCAATCTCTGTTTTTGCGGTTTTTAAACGCTGAATTTTCTCTTCAGCATCCGCAACGTTTCCTGAGATTGTGCTTGAAAAATTTTGAAGCATTTGTTCAAATCCCATGAGGTTCACCTCTTTACCACTTTTTCCAATATTTATAGTTTAAAAGTTGCTCTTGATTAGAGAAATAGGAAATTTTTCTCTTTTTTCCACAGTAAGACAACGGTCCCTTAAATCCGCCAAAATAATAGGTATAAAGAATCACAAATGAAAAGCCGCTCTTTAGTCAGCTCTTCTTTCTTTCCATTCCCTTTTTAGTAAGCTATACATATACAAATCATCAAATTTTCCGCACGTGTGCTCATATTCTCTCAGCAATCCTTCTTGATGAAATCCAAGCTTTTCAACAAGCTTCTGCGATGATATGTTTTCTGGTTCAATTAGGGCTTGGATGCGATGTAGCTTCCAGTTTGAAAATCCATACTCGATGACTGCTTTCATAGCTTCAGCTGCAATGCCTTGCCTCCAGTATTCCTGATGAAGCTCGTATCCAACTGACGCTCTTTCATGACTAGATTCATAATCTAAAAAACCACAGCTTCCAATTATGACGCCTTCTTCTTTTAATGTAATGCCCCATCTCATCCCGGTACCTTCATTGACTATATTTCTGTACCAGCTGAGCTCGTTTTTCACATCATCAATCGTTTGAAAAGGCTCTAACCCCATATGCTTCATTACTACAGGGTCAGATAAATACCTTAGCATATGAACGGCATCACTTTCTTTTGACTCACGGAGAGTGAGTCGCTTCGTATCCAATGTAGGTATGTTCATGTGTTTCTTCCTTTCTTAGCTAATATACTAAATCTAATTTTTTCACTTCACATTAGTAAAAAGCGAAACCAAATCCTTACATTAAGCGTATAAACTAGCACTAAGTCGTTTTCAAAAAATGAACGGAGGTGCTTTCTTGAAATTCCGATCTCATATCGACCGCTTTTTTGGTATGTTAATAACCACTTCTTTAGCAACCCTTGGCGTAGTATTTTTTCTTCCTCTTTTTTTAGACAGTGAAACAATTCTGCTTGATATTATTATTTCTATTGCATTATTTTTAGCTTGTGGAGGCGTCATGCTATGGTCTAGTTTTTTTGCGACGTATGAACTTCACTCTGATTATCTTATTGTTAAAGGGGGGGTATTTAAGATTCGTATTCCATATGAAGAAATCACAAAGATAGCCCCAACTCGTAATATTTTTACGGGATATAAAGTTCTCGCTTCAAAGGATGCTATTGAAATCTTTTATACATCTTCTCTTTTAGGAAGCGTAAAAATCTCACCGGCTAAGCGTGATCTTTTTCTTTCAGAGTTGAAAGCACGCTGCAACAGTAGCTCCTTTAAGTTTTAACGTATCTCTTTTATAAACCCAGTGCTTTTCGGCTGGTAGCCCATTTTTTGATAAAAAAGATGCGCAGCCAGCCGCTCATCTCGGTTGCCGCTATTTAATCCAATTGCCATGCAGCCTTGACTCTTCGCCCACCTTTCTGCTTCTTTGATCAACATTTTCCCGACGGCTTTTCTTCTAAATTTCTCATGAACAACAAATGCAACAATACGAGTATAAGAGCCATCGTATTCATAAAAATAGCTTTTACATAAGCCAGCCATTCCCGCTACTTCACCATCTATCTCTGCGATGAGCGTATGATAATCTGACGAAGCTTGAATAGCGGATAGCCTCACTTGCAGATCTTCAAAATTCGTTGGATAACCAAGCTGTTCCATAAGCGGAATTAGCTCTTTAACATCATGGTCTTGTAGAGATCGCACCTTCATCTTTGCACTCCCTTTTACACTATGAAATAATAAAACCAAACCCTAATAATTCCATTTTATCAAAAAAGCGGATGGGAAATAAACGTTTTTAAGAAAGGAGAATGAACGTGCGCAGTAAAGAAGAAGTAATGAATCTTATTTTGAGCTATGCGAAAAACGATGGCCGCGTACGCGCAGTTGGGATGTGTGGTTCACGTGTCAATCCCAAGGCACCTCGTGACCATTTTCAAGATTACGATATTGTTTTTATTGTATCTGAGATGGAAAGCTTCTTAAGTGACCCGACATGGGTTGACTATTTCGGAGAACGTTTTTTGACCCAAATGCCGGAACAAACAACGTTATTTCCGCCTTCATTAGGAGGAAAGTTCAGCTATCTCATGCTGTTTCAAGACTATACGCGAATTGATTTAACTCTTTGTCCGCTTTCACTTAAAGAAGACTGGAACCGTGGTGATGAAGGTATTTCAACCATATTGCTAGATAAAGATGATTTATTTAGGGCACCACAACTTCTAAGCGATAAACAGTATCATCTTCAAATGCCAACCGAAGCTAACTTTCTAGACTGTTGCAACGAATTTTGGTGGGTTTGTACGTACGTTGTCAAAGGCCTTTGCCGCAATGAATTTTTATATGCGGTAGACCATCTTACTTTTCACACACGAACAGAACTTCTTCGCATGATGTCCTGGCGCATCGGCACCGAGCGTGGCTTTACGTTTAGTTTAGGAAAAAACAATAAGTACCTGCCAAACTATCTCGAAAAGCATGAGTTTCTTGAGCTTCAAAGCACCTATGACGTATCGACGAATGAAAAGATTTGGCATGCACTCCAAGCTAGTCAAACGATGTTTATTCGCGAGTCTACGAAAGTGGCAAAAGCGCTTGATTTTCAAATCAATGAGCAGGAAGTAGCTAATAGCCTTACCTATACGCGTGAACATAAGAGAGTGTATGCGTGATGAGAACACAGGTAAACATTATTCAATGGTTTTTATAGAAAATAATTACTAAAATGATATAATAAAGCAACAAGGTGGCGGTGCTTTTTGGTGAAATATATAAAGTGGCCAGATTTACTATTTATGCTGATTCTAACTATTATTTTAGTTTTTGATTATTTTCCTAACCCAATGTTTACAAAAATCCTACCACAAGCTGCTTTTGTTTTATTCGTTAGCGTGATTGGGTTATTGTTTATACTGAGTATCATAATTAGAATCCGCTCGGAAGAAAAAATAGCTGAAGGCTTAATAGGACAACTTATTCTTACTGTCTACATTGTTGTAGTGATGACAATATTGTCGCTTTTAGGCGGTGAGTCTACTTCTGGTGTCTCTTTTAGCAACTGGATTTTCTGGGGCGTTCTCTCTCTTTCTCTGTTTGAAATTTATTCAAGATGGAAGAAAGTCAAACAAAAAGAAGCATAGGTATCGGACTTATGCTTCTTTCCTTTTATCATGCTCATCATTCTTTTCTATTACACTAGCTTATAATAAAACACCGTGGCATCCAGATTACCGTTGGCTGACAATGCATAGTTGGGAATTATCCCTGCTTTTGTGTACCCCATTGCTTGGTATAGTTCGTTTGATGGATCACCTTCTCTTGTATCTAATACAAGCAGTGAAATGCCATGCTTTTTCGCTTGGGCTTCAACTTTCTCCATTAATAAGCGGCCAATTCCTTTTCTTCGAAAACCAGGGTGCGTCATTAACTTTCCAACTTCAGCTCGGTGCTTTCCGTTTTCTTTTCTTTCTAAATATAGCTGAACGGTGCCCACTACTTTGCCTTCACTAGCTGCGATAAGCAGGACGGTATCATTTTGATTGACTCCACTCCAGTACATATTTGCTTGGTCGTTAGACAAAGGAGGCAAAAAGCCAATTGATGCCCCTCCTTCCACGCACGTCACTAAAAGCTCTGACAGATTTGATATATAGTCGGCTACGTTGTCTACTACTTGTAAATCAATCGTTTTAGTCATTCATTTTCTCTCCCAAATTATAAAGTAACATGCCCATTCACAAGGTCATGCTTTTTCATAAACGCTTCAACTTGATTATGAATATCTTCTGCATCTTTTCCAATCCACAGCAAATGTCCCCAATTATCAAGGAGGCAAAGCGTTGACGTTGGAATTGATTTTTTTGCGTGATGTGCATGCTCCAGGGAGACAGCTTGGTCGTTAAGGCTGTGCAGAATCAGAGTTGGGCTTTGGACCGTCGTCAGCAAGTGATTAAACCTCTTGGACGTATGCTGAAGATCTAAGATAAATCCTTCTCCTGAACGATAGCGATTATTCATACGCTGAAATGCTTCTAGATCTGAATCTTTCATCTCCTTCATAACCTCTTCTACAGAAAGTTTACTAAAAGACGGCACAAACTGTTTAAACATAAACTGTACGTAGCGGTTTGACAAACGAGCAACGAGCTTCCACGTCCACTTTTCAGTAAGTGGATGAAATGCCAGTTTCGCTAGCTTATAGTTGAGACTTCTTTTAGACAGCCACTCTTTTGTAATGGCACTTTGTAGAATTAAGCTATTTGTACGGTCTGGATACATTGACGCAAAGCTAATCCCGCTTGGTCCCCCTGCTGAAACTGCAATGATATGTACTTTTTTAATATGTAACTGATCTAACATCTTCCCGTAGCGGCGAGAAGCTAGTTCAAGCGTGTCGCCGAGTTCTTTTGAAGTAGCTCCGTATCCTGGCCTTGATGGTGTGATAATTGAAAAGCCGCTTTTCACAAGACGTTCATACCCTAACTCTTCACGGCAGTTCGAGTGCCCTCCGTGAAACAGCAAGATTGGAGTTCCTGTTCCAACAACTGAATACTCAAGCAGGTGCCCATCGACTTCCATATGATAAATGATTCGTTCCAACTGCTTCACCTCCATTTTCTATTCTTTACAAGATAGCCAAGAATACTAATCAATATTCGTTTATTCTTCTATTTCTCCTTTTCTGATCATCAGAAGATTGTTAAAATACCCCTATACTTCCAGATATCATTTTACACTGAAATGGTCAAATAAGTTAAACTAGAAAAAAGAAAGAAAAAATTACAATATACTGGTATATTGCTAGAAAAGGTAGGTAATGCAGCGTGTCTCACTTTGAAACAAAACTTCAGTTAAAAGCAAATCCTCCACATACATCTTTTCAACTTTTCGACTACATAACTACCCGCTCTCACTTATTTGCGATTGCTTTACACCAAGAACTTGGCTATCCTATAGAGCTTATGTGGAATCAGGAATTTAGATTTAAAGATGAAAGCGCACCAAGAGTTGTGCTTATTCATGCATACTGCGTGTTACCGAATCATCAATGGTTGGATGCAAGAGGCTACGTGACGCACAAACGAATTGTACAAGAAAAGCCACATCAGCACGCTTACTACGAACGTGTGTCTAGTAAGCAAATTGAAGAATTAACGAATCTTGGTCGACTTTGTAAAGAAGAAATGCTTGAGATTGACAGTTTAAGAAATTTTATTAAAGAGCATGTACACGTCTACTCATAAGCTATATAGGCACTTTGAAGTACCTATATCACTTTAAAGTGCGTACTTTTTATTTTATCACTCCTCCCGTATTATAAGTCGTGTATTTACTATTGGAGGTTGATAATATGATTACTCATTTACAAGATACAGTAACACTAAATAACGGCGTAAAGATGCCCGGGTTTGGTTTAGGCGTATTTAAAGTGGAAGAAGGACCTGAGTTAGTTGAAGCGGTAAAAGCTGCGATTAAAAATGGCTACCGCAGCATTGATACAGCAGCCATCTACGAAAATGAAGAAGGCGTTGGTGAAGGAATCCGACAAGGTTTAAAAGAAACTGGTCTTTCACGCGAAGAGCTATTCGTAACGTCAAAAGTATGGAATAGTGATTTAGGGTATGAAGAAACGCTTAAAGCCTACGAAACTAGTCTTCAAAAGCTGGGATTAGACTATTTAGATCTTTACCTTATTCATTGGCCCGTTGAAGGAAAATATAAGGACGCATGGCGTGCACTAGAAACGCTTTATAAAAAAGACAAAGTAAAAGCAATTGGCGTGAGCAACTTCCAAATTCATCATTTAGAAGACTTGCTACAAAATGCTGAAGTGAAGCCGGTTATCAATCAAGTTGAATATCATCCGCGCTTAACGCAAAAAGAGCTTCGTGCTTATTGTGAACAGCAAAATATTCAGCTAGAAGCTTGGTCTCCGCTTATGCAGGGCGAACTGCTTGATAACGATGTGCTGTCTGCGATTGCTGCTAAGCACAATAAATCTACAGCTCAAGTAATCTTGCGCTGGGATGTTCAAAACGGTGTTATTACGATTCCAAAATCAACAAAAGAGCACCGCATTATCCAAAATGCTGACATTTTTGATTTCGAACTAACGTCTGACGAAATGCAAGAAATTGATGCACTAAACCAAAATCATCGAGTTGGTCCAGATCCAGACAACTTTGACTTTTAAGTAAACAAAGAGGATTGATTGCTAATATATTCTCTTGAAAAGATAAAAAAGTAGATAGTAAATTGCTCACATATTCGCATACGTTTGATAGGTGCTTTTCATGGTTATATGGACATTTATTAAACTTGAAGAGACAAGACACCTATTTACTGCAATTTTTTATCGCCACACTAATTTAAAATTTTCACAGAAGCACCATAAGTAAAATATAGATTTATAACACCAAACATGCATTAGAAAGACAATTCTCTAACAATAATAAAACACCCTCATGCAAAGAATTGAATGAGGGTGTTTTATTTATTCTAAATTTGTAATAGCGTAATCAGCTTCTGCTTGTGTAAATTGCTCACCGTGTTGAGAAGTCAGTTGATCTCTTATAGCATCTGGTGACATACTCATTGTTTCCTGATAACTTTTTGCTTTCGCTAAAGCATTTTCACTAAAATTTGCTTTGACATTGTCAACTGCATATTGTGCCTCATCTTCAGTGAATTTTTCACCATGTTCCGAAATTAATTGTCCATAGATTCCTTGCTTTGACATGTTCATTGTTTCTGCATACGATTCAGCTTTTTTTAAAGCATTGGCCTTCCAGTCAAAGTCCAGGTTGTCCATTGCATATTGAGCAGATTCCTTGGAAAATTTTTCACCATATTCGGAAGTTAATTGTTCATAAATTCCTTGTTTTGACATGTTCATTGTTTTTGCATACAATTCAGCTTTTTTTAAAGCAGAATTGTATTCTGTCGGAACGTTATCTTCTGCTTTTGTGTCTTCTATCTTCGTGTCTTCTATCTTCGTATCTTCCGCCTTTAAATCTTCTGTCTTTAGATCTTCCTTTTTCTCATTTGAACCAGTTTTGTCTGATTCAGTAACAGCAGAATTATTTTCTTTTTTGTTTGTATCCGCTATATCATCATCTTTACTGTTTACACCAACAACAATAATAATAGCAATGACCCAAAACCACCATTTTTTATAAAATGGCTTTTTTATTCTTTCTTTTTTACTCACTAAAATGCCCCCTATAAAATTACTATATTTATTTTATCATAAAACCAATACTTTTTACCTATTTATTCTTTATAAATATTAAATATTTACTATTTATGTATAAACTTTTTTACATAAATAAAGAAACAGAATAGGTATATAGTAAACTCTAGCCTGTTTAAATTTAAGTAACCCTTATTAGCAATAAGAATTTGTTTGCTAAGAGGAATAATATTTTTTCATAATTTGATAATTAAATTCTTTAAATACTTTTAAATAAAACCAGAACAATTTAAATACTCTTCATTAATTAACCCCTTATACAAAGACTTGGCACACACTAAATCTATTCTCCTTTTATTACTCGCGCCTAAAATCATAAATGTCATTTGGAACGTGCAGGGAGTGACCGTTAATCTCGACCATATCTTCACTTTGCCAATGAATATCTGCACTGCTTTCTTTATAGTTCCAGTAAATGTTTTTTTCTTTCCTTCCTTTGTTAAAAACAAGCTCCCCTCGAACAGCATAGCCGGTAGTGGCTCCTCCGTCCGAGAGGTATGCTTTTAACGTATAGGTACCATCGGGTGATGTTGATTCGGTAAGATACTCTCCTTCAGGAAGACGGCTCATATCAAAGAATGTTCGATATATGCCGTATCCAAAAAGACTAATGCAACCACAGCACCCGATTAATACCCACTTCGCAAGCTTCTCTTTTGTTTTAATGACCTTTAACAACTTCCATCCTCCGCTTTAGTTCACTTTTAAAACTCCATCTTCAATGTATCTCAGTAAAATTTTTCGCTCTTCTTCAAACAGCATAAATAAATCATCCATTTTTGCTACAGGCTTCCATGCTACATCAACAATGAGGTTATCAGGATCTTGGAGCTTCTTTTCTCCACCTACTAACTGAACAGCAAAATATTTAATATGCACATCAACACCGTATGTGACCGTATCGTATTCATGGACTTGACCTAGGATTTCAACCTCGTATCCCGTCTCTTCCAAAACTTCACGAACGCAGCATTCTTCAAATGTTTCACCGCCTTCTAGCCCACCTGACGGAACAGACCATAGCTCTGGGTGATTTGGCTTCTCTTGCGCCACCATTAATAATTCGTTATTTTCATTGATGCAAATCGCTGCTGCGCCTTTCCAGTTTGACATGCAAAATCCTCCTCCATTCAGTTATAGCTTCTTCATTAACAACAGTTCATCTCGAATTGGAATTTCATCATAACCAACCAAAGGAATGCTTGGCTTTTGTTTTCTTGCTTCTTGAACTGCGTTTGGAAATAGGTAAGCTAAATGATAACCACGTCTTTGATAAAACCGAAGAGCCTTTACGTTATCATTTGTTGTAATGAGCGTTACCTTCGTGCAACCTAGGGATTTTGCTTTCTCTTCTACTGCTTTCATGAGGGCCGTTCCGTATCCGCTGTTTTCCTGCAAGCTATCTAACGAGATTATTTCACACTCTTTTTCTCGTATTTCATAGGTGACTAATCCAATGATGTTATGATGCTCATCATATAAGATAAACCCACACAGAGAGGAACAGTCATACGCACCAACAGAAGTAACCATTTTTGTACTTCCCCAATGCTTTTCTAAGAATCGACTGACTTCTTCTCTGTCTTCCATAACAACGCGGCGAATTTCCATTTTTCAACACCCCTATTCCCATTTTATACTATTGTTCTATTTTTTTACATCCCAAAAGTAAATAAATAACATCTATATTTATTCTTTCTACGACTAAAGATGTATTCCTTTTCATTCGTTGTACCGTCGCTGTTTTAACTGCATTCATCGTAAACTGACGATAAAAGGAGTGAATGAAGATGATTACCCACTATGCCAATCTCGAACTACGTACCTTATCCATTCAAGGTGTGAAGCAATTTTATGAAAAAGCACTACATTTAGAAATTACAAATGAAACAACTGACTTTATTCAGTTCAGACTAACTCCATATAGCACGCTTAGTTTCAAAGAATCCTACGAACCAATTAAGCCAGCACACTTTGCCATTCAAGTGTCCTATCAGTCGTTTACTAATGCTGTTACACTTTTAAAAGAATCTGGGGTGTTTTTGTTAGCTCAAAACGAAGAAAATCCTATTGATGAACATAATGGTCGAAAAAACGTATATTTCCGCGATTGTGACGGTCATTTACTCGAGCTAATTGCGCATGACTATATTCATGAAAATAAGTTAAAGGGGTATGGTAAGCTGAATGCGTTATATATAAGAGAAATAGGCTTTCCAGTAAAAGACGTTGGAAAGTTTCGAAGCTGGCTAAAAGAAAATTTCAACATGAAAACAGTCGAAGATAATGACTACTTTAACTTTGTGATTGGTGGAACAGCCTATGCGGTGGTTGTCTCAGAAAAGCGGCCATGGATTCCTATCGCCATGAAAGCTCTACCTCCTAACATAAAAGTAACGCTCGGTACGCCTTTTACATTAACAGATTCAAATCAATGCTTTGTATGGCATGATTATCAGCTCTCTCTGGTGCACACACCTGAGTTTCAGCACAGCATTCTGCAGGATTTACGGTTGCCACCTGTTTGCTATTAAGTGTATAATTGTAAAAATATAGAAGTTTCACAGATTAGGAGGCGCAGCATGCATACAAAAACAGATACACTTCGCTTACTCGAACAGCTGGCTCCAAATGCTTGGCCAGCTCATACAAATGAAAAACTTGGTGATTGGACGCTGCGCTACACGTTTGGCTATACAAAGCGCGCCAATAGCGTCCGTGCAGTGGGTTCACTGCCTCTTGATCCAAACTGGCTTCAAAAAGTTGAAAATTTTTATGAAAGCAAAAACGCATCATCATGTTTTCATATCTCTCAGCTTTCACCTGCACAGTTAGATGAAACACTGGCGTTAAAAGGCTATCAGAAAATCGATGAATGCTTTACGATGATGGCCGCATGTGAAGATGTGCTCCAAAACGTCAAGCTCGATATTCAGTATGATGCTGATTACTTATCCGAAGCAACTTCAGCTTGGGTTCATGAGTTTCTAACGTTAGAAGACTTTTCAAAAGATCGCTTTGACGCTTATACTCATATCTTTTCCAGCATTAATGCTCCTAAGACGTTTCTGCGCTTATCAGGCACTAATGAAACAATCGGTTTAGGATCCGTGGTAGTTGAACAAGGGTACGGATGCATCAGCAACGTAGTTGTACACGCTAAACATCGCCGAAAAGGCATTGCCAAAGAGCTGGTGAGCGCGCTCGTTCAATGTGCTCAAAGACAAGAAGCTGACTATGTTTACCTGCAGGTTGTAAAAGGTAATCAGCCAGCAGTTGATTTGTATGAAAAGCTTGGTTTTAAAGCAGTGTCTTCTCATCATTATCGTATTCTGAAGAAATAGGTGAAAAAGATGAATGAAATCGATCAATTTTGGCAGGAGTTTTGCCGGAAGAACAATCTTACGAACGTATCGTACAAAGAAGCATTTCAGTTCGGTGCATCTCCTGGTTGGCTTGCTTCCTTAGTTGTTGAAGGTAAAAAAACAGCTACCACATCCGGCTATGTTTTCTATGAACTTGAAAATGAAGAGTTACCGAAAAAAGGAGATTATTCAATTGTTTTAGACGAAAGCAATCAGCCAGTTGCCGTTATTCAAGTTCAATCGGTAGACGTTTTGCCGATGAACGAGGTATCAGAAGAATTCGCATTAGCTGAAGGTGAAGGTGACTATAACTTCTGGTGGCACGCGCACGAAGAATTTTTCACAAACGAGTTAAAGCCTTATGGAAAGACGTTTTCTCCTGATTTAATTGTGGTTTGTGAGCGTTTTGTAAACTTGACTTTAAAAAAGCCTAGCTGCTAAGTTATTAGCAGCTAGGCTTTTTGTGCCGTAATAAGGTTAGCTGACACTTTAATCTTTACATTTTTCTACTCTTACCTTTTTATAGCTTTATGAAACTTTCCCCTTTCCCACTGAGGACTATCAGACATCAAATTAACATCAACCAATAACAACTATTTATTAGAAGGTTAGGTGCCTGCGAAATTGAAGTTGTATTATACCCGACAATAAAGCTAGGTGGAATAGTTGCAGAGGCCCATCCTGTAATAAAAAATTGATTTGCAATCGTATTATTTGAACTGAAAATAGTAGTTGCCCCAACAGAACTTGAATCAATTCCAATGAGACCTTTTCCTGCGGTATTTTGAACAGTATTTCCATCCACTTCTATAAATCTAAATATATTCAAATTTGCGTTAAATAACAATACAGGTACATTTCCCTCATTAATTGTAGTGTTGTTAAGAATATACAATCCAAAATTGGAACCAACAAATTCTTCGATAACTAATAAATGCCTTAAAGTATTTGGCGAAAGAAGCTGTGTATTATTGCTTATTACCAAGTTTCCCTGAAGTGTTCCTGAACTAGCACTTACATTCGTAATAATGATAAACCTGCAACTATTATTACCTGCAGTAGATATAAAAGTATTGTTGTTAATAATACTCTGTCCTGAAGTAGAAGAAATAACAATGTAATAGTGACCATTAGGGCTTGAAGCAAGGGGCGCATAGGTAAAGCTACAGTTTGTTATTTGGAACTCAGTTGCTCTAATTGAAATCCCTAATTCACATATTGAAATTTCACAGCTGTCGACATATATTCCTGTTGCGGTCAAATTATTTATTGCAATTACCGACTCAACACTTAAAACAGATGGGAAATTTTGAACAATTGACATCTGTTGAAACACAACATTTGGAACTGTAACATTAAACATATTAGTTACGGTGTTCAGTGTAGTAATAACGGTAGTTGCCCCTATACCTTGCCCTTCAATCTTTACCGATTTGTTAACATTAATAGTGGAGGTAATTATAAAAGTCTCAGCATCAAGCAATAGTCTATCTCCATTATTAGCAGCAGCTAAAGCCGATTGGATTGTGGTAAAGGTTTGCGTTGAACCAACCGGAATCGTAGCGCCGGTTGGAGGAGGAATATCTCTAGTTGGAGGAGAAACAGGTTGAGAGAGTTTATAATAAGTATTACCTGTAAATAAGTCGATATAAATATCTCCTAAATCCCCAACATCACATGTTGGTGCTCCGACTCCTGTTAAAATTGGCGTACCTGGTGGACCTGGAATCCCTTGCGGACCGGTTTCCCCCTGTGGACCTGGAATCCCTTGCGGACCGATTTCTCCCTGTGGACCTGGAATTCCTTGCGGGCCGATTTCTCCCTGTGGACCTGGAATCCCTTGCGGACCGATTTCTCCCTGTGGACCTGGAATTCCTTGCGGGCCGATTTCTCCCTGTGGACCCGGAACCCCTTGCGGACCGATTTCTCCCTGTGGACCTGGAACCCCTTGCAGGCCGATTTCTCCCTGTGGACCCGGAACCCCTTGCGGACCGATTTCTCCCTGTGGACCTGGAACCCCTTGCAGACCGATTTCTCCCTGTGGACCTGGAACCCCTTGCGGACCGATTTCTCCCTGTGGACCTGGAATCCCTTGCGGACCGATTTCTCCCTGTGGACCCGGAACCCCTTGCGGACCGATTTCTCCCTGTGGACCTGGAACCCCTTGTGGACCGATTTCTCCCTGTGGACCTGGAACCCCTTGCAGACCGATTTCTCCCTGTGGACCTGGAACCCCTTGCGGACCGATTTCTCCCTGTGGACCTGGAATCCCTTGCGGACCGATTTCTCCCTGTGGACCCGGAACCCCTTGCGGACCGATTTCTCCCTGTGGACCTGGAACCCCTTGTGGGCCGATTTCTCCCTGTGGACCTGGAACCCCTTGCGGGCCGATTTCTCCCTGTGGACCTGGAACCCCTTGTGGGCCGATTTTTCCCTGTGGACCTGGAACCCCTTGTGGGCCGATTTTTCCCTGTGGACCTGGAATTCCTTGTGGGCCTCTTGGACCTGGAATCAAACAGCAACATGTATGGCAGTCACAACATGAGCAGCAGTACGAGCAGTAATTACTATGTTTATTTACATTTTTACTCTTTCGATTGAAATACACGAAATTATCTCCTTTCTATTTTTATAAAGTTTATATTTTTGCTAAGTTAAAAACCGTTTTCATAGTTTATTCATATACACAGGGACAGGTATGGACTTATGTTTATCTCCTTATAATAAAAACACTGTGTTTAATAACGTTGAATCATTTTATCAATTCTTTGATGAAAAAGTTTACATTATAAAAACAGCTTCGCTAAATAGCAAAGCTGTCTCCTAGTAAAACCCACTACTCTAACGGCAGTCTCGGCTTTTCATCCTGATAAATTGAATAAGTTTCTCCATACTTTTCGACATCTGTACACTTCTCATCACTACAGCCAAATAAATATGTACCTTCAGTTGTTTGAACGCTTACATTAAAATAATATGGATACCTGCCACCTTTATTTTTATCCATGCTGCTTTCTATAGCTTTAATATCTTTTGTTTTAGCAATCTCTTGATAGTCTTTACTTTCAATTGTTTTTTGAATCATTTCATTTAGAATGTTCTGTTCCTTTTCATCGGGATCATACATCCTATCAAAAGCATAATGCTTGACCAGCCAGTAAGCGTTCATTCCTAAACTAATAACCAGTAAAATCTTTACTACTTTTTTCTTCATTTTCAATCGTCCTATTCCGTTACCTTTTCTACAACATTTTTCTATCCATCAGGGCTTTCAACTACAATTAATTCGGTATTATTTATGACTACATAGCTATCAATTCATTCGTTACCATTACAGCCTGCTAGTAATATAGCAAAACAGAAGTTGATTAACAGGAGAAATTTTCTCATGCCGGTTCCTCCTATAAGTCAGAATGCATAGGTACGTTTCATTCCCATCTGTATTATTCTAACTCTAAGCTCATCACAACACGTTCTTCATTCAATTCAAACTCGTTTTTTTGAAAAAAAGCAGCTGGCTTTCGGTGACCTTTTTCAGTAGATAAATAGATTTGTGTTACTGCTTGCTGCTTTACCTGTACTTTTAGAAATTCTAATAAGGTTGTCCCAATACCGCTAATTTGAGCATCGGTATCCACACAAATTTCGTTAAGATAAAAATGCTTATTGTTTATCCATTGTTCTTCATTTCCCACGATAAAGCCTAGAAGCGGACCATTTTCTTCTTCAAAATAACCAATTCCTAGATAGCCAGGCGTTAAGCTAATATCCATTAACCGCTTATAAGAGCTTTGAAGCGTCCATGGTTCATTCCAAGGTTCCTCGTTAAATACACGCGCAAACAGCTTAGCTGCAGGCTTTAAATCTTTTATAGTAAGCTTTCGAATTGGTTGGTTCATTGTACACGTCCTCTCTTCTTTCTTATTGTGAAATGAGGTTATAATGTCTAAGGGCAAACTCCACGCCATCTTCATCTGATTTTTTCGTCACAAAATCAGCTATTTCCTTTAAGCGTTGACTACCATTTTCCATCGCAACACCAACACCTACAGTTTCAAGCATATCAATATCATTGTCACCATCCCCAAAAGCCATCGCCTCAGAAGGGTGTATTTTAAAGTACTCTAACACTTTTACAATCGCCTGCGACTTTGATACGTCTGTTTCCAATACGTTTACCACATATGGGTGCCAGCGGCAAAACGTATAGTGAGGAAACCTCATCTTATATTGATCCACCACTTCGTCTGTTCCAAACAGACAAAGTAAATAGATTTCTTCTTCGTAAATGGAAGGATGAGTGTCTGGATAGGTTTGAAGCGACAAGGTTTCGAATAAAGCAGCTAAAACACCCTCTTCCTGTACTCCGTTCATGTGAAAGCCTTTCGTGTAAAAAGATAGAGCATGTTGTTTGGAATCTGAGAATTCTACAAGCTCTTTTACGTTGGACTTGCTCATACTCACTTTATGTATAACTTCATTCTGATAAGTCACGTAACCACCATTTGCAGTAATAAACACATCAATACCTAACTCTTTTAATTCTTCGCACATAGAGAGTGGGCGTCCAGTAGCTGCTACAATAATAATGCCGAGATTTCTTAATAAACTGATGGCACGCTTTGTACTCTCAGGTATTTCGCCGCTCTTGTGATGCGTTAGCGTACCATCAACGTCGAAAAAAATGATTTTGCAGCTCATATTTCCATTTCCTTTCTTTTAGTTCCATTTTAATCCATATACGCATTTAAAAAAAGCAAATAATAGAAAAAGCACCAAAACCCTGTTGGTTCTAGTGCTTAGCTTACAATTATGAGAAGTGACGATCAATCGTCTCATCAATTTGAGTAAAGATTTTTTTGTAGCCTTCCTTATCTAAATAGCCGATACTTCCGAATAATAAATGATCAACAGGCTCAATTCCTGTAAAATCAAAAATCCCTACATCTGACGTGATTTTTAATCCTGCCGTCATGCCTATCTCATCATAAACAGCGCTTGGTGTTCCGTGGGTATTAATGATAAGACCTTTCTTTCCAGCTAGTAGCTTAGTAATACCTTCTTCACCAGTAGCATATGCAAAGCCGTACGCAAAAACACGGTCTACATACCCTTTAATAATAGCCGGAAGGCCTGCCCACCAGATTGGATAGATAAACGTAATAACGTCTGCTTGTGTAATATACTCTTGTTCTACTTTAATATCTTGAGGAGTGTTCCCTGCCTTCATTGCTTCCATATCTTCTTCTGTAAATACAGGTTGAAAGTTCAGCGCATATAAATCTCGAACAACCACCTCATGATTGTTTTTTTCTAAAGCTTTAACCGTCGCTTCCAATAAAGAGTGATTTAAGCTTTCTTGATGTGGATGTGCATAAATAATTAAATGTTTCATGTTTTCTTCCTCCCATGTTTTTTTTATATTTAAATTCAAGCGATAATTTCATATTATAGGGATAGAGGAATTCTGAAAAGTAGTCACTTTTTTATGACCTAGTCGTAAAAAAGTGACCTTTAAGAAAAGAAAGAGAGTTGTCTTATATGGCCCAAAGAGAAAATTGCCCCGTAACTCAAACCCACAATATTATCGCCGGAAAGTGGAAAATTATTATTCTGTGGCATTTAAGCACAAAAACCATTCGCTTTAATGAATTTCAGCGGCTGCTTCCTGGCATCTCCAAAGGAACGCTTTCCAATCAGCTTCGCGAGCTTGAAAAGGATGGTATGATTCACAGGGAAGTATACAATGAAGTACCACCTAAAGTAGAATACTCCCTCACTTTTTTAGGCGAAAGTTTTGTACCTATTCTTCAAAGCATGGGGGATTGGAGCAAGAAACATTTGCAGTAACCTGCTGAATAGCTTCTGTATAAGAAGTTATTCAACAGGTTACTTTTTTCTTTTATTATCTTCATATAAATTAAAAATCAACAAATGTAAGCGTTATCTTATAAAAATACGTGTCATCAATACACAAACTCATGAATATCTTTATATTAAAATACAATTAGGAGGCCTGATTGATTTGTTAATGTTAGAAACTGCTAAGCAAATCGTAAAACACGTATACCCGTTTGTCTGTGTAAACCGCCACGATATTTTTAAAGGAGACGTTACTTCCTTGCAGCTCTCAAAATATTTAGACCTTCACCCTGCCCACGTACCATACGTTACCACAACAATCATTTATTTACTTGAAGCAGACGGCTATGTGTCAAAACCGCTGGTGGAATACGGAGGTATTCGCAAATGTTTACATTAAAAGAAAAGGCGTACTAAGCTGATTAAGCTTGCTACGCCTTTTGTGATATTTTCATCGTAAGTCCTGATCTTACTTTCAGAAACTGGACAAACACCTCTGGATCACGAGGTGAAATTCGTATTGTTTTACGCTTGCTGTACTTGATTTGAACTTGTTGAATCGAAAGTGCGGGGGCAATGAAAGGCATTTTGACGAAGCGAATACTGTGAATTTCTTTTACATTTATTTTTTTCTTAAAAGGACCATAATAAATGGTTAACGTTTGGTCTGTGAGATAATACCCTGTGCGAAACCAAATCGAAAGTATGAAAGCTGCAAAAAACGCTAAAGCAGCTAGTCGAATGAAATAATGATCTTGAATAAACGGAACCACAAACACACCCCAACCCATCACAAAGATTCCATCTATTAAAACAGCGATACCCACTCCCCAAATTAAGCATGACATCCACCAATCTTTTTTGGATGGAAAGTACATGGCGTGTCCTCTCCCTTCATTTTTGACACTTTGAGAAAACAACTTCCTTATTTTTAGTCCTTCCAAATGAATAAACACCCAAAAATGATGTAGAAAATAAAGTAATGCTCCTTTTTGTTTCAATTATAGAAACTTTAGTTCTTTTTTTGATTTACTCATCAAAACCAATTAGGATAAACAACGTACGAAAGAGAGGTGAGCTTCTTGGAACAGTATGAAGTAGCTACGTTAAAAAAAGGGCTATTAATAATAGACGCTTTACAGCAGAAAGATATGACTTTAACAGATGTCATCCATACTTTTTCATTCAACAAATCAACGGCATTTCGATTGCTTTATACGCTTGAAATAATGGGCTATGTAAAGAAAGTTGGTCATGCATACACCTTAACAGGAAAAGTCGGCATGTCTTCAACTACCTATAGCCCAAAAGAAAATTGGCTATCCGTCCCCCCTTTATATGAATTAAGCAACGAAATTGGTGAAACTGCTTATGTTGGGATTTTATATGGGACAAACGTAGTCACAGCGCAAGTCGTTGATGGACGTCACTCGATAAGAACACATTCAGAAGTTGGGGATTACGCTCCCGTTCATTTAAGTGCTCTGGGTAAAGTTATTTTAGCTTTCTTAAATGAAAAGCAGCTGGACAGCGTCTTAAAAGAACTCCCCCTTCTTCAGAAAACCGAGAATACGTTTGCTGACCTTCATTTACTGAAGCAGCATTTAAAAGTAATCAAAGAACAAGGTTACGCTGTTGATGATGAAGAAACTGAAATTGGCTTACGCTGTATAGCAGCACCTGTCATTGTTAAAGACAAAGTCCTTGCAGCTATCGCTATTTCAGGGCCAAGTTGGCGCTTACATCGCAAAATGGATAAAGCATTGAGTAAAAAAGTCATTGAATGTAGTTCCAGGATTTCAGCTTTGCTTTCATAATACAACAAAGAAGGAGTCAAAAATGACACAAAAAGTATACCTCGCACTCATTTCATTAGCTATTAGCGCATTTGCCATTGGTACAACAGAATTTGTAATTGTAGGGTTGCTTCAAACAGTGGCCAATGATTTATCAATTTCATTAACAAAAGCAGGAACGCTCATTTCGGGCTATGCCATTGCAATTGCTGTTGGAACTCCTCTCGTTACAGCTTTAACAGGAAAGCTACCAAAGAAAGGACTTTTACTCATATTGATGGCAATATTTACGGCTGGAAATGCTATTTCTGCCGTTTCCTCAAGCTATGAGCTACTCATGCTTTCACGGGTTGTTACAGCTGTTTCACACGGTGTGTTTTTTGCTATAGCGGCTACGGTTGCCGCTGACATCGTACCTGAAAACAAAAAAGGAACAGCTATTTCTATTATGTTTACAGGTTTAACTGTGGCCACGATTGCTGGTGTTCCTCTAGGAACGTCCATCGGACAACATTTTGGCTGGAGAGCTAGCTTTGCAGCTGTTTCTTTACTCGGTGTCATAGGCTTAATTGCCAACGCTTTAATCATAGACAAAGTAAAGAAACAAAAACATGCACCGACAGTGAAAGATGTTAAAAATCTAATTAAAAATCCTCGAATTTTATTAGCGCTTCTTATGACTGCTTTAGGATTTGGAGGTACTTTTGCTCTTTTCACATATCTTACACCAATCCTTGAACACATTAGCGGCTACTCTTCAAGCTCGATTTCACTGCTGCTTTTAATTTACGGTGTTGCTGTAGCAATTGGAAATATTACTGGTGGTAAATTAGCTAATAATCACCCTGTTAAATCACTACGCATCGTTTTCTTATTACAAGGAATTGTACTGCTGCTGCAAATGATTTTATTGCCAAGCAAACTTCTAAGCATTATATCTATTATTCTCTTAGGATTATTTGCATTTATGATGTCAGCTGGTGTACAAGCCTATATGGTAGCATTAGCTGAAAAGCTTGTGCCTTCCGCAAAAGATATTGCCTCTGCTTTAAATATATCTGCATTTAATATAGGCATTGCTTCTGGGTCCACACTAGGCGGATTCGCAGTTGATTACTTAACTTATTTAGATACTGCTTGGATTGGAGCCATTATGGTCGCTCTTGCGTTTTTACTATCTATTCTTAACTATCGATTGGATAAAAAACAAAATTTATTTTAGAGGAGATTTACACCATGAAACTTGAACAATTAGAAGAACTAGAAAATGAACTACAATTTCAATCATTTACAAATGAAGATGCGCTTCAGTTAGGAATGACGCTTGTTCAGTATGCAAAAGAACATAAGAAAGGAATTGCCGTTCATATTGAACGAAACCGCGTTCCTCTTTTTACCCACTTGATGGACGGCACGTCCGAAGAAAACGTATTTTGGCTTCAACGTAAAAAACGCGTAGTAGACCATTATAACAGAAGTTCGCACTATATCTCAGCTCGCTTTGAAGAAAATGGAACAACCCACGACGAAAGCTCACTGCTTTCTCCAGCCGATTACCAAGCAATCGGTGGTTCGTTTCCAATTCGAATTCAAGGGGCGGGCGTAATTGGAAGTGTTACTGTAGCTGGGTTAACGCCACAGTTAGACCATGACTACGTAGTTGAAGGCATTAAACGTTATTTAACCAGCAAGGAGATAATTTAATGGTAACAGAGCAAGCAACCCTTATTATAAAACAAGACCTTGTCTCTGAATTTGTTGTAGCTATCGGTGAAGCTTTCCCTTTGTTAATTAACAACGCTGGTTATTTGTCTCATCAACTTATGCAAAGCATTGAGTTTCCCAATCATTTTTTACTTATTGTACAGTGGGCTACGCTTGAAGATCATGTAAACGGATTTGTCGGAAGTTCACAATTCTCCAAATGGGAACAGCGAATTAAGCATTTTTTCAGTGAGGAACCAACTGTTCTTCACTACTACATGATTCAGTAGAAAAAAGGCGTACTATGCTTACTTTAGCTAGTACGCCTTTTTTTCATATTTTCCCGTTCTTTTCAAACTGTTCATCCAAAGCAAATCCTGGCTCCTCAGTGGATAGAAATTGAAACCACCTTTTTCGAAACTGAATTTGTGCCATATCTGCCTGCACGTGTGCTTCCATTTTTAATGCTTCTGGTATTGGTCGAGGATGCTGACTTTCTACAACGTCTTGATCTTCTTTTAGCACCTTTAAATTGTAGTAACGCATAAAAAAGTCAATAAATGGAGCTCTTTTCAAAAAACTTCTACCGCCGTACCCCAAAATCAACGTCTCTTCTTCATCTAAGGGTGTAAATGTTAAATACTGAAAGAAGCTTTGCTTTTCTTTATCCTTGGATTTCAATATCCATTGATGAGGAAACATGTACTCTAAATACGCTCCTCCCCCAGAAAAAGAAAAGAAATCGAGGTTTCCTTCCACTTTGTAGTCCGGCACTACGCTCGGCATATTTTTCCCAATCGTTTTCTTATGAACATACGTCAAGTGAGCGATATCTAAAATGGACTCCACTGTTCGTGTGAAATGTGCTTTCCACAAGGATTGAAAAGGAACAAGCTTATAGCCGTCTTGATTGATTTCTTCAAAAATAGTAAGCTCTTTTACCTCTTTTTCTGTCTTTGTATGATCAGGAAAAATCCATACAAGTCCTGCTTTTTCCTGAACAGGATATGAGCGTGCATGAGCGAATTTCGGCACGGTTTGATCTGGTTGAGATGGAATACAAGCACATGTTCCATCTCCTTCAAACTGCCAGCCATGATACGGACACGTCAGCTTTCCATTTACAACAGAACCAAGAGATAAATCAGCTCCCCTGTGTGGGCAATAAGGGTGAACAGCCGAGATATGACCTTTTTCATTTCGGAATAATACTACGTCTTTTCCAACAATTTTTCTCTTAACAGGCTTTTCCGATACATCGCTTGAGTAACAAATTGCGTACCATTCATAAGGAAAAACTCGATCAATATTCTGTTTCATCTTTATTCTCCTCCTTTGAAGTTACACTTACTTATCAAATGATAAGTAAAGGGTAAAGAAGAAAGCATGAACGATTTATTCACGCTTTCTTGTTATCTCTGAAAGTAGTTGAAATGCCAAACATTATAAATTCCGAAAGAAACTGTGCTTTTTCTTTTACTTCTGCTTCGCTCTCTAGTTTCTCCATCTCGGACTGACTAACCAAGCTCATTAATAAATAAGCATATTGTTTTACTGATGTATTGGCCGGCACATGAACACTTCCTTCATCAGAAGCTGTTTGTAGTAAAGCAGAGATAGGAGCCAAACAAGCCTCTTCCCACCACTGTCGAAGTACTTTTTGATTCTCATCAGCTATTTCATGTTTTATATCATGAAAGAGTTGGTTTAAATTATACGGATACGTTTTTAATAAATAATAAATTATATGCTCTAAGCATTCCTGCAAATCTCTTTTGCTGTTAATAATACTTAATAAGCTCTGCTTCATTTGTTCTAAATTAATCCTCAGCATTTCTAAATAAATAGTTTGCTTATTTGAAAAATGATGATAAAGAGCGGGCTGTGTAATCTTACACACCTCTGCAATTTTGCGTGTTGATACAGCACGATACCCATACTCCATAAATAGTGAACGCGCAGTTTCCATAATGAGCTTGCGCGTCTTTTCGCCATCTTCTTTTTTTAAAGTCTTTGGCTGTTTTGACATATCATTCACCCTTATATATATTCGAGCTTATCAACTGATAAGTTACTATATTTTTTTATTCTTGTCGATTTTGAATGTGCTCGTTTTTATTCCTATTCTATCCCTTAAAATTTGCTGATGCAAAAACAAGCTATAAAGCTTATAGTTCAAATGTGCACAAAAAAAGTAGACCTTCTGTTAAAAGGTCTACTACATCCAAGCATACATTCCCGTCACTAACAAAATGACAACAACAATTGCAGGCAGCAAATTCGCCACCTTGACTTTGATAATGCCAATTAAATTTAAGCCAATTGCTAGAATCATAATACCACCGGTTGCCGTCATTTCGATAATAAGCTGATCCATCAGTGCATCTGGAACTATTCGATCAATCTGTGCAGCAAAAACAGCTATTAATCCCTGATATAAAACAACAGCTATGGCTGAGAAAATAACGCCAATCCCAAGCGTTGTACTTAGTAACAGAGAGATAAATCCGTCCATCACGGCTTTTGTATACAATACGTCATGATTGCCGCGAATGCCACTATCAAGAGCACCGATAATGGCCATTGCTCCAACAACGAAGATTAATGTTGCTGTTACAAAGCCTTCAGCAACACTGCCTTGACCACTTCCGACCTTGCTTTCGATCCATGAGCCAATTGAGGAAAGCTTCTCTTCTAGCTTCAACGCTTCACCCGCTACTGTACCGATAACAAGGCTTAAAATCACGAGCAAAAACTGTTCGCTTTTCATACCCATCTGAATTCCCAAAACCGCAATTGCTAATCCGATTGCCTGCATAACGGTGGTTTTCATGCTTTCGGGAATGTTTCGACATAAGCTTCCTAAAAGCGTTCCGACAACAATGCCTAACCCATTTGCAAGCGTTCCTAATAAAACCATCTCTATACCTCTTTCATGCTGTATGTACATTCAACATCATACTACAAATTATTACATTTCGAAATGTTTTTATTATTTTCACAATACTTTAAGAAGAATCTTTCCTTCGTAGTTCCGGCTTTCAACTAATCGATGAGCGCCGGCTGCGTTTTTTAAATCAAATACCTGTTGAATAGAAAGATTAACTTCTCTTTTAGCAAAAAGGTCAATCACTTTTGCAGCAGCAGGAGCTAGCCTCTCTGGAGCATGCTTTCTAGTCGTTCCTAAACTAAAACCTTTTACGCTACGACAACTGCTGTGAACATCACTTGTTTTAAAGCTTCCTGCTTTTCCACTGCTGTTTCCAAACTGAACGAGTGTACCATAAAGCGCTAAACATGCTAAACTTCTTTCCGTAACGTCTCCTGCCATCGAGTCAAAAATAACATCTGCTCCTTGGTCTTTTGTCTGCTTGAAAACTTCTTCAGAAAATGTATCGTATGTAAAAACAGCATCTGCTCCAAGCGATTCAACGTATTCTTTTTTATCTAGGCTTCCCACCGTTCCCATCACGTTCTCAACCCCAGCTTGCTTGGCTAGCTTGTACAAGCATGGAACCCACTCCTCCTCCAGCGCTATGAATTACCACTGTATCCGAAGCCTTCACTCGTCCAATTTCATGAATTAGCATATATGATAAGATAGCTACTGTTGGCATTGCTGCTGCCTGTTCAAACGAGAGCTCGTCAGGAATTTTAAAACCAAGGGCTTCGCTTGCAATAGCGTACTGAGCGTATGAACCACTTTTTGGAAAAGCAATAACTCGATCCCCTGGTGAAAATACTGAACTTTCAGAGGCTTCTTCTACCATACCGGCTGCGTCTAAACCAAGTGTAAAGGGAAACTCTGCTTCCCCCTTGCCACCAACTCGTGTTTTAAGGTCTGCATAGTTTATGCTTGCATATGCGACTTTAATAAGAACTTCTCCTTCTTGTCTGCTCGGTCTTGGGATTTGCTCGCATTTTAAAACGTCTGCACTTCCAAACTCATGTTGAATAACTGCCTGCATCATGACTTCTTTTGACATCTATAATCCCCTACTTTACTTATTTTCTGCTAGTTTTAGGTTCAGCACTTCTTCTTCGTTTTTATAGATAATTTTCATTTTAAATACATCTTCTTTATATGTTCGATCATTAAGCGTACCGACTAAAAAAGACACGGTATTATCTTTATCGTCCAATTTATTCACCATGGCTTTTACATTTCCTGTTACCGTATCACCTTCACCCGTTTGAAGCTCAACCGTTATGTATTTCAATTGTTCTGGCGTTATCTTAATCGATTTTGGCCCTAGCCTTACCCAATTTGTCTTGCGCTCTTGATAAAGCTTGTGGTCATATATGTATTCAGCACTCCACTCTTTTCCTTTATCAGAGAAAACAGCTTGTCCTTCCACTGCTGTTTTCCCACCAAAAGAACAGCCTACTATACATATAAAAACAAAAGCTACGAGTAGTACTTTCTTCATTTATAATCCCCTTTATATCATCTTACTTCTCTATTTTTCTCATAAGAATAAACCCTTTATAGCCAATAAAGGGTAACTTTCCCAGTCACGTAAAGCAGGCGTAAATATCGGCTTATTCAAATAATGGAAAATTTACACACCTCATTATAATCAGATTTTTCAATAGTTTCAATAAGACAAAGTAAAATTATTGATATATTTTCAAATTATTGTAAAGTTAATCTATCACTAGAAAAATAGAAAACAGTATAAGGGTCTTCATTGATTAATGAAAATGAGTTTGAGACATAGAAAAACAGCTGCTTCTAAAAGATGAAAAACAGTTCTTCCTATTTCTTTCGTTTATTTGAACCCGTTCGTTCCATCACGCTACGCTCCATTCTAAACTATTTTTTCCTAATCAACAAAAAGCCTGAACGATTAAAAGTTGTGAACTTTTAATTGTTCAGGCATAGTAGGGATTGAACTACTTATGTATCAATACCTTTACAACACTCCACTACTTAGAGTGCTTCACTTTATCAACATGTAAGTAATAACCGATTCCAGCTCCGATAAGGCCGCTGGCAGCACATATTCTCATTAAAACCATAAATACGTCAATAAGTTCCATGTATGACGTTTCGATGAACCCTTCTCCTGAGTCCAATACTTCTTTATAAGGTACGAAAAATACGCCTATACAAAAGCCTAAAACAAGGCCATATATAAACCCTTTTTCTACAAACTTTGCCAACTGAATCTCCTCACTTCACTCTTCCCATTATAAACACATCATGATATTCACCTGCATAGAAGTGCGCTTTTTTTAGTTGTCCCTCTACTTGAAACCCTTTTTTCTTATAAAGCTTCATGGCTTTTTCATTTGATACATTCACCTCTAGTTCTATGCGAATGAGACCTAAATAGTTATCTGCAATATCTAAAAGTGAATCTATAAGAGCACCACCAATACCTTTTCCGTGGTACTTCTCATGAATCGAGATACCCAGTACAGCAATATGACGCTGTTTTCCTGGTTTAATATGAAGGCCAGCTATCCCAACGAGTTTATCTTCAACTGTAGCTACCATTAGATGCGCATCTTGACTTATGCTTTCCATAAAATCTTTTGAACTTTTCACACGCTCTGAAGGTATCGCTAACGTATGGCGTGCAACTGATGGCTGAATTCTAATTTCATGAACAGCTTCTGCGTCACTTGGATGTACCGGTCTAATTTTAATATCAATCATTTCACACTCTCCCCTTCACGATATGAGTAGTCCGATTTCTTTTTCACTTTCATCATCGTCAACCCCATGCCTCCAAAGATGAGGACAATGCCAACGCTTTGTAGAATATCTGGTCTAAACCCTGTTAACAGCGTATCTAATAAAATAGCTACCGCAGGATCTAGAAACACGAGAACTGAAATGACGTTTGATGATAAAAATCGTAAACTATCAAAAAACAGTAAATAGACGATACCAGTATGTACGATGCCTGTTATAGCTACAACCATCCAGTTAATCGCAGATAGTTCAAAAAAAGAATGAAAGGTAACGAGTGGCATCAGCATAAAAATTCCAACCAGAGTTTGTAAAAACGTCGTCGCATAGGGACTTAGCTCTCTAATCCCTTTACCTGCTAGGGTAGTGAATGCGTAAAAGAGCGCAGCTAAGAGTCCCCAAACCACCCCTGAAGAAAGTAAATCGTTCATTGATGTACCAGCACTAACCCCTGAAATCAAAAGAGTACCGATAAAACAAATCGCCAGTGACACAACTGATATAGGGGTTAGCTTTTCTTTATATAGGATAGCTCCTAAAAATAAAACAAACACCGGTGCCAAATGATAGATTGAAATAGCGACCGTAACGGACGTTTGTTCAAATGCTTTAAATAAAAACACCCAGTTTAATACAAGAAAAACGCCGCAGATCAACGTCTGGATAACATCTCTTTTACTCCACTTTTCTTCTTTATACTTTCCAGTTAACATCCAGCAAGCGCTTAAAAATAGAGTCGCACACACACACCTAACAAAAACAAGCTCCACTGACTGTAGATTAGAGCGCTCTGAAAAGAAGCCGATTGAACCAAAAATAACCATGGATACAATCATCTTTAGCTTAGCAGATGAAGAGTTGAGAGATGCTTGATTGTGATTCATTCCTTGCACCTCCTATAAAATTGAATCTATTTTACCATAAATATCCTAAACAGAACTGGTAAATCTAAAAAAAGGATTTATTTTCTACATAGGGTTGCCGATTGTTTTTAAGCATGCTACAATTTTCACTAATAAACACGAGAGGAATGATGGATGAACAATGGATAACTAACCTAATTTTTTACGTTTGAAATTTCATAATTTCAAGTCTTAAAAACTTAGGATTAGTCTGCCCATTTTTTAACCATCCCTACAAGCTCTCTGCTTATAGGCTTCTTTATGCGGGACAATAATGCGGACTCGACTAATCCTTCCAATAAAATTGGGAGGATTTTTTTATTCTCCCTGTACCAAAGGGATGATTCGATGTTAGAACTACTACAATTAAAAGAATTGAAGCTTGAATTAAATGACTACACGCTGTTTAAAGATGTAAATGTAAGTATTCAGCAAGGTGACACTATCGGTATTATTGGTAAAAACGGTGCCGGCAAATCTACTTTGCTTCGCGTACTGACTGGAGATATAAATCCGACAGGCGGAAAAATTCAGCACTTTCAGCCCAACATTTCCATTTCTATGGTTGAACAAGAAGCTCGTTCTTACTCATTTGAAGACGTGTCGGCATCAGAAGAAACGCTTTTAAGGAAATGGAACGTGCCAACCGGCAACTTTCAGCGGCTGAGCGGTGGTGAAAAGCTGAAAGCCCGCCTTGCAAGAGGTTTAGCGAACTATTCGGATCTTTTATTGTTAGATGAACCAACAAACCATCTAGATGCTGACAGCACGGCTCTTTTAATCAAAGAAATAAAGAAATACCGAGGAACGATCCTTTTGGTTTCCCATGACCGCTATTTTTTAGATCAGGTCGCAACAAAAATCTGGTCTATTGAGAATCAAAAAGTTATTGCACACAGCGGAAACTACAGCGACTATATGAAACACCGTGAACAAGTTCGTCTCACCCAACAGCGAGAATACGAAAAGCAGCAAAAAATGAAAGAGCGCATCAACAATCAAATGAATCAGCTTACCGCTTGGTCACAGTCAGGTCATGCACAATCAACAAAAGAAGAAGGTTTTAAAGAATATCACCGCGTCAAAGCCAAGCGTTTAGATTCACAGGTGAAGTCAAAACAAAAGCGTCTTGAAAAAGAGCTGGAAAAGTTTAAAACAGAAGCTCCCGCTGAGGAGTATCAGGTACAATTTTCATTTACTTCAACTCATAAGCACGGCAAGCGCTTTTTGGAAGTAAAAGACCTGGAAAAATCATTTATAGACCGTGCCTTATTTAAAGAAGCAAACTTCACGATTCAGCACGGTGAGAAAGTAGCGATTATAGGTCCTAACGGCAGCGGGAAAACGACGCTTTTACAAATGATAATGAAAAACGAAGCGCCGACCAAAGGCGAACTATGGATTTCCCCTTCCGCTCAAATTGGGTACTTAACGCAAGAAGTATTTGACCTTCCGCTTGACCAAACGCCAAAAGAGCTTTTTCATCGAGAAACATTTGAAGCTCGAGGGCATGTTCAAAACTTAATGAAGCATTTAGGCTTTGTCGCGTCACAGTGGAACGAGCCAATTGCGAACATGAGCATGGGTGAACGCGTAAAGTGTAAACTGATGAAGTACATTCTAGAAGAAAAAGACGTTCTGATTTTAGATGAACCCACCAATCACCTTGACTTACCTTCTCGAGAACAGCTTGAAAAAACGCTAGAACAGTATAGCGGAACATTGCTGATCGTTTCCCATGACCGCTACTTCGTTGAAAAGGTTACTACTGTACAGCTAATTATTGAAAATGAACGCATGAACAAGCAGCTACAAACATCAGGCGATAAGCCAAGCAACATCGATGATAAAGAAAAGCTTCGCTTAACACTTGAAACCGAGCGTCAGGAAGTGCTTGGGAAGCTAAGTTTTCTCACACCGAATCATAAGGATTATACAGAATTGGATTTGAAGTTTGTGGAACTAACGAAGAGAATTAAAGGGTTACAATAAGCATTCACTACTAGATAAAAGCATGTGCAAAAACTCTTCATTATGGCAAAAAGCCTTACTTTTTAGTAAGGCTTTTCTTTTACAGAAAATACACAAGCCCTGCAGCGCTTAACGCCACAATTCCTACCAAACCAAACACCATAGATACTTTTGTTTTAACATTACGGTGTTCAGCCGTTTCAGAGTGAAAGTTCGCTCTTTGCTGCTCTCCATTTACCCAAGCTCCAATCGAAATTCCAGAAATGATGATAGAGATTATACCAATTACTAGAAATAACTTCACCATACAGGATCCTCCTTATATAAACAATTCTATAATTCCTACCAATATACCAATCACAGCTCCTGAACATAGCCCCCACCATAAAAATAAACTGATTGGGTTTCCTAGATTCATTGCCTCGTGCCAAGATGCTTTGGTACGGTTATGTAGCTGATATCGTTTCAGTTGAATAAATTGATATATGTTGAAAGCCACAGACATAACAAGTAACACAACTAGTCCAGCTAAAAGCTGATTATTCATGTTCAACATATCCATTTTTAGTATTTATTTACATATACGTATTTTAGGTTTGAAAAGTTTCACCACTATCCAATTATTCACTTTTTCTAGTAAACTTGAATGACAAGAAAAAGCGATTAGAAACTAAAGAGTCTAATCGCTTTTCTCTGTTTGAGCTATTCATTTAACCTTCGTTTCTCACTTTATGAAATAAAGACATAATCAGCCAAATCACTGCTGGAAAGACAGTTCCTCCAATAATCATATAGGCTAGCAGACGAGCCGAGTCATAATCACCGAATACCAAGACAAGAACTGCCATTATGACAAGAGCAGCTGGTATAATTTTCAACAAAGCAACCGAACCCTTCTTTTCCTCCACTTTCCATTTATTATTATAGGATGCGATGGCAGTCAAAGTTGCTGGAAAGGCAACAACTGTTAGCACGATACCAATCACAGTCAGCAGCGAATGTAAAACTCCAGAGCTCATTATCGTTCCCAACCACGCAAGCGCTGTGAGTACTACTAATGAAATCGCGATATACCCCATGGAATTAGATAAGCTTTTATATTTTTCAACTAACGTCTCAGAGTCGCTATAAATCGCTTTTGTACCAGGTTCTGCTCGAAACAAATGAATATCTCCTTCTGAAGTTACGTGAGACCACCCGGCGGATGCAAAAACATCAAAGTATTCATCTTCTTCTCCTACTTCAAGGGATCGGTAGTCTACGCTGTAGATATAGTCTGAGCTTTCTCCTTTTTCAAGCGTGTACCCCGAAAATTTAAAACCAGTAACGTGCCATCCTTTTAAAGAAAATCGGCGTAATTTTTTCATATCCTTCTCTTCAGCAAAAGCAAGGCCACCTGACATGATGTACTTGGTTTGTTTCATTCTTCATCCTCCCCCAATCCCGTTTCAGCTAGTTCAATCATTATTTTTCTAAGGGTTACATCTTCTCTAAGCACAGTTCTTCCTACATCGGTAAGGAAATACGTTTTACGTCTTGAATCCGAAGCATCGTATAAGTAAATCCATTCTTTTTCTAAAAGCTTTTTAATAATGGTATACATGGAAGCGGGCCCTATTGTAATGGTGCCCTTTGATGTTTCTTCGATTAAATTCATAATAGCATAGCCGTGTCTTGGCTTTGTTAAAGCTGCCATTATGTAAAACATTGAATCTGTTAACTGCTCTGTTTTTCCCAAATCCTCACCTCTTATATCACTTCAAGATATATCACATTGCGATATAACTAAATAAAATATATCATAATGTGATATAACTGTCTAGATTAAAATTGGATTTTATTTCAATATTAATGAAAGCAGAAAGTAGGTCTTCCAAATACAAAAGTGCGTTCTCACAAGAGAGCGCACTTGAAGATTACCTTTATAAAGGTTAACACTTTTATATAAAAGCAGTTTGTTTTTATTCCTCTTCTTCATCAAACCAAAAATCTAATAATACTGCGGCTATTTCTTGATTATCATATTGAACGTAAGCTGGATAGTAACCGTCACCTATGCCGGACATCGACACAACTCCACCAGGGACGATACTAGCTTCATATTCAGAAGATGCGACTGCATCGCAGCAAGCTACATAATACGTAAGACCTTCTTCATCCATATTAATCTCATGCACATTTTCCACTTCATATGTAATTGCGTCGTCTCTTCCATAAACAGATGCATCAAATATTCCTGCCGTGGCTGAATCTACTCCAACTTCTTTTCCAGTTTCAATCCAAGTATCAGTCATTTTAAAATCAGTGTGCGTAGCTACTAATTTACTTATCGTAAAATCATCTTAATAGAAAACTGTTGCGGTCCACTCACCCCTTTTAGCAGGTTCTAATTTCCATGCAAAATCGTCGCTGTCGTCTACCGCACACTCAATTGGATAACACGGATCTGAGATGATAAGCTGAAGACTAGTCACATGAAAGCTACCTAATTTTTTACTATTCATCTTGTATTCCCCTAACTATTTATCTTACTTCTAATAAAAATGGCACTATAAAAACATAGTACCATTTTTGAGTTATCTTTTTATGAATTATTAAAAATTATTAAATTAATGGCTTTTACCTTTGAGCGCTTTCACTACTTCTTTTGTTGCTTCTGCAATAAGCTTGTCGTCATACGAAGCATCTTTTTCATTACGACTTGAAAGCACTGCAAGAACAATAGGATCACCTTTCTTTGGCCAAATGACGGCAATGTCATTACGCGTTCCATATAATCCTGCCCCTGTTTTGTCCGCTACTTCCCAATTCTTTGGTACTCCTGAACGAATCAATGCATCTCCTGTAGTATTTCGCTTCATCCAGTCAATTAAAAGCTCACGTTTTTCAACAGGAAGTGCATCTCCTAAAGTAAAAGCTTGAAGACTTGTAGCTAGCGCTTTCGCCGTACTCGTATCAGCGATTTCGCCTGGCTGTACATCATTAAGCTCCGGCTCAATTCGCACAGGATTTGTCACGTCATCTCCTAGTTCTCTAAGAGCTTTTTTAAATCCTATCGGTCCACCTATCTCTTCAAGAATAAGGTTTCCTGCTGTATTATCACTATAGCGAAGCGATGCATCAGATAGCTCTTTCAGCGTCATTCCTGCATCAACATATTTTTCTGTAATGGGGTTATAGTTCACTAAATCATCTCGCGTATATGTAATTCGTTTATCAAGGTCTTTAATGTCTTTTTGCTGCAGCAATACTCCCACAGCTAAAGCTTTGTGAGTTGAAGCATATCCAAATCGTTCATCAGGACGATATGAAATTACTTTGTTCGTACCTGTATCAAGCGCATAGACACCAAGCTTAGCGTCGTATGTATCCTCAAGCTTAGCAAGTTTTCTTTCAATTGTAGTCTCGTTTTTCATTTCAGCTGATGAGATATTTGCTCCAGAAAAGCCAATAAGCGATACGCATGAAAAAATTAAAACGGGTGCGACTGCTTTAAATTTCAAGCGATTAGAAATCCACTTCTTTAGCATCATAATCATCCAACCTTTCCCTAATTAGTCATTTTACTGATAGCTTTATGGTACCATTTCTTAGGAGTAGTCGATGTGAGATATGTATGATACTCACATGATATAAATCTGAATATTCTTTCTATTAATGGTGCTAATCCATAAAAAAACTCTTTCTTTTAATAGAAAGAGCTCTATTAATTTATAAGCTTGGACTTCTTCACTCTGCACAATGAAGGTAAAAGTGATCAAGAGTGTCCAGTATCTTCTTTTTACCTGCTAGCTGTTCAATCCACTTTGTTGGTATGCCATGCATTTCATAATACATACCTGCAAAAACTCCTGTTAAAAGAGCAACCGTATCGGTATCATTGCCAAGGTTTACAGCCATTAATACTGCATCAGCATAGTCATCAGCATGTAGCAAACACCACACCGCCGCTTCTAACGAATGCACCACATAGCCATCTGACTTGATGTCACCTCGGTGTAAATGAACAAGATCTGATTCAAGCAGCCTTGCATAATGCTGAATTTCGTTCTCATACACTGTTCCCACTATGTGTTCTTGGCAAAACTCACTTAGCATCCGATTCGCTTCAAGCGGTGTCTTATCATTGTAAAGTGCGTTCATAAACTCTAGATATAAAATACATCCCAAGGTCGATCGCGGATGACGGTGAGTCACTTCGGCTATACGTTTAATCTCACCAATTCGTTTTTTCACACTTTTTTCTTGAATGAGCGTAAAAAATAAAGGCGCAATTCGCATGAGCGCTCCGTTTCCATTGTCGTACTCAGAACTTCCTCCCCATTCTTCAAGTGGTAGTCCTTGCTTATAGCGATAAATTGCTTCATTTGTTGCAATGCCGATATCAAACATTTTGCCGTATGGGGTCCAGTATCCATTATCACGATAATGGGCAAACTTGTGCATCAACCCTACGTCATCTTCATTTTCTAGTATATTTTCAACTAAACACATCGTTAATGACGTATCATCAGACCACGTCCCAGGAGGTTGATTATATGTACCATACCCTGTCATTTCAGTAACCTTAAATGAATCTCGATTTTTGAATTCTACCGGTACTCCCAGTGCATCTCCTACAATCCCGCCTAACATCGCAGGATACAGCTTCCTTTTTAATAGTTGCTTATTATCTTCTTTACTTCCCACTGTATCAGCCCCTTATACTACCTTTTTTTTCGATCATATCATAAGTAAAAATATGCAGTCTCTTTGACTTATACTTAAAGAAGGCTCTTCTTTTTTAAGAAGAGCTTTTATGTTTCTTCTCTAAGAAGTAATAATATATATTCACCAGTGAAAAATAAACTACCGCTGAACCAAAAATAAAGGCTAAAAACTCTTTTAACTTTTTCCCTTTCAGCATTTCTTCTGTTTTTAAGTAAAGCTCCATATTTTCATTCAGTGACACTAACGTTGTGAAGATTGAAAGGAGCATTCCAGCAATAGCAAAAATCCCGTACAGATTTAGAACGCTTCTAATCGTTAGCTTCTTTTTCACTACGACTTTTACTGGTTTAGACGTTTGGAGATTTGAATTCATGACATCTCTCCTTATCGAAATGTTATATTTTACTATTTTAGCATAAATAGTAAAAAAAGGAGCTACTCCTTACGAGTAGCTCCTTCTCTTTACATCTTTTTCAACTCATTGGCTAAAAACTCAACGTCTGTGCCGACAACTATTTGAAGGTCTTGGCCACTTAGCTTTAGTACACCTTTCGCTCCCAACCTTTTTAGCTCAACTTCATTTATGATACTCGTATCTTTGACTTTTAAACGAAGGCGCGTCACACAATTATCCACTTCAAGCAAGTTTCCTCTTCCGCCAAGTGCTTCTGCGTAAGCTTTCGCAAGGTCACCGTAACTACCTGTTAACGCTCCGCTTTCTTCAAATTCTCCTTCTACTTCATCTTCACGCCCAGGTGTTTTTAGATCAAGCTTAATAATTAAATAGTAGAAAATCATAAAATACAGCAACGCATAAATGAGACCAACACCGGCTAAAAGCAGCGGCTTCTGTGCAATCCCAAAGTTTAAGAAGTAGTCAATGGCTCCCGCTGAAAACCCAAAGCCGTGATGAATATCAAGCAGGTACGTAATCGACATAGCAGAACCGGTTAAAATAGCGTGAATCACGTATAGGACCGGTGATAAAAACATAAATAAAAACTCAATTGGCTCGGTAATCCCTGTTAAGAACGAGGTAAGTGCTAAACCTATAAATACGCCCATCATTGCTTTTCGACGCTCTTTTTTCGCAGCTGCAACCATCGCAAACGCAGCCGCTGGAAGACCAAACATCATGATAGGGAAAAAGCCCGTCATAAACATTCCCGCAGAAGGATCTTTTGCCAAGAAGCGCCAGAGGTCTCCTTTTATAACTTCACCCGCAGCGTTTGTAAATTCTCCAAACTCAAACCAAACGAGCGTATTTAAAATATGATGCAATCCAAGCGGAATGAGCATGCGGTTTAAAAACCCAAATACTCCTACTCCCGCTGCACCAGCTCCAATAATCCACTCACCAATATTATCAATAAAGTGCTGAACAAAAATCCAAACATATCCAAACACAAAAGCCAACACAAGCATTACAAGTGATGTAACGATTGGTACAAAGCGCTTTCCGCCAAAGAAGCCAAGCCAGTCTGGTAATTTAATAGTATGATAGCGGTTATACAGAAGACCGGCAATGACCCCAGCGACAATTCCTCCTAGAACACCCATATTAATCTCTTCATTAATAGCTGCTGCTCCTTCTGTCAAAACAAAGTACCCGACAGCACCTGCTAACGCAGCGGCTCCGCTGCCATCTTTTGAAAACCCAATTGCAACTCCTATCGCAAACAATAAAGCCAAATGCCCGAAAACAGCGTCACCCGCTGCCGATATAAACGGTATACCTAAGAAATCATCTTGACCTAGCCGGAGCAAAAGCGCAGCAGCAGGCATAATTGCAATCGGAAGCATCAACGATTTACCGATTTTTTGAAGAAAACCTAACATAACAAACACCTCTCTTTTTTAGGATATACTACATATTTATGTAAGCGTTTTCTCTATTAGCCCATGCTGTATGCCTAGACAAGTTGTTTTTTTTGCCAAATACATGAAACCTTTCAATTCTCTCTTCGTATAGTCTAGTATAAAGCTCTAAAAAAGGAGGAATTCTTATCGAAGAAGCGATTGTTCCTTTTATCATTTTGATTCCTTTTCTTATTCTCGCATTTGTTCTTTCAAAAGGAAAAGGCGGTTTTTTGATCGCCGGCTATAATACCTTACCCGCTGAGAAAAAAGCCGAATACGATGAGGTGGCTCTATGTAAATTTATGGGCAAGATCATGTATGCCATTTCGTTTGGAATATTGTTGCTGGGATTAAGCGACGTGCTAGCAAATCAGCCGCTGTTCATTATCGGTATGATAGTGTTTGTTGTATCAATTGCGTTTGCACTTATTTATTTAAATACAGGCGATCGGTTTAAGAAAAGATCGACATAAAAAACCCGCTCAGATTTCTAGTCTGAGCGGGCTTTTGTGACTTCTTACTTGTCTTACTAATAAAACGGTGCGAATTTACTTTTAAATTGCCTTGTTTTAGTTTCCATAAATATTTCCTGTTGTTGACGTCAAAACCCCATTTTGAGCATTGAGTTTGTACTGAAAGCCATTACTACTTGACCAGTTAGAAAAAGAGAAGGTATCACCTGTTTTTAACTTCGTCATTTCAATATCTTTCATTGTTAATGGTGAACTTAAACTGCTTGTTGGTGCACTTGTCGTACGTCCAACATAAACGGCCGCATTTGTACTACCAGGCTGAGAAACAACTTTTGCTGAGCCATCTGCTTCCACTAATAAAGCTGTTTGTTCATTAACAGCAATTCCTTTCGCTTGTGTTGTCCAACCATCCATTATATTACGAGCCATAAAGCCAACAAATCTCCCCATACGATCACGTTGTTCAAAATGTGAATCTGTGATAGTGCTTGTTAAATAAGGATTACTTAAAAAATTGCGCGTAAATGTCATGTACCGATTACTTGGATTACTTAACGCTTCATTTGAATATACTGAACCGTTTGCAGCATCGTAGACAAACTGCCCTTGAATGGCAAGTCCAGCACTCGTACCGCCTATTGGAACCTTATTAATAGAAATTAAATTGTTGAGTGTGTCTTCAAGCGGCGTATCCTTTATGTAGTTTACATATAAAGACTGGTCGCCACCAGCGAAGAAAACAGCTTCTGCTTTTGATACCTTATCAAGTACAAATGAGTCAGAAGCAGCATTACGGTTATTTAATACAATGGTTTCAACTGAGTTTAGGCCAGCACCGTTTTGTGCTGCTAAATCGTATAAATATTGATTGTATCCATCACTACCAGAAGTTCTTAAGACCACAAAATCTCCACCGTTGGCTTTCTTTGCCATCCACAGCATTGCTTCATCTACATCTGTTGATCCTCCCATTAAATTAACTCCATACGTGGTTGATTTTGTAACATTTGCTGTATCTCCATAACTATAATACGTATAATTTTTTCCCGCCGCTTCAACAGGTGCATGTCCAGCTAGTAACCCTATAGAAAGACCAACAGTTGTAACCATCTTTACTAATTTTTTCATTTCTTTTACACTCCCCACATTTTTAATATTTAAGAACGTCGATTTGCGCTCATTAATAAATAATGCAAATATTATGCCAATTCAAAAAATAACAAATAATTAGCTTTTTCGTTTTTTGGTGGATTTCTTTTGGGTTTCTTTGGTTGTTTTAGGTTCATTAACAAAGTCCGTTAAGTTAAATTCTTTCTGTTTGGCAAAGCGAGGTTCTTTTTTACATAGGTCAGGAGATATTTTACATGCATCATGCTAAGTAGGGCCTTTTTATTTCAACAATCAGTTAGAAAAGAAAAAACCCGGCTCCAAAGAGCAGCGGGTTTTCATTTCGTTTAACTATGCGTATGTTTCTTTTAAACTTCTTATCAACTCCTCCTCGTTACTGTTTTCAGTAAGATGAATAATAGTCTTTGATTGATCTTTCTTCCTATAGTTATTCATGAGATTTAAAATAACCGGTTTAACATGTTGTTCAAATGTACATATTTTATCTGTTGCTCGATCTACTATCTTTCGTTTTATGTCATTAGTTAAGCTCCTGTTTAGTAAACGGCTATGCATCCTCTCCATACAAACAGACAGAGGAACGTCCAAAAAAATAATTATATTTGATTCTTGAAATCGGCTCTCATAAACAGCTCGAGGGCACCATCCCTCTATAATCCAACTGTCTTTTTCCATTAACTTACCTAGTTCTCGAGAAAAATGTCTGATTTGTTGTCGCGTTGGAAAAGGTGTTGTTCTTAAAGTCTTTAACTCTTCGTCAATACTATAGAATGGAATATTTAGCTTCTTACTAAGGTTTTTACTCAGCGTCGTTTTTCCAGCACATGCATTTCCAAGGATAGAAATTTTATAAATGCTAAGCACCTCCTTAGTAATACATATTGCTTTAACCTTGTACAAATTATCTCTTTTTACAAGTTAATTCTATATGGCGATATGGTTTTGTATGTTTGGGAGATTAACTAAAAATAGCTTACATTAAGAATATCCATGGTAGTGTTCTGAGAAATCTTCTCTTTGCTTCTGATGTTTATACCGACAAGCTGTAGGTCCTCTTATATATGTACAGCATGATTATGGCTTCTGTTTATAATAATTTTTAATTTTTATAACAAACTAAGTAAAAAAGGGGTTTTTATTTTGAAAAGCGTGCTTGTTTCACTTGTTATTGTATTCGTGACAGTTTTAGCTCCATTAAAATCTGAAGCTTCTACTCAGAACGAAATTTATCTAAGAGATGATTTAATCTTACAGCTACTCGAGCCCCAACTTTCTATAGAATTAGAACACCACTTTGGTGGTACCACACAATATAATTGTGCTCAAATCTTACGTATAAAAAAAGCTGAAGCAGGCAGTTATCTGTTTACAGTTGATGTACAGGTCATCACCTTTGAAGGCCCTCATAACCCTCCAAACTATATTGTTAATATGACTTTCAGTAACAGTGGACCTGACTGGAAATGGCGCATTATGAAATTTAAAAGTACTCCTTTAGATACTAATCAAAAAATCCCTTGTAGAGAACCTTTATAAGAGCGGTCTTCTTTTTGTTCATCCGAATAAAAGTTCTTTTGTCTATCGAAACAGATACGGCATCACATAGCCCGTATAGAAAAACCACTCTCTAAAAAAGATAAAAATTAGAAAATCACATACAGAAAGCTTTAAAAATAGTGCTATTTTCTGTTTAATCTTTATCTCGCTCCTTTGTATTCTATATAGGCTTTTTCTATAATTATACTAAAGTTACTTATTATGTGATGAATACACTCAATGTTCTCTCATAGCCTGCATTAATAGAAAAAAGCTTAGGCACGTTGATTAACCACATGCCTAAGCTTTTATTTTTCATCCAAAACAAGATGAGTACTCCACCACTCCGCTTACATGCTCTAAAGCATTTGGACGCAGCGGTTAATCGTTAAAATTCTCTCCTTTTTGCTTTCGCATCTCCTTTTCAACTTTCTTTAATGCCTTTTTCGAACCACGCTCAAAGTCGTGCTGCATCTTTCGCTCTTTATGCGAAACAAAAAGTGAGTTTAGGTCGTAACCAGGTGGATACAGTTCGCTTGCTGGCAATTCGAGCTCAATGCGTTTAGTGTTTATTTCTTTAAACGCTCCATTATAGAACACGGTCACGTTATTGTAGCTATCTCTTTTTTTATAAATAAGAGCAGATTCTTTCTCATCTAACAGCGTTACTTTATCACCTATTTCATAGTCATACAGCTTTTCTTTCTGTTGTTCCACTACTTTTGGCTTTCGTTTCTTGTTTTCATCGACAAGCGTGAAGTTGTATTCTTTATGTGCCATGTACGCTTTTGCTCGCTCAATGACTGCGTCACTCACATTCATTTTTTTCGAAATCCAAAGCGCATTGCTCTCACCTGATGCTCCAATGACTAGCTGATAAAGTGGCTCTAACGTTTCGCTGTTAAACTTCATGGCCGCGTTCATAAAGTCAGGATGCATTTCAGAGAATCGCTTAATCTCTCCGTAGTGCGTCGTTGCAACGGTCATGCATCCTTTATGGTAAAACTCTTCAATGATTGAAATGGCAAGAGCAGCACCTTCGTTTGGTTCTGTACCGCTTCCAATTTCATCAAATAAAAGCAGCGTCCGGTGATTTGCACTTGCTAAAATGTCCGCCATGTTTTTCATATGAGATGAAAATGTACTTAGCGCGTTTTCAATACTTTGGTGGTCACCGATATCGACAAAAATTCGTTCAAATAAAGAAACTTCTGTTCCTTTTCCCACCGCAATATGAAATCCTGACATCGCAGCAAGCGTAAGCAATCCAATCGTTTTTAATACAACGGTCTTCCCACCCGCGTTTGGTCCTGTAATAATGAGCCCTCGATATTCTTCACCTATTGTAAAGTTCAAAGGTACAACATTTCCTTTTAAAAGCGGATGTTTTCCATCTACTATGCTGATATAACCGTGATCATTTAATCCAGGCTCAACCCCGCTGATGCTGCGGCTATACTTTCCTTTGGCGAATACCATGTCATACTGCGCAATAAGCTCAACGTTGATTTTAATGGCAGGAAGCTGTTCCATTACCAGACCTGAGAGCGTCGCAAGCACTTGGTACTCTTCTACAGATTCCTCTACCTTTAACGTCGCAAGCTCGTTGTTTAATTTTGCAACGACGGTTGGCTCCATAAAGACCGTTGTTCCTTTTGATGAGACTTCAATAATTGTTCCCTGCACGTGCTTTTTATAAGAAGCTTTTATAGGAATTGTGTAGCGATCATCTTTTTTACTCACAAAAAATTCTTGGATATAGTCTTTGTTCGCACCGCTTCGCAAAAATTTCGCTAAGCGTTCTTGAATGGTTGCTTCTGTTGATTCAATATGGCGACGAATTCGCTTTAACTCTTTACTCGCTTCTGAATCCACTCGATTGCCTTTAATCGCTGCGTTAATTTCTTCTTCAATAGTCCGAAACTCCGTCATGGACTTCGCATACGACGACAGCATCGGGGCAAAGAATTCTTTTTCAAGCATAAACGTCTTCACTCGGCGACACCCTCGTAAAAAGTCAGACACCTCAAGTAAATCACTCGCTTCTAAAAGCATGCCTTTTTCAGCCTTTGTCATAATATGCTTAATTGCTGAGATTCCCATTAAAGGTACGTGGCTTTCTGCATCTAATAATCTTCTTGCTTCTGTCGTTTCACGCAGGCGCGTTTTGACAACGTTAAGAGATGCGCTTGGCTGTAAGCGATCAAGCAAATCCTTTCCTAAATCGCTAACGCAATAAGATTTCACAAGTTCCTTTAACTCACGATATTGCAATGTTTCAAATGTCATTTCATTCATCTTTTTTACTCCTCACTATGATGGTGTTCATAATGAAGATACCTACTCAATGAGAAGCCAATGAGCAACATATAATACTAAAAATAAACAAAAAAGCTGCAGAATCAGTTAGATCCCACAGCTTTCGCACGTATACAAGGCATAAATGTATCACCAAACAAACGCAATTGCTTGCGGTGGATACGCTTTGTATGGGGTGTAGGTATCTTCATAGGCGTCTAAATGAATTCAACACAAACTAAAGGTTACGCATTTTTCTTTTAAAAACGCACCTTCGTCTCGTGTATTCATTTAGCTAAATTAATCCTATTTCGATACTACCCCGCTCATAAAAGCACCTCGTCTAGTTTTGACTTCGTCTCATTGACGTTTTCATTGTTGCTATTATCATATTATATTTGTCTTTTCATGTAAATAGGCAGCTGCCCTTTTTTATCCATGATATGATGGGGTAAACGAAAAAAGGAACTGATACCATGCCCAAAACAATCGCTTGCCTACATGCACACCACTCAAACATCGAAGTCATTGAAAAAATGCTTAGCTCCCATCAAGCTGAACTCATTCATTTCGTCGAACCCGGATTCGACCGACAAAAAGCTGATGCTTACTTTAAACCAGAATTTATTCAAAGTAAGCTCGCCAATACAATGAGATGGATTTCTTCTTGTCACGTGGATGCTATTTTAGTCACATGCACCTTTTTCACAGCCCACCTACCGCTAATGGATTTCTCAGTTCCCATTATTAAAATTGACGAACTATTATTTTCACATCTAAAAGCTGAAAAAAAGCCTGCTATTCTTGCCTTTACTAATCCTCAAACAGTTGACAGTACCATGCAAGCATTAGCTAAATTTGACTCTTCTATAGAAGCTAAGTCTCATCTACTTCTTAATACTTTTCATCTGATTATGAACGGGAAAAAACGAGAGTATCTAGATGCTGTGTCTCAAGGTTTAGCGGCGCTAACAAAAGCGTATCCAGACCACGTAATTTATGCTGCGCAGCTGTCGATGGTGGATGCTGCGGTGATTGCGAGAGAAATTGACGGGGGTGAGGTTGGGCATTATGGGGAATTGGTTGGAGAAAGACTAGAGATAATTAACTTAGACTAAGAACTATTTCAACAGTTCTTAGTCTATTATGCACGTATGCAACTTACTTGTGATTTACTTAATTTTAAACCGCTCTCTCTTCTTCCCACTCTGCTGATCAAACTTTGCCTTCAGCGCCGCAAGCTCCGTATCTAATGTTTTCATAATGGTCGCGACCTCTTGGTCCGTGTATTCGTAGTTATTTCTGTTTGAACAGTTTCCAAGCAGCTCCATTAAAGCAATAATTTTGTTTGTTCTGGCTTCCGCTACGCGGATGAAGCGCTCGCTTTTTGTCTCTTTCATTGATATTCTCCTACCTAACTTTTTATCTATTTATTCACTTACTATCCAATATACGGAATATATTGATTTCACTCACGACTTATTTACTATATTTCACGTATGAGGTAACGTATTTCATATCCGTTTTTAATTATATCGGACCTTTTTCCATACTTTTTTACCACTTAATTTAGCAGATATTACATTTTAATCAAAAAAACTAATACTTATTTCTGGTGTGATAAAAGCATTTAGTAGGTGATAAACTTACCGGTATTTTAATAAAATGGAATGATTAAGAGGGAGCATGAGTTAAAAGAAATTATTAAAGAATGTAATTTGTTAGTTAAAGCTGAACGCTTTGATGAATTAATGGAGTACTATACTGAGAATACTATTTTAGCAATCAAGCCGGGAAAGATAGATCGTGGAAAAGAGGGAATTAAGCGGGCATTCATTAAAATTGCTCAGCACTACAACCATACAATTGTTCCAAAAAAATCAAGATGTAACTGGCTATGCGTCATTGATAACTCATACGGAACATCATTAATTGGAAGTGAAGAAAAAGTTTAATACTTATGTTTACCATAAAAAATCCCGCTATCAACTTTATGTTAATAGCGGGATTTTCAACTTCTCTACTACTCTTCATTACTTATAAGGTGGACCTTTCGGCACGCTCCCAAAAGGTGAAGTAGAATACATCATTTCTCTGTATGTAATCATCATGCTCTGGCTTTTTATTGCATCGACTTGTTCATTGTAAGATGAAACAAGCTTTTCAATTTCTTCTTCTACCGTTTCTAAAAGCGCAATGCTTTTTGTTTTTTGTTCCTTTGCTTCTTCTACAATTGCGTTTATTACTTTACCTTTGCTATCGTCTTCCACTACAATTTTCTGGATTTTCTTTTCCAATGCGTCGTCAATAGCGGCAATTTTATCCGTGAGCTCTGTAAATTGTTGGGTTCTATCCGTCAAGTCTTCTTGCGGCGAGACGCGCTCAAACATAAACGCTGTTTTGCTTTCAGTTCCTTCCATCTGTTATCCTCCAGGCACATAGTTAAATAGAATACTAAGATCTCGGTCCTTGCTGAAAAGCTGTTCGATATTGGACTTTGCTGACTCTAAAAAGTCTTCGTTATCCGTCAAGCTTTTAGTTAAACCTTCCATCAAGTGAGAAATATCCATGCCGCTTAAACCGTTAAACTGTTCAGTTACTTCTACTTTATCAATTTGCACAGGTGAAAAGTAAGGTAAAAACACGTGCTTTCGTAAAAGCGGAAGCTGACCGCACGGGTTCGTTTCAATATTACGGATATCGCTTAGCACCTTTTGCTTTTGGTTTTCATAATCATCAATAATATGCTCTTGAAACCTTTCAGCAATTTTAGTGATATACGTTTTCTTTTTCTGAAGTTCCTGCTGTCCTTCTTGGTACATGCGCACCGCAGCCGAAATATTAACTTTAATTTCTTGGTTTCCACCAGTCATCAGCACCAAATCATTACCTGAATATCCTTGATTTTTAGAAGCACCTAGCGCATTTAACATCTCGACGATTCCGTGACTTGCAATAATTTCTTCCATAACTGACCCTAGCTCTTCATGTAATCGCTTAGCGCTTGCTTGCATATTTTGCACTTCATGATAAATAGCAATAGCCGCATCCACATCACCAGCCATTACGTTAAACCCGCTGGCCATAGCTGCTTGCCCCGCATATGGACTGTACTTGGTACCTTTCATCATTTCTTCTGACATCTTGCGGTTCTCGTCGATGCTATTAATTTTTTCTTTAATGATTTTTAATGACTTTTCAATGTTCGCAAGCTCTTCCACTGCGACTTGCTTCTGTGCGTTTGTAATATAGCCTGCGTTTTTCAATTCACCAAAAATCACATCTGCATTCGACGTGATGTTCGTAACCTTTTCAAGCAAAGGCGGCACTTTTTTATTGACGTCTGAAATCATGTCATCAAGGTCTTTGCTGAAATACGTGCCAACAGCAGCTCCTACTCCGTCGTTCATAATTTTATCAACGACGTCCATATTCACACCCGTTAAGTCTTCAATCCCTTGATTGTTTCCACCGTTCTGAAATCCTTCTGCATACACTAATGCAAAATCTTGTAAGCTTTTAACCTCTGAATCTGGAATTTTGTCAATAATAGCTTTTAGACCTGGCTTGTCAGGATTCGTATCAATCATGGTGACATCACCCAATGTGAAAAACCCTCGAATATTTGCCAGGGCGTTCAATGGATCATCAGAAGAAATAACCTGGTGAATCACCGTACCTTTTTCTTTATAATACGCTTCTGCGAAAGTTTTAAGTTCGTCTTGAGGCAGAGAGTAGATGGCTTTAGAATCTGCTAAACTTATGTTGAATTTTTCTTTCACTGCTTCTCTAAACTCAAAATCTCTTTGGTAGAGTTGAAAATATGTTGACTGCGCACCGTTGACGCTATAAATTTCGTCAAAGTTTTCAGTTAGCAATTGTGACACAGTGTTATTATTGTGAGCTAATGAATGTGATAAGCCAATGATACTAGAAATATCTTCTATTGATTCCTTTTTTTTAAACTCTTTCTGTGCTTCCTTTACAAAGATTTCCGTACTCTTTGCTTGGCTAGTGTCTATCCCAGCCTGCATTGCTCGTAGGTTATACAGCCAATCGTCAGTGTCCGTTGTCCCTTGAGATACTACGTACATTTCGTTTACGTCCTGCTCTTTGGAATAGATGTGTATAGCCGTTCCATCGTATGAAGAATTATTATATTTATTTACTCGATCAAATTCAGAAGAGCGCACAACGCTTATTTCACCTTTTAAGGGTTTACCTGTTTCTTCAATATAAATCCGCTGTACTTCTCGGACAAACTCTTCTTTACTTATATCCTTGTAACCTAAGTCTGTAATTCTTAACCATAGTTCATTTGTTTTTACAAGTTGGTTATCACTCATTTATTGTTCACTTTCTTTCTTCTTTGAAAATTCAACTGAGGAAATTAACTTATACGCACGCTTTTTAAACTCTTCCTCTTCAGGACCACATGACTTTGGATTATCCATACAGCTTCCAGTATAAATAATCTCTACTCCCCCCCAGCCTTCCTTAGGATGGATGTAGGCACCGTAACCATATAAAACACCATTTTTCTTCGTAAATGGAGCTACGTACGTCACTTTTCCTTTGCCATCAATTCGGTCAAACTTCATCTCTTCACCTATGTTATTTGTTAAGAACTCTTTAGCGTATTCAATTCCCGTTTCATCATTGAGTAGATTTTTTGTATACTGAATGCTAAGCTGCGCTTCCGCTTTATCATCATACAGAAGACCTACTAGAAAAGATTCACCATTGTCACCATCTCGTGTATAACCAATCCCATCGATCTCTCCACCAGTTGGAAACAACATTTCATACACACCGGTTTTGGATTCAAGCGTATAGTATCCTTTTTCCGTTTCTTTTGTCGACTTGATCATATCTCGCGTAAATTCATCTTGAAGGGCTCTTGTATTTGGCAATTCCTCCACGGCCACTTCGCTTGGCTTCTGTTCTACTGGTTTTGTTTCGTTTGATTGTTCGTCACTCATTTGACACCCTCCTATGACAAGGCTACTGAGAAGTAAGGCTACAATTCCTTTTCGTTTTATAAACATCTGGTGCCTCCTACTTTCTTTCTATGTATACATTCTTCTATTATAGAAAAACTTGGTTAGTTTTCACATTGGGCTTTTTACTTAAAAATGGATTTTCGTAGGTTTTTGGAACTATCATCATTTAATTCTTACAGAGTAAATTTACTTATGTACTCTAACTAATTTTCTGTTTATTTGGTTCTTACTCATCTGCATTTTGATTGGATTGTGCTAGTTCGAGTACTATCATTTATTGTTTAACCTCCTTTTTGTTTAAGAATTCAACCGAGGAAATTAACTTATACGCACGCTTTTTAAACGTTTCTTCTTGTGGATCACATGGCTTTGTCTTGTCTGCACAACGTGTTAAGTAAATAATTTCCACTCCTCCCCAACCTTTATCAGGATGAATATAGGCTCCATAACCATATGTACCAAACTCCTTCGTCTTAAACGGCGCTACATACGTAACTTTTCCTTTTCCATCAATTTGGTTAAACGTCATGTCTTCACCTACATTATTCGTTAAAAACCTTTTGGCGTATTCAATGTCCTTTTCATCATTTGATAGTAGTGTCGTATACCTAACGCTAAGCTCCGCTTCCGCTTTATCATCGTACAGAATACCAGCTAGAAAAGACTCACCATTCTCACCATCTCTCGTATAACCAATGCCATCAATTCCTCCACCAGTTGGAAACAACATTTCATACACACCGGTTTTGGATTCAAGCGTGTAATATCCTTTTTCCGTTTCTTTTGTCGATTTAATTATTTCTCGTGTAAATTCATCTTGAAGGGCTCTAGTATTTGGCAATTCCTCTGTCGCCACTTCGCTTGGCTTTTGGTCTAGGGACTTTGTTTCAATTGATTGTTCGTCACTCATTTGACAGCCGCCTACGACAAGACTACTGAGAAGTACGAGTATGATTCGTTTTCGTTTTATGAGCATTTGGTGCCTCCTGATTTTATGTTTGTGTAATAACGTGTAACACTTATTTTTTAGCCTCATTTTTGTTTAAGAATTTTACTGAGGAAATCAACTTGTACGCACGCTTTTTAAACGTTTCTTCTTGTGGATCACATGGCTTTGTCTTGTCTGTACAACTTGTTGAGTAAATAATTTCCAATCCCCTCCAACCTTTATCAGGATGAACGTATGCACCATAACCATACGAACCAGTTTCCTTCATCTTAAAAGGCGCTATGTACATTACCTTTCCTTTTACATCAATTCGTTCAAACGTCATGTCTTCACCTATGTTTTTTGTTAAGAATCTTTTGGCGTATTCAATATCTGTTTCGTCATTTGATAGAATTGTATTATAATTAATTCTAAGTTCTGCTGACGATTTATCCTCATACAAAATACCAGCTAAAAACGCCTCACTGCTTTCACTCTTTCGCGTATAACCAATGCCATCGATTTCTCCACCAGTTGGAAACAACATTTCATACACACCGGTTTTGGATTCAAGCGTGTAGTATCCTTTTTCCGTTTCTTTTGTCGACTTGATCATTTCTCGCGTAAATTCATCTTGAAGGGCTCTTGTATTTGGCAATTCCTCCACGGCCACTTCGCTTGGCTTCTTTTCTACTGGTTTTGTTTCGTTTGATTGTTCGTCACTCATTTGACAGCCGCCTACGAATAGGCTACTGAGCACTAAGGCTACAATGCCTTTTCTTTTTATAAACATATGATGCCTCCTACTACTAGCTATGTATATATGATAAGGTTACTACTTCACTTTGTACCACTAAACTAATGATTAATACTACTTATTTCTTAGTCTAATTTTCATTTAAAAACTTCACTGAGGAAATCAACTGGTTCTGGTGCAAAAAACTAAAACCACCTGTAAATAACCTCTAAATCTTGGACAAACTGATACTAGTACTCTAAAACGAAGGATGTGATTAGTATGAAAAAGGAAAATCTATTCAAATGGAAACAGTATCAGCCAGATATTATTTTATTAACCGTAAGATAGTACCTACGGTACAATCTCAGTTTTCGTAATGTAGTCGAAATGATGGAAGAACGCGGACTATCGATTGCTCATACAACCATCATGCGCTGGGTTCATGAGTATGGTCCTGAATTAGATAAGCGAGTACGTCGTCATCTTAAGCCAACCAATGATTATTGGCGAGTCGATGAGACGTATGTGAAAGTCAAAGGTCAATGGATGTACCTCTATCGTGCCGTTGATTCAGAAGGAAATACGATTGATTTTTATTTAAACAAAACAAGAGATCATAAGGCTGCAAAACGCTTTTTCAAGAAAGCTTTGCGATCTTTTCATGTTTCCAAGCCCCGTGTGATCATACTAGACAAGAACCCAGCCTATCCTATGGCGATTGAAGAGTTGAAGAAAGAGAAAAAGATGCCGGTAGGCATCCAAATACGGCAAGTAAAATATCTGGGTAACATCGTAGAACAGGATCATCGATTTATTAAAAAACGAGTGTGCTCTATGTTAGGGTTAAAATCTTTTCGTACAGCTACATCTATTATTATTTGTCGAATAGAAGCGATGCATATGATAAAAAAAGGGCAACTTATTTCACGAGACAAGTCTGCCCAAAATCAAGTGGAGTTCATCCATGAACTATTTGGAATTGCTACTTAAGACTAGATTCTACTAGGGAGCTTTTCACCTCTTTACATCTTTCTTCAGTATTTGCACCAGAACCAGATAAACTCTGTCTTCAAAGTCCTTTACTCTTTACTTAATGCGTGGAAGTAACTCTTCCCTGTTCTGAATAAGCAAATGGTTTTCTATATTGCTACAATCAACTTTTCCAGAAACAGAGATAGGAAACTTTTCTTCTATTAAATTAGTAATTGCTTGACTCTTTTCGTTCGAAAGGATTACTGTATTTTCTCCAAGCGTTTCAATACATTCATCAAATAATTGATGGTCACTACCTTTCGTGTTTATTTTGAGGGCTTTTAAGTTCTGTTCTAACTTCTACTGCCTTACTATTTTATTATCCACTTAATCTCATCTCTTTCCACAAGAAAAATTTATAAAATAACTATAGCATATAGCCAGAGAAGACGTTAAAAAGCTTATCTTATAGAGCAAAAGAACTCCTACCTTTTGGAATTCTTCTATTTCCATATAAGCTGTTTTCGATTTCACTTAAAGGTAATTGATGACATTACCTTGTGTGCTCGATCTTTTATTTTTTCATTTGATGGTTCACACTGGACCTGAAGCTGATTACACCCTACTGAATATACTACTCTCACTCCACCTTTTTGACTTTTTGGATAGACATATGCCGCATAACCAACTGCGTCTTCGTCCACCTTGAATGGTGCTATATACAATGTTCGATTTTTCAAGTCTACTTTTTCAAAAGCTGATGAGATTCCTAAATTATTCGTTAAAAAATCAATAGAATAATTTACTCCTTTTTTATCGTTATAAAGCTCTTGGTTATAGTTGATACGGATTTGCGCTTCTACTTGATCACCGTATACTGCGCCTATTACATAGGATTCAATTTGGTTTTCTGTATATGAATAAAGCTTCTCAGAAATTCCCCCACCAGCCGGAAACAACATCTCATACTCCCCCGTTTTGGATTCAAGCGTGTAGTATCCTTTTTCCGTTTCTTTTGTCGACTTGATCATTTCTCGCGTAAATTCATCTTGAAGGGCTCTGGTATTTGGCAATTCCTCTATCGCCACTTCGCTTGGCTTTTGGTCTAGGGACTTTGTTTCAATTGATTGTTCGTCACTCATTTGACAGCCGCCTACGAATAGGCTACTGAGAAGTACGAGTATGATTCGTTTTCGTTTTGTAATCATGTGGCTCCTCCCAACTTCGTTCTACTTATATCCTTTATTACAAAGACAACATACAGCATTAATAAAATGAACTATTTTACCAACTGAACTAGTTCATTAATCGCATATTCTAATTCTTCTTTGGTGTTATAAAAATGTGGTGCAATCCTTATGACGTCTTTTCTTGATGAAACTAGTATCCTCTTTTCTTTTAGCTTTTTTTCAACCTTTGAAGCCTCATCAATAAAAAAAGGTGTCATGCCAGAATACATACTAGATGCTGTTGGAGTAGCAACTTTTAAGCCGTTTGCTATTCCAAATTCTCTAGTAAACTTACCTAAATCTTGTAGGTAAGAATGAATATGTTCTACTCCCACATTAAGCAGCAACTTAAGAGCTTCATATGCAGCATAAATGCTAATAAAACAAGGCGTTCCTGTTTCAAAACGCTTAGCTCCATAAGCATAAATAGAATTGTAAATATCAAATTTCGCTTTATCTTCTTGACCAAACCATCCTGTATGTCTAGGCTGCAATTGTTCAGCTAGCTCTTTTTTGATATAAAGAAAAGCTACCCCTGGTATTCCTAACATGTACTTTCGTGTTCCTGTGCAAAGCATATCAATATTCATTTCTCTTACATCAATTGGAACCTGACCTGCGGATTGATATGCGTCAACAAATAATAGAGAACCTTTGTGATGCACGATATTGGAAATTTTTTTAAGATTTTGTGTAAAACCGTTATGATAGGAAACGTGACTAATAAAGGTAAGTAGTGTACGCTCTGTTACTTCCTTTTCATATTGCTCTAATGGTAACATTCCATTTTGGGAACGAATGAATGACACATCAGCTCCATGATGCTTTTGTGCAAACCAAATATGGCCAGCAGTAGGAAACTCGAGATCAGTTAAAGAAATTCTGTTTTTAGTATGATGATATGAAAGAGTAGTAGCTACGGCAGAAATAGCATCAGATGCAGAAGCGACTATCGCAATTTCATCCGGTTCTGCGTTTATAAATTCTGCAAATTTTTTTCTTGTAGCTTCAACTTTCAAAATAGATTCTTCCCAATTTGTACCTACTGAAAGCAAGCTCGCATGATACTCTTCAATTGCTTTTGAAATCGGTTGAGCTATCGCCCCTTGGGAACACTAGCTAAATGTACGTAATCACCTAATACAGGAAAAAGCGAACGATAAGAACTAAAACAAGTATTCATTCTCCACCTCTTTTCTATTAATACCTCAGCCATTGTAACAATCACGAAATGAGCAAGTTAAATCGTTTTCCAAGCTTGGTCTATTTTTAAAACTTCACCGATGAAATTAACTTGTACGCACGCTTTTTAAACGTTTCTTCTTGTGGGTCACATGGCTTTGTTTTATCCGTACAACGTGTTGAGTATATAATTTGCACACCTCCCCATCCTTCATTAGGATGAATATAAGCACCATACCCATATGAGCCAAACTCTTTTGTCTTGAACGGTGCTACGTACGCCACTTTTCCTTTTCCATCAATTCGGTCAAACGTCATGTTTTCACCTATATTATTCGTTAAAAGCTCTTTAGCATATTCAATGCCAGTTTCGTCATTCGATAAAACGTTTGTATACTTAATCCTAAGCTCTGCTTCCTCTTTGTCATCATACATAATACCAGCTAAAAATGTTTCATTACTTTCACCTTTTCGCGTATAACCAATGCCATCAATTCCTCCACCAGTTGGAAACAACATTTCATACACACCGGTTTTGGATTCAAGCGTGTAGTATCCTTTTTCCGTTTCTTTTGTCGATTTAATCATATCTCGTGTAAATTCATCTTGAAGGGCTCTGGTATTTGGCAAGTCCTCTGTCGCCACTTCGCTTGGCTTTTGGTCTAGGGACTTTGTTTCAATCGATTGTTCGTCACTCATTTGACAGCCGCCTACGAATAGGCTACTGAGAAATATGAGTATGATTCCTTTTCGTTTTATGAACATTTGGTGCCTCCTTTTTTTCGTTCCATACATACATTGTTCTATTATAGAAAAAAATTGGTTAGTTTTTACATTAGGCTTTTTACTTAAAAATGGATTTTTGTAGGTTTTTGGAACTGTCATCGTTTAATTCTTACAGAGTAAATTTACTTATGTATTCTAACTAATTTTCTTTTTATTTGGTTCTTACTCATCTGCATTTTGATTGGATTGTGCTAGTTCGAGTACTATCATTTATTGTTTAACCTCATTTTTGTTTAAAACTTCACCGATGAAATTAACTTGTACGCACGCTTTTTAAACTCTTCCTCTTCAGGACCACATGACTTTGGATTATCCATACAGCTTCCAGAATATACAATCTCTACTCCTCCCCAACCTTTGTCAGGATGGATATAGGCAGCATAGCCATATAAACCTTCGTCCATCGTGAACGGTGCTATGTACGTTACTTTTCCTTTTCCATCAATTCGGTCAAACTCCATATCTTCACCTATACTATTCGTTAAGAGTTCTTTTGCATATCCAATTCCAGTTTCATCATTAAATAGAGCATTTGTATATTTAATTCTAAGCAACGCTTCCGTTTTGTCATTATACAGAATACCAGCTAAAAATGCCTCACTGCTTTCACCTTTTCGCGTATAACCAATGCCATCGATTTCCCCACCAGCCGGAAACAACATCTCATACTCACCCGTTTTGGATTCAAGCGTATAGTATCCTTTTTCCGTTTCTTTTGTCGACTTGATCATATCTCGCGTAAATTCATCTTGAAGGGCTCTGGCATTTGGCAATTCCTCTATCGCCACTTCGCTTGGCTTTTGGTCTAGCGGCTTTGTTTTCCTTGATTGTTCGTCACTCATTTGACAGCCGCCTACGAATAGGCTACTGAGAAGTAAGGCTACAATTCCTTTTCCTTTTATGAACATTTGGTGCCTCCTTTTTTTCGTTCCATACATACATTGTTCTATTATAGAAAAACTTGGTTAGTTTTTACATTAGGCTTTTTACTTAAAAATGGATTTTTTCAGTCTTTTAGAACTACTTGGGTAAGGGGGATTACAGTGATTATTTTCTTAATTTTTTTACATGAAAATAAGCCCATTTACATTGTAAATGAGCTGCTTTGGATATGATTGGTCTACATCTTAGCAGTCTTTATCGTTCTGTTTGAAGGAATTATCCTAAAACTTCAGCTTACAAAATGTTTCTAAATGCATTGGGGTCTTCTATAAAGGGACAGTATGCACAGGTGTTAAAAGAGAATAGCTTTTTTTGAAGAAGCGTCTAGTTTTTCATAAAATCGTTTGGCTTCTTGATAACTTGTTGAATAGTCATCCGCTCCATGTATGATAAAAACGGGCATTTCAATCTTGGGTGCTAATAAATAGACATCTGATTTTGCGATTGCTCCTGATAAAGCAAAAATCCCTTTTGGTATATTAACACGTTCTTTACAAGGATCTTCGCTCCCCTTACTTTTGTATAAATCATCATTAGAAGTGACAGAACGTGAAAGCCTTGTTTTTATGCCTACTTCTTAAATTCCACAGATGAAAGTACTTTTTCAACTTTCTTCATGACTTCTTGATTGCTAGGGCTACAGGGACTGAAAGACTCTCTACACTCTGTTGTGTAGATAAATTCAATTCCTCCCACATCTCTACTCGTGTCGTATATGTATGCGCCATATCCATAATAACCATTTTCTGATTGAAAAGGAGCTAAATAGAACGTATTACCATTTTTCTCAATATTTTTAAATTCATCTTCAATACCTAAATTTTTCTTAAGAAATTTCTGTGCATATTGAATGCCCGTTTCGTCGTTAGATTGTTTTTGATTAAATTGTACTTTGATTCTTGCCTGAGTTTTATCTTCATATAACACTCCAGCCATAAAAGCTTCATTTACACCTTGATTGTTAGTATAACTGCCGCTACTAATTTCCCCATCAGCCGGAAACAACATCTCATACTCCCCCGTTTTGGATTCAAGCGTATAGTATCCTTTTTCCGTTTCCTGTGCGGATTTCAGCATGCTGCGCGTAAATTCATCTTGGAGTGCTCTTGCTTTTATTTGTTCTTCTGTTGTCGCTTCCGGTTGCGTTTCTTCCTGTTCGTTTACGCTTTGACAAGCTGTGAGGCTCAACGTTACTATCAGTAAAGCCGTGAATCTTTTTAAATTTAAACGCATTGTATACCCTTACCTCCTGTTGTTACAGATCATCAAGTGAAACGACTTCTCCAGTTATAGCATTTACAGCGTAATGGCAGTCTAGCTTTCCGCAAAGAACGTACCTTCCTTGTTTGCGGTCATAAACATAACATGGCGTCAGTATCATGAAGTCGCGAAGCCTCTTTAAGGCTTCTTGTTTCGTTATTATTACTTTATCCGCTGCTCTAAATGCTAAATACAAGTCAATAAAAGACTTATTGTCCATATAGTTTAAGACTTCATATGTATTGGAATGAATAAATAGTTTAAGTTGTCTTTTAAACACCTGTTCAGCTTCATGCTTTGCTTGTAGTTTTGCAAGCAAATAGCCCTCAGAGCGGCTTAGAGATTGTAAAACCCATTTCCCAGAATCGCTGCTATATACTTGTGCCAAAAATTGCTGAACCGCTACCACACTATTTTTAATCTCTTTCTCCGTTATTTTTCTTAAATCAGGATGCGGTTCTTGATTTTCTATTTGATTCTGTGAAAGACTCTCTGTTGCGTTTATTTCTTTACGCTGAAACGCTTTATCAATAGCGTGGCTCCATTCAATTATTTTATGAACGTCAACATGTGATCTTTCATCTTCGACTAATTGAAACGGTATCAGCGACAAATCGCGATTTCGTATGTATACTTCTTCAATTGCATAAGCAGGCGTCATTTTTTCCGTCTCCATATTTGGAAATTCAGCTAACTTTAGCTGCTCAGCCACAATGTGCTTCACTTGCGGTAGAGTAAGCTCATACTTTTCTCTGTTAAACGTCTCTTTCTTTGAAAAGTCTCCGTAGATTGAGAAAAACGTTAAATTCCCCGCTTCATCCACTTCAACTTCAATAGATCCAGATGGCGATACGGAAACACCGTTTAGGATTTTTCTAAAGGACATTCTCTTGTCCTCACGCTTATGAAATACAAAATGAGTGCCTTCTTGAAGTCCCGTTTCGCTCTCAATCCAACGAACAACAGCATTCGAGTCTTCAATCGAAAGCTTGACACCTTCAGCATAAGAAATCCCGCTAACAAAAATGACGCTTGTAAACTGGCCTGTATGAAGGTTGACTTCGACAACAGCTGTCCCGTCAGGATTAAGGTCTTCATCTAACAAGTCTTTTTCATAATTCGGAAACCATTCCATTGAAAGTGTATAGATGGTGTCTCCTAGAATAGTAGCACTGCGCCTAACGTCTGAACGATATAAATAGTAGTCTTGCAAGCCCAATTTTTCTTTTGTATGTTGAATGAGTTCATTTATTCTTGATTTCATTTGATTCTCCTTATCCTATTCCATAGTTTGGTAGATTTACCCACTATGATAAGGGAGAAACGCATTTTTTACAATTATTTTCCACAAACACTTTTAGAGCTTCCCTTTCCGATAAGCAAGTGGCGTCATTCCCATCATTTTTTTAAACTGATCAATAAAGTAGCTGGTGCTGTTAAATCCCACTTCAAAGGCTACGTCCGTAATGCTTTTTTCCTCTTGCTTTAAGAGCAGAATACTTTTTTGAATGCGATACTTCATCACGTACTGAAGCGGCGTAACGTCTAGCATCCGTTTAAAATAGCGGCAGCACTCAGATCGGCTTATTTGACCGGATGCTGCAATATCATCGAGAGTAATTTTTTCGCTATAGTTCATATGCACCCACGTCAACATAGCTTTTATGCGCTGATTTTTCACTTCTTCTGTGTACACGTACTGCTTCTGAAAAGCGTGAACCAAGAGCTGTTTCCAAACCTTAATAAGATTAGCCGTAATCTCAATTTCAAACAGCGGTTCTTTCGTTTGCACAAGCTTGCGAATGACAAATAAAGCTTGTTGAATAGCTCTGCTCCACTCTTTGCTTCCATCAATCAATACATACGATAAATTGGTGGATTGAACGTAAGGCAAAACGTAAGTTGTATAGAGCTCTTGAGGTAAAAAAAGATGCGGAAGCACGTTTAAACAAATATACACGCAGCCCGTTTTCTTGAGATCTTCTGCCATATGCAAGCAGCCGCTGTTAATAAAGAGTCCATCCCCGCTACGCAGCTTAATTTTTTCTTCGTTCACTTGAAAAATCGCTTCTCCTTTTAAAACGTAGATGAGCTGAATTTCATCGTGCCAGTGAAGCGGAATGTAACCGCTGGCGTGTTCTAGTATTGTCGTCTCATAGCAAGCAATCGGCAGCGCTCCCGTGTAGTGCTTCGTTAGCTCTTTTAAGTTTTGTTCATTGATTAAAAACTGCTTAAACTTCATAGCCCACCTCAATATTTTTATATTTTTAAGCTCGATTTGAATATAAATACGCGTTTTTTCTCTTTATGATTATACTATCATGATATTTTGTAAAGGTAGGAAATCAAATGAAATCTAATCGACGTGCTGGCTTATTATTCGTGATTGTGGGCGCAACGTTTTGGGGAATTGGAGGAACAGTAACAAAAAAGCTGTTTCAAGACTATGAAATTGACGTCAACTGGCTAGTGACCACGCGTTTATTACTAGCCGGATTGCTGCTTTTACTTTTAAGCTGCTTTGGTAAAAATCGCCGGGAAGTCCTTTTCATTTGGAAAGAAAAGCAGACGGCTCTTCAGCTCGTCACTTATAGCATATTGGGCATGCTTGGCGTGCAGTATACGTATATGGCAGCTATTCATCATGGAAATGCAGCCGTCGCAACGCTGCTTCAATATTTAGCACCCGTCATTATTATTGTATACTTGCTGTTTCGAAGACAAATGCGTTTTACTAGACAAGACGGAACGATCCTTTTATTAGCTTTAACCGGATGCTTCTTCCTTCTTACAAACGGGTCGCTCTCAACGCTTTCTGTGCCCTATCTAGCCATCGTATGGGGACTGCTTTCTGCGGTATGCTCCGCTTTTTATACGCTGTATGCAGTTCGGCTTCTTAAACGATTTGACTCTTTGGTTGTTGTTGGATGGTCAATGGTGGTTGGCGGAGTTGCGCTTAGCTTTATTCGAGCGCCTTGGGAAGCTCATTTTGATACATTTACGTTTGCTGCGTACGGCTACTTGCTCTTTGTCATCATCTTTGGAACGATGCTGGCGTTTTGGCTGTATATTAAAAGCTTAGATAGCCTCCCTCCAAAAGAAACAAGTTTGCTAGGAAGTCTGGAGCCTCTTGCTGCTGTATTGACAACGGTCTTTTGGCTTCAGCAGCCGTTTGGGTTCTTTCAGTGGCTGGGAGCTGCTTGTATCTTTGGCGTTGTTTTTTTACTTACGCTTCAAAAAGCTCCTAAAGCAAAAACGCTTGAACAAGAAAATCCCCCTCTCAAAATCTCTTAAATGATGAGAGGAGGATCTTTCTCTATAGTTTATTCAACTGGTGTTTGAACGTCTTTGGTGGTTTCAATACTTTTAATTTTAAGCTTATCTTCACCTTTTAGCTCCACGCGATAGATTCGATTCTTTACAAACTTCGTACTGGCATCATACGAATCAGTAAACGTGTACTCTTCTGTTGCATACACCGAATACTTACCTTCACCCGTCTTTTCAACTTTACTAACAAGCAGTTGATCATTGGCAAACGACACGTTTTTTCCAGCTAAAGACGTAATATACGCTTCTAAATCACTATACACTTGCGCATCTTCATCGATATAAGGTGCCATTCCGCTAAAGTCGCCGCTGTTTAAGCTTGAAAAATAAGCGGCTTTATAAGACCCTACAAAGTTGTGAATCTCTGTTTCACTCACGTCTTTTACAGGCTTTGGTTCATTTTCTGCTGATTGCTTATCTTTTGCCTCTGCTTTTTCTGTCATAGCTGGTGCAGTATTATCATCCGTAACCCCGCGGCCAAAATTCATATACACAATAAAAATGAGCACAATTGCAAGAACTGCCCCTACGAAAAAGGGAAACGTTCGCTTTGTTTTTTGCTGCTTTTCCAGAACCGGATAGTCGGCTGTAGCTGGAACGCTTAGCTTTTCTTCTTTCACTTGCAAACTAGCAAAATAAGAAGGAAGAGAAGCAGCTGACATAGGTTCCGGCCCGGTAAGCATTTGTACTTCTTTAGCAACTTCAATAAATTCAGTAATAGCTGAGCTTCGGTAAAGATCTGCTACTTGGTCGAATGCTTCAATTTCTTTTCCGTGAAAAAACGTTCGCGAAGCGTCCATAAATGATGATAACCATTTATAGTGAGAATCCATTTCTTCGACGTAGGTTACTCTCTCGATTTGTTTTTGTAGCTGTTGTTGAGAACGCTCGCTATCGTCTATTATTTCATTAATTTCTTTTTCAATAGCCCGCAGCGCCTCGATAGCGTATGCTTTCATATTAGCTTCAAGATTCGCAAAACTGTTCTTCAAACCAGGTAAGTCGATTTCTATGAGCTGTTTATTTGCGACGATAAGACGACGAAGACTTTCATTGTACTCGTGCTGCTTCGTACGAAAACCAGTTGCTGTTTGCTTTGTCACGTACTGCTTTTTTCGGAGCTGATTCCATTCTTCAAGCAGTTCACTTTCTTGCTTTTGAACAGTTAAAGCATTTTCTTTTAACCCTTCACGCTTTTGATAAAAAGCCATAAACGCTGGCAAATATTCTGCGCACTTCGCTTCAAGATTCGCTAGCTTGTTTGTTTGACCATATGCTGACATAACATCGAAATAACGATTGAACAAGCTGGTCATGTCAGACGATGTGTTAATGTTTGTTTCAAACAGAGTTAGTATCTCTGTATGCAGTTGTTTTAACTTCTCTACTCGGCGCAAGTTTTGACTGCGCGCTTCCAGAAAAGCTGGATACTCTGTTGAAAGCAAAGTCGTCACTAAGAACTCTAAGTTAGTCATGTCATACTGCTTGCGCTCTGCTTTTACTACTTTGTAAACCGCGTTCAGCTCTTTTGAAACCTCTAATATAAACGCTTCTTCCGTCAGTTGATGAAGCTTGTCCTTTACATTATGTAAATGGCGTGAACGCAGCGGTTCTTTTTCGTTATATAAATTCAGCCATTTTTGCAGCATCTCATAAGCTGCTTCGTTCCATTTCATTGTGCTCATGTAGTTATTCACCTGTTAATTCAATATTTTCTACTATCACTATACAGGAATTTCACGAGATTTCCAGACAAAAATAGCTATACGATAATCCGCATAGCATCTCGACATTAATATTCATAAGCTTTTAACTCTTCTTCAAATACCATTTGCATCGCGGTAAAATCATCTGGATGGGCCTTCATCGCATCATGCAGGTGGTTTAGCTCAAACTGTGAAGTAATTTCGTATTCTTTTAAATACTCATAGCTTTCAAGCTGTTCTTTAACCGCGTGCTCCTGCATCGTTTTGTTCTTAGGGTATTTCTCTTGGGCAGCTTGATAAACCGCTTGCTCGACTTCTTTTTCATCTAGCGAAACAATCGGATTCGTAAGCGTAGCTGAAAAAGCAGTTGGCGTATTCTGACTAGTTTCTGTTTGACCTACGAGCTTATCCTCAAGTTCAGACAGCTTCATTTTTACATGTTCAAGCTGTTTTACAGCCTGATTTTTTTCTGCGAGGACTTCTTTCTTTTCTTCTGTCAGCTCAGTAACCTCTTCTTCTAGCAGTGAAATTTTTTGATAACTCGTAATAATAAGTGCAGAACAAAATAAAAAGACAATCGTTAGCGCAAGCATCAGCGCAAGAAACCACCATTTTTTATAAAGAGGTATTGGAACTGTTGACATGTAAAATCCCTCCTTTATAGCTTGGCACACTCTTTTAATACCCATGTATATGCGTAAAGAAGGGATTTTATTTATTGATAGACGGCTAAAACGTTTTTAATATAAACTCTTTGAAGTTCTGCACGGCTGGTGAAATATATCTTCCTTCAACCCAAGCTAGACCGATAAGACGTTCACATTTTGGATAGCGAATAGGAATTTTCACGATATGACTTTGATCTACTCCTTTTAAATCTGGCAAAATTGATACGCCAAGACCCGCAGCAACAAGACCCGCAACCGTGTCAGCTTCTTCTCCTTCAAAAGTTACATGAGGATTCACGCCCACTTCATGTAGACACTGTTCAACTGTGACGCGTAGACTAAATCCTTTTTTCAAATGAATAAACGGCTCTTCTACTAGCTCTTCAATCGTAATAGCTTCTTTTTTAGCAAAAGCATGGTTCGTCGGCACAATCGCAAATAACTCTTCTCTCCAAAGCTCTTTCCACACTACGGGTTCTTTAATACCCATGGGAGAGATTAAGCAAATGTCTAACTCTCCTTTCTCCAGCTGTTCTAGTAGAATGTGCGTTGGGCTCTGTCGAAGTGAAAAGTTGACTTTGGGATACTTCCTTCGGAACTCCACAAGCAAATCGGGTATAAGGTTGATACTCAGCGTATGTAGAAAACCTAGAGAAACCTGTCCTTGTTCAGGGTCAAGTAAATGCTGAATTTCTTGCTTTCCTTTCTCAAATTCGTTCATCATATTTGTAACGCTTTTTAATAGAATTTCACCGTACTGATTTAAGCGAATAGATCGCCCTTGTCGTTCAAAGAGCGAAACACCGATTTCTTCTTCAAACCGAGCTAGCGACCTGCTTAAAGCAGGTTGTGTAATCGAAAGCTCCTTCGCTGCTTTTGTCATATGCTGTAAGCGTGCTAAAGTCTGGAAATATTCAAACTGCTGCCATTCCAACTCGTTTGCCACCTCTCCCATTCATTACATAAATGCATCAAAATTATGATAACTATGCATTATACATTATATATCAGAAGTGATAGGATATACAGGAGAGAAATTCTCCTATAGCTATAGAAACGAAATTAATAATCAAAAGGATGGATAAAATATGTGTGGAGAATATGATCATGAACAAGTGATGACAGTATGAGCTATATTAAGCAGGGAACAAAAACGTTTCGCAAAATGAGCTTTGCATTTTTTGCAGCTGGCTTCAATACTTTTGCCATTCTTTATTGCGCTCAGCCCTTAATGGTAACGTTTACAAACGAATTTGATATTTCACCGACTATCGCAAGCTTGTCGCTATCCATCACAACTATTACCCTCGCCATCAGTATGCTTGTCTTTGGTTCTCTTTCTGAAGTATGGGGCCGAAAATCTGTGATGGTTTATTCAATGTTTGCTGCTTCTGCACTTTGCATTTTAACAGCTTTTAGTCCTAATTTTTATGTGTTACTAGTATTTCGTGCACTCGTTGGAATTGCTTTAGCAGGCTTACCGGCCGTTGCAATGGCTTATCTTGGCGAAGAGATTGAAAGAAAAAGCTTAGGTGCAGCCATGGGCTTATACATTAGCGGAAACGCCATTGGAGCCGTAGCGGGGCGTGTCATTTCAGGAGTTGTCAACGACGCAGCAGGCTGGCATTTCTCCATTGGATTAATTGGCATTATTAGCTTAATTGCTACGGTTCTTTTTTGGCGCAGCCTCCCTCATTCTACACACTTTACACCGCGTAGCCTCAATGTCATCAGCTTAGGAAAGTCACTAATTGATCACTTAAAAGACCCTGGCTTACTCTTTTTATTTTGCATTGGCTTTTTACTATTAGGAAGCAATGTTGCTTTGTTCAATTACATTGGCTACGTGCTAACCGCTAAGCCTTACGGACTCAGCGAATCCGTTATCAGCTGGATTTTTATTATCATGATGATTGGAACATTCAGTTCAATTTGGAACGGAAAGCTCATTGATCACCACGGTAAACAGCCAATTCTGCTGATTAATCTACTCGTTGCGTTTGCAGGTGTCTGCCTTACTTTAGAGAGCCACTTACTATTAAAAATTATCGGTATCGGCCTCTTTACTTTTGGCTTTTTCGGCGCTCATTCCATCGCTAGCAGCTGGGTAGGACAGCGAGCCCTGCGCAACAAAGCACAAGCCTCATCTCTATATTTATTTTTATACTATACGGGGTCAAGCGTTGGCGGGACCTTAGGCGGAATATTCTGGTCCCACTACGGCTGGCACGGCGTCATCGGAATGATTGGCGGATTTATACTAACTGCCGGAATATTAACCGCTTGCTTATCAAAAGTAAACGTCAAATCGTCTGTTCTTGTAAAAGCAAATGAAAGCTATTAGAGAAGGTGCTATAAACAGTAAAAAGCTCTGTCATAGTGATTCACAGAGCTTTTTCCGTTTGCTATGGTTTCATATAAGAAAATTAAATTTCTTTGAGAAAGCTTAGTGCTTTGTAAAGTGACTACCTTCTTTTCCGCTTCACACCTCAGATAATAAAAGTATCGAACGATTTCATAATCACTTTTTATACAATAAAGTAGCAGATTTTTCCTCTTTACTCAAACCATTTATCACCGTCGGAAATCCACTTGTTTTGATGCAAGTCCAAGCAAAGGTCGTGGTCGTGGAAGCTAAAGTAACTTGGAAGCTTAATAGAAGAACCACCCGCTTCTAACCAACAGCTATAAAACCAGCTTGCAATAGCCTTATGTTCTGCTTCTTCAACCTCTTCGTTCTCCTCATAAAACTCCCAAAATGCGTCTTCTTCCTCTTCCAATAGATAATTGTAGTTTACTTCTTCACTAATCGTAAAGCTTCCAGCAAACTCATCGCTTCTGCACTCTTCTCCAAACACTTCATTTGCATCACGGTCCATCGAAAACATCGTAATGGACAAATCCAATACCTGTGGAAAAGCAGTAAAGTCGAGCAGATCGATTTCTGAATGGAAGGTAAATTGAGTCACCTTCCTTAGCTCATTCACAACTGACTGTGAATACTTTTCAAGCTCACGCTGGATGTGAGAAGCGTGCTGTTCACTTGTATACATAGAGAAACACCTACTTTTTTATTATATTGAATATTCTACCATATAATTTCGGGAAATATAGCATGATTTGTCGAATTAATATAAGGTATATTTACCTATTTTTATGATAGAATCTAGAAAAAGTATTCTTTATATAGGTATTTAATCTTCATTTTTGTTCTTGAAAGAAAACAAACTTTTATTTTTCAGCCAAAGGCAAACTAATCGAAAGGTTAGGACGCAAAACCTCAGATCTAACGCTTAATAGCTATGATGGCTGGGTTTCCTGATACCGTTGGAGGGGTATTAACGATGAACAGCGAAAGCATGCGTACAGGAAGTATTGGCGCTTCGTACATGAAGCCTCGAATTGTAGCTTTTATTCCAGCTCACAATGAAGAAAAGTCAATCCGAGATTGTTTGGAAGGATTAGGAGATCAACTTTTACCTAATCGAGTAGACTTGGATGTATTTGTAATTGCTGATAACTGCACCGACCGCACAAAAGAACGTGCAGAACAAGCTGCTAAAGACTTTAATTTAAACGTTAAAGTTCTTATTACGGAAAATAATAAACAACGCAAAGTTGGTGCACTGAACACAGCTTGGAAACGTATTTACGGTGATACGCTTGACTTGTATTCTAAAACTCTCACAACTTATCAACAGCTGTATAAAGAATCCATTAAAGCGATATTAGGGATGGATGCAGACAGTCGTCTGGCTCCGCAAGCCCTTATTAACCTTTGGGAAGATTTGATGACATCTCGAAATATTGGTGGTGTAATGGCAAAATATACAATGCGCATGCCCAAAAAGAAAAGCCAGCTGTCTAAAGACGATGTTCAATATGAGCAAAAGTTAGCAAGTGGTGAATACGGTGGCCCACTTACTCGTTGGTGGACCCATCAACAAAAGCAGGACATGGCTAGCTGGCTTTTAGATTTGCAATATCATGGTGGAAGTACGTACGTATTGGGAGGACAAGCAACATTATTTCGACCTGAAGCTTTACAAACAGTTGTTGAACAAAATAACCTCGATGGTCCTTGGCAAAATGATAGTGATGTTGAAGATATGCTGTTAACTTGGCAGCTTCAAAAAGCAAATTGGAAAACGTTAATTAGCCCTTCTGCCAGATGCTTTGTTGACTCCATGCGCTCCTACCATACGTTTCGTGAACAGCGAAACAAATGGAAGTCAGGAACCGTTGATCTGCTTACTAATTCTAACTTAGGTGTTAAAACACGACATAAAGGTAAGCTATGGCGCTCACAGCTAAAAACGCTTAGTGATTTGCTCATTCGCCTTTTATTTGTACTTTTGCTGGCGGTAGCGCTGGCAACAGACCAATTTTATTGGACTTGGATATGGGCTATTCCTATTGGTCTAGCTTCTATTTTAAATGTTATTTTAGCTCTGAAAACCCCAATGCATCGACCCATTGACGTTATTTTATCTGGCTTATTAATCAGCCCTGAAATTTATCTTTGGGTCAATCTCGTTACCTTTAATCAAGTATGGATAGAACGCCTTGCAGCAACTAAAAAAGACGGCTGGGCAAACCAGTATGCTGCTGAAAACGGGAAAACGAAAAGTAAGTTAACACAAGGCTTACTAAGTTTATGCCTATTTATAGCATTTGTTGTAATGTTATGTATCTATTTTAGAGATTTTCTTACATCAACACCTGTACAACAATCAATCTATCCATATTTAATGAATGGATGGATTTTATTAACCTACCTAACTATTTATCAATCCCTTTATATGATTTATCAAATTTGGACGCTTAGAAAGCGAATTGAAGCATAAGTACTCGTGAAACATCATTATGGTAAAAAGCCCAGTTTATTGTTACTGGGCTTTTTTGTAATTTACATATCATTCTACTCTTGGCAAGCTACGGACCAATTGAATGCCAAAAATGTTTTCTCTGCTAGCGGCTCTTTATCATCTTGGATACACATATTTTTTGCATGTATAAATGATTGAAAATTTAAAGTAACTGCTATTACGAAAACTCCAAAAATCATGATGGCTACTGTATAGAATTTTTTACTTTTGCGCACATGGACTCCTCACTTTTCATGCATATTTAACTTGAACTGGTGCCAAGTAGTACTTTATACTCCTCTTCTGAAAACACTTCAATGGAATGTCTTCTTAACAAAGCTGTTGTCACTCCCATTCCTACAACTTGTGTACCTTGAAACACGCCGTTGTAGATCATCGAACTTCCACATGAAGGGCTGCTTTCTTTTAACACCACGACAGTTGCGTTTAGCTCTTTTGCTATTTTAAGTGTTTGGTAAGCTCCTTTTATGTATAAACTCGTCACGTCCCTACCCGACTTTTCAATTACGCTCGCCGTTCCGTCTAACACATCTTCACCGCTTCCTCCAACAATTTCAGCTGGTTCGCGCGGCGTGGTAAAACCTCCTAAAAGCTCTGGACAGACAGGAACGGCTTTTTTCGCGTGAATCAACGATTGTATGACTGACTGTTCACAAGACGTACCGTTATACCGCACCGGCATTCCTGCTAGGCATGAGCTGACTAAAATCATCTGTCTTCCTCCAATTCTTTCAATCTCGTTCTAGAGTTTGTTCTTTTTTCTATTCAGCTTAAAACCTTTTATTCCTTACGTCACTTTAATCCCCGCTCCGCAAAGCGGAATCACGACTTTCTCTGCTGATTCACAATCATATCGCAAATACCCAGCATAATTCGCAGCTGTCGTTGGCTCAACGTAAAATCCTTTTTCAGCAAGCAACGTTCTTGCTTTTTGAATATCTTTTTCACTTACACTAATAACGTCCCCACCTGTATCTCGAATAGCTGATAAAATTTGCTTAGAGCGAGCAGGAGCAGCAATAGCGATTCCTTCTGCTAAAGTAGGCTGTCCTGAGATTGGAGTGGCTGCTTTTTCTCCTCTGTTAAATGCTTGGTGAATTGGAGAACAGTTTTTGGCTTGTACAGCGACAATTTTAGGTACTTTTTCTATTAATCCGTTGTCTTTTAGCTCATTAAACCCATAGTATGCACCTAGAAGCAGCGTTCCGTTTCCAACCGGCACAATGAGTGTGTCTGGCGCTCCGTTTAGCTGCTCCCAAATTTCGTACGCATATGTTTTAGTACCTTCATAGAAATAGGGATTATACACATGACTTGCGTAGAATTTCCCTTCATCGTGAACTGCCTTCTGAGCAGCTGCAGCAACATCTTCTCTCGTTCCGCTTACTTCTCGTATACGCGCTCCGTGAGCTTTTATTTGCGCCACCTTTTTTGGAGACGTACTACTTGAAAGAAAAATATCACAGGCAATGCCGGCTCTTTGGGCGTAGGCTGCAATGGCTGTTCCAGCATTTCCGCTGCTATCAGCAATGACACTTTCTACCTTTAGCTCTTTTGCTTTTGCAATCAATACCGCTGCTCCGCGATCTTTAAAAGAGAGTGTAGGCATCATGTAGTCAACTTTCACATACGTATTGGGTGCGTTTGGTTCCAAGCAAATAAGCGGCGTATTCCCTTCTCCCATCGTTACTTGCTTCCAGGTGTCTGCTGCTTTTGAAAAAGGTAGTGCATCAACATAGCGCCACATCGTTGGCAACTGATGATGAACGCTTGTATGTTGAAAGACTACCTTTTCTTTTAGCAAATCCAACACTCCCCCACACTTGCACTTCCATGGCATGTCCTTTACGGGGTACGTCTGATGACAATCACTGCATATGTAAGCTTCATTCATGAAAATCTCTCCTTTCATTTAACTACCTATATTATACAATAGCAGAAAAATTTCTCGCTTGTTGTCAAATTTTTCTTACCGCGCTAGTATATAGTAATATAGGCGAAAAAAAGGGGAGATTTTATGAGACAAAACCTTGTAAAGCTTGGTTATTTACTAGGTATTTCGTTACTATTGGCAGGAATACTGTATTTCTTTGCATCAAACTGGCAAGGGTTTGACCGCTATACAAAAATCGCCTTGAGCATAGCCATGATGCTGCTATTTTATGGAAGTGGCTTCATTGGTAGAATGCTGTTACCTCATCAAGCGTTTCTTAGTCATTGGCTACTTGTTGCTGGTTCTATTTCATTCGGTTTAAGTACTGCGCTCGTCGGCCAAATCTATAACACGCATGCGGACGCTTATTGGTTATTTTTCATTTGGTTTTTACCGACTGTCCTATTTAGTTTACTTACAAAATATCAGCCATTTTATGTTCTTTCGTTTCTTTTACTTCAGCTCACCATGTACTTTTATATTTCACCTACTGCCGTTTTCCAGCGAACAGAAAATGAAGAAATTTTTCTTTACCTTACAATGGCATTTGTGAACGCACTTATCTTTCTATTCGTAAAAAAGCAACATGTAAAGTCAACTATTGTAATGTACGCTGCTTTTACTATCATTCACTTTATCTTTTTAAGCATTTCACAGCCAAATTATACTGTGTTAAGCGTAAGCGTTTTGATTGCTTACATCGTTCTATTAATTGTGTCACTGTTTTATTTTTCAAAAGTGCAATCACATAAAGGATTGCTAGGAATTTCAATCGTTGCTGCTGCACTGCTCGTTGTTCAGCAAGTTTTGTGGTATCTGTTTGACAACTACAGTGAACTCACCTTATTTTTGGTACTTGGATTTGTGTTTTTATTTGTTGCAGCTAGCGTTTGGTTCATTAACTGGCTTTCTCACCACACCAATGCTCAGCAAAGATCGCTGCGTGTAATTAAACAAATTATTATCATAGGAATTACGGCAATCGCTTCTATTTTAGGTAGCATATCTATCGGTGGGCTTGTAACGCTCTTTAGCGGAGAGTATTCACAAAACTTCATGATGCTGATTGGAACAGCCATTATGCTTTCGTTTTTCTTTATTAAAGCAGCTATTCCAACCGTTAAGTATACCCTTTTTATGACGGGATTTTTAATAAGTGGGGTGTCCGCATTCTTTGTATACGATGTGCTGTTTTTTATCTATCTAGCACTCTTTGTTTCACTTATGTGGTTTGCTAAACAAACATCCTTGCGCGTAGCCATCTACACGCTTGCTCAGCTGTTGATACTTATTAAACTACCAACAACTTATTACGAAGCCATTCAATTTGATTACGTTTTAATTGCGCTTATTCTGTTAAATGTCATCGTGTATTGTTTGACAGCTTCCTTACCTTTTAAAAGAAGCTCGCTTTTGCTTACGTTTATCTTTTCACTTTCCCTTATTGGAAGCGTGAATTCACCTACTTTAAACATAACCTACAGCATCTTGTTCTTTGTGTTTTCTACGGTATTTCTCTTTAAAAGCGTGCGCAGCGGTAAAAAATTTGAGTTTACGGTTTCGATGGTTTTTTGGTTTATCTTTTTAGGAACAAAGTATTATGATTACCTCTGGGACCTTCTTGATAAATCGTTCGCGCTTTTACTATTAGGTGCATTATTTGTTGCATTTAGCTATAAGTTTGACTCTGTGGAAAAGCAACAGCCTTCTTTTATCGATCAACATAAAAAAAGAATCTTATTTATCATTGCTTTACAGCTTGTGATTCTTGGGGGATTGTTTATGAAAAATGAACTACTTCTCCAAAGTGGAAAAGAAGTGAAGCTCGAGCTAGCTCCATTAGATCCGCGTTCACTTTTGCAAGGAGATTATGTGGAATTGAACTATGAGATTTCGGAAATTGAATTAGATGATGTGAAAGACGGTGAACGGATACAGCTTGTACTTCGTAAAAATGAACAAGGGATCTTTGAGTATGCAGAGCATTATAAAACTCATGACAAATGGAATTCTCCTTATCAAGCAAAGAAAGATGATGTTCTCATAACAGGTACGTACTACAGCTGGGGAATCCAGTATGGCATTGAGCATTACTTTATTCCAGAAGGAACCGGTCAAAGAGTAGAACAAGAAGCAAAACATGCTAAAATCAAGGTTGGAAAAAATGGAGATGCGATTTTAGTAGAGGTAACACCATAACCAAGAGAACCATTCCCTGCATTCATTCGGCTAGGGAATGGTTTTTTTACTATTTTTTACCTATTGTGTTAAAATAGTCTATAAAAAGGTGTGAAGTTAATGAGTATCAATACGTATTTAATAAGGTGTTCCTTCATGATTATGCTGATATTTGGCGGTACGTTAATAATTCGCTACGCAAAAACGAACGAAGTGCTGTTGGATTCACTCTTAGCATTTAGTATGGGCGTTCTTTTTCTGATTAGCGCACTTATTTGGCGAAAAAGATGATAAAAAAGCATAGCTAATAAAGGGTAACCTCTTCTTACTCAGCTAGATATTAGATAATTAGGATGAAGCTTTTCATATAGTAAAAAGATATATAATGGAGGTGTATACATAGAGACTCGTAATAAAACTCCCGAAGATGACTAAGAAAGGATGCGTCAAACTGAAATAAAGCAGAATCCGACTGGAAACCTGCGAGACGCTATGCACCGTGCAGAAACCGGAGCTGTAGGCACTGATTGAAAAAGCACAGGAACTCTACTCCTTAGTTTGTTTATTGGATCCTTTATAGCCGCAATTATTCTTAACTAATCTCCATTGAAAAACAACGAATATACATGCTAGAAAACGTGTAGAGACGTCTCTACACGTTTTGCGTTGCTAGCACCTTTTTATAAGTTGATATTTTATGAGTTAACATCTCTTCTGTAGCAATTAAGGTTTGGAGCTGCTCTTGGATCGAGAGGTGATGATTCTCTAAAAGTTCAAGGCGAGCCTGAGCCGTCTTCTCTCCTTCTTTAAAAAGCTCCGCGTACTGTCTTATTTTCGCAAGCGGCATTTTCGTCTCTTTAAGCTTGATCACAAACTTTAGCCACGCTACGTGGTCTGCTGTATATAACCGCTCTCCGCTTGAACTTCGATCAGGCGTAATAATTGATTCTTTCTCATAATACCGTAAAGTGTGCGCGCTGATGTTTAATTCTTCTGATACTTGGCTAATTGTGTACATATATCCGCTCCTCAAAAAAAGTATATTTACGGGTTGACTTAGAGTTAACTCTAAGCAGTATACTCTTTTTATCATTAAAAAACTAGTTATCTCAAGGAGGATTTTTATGAAATATACAGTGATTACGGGCGCAAGCTCAGGAATTGGTTACGAAGCTGCGCTTGAATTTGCAAAAAGAGGGAAGCATTTAATTATCATTGCACGTCGCCAAGACAAGCTTGAAGAATTAAAAACCGCAGTGAAGGATATAAACGCAGAAGCTGATGTTGTGGTCTATACAGCAGACCTAGCCACAGTAGAAAATGCGTATACGCTATACGAAGACTTGAAAAAGTACGAGATTGAAACATGGATTAATAACGCTGGCTTTGGTAATTTTGCATCGGTTGGTGAGCAGGACTTAAACAAAATCGGTAAAATGCTTCACTTAAACATTGAAGCATTGACCATTTTATCTTCACTGTACGTTCGCGATTATGAAAACGTGGAAGGCGCGCAGCTACTCAACATTTCATCAGCTGGTGGATATAACATTGTGCCAAACGCCGTAACGTATTGTGCAACAAAGTTCTACGTAAGCGCGTTTACAGAAGGCCTTGGCCAAGAACTTCAAGGAAAAGGTGCAAAAATGCAGGCAAAGGTATTAGCACCAGCTGCTACTGAAACAGAGTTTGCCGATCGTGCTCGCGGGACTAAAGGATTTGACTACAGGGGAAATGTGCCTCAGTACCACACGGCAAAAGAAATGGCAGGCTTCTTGTTAGACCTATACGATGGAGATAAAATCGTTGGAATTGTAGACGGTCAAACGTATAAATTCGAGCTTCGCAACCCCATTTTCTCCTATGCAGGAAAGCGATAAACAAACAAGCAGCTGAATGATTCAGCTGCTTTTCTATTAGCATAATTGATCAATCAACAAAAGGTACCGGCGTAATGTTGCCTAGTACAACTGGATAATTTGCGCCAGTTGCTTTTGGCGAATTACTTGGATTCTTATGGTACGTTTCGTTCGCTAACAGCGCAAAAGCCACCGCTTCTTTTGCTTCGGATGAATAACCGATTTCCTCTTGTGTTAAAACGGCAATGCTTTCACCTACTAAACTCTTAATCATCTTCATCAGGGTAAGGTTATAGCTTCCGCCACCGCCAATAATGATTTCATCAATATCATGATTTGGTAAAATAAAACGTTGATAATGGTCAACAATTGACCTTGCTGTAAACATTGTTGCAGTTGCGATGATATCTTCACGTGGTACATCAGAGAATGTAGCCAGCAGTTTATCTACGTATTCTTTACCAAACAACTCTCTACCAGTTGATTTCGGAGGAGAGACGTTCATGTAATCATGCTCTAAGCAGTAGCCCAACATTTTTTCGTTCACTTTACCGCTCGCTGCGATTTTTCCTTCTTGATCATAAGGAATAGTAAAGAGCTGTTGGCATAGCTCATCAATGATCATATTTCCTGGTCCCGTATCAAAAGCATACATATCATCAAACAGGGCGTTTTGAGGTAAAACCGTTACGTTCCCAATTCCGCCGATATTTTGAAGCAACCTGCCTTTTTGCTTATCCCTATATAAAATGTATTCTGTGTATGGAACAAGCGGAGCTCCTTGCCCCCCAGCTGCCATATCCATGGTACGGAAATTAGATATAACTGCTGTCTTCGTCTCATAAGCAATTATAGCAGGCTCTCCTATTTGAAGCGTTGAAGCTACCAAATTGTTTTCACTAAAAGGTTGATGATAAATGGTTTGGCCGTGTGAACCGATTAAATCTAGTTTTTCTAGAGGAAAGTTTGCTTTATCACACACTTTTTTTACCGCTTCAGCAAATGCATACCCTAGCTTAAAATTTAGGCTACAGATTAACTGCACATTTGATTTTTCAACTGACAAAGCAGCTTTAATCTCGCGTTCAAGCTCTTTCGAAAAAGGGTATGTGACAAAGTCAATAATAGTTAATTCTGTATTCATGCCGCTGCCTTCTACATGAATAAGCGCTGCGTCAATTCCATCTAAGGATGTTCCAGACATCAGACCAACAATATACACATTAATCTCTCCTTTTTAAATAACCCGATCTGTGTGCAACTCTCCTATTTGTGATGATATCTTAAATCTTTCACCAGCATAAACAGAGATAACGTACTCGAAAGGCTTATTGTTTGTAAGATACGTAACCGTTTTAATCAGCAGTAACGGTGCATTCTCTTTCAAATTTAGATAATTTGCTTCCTGCTCGTTTGCAAGTGTAGCTTCGACTGTTTGTTTCACATTACCAATCTTTACGTTGAAATTTTTTTCAATAAAGTTATGGAGTGAATCTTTAATATTCGCTTCAAGCGTGTAGTCCTTATACTCCACGGGTAAAAAGACTGTTTCAAGGGCTACTGGCACGTCGTCTCCGTAGCGTATTCGCTTAATTGATATCACTTGTGAATCCTCACCCAGCGCTAAATTACGCTTAACTGACTTTGAAGGAATCATTTGCTCAATTGATAAAATATTACTGCTAGGAACTTTTCCTTGCTGCTGCATCAATGATGTAAAGCTAGTAGCCGTGACTAATTTTTGTTCAATTTTTTTATCTAATACAAATGTTCCTACTCCTCTTTCTTTTGCCAAGTACCCTTCATCCACTAATTCTTGAATTCCTTGCCTTACGGTTAATCGACTTACTGAAAATAACTCACAAAGCTTTTTCTCAGAGGGGATAGCATTTCCTGTTTTCCATTCTTTTGAAATAATTTTTTCTTTTATAATTTCTTTAATTTGATAATAGAGAGGAATAGAAGAGCTTTTATTAATCATTTGAAACTCTCCTTTTGTTACGTAGTAATGTTGTGAAATGTTGATTTCAACATTGTCAACGTACTCTTTTTTACTTTTTATGTTTTTCCGTCAATTTAGCAACCGCATCTCTAGACTGGTGTATTTCTTCAATTGTATCTTCAAAGTAATTCGATACGTATGCATAAAACAAGATATCAATTGTTAAGAATTGCGCAATCAACGACGTTGTGGCTGCGCTTCTATTTTTTGCTTCTGGTGCCCGAACGTGGTGCAGTGAAATATCAACCTTATTGGATAGTGTATTATGACCAAATCGTGAAAGTCCCACTGTCGTAATCCCCGACTCTTTCGCAATGTCTACAAGCTGGAGAACTTCTCTTGTCTCACCGCTATTTGATACGCAAAAGAATAGCGCATTTTTGTTGGATGAAGCAAGAGCTGTTGCTGTAATGTGAGAGTCTTGATGAGCACTGATGACCTTTCCAACACGTAGCCACTTGTGAGAAATATCCTCAGCAACTAACCACGAGGCTCCTACACCATATACGTAAATAACCTGCGCTTCTTTAATGGTTTTGATAAGTTCTAAAACAGTTTTTTCCTGTAAGTTTAGAGCCGTTTCTTGAATGACTTGTATGGAATTGGACACAATTTTATCTTTTATAGAATCAATCGTTTCATTTGGTTCTATATCATAAAAGCCTGTTTTTTTATCCGTGGAGATATGGGAAGATAATGATACTTTTAATTCGGCAAAACTTCCAATTTCAATAGAGCGACAAAGTCTTGTTACTGCTGAGCTACTTGCATCAGCCTGTGCTGCCAACTCGTGAATTGTCATTCGAACGACTTGTTCTGGATGATCTAAAATATATTGTGCAACCTTCCGTTCTGATTTCGGGAGCTCGTATAATGAGCTCTCAATTCTTAATAAAACATTTACAACATTCACTACAAATCACTTCCTTAGCTTTCTCTTTTAATCTTGCTACGCGCTAAGTAATAACCGCCTAACGTCGATGATTGGTCTTCTAATACAAATCCTATATCCAACTGATGGCTTTGAATCTCTTTTATAAATGCCTCTTGAACCATAGAGATTTTAGTTAAAATACTTCCTTTAATAGCAATTTTTATACTATCATGAAAACCGCATTTTCGGTAAACAGAAAGCGTTACTTTAGCTAAATGTTCTCCTGCCTTTAACAGTAACGTTTGTGCAAAGTGATTTCCATTTTGTGCATGCTGTACAATTAACGGAACAAAAGCTGCAATTTCTGCTTTTGACGCACTATAGATAAATTTTTTTATGTCAGCAATATTCTCATATTTCAATTGAGTTAAGATATCTTTGCTTAACAAGCTTACAGGCAAACCTTCATCATATTCTCTAGTCATCTGAATAAATGCTTGTAAGGCAATCCAATAACCACTACCTTCATCTCCAAGAATATGTCCCCAACCACCTGAGAGATATCGAGAGCCCTGATGAATACCTACACTTACAGATCCCGTACCTGAAATAGTTAAAATTCCATCTTCGCCTTTTAGGAGTGCAGCATGTGCAATTACCCCATCGTTTACGATTTCTAGAGGAACTTTAAACACTCCTTTTAAGGTTTCCTTTATCTTTTCCTTATGTTTAAAGCCTTCATACCCAGCAAGGCCCATATAAATAAAAGCGCAGTTGCCGTGAGGTAGTACCGACAAACATTTGTTTACAGCAGCAATAATATTAGAAGTAGCTTGTTCCTCATTGATTAATAAATTTCCATACCCAGCTTCTCCCTGGCTAAGTACCTTTCCATCTAAGGTGTAAGCAACCGCCTCTGTTTTTGTGCCTCCACCATCAACCCCAATAATAAAGTCCACGTTATCTTCTCCTTTTATATAATGAAAAGCGGAAGGAAATCTTTATTTTCCCCTCCGCATCATCACAGTGAAACACATTTGATTCTATCTGATTGAGAATGCAAACTTCCCCCAAGGCTCTAAATAATCAAGCAAAAAGATTTCCTCTTCCACTATGCGACCCACAACATTTGTTTTCCCAGAGTTCTCCATGTCCTGTAGTGCGATCTGCAACTCACCTTTATACTGGCCGTAAAGCTCGTTTTCGATTAGTATATCGCCTCGCTTAATAGGAGGTGTATAAGTAGGTTTGAACTCTTCTGCTTTATATTTCACGCGTGACTGAGTAGAGCGAATAAGATAATCAGACACGTCGCCACGGTAAAAATGCGGCTCTTCTAAAACGATTTTTTTCTCTAAGTCCGTAATCGTTTCATGCAACTGGATAGCAAAAGTTAGCTTTTCTTTGTTGATTTCACTCAGAGCCTGTAACTCTTCTTCAGAAGCATAAGCATTGGCAATGATCACTTCATCGATGAGACCAGTAGCATATAAGTGCTTTGCTTGCGTAACAATCGGCAGTTCTCGGTGCATCTCCACCGTGCATAACCCTTCTGTCACTGGCCAAGGACCGAAAGTAGCATCATGTGAACTAATAAAAGCAGCGGTAGGAATATTATGTTCCTTAAACTGTTTGCTACATTTGACAAAGTGTTTATAGCTTAACCCTGCATAGCGGTGTGGATAAAAGTTATGCGAGCCTACTAAGTTGCTTACTTTTGGCTTGTAGGCCATAATGTTATCCAAATAGCTTGTAGCGTTGCTCATAGGAATTTCAATTTTCAAATCATAGGGATTATACGTCATCATGGATTCTTCATTTCCTGTAAAACCCATGTCTAAGCGCAAGCCCCAAACGCCTAACTCGTGAAAGAAGGACAAGTCATTGTAAGAAATGCCAAGCTGATTAAAAATACGAGGAGCAATGTCCACCATCACTTCCATACCCAGCTCGTTAGCATAATCGATGCTTTCTTTAAAGCTCTTCATGACTTTCTCTTTATCCCCTTCTACTGAAAGTAAGCAGGTGAAGATTTTTTTAAATCCGTACTGATGTGCCAAAGCAATGTACGCTTTATCTTTTTCTACCGTTGAATGTTCCGGATAAATGGAAATACCTAGTTTTTTCATTGCTGATTCCGCCTCTCCTGATATGCTTTTTGCTTATGTACGAGATACTTTTTTGACGATTCGAATCATATGTTCAATCAACTTTTGTTCACTGATAGCCGTCATTAAGTGATCTTGAGCGTGAATCATGAGCAGCGTTTTATCTGCAGGGTTCCCATTAAGCTCTGCTTGAATAAGCTTTGTTTGCGTTTTATGCGCTAATCCTAGTTCATCTGACGCTTCTTTAATCAAACGTTCTGCATCTTCAAACTTTAGCTCTTCAGCCGCTTCAAGCGCTTCATACGCTAAGCTTCGTGCGTTTCCTGCGTGTGAGATAATCTCAAAGATTTCCATTTCGTTGTTATGGCTTAATTCTGTTGTCATTGGTGAATCCCCCTAAAGTTATCATTTTAATAATATGAGTGAAAAACCTAATCAAGTTAGGAGCTATTAGTTTTGTTTAACATGCTCTTTTGATTGATTAAAAAAGGCTGGTAAATACGGTTCATGTGCTTCTAAAAGAGACTGAAGCACGCGCTCAGCCATCTCATCACTTGGAATTAATGGGTTGATTGTTAATGCTAGCAATGCCTTTTCATACGAGCCGGTAACGGCTGCTTCTGCACCGAGTCTCTCAAATGATTTAATTTGCTGTACAAGACCTTGAAGGTGTACAGGCAATTCTCCAATCGTAATAGGAATTGGACCATTTTTTGTCACAATGCAGTTAACTTCTACTGCTGATAAATAGTCAATCTGTTGAATCGCACCTTTATTTTGCACGTTTAATACTTGAACATCTTTTTTATCATTATAAATAGAAGAGATAACGTTACAAGCTGCATCGCTATAGTAAGCACCACCACGCTGCTCTAACTGTGGAGGCTTGATGGTTAAGGTAGGATCTTTATAAAGCTCAAACAATTCTTCTTCTAATTTTTTCACAACTTCTGCTCTTGTTTTACCATTCTTAAACGCTTCCAATTCTTCATCCAATATATCCTTAGTTTTGTAGTAGTAGCGGTGATATGGACATGGTACAGCTCCCAATGCTTTTAAGAACTGCTGATTCCATGGAAGCGGAGCAATATTTTTCATGCTTAATTGAATAGTTGGGTCCCCGAGCATCTCAAGAACTTTTTCTGTAACATCTTGGTCATCTAAGTAGACATGTAATCCAAAAAGCATATGGTTTAAGCCGGCAAATTCAATATAGACACGCTCCATCTCAACATCTAGCATTTTAGAAATAGATAGGTGCATATTAAACGGGACGTTGCATACGCCAATAACTTTCTTGTGAGCGCTATAGCGTAAAAGAGCTTCCGTTACCATTCCGGCTGGATTTGTAAAATTAATAAGCCATGCATCTGGACAAAGTTCCTGCATTTCTTCCGTAATTTCTAGAAGTATAGGAATTGTTCTCAATCCTTTAAACAACCCACCAGCACCGTTTGTTTCTTGACCAATCATTCCCATCTCAAGCGGAATGCGCTCGTCTTTTATTCGTGCATCCAGTAAACCAACCCTCATTTGAGTTGTGACAAAATCTGCATTCTTTAGCGCTTGACGGCGATCTAGCGTGATATGTACATCAATAGGAACGCCCGCTTTCTTTACCATTCTCTTCGCTAATTCCCCTACAATTTCAAGCTTTTCTTTTCCTGCTTCGATATCTACTAGCCATAATTCTTTGATTGGCAGCTCATGATATCGTTTAATGAATCCTTCTACTAGCTCTGGCGTATAGCTAGAGCCTCCTCCAATTGTAACGACTTTAAGCCCTTTGTCCATCCTTGACACCCCTTGTTTTTCATTTATAAACAATAAAATAACCAGCTATTGCACTTAAAAACAGCAATGAGAAAAATAAGGTATAACACTGCTTCTTACCTTTGATCTTACCTTCAACAACACTAAGAATGAACGTTAAACTGCCGCTAATGGCAAACATGTTACCAATATAAAGAGCATGATTATACCCAACACCCAGCGCGTTCATGACATAGTTAAAAATAAGATTAAAGATAAGAATAAAACCAAAAAATAAAAATGCACTTCTATAGCTAAAAAAATGAATCCCAGATGTATTGTTCACCGTTTCCTCCCCTAAACTCAACATAGGAAGTATGAAGTAAACATTCATACTTCCTATCGTTTCATTTATAAAGCAATATTATTTTCTTTCGATGTCTCAATCGTTCCCTCTTGTTCAACTAACTTTCTATCATACATTTTAAAGAATGGAAGATAGATAAAGAACGAGATTGCAATATTAGTTAAACATAAAACAATCGCTCGCCAATCTCCTCCCGTTGACAAGTATGCACCAATTGGAGCTGGTAACGTCCACGGCACCATTACATATGTTGGATTTACTAGACCCATAGCCGTTGCAACGTAAGCTACTGTTGCGCCAACTAAAGGCGTAACAATAAATGGGATAATTAAAATTGGATTTAATACGATTGGCGTTCCGAAAATAACCGGTTCGTTAATGTTAAAAATACTAGGAATGATAGTTGCTCTTCCTAAAGTCTTACTGTATTTTGATTTCGCCGCAATTAGCATTGCTAATACTAAACCAATCGTTGCACCAGATCCTCCAATCCAAATAAACCATTGGAAAAATGTTTCAGGTGCTACGTGAGGAATCGCTTTTCCAGCTGCTACTGCTGCAGAGTTGTTCGCTAGGTAAACTTCCCATACCGGTCTAGCTACTGCACCTACAACCGATACGCCATGAATACCAAATGACCAGAAGAACGTGATTAAGAATACTGGAATCAATACGCCAGGAAGCGTATCTCCCGCTTTAATTAGCGGTGCTACTGCTTTATCTACCAGCGAATGCATGTCGATGTTAAACGTAACCGTAATAATCGTCATGATAACCAGTACAATGGTTACTGGTATTAAAGCTTCGAATGAACGTGCTACTGATGTAGGTACTGAATCAGGCATTTTAATCGTGACATTTTTTGCTTTACAGAACCTCAACACTTCAACAGAAAAGATTGAAACAAGCATTCCAACGAACAAACCGTGTCCTCCTAGATTTGTCATTGGCAATACGAACCCAATGTTTTCCACTGTTTCAATACCTATTGTGAATAGGAAAGATGCTACTGATAAAAGACCGCCAGATAGCGGATCTAGTTTATAGCTTTGCGAAAGGCTATACCCAATACCAAACGTTATGTATAGCGTCATGATAAACATCGTTAAGCGATATGGAATTAAGATTTCCGCTGCGTGTTTAGCTGCCCATTCCCCTAATGCTGAATCAGCTGCAACTGGTGGAAATGCGATGATAAGAAACAAGCTTCCAAAAATGATAAACGGTAAAGCCGAAACTACCCCATCCCTTATCGCTCGCAAGTGCTTTTGTTCAGATAATTTAGCCATAGGCGTTGATAAATTATTCTCTAAAAAAGCAACAAACTTGTTCATGTATTGTTTTCCCCTTTGTTTAATTAATAGTTACATACATTTATTTGCTTACAAGCTCGTTAACTAGCTTTAATAGAGTAGGTCCTCCAAGCGGACTGTATGCTTGCGGCGGAATAACCTGACAAGGAACTCCAGCTTCATCAGCAGACTGCTTAAATGTATCAAAACGATGTCTCACTTGAGGTGCTACCATTGAAACATCCCATCCGTTACGAACCTCTGCATCAAACTCTTGAGTGCCTACTGCTAGAACTTCTAAATCAATATTATGTTTTTTACCTTCATTTTTTAAAGCGTTTACAACAATTGCACTGGACATTCCACCTGCACATACAAACAATACTTTCATTCTTAATTCCTCCCCAATACTTTTATCAGAATTGTTAAAACCCTGAGATTTTCATGATAAATCTAGCAATAACTTTACTCTTTCTTAACTCTTTGTAGCGAAGCTTATCTTAAAACGTTAACTAGATGCTTTCTATGCTGTAATGTGGAATCAACCCCTATCATTCACCTCCACCAAATGATGTAGCAACAGGCATCGCTAGTTCAAAGAGATATTGCTAACTTTTATCTTTAATTGAAAATATATCATTTTTAAAATTAATTATCAATGTATTTTATATTTTTTAAAAATAAATTTTAATTAGTCTATCAATCTAGTAACTTGTAAAGTATAATATCTATTGAAAACGCTAACAACTTTATAGGAATGAGGTTATAAGATGATTAAGAAGAAAAAATTTAGAAGTTTATTAATCGCGTCAGTTATAGGTAGTTCCGTGTTATTACCATCTGCTACGATTGGATACGCAGATACAATACCATCTCAAGGGGCAGATCAATCTAAATATGTAAAACACGAACTAAGAGCAGCATGGATGGCTAGCGTATTAAATATTGATTGGCCATCAAAACCTGGTTTATCAATCCCTCAACAAAAAGCTGAGTTCATTCAATACTTAGATGAACAAAAACAGATGGGGATGAATGCGGTTGTTATGCAAATAAAACCGACTGCCGATGCGTTTTACCCCTCTAAATACGGATTATGGTCCGAATACTTAACAGGAACGCAAGGGAAAGACCCTGGATATGATCCTTTAGCATTTATGGTTGAAGAAGCTCACAAGCGAAACATGGAATTTCACGCATGGTTTAACCCTTATCGAATCACAATGTCTCTTGGAAAAGAAGCTAACCTCTCAGACCTTCAAAAACTGCCTGAAAACCACCCTGCTCGTCAGCACCCTGAATGGGTAGTTCCTTATGGACAGCAGCTATATTTTAACCCTGGAGTACCAGAAGTACAGAAATTTGTCATTGATGGAATCATGGAAGTCGTAAAAAACTATGACATCGATGCCGTTCATATGGATGACTACTTTTACCCATACAAAATTGCTGGAAAAGAGTTTCCTGATCAAAACACCTATGAACAATACGGAAAAAATAAATTTAGTAATATAGCAGACTGGCGTCGTGATAATGTTAACAATCTCGTAAAAGATATCAACGAAGCAATAAAAGCTGAAAAGTCCTATGTGAAGTTCGGTATTAGCCCATTTGGAGTGTGGAGAAATAAAAACGTAGATCCTACAGGCTCAGATACAGCTGCGGGACAAACAAATTATGATGATTTGTACGCAGATACGCGAACGTGGATTAACAATGGAGATATTGACTACATTGCTCCTCAATTATACTGGAACATCGGACTTCCTGTAGCGGATTATGCTAAGCTCTTAGACTGGTGGTCAAAAGAAGTAGAAGGCAAAGATGTTCAGCTCTATATTGGACAAGCTACTTATAAAATTAATACAGAATCAAATGGTGTTCAAAATTGGTTTAATCCAGAAGAAATGCCAAACCAAATTAAACTTAATCGTACGTACGAAGCTTTTAAAGGAAGCATGCATTTTAGTGCGAAAGACTTAAGAAAAAATCCACTTGGCGTTGCGGATCGCCTTTCCAATGAACTTTATAAACAGCCAGCGATTGTTCCCTCTATGCCATGGATTGACGATACGCCACCAGAATCACCAAAAGCAATTAATGTAAAGCAAAAACAAGAAGGCATTGAATTTAAAGTAAAAGAATCTAAGCACGATGACGCATCTTATTATGCAATTTATCGTTTTGATGGCAAAAAAGCCGGCGACATTAATGACTCTAATAACCTCTTAGATACCGTACGGTTAGAGCACTCCGATCAAACTTACCTTGACAAAACTGCTGTCAAAGGACAGGAGTATACATATGTAATCACAGCACTAGATCGTACTCATAATGAAAGCTCTCCATCAAGACCAATACCTGTACGAGCAAAATAATCAGTAAAAACAAAAAGCTGTTAAACGTAACAGCTTTTTGCTTTTTATAAATAACTCGCTACCAATGCGACAAAACCTCAAAATGCAAAGCTCGCAATTAGCTCTCCTTTATACTAATCTCCATGCATAGTGTAAATTCTTTCAGTAAAAAAACTATCCTAATATACATATCTAGCAATAGATATTCAGAACAATCGACAAATTCATTTAAAATACTACTTTTTCTTCAGTACAAACAATTACAAGCGCTCACCCTCTCCAAGTTTAGTTATTACAGTTATTCCAATAGTTTACGATACAAAATAGGTATTTCAAGAAGTAATTCCTTTATTTATGGATTGGTTTCGTTTAGTGATTCGTTCTATGCATGTGAATCCCGAAAATTATTTTACATTCTTTTACAAGTGAATTTTTTTACTAATTACTATTCATATCATTAAAATTTAAACATTTATTACTACCTTTTCACATAATTTAAGTGTAGGATTAAAAACAATCCTGTTCATTCGAAACACCTTGAGGAGGAATATATGAAAAATCTAGGAATTGTACGAAAAGTAGATGAATTAGGTCGCGTTGTCATTCCAGTTGAAATGAGAAGAGTTTTAGGAATCAATATAAAAGATCCTCTGGAAATTTTCGTGAAAGACGGAGAGATTACATTAAAAAGGTTTGAACAGGATAATAGATGTCTCGTAACCGGAGAAGTAACGCCACAAAATAAGCGTTATGCAGAAGGTCTCATTTTAAGCCCTGTAGGTGCAAAGCTTTTATTTAATCAAATAAGAGAAGATTGGGATATTTAAAGAACAAACGGCTTTTGTTTTTTAAAATCATCAATAAAATAAATAGAATTAAATACCCCCTCTTGTAAAAGCACTCATATTGAGTGCCGTTTTTTGGAATATAATATTCATTTTAAATGCATCTTTTTAGTGAAAATTGCTCCATTGTATATTTGGAAACTATTCGCCTTCTTCCCCTGCTTTCTTCCAACCTTGCAACAGCTCTTCAACTCGCGTTAACACCTCTTTTTTTAACGTACATTCTGTCAACTTTAAATAATTATCACCGTATAAAAAGTCATCAATTAAATCACTAACCTCTACAAATGATGCTAGTTGTTTTGGAGAATCTAACTCATATATGATGAGGGTAGACAAATCATATACCTTGTTGAAAAGATCATCTGGCTGATTCATTAGTTCTTCAAGCCTTTTATATACGACATATGTGGTGCATTCTTGTTCAGTTGGTACTTTTAGTTCAAGCTCTTCCACAGCTCTTCGAAAATAGTGTTCCGCTTCAAAAATATTATAAGGTTTTTGAAGCGCCGCCAGAATATATAAAGATGGAGATTCACAGTCACTCTCTATCATAGAAAAAGCCCATGGCAAATAATGATCAGCAACGCTTACATTATTTTGATAAATATGATAGTGTAACTCTAGCATGTTCATACTACTTTCTCTCCTATATCTTCAGCCAGTCGTAGCAAATAACCGTCTGGATCCATAACTAAAAACTCTTGTTGTCCATAAAGTTTATCGTCAACCCGATACCAGCTTTCTGTAAGTTCATACTTAATAGGATAAGCGTGAGCTTTTAACCGCCTGTAGATAACCTCAACATCCTCCACCATAATTTGAAAATTAATACCACGTCCATATGGATAAGCTAACTCACCTGTGCTCCAATATCCGTTTACCTGTTCAATCATAATTTCACATCCACCTAAGATCAACATGGCAAACTTGTCCTCTTTTCGTTCATATTTTACCTTGAATGTTAATAAGTTGATGTAAAAGTCCAAGCTTTTCTCTATATTTGAAACTGATAGCTCGGGTGTTAGTGTAGGTCCTGTAAACATATGCTGGTTTCCTTTCATTGAGAGCTACTTTTAATTATGCAAAAGCGTCCCACTCGGTTTTTAAAATGCCCATTTTCACTGCGTCGTAATATTTTCCATCTACCATTCTAGCATCTCGAATTCTCGCTTCTTCTTTCATTCCAATTTTATTGGCGACCTTGAGCATTCGATAATTTCCAGACCAAGTTGACATACCTAAACGGTGCAAATTTGTATTCTCGAATAAAAAATCAATCCAAACTCGATAAGCATCCGTTCCATATCCACCACTCCAATAGTCAGAATTATAAATAACGATTCCCGTTTCTACCCAGTTAGTATTCTGGTCAACCCAATAGGCCCCTACCGTTCCAATAAATTGACAGTCTCCTTTAATAGCTAACTCTCTCGGAACGCCTGGTAATAGCTCATTTACTTGAGCCCCTAGCTGTTTAAACTCTTCTTTTGACTTCCAAGCTTCCGGAATATACGGCCCGTTCCATTTTTTAGCTTCTTTTTGCTCTTCTTCGAATTTCCAATAATAATATTCGTCTAAATCGCTATCACTTAGCTCAGTTAGTACGGTTTTTTCTCCAAAAACTTGAATCATCTCTACGTAACAACCTCCTCCATATACTCATTTTTATAACTTTTACCATATCCTAAGCTAGTTGGTATCAAAATACACTTATAGAGCTGCGTAGTAATAACCTAACTACTCGCATAGGTCCATTCAAAACAAAAAGGGTCCTCACTTCCATAGTTTAAGGTATTTCTTTTGATACTTTACATCAGTTTCTGCTTCTATTAGATTTAGTGCTTGCTGCTTTAACTTCTCATCATTTGTTTCATCATATAGATTTCGTAAGCTTTGAAGGACGTCATAACGAATAAGAGTAGCATTTTTTTCGTCTTTGCATGTATGAAAGCGATTAACTAAATGATGTAGAACTAACATCTTTTGTTGGTCTCCTGCTAAGCCTACTTTCCAGATTGCCTGTAGAGCGTGACGCGCCGTGACAAATTTTTCATCCTTGGTTACGTTCCACAAGGAAACAAAATCAGTCAGTATTCGTTTTTCTTGATCGCTTTTTGCAAGACCTGCAAGAATTTGAGCACCTCTTGCTCTTTTATGGTTATCAGCATCTCCTAACCAGCTTACTAACTCATCCCACACTTCATAGGCCCAATCCACCTGTTCAGAAGTTGCGTTTATAATTTTTTGAAAAGCTTCATACTGAAGTTGTTTATCAGTTGCTTCTAAGTTTTTGAAATAGCTTCTAATAGACTCGTTCATTGGTTCCTCCATTGATACTATTTAATTTTATATCCTTCATATATTTTACCATATGAAATTTTCCGCCTTCTACTTATACATAAAAAAATCTCCTTTTAACCAAACTAAAGTTTAGGAAGAAATAGGAAAGGATGAGAAGATGAATTTTATATGGCAGTCGCTTATTTTAATCCTAGCGGGCATCTTTTTACTGAGGATAGCCGGCAGGAAATCAATTGCTCAAATGACATTAGCTCAAACCGTTGTAATGATTTCATTAGGGACAATTATCGTTCAGCCTATTGTAGAAAAAAGCATGTTTAAAGCAATTGTAGGAGCTGGTGTTTTTGTACTAGCTATTTTAGTTTTAGAATACGTACAGGTGAAATCCAATGCATTAGAAAAGTTTATTACCGGCAAATCAAAAGTTGTAATTGAAAATGGACAGCTTGATATTAAACAGTTAAAAAAACTACGTTTAACCGTTGATCAATTAGAGATGCGACTTCGCAATCAAGGCGTGGCAAAGCTAGAGCACGTAAAATCTGCCACGATTGAACCCAATGGACAACTTGGCTATGAGTTAAAACAACTAGAAAAACCATTAACAATTGGAGAATTTAAAAACTTAATGAATCTTTATTTTCCTCACTTAGCCCAGCAGTTAGAGAACAAGCCACCTAGTGACAAAGGAACTCAACAGGATCTTTTTCAGGAGATTAACCATCCAAAAACGGATACGCCTCGTTATTTACAATGAACTCTCATAGAAAATGCACCTCAGCTAAAATTCTGAAGTGCATTTTTATGCTTATTAGCGCTTTACAACCGTTACATACGAAAGTTTACTCACATTTCCAGCTACATCTTTTGCCGTTACGTTTAGAAGAGTTCCTTTTTTCTGTGCCGCAATTTTTACTGAATACACGCCTTTAGAGTTCGCTTTTGCATACCCCAATCTGTTTTTACCAACATTCACCGTTACCGTTGAATTTGCTTCCGCTTTACCCGTCACTACTTTATCAGTTTCTTTTACTTTATTAACCGTTGGTTTTGCGGGTGGCGTCACATCAGCTTTTACAACTTTGACATAGGATAAGCTGCTCACGTTTCCAGCTGCGTCTTTTGCCGTTACGTTTAGCGTTGTTCCTGCTTTTTGAACAGGAATACTAACAGAAAATGATCCGTTTGAGCTGGCTTTTACATAGCCAATTCGATTTTTACCAACGTTTACCGTTACCGTTGAGTTTGCTTCTGCTTTTCCTGTAATGACCTTATCGTTATCATCAACTTGATTAACGATTGGCTTCGCAGGTGGGGTCACGTCAACGCTTGCTACTTTTACATATGCTAAACTGCTCACGTTTCCAGCTGCGTCTTTTGCCGTTACGTTTAACGTTGTTCCGACTTTTTGTGATGGAATTGCAACGGAGAACGTTCCGCTCGCATTTGCTTTCGCATAGCCAATTCGATTTTTACCAACATTCACCGTTACTGTTGAGTTTGCTTCTGCTTTTCCAGTGATTACTTTATCATTGTTCGTAACTTGATTCACTACAGGCTTTGCTGGAGCAACATTATCAAAAAACGCGGCTGACAAAATATAAATATCTTCTTCCGTATTATCATCAAGGTCATCAATATTATCAAAGTCAATGACTGGAACATAATAAGTACCAGCTTTGCTTACTTGATAAACCTGCGTTTCAATTTCTTCGTCAAACTCGCTTCCTAAGTAGCTTACATTATTATCTTTATAATCTTTTTCCGTAACCGTAAAGCCTAATTCAATTGCAGGTGAAGAAGCCCCCCCTGCTATAATAAATGCGCCAGCTGTAGGAACATTCACTTTATACATGTCCAAATCGTAAAGGGGTAAAAGCTGTCCGATTAATGTGTTACCATAAGACATTGTATTTGCTGTATGAAAATCATCATTTGGCTCTGATTCAAAAACAATTTCTTCATTGTCAAAACTTGCACTTGATCGCTGAAGGCTTTTTGCTGATCTATTCGAAAATGGTACTGGCATATTTAACGACTTCAAAACATCTGACTTTACTGCGTTCATCACGTCTGGCTTCACAATGTTTTTTTCTAGTTTTTTGCTCGCTTCTGCTTGCTCTTCGATTGCTTTTTTTGATACATCGTAATTATTCTCTTGTGCGTAACCTGTCCCCATTGATAACGAAGAAACCAATAATCCTGCAGTTAATGCTGTAACAACCTTCTTCTTACTCATCAAAAATCCCCCTAAACCCTATTTGGTTACTTTTTACTCACGACTATAATACTACTATTTTTCTAATAAAACTATTAATTTCTACATCTATTTTTCGACAAAATCCTACCTTAATTTATGTAAAAGCTTTTTAATGATAAGAATATTAAATATACAATGATTTACAATTTTGTAATCTAGTACTAACATTTAATAATATAACCTAGTCATAGAGAAAGGTGTTTTAAAATGAATTCTTCAGCACGTATTACCGCTATTGGGACCTATGTTCCTGAAAATAAACTAACTAATGACCAACTTGAACAACTTGTTGATACTAGCGATGAATGGATTGTACAAAGGACAGGTATGAAAGAAAGAAGAATTGCAAGCAGTGAGGAGTACTCTTCTCATCTAGCGTTTAAAGCAATTGAAAACTTAGTAGCAAGCTATCACAAAAATATCCATGACGTCGACTGTATTATCGTTGCCACTACGACACCTGACTATGCCTTTCCGAGCGTAGCTTGTCAAATTCAAGATTACTTTGAGATTAATAGTGCAGGAACATTCGATTTTAACGCAACGTGCGCTGGCTTTACTTACGGATTACATATCGCTAATAGCTTTATCACATCTGGATTACACCAAAAAGTCTTAGTCGTTACAGCAGAGACGCTATCAAAAGTAACGGATTATAAAGACCGCTCTACCTGCATCTTATTTGGCGACGGAGCAGCAGCTGTATTAGTTGAACAAGATTTTGAAAGTCCAAGCTTTATAGTAACTCATATGGGATCAAAGGGCAGCGGTGGTAAGCATGTGTATCGAACAAACTTATCTGTAACGATGAACGGAGAACAGCTTAAAACCCCTGGGAAAATGGTTCAAAATGGACGTGAAGTGTATAAATGGGCTACCAGAACCGTTCCAGCAGGTATTGATTCGCTTTTACAACAAACCAATCTTCAAAAAGAAAACATTGATTGGTTCGTCCCGCACAGCGCAAACTTGCGTATGATTGAATCCATTTGTGAAAAAGCTGAATTCCCCCGCGAAAAACTATTAACAAGCGTCGAGTATTACGGCAATACATCAGCTGTTTCCATTCCTCTCGCTTTACAGCTTGCCTTAAAAGAGGGTAAGTTGCAGAAAAATCATCTTGTACTTCTGTATGGGTTTGGAGGAGGACTAACTCATGCAGGTCATATCATTAGATGGAGCCTCGATGAACGTTAAACCTTTTTTTCATATTGTTTATGGAAGGAGTTAAGGACGATATCTACGAATAAAGAATCAAAGTTAGACAAATGGCGTGCTAAATACGGAACAATAACTATCGGATGCAGCAGCTTAGTAACTACCTATTCGAACTGGGGCAGCAACTGGTTTTGGACGATTCTTGGCGTAATTGTAGGGCTAACATGCGTCACTATGGGCATTTTCGACCTTAAAAAACACACAACGAAATACAAAAAAGCACAGCCATAAAAGCAGCTGTGTTTTCTATATATCTAGTGGACGCAAATTCGCCTCAATTTCTGCTCGACGCGGTTCTAAAAATGGTGGTAGAGCGAGCTTCTCTCCCATCGTTTCTTTTGGTTCGTCGGTTGCAAAGCCAGGCGTATCGGTTGAAAGTTCAAACAAAATGCCGTTTGGCTCTCTAAAGTAAATCGCTTTAAAATAGTAGCGTTCGACTTCGCCTGAATGAGGAATACGAGCCTGCTTTAAGCGCTCAAGCCAGTAGCGGTATTCTTGCTCATTTGGAATACGAAACGCAACGTGATGAACGCCACCTCTTCCTAGCCTTGCTTTTGGCACACCAGGTTCTTCTACAATATGTACTTCAGCTCCGCTTCCCCCTTCTCCTGTTGCATACACTTCCATTGAATCATAAGATCTTACATGACGAAAGCCCATAACGTTTGTTAAGATATCTGCTGTTAGCTTCGCTTCTGCAACTGTTAAGGTAACAGGGCCTAAGCCAATAATCGCATGATTCTCCTCAATATCTTCTCGCTTCCAAGGAACACCGGCACGTACACCTTTTTCTCCGTCATCTGCAACAAGCATGAGGCGTGTGCCTTCGTAATCACGAAACGCAAGTGCGTTGCGACCTGCTTGAGTTGTCAGCTCATCGTGATCGATTTGTAGCTCTTCAAAGCGCTGTTTCCAATAGTAAAGCGACTCCGTCGTGGGCACACGCAAGGATACGGTTGAAATATCTGTTGTTCCAGGATAGGTTCTACCAAGACCAGGAATATCAAAATAAGTGACTTCCGTTCCCGGTGTCCCTTCTGCATCTGCATAAAAAAGATGATAGGATTGCGGATTATCTTGATTAACCGTCTTTTTTACAAGACGCATCCCCAGTACATTGGTAAAGAAGTCATAATTTTTTTCGGCTTTTCCCGTTAAAATTGAAACGTGATGCAGACCTAGTAGTTCCATTACTTTCACGCCTTTCTATTCGTTCCATTACTGAACTGCTTCTAATTCTTTTTCTTTAATTAGTATACCCAACCTTGCATTGTAATTTTCTCCACCCTGTCCGTGGTGAATGTGACTATGGCAAATGGGACAAAGTGCCGCAACTTGATCCACTTTGTTTAACCCGCTGTCAGTTAAGTGGTTGATGTGGTGAATCTCTAAATACGGCATTCCTTTTTTATCTTTAAATGATGCTGGTGCTCCGCATGATTCACACTTTCCGTTCGCTCGCACTTTCACATAATGATTAAGGAGTGCTATCTTTTTCGTTAAGCTCTTTTCCTCATAGAACCGTTCTAATAACTCTTCTTTTACCGTTGAGTCAATGTTAACTGCGTTCGCTTTCTCTTCTAATATATGGTTGCGTTTTAGTTCAAACATAATCGCTTCCCGAAAGCTTCCGTCTGCATCCCACATCAACTCAAGCTGATGGTTTGCATACGTCATCTCGTCTAAAAACCCGACAATCCCAGGCTCTACGTACTGAAATAAATAGATGGTTTCGCCGTTCGCTGCGTGTTCCATCACGGCTTTATTTCCTTTAATTAGCTGCATCGTACCGCGCTGTCCTTCTCCAGTGTAAAAAAAGGTTGTTTGATCATCGTTCCACCCATGAGAAGTACCGTATTCTTCACCACTCATCTTTGTAAAAATAAAGATATATGGGTGCTCTTTTGGCGTTGAAATTTCACTTTGCTCCTGCCCTTTATAAAGATCATGAATTTGCTTGCGGCGATATCGCTTTCCTCGTACAAAAGCCTCACCAAACTGTAAATCTGTAATCACAATTGTGCCCCCTGATGTAGATCTCTTTTCTTAGTTTTAGTGTACCATAAAAAAGCACAACTTGAGGTTAGTTGTGCTTAAAAAGGTTTGTATAGTAAGAGTTATTGATCTTCCACTTCTACTAAAAAAACTCTATTATTAAAGCCGCCTTTCTCATCCGCTTTTTGCTGACGCACATGTTCCAACTGCTCAGGAGTTGCGCCATTTAACGCAGCAAGCGCATAAACAACTTCTAGTAAGTCCGCAAGCTCTTCTACAGCCTCGTGCTCCGTTTTCGCTTCTATATATTCGCCCCATTCTTCTTCAGCTTTTTTCTTTAATTCCTTTTTGTATTCATCAATAGTTAAGTTGCTTGTTGTATATCTCTTTCCACTTTGTTCGATAATCTGCGGAATATAATCACGGACTAGCTTATTATAAATAGGCATTGGATCGGCTCCTTTTCCCTTAATAATATGACTAATTATACTAAAGAGTGGAAATAAGTTGTAGTAAAGCGAATCGTCATAAATGGTATATTTTCTCTATTGTGCTATTGACGAAACAAACACACACGTTCTGTTATTAAAATATAACGAAAAAACTAAGCACCGTATATGCCTAGTTTTCCGCTACGTTATGAGAGTCGTTTTGAAATAAAAAAGGAAATTGTTGCTGCTAGCATTGCGACTACAAGCGGAAACATGTAGGCACTATCACCAAAGGTAACAGTACTTCCTAACGTTCCAACTTTTTCTCCCACCTCTGGATCGTACAGCATGGTTAGCAACATACCACTACCTACTTGAAATACAAGCATTAAGACGACAAAGCTAGCAATAAAGACTATGTAATTTTTCAATGAATATCGCCTCCCCTTTATTTCTATTACGAACGAACATTCAAAAAGGTTCATTTCGTGGAAAATAAAGTAATTTATTCTTCACTACTGTTCTTCAACAAGTTTTGAATATAAGAAGCATCTTCCACAGGAATTGTAGAATAGTCAACTTCATCCCACGTCTCACCCGTACGTTCCGCTATAACAGCTCCCTTATGGTTTAACCAAAGGCGAGATTCAACTAATAATGCTGATTGCTTCGGACTATTAAATGCTACGTAAAGATCCGGATTATTTATATCTACATTCGCGGTATCAATGCTTTCTCTGTGAGCGTAAATCATTGATAAGTTATCGACAGCAGCCTGATTTTCTAAGTCTGTAATGACCTTTTGGACTTCTGCTTCTCCGTTTTTCCCTTCACCAACCCAAATTTCCCGCGTGACTTGATCAGACGTCGACTTTCCAAATACATACCCTCCTAGAAAAATTAAAAGCGCACCTATTATAATCGCAAATGGCTTAAAATACCCTTTCATACAATAACCCCCTACAGTACTAATAAATTCAGTATATCATTATTTTTATAAGATTCGTTATTTTCTTCCTTTTAGCACTTTATAAGCTAAATAGGCTACAAAAATTCCGACTAGAATTGATAGCCCGAGCAAGTCCGGTAAAAATTTCAGCATCCAGATGCTGGCCATAACTGTCGAAACCGTTAAGTACTCAAGCCATTTTTCCCGGCTCAACTTTTTCTTGTTCGTTACAATTATGATGTATCCAATGGGCGGAGTAATAAAACAGATGATCATTAAACATTTATTTTGTAAGTACCAAGGCATCTTATTCAACAAAATCCCCCCTAACGTTTCCATAAAAAAACCTCTCTGAAACAGAGAGGTTTTAAACGATAGCAACAAACAAACTAAACACGACAATTGGAGCTACAAAAAAACCAAGTACGTGCTTCCAATGATATGGAGTCTTTTTTAATGCTAACAAGCGATCCACGATAAAGAAAAAAAGCAGCATTGGAATGAAAAAAAGTGATAAAACAAAGTGTAAAACACCCGTAATCCACCACTTGTACTTGCCTTCCCAACGATTTGTAATCGTTTGCGCAATTAGCTCTACCACAAAAGAGGTTAAAATAACGGCTGAGCCTACAATAAAAAAGTAGTACCCAAGTGCTAAAAAACTACCTTCTTTCTTAAACTCTCGAATAAAATTAAGGATAGTAAAGTCAGCTGGTTTATCCGCAGGCATGATCGCTGTTACAAACGCTAAAACACTGATGGCAACAATCATAATTAACCCTGCAATAAGCTTACGGCTAATTAAATAGCCCATCGACTTTACAGATGAGGTTTCATTCATATATTCGTTCCTTCCTTATGTATCTTCTCTACTTTTAGTAAGTAGCAACAATAATTCACTAAAAGTGTATGAAACAACCTGTCAAAAGTCAATGAAAAACGTCCTATCCACCAGGAATAGAACGTTTTTCATCCCTTTTTACTTCTCAACAACTGGATTTGGCTGGACTACTCGCTTTCCTACCGTTAACGATAAGACGAAACAAACGAATAAAACGATAGCCGCTGCTGCATATGGAAAGTTGATATCAATATCAAATAAAATCCCAGCAACAAGAGGCCCCGCGATGTTTCCTAAGCTGGTGTAAGCAGAATTTAAGCCGGCTACGTAGCCCTGCTGTTCTTGAGCAAGTTTTGACATTTGTGTACTAATAGCTGGTCGCAAAATATCGATTGCTAAAAACAGCGTAAACGTTACGACAACAATTAGCCAGTATGCATGCGTGAACAAAGTTAAAAGTACGAATAAGCCCGCTACGAACAGACAGGTTGAAATAACCTTTTTCTCGCCAAATTTATTAATAATCCAACCAAAGATAGTGAGCTGAACAACTGCTCCTGCAATGGAGCCAAATGTGATAATAAATGCTATATCTTTTGGCGTAAACCCAAATTTCTGATCTACAAACAAGCCAAACACCGTCTCATAATTCGCTAAGCCAAACGATGCAACAAATACAATAATTAAGCTTAAAAAGTACGGTTCCTTATAAGAGTTGCGTAACTGTGTAAATAAGCTCTGTTTTTCCGTTTGAAGTGGATCAGCCTTTACGCGTTCTTCCATCGGTGATTCAGGGAGAACAAATAGTGTAAGTAAAGCTGCGAAAGCCCCCGCCACCGCCGCTGAATAAAACGGTACTCGCATACCAAATTCAGCAATGAATCCACCGATTCCAGGGCCAATGATGAAGCCGGTTGTGATGGCTGCATTGATGTATCCCATTCCTGTTGCCCGCTCTTTTGGAGTTGTAATATCAGCTGTATACGCCATAACAGCTGGCATAATTAATGCAGCGCTAATCCCCCCCAGCATACGAGCGCCAAACAATAGTGCAGGTGCATTTGCAATTCCAAATAGCCACTCTGACACAGCAAAGATTACCATGCCGATCACAATCATTTTTTTACGACCAAAAGAATCGGATAATCTACCTGCAACAGGTGAGAAGATAAGCTGTGTTAACGAAAATGCAGCGACAAGCATTCCGACAATACTTCCGCTAATTTGTAGCTCAATCATATAGGTTGGCATAATAGGAATCACAAGACCTATTCCCATAAACACCAAAAAGATGTTAAGCATTAAGAGTAGCATAGCCCCTTTATTTCTTAACAGTAATGACATAAATAACCCTCCAACTTTCTCTTGTGTTCTCTATAAAACACGAAAACTATTTTTGTTTTTTTAGTTTTTTCAGCCGATAAAAGAGACTGACTTCACAAAATAAAAGGTCTGTCAGACTCTGTCACATGCGCTCTATTTAAAATGTTGATTTGACCTTACTTGTTAAAAGGCCGTGCAATAACATATCAACAATCGTATCGAGCGCATCTGATACGGTTAGTCGATTTTCTAAAAAGAAACTTCGATCTAAGGTCGAATTTACAGCATCAATAATTACCTTCATCATTAAATCAAGGTTTCGATTTACAATAATCCCTTCTTCTATTCCTTGCTTCATTAGCTCTCTCAGTGAGTCCCACTGGTTCAAAGCAACGTTCAGCTGTTCCCACTGTGCCGGGTAATAGCGCTTCATTTGTTCAATGATACGCAAGTCATAGAAGTCATTATACTCTGGAATAACGGTAATCACTCGCTTGATTTTGTCCACTAAAGATAGATTTTCATTATTCATAATCGCTTCGGTCTTCTGATCAAAATCCTGTAGCGTTTGAGTGATAATGGTATCTAAAATCTCTACTTTGGACGAGAAATGTTCATACAGCGTCCGTTTACTAATGCCTAGCCTTTTGGCTAAGTCATCCATTGTAAATTTCATTCCTTTATGATGAATTTCTTCGATAAATGCCTGCATAATTCGATCTTTCATTATCAGTCCTCCTCGTGATAAACTCATAAAACATTTTTAGTTTTTCTATTTTATCATTCTATCGCACTTCTTATATAAGTACAAGAAAAAAACCCACTCGCTAACATAAGCAAGCAGGTTTCCTCTCAACAAATCGAATCATTTGGTTTTGGGTTCTTTAATCCGAACAATGGTCGGATAAACAGAGCTAGCGTTGTTCCTAGCATTGCCATAACCATCCATACCCAGCCGTGTAAGCTAAACGATGCAATTCCGCCAAAGTAAGCACCAATATTACAACCAAATGCTAAGCGAGAACCATAGCCCATTAATAAGCCACCTACAACTGCTGCTCCTGCAACTCCTGGCTTAATTTTACCAGGCTTAAACGTTCCTTGAGCCGCTGCTGAGATAAATGCACCTAAAATAATGCCAAAGTTCATTACGCTTGTTGAATCGGCAAGAACCGTTTGCGTTAATGCTTGACCATTTGCTCCTTGGAAATAACCCCAAGTCGAAACATCAATCCCTGTTGCCATTAACGCTTTACCACCCCATAAAGCAAATGCTGACGTAATGCCCCAAGGATTACCGCGTACTGTTAGCGTTAGAGCATTTAAAAGCGCTAAAACGATTGCTGCCGCAAATAATGGCCAAGAACCACGAATAACTTTTTTCCATCCTGTTGTTGTCGGAAGCTGTTTCATCATTGGCGGATTTTTCTTTTTAGCAATTTGAACTGTAATCCAGTAAATAACTGCAAATGCTACCATTTGAACAGCCCACGCGCCAAAATAACCAAGATTAGTTGATTCAGCTAACGAAATTGGTTGGAATGACGGCATGTCCTCCATCCAAAACGTGAAGTGATACGCGGCAAGCAATGAACCTGCAATAAATGAAACGAGTGTAATGATCATAGAAGACGAACCGCCACCGAGGTTATAGAGGGTACCGGACGCACATCCGTTTCCTAACTGCATTCCAATTCCGAATAAGAATGCTCCTACAACCACACTCACGCCTACTGGTGACACATAACCCGCTGGTGTTGTACCTGTAAAGCTAAATCCGGTACTTAAAATAATAGCAAATAGCGTTGAAGCTACCGCTAGCATAAGCATATGTGCCTGTAGGCCTTGTACATTTCCGACCGACATTAATCGTCTAAACGCTGAAGTAAAACCGAATCGTGCATATAGTAACGTCGCGCCAAGAGCGAGACCGATAATAAATAATACACCTTGCGTCCAATTTGTTGTATTGACAATCGCTGTTAGTAATATCACCGAAATTAAAATTCCGACAATAACTAACGGCTTTTGCATTGGACTAAGCTCCGTAACAACCGTTGTGCGAGCTGAATTAGTATGCTTAGAAGTTTGCACAGTTGTTGATGTCACGATATACACCTCATATCTTATAGATTTAGTAAGAATTAAACTTTTTTTATCGTACAACACATTTTCTATCCTGTAAACCTCTTTGCTCTCTTTTCATCGAAAGAGTTGATTTTCAACGCTTTATCCGTTACTTTTAACATTAGGTGATAAAAGTGAAAGTAGAAAAGTTGAAAAAAACGCTAAAAACTGTAGGTGTTGTAATTTTTGTTTTAATGTTTATTGTGAACTTAATTATTACTAAAGGAGCTATTGTGGATACGTTGATTCGCATGTCCTCCCTTATCATTCTCTTGCCTATCTTTTTATTTTTCGTCTATCAGATGGGCAAAACACACTACAAACGTTTGGAACAAGAAGAAAACGAGTAGGGAATTCCCTACTCGTTTATTATTAAATCGAATAATACACTTTTCCTGAAAGCTGTGGTAGCCAATCACCGTGCTCTTCAATTGTTAAGAGCTGCTAACTGCTGTGATAGATCTGAGGTATAACCTGGAACAATGCGCTGCAATCAACAATGCATAGGACTTCTACGCACGCTTTTTGCGGCAAGTTGCTAATTAGACCACCTGTGTTTAATACGTTATCTGTCAATACAACGGAAGCATGCGCTCCAGGTTTTTTAATCTCTTTTTTATGCTTTTTTCTTTCAATTATACTGTTTATGCACCGCTAGCCATCCGATTCATTGTTAAACCACTGCTATCTCGAATTACTAATTTTGTAGGTACCGTCACCTTTAGCGGAATCTTGCGCCCATTCATTTGTTCCATTAATTTCTAGCTTGCTTCTTCACGTTTTAATGGTGCTGATTGACGGAATGTTTGATTCAATCCGTCTCTTACGTACTGCTCATGTTTCATGATCCATGTTTTCATTAACACAACATACACAAGGGCTGCAGGGATTAAACCTAAGAACCACGAAAGATCTACGTTAATAAATGCAAGAGATGTACCAACAATGGTGGCGATGATGGCAGCAGGGTTCCATCCTTTAAATGCTGCAAATAGCTTGCCTTCATATAGAGGAGCGACATTGTAATTACCTTTATGAATCAAGTAAAAATCCGCTACCATAATCGCAAAAATCGGACCTAAGAAAGCAGAAACCACTGCGATAAATGTTAAGAATAATGAATCAGTCATGATAAACCATGGACATGTTACTACGCCTAGTATTCCAACAATCACGCATGCTTTTTCCCATGAAATTTTAAATATATCCATTGCCACAAGTACTGGAGGCATAATATTAGCTACTAAGTTTGTAGTGACTTGAGCTAGAGCAATAAAGATTAACACAATTATACTGGCTGCTACATTCGAAATATGATTTGAGATAATATCAACAGGATTCCAGACGCCAACGGCCGCTGCTCCTAAAATTCCAACGAACGGGAGTAAAATCATAGGTGGAACGATTCCAACAACATGAGCTCCTACAAACGTACCCGCTGTAGATTTACGCGGAAAGTAGCGAGTGTAATCTGAAATATTAATGAGCAATGCAGCAAATTGACCAATTAACACTGTCATCGCCAGCCAAAATGGAATTCCCCAGGAGCCTTCAGTGTTAGCAACTTTCTCAACTTCGAATCCAAAGGTTGATAAAAAGAGAAAAATCAGGTACACAATGCCCAGCATAATAATGACAGACCCTACAATTTCAATCCACTTAATCGATTGAATGCCTTTTGCTGATAGAAAAATTTGGAGCGCTTGAAATGCGAAAAACCAAACCCAAACGTTATCAAAACCGATCAGTCCCATAAACACTTGATTCAGCGCTTGCGCTCCCAGCCAGGATTGGACTCCATACCAGAATAACGCAGGGACCGCTCTCATTAATGCTGGAATTCGAGAGCCTACCGGACCAAAAGAAGACCTCAGCTGAACAACCATAGGAATCCCGTGTTTCCATCCTACTCGTCCATTTAGCGCAAATAACAATGCAGCGAGAATATTCGCTAAAATTAAAGCGATAAAAGCTTGAGTTAAATTCAGCTTTCCAAAAGGTGGAATTAAACTTGACCCTAACATAAATGAACCAACCATTACGGCATCTCCCCACCACATTGCTACATATGCTTTTGGACCTAAAATTCGATATTTCTCATGCGCAATCGGACGCAAATCAGCGTTTTGTTCCATTTGTTACTCATCCCCCTAAACCTAACTTTTCATGTTATAAAACATAACATTTAGTTTTTTTTAGTTTACAGGATGCTTAGTGTTAATTCATTAGAAAAAGAGTGAATTTTCAGTTTTTTATTTGTATATTTTCAACAAAAGAACTGCTAAATTTAATGTACATAATGACTTTGCTGAAGGCGTGTTCGGGTTCAATAATTGTACAAAAAAGCCGTTATAGCATAACGGCTTTTCCAAACAATTATTATAAATAAACACGTTCGATTGTTCTGTTCGCTTTCAACTGAAAGTTGGAATGACGTAGTCGCCACGAATTGGTTCTATACCGTTTTTAAACTGAATTTGCAGCGACTCACTTGTAAAGAGATGATGATCATTCATAACCTGAAAGTGAATATGAGGCTCTGTTGAATTACCTGAGTTTCCACAGCTTCCAATCCACTTCCCTTCATAAACAAAATCTCCTTCTTTTACTAAAATGCTTCCTTGCTTAAAGTGGGCTAATAAACTATATTCGCCGTTTCCATGATCAATTATCACATAGTTCCCTGCTGGGTGTTCTGTATCCACATCGCCGATTGAATTATCTTTTAATCCATCTACTATGGCAACGACTTTTCCTTCAGCCGGCGCCACTACCTTTTGGTTAAATGCATAATAGTCTTCTAGTTCATCACCATACTCTTTGTACGTGCTTTCATCACGCTGAATAACTAAATCATAAGCATAGCGCTGTGAGAGAACTGGATAATGATAGTTTAACAGCGCGTTCGTACCTCCCCATAGCACAAACCACTCTTTGTTAATAGGCATTCTATATGTACGCGATGTTTTGCATATGTTCTCTTGCTGTTCAAGTAGCTGAAGCTCTAAACCAACAATTGTTCCATCACTTTCAACAAATAAGCTAATTCCTTTATGTCTCTTACCATCAACCCAGATATATTGTTGAACAGACGACGTGATGGAAAGAAGCGTTTCTAAACTATATTTCTCAACTCCTTGATTGAACTCTTCGCTCATATGTAAAAAGTCTGCAAACGGTATTTCTGACTGAAATTCTTCGCTTAATTGATGATAAATAACGGCAAACTCACCAGCTAAAAAAAACTCAGCAAACTCTTCGATTTGAAATTTTGTTTTGGTATGTTTTGGTTTCATTACATTATTCCCCTTTTCAACACACATTGTTTATCTTTTTCTTCCTTACTTAGTAATACGAATAACAACTTTAAAAAGTTTCTTATTTTGTAAAATTTATCTATGTTTTTCCTGGTATGTTGAAACAGAGGTAAAAATAAAGAGCTCATTTTACAAGTTGGCTTGACTAAAAGATCCATCGTTCCATTAGCCATTATGAAATGATATGACGTAAATGAAACGTTCATGAAGGCTGTGCAGGCTCAGCTATACGATGCAAGGTTAAACGACTTTGTTCCAGAAGAGCCAACCTTTGAAATTCAACTCCACCAAAAGTAAATGCTGACTTTACCATACGGAATAACGAAAAATATAGATTGAATTGTTTTAAACATGGATGACAAACATGCTTTCGGGGTATTGAAATGTATTAAATAGAAGCTGAAAGAAGCACTGGAATAACCCAGTGCTTCTTTCGTTTTTATTTACCTTTTTTAAGCATATAGTTGTCATTTGAATGTTTAATAACAATATCAAAGTCCTTATGAAGCTCATGCATAAATACATTATATTGAATTCTACGTTCTTGATGGGTCCTCCTTAAATAATTGAGATCCATTCCTCTTTCGAACACATCGCGTTCACTTCTCCTCACTAGCTCAGTTTCTCCATCAGTATATAAATAAATTTTCAAATCGTACAAACTCAAATCGGTAAAAGCTACGCTCATTCCTTCTATAATATTCACCTGTTTTTTCGAAGAAATTAGGATACTCTTTGAATAGCTCGTTCCGATTGTATAAAAGTCTAAAGATTTTTTTATCATTTGAATATCTCTTTCTAAAGCATAGCGATTATGAGCTGCAGGATGACAAGCCGTCACCTTGCTCTCATGTAATCTCCCATTATATTCATAGCTCATTAGAGTGTTTTTCCTAAGTTCAGAGTCAACAATATAAGGATCCGTATTAATATAGTTGGTTTTTTCTTTTCCAAGCACATTTATGAGACTTTGAGCAAATGTTGTTTTTCCAGATGCACCGTGACCTGAGATTCCAATTATCATCTTTTCATTCTTACCCTTAATTAAGCTGGCTACGTCTCGAACAACCTGATCCATAATTTCCTCCACATTTTTTGATTTTATCAATACAAGAGTTTATCAACCTGTAAATAAAGCGCTTTCTTATTTTATCAGTATACATACTAATAAACTACAGCAAAAAAAGCTGAGAATATCTATTCTCAGCTTTTCTATTGATATCTTTTTAGCAATTAATCTCTCTTTTATTACTTTGCTTTAATTCCCTCTTCACCATATACTTCACCCAGATCCTTTTTAAATAACCTGGCTGGGTATGCAAAATAATAAACAATTGAAGCAGCAAAGATTCCTACAATAATATAAATGAGCGGAATCGCACGCTTAAAAAGTATTAAATCTGTTGTCAGAACGCTGTATTTCACGATGCTAAATAAACATAGTACGCCTAACGAAAGTGCAATGATTGGAACAGCAGGATAGTTGACCTTAAACGGTCTTACTAAGTTTGGCTCTTTCTTTCGTAAAACAAAGAGGGACACTAAGCTAATGCAGTACATCGTCATTGCACCAAACACGGCTAGAATGATAAGTGCATTTGCAAACGTCGCGGACCCTGCACAAATCACACCGACTGCCCCTGGAATAAGCAGTCCTCCTACTGGCACACCCTTCTTATTGGTTTTTGCAAGAAATTTTGGAAAGTAGCCTTCTCGCGCTAGCGCATACGTTTGACGAGAGAACCCCATAATAATTCCATTTAAGCTTGCAATGAGCCCGAATAATCCAATGATTGCAATTGTAATAGAAAGTGCATTACCATCATAGACAAGCGCTAATGCCTGTGGAAGTGGATAATCTGCCGAAGCTCCTGTGCCGCTTCCTCCCCCTAATCCTGCTGTCACAAATAGCGTGAAAATAGTAGCCGTTGCTAGTGTAATAATGGCAGCAATAAACCCTTTAGGAATGTTCTTTTGTGGATTCTCAACTTCTTCTGCCGCCATAGCTCCACCTTCAATCGCCAAGTAAAACCAAACAGCAAAGGGAATAGCAGCTAAAATACCCGAAGGCCCGTTTAAGAACGATTGTTCATTAAATAGATTGCTTGTTTCGATATGCGGCAGTCCGCTCACATAGAAGATTGCTAAGCCAATAAGTGCTAGAATCGTAGCGCTTAGCTCGATTAAAGCCACTTCCTTAACACCGATTAAATTAACGAGAATAAAAAAGATAAAGACACCAACGGTTGCATATACGGGATTAATCGATGGAATTAAAAAATTCAGATACGCACCTGTTGACACGGCAATAGCGGGCGGTGCAAACACAAATTCAAGTAAACAGGCAATTCCAGCTATAAATCCTCCAAACGAGCCCATTGCTCTCCTTGCGTAAGCTGACGGTCCACCTGCTTGCGGAATTGACGTTGATAGTTCGGCATAGCTAAACATAAAAGTTGTATAGAAAATCGTTACGATTAAGGTGGCAACTGCAAGGCCTAAGATTCCCCCTGCTTCAAATCCATAGTTCCACCCAAAATATTGTCCTGAAATAACCATCCCTACTGAAATAGCCCAAAGGTGAATGGGTTTTAGATGTTTTTGTAACGCCATTCTAACTCCTCCTTTTATCTGTGTTATGTTGACTGATAAAAACGATTAAATAACGAGGTGAACACCGCTTGTTTGCTGCTGAATCATTTGATGAATAACTGTACCGATATGCGCAGCTGCTTCTAACGGAGGAGTACCGCCGCGATGAATATTAGAAATCACCATGCGGTCGGACTCTTTTTTCCCTTTTTGTGGCTGATAGCACATGTATGCACTCATCGACTCTGCGCTGACAAGTCCAGGCCGTTCTCCAATAAGTAAAACGAGTGCTTTTGGAGCTAAAATATCACCGATATCATCCATGCATGCAACCCTCCCTCCTTTTACAAAGAAAGAAGTACCAACACTGAGATCATACGAACCCAATGAATCAACCAAAGCTGGATAAACATCGCGAATATTTGCTTCGATTGCATTTGCGCTCAATCCGTCAGAAACAACGATTTGAACGTCTGGCTGCTTTCGACAGTTACACTTTAACTGTTCTTTTGCGATCTCTGACAGCAACCTTCCTTGGTCAGGGAATTTTAGATAATGTTCTTTTGACGTACTCTTTGTATCAACCGAAAACAATTCTAAATATTCCAATAATTTATGATCCACTTCACTGTACACCGCATCGACAGCAGCTGCATGATCTGTTCGAAAGGCTAATACATCAGCAGTTAGTGGCCTTGTCCCTGTTCGTCCTACACCGATTCGGGCTGGCGTAAAACCTTTTAAGCGAGCTAGCAGCTGTTCTTTTTCATTTGTCATCATTTCATCCCTCCTAACACACCGTTCATAAAAATGGTTGGGTCACCCGCTTTGGACGTAAATCGATTGTTTTCCATAATGCCATACTCTTCTAACCACTGCTTAAAGATAGGGGTCGGGCTCTGGTTTAAAATCCGTCGAACCGTCGCGATATCATGATAGCTTAGCGATTGATAGTTTAGCATGCAGTCATCAGCCATCGGTACACCGATTACAAAGTTTACGCCCGCTGTGCCAAGCAGCATACTTAAGTTATCCATATCATTTTGGTCAACGTTCATATGATTCGTATAGCACACGTCCACTCCCATTGGTAAGCCGTGCATTTTTCCCATAAAATGATCTTCTATACCTGCTCTTGTTACTTGCTTACTGTCGTATAAATACTCTGGACCGATAAACCCAACAACCGTGTTGACTAAAAAAGGGTTAAACTGACGCGCCAATCCGTAACACCTTGCTTCAAGCGTGACTTGATCAATATCATAATGAGCTTCGGCAGAAAGCTCAGATCCTTGACCAGTTTCGAAATACCAGCGATTTGGCCCTACCGCGGTACCTTTTTCATTAATCAATGCAGTTGCTTCTTTTAACATCGAAAGCGAAATACCAAACGATTCGTTTCCTGCTTGGGTTCCCGCTAAGCTTTGAAAGATTAAATCTGCTGAAGCGCCTTTTTCAATCGCACGCATTTGAGTGGTCACATGTGCAAGAACGCAGTTTTGGGTAGGAATTTGAAATTCATGAATAATTGACTTTGTTTCATTTAATAGCGCATAAATATTTTCAGTTGTATCAATAACAGGATTAATACCGATAACCGCATCGCCAATACCATAGCTGAGTGCTTCATATAAAGACGCACGCATTCCGGCCAAATTATCTGAGGGATGATTTGGCTGCGCTCGAGATGCGAGTACTCCTTTCATACCAATAGTTGTCTGACAAGTTGTCTTCACTTCGATTTTAGAAACGGCTTGAATTAAATCTAGGTTCGACATAATTTTAGTGACTGCTGCAATCATTTCACTTGTTAGTCCTTTGGCGATATAAAGTAAGTCTCCCCCTTCATGCTGATCTTCTAGTACATACTCGCGAAGATCCGCCACCGTCCAATTTTGAATGACTTTAAAAATTCCTTCATGTACCTGTTCTTCAATAAGTGCTGATACATCGTCTTGTTCAGGACTTAAAACTGGGTATTCTCGAATTTCTTTTAGTGTCAAGTTTGCTAATACTTGCTTAGCTGCCATTCGCTCTTTCATCGAGCTTGCTGCAATTCTTGCTAATTCATCTCCCGAGCGCGCTTCGTTTGCCTTTGCCATAATTTCCTTTAAGCTTCTAAATACAAACTGTTCTCCTAATACTGTACACGACTTAATCATCGTTTCATCCCCTTTTAAAAAGCTAATGTCTTTACTGATACAGTGACTGCTTCTCCAACGGTTTTCATGCCGATATCAATGTAATCTCCATACGTAAAATCAATGCCATCAAGCACTATAACTTTCAATGCTTTGTTACGCTTTTGAATAGCTTGTCCAAGCGCTTTTGCTAAATCTTGCTCACATAAAACGATGAGGCAAGGTGCCTGTGAGAAAAAGTACGTATAGCTCTTGTATAGAGCTTCTGCTAACTCTTGTAGCATAGTGTACGTGCAGGTAGTAAAAGCTTGCAGCGCAATAGCTGCTACTTGTCCTTCACAATCAAATATGGTGTTCGCATGGGATAGCGTACTTTGTAGTCTTTTCACAAAAGACGGTTCGTTCCATACTCCATTTTTCTCTACGTCTACTTTAACAATTGGAATGTTTTTCAGAGGCAAACAATCTTCTGCTATGTATACTGTCGCTCCGCTTACTTCCGTATTTTGCATGCCTGCACCAATGACCGTTGCTCGAGCTGTTTCTGGTGCTGCCTCTCCTCCTCTTTTTCTTAAGCTTGCTGCTAAAAGTGGACCAATGTCACCGAATGTCGCAGTTTCCTTCAGCGTAGTAGGCGAGTGTTCATTCATCATCTTTCCAACTCCACCTGAAACAAGCACTTTTTCAACGGCTGGTAAAGGTTGCTTTAGAGGTTCTAAAAGAAGCACAGAAGATGTCCGGTCGCACCCTCTTAGAAAACTTAGAAGTTCATCTGCTAAGCTGTCACTCAGCATCGCAGCTTGTCTAAAATCTATCATTTTACCAACCTGCATAGTAGATTGATGTTCCTGTAAAAAAGGATTTAAAAACGGTGAAATATAGTCCAAACGACCACTTTCTTGAATTCGGACTAACCGTCCTCCGATGTGAAATGTAAATGTGCCAATAACCTTTCCACCTTCACACAGAGCAACGTTAGCCGTTCCTCCTCCGACGTCAACATTAGCGATGACTCCTTCTGTTTCTTTGGACAGCGCAACCGCACCGGAACCTTTGGCTGCCAACATCCCTTCTAAGTCCGCACCAGCTGTTGCTACGACAAAATCTCCAGCTCGATTAGCTAAATAATGTAAGATTTTTTCTGCATTTTCTTTTCTGGCCGTTTCTCCTGTAATTATGACGGCACCCGATTCCACATCTTGAAGAGCTACGTTTACTTTTTGATACTCTACCTGAAGCAATTCACTGAGTGCTTCAACATCAATTTCAGTCTCTGTTTTTAAAGGCGTTGTGTAAATCTCGCTTTGATAAGTAACCTTTCGATCCACAATATCACAGCTAGGTAGCGAAAAGGCGCCGTTGACCTGATTGACTAAAAGCTCACTTACAATCAGCTTTGTGGTACTTGTTCCAATATCAAGCCCAATGCTTGTAATCCACCGTGTTGTCATATAATCATCCTTTAATTGGTTACGTTATGTTAACATTAAACTAAATAAATGAATCCAACAGCAAAGATGTAAGAAAACATAACATGATTTTTTGTCACCTTCTCTACCATCACTTTATAAAAAAGAGGATGGACATAATAAAACAGATTTTTAAAAAGACGAATAACCTCTTTTCTCATCCCCTTACGTTGTCAGAACACGTTCGTTCCATTGCGCTGCGGGATCTCAGCTTTCCCTCTCTTTCCCGCAGGAGTCCCGTACCCTATGCTCCATTCCCCCCCTGTTTCAAACACTGTTTTCCCCACCAACAAAAAACCTGAACGATTAAAAGTTATGAACTTTCAATCGTTCAGGTTTTTTGTTGACTGAATTACTTATGCCCCAGCCTCTTTCTATTATTCTTCCAGGGCTAAATTTTTAGTAATAACATAGTATTCACTTTTCGTCATTTGCCACCCTTTCACATTTTCCTTATATGCAACAAAATTATTTGGATGGACAATGGCGGAGTGTAAGGCTTCATCATTAATTATTTTACCCGCTTGCCTTGTTAACCCCACGCGCTTTTGCTCGTCAACAGTTTCGTTTAACTGCTTAATTAAACGACTAAGCGCTTGATTATCATAATGACCTACGTTATAAAAACCATCTTTTCCATAAACACTATTTAAATAATAAGAAGAATCACCGCGTGGGGCTGTAATTAAGCTGTATGTAGCTATCCCCCAATCAGAATTTGTCGTCATATATTCATCCATATTTTCAACTTGCTGTATGTCAACTTTGACCCCAATTTTTTTCGCTTCCGATTGGATAAGCTGGGCCATTAAGGGCAGTTCTGGGCGATATGGGTATGTTAAAATCGTGAACGATAGCTGCTTACCTTCTTTGACTGCTTGGTTGTTTTCAACTTTGTAGCCTGCTTTTTTTAAGTATTCTTTAGCGGAATCTGGACCAGATTCTTTTTTAGGAGCATCGTAAGCAAAAGAAAACTCCTTTAAAAATGGGCCGTTTGCTGCTACGCCTTGTCCTGCAAGCGTATAGTCTACAACGTCTTGACGATTTAAAAGGACATCAAACGCTTTTCTCACGTTAACGTCTTTAAACGCTTCGATGTTCGTGTTGTATAAAAGCATTTGCGTGCGCAAACTGGGAACGACGTCGACTACAAGTGACGGATCTTTCTTTAGTAGCTCTAAGCTTTCAATTTCAGGGCGATACACGATATCAGCTTCTCCAGATTGCAGAGCAGCTGTCCGTGCATTTGCATCTTCATTGTATAACATTGTAACGCGATCTAATTTGGGGTCACCGTCCCAGTACTGATCATACTTTTTTAGCTCTAGTTTACTGTTTGGCTGAGAAGATACCGCTTCAAACGGTCCCGTTCCCACTGGGTGTGCTTCAATATTCTTTTCTGTTACGTCGATAATAGCAGTATTTGGGTGAACAAGTTCAGACGGCAATGAAACAACAGGCTCTTGTGTTAAAATCATTAGTTTTTGACCATCTGCTTTCATTTCTTTTATTTTTAATGAAGCTTTCATTGCTTCACTCACCTTCACCGTACGTTCTAACGATGCTTTTACCGCTTTAGCGTCCAACGCTTTTCCATTTTGAAACGTAACCCCATCTCGAATGATAAACTCCCAAGTTGTTCCGTTATCTAACGCTTTCCAGCTTTCAGCTAACCAAGGCTCAATGTGTGAATCTTCTGTTGTTTTTACTAATGTTTCCACAACGCCTGCTCGCAGCGGCGTATAGTTAAGCTGGGGGTCTAGCGTATCTGTTGGAAAGTTAGATAAAAAGGTAAGCGTATTGGAATTAGAAATTGCAGAGCTGTTTGCTTGATTTCCAGAGCAAGCTGTAAGCATGCACACCGCTACTCCCATCATGATTGCTGTTTTCCATATCTGTCTTTTCATGTCGTAATCCTCCAAAGTATGTATCTTAGCAAATAATGCTAATCATAATTTCAAAAGTTTACGAGTTTTCTAACTTTTTGTCAATTAGCTTTTTGCTTAACTTTTGAACTCGGGAGCGCTCTTGATACGTTGTTCCAATAATACCAATCATAATAGCTATACCGCCAATCCAATGAAAATAAGACAAGTGCTCATGTAAAAATGCTACGCCTGCTACTACGCCAATTAGCGTAGCTAAATTGGTAAATACGCTCATCTGTGCTGCTTGAATAGTTTTTAATGCATAGTTGGATAAAAAAGCTGTAATAAGAGAAGAAAATATACCTAAATATGCTACTGATAGCAAAAATCCCAGTTGAAACAGCGGTTTAAAGAATGTTGCCAGCGAGCCATTAAGGCTATGATGAACAACTGCCACTCCGTTAAAGCCAATAAACCCAACGAACATCATAACGTATGTAAGCTCAATGGTAGAATAAGAACGTGTCAGTTTACGAGCCAGTACGTTGTAAGAAGCATTTGATAAAGCTGCTAGTAAAATAAACAGAGCACCTAAGCTTCCACTGGCTGAGAAATTTACGCCTTTCATTGCCAGTATGTATACAATGCCAGAAACGGATAATAGAATCGAAAACTTTTGACGAGGTGTTGACGTTTCTTTTAATAGATAAGTAGCAAGGAGCAAAGTAAAAATTGGAACTGACGCTTGAATAATGCTTGCTTCAGAGGATGTGGTATATAAAAGACCAAGCGCTTGAAAGCCAAAATAACATATTGGAAATAAAAGACCTAAAGGCAAAATCCGAAGAACATCGTGCCTATTCACCTTCATTTTCTTTTTGTTTACAAGCAGAAGCAGCGAAGCAACTATAAAGGATAACGTAAAGCGGTGAGCAAGTACGTCAATGACCCCTGCATAATTTAGCGCTACTTTTACAATCATGAGTGCAAACCCTGTAATGATTGCATATAAAAAAGCTGAGCCAAATGCTTTTTGAACATTTGTCAAATAATCCTCTCCTTTTGAAGCAATTGTGCGGATGTACTTCACTAATCTTTTATACAAGTATACAAAAAAGCCCTTGTTTTACAACAAGAGTTTTTCTTACGCTTCAATCAGCGTGAGCTTTTCCATAATTGCTTCACGCGGCTTAGGTGCCGGAACGTCATCAAATTTACCTAACATGAGTACACCGACAATGGCTTCATCTTCTTTTACATCTACTATTTTTCTGAATCCAGGTTGATGAATAAGCTTTCCTGTTTTCCACAGAACTCCAATTTCTTGTTCCCACGCTAGCAGTAAAAAATTTTGGATAAAAGCAGACACAGCGCTGAAATCTTCTTCTTGCTTCATTTCATTTTCATCTTTAGGGACCGTAACAACAATATTGGCCTGTGATTGGGAAAATTTTTCTGCCATCTTTCCTATTTTTTTTGCTGCCCCTTCATCAGAAACTTGTTTGGACAAGTTTCTCATCCCCTCACTTAGTGATTTGTTGCCTTTTCCATAGAACATCACAAGTCGCCACGGCTGACGTAGCTTATGGTTTGGAGCCCATGATGCATCATCTAAAAGTTGGATAATAGTCTCTTTCTCAATTGGATTATTGTTAAACATACGAATGGTTCTTCTTTCTCTTATTACGTCTCGAATGGATGCTGACATTTTAATCGTTCCTTTCACCTATAGATTTGTATTAGCTATTTTGAATTAAAAATCGCACGGCTTGCGAAATATCCATGTTGTGTTGTTCACAAAATGTAAGAAGTTTATCATATGTATTGGCGTCTAAGCGTACATGAATCGATTCAGTAAGCTTTGCATTATCAAGATCCTTTGAAACTTTCCGCTTGTCTTCTTTAAACATACCTCGGTGTACGGATAACGTCGCGCTTCCGCGATCAGCAATTTGCTTTTCACATTCTCTCTCATTCCAAAACTCTTCAACTCGCTTCATGCGTTCATCAAGTCGCTCTTGAAACTCTGTACTTTCAAAATTTGCTCCGTTACGCTTGGCTTTATGGATAAACTTTTGAAACATAAATTCCCGGTATTCTTCGTAGCTTTTAAATGATATCACTCTCATATGATTACCCTCACATTTGTTCTACGATAATCATTCTCAATTGATTATCTACCCTTATATTACTGAATTTAAGACATTTCTGTCAATCTTTTTCTCAATTAAAAAAGAAAAGGCGCTTTGCCTTTTCTTTATGCAGCTTGCTTTTGCTTCTTTCTCTTGTACTTCCACATTATATACCGATAGCGTATCGTACAGCCGATGCAGTATCCCATTAAAGCTACTCCTGCTGCAATAAGCACCATAATACTAAAAGCTGCTGATATAACCGGTAGATTTGTGATAAAAAACAACAGTGATAATCCTAAACAGATTGTCGCAATCCATTGGTTGAAAAGCTGCTGACCGCGCTCTTCTAACGGATAGGACGAAACTTCTTGTCTAAGAAATTGTTTTCCTATCTTCATAATGGGATTTTGTTTTGTTAAGAGAGTAATGATTCCTACAATAAATGGAGCAAGCAGTACCCATGTTGTTGTGAAAAATGATAACATTACGCATACGACAATAAAAGCTTGATTGAATTGAACAAGTGGTTTTGGAATCCCCATGACAAATAACCCCCTCTTTATATCTCATTATACATAGTGTATTAGTAAGAATAAAGATGGGAGCTTTTGAAGTTTATGAGTTTTTCAACTTTCTTAAACAAAGCTTTATGCATTCATTTGCCTCTTCGATAAGCTGATCATTTTCTGTTTTCAAGCGAATTTCAAGCGACTGTTGAAAATAATGATGGGCTTTTGAAAGATTTTGTTGATCTAATAAACACTTGCCGTACTGTTGATACAAAAAATCTGCGTATGTATGTAGCGATGAATTTATGTGAAGCTGATTGAGGAGTGTTTCGAACATTTCATTTGCTTTACACCAATTGCTTTGCCAATGGAATGTTTGTCCTAAATAAATGGAGCTTTTAAATACTTGCTTGTGCTCTTGATACCTTTCATATAAATAAATGGATAGCTGCAAATGCCTTACGCTGCTTTTTAATTCGCCTACAATTCGTTCATATTTACCAATTATCCGGTATATGCCCGCAGCTATTCTCTCATCTTCCTCTGAGATTGCTTTCTTTTTTAAATGAGCAATTCCTTTTCGGATATCAGCTTCACTAAAAGGCACTTCGCGGAGCTTCTGACTAAAACCATAATTCATATTAAAGGGAATACGCTTTATATCCATAAAGACCCCTTCCTTATATATCCATTTTACATAATTGTACCCTAAAGTCTCGGTACATACAATATATATGAAAACCCCTTTCATGTGTAGAAAGAGGTTTTCATCACTATGCGTTTCGCTTCATATAATAAAATGGTTTTCCACTAATATAGCGTGTACCCGTCACGTGAAAATCCATTTTTTCATAAAGGGCACGAGCTCCTTCATTCTCAAATTCAACATTTAGGGTTAATGGAAGCTGTCTACTTTCTGCTTCTTGAAAAGCACTCTGCAGCAGCATAGATCCAATGCCTTTACCTTGATAACTTTGACTTACAACAATTGAATCAAGATAAAAGTCTCCTGCTTCTGTTTCCCTATCTGGAAGCCATGTGCTGTTTCCTGTTTTTTCACGAACGTACGAAATCATCGGCTGATCAAAAGCTTCAATATGTTCACCCTCATAGCAAATCATTACTCCCGCGATTACCTCGTTAAGCTCAGCAACGGTAATATTTTTATAGCTATATCGGCTGCAGTCTGACGCTACATATGTTTGTAACACGCGAAGAGCTTCGTCATCCGTTGAACTAGCAGTATGGTCTCTGGCAATTTGACCAAGCATGCTATATAAAAGTTCACTTATAATGCCCGCTTCTTGTTTTTTTGCTTTTCTGATGTTCATACTATCAATGCTCCTTTTTATCCTCTATTTCTACTTTACCACATCTGCTTATCTTTGAAAAAAATATACATTTCATCAAAAAAACAATATAATAAAATAAATAACCAAAAGATGGTAGGTGCTCAGTTGATGCCAAGAAAACAAATGCGTAAAAAGAAAAAATTAGGTAATCGAGATAATATTTTTGATTTTCTTTTTGATTTACTCTTGGAGGTTCCTCAGCTTTTACTTTGGCCAGTGCGATTACTTATAAAAAGCATAAAGCATCTCTTTAATGCGTTTTAGTAAGTATCATTACATATTGATACTAGCCATGCTTGGAGCGGAATTCTTCCAAGCATGGCTGCAGTTTTTTATTATTCTTACTTCAGTGGAAACTCATGCTTCTGCTTGTGCTTTGCATTTTTTCTTACTTCTTTCCACCAGTAGTATAAAGTAGTTCCAACAAAAATCCCCACTAGCATTCTTATCATAAACGGCGTCATCTTACACTCTCCCTTCTTCCTTTACAAATAGCGCTTGAATGAGCCTCTTTCTTTCAAAAAATAAAAGAGCTAGGCACATTAGTGTTAGTACCGTACTTAAATCCTGTACGCCAATATCAAAGAAATAGTTAATCATCATGACATTTATAACAATTGGGAAATAACAGATTGCTCCAAATAACGCAGTACGCGGAATCATAATGAGAATAGCAGCTACTACCTCTCCAATCCCAATTATAATTTCATATTCTTTGGAGTAACCAAAAAATCTCCATGCCATAACAAACCCTTCACCATTTAGCGCAAGTGCTTCAGGAGTAGGCTCTCCAAACTGACCGAATACAATCTTTACAGAACCGTAAATAAGAAACACAATCCCTAAAAAAATCCGAAACGTTGCTGGAATTGATTGACGAAAAATTGAAATCCATTTAGAATCTTTCATTTGTCCACTCCTTTACCTCTTTTTCTGTTAAAAATCGGTTTTTTTCTTCTGCAGTAGGCAGCCGGCAAGCTTTGTTTTTCATCAGTTTGTACCTGCGTTTAGCTACGTAATCATACACTTTATCTCGAAGGCGTCTAGGCACAAGAATAAAGGCATATGCATATTTAATTGGTCCTGTCAGCTCTTTCACAATACGTAATATTGCCGTTGACTTTGTATAGATTAACTCGCTTTGAAGTAAGACAATTGACTTGTACTCTTGAGGAATTCTGTGATTAGTTCGCATCTTTTCAGCAAAAGATGATTGCAGAGAAGCAAAATAAAACGTAACTTTTGGGTCATGGTTCATTATAAATAAAATAGTTTGATTACACATATGACAGTCTCCGTCAAAAAAAATGATGCTTTTTCTCACTTCTATTGGTAAAACCTCCCTTCTTTTAAATTGTAATACCTTTTCCCAGCCGTAACGATGTCGCTATCTTACATTTAGCTTACAGTTTTGTAAGTAAAGCGTTTTTAAAGTGCACAAACTACTGTTATAAAAGGAATAAAAACCAGTCGTTTTCCCTAAAATAGATTTGTCTTTATTCAACTTTTTTATCGACTTTGAAAACCAGTGTTTCTTACTGAAAACGTTTCTATAGATTCACTTGGTTGTCCACTGTTACGATGAAAGTCATCTAACGGAAAGGAGTTTTTTCTATGAAGCGCTCATCTTCAAACATTGCTTTTTTATCTGTCGCTAGCAATTCCTTTGTTGTGCTTATGAAAGTAATTGTTGGCATCCTTACGGGGTCAGTAGCTGTGTTGTCCGAAGCTATTCATTCAGCTCTAGATTTATTAGCTTCTTTTATCGCTTTTGTTTCTGTTAAAGTATCTGGTAAGCCAGCAGATGACGACCATCCTTACGGTCATGGGAAAATCGAAAATATCTCAGGAACAATTGAGACGTTGCTTATTTATGTAGCAGGTATTTGGATTATCTATGAATGTGTACATAAACTAATTTCACCTGAACCCATCAAACTTCCGCTTCTAGCGATTGGTGTTATGCTTTTAGGTGCTCTTATTAATTTTGTAGTTTCTAGAATTGTTAATAAGGAAGCAACTCGCATTAACTCCGTTGCAATGAAGTCAAATGCCTTTCATCTTCTTACAGATGTGTATACATCGCTTGGTGTAGGACTTAGCTTAATCTTAGTTGCCTTAACGGATTGGACGTTTCTAGACCCTATTATTGGGATTGCTTTAGCGCTTTATATTATGATTGAAGCAACGAAGTTAATGAAAGAAGCATTCCCGCCACTGCTTGACGCTCGTTTAAACAAAAACGAAGAAGAGGAGGTTTTAGAGGCCATTCGTACTTTTCAAAGTGAATATATTGAAATTCAGTCTTTTAAAACAAGAAGAGCTGGTGCCCACGAACATATTGATTTTCACCTTATCGTATCGCCTGAAGATAGCATCAAAAGCATTCACCACTTATGTGATCGCATTGAAAATAAAATTCTGGAAAAGTTTCCGAACGCTCACATTATGATTCACCCAGAGCCGGACGGTTTACAAAATCGTTAAAATCATAAAAAAGAGCCCTACAATAAGTTGGACTCTTTTTTTTATAAATTATACTACCTTATCTACTGCCGTTATTTCAGAAATAGTATCACTAGCTATTTGCTTTTTTGTTAAAAAATCGAAGGAGTCACAGAAAATAAGATCTTTGCGTCTTCATTAAAGTCGTTTTCCCATTTATGCTTCATGTAAGGAGGAATTTTAACGCTGTCTCCTTCTTCAAGAACATAACGTTCTCCTTCCAGGTATAGCATGATTTTCCCCTGCAACACGAATGCAACTTCTTCCCCTTTATGATCTAACAATTTTTCTGACGATTTTTGCTGCGGTGGCACGATCATAATAGCGGTAGCTAGCGTTCCTGTAAATCCTGGAGAAAGCAGCTCATATGATAAGTTGTCAATAAACATTTTTTTCCGCTCTTTTGACCTAACAACTAGATCTTTTGTATTTGTATCTTCTAATAAAAAGCTGAATGTAGGCACTCCTAAAACCTTTGCCAGAACCTTCAACGTTTGAATGGATGGATTAGCGGTACCACGTTCAATTTGACTTAACATGGACGGTGTAATAGCTGCTAATTTGGCTAATTCACGACTTGTCATACCTTTTTCTTTTCTACTTTTTTCAATTTTTTTACCTATATTGATATCTTCCACTTTACAAACCTCTCTTATTAAATATAAATTGATTTTATTTAATTAAATTAAATAAAAATTCATTCTTTATGTTAATATTAATTTAATATAGTTTAATTATATTTTACAACTTCTATTTTAACAAAGGAGTGAACATTTTGAATGACTTATTAACGTTTTTATTACTATCTTCTTTTGTTGTCATGAGTCCTGGTGTTGATACTGCGCTTATTACAAAACGCACCGTTAGTGAAGGGCGCACCTCTGGTTATCGAATGGCCATGGGTATTACTGCCGGTTCATTAGTCCATACGTTTGCCGCAGCATTTGGCCTTTCAGCCATTCTCATGCAGTCTGCTTTAGCATTTGAAATTGTAAAATACGTGGGAGCTATTTATTTGATTTACCTCGGCGTTTCTTCATTTATGACAAGAAAAAAACAAGAAACAGAAGAGAATTTAAAAGACCAAATAAAACCTGGTCAGTCTGCATTTAAGCAGGGATTGTTATCAAACGTATTAAACCCAAAAGTAGCGATGTTTTTTCTGACGTTTTTACCTCAATTCGTCACGCCAGGTTCAAGCTCTATTCAGCAATTACTAATGATGGGTGTTATATATACGTTTCTATCTATTTCTTGGTTTTTTGTTTATGTCTTTTTCATTAACTATTTGCGAAGCTGGCTGTTATCGGCCAAGGTGCAGCGCGCAATGGATAGGGCAACTGGCTTAGTACTGATTGGCTTTGGAGTTAAGCTTGCGTTTTCAAAACAAAATTAATTAAAAAACGACTAACCAATTGGCTAGTCGTTTTTTATTTATCCCATAATGAAGCGAACTGCGGCCATTAAGGCTACTCCGCTTAAAACCGTAACGGATAAGCTCTTGCTTCGAATCGCAATGAAAATTGTTGGGATAATTACAATGATAACTTCCCAGTTTATTTGAAGAGCATTTTCTGTTTGTACGGTGAAGTTTTCTACTACCAAAGCGGTTAAGATACAAACGGGAATATATGAAAGCCATTTAAGAACCGGTTCTGGCAACGTCATGTTTCGAACAATTGCAAATGGTACAACCCGTGGAATAAACGTTACAAGTGCACATCCTAAAATAATCAGTAGCGTTGATAAATCCAGACTCATTTTTCAGTCATCACTCCAATCGTTGCAACAATGATAGTTGACACAATAACGGCTACGTGCGAAGGCATAAAAAACGATAGCGTAATCATCGCAATAGTCATGTATGCGATTAGGGTAAGAGAATGTCTAAGTTTTTTTGGAGCAAGACTTTGCAGCTGTAGAACAAGCAGGGCAACGAACATAGCAATCAAAGCAAAATCAAGACCTAAAGCTTGAGGATCTGCAATCACGTTTCCAAATAACGCTCCCACAACACAAGCACAAATCCATGAAAGGTATGCCGTGATGTTTAAGCCATTCATCCAGCGATCTGTTACATGTTCACCCTTTGCAATTTTATTAGCTGCAACACCAAATGATTCATCTGTAATAAGAGCTCCAATACCTATATTCTTTATTAATGAATAGCGCGTAAAGTGTGGAGCAAGCGTTGCACATAATAAAAGGTGCCTTAAATTCACGATGAAAATAGTTAAAATAATAGCTGATGCCGGACTATCAGCGACAAGCAGCGCACAAATAATAAACTGAGCCGCTCCTGCATAAACAAATATCGCTAATAGTGCGACTTCTAAAACACTAAGCTTTGAAGCTACTCCTACTACTCCACAAGCAATACCAATACTTATGTATCCTAATAGCGTGGGAATACAGTCTTTAATTCCTTGTGAAAAAGTGGGAACTGCACTTTCACTTTGAACAAATGCTCTTTCTGTAATCACATTACCCCTCCTTTGTTCATTATATTATACAATCAACTGTTATAACAAACAACTGTATGTTATACTGTTTGTATAAAAATGTTAAAGGAGACCTATTATGGACCATATTCAACAAACGATTGCGGCTAACTTAATCAGCATTCGAAAAAAAAGAAATTTATCCCTCACGCAAGTTTCTGAGCTAACAGGTGTCAGTAAAGCGATGCTCGCGCAAATTGAAAATGGAAAATCCAGCCCAACTGTTACGACGCTATGGAAGATTGCCAATGGCCTCCAAGTATCCTTTTCATCGTTTATTCAAGAGCAAAAGGCCCAGGTGAAAAAAGTTCAGCTAAAAGATCTTAAACCTATTACAGACAATGAAGGCAGCTACGTTGTTTATCCATTCTTTCCTTATCACCCTGAAAAAAAGTTTGAAGTATATATTGTGACGCTTGCTCCTGGCTGTACGCACGGAGCAAAATCTCACCTTGGAGAAGAATACCTGCTGGTAAAAGACGGAGGTCTGTCTGTTATAATAGACGGAGAAGAACACGTACTAACATCTGGAGATGCGCTTCAATTTCCAGGCTCCTCACCTCATAGTTATATAAACCGAACAGAAAAAGAAGCGAGCTTTTTCTTGCTGATGTATTATCAGGAGCCGCAATAATTCTAACAGCGTACGTACTGAACTCGTACGCTGTTTTACTTTTTATGTACTATGTACTTTGCTTTAATTATTGCAGTCACTAATAGGAGAATGGGAATAATAATCTGAAGTGGCAAATGTACATAGTAAGGAACTATTTCTAGGCCTATATACAAATGTTCAATGTGATTTGGTGCAATAGCAAAAGACAAAATTAAAATCAGTAGGGCTATTGGCAAAATGAAATGCTTCATTTTTTTCTTTTTAAAAAGATCTGTAGCTCCTCGAACAGCACAATAGAAAAAAATAATTAGCTTATATAAACCAAGGGTTACCAACGTAATCACAATTAACGATTCTAAACGTGTGATAAAGTTGGCTATGTTAATAAGAGAAATAGCTGACAATAAAGGAAAGGTCGATTCTGCAACCGTTTCTTCATCTAAAATCATGATATTCGTTATGGATGAAAAGGCCAAATAACTAGCACTTACAATAATTCCGTACACTCCTACCTTTTTGAGATTCCTTTGTTTACTAATAAAAGGAAACAGCATTACAAACGTAATCATTTCTCCAAACGGAATTGTCAGTACCTTTGGAAAAACTGTTGTGAAGGTCGGCATCCAATCTCTCGGGTAGATGGGCCTTATATTATCTATTTGTTCAATCCCCCCAATAATTTCAAATAAGTGCAAAAGAAAAAAAATAGTAACAAGCATTCCAATACTCATAAGCGCAACTCGTCCAATTGTCTGGATACCTTGATTTACTGCGTAAATGCTAACAGCAACCATAAGTGCAGCAACTACTACTGAAGATGTATTGCGATATGAAGTGATGATTAAAAGGTCTGTAAAGTCGCGAAGAATACGTGCTGCCATGTACATAAAATAAAGTACATAAATCAGCGCAACTATCCAGCCAACATATTTTCCCCAGACTGACTGAATTAACTCAGTAAGAGTAAGGTTTGGATAGTAATGATAAAGCTTAAGATAAGCTAAGTAAAGTACACAGCCTAATAACCCTCCCATTAGAATGGCAATCCATGCATGTCTACCTGCTGCGCTCCCTATCTCCAATAAAAGGGCACTACCCAGCTCAAATAGTACGATAAGGCAAAAGAATTGAAAACTACTTATTTTAGTTATCATGACCACTTCCTCTTTCGTAAAACTTAATAGAATTTTTTCTAGCTCCCTCTGTTTTAATTGAAATATCTACTCGGACATTTGTTTCAGCATTCTTATAAATAGATCGCCAAGAATCTTTAAACTTACTCCATTGTGTAGGATGTTGAATGGCTAATTGTTCTCCGTATCCAAAGCTATCTACACCCAGCTTCTGTGAAAACTTGAACATTTGTTGAATTTCTTCTTCAAGTTTTTTCTCAATTACTTTTTCTAAAGGTTTTAAATCTTCGTTATTAGCTAGTTCGTAAGGCCCGATAATTTCAGAAATTGTAGCATTTCCTTTTACATCCATTGTTAATTGAGCCTTACCATTTTTTATTTTTGCATATCTTTTAGATTTCATATCTAAAAGACGTAACGTGATAAATTCACCTTCGCTAAAAGGAGCTGTTATATACATCACTTCTCCTTCATTGTAAGCAATTACTAGAGCCCTGGTACTTTGTCCACCTTTCCATCCAACCCAGCGATCTTCTTTAAAAAAAGCCGTTCCGTCAATTTCTGGCTTGATTGGATCAGTCCTTTCGATATTCGCGACCTCGCTCATTTTTTTACTTTTGCTTTTTAACGTAACTGTTGAAATCGTGATATCTTCTTCAGCATTTTTGGTATATTGAATAACTTTACTAATGGTTAATCTCGAATTAGTCCCAACAACTTTTTGAATATTTTCCACATTTGTCACTAACGCTTCACTCGTTATTTTATTGAGGGGTGTAAGCACTTTTAAAATTGAAGCAGCTGATGTATTATGACTCAACAAAACCGTGGTAGATAAGCGTAGTTGAAAGTCACGTTCAAATACTTCCAATATGTTCAAAATACCCTCTTTCGCTAACTCTTCACTAATAACTAAAACCTCTAAATGTGGAAAGCTAACATAACGGGAAGTCTTTTTAAAACTATGCCAAATAGCTTCTCCCGGCGTTTTCCCTTCACCTTCAAAATTAATAATGCTAGGTCCTCCACTTGAGCTAGTAGCGGTTGATACATTTGAGGGGTTAACAACTTGAAGTGTTGCTTTGTACGGACTGTTTTCTCCCTTATCTAAAGCAATGCCTAAAACAAAGCTCAGCTCATTAATTTCACGATAGTCAGCGCATCCACTCAATAAGGTGAAAACAAAAGCTACTAGTACACATTTGCTTATTGCTTGACTATAACGCTTCACATCAATCACCCTCTTCTTACTTTTTATCCCTAACGACGTTTCTCTTTCTTTTCATCATCTTCCAAGGTAAACGAATAAAGTTATCTTGCTGAGCAGCTGCATTGAATGGAGAAATAGGTGAAAAGTAAGGTACACCAAAGGAAGAGAGTTTTGCAAGATGAAAAACAATAACAAATAAAGTGAGAATAATACCATATAGTCCTATGAAAGCTCCCATCACTAGCATGACAAATCGTAACATTCGAGCTGAGCCACCGATGTCATATTGAGGAACTGCAAAACTACTTATGGCTGTCAAAGCTACAATGATAGTAGATATAGCGGATACAAATCCAGCTTCTACGACCCCTTGTCCAATAATTAACGCTCCAACGATTGATGCAGCTTGCCCTGATGCCCGAGGAATTCGTATGCCTGCTTCACGTAATATCTCAAACGTAATATCTAACAAAAAGATTTCTACAATTGTTGGAAACGGTACTCCTTCTCGCTGGGCAGCGATACTAATAGCTAAACCTGTTGGTATCATGCCAATGTGATGGGTAACAAGAGCCACATATAAACCAGGTGTAACAAGAGATAACACAAAAGCAAAGATTCGAATTAACCTTACCATTGAACTGATATCAGCTTTTTCATAATAGTCTTCAGCCGTTTTAAAAAAATCCATAAATAATGTTGGCAATATCATGGCAAACGGGGTACCGTTGATTAAAACAACAATTCGCCCTTCAAGAAGGTTTCCTACAATTACATCTGGTCGCTCTGTAGTGCACGTTAAAGGAAATGGAGAATACTCCTCTCCTTCTAAGAAACTTTCTAAGTATCTTGACTCTAAAACACCATCTATTCTAATATCGGCTAGCTTTTTTTTTACACTCTCTAGAATTGATTGATCTACTACGCCATCAATATACATAACGGCTATATCAGTTTGAGTTGTTGTGCCTAATTTTGATAGCTCAACCTTTAGTTTGGAGGACTGGATGCGTGAACGAATAAGCGCAATATTTGTTTGAAGCATTTCAGTAAATCCATCTTTAGGACCTCGAACAAGCACTTGAGTCGTTGGTTCCGTTACGCTTCTTGATTCAATAGACTTTGTTCCAACCACAATTACTTCCGGGCTTTTCGGTACAAATATAACCGTATTTCCTGATACTAAAGCATCGAGAACGGCTGTCCAGGAGTCTATTGTTTGTATTCTCGCCGCAGATAAAGAATAATTTCTTAAATGTTGCACCAGTTCATGATGTTGTTTTAAATTTCCCACTGAAGAATGTTCAAATAGTTCGTTAATAGGCTTAACAATTGCAGATTGAATAACGTGGATGTCACAAATACTTTCAATATAGGCAATAACTAACTCTGACTTTTTATCTATGGTAAAAACGCGAGTAATTAAGTCCGAATTCGCACCTAAATCTTCAGCCAATTGCTGTTGAAACTGCTTGCTATCCACTAGTAATTTATTTTCTGATGTTTTCAAAGTCATCATCCTTTTTAATGTATACAAAGGTTTTTCTATTCTTAGATTCTCCTCATTACCAACTCCTATTCATGAAAAGCCTTGCTACTTGTTACAAGATAAAACCCACTTCTTTACTAAAGAAGTGGGTTTATATGTATACTATTTGATTGGATGATAAGCACCGTCATTCCTCCATCACTTCCTGACGTGTGCCATTCGCCTGTTTCCCAAAGCGCTGCTTGTCCTTTTTTGATTGGTTTCCTTACTTCATCATCACCTGTTACCCAGCCTTCCCCTTCAATCACCAAAAACAGCTGTTTACTTGCTGCTTCGTGATGGCCTATAATTCCATCTGGTTCAACGTACATTATCCCTATAGAAGTATTTTCCAATGTAGCTACCTTTAAATAACTTGACAGCTCAGATTCATATTGCGTAACTGGAGCCGCTTGCGGTTGTTCAAATAAAAGTATCTTCAACAAAATGTTCTCCTTTTCATCTATTAGTCTTAGTTAACATAATAATATTATCATTAATATAAAAGCATTGTATCTTTTAAAAGATACAATGCTTAAAAAATGGAGACAAGCTCTTTTGTATAGGTGTTTCGCTGTAAATGAAACAGCTCTTCAGTCGGAAACATATCCACAACCTCACCATGCTTCATTACCATGATGCGTTGACTCAGCTCTTTTACCGCTGTAAGGTCGTGTGAAATAAATAAGTAGGATAAATCAAGATGATCGCGAAGATCTTCTAATAAGTGTAAGATACTACGCTGCGAAATGACATCGAGACTTGCAGTGGGTTCGTCAAGTATCACAAGCTCAGGCTCAATACTAATCGCACGAGCAATAGTTACACGCTGCTTTTGCCCTCCGCTTAGTTCATGGGGATATCGATCAGCAAAGCTAGTAGGCAACCCAACGATGTTGAGCAGTTCAGACACAAACTGTTCTTTTGATGAAAATGAAAAATAGCGAAGGTTTAACTGCTTTTCATATTGTATATACGGATCTAGCAGTGATTCCTTTATTTTTAATTTGGGGTTCAATGCCGCTGTTGGATTTTGGAATACAATTTGAAAACCTTTCCGAATCGGCATTAGCTTACGGTTGCTTAAGCTTTGAATTTCTTGGTTTTTAAATAAAATTTTTCCGCTATTTACTTCTTCTAATCTCATTAAACAGCGTGAAAGCGTACTTTTCCCACATCCGCTCTCGCCTACAAGCCCCAAGCACTCTCCCTTTTTCAATTCGAACGAAACGTTCTTTAAAACCTGCTGACCAGCATATACTTTATTAAGGTTTTGAACAGATAAAAAGCTCACCTTATAACACTCCTTCTTGCACAGCTAGCTCGCTTGCTTTTAATACAGGTGCCGCTGCGATTAGCTGCTTTGTGTATTCATGCTGAGGACTCGTGAGCACCTTTGTTTTATCACCAGATTCCACAATCTTACCTTCCTTCATAATGGCTAAGCGGTCTACATATTTTCTAACATGTCGCCAGTCATGCGTAATAAATAAAATTGCACAGCCCGTTTCTTGCTGTTTTTCTTTTAATAATTGTAAAATTCGATGAGCTGATACGCTATCAAGGGCTGTTGTGATTTCATCGGCAATAACGAGTTCAGGTGATAGTAAAAGAGATAACGCGATTGACGTGCGCTGAAGCTGACCACCGCTTAGCTGGAACGAATAGCGTTTGTAAAACTCCTCATCTAATCCTACTGATTCTAGAGCTTGAATCGCATTACTTTTCCGAGTTTTTCTATCATTCACGCCATGTACTTTTTGATACTCTTGAAAATGCTGTCCAATGGTTCGAAACGGTGTAAATGAACCTTGATAATCCTGAAAAATATATGCAATTTTCCGACCTCGAATTTTTTTCATATCGTTTCGTCCAAAAGAAAGAGTGTTTTCTCCGTTAAAATTGACTTTGCCTTCAGCTTTTAAGTTAGGCGACAGCATTTGACCAATCGTTTGTGATAAAATGCTTTTTCCGCTACCACTTTGTCCTACAAGGGCATACCACTCACCTTTTTCAAGCTGTAGTGATACGTTATCAAGAATTTTTTTTTCCTTACTTTTTACTGACAGCTTTTCAATCGACAGAATCATTTTTGCACTTCCTTTTTTACATCAAATTGATCACGCAGATAATCACCGATAATATTAGTAACAAGCACTACGCCTACAATTGCTAAGCCGGGATAAATCATCAGCTCAGGATTAGATTGAAAATATGGGCGCGAGTCATTGAGCATTGCTCCCCACTCTGGTACAGGAGGTTGCGCACCTAATCCAATATAAGATAAAGACGAAATTAAAAGAATAATCTTCCCTAAGTCCAAACTTGCCATGACAAGCACATGCCCAATGATATGTGGAGCTAAGTGCTTTTTCATAATGCGCAAAGGGGATAATCCGTTTGTACGAGCTATTAATACATATTCTTTTTGTGATTCGGCTAACACGGTACTTCGAACAAGTCGCGCGTAGTTCACCCATTTCACCATCACAATTGCAAAAACGAGATTTCCGATCCCAGGGCCCAATAGACCACTTAGTACAATGGCTACTACCGTATCAGGAAACGCTAAAAAGCTGTCTGCAATTCTCATAAACAATCGATCTATCACTCCGCGCTTATAGCCTGAAATAAGGCCAATTGGAATTCCTACGAGCAAAGCTACTCCTAATGCAAGCGCGCTAAACCCAATTGTTTGCTTAGCACCGAGCAACAAGCGAGTTAAGATATCTCGCCCTAAATGATCGGTTCCCAAAGGATGTGCCATGCTCATTCCTTCCAGTCTCTTCTCTAAGTTCGTAAGACTTGGATCATACTTTAAATAGCAAAATGCATAGATAGATGCTGCGATAACAATAAAAAAAATAAAGGCGAGCGGCATGATGACTTTACGCTGTTGTTTCATAAGTGGCAAATATGATAAAGACTCTTTCATCACTTACTCTCCTTTTCTCTATATTTCATTTCAGGATTTAAATAACGGTATGACAGGTCTACGCATGTATTCACGATAAACACAATCATTCCCATAACAAGTATATATCCTTGAATAAGCGGATAGTCACGCTGGCGAATTGCATCAACAATGAGCTTGCCGATTCCAGGGTATGCAAACAGCACCTCTATAACTACAACCCCACCTATTAAACTGCCTAGGCTAACACCAAACACCGTAATGACAGGAGGGATACTGTGGCGAAAAGCGTGCATAAAAAAGATTCGTGCTTCTGATAACCCACGAGCTCGTGCTGCGCGAATAAATTCTTCGCTGTAAGAGTCCAATAAACTTGAACGAAGCAAGCGAACATAAACGCTTGAAATTGCTAAGCCTAACGTAATGGAAGGTAAAACGAGCGACAATAACCCGTCTCTTCCCATCGTAGGAAACCAGCTTAGACGAACGCCAAATAAATCAATAAAAATAAGCCCTAACCAGAAGCTTGGAATTGCTGCTCCAACAATTGAAAGCGTTCGGCTTACTTTATCTATCCAGCTGTCTCGGTAAAGTGCTGATAGCGAACCTAACGGAATCGCAACGACAAGCATGACAAAAACGGCTCCACTTGCTAGCTCTAAGGTAGCGGGGAGAGCAGCCATAATTGTACTCATCACGTCTTGTCCCGTTACGAACGACTGCCCGAAATCCAACTGAACAAATTTCGCTAACCATAACCCATACTGCACAAGAACGGGCTCATTAAAACCCATCTCTTCACGAAGTGCTTCTACTTGCTCTTGACTGACTGAGAGCTCATCAACGTTCAAAATGGTTAGCACGGGATCTCCCGGTGCTAACCGAATAAAGATAAAACTTACAAATGTTATAAACAATATAAAAAATAGAACTTCCGAAAACTTTCGGAAAAGAATCTTAATCATTCTTTCACATCCAACTTATTGGTAATCATGTAGTATTCACTTTTAGCCGTAAACCAGTTTTTCACTTTATCCTTGTTGTAAGCAACGATTGTTGATGGATGTAACATAAACGAGTTAATGACGTTGTCATCTACATAGTCCGCTGCTTTTTCTGCTAACTCAGCGCGTTTCTTTTGATTTACTGTACGATTTAATTCGTCAATAATACCCGTCAACTCTGGCTCATCTGCTTGGCTAAAGTTTAGTGCTCCTTTTGGATGATACGTTGCGTTTAAATAGTAACCAGCATCTCCGCGCGGTGCCGTTAAGTTACTATACGTTGCGATATCCCAATCGCGATGTGACGCCATATACTCTTCCGGTGTTTCAATTTGTTTTATCTTAATATCAATTCCGATTTGCTTTGCATCTGATTGAAGCACTTGTGCAATTAGCGGTAGGTCTGCTCTAGCTGGATAGGTTAATAACGTCAAGCTCAGCTGCTTTCCGTCTTTTTGCATCTTTCCGTTCTTTAACGTATAACCAGCTTCTTTCAAATATTGAACAGCTACATCTGACCCCGTTTGGCGCTTATCATACGTTGGGGCAAAAGGTAATGAAGGTAAAAATGGGCCTCTTGCTGCTTCAGCATGACCTAATAGAATTTTATCTACAATCTTTTGGCGATCAATTAATGCATCCAGCGCTTTTCGTACATTGATATCTTTCATTTCTTCTCTTTGCATATTCATGGTTAGCTGATGCACGCGGAACGTTGCCGTTGATTCAACTTTCATTTTTGAATCTTCTTTAAGTGAATCTAAACTTTCTACCTCTGGACGATAGACAATGTCTGTTTGTCCAGATTTTAATGCTAAGGTACGCGCATTGGCATCTTCATTAAACGCAAATGTTACGGAGTCAAGCTTTGAAGCACCGTCCCAATAATCGTCAAAACGCTCAAGCTCTAGTTTGCTTCCTGGTGTAAACGAAGCAAGCTTAAACGGACCTGTGCCAACTGGTTTATTTACAACATCTTCTTCAGATACATCGATAATGGCAACGTTTGGATTAACAAGCTCCGAAATAAACTCTGGAAACGGCTCTGTCGTTTTAATCGTAAGCGTAAAGCCATCAGCTTTAATTGTATCAATCTTCAGTGCATTCTGGATAGCAACATTTTCTTTTAACGCTCGTTCTAACGATTTTTTCACAGCTTCAGCATCCATCTGTTTGCCATTTTGAAACTTTACATCTTTACGCAGCTTAATTGTCCAGTTTTGACCATCTTCTCCACCCCAGCTCTCAGCTAGCCAAGGTTCAATGCTTAAATTCTCTTCATCAAGTCGAATAAGTGTTTCTGTAATACCCGCTCGTAGCGGTACATAGCTAGAATCAACATGTGGATCTAGTGAATTTGTAGAGAAGTTATACAAGAAGTTAATGTGCTTGCCTTCGTTTTTAGAGGTTGTTGAATCTCCGCCTCCCATACAAGCGCTTAAGAGCATAGCGCAAACGATTAAAATCCCTACTTTAGGAACGTTATGCTTGATGTATGTAAGTACGCCTATGTTTTTACTTTTATCTACTAGTCTTTTAATCACGTTTCACTGCTCCTTTTTAGTAAATTCGTAATAATTCCGTTTTAAATTTTATCGTAATAGTTACGATTTATCAATGATTTTTTCGTAACTATTCTTTTTTGCTTGTATTATCCATTTTATAGATTACATGACAAAATAAAAAAGGAGACCACATTTGCGATCTCCTTTTTCTTTATCAAAAGCATTGGTTATAAAGTTATCACTGCCGTTTTAATACGGGTATCCATATTTCACTTTTAAAAGTTGGTGAGGTTACATCTTTATGTTCATTCCATAAAATTTCTGGTCCGTCTACCTGCTCATAACTTGAGGATGGAAACCATTCAGAGTAGATTCGCCCCCAGACATCTTGTAAAGTATCAGGAAACGGCCCAATTGCTTCAAATACAGCCCATGTTAAAGCCGGTACTTCCAGTTGCATTAAATTATCGGGACAACCCTTAGTTGTTGCTACACCGATATAGTGGTCAAGCTCACCTTTTTCCTCCATTCGTCCTTCTGAAAAATTCACAGATGCACTAAGCATCCCCAGTGGTTTAACATTAGAAAGTTTTTTTAATTGATTTATCGTTTCATGGGTTAAGCTTTCCCACATAGCTGCAATCTTTGGGTTAACTCCATGAAAAACGATAGGTACTCTTTCTTTAATTCCGACTATACGAAATGCTTCTTTTTCTTCAATGCGATAGTTCATTTCGTTTCCTCCTTTTATAGATAGCTGAAAGGTCATTTTCGGATAAGCTTTGAGTGAATAACCATTCTTTTTAGCTTCTGAAGGAGTTAGACCATGTAGATTCTGAAAAGCTCTAGTAAAGGAATCTGGTGAGTTATATCCGTATTTAATCGCAATATCAATAACCTTCATATTATTATTTTTAAGTTCGAATGCTGCCAGAGTAAGACGCCTTCTTCGAATATATTCTGATAAAGTAATGCCTGCAAGAAAAGAAAACATCCTTTTAAAATGATACTCAGAGCACAGAGCTAACTTTGCTACTTCTTTAAAATTGATATCATTGGTTAAGTTCTCTTCAATATAGTCTAAAGCTTCATTCATATTCTTAAGCAAATCCATTCTTATGACCTCCCTTGTTATCAGAATAGCAGGGTTGAAACAGACTTATCCGACATTTCATGCACACTTATGTAGGTTTTTCTTTATAATCTTATGTAAAGACTATACAGGCCTAGTTAACATACCCCTTCAAATAACTAAAAACAAACCCCCTTTGATGCCCAAGGGAGTTTTTGCAATCTTCTTTTATCATTTATGTAGCCTTTTAGACAAGGGTAAATGTGGTATAAATGTGCTTTTTGCATTATACCTACTGAATAACCCCTACCATCTTTCCAAACGTAATAAATACAAAACACCACAAAAAGGCACCTATGGCCGCAAAAGCAATATACGTTTTAAGCTTCATTTTACCAATGCCAGAAAAATAGCACATCAAGTGCCTAACCCCTGGGATAAAATAGCCTAAAATGATTGAATAGGGCCCATACTTTTTCATCCACTTTTCAACTTGGATCATTCGCTTTTCTTTCAAACCGACCCACTTGCCGTACTTATCAATAAATGGCCTCCCAGCTTTTCTTCCAATCATATAGCTGATCATCATCCCTAGAAGTGAACCAAAAAAACTGATGATAATAGCAGCTCCGTAGTTAATAAAATCTGTATTGGTGAAATAGCCTACCGTCGTCATCATAACTTCATCAGGAATAGGTAGCCCAACAATCCCCAAAGTTAGCATGAGAAAAATGGCCAGATAGCCATATGTCATAATAAAGTCTTGCATCACTTGCATATTTATTATCTCCTATTTGTTCCGTCTTTATCTTGTAGTATTTATGAAACTTCCACATTCTTAATTATATAGTCAAAAAAATCTATCTACTTTATTGTAGATTAAAAGTGAATAGTTTGAAACATTAAATTTTAGTACATACTAAAAAACCGCTATGCGTATCAATCTCTATAACGCATAGCGGTTTTTTTAGCTTATTCTTGAATCTCCTGTTTCCACTGACTATATCCACCTGTTAAATTGTAAACGTCCGTTATGCCTTTGGATTGAAGAAGGCTAATCGCAATCGCAGAACGAACACCCGAACCACACTGAACAATTAGCGGACGCTGAGCTGGCACCTCATCGATTCTATCTAGCAAGGTTCCAAGCATAATGTGAATGGCGCCTTCGATATGACCTGTTTTCCACTCTTCTAAGCTTCGAACATCCAGTACTTGTGCTTTGTTTTGATCAAGCATGTTTTTTGCTTGTTTAGGAGTAATGTTTTCATAAGACTGCGTAGTAGAAGCTTCTACTACTGCTTTTTTTGCATCATAGTAGCCAACCAGCTGATCAATCCCAACAGAATGTAACACTTTTTCAAGTTTACCAATCTGTTCATCTGCTGTTAGCACATATAATGGATGGTCATAATTCACAATCCAGCCGGCCCAATTTGCAAATGAATTGTTAAATGGAATATTAATCGTTCCTTCTACGTGACTTTCAGCAAATTCCGCTGCGCTTCTTGTATCAATTACTTGGTACCCTGCTTGAATTTGTTTTTCTACTTCGGCTACATTTGCTAGCTTATTAACCTTTGGAAGCTTTGATAAGCTGTTTGCCCCTACTTTGTTCACTTTTTTCATCACTGCAAAATATTTAGGTGGCTCTGGCTGACCATCTAACAAAGCTTTTACAAACGCTTCTTTTTCCTCATGCTGTAGCGCCCAGTTAAAGCGTTTCTCATACCCCACAGTTGAAGAAGGCACGGCACCCAGAGCTTTTCCGCAAGCGCTTCCTGCTCCGTGTCCAGGCCAAAGCTGCATAAAATCAGGAAGCTCTTTAAACTTTTGAAGAGATTCAAACAATTGATATCCGCCTGACTGTGCTGTTCCCTGTGCACCCGCTGCTTTTTCTAATAAGTCCGGGCGCCCGACATCTCCCACAAACACAAAGTCTCCTGTGAAAACACCCATTGGTTCATCTGCTTTGGCCCCGCCGTCTGTTAACGTAAACGAAATGCTTTCCGGCGTGTGTCCAGGCGTATGCACTACACCAAATGTTAGATTCCCAACCTTAAACTCGTCCCCACCTTTTAGCAATTTATGAGGTAAGTGATCAATGTTTTGATACTTCCAGTCTGCGTCTCCTTCATCTGATACGTATAACGTAGCCCCTACTCTTTCAGCTAACTCACGACCTCCAGACACAAAGTCAGCATGAATATGGGTTTCTAAAGCACCAATGATTTTCATTCCATTTTTTTCTGCTTCTTCAATGTATGGTTGAATATTTCGAGCAGGATCTACAACAATAGCTTCTTTTGCAGCTTGACACCCTACCAGATAAGAAGCCTGTGCTAATTTTTCATCATAGAAATATTTAAGTAACATATCCATTCTCCTTTACGTTCAGTGCTTTATCATTAATTTCCATTCACCTTACCCCATTAGGTATATGAAAATGTATGCTAAGCTTATGCTCCACAGCCAACTAGCTCTACTTCTCTTTTACAAGGGCAAGTAGCTAGATAATAGCTTGTAACGGTATATCCTTTTTGGCGTAAAAAGCGAATTCCTAAGCGTAGTTCTACTTTATCTTGTGCAATGATGTGGATGTGTTGGTCTGGTATTTCAGAATAGAAACGTTTTAAATACGCATAAGGAATGTTCATTACGTTTAGATTTTCACCTTCGGTTCTTTCATTATAATTACGAATATCCACACATAGTAGTTTATCTTGTATCCCTTTACAGTTCTTAACGCATTGAACACCTTTAACGAGATAATAACGCCTATACACGACAGCTCCTAAAATAAGTATCAGAGCACTTACCGCTAAATAGCCCATTAAACACACCGCCTTTTCATTAATCTATACCCACACTATATACCCCTATAGGTATACAGTCAAGTGTTAAAATCACGAAATTTTCCCCTTCGAAATTAATTTCCCCAGCGCACCTTCAACTAAACAGTTTTTTTCACTTCTATTACTTATTCAATTTCACTTTTCAGCACACACTAAAGAGAGCTGTTGCGTGCTTGATTTTACTATACTTGATATGATGTTAACGACTCTTAAGATTTAATATAGAAAGGATTGCTTTTATTGGTATTTTTAGCATTTGGTATTTCAGCTGCTATTACGGTGTTTCTAGCCATTCGATTATCTATTTATGCAGATGCTATCGAGCGAAAATCTGCTTTAAGCGGCGTACTGATTGCTCTTTTACTGGGTGGAGCCACATCATTACCAGAGATTACAACAAGCGTTACGTCCATTATTATTTCAAACCCTGATTTAGCTGTAGGAAATGTTCTTGGAAGTAATTTATTTAACGTGATGATTTTAGCTACGTTAGATTTATTTTTTCGAAAGCACGAAATTATGACCTATGCTAGCAAAGAAAATCGATATACTTCTTTGTTGACCATCTTTCTCTCTTTTTTAGTTGCAGCTTCTTTATTCTTTAACATTCCTTACCATATTTTTGGAGTTGGAATTGATACTGTTATTTTAATTATCGTCTACTTTATAGGCGTGAAAATCATTTCTACCTATGCAGCAGAGCATAGTGAAGGAGAGAAACAGGAAGAAAATCTTCAAGATAGAGGGCCGACTTTAAAAAGAGCCGTTGTTGGCTTTTCCGTAGCAGCAGTGTTTATTATGGTCTTTGGGAGTATTTTAACGATTTCAGGTGATCGTATCGCTGTTATTACAGGTTTAGGCGCTTCCTTTGTTGGTTCTTTTTTAGTTGCAGCCAGCACGTCACTTCCTGAAGCCGTTTCTGTTGCTATCGGTATTCGCTTAAAAAATTACAAGTTAGCGATTGGTGGAATCGTCGGAAGTAACTTATTCAATTTATTGATTTTAGCAGGAACAGACGTCTTTTATCGCAAAGGCGCACTGTTAAGCGCAGCCAGCAGCAGTCACTTATATACAATTGTTGCGTCAATGATACTCATCTCCATTAGCCTATTTTCAATGTCCAGAAAGAACATCACGTCTTCATGGTTTTATGTTATTCCATCAATTTTAATTATTGCCTGTTACTTTATAGCAAGCTATATCATTTACTTAAACTCAGCCACATAAAAGCCGCATGCATATGCATACGGCTTTTGCTCTTTTCAACCTATTACTTCGTTAATAGCGTTTACGCAGCTATTAATAGCTTCATCTAGTTCTTCTTCATCAATAGTTAAAGGTGGATTAAAGTATAGAACATCCCCTAGTGGACGCAGGATGAGTCCTTTCTTCAGCGCTGCTTTGTAAATTTGATAACCAATTCGATGTTCTGAGCTAAACGGTTCTTTCGTTTTCTTATTTTTCACAAGCTCAACAGCATGTATTAATCCTATGTCACGAATTTCACCAACATGAGGATGGTCTAATAACGCTTCATTTATTCTTTTATTTAAATAAGCTGCTCGAACGGATGCCTTTTCTAACACTTTATCATGCTTCAGAATATTCACCACCGCTAAAGCTGCAGAGCACGCTAATGGGTTACCGCTGTAGGTGTGGCTGTGCATAAAAGCTTTTCCTTCTTTATATTCTGCATAAAATGCTTTATAAATTTGATTACTCGTAATAGTAATCGCCATCGGCATATAGCCCCCGGTGAGTCCTTTTGAAATACACATAATATCCGGCGTAATCTCCGCGTGATCGCATGCAAACATCTTGCCCGTTCGTCCAAAACCCGTTGCAATCTCATCAGCGATTAACAGTACACCATACTCATCGCATAACGCTCTTAGCTTTTGAAGATAGCGAGGTGGATATATCCTCATTCCAGCTGCTCCTTGTAAGATAGGTTCTACAATCATCGCACACGTTTCATGACCATGCTTTTCAAATGCTTTTTCTGCTTGTACAAAGCATTCGACCTGACAGGAATCTCTTGTTTTTCCGTAAGGACATCGATAGCAATCTGGCGCTTCAATTCGAATTGTATCCATCAGCATTGGATTGTAAATTTGCGCATATAAGTCTAAGCTCCCCACAGATAAAGCACCAATCGTTTCACCATGATAGCCGTCTGTGAAGCACATAAACCTTGTTTTTTCTTTATGACCAGTTTGATATTGGTACTGAAACGCCATTTTCAATGCGCATTCCACAGCCGCTGAACCGTTATCAGAGAAGTTAAATTTGCTTAGTCCTTCAGGAATAATTTCCATTAGCGATTCACACAGCTTAATTGCAGGCTCATGCGTAAAGTTGGCAAAGATAACGTGCTCAAGGCGGTCAAGCTGAGCTTTAATTTTATCGTTAATGATGGGATTGCAGTGACCTAGAAGATTGCACCACCACGAACTCACAACATCTAAATAAGAGTTTCCTTCCGTATCATATAAGTACACGCCCTCTCCTTTTTCAATAACAATGGGCTTAAGTTCTTCATAGTCTTTCATTTGTGAACAGGGATGCCAAATATATTTTAAGTCTTTTTCCACTAAGTTCATGTTTTCAATTCTGTTCATTATGCAAACAGCTCCGCTACTTTTTCTGCTTTCATTGCAAGCTCTGTATCATTTTGCTTCACCAAGCCGATTACTGAAACACCTGTTAGTACTTCCACCATTCTTTGATTGTCTTCTTCCATAATGTTTCCTTCATGTGAACGGTTAAAAATAATTCCTTTCACTTCAATATCGCGCGCTCTCAAGTATTCGATTGTCAATACGGTTGCGTTTATCGTCCCAAGTCCAGCATCTGCAATCACAATCGTAGATAAGTCTAGCTCTTTCACAATATCTTCTAGCAAAATATGCTGATCATCCCAGCGAATCGGACAAAGAATTCCTCCGCTCCCTTCAACCGCTACATAGTCATACTTAGCCTGAGCCCTTTGGTAATCTTTCTTAATAACCTTAATATCTACAGGATTTCCTTCAAGGTTAGCAGCCAAATGAGGCGACACGGCTTGCTTATAGATATAAGACACCGTATTTTCTGGTTTCTCATGAATTCCTGCAGTTTCAAGCACGTGCTTAGCATCCCCTGGAACTAATTGTGCGTGTTCTACTTTTGCTCCGCTAAGCGCAGGTTTATAATAACCGCACTCATAGCCGTTTTCACGGAGTTTTTTCACAAGCAAACCCGTTACATATGTTTTTCCAACATCTGTTCCTGTCCCAGTAATAAATAAGCCTTTCCCCATAATTTCTTCTACCTCCTATACGTTGCCAATGTACTTTTTAATTAAGCGAGCTGCTTCTGAGAGTTCTTCCTTTGAATGATTAGCCATTAGTGATACGCGAAGACGTGCACTTCCTTTAGCAACGGTTGGATATCGAATCGCTGAAATAAAATAGCCCTTTTGAAGAAGCTTCGCTGACACATTCATTGCTACTTGTTCATCTCCCACAATAATTGGAAAAATTGCTGAATGTGAATGCGCAGGAATTTTATTTTGCTGTAAGCACTTATTAAAATAAGCAATATTATTCTGCAATTTTTTTAATAGCGTGTAGTCGTTCATTACTATTCTCAGTGCTGCCAGAGACGACGCAATTGTTATCGGTGATAGCGAAGTGGAAAAGATAAAACTTCGTGCTTTATTTTTCAAGTATTCTATGAGCAGCTTATTCCCACATACAAACCCACCTTCACTACCGAGCGCTTTGCTAAGGGTTCCCATGATAATGTCTGGCTTTTGCTTCAGTTGAAAATGTTCGCAAATTCCGCGACCGCGCTCGCCAAGAACACCCGTTGAGTGAGCCTCATCCACCATTGAAAATAAACCGTACTGATTCGCTAAACGCATCAGCTCAGGCAAGTTGACAATGTCTCCATCCATGCTGAAAACCGCATCGCTCACAATTAAACCATTCTCACAGGGATGAGCTAGAATTTTCTCTTCTAAATCTTTCATATCATTATGCTTGTATACAACGGTTTTCGCTTTGCTAAGGCGACAGCCGTCAATAATGCTTGCGTGATTTAGCTCATCGCTAAAAATGACGTCTCCTTCAGAAAACAAAGATGAAATAACACCAATGTTCGCCATGTAACCCGTATTAAACACAAGCGCTTCTTCTGTTTCTTTAAATTCCGCAAGCGCTTCTTCTAGAAGACGATGAAGTGAAGTAGTACCTGTTGTTAATCTAGATCCGCCTGAACCAACGCCGTACGCTTCACCCATTTGAAGCACATAACGTTTTATATCCGAATGGTTACATAAATTTAGATAGCTGTTTGAAGCAAGCATTACATACTCTCGGTCATTCATCTTGACACGAGCATCTTGTGCACTTTGAATTTCTTTAAGAGATCTGTAAAGATGATTTTTTTGCAAAAAGTCTAGGTCTCTTTTTACTTTTTTCCATTTATCTCCCTGCTTAGCTTTATTTAATCTTGATTCGTCGCCTATATGTACAACTGCTGTTTGCTTTTCTAAATAGGTAATTGTTGCACTCACGCTACTGTCGGATTGGCGATATAAGAAGATGCGACCACCACAGTGGCTTCCTTTCTCTTTTAGCTTTGTAATTCGAACGTAACCAATCTCTTTGGCAGCGACGTAGCCCGTAACGTATTCAGGGTCATCAGAGATACAAATTTCACCAATAATATTGGGCGCATGGGCTACTTTTGTCGCTAATACAAGCGCTTCTTGAAAATGATTTTTCTTTTTCAGGTCTTCTTGAAAGCAGTCATGGTTTGCATCCATATACGTTGCTCGAATTCCTCGTTCTTGATTTGGCTCTATACGCTTCATTGTATCAACGTCTAATAAGATTGCGCCGCGCATAGAAGAACATGAACCCAGCATTTCAATGATTTCATCAGCTTGCTTTAAACCTAAGTCGAAAAGCAGCTTTTTTGCTTCTTCTATCCCTTCCTGATGATGAGTAACTTCTACTGTTGTAACGGGTAAAGCGTCTAAATGTTGAATATCACCTGGCTGTATGGTTTCGACTTTAATCGTAACTTCATCTGCTTCGCCTTTGGAATGATGGAGTGCTCTATGTAATAAAGCATTGGTATAGGTAGGTAATTGACTTTCATTTACCAGTTTCTCCGCTCCCGAAAGATGACCAACATTACGATTAGAAGCTCTCATCTTCAAGCTAAACAGATTCATACTTTCTCGTTCCTCCTTTTTTCTCACTATCTACAACAAATTCCTGAAAAATCGTTGACTTCATATTTTTTTTTATAATGGGATACATAATACCTGATGAAATAGCTGTGAAAATCATTCCTGGCAAAGCGGCAAGCAGCAACACCGTCACATCAACGCCCATTACAGCTGCTAATACGTAGCGAGCAGCGATCGTTCCTAAAGGTCCTGCTACCATCACAACGACTAACGCTGTACCAAATATGCCAATGATTCCTCCAGCTACTAGCCGAAAGATCATGGCAACTAAAACATGGATCAGCGTATGGGTCCCTAGTAGCAAGCTTATAATACTGGCAATAATTCCTGCGCAAAAATAACGTTTAAACCCAAACGTAGCGGCGATAACGATAGCGATGGGCGCTGAAAGCTGAAACTCTGTCCCAACGAAAGGTGACGGAATTTTAAACATTCCGCTTATCGCAATTAACACGGCAAGCATTGCCATCAGCGTTATTTCTTTTGTTTTACTCGTCTTCAATACCTCATCTCCTTTCCAAGATTATGAAAATAGTTTATAACAATCTACCATTTATGTAAACTTAAAATAAAAATAAGTTAACATATAACTTAAAGAAAAACAGATGCTATAGCACCTGTTTTTCTTTAAATAGTTAGGTTCTTTATATCCAACCCATGAGCTTAGCCGTTTGAAATACAATGAATGGTACGATAATAGCAAGAGCTGTGGGAATTAAAAAGGCAAAAAACGTCCATTTTTTACTTTTGGTTTCTTTATATATGTTTAATAGCGTTGTACCGCAAGGATAATGAAGCAGTGAAAATAACATTACGTTTAGGGCCGTTATCCAAGTCCAGCCTTGATCGATAAAGATTTGCTTTAAATCTACCAGGTTATCAACTTCAGTCAGTGCTCCCGTCGACAAATAGCCCATTAACAAAACGGGTAAAACAATTTCGTTAGCCGGCAGTCCTAGAATAAATGCAAGTAAAATGTAGCCATCTAATCCAAGCATCCGAGCAAATGGATCTAAATATCCTACTAAATGCTGCAATACGCTTACGTCACCTATATGAATATTAGCAATAATCCACGTTAAAACCGCAGCAGGAGCGGCTACTTTCACTGCTCGAACTAACACTGTCCAAGACTTTGTTAAAGAAGAACGTACTATGGTGTCAAAAAACTTTGGACGACGGTAAGGTGGCAGTTCTAACGTATAGTGAGTTGGCACGCCTTTTAATAACGTTTTTGATAATAGCCATGATACAAAAAACGTAACAATAATACCAAATAGCACAAGCCCAACAAGTACTCCTGTTGTAACGAGAGGCTTCAATCCACTCGCTACGTTGGCTGCCATAAATAAAGAGGCTAATACGATGAGCGTTCCCCATCGGCCGTTACAAGGTACAAAGTTGTTCGTTAAAATTGCAAGCATTCGTTCTCTCGGAGACTCAATAATACGTGAAGACATTACGGCAGCTGCGTTACAGCCAAATCCCATCGCCATCGTTAATGATTGCTTCCCATGAGCGCCTACTTGTTTGAACAAGCGGTCCATGTTAAACGCAACTCTTGGAAGATAACCATAGTTTTCGAGAAGAGCGAACGTTGGGAAAAAAATGGCCATTGGAGGTAGCATAACGCTAATAACCCACGTCGAACCACGATATAATCCTAAAACTAAGACGCCGTGTAGCCAATCTGGAGCGTTGACGGCATTAAAGAATGCTGTGATATACCCTTCGATATAAGAAAAGAAAGAAGCTAACAGTGAAGAAGGTACGTTCGCGCCGGCAATAGTGATGTAAAAAATGACTCCTAGCATCGCAATCATAATCGGAAAACCCCAAATAGGCGACGTGAAAATTTGATCTAGCTTTTCTGTTTTTTTATCTGTTTTTGTTTTATTATACGAAACGCTTGCGCTGCAAAGCTCTCGGCTTCTTTTATAAAGATGATGCACAATGTCATCTCGAAGTTCTTCGGATGAAAGAGCTTTAGCCTCTGAGTATATGCTGTTGATATCCATGCTGCGTTTCTCCTCCTTCTCCTAAACGATTCGTCAATTCTTCCATTAGCGACATATCTCCGTCTAATAATCTTAAAGCTACCCAACGCGCAGAAAGGTGATTAATATCTAAACGTAAAAGCTTTGACTCTATCTTGGCTATTTTTTCTTCAATTTGCTCACTATAGACTGTCTGAACAGGCTGACATTCAATGACTCCAGCGATAACGCGATCAATCGTATCAAGCAGAACATTAAACCCAACTTTATTTCGCGCAGAAAGCTTAATGACTGGTATCCCAGTTCGTTTCATTAAGACTTTCTCGTTGATTTTAATTCCTTTTCGTTCTGCTTCATCAATTAAATTAACGCAGATGATAACATTCTTTGCCATCTCCATCACTTGCAGTGCTAAATTGAGATTTCTCTCTAAGGACGTTGCATCTACCACAACAAGCGTAATATCGGGCTGTTCAAACAAAATGTAATTTCGTGCTACCTCTTCATCAGCCGAGTTTGAAAACAGTGAGTACGTCCCTGGCAAATCGATTAGTTTATATTTTTTATCTTTATGTGTAAACGACCCTTCTGCCATTGAAACGGTCTTCCCAGCCCAGTTCCCCGTATGCTGTTTTAATCCTGTCAATGCGTTAAATAGCGTGCTTTTTCCAGTGTTTGGATTACCTGCTAAGGCAATTCGATATGCACTATTCATGATGAACTAAATCCCCCTCGATTAATCTACTTTCTTCTTTTCTAAGCGCAATGATTGTTTGGCTCACTCGAAAGGCAATCGGATCTCCAAGCGGACTCTTTTTTACCACTTCTACAAATGCACCTGGTACAAAACCTAAATCTAATAGCCTTCTTCTCATGGTTCCTTCTAATAACAAGGAAGTAATTTTTATTACGTCTCCTTTCAACCCTTGGCTCAATAAAACTTTTTTAGATTTGTACATGTATATTTCCCCTTATCTAATATTTTTCCCTAATGCAAATTCAATGCTATACTATGCCCGCATTTCAAAATTGTCAAATATATTGTTTACTATGTCTTATCTCTTTTAAATAACCAAAGTACAGAAACATTCAAAGACACAAACCCTCGAACATTTTTTAATATATTTTCTCTTTGTACTCCTTACACTTGATTCCATTCGTTTATATCCCTCTTTACATGACTAATAATAGAAATTACTTAGAGGTTTATAGACATCTCTCCTTCTTTTTAAACACTCATCACATACAAAACGACAATGTTGTCATTTTTATATTGACAGCCATATCTTAATGATTTATATTTATAAAAACGACATAGTTGTCGTTTATTTATAAAGGAGGCTTTACACATGCTAATTACAATGCTATCTACCGGTACACGTGGAGATACCCAGCCATTTATCGCGTTAGGTCTTGAGCTTAAAAAGAAAGGATTTAAAGTACGCATCGCAGCGTCTACATCTTATCAACAACTTGTTGAAAGCTATGGGTTTGAACATGCTCCTCTCCGTGGAGACATCAACAAAATTCTTGAAAGTGGCGTTGTAAAAGATTCAGATAGTCCTTTCAAATTTTTCACAAGCCTTAATTTTAAAAACGATGAGTTGACTGAGTTAATGATTGGTGGTCAAGAAGACATGCACAAAGCTTGTGAAGGTGCTGATGCAATTGTTTACCACCCTGGCGCTACCATCGGCTACTTTGTAGCAAAAGAAATGGGAATTCCAAGCATATTAGCTTGTCCATTTCCTATGACACCAACTAAAGAATATCCTGCTATCTTGTTTTACGACCGACTTCGACTTGGGAAAGCTTATAATAAATTAACGCATAAAGTTTTTGAGACTGGATTTTGGAAAATGGCCAATACTGGACTTAAAAAATACTGGACTCGCCAATATGGTCAGCTGCCTACGGCGTTTTCAAATCCTTATCCAAAACAGCGTACAAAAACGCATCCAACCATTCTTTCGCTAAGTCCAAGCGTATTTTCAGTTCCAAAAGATTGGCCCCAACACGTTCATTCGTTTGGCTATTGGTTTATTGAGGACCATTCTAATTATCAACCATCAGAAGAGTTAGCAACATTTCTAAAAGAAGGTCCTCCTCCTGTTTATGTAGGGTTTGGAAGCGTAGGAGACAAAAAGAATGCAGCTCAAGCAACAGATTTAGTATTAAAAGCTCTTAAAAAGAATGGAAAGCGCGGTATTATTAATGCCGGCAGCGGAATGGAAGAAAGAGAAAACTCAAAGGATGTTTTATTTGTTAAAAGCGTTCCTCATGAGTGGCTGTTTCCTCAAATGGCAGCTGTTGTTCATCATGGAGGCGCTGGAACGACTGCTGCGGCACTTCGCTCTGGAGTTCCCCAAATCATTATTCCTTTTGGCAACGATCAGTTCGCTTGGGGGAAAAGAATGAATGAGCTTGGGGTTGGTGCAGAGTCTATTCCGCGTAAGGAATTGACAGCTGATAAGCTAGCAAACGCCATTGCATTTACTCAAACAGATATCGTATTAAAGAAAGCGAAAGAGCTTGGTAGTCGTGTCCAAAAAGAAAAGGGAGCCGAGAAAAGCGCAGAGCTTATTATTCAAGCAATAAACACTTTCTATCAACGCTAAAGGAGCGAATATATTATGCCTAAAGTGAGCCAAGAATATATTGAAAAAAAGAAAGCAGAAATTTTAGATGTTGCCCGAAAGGTATGTAATGAAAAATCCATTCATGACGTATCAATGAGGGATATCGTCATCGCAACTGGCATGAGTCAAGGTGGCGTTTATAAATACTTTGCGAACATTGATGAAATATTTAGCGGTTTATTAAACGAAGAAACGCTAAATAGCCAAGTGAAAGCCAAAGTGGATGAAATTTATGCTAGTGATGTTACTCCTGTTCTGAAGCTTGAGAAGTTTTTACTCTATATTGGTGAATATATGGAACACTCTCTACTCAACAAGGGGACCATTTTTTATAAGCTTATGGATTTATATTCTAGATATCCAGACCGTTATGAAAAAGTAAAAGACCAGCTTCATGAAGTGTCTAACTTGGAATATTTACAGAAACAATTTCAGAGTTTCTTAACAAAAAATATTAGCGAGAATGTCTTCAATCCATCACTTTCAATTGAAAACGTCGTCACTTTGATTACAACTTATCTATCTGGAGTTATAAATGAAATCAACGTTGGAAATAAAGCCGTACAGGAGATGTCTGCCGAAATAAAGGTTAAAGTGCACGTCTTATTTCTAACGCTTAGAGATTTATTGGTGAAATAGCCATGAAGAAATTTAGTCAAGATTTTAAAATTCTTGTATTTGGTCAAATCATATCCATTTTTGGTTCTTCCATTTTAAGATTTGCCTTATCACTCTATGTTCTTGATTTAACGGGTTCCGCTACAATATTCGGAACCATTATGGGGCTTTCAGTAGTCCCTACTATCTTTCTATCTCCTATCGGAGGCGCTATTGCCGATCGCTTTGATAAGAAAAAGATGATGGTTATTCTCGATTTCTGTAGCAGTGCCTTAATTATTATATTTGCAATCATGCTGTTAAGCGGAAACGTAACGGTTCTTTCGATCGGTATCCTTTTAATGGGATTAACATTAATTAGCTCTATGTATCAGCCTGCTGTTCAATCCAGCATCCCTGTGCTTGTAACTAATGAACAACTGTTAAAGAGCAACGGCATCATTTCTGGGGTCATGTCGATGGCTAATTTCGTCGGCCCTATCGTTGGAAGCTTATTATACAGCTTTATGGGGATTAAAATAATTGTAATCGCAAGCGCATTACTGTTTTTACTAGCTGCTGTTATTGAGCTATTTATGAAGATTCCTTACGAAAAAAGACCACCTGAACCCTTTATACAGATGGTAACAAAAGATCTTAAGCAAGGAGCTTTTTACATTATTCGCGAAAATCGCTTTATTTTAAAGAGTATAATCGTTGCATTTGTTGTGAGCTTGTTTATTGCTCCTATGTTTTTTGTAGGATTACCTTATATGATTAAAGTTCTTTTCAACATGCCTGACACCTTCTTTGGCTTTACTCAGTCTGGCATTTCCATTAGCATTATCTTTTCAGCTATGACCATTGGGCTTTTAAAAAGCAAAATCAGAAGTGATAACCTCTATTTATGGGTTCTTGGCTGTGCGGGGATCTACTTTGGGATGGCTCTTGGAACAAGTGGCCTCGTTGAAAGTTCATTCACCAAATATATCGTTGTAACGATAAGCTCAATGCTCGTCATGTTTGCCTTAACCGTCATTAACATTTATTTGAATACAATTATTCAAGAAAAAACGCCAAAAGATTTGTTAGGAAAAGTAATGTCTATCCAAACCGCAGCGGCTACAACAGCTGTACCAATTGGGCAAATTTTATTTGGATTTTTAGTAGATTCATTCTCTGCTACTATTTATCTATTAATTGTAATAGTTGGGATCTTCACACTCATCATTAGCTTCATGGTTAAACAAGTATATAAAGTCAAAAATGTTCAAAGAGCCGTTTAAGTATAAAATCAATTGGAAGGTACTGTATGATGACTATAAATATAATCAAGAAAAGCATTATTTTGTTACTAAGTATTCTGCTCATTCCCATAAGCATAGGCGTAGTTTTTGGTGGAGGATATATTGCCATTTCACTACTAAGAGGGATTCCCTTCAACGAATCTATCAGTCAGCTAACTTACTTTAGCGAAGTAATTCAGCCTTATTTTAAATACGTAATGATTGTTTCGTTAGTGCCACTAGCGATCAAACTATTAAAATCGAATAGAAAGAAAAGAGGATTGTAAACGAATAGAATTGCGACTTATTCGTAAACCGAAGTTGTTGCCCTGTAATTTATAGTGCGTTAAGCCCCTAGTATAATGGGGACTTAACGCTTTTTTATAAAAGTTGATATCTCTTGAGCTGATAGGTTTCTATAGTTATCTTTCGTTACGTATTCGTAAATAAAAATGATTGCAATAAAGATTTCCAGTAAGAACAGCAACGTTATAATTCGTTTTACAATAGCTTTTGATTTCACCATAAATACCTCCTTTAGCTTCTACTATAGCAAAAAAGGTTATTTTTGGTATTTTATAATTATAAACATTTGAAGATATAAACACATAATGAAGCATATATACACTGAAATACATTGAACAAAAAACAAACAAGCCTCAAAAACATAGTTTTGAGGCTTGTTAAATAAAGAAACTTTTTCTGTTACATCGTACTTGTATCAATAACAAAACGATACTTAACATCTGAAGCTAGTACTCGCTTGTACGCTTCGTCAATTTCGTCAGCTGAAATGACTTCAACCTTTGGAACGATTCCATGTTCTCCGCAGAAATCTAGCATCTCTTGAGTTTCGCGAATACCTCCAATCATTGACCCCGCAAACGAGCGACGATGACCGATTAACGACATCACGTTCAGCGATAGAGGCTCACCTGGAGCACCTACATTGACTAGCGTACCGTCTAGCGTAAGTAGTGAAAAATAAGCATCCATATCAATTTTTGCGCTTACTGTGTTGATAATTAAGTCAAACGAACCGCTAAGCTTTTTAAACGTTTCAGGATCGTTTGTAGCATAATAATCTTTCGCACCAAAGTTTAAACCGTCTTGTTGTTTGTTTAGGGTTTGTGACAGCACGGTAACCTCGGCTCCCATAGCGCTTGCGATTTTAACAGCCATATGCCCTAAACCACCCATTCCTACGATAGCAACTTTCTTTCCAGGACCAGCTTCCCAACGGTTTAGCGGAGAGAATGTGGTAATGCCTGCACATAGTAAAGGTGCTGCAGCGTCAAGCTCAATGTTGTCAGGAATTTTTACAACAAAGTCTTCCACGACTACAATATGCGTTGAGTAACCACCTTGAGTAGGTTCACCGTACTTATCAACTCCAGCATAGGTAGGCGTCATTCCATTTAAGCAATACTGCTCTTCTCCCTGACGACAGTTTTCACATTCGCCGCAGGAATCCACCATACACCCAACTCCTACACGATCACCAACTTTATATTTTGTTACTTCCGTTCCAACATCCGTTACAATCCCAGCAATTTCATGACCTGGGACAAGCGGATAGTTCACATCTCCCCATTCACCGTGCGCAGTATGAATATCAGAGTGACAAATACCTGCGTATTTAATTTCAATTAACACATCGTGTGTATCTAAGCTACGTCTTTGAATTTCAGTTGCTTTAAATGGTTTATCTGGGCCATGTACGGCACGTGCTTTAGCAGTAATCATCATTATTACCTCCATAGATATAAAATGCGTATTCGTTGCTGATGGAACGAGTATACTTACAGATTTTTTAGTTATTAAATTGGCAGCCTACAAATTAAATAAGGCTTGTAAAACGTTATACCCTCATGTCTCGGTAAATAAAACGTTCAAACTCTTTGAAAGATGCTTCTACTTGAAAAGCTTTTACTATTCTAGCCTCTCAACCCTTACCTCTCCTTGAAGCTTTGGTATACTTTCAAGACCTGACTCTACTTCTCCAAGCTTAATAAGACCACTTGAGTAGCTGAAATCTTCATAGAAAATGGCTAAATTACCCCATGGAGCATAATACGTCACGTCTCCAACACGAGGTTCAATACCAGAAGGGGCTCCTTCTTCGGATAGTTGGCGAGGTGGATTACTAACTTTTTCCTTTCTAGCATAATCCTTAAATGTTAAAGTGAGCGGAAGCAGTTCTAGAAAATCTCTGCTCGTTGAATTGTCATTCATTTTCACAATAAGTTCTTCGTTATGAACGCTTAGCTTAATTTTCATCTCTTCCATAACACCTTCCTCTTTTTTCTCACTTACGTTCGGCAAATTACTTTTATGCTGCAAATCTGATTCATTGCTGCATGCTGTCCCTCCTAAAAGCAGAAGCGGAATAACAAATATCCTCCTGAACATATAAAGAACAAACTCAAGATATCTTTTCATCAGAAGTTGATTAATCAACATCTGTTTATTATTATGAAAGAGAAATGTTATCTCCTCAATAGTTAAAATAAGAGGATTTGTGGTTTAATCAACAGTTTAACTGGATTTGTTCATTATGATCTAATTTTTTTATTATGACAGATCATTTAATCTAATTTATAAACAAATAAATCATCATTAATTAATCAACACCTGTTTATTATCATAGACAAAAGATGATTACGTGTGTAACATTGCATATATCAAGAAAGGTGTGTGAATATGCTCATGCCAAAAGTAGATAGAAGAATTCTTAAAAGTCAAGAAGCTATCAAAAATGCTTTAATTGAATTAATGGCCGAAAAAAGCTTTGATAAAATTACGATTAAAGATATCTCTGATCGAGCGAACGTTAACCGGGGAACCATTTATCTTCATTACATAGATAAATTTGATTTACTAGATAAAATTATGGAAGAACATATCCTTAACATGGCGAATGTTTGTGAATCAGCAGCGGATATGGATTGGGTGCAATCAACCGTTCATTGTATGGAATACTTGGAAGAAAACTATTTATTTTTCTCTACAATGCTGGCAAGCGAAGGTGCTCGGTACTTTCGCAGTCAATTCTTAAAATTCAACATTCAAGAGTTCAGAAAAGAAGTAGATATTACTAAGGGGAAAAATAACGGTCAAAACGAAGAGATTGTTGTTCAATTTGTAGCGAATGCATACGTAGGTATTGTGGAATGGTGGTTAAAAAATGAAATGCCTTCCCCTCCTCACGTAATGGCTGAAAAAGTTGGGGAATTGATTGAGCGTGTTATATAATTCTTCAAGCAAAAAGTGGCTGCTATGCTAGAAGCTACTTTTTTTAGCTCTGTATTTCAGGAAAATGAGGAATTACGTCTTCTCCAAGCTCCTGAATGACTTCTTCAGCTGGTCTTTGGCTGTCAAATAGCGCAAAGAATAAATGATTCACTCCAGCGCTTAATTGTTACTTCTTGAGGTTCTAGTGCAAATATTTGAAGAAAATCTAAAAAATACAAATATTTCCATTTGTTGTTCATCTTAAGCAATCAATCCAAACAGTTGATCGATGAATTCTTTTTGATTTTGGACAGACTTCTCCTTTTGGATAGGCTGGATTCTTGTCTACTGTGATAACACGGGGCTTGGAAACATGAAAAGACCGCAAAGCTTTCTTGAAAAAGCGCTTTGCAGCTTTATAATCTCTTGTTTTGTTTAACTAAAAATCAATCGTATTTCCTTCTGAATCAACGGCACGATAGAGGTACATCCATTGACCTTTGACTTTTGATAGATGTATGCAGGATGCATTAGGAATAGGCTCTGCTGCATGGAAAGAAATAAAAGGTTTAATTGACGCCAAACAATATCTTTCAGCTGCTGGCGCTATAGCAATCGCAGGTGGTATAGCAACCAACCCGATTGCAATTGCTATATTCGTTGCTACTTGTGGATCATCTTCTGCAAGTTAAAATAAATGGAAATGTCTAGTTAACTATAAAAGAGTCTCTAAGTCTACTATACTAAATAATAGATAATAGACTCTTTTTTGTTACATATAATAGTATATGAAAATAAACTATAAAGTCTGAAGGGGATGATTAATTGAATACTTTTTTAATAAATATAAAAGATTTAACTTTTTTAATAATACTGATTTCTAGCGTTCTTTACTTGAGAAACCTCAAATTAAAAAAGTGGAAAAGTGGCCTTTCTATAGGAGAAAGAATAATTTATATACTTACTAGTATCGCCATTCCTGTTTACGGTATTATTTACTTTATGATTCTTATAGAAACATAAATATAACAATGACTGTTGTGGACAGGCTACACTCAGTTGGACAGAATTTTTAAGGTTAAGTAGACTACAGGTACTATACTAAAGGAGCATCTACAATGACCAGGAGAACGTCGAACATTTACAAAGGAATTTAAACAACAGATGATGCAGCTTCATCAGAACGGAAAGCCCAAAAAAGAGATGATTCGTGAATATGACTTGACTCCTTCGTCTTTAGATAAGTGGATAGAGCAAAGTCAAACATCTGGTTCGTTTAAAGAAAAAGATAACCTGACCGTGGAAATGAATTTCAAAGCAACCTCTTAGATAAAGCACTAGAGACGTTTACGATTGGACGATGGTTAAGCATGAAAGATTGTCCATATAACAATGCGGTCGGGTCGCTGAAGCCACCTTTAAAATCTTTAAAACGAAATTTGTGAACGGGCGAAGTTTCACTAGTCTAGAAGAATTAACAAGGGAATTGCAGGAGGTTTAATCACTTGCGTATCCATGGAACACTGAGTTATGTCAGTCCGGTTGATTATAAACTTGAACACCTTAAAAAATCTGTCTAGTTTAGGGTTGACATACCAGTAATAGTGGATTTTATAGGCGAAGATCATAGACCGATTTACCCTAATCGAGTAAGTCATGATTATAACTTTATTCTAATACCAAACACACAAAATAGGCCGCTGAGCAATTTTATGCTCAACGGCCTATTTTGTGTGTTGACGTCATCAATTCTTCGACTGACGATACCCTGCTTTCTCTGCTTCTTCTTCCGTACAGAACCACTGCACGTTGTTCATCTTCTGGTCATAATGTGCACCAGTTGGGACGTGGTAAATCTTTGAATTTTTGTTGCCTTTAATTTTATTTTCACAGCGCTCGTTTAGCTCCGCTGATTCGTCTTCTTCTTTTTCTTTTATACCTCTGGCTACTTCAGAGTTATAGCCTTTTTCTTCTACATAGTTTTCAATGCTCCAGATGCCCAGCTTGTTTTTTCGAGCTTGGTCCTGCGTTTTACGAAATTCGTCCACGTATTTCGTATTGGGAGGAAAGACCGCTACGCGTGCCAGACCTTTTGCCACAAGCTCTTCATTAAACAACTTGCTGTCTATCCATATGTACGCAAGCAAACGACCGTAGCGATCGCGCTCTTCTGCATCAAACTCAAGCGTGACCTCTTGGTTTGTTAAATGCTCAGTCGTGTAGTCAGATGCTTCTGGTCCAAACGGTTGAACCTTCAGCTGCGGATGCTTTGTTTCAGGGGTGTCTACAAGAATGAGGCGTACCGTTTCTTCCTTCCCATTTAAAAGTTCTACTTTGACTGTATCACCGTCAACTACTCGCGTAACAGTAGCTGCGACTCCAATAACGCCTTCACGTTTCAGTGAAGACTCCACTGCATTTTCATCCCCGGACTGATTTACATTTGTTTCTTCCGCTGCCGGCTGCGTTGCTTTCTTTTCATTTGACTCACTTGTTTGCGTTCCACACCCGCTTAGAACGGCGAGCATCAAAATCAAAAGTAAGCCAAACATCTTTTGTAACCTATTCACTTCATTCCACCTCTTACTTTTACTTCCATTTATGCATAAAAAACAAAAAACTCGCGAATCGCTTATCACGAGTTTTTGTCTATAACTTTGTTAAAAAATTGATCGTATGACGTTAAATGATAGTCTGCTTCAAGCGTATCGTTTTGAAAAGCACACGTTTTAATGCCAAGCTCACGCGCAGGCTTTAAATCTAACTCACGGTCACCAATAACTAAATCAAGATGATATTTATCGTGAAGATACGCATAAGCTCCTGTATCCGGCTTACGCTTGTATCCATCGTCTTTTGTAATGATTTCTGTAAAATAGTCTTCCATCCCAAAGTACGCTAAAATAGCAAGAGTAGACTCGCGTGATTTATGCGTTACAATCACGTTTTTATCCGCCCACTTTAGTACATCTTCTACATGAGGAAACGCAGGCTTGTCTTCAGGACTTAGCTGATGCTCAAGCACATGGAAGTTTTCATCAAAAACTGACTTTTCTACGTTAAAGTGTTTGATTGCAACTTCCGACGAAATCTTCATTTGTTTTAAGATTTCAGCTTCTGTAACGGATTCGTCTTTTACAAGCTTTTTAAATGCTTTTACTATTGTTGGATATGTATCAAAAATGGTACCATCAAAGTCCCATAAAATGTTCATCGTGTCAGCCTCTCCTTTTCAAAACCGTTCTAATCATACCAGACTTTTGGCTCCTTGTCATTTGAATTTCGAATTCGTTTTTAATTATCACTTTTTTGTCATTTTCGTTTTTCAACTTTGATTATTCGCTTTTAGAAAATAATGTTGTGGATGCAACCAATCTTCAATTACAATAGAAGAAACATCTCGGTTTTACATACAGTTACCTTTTAAAGGAGGAGCTACGTTGAATACGAAAGAAGACGAACGCTTACTAGCCCAATCGCTGTTAGCCAAAGGAATGAAACCAAAAGACATTGCCAATCAGCTTCATGTTCATATCTCAACGATTTACAACTGGAAAAAAGAAATGACTGTTAAAAACGAAAGCCGAAAAAATTTTAATAATTTTGTTTCGAAAACTAAAGAAGAAATGAAAACCGAATCGAAAAACGACAAACGTACGATAGATCTTCAACAAGAAAACCAAGCATTAAAACAAAAAGTACGAGATTTAGAAAATATTATTGCTGATTTAGCAATCAAACTCAAACGAGAAAACAAAGAATGGCTAAAGTAATAAAGTGAGTGTTAGCTTAGCTTTAGTAAACTCTAATCTAGAAATCCCTAGTATTACCTCTTAATTTGAATAGATAGCTCTGTTGTATTAATGCTAACTTAGCAGAGGGAATATCAACACTTCCCTCTGCTTTTTTTTACAATTCGCACCAATAAATACGCATGAAATGAGGTGATGTAATGTTGCCAGAAACAATTAGAATACAAGGGTTCACAAGAGAAAATAGATATAAAATGATTGATTATGCCGTTAGCAGCATATCAAAATGTGCTGGCTGGGTTACAAATCATACAATGTATTCAAACAAAGTAATTGTTATCAACTTTGAAATAGAAATTAGAGGTGTTAGACAGTTACTGCAGTTATTAAATCAAAATGGACTTTCATTGTTTGAAGAAAGCAATAAAATAATTCATCACTTTCCAGAGGACTATGGTGCAAATAACCCAAAGAAAGAAATGATAGGTTCAATAAATATTACATTTATAAACGACGAACCGAGCACAAGAAACCACATTCCAGCTATTCCAGGATAAATCTCTCCCTGCTTCACTCTTCGGATTCTAATCAAAGGTTTAATAAGAAAATGAAAAGAGGACATAAGGTCGTGTACGGACCTTATGTCCTCTTTTTCGATACTTCTCCATTCTCATTTGAACAAAATATTCTGACAATTAAGTTAAACGAGAAGGATTTTTTGTTTTGGGAATAAATAATAAACCAATCACAACGCCAATCACTGCTGGTACAACCCACCCTAACCCTTGAGCGTGTAAAGGTAACCAAGCAAATATCGATGGCATTCCTATTGATACAAGCCCATCGTATACGCTAACGATTCCTGTCAATAAAAGCGTCGTAATATAGATCACGTTTGACCCTTGAAAATAAGAGTGGAAAAACGAAAGCACAACAAGCATGATCGTTAACGGATAAATCATAGTCAGTACCGGAATAGACAGAGAAATGATTTGATTAAGTCCCACATTTGTTAGCAGTAAACTCACAATCGTTAGTACTGTAACAATTTTCTGATAAGAAACTCCTGGCAAGACGCTTGTAAAATACTGAGCGCACGCTGTAATTAGCCCAACACACGTTGTAAAGCAAGCAACTCCTACAGTAGCTCCTAATAGAATAACACCCGCTGCTCCGTAAAACTGCTCTGCTGCTGCCGTTAAAAGCTCTCCTCCGTTTTGGAACGTAGACGTACTTCCCATTCTCGCTCCTAATACACCGATGAGTATGTACACGCTACATAAGGCAATGCCGGCAATGACACCTGTTTTAATCGTTGTGTTCATAATGGCCTTTTTCTCGGTAATGCCTTTGGCTTTAATTGCCGTAATTACCACAATCCCAAACGCTAATGAAGCGATGGTATCCATCGTTAAATACCCTTCCATAAAGCCTGTAAAAAACGGGGCATTTTCATATTTTTCTGTTACATTCCCGAAGGATGGTTCAAGGTTAAACAACCCTGCAAAACCAATTAAAGCAATTGTCAGTAATAAAAAGGGAGTTAATAAACTGCCGATTCGATCTACGATCTTCGCTGGATTTAAGCTAAGCCAATATACAAGTGCAAAAAAGGCGATTGAAAAAAGCACTAGGGAAACTCCACCTACGTTCGCGCCTAAAAATGGTGCTAGTCCCATCTCATAAGCTACATTTGCACCGCGCGGAATGCCCATAAACGGCCCAATCATTAAATATAATATGGTTGTAAAAATAAGTCCAAATAGTGGGTGAACCCTGCCGCTTAGTGCTTGAACTCCGTTATCTACTGTAGAAATTGCAATCACACCTAATATCGGCAGTCCTACTCCTGTTAAAACAAAGCCAATCATCGCTGGCCAAAATGCTTCTCCTGCTTCCTGTCCTAAAAAAGGCGGGAAAATTAGATTTCCAGCTCCAAAAAACAACGCAAACAGCATGAAACCAATTACGATAATGTCTTTAACAGTTAATTGTTTCATTTCGTTATATGCTCCTTTTACACAATAAAACTCGTCTCTCGAATGAGACGAGTGTATTGTCGAAAAATGTAGATATTTCATACACAAAAAGTAATTCTAACGAACAACCTTTGAACTGTCAATACGTATATTGTTATTTTTCAAAAAATTCGTTACGAACTACCGCATCCGCTGCCACAGCTGGAACTTGAACAGCTTGATCCTCCGCTATCTCCCCCACTGTCAAAGGACGAGTCATTGCTGTCATGACCCCCATGTCCGTGCTTATGGTGGGAATCATCCATTGGCGTGGAACAAGCATAGCCGCTGGAGTATGTGCCACTATCTGATGTTTCTGGCCTCTTCATCAACATACCCATATGGTAGCCAAAGTCTTCAGCTTCATATAAGGAATAAAAAATAAAGGCTTGAAACAGCGTAACTTCTGTTACTTTCTTTGACTTTTTAGAAAACGGCTCTTGCTTAGCATTTTGCTTCAAGTGTTCAGCTTGCTTAATTTCTCCTTTTAATTGGCGAACAAGCGCTTTCTTAAGCTCATCCCACTCATCAGAAGGTGTAAAGTATTTATCAATCAGTTTTTCTTCGGACAATTGGTGAAAGTCCTTCAGTATAGAACGTGGGATAGGGTGTTGAAAAAACCTTCCCCATAAAAGACGACTATTATCTTTTACATCAAACAAATGTGTGTAAACCCAGTCAAAGAACGCACGCTTTCCTGGCTCAGAGCTTGCTTCACTGTTCGTATTGGGCTGATGGTGTAAGAATCGACTATAAAACCCTTTGGTAAAACGCTCATAGTCCATCGTAAACATAATCATTTCGTGCCATATATCATCTACTTTTGAGCTAAACATGGGCACATTTTTAATAACAGCATTTATTAAAAAGTATCGTTTAAGTTCAAAAGTTGCCCACTCAATTTCATGAGGCTTCATTCCGTGCTCTTTTGCTACCCTTTCCTTCACCTGTTTCATATATGAAGTAGATAAAGAGCGTTCGAAACTCTCTTCAAGCGCAGCTCCTTTTTCACCATATCGGATACCAAGATGGTTTGGCACTTCTCGGTCATAAAGAAATGAGCGCTTCGGCTTTTGGTTATTGGTTGATTTAACAATAATAATCACAGCAATAATAACCGCTGCTACAATAATTAGAACTCCCACTTTTATTTTCTCTCTCCTCACTCTTCAATCTCTATGGTGTACCTTTATTGTATATTTTACCATATATTAAACATGTCAAAGCAACCATCTTTTTAGCATAAGAGCTATAGTAAAATATGGGTATCTCACTCTAAGTTTATCACAGGGACAATACTTTCAGAACAAACAACCATCAATCAACTTACCAACAGTGTTCCGCCTATCTACCAAAGTAAGTTTAAATAATGGTAACCTAGGCATTTAAAATTGACCGCTGAACTCTATGGATTTATACACAAAAACGCTCGGATTGAACACCCAAGCGCTTTTTATTTCTTATTTTAACTACGTTTATTCACCACGGCTAATGGTATCATTCAACTTTTTTCGGTATTTATCCTTCCACGTTTGCTCATCATGAACGAGATCATCACAAAAAGCAGCTACGTCCTTGCCTGTAAGGTCCGTTACTTTTTTCCCTTCTGCTGCTCCTTCTTCAAAAAGATCAATAATCCCGCCAAAGATACGTCGGTTTCCTTCCCAATCTGTCGGACCTCCACCAGCTGTCCACATGTATTTCTGAATAGCTTTATAAGCGTTTCGATACTCGGTTGGAAGTGCTTTTGCACGAGATTCCATCGCTCGCCATTCTCTCTTTTCATCCAAATTTCCAATGATTTTCTCAAAGAAATTCATTTCACTTACCTCCTTTTATGCTTCTTGCTCTTAATTCATTCATTCTGCTCGATACGAAGTCCCATTTCGTCCAAAACTCTTCAAGCCGCTCTTTTCCCGCTTCATTGAGTGTATAAAATTTTCGAGGTGGTCCCATAGTGGATGGTTTTTTCTCAATTTCCACCAGCTTATTTTTTTCAAGCCGCATTGTAATGGTATATACTGTTCCTTCGACTACATCAGTGAAGCCAAGGTGACGTAAGTGCTGCGTAATTTCATACCCGTATGTTTCGCCTCGGCTGATAATTTCAAGGACACAGCCTTCAAGCACCCCTTTTAGCATTTCCGTAATATTTTCCAATCGTTCAGCCTCCAGTTACTTACATTTGTACTTCAATGAATAATGGCTTTATAAAGCACTTTATGAAAATCCTCTAATAAGTATTACTGACTACCAGTATATAGTATCACAGAATAGCTGTTTGTCAAGAAACAACCCCGCCTTTCTTTTTTGAAGAAAGACGGATGCGAAGCAGCTATTTTTCTTTTGAAATGACTGTAAACATTCCAGTCATGCTCGGAGAGTAGTTTTTGAAATCGTATTTTTCGTAAAAACCTTCTTTACCTTGTGATGCAAATAAACCGATAAATGCTTTATCCGGAGCATTCTGTTTTAAATAGCTAAACAATAGGTTCATAATACCTTTGGCGATTCCTTTATTCTGGTAATCTGGATGAACCACTATATCTTGAATATAAAAGTAGATAGCACCGTCACCAACAATTCGTCCCATACCTATAATTTGTTCATGGTCGTAGGCTGTAATGCAGTGAATAGAATTTGTTAAAGAAGTTTTCACTACCTCAAAGTTCATATAATTAGTCCACCCTACAGCCTCACACAAATATTTGTATTCTTCCAATGTTGGAGCGCTATTTTTTAACTCATACTTTCTCACCATATGTCCTCCTAACCTGCTATTTCAACAAGTCTATACATTCGACAGCATTTTGTTTCTTCCTTTCACATCATGAATTTTCCTTTAGCTCAGTAAAATTATAAAAAAGACCAAATCGTTGTGATTTGGTCTTCTACTTGCTATTTACGCTTAAACGCTTTATTCTTCAGGGATTTCATCAACCTCTTCAACTTTCACAATACCGTTTGTACTAAACTCTAAATCAAAGTATGCTTTGACGATATCACCTTTTTCAAGCCCTTTTGGCAGCGGTTCGTTTACCTTTGCTTCTAAAAATGAAATACCAGTACCTTCTTTTGTTGTTCCATAGTAGCGTCCATCTTCTACTTTATCAATTGTAATATAGTAAACTCTGTATTTACGCTCTTCTTTATCACCTTTTATTTTTTCATTAACCGTTTCTTGCGCTGGCAATTTATCTAACGTTTCTTCAGCTTGCTTGGCAGTTGGCGTTGTTCCTCGATTCGTAAACTGCACGACAAGTAGGCCTAAACAAACCACTAGTAAAATAAGTAATATAATTTTCTTTACTCCTAAAGACAAAATGTGTGCCTCCTTACACCTTTATGTATATCGTGATCATGTTGCACAAAAGTGATTATACACGATAACGACTCAAAAATATGTGTAAAATTTGTAACATAATCAAAATATGAGAAAGTACCTATGTAAACACTTAACCATAGATTACCATAAAACTCCTGCTTAAAACGCACTATTTTGTTATTTTATCGTTGCTAATACAAGGTTTTATAGTTATCTAACGTATCTAACTAAAATTATTGGATAAAGAAGGATTGTCTGGTTTTCTTGTCGAACCTATACATAAATTGTAATCATATTGTTACTTGACGTCACGTAATATGCTTTTTGAAGTGAAAAGGGAGGGACCGAAATGAACTTACTAATCATCAGCTTTTTAGCAGCAGCTGTTCTTGCACTGCTAGCAAGCCTTTGGTTTCTAAAAACGCGCCCACGCTCAGATGACCAAAATGTTCATAAGCCTATCGTTTCAGTTACTGGGCAAGTAAAATCAGCAGAAGGAATTGATCAGGTTGCTATTTCAAAAATTGAAATGTATGAAGAGCATTTATTAATTAATCAAGTAGCCATGATTCCTCTTCAACGTATTCAGCGTGCTGAATTTGTCAAGCACGTCAAAAATGAAAAAGGCGCTAAAGGCTCACCTGTCCAACGTTATTTTGGAGAACTGACAATCCATTTCACAGATAAAAATGGAGCGGAAGCGTCAATTGTTTGCAGCACGCCGAAAAAGAATCAGTTCAACCATATCTATCAATATGATGTAATGAAAAAAGCAGTTAACAAAGCGTTAGGTATTGAAGATTTACAAAATCATCTCGCATTCCGCGAGCCGTACGAACTATAATCTGGTATTTTTTCCTATTTGTATCATAAACCTCCTTTTATTGCACAAGCTATATCCTATACATACCCAATCTAAGGAGGTTTTCACCATCGATCCGATTCAATTCTTAAAGTACTTTTGTTCCTTCGCCGGAGCAGGATGCTTAGCCTTTACGTATTATCATATGTTTAAAGGAAATAAAAAAGAAGACAAAGAAAGCAGTACGGATTGAGTACTGCTTTTTTTCGATTATTCATTTGTTTAAGTATGGTAGAATAAATATACCCTACACTGAACGGAGCGCTGCAAATGGATATTTATGATTATTTAGACCTACTGCAAAAAGATATACAGGCTTTCCCTATAGAGGAAATTGAACAGCGTTATTTTGACATTTGTACACAGCTTTGCGGAACTGATCTTGTAAAAGCTATTCAGCTCGTTTCGCTAAAAGACTACCAACAGTCATTACGAGATCTCTTGACTCAAGGTTTAACAACTGCACATTCTGCAAGTGCCAAAGCCATTTATTTTGAATACGACTTAGATAATGATTGGAACAGTACGATTTTTATCTGTGAAAATTACAGTCCACTTGAAGAAGATGATGATGAGTGGGCATGCGAGTGGATTGATGAAATAAATGGACCAAGCCTAGAATCGTTTGGCAAACTATACGAATCTCATGGCTTCGACGATACAAACGAAGCCATAGGCTCCACACTTTATCTCGTTGTACGGACAGTGTTAGCATACATGAGAGCATACCATGAGGTGAATGCTTCGGCTATAATGAACGTTTGTATTGGATTTCATGATCAAGATCCGGTGATGAGAATTAATGAAGCTGGCGTTTTATACTATGAATCATTATGAGTTTTCATCTCAAAATTTACATATTCTTATTACGCTTGCTATAAATCAAAAAATTCCCCATAAAGCCTTGGTCGATTGGTGCTCTTTCTACATATATGAAGCAGATAAAGAGGATGATCAAGTTCTATTGTTAGATGATAAAGCAAGAACTGTAATGCTAGATATAGACGCTCAGTGGGAGTTGTTTCTCACAAATACATTCACGGTATCTGAGTTACAAACTCTTAACTTAGACTTGATTAAACTGCCAGTTCAATGGCTAGAAGACTGGCTAGAAAAGCTTTAATTTATCTAGTATACAAAAACAAAACCACACCTATAAACGATGTGGTTTTGTTTTTATTAAAACGCCCAGTTCCCTTTTCTAAACACAGGCTCGCTTGTACCGTCAGCTTTAATGCCGTCGATATCCATTTCAGCTGAGCCAATCATGAAGTCAACGTGGGTGATGCTGTCGTTTTAGAGTGGAAAATTAGAATTCTGTGACCAATCCGTGACCACTGTGTGACCACAAAATTTATGCTCTTAAGCTTGTTATTAACGGTTTCCTAACACAACTCTTCATAAATACACTAAATAAAAAGGCGAGCAAATTGTTTTTGCTTTCCTTTTTTACTAGTTTTATTTTTGTTATATGTTTTTGTACTGCTCTATTGGAATTGCTTTGCTACCTCAAGTATTTTATCTTTGTACAACGAAATCTCATTTACATCATTTAGTCTATAAATAGTTTTTTCCTCATCGTTTAATTGTATATATTTATTAGCTGTATTGAACCCTAGCCTGCAAACCCATTTTCGAATGCTGTTGTCTAATAGCACATTAAAATAGCTTTTATTATCTCGGTAATGAACTCTACTTGAGTCAACCTCATCCTTTAATAGCAATTTTACAAAAACATATCCTTCTATTTCCTCTTCGGTTGTAACAATAGTTTCGATAGTAACTTTATCGTCAGCAACATGTTCATCCTTTAGAGCTTCATCTTTTTCCACTATATGTTCTTCATTGGCAGCTGAAGAATTTAAAGCTTTTTGAAGCTTGTCATTTACTTTTTCATTCACAAATTGTGCTAAAGATTTTTGAACGATTTCTCTAAAGTTATCTATGACTTTCTTTGTTTTTACACCTTGATATACATCACTCAAGATAAACTTAATAAACTCATCATTTGGTTCTTCCCATTGTTGATTTAGAAATTGCTTAATTTCACTTGTGTATTTTAATTCTGACGCTGTAGTAAGAACGTTGTCAACGTTAAATACGTTTTTTCTAAACTTTGCTATCTCATGTATATCATTGTCTCTAAATTCAAGTAGATTAAAAACAAAGAAAGGCTTAATATCCATTCTATTTGGTTCTTCTAAGTCTGTATAAAATCTATATTCAATGCCATTCGTTAGAATAGCAAATTTAGCTTTAGTCGTTCCAAAGTATCTAAATAGTTGAGAATCATGCTTTAGAAGTTTTTCATGTACACTTTTCGCTTCAATTAATATTACTGGATTTCCACTATCCATGATTGCATAATCAATCTTTTCACCTTTTTTTATACCAACGTCCGCTATAAATTCCGGCACAAACTCTTCGGGATTAAAGACATCATACCCTAATGCTTGTATCAAAGGCATAATCAAAGATGTCTTTGTTGCTTCTTCAGTCTTAATGTTATCTTTAATTCTTTCAATTCTGCTAGAAAGAGTTTTAATTTGTTGAATGAAATTTTCCATTTTATCTCCTCCTTATGTACTATTACTATGCTTAAGAAGGGAAACTATGAGATCATTTCAGTGTCTATTAGCAAATAAAAAATACACCTTAATTTTAACTTACTTATAGACTATCTTTTTAATTCTAAGTTTATGCAATTAATACATAAAAAATCAATCTCCTAGAACCTACACCTAGAAAATTGATTTTTATTAAGAACCTGTTGCTTTGACAATAAAACTAATGTTTCCTGAAAATTATTTCTATAAACTCATTGTCAGTTAACAAGTAAATCACAAAAATTCAAGTAACGATTAAATAATAATATACAGGTGTCTTTATCGTTAAGTGCTTCGTAAGTTTTTATCATATTTAAAAACCCTGCATGTCCACTAGATTCATATAAATAATCTAATATTTCTTGCCTTGTATTTACATTCTTTATGGCTGAAGCAAGACCATAGTGTAAGAACTTAGAATTACCTGTCCAAAAATTAGTACTTGGATAATTACTCTGTTTTAAATAATTCATAAATAATTGGATGTTACCTTTTATTTCACTAGTCTTGTTAATCAAAATATCCCAAGAGCTGAAATCTGTTAAAATGATTCTATTTTGATAGTTTTCAAGTTCTCTATAAACCTCTTCAATACCATCCTCAGTCGTTAATTTTTTAACTCTTTGAATAAAGTCATTCGCTGTTTTTCTTGGGTTATTTAGAGATTCTTCTTCTTCTTCAATTTCAAGGTTGAAATTTTTTCCATACTTTACACATAGTTTTTCGAACGTTTTCTTATCATTGACAATTTGAAAAGAATCTTCAACATTATTCCTTTTAGCATCTTCTATTTGTTTATAAGCTTTGTTAAAGGCTACAAGCTTTTCTTCTTCTGTATAAAGTTCTTGTTTTGCAATTTCTAGATATACTTGAAATTTTTGTTCATAGTAATCAGCTTTAGATTTGCCCTCATAACCATATTCAGGTTTATACTCTTTCATTCCTTCTTCAATACTTTCAATTGGAAGACCATTTTGTGCTTTACTACGTAATATTGATGTAATTGCTCTGTTTAAAATATATCTATGTCTATTTTTTCTAGGTAAAAGATCTTTGAATTCCTCAGCTAAATCAATGCCATTATTCTTAGAAACAGTTTTTATTACCTCATAAGGACCTTCACTCGTATGATCTCCGTCTGTAATTTCATATAGGCGCAAGGTGAGTTTGAAAACTTTCCTAGCATATTTCTTTTTTTCTACTTTAGAAACCCAGTTGTTTCTCCATATAACTTCTAAAGCTTCCGTTAATAAAGAACTGACAATAGTGTCTTTACGCCAACCATGTCTTAAAAGTCCCTCGTTCAACCCTTTTCTAAAAAAGTAATTGGCCTTTTTATTATCTACTACTGAAAAAAACGTACTTAAATTAAAGCATGTATCGATATATGAGGAGTAATCATCATGCCAAGAAGAGAGCTCTTCTTCAAATACTGCCAATTCATCTTCACCGACAAGATTTTTAAAATTATTTAAATTTAAACTATATAATTTTTTATAGAAGAGAAAAGGAATAATCTGATTTTCTTCTTTAATTAAAACATCTCTTAATTGATTTAAAGTCTGCTTACTAATGCTACTCATAGAAAAGATATGAGACCATAGCTCTGTAATACGATGCTTAAGAGACTGAGGTCTATTGTCAAAATATAAGTTAATATATCGAATATAATTTCTTACTACCAGACCTATATTTCTTTCCTTCATTAATAAAAGAACAAATTCTTTAAATAATGAGGCATACAGATCTAACTCACTGTAATAATCATTAAAATAATCGTCTCCTTTCCACGATTTAATATAGTTGTCAAGTGAACATGCATCTGTAATAAATGCCATAGTAGAAAATTCTAGATATTCATTATTCATAGACAAATCTAAAGTTCTTTTTTGTCTTAAGCTGCGAATTTTTTCATTAGCTATTTCTAATTCCGTTTTTGATAAATTCAAACCTAAAATCTTTTTATAAAAGAGAATAAATATATTATTTTTTATAAACTCTTCAGACAGTTTTGATACAAATTCTTTTATCTGAGAATGTATTGATCTAAACTCAATAAAGATAGGAAGGTACTCTTTTGTTTTTAAAATGTCTAGAAGAGCTATGGTTTCATATTGCGAAAGACTACTTAATATCTGAAAGAACTCCTCTTTTTTTTCTCTTAGACACACTCTGAAAAAAGACTTTACTAATCTTTCAGAACCAAATTCTTGTAGAATATCATAACCTTTTGATTCTGGTGTTTCAGGTATTTTATATCTATCTTTTACTACGTTATTAAAAACTTCTTCGACACTTTTTCCATCAATGACGATTTTTAAATAGAAAAAATCCTCAACAGAAGTCCAAAATGGATCCCTTAACCTTTTGCCATCACTTGGTTCTTCAAGAAAACCATTTTTCTTGTATAAATCGACAACATCATTTAATTGTTTATGCAATTGACGAGAAGTTTCTTCTTTCCTGTTCTTCCAAAAAACCACTATATTCTCTATCAAAGAAGGGATTTTATTTTCCCAAACATTTCTTAAATAGTTATTTGAGTAAGGTTGAGCTTTTTCTTCCTCGTACAACTTAAATTGGTTATTTATCTCATTAATATCCAGGAAAAGCTTTTCTTTTAACTTTAATTCCTCAAATATATTTTCATAGTTATCTATTTGTTGATTTGTAAGAGCGGGAAAAAACTCTTCTGAATTTATATAGGGTGAATCATCTACTCCAAATCCTCTATCATTTCCTAAATAAACATTGAATAGATTTAATTCGACCAGACCGGCAATATTATTTTCTTTGACATATTCTTTCCTAAGATATTTTAAAAATAACTCTTCTAAATATTCTCTATCATGTAATATCCCTAGTTCTCTTATGATTTTAGGTTTCTTTTCATATTCACTTTTCAACTTTTGGGTGAAAAAGTACTCTTGATACCTTCTATGTTGATAAATATAAGTAGAGTTTGGATTAGAGCTATCTACATATGAGCTTTCAAAAAATAAGTCTGTAATGTAATTAATAATGTCGTTCACATCTTTATAATTTAAGCGGTCTAATTTCTTAAGAATTATCTCTTGAAGATCTGTAATCGAGAACTCAAATTGGAATTTTTTTTGGTTTTGAAATGAAATTTCTTGGTTAATATCTATTATTGCTTTTTTCTTAGGGTTTAGAATATTTAACTCTTCAATATTTTTTTTATGTAAAGGATCCTCGATAAGCAAATCAATTTTTTTATTAAATAAGTCTAGAACAGCACTCTTTTCGTCTAAATTCATGATAGTGTCCCATAATAGTCTAACTAGTAATATATCCTTAACATCATCTATGAGCTTTTCATTGTCTTGTTTTAAAGCAGCCAACTTTGCTTTTTTATTCTCATTTTTTTTCACTTCAAAAAATTTATTTATGTACGTATTATCTAAATCAGCAATTTTATATTCTTTTATTTCATTAAAATAAATTCGTGCCTTAACCTTATTTAAATTTCCTTGTCTACAAGAAAAGATAATTTTTTTGGTATTACTTTTCTGAGACAACTCATGTATTTGAAAGAGAACATCTTCCGCCACTTTTTCACTTAACTCATCAAGCCCGTCAAAAAGGTAAATAAAATCAAGTTTTTGATTATTTAGCTGACTGTCGTTCTTTCTATGCCTAATAATATTTTCAAAGCTGTCATTAACACAATTTTTTAAATTTATTAGAACTGGCACCGCATTATTTTGAAGTAAAACTTCATGCATTTCTTTTTTATCTTGTTTATCTAAACCTCCAAACACTTGTAATAATTTATTAATTAGAATACTTTTTCCAGATCCAGGGTTTCCCGATATTAGAAATACATTTTGTTCTTCAGAAAGAAGGACTTGTGGTAAATCTTCTACCTTGTCACCGTATGTTGTTATAATCGGTAATGAAAGATATTCAGATGACTGTACAAATGTTAATAAGTTAGCATTTACACTATTCTTAATAAATCCATGTTCATCTCCTAGACCAAAAAAGAGTTGAGCCAGATCAAAATTTGCTGGCTCAGAAAGTTTTTTCATAAAGCTTTTATTCGTAACATATTCAATAGTAATCTTCTTAGCTTTGGATTTTCTATCGAGCTCTTTTTCTATTTTGGTTTTTTCTTTTCCGTTCATAGTTCGATCTTTATTTGAATAAACAAAGATTTTATCTAACTCTGGAAATGTATCTATAGCTTTATTTATCGAACTTTTAATTTGTTTCCAATCAAATTTGCTATCGAAAAATTTGGATTGGAATCCATACCTTTTACCGTTTACTTCAACTGGTTCTGTCTCTATCCCTGGCTGATTCTCGTAAGCAGTTATTTTGGGCACATTTAATTCTCTACAAAATAAATACATACATAGATCTTCAAATGTTTTTTGTTTGCTTTCCCCTCTCAAACCTAATTTATTCCAATCAATCTGTTCCATTTGATTTATTCACCTCTTAATTAACTCATTTTCACTAATATAATTCCTTAAATTATATTTTTTTCTATTTTTATCACTTATTATTTTATCATATAGAGATCTTAGGTTAGTTGATATATTCCCTTAAGATTACGAATCAGTAACTTTCCTCTAGCAAATATTCACGGGGCGTTTTGGGCTACCTCATGATTCAAATTAAGCTGACCTCCTAGTTCATCTTGAGCTAGCTTGTTATGACCCAGTTCATTTTGAACCACCTCAGTGTAGTCGTTTAACATGTAAATTGAAGTGTGTCCAGGTCGACTTTTTATTTCTAATAACTTTAACTTTTGAAGTTCCTTTAAAATTCTTTTCACAGTTGAAGTGGAACAACAAACTGCTTTAGCAATTGTTTCATGAGAAGGAAAGATAGAAGAACAATTTTTTAAAGAATATAGATAAAGGTAACAAAGCTTCTGGGTAGCACTATCAAATATTGTTTCTTCTTGAAGAAGCTCGTTTGTAATGACTGTAAATGGTTGTCTCGTATTATTTATAAAGTTTTCCATACTGTTTCTCCTTTTGACACGCCAAAAGAAGACATGCTAAGATTATGTTATAGCAGAGGTCTAAGCTTTTGTTTGAATTATGATAGGAGATGGTAGAGTGGCCAAACTCAATTACCATCTCCTATTTAATTATAATATTTTTCCCAATATTCTTATATTTTAAAGTTGAGCTATCTTCAATTTAAAGCATTATCAGAGAATAAAAATATAGCTTTCATAAGTAGCTCTAAAATATTGTACATAAATTTCTCCATTTAATTTAATAATTTTATTTTAGAATATATAAGCATTTCTAATCATATCCCTTACCCCCTTATAACACGATAGAATATACTTAGGAAGCCTTTTACAAGTTTAAGAGCAATACAGGAGGCTCTTAAGATGCAAGGAAGTATTAAAAAAGATAAAACAACAGGTAAATATTATTTCATAGTAGATATTGGTAGAGACGAACTAACAGGTAAGCGAAGACAAAAGAAAAAACGTGGCTTTACAACGAAGAAAGAAGCGGAAAAAGCTTTAGCGGTTGTACTAAATGAGTTGAACTTAGGTACTTTTATAGAACCACAGCTAATTGATTTAGACAGTTTTATAAAGGAATGGTTTGTAGAAAGACAGACTCAGCTAGCTAAAAGTACACTAAAGAATCATAAGTGCTTATATAGAAACCACCTTAAACCTAAGTTAGGTCATTATAAGCTACAAGATTTGAATCCAATCGTTCTTCAAAAGTTCACTAACAGTTTGGTAGCAGATTCTTCTCTTAGTCACAATTCTATTCGGAAGCTTTTATTTTTAATGAATCAGCTTATGAAGAAGGCACATGGTTTAAAGCTCATCTCTGAGAATCCATTAATACATGTGAATATACCACGAGAAGTAAAGTCAGAAATGAGTACTTGGGACTTGAAGCAAGTAAATTACTACATTGCTCATGCTAAACAAAATAGATATTATACAATTGTTCTTATGGCTCTTCTCACTGGAATGCGAAAAGGAGAAATTCTAGGGCTACGGTGGAGAGATATTGATTTTGAAAAACAGGTTATCTATATTAGACAAATCTATGACGGGTATGCAAAAGAACTTAAGGTAGGGGCTAAAACAGCGTCTGGTGTGCGTTCTATTCATATTCCTGATATGCTCGTTAATCAATTGAAAAAACAGCGTAAGAAAGTATTAGCTAATAAACTTAAACAAGGTATAGCTTACAACGACCATGACTTAGTGAACTGTACAAAGTTTGGCAACCCTTTAGATTCATCTACTTTATCGAAGAGATTTAAGAACCATGCTAAAAAACTTGGACTACCTGTGATACGATTTCATGATTTACGTCATACGCATGTAACAATGCTAATTCAGCAAAATGTGAATGTGAAGGTTATTTCCGAACGTGTTGGACACTCTTCCATTCAAATCACATTAAATCAATACAGCCACGTCTTGCCGAGTATGCAACAAGAAGTGGCTGATAAATTGAATACCTTATTCGTTAATATGTGACCAGCTTGTGACCAATTAAAAGGTTAAGGTGGTTAAAACCTTATTATATCAATATTTAATTCAAAACGCCCAGTTCCCTTTTCTAAACACAGGCTCGCTTGTACCGTCGGCTTTGATGCCGTCGATGTCCATTTCAGCTGAGCCAATCATGAAGTCAACGTGGGTGATGCTGTCGTTTGCTCCATTTTCAGCTAGCTCATCTTTTGACATCGTTTTTCCGCCTTCTAAGCAGAAGGAATAAGCACTGCCGATTGCCAGATGGTTGGATGCATTTTCATCAAACAATGTGTTGTAGAAGATAATATCTGATTGCGAAATTGGTGAGTTATGTGGCACTAGCGCTACTTCACCTAGATATTTTGCTCCTTCATCTGTATCAATAAGCTGTTTAAGCGTTTCTTCTCCGTGCTCTGCTTTAACACCTATAATTTTACCGTTCTCAAACGTAAGGGTAAAGTTCTCAATAAGATTACCTGCATAGCTTAGTGGCTTTGAGCTTGTCACTTGGCCGTTCACGCCGTCTTTTTTTGGAACAGTGAATACTTCTTCTGTCGGCATATTTGCCATAAAGTCATGTCCCTTTTCGTTTACACTGCCTGCACCTACCCAAATGTGCTTTTCAGGTAGCTCAATTGTTAAATCTGTACCCGGTGCTTTATAGTGTAATTTTGCAAAGTGCTTTTCGTTTAGAATATCTACTTTTTCATGTAGATTATCGTTATGCTTTGTCCAAGCTGCTACTGGGTTTTCTTGATCCACACGTACTGCTTTAAAAATAGCTTCCCATAGCTTTTCTTCTTGCTGATCTTCGGGTGCGTCTGGGAATACCTTTGCTGCCCATTCTTTTGATGGTACTGCTACAATTGACCAGCTAATTTTGTCAGACTGAATAGCTTCTCTGAACTTTTTCATCGCTTGACCACTCACGCGTTGGAACGTTGCAATACGCTTCCCATCAACGCCTTTTAATAGATCTGGACTGCTTGAAATAACGGATAAAACCGCTCCACCGTTTTCTACAAGTGCTTCGCGTTCTTGAACTCGCCATGCTGGAAATTCTTCAAAAACTTCATCAGCTGCTTTTTCATACTTTAAGCGAACAAGATAGTCATCTTTAAAATCAACGTCTACTGATTTTGCACCAGCTTCGTACGCTTTTTTAGCAATTTCACGTACGAACGATGCTGAAGCAACGTCAGCAGAAATATGTAAAACTTGCCCTGGTTGAATATTAACGCCAACCTTAACCGCTAGCTCAGCGTATTTTTCAATATTACGTTCAAAATTTAACATAATCTGTCCCCTTTACTAAAAAATTCTTCCACTATTATTTTAGCATAAACGAAGAGCGCAATGATAATATTTACGTTGTTAGTTTACATAATAAAATTACAGAAAATAAAAAACCTAATCACATCGATTAGGTTTTTTATTATTTCATGAGCACGCGTCGCTCGTTAAAGAAGAGCTTATAGCCTAGGTAGATAAAATATAAAATAGAAGCCAAAAGCACAGCAATCCACATGTAATAGAGACCTTCTGCTCCCCATACGCCTGTTAAGTTAAAGAGTGCTGGAATGGTAAGCGTAATCCACGACTGAACAACGGCGACTTTTCCCACATATTCTGTAATATCTCGCTCCTGCGTGTTGATAAAGTAAAATAAAAACCAAAGAAATGCCCACAGCAACCAAGTTAAGCCGTTTACAACGTCGCCATACCTTGTAAAGGCGATTGTCATATAAACAAGCGCTAAAATCGATACCCAAAGCGAATAATAGCCAAGGCCTGTACCTTCCATTCCTTTGATAACGGTTACACCAACGTACAAATACGTTAAGCCAAATAAGAAAATAGCGGCTTTTTCGTAAAGCACCCAGTTTGTTTGATCTGAAACAATAATTAAATAGAACGGCGCAATCATTTGAAAAACTCCGACAAACAGATTAAAAACCCCGACGTTTTTGTCGTTTGCTTTTCCTAAAAGCATCAGTCCGTTTAAAAAAAGCGCTGCTCCTGATAGTAATAATCCAATGCTGTCCATGTTATCGTAAAGAATACTAGATTCTTTACTACCTCCTTTACATGTGCTCGAAGTATTGTATGGTTCTTATCTTTCCACAAAAGAAAAAAGCAATCCTGCCCGCAGCAGAAATGCTTTTCCTTCTTCATTTGTTTTATAAAATAAAGCTTACAATAATAGCTGATAATACACTTACTAACGTTGCACCGTACAATAAGCGTAAACCAAAGCGAGCCACCGTGTTCCCTTGTTTTTCACTTAAGCCTTTAACAGCTCCAGAAATAATACCGATTGAAGAGAAGTTTGCGAATGATACTAAGAATACTGAGACAATCCCTAGCGTACGCTCACTAAACTGTCCGGACATATCTGCTAAGTTCATCATTGCTACAAACTCGTTCGTTACAAGCTTTGTTGCCATAATTCCACCAGCAGCTACCACTTCTGAACCTGGAATACCCATAATAAACGCAAATGGTGCGAACACATAGCCAAGAATTTCTTGGAATGAAATTCCGATTACCATTTCAAAAACGTTGTTAATGGCTGCGATTAGGGCAACGAAACCAATAAGCATTGCTCCTACAATGATGGCTACTTTAAATCCATCCATGATATATTCGCCAATCATTTCAAAGAACGTTTGTTTTTCTTCATCTTGCACTTCTAAAATATCTTCATCTGCGCTTACTGTATACGGATTAATAATGGACGCGATGATAAAACCACCAAATAAGTTGATAACGATTGCTGTTACTACGTATTTCGGCTCAATCATCGTCATATAAGCACCAACAATTGACATGGACACCGTTGACATTGCGGACGCACATAACGTATATAAGCGGTTTGGTGGTAATTTATCCAGCTGTTTCTTTACTGTGATAAAAACCTCTGATTGACCTACAATGGCAGAAGCTACTGCATTGTAAGATTCCAATCTTCCCATCCCGTTAATTTTACTTAACACAAGACCAATACCTTTCATGATAAAAGGTAAAATCTTAAAGTGCTGTAGAATCCCAATTAATACCGAGATAAATACGATTGGAAGCAGAACCGTTAAGAAAAATGGCGCCGTTCCTTCGTTCGCTAAGCCACCAAATACAAATTCAATTCCTTCAGCAGCATATTCCAATAATTTATTAAACGTTGTTGCAATGGCATCAATGATGATAAAACCAAACTTTGTGTTTAATAGAAGCATTGAAAGTAGTAGCTGAAGTACAACCATAATAAGGATTGGCTTATATTTAATCCCTTTTTTATTGTTACTTGCTAAAAATGCTAAACCAAACACAATTAATAACCCTAGTATTCCAATTAAGTATTGCATGTAATAGACTCCCCACTAGTTGTATAAATTCCCATTTAAATCCTACTTATATAGGCCTTAAACAGCTGCTGCCGAGAGCGTTTTTTTCAAAACAATTCTTTACTTTTTTTGTAAATCTTTTGATGAAAAGAACCCTGGTAACAACTCATTAATATTCGTCACAACGTGATCGCCCTTTAAATTAGCTAAAATCACGACTGTGTCTGGTGAAAAGAACTCAGCTAAAACCTGACGACAAGCTCCACATGGAGAGATCGGTCCTTCTGTATCTCCAACAACTGCGATTGCTTGAAACTCTTTTTCACCTTCTGAAACAGCTTTAAAAATCGCCGTGCGCTCTGCGCAGTTTGTTAAACCATAGGAAGCGTTTTCGATATTACATCCGTGATATAGTTTTCCGTCCTTTGTTAAAAGAGCTGCACCTACATGAAAATTTGAATATTGAACATATGCTTGCTTACTTGCGACGATTGCTTCTTCAATTAATTTTTTCGGTTCCATTCATTCATCATCCTTTTTCATGGTTTAAAGCAGGCTAGCTCAGTATATGAGCTAACCTGCTAGACATTCTCTTTAGATTGTAATTGAATTAGTATGAGCTGTTGCTAATTTCGCCCTTAGCAATTGATACGCCAGAGCTTGCCCCAATACGCGTAGCACCTGCTTCAATCATCGCTTTAGCGTCTTCTAATCCTCGTACCCCACCAGATGCTTTTACGCCAAGGTCTGGTCCAACTGTTTTTCTCATTAACGCGATGTCTTCAACCGTTGCGCCACCTGTTGAAAATCCAGTAGATGTTTTAACAAAGTCTGCACCTGCTTTAACAGATAGTTCACAAGCTTTTACTTTTTCTTCATCTGTTAATAGACATGTTTCAATGATTACTTTCACTAATGCTTTGCCTTTTGCAGCATCAACAACCGCTTTAATATCGCGCTCTACTAGCTCGTAGTTTTTGTCTTTTAACGCCCCGATATTAATAACCATATCAACTTCGTCTGCACCGTTTTCAATTGCATTTGTTGTTTCGAATGCTTTTACTTCTGGTGTGTTTGCTCCTAGTGGGAAACCAATTACTGTGCATACTTTTACTTCTTGTGCATCGCGTAATAACTCAGCAGCTTTTTTAACCCAAGTTGGGTTCACACATACTGATGCAAATGAATACTCTTTTGCTTCTTTTGCAAGTACTGTAATTTGCTCTTCTGTTGCGTTAGCTTTTAATAAAGTGTGGTCAATCATTTTTGTAATTTCGTTGCTCATGTTTAATTCTTCCTTTCAATCCTCTTATAAAGTGAAATTTTAATCTGTAGAAGTCTTGTTACTCTTCTACTGAATACCTAGTTGAACCATTGTGGCCTTTAGGCGCAATAGAATTAATGAATTTCTTTATAGATGAGCGTTGGTGCATTTACTTGTTCAGATACAATTGTATAAGAATCATAAATAACATTCATTACTTCATCTACGTTTTCAGAGTTGCTATGAATTGTTACAAGCGCATCGCCCTTCTTAACAGCATCTCCTACTTTTTTGTGCAATACTACACCAACAGCTAAATCAATGACTGATTCTTTTGTTGCGCGACCTGCACCAAGCTTCATTGCTGCTACGCCGATTTGCTCAGCAACAATTTCTGCTACATAGCCATCTGCTTTTGCTGGAACCGAAATTTTATAAGAAGCATCTGGAAGCTGTGATGGATCATCGACTACGGATGCATCTCCACCCTGTGCTTCAAGGAATGTTTTAAATGTTGCAAGTGCTTGTCCGTTATCAATCACTTCTATTAATAGCGCACGCGCCTCTTCAAGGCTGCTTGCTTTCTTTGCAAGCATAACCATATGACTACCTAACGTCAAGCATAATTCTGTTAAATCCTCCGGCCCTTCTCCTTTTAACGTATCGATTGCTTCTTTCACTTCTAGCGCGTTTCCAACCGCAAATCCAAGCGGTTGACTCATATCAGAAATGATAGCTTTTGTGTTTCGTCCAACACCTTTTCCGATTTCAACCATTGCTTGTGCTAATGCTTCTGCATCTTTTAAGTCTTTCATAAACGCACCGTTTCCAGTCTTAACATCTAAACAAATTGCATCTGCACCCGCTGCAATCTTCTTACTCATAATTGAGCTTGCAATCAGTGGAATTGAATCAACCGTTGCCGTTACGTCACGTAGTGCGTATAGGCTTTTATCCGCTGGTGTTAAGTCACCGCTTTGCCCAATAACTGCTAGTTTATTGGTATTTACCAAGCGAATGAATTCATCATTCGTAATTTCAACGTGAAACCCTGGCACAGCTTCCAACTTATCAATTGTTCCACCCGTGTGACCAAGACCGCGACCTGACATCTTAGCAACCGGTACGCCTACGGCTGCGACAAGTGGACCAAGTACAAGCGTTGTTGTATCTCCTACGCCTCCTGTACTGTGCTTATCTACTTTAATACCTTCAATGTCACTTAGATCAATTTGATCACCTGAGTTTACCATCGCTGTTGTTAAATGAACGCGTTCTTCCTGCGTCATATCTTGAAAGTAAATTGCCATTGCTAGTGCGGACATCTGATAGTCAGGCAAGTTACCATTTGTATATTCAGAAATAATGAAGTCAATTTCACTTTTTGTTAATTCTAAGCCATTTCGCTTTTTTTCAATTAAATCTACAACTCTCATTGATATGGCCTCCCTATGCGCTTTCTTTTCATGATTGTAACGCTTTCAACATCTTATATCTTCACTATATCTTAACCTTGAACAAATGTAAATATTTATTTTTACATTTGTTCAAGGTTTTTTTATGATGTCTCTTTTTCAAGCAGCTGCTGAGCGGTGAATGGGTCTGTGATCAGTGTATTAACATACCCTCCTTTTATCGCACCAAAAATACCTTCTACTTTGTGCGCTCCTCCCGCTACGAGGATGGAATAATCTTTTTGCTTAAGGTCTTCTAAATCTAACCCTAGCGTACGTTCATTTAAGCTCGGATTGCAAATGCATCCATGTTCATCGAAAAAACGTGAACAAATATCACCGACTGCGTGTGGATCTAACTGTTTTAAATCTTCTTCTGTAAAGTAACCTAGCTGAAACAACAAAGAACCTGTCTTAATAGGACCCGTTGTAAAAACCGCAATATTTGCTTTTTTACCAAGTTCCAATATTCCTTTTATATGACGGTCAGCTTCCATTGCTTGCTTTACTACCACATGATCAACAATTGCCGGAAGCGGTAAATACAGAGGAACGGTGCTATAAGCATTTCCGAATAGATGCAGAATTTCAGAGGCATACGTGTTGGTTTCAGAATGACTGACTCCACCTTTTAGTTGTACAACTTTCACATCTTTTACACGCTTTTTTTTGAGCTTCATTCCTACATGGTAAAGTGTTGTTCCCCACGTTACGCCAATAATATCCCCATCTTTTACAACTTCATCCAAGTAATCTGCTGCTGCTTCTCCTAAACCTTCCTTTACAAGGTTTCGGTCTTCATGAGGTATAGAAGCAACAATTGCTTTATTTAACTTGAACGTTTTTTCAAGCTGAGCTGACAGCTCTTCCACATCAATCGTAGAGTCAATAATTTTAATCTGTACAATACCTTCAGACTTAGCTTGCTGTAGTAAGCGTGAAACGGTTGGTCTTGATACTCCAAGTTTTTTGGCAATTTCATTTTGATTATAGTCAAGCAGATAATACATCTTTGCTGCTTCAATTACTTTCGTTAACTTGTCGCTTTCCATAAGCATCCCCTTTACGTTGGTGTAGCGTTTTCATTTTTCTATCTTACCAAACAATGAACATTTTTATAATATCACTTGAACATTTTTTCAAAAAAAAACCTCTCTTCTAATTGAAGAAAGGCTTAGCGGTTGACAGCATATACAACAAACAACACAATATTCAACATAATAAGAGCAACCCCGGCAAGGAGCCACTTTGTTCCCTGAGACTTCTTTTCTCCTTCTTGCATTTCGAAGCCTCGAATAGCAAACACAATCCCCAGTGTAAAAAATAAAAAGAATGTTTGGCGATAATCAAAAAAAGCCAAAACCAAAAAAATGGCTGTGAAAAATACCATAATCATTTCTAATGCCATATACGGCTGTTTTTTACATACTAACAGTTTCAAATAACACACCTACCCTTTATCCAAGTTCTATGACAACTTATTTTACTATTTTTTCACGAGCAGGTGTCAACGTTTGATGTACTGTTCACGTATTTGTAACAAAAGCGCTTCCTTATTAGGAAGCGCTTTTGTTATTCGTTCATATTTGGATTCATCGGATTATCAATTCCAGTTTTCTCTTGAATCTTTTTATAAATAAAGTACGTATAGATTGCAATTAAGATTGAGAACGCCCACGTCACTGCTTGACGAAAGACAATCATGTTGCCATAACCTTCAACACCGTACTTTTGAATAAGAATGTATTTTACAATCGCTAAAAACACATAGCGCCCCGCAAACAAAACAGTTAACCAGTTCATCATTTTAAAGAGATCTTGCTCAAAAAACAGTCTTTTGGAGTCCTCACGTTTATATCCCATTAGATAAGCCGTATCAACAAAGAAATACAGCCCAATTGGACGCTTCACTAAAATCGTTATCAAAGTAAAAATAGCTAGTCCAATCATAAAATAAACTTGATTAATCAGCATGGTTTCTGCATTACCTGACAATAAGTCTACGATTGTTCGCGCAAGCAATGTAATAACAAGAAACAGTCCCGTTACGTTAAATTGACGCTCTTTAATAAACGTATAAATAGTATAAAAGAATGCAGGTGCTGTCGATAACAAAATGGCGTAATAGTCACCGATAAGGTCTTTTCCCTGATTCCAGATGAGGTACGGGATTGCAATGTAAAAAAGCAAGTCAAACCATACTCGTTTTGAATTGTTCATAGCGCTCTCCTTTTTCCACTATTGTTAGTGCAATTATATGGGAAAATGATGTAGAAGGAAAGGTTATTTCATTTGCAAAAATGAAAAGCCTTCCTCGTTTTCATTTAAATCATATACATCTTCACCTTTCATTAATAAAACGCCATGGAAAATTTGAAGATCATCATCACACGCTTCACAAAATTCTTTCTCACAGTCATTCCAAAAGGTAAACAGAGATAGCTTTTTCATATACACATGGCGATAACCCGTCTGATGTTCATGAATAAGCCTTGTATAGTGCTCAAGCGCTTCTTTTTTATGGTCGAATTCAATTGTTTCAATGATGTCTTTTTCCCAACCATCTAGAAAAAGCCACGGTTCACAGTCAGTTTTAATTTTATGGACTTTCCATTTTTCATTCATAGTACTTCGCTCCTTACTTATTCTTACAGGATGCTTACTCTTTTATTATTCAAGAAAAACACCTGCGAATCAAGTAATACGCTAAAAGCGCACCAGCTATCTTTGAACTGATGCGCTTTCACACTTGCTATGAAGCGATTCGCTTTGTATCTATTTGTTTTTTCAGCCAATCTTTACCTTCTACAATGCGTGAAACAAGCATAGAAGACACGTTATCTCCCGTTACGTTCACCATTGTAGCAGGTGGATCGACGATCATGCCTAACGCCGCCATCACCGGAAGTGCTTCAATTGGCAAGCCAAACATCGTTAAAATTAACATCTCACCAACTGCTCCTCCGCTCGGTAGACCCGCAATGACAACACCGCATAAAATAGCAACAACGATAGCTTTCACAAACGTATCGATGCCGCTGAAATCCATATCAAATAGCGTAAAGGCAAACGAAATCTTTAAGATGGCAGCCAAGCAGGACCCGTCCATATGTACGGTTGCTCCAATTGGAATGACCGTTTCTCGCACATCTTTTGGAACACCTGTTTGTCTAGCTGCCTCTAGGTTCACAGGTACGCTGGCTACGCTGCTTCCCGTTCCTAAAGCCGTAACTGCTGGCGTTAAAATATTTTTCCAAAAACGAACAATTCCTTCTTTTCCTCCTGCTAAAAAAGCATAGAACGTAAATCCAACAAAGAAGTATAAAAGAGCTACCGGATAATACACGGCTACTGCTTTTGCATACGTTCCTAATAACTCAGGACCAAATACACCAACTAAAGACGCAAAGTAAGCAAACAGCCCAATTGGTGCCACGTACATCACAAGCGTTACCATCTTCATGAACACCTGTGAACCTGATTGTAGTACTTTCACAAAAGGCTTTCCAGCTTCACCAATTAACGTTGCTGATAATCCTAACAGTACAGCAAAAACAATAAGTGCCAGCATATGTTCACGAGACAGTAAATCCACAAAGTCAGACGTTGTAAATGCTTGTACAAACTGGTCAGCAATATTAATATCTTCTACCTGACCTGGCTTTTCAATTGTAATTGGTGACGCATCAACTGATAAGAATGCCTTAACGGCAAAAAGCATTAATAAAGATGAAATAATGCCAGTCAAAATAAAAACGCCAAACATTGAGCCAATGATTTTTCCAAAGCGGTTCATATTCGCAGTGTTTGATACGGCAGCTGCAATGCTAAAAAACACGAGCGGCACAACAACCATAAACATTAAGTTTAAATACATGTCCCCCAGCGGCTTTAGCACTTCTGCTTTCTCTCCAACAAAGAACCCTACTGCTCCACCAGCAAAAATAGATGCTAGTAATATGAGCGGAAAGCGATATGGTTTTAACGCGTGCATAAACATCCTCCTTTTAATAAAACGCTCACAAAAAAAGCGCCAGCATGCGCGCTGTCACTTTTTTGATTTTACTACAGTTTTAAAATTGGTCAATCCAGCTTTAGCCCCTTTTAACAAATTGTATACTTCCGACTTTTCCAATAATTACAGAGATACGATCACAAGGAGCGCTAGAAATAATAATGCTCCTAGCACTTCATGCAAGTAGCTCTTTGACTCTTTATCAGTCAGCCACTGTTCAATTCCGCGTAAAATTGAAACCAAAATGTAGCAAACTGGTATTGGTAGTACTTGAATCCATATTGGGACCTCAGCACTTCTCTCTGACAATGTGACAACTATAAATAGATAAATAGTTAACAAGAAGAGGGTGCCTTCAATCACTTTGTATATTTTTTTCCTACCTTTAGTAAAGGGGGTTACGGGCTTTTCATGAATATTGAGCCGTTTCTTTAAATAAAACTGACTAATTAAAAAGTAAAATATAAAAAGAATAATGATACGGATTAAAACCTCAGAACCCATTCTTATTTCTCCTTTAGCAATCGATAATCTATACATATAGTATCACAATTAAAGGATTAAATGTAATTTATTGTATAAAAAACCTCTACTTTCAAAATAGAAAGTAGAGATCTCTATGTACGCTAACAAGCGATTAATCTCGCTCTCTTGCTCGTTGCGTATCTCGAATATTCTTTTGAATTGTCACAACTGCAAATAAGCTCAGCACAAATGACATACCGTAGAAGCCTTTTTCGCTTAGCGTAATACTACCTGCGTTGTATAAACCAATAACCATTAATGAAATCGATACAATAAGTGCAAACCAGCTAATTCCATAATAAATACCTGTAACTGGGATATCTTCTTCTTTGTCTCGCACAGCTTTTTGAAGAGATACTGCTGAATACAATCCAAATACTAAAACAGCAAAATAGTAGCCTTTTTCATTTAGCTCCATCGTTGCGTTGAATAACCCGACTAAGTATGCAACAACTCCGATAAGTAGCGCTCCCCAAGATGCACCTTTAAAAGCTGGCGTTGGCTCTCCTTCTTTCCGCTCTACCTTGACTTTAGGCTCATCTTGCTGTCGTTTTTCTGTAAACAATTCATGATTATTCGCCATTTGAGTGGTCGCCTCCTCTTCTCTCTTAATCTAAACAAATATGCAATTATATGTTCACTTATACCATTATATAGAAAAAACTTAAAATTAATAGGTCACTTTTTCATAAGCCTTTATACTCAATCTAACTTAAAGTCATTGTTTTGTTTCAGTAAAAAAGGAGATGGCCTTATAGGCCATCTCCTTTTTTATGTAGCACGCTCTAAGCGCTTAAATATTCTTTTTCATCCCACAGTTAACGCATTCTCGCAAAAACTTTCCTTCTCCCACGCTGCTTTTAAAATGAACGCTCGCACAGTTGTCGCAGCGACCCGCAACTTTATCAGGGAGATCTTTGTATTCATATACTTTATCCAGATCAATATTGGCATATAAATCTTCTTTTTCTTCCACCTTAAACACTCCGATTTCATTTGAGATTGCTTCTATATCATACCAACATTAATTTAAGAATAAAAGACATCTTCCTTATTTTCTATCGGTTCGATTACCTGCAACATTTACTTTTCTCTTAGCTGCCTGTTTTATTTTATATTTATTATTTAGAACATAGTTTTTTTAGATACTTACTTGCATAACAAGCACTCATAAAAAAACCACCGCATTCGCAGTGGTTTCATCTTACGCTTCAAAATATTCTTTGTAAAAGCCACCAACTTGACCTGTGTTGTCGACTACAAAGTAAAACTCTTCCGTTTCATTTTTCACATCGTATACTTTTCCTGCTGTTAGTACGTTTTCTACCATGTACTTTTTCGCATTCGTATGTACACATTTTACTTGTTTAACGGTTGGACGATCATTCCACTCTAAATGAATCATATTTGGTCTCTCCTTTTGAACAATTGGACGCTAACTCTGCCCTTCGTTCATTTTACCCCAACTGCTTTTTTTTTCGCAACCGTTGCTTTAACAAAACGTGCCGTATGTTCAATAATTTGGTCTTTATCATAGTCCATAGACGCTACGTGATACGAATTAGGAAGCATAACTTGATGAGCACTTTTTGAACGAATATTCTCCAAAATGTAAGCTGAGTTGCTTGGTGGAACAACATGGTCCACTGTGGATGTTAAAACTAACGCTGGACACGTTACGTAAGATAAACGCTCCTTCGCTTCATCCATTAAAGATAATAGCTCGCGCATTGAACGAACGGGTACCTTGTCATACGTAATTTCATGTACGTTAGGATCTTTAATGTCGGGTTTATCCTCTTTTATATAGCGAGGTGTATGTGCATTTCTGTAGACTTCCATTGAAGGAATTGAAGCCATTGCGGGATTAATAGCAATGACACCTGACAGTTCTAAGTCTTGACTTGCGGTATGAAAGGTTAGCGTTCCACCCATTGATTGCCCTAGAATGAAAACGTGCTCGCATTTTTCTTTTAAAAAGCGATATCCTTCTACAAAATCTGCTTTCCAATTTTCATAGGTTGCCTGTTCAATATCCCGATAGTGAGTTCCATGACCCGCTAGACGAATTCCATAAACCGTATAGCCTTTAGCTGCCAAGCCTTCACCGATATATTCCATGCTTTGTGGCGTTCCCATAAATCCGTGAGAGACTAAAATGCCAACTTCATTTCCTTTATGATAAAAAGCTTCCGCTCCTTGAATAACATCATAACGTTCCATTATTCTTCACCCTTTACGCTCGAATTTTCTGACAAGATTGATTATTTACATAATACACCTATAATTCCTATAAGTCAACTAGGTTTTTAAAAACAAAAAAAACGGCCGTTTGGCCGATTTTTTACGCAAACTGCTTCACACTGCTTTTTAAAAGGGGGAAAACTAGCTCTGCAAATGTGTAAGCTTCCTCTAGGTGAGGATAGCCAGATAAAATGAACGTATCAATTCCGATCTCTTCATACTCCTTTAATCGCTCTGCTACTATTTCAGGACTTCCAACAATGGCAGTTCCTGCCCCTTCACGCGCTAAGCTGATGCCTGCCCACAAGTTAGGTGAAATTTCTAAAGATGAGCGATCTTTTGCCCCTTTATGCAAGCTTGACTGCGTCTTTTGCGCAGTGGAATCAAATTTAGCAAATTTATCTTGAAACGCTTTAATTACGTTATCATCTACGTGCTTAATTAAGTTATCTGCTGCAGCCCATGCTTCCTCTTCCTCCTCACGTACGATGACGTGTAAACGAATGCCAAAGCGAAGTTCTCTTCCCTCTAATGCTGCTCGCTCTTTCATCTCTTCAATTTTCTTTTTAATAACTGCAGGCGGCTCTCCCCATAGTAAATATACGTCCGTATGACGCGCTCCAACTTCTTTACCAGCAGGAGACGACCCGCCAAAATAAAGAGGTGGATACGGTTTTTGCACGGGCAACGTAGGAATATACGCCCCGGTTACGTCGATATGCTTTCCTTTTAAATCAACGCTTTCTCCTTGCATGACCTTGCGCCACACCGTTAAAAATTCTTCTGTCACTTCGTAGCGCTCATCATGACTTAAATAGTTACCAAACGTAGCTTGTTCAACTGGATCTCCACCTGTAACGATGTTTAGCATAAGGCGTCCGTTGGAAATCTGATCAAACGTCGAAGCCATGCGCGCTGATATTGTGGGAGACATCACCCCAGGGCGAAGAGCAATTAAAAATTTCAGACGCTGTGTAACTGATGCTAGAGCTGATGCTAAAACCCAAGAGTCTTCACAGTTTGAACCTGTTGGTAACAGCGCTCCATCATAACCTAAATAATCTAATGCACCTGCAATTTGTTTTAAATAGTGAATATCACTTTTTCTTTCCCCAATTTGTGTACCTAAATAATGTCCATCTCCCGCTGTTGGAAAAAACCATAATATATCCATAACTATTCCTCCCCAATTGTCTTAAATTATGTAAAGAAAGGCACGTGCTTTTAAAACACGTGCCTTCAGTTCGTCTGATCAGCGAAGTTCATTAACTTTATGATAAAACTTATTATCCCTATTAGTCAAGTAGGTTTTTTATTTTTTCACAGAATTGTTAAAAAACGTTTACTTCATTAGAGTATGCTTCTAATGTTTCATAGTCATATACAATGACGGATGCAGCCTGCTTTCCTACATAGCGCAGGTGCCAAGGTTCATATTTGTAGCCTGTTATATATTCTTTTCCTTCAGGGTAGCGAACAATAAAGCCATATTCAGCAGCATGTGCCTTCAACCAGTTTGCCTCCTTTGTTCCTCCAAAACAGTCCGATACCGCACACGTTCCATCTCCTCCTGTTACGTCAATCGCTAAGCCAGTTTCATGTTCACTCGTTCCAGGAAGCGCGCTGTACGTGAGCGCTTTTTCTTCTCCATCACGCTTAGAATAATAGGCAAACAAAGCTTTTTGACGTTCATGAGACCGATAAGCTGATACGCCAAGCAGGTAAATCCCATTTTTCTTCGCTTCCTGAAACATTTCTTCGAGCGCTTCTGCAGCAGGTTGTCGCAGCATGCGTTTTTCAATTCGGTCGCTAAACGTAAACGAAACATTCGGATATACTAAATCCGCTGGCTTATAAGTGTTAGGAAGCTGGTGGTGTTTATTGACTAAAGCAGTGAGCGATTCGGGTTCTGCAACAACAACTGGGCTTTTTACAGCTGGTTCAGATTCACCGTTTTGAGCTTGTCCACTGTTTCGTCCCACATCTTCTTTTACTACACTTTTGCTTTGTTCATTGGGTTTATCTACTTCCTTTACTTTTTCTTTATCAACTGCTTGTATAGAATCATCCTGTATTTGTTCTGTGGAGATCTCTTGTGAACAGCCACCTATAATCATCGCTAGCGCGAGAGAAAATGTTATGAGTGTATTTCTCATGGTGTTAGCTCCTTTCAACTACAGCTTCTATTTCAATAGCTTATAGAAAAAGAGTACACAACCTTTATTTCAAAACCATATAGACTTGTTTCGAAATTGTAAACAATCATAGTAAAGAAAGAAAAAAACTGCCGAAGCAGTCTACTCTAATGAAATAACATAGGTATGAACTTGATTATCTTGGACAGTTGATGCAGCTAATTGTTTCCCAGATGGACTCCAACTTAGTTGGTCAGCAGCATACTCTAGAGGGACATTTAAATGCGTTACGTCTCCTGTTATGCTATCCGCAACAAAAATCCCTTTTATTTCTCCATCTTCAGCAATATAATTGTAAGCCAATTTTGAACCATCAGGAGACCAGCTAACGCCAAAAATTTGAGTTGAATCCGCTAATTGAAAAGCTTCCGTTCCTTTTAAGTCCGTTATAGATAACGTTTTAGTGCGTTCATTCCTTTGCTGTACGAGGGCAAGCTGCTTTCCGTTAGGAGAGGGTATGACAGATACAGCATCACTTTGAACTTTTTCAGCACCCCTTTGAGACTGAGGAACAAAATACAATTGGTTATATACAGCGATATAATAAAAACCTTTTTGCCCTTTCATAATATCTACAGCTCGCTCTTTTGTAGGTAGTAACGTTTCACTATTGTCTTTACTATTCACTTGTACTACCTTTCCTTCTGCCGTAACAAGACCAACCTCAGAAGAATTTAACCAATCTCCTCTTGACCCTGGATACAAAAGTTTATGAGTTAATTTCTTCGTCTTTTTACTCTTTATGTCCAGCACATAACCAAAAGAATCAACGCCTTCATCCACTTTATAAAATAACTGCTTATTATCAGGAGAAAGTTTGGCAGAATGCTGAACTTGATTGTTTGGCAACAAAGGTTGGAAGTGGTTATTTTTCAAATGATAAATCCCTAGGTTTTGTGCATATACCTCGTTTGTTCCAAAACCTTCGGCACGTATTTCTTTGTTTTCTTTAGTAACTATTAGCTTCCTGTCAGTTAAAAATTGAAATGCTCGAACATCCTCAAGACGCTGAATATTTTTAACTTTTAGCTCGTCCTTTGCATCTGCTTGATCTACAATTGTAATGTTATCGTTTGGTTTGTTCGTGCCTTCTTCACTTCCGCAAGCAGAAAGAATCAAGATACTAATAGTAAGACACATCGTTCGTTTATACCGTTTCAATAACGGCTCACTCCTTTTACTTGCTTTCTTCATTGAGCTTTCGTGGGAACGTCACTCTAAAAAGCGTCCATTCCGTATCAGAACGGCGTAGCTCAACATACCCTTGCTGTTTTTCAGTCAGCTTTTTGACTAGAGCCAACCCAAGACCTGTTCCTCCCGATATACGTGATCGGTCTTTGTTCACCGTAAAAAATGGCTGGAACAATTTTTCTCTCGCATCCATTGGAATACCCGCTCCTGTATTTGCCACATCAATCGCTACATGCTCATTATCCTGATGAGATGTAACGACAATTTCACCACCCGCTTCATTATATTTAATAGCATTATCAATTAAGTTCATAAAGATGTGAAATAAGCTTTCACGGTCTGCAAAAACAACGGCTTTATGGACATTCAGCTTAAGCTTCAAATTGAATTTTATCGCTTTTCCCTGCATCCTCTTGCACACGTCTGCCACAACTTCATCTAACTGTAGATGCTGTGGAATCTGTTCAAAGTCATATCTTTCAAGTTCCGCAAGCCTTAATATTTTGTCTACCATTTCATGAAGGCGACCTGTTTCTTTTCGAATATTTTCAACTCCGTCTTCTAAAAGTTGAGGATCATCTCGATACATATCCAACAAATCAACATACGCTTTAATAGAAGTAAGCGGCGTTTTAAATTCATGGCTAATGTTTCCAATAAATTGTTTTTGCTGCTGCTCAAGCGCTTGTAGTTTTACAACGGCGAGCTCAAGCTTTCTTTTCTCTTCGTTTAATTCAGCTATGCTGCGTTGAATAGCAGTACTCATCACATATAATCCGCTACTCAGCTCTCCTAATTCATCTTTTCCCTGAAAAGGAGGTGAATTCAAAAAAGTGCCGTTTTGCAACTGGAAAGAAGCGTTCTTCAACATTGTTACTCGATTTGCTATTCGATAAAAATACAAATATCCAATGAGAATGGCAGCTCCTGCAGATGCTATTCCTCCTATTAAGAAGAGCCGTTTAATTTCGGCTAAAAACTCCTGATTATCGGCCAGCGAATAATCAAATCGAATGGCTCCTATTTGCTGATTTTCAATGGAAAGAGGAGCCACATAAAAAAGTGAAGACCCTTTCGTTTCATAAGCGACTTGTCCTTTTAACGCGTAGCTTAACGTATCAGCAATCTCTACATCACGCTGACCGATGGGGAGTGAACTTCCTTCTTCTATGCCTTTTTGATTATAGATCACTGTTTGAAGGCCACTCTGGAGAGCAATTGATGAGGCTAGGCGCTGAGCTTTTTGTTGCAAAAAAGACTCAATACTGACGGAATTATCCTCAGTAAGATAGCTTTGACGAATGGACTGCTTTGCAACTTCACTTTTTTGAAGAAGCTCTTCCTCTACTCTATTTCGCTGATTATTTTCAATTCCTTTTAACACCAGTACACTGAGCCCTGCTACCGTTAAAATAATGAGAAGAGCTAGCACTACACTGATTTTAAATTTGATGCTCATTTTCATTCTTCAATCCCTGCTGTTGCCTTATAGCCCACTCCATACACGGTTTGAAGCAAGTAAGGTTCTGCTTCTCCCACTTTTTTTCGCAGGCGCTGCATATGAATATCAACTGTGCGCGTGCCTCCCATATAGTCCATACCCCAAACAAGGTCCAGTAAGTCTTCCCGCGTATACACCCGCTCTAGGTTTGAAAGTAACAGAGCCATTAAATCAAATTCTTTAGGCGTCAGCTTGACTAATTCACCGGCGACGTACATGGTTCTCTGTATAAGGTTTAGCTTCACTTTTCCGATTAGGATGTCACCTTTTGATTTCGTTTCCGCTCTTTTTTCTAGTCGTCGTAAAAGTGCTTTTGCTCTGGCTACTAGTTCTCGGATATCAAAAGGCTTTGTCATGTAATCATCCGCTCCCAGCTCTAAACCAAGCACTTTATCTACAATGTCATTTTTAACTGTTAACAAAATAATGCCAAGACCTTGACGATTTTCAAGCTTACGGCATACTTCATATCCAGTAAGTCTTGGCATCATGACGTCTAATATCATCACATCAGGTTTAAAAGCGGCGGCTTTTTCAAGCGCTTCTTCACCATCAGCAGCCGTTTCAACTACATAGCCTTCTCGCTTAAACGCATATGATATGGCCGTTGCGATACTTCTTTCGTCGTCTACCACTAAAATTTTCTTATCCAACTGATCACATACTTTCGTTTCAGGTTTTTACTAATCTTATCAAATAGTCTTCCTCAAGAATATATCGAACTTGTTTCAAAAATGTAAACAAGAGACAAAAAAACACCTCTTATTATTAAGGTGGTGTTGGTAAGGATGCTCTTATTCAAAAGAAACGCCAGCACTCGTCTAAGAGTACTGGCGTTTTTTATTAACCTTCTAATAATAATGTTTCTGGATCTTCTAACAGCTCTTTCACTGTTACTAAGAAACCAACGGCTTCTTTTCCATCAACAATACGGTGATCATAAGATAAAGCAATATACATCATTGGACGATTTTCAATACGATCTTCGTCAATTGCAATCGGACGAGTTTGTATTTTGTGCATTCCTAAAATCCCTACTTGTGGACCATTTAAGATTGGTGTTGACATTAATGATCCGAATACTCCACCGTTTGTAATTGTAAATGTTCCTCCTTGTAAGTCACCGAGCGCTAGCTTATTGTCGCGCGCTTTTTTACCAAGCTCAAGGATACTTCCTTCAATACCTGCAAACGTTTTGCGGTCTGCGTCACGAACAACTGGTACAACAAGTCCATCCGGTGCAGATACGGCAATACCGATATCATAGAACTTTTTAATAACAAGCTCATTGCCCTGAATTTCAGCATTTAATAATGGATACTTTTTCAGCGCTGCTACAACGGCTTTTGTAAAGAATGACATAAAGCCAAGTTTTACATCATGCTGTTCAAAGAATTTGTCTTTACGACGCTTACGAAGTTCCATAACAGCCGTCATATCAACTTCATTAAATGTTGTTAACATCGCAGCCGTCTGCTGTACTTCAACTAAGCGATTTGCAATCGTTTGGCGACGGCGTGACATGCGTACACGTTCAACTGGTTTATCACTGTTCTCACTTACTGCTGGAGAAGGTACCGGTTTAGATTGACGAGCACTTTGAGCTTTTGCGTCAGCTTTTTGCTCTGCTGTTTTTTGGCTAGCAAACGAATCGATATCGTGCTTACGAACGCGCCCTAACGGATCCGCAGTTGGCACTTCATCAAGCTTGATGCCTCGCTCTCTTGCAGCTTTACGCGCAGCTGGAGATGCAATTAACCACTGCTTTTGTGGAACCTCTTCCTTTGCTTCTGCCGCAGGTGCTACCTCTTGTTTTGCTTCTTTTTGTTGAACAGGCTCTTCCACTTTTACTTCTTCCTTCACTTCTGCTTTTGGCGCTGGCGCTTGGCCATCAGCTGCTAAGCGAGCAATTGTTTCCCCTACCTGAACGGTATCGCCTTCACCTGCTAGAAGCTCCGTTAGTACACCTGAATCTTCCGCTGTAATCTCAACGTTTACTTTGTCAGTTTCTAATTCAACAATATAGTCGCCTTTTTCAACAAAGTCTCCTACCTGCTTAAGCCACTGTGCTACTGTTCCCTCTGAAATTGATTCTGCTAGTTCCGGTACTTTAATTTCTCCCATTGTTCATTCCCCTTCCTTATCGTGTCACTACATCATTAGCGATTTGTGTTTTCGTTAATGCTTCTTGTAATATACGCTCTTGTTCTTGTCTATGAGTGGTTGGGTCTCCTTCTGCTGGGCTTGAACGTCTTCTGCGGCCAATATAATCAACGCTTACGCCTTCTGGTGCTACTTCGCGAAGCTTAGCCTCAACATAATTCCAAGCGCCCATGTTCTCAGGCTCTTCTTGCATCCAAGCAATCTCTTTTAAGTTTGGATATTTAGCAAATAAATCAGCTACAATTCGTCTTGGGAATGGATAAATTTGCTCAAGGCGTAGTACGTGTAACCAATCTAGCGACTTATCGGATTTTTGAATACGATCTGTTAAATCACCGCTAATTTTACCGCTGCATAGAACGATACGTTCAACTTCTTCCACTTTCTCACCTAAGCTTGGTTGCTCGACAACTAAGCGGAAAGAACCGTTTGTGAATTCTTCCATATTCGATACGCTAAACGCACTTCGAAGCAAACTTTTTGGTGCCATAACGACAAGTGGACGTACCTCTTCTTTTTTTAAGATAGCCGCTTGACGACGTAATAAGTGAAAGTACTGCGCCGCACTCGTTACGTTTGCCACCGTCCAGTTATTTTCAGCAGCTAGCTGTAAGAAGCGTTCTAACCTTGCGCTTGAATGCTCTGGACCTTGACCTTCATGCCCGTGTGGAAGCAGGAGAACCATACCTGATTTTTGTCCCCATTTCGCGCGACCTGCTGAAATAAATTGATCAATGATAACCTGACCAGCATTTGCAAAGTCTCCGAACTGAGCTTCCCAAATCACAAGTGTTTCTGGTGCGAATACATTATATCCGTAGTCAAACCCTAATACTGAGCCTTCAGAAAGTGGACTGTTACGAATATCAAAGGAAGCGCTTACGTTCTTCATTGTGTGCAGTGGTGAGTATACATCCCCTGTCTCATAATCATGCAATACAAGATGACGATGAGCGAATGTTCCACGTTCTGAATCTTGTCCTGTAATGCGAATCGGCGTACCGTCACGTAAAATACTTGCAAATGCAAATGCTTCACCTAATGACCAGTCTGCTTTCCCGTTTTCTTCAAACGCTTTCGCACGTTTTGACAAAATACGATCTAGTTTTGGAAATACTTTAAAGTCTTCTGGGTACGTCACAAGCTCTCGGTTAATCTCTAAAAGCTCTTCTTTTGGCACAGACGTGTCTAAAGTTGGAATACCATTAAATACTGCTTTTGGCATTTCCATAATTTGATGACGTTTTTCTGCTTTTGGTGGTACTTTATCATAAGCAGTCTGCAATTTCTTTTGAAGTTGCTCACTAATTTCATTCACTTGTTCGTTAGTGACTACTTGTGCTTTTTCCAATTGTTCAGCGTAAAGAGCTCGAACTGTTGGACGCTTTGTAATAATTTCGTACATCTTTGGCTGCGTTACAAATGGTTCATCCATTTCATTATGACCAAATCGGCGATAGCCAATTAAATCAATTAAGAAATCTTTATTAAAACGGCGACGATACTCAATTGCAAAATAAGCCGCTGCCAGACATGCTTCTGGATCGTCTGCGTTTACGTGGACAATCGGAATTTCGAATCCTTTTGCTAGATCGCTCGCGTATTTTGTTGAACGAGAATCTACGCTTTCCGTTGTAAACCCAATCATATTGTTGGCGATAATATGAATAGTTCCACCCGTTTGGTATCCAGAAAGCTGATTTAAGTTTAGGGTTTCCTGAACAATTCCTTCACCTGGAAATGCTGCGTCACCGTGAATTAGAATCGCAAAAGATTTCGTGATGTCTTGCTTTGGATAACCGTTAGTTTGGCGATCGTCCTGAGCAGCTCTTGTAAACCCTTCCACAACTGGATTGACGAATTCCAAATGACTTGGGTTACTTGCCAATGTCAAACGAGCTCGAACTGTGTTTTCAGCTTTAATTTGTTTATCTGCACCTAAGTGATATTTTACGTCCCCTGTCCAACCATAGTTAATACCAATTGAACCCTCAGATGGTACAAGTTCTTTATTCGGTGAATGTTGGAACTCAGCAAAAATCATTTCATACGGCTTGCCTAGTACGTGTGCTAACACATTTAGACGTCCACGGTGCGCCATTCCAATATTAACTGTTTTCGGACTTTTTTCGACAGAGCGCTCAACTAATTCATCGATTAACGGAATAAGCATATCTACGCCTTCAATTGAGAATCGTTTTTGTCCGACAAATGTACGATGTAAAAATTGTTCGAACCCTTCTACTTCCGTTAGACGCTTTAATACTGAAATACGCTTTTCATCAGAAAGAGGTTGAAAAATTGCTCCTGACTCCACCATTTCAGTAAGCCACTTATTCTCCTCCATGTTATGTACATGATGGAATTCAAACGCCATTGTCTTCGTGTATACATCCGTTAAATACTCAATTGCAGCCAGACCATCTTTTACGTGTCCAGGCGCATTTGCGCAAAGAATTTCAACCGGTACTGCTTTTAAATCTTCCTTCGATAATCCATAGTCTTCTAGATGTAGAAGCACAGGATCTTTTTTACCGCTTTCCAACGGCTTAATTGCTGCATATAAATGACCGTATGCACGAATATTTTCTGCTAGCTTAATGGCAGCAGCAATTTTAGCTGTATTAGCTGCTGGAACATGCTGTGTGTCTGCTGCTTCAGCATAGCTGCTATCAAGTAATGGCGGTGCACCCCAATAATCAAATAGTTCTTTTAGTTCTGGATCTATTAAATCCGACTTTTCTTCATATAACTCATACTGTTCTAATACATAGCCATAGTTTGGGCCCAAAAACCCTTTCCAAGGCTCACCTCTGTTTGACGTTTCGTTACCCATTTAAAAACCCCCAACGAGTTATAATAAGTGAAATCTTTATTCAACTTTTAATGTCTTACTAGAATTAAAGTGTTAAAAGTGATTGATTTCGCATTTTCAAAATACTGATTGCCTTATGGTCAGACATCTTTACAAGATGGATGTTCTTCCAGTACTTGTATTTGATATCTGTCTCTATTTTACCACTGTTGAGCCTGTCAATCAAAATGAAATCGCTATATTTCTTTAATTTTTTTTACTTTTTTAATAGTCTTACGACTTTTTGAAAGCGCTTTATAAGTAAAGTGAATTACTTATCAAAATAAGTCTTAATGAATGGTTATCACACAACTATCCATGCAACTTAATTGCTTAAAATTTAATTTTAAATTTCATAACTTAGCGATATAACTGCCATTTCTTTCAGTCATAGTTATAGTTTCAAATACAAAAAAAGAAGCTTATATTTCATTAAGCTTCTTTTTCCTCTATTGTACCCTCTAATTCAATTTTTACGTTTCCTTGGATTGCTCGTGAAATCATGCAGGAGGTTTCTGCTTTTTCCATCAGGCGCTGAACGATACTTTTTTTCTCCATGTCTTTTGAATTTAATACAACCTGTGGACGATGAATGATTTTTTCGTAGGTAAACACACCTTTTGTGACGTCCACCACTGCTTCTGAGTTCATTGTGAGGGATGCTTGTACAATACCACTTCTTTCAAGCATTGCTGCAAGCGTAATAATATAGCACGTTGCAGCTGCTCCAAGTAGCATCTCATCTGGATTTGTGCCGATTCCAGGTCCGTCCATTTCTGGTGGAATCGAGATTTGTGTTTTTAACTGCCCAGAGTGAATTTCACCTACTTCGTTTCGTCCTCCTGGCCAATTTGCGTTGAGATGAAAATGATGCTTCGCCATTTTATTCCACTTCCTTCATTATAATTACTTCTAGTATAACGCCACTGTCAGTAAGTTAACACCATTCTGCTCATCAAAAAAAGACTACGAATCCGCAGTCTTTTCTTAATATAACGGAACAATTTTTGCTTCAGCGACTTTTTTCTTAATTAAAGGCGGTAGCCATTCGCGCACATCTGAAAACTCATAGCCCCAAAAACTAGCCTTTTCATTGCTCATGGTCCACGAATGATCTAGCCCATAAGGCGACGCGTTCTCATCCGTTACTCTCTTTGTGATTTTTGCCTGCTGATTTGTTTCAGCTTCTATTAAACTCATTAACTCTTTTAGCGAAATGGCACCGTTGGAGCATGCATTAATTGGGCCTTTTAGCTTTTGCTCTCCGCACCATGCTAAGAACGCTCCAGCTTCTTCTCGTGAAATAAAATTAAGCTGTGCATCAATATCAGGAAAACCGATTTCTTCTTGATGCATCACTTTATCAATATGGAAGCGAAGACGATTTGTATAATCATTATCACCTAATACAATCGGAATGCGTACAGCTGTCACTGAAAAAGATGCTTTTTGAAAAAGGACGGCTTCAGCTTGTCGCTTTCCTTCTTGATAAGAGATATTTTCTTTTCTAGCATACGATATTGGGTACGTATATGGATCAAAATCTTCTTCGTAAAAATGTTCTTTTGAAGAACCATATACAGATAAGGTAGATGTTAGTACATAGTGGTCTGTACTATTTTGAAAAGCGTCTACAGCTACTAAAGCGCCATGAGATGAATAACAAATTTGATCAAAAACCACATCCCACTTACGACCGCGCGTTGCTTCTATAATGGATTGTTTCTCAACGCGATCTAACTTAATTCGCTCTACTCGATCACCAAACGAATCTTCACGCTGTCCACGATTTGCAATGGTAACCTGTACTTTTTTTGCGAGTAATTCTTCAACAAGATTCGTGCCAAAAAAACGTGTACCGCCTAAAACAAGTGCTGTTTTCATCTTTTCTCCACCTTTCATAATATCCTCTTTCTTATCATACCATTATTATCCATGGTTGCGTACTTTTTAGTTGTGAAACTTTTTTATCATTTTCAATGGATATATTGTCCTTCCCTTCATTTATTCATGATAAGATAGCCATATTGTTCTGTAAAACGGTAGACTTTTAGGCTACGATATTAATTGAAAAGGAGTTGAATTATGATTGAAAGGTTCACCAATTAAACCAAGTGAGCGAATCATTACGTTAGATGTCATTCGAGGTTTTGCGTTATTAGGCATCTTGCTCGTCAATATGCCCGCTTTTCATTCACCAGATTTCATTCATCAGCTATACGCTATAGATGTAGGTTACGAAGGGTTAGACGCCATTATATACGCATTTTTACAGCTTTTTGTTCAGGTTAAGTTTTTTACAATTTTTTCATTCCTATTTGGGGTAGGCTTTTATTTATTCATGAAAAGAGCTGAATCGAAAGGATTAAAAATGAGAAGCTTGTTTTTTAGAAGAGCTTCTATTCTATTAATTATTGGTTCGCTTCATTTAATCTTTTTATGGTTTGGAGATATCCTACACCTTTATGCAGTAGGTGGATTTTTACTATTGGCTTTTTATAACCGCATGCCCAAAACTCTCATTAAATGGGCCTTTAGCTTGTTAGCTATTTATTTAGCTCTTTTATCCATAACGTTTTTTATTCCAGTTGATATGATGGACGAACTTGGACTAGGAAATGCAGATGATGTGCTGCCTACATACATTTATATGTATGAAAGCGCTCCTTATCTAGAATGGCTTGCTTATCGAGTAAAAGTTGAGGTCATTCCCATTTTACTTAATATCCCATTCACGTTAATACCCGTGTTTGCTTTCTTTTTATTCGGCTTATATGCAGGAAAAAAAGGTATTTTTGAAAATGCCGATTGCGCTCCTTTTATTAAAAAGGTTCAGATAGTAACAGGTTCGCTAAGTATACCTTTTGTCATTTGTTTATTTTTGTTGCTGCAAGGTCTATGGGACGTCGGTGTATACAAATCTTCCGCTACTGACCTCTTTAAAAATTTAAGTGGATTTTCTCTTTGTTTTTTCTATATGGCCACTTTAACTCGATTACTGCAGCTAGATACCTGGAAGAAGCGGCTTGGCTGGCTTCAATTTGTAGGCCGGATGGCGTTAACCAATTATTTAGCTCAGACCTTCATTTGTTTTATCTTGTTTAACGGCTTTAATTTATACAATCACGTTAGTTTGACCTTGGGTACTGCAATTGCTATTGTAATTTTTATTGCTCAAGTCATTTGGAGCAAAGCATGGTTTAGATTTTTTCAATTTGGTCCAATGGAATGGCTATGGCGTATCCTCACTTATGGGCATAGTTCTCCTCTTAAACGTCAACCAAAAGCAAGCTAAAAAAAAGCGCTGTAGTATGGAAACTACAGCGCTTTTTTCTTTTTTAATGAAGAAAGAAAAATAAAGCTAGACCCAAAAAGAAAAGTGAAAGAATGAATTCAAATGTCCACTGCCACTTTTCTCGTTTTAAAATGATATGTTCAATTGCAGAAAGAAATGAGGTTGCGCTTACACACACTAAAATAAAGCTAAGCTGACTTACGGTAAACTTTGTTATGAAGCTGATAATAAGCAAAGTAGCAACAACTAAAAACAAAGTGAGCTGAACGGCAAATACCCATTTAATTCTTTGCTTGTACCCATCCTTTAACGCTTGTAATAAATCATTGCTAATCACAACTTTACTCCTTTATACATTTAAAACGACTACGATTTTATCGAGACATAAATATCAACCTGACTGAAATCTGGATCAATGCAGCGCTCATCATAGAGCTCGAAATCCAAAACGAACGCTCGCTCATTCTTATTGGACCACTCCCATATGTATGACCAAGCATCTAAAACCACTTGCTTAGCGGGACCGATAGCTGTAGTAAACACCATATACTCACCCGCTGGAATGGTAAACTCTTGCATTTCTTCTCTTAGCTCTCCACCTGGTGTAACTTCATATCCAAGTGCAAACGTAAATTCAATTGGATTCAACAATTCATAATCTGCATATAACGCAAACATCTTTCCATTTACTTTATTGGCAATTTTATTAGCCATTTGTTGCTTGTAAAACATGTCCCAATGGGCTGGAATTGTTCCCGTTCCTTTTTCTTCTGCCCGATCCGTTGTACGAATAGGAACCCCTACTACGGTTAGTTCATCAATATAAACTTTCCGCTGGTCTATCACTACATTCGCCAACATGACGACCCCCTGTCACTTCCAAACTCTTTTAATCTCTAAATGAGGGAATTACTTCTTTAATATGAATTTTATTTGTATTCAAACAAAACGTCAACTGGCTAAGTTCACTCTGCTTATAAAAAAAGAGTCTATTTTTAAAGTTTCCTCAATAGGTATAGGATACAAACAAGTAAATCGATAGAGGTGAACTGATGAAACTTATTGAACTAGCAAATATTATTAAGCATAGTGAGCTCACTACTATAGAGCACTTCCCAAAAGAGTTCTATACTGAATATACAATTACTAACCCTATTATTCATATCTCATTAAAAACAAGTCAAACCAAACAGCACGTTATTTCTTTTACTATCTATCTGAAAAAGGAAAAACAATATTGGGCTTCATATGACCACAGCACCGATTCAATTTATGAACTATATTGTAATCTTCATCTACCAGCTTCAATTAAAGAAATTTTCCTTCACATGGCTAATTGCTAGCTTATACAAATAGACTTAACGTTTGTTTATCAATTTTTCTCGCATTATCTTTTTCATAGGTTTTGTGAATATGGCGCTTAATTTGTTTTAAGAATGACATTACTTCACCACTTGACATAAAAGCATGATTTAATGATAACGAGTACTTATTGGCCACCCGAAGTTCTTCAGCTCCTACAGATATTGGAACATATTGAAAAAGGTTCCATGGATAGTAGAGTGTTGTAAATGACTTTGAAAAGTAAATTCCCTCTGCGCATATCGTAATTCCTTCTGTTTTTTGATGAGGGTATGTGCTTAAATGCGCAACAATACGGTTTGTTTTTGCTACAGGTAAGCGATTTTTAATTTCTTTTGTCATCTCTTCACCTAACTGATCTGTTGTTGCCAATACCTGCTCCGCTTTTAGCAGTGGATTATGCTCTTGAAAAGAGGCACAAATTGATGTTAATCCTTCTAGTGAAATAGCTGGGTATGTATGCTCCTTACACATAAACTCATGTGAGTGATGACACAATAGCTGCTGAATTTTTCGCAATAGGTCTATTAACTTCCCCGCAGAATATGCGTTTTCATTCAAGTGAAAAATTTCTTCACCATTAAAGCAGATAATGTGTTCTCCTCTAAGGGAGATCGATGTAAGCCGTTGAAACTCATTCCAACTTATCGACCCTTTCTTTTTGCGCCAACACTTCCAATAAAGCCCGTCCGTTGTTAAGTAAAATCCTCTCTTACCATAAAACCCGATTAAAGACGTATCTAAGTATGCAATTACTTTTTCTTGCCTTTTCATTTGAAAATATTTTATCGCCGCTTTTTCGCATGAACGTGGAATGGATGTTGCATAAAAACTTGCTTCTTGATACATTAAACATAAATCTCTTAGATACGTTGTTTTCGTTAGTGCCACGTTCATCCCCCCTTTTTCTACTACCTTATTAAACGTCACAAATTAGAAAAAGTTTCATATTTTTATACATTCCCTAAAAAACTTTTTTTATTCCGAAAAATAAGATAATTAAAAGTGCAGAGCGAAACCTAAAAAAGCGTACAGAATTCCAATACGCTTCTTAACCCGTTTAATTTACTTTCTCTTCTTTTACTTTCGCTGCTTCCAGCGACTCAACTCGCTTAATAAGCTGATGCATTGCTTCTAGTAGCGCACGATCATTTTCTGTTTTTGTTTTCATAAAGCTAATAAAAGAAACGATTAAATACGCTAATGTTGCAAAAATTGCAATGTAGATTAAAATAGGAATAAATGCTAAAATGGCCATTGTTTTCAACCCCTTCCATACATACCTATACATAAGCTCTATACTACATTACTATCCTCCAGTTTTCAATTTGGTGTAAAGGAGCGTTACTATGATTATTCGAAGTTACGCAAAAGCTGATGCAGATATGTTATTGAATTTGTTTCAACAAACCATTAAAACAGTTAATCGCGAGCATTATTCAACCGAACAGCTTGATATTTGGTCTGGTCAAGCAGGGTGGATAAACCGCTTAGAACATAACGTTACGCTTGTTGCCACTATTCAATCCTATATCGTTGGATTTATTACCATGAAAGATGATGGTTTGATTGATTTACTATATACACATAAAAATTTTCAACGCCAAGGCATTGCTTCTGCGCTGTTAAAAGCCGTAGAAGCAAGAGCCTATACGCTTGGCCTCACTGCTCTCCAAACAGAAGCTAGCATTACAGCAGAACCATTTTTTGAAGCACAAGGTTTTCGTATTGTTAAAAAGCAGCAAAAAAAAGTGCAAGAGATTGCGTTTACAAATTACTATATGACGAAATCACTCATATAAAGAATAGTTAGGTTGTCAAAATACGTTCGTTTCATTGCACTTCAGACACAAACTTTCCTCTAGTTCCGGCAGGCATCGAATATCTCCCCCTACATTCCGCTAGTTTTTAATGATTTGCTAGATCAACAAAAATCCGAACTATAAGGGAACTAACCCTCAATAGTTCGGATAGATTATTAACGAAAAGACTGTATTCCAACTTCTTTTGCTATTTTGCTAACGTAGAAGGAACAGACTCTTTGCCATACTCATTTACAGCCGTCACATAATAACGAGCTCCTTTTGTATTTTCATCTTCAAACGTTTTTCTCTCATGCTCTGAAACACTACCGATATGAACAAATGAACCATCTTGTTCCTTTTTATAAATACGATACCCAATAACATTTCCTTCACGAACCGCATGCCAAGAAATAAAGTTACCTGCTATTTGTATATTAGTAGGCGCAGTAGGAGTAGGCGGCTCTGATTCTAATTCTTTCGCTTGCTTTTCTATAAGCTCTGTATAAACAACTAACCGCTCTTCATGCGTACCTTCCGCACGATCAAATGTACCCGTACACGTAATTAGATTGAGGCTTCGACCATCACTGTAGCCAAAGATATCGTTTAGAGGTGCCTCGCTTCTCGGATAGCTTTGAATCTTTTTTACAATGAAGATCAGCTTTGTTCCTCGCTCACCTGTTACTTGCACTTTGTCACCTTTTTTGAGATTTTTTAAGTTATAAAAAATGGCTGGACCGCTTTTACTGTCAACATGTCCTGCTAGTACTGCATTCCCTTTAGCACCTGGCTTTGCTCCTAGTTCATACCACGCGACACCGTCTTCAGTTGATGGGGCTGCCATTTCTCCGCTATCTAGTAATCCTACCCGTTCAATCGAGGCTTCCACATTAATAGCAGGAATAGTGACTTGAGTAGGAGTAACTCCTTTAAACCGTTGATTTAATTTTGAAGGATCTGTCTTATGAGATTTCATGACGGTGAACTCTTCTTGAAGCGTCACTTTACTCTTTAGATCTTCTTTGCTTTCTTTACTGAGAGAACCTTCACCTGTTGCTTCTTCTGCTTGAGCAAGAATTTCTTTCACATAAAGGGTACCACCAATTGCTAATAATGCAAATAAAAGAATATATGCAGTAATAATTGCTTTTCTCATCTGCTTCCACCTCGATTCTATTACACAATGGCGAAAAGAAGAGAGATTGCTCCCTCTTCTCTTCTCTTTATGGCTTATTTACTTGCTTGCACTTTTCGACGAACAACTACAGCTGCTGTTAATGCTGCTAAAGCTCCTAGTGCTGTCCATACGATTGTTAATGGATTGGTTGTAGATTCAGAAGCTCCACCCAAACCAGTTTTCGGCATATCTGTTGGCATTTTTGTCTCTGCAAATTGGTCTGGTGATTGCTTAACGATTGCATCACCAAGCGCTTGACCAACACCAAACATTAGCTTATACCCTTCACGAAATGTATCATAACTTCCGTTATAGTTACCTGAAGCATATTGTTCAAACGCTTTAATCACCGTTTGCTCATGTGCTAATACAGCATCTTTCGCTGCGCCAGATGGTAGGTTTTCTTCAGTTGCAGCTCCTAAAAACGCTCCAAATTCATCAGCAAATTTTTTCAATTTTTCTTGAGCTGCTGCTTCTGCTTCTTTATCACCTTTCACTTTTGCACTAGCAAGCTCTGCTTGTGCGTTAATGTGGTCTCCTTGCCAAATCTTTTCAAACTGTGCAGCTCCTTCATCTCCATAAATAGATGCAATAGCTGCTTTGAAGTCCGCAGTATGTGCGTCTTCAGCCCAGTTTACAAAATCATAGTCTGCTGCACCGTCAAATCCTTTTTGCATACCAATTGCTGCTAGGGCAAAATGCTCTGAAGCTAAGCTGTTTAACGTAGAACGTAAATCTGCTGCTGGCGTATCTGATTTTGAGTTCTCGAACTTTTCAGGCATTTGTGTAACGATTGCATTTGATAAAGCATCGCTAATGACATACATATGCTTAAATCCTTCACGGAAAGACTGGTAAGCGCCTTCATAGTCTCCTTCAACATAATCGTCAAATGTTTCTAAAACTTGATTTTCGTGAAGTCTTACTGCTTCTTTCGCTGTTTCTTCAGGAAGTTTACCTTCCGTTGCTGTTCCTAAGAAAGCTGAGAATTCATCAACAAATTCCTGTACCTCTTTTTCAGCTTCTGCTCGGGCACTTTCATCTTTTTCTTTCGCAGCTTTTACAAGGTCATCTGTATAGTTATTATGTTCTCTGAAAATTCGTTCAAATTCTTTCGCACCTTCGTCACCATATACAGATGCAATAGCTGGGGTCATATCAGCCGCATTTTCATCTAGTGCTTTAAACGCTTCATTTGCATCTTCTGCACCATCATAAGCTTTCGTCATTGCAGTTACTGCTAAAACGAAATGTTCAGACAGTAGCTGATCAAGAGTGGAACGTAAATCCGCTGCAGGAGTCTCCACTGTCGGCTGCATTTGTGTTGGTTCTGCTGCGCTTACCATTGTTGGTACAAGAAGTGATGCACCTAATACCGGGGCTATTAATTTTTTGCTAATTTTCATTTTTACACACTCTCCTCTAGTTTTGTTTTTTCTACATTCTCTAACGAAATTTTTTTATTCTTAGATCACTTTTTTCTAAAAAAATTTTTTCTTTTTTGACTGTGACCTATATTCGCTACTTACCTAACGAATGAAGTTTAAATTGAGATCACACTTTTTTTATTTTTCATCATAAGTGCGCTCTCTATTTTCCTAACGAATTCATTATCAGTTTGGATCACCTTCTTTTTAAAAATTTCTTAATAAGTTGTTCTTACTAAATAAACGCACACTGTTGATAATTGGATCATTTTTTCTCAAAAAAAGTTTTTCTGCTTCTTATCACATAGTTCAAGCACTCCGCAGCATAGATAATAAAAGCATTTCTATTCTACTTACGGAGGGAACTCATATGGCTCATCTTTATTCTAAAGGCTGGTTTATTAAAGAGCTAAAAGCTGTAAACGTTACAAAGATTGAAGGAAGAAAGCTTGAAATTTTTAAAACATACATCCTTCGTAATCTCTATCTTGAGCTCGTAGAAGATGGCACAATTAAACCTCCTTTACCATCTGAATAAACAAGAAACAGCCTTTGAGCTTTCGCTCAAAGGCTGTTATTGCATAGATAAAGATTGATCTAGAAACTCCGTTACCCGCTTTACATATTCATTTGGATACTCACTATACCCTTTTACATGAGGCACATCTTTAGGCACCCAAAGTTTAAATTCATCCGGATGTGTTTTGACCATCTTTTGACTTTCTGTGTACGGAATAGATGTATCTCCGTTACTGTGGATAAATAAAATAGGACGAGGATAAATATCTTCAACTGCTTGTATTGGACTTGCATCGTCAGGATTTAAATCAGCAATATACGGAACCGTTGCGAGCGTAAGCGGCGTAAATGGAAAGTCTGGAAGTTTTGACCATACTGATAGATTATCTTGAAGATAGGTTTTCAAATCACTAAACGGACTATCAGCAATGACTGCTTGAACAGCTTCTTCTTGACCAGCCGCTAGTAGTGATGTTGCTGCTCCCATTGAAATTCCATATAAAACAATGGGTTCATCTGTTTCTTCTTTCACTTGATCAATAACTCCAAGCAAATCCAACTGCTCTTTTACGCCAATTGTTGTTTGGTCTCCTTCCGATTCTCCAGCATTTCGAAAATCAAAAGTCACCACTCGGTATCCAGCTTCTATTAAACTTTTACTTAAAGGAAGAAAGCCTCCATTTACATCATGACGATTTCCTCCGTAGCCATGCGACATAATAATAGTAGCTTTCGGAGAGCTTTGTGGTTCCATCATCCATCCTTTAAGCTCTGTTTCTCCGTCTCTGCTTGTAAATACCTCATCATGATATGTTAAACCATATGTACTTGGATTTTCTGTTACAGGTTGTCGCTCTTTTTTAGTCAAGCTAAGCCCTACATAAATTGAAATCGCTGTACACAGTACAATCACTAGCAAAATTAACGAAAAGCTTCCAATCCATATCATTTTTCTTCTTCGGCTGTTCGAAACCTGAGTTTGTTTAATAACGGGTTTCAAGCGTGCACGCTCCTTCACTTTTACTAACAAAGGTTATTTTACACGATTTTGTTTTGAGATAAAAGGTAATCTCTTTACTTTCTAAGCGCTTTCTGATTAATCATTTGTATAAAAGAAGTTTTTCCTTCTACATATTCTGCTGGACTGTATTGATACTTTTTAGCTAGCTCTTGTTTTAAACATGCGTACTCCTGTGCCTCATCTGGGTGTTTAATTAGGTAATCTCTAAATCTCAAATGTCTACCCACTTCGGAATGGCCTTGTTCATACATGTGAACATGATGAGTTCTATCTTCTCCTCCTTTTTGAAAATACCTTCTTCCTTCTATGCCGTTTTCTCCCTTACACTCGTAGCCTCTTTTTATCATTTCATCATTATATGTATGAATAAACGCAATATTTTTGACTTCTATCAAAATATCGATGACTGGCTTTGCTGCTAATCCAGGTACGGACGTGCTGCCGATATGATGAATATCCACAATTTCATCTTGGAAAACTTCTTCTATTAACTGCTTTTCTACTTCATATTGATCCTTCCATTCTCGCTTGTAAGGTACTACTTTCATTTCTCTCATGATAAGCCTCCTCTTAAAAAAATCCTTTTGTATAGCGTACTATACAAAAGGATTTTTGAGAATTCTTTAGAAAATGATGGAACATCTAAAACTTATACCGCGCTGAACGGTAAAGGTAATTGTTGCGGTTGATGTTTGACCAGCACTATTTGTTACGCTCACCACAACCGAATCTGTTCCTACAAAATTCGGGTTTGGCGTATACGTGATTACACCCGTAACTGAATTAATAGACGCAACTCCATTTTGCGGTGGAGTTACAATTCCATAGGTAAGCTGTAACCCTTGTGGATCTCTGGCAACAATTTGAGCTTGAACGGTTTCGTTGACGTTTAGCGTAAATGTTTGATTTTCAATAATAGGTGTATCTGGCTGATTTTCTCCGACCGTAATTGTTGCAATGGCAGTTGCTGCTGCTCCTGTATCATCCGTAACGAGTACGGAGAACGTATCGGTTCCAACAAAGTTTTCGTTCGGCGTATAGACAAACCGTCCGTCAGCAAGCAGCGTCACTTGACCGTTTGCTGGTGATGTCCGAAGTGTAAATAATAATGGACGACCTTGCGTATCCGTTGCCGTAAATAAACCGCTCGCTTCAACTCCTGATATTGTTTGAAGCGCAACATCATTCGCCGTAATTACATTGGCAGCCTGCGTCACGTTAATGGTGACGACCGAAAATGCTTCTTGACCTATATCATTTCGAACGACAACAATGAACTGATCGATTCCCACAAAGCCAAGATTCGGCGTATACGTGTACGCACCGCTTGTCGTTAAAACCACGGTTCCTGAATTAGGAGGTGTAGAAACCGTATACGTGAGCGGGCGACCTTGAGAGTCACTTGCTATAATTTGCCCTTGCAACACTTGCCCGGATACAACCGTTACGTTTTGATCTTCAGCTGTCACTTCGTCATCTACATTAGCAATAACAATAGATACGACCGTCGTAACCGAATCTCCTAGATCATTACGAACAACGACTGTAAAGCTATCAATACCAACAAAGTCTTGATTTGGCGTATACGTAAACGTTCCGTCCGGATTAAAAACGAGCCCTCCGTTCGCTGGTGCAATACCGACGGAATACGTTAGCGGACGTCCGAGCGCATCCGTCGCAATTACTTGACCGCTAATGGGCTGATTTTGCTGTCCCGATACCGTAAGCGGCTCTACCGTAATTTCGTCTTGGAGCTGTTCAACCACAATTCTGACGACTCCTAACGCTGAATCTCCTCGGTCGTTTTGAACAAATACCGTAAAAGAATCTGTTCCAAAGAACCCTGGATTTGGCGTATACGTAAACGTTCCGTCTGGATTGACCACTGCCGCTCCGTTCTCAGGCAGTGATCCTTGCGAATAGCGAAGCGGGCGACCTTGTGAATCTGTTGCTAATACAACGCCTTGCGTGCTTTGATTTTGAACCGTTTGAATCGTCGTATCAGGAACGGTAATCGTACTTGCTGGATTATCAACCACAACCGTTACTTGCGCGATCGCTTGGTCTCCCTGATCGTTTGTAACAAGTACATTAAACTGGTCTTGACCTGTAAAGCCAGCGTTCGGTGTATAAAGAACCGAGCCATCTGGATTGACAACAGCCGTTCCGTATAGCGGATTTGTATTTAACGAGTAAGTTAACGGACGTCCAAGCTGATCTCTTCCCACGACTTGCCCGGTCGCCGGCTGATCTACTAATGTTCTAATCACTAAATTCTCGGCTACCACTTGATTTGGAAACGGCGATACAACGACGGCAATTGTTGTTGTCGCAGTTAAGCCCTGTGGATTTTCAACAAGAACGCTAAACGCATCGTTCCCAACAAATCCGGGATTTGGCGTATACGTAAAGCTGCCGTCTGGATTCAACACAACCGCTCCGTTCGCTGCTCCGCTTCCAAGCAGCGTATACGTTAACGGCTGACCGTTCGGGTCTATGGCAATAACAGCGCCTAGCACCGGCTGTTCTTCAATCGTTTGAATCGTTTGATCCGTCACAATTGGCTGATCAGCAACGGGACCCTGAACGACAAGAACAACTGTAGAAGAGGCAGTATTTCCAGCTGTATCCGTGATCAGCACCGTAAATTGATCTGAACCAAAGAAACCAAATGCGGGTTGATACGTATAGGTACCGTCTGGATTGACCGTGACCGTTCCGTTTTCAGCTGGACTTTGTAGCGTATAAAGCAGCTGAAGTCCTGCTGTACTAAACGCCATAATCTGCCCATTAATTGGCGTATTAAACTCACCTGATTCCTCAGAATCCATCGTAAGAATAGCGCTTGATGATGCTAATACGGTAACGACAACAGTCCCAATTCCTTGCGTACCGTTACCATCGGTGACCACTACATTAAATACATCTTCACCTACAAAGTCTGGATTTGGTGTATACGTAAACGTACCATCTTGATTAATAACTGCTGTTCCGTTAAGCGGTGCTACGCTAATTTGATAAGATACAATATTTCCTTCCGGGTCATTTACTGCTACGTCCCCGTCTACAGGCTGATTTACAAGTGTTGTTACATTTGACCCTAATACGGTAAATGGAGGATTATTTGGGGGAGTAATCGTCACGTTTACTGTTCCAAATCCTTGACCGCCTCTTGTATCCTGTACTACCACTGAGAAATTATCGTTGCCAATATACCCAATGTTTGGGGTATAAGTGAATACTCCGTTACTATTTACCACTACGCTACCGTATAACGGTGCTAAATTTAATCTGAACGTAATTGGGTCTCCGTCAGGATCCGTACCAATTAATTGTCCAGTTGCTGGCGTTCCTTGCTGAGTTGTAATTGACAAGTCGTTGACAGTAGGTGGGTTATTTGTGCTAATTACATTTACAGTACCCAGTGAGTTTGCGACGCCGCCTGCTGTATCTCGAAGCTGGATAACAAATGAATCTACGCCCACAAACCCTGGATTTGGCGTATACGTGTATAAGCCAGTGACGCTATCTACCACAAGGATTCCATTAAATGGCGGTCCGGATACGAAATACGCAATTTGATTTCCATCAGGATCAAACCCCGGTGTTTGCCCACTTATTGACGTATTTTCAGGCATACTAATGGTAAAGTCATTTGTAACGGGCGCACGGTTTGCCGGTGTAACCGTTATATTGACAATGGATGTTGCCGTTAATCCTGTCGTATCTGTTACAGTGACGGTGAACAAATCACTGCCGACATAGTCGACGTTTGGTGTATAAATAAACGTACCGTCTGGGCTAACTGTTGCAATTCCATTTTGGGCCCCTTGCCCTAAGCTGTATGTGAGTGGCTCTCCGTTTGGATCGGTTCCTACAACGCTTCCCGTTACGCTTTGATTTTGAATCGTTGTAACCGAATAATTTGGTACAACAGGAGGTTGAGGCACTGGTGTAACCGTTACTAATACGTTTGTGATAACAAGGTTCCCACCCGAATCTGTAATGCGAACGGTAAACGTATCTCCACCTGTAAAATTCTCATTTGGTGTATACGTAAACACTCCGTTATTATTAATGGTGACCGTCCCGTTAAGCGGTGCATCTTCAATTGCATACGTCAGTGGCAACCCCTCTGGATCTATCGCCACAATTTGACTGGTAATCGGCGTTTCTTCCGGCGTAGAAATCATGATTTCATTTGGCGCAATTGGCGGATCGTCTACCGGTGTGACCGTAATCGTAATAACCGATAAAGCCGTGCCTCCTTGCCCATCGCTCACATTCACTCCAAAGTTATCTTCACCAACGAAATTCAAGTTCGGCGTGTACGTGAAGCTTCCGTCTGCGTTCACCACCGCTATGCCGTTGCTTCCTGGATAAGCAAGTGTATAGGTAAGTGGATTTCCATCTACATCTGTTGCAACTACTTGGTTTGATAAAATCGTGTCTTCAAGAATGGTATACTGATAGTTTGGTACAATTGGTGGGTCATTAACTGGGATAACCGTTACGTTAATGTTTACAATAATAAAGTTTCCTGTTGTATCTGTTACGCGTATTGTAAACGTATCTGCTCCCGTATAGTTTAGGTTTGGCGTATATAAAAATGAGCCTTGAGGATCTACAACGGCGGTGCCATTGGTTGGCGCATCTTCAAGCGTATAAACTAATGGATCGCCATCTGGGTCAACTGCGTTTACAGAGCTTGTAATTGCCGTGTCTTCATTCGTTACAATGGCAATTTCATTCGGTGCAATTGGTGGGTCGTTCACCGGCAATACGTTAATAGTTATCGTGGAAACGGCCTGCCCTCCGTTAGGGTCCGTCACAAGAACAAAGAAATTATCGGTTCCGTTAAAATTGGAATTTGGCGTATACGTGTAGGTACCGTCTGGATTCACAACTGCTGTTCCATTAACCGGCGGTGAGAACAAGCTGTACGTTAATGGATCGTCGTCTATATCTGTTCCAACAACTCGATTTGACAGAATGGTATCTTCATTGATACTAAACTGATAATCAGGAACAGTTGGCGCATCGTTGACTGGATTCACAATTGCCTGCACGTTCACAATCGCAAATGCTCCTGCTGCATCCGTAACTCTTACTGTAAATGTATCTGTACCTGTAAAGTTGGGATTTGGCGTATAGACAAACGTTCCGTCTGCGTTTACCACAACTGTTCCGTTTGTCGGTCCGTCTTCTAGTGCATAAACGAGCGGATCTCCATCCGGATCAATGGCGTTCACCACGCCCCCAACCGCTACGTCTTCATTCGTGGTAACTGTGATTAAATTCGGTGCAATCGGTGGATCATTAACGGGCACAACCGTAATTAAAATCTCTGAAATTGCAACGCCGCCTCTTGAATCCAAAACGTTCACAAAGAAATTATCTTGACCTGTAAAATCTGGATTTGGCGTATACGTAAACGTGCCATTTGGATTGACAACGACCGTTCCATTTGCGGGCGCAGCTGCTAGTTCATACGTCAGCGGGTCTCCATCCACGTCTGTTCCGACTACTTCACTATTTAAAACCGTATCTTCGTTAATCGTATAAGAATAGTTCGGTACCGTCGGCGGATCATTAACTGGAACAACCGTTATTAATACGTTTGTGATGATAAAAGCACCCTGCGCGTCGCTGACGCGAACGGTAAATGAATCAAATCCTGTGTAATTTAAGTTCGGCGTATACGTAAACGTGCCGTCCGCATTCACAACGGCCGTTCCGTTCACAGGAGCATTTTCAAGCACATACGTTAATACGCCGCCTTCAGGGTCGGTTGCTACGACCTGCCCTGGCACAGTCGTATCTTCGTTTGTGACAAGCGTAATATCATTCGGCCCAACCGGCGGGTCGTTTATTGGAATAACATTAACCGTGATGATGGAAGTAGCAGTTCCTCCCTGACCGTCATCTACAAGAACGGTCAATGTATCCGTCCCGTTAAAGTTTGCGTTTGGCGTGTATGTGTATACGCCGTTCGGATTCACTACGGCCGTTCCGTTTGTTGGTGCAACCAACAATGAGTACGTGAGCGGATTCCCTTCCACATCGGTCGCAATAACTTCGGATGTGATAGGTGTGTCTTCGTTTGTTGTAATTTGATAATTCGGTACAACTGGAGCATCATTAACAGGAGTCACGGTAATAACTTGAGAAGACGTCGCGTTCCCTCCTTGACCATCCGTTACGAACACAACAAACGTATCATTTCCTACAAAGTTTTGGAACGGCGTATATGTGTAAGCACCTGTTGCTTGATTTAATACAACCGTTCCAAAATCTGGTGGATCAATCACCGTATACGTGAGCGGATTTCCTAGCGTATTTGTTGCAATTACCTGACCTGGAACTGGAATTTCTTCAGGCGTTGTTAGCTGTCCATCAGGCGATGTCGTATTCCCGTTCGTTTCCAGAACGACCACGCTAACCGTTGAAAGTCCAGTCGCACCTTGAGGGTCTGTCACAAGTACTGTAAAGACATCATTTCCAATAAACCCTGCATTTGGTGTATACGTGTACGTTCCATTTGCATTTAAGACAACCGTTCCGTTCGCTGGTGCTTGGTTAAGAGTATACGTTAACGTTCCGCCTTCAGGATCGTTAGCAGTAATCGCACTCAAGATTGGAATGTCTACGGTCGTTGTAATCGTATGATCACTTACAACGGGAGGGTCGTTAATTGGTAAGATCGTAATAAAGACTGTAGAAAGTGCGGTGCCACCTTGGTCATCTGATACTAAGACGCTAAAAACATCCGTTCCGTTATAATTGAAGTTTGGCGTATACGTAAACGTGCCGTTTGCATTTAACACAACCGCCCCATTGGAAGGAAGAGTGGTGAGCGTAAAGGTGAGTGGATCTCCTGAAGGGTCCGTTGCTGGAATTTGGCTACTAAGCGGCGTATCTTCATTAATCGTAAACGTCAAGTCTGCCGTTACTGGTGGATCGTTAACCGCAATAACGTTAATGGTGACCGTTGAGACCGCGGTGCCTCCCTGACCGTCACTTACTAACACCGTAAAAACATCCGTTCCGAAATAGTCTGGGTTTGGCGTATACGTAAAAATTCCGTTGGCGTTGACAACCGCTACTCCGTTTGCAGCCTGCGTTTGCAGCGTATATGTGAGCAGATTTCCATCCACATCAACCCCGACAATCGCACCGGTAACAGAAGAATCTTCTTGCGTTGTAAACGTATAGTCTGGAACCGTTGGAGGATCGTTAACTGGCACAATGGTAATGTTCACCGTTGAAACCGCTGTCCCTCCTTGACCATCATTTACGAGCACGGTAAAGCGGTCCGTTCCCGTATAGTTCAGGTTTGGCGTGTACGTAAACGTGCCGTCCGCGTTCACAACCGCTGTTCCGTTTAGCGCTGGATTTTGCAGCGTATACGTGAGCGGGTTCCCGTCTGGATCAAACGCAACAACCTGATTGGCTATCGTCGTATCTTCATTAATTGTGAACGTTAAATCAGACGTCACCGGCGGGTCGTTAAGCGGTAATACGTTAATCGTTACCGTTGAAACCGCGGTGCCTCCTAACCCGTCGCTAACTAAAATGGTAAATACATCGGTTCCGTTAAAATTTAGATTCGGCGTATACGTAAACGTGCCGTCTGCATTTACAACCGCTACTCCGTTTGCTGCTTGAGACTGGAGCGTATAGGTTAGCGGATTGCCGTCCGCATCCGTTGCTACAACGTTAGCAACGACCGATGCGTCTTCTTGAGTAGAAAACGTATAGTTCGGTATGACTGGACCATCATTTACAGGTGTAATTGTAATAAACACCGTTGAAACGGCAGTGCCTCCTTGACCGTCACTCACTAACACCGTGAACTGATCACTTCCGCTGTAGTTGAGGTTCGGTGTATACGTAAACGTCCCATCTGAATTCACCAAAGCCGTTCCGTTAACCGGCGCATTTTGCAAACTATACGTCAGCGGATTGCCGTCCGCATCCGTTGCGGTGACTTGCCCAGCGATTGTCGTATCTTCTAAAATTGTAAAAAACAAATCTCCCGTTACCGGTCGATCGTTGACTGGCAGTACGTTAATGGTCACCGTTGAAACAGCCGTGCCTCCTTGACCATCACTCACTAATACAGTAAATACGTCGGTTCCATTAAAATTCAAGTTTGGCGTATACGTAAACGTGCCGTCTACATTCACAATCGCTACGCCGTTCGCTGCCTGAGATTGTAGCGTATACGTCAGCGGATTTCCATCAATATCATTTCCAACAATGGTTCCAACAACCGACGCATCTTCCTGCGTTGAAAACGTATAGTTTGGTACCGTTGGCGGATCGTTGACCGGCTGCACATTAACCGTCACTGTAGAAACAGCTGTGCCTCCTTGACCGTCGCTTACGAGAACGGTAAACACGTCGGTTCCATTAAAATTTAAGTTTGGCGTATACGTGAACGTGCCGTCTGCGTTTACCAAAGCCGTTCCGTTAGTGGGCGCATTCTGCAAGCTAAACGTCAGCGGGTCTCCGTCTGGGTCGGTTGCCGTTACCCGATTTGAAAGCGTCGTATCTTCGTTAATCGTAAATGATAAATCGCCAGTCACTGGTGGATCATTGATTGGCAACACAGTAATGGTAACGGTGGAAACTGCCGTCCCTCCTAATCCATCACTTACTAACACCGTAAACACATCCGTTCCGTTAAAGTTCGGATTTGGTGTATAAATGAAGTTCCCATTTGCATTTACTCCCGCTACTCCGTTTGCAGGAGGTGTTTGAAGAGAATATGTGAGCGGGTTTTGGTCTGGATCATTTCCTACAACAGCTCCAACTACTGCCGTATCTTCCTGCGTTGTAAAAGAATAGTTTGGAACAGTTGGTGGATCGTTTACAGGAATGACTGTAACTGTAACAACAGAAAGGGCTGTGCCTCCCTGCCCATCACTTACCAATACTGTAAACTGGTCGGTTCCGCTGAAATTGGCAGTTGGCGTATACGTATATGTGCCGTCTGTATTGACAATTGCCGTCCCGTTCGTCGGTGAATCCTGTAGGGTGAACGTCAGCGGATTTCCATCAGCATCCGTTGCAAATACTTGACCGTTTAACGGGGTATCTTCTGTTGTTTGCACTGCATAATTTTGCGTAACCGGACCGTCATTTACAGGCGTAGTAATGATGGTAACGGTTGAAGTAGCTGTACCACCTTGACCATCACTAACTATGACGGTAAAAGTATCGGTTCCGTTAAAGTTTGGGTTTGGCGTATAGACAAACTGACCGTTTGGATTCACGCTAACGGTTCCGTTGGTTGGCGCCGTTCCTAGCTGATACGTGAGCGGATTTCCATCTACGTCTGAACCTACTACTTGCCCAACTGCCGGCGTATCCTCAGGATTTGTGACCGTATAATCCGGAACAGTCGGCGGCGTGTTAACTGCCGCAATCGTATTAACTGCTGATGCTGCAGAACCCGTTACGGTATTTCCAGGAGTGCTTTGAAACTGATATTGTATAAACAGCTGATTTGACAACTGGGTAACGTTTGTTAACGGTCCCGCTACGCGCACTTGATACGTGAGCGTCACTGTTTGGTTGACCGCAATTGTCCCGAGCGAAATCCCAGCTTGAATATCGACGTTGGTTTGCTGTGCTCCGTTTACAAATAAACTGTTTGGAACAAAATCAGTCGCATCTGATAATGCATCGGTTGCCACCACGAGATTAGCCGCTGCTGTTCCCGTATTTTGAACGGTTACCGTATACGCAACGAGATCTCCCGTTCGTGCAGATGCGACATTAGCCATTTTATTAATCGTAAAAACAGGCGCATTAATATCGATTTGAAGTCCTAACGAGTTAATCACATACGTATCGCCGCTCGTGCTTCCTCGAACCGTTGCCGTTGACTGGTTGTTTTGCAACCTTGATGACACGTCAATATTAGTGATGTCCCACCCTTGACGCGCTCCGGAAATATTCGTGCCTACAGGGTGGTTCACGTTGCCAAACGTACCGGACGTATCAATCGTTCCCGCATCATTATTAATTTGAGATGCAAAAAAATTCGAAATCGGATTATTAGGACCTGAAACGGCTTGAAGCGTTGCGGTAGTTGGACCGAATAAGAGCTGATCACCTGTAATAATGGAGTCACCTTCAATGGAACTAACTAGCAATCTCCCATTTACTGCTCCAGTCACGGGCGTACCAAACCCTGAAACGGTTGCGGTTGTACTTCCCGTTCCGCTCGTTAATTCTGCTCCAACAAAAATCGATAAATTGCGGGAGCGCTGAAGCGGATCTTCATACACAACGGCGAGCGTCCATCCTGCTGAATTTAACGTATTATCTCTATCACCTTGCGTACCAGGCACACCAAGAGCCGTATACGTACCGGCGGTGGTTATTAAATTCGTCACGTTTGCGCTTCGTACATAAAAGAGATTGGGAGATGCCGTTAACGTGGAGCGGGTAGCCGTATCGGGCGCAACCGTAAAGCTCCCTGAAGGCGTGCGAAACGTAATCGAATTATTAATAAACGCGCTGACGTTTTCATCCGTTGACGTATACAAGCCGCCCCAAATTAATTCAGCATATAAAATTCGTGTCGTTGTAGACGGTAAACGTAAAACCGCACTTGAAGAATTTTGGCGCCAATCAGCCGTAGTACCTAATGGATAAGACCCATCGACGGAGCTTGCATTCGCGCTAAAAAAAGTTCCAATCGAATGAGCAGTTCCAGGGGCGTTAACGTTGTTTTGCTTACTGAGACCAAAGGTGTTTCCAGTAAAAGTAATGGCCCCGTTAGCATTCCCTAAAAACCGATTAATATATGGCACAGTATTATCACCTCATTTTCTAAAATACACTTAACAATATATAAAGTTTTTTGCAAAATGTTCCTAAAAATTAGAAAAAACCAAGACACTTACCCAGCACACAATCTACCGCAAGTTGAGTATACTAACTCATAGATTCTAGTAGAAAGGAATGAATAAAGCATTGTCATCCTCTTTATCCTCTCGCCAAACTCATTGTGTAAATGCATTTCACGTTTATGACTGGATTCAAAAGAAGTACGAGGGTGCGCTAGACGTCTTTAGAAGTAATGGAACAGACGGAATTATTAGCGGCATTAACTTATGCGACCTTCTGTTACAGCGCAATCGCTTCTTTATTGAAGCAATGATTGTTGATGAAAATGGATGTCCAATCTCACCCGAGCGCGGCATAGCTATCACTGAATTAACGAATTCAATGACGCGCTCAAAAAAACGCTTGAATGACGAAGAAAACTGTCCCGTTCTCCATCGAGCAGTAATTCAAAAACAAGGGCAATATCTTTTGACGCTCGTTGATAAAACAACTGGGCAAATTTGCAAATCTAATCCAATCCCCTTTACGATTCGAGAAACCGTATATCTTTATGCACCTCTAGATACAACTATTCAGGTTGACGTAACAAGCGTTGAGTTTAACGTTACACCTTCGTGCATTAACAACGTTCAAGAACTTCGTGTAGAAGTAAGTATCTGTCAAAGCATTACCAGTGGCTATACTAAAACAATTGAAATTGAGGGATCTTACATTACCCCTCGGGAAGATTTACAGCCAAGTCATTGTAAACACAAAAGCTGTTAGCATACCAAAAAGCACTGTTTCCAACTAAGAAACAGTGCTCTTTTATTGTTCTTTGGCAATCGCTTGCTGCATTGTACTTTTATGAGAAGAAATTACGCGTTTAACTTCTTTTCTAATGGTCCTGCCATAGCGCATGGTTCCCATTTTTTCATGAACCCTGTAATATAAAAGCGGATTATCAATATAGTGGATTGGAACCTGCTTAATAATTCTTAACCACATATCATAATCATGAGTGTAAAGTAAAGTTTCATTAAACGTACCTACGCGGTCGAACACTTCTTTTTTTATCATAACGGTACATCCATTGATAAAGTTTCCTTTACTCATCTCTTGAAGCATTCGTAATCGACTCTCATAAAAAACTCCAATTGACCTTGATGTAATCGCACCTTTTTTATTAATTAAGTGATAATCTGTATATGAGAAAGAAGCATTCTCTTTAAGCATAAATGTTAATTGATCTTCAATTTTATTCGCTGGGTAAACATCATCTGAGCTTAACCAGCAAATATATTCTCCAGAAGCGCGACGAAGTCCTACGTTTAAAGCACTAGCCGTTCCTCCATTTTCTTTTTCAATATAAATAATACGATGCAGATAAGGGCTGATTCTATCAGAATGTTCCGTTGCTCCATCGTTCACTACAATAATTTCGACATTTGAATATGTTTGCTTCAATAAGCTATCAAGAGCTTGATCAATGTAGGCGCAGTTATAAAAAGGTACGATAACTGATACTTTGCACACTTTATAAATCACTCCTTTTTACTACCCTATGAAATCGAAACAAATACGTGATTATACAGAGTTTTTATCGATAATGAACATAAACCTTTTCCTCATCATATATGTATGAAATAGCATGAAAGAAATGAAAACGCGTACTTGTATGCACAAATTGAAAAGAGGAGGTCCTCTCATATGCTTCACTCTTCTTACGCATCATTTTCTGGTAATGAACAGCTACAAGCGAGTCCACCAACTTCTGATGCTATTTCAAATACGTTTACAATTGAATTTTGGGTGCGTCCAACTAAGGAACAAACTCTTAGGAAAGAGAGTCGCTCCGGCGTATCCCCTCTTGAAAATCAACCTTTTGTAATTGCACCTGCTGACGATCAAGCTCTTACAGTCGCTGAAGCGTTCATTGCCATTTCCGTTGGCACCAATGGCATTTCTGTTTATGAAATTGGCAAAGATCATTTTACACCAACGCTTGTATATCCTTGTTCAATTGAGGGCTGGACACACGTAGCGCTCGTTTATCATCACCGTACTCCCTCTTTATACGTGAATGGTGTCCTAGCTAAAACGGGAATTTTAAGTCGCCGAAGAAAAATCATTCCTCACTTTTGTTTTGGTGGACACCCTTCATATGGGTACTTTCAAGGTGATTTACAAGAAGTTAGACTATGGAATATCGTACGAACAGAACCACTTATTCAAGCTTTTTATCAAACTATTATCGATCACATAAAAGGTCACATGATTCAGTATTGGCCGCTTTGTGAAGAAACAACCGTTCAAAGCTGTGTTGAAACAGGTGCTCACGTTATAGAAAACCCTGTAAAGTTACACAAAAAAAAGTTATTGTTTACGTTTTATATTCCAAGTGGAGGGGTTGAAACATTAAACCGGCAGCGCTTTTACGCTTTATCTGAATCAAGTATTCAATGTGATTTTTTATATACACAGCCTGGAACGGGCCTCCAAAACAAAGTCAATGCTTCTGTATTTGTGACCAATGAAGATGTGAAAATAAAAGAAATTATTTCAAAAGAAAACTATGATGCTATTATCGTTAATACAGATTATCTTCTTTTAAAAAGACTGCGACAATTAGGCTATAAAGGTCATTTAATTTATGAAGTGCAAGGATTAGGAACAGATAAAGAGTATACGAATGCTTATTTAAAGGGTCATGCACACTCTTATATTAAAAACTATAGCGATGCCATTCTATACCCTAACACTCCCCATCTTATCGGTGCTTTCCAACAGTATTTGTCTTCAAAACAACAATTTTGCTTTCATAACTGTTTTGATACAAGGCAATTCCATTATCAACCGCTGCCAAAACAACCTACCCCAATTATTGGATGGGTAGGAAGGCTTGAGGACAATAAAAACTGGCGTGACTTCCTTCGCATTGGATCTCATATTATAAAACATTCAGCTGATGTAAAGCTTTGGATGTTCGAAGACAATACGCTTTCAACCCCCGCTGAGCGTGAAGCATTTGAGTGTTTAGTTGATCAGCTTAACCTCAGAAGTCATTTAACTATTTACGCCAATCAACCTCATGCCAAAATGGCAGAGTATTTTTCAATCATTGGGGATTCGGGAGGATTTTTATGCTCCACTTCTAAAGTAGAGGGATTTGGCTATGCAGTATTAGAAGCAATGGTTTGTAAATGTCCCGTTTTATCTACGGATTCAGACGGTGTAAAAAGTTTTATTATCCATAACCAAACTGGAAAATTCTTTACATTGGGTAACATTGAAGAAGCCGTAAAAGAAGGAATAGAACTCCTTACCAATAAATCGCTGCGTGAAACGATTCGACACCAGGGTGTCACCCATATCATTCAGCACTTTTCACCCCAGGAATATGCAGCCAACTTTAAGCAAATGCTCTCTCAAATATAAAAAAACCCCCTTCCACTTTCTAAACTTCAATAAGTGGAAGGAGTTCACGTTATGAAACAGGGCCGATTGTAGTACCGGTAAACGTTAAAGGACCGGTAACGCGTGCTTGTGTTAAAAGTGGATTTAACAATTCAGCAGTAATCGTATACGCATGATAGCCAACAGGAGCATTTGAATCTACAATTTGAAATGCAGCAAGTCGAATTTCATTTACTGCCAGCGTACTTATTTGAGCAGACCCGATAATACCACCATCACGTAATACGCTAACTAAGATGTTGGGTAATCCTAAGAAAGAGCGAATCCCAATTGTACAATCTAATAACACGGTGGATCCTGGACGAGGAACTGCCAGTCCAAATTCAGCTAAAACAATAGTGCCGATAGTTGGAATAGCTCGGTCTAAACTATTATTAAAGTTACTCGGTACACTTGCATTAAAATCATCAATAGGTCTCAATTTGTTTCCTCCTTATATAAAAATATACTGACAATTTATTATATGAAATATAGTAAATTATGCTTGGACAAAAAAACCAATTTTTACCAAAATTCTTGTAATTTCACTTTTTCTACTTGTCTTTCATACTATGTAACTAGCTCTTAATTTAAAGCACGTCAGGAAGAAGGGATTTGCAATGGAAAAAGTATCAATTATTATTCCTTTTTATAATTGTTCCTATGTTCAACAAGCAATTGAAAGTGCTCTGCAGCAAACCTATTCAAATATTGAAGTAATTGTTGTTAATGACGGCTCCACAATTCACACTGAAAAAGTGACTCCTTATTTAGATCGAATTCGCTATATTGAAAAGAAAAACGGGGGAACTGCCAGCGCTTTAAATGTTGGCATTCAGCATGCAACTGGTGATTACTTTGCATGGCTGAGCTCTGATGATTTATTTGTTCATGATAAAGTAGAAAAGCAGCTCCGCTTTATGAAGGCTCATAACGCCTATATAAGCCATTCAAACTACGCACTTATTAACAACAATAGCGAAGTTACTGTACCTTTAGCAGGCGTTTATTTTGACCGGAAGTTAGATTTTATTGAGCACCTTCAAATCGGCTGTAGCGTTAACGGCTGCACCATCATGATGAAAATGGACGTTTTTTCTACCCTCGGACTATTTAATGAAACGCTACGATTTACACAAGACTACGATTACTGGCTGCGCTGCGTTCCTGCCTACGAGTTTTATTATCTTAATGAACCGCTTGTTCACTATCGTGTTCATGAAGAAATGGGAACTAAGAAGCATACAAAAGAAATTGAGCGTGAAATTAAGGCAGTCCAAGAATCACACCGTTCCGTGCTCAACAACATGGTACAGCTTGAAAAAGGTTCATCACCTGGTCTTATTAATTCTTTGGCATCGCAGTCCTTTTCTCAGCCTGCAAACAAGCCTTTAAACATTACGTTTCCTATTTTAACGCTGTGCAAAGGTGGCGCTCAGCGCATGCTTGCTGATATTAGTAACGGCCTTGTTGATTTAGGGCATAATGTAACCATTTTAATGCCTCCACAAGGTGACATAGAGTATGACGTAAAAGCAAAGATTACAAGGACTCCTGGTGCTGTGATAACGGAGCAAGACTATCCAAACAGTGACTTAATTATCTCAAACTTCTACTCAACCGTTCCGTCTGCTGCGGCTGCAAGCGCTCAAGGAAAAGGCATTCACGCGCGCTTTAGCTTATGCTATGAGCCCGTGTTTCTTCCTGAACAAAGCGTTTCTTTTCAGTCTTACAATACAACACCTTATTTGCTTGTTATCTCACGCTACCAGCAAGAATTAATCTCATTACTTCATGGTATTAAAGGTGAACATATTCCTATTTATGTAAATCCTAACTTTTCAAAGCTGTCATTATCCAATAAAAGAAAACCGCTCACAATCTCTGCTATTGTGAGGATACCAGAAGGTGGATATTCTTGGCAGCGTGACCAGGATTATTTAATTGAGCAACTAAAGGTTGTCAAAAAACAGTTTCCAAGTGTACGAATCAATCTGATTTGTCCACCAAATGAGTTTGCTCAGTCTCCTATGTTACAAGACTTGCGAAATAAGGAAGGCTTTTTATTCTATTCTCCAAAAGATGACTATGAACTGTGCGCTTATTACAACCGAGCAGATATTTTTGTGACTTCTTCCATTTATGAAACAGCTGTTTTACCGGGGCTTGAAGCCATGAAGTGCGGTGCAGCAATCGTAGGTGTCTATGCCGGTGGAAATACCGAATACGGCCGTCATGAAGAAACCTGCTTAATGTCTTACCGGTATGAAAATCGACTCGGTGAGGATATCATCCGCTTAATTCAAGATCCTGCACTCCTTGCAAAGTTGAAAAATAACGGTGAACAAGAAGCTGAAAGATGGCAGCTTTCAAACAGCGTCGCAGCATTTGAAAAAGCATGCTATTCCTTTTTACAAGATGCACACAAATAAACAGGCACATTTCACTGTGCCTGTTTATTTGTGTTGATGTTCATATAAGGAAGCTGTGCATTCCTATACGATTAAGATTCACATAATTATCCCTTTGTCCCTCCGGCTGTTAAGCCTGAGATAAAGTACTTTTGACAAACTAGGAATAAAAGAGCAATCGGAACGGCAATGAGTACAGACCCTGCCGCAAAAGCTGTAAACTGATTTCCGAATTGTCTTGAAATCATATCATATAAACCAACTGCCAGCGTGTAATTTTCGCCTGAACGAAGCAATACCTTTGCTAAAATGAAATCTCCAAACGGAGCTGTAAACGTAAATAATGCAATAACAGCAATGATTGGTTTGGCTAACGGCATAACGATTTGGAAAAAGATACGAAGATGCCCAGCTCCGTCCATCTTTGCGGACTCATCTAGCTCTTTTGGAATCGTATCTAAATACCCTTTCATTAACCATGTATTCATTGGAATAGCTCCACCTACATAGATTAAAATTAACCCAAGGTGTGTATCAATTAACTTTGTAACCGTCGCAAGCACAAAAATAGCAATTAATGCTGCAAAGTTTGGAATCATTTGTAACACTAAAAACGTTAATAATCCATTTTTTCTTCCAACAAATCGATAGCGAGAAAATGAATAAGCGGTTAGGCTAACTAAAATAAGAGATAAAATCATGGTTGAAATACTAATTTTCAACGAGTTCGCATACCAGATTAAATAATTACTTTGGCTCGTATCAAATAGAGCTGCATAGTGCTTGAACGTAGCGTTTTCCGGAAACATTTTTGAACCAGACAAGCTATCTCCGGGATTTAAAGACGAACCAATAATCCAAAGAATTGGATACAAGATAATGGCAAACATAACTAGTACAACTGCGTATGATAAAGTGAGACGAATGGTTTTTTTTGTTTTTATACTCATAGTTACATCATATCCTCTTCTTGGAATGATTTTGTGCGCTTAAATTGCCATAGCGCAACAGTGATAACAATCACTGACAATAACATTGTAATGGCTGCAGCTTTTCCATATTGCTGAGTCGTCATCGTCAGCTTATAAATCCATGATATTAGAATATCTGTACTTCCAGCTGTTTGACCTGATACCGCAGGTCCACCAGCATTAAATAAGTAAATCACGTTAAAGTTGTTAAAGTTAAACGTATACTGGGTAATTAAAATTGGTGCCGTTGCAAAAAGAACAAGCGGTAACGTAATTTTCGTGAATTTTTGAACAGCCGTTGCCCCATCTACCGTTGCCGCTTCGTACAACTCTTCTGGAATTGATTGAAGCACACCTGTTGTCATTGCGAAGATAAACGGAAATCCTAACCACGTCTGGATCATAATTAAAGCCACTCGGCTCCAAAGTGGTTCCGTCATCCAATTTATTCCTTCAATTCCTAAAAAAGCGAGGATGTCATTATTAATCGCTCCGAAGGTCTCGTTAAACATTCCTGCAAACACTAGGATGGAAACAAAGCCTGGTACCGCCCAAGGTAAAATAAATACAGTACGAATAATTGCTTTCCCTTTTAAATCTTTTTGATTAATTAAAATAGCTAAAAAGATACCCAATGCTACTTGAAGGGTTGTTGCGCCAAATGTCCAAATTAACGTCCATGCAAACACGCTGATAAACGTTTCTCGCCAAATTGGCACCGTTGCCATATCAATAAAGTTCTTAAATCCTACCCAATCGACAAGCTTTGCTGGCGGTGAGTGGTAGAGATCATAGTTTGTAAATGCTAATAAAATAACAAACAAAATTGGAAAAATGACAACAAAAACAAGAAGAACAAAACCTGGTGAAATCATGAGATACGGAAATCCGTTATCTAGTAAATTGTGATATTGCTCTTTTACCGTACTGATACGTAGGCCTAAATCACGCTTCTCTCCGTTTTTATAGGCATCACGTAAGTTAAAAACATAAAACCCGAGTGCAAACACGAGTAAAATAACGGACAAGATTCCGTATACTAGCAAGAAGATTGAATGGTCTCGCGGCAGCACTTCACCAAGTGTCACAAGTCCCCATAAACCAATGTTCAAAAAATCTTTAAATACAACAACGAAGGAAATAGTAAGTAGAAGAAACAACATTCCTTTTAGAATTTGACGATTATATAGCTGACCTAACCCGGGGATGATGGATAATCCTAACGCTATTTTACGATGGTTGCTACCTTGAAATGTTTGCTCGGGCTGATTTTCAGCATGTTTTAGCTCCATGTATGGCCTCTCCTTTTCATTCTAAATAAGCAAAATAGTAAGTCTTTTCATAGCGCAAACGCTTGCCTTATTAGTAAGGAAAGAGTACCCCTGAAGAATCAAAGGTACTTCTTTCCTTTAACAGATTGTTTATTTACCGCTGTGGTTTGCTTTGATGTTTTCTTCAATTGTTTTACGTGCTTCATCTAGAGCTTTTTTAGAATCCGCTTTACCCGTAATAACGGTTTGAACTGCGCTTTGCATTGGAGGCCAAACTTCTGACATTTCAGGAATCGACGGCATCGGTACTGCATCTTGAGATTGCATAGCAACTGCAGAAGCTAACTCATTGTCTTTAATAATTGGATCTTCAAGCAATGCTGTATTTGGTGGAATTTCTTGTGTTAACTCATAGCGTTTCTTTGCATTCTCATCGTTTGTGATATGGTCAATAAATTTTTCAGCCCATTCTTTATTAGTTGAGAATGATGTAACGTTCCAACCTTTTACACCCATAAATGTTTTAACTGGTTCACCATTTGGTAATTTTGGCATTGGAGCGGCACCAATATCAATTCCTGCTGCTTTATAGCCTTGGAAAGACCATGGACCATTCATAACAGAAGCTACTTTACCTTCGTTAAATAGACCGTCTAATGCGCTACCACCGTTTTCTCCAATAATACCATTTGGTAACAGCTTGTCTTTGTACCAAGTGTTGATGTAGTCAACTGCTTCAACTGCTTGAGCATTGTTGATACCTAAATCTTTTGTATCAAATGAACCGTCTTTTTCACCGAATACGTAACCACCGTAACCGCTTAGGAAACCATGTGCAAAATAATAATTATCCAGTAGCGCTAAAAAGCCATACTTCCCGTCTTTTGTGAAATCTGCTGAAAAGTCTTTAAGTTCGTCCATTGTTTTTGGAGCTTCTTTCATCAATGCCTTGTTATACACAAGTACTGGCGTTTCCGTTGCTTTTGGCAAACCGTAAAGTTTACCATCAAACGTCATTGCATCAATTGATGATTCACTAAAGCGAGATGTTGTCTCATCTGAAGTAGTTGTCAACTCTGCAAGCAACCCTTTCGTAACAGCTGGACCGATGTTATCATGAGGAATTGTTACAACGTCTGGAGCTGTTCCAGCAGGCCCGTCCAACGCTAGCTGCTCCTGAATTTTTGTTGTTTCTACTTCTTTATACTCAATTTTAATACCATGTTCTTTTTCAAAACTTTTAATTGCATAGTCTAGTGCTGGTCCTTTATCTTTATCTTCCCAAACAACTAGCTTTTCTGGTTTTTCTCCCCCACTCCCAGATCCTGGTGTCGTACTTGTTGCACCTTCTTCTGGACCACACGCTGCTAACATACCTACTGTTAGCGCTGAAGTCATCAAAACTGATAACGCTTTCTTCATTTTAACCCCTCCGTTGACCTATTCTGTTTGACTTGTGCAACCGTTTGTACAATCCCTAAAAATAGAACGCTTTCATTTTATGGTGAAAACGTTTGCACTATCTACAATCTCTATTATACTTATAATCAACCATTTGACAACTACTCTTTTTCAGATTCGTATGAAAAACCAAATTTTATTTTCGAGACAGAGCTTTATCACTATATTTTTTACATATAATATAAAAAAAGTAAGTTTTTCTCACACTTTATCTAGCCAACAATCACATTCGCTATACCTATTATGATTTTTGCTCGCTTTGTATTAGAAATTCAACTTGCTTAAGCGTTTATTCACAAAGTCATAATACCTGCTCAATCAGCTGTTTTTTAGATAAACAAATCAGAATCTAATTGCGGTCATATTGTTTTGAAAGAGCATATGTAACGTAGAACCAGCTGCTTTTGGAATATGTATAAAAATAAGAAATTGATTATTTACACTCCCCTCCTTATAAAAAGAAAAGCTGCCTTTTTAGACAGCTTTCTTTTGTTTATTGATTTATATGAAGACGTGTACTACTTTAATCCTTGGTTTGTCGATGAAATGTCAGAATATCTAAAAGCGATTTCTCAAGCGAATAGTTTGGTTTCCAGCCTATAAGTTGAAGCGGTGACGTATCTGGTATTAAGAAAGGTTCACTGTTTGCTGTATCACTTGTAATCTGAAAATCTACGTGAGCAAATGTTCTCAGCATAGAGGCAACTTCTTTTAATGAATAGCAGGCAGAGGCGGCGATTTCATAAACTTCCTTACTTTGACCAAATAAGAATAAATGTTCATATGCTGCAACAGCGTCTCTCACGTCAATAAAATTGCGCCTGGCTTCTAAATTATTAATGTGAAGTTCTTTTTTTTCATTGTCTTTTTCCATACCAGCAATTTTTTTAGCGAAAATCGAACAAACACCGTTGGAATGCCCAGGTCCAATTAAGTTTGAAGGCTTTGCAATAACCACATCGAGATTATAGAGTTTTGCCCATGCCTCTGAAACTAAAATCTGCACCGTTTTTGAAAAGCTATATGGATGAGTAAGTGTTGAACTGTCAGAAGGATTATACTGGAGTGCAGATCCCGCTACTACAATGCGAGCAGCCGGCACTTTTTTTCTCATTGCTTCTAATAGATGCAGCGTTCCAATTACATTGCTGTTAACGTAAGACAAAGGCTGTTCCCATGAGCTCCCCACATGATTTTGACCAGCAAGATGAAGAATATAATGAGGATTTGTATCTTCAACGAGCTTTGTGACCTGAGATTCCTTTTCTAAATCACAGCTAACTACACGTACACCTTCACAAGGTACTTTCTTACGCATTGCAGCAGTTACTTCATAGCCTTTTTTCATAAAATGCGTTACGGCATGCTGTCCTGTAAAGCCGTTTGCTCCCGTAATAAGGATTCGCTTTCTCATTGCTTTTGCATCCAATCTTTCATCTCTTCTAGCATGACTCGGTAAGTAGGCGGCGTGTAAATATAGTCTGTTCGCGTATTTTTAATCGTCCGATCCAGTACAAATGCTTCATCTGCTTCAATCGTAACATCATCTTTTTGAAATACTTCTTTCATAAGCTGAAGCAGCTCGAATTTGGAGATTTTCGGCTCGGTCGCAAGGTGATAAAGACCCGTCACGTTCTGTTGAATAAACACTTCAATTGCCTTAGCAAGCTCTATTGTCGTTACACCGTTCCATAGCGCTCGCTTATAGCCTTTGATTTTTCCTGTTTGCTTCATAAACCATAGAAATAGGCCAATTCCGTCAGTTTTTAACTCAGGTCCAATGATTGAGGTGCGAACTGTTAAGTGCTTATCGCTAATAATTTCACCCAGCTGCTTGGATTGAGCATAAATGGAGGTTCCGTCAGGAGCATCACTTTCCGTATAGTCGCCTTTGTCCCCTAAAAAAACGCAATCTGTACTAATGTGAATCAGCTTTCCTTGGTAGCGCTCCGTTAGTTTGACGAGTTGGTGAGGAAGAACGCTATTAACGTGAAAAGCAAGCTTACTATGTTGCTCCGCATGATGATTTAAAATACCGATACAATTAATTGTAATATCAGGCTTTTCTTGTTCCATTAATTTTTCTAGATCAGTAGCGTTTGTTACATCAACATACAATCCTTCTTTGTCATCTAAATCCCTTGATGTATAGACTACTTCGTACTGAGGTTTTTGTTTAAAATAAGAAGTGATAACGTGACCAGCCATTCCTTTTCCACCAAGGATTAGTATTTTCATTTAGATAAACCGTCCTTTCTCTAACATCTCTTTAATTTCTTCTTTCGTCATTAACTCTTTGCTAGAATTATAGTTCACAAGGTTTACAGGCCTAAAGTTTGCATAGTGCTCTTTTAAACCTGGAATATGAATTGGCGGTAAAATGACAAAATACTCTTCGTCATAAGCAATCGTTGTTGTACTTTCGTATTCCGACAGCAACAGCTCATGAATTTTTTCACCAGGACGAATACCTAGTATTTCGATATCGACATTTTCTTTGTTTGAAGCATCAATTAACACATAAGCAAGGTCAATGATTTTGCATGTTGGCATTTTCATAACGAAAATCTCACCGCCAAGGCTTTCAAATGTTGCTTTAAAGACAAGCTTGATTGCATCTTCTAGCGTTAAGAAAAAGCGTGTCATATCTAAATCTGTGATTCCTACTTTTCCTTTTTCTTGAATTTGTTTTTTAAATACGTGAATAACGCTTCCATTTGTTCCAAGTACATTTCCGCCTCGGATACACACAAATTTTGTCTTCGTGTTTAGTGTATTCGCATGAATAATTAAACGTTCGCCCATCGCCTTTGACAGCCCATAAAAATTCGATGGATTCGCCGCTTTATCAGTTGAAATGTAAATTACGCGCTTCACGTTACAAATAATAGCTGCGTCGATAACATTTTGCGTACCGTGTACGTTTGTTTTTAGTGCTTCTAACGGCTGATCCTCACAAACTGGAACATGCTTTAAAGCTGCAAGATGAAACACATAATCCACGCCTTGACATGCTTCAATCAATGAATCTTTTTCTTTAATATCCCCTATTAGGAACTGAAGCTTTGGGTCGTTGTCAAACTCTTGCTTCATTGTAAATTGATTGGATTCATTGCGTGAAATAATTCTAATTTCCTTCGGATCAAGAGTTAATAACTGCCTTACTAATTCGTATCCCCATGAGCCTGTGCCACCTGTAACTAAAATCGTTTGATTTTTAAACACTGTTAAGTCCTCCTAAAATTACTTTTATTACTTTATCCGAAACATCCGGATGATCGTACCCTTCTGGATAAGACCATTTACTCGATTGGTTTACCATGACTTTGACGCAGTTTACAATTTGATCTGCGTTTAAGCCTGACAGCATATTGCTACCACAATCGATCGTTTCAGGACGTTCTGTTGTTTTTCGAACCGTTACCGTTGGAACATGAAACAAGCAGCATTCTTCCTGAACGGTACCGCTATCAGTTAAAACACAAAGCGCATTTTTTTCAAGTTTTACAAAGTCAAAGAACCCGAACGGTTCATGAAACTCAACGAGTGGATGAACTCGAAGAGAAGGATGCTTATCAATGCGTGATTTTGTTCGTGGATGAATGCTGCAAATAATGCGCTTTTGAAATTCTTCAGCTACCTTATTAAGACCATTCATAATTTCAACTAAACGTTCTTCATAGTCAACGTTTTCAGCACGGTGTATCGTGACTAAGAAATAATCATTTTTTTTGATGCTTAGCGTTTCTAAAATAGAACTTGCGTTAATTTGAGGCGTGTAATGGTTTAACACTTCAAAAATAGGATTTCCTGAAACCACAATTCGGTTCTTTGGAACACCTTCTCGAATAAGGTTTTCTTTACTTTGAGGGGTATAAGGAAGATTAATACTTGAAATAGCGTCAATTACTTTTCTATTCTTTTCCTCAGGCACTTCGAGGTCAAAGCAACGATTTCCAGCTTCCATATGCATGACTGTAATTCCCATACGCTCTGCTAAAATTGCACTTAGTCCGCTATTTGTATCACCTAACACCAAGACTTTATCAGGCTTTTCTTTCAAAAAAATTGTTTCTAACTGAGCATACATCGTTGAAAGCTGCTGTCCTAACGTGGCTTGCTGATTAGCAAGCACATAGTCTGGCTTTCTAACCTGTAACTCTTGAAAAAATACGTCGCTAAGAGAAGCGGTAAAATTTTGACCTGTATGAACTAAAATATGTTTAGCTGCATAGCGGTCTAGTTTGTCAATAATTAAGCTTAGACGTATAATTTCAGGCCTGGTACCTAAAATGGTCATCACTTTCATTCTTTACACATCCTATACATAGTTTGGACTCCGTCTTCGCTGTATCCTCTTATTACTTTATGCGGGCAAATAAGACTTGCTATAGGCGAGATTATTATCTTTATGCTATTAACCTACCTCTCATCATGAATCCAAACCTCATAGAATATATATACGTTGTATGCATAGAAATCTCTTAAAAATGATTATTCCGCCTGTAATTGACTAAGTTAAAAGGAGAATATTATGGAAAATATGCACATTTTTCTCTGTGGATATGAAAGTCCACATGTAGTTCAGCAGCTTTTAGCAAAATTGAGCGACGAGGCGTCTATTACTGTCATTGCCAAATCAGAAATTTTGCAATCGATTCCTCACCATGCAGATACAATACTTCTATCTAGTTATATAGGAAGCCAGCTAAACCAAAGAATTCAAAATTTAAATGGTGGGCACGTATTGTTTTTATTTAAAGGAGACGACGTAAACCTTCCGCTTTTAAAAAAGCAAACGTTAGATAAAATAGAGCTATCTACTTATTCATTAACAGCTGGAGAGTTAAAACTGCCTCTATTTTTTAAAAGCACGGATTTGAAATCATTTCTATTTCCTGAAATACATGCATTTCCTTCTGTTGAAGCGATGTTTGCATATTGGGTACGCAGCCTTCCTTCAGATCAATGCATACCCGTGGATGCAAAAAAAGCGGTGAGAATGGGAATTCAAAAAGAAACCCGCCTTACCTCTGCTTTTTTAGAACCTAGCCAACTCTATCAGTTTACTACTGAGCATAAAGCCACCTCTTCTCTATCAATCATGCTAGCAGCTTATAACGCAAAGCCATATATTCATACAGCCGTTTCTTCATGCTTCATTCAAAGCGTTCCTTTTCAAAAGAAACAACTTTTTGTAGTTGACGACGGCTCGACGGATGGAACTGCTGAAGACTTAGCTTCTCTTCAATCGCAGCTAGGCTTTCAGCTTATTCAAAAAGAAAATGGAGGAAAAGCACGTGCTCTAAACACCCTTCTACCTTTAGTTGATACAGAATTTGTACTAGAGCTTGATGCAGACGACTGGCTTGATCCCAATGCTTTATCTGTTATTTCAAATCACTTAATTTCTATTCCTTCAGACGCTGCTGTTTTATATGGAAATTTACGAAGGTGGAAAGAAAAACCACACAATGAATTAAAGCTAATGGGTGTTGCGAACGGACGGTCCATTCGCTCAAAAAATGAGCTCCTAAGCTACGCATTTCCGATGGGACCACGCGTTTACCGCACGTCTTTTCTAAAAGCCATTGGCGGATTTCCTGTTTTTTCTTTTTTAGATGGGCGTATGTACGAAGATGTCAGCGTATTAAATGCGCTAATGAAGCGCTATTCGGTATGCTACCGAGATTTCACCGTATACAACGTTCGTGATCATGTGAAAAGCATAACAAAAAAAAATCGCTCCAGCTGGAGCGATTTCATTAAAAATTTGGATTAGTTAAACAGTGAAGAATCGAATTGTGTTAATAGCAGATATAGGAACAAATACAGGCGTAGCACCATACCCCATTGACTCAACAACCGTGATGTAATCAGGACCAACAAGCGTAATAACGCCATCAATAATTCGATTGTCTAATCCAATTTCAGCTCGCTGACCAACATATTTTGCCAATTGAGAAAGTAATAAACTTTCAAACATACCATTATCCCTCCTTTTAATTAAAGTGGTGTTACTGTTTCAATTTGAGAAATTAAAACGAACGTTACAGCTAAATCATCTTCAACAACTACCACATAGTCTGTGCCTACAAATGATAAAACGCCTGTAATCGTCGGCTCTAAACCTGATGAAATTTCTAAAGTTACGCGCTCATTTACTAGTGATAATAAAACGCCTACAAGTGGTGTTGGGGAAGTTGGTGGTTCAACAGGCTCAGTAGTTCCTCCATTACAGCAAATAGCACGAAGTGCAACTGCTCTTTTCATAAAAAATCGTCTCCTTTCATCTGTTAACATCTAGGGAAATATTGAATTTTCCACTAGATATTCTCTACAGTCTATGTAGCTTAAACGCGTTGTGCTTAGATGCTTGACCTATAAAAACAAATATTTGTAAAAAAACGGCAAGAGCGGATTATTCACTAATTCCACTCTTGCCGTCTTTTTAATACTATTATTTAAATGCTTGTTTAGCTAAGTTCATCACCGTCATGTCATCCATCGGTGGGTTATGAAGGCCTGCTCGTACGTCGCGATAATAGCGCTGAAGAGGGTTTTGTCGCTGCAAGCTTCGTGCACCAACAATTCTCATCGCTTTGTCTACCACCTGAAATGCACTATTTGTGACCACGTGCTTTACAGCAGCTAATTCTCCTGCCAATTCTTCACGATTTTGTCCTTCATCCCATTTGCGCGCCACGCTGTACATGAAATGTCGTGCTTTCATAAGCTCAAGTTCTATTTCCCCCATTTGCATTTGCACGTTGGGAAGTTCACTGATTGTTCCTTCTATACTGTTCGGTGAGTAGCTTTTCGCAAATTCTACCGCGTAGTCTCTCGCTGCAATGGCAATACCAATGTAGCATGCTGGAATATGCAATAGCCATCCGCTTGCGCCAGGCTTTTTACTTCCACCGATATATTCAGCTAAATATGCATCAGGAATACGGACGTCTTCAAGTACTAAGTCGTGACTTCCAGTTCCTCGCATTGCAATCATATCCCACGTTTCTTCGATTGAAAGCCCAGGGGTATCTCTTGGAATAATAAATTGTGCTACTTGGTTTGCTTCTTGCACAAAAGCTTTAACTAAGAAGTAGTCCAATGCAGGAGACATTGTCGTAAACGTTTTTCGGCCATTTAACACCCAGCCATCTTTTGTACGTTCCGCTTTGGTTTCAGGAAGTCCTCCTCTAGTAGGGCTTCCTGTTTTCGGTTCAGTGGCCGCACTGTTAATAAGCGCTCCTTTTTGAATTTCTCCAAATAAAAAGTCAAGCGTTTCTTTCTTCCACGGCTGCTTATCACGAAGATCCATCGTAATGCCCATATGCCACCCGATACTGAGCGCCGTGGATGAATCGCCTTGAGCAATTAACTCTTGAAACAGTAGAAAGTCATACAAAGATAAGCCTTTTCCTCCACTCGCTTCACTTAGCGACCAAGTTGTATAACCAACACTTTTTAAGTCGGCAATATTTTGAAAGGGAAAGATACTTTTTTCATCAATTTCTTGAGCACGCTCTTTAAAAGCTGGAATGAGAGCTGCAAGCTTTTGGTACGATTCTTTGTTTGCATCAGTGATAAATGAATTATGCATCATCAATCGCTCCTTTTTCATTAAATCTCTACTACGCCCATCGGTTTAATACTTATTATCATAGCACATCTATTTTCTATGGTGCACTTTCGGTGCTCATGATTACGAAAAGAAGGATAGGCACCCATTAGGCGTTTGTAACATATGTATAATTAATCCTCTCTCTCAATCGCTTTTTCCAAATATGGAAAAGGCGATTTCATTTGTGATATGCACCTATTTTTATTGCATTCATAAGCTACATAAACGGCATTTTTCGCCAAAGGAGGGTCGCTATGTTCCCGTTTGGAAAATCACCTTTTAAAGAGAATGGATTTGGAAAGGTGAATATGAAAGATATCGACCAATATGTACAGCAAGTGTTATCCAATGCAATGGGGCAATCTTTTCCACAGTATATGAAAGAAAACGATTTCTTTAAGCATGCACATCAAATGTACAATCAACCACTTTCTTCCGAGCAACAGCGAGGTCCGTTAACGTCAAACGTTTTTCAAACGCACGATGAATGTATCGTCCAGCTTTCTTTTCCAAAACCTGATAAAGTTGAAGAAATCAAGGTTGCCTATACACCTTACTCATGTACAATTACAGGTACGTATGATGGTGAAGATTTCACAGAAGAATGTCAACTTCCTTGTACGGTCAGCCGAAAAGGAAGTAAAGCTACGTGCAGAAACGGCATTCTTGAAGTCAAGCTCATAAAGTATACAAATTTACCTGAAACAGAAATTGATGTTCATCGCTTTGACTAAAAATGCTCGCTGTTTACACGGCGAGCATTTTTCATTGCATAACAAGGTGATATTTTTCAACTTCTCGTTTTATAATAGATTTAATTTTTTTAGTACCCACTGTTTCTGTATCCGTATTTCTAACAGCACAAGCTGCAAAATTCCCTCGATTGATTCCCAACCCTCCGAGCTGAGCACTTACTTCCATTGCTGTTTCTAAAAGGGCTTCATCTTTAAGAGGCATATCCGTAACAACTACGACGTTCACCTGTTCCTTACTTTTTGTAAACAAGAATAACCACGTATATACTTCATCTTCGTAAAATGAAATTCGTGTAAAGCGATGATCGATTCCAGACCACGAAAGTAAATCGCTGCTTTTCTCTTCGTCTGTGTACTGAACGATTTGCTTACACCAATGGATACCCTTTCCGCTATCTCCCGTAGAAAGGGTGCGCAGGGACTGTTCAAAGCTTACTGACAGACACCGTTCATTTTCTATGAGCGTATATAAGTTGGAAAAAGCTTGTAGTACCTTCTCTTCTTTCGGGGGAACATATGCAAGCTGCCTTTTATGGACTCCAGGATGATAAAGCACGTGTAAATCCACCCCATAGACATGCTGAAGAGTTTGCTGGTTACTAAAAATCTCTTCAATACCTCTTGCATAAACCTCTCCATCTTTTAACAGGATGGCGTCATCAGCAAATAGTGCTGCAATGTTTAAATCATGTAAAATCGCCACAATGGTTAAGTTTTCTTCTCGCTGCAGCTCTTTTAATAAATGCAGCAGTTCCATCGCATGCTTTACGTCTAGATGATTTGTCGGTTCATCTAACAGCAAATATTCAGGTTCTTGCGCTAAAGCTTTAGCTAAAAGAACGCGCTGTTTTTCCCCACCGCTCAAAGCATTGAATGAGTGATGACGATATCGCCACACATCCGTTCTTTTCATCACTCTTTCAATTACTTGTTTATCATAAGGTGATTCATTATTTAAAAACCGTTTCGTTTGGAAAGGATAGCGACCAAGCGCCACAATTTCACGAACGGTAAACTCTAGACCGATTTGGTTTTCCTGCGTCATAACCGCTATTTTTTGCGCTAACTGCGTAGCTGAATAGGAGGAAATTGACTTTTGTTCTAACTTAATTTCTCCTGCTGTTAGCGGAAGCACTCCCATCATTAAACGAATGAGCGTGGTCTTTCCGCTGCCGTTTGGTCCAAGAAGTGTGCAAAACGAGCCTTTTTCAACGGTAAAGGCTACGCTTTTAACAGTAGGACTATGTTTTTTGTAACCACCAGTTACGTTACAAACCTCAATCATTCGATCCCTCTTTTCCGAATCCGTTCTTTAATAAGCAATAGCGTAAAAATAGGTGAGCCGATGAGCGCAGTTACCACACCAATTGGAAGCTCCTGCGGATTTAAAATGGTTCGTGCTACAAGATCTGCGAGCACTAAATAGCTACCCCCAATAAGAATGGAAAGAGGAAGCACATGCTTGTGATTTGCACCTACCACCAACCTTACTAAATGCGGAATAACAAGCCCTACAAAGCCGATTGCTCCAGAAACTGATACGGATGCACCTGTCAAAATAGCTGCTGACACCAAAATGATACGCTTTCTGCTTTTTACGTTAATTCCCATGAACTGCGCAGACTGGTCACCAAATGCAAACCCGTTTAGCTCACGAGTATTTGCAAGTAAGCCAATCGTACCGATAATGAAAAACGGGAGTAAAAGCTGAACATGCCCCCACCCTCTCATTGATACGCTTCCCATTAGCCAGTACAAAATTTCACGAACTCCTTGTTCTGACGATAGGGCAACCATAAGGGAAATCATCGCGCTCATGAATGATGACAAAATGATGCCCGCTAAAATAATGGTTTCGTTAGCTAATGTCCCACTCGCTAACTTTGTGATACCAAATACGAGTAAAAGCGTTAAGAAGCCAGATACAATTCCAATAATCGGTAGCGTATAGGTATGCATGCCAAATAGCTGCCAGTTAAAAAAGATAGCAAGCACTGTGCCAAGAGTAGCTCCAGATGATACTCCGATTGTATAAGGGTCTGCTAACGAGTTTCGAAGCAACCCTTGAAAAGCTGCTCCGGCGATGGCAAGAGCTGCTCCAACTAAAAAAGCAACGACCACGCGCGGAAATCGAATTTCCCAAATAATGAGTTCCATGTTACTCGGGCCATGATATAAAGTTAATCCAGATATATTTTGAACAATAATTTTAATAACGTCCGTAACGGTTAGAGACACCGTGCCTATAAAAACACCCGTAATCACGGTAGTTAAAACAAGGATTATACTAAAGAAATAAAATAAGACAGTTTTGTTTACGATTTTTTTCATTTTACATCAACTCCCTCTATTCAAAACCGAGGGCCGGGATGTTAATCTTTTGTAAAGAATCTCTTACAGATAGCACGCCCAACCGTTTTATCTTGAATTGCTTTTATACTCACTCATAATTTTATAAATTTTTTTCATATCAATTGCTTTTCGAACGTGTGCAGCCAACTTTTGAAAAGACTCTGCCTTTCGTTCCCTGCTATTAAATGTTGTCTTAATCGGATCTAATCCTTTTTGCCGGCGAATATCGTTTAAATACGCGCGTCGAAAGCTATCATTATGAAAAATGTCGTGTACGTATGTACCAATTATGCGAGTGAAAGTCACCCCTTCTTTTATACCGTTTAGCTCCGCAAAATGTGAAATTGGCTCCGTAGACGTTGTTTCGCCCATATGAATTTCATATCCTTCAATTTGATAGAGCTGATTGCGCAAAATAGCATGTCCTGATACTCGTTTTGTTCGCTTCTTTGTTTTCATTACGGTATGAATAGGTAAAAGACCTAGCCCTTTAATCGATTTTTGGGCTGATTCCACTTCATTCGGGTCAGTTATCACTTCACCTAAAATTTGATATCCACCGCAGATTCCAGCAATGTTTACCTTATTTTTCATCGCCAAAACAGCTTCTGCTAATCCTGTTTCATGCAAGTACTTTGCGTCTTCCAACGTGTTCTTACTGCCAGGAAAAACGATTAAATCAGGTGTTCCAAGCTGAGAAGGCTTTGTCACAAGCCTTACGTGGCAATCATCCTCAAAACGAATGGGATCTAAATCTGTAAAATTCGACATGCGAGGATATGAAATAACGGCAACATCAAGTTCTTTAGCTGGATTTGGAAGTGTCGGATACGTAGTTAAAGCCAGTGAATCTTCTGCATCAATTTCCACATCATCCAGATAAGGAACCACACCTAAAACAGGAAGTCCCGTATATTCTTCAAACCAATCAAGCCCCGGCTGCAACAGCGATAAATCACCTCGAAACTTATTAATAACCACTCCTGCTATTTTAGATTTATGCTCTTTGGAAAGCAGCTGAATGGTTCCTACTAAGCTAGCAAAAACCCCACCTTTATCAATATCTCCTACTAAGATAACGGGAGATTGTGCAATATCAGCTACTCGCATATTAACAAGTTCACGATCGTTTAAGTTAATTTCAGCAGGACTTCCTGCTCCTTCTATAACAACACACTCGTATTCAGAAGCAAGCTCTTCATACGCTTTGGTAATAATCCTGCGCCCTGTTTCAAAGAAGTCTTTTCTATACTCATACGCATACATATTTTGTAAAGGAACACCATGAACGACGATTTGAGCCTCATACTCTCTTGTTGGCTTGATTAAAATTGGGTTCATATTGGTTGTCGCTTCCACTCCTGCAGCTTCAGCTTGAATTCCCTGAGCACGGCCAATTTCTTTTCCGTCTTTTGTGATATAAGAGTTGAGTGCCATATTTTGTGATTTAAATGGCGCTGTTTTGAAACCATCTTCTGCAAAAATCCGACAAAAAGCAGTTGTAAGTAAGCTTTTTCCAGCGTCGGAATGCGTTCCTTGAACCATAAGAGGAAGTGCTTTTTTCATCTTCATCACGCCTTTCATAGCAAAAAGCCTTGGCTAAAGACCAAGGCTTCATGACAACATCTTCATTCTTTGGATGTGCACGTCACCTATTTTCCCCGCCGAAAAATAAGAGTTAATGTTTAAAAGCAGGTCTCCTGGCTTGTGCTTCACTTTACTTCTGCACCTTCCTAGCTTATTGCTAGCGGTTAATTGCAGGTTCATCCACACTCACAGTAGCGGGGGCTGCATCGGATTTCCACCGATTTCCCTATTATCCTTAAACGAATAAGGCACTTTTAAAACATAATCGTTTATAAGTATTGTTTACGAAGCTGTTCTTGTAGGTTCTTTGTTCTTGACTGTGTCAATATACTTGCAGTTACAAAAACCAATAATGATAGAACAACGGGAAGCACAACTGTATGCATGCCAAATGGGTTAGGAGCATAGGTGTGAATAAAGATATACGTTAAAAGCCCCGTCACCATCCCCGAAATTGCTCCGTATTTATTTCCTTTTGCCCAATATAATCCTAACACAATTGGCCAAATAAATACTGCTTCAAGTCCACCAAATGAAAATAAGTTAAACCAAATGAGTAGATCAGGTGGATTAATAGCAAATAGAAACACTAAGATTCCAATAATCATGGTTGTTAGGAAGCTCCATCTTTTCACCTGCTGCTCTTTTGCTTTTGGATTAACGTAATTTAAATATAAGTCTTTTACAATAGCAGAGCTAATAATTAATAAAATAGAATCAACCGTTGACATAATCGCTGCCATTGGTGCAGCAAGTACAATTCCAGCTAACCAAGGTGGTAATACTTTAAGGGTTAGCGTTGGCATCACGGTATCTCCTACTTCAATTCCAGGAATTACGGCACGAGCAAATACACCAATAAGGTGCATTCCTAACATGATTACACCAACTACCACCGTACCGATAAGCATTGCTTGATGCATCGCTTTCGAATTTTTATACGACATCGCTCGAACGGCTACCTGTGGCAGTCCCACAACTCCTACTCCAACTAAAATCCAGAATGATGACACGTAAAGAGGTGTTAATGAACGGTCAGCTCCGTACGGACTTACAAGGTTTGGATTTTCGTTAACTAAATCTTTTATGATTGCTTCGATACCACCGCCAGCATAAACAGTAGCAATTAGCAAAATAATCGTTCCAACAAGCATTACAATTCCCTGCAGAGCATCGGTTAATACAACAGCACGAAACCCACCAATTGATACATAAACAAGGACGGTGACTGCAAAGATAACAAGTGCACTTTTGTATGAAATTCCGACAAATCCTTCAATTAATCTAGCCCCTCCAACCCACTGAGCAGCTAATGACGCAAATAAAAAAAGGACAATACTTACAGCAGAAACAATGACCACGGTATTGCTTTCATATCGTTTTTTCAGAAAATCAACAAGCGTAACGGCATTCATCTTTCGCGAAACAATGGCAAACTTTTTACCAAGAGTTGTGAGAACAAAATAACCTGTCACAACTTGAATCACAGACAACAATACCCAGGCAAGTCCAATTTGATAAGCGGTACCAGGACCACCAATAAAACTGCTTGCACTTCCATACGTTGCCACCATTGTCATGGCAAGAACAAACCCTCCAAGTTCCCTGCTTCCTAGAAAGTAATCATTAATAAATGAGTTTGCTGTGCTTGTTCTTTTAGCGGTAATAAACCCTATAGCAAAAATCAATAGGACAAACACAATAAGTGGAACAATGACGGCCCAATTCATTTGCTCTCACCTCTTTCTTCATCTTCTAAAGGAAGATCTGAAAAGAAAAAGCGAACAACAATCCAGACCAGTAAAATAATGAGTGGAATTCCAACTATGCAACTATAAAAAAACCAGGCTGGAAATCCCAATATGTATGTATACTCTGACACGGGCTTTGAACCAAGTCCGTATGTAAAACCAAACCACCATGCAAAGTGGAAAATAGCCAGGCCGATACCAATTAAAGCTTCTTTATGTGCGATTCGATACCGCCAATCGGCTCTTTTCTTCATGTTCGTTCTCTCCTTCTTTGAAATGTTGCAGAAGATGTGCATTATGATTATAACGTTCCAAAACATATGAAGCTATCCTTTTTGCTAAATTCATGACATTTTTTCCTATTTAACGCTTAAATATTAAATAAAGACTACCTTGTATGCCAATTACTGCATTATACTAAATAGAAATAAACGATGGGAGTAGCCTATGAAAAGAAAACTTATCTACGTATTTACTTCTTTACTGCTTGGATACGTATTGTTCGCTTCGTATCATATTTACTCTGCAGCTAGTTCACCTCCTCCAAACAACGCAGATTACATTATGATTCTTGGAGCTAAGGTAAATGGAAAAGAGCTATCGTTAAGTTTACGAGAGCGTATGATTACTGCGCTACGCTATTTAGAAGATAACCCTTCAACAATCGCAATTGTCTCAGGTGGACAAGGTGATGATGAAGACATTTCTGAAGCGGAAGCGATGTCTACTTTTTTAGTAAATAATGGAATTGATTCTGCTCGCATTATCCAAGAAAATGAATCTACTTCCACTTATGAAAACTTTCTCTATACCAAAAATCTTATCGATATCACTGACAAAAAGATTGTACTCGTCAGCAACCAGTTTCATCTATACCGTGCATCACTGATTGCCAGAAGGCAAGGATATAACGTATATCCATTAGGTGCAGAAACACCAAACGTTGTGAAGCTTCAATCATACGGTCGTGAGTATGTGGCAATTATTAAAACTTGGATATTTGATCGTGAATAAGCCATTTCATTTTTAGATAGATAAGCAGTTTATTAACGAGTTTCCCTCAGCAGTTTCACTTTACTACTCCTTTTGCTAAAAGGCACGGTTATCCATTTGACACTCAGATACTTACTTTATGTAAGTATCTTCTCTTTGGTCGTGAAGTTTTAAGAAGTGTAGTGTCCATTGCTTTGTGCTATAATGTGTAGTATAGGAGTGAAACAAATGAATCAATCAACCTTATGTCCACGCTTTGAAAAAGCAATGACGATTTTAAGTCAGCGCTGGACCGGGCTCATTATTTATAAGCTTCTGTCTGGACCACAGCGCTTTTGTACCATCGAGTCATCCATTTCAGTAAGCGGTCGTGTCTTATCAGAACGCTTGAAAGACCTTGAACAACAAGGGATTGTTAAGCGTGAAGTTTTTCCAGAAACGCCCGTACGCATCGAGTATTCCTTAACTGAAAAAGGAAAAGCGCTTGAACCTATTATGAAAGAAATTGAAAAATGGTCACAGCACTGGTTGGAAGAAGACAACTTGTCATAACGCAAACAAAGAAAGCCCCCTATAAAAGGGGGTTTTCTTTACTTTATTTTATTGTGCTACTGCCGCTAGCTTTTCACGATACTTCTTCGTAACGTTTACCATCTGAGTTAAAGCATCGATTACCTGCTTTTCATTTCTTGTTTTTAAACCGCAGTCTGGATTAACCCAGAACTGTGCTGGATTTAATGCTCGAAGGGCACGGTCAAGATTATTTGTCATTTCTTCAAAGCTTGGAATGCGAGGGCTATGAATATCGTAAATACCAAGTCCAATTTCTTTATCGTATGAATATTGCTCAAATGAAGAAATAATATTGCCATGACTTCTTGATGCTTCAATTGAAATAACATCTGCGTCTAATGCAGAGATTGTATCAATCATATCATCAAACTTTGAATAGCACATATGTGTATGAATTTGCGTTGTATCTTCCACTCCTGTTGTTGCTAAACGGAATGCTTCAACAGTAGCCTTTAAATAAGCTTCTTGCTTTTCAGCTCGAATTGGTAAGCCTTCTCGCAGAGCAGGTTCATCCACTTGGATCATATGAACGCCCGCTTCTTCAAGCGCTTTAACTTCTTTTCGAATGGCCAATGCAATTTGATTCATGCTTTCATATTTCGAGATATCTGTGCGTGGGAATGACCAGTTTAAAATCGTGATTGGTCCTGTCAGCATTCCCTTCACAACTTTTTCTGTTAAGCTTTGTGCATAGACAATTTCCTTGACTGTCATTGGTTCGACTAAATAAACATCTCCGTATACCACAGGTGGTCGTACGCAGCGAGATCCATATGATTGAACCCAACCATTTTTCGTTGTTAACATACCACCTAAACGCTCACCAAAAAATTCAACCATATCTGTACGTTCAAACTCACCGTGAACCAGCACATCAATTCCAATTTCTTCTTGAATCTCGATCCAACGCTTTGTTTCTTCCTTTATAAATGCTTCATACTGTTCGTTTGTTAACTGACCTTGTTTCCATTTTAAGCGCTTCGAACGAACCTCTGCTGTCTGTGGTAAGCTCCCAATTGTTGTAGTTGGTAATAGCGGCAAATCAAATTTTTCTTTTTGCAAACGCTGACGCTCAGCTACAGAAGCACGTGTTACGGCTTGTTCATCAATTTCTTCTAGCTCTGCTCTCGTTTTCGCATGAACGCGATTTGCAACCTTTGAAAATGCCTCAATCTCTTGCTGATGTGCTTTTACTGCTTCGCTATTCCCATTTAAAAGGTCTTTTAAAAGCTCTAGCTCAGTAAGCTTTTCTTCAGCAAAACTTAAGCCAGCTCGAATATCAGCTGCTAGTTCTTGTTCAGTTTCTACCGTTACAGGAACATGAAGCAGTGTACTAGACGGCTGAACAATTACCTCTTCTTTTCCTACTAATTTTTGTAATTCACTTACAAGCGCAGCTTTTTCAGCTAAGTTACTTTTCCACACGTTGCGACCATCAATAACGCCTGCAAAAAGCTTTTTTCCTTTTGGAAAGCCGTTTGCTTTTATCGCTTCACTATTTTTTCTCTCATCATGTACAAAGTCTAACCCAAAAGCTTTCACAGGAAGGTTCACAACAGATTGATAATTATCCAATGCTTCAAAATACGTTTGAACGATGAGATTAGCACCCGGCACTTCCTCTGAAACGCGTTGATAAAATGCTTGAATTTCTTTCCAGTATCCCTCTGCTTTGTTCGTCACAAAAATTGGTTCGTCGATTTGAATCCATTCTGCGCCTGCTTCATGTAATTCCTTAATGACTTGAATGTAAAGCGGAGTTAATTGAGCGAATAAAGTTGATACTTCTTCCGACTTAAATCCTTTACCTAATAAGATGAAGGTTGCTGGTCCAATTAGGAACGGCTTACCGTTAAGTGCTAATTCGTCCTTTGCTTTTTGCCAATATGCTAACGGTCTGTTTTCATTTAATACTGGCTTTACGTCAGTAAACTCTGGGACAATGTAGTGATAATTGGTATTAAACCACTTAGTCATTTCACATGCCTCTGCTTCTTTATTCCCTCTTGCCATTGCATAATATGTATCAAGAGAAGATAGATTTTGCTGTTTAAAACGGTTTGGAATAATATTAAACATAACCGCGGTATCAAGCATGTGATCGTAGTAACTAAAATCACCTACTGAAACAAAATCAATCCCCTTATCTTTTTGAATACGAAGTTGATTAACATATAACTCATGAAGCTCGTTGTGCAACTCTGCTTCTGTTAATTCCTGCTTCCAATAAGACTCAATTGCTTTTTTCCATTCTCTATTTCTACCGATTCTTGGATATCCAATTGTTGCTGTGTTAATTGTCATTTCAATCTCCTCGTTTCGTCTATTTTTCTGCAATAAAAAAACTCTCTTGAAAGAGAGTTAGACGACAGCTTTAAGAAGTATTGAACAACATATACTTTTGTTTCAATACCAAGCTAATCACCTCTCCCTATTACGCGTAGGTTGTGAGTGCAAACAACAGGCAGGTCTCCTGACTTAGAATCATCGCTTATTATCACCTTCCCATTTCATAAACAGTGGTTTACTGATAATAAGCTCCTCTTTACAGTGGCGCGACCGTGTCGGATTTTCACCGATCTTCCCTTTTAAGCTAAAACAAGCGTCTTAGCACCTCTTGCATGAACATATTCACTTTATACACTAATTCCCTTTCAGAAAGGAATTGAACATAACGATACATGATTTCGATAATTAAATCAAGTCTGATTTTTCTAATTTTTATAAAGAATACGCTTTCATATAACTAAGCTTTTATAGAAAATAAAAATAGCAGGCTATAGGTATAGCCTATAGCCTGCTTGCACGCTTACTTTAGTTAATGTTCATAAATCATCTTGCGGGTCATTCCACCATCTACAACTACGTTCGTTCCCGTTACAAAATCATTGTCTGGGTGCGTTAGATAAAGACACGCTTTTGCAATATCTTCTGGAGTACCAACTCGATTAGATGGATGCTGAGCATGATCAATATCTCGAAGTTCTTCATATTGCTGGGTCTCAATCCACCCAGGCGAAATTGCGTTGACGGTAATCTTGTCTGGTCCAAGTGAAATGGCAAGAGCATGCGTTAGCGCCACAATACCACCTTTTGTAGCAGCATATGCTTCAGTATTTGGCTCTGACATAACAGTACGAGTAGAAGCTAAGTTTACAATGGAACCACCCATTTTGTTATTCCGCATCACTTTTGCTGCTTCTCTTGAGCATAAAAATACGCTTCGTAAATTAAGATTTATGATATCGTCCCATTCATCTAGCGTTAACTCATAAGGAGACTTCCACTTTGTTATCCCAGCATTATTAACCAAAATGGTAATTGAGCCATACGCTGAAACAGTTTCTTTGATGAGGTTGATAACATCCTCTTCTTTTCTTACATCTGTGGGAATAAACATTGCTTGCACGCCTGTTTCACGCAGCGTTTTAGCATGTTTATTCCCTTGTTCTTCATCAATATCTGCAATCACTACTTTAGCACCTTTTTTGGCGTAGGCGCTTACCACACCTTTTCCAATTCCACTTGCGCCACCGGTTACCACAACAACCTCACGTTCAAATGTCAAAGTTATCCCTCCTCTATACTTAATTCATTCACCTTTTTCTTCTGGTTGAAACAAGTGATCCGTTACAAATAATTTAAATGTATCGCTCGTTAATTTGCAGCCAGATGCTTTTGGATGACCTCCACCGCCAATGTGACCAACGATTTCAGCTAAATTAATCTCATCTTTCACCGCTCGAAATCCTAATTTTTTTCTTCCCATATCAACCATTACTGAAAAGTCGATTTCTTCGTGCTCTAAACATAATGCATTTCCCAGCTCTGACTGATAGGTGTCTGCGAAAACAATCCCTACTTTATATTTTTGCTCGGCAATCTCTACTTCTGCTTGCATCATTTGCTTTTGCTTGTCATAAATATATTTTTCAATTCGCTTTTCTTCCGCTTCAAGTAAAATTGCGTGCTTTTCTGTAAATTCAAAGCTTTGACTGGCATCAGTGTAAGATGCTTGTAATGTTTCATAAATCGTATCTTTAAACTCTTCATGGGAAATTAAGTAGTAAAGATGATTAAGTCTTTTTGCTTTTTCATTTTTCTCGTGAAACCAATCCCATGTATCAAATAAGCGTACGAGCTCTACGTATTCATCCATCATCTCCGTACGTTCTAAGAGATTATTTTCTAGTAAATATGTATAAAAAAGCGAAGTAGCTGCTGTTTTCGTTCCATTCTGATCTTCTGGTATCACATGAACCCAGTCGTATTTTTCAGCAAGCGGAAGTGCAGAAATATGATGGTCGATAAGCGTCACCTTTTGACCATTTTTCACAAGTTCATCCAGCTTAGCTGCTACTTCATCGTTTACGCTAATATCCGTTATGTATAAGTCTTGACCGTCGTTATCTTCTTCTATAAAATGTAGCACCGTGTCATTTATGCGTCCGATTCCTACCGTATCGTAATCAAGGTTCTCATCACCAAATGCTAAGCGAGCTAATAAAGCTGGGCTTACGCCATCTAAATCATTATGTGAAATTAATTTTACTTTTGTCATCAAAAAACTCCTTTAAATCATTATCAGTTACTCATTTACTTTAGTATGCGTGAATCTTTTTCCATTATAGCAAGGAATGAAAAAAAATGCGTACATCCTCACTTTTCATAAGAATGTACGCACAACATTCACGATGCTTGCTTCCTCGCTTTTTCTTTTGATTTCTTCTCATATGAGTCTACAACAACAGAAGCTGCAGCATCCCCGACGATATTAACGGACGTACGGAACATATCAAGAATACGATCAACTGCAGCAATTAAAGCAATTCCTTCAACTGGAAGGTTGACCGCTGCTAGTACCATTGTTAACATAATCATCCCGGCTCCTGGAACACCTGCAGTACCAATTGATGCAATTGTAGTTGTAAACATAATTAGTAAAATTTCACTCATACCGAGATCAATTCCATAAAATTGTGCAATAAATAGGGCTGCAACACCTTGGTAAATCGCACTACCGTCCATATTCATTGTGGCTCCTAACGGTAATACAAAGCTTGCTGTTTCTTTTGAAACGCCAAGGTTTTCCTGAACGTTTTTCATTGAAACTGGTAGCGTTGCACCACTGCTTGCTGTACTAAAAGCGACAAGACCGGCTGGTGCAATTCCTTTTAAAAAAGTAAAAGGACTCATTCCAGCAAAGCCTTTAACCGCAAGAGAATACGCAACGAGAAGCTGTGTTAAGCAACCTAGCGCTACGGCAATAATCACCTTAGCAAGAGGTGCTAAAACAGCTAAACCATATTCACCAATAATAGGTGCTACCATTCCAAAGATACCGATTGGGGCAATGACCATAATACCACTTGTAATTTTAAACATGACTGTGGAAAAAGATTCAAATAGCTTTTGAACTGGCCTTGCTGGCTCTCCTACAAATAAAATCCCTAGACCAATTGCAATTGCCATAAAGATAATTTGGAGGATATTCCCTTCCATTAACGCTGCAAATGGATTTTCGGGAATCATGTTTAGCAGCGTCTCCGTAATCGTTGGTGCTTCTCCACTAGGCACAGTGGCTCCTTGGGGTAACGACACGTTAGCTCCTGTACCAGGTGCTAAAATTACGGCATATACAATACCAATTGTCACAGCAATTAATGTTGTAAAGAGGTAAAAAACAATCGTTCGTCCTCCCATACTAAAAAGCTGCTTCGTATCTTGTAAACTTGTTACGCCCACAATAAGCGTCGTTAAAATTAAAGGCGCCATAATAAATTTAATGAGCCTTAGAAACAAATCGCCAAGCGGCTGCACGACAGACATCTTATCCCCAAAGATAAGACCGAGCGCAACAGCTACGACGAATGCTACTAATACCTGCGTTAGTAACGATGGTTTCTTCATAGTTGTTCTCTCCTCATAATGATATTCCCGCTATATCCCATCGCCTTAACTGCTACGCAGCAACTCCCCTTTTTTGCATATTTATACATATTTTGTTTACTGCATATTATACACTTTCGGTTTATCACACTACCATCTTATTCTCCATAAGGACACGTGTCAACCCTCAAAAAAACTAAAAAACGAACGAAAAATAACCAATAATCATTTTTGTTCGTTTTTTTAGATTAATCAGGAGAAATCCCTTTAAAAAAGATATGTAAAATTTCCAAAGACTTATTTTTATCGAAAGAAGCTATATCATTGGGAGATAGCTGATCTATCTGTGTTTTTAAAGCTTGAATATAAAATAAAATTGTATCAACAGATAATTTTGGATTAATTTCTCCTTTTTGCTGGGAAATCTTAATAAACTTAATCAGTAGAGGCAACAATTGTTCCGTATAGAAAGATTGAAACCATTTTTGCAAGGGTTCGTCTTCCAGAATTAACTCTTGCAAAAATTGAGGATTAATTGTATTAAAAGACTTTGATTTTTCAAACATAATATTCTTTAGTTTTGTTTCAAACTTTGAATTGCTTAAAAGGAGCTGTTCATATAATTCAAACTGTTTCTTCAGATAAGCCTTTATTGTTTCTCGAATAAGCTGCTCTTTATTCTCAAAATGATTATAGATGGTTACCTGGGATACTTTTGCTTCTTTTGCAATTTTAGCGATATTCATACCGCTTGGACCAAACTGATTAAATAGTTTTAGCGTTGCGCTTTGTATATCTTGCTGTTTTTTCTGCTTTCTTCTTTCAAATCCATTCATCTTTACATCACCAAGCTTATTTTATCAAAAATATGAAATACATATAAGCAATTATTTCAAAAAGTATTGCAAGTTATTTCAAATCAGCATACAATAATTTTGAAATATTTTATTGTTAATATTTCAAAATTACCTTTTCACACAAAGGAGTTAATATGTATGATTCATTTAGAAAGCTTAACCAAGCAGTTTTCAAATCAAAAAGGCATTTTTAATGTTTCACTACATGTAAATGAAGGTGAAGTTCTTGGCTTTTTGGGCCCTAACGGAGCAGGAAAGTCTACTACTATTCGTCATTTAATGGGATTTATCCAACCAGATCAAGGGAGCTCTTTTATCAATGGGCTTAATACATGGAAAGAAGCCAATAAAGTTCAAAAAATAGTAGGTTATCTTCCTGGAGAAATTTCGTTTTTAGACGATATGACCGGCATGCAGTTTTTAGAATTAATGACGAAAATGAAAGGGATAAAAGACATCAGTTATCGAACCTATCTCATTGAGCTTCTTCAGTTTGATCCGACGATTTCCATTCGAAAGATGTCTAAAGGTATGAAGCAAAAGGTGGGGATTGTTACTGCTTTTATGAATCGCCCTAACGTTTTAATCTTAGATGAACCAACATCTGGTCTTGACCCGCTCATGCAACAGATATTCATTGATTTACTCGTTGAACATAAAAAGATGGGCACAACCACCTTTATGTCTTCTCACATTTTTTCAGAGGTTGAAAGAGTTTGCGATAAGATTGTCATTATTAAAGATGGAAGAATTGTAAAAGATGCACCTATTGAAGAGGTTCAAAGAAATAAGCGCAATACGTTTATTGTAGCAGTCTCTACTCCTGAAGAAGTACAACGTATTGTTCATTCTCACTTAGATGCAACGCAGCTTGGAGAACTTGAAGTACAAATCGCTGTAACAGATTCTTTCCATGAGTTATTTCAGCTGTTATCTGACATGAACGTAACAAACTTTAAAAGCAAGAGTGAAAGATTAGAAGATTTATTTATGAACTATTACCAAGAAGGGGGAAAATCAATATGAACGGACCCTTACTTACAACGATGCTAAAAAGTCACGCAAAATCCATCTTAAGCTACACGCTAGGTTCCACTTTTTACTTGTTGCTCATTATTTATATTTATTCTTCAATCTCCCAAGTAGAAGGACTAAACGACCTTATAAAATCAATGCCAGAGAGTTTGTTAAAAACATTTGGCATTGAAAATGGATTATCGTCTTTAAGTGATTTTATAGCTGGTGAGTATTACGGCTTATTGTTGTTGGTATTGCTGAGTATTTTTTGCATCTTAACATCTGCTTCTCTCATTGCAAAGCTTGTTGACAATGGTTCTATGGCATACCTTTTGTCAACTCCAGCTTCACGAATGACCGTTGTTCTTACTCAAGCTGTTGTAGGAGTAATTGGATTGTTTATTATTATTTTTATAACAACAGCTTGTGGCATTATTGTCACAAAGTTTTTCACATCAATAAGCGAATTTGATATGTGGGGATTTGTGAAGATGAATATTGTTGTCTTTTTATTATTTTTCTTTATTTCTAGCTATTGCTTTTTATGTTCAAGCGTATGCAATGAATCAAAAAAAGCTTGGAGCATCCCAACAGCTATCACACTTTTATTTTACGGAATTGACCTTATAGGTAAACTATCTGACAAGCTGGAATCCCTTCGCTACGCTTCAATTTTCTACTATTTTAACCCAATTGAAATTGGACGTGGAAACGAAGATATTTTTGTCACTTGCTTGCTATTTGGAATAGCTGGTGTACTTCTATATACAATAAGCGCTTTCTTATTTTCCAAACGCGACCTGCCTTTATAAAAAAGAGTTTGAGACATAGCAAAATGCTTGCTTCTAAGAGACGAACAATAGCTGTTCGCATCTCTTTGGTTTGTCTAAACAAGTTCGTTCCATTGCGCTATAGCCTACTCGCTTTCCGCGGGGAGGGACCTGAACTTTCTCGCTGCGCTGCGGAATCTCAGGTTTCCTTCTATTTCCCGCAGGCGTCAAATGCCCTATGCTTCATTCCATCCTGTTTCCAAACTGGTTTTTCCTAATCAACAAAAAACCTGAATGATTAAAAGTGGCAAACTCTTAATTATCCAGGTTTATCGTTGGCTGAATTACCTATATGCCAGCCTCTTTTTTTATCCTGCCTTCATAGGTATATTGCGATCTTGTTGGTAAATGTCATAAACTAAAAAACTAAATGCGTAGTAAAATGCAATGATTGCAATCGAATCTGACATAATATATATAGCTCCCAAACCAATTCCGACAACTAACGTCTGAAGGCTTAAGCGATCTTTTTGAAACGCCAGCTGTGACATGAAATAACCTAAACCAATTAAAATAGCTAATAACCAGCTATTTTGAATTTGCAAAATATCATGAATATAGATATAAAGACTTGGAAAATACACTAGCGTTTCTACTATGCTTGAAGTTCCACTATATGTAAGCCACCACTTGCGTTCTCGGTTCGTTTTTGGGACTGTTGCTTCAATTGAAGTCGGCATCTCCTGTTCCATAAATACCGTTTCTCCATGATCTTTCATCCATTGAAGCATAACCGATAATACAATAAATCCTAAAAAGATAAGCAATAATAAGTACTCAACCCAAGCTGGAAACATATTCTTCTGCTGTATGGTATCCAGATATACTGTTTGAAGTCCCCACTTCTCTACAGGCAGCGCATAGTATAGCATAATGACTGCGTAAAGAAGTAAAATGAGCACATAAAAAAACGACTGTTCTTTATAGTACCGAACTTTTTTCTCTTCAGATATTATTCGCCTGACCATAATACTTTCAAAGTAGGGACGAACAATACTGATAATTACGACTAAACAAGTAAATGCAATCATAAACCGCTTTAATCACCTTTTCACTTTTCATTATGTAATCAACTTTCCGTATGGTTCCTTATACAAAAAAGCAGCTATTCTTATCAATGGTTTCCTTTTCCTATAGTATCAAATATATGAAGTTATTTACAATGAAAATATTATGTGGAAATTAAGTTTGCCATGTTTATACCACTGATTGTAACCATTGGGGACCCACCTCCTGGATGAGTTGTTCCACCGACAAAATAAAGGCTTCTTACGTCTTTTGAAACGTTGCTAGGTCGAAGAAAGCTGTCCACTTTCCGATTAGCACTAATACCGTAAAGAGCCCCTTTGTACGCTCCAAATTGCTTTTCAATCCAGCTTGGGTTGATGATTTTTTGACAAGCTAAGGTAGATGTAATATCGACACCAAACCTTTTTAGCTTTTCATATATAACTTGTTCATAACCATCATCATTAGTCACTCCTGCTGGTGCGTTAACAAGAATAAATAAGTTATCACCAGGCGCTACGTTTTTATCTGTATAAGAAGAATTACAGATGTAGATTGTTGGATCTGACGGCAGCTGCTTTTTCTTAAACAGTTCATAGAATTCGTTTTTATAATCATCGGAAAAATAAACTTGATGATGAATAAGCGAATCATTTCTATTCTTTGTTCCAGCTAAAATAACATAAGCAGAAATAGAAGGTTCAAATTTGCTCACCATCTTGTTTGTGAAATGGGGACGGTCCGCTTCATCTACGAGAGACGGATAAGCTTGCAGTAGGTCACCATTCACAATAACGGAGTCTGCAGGCAATTTTTCACCGCTCTCAAGCTCAATCCCTACTGCCTTCTTATTCTCCACCTGTACTTTTTTAACTGCTTCATTTAGTATCAAGGTCCCTCCTGCCTTTTGAAACACTTCAGCAAATCCTTCAGCAATCCTAGGATTCCCCCCCTTAACATAGTAAACTCCTTCATTCATCTCTAAATGGCCAATCAATGAGAAAGTAGCAGGTGAAACATATGGTGAAGAGCCTATATACGTGGCGTAGCGGTTAAACGCGTTAATCACATTTTCATTGTCAAAAAAACGTCTGTGAAAAGAATCGATTGTTTCAAATGGCTTTACTTTAAGAAGACTCGTAAACAAAGACGGATTCATATAATCTTTCCATGATGAAAACGTTCGATAAAAAAACTCATCTTGTGCGATGGTATAGAGTTTTTTAACGCTTTCTAGGTATTGCTCATAGTTCTTTGCCCCTTTAGAATCTATTTGTTCCAGCTGGTGAATCATCTTATTTCGATTCGTTGTCATCATAAACGTTGAACCATCATTAAACCAATTTTTTGTATGATCATTTAATTTCATTAGAGGCATATAATCGTCTGGATTTTCTCCAGCCTCTTTAAACACTTGTTGAAAAACGTGTGGCATCGTAATTGTGTTTGGGCCAAAGTCAAAAGAATATTCTCCTAGCTTCATTGGCATCATTTTGCCGCCTACATGCCCATTCTTTTCAACAATTGTAACGTCAAAACCTCTCACTTGTAACAAAACACCCGCGGCTAATCCTCCTAAACCAGCTCCTACAATGATAATTTCCTTCATTTATAATGCCTTCCTTTCCATTGATAACCTTTGTGCTGGACGCTTTGTTTCATCGAATGGTTCATTAAGAATAGCAAGGTAATAGCAGAGATGGGCATCGTAATAAACAAATACCATTTTTGCTTAGCTGCTAGATCAATAAGTAATCTTTGAAGAAAAAGAAGCAATAATGGCAACAGCAAAAGTACCTGTTCAGACACAATACCATATAAAAATAGCGGTACTGGAAGAACATAATAAACAATAAAAAACACCATGAGAGCAACGAGTTTATTAAGTGATCGCCCTAACCCTGTATACACATTTTTTGCAAAACCATTCCATACCTCATCATCTTTTTCATACATGTAGCAGTTGACATGAGACGTTACGTTAGCCAAAATTACTTTTTCACCTTTCTCTTTCAGTGCTCTTGCAATATGCACATCTTCGACTAACGAACTCTTAACGGCTTCATGTCCTCCTATGCTTTCATATGCTTCTCTTTCAAAGAACATAAACGCCCCGTGTGCTGCAGTTGCAGCTGGGTATTTCCCCCCGTTTGCAATGATGGTTGGTAAATACGAAAACACTACAACATGCTGAAGAGGAACTAGGAGCGATTCCATTCGTTTCTTTACCGGAAATCTTGGAAAGCCCGTCACTAGCTTTGCTTTCTTTTTTTTAGCTAAGGCTAATACGTGTTGAATTGTATCCTTCTCTAAAACAACATCTGCATCAATAAATAGGTAGTAGTCACCGCTTGCTCGTTTTGAAAGCTGATGACAAGCGTGTACTTTACCAACCCAGCCTTCCTCTAAAGGCTTTCCTTCTATAACAGAAAACCTCTTATCACATTGTATTTCTTGTTCCAAAAGCTGTCGAGTTTGATCTGTCGATTGATCATCTAAAATAATGACTTCAATGCGCTGATAAGTAAGTCCTTTTAATGAACGTATGATGGACTTAACATTTCGTTCTTCATTACGCATAGGAATTAAAATAGAAACAAGTGGATCAACTTTGTTTTTGTTAAGCTGGTAGCTCGCTAAACGTGGCATCGTAAATATGTTAATAATGGTACCTATTATCATTATGATAAATAAAGCGCTATAATAAATCATCGCTTCACCTTCTCTTTCCACCAAGTTAACCACTCACTCAACGTTTTTCTCCCCGCCATAAACACGTCAAAAGTGGAAAGATCCTCGCTAACAAGCTTACTTTTAATACTATCTAACTCAGCAATTACAGCCTGTTCTAGCTTATGCGTTAATTCACTTCGACTGGTTTCTGTATTTGCTTCTATAGGTTTACCTACTTTAATAAATAGCTCTGGACGCTGATCATGACGAAAACTATAGCAATATGCAATTGGAATGGCTTGTACACTCTTTTCTTTTAACATGATAAAAGCCGGGCCGTCTGAAAATTGCAGAGGTCGCTTCTCTAAGTGTTCTTCCTTTCCCTGAGGAAAAATCCATACGGATTTTTTTTCTCTTAGCAATTTCCTGGTATACAAAAGCGATTTCATAACATGCTTGGGCGAGGATGGATTAACGGAAAATGCTCCAATTTTTCGAAAGAATGGAAAAGAATTCATACCTTCTTCAGACATCATTGCGTAGCTATCATGCTTAAGTAACACTCGATTTATATAAAAGCTAATTAAGCCGTCCCACCAACTTGAGTGGTTGGCAATAAATAGAGTCGGTTTATTATTCTCAACTGCTTCCTCCATATCGATGTAAATACGATAAAACTGCTTTTTCAACTGATAGTGTACAAACAGCTGCAAAACTCTCTCAAATCGTTTGTCTTTCTCCGGATAAATCATATTCTTTTCTCCTTTTGGTATAAAACAAAAAGAATGCTATATGGAATTAACGTCATAAGCACAACTAACCACAAACCGTTGACCGCTGCCACAATGACAAACATCATAACAATGGCACTATATAAAACAACCATTCGACTTTCCCACTTTGGCTCTTCTTTTTTTTCTAAAGTCTCTAGCCAGAAGTAGAGGATAAACTGAATAAAAAATGAAAGTATAAACCAGCCTGAGAAATTAGAAAGTGGAATATCATAATAAAAGCTGTTTCCTTCCCATACCCAGTACTGCTTTACTACATAGGCCACTGGGTCAATCGCTAAATCCATAATAACTGCAAATATAGATGAGATTGTTGCGTATACTAGCCCCTTTACAAGATAAGGTAATTCCATCCTTTTCATAATACCAAGTGCAAGTACACGGCTAGTCACAATTACCATTAGCCACGCTGAACCAATGGTGAGCGGTACACCTAAAATTTTGGTACCAAAATCTTTCTCATAATCATATGAACCAAATAAAAAGTCATAGTGTACACCTAGACTTTCAATAACAATGGTTGCAACCATCACAAACATTGCGACGAGCAGTGCCGTCACCATTCGATATGATTTTGCCATATAGATAAAAGCAATGAAGCCACTTACATGTAAAAACACTACGTTTGCCCATTCAAGCCATGGCGGTAACCAATCAAAAGCAAGCAGAACAACTCCACATATGTACCAAATAATAAAAAATTGATAAATCTTTTCTGTCAATCTTTTTCCTCCTCTCAGTTTCTTTATTAACTGTAAAATGTAGCTAGTCGCTACTAAAGAAAGCTTTTTTCTTTTTAATATATCTATTGTACTTTATACCCCCGCACTCTCTTATTCATGCTAGAACATCATTATTATAAATCCTTTACCTCTTATGCTCTATTTTCAATATGTTCTTTACTATGTTATGTACAACCTTATTAATATTTGACATAAAAATAGACATGAATGATAAGCTGAACAATTCAACTTTCATTTCATGTCTATGGTGTAGCATTTGCTTTTTTAGCTAGTAAAAGCTGAATTGGCAATCCAACTATAAGTCCTGGAAGCACAGACAGCATCGGTAGCCAAATTGGCCCAAGCAATACCCCATTAATTTTCACTACTGAAGCATACATGATACCTACGGTTACGAAGTAAGCACAGCACGCAAACGGTATAAATGAGTAAAGAGGAGGTGCAGTAGCTTCTGCATCTTTAAAGCCATCCCACATTGCAAAAAAATACAAGCATGGGTAAAACATAATCCACTGCATGTCAACAGTGGCTAATGCCTGTTCCGTTTCACCTAAAAAACTTAATCGTATTGCAGAGTTAAAATGTGCGCCCATATTAATTAAAAATTCCAATGCTATAAACACAATCCCTTTTACGTACTGCTTGTTTAATAATTGACTAAACCCTGGTAGGGCAATATTCCACAGAATTGCTTCTAGTCTAGTCAAAAAATCGACTCTCACATTTTAGAATATGTACAGGGGGCACTTGGCTTCGTAATTGTTTTCTCATCCTTATCTACCTCGCATTGATTTACGAATAGTTTTAGTAAAGGAGAAAAATTTATACTCTGAAATGTAATTTTCTGTAAGGTTTTTTAACGCTATGAATCAAAGCAAGCTTTTTAATATTTACGAAGAGAAACAATATCTAAGCCTAACAGACGCTTTCTCAGGAACTGAAAGCATCTGTTAATAATTCTTTCAAGGGTTTTTGTATCATTTCCTAAAATTCTAATGGCACATCCATTTATCGCCAATTTTGAAATACCTATATATCCATTCTGCTCTTCGCTTATTACTTCATCATACAACTCGTCAATGACCGAATCGATAATTCCTTCAGCAATTGCTAAAAAAGAACCGAAATGCGTATAGCCCTCCATTTTCATAATCGCATGGATGTCTTCATGAGGAGATAAAAACAAGTGATCAAAAACCATTAACTGATTTTTTCGATAAATTTTCAACTTTGAGCGCACTGAATGATACTTAAATGTCTGTCCATCAGGTGACCAGCCTGGTGTAATGATATCAGAGATAAAAAACGTTGCTTTTTCTTCCATATGTACAGTTGTTTCTTGTATAAAACGCGCACCTTCGTATAAAATAAGTGGATCTGGAAGGTATTCAACCACTGCTCCTTTTCTTAAGAACAGCTCTGTTTCTTGAAACACAGGTTCGTGTGGCGTTCGGTATACTTTTGTTGCAGCCTGTGTGGTCAAGCAAACATGTGCATCCTCTTTAGCTGTGATGCACGCTTTATAATGGTCCCCTCCAACATATCCACCTCCTAAATGTAGAAGGTAGATTGTCGGGATATGCTCTTCCATGTAGATTGGACGAGCTACTTTAAAAGCTCCATCATGATAGGTGTTATGAACAACCGTCTTATTTTTTACCTTGTGCGATTCAAGTTTTAAATAGCCTGTATAACTCATGATTCAATGCCGATAAGTAATACTTCTTTTTTAATCCACTGAATGACGTCAGCCAGCCCTTGATCCTTTTTCAAATTTGTAAATACAAAAGGCTTCTTGCCTCGTGCTGCAATTGTATCTTCTTTCATCACGTCTAAGCTTGCACCAACATACGGAGCTAAATCCGTCTTATTAATAATAAACAAGTCCGATTTAATCATCCCTTGTCCACCTTTACGGGGAATCTTTTCACCCTGAGCGACGTCAATGATATAAATAGAAAAATCCACAAGTTCTGGACTAAACGTTGCCGCTAAATTATCTCCGCCGCTTTCCACAAAAATCAGCTCAACGTCAGGATGTCTTTCAACCAGTTCATCGATTGCGGCAAAGTTCATAGAAGCATCTTCTCGAATAGCAGTGTGCGGACAACCTCCTGTTTCCACACCGATGATGCGTTCTTGAGGTAATACGCTGTTTTTCACTAAAAACTGAGCATCTTCTTTTGTATAGATATCATTTGTAATAACCGCCATGCTTAGCTCACTTTGTAATGCTCTGGTTAGCCTTTCTACAAGCATTGTTTTCCCCGCCCCTACAGGACCTCCTATACCAACTCTCATTGCATTCATTTTTTCGCCTTCACTATGAAGGCTTCCCTCCCTTATATTATTTTGTATTAAGACATAAATAAGCGGACGTGCAGACGTTCATGCTGCATTTGAGCAATTTCAAGCCCTGGCGTCATTGAACCAAGCTCACTCGAATCCGCACGAAGAATGTTCGTGACTGCTTGATCAATCTTTTCATGAAAAGCAAGTGAAATTCGCTGACCATCCGTTTGCCCAATTGGAATGCCACGAACTGCATTTTGAATAAGCGATGACACTGTAGCATACAAGTGCGTAGAAACAGCCGTTTGTTTACACACCCGTAATTGTTGAGCTATAATCGCAAAGACAATTGATGGATGACCAAAGCATTCTTTCCGTTGAATTTCGTGTTCATAGCATCTTAAAAGCTTGTTATTAAACAAATCAACACAAAGCTTTACCATTCTCTGACCAATTCTCCTTGTCCCTTCCCTTGTTTCTTTTGATAGCGTCAGCGCATACAGCTCTTGATCTAGCTCTATTATTTCCTGAAGATTCGCTTCTGACGCAAATTCGTATGCCAGCCGGCAAGCTAACCCATCTGTATAAGTAAGCTGCGTTTCTGTATACGTACTAAGAGCTTCAGAAAATGTATCGGCATTTGTGATTCGCTCTTTTTGGATATAGGTTTCCATACCAAACGAATGAGAAAAAGCCCCCGATGGAAAATTCGAATCACACAGCTGTACAAGCGCTAACAGTTGGTTAGTCATGACTATGTCCAATATGTCTAAATGCTTTTTGAACCGCTCTCTTTTCACGCTTATATGGAATTCTTAGTTCGTTAAGAAGCTCTTCAACTAAATAATCATATTGAACAAGCATTTCATTCTCTTCAAACTGCGCTGGCAAATGCCGATTTCCAAGTTGATGAGCAATCTCCCCCATCTGCTTAATACTTGTAGGTTGAATTGTTAATAAGTCATCTGCTACTACTTGAATGACAATCATATTTTTCTCATCCATATAAAGCACGTCACCATCTACAAGTTCACGACTTTCTTTTAGGCGAATTCCTAACTCTTTACCATGATCGGTGACAACTCGCTGCACGCGCTTTAACAGATGATCACTTTCCAAATACACTTTTTCAATATGCGGAGCTTTCTTTTCTAACGTAGCGACATTCCCAACAATTTGTTCTATTAACATTGCTTTCACCTCAAAATAAAAAGTATCGTTGTGCCATAGGTAATACTTCTGCTGGCTCACACGTAATTAATTCATCATCCACTCGTACTTCGTATGTTTGTGGATCCACATCAATTTTAGGCATTTCACCATTTAGCTTCATATCTGTTTTACTTAGTGAGCGAATCCCTTTTACAGGCTTAATCTGTTTCTGTAAATTCAAGTTTCTATGCACTCCTCGATTGTATGCAGCTTGCGAGATAAACGTTATGGCGGTTCTATGGCGCGCTTTTCCATAAGAAGCAAACATCGGACGGTATAAAACAGGCTGAGGCGTAGGAATTGAGGCATTAGGATCACCCATTTGACTGTGAGCAATCATTCCGCCTTTAACGATTAATTCTGGCTTTACGCCAAAGAATGCTGGGTCCCAAACGACTAAGTCTGCAAGCTTACCAGCTTCTACTGAGCCTACGTATTCTGAAATCCCATGGGTGATAGCTGGATTAATTGTATACTTTGCAATATATCGCTTAATGCGTTCATTATCACCAATACCACTATCGCCGTTTAACTTTCCTCTTTGCTTTTTCATCTTGTCTGCTGTTTGCCACGTTCTCGTAATCACTTCACCAACGCGGCCCATAGCTTGTGAATCAGAAGAAATCATGCTGAAAACTCCAAGGTCATGCAAAATATCTTCAGCTGCAATGGTTTCTTTACGAATACGAGAATCCGCAAATGCAATATCTTCTGGAACGGAAGGATCTAAATGATGACAAACCATCAGCATATCCAAATGTTCTTCTAGGGTGTTAATCGTATAAGGTCTGGTTGGATTTGTTGATGACGGGAGAATATTTTTAAAACTTGCCATCTTCATAATGTCAGGTGCATGTCCACCGCCTGCTCCTTCCGTATGATACGTATGAATGACACGATTTCCAATTGCTCTCATCGTATCTTCGACAAATCCGCCTTCGTTTAGCGTATCTGTATGGATTGCAATCTGCACATCATATTCATCCGCAACTTGAAGGCTTGTATCAATTGCTGACGCGGTGGTGCCCCAATCTTCATGAAGCTTAAGACCAATCGCTCCAGCCTCAATTTGTTCGATAAGAGGCTGCTTGGATGATGCGTTCCCTTTACCTAAAAAACCTACATTCATTGGAAAAGCCTCAGCTGCTTCTAACATCCGCTCGATATACCAAGCTCCAGGTGTGCACGTCGTCGCGTTTGTTCCCGTTGCAGGACCAGTTCCTCCTCCAATCATCGTTGTAATTCCAGAAGATAAGGCGGTTTCGATTTGCTGTGGACAGATAAAATGTATATGCGCATCAATCCCTCCAGCCGTCACAATTTTCCCTTCTGCAGCAATGATTTCAGTACTAGCTCCAATTACAATATCAACATCATCCATCAATAGTGGATTTCCTGCTTTTCCAATGGTTTGGATCATGCCATCCTTTACTCCAATATCCGCTTTGTATATCCCCGTATAATCCATAATGATGGCATTCGTAAAAACAAGATCTGCCGCTTCACTTCTTGTTGCAAGAGGATGCTGTCCCATTCCATCACGAATAACTTTTCCTCCACCAAACTTTACTTCATCACCATAGGTTGTAAAATCCTTTTCAATTTCAATAAAAAGGCTGGTATCAGCTAGCCTTACAGCATCTCCAACCGTCGGCCCAAACATATCTGCATACTGTTTTCTTGACATTTTAAAGCTCATGTTCGACCTACTCCTCTTTTAGCTCCCCCGTGGGTCCATTTGTTTTATTGTTTAATCCATATACATGCTTTGTTCCTGAAAAAGGTACAAGCTGGACCGTTTTAGGATCACCTGGTTCAAAGCGAACGGCCGTACCAGCAGGAATATTTAAGTGATAGCCAAACGCTTCTTTTCGATCAAATTCTAACCCGTAATTAACTTCGTAGAAATGAAAGTGAGATCCTACCTGAACAGGACGGTCCCCTCGGTTGGTTACCAAAACCTCAACTATCCCCTTATCTTTGTTACATACAATTTCATCTTTACGTAACTTGTATTCTCCGGGAATCACTTCTTCCCCCTCCTCTATCGAATTGGATCATGTACCGTCACAAGCTTTGTTCCATCTGGAAATGTTGCTTCCACCTGAATGTCATGAATCATTTCAGGAATACCTTCCATCACATCATCTCGCGACAATATTTGTGTTCCAAGCTGCATTAATTCAGCAACGGTACGACCATCCCTAGCTCCTTCTGTCATTTCATATGTAATAATGGCAACCGCTTCTGGATAGTTCAGTTTTAACCCTCTCGCTTGCCTACGCCTTGCGAGGTCTGCGGCGACAACCACCATAAGCTTTTCTTGCTCTCGCTGTGTGAGTTTCATTTAAGATCTTCCTTTCTGTAGAACATGCATGACGACCAAAAAACAACTTCTAACAATAAATGTTACTTAACCTAACATATAATTAATTATAGTGAATCTTCAGATTAAATCAAACTCTTTTTCTATTTTTATACAAAATAGAGAAATAAAAAAAGAGATGTCTGCAATGAGACATCTCTTTTTCTTATCAACTATTAATTTAATACTGTAACGTTAACTGTTTTACGACCCCATTGCTCTGCATCAGCTTGTGCAGGAACAAATACGTCGATTTTATTACCTTTAATCGCTCCGCCAGTATCAGCAGCGATTGCTTCTCCATATCCTTCAACATATACTTTTGAACCTAATGGGATTACGCTAGGATCTACAGCAATTACTTTTTGGTTTGGATTTGCTTTTAAATCTACTCCCGTAGCAGTTACACCACTACATCCTTCACAGCTAGCTGTATAAGCAGTTGCTTCAACTGTTAACTGCTTACCGCTCTGTTGTGATTGTTCAGCAGGTTGTTCCTCTTTAGCTGGCTCAGGTTGTGGCGCTGGTGCAGCCGCTTCCTGAACTGGCTCTTGTTTTTGCTCAGCTTCTGGTGCCGGTTGTTCGGCAGGCTCTTGAGCTGGTTCTTCCTTTGGTGCCGGCGCAGCTTCTTGCACAGGTTCAGCTTTTGGTGCTGGAGCTGGTTGTGCTACAGCTTGTGAACCTCCATTTGTTTCAATGGCAAAGACCTGTCCTGGAATGATAAGGTCACTTCCTAATCCGTTCCAAGCTTTAATTTGCTCTACTGTTACGCCATATTCTTGGCTAATTGACCATAATGTATCGCCGCGCTCAACTTTATGTGTAATCTCTTTTATAATTGATACATTTAAATTTTGTTCTGGATGAATAATCGTTGATGTTAAGTTATTTGCATCTTTTAATTCGTCAACGCTCACATCATGGTTTTGAGCGATGCTCCACAACGTATCACCTTTTTGTACTTGATACGTTTCGTTTGCACTTGCAGATGCTCCACCTGCAAGCCCCGCTGAAAGGATTGCTGTTGTTCCTAGAGTAAATATAAATTTCTTCATTTACGAATACCTCCTTATTTACTCAATGACTGAATGATATCACCTAGAGATTGCACAGCCATTACAGGAACATTCAACTTCCATTACAAAAATAACGCTTTTTTAACATGAAACTGTAATTTTTCTGATAATTTGTCCATATGCTTCAATAATTTCCATTTATTTGGTGTTTTTTACAAACAAATCTTCCTATTCCTTTTTATCCATAAAAAAAAGCACCCTAATTGTTAGATAATTCTATCAATTAGGATGCTTTTCATCAATTGCATCCATGTGGTTATTTATTTTTTATTAAAGCCTTGTTTCTCTACGTACTTTTTCATATACATACGCGTCGGGTTCGATAGCATATGAGCCATTTGACCAGTCCACGTATCGTTTCTGTTTCCATTTGTACGCTCATTATAATAAGAAGAAATCTGTTCATTATAAGCTTGCAATTCTTCAATAAACTTATTGTGATCTTGCTCGTATACTTCTTCATGATACACATTAGCTTGAGGTAAACGAGGCTTTTTATCCGTATCGGTAGCCGGATACCCAATCGTTAAACCAAATAGTGGCAGTACGCGACTAGGGAGCTTTAATAATTCTTGAACATCTTGAAGCTGATTTCGAAGTCCACCGATATAACAGATTCCAAGCCCCATCGACTCCGCAGCAATTGATGCATTTTGAGCTGCTAAAGCTGCGTCGATTAAAGCAACCATGAATTTTTCAGTACTTTCAAGGGACTCAGATAAATCTTTGCCCTCCATTTCAGCAATAACATCGTGCCTATGCAAGTCTGCACAAAAAAGAAGCAAGTGACCATTTTGGGCAACATAAGGTTGATTACCCGCTAGTTCAGCCAAGCGATTCTTAGTTTCTTGATTTTTAATTCCAATTATTGAATATGCTTGTATATAGCTTGAGGTAGAAGCTGCTTGGGCACTTTCTACAATTTTATGAACCTGCTCATCTGTTAAAGGTTTATCTTGATATTTCCTCACTGAGCGATGACTTAAAATTGTTTCAATAACTTCGTTCATTTTTTAGAACCCCTTTTTCATTTTAATTCATTCACTTCTTAGTATAACGAATCTCTCCTTTTTTCAACATTTTTCTGCTTTATAACCGACTCTTTGTTGTTTCGTATTCATATAAATGAAACCGGTTCGCCAGCACATCTGAAACGGAATACTCAATGCTTTCAATGTACTCATCCATTCTTCGTAGTAGCCGGTTGCGCTGCACATCATTTTCAAGTACTTTCACCAACTGCTCTTCAAGCAGATAGGCTTTATCCAGAGGCATTAATAAGCCTTTTCTTTTTAACGTTTGAATATTAATTTGTTCTTGCCCTGGAAGTGAAGAGTGAATAAAAATAGGTAGGCGTTTACGTAAGGCTTCACTAATCGTAACACCGCCTGCTTTTGTCACAACTGCACTAGCTTGTTCATATAAGCTATTCATTTGCTCTCTGCACGCAATATAAGGAAGAGGTGTAATGCTTGGATGATTTAACATTACCAACTCTTGAAATAGCTTTTTGTTGTTTCCACACAGCACTACGTATCGGTAAATACTATCGTAGGGAACGGAGCGAAGCATTTGTTTTACATTGCCAAGCCCTGCATTCCCTCCAGCTATTAGAATCGTTCGTTCAGACCTTGAATCTATTCGTTTATTTTTAAAAGCAGCATGAACAGGAATTCCAGTGACATAAATATTGTGAGTAGGCACATTATGAATACTTTCTAAAAAGTTTTTTGTCTCCTTATCAGGTACGCAGTGAATATCCACGCCACTTTTTCCCCATACATCGCTTACTAAAAAATCAGTATAAATATTAACAACGGGTGTATTAATAATGCCTTTTTCTTTTAACCCACTGATGACGCGCGAAGGAAAGCTATGAGTACAAACAATAACGTCTGGTTTTTCTGCTTCAATTAAACGCTTCATGTTATATTCAATAATTGGCCAGCTTTTAACAACAAAATCATCACACGTATGATTTTCCTCTTTATAAACGTGCCCGTGATAAAATTTTTCAAACTGCCTTGGAAACATAGAGATCCATTTCATATATAGAGATGATATTAATTGCTCAAGAGGTTTGCTCCAATAACTTAAACAATCAATCTTTTTCACTGAAATTTGCTTATAATTTGCCACCAGCATTTCCATTACAGCGTCTGCCACCTGATGATGTCCAGATGCCATCTTAAACAAGGGCAAAAATAAAATCTTTTTCATCAATGATCACTCCCTTTAAAGCGGGTGTTTCGCTTTTTTCGCAGCTGTAGCATAACGTAAACAACAAAAAATAAAATGGCTCCTCCAACAATAATTGAAATATGAACCTGATCTCCAACAAAATAACCTAACAATAAAAAAGATAGCACCCATACAATTCCGCCTATTAGCGAAAAACAAACATATAATAAAAAAGGATAATGACTAATTCCTGCAAGGTACGGGCTAATTTGACGAAGACCAGGAACAAACAAGCCAAATAAAATTGTCCACTTCCCATGTCTATGAAACTTCTCACGAGCAGCTTTTAATTTAGGTTCAGTTAATCCCACATACTTTCCATACTTACTAAAAAAGGGAACGCCTGCATACCTGCCGAGCAAATAAGCAACCAGCATTCCAATAATAACACCTAAGCAAGCATAGATTGTTGATGAATATAAAAGCAGCTGTCCTTTTGCAATAAACATTCCAAGAATAATTAAAAATGACTCTTCAGGCGCTGGAATTCCAACAATCCCGCAGAATAAAATTAAAAATATTGTGATATAACCGAATGTATTAATATAATGCGACACCATTGTTAATTCCACGTGCTTGTTCCTTCCTTTTTTAATTCAGAGAGTGTTTTACTATTCATCTGGCGCTGCTTAGCATACGGAATGAATTCTCTTAAAGCGCCTATTGTCTGCTCTGGTGCTCTTTCATCTGCTCCTTTTGTTTCTCCATTATCATGCAACACATAGATTGCGCCACGCTTTAATTTACTCTTCATTTCAGCTTCTAATGCTTTTTTTGTTTTCTTAAGCGACCAATCTCCAAATATATTAGACCAAATAATTGTATGGTAAGGTTTTGCACACCAAACACTAAATAAATTTAAATGTCCCCAAGGAGGGCGATAAAATATAGGCTCTACGCCCGTTGCTTCTATAATAGCATCCTTACACATTTGAATTTCTTTCTTTAATTGTCCTGGTGTTAAGAACCACGCGCTAACATGCTTATGATGATGAATACCAACTTCATGCCCTTCTGCTACCATTCTCTTTAACAAATCCGGCCGTTCATTTGCGATTGTCCCAACTACAAAAAAAGTTGCTTTCATCTCATGCTCTTTTAATAAATTCAGAATTTGCGCAGTATATTCTCTATGCGGTCCATCATCAAATGTTAAAGCAAATGATTGAGTTTGTTTTAAGTGCGTACATACGCGAGGGTGAAACCAGCGATACAAATAAGTCGGTAGTACTGCGTACAACAGCCAGAAGCAGCTAACTACTAACAAAACAAACAAAAGCCATTTTATTACAATCATTCCAAATTACCTCATCTTTAATATTCTTTCATTATAACGTTTTTCTAAGCCTTTTGTTTCATTTTTTAAACATTTTAATCCTAACAAGCCTGATGGCACCGCGCAACTATAAAAAGAGAATGGAACATAAAATAATTCCCTCGATAAGAAGAACCATGACGTTTCTTCAATGGTTAGGTTGAAAAACGCATTCGTTTCATTGCTTTATAAACACTCGCTGCTCCCTACCGAGAGAAATCTAATCCTCTATTTCTTGGGAAAATTGAGTGTCCTACGCTCCATTCTTCTCTTTTTTTAAACCAATTAAAAAATATCCGAACGCTTACAAGCTAACTCGCAAGCGTTCGGATAGATCATTAGCTGAAATGCTTATGTCTCAGCCTCTTGTCATTTATTTGTTTCCATAAATACGTTCATACCATGTTTTGGCTGCTTCTACTTCTGTTCGCGTAAGCTGATGACCAAAAGATTCCCAGTGAACGTCAACGGTAGCTTGTGCACCTTGAAGCAGTGTTGTTAATTCTTTCGTCTCATCCGCTGGGCAAATTGGGTCGTTTATTCCTGCACCAATAAAAATTGGAATACCTTGTGCATTAGGTACTTCAATATCTCTTCTTGGTACCATCGGATGAAAAAGTATTGCGCCTTTTAATGATTGTTCATAGTGAAACAGTAGGCTTCCTGCAATGTTAGCGCCATTTGAATAACCGATTGCTACTATATTTTCCCGATTAAAGGCATACTTTTCAGCTGCTTCTCCTAAGAAATCATTTAGTTCTTTTGTTCGAATTGCTAAATCTTCTAAATCAAAAATACCCTCTCTTAAACGCTTAAAAAATCTCGGCATCCCTTGTTCTAACACGTTACCTCTAACCGATAGCACAGATGCTGTTGGATCAATCATTTCTGCAATCGGCAACAAATCCTCTTCTGTTCCACCCGTTCCGTGAAGCATTAGCAAAACTGGCTTTTCGCTATTTGTTCCTTGTTTAAAGATATGTTTCATCTTTTTTCTCACTCCTCTGCATATTAATATCTCGAATTAAAGATATTTATTATTATACGAACTCTTCATATAATTGTAAAGTTACTGCTCTTTGAATGATTTTAAATAAATTGAACATACTAACAAGCATTTAAACCAACAAAGCTTTATCCATGTGAACTAAAAAACAAGCACTGAGTAGTCCATACATTGCACGACCAATTATTCAATACGAGCTTTCACCTTATCAAGTAGCTTTACTGTTGCTCAACATTTCGCATCTTTTTGTAATAATCTCCCTTTATCTTGTTAATATTTTCTATATTGTACCGATAGTAGTAAATGACCTAGTGTTGAAAGATTACTTTTAGCACTTAAAATAACGTACGAAGAAGGATTCCTCAGGGTGTCGCATATTGCTTTATTTGACAAACCAAGATTTATGGGTACACTAAATGCAAGATGTATCCGTCTTGTTTAAGCTTTTTGTAAATGAGAAAATTTCAACTACTTTTGTTGCAGAAGGTTGTACTATACAACAAGACTACGTTGCTAGGTATAATTCATTTCTTCAAAAGTGCGCGTAACGTTCATATCAGGTGCAAACCAACCTTAATACTTTAAAAGCGTAACTAGTTAAACTATCTAGTGAAACAAGCAAACACCGTTGTCAATAAGCTACATAAAGGACATGCACTGATTTAGGTCATAAGAAAAACCCTTTATCTTCACGCTTGCATCCTATGTGATAACTTACTAAAAGGATAGAAATTAATCTATCTTATTGAACGCGGAATTATTAATTAGTGGAGTGAGAAACCATGAGAAAATTTATTCTCGCTGTTTTAACCGTTGTCCTAGTAATCCTTCTAGGCGTCACTTATGTGTTAAAACAATTTGAACAAACAGCTAGCTTATCATACAGCAAGCTGCAAGCTGTCCAGAGCACTGTCATTTATGATAAAAACAATCGACCGCTTGATGAATTATATAAGACGGTCCCAAGACAAAATGTATCCATCGATGAAGTGCCTGACCATGTCAAAATGGCATTTGTGGCAACAGAGGATCGCCGCTTTTACGATCATTTTGGAATCGACATGCAGGGAATTGCCCGGGCTATGTTTAAAAACGTTATTACAATGAGCAAGGCTGAGGGTGCAAGTACCATCACCCAACAGCTTGCACGAAACTTATATCTCTCTAACGATAAAACCTTTAAGCGCAAGTTTGACGAAATGTTTTTATCAGTTGGACTTGAAAAACAGTTTTCAAAAGATCAAATTCTAGAACTATATATGAATCAAATCTATTTTGGTAGCGGCGTATACGGTATTGGGGCAGCATCTCAGCTGTACTTTAACAAAGATGTATCCCAATTGAGCGTTGGCGAAGCGGCTCTGCTAGCTGGACTTCCAAAAGCGCCAAGCACATACTCACCTGCTAGCAGCACAGAAGAAGCAACCAAACGCCGAAACGTAGTTCTTCAGCTCATGTTAGACCAAGAAGTCATTACGCAAGATGAGTATAATCAAGCTATCAACGAACGCGTTATCAAACCAGACGTAACGTTTAAGCAACGAAATAGCCATCAAGCTTTTGTCGACTATGTTGTCCGTGAAGCTGAGAAAACGTATGGTGTTACCGCTGAAGATTTATACAAAGGCGGCTACGAAATCTATACTGATTTTGACCCACTTCTTCAGGAATCCATTAATCGCTCTGTAACTAATCACGTGTTTGCAGACGATACGGCATCACACAAAGTAGAAGTTGGAATCGCGGCTATCAATCCAAAAACAGGTGGTGTATCGGCTATTTACGGCGGCCGAAATTATCAAACAAACGGACTAAACCGAGCTACAATCGGTTATCAGCCTGGATCAGCTATTAAACCACTTGCAGTATATGGCCCTGCTCTTGAAACTGGTGACTATAGCCCAACAACTACTCTTGTGGATGAGCCCGTAGATTTTAGCGGCTATAAGCCTCAAAATGCAAACGGTCGCTATCTTGGAGAAATACCGATGCGAGAAGCCATTGCTCGCTCAGTCAACACAACAGCTGTATCGCTTTTAAACGAAATTGGCTTTAGAGATTCATTTAACTTTATGGAAAAAGCAGGCCTTCCATTAACTGATGAAGATCGCAATTTATCGCTAGCTTTAGGAGGAACTACAACAACATTCTCTCCTCTTCAATTAGCACAAGGCTACTCAGTCTTTGCGAACGAGGGTAAAGTGACAAAGCCTTATGCGATTAAGAAAATTCAAATGCGCGGCGGCGAAGAGCAAGAGCCGGAAATTGAAACAGAAGAAGTAATGAGTCCACAAAATGCTGATACAATGACGTCTATGCTAGAAGACGTTATTGAAAAAAGCTATGGTACAGGAGCTAACGCTCGTTCTTCTAAAGATGCAGCTGGTAAAACTGGCACCACCCAAGATTATGGAGATGCTTGGTTTGTTGGTTATACAGACGAGGCCGTCATCTCTATTCATACAGGGTTTGAAAAACAGGAAACTGATGAAAAAAGAAAGAAACTGACCAGTGGTGGTGGCGAAGACCCTGCTACATTATTTAAATCCATTATGGATAGTTGGTAAATCAAAAGCGGAAAGCATCTATTGCTTTCCGCTTTTTTTATAGAACTGTCTTATGCTTCTTAAGAGAAAAAAACGAAACGTTAATAACTCGACAAATTGTGACGTAGTGTAAAAGCGTCAATACAACGATACCAGCATTCATTCCGATAATAATTCCTGTCATACCGATAGTTGGCTGTGAACCGAGTACGAACATAAGTGAAAAGGAAACAACGTGAGACCAAATCGTATGAAACAGCGCATCTTTTACGTAGCCTAATCCAATTAAGTAAGCTTGAAGCGGGATTGCAAAGAAATGAAAGAGAAAATATGGCCACAGTGCCTGTAAATAAAAAACGGCTTCTGTAGAATGAAAGAATAAGCTTGTTAGCGGCTCTGCAAAAATATACATAGCCAAAACAGATGGAATACCGTAAATAAACGTAAGCTGCATACTTTGAAGAAGAAGCTTTTGTAATTGCTTTTCTTGATCTTTTGCATGCGCTTCAGACACGGCAGGAATAAGCGCTACTAAAAGAGAATGAGCAAAAAATGCTGGAAAAAAACCAATGCTCATCGCAACTCCTGTAAGCATTCCAAAGTGCTGCGTTGCACCGCTAAGCGTCATGCCTGATAGAATAAGAGCATGCTTAATCAAAAATGGTTGGATAGCATTACAAACCGCATTAAACAAACGTAACCCAGTTGTTGGCAAAGAGACGCTCAGCAGCTTCTTTCGTACATCCTGAGGTGTTAATAGCGCTCTATGCCCTTTTGTAATAACGTTTAATTGCGTCACATATGTGATTAAAAAATAAAGTAAGATAACAGCTTCTGTTCCAATTAGGGTACAGATAGCGATGAAAAGAGAAGTTTTTACATCTGTGAACTGAAACATCTGAAAGATGACAAATAGAATAGTTAATTGAAAAGCTTTTCGGATAAAGTTTGAAACCGCAATGGTTGACATACTGTTTTTCCCCGTAAAATATCCCCTCAGTACGGCTGAAAACGATACAATTGGAATAAAGATTAATACAGCCCACTTTAAGTAAGGATGGTAATGAGTAAAGAAAGGAAAAAACGAAACAACGCCAAACGTCACGAAGAAAATAACGAGACTTAATACCGTTGCAAATGTGATGGCATGCTTCATCATATTGCGATGCTCATGCCGATTATGCTCTGCAATAAATTTTGAAATAGAAATGGGCAGCTCTAAGTTGGCTACGGTGGCAACAAGAAAAATAATGGGCAGAACCGTCATATACATCCCCATTCCTTCTTTGCCAAGCTCTCGTGCTAATACCATATTTACTAAAAATTCAATCAGCTCGCCTGCAAAGGCAGCTCCTGCTAAGATAAATGTTCCTTTTAGAAAAGTGTTCATCTACTAATCTCCTCAATTCTTGTCCTACATACATGTATGACAACAATCTAATTATCAATTTCTCTACTCAATCTCCCTATACTTTGTCCTACTTTCATGTTATGTTCACCTTATGAAAAATAGAGCAATTTTATACCTGTTTAACACAGAGCATTCCATTTTCGTAAATTAATCATTGCAAGAAAAGAACAAAGTAGGTTAAAATTTTTCCAGATTCATATTTTTAGCGACCACCTTCTCTTAGGTGAAAGGAGAAAGAGCTATGACAACGATGACAACAATAAACTTACCATCAAAGCAAGAACGCCATAAATTATTCGGTTCAGTAGAACCCGGCCCAAAAACAAAGCCTACTAAAAAAGAAGAAATGGCTGATCTACAAAATAAAAAGAAAGATTTTTTATTTGATATTCAAGCGGTTGGTGTTTCCAACGTTAAAATACCTGTAACCATATTTGCACCAAGTGGAGCTACGCCTACAATTGCTACTTTCACTCTCACTTCTTCTATTCCAAAGGATTCAAAAGGAACAAACATGAGTCGCTTTACGGAACTTTTAGAAGAGTATCGCAAGCGCGGTGAGTTGAACTTAACGTTTGCTGCACTAACTTCATTTGTAGAGGAGCTCTCTGAGCGCCTACGTATTCCCGATGCTAAAGTAGAGATTGCATTCCCTTGGTTTTATGACCAAGCAGCACCTTCTTCAGGATTATCAGGTCTTAATCATTCTGAAGCTCGCCTAAAAGTTGCTTACACAAAAAAAGCTGGTGTAACGTTTGAAGCTGGATTAACAGCTGTTGTAAAAACGCTATGTCCTTGTTCAAAAGAAATCAGTGAATATAGCGCTCATAACCAGCGTGGTTACGTATCCGTAGATGTTCGTTTAGCTGCTTCAATCAATGATGATATTGACTGGAAGCATGCTTTACTAGAAGCCATTGAATCAAATGCAAGTGCTAAAATTCATCCGATTCTTAAACGTCCAGATGAAAAAATGGTTACTGAACAAGCGTATGAAAATCCACGATTTGTGGAAGATATGGTCCGCTTAGTAGCTGCTGATTTATACGAGTATTCATTCGTAGAAGCCTTCACTGTGTCCTGTCGTAATGAAGAGTCCATTCACTTACACGATGCTGTTGCAACCATTACTTTTGATAAACATTCAGAGTAATTAATGAGGCTGGGACATAAGTATTTTAGCCAATGATCTATCCGAACTGTTGAAAGTTAACTCTTTTCGATAGTTCGGATATTTTTATTAATCGAAAAGGGCATAAGACACGTGACCCCTGTAGGCAATAGAAGAATGCACATATCTCCCGCACAGTGGAGAGAAACTTTGATTTTAACCTAACAATTTTAAAACCTTCATGTCTCAGCCCCTTCATTTATGTAGAATAAAAAGAATGGTGACAAAAGTTCACTTATGCCTCACATATTTCCGATATACTAGAAAAAGAACTTAAAAATGAGAAAGGGCATGATGAAAATGCAAAAGCCAACTATATTAATTGTTGATGATGAACAACAAATGCGACATTTGATCCAGCTATCCCTTCAACGCGAAGGCTATATGTGCCTAGAGGCTTCAAACGGAGAAGAAGCGCTAGATGAATTAGCTCATATGCTTCCTTCCCTTATTCTTATTGATGTAATGATGCCAATTATGGACGGATTTACGTTAGCTGAAAGGATACGCAGCGTCCATCCATCGATTCCCATTATCTTTTTGACTGCGCGTGGTGATGAATTAGATCGCATACACGGATTAAAAATCGGAGGGGACGACTACATTGTTAAGCCGTTTAGTAACGGTGAATTAATAGCACGTATTGAAGCTGTTCTTCGTCGCACAACTGCACTTCCACGTTCAGTTGAAGTTTATCAGCATTTTGGACATGTAAAAATTAACAAGCTTGGTCGAACCGTATATGTAAACGATGAAGCTATATCGCTTACCTTAAAAGAATATGAACTACTCATCTATTTATGTAATCACCTTGGACGAGTTTTCACGCGCGAACAGCTTTTACATCAAATTTGGGGGATTGATTACATCGGAAGTGAACGGACAGTTGATACTCATATCAAAACGTTGCGTTTAAAGTTAAAAGCAGGAGGCGACCTAATTCAAACGGTTTGGGGTATTGGGTATAAAGCGGAGGCATGAAGAAGTTGTCCTTCGCTTTAACAACTAAGCTACGCCTTTTAATCAGCAGCTTGCTTTGCTTTGCAATTGTATTTTCATTTTTATTTATCCAATTTCTTTACGAATCACTCTATGTAGACAAAACAGAAAGCTCGCTTGTAGCAGAAGGTCAACAAATTGCTGCTCATTATCATACCGGTGAGATTTCCGATTTTTTAATTGGAAATGTAAATTGGCATAATACGGTTTCTGAGGCAGAAATCTTAATTTTTAATAATCCAGAAGAATTAAGCGGTTACTCTCCGTTCTCTAAAGAAGATAAACCGATCATTTCAAAAGCTGAACGAGAAAAACTCTTAAAAGGTGAATACATTGTTAAAAAAGGTTACGAAGAGAAATTTGAGCGCAACCTTATTGGTGCCATTGTCCCCCTAATTGATCAAAAAACAAACGAACTAGCAGGAATTGTTTATCTATATGTTCCTTTAGCTTCATTAAATGAAGTGTTTACAAAAGCAGCCAATATTTTGGCGATTGTGGCAATCATTACGTTTATTTTTCTTTATTTAATTGGAAATCGAATGACCAAAGCAATTGTAACTCCATTACAGCGAATGAAAGCTGTCTCAAACGAGATCGCGAAAGGGAATTTTTCTATACGCATTCCTTCCAATAGCAATGACGAAGTTGGTCACTTAGCAGAAGCGTTTAACTCTATGGCATCTTCCTTAAAAAAAAGTGATGAACAAAAGCGTGAATTTCTCGCAAATGTAGCCCATGAACTACGCACACCTCTTAGCTATATAAAGGGGTATAGTGAACTTTTACAGAATTCAACTATGAGCCAAAAAGAACGAAATGAATACTTGCACGTAATAGAACGAGAAACAACAAGGATGAATGCTCTTGTTCATGACCTATTGGATTTATCTCAGCTCCAGTCCGAAACAGTGACTATGATAAAGTCTCCGCTTGTTTTGGCTCAGCTTATTAATGAAACAATCGATGTTTTGACCATTCACGCTGCTAAAAAACAGCTAACCGTCACAAGCAGATTAGACGAAGACATTATTATGAACGCAAATGAGCTTCGATTAAAACAGGTATTCTATAATTTAATCCACAATTCAATTCGGTACACAAACGAGGGAGGGCACATTGATATTTCACTTTCTCATGATGAGCACAAAGTTCAAATTAGCGTAACGGATACCGGAATCGGCATATCAAAAGCAGATTTAAGTCGCTTAGGAGAACGATTTTTCAGAGCCGATAAAGCTCGAACTCGTGAAAAAGGTGGAACAGGGCTTGGGTTAGCGATATCTAAAGAAATTATCCATTATCACGCTGGAAGCCTAGATTTTAAAAGCGAGATTGGTAATGGAACTACCGTTACGATTACGTTTCCTTACGAATCTTTTTAACAACAAAAGCCTCTTTAAAGAGGCTTTGTTTATTTTACTTCTATACGTATTTTAGGCATATTATGAGAGTCCTTGGCTGTCACATGGGATTGAACTGTATAAATGCCAGGTTCTTGAAAATCAGTTGCTACTTCATATATTCCACCTTTACGATGCTTAGCTTTTATCATGTCCCCTTGCCCTTCTGCATTTTCTTTCTCAATTTCAAATTGCACGTCATCTGCGTCTTCAACTTTTTCATTTCCATATGTAACTACAGCTTCAAAGATAACGGTTTCATTTTTACCTACTTCAGAAGGTCCATTCAGCTTTACATCTAACATTTTAGGATCTTCAGCACTCGCTTCTTGCTCTTGATTTACGCCACACCCCATCAAAAGACCACACATGCTTACTAAACATATTATTTTCTTTGCTTTCACGTTGACCTCTCCCTTCTATATTAGTCCCCTCATTATTTACTATAAACTGTAAATGTGAGAAAATCATGAAGTTTTTTCAAAATCTCATTCTTTACAAAAGATCAGCTCTCTATTATTATAAATAATAATTATTACGATTTATTCTCGGAAAAAGAAGGTGTTTGTATGTCTACTTTACTAGAAGTTCAAGGCATTTCAAAAACGTATGGAAATACAGCTGTTCTTCGCAACCTATCATTTACAGCAAGCGGAGGTGCTATTACAACAATTATATCCGCTGACTATAAAAAGTTAACTGCATTACTCGAGCTATTATCTCTTTCAAGCGATCCCGATATAGGGGACATTTTGCTAAACGGTAGCTCTTTGCTTCGTATTAAAGCAAAAGAACGCAGAAAACTGAAGTTAAAAATTCAAGAGCTGAACCCGCATCAGAGAATTAATGCTCACTCTCAGGAAACATGCACAGAATTTCTTAAAAAAATTATTCAAACTATTCCTGATAGTATTCAACCTACAAATAGTAATAAACTAATTTCCAATGCTATTACCCTATGCTCAGTTTCACAATCTTTATTGCATCAACCTCTGTGCTCATTATCAAAAGCAGATAAAGAGCAGCTTCTTTTGGTAAGTTGTTTACTCGTCTCACCTGCACTTTTACTAGTAAATAGCCTAGCATATGAGTACAGTGAGTCGTTTTACGAGGCCCTACATAAGCTAAGGCAAGGCCTCGACATTCCTATCTTATTTATAACACAGACGCTACCTAAACAACTTCGTACTTCTATTACTTACTTAGAAAATCATACACTTCAAGATTCCTTACCTATGCAATAGTTGCATAGGTTTTTTCATTAACTCGTATATAGCAGTACGGAACTGTTATAAAACGGGAAGTAAATGACCTCTGAACGCTTATTAATGTTAAGAAAACACCACCTCTCATTTTTAAATGTTGACGTATTTAATTATTTGCTAGCTCTATAAACAAATTCTATATTCTATTTTTTGGCTCAGTAAAACTAAAAAGTTAACTCTTCTTTCTGTTTAATGATTGATTAAAACGGGTAAGAAAAATGTAGATGAATAAGATACTCGCTATCGTTTCATATTAACAATGGAACAATTTACTAGGAGGTTTTTTCATGGCACGTATATTAGCCGTACTATCAAGCGGATACGAAGAAAAAGAATATAAAACTGGATGGTGGGCAGAAGAACTATTTGCTCCTCTTTTAAAGCTAGAAGAAGCAGGTCACACTGTTGACTTAGCATCACCTTTAGGCGGAAAACCAACATTAGATGAACGCAGTATTTCAAAAGACTTTGATCCAAACGGTACGTACAAAGAGCTTGTAGAAACTGGACGAGCAGATCAAACAATGAAACTAGAGGAAGTTAACGCATCAAACTATGATGCAATTTTAGTTGTTGGGGGTCATGGTGCAATGTTTGACCTTGCAAAAAATGTTCACCTTCATCAATTAATGAACGATGTCTATAACAAAGGTGGCATCTTAGCAGCAGAATGTCACGGCCCTTCTGTGTTTGCTTTCTTAAAAGACAAGAATGAGAAGCTATTAATTGAAGGCCTCGACGTGACGGGCTATCCTGATGCAATTGAACCTGACGAAGTACTTCCTTTTCTACCTTATAGCTTAGAACAAGAGCTTAGCAAAATTGCTAATTATTTACCTGAAATGGATAAAAAAGCTTATGCCGTTTGGGCTAACGACCAAATCGTTACAAGCCGTGACCCGTTCTCTTCAGAACTGATGGGTGATGAACTTGTGAAAAAGCTGAATGCTTAAACTGATTAACCCTCTTTACTTTCACCATGCTGAAAGTAAAGAGGGTTTTATAATTCAATCATTTTAGTTCTCGCTCTCAATTATTTTTAACTTTAGCAGCATCTACAATAATAGTCTTTCCAAAGTCCGGTTGTTGAGTGGACAAGAGCTCTAATGTTCCATTACGATACACGTGAATTAGCTTATACGATTTGCTGTTATAAAAAACGTTATCTCCGACCTTCATTGTCTATCCCTCCTTTTTTCAGTAAATGGTTTTAACGTTCACTTTATCATAGCCCTAGGTTGTCTCACAATAGCTTCGACAAAGATAGTGGTTTTCCACTAAAAAAAGCGCACTAGCACGCTAGTACGCTTCTTCTACATTATCAAGATTCTGTTTGGAACTGCTGTTGAACCAAGCGGCGATAAAAGCTGTGCGTGCTTAGAAGCTCTTCGTGTGTCCCCTTCCCCGTTACTTCTCCATCTTCAATTACTACGATTTGATCAGCATTTATCACCGTAGATAACCGGTGTGCAATGACAAGGGAAGTTCGCCCCTTCATGACTCGCTCAAGCGACTCTTGGACAAGCTTTTCAGACTCGGAATCAAGGCTTGCCGTCGCTTCATCAAGAAGTAAGAATTGAGGATTGCGAAGCAATGCTCTTGCAATCGCAATCCGTTGACGCTGACCTCCAGATAAGTTTACTCCTCTTTCACCAAGCATTGTATCATATCCATCATCAAAATTAGTAATAAACTCATGAGCATTTGCCTGTTTCGTTGCTTCAACAATTTCAGCATCTGAAATTGTTCTCTCTAGCCCATACGTTAGGTTTTCACGAATTGTTCCTGCTAAAATCGGCGAGTCTTGCTGTACATAACTAAACAGCTGGCGCCACGCTCTGAGATTAATTGCTCGGCTATCTGTATCCTCTAATAGAATTTGGCCAGAAGATGGGGCATAAAAACGCTCAAGCAGTGAAAAAACGGTTGATTTCCCAGCGCCACTTGGACCAACTAACGCCGTCACTTTGCCTTTTTGAGCTGAAAATGAAATGTTTTTCAACACCAATTTTTCCTCGTATTTAAATGCAACGTCTTTAAACGTTAACTCACCAATACGTTTGACTTGTTGTCCGTCTTGAAAAGACTCTTCTTTTTCTTCTAGAATAGCAAAAATACGCTCTGATGCACCTTTCGTTTGTTGGAAACTTGTAATAAAGCGAGTAAGTGAACCAACAGGCACCATAATTTGAAAGAGATAAAGAACAAACGCTACTAGCTCTCCTGCACTAATAAACCCTTGGCTAACGCGATATGCACCAAACCCTACAATTGCAATCATAACGCTTGTCATCACCGTACTAATAATCGGCGTTATAATTGCTTCAATCTTTGCACGGCGTATCCCAAATAAAAAAAGTGAGTGGAACGAGCGCTTCCCTTCTTCAATTTCTTTCTTCTCAGAGCTGGATACTTTAATTAAGCGTATTTCACTAAGCATTTGAGCTAAAAATGCCGTGAGCTTTGACATTTTATCCTGCTGCTCACGAGAAATTTTATGAATCTTTCGTGCAAGCGGCATAACAAGTAAAAACATTATCGGGATAACAGCTAGCAAAATGAGCGTCATCGGAACATCTAACGTAAACAAAATAATAATTGATATACTAATCGATAAAATATTTTTAACAAATTCTATCATTTCTGTCGATAGCAAGTTCATCACAATGGTTGTATCATTTGTAATTCGACTCACCATTTCGCCAGATCGGTTGCGGTCATAAAACGAAACCGGCAGTTTAACAAGCTTATCCCAAATGGTCGTACGCAGCTTCTCAACTACACCTTGACCCACTTGGGCCAGAAGATATAGAGATAAGGCACTCGTGATCATTTGAATAACAAATAAGCCTACTAAAGCTGCAACCATTTGTTTAGATACACCGCTATTAATTGTATCCATCAAATCTTTAATCATAAGAGGGATAACAAGAGAAGCTCCTGTATTTACTAGTGCAAAAAGTAAAGAGATACTCAGCTTTCCTTTTGATGGATCCGTTAGTCTCCAAAGCTTTTTAAATGAAAAGTTCGTTTTAGCTTCTTTATATTTGTTCATAATTTACCTTCTATCTTTTTAATTTCTACTTTTTCCGTTTCTATTGTACACGAAATGAAAGCAAATATAGAAATATTTGCTTTCCCTTTACACTTGTCTATACCTGATACAACAGCTTGTCATAAGATATAAAGAGTGTTCAAGAAAGGTTGATGGTTATGCCCGTTTGGATTAAATCCGTATATATTGGAAAAATCACCGGTGGAATCGTTAATTTTGGTGACGTATGCTATATTTCTCCTTTCACTAACTCAAAAGAAAATAGCGGCCCCCCCACAACAGGTGATGAACCAGCTGATAATAACCAATCAGCTGAAAGATTACCGCAACGAAAAAAGACTTTCAAACAACGTTGAAAGCCTTTTTTTCATTAAAAGGAAATGCTTGTAATCATAGCAATGTATAAAGAAAATACAAATAGTGTTCCACTTAGCAAGCTAAACCAAGCATTTATTTTTTTGTAAAAAATCACAAAGATATATGCAAGAAAAAAGATTGCTAAAAACGAGAAAATCGCGCCTACAATTGTAAACTGAAACGTAATTGGTAAAGTAATAGGCTGACCATAAATAAACGGAAGCAGAGAATTTGCTTCTGCATGTTGCAGATTCGTAGGCGGTGATTGATTGACCATCACGCCTGTTATAAAGAAAATAATCAGCAAGGTCACCGCTTCAACTCGTAGCCATCCAGTTGGGCGAAAAGTATGTGAGTTTTTCACTTTACGAAGCAAGATACCATTGATTACTGCAAACGCAACTAATAAAATAATGCTTATTTGCTTAAGTAATAAACCTTGTCCATAGTTTGTCGACCATGAATTTACGTAGTTAGGCAGCCCTACTATAATAAGCATAGCAATTACTCCACTTAGTGAAAGTAAAATAAAACATCCAATCGCAAAAGGCGTAAACCATGTTAAAAAAGCTTTCCAATTCACAGGTTTTTTTATAAAGAATGAAACCGTTAAAATAACTCCGCTCCAAAGACCAACAAACAGTACGTGAAGGAAATGTGAAAGCATACCGTTTACCGGTGATATTGATGCGGCGTGACCAGCATAAGAAACCCCTACCACTAGACCAATAGTTAGTAATGTATAGATATGAGGATGACTTTTTACAACAATTGTAAGAATCAATAACATGGAACAAAGTACAACAATCAACCATGCATGACCTGTTTTACTTCCAAACAATACCACCTGAAGAGTATCTGAAAAACCTCTAATTTTTGAAAATGCAAGCACAATTTCTAAAGCTGGGCCTATAGAAAAAATCCCTACCGTAAGAGCACTGGCAATTAACCACTTACTAGATATGCTTAAAATAGGCTTATTTTCTTCAGAAACATACTGTAAAACTGCTGTACCGAGTAACAACGCTAAGCTAATATACGTTAGCCATTCAAATAATGGTAAAACTATTGGCATTAAATCAGCCTTTCTTTTTTCTAAACACAAAGATAAGTGCTACTGCGACGATAAGTACTGCTACAATCATGATAACGAAGAAAGATGAATTTTCGTTTGTTGATTCAGCTTTTGTTTGCTCATCCGAAGAGCTGCTTTTTTCAGCTTCTTCTGTAGCAGGCTCTTTTTGTGTTTCTTTATTCTCAGGTAGTGCTTCGTCTTCAGCCACATTCACAGTAAATGAAATTGCATCTTCCATGACATGTCCATCTTCTCCTACAATGTTCCATTTCACTTCATACTCTCCATTTGGAAGCGGCTCTTGAAATGTACCTGTTAAATCATGACCTGATACTTCCTGTGCATCAATAGTAAGTTCTTGTCCATCTTTTTTCACAGTCATTGTACTTACTTTTTCAATATGCGTCTCAAAACTAAGTTTAATTTCAGTTAGCGGAGACGTAACCGTTGCTCCATTCTCAGGTACGGTTGTTTGAACATGCGTATGTGCAAAGCTCACCGTTGGAAGAGTAAATAACATTACCAATAAACACATTATTAATTTTTTCATTAATTTTCACCTTCATTTGCGTTTTCTTATGTATTTCTTATTATCCATTACCAAGTTTACGTTTTTCTTATCCTATTCTCAATAAACAACACAATTTTGCTACAAAAAATTCACAACTATATTTCCGTCATTGTTTGTGTAGCTGTTTTTTCAACATGATAAATCCTCCAATTAAAAACGGTAACAGCACACCACACATAGCTGAATATGACAACCATGTTGTTACTATAAAATCAACAAGGTAGACAGTATTGGGAACAAACGCTAGGCAAAGTGGTATAAAAGAGAAAGCAAGCGGTAGTGTCAGCAAACGGTGATCTTCTATTCCTACTACTGACGTTAGCAAAAAGTTAAAGATAAGAAAACAAAAAGCCACCTTAAAAAACACGCTAATAAACCAGATAATTGCCATAATAACTTCAATACGCTGAAAAAACCCTCCGATACTGATTTCCTGCCCCAGTAAATAGCTTGGGAATACTTCAGACGTCATTGTTTGAACACCAAATACTAAAAGAGCAATCACAATCACAATCGATAGCATTAACACTCCACCTGTACTACCTAGTACATATGCTTTTGTAGCTGCTTTTGAATTTCTTACAAATGGAAAAATCGCAATTAAGATACTCATTTCAAATACATAAGGAAGAAGCTGCATATTGGCTTCGAAAATTGGAGCGGAACCTTTCTGTAAAAACGGCTGAAAGTTTTCTAAGTGAACATTAGGGATATTGAATGCTATTAGCAAAATAAATAAACCAAAAAACCATGGAAATAAAATTTCCGATGCTCTAGACATCGTTTCTATCCCAAGCTTGACACCAAAGGAAATAACAACGAGAAGAGCCAAAGCGATACTTTCAATAGGTGTTTCCGGCAAAATAATTGTAATGAGGAAGGAGCCAATTTCATATACCATTAACCCAATGTCAACCAGTATGTACGCGATAAAAAACAATAGAAGTAATTTTGCGCTCCATTTCCCAACCTCTTTTTCCAAATAGTCTGGTAGGGACTGATTTTTCATGCCATTAGCTAGCCGGGCATAGCCCCATACGATTAAGAGTGTTTCTATAATACTAATGATACCAACTATCCAACTGTCTTCTTTCGCTGATGTAGCAACAATAGTAGGAACATATAAAATCCCATCTCCTACAAGAAACATAATTGAAATAATAAAAAACTGCTTGGAGCTAATAATCACTGACTCTTTCTGCATGTCTACTTTTGTAATAGCACGTCACCTCATCTCTCATTTACAATTAGGTGGTTAAAAGGCTTGAAGATTGCACTCAGCCAATCTAACGGATTAGGGAGCGGAAAGTGCATGCTATGTAAAATGTTTAGAGTCATGCTAAAAAGTAAAAAGAAAGAAAATAAATAAAGTTCTTTTTTCTGCCCTTTTTTTAACAAAGAAGGAAGCTCAATCGCCACAATAATACCGCTTAAAAATAAAATGCCAATCAGTAACTTCATCTTCCTTCTCTCCTTCTTCATCCTAGTTATTAATAGCATTTCTCTAACACAAAAAAATACACAAAAAAATATTTATTAAAATAAAAAGACTAGATACTGATTTGTATCTAGTCGATAATCTAGCAACTTATTAACGTGTCCATTAGATTTTGATTTCATAAGCTGATCTTTAATAATAGTTTTAACCACCCAAAGAAAGAAAGCCAAAGCGGAATACTCAAAGACGTTCCCCATAGTAAGCCCAGTAAGAAGTTTCCATTTTTATTCATACAAGCCACTCCTTCTTGCTTTTTAGAACGCATTTTATACATGTTATATTGAAACAGATCATACTATAACGATAATAGAAAACGCTTTCAAAAGATAGTGAAATAATACCTAAAAAAATGTAGAACATACTAAAATGTTTTTCCCAAAAGACGAATCACTACATTTCTATCATCGTAAGGATTTAAAATAAGCTTGTTCCAATGCGCTAGGGGGTCTCCGACTGTCCTTCTAAGTCCTGAAGGAATCAAGTTCCTTACACTACATTCCACTATTTTTATTATTTTCTAAAGCAATAAAAAAATATCCGAACTATCAAAAAGTATATAACTCGTGATAGTCCGGATAGGTTATTTACTGAAGTACTTATGTCCCAACCTCTTTATTTACTTGTGTTCTCCATGACGCTGAAGACGATTCTCAATAAACAGTCGCTCAACAAATTGATTTAACTGCTGCTGATACATCACACGTTCATTTGCTGAACGCGAGTCTCGAATTAGCTGTTTAAAATGTTTAATTTTTTTACGTTGTTCAACCGTTACATGATGAGAAAGAAGCATGTAATCCCCCCTCGTTTTCATTAACGCTTAAATTAAGTAAAACAATATTTTTCCATTATTCCAACATATTTGTCAGATATTCTAACAAATTATTTATCAGCATTTTTTCAAAACCTTTACTTATTAATCTTTGGCACCTACTAAAGCTAAACCAGGTCCGTATGGTGTTGTATGAACGTCTAGTAAAAGTTCTTTCGTATAGGGTAAGATTGCTTCTTCAATTGCTACTAGTATACCGTTAATAACTTGCAGCTCATCGTTTTGTTGAGCTTCTTCAAAAGACAATCCAATATTGGGGATATCACAGCTGATTCCTTTAAAGTAAAGACGAATACCTTCGATTTCTTGTTCAGATAAAATTTCCTCAATTAACGCTTTTGCTTCATTTGTAATAATCATTTAATCTCTTCCTTTTACTATATTCTCTTAGATATCTTAACATAACCCTTCAAGACTTCTCTTTTAAAAAAGGTTTATTTCTAAATTATAATAATTATAAATAAGTATTGATTATAATATAATAAATGATATAATTTATATATAAGCTACATTATTAGGAGGCTAAACAAATGAATTTAGAACAACTAGTAAATCAACAGATCGCTAATTTAAACGTACTTTACACGAAACTTCATCGCTTTCATTGGTATGTAAAAGGACCTCAGTTCTTTACTCTTCATGAGAAATTTGAGGAACTATATACAGAAACTGCTGCGGATATAGATGAATATGCAGAGCGATTGCTAGCAATTGGTGGACAGCCTGTAGCTACGCTAAAAGAATTTTTAAGCTTGGCTACTCTAAGTGAAGAAGGAAACGAGCAAACTGCTCGTGAAATGGTTGAAGCTGTTAGTAAGGATTATCAACTTCTTGTTCAACAGCTTAAAATGGGAATTAAAATTGCTGAAGAAGCACATGATCATGTTACTGCTGATTTATTCATCGGAACAGTTGGTCGCCTTGAAAAGCATATTTGGATGCTTAACGCTTCTTTGCCCGCAAAAGAATTAGTATAAATAAAAGACGAGCCTACTTTACTGGGCTCGTTTTTTATGTTGTAGCCATTTAAAAAATGTCATATCATCTTGAACATCTTCTACCAAGACTGCTTCATAGACATGCGCACTTTTGTAATAGCGATTATAACCACTCTGCTGTTTAAAAAATAAAATATGCTCTCTTTTCTTCTCTGTCATTTTCGCTTTTAGCTTTTGCTGTTTTTGAAGCATTTGCTGTATGACTGCTTCAGCAACAACATTAATATTAATTTTCCATTCATGCCCTTCAACATTTGCGTATATAGACCATGTCATCCCTTCTTCTTCGTCCTTATTACCAACAAACACCATTTTAACAGGATTCATTCTTATTGCTAGGTCTTTACCAAGAGCGAAGAATAAGTCTTCAATAACCTTATCGCTTCCAATGTAAACATCAAGATGACGAAACACCATAACATTTAAATCAAAGCTACCTGCAATGAGAGGATTACCATATTGTTTGCATAAGTGTAAAAGCTGATATTCTTCCAATAAACTTGTTGCTTCTGCTTGTAGTTGCTCCGACCATGCCATTAACTCATTCATTAAGCTATATCTCCAATCCTTAAAGTTAAAGTTCATATTCGATATGTGTTGTAAAATTCCTTTGATATCATCAATAAAATCTAAAACGTTTCAATAATTTTTCTTTTTACACGTATAAAGATGCTTCGATTCTTTACACTAAACAACGTATTTATTTATTTAGTAGGAGGATGAATATGAACCACGAACAAACACATATAAATATGCATACTGGTAAGGTGCCACAAGCGATGAATCACGGAGGACACGAACTCTTTGATGTTCACGAAACGCTAGCTGGTATGATCAATGTTTTAGATCAATTTATGATGTTTCGACAATACATTCAAGATGAAGAGTTAAAACAAATGTTAGACCGTCAATATGGCTTTATTTTAGAAGACTACAACCGCATTGTAGAATCTTTTTCAACTGGGCAAGACCCTTCTAGCCCAACGCAAACCTACAATATGGCAGAAACAAACGATTTTGTATACGGTTTGAAAGCTGGCCAACCTAAAAAGCCAAATCAATCGATTAACGACATTAGCGACAAGGGAATTTCAGGACATATGCTAGGATTATTAAAAGGTCATGCTTCACTCGTTACCATGACCGCGCTTGAAATCACAAACCCTATTGTGCGTCGTTTATTCGCTGATAGCGTTCCTAATTGGATTGAGATGGCATATGAAGTAGCTCACTATCAAAACAAGCGTCATAACTATCAAGTACCGCAGCTAGCTGCTCAAGATATGCAGCAAATGACGCAAGGGTTTGCAAAAGCTACACAATCCCCAGAGCTTCCAAACAATAAAACGTTACATTAAAAACCGCCTTCTTTTTAGTACTGGAAAGACCTAATTAAATAAGACAAAGGAAAAAGCACCCCCTGAATTGTGTCTAAATAATGCATAACCCAGGAGGTGCTTGTCTTATGAACATTGCATGATTAGCCATGTGTTTTCAAACTGCTTTTTTGCAAGAGCTTGCCTCTCAATACAATAGTATAAAATTCCAACGTCCCCCCACATCATATTAAGTTGGTCGTCAGAATCAATTTGAAACAATAACTGCCAATCGCCTTTTCTACCAGAAAAATCTTCACATTCTTCCAAGACATCCCCTTGGATGTTCCACGTCGTTCCTCCAATTTGATGAAATGGAATATTACCATTAATTTCTAACATAAGAGCATCGAATTGATCATACAACTGATCGTCTTCTATATATGTATCTCCAAGACGAATATCATAACTAAACTGTACCTCACACTGTGAGTATACATTTGAAACGTCTACTTTTATTGTACTTAAATTCTTTGCTGAGCCTTCATAAAAAAGTACGCGCCAACCATTTTGTTGATCTTCTTCGCCATATGCTTCACCGTCGTAAAAGAAGTACAAATAGCCAGTTTCAGGAAGAAGAAAGTCTTTCTTCCACGTACCTTCTAGCTGAGATAAATTAATTTGACCAATAAACTGTAGGTATTCCCCATCCTTTTCAGGCCAGCAAAACTCTGGCGGTAAGTCTGGATATCCTCCTAATTTTGATGTACCAATGTTAAGTTCTTCAGCACGAGTGGGATGTACCATAATGCATGTATACAAAGAGCTATATATCTCTTCCTTTAGTGTTTGAAGTCCATGTTTTAAGATTAAATTATCCAATATATTCATTTCTTTCACCTCTAGGCTAGTATAGCACAAACCCATAAATGAAAACGCTACTTTCTCTTTTTCAAACCGTGCTGGGCATTGTTTCAATACATGTTCTTTAATCGTTTAGATAACACTTACTATATACACGTACTGAATAGGTGGTGAAACTTTGACGATTTTAAATCTTTTTCTCGTTGCTCTCTTAATTGGCTTAACCGCCTTTTTTGTAGCAACTGAGTTCGCAATTGTAAAGGTGAGAAGCTCTCGTATTAATCAGCTTGTTGATGAAGGAAATAAAAAGGCAATAGCAGCTAAGCATGTTATCACGCATCTTGACGAATATCTATCTGCTTGCCAGCTTGGAATTACCATTACAGCTCTCGGCCTTGGTTGGCTTGGCGAACCAACGCTTGAACGAATCCTCCATCCCCTTTTTAACGATTTCAATATTAATGAACGCTTAGCAGGCATTTTGTCATTTGTTATCGCATTTGTTATTATTACATTTTTACATGTAGTGGTAGGTGAACTAGCACCCAAAACATTCGCTATTCAAATGTCGGAACGAATTACTTTATTATTTTCTAAACCAATTATTTGGTTTTATAAAATTATGTATCCATTTATTAAAGCCTTAAATGGGTCAGCACAGCTTCTTACTCGTATGTTTGGATTACAGCCTGCTTCTGAACATGAGGTAGCTCATAGTGAAGAAGAAATTCGGATTTTACTTTCTGAAAGCTTAAAAGGCGGAGAGATTAACCAGTCTGAGTATAAGTATATGAATAAAATCTTTGATTTTGATGATCGCTTGGCGAAAGAAGTAATGGTCCCTCGTACTGAGATTATAACTGCATCAAAAGATGATATTGTAGAAGTTTTTCTTCAAGTTGCAAATGTGGAAAAATATACTCGGTATCCAATTATTGAAGATGGTGACAAAGATAAAGTGGTTGGACTTGTAAATATTAAAGAAATTTACAATGATATTGTATTTAACCAAAAAGATGGCACAAACACTTTAGAATCTTATGTAAAGCCGATTTTAAAAGTAATTGAAACCGTTCCAATTCATGATTTATTAGTGAAAATGCAAAAAGATCGGGTACAGATGGCTATTTTATTTGATGAATATGGTGGTACAGCCGGCCTCGTTACAATTGAGGACATTGTTGAAGAGATTGTAGGTGAAATTCGTGATGAGTTTGATGCTGACGAAATTCCATACGTCCAGAAAATTAAAGAAAATCATTATATTTTAGATGGTAAAATGTTGATTAGTGAAGTAAATGATTTACTTGGCACAGATATTAGCGATAAGGAAGTAGATACAATTGCTGGTTGGGTGCTAACTGAACGATTCGATGTTGGGAAAAACGATATTGTACAACATGATGATTTTTATTTCAAAGTGTTAGTCATAGAAGATTTCCATATCAAATACGTAGAAGTGAAGAAACGAAAAACACCTTCTTCAAGTAGTGGTAACGGTAAACAAAAAGAAGGATGAACCATTTGAGGTTTCATCCTTTACTTTTTTATTACCACTCGTCTTCTCCGCCAAATAAATCACTATCAAAGAGATCCTCACTGTCTTCTATGTCTTCTTGTATGTCATCAAATGCCACGTCTTCAAACATATCATCCATCAATTCTCCTAAAAGCATACCACCTAGCATACCAGCTGCAAACCCTCCCATAGCACCTCCAAGACCACTCATGCCTCTTTTATACTGGCCCTTTTGATAATGAGAAGGCTGAAAGTATTCATAGTTAGTTGGATTGTTAATCATCTCTTCAATAATTTGGTGTAATGATTGATGAAGCTTCGTACCGTTCCCTAATTCTTCCTTCGACAAATAAATCTCTTGCTTTATTTCACGTTCTCGACCAAAGCCTGGTAAATCAAGTTCAAGCAAAATACGAAGGCCTTTATCTTCTATGGCCACCTCAAACTCTAATTCACGAATACGGCTTTGAAATTGAGATGTTGGAAAAAACTCAAACTCTTGTTTATAACCGTTAAACTGGCCAGATTGATGCTTTTCTCTAAATCCTAAGCTTTCAAGCGCCTCGACAAACTGATACAGTGTCTCAGGCGCTTTAATACGAATAGCATCTCGATCTTTTGCATCTGCTCCACCTTCAATATCTAAATGCGTTTGAAAGAAGTAGCTGCAATTGCTTGCTGAAATGGGAATATTCATTGGTAACTCATATTTAAATCCCCATTCCTGCTCTTCTCCTTCTCTAATTAGAAAAGAAGAAACGGTTGGGATACTGGTCACTTTATGAGTATGAAACTCCCCGTTACGGCCGCGCATTTCCAGCCATAGTTCTACATTTATAAGATTAATGTGCTGCTCAACTTTACCACCTTGGACTTTGATTTTTCCTTCTACGTGCTCACCTAATGTATATGTACTTTCGTTCAAAATGAGGTCGACTTTTGCAGCGCCGACACCCATCTTTGCAAATATTTTCTTTAACATGATAATCCCCCTTTTGAATTCCTTACACTTACTTTACTATATACGAACACTTTTTATATAAGTTTCAACAAAAAAAGTTCTCACTCTGAGAACTTTTTCACACTGCTATCTCTCTCATTTTTTGTAAAACGTTAAGGTCACTTACTTCACCAATAAACAAAACAATGTAGCCAATGACAATAATGCTAACACCAATCGTTCTAATTAATTGAGCCATGATTTCCTCATCAAGTAGTAATTCCTCAAGCCACTTCATGGGCATTTCCCCCTCAGATATAGCTTATAGTTCTCTATTCTATGCATCCGCCCAGTTAGAAGTGAATATTCATTGGTACTAGAAAAAAATTGATAGTAGATACCCACCCAGTGCAGTTGCAAGTACAACAATCCAGGGAGCTACTTTCCAGTACATTAATAAACCAAAAGCGACAAGCGCTAATGCAAAGTCTGGCGTTGTTTTGATTGCACTAGTAAAAACTGGATCATATAACGCTGCAAGTAAGATTCCTACAACAGCTGCATTTACGCCCATTAAAGCTGCTCGTACGCTTGGCTTTTTGCGAAGAACGTTCCAAAATGGTAAGGTGCCGAGAACAAGCAAGAATGACGGTAGAAACATTGCCGCAGTTGCAACTAAAGCACCAGACCAACCAGCCGTTACCGTTCCAAGATAACTGGCAAACGTAAATAAAGGACCTGGGACTGCTTGCGTTGCACCGTATCCAGCTAAAAATTCAGATTCTGTTACCATGCCAATTGGTACAACTTCACGTTCTAGCATCGGGAGAACAACATGGCCGCCTCCAAAAACAATCGAACCAACTCGATAGTAAATATCAATTATGCCCATCCAAACAGTAGGAAATGCAGTACGCAAAAGTGGTAATCCTACTAATAACGCTATAAATACAATCCATGCCAATGCGCCAACTTTTCGGCTGATTGTAATAGGCATGTCTTGCACATCATCCATTTTTATTTCTTTATATAGAACATACCCTACTATCCCCGCAGCGATGATGGTTCCAATTTGTCCAATTGCACTTGGAAAAAATAAAGTAATTAGCGCTGCGAGTATAGCCATTGTAATACGTGGTCTGTCTGGGGCTAAGTTTTTCCCCATGCCAAGAACCGCTTGGGCCACTACCGCAACAGCAACAATCTTTAGGCCATTAATCCAGCCTGCACTTGAAGCGTCGAATCCTTGTACTAAATATGCAAACAAAATAAGTACAATAACTGAAGGCATCGTAAAACCTATCCATGACAGCACGCCTCCAAAAATACCACCGCGCATCATTCCAATCGAAATGCCTACTTGGCTGCTTGCTGGACCAGGTAAAAATTGACATAAAGCAATTAAATCAGCATAACTTTTTTCGTCAAGCCACTTTCTCTTTTTTACGTACTCTTCTCTGAAGTATCCTAGATGCGCAATGGGCCCACCAAAGGAGGTTAAGCCAAGCTTAGTCGAAATAAGTAAGATTTCAATCCACCTTCGAAACACTGATTGATTCATGATGTATCCTCTCCTTCTTTTAATACTTCTCTTGCTAATTCACGAATTTGCTCTTTTGCACCTTCAAGCACCTCTTGACCTTTTTCGGTAATCGTATAATATTTACGAATTTTCCCTTTTACAGTTCGTTCTTCTTTTATTAAAAGCCCATCTTTCTCCAAATGATGAAGCGTAGGATAAATGGTTCCAGGACTAATATCGTAACCGTGGGAGTGCAGCTCTTCAATCATATATGACCCGTAAATTGGCTCGATGCTGGCATGGTACAAAATATGGATTTTAATACTTCCCAAAAAGAATTCGCGTAACATAAGGATCCCCCTTATCCAATATCATATTTTGATATCGGACATTGATATCATATCATGATAAAGTTAGTCATAATGTTAAGTGTTTGTAAACATTATTTTTTTTATTAAAATAAAAAAACCTTACCCAATGGAGGTAAGGTTTTTAAACTGTTAATATAGTAGGCGATTCCAATGATCTCCTTTTTTCTTATGGTGCGTACTTTTTTTATCATGATGGTTTTTTTCTTTTCGATCCTGTCTTTCCGCTCTACGCTCATCACGAATGCGGTGTCTTTCTGCACGATCTTCCTTCTTCTTGCAGTACCCTTTTTCTCTTTCTACTCGATCTTCCTTCTTTTTGCAGTGCCTTTTTTCTACACGACATTCTGCTTTGACATAACCTTCTTCTTTGCGCTTGCATCTTCTCTTCTTACATTTAGCTTCTGCTTTAAAGTAGTATTGATTTGATTGATGAAACTTTTTTTCTGCTTCTTTACGATGTTTTTCTGTCATATAAATTCACCTTTCAACATAGAATATTTTATTTATAGTAATAAACTATGTACAATCCTATAAGTACGTGCATTGTTGTATTTAAGTAACTGCGCCTTTTTTTAGTTAACTTTATATTTCTTCTCAAAAAAAGCCTTTACATCTTTTGGATGTAAAGGCTTTTTTCACTGAATCATACGTTTAATTATATTATCTGAATAAAACTCTAATATTTCTCTTCTACGAATAATACCGATAAAGACTCCTTGGTCATCGACAACAGGTACGAAGTTTTGTTCAATTGCCTTCGTAATAATCCCTTCAATTTCTCCGTAAATTGGAATTGGTTGATAATCTTGATAACGATCAACTTCTGTTAACTTAATATTTTCCGTATCTTGAAAGCGATAATCGCCTAGACTTTTTAACTTCCAAAGCAAGTCCCCTTCTGTTAAAACACCAACATATTTACCTTCATCATCTACTAAAGGTACAGTAGAATAACGATGATGTTCCATCTTCTCAAGCGCCTGCCTTAAGGTTGATTGAATGTTAAGGGTTACTACTTCTTGTTTTGGAATTAAAAAAAATGCCAAATTCATTTTTTACTCTCCTTTTTTCCCACTAAACGTCCTTCTTATCTGTTTACTTTTCTTGTTATTTATTTCGAACAGCAACAAATTACAGTTAATTATACATAATTACACGTTTTCTTCGTTACTATTCCCTAACAAGTAAATCATCAATCCTATTTTACACATTTTATTCACTCTAATCGAGAAATTACATAAGTTCGCGCATTTAGTATTCCCGCCCATTATCGTCACCTTTTTAAACGTTTTGCGTACAATAAAAGTGTAATATAAGGAAGGAGGCGTTACGAATGGGTTCTTATGGCGGTTACAATGGTGGTTTTGCATTTTTAGTCGTACTATTCATTCTTTTAGTTATCGTAGGTTGCAGTTGCTATGGTGGCTGGGGATACTAATCAATAAGTGAAGAGCTGACTCGTCAGCTCTTCTTTCCTTTATATTACATATTCTTTACACACCTCAATATTCCTGCTATCTAACGCTATTTATCAGAATTAAATGCCGTGATAGCATAGTAAAAAGCTCAGTATATAAACGGGACTGAGCTTTTTATTTTTTTTCTTATACACGCGAGAAATTTCCATTTTCCATAAAAAACTCCCACATAATTCTACTTGAATCAGGGCCCTTTTCATCCGTATAGCTTCCTTCTGTGCTTCCGCCAGACCATGCGTGTCCCATACCATTTATAATGTATTGATCAATTAAAATTTCTCCTCTGGAACTTGCGTATTGAGCATAAGTAAAATCTCTTCCAAAGTGCCTTTTTTCTTCTCTAACCGTTTTAGGCTTATTGTCAATCCATCCGTCAACCTTTCCATTAAACGCTAAATTATTTGTAGTAATCCACTGTTCTACAACTTGATCTGCATTTAAAACATTTACCGTAGAGTCAGCGTTTCCATGAAATACAATCACCGGCATCGGTTTAGCACGCTTACCCATTACTTGATGTGCAACTCTACCTTGTCTAACAGGTGGCGGACCTTGATGTGCCATGACTGCGTATGCATTAAATACGTTTAGTGCTGCCTGATACTCAAGTCCAGCTGCCACGCCGATTCCAGAAAATAGTTCAGGATACGTAACGCCCATAACGATGCTCATTGCTCCGCCAGCAGACAGTCCTGCAATAAACACTTTATCATGCTGAATAAAGTGCATGCGCTTTACTTTTTTAACCATCCCAGCAATAATAGCAGGCTCCCCCAAACCTCGTAGCTGATGAAGAGGCTCAAACCAGTTCCAGCACTTCTTTAAATTTGCATTGCTTGATTGCTGAGGGTAGATAACAATAAATCCTTTTTCATCTGCAAGTGTGTTCATATTTGTTCCTTTTGCGAAATCGTCTGCGCTCTGTGTACAGCCGTGCAACATAACCATAAGCGGATACGTTTTCAAAAAATAATAATTTTTAGGGAGATAAACTTTAAATTTCTTTCCTTGATAAGTATATGTTTTAAACGTACCACCAGATTGTGTTGCCAATTCCTGATCTTGATCTAAAGAGAGAAGTAACAAAGCCATAATAACAAAAGGTAGTGAGCCTGTCATAACATTCCACCTCTTTTTGTCAACGTTTTCATTTCTTCGTTTACATCTATATGTGAAAATTGTCACTAGCAGATGATAAAAGGACAAACAAATCGTTTGCCCAATTATAATTAAACGAACAAGAAAATCGTTATTGTACTTATTCTATACCCCGTTAGCTAGTCTTGAACACATTGATGTTCATATACTTCTATTCTATGAACGTTTTTTGACAAATATCATTTTTATTATGATAATCGAATGATGGTTAACGTGGCTCCAGCTCCGGTAGTCAATACGGCTGCACCCAGTAAACCAAACAACTGTAGTGAAATTGTTGAGCCTGCTGCTAAAGTGACTATACTCTCTCCCTTATAGTTTGATAAATTCACCAAGCCGCCTACAACTGTAGATGGCACTGCTGCACCATTGGTCACAATTCGTGCTGTCGCTAATAAGCCTGCTGTTGTATTAATTTGATAAGACAAATAGTATCTTCCTGCAGTTTGTACGGTGAAGACTGTATTTCCGCCACTTGGAATAATATCAGCTGAAATATTTTGAGTATCTGGAAGTGGAATATTTGTTCCTCCTAATACAACTGCAATTGTCGCTCCTCCAGTATTAGCTGCAAAAGCTGAAGTTGCTGTTGTGTTTGTACCAGCTTCACCAGTTGGACCTGTTGGACCTTGGATTCCTTGCAGACCTTGCTCTCCCGTTGGACCTACCGGACCTTGGATTCCTTGCAGACCTTGCTCTCCCGTTGGACCTACCGGGCCTTGGATTCCTTGCAGACCTTGCTCTCCCGTTGGACCTACCGGACCTTGGATTCCTTGCAAACCTTGCTCTCCCGTCGGACCTATTGGACCTTGGATTCCTTGCAGACCTTGCTCTCCCGTTGGACCTATTGGACCTTGGATTCCTTGCAAACCCTGTTCTCCTGTTGGACCTACCGGACCTTGGATTCCTTGCAGACCCTGATCTCCTGTTGGACCTGTCGGACCTTGGATTCCTTGCAAACCCTGTTCTCCTGTTGGACCTACCGGACCTTGGATTCCTTGCAGACCTTGCTCTCCCGTTGGACCTACCGGACCTTGGATTCCTTGCAGACCTTGCTCTCCCGTTGGACCTACCGGGCCTTGGATTCCTTGCAGACCTTGCTCTCCCGTTGGACCTATTGGACCTTGGATTCCTTGCAAACCTTGCTCTCCCGTTGGACCTATTGGACCTTGGATTCCTTGCAGACCTTGCTCTCCCGTTGGACCTTGGATTCCTTGCAAACCCTGTTCTCCTGTTGGACCTACCGGACCTTGGATTCCTTGCAGACCTTGCTCTCCCGTTGGACCTTGAACTCCCTGTAAGCCTTGTACTCCTGTTGCTCCTGTTACTCCCGTCGGACCTTGTACTCCTGTTGCTCCTGTTGCTCCCGTCGGACCTTGTGCCCCCACTGATGCAATTAAAGAATAATCAGCAGAGCTTCCAGGAAGACCTTGTGGACTTGGATTATTTGTAATGTACGTACTTCCATTAAACGTAACAATTTGTCCTGCAGGATACTGACTTGCTTGCCCTGCGTTATAAGGCACACTGCCTTGTAATCCAATTCCGGTTATGCCTCTTAAACCTTGAGGTCCTTGTGCACCTTGTGGACCTCTTAATCCCTGAGGACCTAATGGACCCTGCGCACCTTGTGGACCTGATAACCCCGCTGGTCCTGGAACTCCTTGAATACCTTGTGGGCCTGGAATCCCTTGAATACCTTGAAATCCTTGCGGTCCTTGTGGACCAGTAGCACCTGTTGGTCCAGTGGGTCCTGGTGGCCCTGGAGGACCTTGCGGGCCTGGTGGCCCAACAATATTTGAAATATTAACATTTTCTGGATTCGTAGAATTATTCTCGTTCATTCGTAGACTCCTTCTGCTTTATTTTTTGTTCTACACTGACTAATAGGTTGCTTGTCCAGATACGTACTACTTCTATGGAACTATTTATAAAAGATATGTTTTAGCACATTTTCAGCTTTGTTACATTATATGTAAACACTTAAACACTGACACTAATTTGCATTTATTGTTATCAATCTACTTTTTAACAATAACCAAAATAATAAGGCTACATAAACTAAACTTAGAAAGTGAGGGAGAAACAATGAGTGCTTCTATAAGTTTATGTATGATTGTAAGAGACGAAGAGGAAACGTTAGAACGCTGTTTGTTAAGTGTCCATCATTTAGTTGATGAAATTATTATTGTTGATACCGGTTCTGTTGATAATACTGTCAAAATTGCTGAAAAGTACACATCTAATATTTTTTTCCTAGAATGGAAAGATAACTTTTCATTCGCTCGCAATTTTTCGTTTTCAAATGCAACAAAAAACTATATCTTATGGCTGGACGCGGATGATTACCTAACAAAAAGGGATCAAACTGAACTTAAACAATTAAAAGACCAGCTCGATGATTCTATAGATAGTGTTACGATGAATTATCACCTAGCATTTGATGAAAACAATCAGCCAACATATAGCTTAAAACGTAACAGGTTAGTTAAACGTACTCGCCAATTTAAATGGATTGGTGCCGTTCACGAGTACTTAGAAGTATACGGAAAGATAATTGATAGTAATGTAGCAATTACACACGGAAAAGAAAAGAATACATCCAATCGAAATCTTCTAATCTATTTAAACAAACGAAAAAACGAAGAGGTATTTTCTACACGAGATCTTTTTTATTTTGCTAACGAACTAAAAGATCATCATCGATATAGTGAAGCACTAACTTATTATAAAAAATTTCTAAATAAACAAAATGGTTGGATTGAAGATAAAATCCAAGCATGCTTAAATAAAAGCTTTTGCTTTGAAAAAATGGGAGAAAAGGAAGAAGCAATACGTTCTTGTCTTGAGACTTTTACTTACAACACCCCCAGAGCTGAGGCTTGCTGTGCCATTGGAAGGCTATTCATGGAAAAACTTAATTGGGAAAATGCTATTTTCTGGTTTGAAGTGGCATTGCAACAACCTAAACCGAGCTCTATGGCGATTCTTCATGAACCATCATGGACATGGATTCCCCACCTGCAGTTGACAGTTTGTTATGAAAAGATAAACGCTGTGGAAAAAGCTTACGCTCATCACTTAAAATGTATGGAGCTGATCCCACAGCACGCTAGTACTTTACACAATGAATCTTATTTTCAACAACGAAAACCTTTGGTTTAGCTTGAGTTTAGAATAGAAAGCTAAGCGTTTTAATAAATTTATAGATATATTTGCGGTCGTTTTTGGAAACATTATGCATATACAAAGAAAAGGTGGCGATAGTGTTGGATATTCCAAAAAAAGCAGAGCCAATGTGGAGAGAGGAAGTTAACCTCCCAAAAGGCAACAAATTACAAGAAAATCGCAAGGTAGATGTGGTAGTAGTTGGTGGTGGGATTACGGGAATCACGACGGCCTATTTGTTGCAAAGCGAAGGGTTAAACGTGGCTCTTCTAGAAGCTAATGAAATTTTAAACGGAACAACTGGTCATACAACAGCAAAAATCACTGCTCAACATGACGTCATTTATGATGAACTGATTGGACATATTGGTGTGGAGCAAACAAAGCTTTATTATGAAGCAAATAATAGTGCTCTACAATTTATGAAAGGTTTAATTGAAAAAGAAAACATTGATTGTCAGTTTTCAACTCAAGACGCATACTTATACGGTGCTACATTAGAATTTGACCATCGAATACATAAAGAATTTCGTGCGTATGAAAAGCTTAACATTCCGTGTGACTTTAAAACATCACTTCCGTTTCAGTTTGATATTCGCGCCGCAACGATTATGAAAAATCAAGCTCAGTTTCACCCGCTTCAATATTTAGTTTACCTTGCTAAACAGTTTGTAGAAAAAGGCGGAGTGATTTTTGAAAACACGGTGGCAAATGATATCGAAGAAGGTACGTCCCCTACTGTCATTACGAGGGATGGTCATCGAATTTCATGTAAGCACGTTGCAATTTGTACACATTTTCCTTTTTATGATGGAGCAGGCTTGTTCTTCACTCGTATGTATGCCAAGCGATCTTACGTATTAGCAGCAAAAACTGAGCAGAAATTTCCTGGCGGCATGTATTTAGGAGCAGATCAGCCAACACACTCATTGCGTTCAGCTACTTTAAACGGCGAAGAAGTTGTTTTAATTGGTGGCGAAGGTCATAAAACCGGACAGGGAATAAATACAGAATATCACTACCAATCGTTACAGCGATTTGCAGAAGAAAACTTTAACGTTCTTTCTTATCCATATCGATGGTCAGCTCAAGATTTAATTACAATCGATAAAATCCCTTATATTGGTAAATTAAAAGAAAAGAAAGAAAACATCTTTATTGCAACAGGGTTTAAAAAATGGGGAATGACACACGGAACAGTAGCAGCGCAACTTATTACAGACCTTATTATGCAACGAAAAAATCCGTATGAAGAAGTATATAAACCTTCTCGTTTTCATGCTGACCCAAGTATCCGCTACTTCTTACGTCAAAATTTAGATGTTGCTGATCACTTTATTCGTGGAAAGCTTGATTTACCAAAAAAATCAGTCGAACAGCTAGAAAAAGGAGAAGGAAATATCATTTATGTAAACAGTAAACGAGCAGGTGCCTACAAAGATGAAAGTGGAAAAATTCATTGTGTTGATACTACTTGTACACATTTAGGTTGCGAAGTAAACTGGAATGCTGGAGATAGCACATGGGATTGTCCATGTCATGGATCTCGCTTTTCTTATGATGGTACAGTCATAGAGGGTCCAGCTAAAACGCACCTAAAAGCCATTAATCTAAATGACGAAGAAGAAAGCACACAGTAACGTGTGCTTTCTTTATGCTTCTTTCCGAAAGAATCGATTATAGACTAAAATCATTGCATACATCATTAAAAAGGAAGAAGTAAAAAAGACAAGCTTGCCCCAAACTGGAATATGGTTAAAATAGCTTGTTTCGTAAAATAAAACAAAAAAGCTAAACGGCAATAAAAATAATAGCCAAATAAAATCTCTATCTTTCAAGACCTTTAGAAAGAATAAAATTCCTCCAATATAGACAAACGTTAAAAACATTGTAATTCACCAAATTCTCTTTCGTACTTTCTTCCATTATATAAGATAGTTAAAAGAAAGCCTAGGTATATTCAATTTAAATATAAAATACCAATCTTTCCGCCTAGTTTTTATCCGTTTATTTACTTCCTTTAAGCTTATCTAGGTGAGCAAAGAATGATGGGTATGATACCGATACTGCTTCGCGGTTTTTAATGATTGTTTCACCTTCTGCGATACAAGAAGCAACTGCTAGCATCATGCCAATACGGTGATCTCCATGACTATCTACGCTTGCACCATGCAATGGCGTTCCTCCATGAATAATCATTCCATCTTCCGTTGCCTCAATATTAGCACCCATTTTATTTAGCTCATTAACGACCGTGTCAATTCGATTTGTTTCTTTCACTTTTAATTCAGCTGCATCTTTAATAACTGTTGTTCCTTGAGCCTGAGTTGCAGCTAGTGCGATAATTGGAATTTCATCAATTAAACGAGGAATAAGGTCCCCTCCTACTTCAGTGCCTTTTAAAGGTGCTGACTTTACAACTAAATTCGCAAAAGGTTCTGCTACATCTGTATTTAGATCCTTTTCTTCAATAGACGCACCCATATTAAGTAATACATCTAAAATTCCTGTTCGAGTTGGATTCATACCAACCTTTTTTAATTCAATTTGACTGTTTGAAATAATGGACCCTGCCACTAAGAAGAACGCAGCTGAGGAGATGTCGCCAGGTACTTCAATATGCGTACCTGTTAACGTTTGACCGCCTTCAATTGAAACAGATAAGCCTTCTTCTTTCACTTGAACACCAAAAGCTTCTAGCATACGCTCCGTATGGTCTCTTGACTTCTCTGGCTCAATAACAGTTGTAACACCTTCCGCTTGCAGGCCAGCTAATAAAATTGCTGATTTTACCTGTGCACTAGCTACTGGGGATTTATATGTAATTCCTTTTACATTTCCCCCTCTTAGAGCAAGAGGAGTAAAATTGCCTTCTTCACGTCCATCTAATTGAATTCCCATGCTACGTAAAGGATCTGTCACTCGCTTCATTGGGCGCTTTGCGATAGACTCATCTCCTATCAGCGTATGATGGTGTGCTGTATTTGATAAAATCCCCATTATTAAACGAATCGTTGTTCCTGAATTTCCAACATCTAATACTTCAGTGGGCTCTTGTAATCCTTTAATGCCACGACCTTTTACAATAACTGTTTCTTCATTTACAACTTCAATTTCGACGCCTAATTTACGGAAGCAAGAGATGGTACTAAGGCAATCATCACCCGGCAGGAACCCAGAGATGGTTGTTGTTCCTTCTGCAATTGATCCAAACATTACAGATCGATGTGAAATTGATTTATCACCTGGAACTTGAATTGTCCCGTTTAATCCTTGAAGTTTCATGTTCATTCTCCTTTATAATAGTTTATACGTGTAGGGAATCTCTGAACTGTTTAGCATCTGAAAAGTAATGAAATAATTCATGACTATCTCCCTTTTCAAGCAAGCTCTTCACTTGCTCCATTTCTTTCATCCAATCATCCAAAAGCGCTAACAGCGTGTAACGATTTTGTTTTAAGATATCTCTCCACATGTGTGGGCTACTTGACGCAATCCGCGTAAGATCTCGAAATCCACCTGCTGCCATCTCAGTGATAAGGGTATTCTTTGCTGAGTACCCTTTCACTTGACGAACAAGGCTCGTTGCAATTACATGAGGTAAATGACTGATAACTCCTGTTACCTGGTCATGTGTAATCGCATCTATAAAAACAAAGTGAGCTTGCGTTGGCGCAAGTAACTGCATAAGCGCATCTATCTTTTGTGGATTTTCGTCTTCAAAAGGGGTTAACATATAGCGAGCTTCATAAAATAGATCTGCTCGTGCATTACTTGCACCACTTTGATGAGACCCAGCCATTGGATGTCCACCAATGAAGGTTACTCCTTTTTCTTTTAACAAAAATGCTGCTTCCATTACTGCTGCTTTAGTGCTTCCAACATCTGTTATAACAACATTTTGTTTCAATGTCCACTTTGAAAGAACGTGTATCCAATTAGCTGTCTCTTCTACCGGCGTTGCTAAAATAATATAATCTGCCATTTCAGCTGCTTTTTTTACATCATCTGCTTGTTCATCAATGACTGAATGCATCATTGCTACTCGCATTTCTTCTATATTAATATCTGCTCCCACAATATGCACATTTTCATTCTTTTTAATAGAAAGTGCCAGTGAACCTCCGATAAGACCAACACCAATTAGTAATACACGTTTTTTCACCTTTCATTCTCCTTCATATGTTAAAATTGCGCTGCATGCTTTCGATGCTCATTAATATTTTGTTGCAACAAATTAATACGATCTGAACCAAACTGTTCCACAATAGCCGAAGCTAATTCCCATGCAATAACTGATTCAGCTACAACAGCGGCTGCTGGAACTGCACAACTATCAGAGCGTTCAATGCTTGCTGCAAACGGTTCTTTTGTATCAATATCTACGCTTTGAAGCGGTTTATATAACGTTGGAATTGGCTTCATTACGCCTCGCACAACGATTGGCATTCCAGTAGTCATACCACCTTCTAATCCGCCTGCATTGTTTGTTTTACGCGTGTAACCTTGTTCTTCACTCCATAAAATTTCATCATGTACTTCACTTCCTGGCTTGCGTGCTGCTTCAAACCCAACACCAATTTCTACACCCTTAAAAGCATTTATGCTCATAATGGCTGCTGCAAGTTTTGAATCTAGCTTGCGGTCATAGTGCACATAGCTTCCAACCGCTGTTGGCATCCCTTCTACCACTACTTCTACTACACCGCCAATGCTATCACCGTTTTCTTTTGCTTCATCAATTGCTTTCATCATCTTTTGTCCAGCTTCTTCATCCAAACAACGCACGGGTGATGCTTCTGTTTTTTCTTGTAGATCTCTTAAAGATTGGTATGATGTTTGCTCCGCTTTGACACCGCCAATTTCTAAAACATGACATGCGATATTAACCCCAACAGCTTTTAAAATCTGCTTTGCCACTGCTCCTGTTGCAACGCGAACTGTTGTTTCACGAGCAGATGAACGTTCTAAAACGTTTCTCATGTCACGGTGTCCGTATTTAATTGCACCGTTTAAATCTGCATGTCCTGGTCTTGGTTTTGTAATTTGACGCTTCACTTCCGCATCTTCATCCACAGGGTCCGCTCCCATAATATTTCTCCAGTGCGTAAAATCCTTATTTTCTACTACAAGCGCAATCGGTGAACCTAAAGTAGCACCGTGCCTAACTCCACCTACAATTTGAACGCGGTCTGTTTCAATTTGCATGCGACGACCACGTCCATGGCCTTTTTGTCTTCTAGCCAAATCTTCATTAATATGTTCTGCCGTTAATTCAAGCCCCGCTGGTACCCCTTCAACAATTGCTGTTAATTGTGGACCATGTGACTCTCCTGCTGTTAAGTATCTCATCGTTTCCATCCTCCAATTTGTAAAATTCAATCTTTTCACCTAATAAAATAAGCTCGCCCCTCTTTTAAGATAGGGACGAGCTTATTCTCGCGATACCACCCTAGTTGCAAGCTATTTGTACTTACCACCTTCATTGTTTAACGATCAGTCGACCGCTCTTTACAGAGTGCTCAAGGAGTGTACTTCACTCGCACCTTTGTACTGATTTACACCAACCATCAGCTCTCTATAACAGGAAGATGCTCGCTACTAGAGTCCTTTCATTGCATCGCTATATAATTATGATAACTTAACTGCTGCACCCTTTAATTCTTCCATGAAGTCGTGGAATTCAGGAATGTTCATTTGTTGTGCTGAATCTGATAACGCTACAGCTGGATCTGGATGAACTTCAGCCATAACCGCATCTGCACCAATTGCAATTGCAGCTTTTGCACAAGGTAACAATAAGTCTTTACGTCCTGTTGAATGTGTTACATCTACAACAACCGGTAAGTGCGTTTCTTGCTTTAAGATTGGTACTGCTGAGATATCTAATGTGTTACGAGTAGCACGCTCGTATGTACGGATTCCGCGCTCACAAAGGATGATGTTGCCATTTCCACGAGACATGATGTATTCAGCTGCGTTAATGAATTCTTCAATTGTTGCCGCTAAGCCACGTTTTAGTAAGATTGGCTTGTCAACTGAACCTGCTGCTTTTAATAATTCAAAGTTTTGCATGTTACGTGCACCAATTTGAATTACGTCTACGTACTCTAATGCTGTTTCAATATCTTGTGGTGAAACAATTTCACTAATAATTTGAAGACCTAACTCATCTCCAACTTTACGTAAGATTTGTAAACCTTCTACACCTAAACCTTGGAAATCGTATGGTGATGTACGAGGCTTAAATGCACCTCCACGCATTAGCGTAATGCCTTGTTCTTTTAAAGCTAAACCAACTTGCTTTACCTGCTCGTAGCTTTCTACTGCGCATGGTCCCATAACGAACTGTAAGTTTCCATCTCCAACTTTCGTTCCGTTCACATCGACTACTGTATCCTCAGATTTCTTTTTACGAGATACAAGAAGTGCTTTTCTATGGTCATCTTCTTGAAGCTCTAAGCTTGCCTTGAAAATTTCTTTGAAAATATGTTGAATTGTTGATGCTTCAAATGGTCCGTTATGATTTGCTAAAATGTGATTTAACGATTCACGCTCACGAACTGGATCAAAACGTTTCACACCTTGTGTACCTTTTAATTCTCCAATTTCTTTTGCAATCTCACCACGTTTATTTAATAATTCTAAAATTTCTAAATTTAATTGATCGATTTGTCCACGTAATTGCTCTAAAGTTTTTGTCATTGTTAAAATCCTCCTAGATTTTGTATGTTTTTTAGTAACTTACTACAGGTCCGCTGAGTGCGGAATATACAAAAAGTCCCTACTGATTGTGTCAGTAGGGACGAATTGATCGCGGTACCACCCTAATTGCAAGCAGATGCTTGCCTCTTCATTATGATAACGGCTATGCCGCTTTTGCTATGCAAAAGTAAGCTCCAAGAATGTAATTCACAACTAGTTTTTGTTCTGACTCGCACCGACCGTCAGCTCTCTGAAACAGGGAAACACGTTGCTACTATGCTCTTTTCATCGCTTTTTTCATTATTTAATTTTCGATAGGGCAGTAAATACAAAAAGTCCCTACTGATCTCACCCTCAAGGTAAGGTCAGTAGGGACGAATTAATCGCGGTACCACCCTAGTTGCAAGCATTTACTTGCCTCTTCATTACGATAACGGCTATGCCGTCTTTTCCTACTAAGAAAAGATGCTCAAGGAATGTACTTCGAATGGTTTTTGTTCTGACTCGCACCGACCGTCAGCTCTCTGAAACAGGGAAACCTTTTCTACTATTGCTCCTATCAACGCTCAATATAACTATGTATGTGTGTTTAAACGTTTGTCTTAACGTTTAGATGATGTTGTGTGATGTTGATTTGTATTATGAATGGTTTTATCTAAATCGTCAATACTTTTTTAGATTTTTTTTCAAAATCTCTCCCATTCTTTTTTCCATACAATTCCTTAAACCATTGAAACACAAGCATATAAAACGCTTTCAATAAACTTATTTTTTTTATAAATAATACTGTTTTTTATCATTCACCTATAAAAAAAAGACCTCAAATGTGAGGCCTAGCTTAAGCAAGAAAAATAGCACCATAGGCCAGAGCACCTACAATAACAATCGCTGGATGAACACGTAACTTCTCCATTAGTACAAAACTTGCAATGATTAAAAATAGCGTCTGCCATACCCCAGAATCTACATAGGAACTCGCAAAGAAATCATAAGCCATAACTCCAAGTAAAACAGCGATAACAGGACGAATAAAATTTGTCATTTTCTTTACGTTTGGTGAATCCTTATACTTATATAAGATCCGCAACAAGACAACTAGCAGTATGACAGAAGGAGCAATTGTAGCTAATAATGAAACAAACGCTCCTAGAATACCTGCTTCTTGATAGCCAATAAAACCTGCCATTTTTGTTGCTATTGGGCCCGGTAATGCATTACCAATTGCCAACATTTCACTAAACTCATTAACCGTTAACCACCCGTAGCGGTCAACAACTTCTTTTTGAATTAATGGAATTGATGCCGGTCCTCCTCCATAACCTAAAATATTTGATACAAAAAAAGCCATAAACAATTGCCAATAAATCATACAGTTTCCCTCTTTTGTTCCTGAACTTCTTTTTCTTTTTGCTTTCTTTTAACAGGAATCCATGCTGCAACCATTAATAAAATAATAATAATTGCTGGGTGAACATGAATAAACTCCATCAGTATCAAACTTACCAATGCCAGTAAAATAGCTTTCGTCCAACCTAATCCACCAGTAGATTTTTTCAAGAAATCCCACGTCATAACAGCTAACATAACGCCAACTACAGGTACAACGGCTTTAGTCATTCCCATTACCCATGCCTGGTCTTTAAACTGTGTAAGTGTTGTTAAAAGGAGAACCATAAGCAAGGCAGTTGGCGCTACTGCCGCAATTAACGCATTAATCATGCCTAATACTCCACCAACCTGATATCCGATATATCCAGCTAACTTTGTTGCAATAGGACCAGGTAGCGTATTAGCAATTGCTAATACGTCACCAAATTCATCGCTATCCATCCACTTGTATGTATCAACAACCTCTTTTTTAACAAGTGGAATAGCGGACGGACCACCTCCGTAGCCAAGCATACCCGAGCGAAAAAACGCGATAAAAATATGTAATTGCTGCATTTTATACGCTCCTTTCTTTGTTGTAATCTATCCTTAGTACGTTAGAACGGCTCCATCTGTTCGGGACTCCGTTCCTCCAAACAATACCCCTGTTTGAGGATCTCTGCGAATGATTTGCCCTCTACCAAATGAATGACGGCTTGTGGCTACTTGAACATCATGTCCCTTTCTCTCTAGAGCTTCCACAATATAACTTGGCATTTCTTTTTCTACAAGAACTGTTTTATCATTAATCCATTGCCATCTTGGTGCATCTAGTGAGGCTTGAGGATTCAAATCAAAATCAATCATATTCATAATTACTTGAACATGACCTTGAGGCTGCATGAATGCCCCCATTACACCAAATGGACCAACTGCTTGATTATCTTTTGTTAAAAATCCTGGGATAATAGTATGATATGTTCTTTTGCCTGGCTCTAGTCGATTATCGTGATCCTTATCGAGTGAAAAATTATGACCTCGGTTCTGAAGAGCAATTCCTGTTCCAGGAACAACTACGCCCGAGCCAAAGCCCTTATAATTACTTTGAATAAAAGAAACCATGTTCCCTTCGTCATCAGCAGTTGCTAAGTAGACGGTTCCACTGTGAAGCGGCTGACCAGCCTCTGGTAACCTTGCATGTTCACCGATTAAAGCTCGACGCTCATCAGCATATTCATCGTTTAACAAATCTTCTACAGCAATCTTCATATGCTTAGAATCTGTAATAAATTTCTTTCCATCTGCAAAGGCTAATTTCATCGCTTCAATTTGCTTGTGATACGTATCGACTGAATCTTTAGCTTTAAACTCATAGCCTTTTAAGGTATTTAGTGCTAAAAGAGCAATTAAGCCTTGACCATTTGGTGGAATCTCCCAAACATCATACCCGCGATAAGACACTGAAATTGGCTTAACCCATTCAGGTTGAAAAGCTGCCAAATCCTCTTTTCGAATAAAGCCCCCATGAACTTTAGAAAATGCATCAATTTTTTCAGCAATTCTTCCTCGGTAAAATGATTCAGCTTCCGTTTCCGCAATCTCAATAAGCGTATCTGCATGACTACTGGATGACCAGATTTCACCAATCCTTGGTGGCCTGCCATTTGGAGCAAATGTTTCAAACCAACCAGCAAACTCTTCCCCTTTTAATTCTTCTTTAAACTTTTCATATGCAACATTCCAATTGTAACCTAAAATCGGAGATACAGGGAACCCTTCCTGTGCATATGTGATTGCAGGCTGCAGTACTTCTGTTAAAGGAAGCTTTCCAAATCGTTTTGACAGAGCAGCCCAAGCGCTAGGAGCACCGGGTACGGTTACGGGTGTTAAACCATATTCAGGCATTTCACCTGTAATACCTCTTTCTTTTAACGCTTCCATTGAAAGTGATTGAGGAGCATGACCACTAGCATTCAACCCATGTAATTCATCATTAACCCATACAAGAGCAAATGCATCTCCCCCAATTCCATTTGATGTTGGCTCAACTACCGTTAAGCAAGCTGCTGTTGCAATTGCAGCATCAACTGCGTTTCCTCCCTTTTTTAGCATATCTAAACCTGCCTGAGCTGCTAAGGGCTGACTTGTTGCAACCATCCCATTTTTTCCAAATGTACACATTCTTTGTGAAGCGTATGGATGTGTTAAAAAAAATTCATTCATTTCTCCCACTCCTTAAAATGATCTATTTTCACACATTAACCAATTCACTCTCATAAACATCTAAAGCAGCTTGTAAGGCTTTCCCTGCATTGATTAAAGCTCCTTTTCTCAGTAAGACTGCTTCAAGACCTGCAAGCGTATATAGAACGTTATCTTGTCGGCAACTATACCCCATTGTACCTATTCTCCAAATCTTACCGTGAAGAGGACCAAATGAGCTTGCTATTTCAATTCTAAACTGATCTAATAATGTACTGCGAACATCTTCTCCATTAATACCATTTGGAATCATAACGCAGGTCACGGTTGTTAGCTTTGAAATCTCATCACCAAACAGCGATAGCCCCATCGCTTTAATACCTGCAACAAGTGCTTTTTCATGTAATTGATGGCGAGCAAACCTCCTATCTAAACCTTCTTCAAGCAAGATCCGAACTCCTTCATGAAGAGCATATAACATAGAAGTTGCCTCTGTATGATGATTCAGACGACGTTCACTCCAATAATCCTGCAGTTGACTTAAGTCAAAATAGTTACTGATAATATTCGGTCTTGTTCTTATGGCATTATCCGCTTCTGTAGCAATTCCTTTCTCCACTTTTTTCCGTTGAATAATATGACGTTCTACTCGTTCATTATAAGTGATTGGCGCCATTCCCGAAGGTACGGATACACACTTTTGGGTTCCGGCAATAAGTGCATCAATATACCAATCATCTACTTTGACATCTATACCACCAATTGTGGCAACAGCATCAACAACAAATAAAGCATCGTTTTCTCGGCAAGCTTTCCCAATTTCTTTTAACGATTGAACTCGGCCTGTTGATGTTTCACCATGAACCATAGCTACTATTTTAGGGTTTGTTCTCTTAATCTCACGAATAACTTGTTCTGGCTCAAATACGCTTCCCCATTCGCATTCAATATTGTGAACGACTGCTCCATAGCGCTCGGAAATCTCTGTTAATAAGTGACCAAAACGCCCAAAAATAGGCACGAATACTGTATCTCCTGGTTCAATAATACTTGCTAATACCGCTTCAAGCCCAGCTCTTGACGTTCCATCAATTGGAAATGCCCATTTATTTTTAGTTTGGAACAACTCTCGCAGCATTTCCATAGTCTCGTTCATAATGGTTGTAAATGCAGGATCGAATTGACCGAGAATGGGTGTTCCAAGCGCTCTTAGTACCCTAGGGTCTGCTTCTACAGGTCCAGGTGTCATGATTGTTCTTGGTGGAGCATTTAGTGGTTTTTTATTTAGCATCTTAACATCCTCCTAGTAGGCTAATTTGTAAAGTAACTCAATTAATACCTGAATTCCTTTCTCAAGCTGCTCAGCGCTTGTGTATTCTTTAGGTGAATGACTAATTCCATTTTCACTTGGTACAAACAATAAACAAGTGGGTAATTTTCTTCCAAACACTTGTGAATCATGGCCAGCCCCACTCACCATTTTCATGTATGAAATGTTCTTTTCCTCGGAAATATTTTTAGAAATTTCAGATAAATAATTATCCATTTGTACGGGTTTTTCATTCATCCAACGATGAATTTCCGTTGTTACACCTGCATTTATACCAACTTCTTTTAGTATCACATTCATCTCATCTTCAACTTTGTCTAAGACGCCATCTTCACCATGCCTAATATCAATGCTAAAGCTGACTTTTCCAGGTATGACGTTTGGCACGTTAGGTGAAACATCCAGCTTTCCCACCGTCGTGTATAACTTCTCTCCATATTTTTCACTCATGTCTAAGAGAGCGGTAATGAAACGACAACTTGCTGCTAAAGCGTCTTTGCGATGAGTCATCGGTGTTGTTCCAGCATGATTGCTCTCTCCTTGTACGGTTACAGTAAATCTTTTTTGTCCTGCAATACTTGATACAACTCCGATATCAAGCTGCTTTTTTTCAAGCTGCTCGCCTTGCTCAATATGTAGCTCAATAAAATGTGAAATATCTTTTCTGAACGGTTTTTTGTAGTGTCCTTTTCCAAATTGATATCGTTCCATCGCTTTCTTTAACGGAATGTTTTCTCGATCTTTAATCTCTTGACTTATATTTTCAGAATTATACAATCCAACGATGTTGCCAGAACCCCAATAGGTTAAAGGAAAGCGACTTCCTTCTTCTTCACAGAGAGACACTACTTCAATTGATTGTTTCGGCATTCCGTGCGTTTCTCGTAAGTACTCTACCGCTATAAGACCTGCGATAATTCCAAACGCTCCGTCATATTTACCTCCATATACAACTGTATCTACGTGTGATCCGACTAAAATTGTTTTATGCTCCTCTTCTATCCCTTGAAGCCTTCCATAAAGATTACCAACATCATCATAGTAAGCAGTTAATTGATTTTGCGTCATTTTCTCTTTTAATGCTTCTTGAGCAGCGTACCATTCTGGTGAATATAGTAAGCGCGTAACACCTTTTTTAGTATCTGCTCCAAATTGAGAAAGCCACTGAAGATCTTTTTCAACTTGTAAGCAGAGCTTTGATTTCCCCTTCATTTCAGCAACCATCTTTCCCACCTCTTTCTTTTCATTTTACGGAATCTAAAAGTAATTTTCATTGACAAATTCTCCAAAAAAAAGGCGTTTTTTTAGCTAATATAACTAATACCACCCAATTAAGTTTGCTACAACTAACAGTATAGCCCCAGCACTCATCCACAGTAGGAAAAGTGGAAGAATAAATTTCACCCAGCGATTCCACCCTACTCCAGCAATCGCTAGCGTAGCCATAAAGTATCCTGATGTAGGGAACAAGATATTGGAAAAGCCGTCTCCAAACTGAAAAGCTAGAATAGCTGTTTGTCTCGTAATACCTACTAAGTCTGCTAACGGCGCCATAATTGGCATCATAATAAGTGCTTGCCCACTCCCACTTGGTACAAAGAAATTAAATAAACTTTGCGTAATTAGCATTCCTATTACGGTAACACTTTCAGGAAGTTGTGAAATAACAGTAGAAATCCCATATACAATTGTATCCATGATTTGACCTTCGTTCATCACAACAGCTACGGCTCTAGCAATTCCACAAACCATTGCACCCACTAAAACATCTCGAAACCCCTCGTTAAATGATTCAGCGATTTCTTTAGAACCCATTCCTACAATTAAAGCAGGAATAATTCCCATTGCAATAAAATAGCCCCCTAGTGTCACCATATCCCAACGATACAAAATAACGCCTGCAATCATTCCTATAAAAAACAGAGCCGTTACAATGCCAGCAACCTTTTGTCTATTTGTAACATTACTCTTTAAAGTGTGTGATTTGATAGCATCCTTTGGCTTAGTACGAGTTTTTTCTGCATACCTCATGACATAAGCTATACCAATTATAATGATAATGAGAAAGCAAATTATTCGATAAATCATGCCTGAGTATAAGGGAAGGCCAGCAACCATCTGTGCTGTTCCTACTGTAAAGGGATTTGTAAGAGCCGCTGTAAAACCAGCGATGGTACCACATAATGAAATGGCTGCAGCTGTGACTCGGTCATACCCCAGGGACAGCATAAGTGGCATAATTACTGGGACATAGACAATGGCTAATTCAGGCGTTCCAATAAAGCAGGCTATTAATGCAAAAGTAAACATAAATACTGATATTAGTAGCTTAGGCTTATGAGAGAAGCTCATTGCAATCTTTCCAACCCCAAGTTCAATTACACCTGCTGATCGAAGTGTTACAAATACTCCTCCAATTACAAATGTAAAGAAAATTACTGGAGCCGCTTCAACCATGCCTTGTGGAACAGCTTTTAGCATACCTAGCAAACTTACAGGGCTTGATTCCAATTCCGTATAAGAAGTTGGATCAATCATTTCTCTCCCATCGTCTCCTTGAACCCGGTCATATGTTCCTGCTGGAATTAAATATGTAGCAATAGTCATCACACCAATAATAATAGCTAGCATGAAATAAATATGGGGGAACTCCCTTTTTTTCTTTACCTCTTTTAATGAATGTTCTTTTAAAATTGGTTGAGACATCCAACCCCTCCTTTTGTTATATTTCATAACATGTTACGTTATATAAAATATCTTACAAAAGAAAACATCTGGTTTCATCTACTTTTCGTACATTTTTTTCTGAATTTTTTATTTATTTTAACTAACTTATGGTTTAAAATAAGAGTATGTCAATATTTTATGTGACTTTTCATAACAAGGGGTGGGAATATGGAGTTACAAACACTATTAAGCAGTAGACCGTATGCTAGCGCATCTGTTGTAGCTGGAAAAAACGGCCTAACAAGAACCGTGCAAAATATCAACATGATGGACGCTCCAGATATTTTGACGTTTCTAAAAGAGGGAGAACTGCTCGTTACAACAGGCTATCACTTTAAAGAAAAAGAGGAAAACTTATTACAATTAGTAGAGGGAATGGCCAAAAAACAGTGTGCAGGTCTAGCGATAAAAACAAAGCGATTCTTCGAACAGGTACCTTCATCTATTTGTGAACTTGCAGAGAAGCTAAACTTCCCTATTATCGATCTACAAACAGACGAAGCACTGGGCTCCATCATCAACGAATCTTTAAGCTTTATCTTAGATAAAAAGACAAGCGACCTTCAACAAGCAATGATGACTCATCAACTCTTTTCTTCGTACATTCTACAAGGAAACGGTGTTGAAAAAATATTACATTCGCTTCAAACGTTATGCGACGCTCCAGTTGGGCTATTTGACCCTCACGGAAATTTATTGTTTCACACTGAAAAAAAAGAAGAAAAAGAATTATTTTCTTTAGAAAAAATATCTGTTCAGATAAATAATTTTTTTCATCTCAAAGCTAGTTACACTACGTTTTCTGTCACAAAAACCAAACAAGAATTAAGCTTATTCTTAATTCCGACACATACACATAAGAACAACTTTCTAGTTATTTATCGCAGCATGTTGCCAAACGATTCATCATTATTAACAATTGAACAAGCAGCAAATGTCCTTTCTTTTGAAATGATGCGTCAACATGCCTTAAAAGAAGCTGAGCGCCGAAAGAAAAATGAATATTTTCATCAATTAACCCATGAACACTTCAAAAATATAGATGAAGCCACTTATCATGGAAAGCAGATCGGACTCTCTCCTGATAAAAAGTACATTTGTGCGGTTGGAAAAATACCACCACAACACTATACATACACAGATAGCGAAATGATTTACGAGCTCATCGAGTACGAATTATTAAAACAACCTATTCCAAGCTTATTATTTACACAGGATAATCGCTACGTCATTTTATTTTTCCCTGACAGTTATGACAAACACCAATTTATCGCCAACCAGCTTATCCTTATTCAAAAGGTTGTAAAGAGACATTATAAACAAAATTTATGCTTTGGAATAGGAAATCAAAGCCAGACGCTATTAACCGTGATAGATTCATATCAGGAAGCGATTGAAGCACTTGAAAATATTCAAACTACCGATCAAGCAGCTAATATTCAGTTTTATCAACCAAAACAATTCCGAGAACTTTTAAGGCTTATTCCCTCAGCAGACTTAGAAGAATATCACGAAAAAGCGCTAGAAGGGCTTCTTCATTACGACCGGAAAGATCAATCTATTTTGTTAGATACATTATCTACTTATCTAAATTTAAATTGCCAAATATCCGAAACAGCTAAACAACTATTTATTCATAGAAACACCGTTATTTATCGAATTGAAAAGTGTGAAGAAATATTAGGAAAATCAATTCATACACCGGAAGAAACGCTCCGACTACGAATTGCATTTCAAATTCACACGCACTTACACTCTAACTTTATTTAGAAAAGAGCTCTTACATACATGTAAGAGCTTCTTTTTTGAAACTTTTTCATTATGTTTATCGTATATAAAAGAGAGAACTACTAGAGTTGAAAGGGGTATTCATATGAGTGAGCGGAAACAGCTTATTGATAAAGCAAACCGTATTATTAACATTCCTACACATTGGGTACTACAAGTATCCGTAGAATATACCAACGATTCAAAATCTATGTATATTTTTTCCTGGAACAACCCTGAGCATACGGAAGAAGCGATCAACATCATATTTAATGCCAAAACACAAGAAATAAAAGAACTAAACATTTGGGAAGATCACGCTATGAAACCTGGAAATCCGGAGTCTTTATTAATTTATTCAAAGGATTTTCTCCTATATTATACTGACTTACCTAATCTTGATATTTTAAATGTACAGTTACTTCAAGCAGCTACTAAAACTTCTATTTTATTTTTCCAAGAAGAAAAAGCCGAACCAGCGTATTCCTTTATCTTTAACGGCTCTCAATTAACGAAGTTTCTTTGCCATGATGAAATAAATACATACTCTTTATCATCGACTTCTCCGTAAATAACAACAAAAAACTAGCAGCTACTACTAGCTGCTAGTTTTGGTTCATTTTTAATTCAACAGCCTTTATTTTACCAGCCATTGTATGTTTTTTATCTCGTCGATCATCGATACGCAAATTGGTACAGACTCGCTCAATCCCATTTTCAAACGGAACTTCATGTAATTCTTGAACAATCTTCAACAAGAGACTTAGTTCACCTTCAATAAGCGTATTCATCGGAGTTAACTGGTATTCTACTTCCTCTTTATGTTTCTCCAATACTTTCTGAATATCTGCTACGTATTGACTGACGCTGGGTGTTTTAGTCCCTACCGGTATAATCGTTAAATCTACAATCGCCATAGTACTTCTTCCTCCTTTTTCATATTTATCATACCAAAAAGAAACAAGAGTCATACTTATCTTGTTTCAATGCCAAAAAAGGGGAGAGTATATCCTCCCCTTTTTAAAACTTATAGATAACGTTTTGCACCTAAATAACGAGGCTGCCAGTATGAGTTGCTCATAGAGCTAATCATAACACCTTTAGATGATGATGCATGAAGGAATTGACCTCCACCTAAGTAAATTCCCGCATGGCTTGCACCTGGCTGATACGTTTCAAAAAATACAATATCTCCAGGACTTGGTGTGCTAACACGCGTTCCTGTACTGTAAATACTCGCAACTGTACGAGGTAAACTAACTCCTGCAGCGTTACGATATACATAGTTTAAGAATCCACTACAGTCAAACCCACTCGGAGAAGTTCCTCCCCATACGTATGGTGTTCCAATGAAACGTTTACCGTATGAAATTACTTGTGATGCACTAGAACTTGATGGTGTACTGACACTTGGATTAGATGTAGTGTTATTTGAACTTGAGCTAGAACCTAACTTACTCATTGTAGCTGGTCCTGCGATTCCATCTGCTGATAAGCCATTTGCGCGTTGGAACGAGCGAACTGCGCTTGTTGTGATTGAGCCATAGTATCCCGTTACGTTTGCAGAGAAATAGCCTTTATTTTTTAATTTTTGTTGCAAGCTACTTACTGACGATCCAGACATACCCTGACGTAAAACAGATGACGTACCTGTTGAAGTTGAGCCTGAACCAGCGCTAGTCCCACCACTTTTCAATTTGTTAAGCGTAGCTGGTCCCGCAATTCCATCTACTGATAGGCCATTCGCACGTTGAAAAGCCATAACTGCATTTTTTGTAACTGAACCGAAATATTGAGTAGTATTTCCCTTGAAATAACCCTTGTTTTTTAACTGCTGCTGTAATGATTGAACAGCTGCACCTCTAGAACCAACACGTAATAATGTGCTAGATGTGTTCGATGTGCTAGAGCTGCTTCCCAGCAGTTTATTAAATGTGTTCTTACCAGCAATCCCATCTGCTGCTAATCCGTTCGCACGCTGAAAATTCATAACTGCGCTCTTTGTAATTGTCCCATAATAATTTGTAGTTGTTCCGTATGTAAAATAACCCTTGTTTTTTAATTGTTGTTGTAATTGTTTTACATCTGAATTACTCATTCCTGGACGTAAAGTTGTGTCGCCTAATGCCGCTTCACTAATTGTTGGTACTACTGTTAAAGATCCACATAATGCTAAAGAATATATTAACTTTTTCATAGAAAAGGTTCCTCCATTGTCATAATCTACTAATCTAAGACGTTTACATTGTAACAACACTGTATTACAAAATAACATCACTAATATTACATTTTTGTTACAAGAACCGACATTTTTCTTCCATTTCTGTGTCTAGAGAATGACATTTTTAGCACTACATAAGTATATAGATATATTTAATTAACTTTATTTAACATTTAAATTCCTTTTTAGAGGGTAAGGTTGGTTCTAAAATCACCGTTAACATTATGTTTATATTTCAATTATTTTTTTGTATAGTTCGTCGTATTTTTCACAAAACCTGAAACTTTTTTGTTTTTTTTTCGTTTATGTACCTTTTGAGGTGAAATAAAATGCATAAAATGATAAAACATGGAAAAAAATAGTGTACTGTAGTTACTTAAGCTGATTGGAGGAATACGTAAATGTCTAACAAAGACGGGATTCACGGTACGAACGTAACTGGAGCCGGGGATTCTGAAGATAAACGCTTTACTGCAGGTGAAAATGAACAGACATTAACAACACGTCAAGGACACCCCATTCGTGATAATCAAAACAGTCGCACAGTCGGAAATCGCGGCCCTGCTACTTTAGAGAACTATCAACTAATTGAAAAGCTGGCCCATTTTGATAGGGAGCGTATACCAGAACGCGTAGTCCACGCTAGAGGAACTGGTGCTCACGGCTACTTTGAAACATATGGAAAAGTAGGTAACGAACCTGTAGAGAACTACACGCGTGCAAAGGTGTTTTCAGGAGCAGGTAAACAAACTCCTGTATTTGTACGTTTTTCTACTGTTACTCATGGAAAAGATTCTCCAGAAACGATGCGTGACCCTCGAGGCTTTGCCGTTAAATTTTACACTGAGGATGGAAATTGGGACTTGGTTGGAAATAACTTAAAAATCTTTTTCATCCGCGATGCAATTAAATTCCCGGACCTTATCCACTCATTTAAACCAGACCCTGTAACTAACAGACAAGATACGGAACGAATTTTCGATTTCATTTGTCAAACGCCTGAATCAATGCACATGATTACCTTTTTGTTTTCTCCATGGGGTATTCCAGCTAATTACCGTCAAATGCAGGGCTCAGGAGTTAATACATATAAATGGGTAAATAAAAATGGTGATGCCTTTTTAGTTAAATATCACTGGGAGCCAAAACAAGGTATTAAAAACCTTACTCAGAGCGAAGCTGAAGCTATTCAGGCAAAGAACATTAGTCACGCTACGCAAGATTTATATGAAGCAATTGAAAAGGGAGATTATCCAGAATGGGAACTTTGCATGCAAATAATGGAGGATGGTGAGCATCCTGAACTGGATTTTGACCCTTTAGATGATACAAAGATTTGGCCTGAAGATCAGTTTCCATTCCTGCCTGTAGGCAAAATGGTTCTTAACAAAAACCCCAATAATGTATTTGCTGAAACGGAGCAAGTATCGTTCGGAACTGGTGTATTAGTAGATGGTCTTGATTTCTCTGATGACAAAATGCTTCAAGGTAGAACGTTCTCCTACTCAGATACTCAGCGTCATCGAGTTGGTACAAATTATTTACAGCTTCCAATTAATGCGCCCAAAAAACATGTAGCAACAAATCAGCGAGACGGTCAAATGGCTTACCATGTGGATGAAGCTCCAAGCCAAAATCCTCATGTTAACTATGAGCCTTCGCTATTAGGTGGACTAAAAGAGGCAGCAGACAGGCCTAAGCCTCATCAACCTAAAGTAGAGGGACATCTAAAAAAAGAAAAAATTGAACGTACAAATGATTTTAAACAAGCTGGTGAGCGCTATCGTTTACTCGAAGAATGGGAGCGTAAAGATTTAATCCAAAACCTTGTAGACGGCCTCAAACCTTGTCATCAACAGATTCAACAGCGTATGATTGAGCTTTTGACAAAGTGTGATAAAGACTATGGTCGACAAGTGGCAGCTGGTATTGGCTTTACGATGAACGATGACGGCACCTATGATATGGAAGCTGGATCTGAAATCACTCCATCATTTGGTGAATTTCCGGCTAAAGGGGGCTCTCCTTTAGGTAGTAATAAGGCTTCTGATGCTGTGCAAGAAGCTGAGCAAAAAGGGCACGATGCTCACCCCTATTAATCATATTTAAGCTAAAAAAAAAGACACCCTAGTAGTAGGGTGTCTTTTTTAATCGAAACGGTATTACCATTTGACAGCAAACACGCGGTAGTCATGTTTTAGCTGTGGCGCATTGTACGGTTCGCCATATAAATATCCTTCGCACACCATTGCCGGCTGCAGTGGTGCAACCCACTGTTCAACCTCTTTTACTGTGCTATCTGTTAAAATATACACACATTCAGAAACTGGTCCATCACTGTTAACATGATCGACTTGTAGTACTTCCACTAACACATCTTGGACACACGTTTTATTCTGAATTGACATAAGCGTATGATACGTAAGACCCATTGGTAGCTTTGCTTTCATTCGAAAATGCAAACTACTTTCGTCGAAGAAAGATGCTAAGGATACAATTGGTAACGTCTTGTTTTGCTCATACGCTTGAGATAGAATCTTGACTAAAACTTCCTCACTCAAGACGATCCCTCTTTCTAAAAAAACGCTTCATCACAATACATGCGAACATTGTCTAATTATGTTCATAGGATATTATACTACCACATTTTCTAATAACGTGTACTATTTTTTTTTGAAATCCAAATAGAATTTGTTACCACCTACTTCTTTCTACTCCCTGCAACTCTAGCAATTATTAATAAAACAAACACCAAAACGAATACTCCCGCTCCGACAAACATTTCATATAAGAAGTTAACCACCTGCGTATCCCCCTTTTATTCATAGCAAAAAGAACGCCATCAAAACAGCGTTCTATCGCGACTTATTAAAGAAAGCCTAACATATTTACAAATACAATGATGATTAATACAGGAGCTACATAGCGAATTACTAGTAACCAAAGTGCAAACCACTTTTTCACGTTGTTAGAACCTTGTTGAAACTCTTGAATCAAGACAGCTTTCTTCATCTTCCAAGGTACAAACAGTGCTAAAAGCAAGCAGCCTAAAGGCATTAAAATATTACTTACTAAAAAGTCGGCAGCATCGAAAATTGATTTACCAAAAACCATTACGTCTGCTAACGGTCCAAACGACAGCGCTGATGGTATACCGACAATGAAAATTAATACTCCAGATATCCATGACAACTTAACACGCTTACCAGATTTCCCTTTTGCTAACGATGCCACAATAATCTCAAGCATTGAGAAAGCCGATGTTAAAGTTGCAAATAAAAATAGCGCTAAAAACAGTGTTTGGAATACTAATCCAAAAGGAAGTTGTTCAAATATGGTAGGTAAAACTACAAATAGTAGCCCAGGTCCTTCTGCAGGCTCTCCTCCCATTGAAAAAACTGCGGGGAAAATTGCAAGACCGGCTAATAGAGATATAACAATATTTAAACCAGCAATAGAAACTGCAGACTTGGGCAAATTCTGTTGCTTTGTTAAGTATGAGCTATACGTTACCATTACGGAAACACCCACACTTAATGAAAAGAATGCCTGACCCATCGCAAATAAAATGGCTTCAGACGTTAGATTTTTAAAATCTGGATAAAGGAAAAACTTCACGCCTTCCATTGCGCCATCTAACGTTAAAGAGCGAATAATAATAGCTATAAACAGCACGAACAGCGCAGGCATTAAAATGTTATTTGCTTTTTCAATCCCGTTTTGAATTCCTCTTGATACTACAATAATGGTCAGAAGTAAAAATAAGAACTGTGCAATTACAGCGCTCACCGGATTAGCAATTGTGCTCCCAAATAACTCACTGTAGTCTTTCACTCCACTAAGACCACCTGTTACACTAGCAAATAAGTATTGTAAAATCCATCCACCAACTACGCTATAAAATGATAGCAAAATAAAACACGTAATAACTCCTAGATAGCCAATTCCCTTCCACATGGATTTGGGTGCTACAGCGTCATAAGCACGAATCGCTTCTTTTTGGGTATGACGTCCCAATACGAACTCTGCTAGTAATAAAGGAAGACCAATAATAGCTGTAAACAGAATAAATAGAAGAAAAAATGCTCCTCCCCCACTTGTTCCTGCTACATAAGGAAGCTTCCAAATAGCTCCAATTCCGATAGCGGAACCAGCCGAAGCTAAAATAAAGCCAATTTTTGATGTCCATTGTTCCTGTTGACTCATCTCATCTCACCATTCTCTATATTTTTTCTGATTTGTCATACTATATCACACAACTTTGGTTCCGAAAAGGTTTTTTATTGTTTTCCTGTAAAAGCTATGGTATGAATAATACAGAGAGTAAACGTTTAAAGTAAAAATACTCCTTACTTTTTCTAAAAGTTTTACAATTAGAGGTACAAGTGATGACAAATCAACAAGAAAACAAAAAAGAATGCTTATATAAGTTTCACAATTTTATTTTAGTTCAATGCCCAAGCTGTCAACTTTGTGCTCGCATCACATCAGTTAGCCATATTAATGGGTTACATCAGTGTAAATGCTCAAACTGCGGCTATAACGATAAGGTTTCACATAAAATGGAAACTTCTTTTGAAATTAAAGAAGGGTTCGATCCCTTTTTTAACTTACCTTTGTATTTAAAAACATCTTGTCCAAATCATTTACTATGGGCATATAACTTAGAACACTTACAATACATTGAATCGTATGTTAAAGTCGGCCACCCAAGACATATTCCTGAGCCTGACTTATTCCACGTCTACGTTCCTAGCTGGGTTACAAGCAGTGAAGATCAAAAAGAAGCGCTTGCTAAAATTGAACAGCTCAAATTTAGTGTTTTTCATTCCAAAAAGTAGCCAGTAACGATAGCTGACTACTTTTTAGTTTGTTTTATATTCCCTTCTGTAATCGCCTGCTTTGTCAAATTCATCTGCGCTTCCTACAAAGAAAAATTCAATTGTATAATTAGTATTTTCAGTACCTTCCGTTGCTCCATGAATCATTTTTCCTGGTTTTAACTCTTTTCTCTCGCCGCCGTCGCTTACATAATAATATTTATTAGTAGCCCAACCTTCATGTGTAAGCAACGTTTTTGTTCGGCTTCTCCCGTTTCTATCGACATGAAAAACTGTATAATCTCCTTCCATTTCTGTAGGCTGCCCATTATCTTTATCGTATTCAACCGCCACCCAGCCTCTGTATCCATCCGGAATTAGATAAAGGCTTGGCCTAGCTGTTTCATTTGAACGACTACAACTAATTAATAGGATAATCGTAAAGCTTAACAACAAAAATCTCTTTTTCATTTATTCACCCTCTTTATTTTATTCAGTATAAAAGGCTGTATTTAGTGTTTGTTTCGCGTACAAAACTATGCGAAACAAAGTAAGAAAAATATATGCGGGATGATACTTTCTCAAAAGAATTATTTTTATGAGTTTTTCACATAATAAATACAAGACTTTGAATAGTGGAGGAAAGCACATGGGCTATCTGTTTTTATTTATTTTGCTGTTTGTGATTCCTTTTTATATGCAGCAACGAATTGTTCAAGCTGATCGAGCTCACACAAAAGAGCTTCTTGATGCAGAGCAATCCCAAATACAAAAAAGCGATTCCCCTTAATTAAGGAATCGCCTTTGTCTATTTTGCATCCTTTAAAACTTTAAGTGAAGTTAATAAGTTAAACTTCCTGCAACAATAAAGCCAACGGCAACTGCAGCAGCAAACAAAGCAAAGCCAACGGCAATATTACCTTCTTCCACTTTCTTTGCCAAGTTTGTTTTAGGTGTCATAATGTATTCAATAATCCAATAAGCAATTACCTGTGTTGCAATTCCTACTATCCCCCAAACAGCTGCATCAATTAAGTTAAAACTATTGCTCCACACGGTATAGATAACAATTGCAAGACCAATTCCTTTTCCCCATAACTTAAGTGCAACGGCCAGATTGCCTTTTCTAATAAGTTCACGGTCATTGAACTTTGTTGTTAATTCAAATACGATGATTCCAATAAACAACAAAAGTAAACCTACAACTACGTGAGCTAGAAAGCTACCAATACTTCCCCATTCAATCCATTCAGTCAACGCCATTTTTTTTATCCTCACTTTCATTTTTTAGTCCAATTGGCAAGTAATACGATGCATTATCTGTAATCTGATTTCCTGCTCGAATACCAACTGCACTTGGCCTTCCGTTTAATAAAAAACACCCGTACATAATGTGCGCAGTTTGCTTTCCTTTCTCAGTGACGACTTCTGCTATGTCAAGTTCTAAGAATTGTTGATAAACAGGCACTTCATCTTCATACGTTCTTTGAGCGTCTTCAGCTACTTTTTCACCTGAACCTTTATATATTTCAACCGTATCACCCTCACGGCCAAACGAAGGTTTTTTTACATAAGCCATTTGATTCTGTATAAAAATGTCTTCTTCTAAATATGTAGGTAAGAAATAAGTATAAATCCATTCATGCTCTTCTTTTGTAAAAAATGAGTGATTTTGCTCATGTAGCCCCCAAATCACAACTTGAACTGCTTTCGATTGCAGTAAAAATGCAGATAATGGATTGATAATAGCGAGCTGCTTATCTTTTACAAGCTTTAAAAGCATCTCACCAACGCCTTCATCTGTAACTGGATCTCTATCGTTCACTAAGTGCTCAATGGGGTAAGTTTGTCGATACAGAACATCAATTTTTTGCCCATGTGTATCATATAATCCTGGCTCTAAAACCAGCTCTTCATTTTCATATATTGGCTCATCTACAATTCTAAGCTTATCTAACGGTTCATACCTTGCTTTTACATTTGCTTTTTCCATTAAGTATGTTGTTGTCCACTTATCTTCTTTATGGTCACTATGCGATGAAAAAACAACATGCGGATACGTCGTCTTCCCAAGTTCTTCATAAGCTTTAAAAATAGCTTCTGTTAACACACGAGATAAATGTTCTTCTTCATTTAGATTAGGATCATGTAACCCAAAATGCTCGCAAACACGACGGTTCACGTGGAATAATTCTTTAATAAAAGTAGGCGTGTCGGCATTCAATTCCATTACTTTGATACCAGATTCGTTAACAATGAAATCAATTCGAGAAATCACAGTTTCTATTTCCATAGTCTGAAGCCGAATATAAGGTAACACTTCTTTCGGAAATCCTAATGATTGCAACGTCTTATCGTCAAGCTTTCGCAACAGATGAGCTGTTTTAAAAAACACATGCCCTACTCGATCTGCAGCGGTTTTAATCTGCATAATTTTTTCTTTTTTTTCCACTTTTATATCGTATAAAGCATACTCTTCATCATATAAATCATGCCAAAACGATTCAATATTTTCATAAAATTGTTTGCGTATATCGGTCATGCTTATCCTCCGAAACCGCCTTTGGTTCCCGACCCAATTCCAGACTTATAGGATTTATAAGATGAGTCACTTGTTAAGGCTTTTTTAGAACTATACGTTTTCCCATTATGATAGTAATGCCCTCCACCAGTTGTACTTGATGAGCTATCACAGTAATAGGTTTGCGTATCTTTATCCCAATCCCAATCTCTACAGCTATCATCATTTGGTTTAGGAGGGCGATTTGACCCACAGCCAACGAGTGAAGTAACCATTACGGTCGTTAAAACGCCAGCCATCATTTTTTGTGTTTTTGACATCTTTCTTCCTCCTCAATACTTAACTCCTGTTTCAGTGACATATAGTACATATACTTTTCGATCTTCATCAATCTCCGCTGAATCACGTTCCCATTCTTGACCGTTGAAATAAGTATAAACAGCCCCTAGATACGAGAGCACTTCTAGATGGTTTGAGAAGGATTTTAGTGTAAGCAACGGGTGATTACGATATGAATTCAGTTCTCTAACTTCAAGCGTTAAGTATTCGCTATCACTTTCCTTCTCTTCTTTAGGAGCGTGCTCATACTCATCAACATAGATTACATGAATGTCATCTTCAATAGCAGAAGAACGCTGCTTATAGGTAACACCTTCTTTTACGAAAAATTCACATTCTCTTCGAGCGAGCACTTGATCTAGGTCAATAGATTCATAATGATAGATTGAATGATATGTTTCATTTGATTTTAATAAGCGGTATTCTAATAAACTCTTCATCTTTTCCACCTCCATTTGTGACATTTTTGTGACATTTTTGTGACATTACATCATTATATACGAGATATTAATATGAAGGTTTCAAATTTTTAACAACATTTCTTCAAAAAAATATCGATTCAGTTAGCTGAACCGACTAGAAACCATTGATTTTAACCTGACCATTTCTTCTGCACCTCGTACTAACAGAGTAGTGGCTACATAGCCTAACAGCTCCTACCTAATAATAACAAATTCTGTAATAGAAAAAAGGGTAAAACTTCCTATTGCGAACAGAAGTGCTCATTCGAATTCCACAAAACTTTGTTACAGGGTTTGTGGAATTCGCACATTCAACTAAAAAAGACTAGCTAAAAAAGCTAGTCTTTTTTTATTGTTTGTCGCCTCTAGATATTAGTTCAAAGCCTCCGCTAAAAGGGTCAAAAGCATACTTTAACACTTGCTCTCCACGCGCAACGGTTAGTAAATAGTGTCTCCTTTGAGAATTCTGTGGACCGCTTGCTTCATACACTTTATCCCCTTCCATGAATTGAGATAGAAGAAGCTGCTCTCGCTGGGCAAGTATATCTTTTGCTTCTTTGTAACTATAAAGTGGAAGATTGTTTGTATAAATAACTGGTACAAACACTAATACAATAATGGCAGCAGTAAAGAAGCCTTGTCTAGCTATTCGCATCATTCGATTTGGTCGTCTTGACAGCAAAATAGCTACTGCTATTACGATTATAAGAGGGACAATATAAAACTCTACCAATGGAATATTGGCAAATACAGATCGATTAATTCCTAAAACGATAATTTCAATTGCTGCTATAAGTACTAGAATAAAATAAACCACGAACTTCTTTCACACCTTTATATTCCAATGCAGATTATGTAATCTTCATTCGGTCATTTTTATCCCTATTGTACCATAGCAACACTAAATCAAGCATTATCTGATAAACGAAATTCGCTCACTAGGTTGTAAAACTTCTACATGCTCTTCTACACTCTCTGGGTATTTTATTCCTTGCCCAGTGTTTAAGCACACTACGTGCTCCATTCCTTTTAGCCAACCGTTCGCTTTTAGCTGCCTAACTGCTGCAAAAGTTGCTGCTCCTTCTGGACAAACGAAAGCTCCTTCTAGTTCAGCTATTAAAGACTGTTCCTTTGTAATTTCTGCATCCGTTACGGCAACGGCACATCCCTCTGACTCATACAGTGCGTCTAGAACTAAGAAGTCTCCAATAGCTTTTGGGACGTTAATCCCAAATGCTTTTGTTGTTGATTTCTCCCAGAAAACCGACTCTTTTTCACCAGTCTCCCAAGCCTTCACAATCGGTGCACATCCAGCTGCTTGTACCGCAACAAGCTTTGGCATTTTCCCTTCTACCCAACCAAGCTCCTGCATTTCACAGATGGCCTTATAAATACCAATTAGACCCACGCCTCCACCTGTAGGGTATAGAATAACATCGGGTAGCTTCCAATCCAACTGTTCGACAATTTCATACCCCATCGTTTTCTTTCCTTCAATCCGATAAGGCTCTTTAAGCGTTGAAGCATCATAAATTCCCGCTTCGTTCACGAGCTGACTAATAATTTTACCTGCATCGCTAATTAAACCGTCAACTAAATACAGGTTAGCTCCTGCAATTGCACACTCTTTTCTTGTAATTAGCGGTGCGTCAACAGGCATAACGATATGTGACTTAATTGATGCTCTTGTGGCATATAATGCCCACGCTGCCCCTGCATTTCCGTTTGTGGGCATTGCCAGTTCTTTAACTCCAAGCTCTTTCGCTTTTGAAACTCCAACAGCTGCTCCTCTAGCTTTAAATGATCCCGTTGGAACAAGCCCTTCATCCTTCATATGTAGCTTTTCTACTCCTAAACGACTGCCCAGCTTTTGCATTTCAATTAAAGGCGTCATGCCTTCGCCTAAAGATACAACATTACATTCATCTTGAATCGGTAAAACTTCGTGATAGCGCCACAAAGTTGGAGGACGTTTTTCAATTTCTTCTTTTGTTACACGATCTTTTATTGCTTGCAAATCATATGAAACTAAAAGTGGCGAACCGCATATGCAAAGCTGATGTACTTGCAATGCATCATACTTTTTTTGGCATTTTGGACAATATAATGATTCTACATAGCTAAACGGCATATAAATAGCTCCTTTCTTTTATAAAGCAAGAGATACATGCAGTTCCTATACATGATAGGAACTGTCCCCTTTAACTATTTACCACTTTATTTGAAAGGTTTCCTGCTTCTCTTTTTTCTTTTTGTCCTCTTCTTAGTGCTAGCGTAATGGAAGCAGCCCAAACAATTAAAATAAACGCATAGATAGCTGTTTGCATAAGAGTGGAAACAGAGCTAGACATTAGGAGAGTACGTGTATTAGTCAAGATAATAAAGCCACCTACCAGAGCCCCTAGTAAATGTGCAGGAATAATCCTTACAAGCCAAGCTGCAATTGGAGCTGCAATAATTCCACCAATCATTAAAGCAGCTACCCACATCCAGTTCACTTGTTCCCATCCAAGCGAAATTAAAAATCCTAAAGTAGCTGAAACCGCAATAGCAAACTCACTCGTGTCCACTGTACCGATAACTTTACGAGCACTTAATCCACGTTTTGTTAGCAAAACCGGAGTAGCGATTGGTCCCCATCCGCCTCCCCCAGTAGCATCAGCGAATCCTGCTATTAAGCCCAGAGGAATTGACTGTTTTGCAGATAATGGCTTTGCTTCCCTTTCTTCACTTGTTTTAAAGATAAATAGAAACCGTATTAAAACGTAAACCCCTAGTAGCAGTAAAAAGGTAGATATATAAGGTTTTACCAAATCACCTGGTATGTTGCTTAAAAAGCAAGCTCCAACAAACGCTCCAATTGACCCGGGAATTACTAAGCGTAATACGGTTGTCTTATCGACATTTCCAAACCTAATATGTGAAGCTCCTGATGCAGCAGTGGTTACTACCTCCGCTAAATGAACGGATGCAGATGCGACCGCAGGTGCGATTCCAAACGTTAATAATAAAGTTGTTGAAGTAACTCCGTAAGCCATTCCTAACGAACCATCAATTAATTGAGCGAAAAATCCGATAATTACAAACGTAAGTAATTTTTTCATTTTTATTCCCTTGCCCTTCCATGAAGATAAATTGTTTTCTTTTACTGTTAAAGTCTTTTTTGTTTTTGAGTAACAAAAAAAGACTCCTAACCTATTGTTAGAAGCCTTCGGTTTTTCCGATCAGCCCACTCATTGATAGCTACATTATATTCAGCTTTGATGAGATGGTTTCATTTTAATTCAAACTATTCCTAGAAGTCAACTGCGATTTTAAAAAATCATAAATACTAGCCGCTTTAAAGTTCCTCCAGTAAATCTTCAACTTCGTTACTATCTACTTTTTGATAAGCTTCAATCTCTTCTACTATAGGAAGCTTTCCATAGAATGGCTCTTCGCTTCTTCTTACTTTTTCAACCCAGTGAGGATCCAGATTTAAAGCTTGTTGAATCGTTACCATGGATAACTTTTCTCTAATTGCTTCCTCTACTTGTAGAGGTGTAAACAAGTTACCGCCGCTGATAATGGGAATACGTTGATTTACATGTTTAATGATTGCCGGCACAACTTCAGCTTCACCTTCTTTATGGTGGGCTGTTTTAGCATGGAAAGATTGAACTTCTAAATGAACATAGTCAACTTGTTCTTCAATTAACTGATCAATCCATTTCATGGTATCATCCACTGTATTGCCTCCGTACCCTTTTTCTTCTGGAGTCATTGCATAGCCAAGCAAAAAAGGTCTATTAGTAGCGCTTTTAATAACTTTTGAGACCGTACGAAGGACTTCAATGGAAAAAGATAGACGATGTTCCGCTGTTCCTCCAAAATTATCTTTACGATGATTCGCTTGCTTTGAAGTAAACTGCTGTAAAAGGTGTCCGCTCCCTCCTTCAATTTCAACCCCATCAAATCCTGCTTGAATGGCACGCTCGGTTGCACGGGCAAACGCATGTAACGTATGATCCATTTGGGTTTCATTTAATTCTTTTGGCTTTTTTCCTTTCCTACGAACTGCTACCCTACTAGGAGCAACTGCTTCCTCTCCAACTTTTAAATACTCAGCTGACAAAGCGCCACCATGAGAAATACGCAAAATGGTTTTAACCTTCATTCTTTTTGCCATAGCTGTAAATTCGTGTAGCTTTCTTGCTACATAATCTCTGTGAATTCCTAGTTGACCATCCATTACTTTTCCGCCTTCTTCTATATAAGCAGGCCCCACTATTACCATGCTAATGTCCTTGATTCGTTCTCGATAAAAAGCCATATCTTTTTCAGACAGCTCTCCATTCCCATGAGAACTCTGAGTAAATAGAGGCCCCATAACAAGGCGATTTTTCATTTCCATTCCATGTACAAACTTAAAATGTTTAAATAATTTCTCATATGAGGCGTTCAAAGGTTTCACACCCTTTTTTCTTTTAGCTTGGCTTTTATTTCAATCCTTTATAACGATTTATCACATAAAAAAGGAACGTTATTTAATAAACGTTCCTTACGTCCTGAATAGGATAAAAGACAAACTCCGCTTTTCCCACTATGTCATTAATATTAACATTCCCTAATCCATTTCGACTATCTTTGCTATATAATCGATTATCGCCCATTACAAAAATTGAATCTTTAGGAATCTTAATTGGGCCAAAATCTCCTGTTAACTGCATTTGCAAGTATTGAGCTGCTTGTAAATTTCGCTCTAAATACGGTTCTTTCACTTTCTTATCATTGATGTATAATTGATCATCTTTCATCTCGATTTTCTCTCCAGGTAACCCAACAACTCGTTTTACATAATGTTTAGCTGCTCCACTTCCATCAACAATAATAATATCGCCACGTTGCAAGTTATGAATGGCGTAGGACAGCTTGTTAACAAATAATCGTTCTCCATTTTCTAGCGTCGGGTTCATTGAAGCTCCCTGGACTATATATGGACCAAATATAAATGTACGAATGATATATATGAGTGCAACTATGCAGACTAAGGACTTAAACAGACTTCTTAGCTGATCACTTGTCGTCTTTTCAGTAGCCATGTTTTAAACTCCTTTATTAAAACATTCATTTATTTATTATTTTCTTCTTTACACATTTATTCTCATTACATGATAGAAAGACTACACCCACATATTAAAAAAAATAACCCCTAATTTAATATTAGAGGTTTCCATTACGCAAGTTACGTCTTTACACCTCTTATTATATCATCATGAAGCTAATAGAGACTAGCTTTTACATATTCTTTATCAAATTGTCACTTTTTTATCATACTTCATCATATTGCCTAATGAGGTGATAAGTAAAGAATAATGCATAATTTAGTACATCTGTTAAAAGCTAACCAATAACAAACAATCTGATGAAAGGAGTGATTACTATGAGAAAATTCATCCTTTTTGGAACAATATTAATGCTGCTGTTCATCTATACTTCTCCCTCATGGGCTGCTGAAGAACCACGATTTCAGTATCGTTATAACTACAGTGAACTAAGAGAGTTTTTACATATAAATAGTAAGGAATTTAAAAAGGAGTGGAAAAGCGGAGTTACGATTGCTCAAATGGCTGAAAAACGGGATATTAACGAACAGGAACTTTTATTATTTTTAGCAGATAAGCAATTTTCTCAGCTTGATTTAGCTCTTGAAAAAGGGGAAATTGATAAAGATTTTTATCACAACTATTCCATGACGTTAATGCGCGATAATATCTTGTCTTTCATTCACGCTAATGACCATAAATCAACCGCTAAAAAAGTAGATAAGCCTCTTAAAACGTTAGCAGGAAAAACTGCACACTGGCGTGGCAAAGTAGAATTTCTAAAAGAAGAAGGCGAAGTTAAAAGCTATACTACCGTGCAACCTATTCAAAAAGAAAATGCTGAACAACTGCTTTCTGTTGATACGGTATTAAGTAATAACCTTAAAGCTTATGACGTAAAAGACAGCAGCCAAGTAACAGAAGATATTACGTTTGCTATGATTGAAGTAACATGGGAAAAAGAAGGAAAAAAGAAAAAAGAAACAATTGTCGTAAAATAAAAAGGTAGGAGACAACGCAATGATTCCTTTCCACAGGCAAGTCATTGCGTTTCTATTATCATTAGAGGTAAAATTACGTTTATTCCACTACAGGGTCTCACTTTTCTTCGAAGAAGAGCCTAAGCCTCCTCGCTGTAGCGTCTCAGCTCTTCCTCTAGTTCCCCAAAAACCTTAGTGTTCGACGATTCATTACACGAATTTCTTGAATCATTCTCCAAATGAACAAAAAAGCCGAACCATAAAAAGAGATAATCTTCATAGCTCGGATATTTCATTAACTAAAATATGCTTCTCAGTCTGTTTACATAAAATTCTTTTCTTACACTTGTGCTCTTAGCATGAGTCGCGAACAGTATTCAATCACTTCTCTCCTTCTTACAATTCCAATAAATACACCTTGATCATCAATAATCGGTATAAAATTCTGTTCTGTTACTTGCCCAAATATATCTTCTATCTCATCGTTTATAGAAATAGGCTTATAATCTCTATAACGCGGTATCTGTTCCAAGTAGACATGCTCTAATTCATGAACACTTATATGTCCTAGTTTTTTTAATCCCCAAAGCACGTCTCCTTCTGTAATGGTACCTATATATTGACCGCTTTTATTAATTACCGGTACACATGAATAGCGATGGTACTCCATTTTTTCTAACACTTGTCGAACCGTAGCCGTTTCTAATAATGTTACTACTTCAACTTTTGGAATGATAAAAAATGCAACGTTCAATTTTAGCTCTCCTTTATGAGTTGCTATCGCCTTTTTCCATCCGATACAATATGAATATCGATGTTTTCTGTTTGACGCATAATCATTGTCACAATCGATCCTTTGCGTATTTCTTCCCAACGCGTCCTCGCTGATTGTCCTAATAAAACTTGTGTAATATGATTTTTAGTCGCCACATCCACAATAACTCGAGCTGGCTTCCTTCCGTTAGCTTGTTCAACAATAAGTTTTGCCTGAAATGTAGCTGCAAACTTACCCCAATCCTCGATACGCTTTTTTTGCTCTTCCGTCAACTGTTCGTTTGAAACAACATGCAACAACAGCAGTTCTGCCTTTAAGCGATTAGCCATCCGCCAGCCTCTCCTAATTAATTTCTCTGCTGTTTCACTATATTGAATACAAACTAAAATACGTTCACAGATACCCGTTATTCCAATTTCATGAGAATGAAGCAGCTGCTGGTCTATTTCAGCAGCTACTTCCCTTAAGCATAGCTCACGAAGTGCATGTAAATTAGATAGTTTAAAAAAATTTTGCAAACTTTGTTCAATTTTTGCTTCTCTATAGATTTTTCCTTCTTTCAATCGTTTTCGAAGAACTTCTGGTGTGACATCAACCAGCTGAATCTCTTTTGCTCTATGAATGATGGGATCAGGAACTAGTTCATTCACTTTGACTTTTGTAACGTTATACACAAAATCATTTAAGCTTTCAATATGCTGAATATTTACAGCTGACCAAACAGAAATTCCACGCTCTATTAAATACAAAACGTCTTGAAATCGCTTTTTATGAGGCATATTCGGAACATTTGTATGAGCTAATTCATCCACAATCACAACTTGAGGCTTACGACGAATAATGGCTAATAAATCAAGCTCATGAAATGTTCTCTTTTTGTATACAATCTTTTGTCTCGGAATGATTTCTAGATTTCCAATCATTCGCTCCGTATCTGTTCGTCCATGTGTTTCGATGTAACCTATAACAACATCTAGTCCTTCCTGCTGTAAATCATGGGCATCCTGTAGCATCTTATACGTTTTACCTACACCAGGAGCTGCTCCAATATAAAGCTTAAACTCTCCTAGCTGCTTATAATGAAACTCCTTTAAAAGTTCATCTGGTGTTTTCTTTCTAAAGTAGGGGTGAGCTTTGTCATCTTTCATCTTGTAAGCTCCTTTCCATATACAGGCCTTCTCGAAAAAGTGTTTATTTATTATTTCATGTCCTGTAATGCCATATTTAGCTCCAGTACATTTACATACTGAGGTTGGATTGTACCGCCCACTATATTCTCATTAATTAAGTTCGTTAACTTCTGTTTGGAAACATTCGTTTCTTTAGCAATACGCTCTACCTGAGCATAGGCAGCTTCCGGAGTAATATGCGGATCTAATCCAGAAGCTGAGTTTGTCACAAGGTCGATTGGAATTCCACTCTCTGGAACGCTATTTGACCTTTTCCAATCACTGATTGATTGTTCAACGCGCTTTGTTAACTCCTTGTTGGAAGGAGCAAGATTTAAAGAACCCGATCCTGCTCCATTATATTCAATGCTCGATATACGACCGTGAAAATACTTCTTCTCTGTAAAGGATTGACCAATCATGCTTGAACCTACGATTTTTTTATCCTCCGAATAAATTAGGCTACCATTCGCTTTTCCAGGCGCAATCACTTGTGCTAAACCAGTCATTGTCAACGGGTAAATAAGTCCACATAAAATCATTGTAACGACCGTTAAACGAATGATTACAAACCAGCTTGTCTTTTTACTATTCATCTTTATAGCTCCTCTACATGAAAATTGACAGTAATAAATCAATTACTTTAATGCCGATAAAAGGTACCACGACCCCACCTAGACCATAAATAAATAGATTTTTGCGAAGAAGAGCATTTGAACTCATGGGCTGATAGCGTATTCCTTTCATTGCTAGTGGGATTAACATAGGAATAATAACTGCATTAAAGATTAATGCCGCTAATACTGCTGTAATCGGTGAACTCAAATTCATAATGTTTAACGCTTCCATTTTAGGTATTGCAATCGTAAACATTGCAGGAATAATTGCGAAGTACTTAGCAATATCATTTGCAATACTAAATGTAGTCAAAGCTCCCCTTGTCATTAAGAGCTGCTTTCCAATCGATACAACTTCAATAATTTTTGTTGGATCGGAGTCTAAATCAATCATATTAGCAGCTTCTTTGGCCGCTGCTGTTCCGCTATTCATCGCTAGACCAACGTCAGCTTGAGCAAGCGCAGGCGCATCGTTTGTTCCGTCACCAGTCATCGCTACAAGCTTTCCTTGTTCCTGCTCATATCTAATAACATCGATTTTATCTTCTGGCTTACACTCAGCAATAAATTCATCCACACCTGCTTCTTTTGCAATTGTTGCTGCAGTGAGTGGGTTATCCCCTGTACACATAACAGTTTTAATTCCCATTTTACGAAGCTGGTCAAACCGTTCTTTCATTCCTGGTTTTACAGTATCTTTTAAGTAAATTAAACCATAGATTTTATTGTTGACAGCGACCGCTAGAGGGGTTCCTCCTTGACTAGCGATGTGATTGGCTTTTTGTTCTAAGTCAAGCGGTATGCTTCCTCCTTGGCTCGCCACCCAAGAAATCACAGCATCCACAGCACCCTTTCGGATAAGCGTTCCATCCTCTAAGTTCAGACCGCTCATTCTCGTTTGCGCTTGAAACTCAATAAACACTCCTTGTCTTACATCTTCTGTAATAGTTGGTTCTCCTTGCTTTTTAATAAATTCAATAACAGATCGACCCTCAGGTGTTTCATCATAAAGAGAAGAAAGAAACGCCCACTTATATAGCTCTTGTTTCTCCACTTTTTCTACCGTTTGTAGCTCATGTGCCATTCGGTTTCCAAAGGTAATGGTACCGGTTTTGTCTAAAATAATTGTATTAATATCCCCAGCTGCTTCTACAGCTTTTCCAGACATAGCTATTACATTAAACTGTGTTACTCGATCCATTCCAGCAATTCCAATAGCTGATAAAAGACCGCCAATCGTAGTTGGAATTAAACAAACTAGCAAGGAAATTAGAATGGCTGTATCCAATTTAAAACCTAAGTAGTTTGTAAAAACAGGCAGAGTAACCACAACAATTAAAAAAATCATCGTTAAGCTTGTCAAAACTGTATTTAATGCAATTTCATTCGGTGTTTTTTGACGCGAAGCTCCCTCAACTAATGAAATCATTTTATCGAGAAACGATTCTCCAGGATCACACGTAATTCGAACGGTAATCTCATCACTTACAATGGTTGTTCCTCCCGTAACAGAACTAAAGTCTCCACCTGCTTCTTTCATCACAGGAGCTGATTCTCCTGTGATGGCCGACTCGTCTACTGAAGCCATTCCCTTAATGATTTCTCCATCTAAAGGAACCATTTCTCCCTGTGAAATCACCACAATATCTCCTTTTGTCAGCTGAGAAGCAGGAACTTGCTTAATATCTCCATTTTTTTGCAACACGTGTGCAATAACATCTTCTTTGGACTGCTTCAACGAATTAGCCTGAGCTTTACCTCGTCCTTCAGCTAGTGCTTCCGCAAAATTAGCAAACAAAATGGTTAAAAATAAAATGATAGAAACGCCTAAGTTAAACCCCTTTCCAACCGTATCTACTCCAGAAGCAGTTGGGACAATGGTTAAGCATAACGTAATAAAAAAACCGATTTCAACCACAAACATAATAGGATTTTTTATCATTATACGAGGATCTAATTTGACAAAAGATTCCTTTAATGCTTTAATTATAATGGGATTCTTATAATCTTTTTCTACTTTTACTGTCGATGAATTCATTTCTAACTGAGTTTGACTTGATCCGATATGCTTATTCATGTCTTTCCTCCACTTTTTGTTATAACGTTAAAAACTCTGCTACTGGTCCTAATACCAATACTGGAAAAAATGTCAATGCGCCAACAACAAACATCGTTCCAATTAAGATTCCACCAAAAAGAGGTGTATCTGTTTTAAATGTTCCTGATGTTTGTGGAACGAGCTGTTTTTGAGACAACGAACTAGCAACAGCCAACAGCGTAATGAGCCCAAAAAACCTTCCAATATACATAACAAGACCCGTAGAAATATTCCAAAAAACAGTGGCATCACCTAGACCTTCAAACCCAGAACCATTATTCGCAGCGGATGATGTATATTCATACAAGACCTGAGTTAAACCATGGAACCCTGGGTTGGATATTCCGTCTAATCCTAATTTAGTTGTTAGCGCAACCGCTGTGAATCCTAAAATTAATAATGGCTGTAAAATTAACGTAACCGCGATAAGCTTCATTTCTTTGCCTTCAATCTTTTTGCCGACGTATTCAGGTGTGCGTCCTACCATTAGACCCGATAAAAAAACAGCGATTAATACATACATCATTACGTTAATGAACCCTGCTCCAACACCACCGTATACGGTATTAAGAAGCATATTACTTAACGCTAGCATTCCACTGATAGGTGTCAAAGTATCATGCATAGTATTGACTGCTCCTGTTTCACTAGCTGTTGTCACAATGGCATAAAGCGTTGACATTTCCACCCCAAAACGAACTTCTTTTCCTTCCAGATATCCATTTTCGCTATTCAATGTAAAATCATTAAAGGCTGGATTACCTTGCTGTTCACTGATAAGCGCTATTGATAAGAACACCACAAATAACAAACTCATTGAAGCAAACAGCATTCTACCTTCTCTTTTATTACCAATCATCCTACTATACGTAAACGGTAAAGAAACTGGTAAAAGCAGCATTAAAACAATTTGCAGCATATTGCTGAGACCATTTGGGTTTTCAAATGGATGAGCAGAGTTTACGCCGAAAAATCCGCCTCCGTTATTTCCAAACTCTTTAATTGATAGAAAAGCTGCTACGGGTCCTCTTGCAATTTCTTGCTTTTCACCTTCTAAAGTTGTTGCAGTTACTGTAGGATCTAAAGTTTGTGGTACACCTAGCAGCACAAATATAATTCCTGCCACAACTGCTACGGGTAATAATACGTGCGTGATACTTTTAATAAAGTCCGTGAAAAAGTTACCAATACTCTTACCTGTCATTCCTCTCATAAATGCAATTGCTACTGAAAGTGCACTAGCTGGAGCTGCAAACATCATAAACAAAATAGCAACCATTTGTGAGAAATATGAAAGCCCTGATTCTCCGCTGTAATGCTGAAGATTGGTATTGGTCATAAAACTAATTGCTGTATTAAACGCTAAAGCTGGATCCATGTTTTCAAGAGCACTTGGATTTAAAGGCAGCCATGCTTGTGTTCGAAACACTGTATATACGACTAAAATCATAAACGTATTAACAAACAACAATGAAATTGCATATTCCTTCCATGTTTGATCTTTAGGTTGAATTCCAATTACCTTATACAGCAATCTGTCTATTGGCATAAACATTCGACCTGCAGCATTTGGTTCATTAGAAAACACTTTTGCAATGTACACTCCGACTGGCTTAGCGACAGCCGCTACTAATAATAAAAGCAGTACTATGGTAAATAATATTGTATTCACTGAAAAACTCCTCCACTATTAAAATTCATCTGGGTTCATTAAGACATAAAGTAAATATAAGAAAATAAGTAGTGAAATCCCCAATAAAACCATGGACATTTACCGCTTCTCCTCCTTTTTTTCAAGGGTCTTTTCAGACCACTTGATAATTCCTATCATTATCAGTGATAAGCCAACTAAACTGCCGATCATTAGCACATCCATACGTACACTTCCTTACTCTTCTATTAGTAAAAATGCCGCTTTAGGACTTCTTGAATAAATAACGTACTTCACTCCTAGCAGCTGAAAAAACCGCGTTGAATAATTTGAATTCTGGGTAACCAAAATAATTGGAGCTCCAGTAGTAAGCTGAATTGTTTCAATCATCCTTGATAACCGCCCAATGTCTTCTTCCCAAATAATTACTTTATCTACCTGGGCTAAAGGCGCGATTTCATTGTTTATATTAGATAAAAAAATCACTTCTGAGTCCGTTAGCAACAAAGCATCTTCCCTCACCGACTCATTTTCCGTTAACACAACAAAGCGGTGCTGATTACGAAAAGCTGATAGCATCAAAACTTGCTCTTCTCTTTGAATACAAACGATAATTTGCTTCGTTTCCACTAGCATCCCTTCTTTTCCACAAATAAAAAACCACGGAAGAGGGAGCTCTTCCGTGGTTTTTGCACGACAAATAAGCCGTGGTAGACACGAATTTTTTACTCCCAAAACGCTTACGAGGTTAGCTGTCGGATTCGGGTTATGGAAGTAACCCTACTCTTTAAAAAAGAGACTCACCCCAAGGACGGCATCATTGCCGAACAAAGTTGGTTCCCCCGCTCTATAAAGCAGATTAAGCGAATAGTTATTTACTATTTTCGTAGAGATAAACGCTTTTCATTTTCAATAATTGAACAAAAATGCTGATGCGTTAGCTGTGCCACACAGCGATTCGCTTTCTCAAATGAATCCTGCTCATACTGAGCACGGTGTTCAATTAACTGAATCATAGGCTTAGATAGCTGCATTGGTTTACTCCTCTCCCACTGAATTTCGTTCAGGAAAAAAGTATTGTTAGCTGCTATTGTCATAGAAAACGACCACAAATGCACCTTCCTTTCCCCATACGCTTACGAAGTTAGCTGTCGGATTCGGATCTGGAAATAACCCTACTCGAAAAAGAGATTCACCCCAATAAATTGGTTCCTCCGTCCTTTGCTTACTATGCTTGAACTAGCAAAGGTTCAGCGTTCACTGGTGGAACGTTTCATGAGAGTAATCTTACTCCTGTTAAAATTTACTGTCAACACTTTTTTTTACGTATTTTTTCCATCTTTTTTATTATACAAACATAACAAAAAAGCCATGATTCAACGATAGAATCATGGCTTTTTTTTAAATGCTATTTATCTCTTTCACTAAGACAGAGATAGCGTCTGTTTTTGTCGCTTCACGCATTGTACGCTTCATTTCACTTGCTTGTTTTTGAAGAAGTTCTAATTCTTGTAAAAATGTTTCTTTTGTAATTTCCTCTTCTTCTAGAACCGTGCAGTAACCTTTCTTTTGAAAGGCTTTTGCATTCAAAATTTGATCTCCTCTACTTTGAGCTTTAGATAAAGGAATAATCATCATTGGCTTATGAAGGGCTAGAAATTCGAAAATAGCATTAGATCCTCCGCGCGTAATGACATAATCAGTTGCAGCTAATACATCAGGCAACTCTTCGTTCACATACTCCAACTGGCGGTAGCTCGGAATATTCATTAAACTCTCATCAACGTTTCCTTTTCCACACAGGTGCACAATTTGAAATTTCCTCTGAAGTTCAGGCAGCGATTCACGAACAACTTCATTGATTTTTCGCGCACCTAAGCTTCCACCCATAATTGTCAGAACCGGCTTTTTATCATAAAAACGAAGCCAACTTTGACCGTTGTTTGCTTTTCCATGAAATAATTCTCGACGAATTGGCGAGCCCACAACCTGAACTTTTTCTTTCGGGAAATAAGCAGCTGCTTCATCAAATGATGTAAAGATTTTTGTCGCAAAACGCTGAGCAATTTTGTTTGCCAGTCCCGGCGTTAAGTCACTCTCGTGAATAAATACAGGAATATTAAGGGACTTAGCCGCCATGATAACAGGTACGGTTACAAATCCACCTTTAGAGAATACAAGCGATGGCCTTAGCTTCTTTAAAATCCGTCTTGCATCTCCTACTCCCTTAACTACTCGAAAAACATCTTTTACATTTTCCATATCTACATATCGACGAAGTTTTCCACTGGAAATTGGGTAGTACGGAATATTTAAGTTTGTAATTAATTCTTTTTCAATCCCATTATGAGAGCCTACATAGTGAATATCCCACTTTTCTTTATCTAGCTCTTTCATAATAGCGATATTTGGGGTAACGTGACCAGCCGTTCCGCCACCAGTAAATACGATTACATTCTTACTCATCTTATTTCCTCTCTTTACACTGCATTTCAGTCATTTTTAATTTTCTATTCATTGAAAAATTCCTTGCCTTTATATAAAAGATACAGGCTTAACTCATCCATTATAACACCTTATATCTATATATACTGTTTAAAATATAAACGATGCGGAAATTTATGATACAATCAACATGTTTAGTTTTCAAAAAGGGCGTGGTTTTCATTAAGAACGTTAAAGGAAAAATGATTGACCAAGAAACGCGTTGTGTTCATTATCATTCCGATAAAGATATTATTGCAATAAAATTTTATTGTTGCAAAGACTACTATCCTTGTCATAAATGTCACGAAGAAACAGCAGATCACTCAGCTAAAGTTTGGCCAAAAAAGCTGTTTGATACCAAAGCCATTATATGCGGGGTATGTCATAATGAGTTAACTGTTACTGAGTACTTATCCTGTAAATCACAATGTCCAAACTGCCAAGCTCATTTTAATCCAGGTTGCAGTTTGCACACTCACCTCTATTTTGAAGTCTAATTACTCCACCATTAAGAAAAGCTGAACTAATTGTTCAGCTTTTTATAACAATTCTTCGTTAATATGAAGAACTGCTGGTAGTAATCCTGGAAACAGCTCTTCTAAATCTTCTATTCGCAACGAGTAAAAGTGCTGTGTTCCTTCAATTCTAACCTTAATAACTCCTGCTTCGCGAAGTACTTTAAAGTGATGGGATAGCGTTGATTTTGATACGTTAAGCGTCTGATAATAAGAACAATGACTCTCCTTTCTTTTCCCTAAACACTGTACGATGCGCAAGCGATTGGGATCGCTCAAAGCATGTAAGATAGAAGTTAAACGAATTTCTGATTTGGATGGTTGATATGGAATTTTCATATGTAAAAGGTATCACATTCTTATACCTCTTTTCAATGTGGGAGAACCTTCAAATCTAAATGCTTGCATGGCTACTTTTCAAGTGTTATAGTGTTGATTGTTCGATGATTTTCGAACTAACAACATCAACGTTTTAAAATACTACTAGAGACCTTTTTATTTTAGGAGGAATAAATATGATTACTATCCAAGCTTATATGAAAATTAACCCTGCAAAACGCGATGCTTTTTTAGAAGCTATTCAAACATTAATTAAACATTCTACCGAAGAAGAAGGGAATGTAAGCTATCAATTGTTTGAAGATGCATTCGAAAAAAATTCATTTGTAATGCTTGAAGAGTGGAAAGATGAAGCTTCTATTCAAGCTCATAATCAATCTACGCACTTTGTATCATTCGTCCAGTTTGCCAAAGATGGCGTGTTAGTAGCTCCTTTAGAAGCAAAAACTTCATTTTCTAAACCCGAATGACGAAAAGTACAGATTTCAATTCAATGCAAAAAGTCTAAGTGAATGATCACTTAGGCTTTTTTTCCTTTCTTTTTCCAGGTTCTATGCCTATAATAGTCATAGTCAATTATTAAGAAGGTGATTAACGGTATGATTATTTTAAACGTAATACAAGTAGGAACGTTTCTTTTATTATTCGTTGCTTTTTTATGCTTATTTTGGACAATCAGACGCCCTAAACCATGGAAAAGCATTGCGCTACTTGCTAGTTTTTTTGTTTGTTCTGCTCCTTTGCTTTATGCTTTATACGACGAATCCAAACATAACTATTTAGACGCAAACATCGGTCTTGGGTTAGCCTATATCTTCACTTGGGGATTAACCACGTTGCTTGCAGTTGTTGCACTATTTCGCACGTTTTTCCTACGCCCTCATCGCTAAAATAGCCATTATCTAGATGTACTACTTACCAGCAAAGTAGTACATCTTTTCGTATAGTTATTTTTAATTTGTATACGCTAATAGTTGAACAGTTTCCTTACATACAACTGTCTTAAGACGAAATGAGGAGTGAAAGAACATGAAACGCCTATTAGTTATACTCACTGCGATTATGCTGATTGCCATAAGTCGCACACTCGTATTTGCTGCTGAAACAAAAGAGCCTAACGAAACAGCTCCTTCAAAGAATGCTGATGTTCGCATTGTACATGCTTCTCCAGATGCGCCTGCAGTGGATATCTTCTTAGATACAAAACCCGCTGTAGAAGGTGTAAAATTTAAAGATGCTACGGACTTTTTACAAGTACCGGCTGGATCACATCAAGTAGAAGTTTATGCAGCTGGTACAAAAGGAACAAAAGAACCTGTAGTAAAAGCAACGCTTGTTGTAGAAGGTGGAAAGTCTTACACGATTGCTGCTATTAACAAAGTAAATATGTTAGAACTAAAAGCAATATCCAACAATACGGTCGGAACGCCCGATAAAGCAAACGTTCGTGTTGCTCACTTTTCACCTGATGCTCCAGCTGTTAATGTTGGACCAAAAGGAGCGGCTCCACTGTTTACAAATTTAGAATTTAAAACGGTATCTGACTACCAGGCTCTTGCTCCTGGTGCTTATGATCTAAGTGTCACAACCGCAGATGGCAAAGAAATACTTGGACTTCCAGGTACTAAAGTAGAAAGCGGTAAGAATTATACGGTTTTAGCCGTGAATACTGCAAACCAACTTGAAACCATTATTTTAGAAGATACAAAATAACTATTAAATAAGCCAGCGCATAATTGCGCTGGCTTATTATTTCGTATTCACCGACTGTAAGTTTTTAGAAGAAACATACGATTGAATATAAGCTTGCTTACCCTCTTTATATTGACTAGAATCATTCCAATAAGAAGAAGCAAGTTTATGTTTCATTTCAATATAGCCTTCCTGGAATCTTTCACTACGCTTTAACTGATCTTGGAACAGTAAGCAATCATTCCAAAACGTTGAATTAATGGCTGTTACATAAAGGTGTGCGTGCTGAATATGATTTGGTATTTGGCAATAGAAGTCATTTTGCTTTATATATTTTGGATAATGCGACAAAGAAGCCTCATCCTTCAAAGCAATAAATATATTACTTTCTTCTATATATACATATGGGCCATTTTGCAATATTTCAATGACTGATTTTAAATCTTCAGATCGTTGAACACCTATTAATACATCAATAATTGGAGAAGACAACATATTAGGGACAGCTGTACTTCCGATATGATGAACTTCAATTGAAAAGTCTTTAAGCATTGAGGTTACCTTTTCTTTTTCAAATGCATAAAGGACCGGCCATTTTGTTTCGTAATTCACAAGTTCAACCAATGGTCTCCACCTCTCTTTAGCTTTCTTTATAATTTACCATTAAATTGATTAAAAATAAATAATTTTCAAACAATTATTTTTATACAATTTTCTCTTTCAAAGATTTTATGAAAACTGATTATTTTCATTCTGAGCCATGTGGACTAAATTATTAATAAATACTCCATTTACTTGTTAATATTCGCTCATATATACTTCTTTTTTATGAAGTAAAAGTTAAAGATAAAAAAATCGCCCTTTTTATCTTCCATTTGTTTAGGACAAATTCATTATACCGCCACTGTTCGACATATAGTATCATGGATAATGTAGGTAACTTAAGAGAAATATAGTTTTACCTTGAATTTTTGGTTAAGTTGCCGATATATGCTTTGAAATCCATTTTATTTTTAAGAAAATTTAGTAGAATGCAAGGAGGAAAAAATGAATAATAAACACATGATGTATGCAGTTTGTACAACTGCTGCTCTAAGCTCTTCGGCTCTTTTCTTTAATTTAGAAGCTGAAGCTGCTCAACCAGCGACTGTGAATGCCACATCATTAAACGTGCGTGCACTTCCAAGCACAAGTGGTGCAATCGTTGGCAAACTGTATAAAGGAAACACAATTAATGTATTAACAGAACAACAAGGATGGGCAAAAATCCAACTTAACGGCAAAGACGCTTGGATATCAAGCGAATACATAGAGAAAAAAACATCATCCACTTCTCCCACAAATGTTGTCTCAAAACAAGCAACGGTTAACGCGAGCTCTTTAAACGTTCGTTCTGCTGCTAGCACTTCCGCTTCCATCATTACCAACTTACCTCGCAATGCGAAGGTTACCGTGATTAAAGAAAACGGCGAGTGGGCGCAGATTAAAACAAGCGATGGTAAAACTGGATGGGTTGCCGATCGATACTTACAAATGGGAGCTACTTCTTCTTCTGAAAGTGGCGGCACTTCCGTTTCCAAACAAGCAACGGTTAATGCAAGCTCTTTAAACGTTCGTTCTGCCGCTAGCACTTCTGCTTCCATCGTTACCAACTTACCTCGCAATGCGAAGGTTACCGTGATTAAAGAAAACGGCGAGTGGGCGCAGATTAAAACAAGCGATGGTAAAACTGGATGGGTTGCCGATCGATACTTACAAATGGGAGCTACTTCTTCTTCTGAAAGTGGCGGCACTTCCGTTTCCAAACAAGCAACCGTGAATGCGAGCTCTTTAAACGTTCGTTCTGCCGCTAGCACTTCTGCTTCCATCATTACCAACTTACCGCGCAATGCGAAGGTTACGGTAATAAAAGAAAACGGTGAGTGGGCGCAGATTAAAACAAGCGATGGTAAAACTGGATGGGTTGCTAAACAGTACTTACAAATGGGAGCTACTTCTTCTTCTGAAAGTGGCGGCACTTCCGTTTCCAAACAAGCAACCGTGAATGCGAGCTCTTTAAACGTTCGTTCTGCCGCTAGCACTTCTGCTTCCATCGTTACCAACTTACCGCGCAATGCGAAGGTTACCGTGATCAAAGAAAACGGCGAGTGGGCGCAGATTAAAACAAGCGATGGTAAAACTGGATGGGTGGCTAATCGATATTTACAGGTGAGTGCTACTACTCCTGAAAATGGCGGCACTTCCGTTTCCAAACAAGCAACCGTGAACGCCAGCTCTTTAAACGTTCGTTCTGCCGCTAGCACTTCTGCTTCCATCATTACCAACTTGCCGCGCAATGCGAAGGTTACCGTGATCAAAGAAAACGGCGAGTGGGCGCAGATTAAAACAAGCGATGGTAAAACTGGATGGGTGGCTAATCGATATTTACAGGTGAGTGCTACTACTCCTGAAAATGGCGGCACTTCCGTTTCTAAACAAGCAACCGTGAACGCCAGCTCTTTAAACGTTCGTTCTGCCGCTAGCACTTCCGCTTCCATCGTTACCAACTTGCCGCGCAATGCGAAGGTTACGGTAATAAAAGAAAACGGTGAGTGGGCGCAGATCAAAACAAGCGATGGTAAAACTGGATGGGTTGCCAATCGATATTTACAAGTAGGATCCAATCAGCCGGAAACAAACCAACCAACTGAAAAAATTACGATTACGAAAGCTGCTAACTTACGTACACAGCCAAGTTTAAGTGCAAGCATTCTCCGCGTAGCACAAGCTGGGGAATCATTTAATAAAGTAACTGAGTCAAATGGTTGGGTTCAAATTCAATATTCTAGTTCTCAAACAGCTTGGGTATCAAAAGGACTAACGAGTACTGAAGCACCTTCAACACCAGGTGAAGTGACAAACCCAACTTCCGGTTTAGAAAAGAAGCTAATTGTTATTGACCCAGGTCATGGTGGTCATGATCCAGGAGCCGTTGGTCAAGACGAGCTTGAAAAAAACTTAGCACTAAGAACAGCTAAACTGGTAGCAGCACAAGTTGAAAGCGCAGGAGGTACTGTTTTATTTACTCGTTCTGATGATACCTTCATTTCTTTAGATGGGCGAACGCAAATCAGCAACGCAAGCGAAGCTGATGCATTCGTTAGCATCCACTATAATGCAGGAAGTTCATCTGCTACTGGTATTGAAACCTATTACTATTCGGCCCGTGATCAAGAACTTGCAAAATACATTCAAGAGAGTATGGTACAACATACAAATATGAGAGATCGTGGTGCACACCAAGCTAATTTCTATGTTTTAAAACATAATAACAAGCGCTCTGTTCTCGTTGAACTTGGGTTTGTATCGAACCCAACTGAAGAAGACCGCATTGCAACTGAACAATATCAGCAACAAGTTTCTCGCGGTATTGCAGAAGGTATTGCACGTTATTTCGCAGCGACTAAATAAAAAAAACTCTCCTATAAGGGAGAGTTTTTTTACCAACTAGCTTTTTTCACACCAGGAACTTGCCCTTTATAAGCTAACTCTCGAAATGTAATTCGAGACATTCCGAATTGGCGTAAATACCCTCTCGGTCTTCCTGTTACACGGCAACGATTCTTTAAACGAGTCGGCGATGAATCACGTGGTAATTTTTGTAATGCTTCATAGTCTCTTTTTTCTTTTAGTTCTTGTCGAAGAAGTGCATATTTTTCTACCATCTGTTGACGTTTATGTTCTTTTACAACTTTTGATTTTTTAGCCAATGAATATTCATCCTTTCACACTTTTAGTTAAATAGTAATAATTACGATTTTCATTTTGCATTTTATGAGCAGTTTTAATATTAAAACATAGATAAAGGTTGAACGCAAGCACAAAAGCTTATTATTTTATCAAAATAGCATTTGAAATTTTTACCATTTTTTAGGTATTGTTTATAGATAAAGAAAACATTTCAATAATATTACAGTTCATTTACATCTCGATAACTTCGCTTTTATTTGTCGAATTGTAGTATATAATCATTTGTAGAAATTCCAAAAATAATATTTCTAAAGTAAAGGTGATTAAAACATGAAATCGACTGGTATTGTAAGAAAAGTTGACGATTTAGGTCGTATTGTAATTCCTAAAGAACTACGACGTGTACTTGAAATAGATGTAAAAGATCCTGTAGAAATTTTTGTAGAAACTGATCGCATTATTCTAAAGAAATATGAGCCTAATGGAGCTTGTGCAGTTACAGGAGAAGTAGCATCTGACAACGTAACGCTTGCTGATGGAAAACTAACATTAAGCCGTGAAGGCATGGAACGTTTACTAGAAGAGTTAAAACAACATAACATTTAATTAATTTGAAAGGGAATCGCTAAGTAGCGATTCCCTTTTTACTTACTATTTTATAATATGCCAAACGTATGCAAATACACAATAATAATAACAATTGGAATAATGTAACGAAGTAAAATCATCCAAGCTTTAAACAAATGCTGCGCTGTTCTGGAGCCCGATGTAAACTCTTCATATACCGCTTTTTTATCCATGCGATATGAAACAAAAAATGAGATTAACAGAGCACCAAATGGCATTAAGATGTTAAGGGTTAAATAATCAAGCGCATCGAATAATATTTTGCCACCAAACGTTATATCTGATAAAACACCAAAAGATAGAGCTGAAGGAACTCCAACAATAAAGATTAAAATCCCCATAACCCAAGACGCCTTCGTTCGCTTATCACTTTTACCTTTTGTTACTGCTGCTACAATTGTTTCAAGTAAAGAAAATGCAGATGTTAATGTAGCAAACAAGAATAGCGCTAGAAAGATTGTTAAAAACAAGCCACCAAACGGGATTTGTTCAAATACAGCTGGTAATACGTTAAATAGTAATCCCGGCCCTGCTGTGGGCTCCAATCCAATTGAAAACACAGCTGGAAAAATTGCTAGCCCTGCAAAAATTGAAACTAAAATGTTTAGTCCTACAATCATTCCACCTGAACGTTGCAGGCTTTCCTCTTTACTTAAGTACGAACTATATGTGACCATGATTGAAATTCCGATACTAATAGCAAAGAAAGATTGACCCATAGCATATAAAATGCTTTCAGATGTTAGCTTTGTAAAATCAGGATTTAAGAAAAATGCTACACCTTCCATCGCGCCATCTAATGTTAATGAACGAATAATTAATGCAATAAATAAAATAAATAGTGCTGGAAACATGTATTTGTTTGCTTTTTCAATTCCATTTTGAACACCTTTAGCAACGACTATAATCGTAATAATCATGAAGATTAATTGTCCTATGACAGGTGAAAAAGAGCTGGAAATTGTATTGTTAAATAAGGCTGCGTAATCATCTGTTGAACCTACTAATTGATTTGTAACGCTTCTGTATAGATATAGTACAATCCAACCACCAACAACGCTATAAAATGATAAAATGATGAAACTTGTAATAACTCCTAGACGCCCTATCCATACCCAAGCCGTTCCTGGAGCAATTTTTTCATATGCGGAAATAGCATCTTTTTGTGTGCTGCGTCCAATAACAAATTCAGCTAATAGTAAAGGCAAACCAATTAATAACGTAAAAAGTAAAAAAATTAATAAAAACGCGCCTCCTCCACTTGTTCCTGCAACATATGGAAACTTCCAAATCGCTCCGATTCCAACTGCTGAACCTGCTGCTGCCATGATAAAACCTAACTTTGATGTCCATTGATTTGTTTGATTCATCTTGATGTTCCTTTCTTTCTAAATTTCTTCAATAAAAAAAGCTGGCCTAACGTCTCTTTACAATAAGAGACGTTAGGCCAGCTGACCTCCGCGGTACCACTCTTTTTGATATTAATCCATCGATTAACATCCACTTTACTTGTACACCATGTACAAACCTTATAACGGAGGTTATACGTTAAGATATAGTAAGAAGCAAATTCTGTTCCATCTTAAGGGCTCCTGGGCGAGTTCAAGGTCATATTATACTGCTTCACACCAACCAACAGCTCTCTGTGATAATTAGATCCTTTACTACTCCCAATCAACGCAAAATATCTATTAAAGAATTTAGTCAATTTATTTCGAAAATTTATAATATACGTATCATAAGTCTTTTTTTTTAGAGTGTCAACCATTTTTTTATTTATTTTTCTATTTTTCTACAAGATTCGTCATTTTATGCATATGTTTTTGCCTTATCTAATCATGATGGTATACTGGTTATGTAGTAAGAATTTACATATTAGGAGTGGTAATAATGTCTGCGTCTCAGCGCCTTTTACATCATTTTTTAGCTCATCGTAACGTAACAAATATGTTGATTGATAAAATTGAAGAACACCATTATGATTATCAACCAACACCGACATCTATGTCAGCATATAAGCTCACTACACATATGCTTACTTCTTTTTATACATTTGCCAAAATAGCACAAGAAGGCAATCTTACCCCTTTAGAAGAAAAGCATAATATTGAACAGAAAAACTTATCAGAATTAGCTTCTCATTATACTGAAAAAACAAAAGAAATCTTAGCTTCTTTAACAGATGATCAGTTAAACCGCATTATTGATACTTCTGCGGTATTCGGTCAAAAAATGCCTGCAAGCCAATTAGTGTCAATGGCAATTGATCATGAAATTCATCACAAAGGTAACTTGTTTGTATATGTTCGAGAAATGGGACACACAGACCTACCTCTATTTGTAAAGTGGGGATAATTCAGCAGCGTAATTGACTAACAGTCAATTACGCTCTTTTTTTAAAAAAGAACGGCTTGTAAATAAAGATAGAAGGTCCGTTCTATTTTGTCAGAATTATGATATAATTTTACTAATCAATCAATTGTTCCTTGCGTATCTTTCTCCTTAAGCTGTATTGATTGAACGACATGTTCTCTAACTACCTTTAATAAGGAGGCAGTATCAATATGAACCGGACACTTTCACAGTCTTCGTTTATTTCGTCTTTTGGTGGAAATGTAATGAACGTTCTCTCTCCTCAAGCTGGTGAAAACATCTTAGAAATCGGCTCAGGTAACGGATACATGGCAAATCAGCTTAGTTCTCTAGGTGTGAACATAACAGGTATTGATTCGTCTGAAAATATGGTTGAGCAGTCACAGCATCATTACCCTCACCTTCAATTTATGCACGTCAATGCACTTGATTTAGACTATGAAGATCAGTTTGATGCTGTGTTTTCCCAAAACACGCTTCACCTTATTCACCCTCCTAGTGTTGTTATTAAGAATATTTATCGTGCACTTAGACTGCAAGGACGTTTTGTGACAGAATTTAATGGTAAAAACCATCTCTATCCTGTTTTTAACGAAGTAATGCGACAGCTTGCTGTTTTCAATATTATTTCATCTGATTTTTCTCTCCCTTTTTATTTTCCCAGTATTGGAGAATACACTTCCTTGCTTGAGCAGCATGAATTTCATGTTCAAAGCGCTATTTATTTTACACACCCTCTCGTTTTGCAGCACGAAGATGGCCTTCGTAACTGGCTTGATACACATGCATCATCTCTTTTCAAGAATATAACAGCTGAAACAAAACAGATTATCTTCAATAGAGTTGAAGATAGGTTACAAGAAACATTTTTTAAACACGATGAATGGTACTTGCCGGCAGCCTCTATTCGCGTACAGGCTGTAAAAATAAGCTAATGTTTCAAACAAGCCAAAAAGCCATGTGGTATTTCACCACATGGCTTTTAGAGCGACAAAGACATTATTTAAAGTGAAGCATATACCCTTTGCCTCGTACTACCTGAATATCAAGCGTTTTTCCTATTTTTTTACGAACTCGGTACATCAAAGAATTAAGCTCTTCTGGATTAACAAATACATCATTTGTTTCCATCACTCGTTCTGGCCATACTTGTTTTTTGAGCATTTCTTTTGAAACGAAGCTATCGTGCTGTTGAAGCAAATACGATAAACACGCATATTCCTTCTCTGATAATACATATACTTCATCTTTCACTTTAATCTTTTGAAGTACGGGATCAAGCTCGTATTGCTTAGGTGTATGAATTTCATTTAATAGTGGACCTAAATCTAATGTTGCATCCATATCTTGGCTAATAAATGTTAAGACAGCTGTATCATTTGCAATCGATATTTGATCCTGGTGCTGAAGTGTATATGAGTGAGTCGGAATAAGCTGTTGTCCATTTATTTGTGTACCATGTTTGCTATTTAAATCAATAAGCTGATAGTTGTTTTCAGTAGTAATAATTTCAAAGTGCTTGCGAGAGATGTATGCGCTTTGAAACGCTAAATCAGGCAACCATCCATCTCCTTTTCGTCCAACTACAATAGTAGATTGTTCAAGAGGGACAGACGTTCCATTTACAAACGGAGCACCATGCTGAATAATGAGTGTACCATTCATCTGCATCACCTCTTTTTTTAGAATTTTCTTTATTTTGTTATGTAATTATGATTATCGTATTTATTGCGATTGTATGTTACTTTCGATACTATCAACTTATCCACTCTTTTTATAATATATGTTCAATTTGTACAAGTAAATAATTTCAGCAAAGTTTAAGTGGATAGTCATAATTAAACTCAGTAATTAAATTACAGTGTATTTTTGATAAACAATAATTAGTTATTTTGGCATATGTATATGTGATTACCTTCACAAATCTTATCTCTAAGCAAGTTACTGGAGGAAACGAAATGAACCGTGTAGCACAAGAAAAAGAAATTAAAGCCATTAAAAGACGTGTTGCTGTTGTACTACTAATTATGGGATCGTTTTTATTAACCGGCATAAGCTATGGAATTTATTCTATTATGATGCTGAACCTACATATATGGTGATGTAAAAAAAGACATACTGAGTATGTCTTTTTTTATTATTCTTTGTTTGCAACACCGGCATCTGCAAATGTCGCCATTTCTGTAATCATTAAGCATGCTGAATGAAGAAGTGGAAACGCAATGGCTGCGCCGCTTCCTTCACCAAGACGCATCTGTAAGTTTAACAACGGTTCTTTTTTTAAAATGGACAGTGCGAATCGATGACCTGGTTCAACAGATTGATGACTGGCAAACATATAATTGGAAGCCAATTCATTCATTTGGACAGCAAACACTGCCGCTGTGGTACAAATAAACCCGTCCACAATGATTGGTATTCGATGTGAAGCTGCTGCCAACATTGCACCAACCATTCCTGCAATCTCAAGCCCTCCAAAAGCTGCCAAAATGGCAATTGGATCCCTGACATCATATTGTCTATTCTCTAATGCCTGCTCAATTTTTTTTATTTTATGCTTTAGTTGTTGAGAATTGATTCCTGTACCGCTGCCGACTAGCTCGTCTACTTTATGACTTGTTAAAGCAGCTAGTAAAGCCGTGCTAGAAGTAGTGTTACCAATTCCCATTTCTCCAACAATTAAGCATTTTATTCCTTTTTTAATTAGATTTGTTGCTTCATTTATACCTATTTCAATCGCTTTTTCTACTTCATTTCTTGTCATTGCATGCTCTTTGCAAAAATTACGCGTACCCGTTCTAACTTTTTGGCACGAAAGCTCACTGTGTTGAACTGAAGAGGCAATCCCAATATCCACAAGCTGGAATTGAGCTCCAATTTGTTTACTAAATACGTTAATTGCCGCTCCTCCTGCTAAAAAGTTAAGCGCCATTTGAGCCGTTACGCTTTGCGGGAACGCCGAAACTCCCTCTTCAACAACTCCGTGATCAGCTGCAAATACCAGTACTCCAGGCGGTGTAACGGTTGGAAAGGTCTCTTGTGTAATGCCAGCCAAATTAATTGCTAGCTCTTCTAACCTTCCTAAACTTCCTTGAGGCTTTGTTAACGTGTCTATATACTTTGCTGCTGCTTCTGCCGCTTTAACGTCTAAGGGCTGAATTTGTATGCTTGTCAAAATGTTGTACACTCCTTATTTTTTCTATATTCCTTACTTTATCAAATACTAAATTAGATTGGCTATATTTTTTGCATGTCTCTTGTTACAGCACAACTACTCCACTTCCTTTATAAATAGCCAGTGTATATAAACCCTTTTTTCAACACAATTTATAGGAAAGGCTAAATAAGAAAGGAAGAAAAATGTGAAAGAACAACTCTCCTCTTTTGTTAAACAACTTAAAGATTCAGTCACTAACGCTGCTAATGAAATTCAACAAAAAGCAAAAGTAATGTTATCTACTGATTGTACCACTGTTTTTGAGCTATATGAGTGGGTAAAGGAGCATCCTGGAACCCATATCCAAAAACAATCCTTGCTTAACTTCAATTATTGTTTTTATTCCCTTAAGCTGGACAGTGCTAGTTATTATATGGAGACAAAAGATAGCTATTTGCTGTACATGTCGATACAGCAGTCCACAGGAGATTTTTTCACTTACCATTCTTACAAGAATTCTATCCATGATAAAATTAGCATGCCATTTCCCTCAACTCAAAAAAGCACGATTTCATAAACGAAATCGTGCTTTTTACTCATATATCTGTTACTTACCTTTGCGAACTTTAAAAAGAAAGAAAGCAACGAGAAACCCGCCAATCGCGGTTAAAAGTTTCCACATATGTACAATTGGATTGCTCTTCAATTCGTAAGTTTCTCCTTTCCTTTCATAACAACTAACGTACAACCTCATCCATTTCCATACTATACCATAATTTGTTTATAAATTGCAATAATCGATTATTTTTCATAATGTAGCCATCTTGATTTTTCCCCGCCCATTTTCTCATAAAAGTTCTGAGCAACTTCATTATCAGTGGCTGTTTCCCAAGACAACCCCACTAAATCATGTTCTTTTACGTACGTTTCACATGTCTGGAATAACTTTTCTCCTACTTTATTTCCGCGATTCATTGGCAAGACGTACAAATCATTTAAAATGGCTGTTTTCTTTAGCTTTAGTGTGCTGAAAGTTACATAAATGGTTGCAAAACCAAGTAAGCGATTTTGTTCCTCGGCTACGTATTGAACTCCTTTTGATGGATCAGCTAATACTAACTCAATATGAGAAACTATCTCTTTTCGTGGGGGTTCAGGCTGATGGTAAAAATCAACAATATATTCTTTCATCAACGTTGCTAGTCGTTCAACATCTTTTTCAACTACACGTCTAATAACGACCATATGCTCACTCCTCTAGTTAAATAGTATGAAAATCCAACTATTTATTATAGCATAAATTGGATATTTTACAGAACAATCTGATAGATTAATAATCTCTCTAAAGAAAGGCATACACTGGACAAACTTCCCATATATTATCAATGTACTAGCTTTTTAACAAATAATGAATAACTTTTTATATAGGGTGAGGATTATTTTTACTCGTGCAGTCGTCATTTTTTGTGGTAGTTTATTAATCGGCTTAGGACTTAACGGATTTATTGCACCCCATCATTTATTAGATGGTGGACTTATCGGCTTGGGCTTAGTTATTTATTACATGATTGGTTTACCAATCGGCATATCTATTTTAATAGTTAATATCCCTGTTTTTATTTACGCTTTTTTTTACCATCGCAAACATTTTTTTTATGGAAGCGTTGGGCTACTCTTTTCTTTTTTTATGACAGAAAAGCTCAATGTTTTTGATGGAAGTATGGAAATACCTTTACTTTTTAGTTCCATAATTGGAGGCGTGCTAATTGGTATGGGAATCGGTTTAATGCTTCGATATGAAGTCAGCTCAGATGGACTTGATCTTATCGCTTTGATCATTTCAACAAAATGGCCGATTAATATTGGCCTCGTTATTTTTCTATTGGACAGCTTAATTATGCTTATCGGCTTACATATCGTAGGTTTTACGGCTTTTTGCTACTCGATGATTGTCATCATGATGAGCAGCTTTATGATTATTACCTTCACTTCAAAGAAATGGATACCATAATAAAAAGCGCCAGCTACAGGCGCTTTACATATTACCAACATACATATCTAAATGATGAGGAAGAACCGAAATTGTTGCGGGCGTAGCTGTTTCTTTTTCGCCATCACAGTCTACAGTCTTCTGTGGAGTAGCCTCAATCGTTACTCGTTTTGTTTTAAAATGTAATAGTTGACTTGTTGGGTCCATCTGCTCTTCTCCAGGCGCTGTTTGAAGCCATTTGATGAGAGGTTCAAGAGCCATTTGTTTGACCACATATACATCTAAAAGACCATCTTGAAACGAACAATTTCCTAAAACAGCCCTGTTTCCACCAAGGAAAGGGCCATTTCCAATTAAAACCATTACTGCTTCACCCTCATACGTTGTTTCATCACTATCAACTTTTACTTCAAAAGGTTCTACTTGACTAATCGTTCTACCCACACTCATATAATATGAGAGCTTGCCAAACTTTTCTTTCCCATCTTCTAAAATGTTTTCAGAAACGTCTGCTACAAGACCGATTCCCCAGAAATTCAAAAAGTACTGTTGATTATGCTGGCCGATATCAACCGCTGTTTTCTTTTGCTCAATAATTTGCTCTACTGCTTTCAATGGATTTTGATTCATACCAATTGCACGAGAAAAATCATTGCATGTTCCTCCTGGAAGAATTGCAAAGATAGGTCGCCGTTCAAGAGGGGCAAGTGCATTTATTAGTTCATAAATAGTTCCGTCTCCTCCAGCTCCAACAATAACATCTACATCAGAAGCAATTTCTTTTACAATTTCTCTCCCCTGACCTGGGGCTTCGGTTTCATATAGCTTTACCTCTGAAAAAATTGTTCTCAATCTATTACAAATAAGGTCAATGGACTCAATTAATTTTTTATTACCTGCGTTTGGGTTTAAGATAACTGCTATTTTCATGTTTGTCTCTCCTATACATGACGTTTATTTGTCATTGTTCCCCTATCTTTATTAAATTGAAACATCAACTTTTCCTAATGTGAATTTTGAACGTTTTATGACACTCTGTAAAATAAAATATTCTTCTTCTAAAAGCTGATATAATGTTTTCCTAGAGCATGGCATTATCTGAAGGAGATGAAGTAATTTATGTCAATTAAATATATGACTCAGCTATTTGCAGCTTGTTTCATATTTCTTTTATCAATAGCTGCAACATGGTATGAGGGTTCCAACTTAATTGATGATTCATTTGAATGGGGAGACTCAGCAAAGTACACTTCTGTTGCTAGTTCATCTATTCAATCAGGATACGACATTTCACAAGTGGATTATTTTATTTATGCGGCTAAATTTTACCCATTTTTCCCTATAATGATGCTTACGAGCGGCTTATACTTACTTACTCTCCTGTTATTTGTTGCTTTTAAGAACCGCTGTTCATATATGAGTTTTTGTTTATTTATACTAGCAATGCTGCTGTTTTCCCTTGGGTATAAACTATCGGCAAGTCCGACTGTAGGAGCAGGATCGCTTATGAAAACTTGCTTAACAACCGGGTCGTTTGTGTTAATTTTCAGCTTTTACTATGGTTTAAAGTATTTAAAAACTCACAAAATCCCTTTCTTATCTTCATAACCTTTTGTTCCTTACTTAGATAAAAAAGCACAAGGATCCTAGTATATTCTTTGATTCCTTGTGCTTTTCTTTTATAGAACAATATCAAAATATTCTTTTAGCTTTGCTCTAAATTCACCCTCTGAGTTAATAGCTGTTTCCCTTTTATTCAGTCCGTTTGTAATTTTCAACGTATTGGATGACAATGAGATTTTTCCATCCTTAGTCGCTACGCTACAGAGCTTCTTTTGGCGAAAAAATGAGGTTGAATCTTGTTCATAATACCTGCAGGCACCATAAAAGTCTTCTAGTTTTCTTGATTGAAGAGAAAATTTAAAAAGATCCTGCCAATTATTGTTTTTTTCTTGAACAATCCATTCGTCATTACGCTTTACCACTCGATATTCACCATTATGATCTTTATACGTATATCGGTCCTCAATTAGTAAAGGTTCAAAAAAGCCACCTCCAATTCCAATATCGGCTAAGTAACTTTTTCCACTTATCTCTACACAGAGCGCGAGATGCGTACAGTCTTTGTTCCAACTCTCTTGCGTTTCGTTCCAAAATGCGCCTGATATCAACCTTACTTCAAACCCAATTTTTGTTAAGATTGTGTACAATAAGCTGTTTGTTTCAAAACATAACCCGCCGCGTTTGTTTCGTACAACTTTATCAAACACTTCCTCTGGGTTCATTGATAAAGGCTTATTTAAGTGAATATCAAGATTCTCAAAAGGAATTGTAAGGACGGATTGCTTATGTATGTGTTTTAATAGTAATGTTTGATCTGTTTGTGGATGTACGTGAATATGCTCTAAAAATTGTTGAACATGAACCATTTTTTCTCCTCGCTTATCTTCTATTTAAATACTGTTTAATACGCTCTGCCACCTGTTGATAAAAACTAAGTTCATGAGGGACTAAACTGTTGTAGGTGATGTCATCTTTGAAGATAGACTTCACACCGCCCTGGCATATGAATCCTTCGGCAAGAAAACTATTTGTTTTCCCAAAACAAAAATTGTAAAAATGATTAAAATCCACACAAACAATTCCTGCTACCTCTTCCAACTGTAACTGATAGTCGCTTATTTTATATGGCGTTTCGTATATAAACACATGCGCAATCTCTTTATCTATGAACTCTTCTTTGTAAGCTTCGTAGTGAATTTTTCCAATTGAAATTAGTTCTTCCCTTTTGACTTTTACACCTAGTTCTTCTTCAACTTCTCGAATTCCATCTTCAACGGTCTCGTCAACTAAAAGATGTCCTGCAGCAGTGATATCAAATAAATCTGGATAATCTTCTTTATCGAGACTTCTAAGCTGTAAATAAATATAGTCTTTAGCTGCTTCATGACTAATAAACCAACAGTGAAACGTTTCATGCCAATATCCAAGTCGATGAACTTCTGCCCGTGATGCTTGTCCAATTAACTGATTGTTATCATCAAATATCCTTAACATTTCATTTTTCATAACGACGCTCCTTTACTTATAATCATAAAAAAGCACCACACTGGTATAATCTTACACCATTGTAGCGCTGATGAACATTATTTTACTCTGATTATTTCGAGAGGAAATCACGATTAGCAGCTAAAGGGGGCTGCTCAAGCCAGCCTTTTTTAATACTAATTTTCACGCCATCAAGAGCAAATTTAGCTGTTTCTAATGATAATCGACCGAAGTCAATTGTAATGTCTTTACGAGCAACTTTTGAAAGGGCTGTTCCATAATTAGAAAGTCCGTTTGTGCTTGCAATGCCTGTGTGATACATCATTAATTTATCTGAAAAAGGTGCAATTCGAGACTCAGAGACTTCCGGATCCCATAGCTGTGGTGAGGGAAGGTCTTCATCCGTCAATAAATTGATAAACAGTTCAATATGCTTGTGAGCAATCTTTCGGCCTCGCACTAAATATTCTCTTAAGTCATCTGATTCAGCCGCTTGGCTAAACGCAATCATTAAAGACTTTCCAAGCATATTCGTATCTAAGTTCACATACACGGCTTTAATTTCTTGTGCTGTAATGGGACGCTGCTTTCCTCGCAGCTTTCCTAAAAACGATTCGCTTTCAACAAACTCTATTTTACTAGGAATAGGGATACTCGGTGTTCGAATAACAATTCCCTTTTCCAACAAATATTCAATCGTATCGTGAAAAATGTCTATATACTCGTTCATGTTTTGAATAAAAAACTCTCTCATATCGCGGCGATGCGAACCAAATAGCGCATCTGAATATTGTATAATTGAGCCTCTGGCCATTTCCTTTAAATAGAATAAGTAAAACTTATCTGAAAACATTCGCGGAGCATTCAAAAAAACATCTGCTTCACTAAAACCTGCTGGAGCTATCATTTTCTCTTGCTCAAAAATTAGCTGATAACGTGCAATTCGAGCGTGCAAAAGGTCGGTATTTTTTGTTAAAATTCCTTTTACATTCCCATCGTATACATGTTGTGAAAAGTGTTTCATTACGCATAAGAGCATTGTTTCACCAATATACCCTTCCCATAAAGAGCCCACTTCCCCTGATGTTAGTGTTACAACTCTTCCATTGTTATCCATAACGTCACCTCTACGTCATAGTATGAAGCAAAGAAAAACATATTATGTAAATCCTGAACTTATCATTAAAAATATTAATGATTGAAATAAAATAACAATATTTCACTAATAATTAAATTTCCTTTAAGCTGAAGAAGTATAAATGATATTGGAGTGAAAAAACATGAATAGAAATAATTTTATAAAAAATGGACGTTTTTTGGCATATACCGGTGGTCTTACTTTTACTTTTGCTGTTGCAATAGGAGGATATTTACTTGCATCTCTCTCAATTTTTCAAATGATAGGTCCCCTTGCTTGTGCACTATTGATTGCAATTATTTATCGTAACTACATTGGGTATCCCACTCAATTTAAGCCAGGCATTAAATTTGCATCTACGTTTTTACTTCGTGGTGCTATTATCTTATATGGTCTTCAGCTTCAGATTGATCAAATATTTGCCGTAGGGATTGGTATTTTTTTCAAAGATGCATTGGTTATTATCTTATCAATTACCTGTATGTTACTGATTGGAAAATGGCTAAAAGCAGATTTGGCCATTTTATTATTACTCGGTGTAGGAACAGGCGTATGCGGAGCAGCCGCCATTGGGGCCGTTTCGCCTATTTTAAAATCAAAAGAAGAAGACATTGCAATAAGTGTTGGGATTATTGCGCTAATTGGAAGCATTCTCTCCATTGCCTACCCTTTTCTTCAGTCAATTTTAGACCTTTCTCCTGAAGAGTACGGAATATGGTCTGGCATGAGTTTACACGAAATCGCTCATGTAACCCTTGCTGCTATGCCTGCCGGCCAAGAAGCTCTATCACTTGCTATTATAGCTAAACTTGGCAGAGTTCTATGGTTAATTCCACTTAGCTGTTTGTTTGTTTTATTTATGAAAAGGAAGGAAAAACAAGAGACATCAACTGTCATTAAATTCCCTTGGTTCTTAGTGGGCTTTCTCTTAATGAGCATTTTCAATAGCTATATTTTAGAAAGATATGTATACATTCCTAATGCAATAGTGAGCACCATTCCTACCTTAACTACGTTCCTTTTAACAATGGCAATGGTTGGTCTAGGATTAAACGTTAACATTAAAACGTTATGTTTCAAATCTGCTCGACCACTAATAGCAATTATCATTACCTCATTGCTTCTATCAACTATTACACTAGTGATGATTTAATTCACAAAAAGAAGCGACTCTTCAACAGCCGCTTCTTTTTGATTCGATTGTTTATTGTTTTTGTTCAACTGGAGTATAACCAATATAAGATGACTGTGGACGATAAATCCGATTATCTTCTGACTGTTCAAGTACGTGTGCAGTCCATCCAACCAGTCGACTTGCCGTAAATGTTGGCGTAAACAAATCTGCTGGAAGCTCTACTGCTTTCATAACAGCTGCAGCAAAATATTCCACATTCGTGTAAATCTTTCTTCCTGGCTTATATTCATTTAACAATCGAATGGTTGTATCTTCAATTTTCACAATAAAATCAAACCATTCGTTATCATTTGATATTTGTTTGGAAACTTCTTTTAAAGCTTCTGCTCTAGGATCATGAGTTCTGTAAACACGATGTCCAAAGCCCATAATTTTCTCTTTTTTCTCAAGCTTCTGTCGCACCCAAGTTTCAATGTTTTCTGGAGACCCAATTTCTTGAAACATACTAATAACACCAGAAGGAGCACCGCCATGTAAAGGTCCTTTCATTGCACCAATCGCTCCACAAATCGCAGAGACCATGTCTGATTCGGTTGACGCTACCACGCGTGAAGAAAATGTTGATGCGTTCATACCATGCTCAATAGTAAGTACAAAATAAGCGCTCAATGCTTTAACAAGGCTTGAATCCGGTACTTCTCCTGTAATCATATACAAATAGTTAGCCACGTGATCTAAATTCTCATTCGGCTCCACCACTTCTAAATCATTCATTTTACGATACCAGTAAGCAATAATAGTTGGCGTAACTGCAGTTAATGCAACCGCTTGATTTTTTGTAGGCGGCCAACTGTAAGATGGATCCCCCAGTGCTGAAATGCATGTACGAAGAGCACTCATTACTTCTGTATCTCTAGGTAGACAATCCATTAAAGCTACGATATTTTTAGGTAATACTCGATGCGCTTTCATCTCTTCTTTAAATTCATTAAGCTGTTCATGATTTGGTAACTGTCCGTTCCAAATCAAATAAGCTACTTCTTCAAATGTATAGTTAATTGCTAAATCTTTTGCCCAATATCCACGGTAAATTAGCTGACCTTTATCTCCATCAACATGCCCAACTTTTGTTTCAGCTGCTACAATTCCTTCTAAACCTTTTACATATGTCATTATGACCACTCTCCCCTTTTTATTTTCTCTTTATTTACGAGGTGTTCTTGTAGTCTGATAAATTTCATCTTTCTATATTTATTCTTATTCTTTGTATGTAAGAACAAATCAATGATGATAGATGGGGAACAACTGTTATTATTTCTGTAAATCGGAGGCTCTAACAATCAGTATTTCTGAGGGTATAGCTATCAATGATAACGCTTTCAACATTGTGTTCTTATACAAAGTACGAAGGACCATTTTTGTAAAAAAAGATGAATTATCATTCAGTTTCCTTATGTAAGAGTTTACATTTTATTGAAACATAAGTAAAATAGATAAATAGAATAAATAGTATGAAAACAAAGAATATTAGTGAGGGGCTTGATTATGGACATTCGTGAACTGCAACACTTTATGGAAGTTGTAAACCAAAAGAGTTTTACTAAGGCTGCATCTGCTATTCATTTATCTCAACCAGCTTTGAGTAAAATTGTGAAAAAGCTTGAAGAAGAATTGGGTGTAGATTTATTTGATCGCTCGACTCGCAAATTGACTCTTACAGATGCAGGTCAAGTTGTATATAATCAAAGTCAAAAATTAGTTTCGACATTGCATGAACTTCATGCTTTATTAGATGATCTTAGACACTTACCAACCGGAGAAATTAAAATCGGTATCCCGCCTTTAATTGGCACCATTGTTTTTCCAATGATTGCCAAAAAATTCACTAAGAAGCATCCACAAGTAACCCTAGAGCTCGTAGAATTAGGTGCTAAGCGTATCGTTGAACTTGTTGAGTCTGAACAGGTGGACCTTGGAATCATTGTACTTCCGGTGCAAAATCCTATGTTTCATGTTTATCCCTTTGTACAAGAAGAATTTAACTTATATATTCATCACAAACATCCACTTGCTCAAAAGCAGGTCGTGTCTCTATCGGAATTAAAAGAGGAACCTTTCATTTTATTTAGTAAGGATTTTTCGCTTCATGACCGTATTATCCATGAGTGTATCGAAGCCGGCTTTCAGCCAAAAATTGCATATGAAAGCTCGCAGTGGGACCTCATCATTGAACTCGTGGCTTCTGAGCTAGGGATTGCTATTTTGCCAAAATCAGTTTATCCAAAGATTAATAACCCGCTCATACGTAGCATTCCTATTTCATCCCCAACACCAATGTGGGAGCTAGGTATTATTTTAAAGAAAGAACGCTATATGTCATTTGCTACGCGAGAGCTTCTTAGCTTCTTAGTAGATGAAGAAATTATCCTACCGTCCCATATGATGAAAAAAGAAGAAGCTCAAAACTTACCTACTCCGTAATTTATTAAAAATAAGAGGGAACAAAACGTCATAATTTCTTCTCAAAGATAATTCATGACGCTTCTACAGTGGTTAAATTGTAAAAATAAGTTCAAAACCAACAAAAGATATCTGAACTATTGAAAAGAGTTAACTTTCGACAGTTCGGATATCCCGTTGGGTTAATTATTTCTTTTCCAGCTTCTTTTATATAAACATATTCTTATATCAAAACATAAAAAAACACCTTCATAGTAAGAGAAGATGTTAGGAATCGTCTGTACTTGTTTCTTTATAGATTTTATGCAACATGCGATTAACAAGGATCATGCATACTCCTGCAAGTGCGAAAAGTGCGAACCATTCTTCCATTACCATAACTTTTCCTCCTTTGAAAATCGACTTAGTAGATTGTCTTACAAGATAATTCGAACAAATATCCTGTAAGACAATAATAGCAATTGATACCTAAATTGTAAATAGTATGCGCTTACATTTTTAAAATCTTCGGTCTATTCAATGATTTGTGATGACTTCTACTGGTCCATGATCGTCACAGTGACCGTCATGCACATGATGTAGCCTTCCATTTACTAAATAGTCCATATGATCTCCATGGGGAACCATCTCATGGCCGCAATCTTCTTCATGATTACATCCACACTCAATTGGCTGACATGCATCAGGGTTAGTTTCATTTACTGGAATTACACACTCATCCCAATGATCATTATGTTTATGGTGTAGATGACCGTTATGAACATAATCAATATGACCATCATGCATAATTTTCGTATGTCCACATGCTAGGCTATGCTCATGCTTATGTAACCCACTATGTTCTTTATGCTCCATTTTTTCACCTCCCTACTCTGTCTGTATTATACACATTTCCCCTAATTAAAAATCAGCATAACATTTTAAAGAACAAAAAAAAGCTGTGCACGTGGCACAGCTTTTTTATCCAACAGAATGTTTAATGTTTACGAGATCACTTAAATTATTCATATAGATAATCTGATTACCAAATGAATTTCCCTTTAACATTTCTGTATGAGATGGTTTCATTCCTATGATATAACAGGTAACTCCCATAATATCAAACGAACGCATAAAGGATGAAAAGGCGTGGATGCCTTCTGGTTTCAGTTCATTAATTCCTGAAAAGTCAAAGAGCATAATGGAATAATGACCATCATATGTAGCATCTTGGAGCACTTTGGAATTTTCTGCTACGAGCTGCTCATCTAAATCGCCAAACAGCGGAATAAGAGCTACCTTTTCAGAGAGCTTAATGAAAGAAGCTGATAGCTGCTTAATTCGTTTTAGAGACGCCTCTAAACGCTCTTTTTGCTGTAAGAGCTCAAAGTCCGTATGTGCCAATCTTTTTTGATGAGCTTGGACCATCTTTGTTAGCTCTTTGATACGTTCGTCTTGGTGAAGGCAAACTAAGTGTCCGACTCCTTCATCCCACTGTATAAAACATTCAAATAAAGCATAAGGTGATTGCTCAGTCTGTAACACTAGCTCTACCTTCTGGGCGGTATACTCTTTTTCTTCCAAGAGCGTTGTGCGCTTCCGGTTTTCCTTTTTTTCGTTGTCGTCTTTTGCAATATACTCTGTTCTTAAATATTTCTTTGCTTTTTCTTTGCTGAACGTATCAACAACTTCTAAGAAGTTATCGACCGACGCAAAAGTCGTCATCGCTAGCTTGGAACGATTTAAAATTTTAAGATTTCGGTCCACAGTAAAATATGGAACAGGAGCACTTTTAAGCATCGACATGTATGTCCACCCCTTTTTTATAACGTAATAACCATTCATTTAGTTCGTTTAAACTTGGTATTTGTTTTGCGTTGTCAACCACACTGTTTGCAACATGATTTGATGCAATGAGCCTTCCGCCAATTAGCGTAATGGGTTTTGGATCTAAACTCTCTAACAAATTTACATATTGCGGAAGTTGATCTAGGTGAAATGAAATGGTAACGGATAATGCTACAATATCGGGCTGCCAGTCCGTTGCCATAACCTCCGCTGCTTCTCTTGGCAAATCTGCTCCTAAAAACCGCGTGTCAAATCCATGTTCTTCAAATAGAAGTGAGACCATCTTTAATCCAATAAAATGCTGTTCTTCTTCTAGACAAAACAACATCACTTTTCCGTGCTTTTTGTTTTTCTTACTTGTTACCTCTTTATAAAATCCATAGCGTGTTAATAAGTAATCACAAGTTGTAGTTGCTACATGTTCATCAGCAACCGTAACGATATTCTTTTCCCACAGCGTACCAATATAGCGCATAGCAGGGGTCAACAGACCTTCATAAATATCTAGGCTACTTGCGCCTTTTTCTACTGCTTTCTCTACTATATTCCACGCACTATCTTGATTTCCTGAAAGTAGCTCATCAACTAACCTCAGAGTTTGAGATTCCAATGTTTCTCACCTCAGTCCATCATTTGTAGCTTTTTACCAATAAAAATAAGAAAGCGAGAAAGCCTAAAGAACTTTCTCGCTAAAGGTGATATCTTTCCATTTATAAATTTCAGTTTTATTCAACCTTATCATATAAATACTGGGTCAACAACTGAAACTACTGTATTTATGAATAAATAGTATAAATCACCCTATTTATCCATCTTTAACGTAGACTTATTCCCTTTTTTAAAAAAATTACTCTTTATTTTAACTAATTTCACATTATCTTTTATTTTTCGCCAAAACATGCATAACTTGGTTTAATCGCGGGTATCAAAAAGATATAAGATTAAAATACACTATTAGGAGGTTGTTATTATGTCATTTATTTGGATGCTTATTGTAGGTGGACTTATTGGTTGGTTAGCTGGCATTATTACTGGAAAAGGTGTTCCTGGAGGTATCATTGGTAATATTATCGCCGGTTTTATCGGAGCTTGGTTAGGTGGACTTATTTTTGGAAACTGGGGTCCTGAGATGGGCGGATTCGCCATTGTACCTGCGATTATCGGCTCTATAATTTTAGTATTAATTGTAAGTTTCGTTATGAGAAAAATGCGTAGAAATCATGCTTAATATCAAAAAACGCTGCTTTATAAAGCAGCGTTTTTTTCGTGAGTCAAAATATTTGAATCAAAAATATCCTTCTTGTACACTGAGTTTATCCTTACTTAAAAGGATTGAATACAAGGACTTTTTTTGAAGGAGATGAACGAATAATGACTCGCTATTCTAAGCTATTTGAACGAACAAAGTTAGAGAATTTACAATTGAAAACAAGAACTGCAATGGCTCCCATGACACGATGCTTTGCAGATGATGAAACAGGCGTTGTAAACAAGGAGATTGCCCAGTACTATCGTCGTCGCGCTAAAGACGGCATTGGTCTTATTATCTCAGAAGGTGTTGTAATCAGTGACCGCGCGAAAGGAAATCCAGGTGTTCCAGGAATTTATACGCGAGAGCAAATTGAAGCGTGGAAAGAAGTAACAAATGCTGTTCACGAAGAAGGAGGGACGATTATTGCGCAAATTTGGCACGTAGGACGTTTAAGCCATCATGAGTTAATTAAGGGTCAACAACCTCAAGCTCCTTCTGCTATCGCTGCTGATGGTCAAGTTCCTCGCTTCCGTAAACCTTATGAGACACCGGAAGAAATGACAAAAGAAGATATTAAAGAGGTTGTTTCTCAATATGCTCAAGCTGCTAAAAATGCTATAGAAGCTGGATTTGACGGAGTTGAAATTCACGGTGCACATGGCTACTTAATTGATCAGTTTAACTCTGAGTTTTCTAATAAGCGCACGGATGAATACGGTGGAGATTTAAAACAACGATTAACGTTCATGAAAGAAGTAATTTCTTCCGTGATTGATGCAATTGGCGCAGAACGTGTTGTAATTCGTTTCTCTCCGCATAAAGTTGATGCACCTGACTATAGATGGGATGATGCGGAAAAAGCAATTCAAACCTATGTCGAAGCATTTAAAGAAGTCGGCGTGAAAATAATTCACCCTTCCATGCTTAATTTTTACGAAGATGTAAAAGATGGTAAGAACCTGTATGAAATCGTTCGAAACTACTGGAGTGGCCCAATTATCGGCGTAGGTGATTTAACGCCAGATTCTGCAGAACGTGCTTTAGAAGCTGGCTGGATTGACGTAGCAGCTATCGGGCGTCCACTTATTGCAAACCCTGACTATTTACATCGTATTAAACAAGATGAACCCCTTGTAGAGTACGACCCTGCTACACACTTACCAAAACTTATTTAATAATACCAAAAGAGCGGGAATGACCCGCTCTTTTCTTGCTTAAATTTGTTTTTCACTCCCCTTTTCTTAGCCTCTTTTTTAAAAACACACTGTATGGTTTATAAGAGTAATATCTAGGGTACCATACACATATCTCGCTTCCCATTGACTATTAACTCATTTACAATTACAGCGCTGAACATGGAGATGAGGTGGAAAATTGAATAGTTTTAATCGACTTCTTTTAGTTCTAATTGGAGTAGTTGGACTTATTTCTGCAGGTTTATTAGCCCTAACTGTTTATGATGTTCCAAACTTATCTAATTGGTTACAAACTTGGCAGCAGCAAGAATGGTTCTACTATACAGTTTTAGCTATAAGTGCCTTTTTAGCAGTAGTATTTCTTATCTTGCTATGTACAGGCTTATTTACTAGCTCTCCTGACCGAGAGTTAATCATTGTCACTAGTGAAGGAAAAATAACGATTTCCAAAGCTACTATTGAATCAACTGCGTTAAAAGCCATTCAAAGCGTTCAAGGAATTCGTTCACCAAAAGTAGAAGCGCTAATTAATCCTCGAAAAGAATATGTGAGCGTATTGGTCAGCTGCTCTTTATTTGGTCGTGAAGGGTTACCTTCAATCGGTAAGGACATGCAGGCAGAGATTAAGCGCGCTGTTGAATCTTTGCTAGAACTTCCTGTTCATTCTGTCCGCATTCATTTAACTGATACAAAAACACAAACGAAAGAACGCGTTGTGTAATGAAGGAGGCATTAACATGAGTGGACTTGATAAGTTACTTCCTTACCGCGGACGCTTGTTTGGCTTACTACTTGGACTTATTTTAGCAATTTTATTATTAACAATTGGCTTTGGCCCTACAATTCTTGTAATTGGGTTTATGGGTATTGGGTACTTGATTGGAAAGTGGCGAGATGGACAATTAGATATTGAAGCTTGGCTGCGTTTTTTTACTCGCAGACCTTAACTAACAAAGGAGAGAACTAACATGGCAGAATCTACTACACAAACAATGAAACATGAAAATAAATTAACATTTGAAGATCAGGTGATAAAGAAGATTGCAGGTATTGCTGCTAACGAAATCAAAGGTATCTTATCGATGAGCGGAGGGTTTATGAGTGGTTTAACAGATCGGTTCCGAAACTCAGAAGATATTACAAAAGGCGTGCAGGCAGAAGTAGGAGAAAAACAAGTAGCGCTTGATTTAAAAGTGATTGTTGAATATGGTAAGAATGTGCCAACAATCTTTAATGAAACGGTTACAAACGTAAAAAAAGCAGTGCATGAAATGACTGGGCTTGAGGTAGTTGAAGTGAACATGCATGTGGAAGACGTAATGACTCGTGAAGAGTTTGAAACAAAAAATAATAATGCCGAAAAAGAGCAAGACTCTAAGCGAGAGATTCAATAATGATGAAATAAGCTTCGTGCGTGTGCACGAAGCTTTTTTTGTTTATAATAAACGATTGCTTTTAAAATACTTCCACATTCCCCATGTTAACGCAATAAGTATCAGTAAGATAACAAGCGTAGAATAATGTGAGTCCTGATAGGGAATTGGAACATTCATTCCAAAAAAACCCGTTACAAAAGTGAGCGGAAGCATAATGGTTGATATTATTGTTAACATGTTTAATTTTTCTGATGACTTAGCACTAATAATAGAATAATACGTATCAAGGGCACTGTTTACTAAGTCACGAAAAGTCTCAGTTGAGTCTACAATTCGCTCTAAATGATCAATTAAATCAATAAAGAACGGGGTGTTGTCTTCATTAATATCAAACTTCCACTTTCCATTTACCGCCAAGAAAATACGACGCTGAGGTAAAATAACACGACGAATCAAGATAATTGTTCGCTTTAACGCAAGGAATTCTTCCGTTACTTCTTTTACTTCTTCGTCATACATTTCATCTTCTAACTCCTCAATCCGAATACCGATACGGTCAAGAATTGGAAAATATTCATCCGTAATACCATCAATAAGTGCATAAAGCAAAAAGTCGGCACCTTTATTCATATACTTAGAGCTTCGAGAACAAATAGCATCCATTTGTCCCAACCACTTTAACTTATGCTTATGAATCGTCACCACATAATTTGGACCTACAAACACGTTAAGTTCTAACGTGGTAATTTCGTTATCGCTTTCTTCATTGTATCGTAAAGCATGAAATACAAAAAACTTGTAGTCTTCGTAATCATCAATTTTAGCTCTAGGACTATCGTGTAGACAGTCTTCAATGGCTAAAGGGTGAAAACCAAATTTTTTCGCTACTTCATTTAACTCTATACTTTCAACATCATACAAATCAATCCACAAAAGATTCTGAGGGTTTTTTAGTTGTTCAATTGCCTCTGTTAATGGCATACCGACTTTCGTTTGTTCATCTTGCTGATTATAAAGATATGTTTTAATCATATTCATTCACCTCATTTTAAAAGTGAGGCATCATAAGGAGCGCTTCTTCACGTGCGAAAAGAGACATGGAACACCTAATGCTGCCTCTAGTTATATTTTTATACAATTTGGGGTCATCAGTGCCCATCCACCTTCACCTCGCATATTGATACTTTATTTCATTATAAATACTTTTTAAGTGTAAACCATCTCTAAAAAAAAGCAATAAAAAAAACGAAGCCAGAGATCCCCTCGGCTTAAAGGGTCCTGGCTTCATCTATATAATATAAGGGGTTAAATAAAACGTACCTTTATTATAGCACACAACTAATGGTCATATTTTCCTCTTATAGAAAATAGTTCTTATTTCGCACCTTTTTCCAGTTCCCTTTCTTTACGAACCTGCTTAGCAAAGAATAATTCATATACAACTGGAATGATAATTAGCGTTAATAAGGTAGAAGATGTTAAACCACCGATAACCGTAATTGCCAAACCTTTAGAGATCAATGTTCCACTTGATGTTGTTAAAGCAAGTGGAATCAGCGCTGCAATAGTTGCAAAGGCTGTCATTAGGATAGGACGTAAGCGCGTTTTACCAGCTTCAATAAGCGATTCGCGGATTGTCATCCTTTTTTGCTCTCTATTTTGGGTAATTCGGTCTACTAATACAATGGCGTTTGTTGTTACAATTCCAATTAACATTAGGAAACCAATCATTACGCTAACAGATAAAGGCTCTTTTGCGATAACTAGCCCAATTAGTGAACCAATCGGAACAAAGATTAACGATGATAAAATAATGAATGGAATACGAGCTTTACCAAACGTAATCAGCATCGTTAAGTACACAAGGCCAATAGCTGTTAAAATAGCTAATCCTAAAGATTGGAAGATTTCTACGGTTTCATCACTACCGCCTCCACCTTCAAGACTTACACCTTTTGGTAAATCAAGTTTTTCTACACCAGCTACTACATCTTGCGTCACTTTTTGAATATTTTCATCTTTAATATCTGCTTCAACACGAGCAAATACTTTTCCATCTAATTTTTGAATGGACGTAAATGTATCGATTTCGCTTACGCTGGCAATATCTTTTACTGCTACTGGCCCTCTTTGTGTAAAGATTTGCAGATCTTCAATTTCTTTTGTTGAACTAATATCTTCATCATAAGAAAGCTGAACTGCACGATCTGTTCCATCTAGCGTTAAGTCACCTACTGATACAGGTTTTGTTTGATCTGTAATTGTTCCTACAAGTTGGAATCCAGATACACCATACTCAGATGCTTTATCTTGATCAACTTCAACCACAAGCTGCTTTTGTTTATCAGAGAAATTATTTTTTACATACTTTAAATTATCATAGGTATTTAAATAGTCTTCTACTTCTTTCGCCGCTGTTTGTAAGTCATTCAAGTCAGATGAAAATAAATCGACCGTTACGTTGTTATTAGTTGGTGGGCCACCCGTTGATGCTTCAGATACGCTTAGCGTTGCTTTTGGAGACTCTTTTCCTACAATGTCTTCTATCTTACTCTGCAGTTCATCAATATACGTATCTACATCTGCGCCATCTTTCAGATTTAAGAAATAACCAATCTGATTTGGACGCTTTACGCCTGTTGCAAAATCACGTGAACCTACTTCTGTTGTAACATCTTTAATTTCATCTTCTGCTGCAAATAGCTCCTCTACTTTTAATGACACTTCATTTGTACGTTCTAAAGAAGTAGACGAAGGAAGCTGGATATTTGCCTGTAATAGTTTTTGCTCTTCGTTTGGAATGAATGTAAAACCAAGCGATGGAACAAGAGCAAATGAACCAAATAGTAATAAGAATGATAAGATTAAAATCTTGATTTTATGATTTAATGACCATGCAATTGCTTTTGCATATCCACGTTGAATTTTACCTTCTTTCTCTTCTGCTGGTACCTTCTTAAACGCAAACTTTGCTAAAATAGGTACAATTGTAACAGCAACAAGAAGTGAAGCTAAAAGTGAAAATACTACCGTTAACGCAAATGGTAAGAAGAATTCACCTGTAATTCCACCGACAAAACCAATTGGTAAAAATACAACAACGGTTGTAATAGTCGATGACGTAATGGCCTTTAATATCTCTTTTGTTGAAGATTCAACTAGTTCATTAGAAATGCCTTCTTCTGATTTTCGAACACGTCTAAAAATATTTTCAATAACTACGATACTATCATCGACAACGCGTCCAACTGCTACTGCCATTCCACCTAATGTCATGATATTTAACGAGATATCCAGCCCATTTAAGAAAATAGCTGATACAAGAAGCGACAATGGAATTGAGATAATTGAAATAATTGTAGCACGGAAATTACGCAGGAAGATTAGCACCGCAATGGAAGCGAACAACGCCCCAAGCAACCCTTCTTTTACTAACGTCTCAACTGACTTTTCAATTCCTTCTGCTGAATCAAATCCAATAGCGTAGTTAATATCATCATCGTATTTTTTCAATACTTCTAATGCGTCGTTGGCAACTTGCACCGTATTTGCATCTTGTTTCTTTGTAATTGCCATTGTTAGCGCTTCTTGTTGGTTATAGCGCGTATATTCACCTTGCTCGCTTACTTCTTCAACAGTTGCAATATCTCCAAGTGAAACTGGTGGAGCTTCTGGATTAACTGTAGATTTTAGCTCAACTTCTTTTAATGCATCAATTGTATCTAGTTTCTCTTCCACTCGCACAGGAATTTGAAGTTCTTCACCGTTTACAGTCCCTGCTGGGAAAGATACAGACTTTTGATTAATCTGTTCCTTAATTTGCTCAAGCGTTAGGCCTGCTGCAACTGCTTTTTCTTTATCAAGCGTAATCTGTAACAGATCCTCCTTTACTCCGCCAACCGATACAGAGTTGATTCCTTCAATTTTATTTAATTCTGGAATAATTTCGCTATCTAAAAGCTTTTCAACTTCCGCATCACCTTCAGCAAACAAAGAGATATTCATAATTGGAAAAGAGCCAAAAGAAAAGCGGTTCACATCAACTGTTGCTGATTCTGGTAAATCTAAGTCTTTTGTTATCGTGTCAATTTGTTGCTCAATATCGTCTAAATCTGTATTAAAAGGAAATTCTAGATTAATAATTCCTACGTTCTCATAAGAAACGCTCTGAACGCTTTTAACACCTTCAAGACCTTTTAATTGATCTTCTAACTTTGTTGTTACTTGTTCGTTCACATCATCAGGAGAAGCACCAGGATATACGGCTTCAATCGACAACTGTGGAAATTCAATATTAGGTAATAAATCGATTTTTAATTTTGAAAATGAGAATAAGCCAGCTAAAATAAGAAGAAAAGACAAAATAAATACTGCTACTGCATTCTTCAAGCTAAACTTTGTCAAGAAATTCATAAAGAGCCTCCATCTATTTTATTAGTCGTATTTATATGTGTAATAAATGAGTACCAGTGGGTCAGTTTATATCACTAAGCGCCTCACCTCCTTTATGTTAAAAATTAATAAACATTTTTCGGGACGTAATCCATTGAACCCCCCGGCAATGAAATAAAAGAGAAACCGTTCTCTCCGTGAAGGTCCCATCCTTCAAACATTGCACTATCTTGAAATAGATCCAATAGATAGTCTTCTGTCAGATATACTCTTAGGATGTTTAAGTCTTCATACCAAACAATATTGTTAATCTGCTTCCCTAGTAATTTCTTTGTGATATGATAACGCCATTCAAACGAAGTATTCAACTTCCAATCCGCTTGACCTGCAATCACATCATCTGCTTTTTTTAACCGCCATGGACATTCAATAACAAGACCACCATTAGAAAACTCTAAAGATAACGGATTGTCATATTGATGAATGATATTTATAACTTGTTGTCCATAAAAGTACGTAAAATCCATCGCTTGTTGTTCCTTATTCATTGAGAACCTCCCATACAATTTAACTTCAGTACCCACGGGTCAGTTTTTTAAAAAAAGAAATCAGTAACAACCTTCTAAAAAAAGGTCAACTGTAAACGTTGCATAACGTTCAATTTCTTTTTCTGACACATTTTGGTTAGATACGATATCCATTCTATACCCGTTTAGCATGCTACAAAACGCTTTTGAATGTAAAGCTGTATCTTCAAGTCCCTCTTCTTTCATCAGGTCTGATACTAAGGAATGATAATCATTAAAAAAGCGATGCAATCGCTCCATCATTCCTGGCATCTGATGAGGAGCTTGCCAAAACGAATCTGGGTACTTTCTTGTGTTATAAAAGAAGTATAGGTGATGCCTTGCTATTGAATAAAGCTTTTGCCTAAACGTTTTGCATCGATCGGTTTCTCGCTTTGCATTAGCAATGAAATAGAGAAAAGAGCGATCATTAACCGCAATATATAAGCTTTCTTTTGAAGGAAAGTAAAGGTAAAGTGTCCCTTTTGACACACCTGCTTTTTTAGCAATATCAATCATTTTAGCATCATGGTAACCATTTGCTCCAAATACCACAAACGCTGCATCCAGGATATTTTCCTTTTGTTCTATTCCTTTTGTCATATTTCCAAACCCTTTCCTGCCTCTTATTGCACGTGTAGAACAGGATCAACGCATCGAGACTGAACGTAAATAAAAGTACAGTTTCATCATTTACTATATATACTTATAAAAGATAACGTTATACCTTGTCAACACATAGTGTGCTTTTTTTTTATTATGTTTTGAACCTTTTGTGAAAACGACCATTGATGCTTGTAACGATTGCATCTACATGGTACATTTTTCACGATAGTTGAAAAAAACATACATTTGGAGGGTAAACCATGATGTTAAAATCATCGATTGGCCGCTTGCGCTTGTTAAGTATTGTAGAAGGCATTTCATATTTACTTTTACTGTTTATTGCTATGCCATTAAAATATTTGGCTGATATTCCTGAGGCTGTATCCATTGTTGGAGCTGCCCATGGTGCTCTGTTCGTATTATACATACTTGCTGCTGTGCACGTGAAATTTGAGCATAGAAAAACAATTTTATGGGGTATCTATGCATTTATCTTATCTATTATTCCTTTTGGAACGTTCTATCTAGACAAGCAGTTAAAAGATGAGCAATAAATAAATCACGCCAAAGAACTGGCGTGATTTATTTATCGTTAAGAAAGCCTGTTAAACTGTTCAATCGTCTTCCACCATTTAAAAGAATGTGGCTTTAAAAGCTTTCCTATTTCCTCAGATGTTATGTGTTGCTCAGAAAGCATTTCATACATAGTTTCAAACAGTCCAATCGTTATGCTTTCTTTTACTTCTGCTTCACCTTCTGTATATAATCTTTCAATGGTTTCAAATATCTCAGGTTCATGGGCTAATTGATTATTGAATTCTAATGAAATTAAGTGAGATGCAAAGCGCTTGAGCTCTTGCTGCAAACCTTCTATTGTTGTTGTATTCACTTCTTCATCATATTGGAACGATGGACTTGCATCAGTTAACAATGGAATAACTTCGCCCTTTGTAATCATATATTTCCCTACCTTATTTGTAATCTAAATATAGTGATACTTTCTGTTTACCCATTACTGTTATAGTTAAACGTAAAAATTAAATATGCTGTTTAGAATGAATAAAGAGGGCTTACTAATACAGGTTTTTATGCATTACCCTACATTAAGCGTAAGTGAACCAACGGCTGCTATAATTGGAAATGCACTTATCAAACCTATTTCTATCATCATGAATTTCGTTAGGAATCCACGAAACTGCTCTTTTTTTAAGTTGCTTGCTACCCGTTGATGAGTTTGATAAATGCGGAGCATTGCTCCAATCCAAACGACCGCCAAAATAATTAATGGACTCATGCTTGATGCAGGTTCTGGGTTCATAAATGCTAGTACGATTAAAATCAACGGAACAATTTCTACTACGGCGTGCTTGATAAAAAACATGGTTTGAATACGAACAAGATCTTGATAAATTTCATTGTCTGTTTTGTCTTCCTGTAGCTTACCTTCAATTGTATAAATGGTTGACTGATAAATAAACATCATTCCGATAACGGCGATTAATGCTCCAATGATAAAATACCATATACTCATTACAAATCTCCTTTCTAATAAAAAAACGGTAGATCTCTAGAAAATCTAACGTGAACATTGTATCATTTTATGCTTCATTCGTCTTATAGATTTATAAGAAAGAACTGTTTATAATGAGAAATGAACTATTTTACTAGAAAGTTTGTCTACTGGAGGAAATTATTATGATTTTAAACTATAAAAACCAAGCAACGGGTCATCGTATGAATAATGGTTGGAATTTCTTTTATGCAGCTAACCTAACAATGTGGAGAAAAGATGAGAAATATTTACTATTAGATGAAAATCAAGATATCGTACTCATTTTCGGCTTCAAAAAAGATGAAATTATTCTTGAAAAAATTCAGACATGGGGATATACCTTTAATATTCATCCAGAAAAAAAGCAGATTTCTTGTCTGCAGCGTCAAGAAGAAATTGGCGAGCAAGAAATGAATTAAGTAAAAAGCGCGCAGACTGCGCGCTTTTTCAGTGCTCTTCCGGTGCATTATCTCCATATAGCATGGCTTTTATATGCTGTTTCTCTTGGTCTTTTACAATATAATACCATGTTCCGTCTACTATTTGTGTTTCTCCTTCTACATGCACCGTTTCAAACGTTGGTTTACCTTTTTCCATTGCCTTATATACCGCTAACGCGTCTTTAATCGTTACATTTGTATCAACGTATTGCTTTGTAATGTTTAAGAGATTAGGCAGGTTCGCTACTGTTGACATACTCATTCCTTTGTCTAAAAGCGCTTCTACTACTTGCTTTTGCCTCTCGTTTCGGCCGAGGTCGCCTTTAGGATCTTCGTGTCTCATCCTTACATAAGCTAAAGCCTTTTCACCATTTAAATTTGTTTCACCTTGGGGAAATAAATAAGATGCAAATGTAAATGGAAATGGGTTATTAACCGTCACACCACCTACCTCGTCCACAACCGCTTTAAATCCTTCCATATTTACTTTCACATAATAATCGATTGGCATGTTTAAAAATTGTTCCACAGTATCAACAGTTAGCTTAATTCCACCATACTTATAAGCGTGATTAATCTTTTCCATTTCTGCTTTCCCCTTAATTTTCACACGCGTGTCTCGAGGGATGGGCATCATTTTTAAATGTCCATTTTCAGAGTTAAAATGAACAACCATCAGTACGTCAGAACGTCCCGTATCGGCTTCTCGTTCGTCTACTCCCATTACGAGCATGTTAAATTCCTTTGCTTCAACTTTTTTTTCACTAAAAACATATACGACCCCAGTTAAGACGCAACCAAGGAATATGAGTAAGGAAAGTAACGTGTATTTGAGCTTCATACCTTATGTCTCTCCCTTCTGTCCCTTCGCTTCTTTTATTAGCTTATTTACTTCCTATATGCCTTTTTTTTCAAAGATTTATACCTGCTAAGTATAATTAGAAGGGGAAAAACAAATTGACAAAAGGCTTTGACCCAAAAAACCGGATTGAGTTTTTCAATCCGGCTTCATTTTACTGAATATGCTTTATTGCTTCCACAGAACGATCTTCTCTCTGTTTCCACTCATAATCAATCATGCTCATTTCAATTAAGCTCCAATACTGTCCATTCACGTGTTTCACATCTCGCATCATCCCTTCACGTAAAAATCCGATGCGCTCGTATGACTTAATAGCTGCCTCATTAAAGTCAAACACGCCAAGAGAAATGCGATGAAGCCCTAAGACATTAAAGCCAAAGGACAAAACATAATTAAACATCTCACCACAGTATCCTTTTCCTCTTTCCTCTTCTTTAAGCAATACTCGACCAATTCTTCCCGTTTTGTGATGATAATCAATATGAGCAAGAGAAATATGACCAACTAGCTGGCCGGTTTGTTGATGAAACACGGAGAAAGCGTAAGTGTGAGCTCCTTCATAATTGGCATAGCGGATATACTCTTTAAGCTGGCGAGGCGTAAGTGGATATGAAAACGTGGAGCCACTCCACTGAATCATAAAAGCTTCTGAGGGAATCCATTCAATGAGTTCTTTTATATCTTTTTTTGTGAACGGTCTTAAGTCAATCATCGCATTCCCACCCCATCATAAAAATTTGATTTTTCTAAATATATTACATTTGATTGAATAAACTGTCAAATTATCAAAAATTTTTTATTTGACGAATCACGTACTAGTGAAAAAGCAATGAAGGGGGCTGTCAAGTTTATTTGATGCTGATGTTGTTTTGTACTAAATGACTATAAACAATGAGGTATTAATAACTGAAAATCTTTTGTACAGACGGTGCTTACACAAAATCTAGATATTAAACATATGTTTGAAGGTTGAAAACAAGTTGCGATCTGATAAATACAAAACGAAATGAGCAGTATGTGGAAAGCGCGTATCTAAAGAAGGGTTTACACAAACAGATAAGGGTGTAACAAAGCTAAACGCTGAGGGGAAAATTAACTACTTGGCTAATATGCCTGATAACACTTCCATGTTTGAAACATATAAAAAATAACGAAGAAGAAAGCTCCGATATTTCTATACGGAGCTTTCTTTTATAATTCTAATTCTTTTCGTAAATTAGTGATATCATAGGTAAATTCAAAAAAATAAATTTTGTTTTCATTGTCGTATAGCATGAGCACAGGCTGTTCGTTTGGGCTTAATACCACAACTGCTTCACTAGCTAACACCTCTAAACCTTTTTGCTGGACTTGTACAGCCGGGTCCAGAGGTACCTTTACTAAATAACCGGTTTTAGGTAAAGGGTTTACTTTTTTGTAAATTCCAGTGATAGAAGCAATGCTTTTTTCTACTTCTTTTTGAACAACTTCAGTTTTATCAGCTACTCGAATGACTTTACCCGTATCAAGTTGAAACACTTCCACTTTAGGTTGTTCTCCCATTGCCACATGTGAATGAATTCCAATGAAGCATAAAATAAGTGCTATACACACTTTTTTTATCATGAGTTCCCACCTCCGTTTGATGAATACAAATTTGTATACCGCAAGCTAAATATCCATTTTTCTTGCACAAACGTTATGTTGGTTTCAACCTTATCGTTTGTGTAATTACTTGAGATTATCCATGTTGATTTCAACCTTCCCCGCAAAGATTCACCTTTTGATTTAGTCATTTTTTGTGCTCTAACTTCTTTTTCACCATAATCACTAGTTGCTGCACACTGTCAAGCAAACCGCTGGTTGACTCTAACTATTTTTTACTTTATTTCACCATTCTCGTTAATTTTTGTCATGTTCATGCCTTTTGATCGATACAATGATACAAGGACACGCTTTAAGAGGTGAAAATATGTCATGGATTGAAGCATTAATTTTAGGAATTATTCAAGGGCTAACAGAATTTTTGCCCATTAGTAGCACAGGACACTTGTATTTAGGCAGACACTTATTTGGATTAGATAGCGCTGGTCTGTATTTAGATACGATGTTGCATATAGGTACCTTGCTAGCTGTTTTCGTGTTTTATAAAGACGAGCTGTGGCACATGATTCGTCATCCGTTTAGCAAGCTTACCTTTTTGCTAATCATTGGTACGATTCCAGCTGTTATAGTTGGCTTATTATTTAAAGATTATTTCGAAGAAATTTCAATTACTGGTTCTACAATTGGTTGGGAGTTCCTTGTAACAGGCCTTTTCTTATGGTTTGCTGATTCAGTGAAAAAAGGAGCTAAAAAGATGCACGATATCTCCTATAAAGACGCACTGTTTATCGGTACCTTTCAAGCAGCAGCCATCTTCCCTGCTGTTTCACGTTCTGGTTTAACAATGGCTGCTGCTTTAATGCGCAAGTTAGATCGAGAAACCGCTGCTTATTTTTCTTTTTTATTATCAACGCCAGCCATATGTGGAGCCGTTCTTTTACAGCTTAAAGATGTCGTTGGTGGTGGCGTAGAATACATTTCATTTTTCTCCTTATTTGTCGCAACATGTTCAGCTGCACTTTTTGGCTATATGGCCGTAAAATGGATGATTCACTACTTAAAGCACCATTCCCTAAAGACATTTGCTGTTTACGTATGGATTCTTGGCTTAATTGTTTTAGTATGTCAATTTACGGGGGTCTTTTAAGATGACATCAGCTCGTATGCTGTTTTTAGGAATTTTTTTTATTGGAATAATCGTTGTGATTAGCTACATGGACAACGAATCTCAGGAATACTTTGAAACCGTTTCTCCTCTTTCTTTAGACAGCGGTGAGATAGAGGCTTCAAGTAGCGAAGAAAGCATTGAAATGAGCTTAAAAAATGTACTTATAACAACTGAGAGAATTAATGGGTTTGATGTTGAAGTTTATGAAGAATACGAGGTATATACAAATGAAGATGGCGAAGTGGTTGACCGAGTCGCCACAGGTCATTATCAAACACTTCGATATAAAGCTTCTGCCAATGAATAATAAAAAAGCCACTTACTTTTGCGTAAGTGGCTTTTTGTATTAATGGTTAAAGTGATCTGCTAAAATCCAAAGCGTACCAACAACAATACATAGTGCAATAAAGAAGCTATAAAGCATATTTGCAACTTGTACCTTGCCGTTTTCACTTTCAGTCATGTGCATGAACATTACAAGCTGCATAGCTGCTTGTAAGAACGCAAGAATTGAGATTAGTGTCATCGTTACGCCTCTTGATAAGTCAGCTAACATAACTAATCCAAGCGCTGCAAACGTTAGTGCTAAAGAAAGGATAAGCCCCATTACATGACTAAGCGGAAATCCTGCTTTTTGGCCTTGTTTGTTTTCCATGTCTTATCCCACCAATCCGTTCAAGTATACATACGTAAAGATGAAAATCCATACTACGTCAAGGAAATGCCAGTATAAACCGATAATAAATACTTTTCTTGCTGTAACAGGCGTTAAGCCGCGCTTTACTAACTGGATAATAAGTAAAATTGCCCAACCAATACCCATCGTTACGTGAAGTCCATGTGTTCCTAACAGCGCAAAGAATGAAGACAAGAATGCACTAGTTTGCATTGTTGCACCTTCGTGTGCTGCGTAAAGAATGAACTCTTCAATTTCATAGTACAAGAATCCTGCACCTAGTAATAGCGTAATAACAAGCCAAGTGATTAAACCTTTTAAGTTATTGTTACGCATATGCCAGACAACGATTCCCATTGTGAAACTACTTACCAATAGTAAAACCGTTTGAATCATAAATGTTTCAACAACGTATAAATCTTGTGGTCCAGGGCCTCCAGCTGTACGAGTGTGATACGTTAAATACGTGACAAACAGCGTAGAGAACAGTGCAATTTCCGCACCCAAGAAAATCCAGAAGCCGAGAATATTCATTCGGCCCTGGTGATCTTGATACTCGAGTGGTAAAGATTTATCTAAATGTCCACCCATTATTTGTCACCCCCTGTAATACCTTCTGTTTGTTTAATTTCATCTACCGGAACATAGAAGCCTTCATCATAGTCAAATGAACGTGCAACTAGACAAGCTAAAATTCCGATTAATCCGAAGATAGCCATTGGCATCCATTCAAAGACAAGTCCAAATCCACCGATGAACCAGAATACACCTGAAATGAATGGGATACCTGAGTTGCTTGGTAAGTGAATTGGTTTAATGTCTTCTTCTTTAATTTCTGTTTCTCCGCGTTTTTTCATGTGCCAGAACTCATCCATTTCTTTCACATGTGGAACTACCGCAAAGTTATAGTGTTGAACTGGTGATTTAGTCCACCATTCAAGCGTACGTCCATCCCATGGGTCGTTTGCAGTGTCGCGTTTGTTTTTCCAAGCGCTCCAAAGTAAATTTACAACCAATACGATAAAACCTGCACCCATTAAGAAAGCACCGATTGTTGAAATTAAGTTTAATGTTCCCCAACCTAATGTTTCTGAATAAGTTTGCATACGACGAGTCATACCATCTAGACCTAGGAAATATTGTGGGAAGAAACATACGTTAAATCCAACAACGAAGATCCAGAAAGAGATTTTTCCTAGTTTTTCGTTCAACGTGTGACCGAAAATCTTTGGATACCAGTAGTATAATCCAGCGAAACATGCAAATACTGTTCCTGAGATTAATACGTAGTGGAAGTGAGCTACTAGGAAGTAACTATTATGATACTGATAGTCAGCTGAAGCCATTGCAAGCATTACCCCAGTTACCCCACCGATAACGAAGTTCGGGATAAATGCTAATGACCATAGCATAGATGTTGTAAATTTAATACGGCCTTTATACATCGTAAAGAGCCAGTTAAATATTTTAACCCCGGTTGGAACGGCGATTAACATCGTTGTAATCGAGAAGAACGAGTTAACAGCTGGTGCGTTACCCATTGTAAAGAAGTGGTGAACCCATACAATGTAACTTAAGAACGCGATACCAACCATTGAGATAACCATCGCTTTATAACCGAATAGGTTTTTACGAGAATGTGTACTAATGATTTCAGAGAAAATACCGAATGCTGGTAAAATTACAATATATACTTCAGGGTGTCCCCAAATCCAGAATAGGTTTGCCCACATCATTGGGAGACCGCCGTTGGCAACGGTAAAGAATGCTGTGCCAAATACACGATCAAGCGTCATTAACGCAAGCGCTACTGTTAATACAGGGAACGCAAAGATAATGATAATTGACGTAATTAAAATTGACCAAGTAAACATTGGCATTTTCATTAACGTCATGCCTGGTGCACGCATTTTTAAAATTGTAACTAAGAAGTTAATACCTGTCATTAGCGTACCAACACCGGCAATCTGAATAGCAATTGCGTAATAGTTGTTCGCTATACTTTCACTAAATTCTTTTCCGGCCAGTGGAAAATACGATGTCCAACCGGCATCTGGAGCTCCTCCAATAACGAAAGAGATGTTAAATAACATAGCTCCCATAAAGAATGTCCAGAAACTTACTGCATTTAAGAACGGATATGCTACGTCACGCGCTCCAATTTGAAGCGGAACCACAACGTTCATTAAACCAATCAAGAATGGCATTGCCATGAATAGAATCATGATAACACCATGAGCTGTAAATACACCGTTATAGTGATGCGGGTTCAGGATATTCATATCCGGGAACGCTAACTGCATACGCATCATAAGTCCGTCTACACCGCCACGGAAAAGCATTAAGACGGCTGCAAGAATATACATTACACCAAGTTTTTTATGGTCTACTGTTGTTAACCATTCTGTCCATAACCATTTCCATTTTTTGAAATATGTTAAGACAAAAATGATACCGATGGTTGTCAAGACAATCGCTGCGTCAGCTGCATAAATGACGGGATCGCCAGTGACAAAGAATTCATCTAGCTTCATTATGTCTTCCCCCAATCGTACGTTTATTTAGGCCCTTATTAATGACCTGCATGTTCATCATGACCTTCATGCTCGTCATGGCTTTCTTTTTTGCTATCGTCGCTTCCATGGTTATGATTTCCATGTCCCATGTTCATACCGCGCTCGTCTACTTTACCAGGGATGTATGCATCTTTCGCATGGTTAACCCACTCTAAGTGTGTACCGTTAAACGTCATACGACCTACTACACCTGGTTCAATAATTTCATCATACTTCTCTTCAGTTAATGGCTTAGCTGTTGCTTTAACTTCGTCAACCCACTCTTCATAGTCTTCATGAGTTTGGGCTAACACTTCAAATTCCATATCTGTAAAGTGTTCACCTGAGAAGTTAGCACTTCGTCCGATATAAGAACCTGGGTTATCTGCTTGAAGGTATAAATCCATTGCCATGTTGTTCATTGAATACTTCTGTCCACCAAGCTCCGGTACCCAGAATGAGTTCATTGAACCTTGAGACGTCAATTCGAAACGAACTGGACGATCTTCTGGAATGTTTACATAGTTAACTGTTTCAATATTTTCTTCCGGATAACTGAAAATCCATTTCCAGTTTGCTGAAGTAACATGAATTGTTAACGGTTCTTCAATTTTTGTTTGCTCATTTTTTGGTGGTTCTTCAAGAGCATAAATCGATTTTACAGTTGGGATTGCTAAAAGAATTAAGATAATAATCGGGAACGCAGTCCAGATAATCTCCATCTTTAAGTTACCCTCTTGCTCTGGTGGCTCATAGTCCATGTTGTCAGGTCTTTCACGATATTTAATAAGTACATAAGCAAAGATTGCAAATACTACTACGACCACAATCGCCATCATCCAAAGCGACCAAACAATAAGGTCAGCTTGTTCTTTAGCGACAGGACCTTGAGGATTCAAAACGGCTAATTCTGAACAGCCGCTCAAGAAAAATACTGAAAGTGCAGAGAATAAACCTGCTAGCTTCCAAAATCCTTTTTTTGGTTTCACTAAAAACTCTCCTTTCTAACAACTCATGATGCGAAGCCTCTTCATTAGATCATCTCTAAAACTTTCTATCTAGTTAACTATAGAAAGCTTTAATACAAAATCTCTTTAAACTCATGTCATACATCAACCATTACTATTGTAATACAAAGTGACAATTTTTTCGTCACTTTTTGTCGATTTTCTTATTTTGAAAATATTCTAAAATAGTGTAAAAACATGAGGTCAAAGAACACTTCAATCCTTGCGATATTTTAGCATATATTCGACAAGGAATAAATGTAAATAAAAGGATGAATGTTGCATTTTCTTACCGAAACTTACCTTTTTGAAGGTAATTCATGTAATGTAAACGCAATCACCCTTGATACAAAAGGGGTTTCAACTATTATTGAATATTTTGTGACAAAATTCATACAGAAATGTGTCAATCACTATTCAAGTTTATTAGGTTTGATGACCGCCCATTTACAGTATATTACACATTAAATACTTTTGTTATATACTTCACAAAAAGTTCAAAAATTGACATGTATGTTGTCTACACAATAAAGAAGCTGCGCATTATTCGCGCAGCTCTTGATCCATATATTCTTTAATAGTTATGTCATCTCCTGACTTATTCAATAGGATAAGATCCGCTGGAAATGGCTTTTTAACGTATTTTGGCACAGGTTGATATGAAATAAAATATTCTCCTCTGGGAACTTTAATATCAAACGTGTAATTTTCATTTACAAGCGAGGCCTTCACTCGATGTATCTGTTTGCTTGGATTCTTCCCTAAAAATAGCGCATACGTTCCTTTGCTTGTATGTATGTCATCATATTCAACAAGATTGTTCATTTTTGTCATCACTTCAATTCGTAACCTTTTGCTCCATCCTTCTTTTAAAATGGCCATTCCTTCTCCGTTACCAGGAATAGTGAAGAGCGCAACATATGTGTCCGAACCGCTAATTTTTTGAATTTCTCGAATGTCAAGCTTTTTGGAACCGTTAATGTCCCCCATCCCTTTCCATTTTCTTATATGTTCTTCAACATCCTTAGCGCTGCTTTGAATTGGATATCTAAAAAATTCAATACCTCCCACAACAACACCTATAAGAATGATTAGAAATAAGAATCGCTTAAACTTTCGAATTGGTGTTCACGCTCCTTTCCATTTAATGAGTGACGTTAAAAAATAACATGTACGAATTATGCATGAAAATCAAAAAAAAAGCTATCAGACTTTCGTCAGATAACTTTTCTACTCATCGACTTTTTACTAATAAAGCGATTGCTTCTTCTACGACTTTTGCAGTCTCTTCTCCAGCTTGCTGTCTTTCAACAATACATTGTTCTAAGTTCAGCGCAACAATCTGAGCAATTGTTCGGTCGACTGCACTTCGAACAGCTGATAATTGTGTTACAACGTCCTTACAATCTTTATCTTCTTCCATCATACGCAGCACGCCTCGCACTTGACCTTCAACCCGCTTTAACCGATTTTTAGTCTGGTCAGTATAATTCACGCAGTATCCCTCCTATACTTTGTGCGTTACTAATGACTTAGCCTTCACATGCACAGCAATATCCCTTCACTTGATAACCATACTTTTGCAACTTACGAATGCTTAAGTTTCTTGCAATTGTATCGGGTACAATAACCACTACTTGTTTTGATGGAATTTCAACATGCTGCCTTTCCAAATACGGTAGTGGAATGTGTATGGCTTTCTGACAAGGTTTATGTTTCATTTCATGAAAATGCCGAACATCTACAACTGCAATTTCCGTAGTCTCACAGTCGAGCGTAGAAAGCTTCTTAATTCCATGAACGGGCACATGACGATTATATAAACTAAACATAATGGCACAACAAACTAAGCTTACACCAATATAAAGTAGTATCATTGTATCCTCCCCGACGTAACTTCATACCCATATTAGTATCATCATAGCTGTCCTTTAGAACATACGTCAATAAAAAAGTTTCTTCATAATATAGTTTTAATATAGAAAAGACGTGAAGAAAAAATAAATTAGCTTTTATCTAAATCACCATCTGTTAAAATTAAATTTTTTCAAAGAGCACCGACTAAGATTCCTATAAATGCTAATACAATACCTCCAATATAACTAAACGCCAAATAAGGAAATAAGACGGTATGCATTTTCTTTTCATGAAGGTGTATATTTTCCAGTTTAAACGTCGAAAATGTTGTAAATGCTCCCATAAACCCAACTCCCAAAAAAGAATACAGCCCAGACCCTACTCCTTTTCCAACAAGGATTCCAAGTAGAAATGAACCGACTAAATTGACACATAAAGTACCAACTGGAAAACCTGTAGTCGATTTTTGATTCATCCACGTACTTAGTACATACCGAGCTATCGCCCCTAAAAAACCTCCCAAAGCAATGAGTAAAGCCGTCATAGAAGCTGTTCTCCTTTCTTTTTCAATTTATTTGCTGAACGGTTTCCTACTTGGTAACCAAACCAAGACATCAGTAAACCACCAAATAAACTAAGTCCTACATAAAGAAAAGCCAACAGCAAAGTATCATTCTGTATTAAAGTAACCGTTTCAACGCTAAAGGTAGAGAATGTCGTGAAAGATCCCACGATTCCTGTACCAATACCTGCTAAAACGGCAGGAGGAAATGCGTTCATTTTAATCATTCGATATGTAAACCACCCTAAAATAAAGCAGCCAATTAGGTTCGTTATTAACGTTCCTAATGGAAAAGTGTATGCCCACCATGAGTGTGTAAATACACCCAGATAATAACGAAGCAGGCTTCCAAAAATTCCTCCTATACCTACTAATAAATAGTTCATCTTCTTCACCTCTTCCTTAATTATGAACAAAAAAATAAACTCCTACCCTGTATATGGATAGAAGTCATTAGCTCTGCAGCAGTTTTGGCGAACTCCATCGCCTTTTATTTTCCATCTTACATTCATTTTTGCAAAATCCACTTCATTTATAAAGAGCTAACCATGGAAACCCAAAGAAAGTAACGGTTTCAATCTGCAACGCAAGGTTGGGTTGAGAAGTCTTATGATTTTAGAATCACTATGTAGTACATTTAAATGCCTGTATATTTAAAATAAAGTAAAAGGGATTATTATTCTTTCAGTTGCTCTTTTTTACATCTCTCGTACCCAAAAGTTAATTTTGTTTGTTAGTTGCTCCGCTACCTCTCCGCTAACTCTAGAAGCTAACGATGCCCGTAGTCGGTCTTTGCACTCTTGAATTTCTTCTTCATAAGGGATAATGGTTGACCATTCCACATCTGGAATTGCAATTAGCGTTTGTTCTTCTTTTTTATTTTCATGAACAAATACATTTTCAATGACTTTTTCGTCTATGCGAATATGTGCTTTACGAATTTTCATCTACTTATCACCTCTATATAAGCTTTATGTGTATCATACGACACACATAAAGAAACATCAATGCGCATTAGCTTCTTTTTCAATGTTAAAGGGTTTAAAAACAGGGTATAGAATACTAGTTAAAGAGAAAGTAATGTTTCATATTTTAAATCTTTGTGAATATCTTGCAATGTTTATTGTATATATGCATTTTTTTGGTATGATGAGTATATTGAGATGTACCTAACTAAATGGAGGTTGAGGTAAACAATGGATCGTTCCCCAAAAGAAAAACGGCAAAAGCGCAAACAGTTCGTTGAGCGTTTAAAACTAAAAGGGATAAAAATTGAGCTTACAAAGCCTCGTTCTCATTTTTCAACCCTTTCATTACTAAAGCCTTAAAACGTAACGGTAACGAATATCACTACATACGCTCTTTTTCTCCCCTTTTTTAGCTACCTTAAATAGAGAGCGGTAACATTTACGAATAAAGACAGCTCACCTCTTTTTTAATAGAAAAGAGGTGAGCTGTTTTTTTAATACATTAACTTCCCGTGCATAAGTTATTTTTTTCCATATAAAAACTTTAATATCTAGTATTGTAAAAATATTACTCATAAATTATAATCTTCTAGACTACATAAAAAGGAGAATACGAGATGAAAAAAGGTGTTTCAATTTTATTGGCTTTATTACTGATGGTTAGTAGTTTTCCTGGTGTATCGTTTGCTGCTCAATCCAAGACGTTTGAAGCAGACTTGAAGAACTACTTAACAACTGCAAGCACTACTCGTGGGTTTGATGTTTCCAAAGAAGATATCGAGTTTTCACTTTCACTTTATGATGAGGAATTATCAAACTTTGATACAGTGGAAGAATTAAAAGAGTTTTTAGGTGAAGTCATTAAGAGTGACTTAAGTAATTTAAGCTTTATCTATGAAAACTATGACTTAAATCAAAAATCGCTTCAATCACTATTAGAAGAAAATGGTGAAGATTTAAATGACTATGTATTTGTTGATGATTTAGATCAAACAGTTTTCTTCTATTTAGAAGATGAATTCGACTACGCTGATGATGAAGAATATACGGACGAAATTAGCACTGACGATTTTGAATCCGCTTTACAAATGTTAGAAGACGAGTTTGGGTTAACGCGTGAAGAGTTAGAGCGTATTAACGACCACTTAATGTCAATTGAAGATGAGCTTGCAAATGAAGAAACGTTAAATCGCTTAATGGCACTTGCTGAGCGTCTAGCAGCTTTTGAAGATTTTGATACAACAACCGAACTAACTTCTGATCAAATTGCGGAATTAATGTCAATTTACAACGAAATGCTTTCTATCTTTAAAATGAAAGCAACTTATACGTTGATTCAAGATGGAACTGAAAAGCCGCTTTCTTTATTCGATTTAATGAATATGAAAGAATTAAAAAATGCTAGCTTAAAGATTAACCTATATACAGCTGACGGCAAATTTTTAGCTGATATGATTATCACAGGGGAAATGGTTGATTCAGATACGGTTGCAAATACAGGAAAGAGCATTGAAAAATCTGCTCAAAACGTAAATAACGTTGTAAAACAAGCACCTGTTAAAGAAAAGACTCAAAAAACAGAAGTAAAAAAAGCTGAAGTAAAGAAGACTGTTAAAGGGGCTCGCTTACCAAATACAGCTTCAAACTATTTATTAAACACTTTAATTGGAGCATCTATTGTTCTGTTAGCATTTGTTGCATATCGTAAAGTGAGACGAGCATAACATGAAACCAAGAAGTTCAAAAGGAAAAATCAGTCGCAAAAAGCGATTGATTTTTCTTTCCATTACTGTAGGAGTGCTTTGTTTTGGCCTATGGTTCACAACTACTAACGCTTATAAATTTGCCAAAGGATACTTTGCTTATAAAACAGGAGCTGTTGAACCGCAAGTAACAGAGCCAACTGAAGCAAAAACAGAACAGCCTCTAACGAAAGAAAGCAGTAATTCAGTAAAGCAAATAAAAAAAAGCGATGCATCCTATCCTTCACAGCCTAAAATAGGAGACTTGATGGGTGAACTAGAAATTCCTAAGCTAAATGCCACTCTTCCCATTTATCATGGTACTAACGAAGATGAGCTAGAAAAAGGCGTTGGTCATTTTGCAGACAGCGTGTTGCCTGGAGAAAGCGATAATTCCGTGTTGTCGGGCCACCGTGATACTGTCTTTCGAAAACTAGGTGAAGTGGGTGAAGGAGACTTGTTATTAGTTCATACAGCGGCTGGTTCATTTACCTACCGAGTTAATAAAGTGCGAATTGTCGATGCCGATGACCGTACGGTAATTGTTCCTAAGCCCCGAGCCACACTAACGGTCAGCACTTGCTACCCTTTTAACTTTATAGGCTCTGCGCCAGAACGCTACATCTTAGTAGCACATCTTATTTCATCAGAAACCACATAAAAAAGATAGCGTATAAATGACGCTATCTTTTTTTATTCAATGAAGAGAAATTGATTTTTTAAGTAAATCAAACCAAATTTTTAACGAAGTTGCGGTAATAACTATCGCTAAAACGACTTGGAGCGAACTCACTTTTGTCTTTTGACCAACAAAAGCTCCGACTGGCGCTGCTAATAAGCTTGCACCAATAATCATCAGTGCAGGTAGTAATAAAACTTGTCCCGTAGCCACTTTTCCGAAGGTTGTCCCAATGGAAGATAAAAAGGTTACTGCTAACGAACTAGCAATTGTCACTCTTACTGGTATTTTTAATATGGTAATCATAATTGGAACAAGCAGAAAAGCACCACCTGCTCCCACAATCCCTCCACATATACCTACGGATAGAGAAAGTGGGACAGCTAGTTTTTTTGAAAACCAGACGTCCATTTCGTACTCTCCTTTTGTTGGCCCCTTAGGTGCAAACATAAGGATTGCTGCAATCGTAGCCATTACTCCATAAATTAAATTAATGACATCTTCTGAAAATGAATTAGACAGAGTTGAACCGATGAGGCTTCCAAGCAATACGCTCGTTCCCATATAAATGATAAGTGATTTATGTAAAAAGCCGCCTTTTTTATAGGCAAGCGTTCCAGAAATTGATGCAAATAAAGACTGTACTGCTCCGATTCCCGCTACCTCATGCGCTGTAAATGCCCCTACTCCAATAAGAGGTGGTACAAAAAGTAAAACTGGATATAAAATAACGGAGCCTCCAATGCCAAGCATACCCGCTAAAAATGAGCCTAAAAATCCTAATGCAAATACTGTCAGTAATAATTGTACGTCCATCTTGTCACCTTCTAAATTACAAAATGCAGCCTTATTAGTAGTTCATACTTTCTTATTATAGCACTGTCTTGTTTTCATGTAGGATAATTCTTACCATTTATTTAACTTTTTATGTCTTAAAAATCATTCTGAACCATATAAAAATTCAAAAAAATAGTTTATAAATATGCTATGATGAAACTATATCTATAGCCTATTCTTATTGATTTCGGAGGTTGTTTTATGTTCGAGTATAAAATTGATAATGAGATTAGTTTACAGTTAATTGAGCCAAGTGATGCATTTCCACTTTTATCTCTTGTAAATGAATCACGACCTTACCTGCGAGAGTGGTTACCCTGGGTTGACAGCATGAGAAGCATCTCCGACTATGACGATTTAATTCCCGAATGGCGAACTCAATATTATAACAATCAAGGTTTTCAAGCAATTATTCGCTACTATGATGAAATTGCTGGCATGGTTGGATTTCATGCAATTAACTGGGGGAATAAAAGCACGAGCCTCGGCTATTGGATTGGTGAACAATTTCAAGGAAAAGGCATTATGACTAGAGCTGTACAAGGTTGCCTTACTTATGCCTTTGATACGCTGAAACTTCACCGTGTCGAAATTCGCTGTGGCGTTGATAACTACAAAAGCCGTGCCGTTCCCACACGATTAGGCTTTACCGAAGAAGGTATTTGCCGTGATGGAGAGTATTTATATGACCATTACCATGACCTTGTGATTTATGGACTTCTTCAGCATGAATGGAAGAAGCTAAATTCAAAAGAAACAACATTATAAAAAGCCACGCTGGCGCTGTCATGCGCTAACGTGGCTTTTTACCATAAATTAAACCATGCTTTATTCAGAATGTTTACTACTGAAAATCGTATATATATAATAAGCTAACATCATAGGAGTGAGCTCAATGATCTCTTTACATGCATGGAACTTATTAGTGGTTGCCTTATTTTTCATCTATCTACTAATTAAAAACTTATGTCCTTTATATCCGTTTAACGATCTTCAAAAGAAAACGTCCGTCCATCGCAAAAGCGAACTGTTCTATCAATATCTCCCTCTTTTAGTCATTGGATGCTGTCTGTACATCAACTCACCTTTTACCACTAAGCTAGCTTTTATTATTACTATTATCTTATTTATTTCTCACATCTTTACTTGGTGGTTTCCGTACATCTTAGGTGCTCACCGAGTAACAAAACATGAATATGAGCAACTTTATAGTAAAACCAGTAAACTACTGCCCCCAATTAGAAAAAATCTTGTTCCCGATAACCAACACCTCATTGTAACTCTCTTCTTGCTATTATTACTTATTCATGAGTTTATCATCATTTTCTAAAAAGAAGGTTGAATGCGTTCAACCTTCTTTTTTATTGTTTATTACAAGCTTTAGTAATTCTTCTGGTAAAGGAAATTTGACGTGATTAATCTCAAGCTCATTTGCTTCTTCTTGTTCACCATCTACAAGCTTTAAGTAATTGATTTCTTCATGAAGCTTTTCCATTTTACGATCTAATTCTGCTGCTGTAACTGCCGCTTCTTTTAATTCATCTATCAGCTGCTTTGGAACCTTTTTATTATATTTATAGTAAATTTTATGTTCAAGGCTGGCCCAGAAGTCCATAGCAATAGAACGGATTTGAAGCTCGATAAATACATTTTCTTGCCTATCGGACATAAAGACCGGGATTTCGATAATAAGATGCAGGCTTTGATATCCATTTGTTTTTGGGTTTTCTATGTAATCCTTACATTCAACGATTTTAATATCTTTTTGACTTTGAATCATATCGCGAAGCTTATATATATCAGAGATAAAAGAACACGTTACTCGAATGCCTGCAATATCTTTTAAATTTTCTTTAATCCAATCTAAAGATAACTCTCCGTTCTTTCGATACACTTTTTTTAGAATGCTTTCGGGCGATTTTAAACGGGTTTTAATATGTTCAATTGGATTGTAATCATGTACATATTCAAATTCTTGTTTTAATACATTGATTTTCGTGCTCATTTCATCTAAAGCAAACTTATAAGCCATCATAAATCTTGTTAATGTTTGCTTCATTGTCTTTAATTGTGTTACATCAACGGAATGATTCATCTTCATGCTGCCTCTTTTCTTCTTTTAGCTAATACACTACGCTTTTATTTTACCAACTAGGAAACGCTTTACACAAATTTCTGCTCACCTTTTCTATTTTCCAAATATACATTTTATATTCATTCTAAGATTCCAATTATACACAGAAAAGTTAAACTAATTTAAATTATCTTACTTTTTATAATTGTGTTAGAATCTCTTACAATTATAGATACAAAGCGTTTTTTTTGTAGTACAATAAGACTTGTGATATCGGAAAATGAGAATTTATATACAAAAAAATTAATTTATATACAAAGGGGTAGTAAAAATGAACAGGGTGAAACAATGGGTATGGATTACAGTTGGATGCTTTTTCGTTGCAGCTGGCATTCAATTTTTAACTGCTTCAAGCCTCGTTATTGGCGGAACAGCAGGATTGGGGATTGTACTTGAACAATTAAGTAACATTTCATTTGGCATGCTTTTCTTTATTATTAACCTACCATTTTATTTCATGGCCATTACTCAAATTGGTTTGCAGTTTACAATCCGAAGCTTCATAAGCGTTAGCTTAATGTCTATTATGTCAGATATTCTTGCAAGCATGTTGTCATTTCAGCTACCTCATCCACTACTCTCTGCAATTACAGCAGGTATTATCATTGGAATTGGGCTTATTATTTTGTTCCGAAACGGCTCTTCACTTGGTGGTATTAATATGCTTTGCGTTTTTTTAGACAAAAGGTTTGGAGTGAATCCTGGAAAAACGATGCTTATTACGGATCTTTTTATTGTCGGATCAGCAACTGCCGTATTTGGAGTCATTCAGGTGCTTTATTCTCTATTAGCAATTTTCATTATGACAGGGTTACTTGGTCGTTACCATAAACGCTCAGCTATTGAGCGTAATCACAAACAAGAAAGTACAGAGGAACAGCAAACGGTGTCTGTTCTTTAACAAAAACCCAGCTTTGTATAAAGGCTGGGTTTTTAATATAAGCCGTTACTCGGCTACTTTTACAAGCTGCTTTCCTAGGTTTGCACCACTAAACAATCCTAAAAATGCTTCTGGAACGTTTTCAAATCCTTCTACAATATTTTCACGATACTTGAGCTTTCCTTGCTGCACCCATTCCCCTAACTGTTGAATTCCCTCTTGAAAGCGATCTGCGTAATCAGCCACAATAAACCCTTTCATTAAAGCACTGTTAATTAAAAGCTGTGTTTGAATACGAGGACCAACATCCGGTTTTTCTAAATTATAAAGAGAAATTTGTCCACATAGTGGGATACGTGCATGCTTATTTAGAAGCCCTGCAACCACATCTGAAATTTCGCCACCAACGTTCTCAAAATATACGTCTACTCCGTTTGGACATGCTTCTTTTAAAGCCTCTTTTACGTTATCTGTTTTGTAGTTAATAACTGCATCAAAGCCAAGTTCGCCTTTTAAATAAGCAATTTTTTCTTCAGCACCTGCAATTCCAACTACGCGTGCGCCTTTTATTTTTGCGATTTGACCTACAATCATTCCAACTGCTCCTGCTGCGCCGGAAACAACTACCGTTTCGCCAGCTTTTGGCTGACCAATATCTAAAAGTCCGAAATAAGCAGTTAGACCTGGCATCCCTAATACTCCTAGTGCCGTTGAAACCGGAGCCAGTTCAGGGTCTATTTTTTGTATATGATCATCTAACACGACCGTATAACGCTGCCATGGTAGTAACCCTGTTACAATATCCCCTTGCTTATATGAGCTTGACTTTGTTTGAATAACTCGTCCAACAATTCCACCGACAAAAGGTTCACCAACTTGAAATGGGGGTACGTAAGACTTTTGGTCATTCATTCGTCCGCGCATATAAGGATCCACTGACAAATAAAGAGTTTGAACAACTACCTCTCCTTCTTTTGCTTCTGGCATAGGAATTTCTTCAAATTGAAATGTATCTGCTTCTGGCATTCCAGCTGGTCTTTTGGCAAAGATAATTTGTTCATTCATTTGTCTCGCTCCTTTTCATTCTGATTCTTTTTTTAAATATGTTAAAATAACCTTGCTTCTCTTATTGTAAAGAGAGTGCGTGCGATAATGCAAAGAATATGCTATACATATGGATAAAGGAGAAACGATTTTATGGAACTTATTCGTTGTAAACAAGACGTTGTTAAGAAACTAAATGATTATGTAGAAGTAACCCCTCCCGTCATTTTGTTTAAAGAAGGACATTTTTACTCTATTAAAATGGACATTAACTATAACTGGTTAGCACTAGATGAGGAAGGAAAAGAGCATATCCTTGCTTCTAATACTCGCAACATTCAAGAGGATTATTGGTTTAACTATCACTTCGAACTTTGCTGAGCTAGGAGATAACGTTTAGGCTTCTTGTATTTGTTTGAATGGTCACTCCGCTTGTTGAACGTGTAAAGAATTGAAGCGTCACGGTATACGTATTCGTTCCTTGAACAGCATTTTGATCTACCCATGAAAAAGGGATAGTATTATTTTGAATGAATCCCAGCGTTAATACCGCAGCTGCACCTTGGCGTAGGTTTTGGCTCATTAGCTGTTGACCATTTCGATACAAGCGCATCGTCACACCATACTCATAGCTTGTTAGTCCCAGTGGAATATTCGCTTCTACTCCTACAATTCCATCGATTTTTTTGGGCTGCTGAGGAATGGTTGTAGGCACAGCTAGTGTTAAAACTGTTGTCTCAGTGTTAAACGGAATCGATAAAGAGTTCGTAGTTTGGGTAGCAGACATTTGAATTCGGCTTTTGAATAAACTAATCATAGCGTTCGCTCCTTTATATTCGATTCATCAATGAAGAATAGACATTATTGAATATATACGAGAGCCAATTATGTCCTATACACATTTATTACATTTTATGTAAAGAAGAATTCTTTCACCTTTTTTTATCTGTTTTCCAATGCCTCATTGTATGTTAAAATCACGATAAGCTTCACTTTATCCCATTACATACGAGGTGGATTATGCAAGGTCAAATCGTTTATAAAGAAGGATTTTCAGTAGTTGGTGTTGCTCAAAAAAGATCTAAACTCAATAAAAGAGATGACGAGATAGTAAGAGCTCTTTGGGAGCAGATGGAACAGAATCAAAGTACCATTCCTCATCGAACGCATGATTATATCATGACAGGGATTTGTCTCCCTCCATGTGAAAATGACTACTTTTATATCGCTGGTATAGAAGTAAACGATTCAACCACTATCCCAAAAGGAATGAATGTTCACACGTTTCCCGCTTATACATATATACAATATGAGCACAAAGGAACATTTAAAAGCCTTGATAAAACTTACGAAATGATTCAAAAAAATTGGCTCTCTCAATCAGGATATCAAGCAATTCCTGGACCGACTTTAGAAATAGTTGATACATCTACACACTTTAACGTAGATAACGATATTGTAATAAAGATTTATATTCCTATAAAAATTGGTCAATAAAAAGCGAGGATTTACTCCTCGCTTTTTAATATAACCACTCAATAAATTCAGTTAACTTATCTCGATTTGTTAAGTGATTATTACACCATTCACTATCTTGGCAAATATAGTTTCCACGCTTTGTAAACGTGCCGTCTGAGCTTGCTTTTTTCTGGTTCATAAATAACCCTACATCAGAAATACGATGACAAATGGTACATACACCTTTATCCTGAATACGGTTAAATTCACCCGCAACTCCAATTAACTTTCCATGATGTTCTACGATAAGATATTTTTTATTGGCTCCATAATCATTCCACCCAATATAGGAGCAGAAGTTTAGATTGTCTTTAATTGTAGCAGGCACCTTTAATTTTTTTATTTTTTTAAATAGCTTTTTAATTGTTGTTTCGCTCATTTGTGGAAAAGGAATGATCAGCGAACTTAAGTGATTGAGCAGCAGCTCGCCTTCCTTACTGTCTGACAACATTGAAATAGGTGACAAGATATCTTTTTGCAACGGTGTTAGCTCTTCAAATTGATTAAACACTCGCTCAGCGGCAAGTGCTTTAATAGCACTTGTTACGTCGTGACTATTAGATTTCGCATAACTGTCAGAGATTAACTTTACTTGCTCACGTATAAGGTTGTATTGATGATGATTAATAAATGCTTCCATATTAAATCAAGCCTTTCTTTTATTCTACTTCTTATTATATGCTCAAGTCACTTTGCTAACATGGCAAAAACAGTTCTAAAAAAAGATATACATAAAAGCACTCATCATTTGATGAGCGCCTTCATAACTACTTTTTATAGACAATCTTTTTAATTGTTTCAACAGATAAAAAGTATTGCTCTGCTAGTTCATATATTGTATGGCCTTCTTGAAATGCTGTTTTAATGTCACAATTTCGTTTTTTCGTCCACTCTCGCGTACCTGAGCACGCTCCCCATTCTTTTCGGGTTGTACTTGGCACATAAATTGTTTCTCCTTGAACATATTTCTGAAGTTCTTTAACTAGCTCAGTAGGTAAAACCGTCGTTGCGTTCACATATTTCATTTCCGCTCGCTCCTTATTCTTTACTATAAATAAGGTGGCAAAGCCTATTAAATGAAGTGAACTAAGCAATGGGCGACTTAATCAAGCGTTTATCCCCATGCAAAGTATCGCCTTTCCATTTGTAGGCTTTGCATGAGTACGAACAGAAGCAGGTAAACAGCTGTTTACCATTCCCGATCACCTCCCCAAAACGAGATATCCACCTAATTATACCATTTCTCCATCCATATTCATGAAAAAAGCCGAGAAAATGTTCTCGGCTTTTCTTTCTCTTTATCCAATCTATAATTAATGATTTTATGTTCAGCTACATTATTTTTCAGAATTAGTTACGGTTCTTAAATTGTAAAAAGTCTCGATAAAGAGTAAATCGAAAGCGAGGGTAACGCTCCTTATGCTCGCGATATCCATAGGGAAGCATTAACGCAAACTTTCCTTTTTCAATTCCCATTACAAACTTGGTAGAGTCAAGAGGATATCCACGAACAACCCAGCGAGCTTTTTCAATATTTCTGACTACAACTTCTCCTAAATAAACGCCTAAACAACGTTCAAACTCTTCTTTGGTCAGATTAAAAAATGAAAAAGAATGCTGCTCTTCTACATCATAATATAGAAGTTCAATTATCTTTAAACTGTCTGGTGAAAAGTCCAAGTCAAATTCATCAACTAACTTGCTGATTTCTTTTAACTTTTGTAAGCACTGCTCTCTCACTTCATGATAATAATAGCTTGCTTCAAATTGGTTTTCACATGCTATTAAATCTGCTCCATAGCTTGTTGCGATGTCAGGGTATATGTTCATTACTTGAATCCCTCCACTTTTTATCTTAACAGCTAGACCAAGTATAACATGTCCATAAATGCAAAAAGCTTTTTTCCTCTATTTTACTAACACATGGATATTTCTCCACTTTTAAGTTGATTTATTTTCCCGCTGCCTTAGCTCATACGGTAACTTTTGAATTGACGTTACAACCATATCAAGCTTTGCTTCAATCCGATGTAGCAAATATAACGTCACTACAACCGGAAAGCCAACGTCTGAAATTAAAGAAAGCCAATCCGTCATTTTATCTTTCCCCCTTTAATGCTCTACTGCTGTATATATAGAGACTTCTCTCTTACAAAGGGATACACACATTAAAAAGTTCACACAATGTTCACTTACGAAGGAATTTTGAAATCTCTATACTTAACAAAGAATTCAAAAGGAGGATTATAATATGCCAACAACAAAAAAACAGGAAGTTTATTTTGGGATGATGATGTGCCTAGGTATGGTGTTTATTATGACAACGTATAATTTCATGCTAAGTGGAATGCTGGACGTGCTAACCCCGCTGCAAATGCTAAAAGAAATGATAATTATTTTTATTATTGCTCTTGCACTTGAATTAATAATAGTAGGTCCTATAGCTCACAAAGTTGTCTTTTCGCTACCTTTTAAGAAAGAGAAGAAACTTTATATGATCTTAACTTTATCTACTTGCATGGTAATAGGAATGGTGTTTTTCATGTCAATCTATGGACTTATTCATGCATCTATCGCTGGTTCTCTGACAAATCAACATGTACTAACTAGTTTCTTTACAATTTTTTCAAAAAATATAATGATCGCCTACCCAGCACAGATTCTTATTGTAGGACCTGCTGTCCGATTTCTCTTTTCAAGATTTCTTTCTATTAAACAAGCCTCTTCTTTGTAAGGACAGTACCTTTAGTTAATGTATAATGTGTTTATTTAGAACATATTTTATTTAAAAATAAGTAAGAGACCCTAAGCTAACAACTTAGGGTCTCTTACTTATTTTTGTCTTTTTAACATTACCATTAAAACTGTAATGATTGTAAACGCGACAAATGCTAAGAATGGTATTGTAATAAAACCAAGCCAATTAATATACTGACCTGAGCAAGGTATACCGCTTGTGCATGTTTCAAACGCTTGTAATGCAGGTATTTTCTGTAATGCATAGTGATAGCCTGATACAAGCATACCTACCACTGAAAAAGGCAGTACGTATTTACAAATTCTGTCATTTTGTTCATATACAGCTACGCCTAAAATGAGCACAAGTGGATACATTAAAATTCGCTGATACCAGCAAAATGTACATGGAATAAAATTAAATAATTCACTAAACGATAAGCTGCCAAGAGTTGCAACAATTGCAACAATCCAGCTTCCTATTAACGTTTTTTTCATTCTTGTCCCTTCTTCTCAGCTGCTTCTTTAACCATCTTATCAAAGTCTTCAGCAGTTGATCCTTCAAACGGCTTTCCATCTACAAAAAGAGCTGGTGTTCCAGAAACGTTTAGTTTTTTGGCATAAGACATGTCTTTTCGGAACGCTTCTTTAAACTCTTCGTTTTCATAAGCTTTCACTACTTTTTGCACATCTTCCTCATTTGCTACCTCACTAAGGGTATCTTGTAAAAATTGATCTGTAAAAATATCCTGCGTTTCAGCACCTGCTGAATCAGGTTGCTTCTCGTAAAGCAACTTATGGAACTTCCAGAATGTATCATTGCCTAGCTCTTTGTAAACCGTTTCAGCAAACTGAGCCGAACGAGTTGAGTCTACGTTAATAAAGGCATAGTTCATAAAGTAAAACTTCACTTTGCCTGTTTGAATGTAATCTTGATCAATCAATTGAAAGAACGTGTTGTTGAACTCTTTACAATGAGGACATTTATAATCACCAAATTCAATTACTTCAACTGGTGCATTTTCTTTCCCCAAAAATGGTTGATTTTCGTAACTAATATCAGCTTGTTCACTGCCTTTATTGATATTACCAAAGATAATAAACGCTAAAACAGCGACGCTCACAATTCCAATTGTCCAAAACAACCATTTAGAATTTGCAGACTGCTTTTTTTGAGCTCCTGTTTTTCCTTTTTTCTTTGACTTTGCCATTTTGCTTGCTGCAACTTAAATAGAAGCAGCTTTCACCTCTTTCTCAATATATTTTATTCATGCATTAATAAGCAAATACTGACCAAAGCAGTACAAACACTGTCACTGACTTTACCATCGTGAATGTTGGAATGTTCCAGGTGATAGTCATCCTTGGATTTACTAAGCACTTTATGCGATAATTTACTGCTGTTTCCGCAAAGGGTGCATATGTACAAGAAGCTTGCTCCCTTTGGTACTTAATCAGCTTTAAAAGCGCACTTCCAATTGGAAGTGGTGAATCTAGTGAATTAATTGCAGCACGATCAGCTAATAGTTCACTTATTAATTTGTAACGTTCATTGCTCCACCTAAGCACAGGGAGATACCACAGTGTGGACGCGCACAATGATAAAAGAAAAATTTTCAGTGGATCTTTATTGCGCGCATGAAACCCCTCATGATATAACACTGCTTCAAGTTCCTTTTCATTTAACAGGTTAACTAAGTTCGTTGAAACAACAATTTGAGGCTTCAGAAATCCTTTAGTTAAAGCAAACGGACGGGGGGATTTGACTACAATAACCCCTTGATAAATATTTTCATGCTTGTCTATGTAACAAGTTAAGCTTGATACTTTACTGACTTTGATTTGATAATGAAATTGGGACAAAAGCCAAAGCTGTTTAGTTAGCTTCCAGAAAACCAGCAAAAGAGTGTAAACCACAAACCCATATAAAACATACTGTGCCCACTTCCAACCGATATGCTCTACAGCGTGATAGCATAGAGTAAACACATTTAAATGGTGATCTGGATTTATGAGATAAACTGTCATTTGTACAAGCAAACTAATGGCTACTAGTATGGATGCGTAAAAAAGAATAAGAGATTGCTTTTTATTCATATTTCCTCGCTCGCTTTTAACGTTTTAATTTTTTGTTCCAAAAGCAAAAGCAGCTCTTCATCTGCTTCTTCTACTGCATCTAGCATATGACTCACGGCCAAAAGTCCAAATTCATCAATTAATTCAGACGTTAATTCCTTAGATTGCCCTTCTAAAAATTCCTGCTGTGACAGCACAGGTTGATAAACGGAAACTCTTCCTTTTACGCGCTTGTCCAATAGCCCTTTTTCTACAAGACGATTCATAACGGTCATAACCGTATTGAAATTGACTACCTTATCTTTTTCAAGGGCAATTTGAACATCTTTAATAGTCATTTGTTTTCCACGCCATATACATTCCATTACCTTTGCTTCTAGAGGTCCAAAAAAACGATTCAAGCCACTTTCCTTAAACTTAAACTGTTGAATCTTCATAAAAAAACCACCTCACACTACTCATTGTAGTGTGGAGGTGGTTTTTGGTCAAGGCAAAGCATCTTTAGATTTCAAATTCCGTTATGTTTCGCTCAATAATCTGTGCGCCTTTTTTTGATGTAAGCGTTCCACCATTTGATGTGAAAACATTGCTTGCTAGAATCTGATCCATTACTGCGCCAATGTCAGTAGCTTCAAGTCCTTCTTTTGGTTGCTCAATTGAAATACCCACTGTTTTTTGTTCTAAATTCAAAAATTGCATCGTTAATGTTTTCATTTAGCTCCCCCTCTATCATTCATTTACAAGCGTATATGTTACGACTTCTGCCACTTCAACAAGTGGCAGTAGCTGTAGACTCGCAATAGCTTTACTAGCTGTTAGCAACGCATCAGGTGAAGAAGCTAGTGCGATATTTGAGTATAATTTGGATTTTAAAATCATCGTTCCATCCTCCTTATCCCCGTTGTGAAATGTCATACGAAGCTGGCTTTTTTCCTGGATTTTTTCTGCCATTCTTCATTCCCCCTTTCGCCTTATATATAGAAATCTAAATAGGACCGAGGGATGATAGATACAAAAAAAAATCTCCTTTATAATAAAAGAAGATTGTGATAGAGAAAGAGGATTTTAACTATGAAAAGATGGATCTCACTGCTTATTTTTTTACTCACCTTGCCTATTGCTTCACATGTCTCAGCAAGTAACCATCACGTTGATGAACAAAAGCTCGGGCCGTTTTATTACACAGTATATAATGATGCACCTTCTCAAAAGTGGGATATTGGGGTATTAAACCATGAAGAAAAAACAAACATTTCTGAAACAAAGCTTAACAATGAAGGCCTACTCTTATTTAAAGAAACCATTGATGAGTTAGCAAAACTCTCTATCCAACTTGGTATTGCTTGTATGGTGTTAATGGGAATTATACTTTTTCTTATTTATCGGTTATTCAAAAGGAAGCGTTTATTTTTACGTATTTCCCTTTTAGCCTCGAGCGTTGCTTTTGCTTTTTTGCTTATTACAACTATAGAAATTTTTAAAAAGACTGAGCAAGCGAAAACTTTATTTTATTTAGTATAAGCCATGTACTTACGATAATCCATCGTTAAAAAGCACGCTTTTTAGAAAAGCGTGCTTTTTTATTGCTCTATTTTTTCAGAATAGATTGCAGAAATTGCTGTTTGAATAATGGTTGCTGAATATTCCAGCTTACGATGTTCTTCTAGTGATAAATGAAGAGGAATTCGTTTCTCAATTCCTCCGGTTCCAATAACAGATGGAATACTAATAGCTACGTCATGTAAGCCATACTCTCCCTGCAATATCGTAGAAACTGGAAAAACAGCTCGTTCGTTACTGATAATGGCTTTGGTTAGCTGTGCAATCGCGTTTCCAATACCAAATTCCGTATTTCCTTTTAGCCAATAGATTTCAAAACCTAGTTTGATCACTCCTTTTTCAATTTTTTCTTTATCTAAAGTAGACTGCTCATGTTGGTAGTAATCTTCTAGTTTTTGTCCAAAAATTGTTGAATGTGACCATAGTGCAAACTGCGAATCGCCATGTTCGCCAAGCATATACGCATGAACGTCATGTGGCTTTACCTTGAGTTCATTTGCAACAACTCGCCGAAGACGCGAACTATCTAACAAGGTTCCTGTTCCAATTACACGCTCTCTTGGCAGTCCAGACAAACTCCATACATGGTATGTAATAACATCACATGGATTTGTGGCTACAACGTAACAGCCTGAGAAACCAAGCTCTTTTAGAGTTGTAACTACTTCAATAATAATAGGTGCAGTTGCTTTTAATTCATCAAGCCTCGTTTCACCTTTTTGAGGTCTCGGACCGGCAACGCTTATAATAATTACATCTGCATCTTTAATATCGACCAATCCACCTGCATATACGTTTGTAAACCCAGACGCAGTGACAGTTGCATCCTGTAAATCAAGCGCGTCACCTTCCGCTTTTTCCTTTAAACAATCCACAAGCACCAATTCTTCTATTGCTTGCTGATTAACTAATGAAAAAGCTGTCGCTGAGCCAACATTTCCACATCCAATAATTCCAACTTTCCTTCCCATGAGCTCTTCTCCTTTCTCTTATCCCTCTCTTTTCAATCGCTTAGCTAGGTGACTACCAAATGATTGAATTACCTGCACCATGATAATTAATACGAGAATAGTGGTATACATGACCGTTGGTTCGAAGCGCAAGTGTCCGTATTGGAAAGCAATATCTCCAAGTCCACCAGCCCCAACAAGACCAGCCATTGCCGTAGCACCAATAAGACCAATGGTTGCAATTGTTAGTCCTAAAATAATACCAGAACGTGCTTCTCTTACGACTACATACCAAATAATTTTTGGTGTTGAAATTCCCATTGACTGATACGCTTCTACTATTCCTTTATCAACTTCTAACAGCGCAGACTCCATTAATCTCGCAATATAAGGTGCCGTATACACTACAAGGGGAACAATTACGCCTTGTACACCGATTGTTGTTCCAGCAATAAGTTTAGTAAATGGTAGAATAAAAAATAAAAGGATAATAAAAGGTATTGAACGAATAATATTAATAATCCAGTTAAGAGCTTGATATAACCATCTGTTTTCTGATTGCCCTCCCTGTCTAGTTACAACAAGTAAAATACCAAGCGGTAAACCAATTAAGATGGCAATAACTAATGAGATGCTTGTCATTGTTAACGTTTGAAGGAATCCTTCCCAAATAACGTCGCTCCACTCTACAAAAAATTCAGCCACCTTACTTCCACTCCTCTACAATAACGCCTTCGCTCTCTAAATATTCAATGGCTTCTTCGTAAGCTACTTTATCTCCTCTTAAATGAACAAGCAGCTTTCCTAGCGTTTCATTTTTTAATTGTTCAATTCCACCAGCTAAAATACTTGGTAACACATCAAATTTGCGTGAGACCATTGCCAGTGCCGGCTCGTTGGACTTTTCACTTCCTTTAAAATACAGTGATACCAGCTTACCAGTTTTACGATACTCGGTTTTTAAAGCCTCTGGTAGATTAAATGCAGACTCTGATCCAATAAAACGCTGAGTTGTTGGATGGTGTGGATGAGTAAACACATCCACTACTCTTCCTTCTTCTACAACTCTCCCATTTTCCATCACTGCAACACGGTCACAAATACGCTGAACAACGTTTAATTCGTGCGTAATTAGAAAAATTGTTAAGCCTAGTTCTCGATTAATTTTTAATAGTAACTCCAAGATAGCTTCCGTTGTTTCTGGATCTAAGGCACTTGTTGCCTCATCGCTTAATAAGATTTCCGGTTCGTGTGCTAAAGCTCTTGCGATGGCGACACGCTGCTTTTGACCACCTGATAGCTGAGATGGATAATGGTTGATTTTATCTGACAGCCCAACAATTTCTAAATACTTATCTGCACGCCTTTGAATGGTTTGTTTATCGATTCCTTCTAACTTTAGTGGAATTGCAATATTTTCATATACCGTTGCTGTTTTTAACAAGTTATACCCTTGAAAAATCATACCAATTTTCCGACGTGTTTTTTGCAAGTCCTGCTTCGAAAGGGAAGGTAAACTAATGCCATTAATTAACACGTCTCCAGACGTTGGCTGCTCTAACAAATTGACGCAGCGAATTAGCGTACTTTTGCCCGCACCGCTATATCCAATTACCCCAAATACTTCTCCTTTTTCAATGGTTAAGGATACATCTTTCACAGCCTCCACTTTCTTGCCGTTGACTTCATATGTTTTGGAAGTCTGCTTTAATTCAATCACATTCACCACTCCTTAAAATGCTGGGACAACTGATCCGTTAAACTCTTCTTCAATAAATTGACGAATTTCATCTGAATGGAAATATTCTTCTAACTGTTTTACAACTTCATCATCTTTATTTTCCGTGCGCACAACAACGTAGTTTGGATATGGGTTGTTTTCAATTTCTTCATGGAAAATAGCATCCTCATTAATTGTTAGTCCTGCTCCCATGGCAAAGTTTGTATTGATTGCAGCAGCTGCTACTTCACCTAATTGAGATGGAATTTGTGAAGCTTCTAGCTCAACAATCTCAAGACCCAGTTTATTTTCAGCAACGTCTTTCTTCGTAGCTTTTTCTTCAACGCCTTCTTTTAGCTTAATAACTCCAGCTGCTTCAAAGAGTTTTAACGCGCGATATTCATTACTTGGATCATTAGGTACAGCGATTTTGTCACCTTTTTTTAGCTCCTTTATATCTTTAATTCCTTCGGCATAAATACCCATTGGAAACGCTACTGTTTTAAATGCATCTTCAATTTTATAACCCTTATCTTTTACCTGCTGTTCTAAAAACGGTAGTGTTTGGTAGTTATTTAAATCTAAATCGCGCTCATCAAGTGCTGTATTCGGTGTATTATAATCGTTAAACGTTTTAATAGTAATGTCGAGCCCATCTTTTTCTGCTAGCTTTTTCACTTCTTCGTTAATTTGTTGATGAGGACCACCAGTTACGCCAATTGTAATTTTTTCTGTGCTTAAAGTTTTTGCTTCTTCTTTTCCGCACGCAGCCGTTACAATCAGTAATGCTGATGCCAATGTTACTCCTAGTACTTTTGCTGTTTTTTTCATTATGCCAATCGCTCCCTTTTCTTTTTCCCATAAAAAAAACGCCTCTTACAGATAAAGAGAAGCGATTTTAAACAATCCACTTCTCTTATCTTTCAGTGTATAAAAATACACCGCAGGATTTAGCACCGTTACAGCACGATTGCTGTTAGGTTGCCGGGTTTCATAGGGCCAGTCCCTCCACCACTCTCGATAAGAGTTGCTTTTTTATTCACTTTGTTATGATGGCTATTCTACAGGTAGTTTGTATATAGTGTCAATATTTTTTTAATTTTATTTTATGAAAATTTTTAGATTAGTTTTAATTCATACAAAAAAAGCATACAAAAGTTTCCTTTTGTATGCTTCTTTTCTTTATTAATTCCAGCAAACGCATCCTACAATCACAAGAAGAATAAACAGAACCAAGATTAAGGCAAACCCACTGCCGCCTTTATTATAGCCGTATCCTCCACAATAACCGCCGTAAAAACACATAACATACACCATCCTTTCTATCTCAGTGTATGCACACATCATCCTTTTGCTTGTCTAAACGCCCATTTTCTAAAAATATGTACCGCTAACTCAATATTTGTCGTAAGCGAATCATATCACGACATTGAATACCATTTTCATAGATTTCTTCTTCATAGTTATGAACAAAGTGATCAATTTCAATTCCTGTAATACGAAATCCACATTTTTGGTACAACGCTAGCTGTTCAATACTTGAATTACCTGTTGCAATTTCTACGCTTTTATATCCGTAGTGCTTTGAAAGCTTTAACGCTTCTTCCACCAATAGCTTGCCATATCCTTGATTTCGCACATTTTTCTTTACAACAATATTAACGATTTCAACCGTGTTAGGCCTTGTAGGAAGTAGCACAATGAGACCTACCAGCTCGCCATTTGCTATTCCCGCAATACACGTTCCTCGTTCAATATATCCTGCAATGACTTCTTCTGATGGATCAGCTTCCTTTAACAACTCAATATGACTCTTTGACACTTGCAATATTTTTTCAAAACGTAAACTAGACATGCTATCGCCCCTTCTTTCTACTATTTTCGTTAAACAAATTACACCGTAATTGACGGTTTCCCTGTTATAATTAAAAGATATTACTAGAGAAGAAACAAGTCTAAAGGAGGAATTATTTATGAATTCATTGTTATTACATCACTTAGAAACCGTTCGAAGTATTACTCTAAACGTTTTATCAACCGTAACTGAAGAAGAAGGTTTACTAACTCCCAATGGCTTTTCAAACAACATTGTGTGGAACTTAGGACACATTGCATATATTCAAGAAAAACTGGTTTTTGAACTTGCTGGACAGAAGAATCAGTTACCTGCCTCATATGAGCAATTATTCGCGGCCGGAACAAGGCCTTCTCAATGGGAAGAAGAACCTCCTACCTTAACTCAATTACAAGAAGAACTGACGGTTCAAACTGAGCGTATTAAAGAATTCATACCCGCTCATTTTGATATGAAACTAGCCAAACCATTTACTAATAAAGCTGGCATTTCGTTTGATCATGTTGGCAGCACATTTTTATTCAGCTTCTATCATGAAGGAATGCATGTGGAGACAATTAAACAAATTAAAAAAGCCGTTCAAACACAAAAATCCTAACAGATGTTAGGATTTTTGTTGCTTTTTTTTCATTTATTTACTAAAAGATTTTCGTATTACAATTACTTTATATTCGACTTTTCCCTATTTCTACTATGTATGTTTTATCCACAACAAACTTATCTACTGCTTCTTTTTGCTGCTCAAAGTGATAGTAAGCAGCACACACCCCTCCCAATCCTGCTAGCGCTAACACGATTAACAGAATGGACCCAACCTTTTTCATGTTTCATTCTCTCCCCTATGTCTCACAAAGTCTGATAGAAACCTTTTGTGATCGCCCTTTTGTCTAAAAGGTTCATTCAAGCGAGCGTGAGGAATCCCCCTTATCCTCCTCACTCTATTAGATGGTACCATACCTTTTCCAAAAAATGTGTAAATGTTTTCATCTGTTAAAAAATTGTCATTTTTTTACTTAGATTGATAAAAAGATTGCATAAGAAAATGAAGAGCTTTGTTTTTTGAAAGGCCAAATGCATTAATAATATAGTCAACGTATTGAAATAAAGACTCACCGTTTTTTTCTTTCAGCTTCATAGCGCGAAAAGATTTATTAAATCGATAATGTTTTTTGTCAGAAAACACTAGACCTTCTTCTCTGAGAAAATCTTTATATACTTCATGATTAAAATACAAAACATCATTCCGCACATTTTCAAGGTCAATCACAACAATCATATCCTCTAATTCAGCATTAAGCTGCGTCATACATTCAATATACTCACCCAGACAGCTGAGTAATAATGTTAAAAATTGATGACCATCAACGTATTGAAACTGATCAAAGATAGAGGCGTTCCTGTAGCTTGGAACACACTCTTGCAAGACAGACTTTACTTCATCAAGTTCTTCCACGTATGGAATTGGAATATGAAACTTAGCCGCTCCATTGACAAACTGTTCCCAAGCAACGGTTTCATCGTACGAGTCAATCACATCGGTGTTTCGAAAAATAATAGATTCAGCTGAATGCGATGCTTTAACAAACGGTAAATGAACGTTCATCTCAACTTCTTCATACATTGGATAAGCTTTAGGTTCATTTGATTTTGATAAAATGTACTGTTTTAATTTATCTTCATCCATGTGTTCCAGTAAGTACAGGTCATAAATTGGAATAACGTACATATTACACATTCCATAGTAAACATAGCCTTCGCCGTGGGTAAGCCCCTTTCGATTATAAATGGATAATTCCTTTGTACAAAATGCTTCTAAGCGCATCATTCGATCTTTTGATTTTTGATATAGCCGGTCCAGGTGATAGCGATCATCAATTTCTGAGATAGGAGACGTTCCACTCCCGATACGTCGATAAATTTTCCCGTATGACATATATGGGGGGTATAAGCCTTCTGGAATCCAAATGATAAAGACACCGTACTCTGTAGTATGTTCAGGCGATAGAAACCGAGTGAAGATACGAGGAATTGGATTCGTTACATCCTTCAGCATATTATGGATAAAGAGTTCATACTCTTTTCTTTCAAGTAAATTGATTGAGTAATCATCTTCATCAACTCCAAAGATTAGCCACCCACCCATTTCATTAGCAAACGATGCAATAATGTTTGGAATCTTTCTCTTCACAGTAGAACTAATTTCCCGCTTAAATTCAAGCTGATATCCTTCTTCTAGCTGTTTGGCAACCATCACTTCTACATCAGAGAAACAAATTTCAGCAATCGTTAGCTTTCTTCCCTCTTCGTTTATGAACGGCGAATAAAACGAATCACTCACAGTTTCCCCTCCTCATCATATGCCTATAACTTATCCATATGATGAAAAGTGGCTAAACAGTCGTATTTCTTCTAAATTAACCAAAGAACAAATCGAGGATATTAGATGCTTTAGACGCTTCTTTATTATAAAACTCTGAGTAACCACATGACTTACAATAGATAACAACAAATCGGTTATGCTGAACGTCTAGAAGCTTTGAGAGCCCTGTTCCTGTCATTGCAACTTCCTTTTGCCCAACGCTCTGTCCACCACATTTTATACATCCTGCCTCTTTCATTTCTATCATCTCCTTTATTAAAATAAAAACCATTTCGTATTAAGTAATACGAAATGGTTTTTAAAAAGTTTCATATTTTTCCATTTAAAACTCAAATGTTGTCCCTATTCCTAACTCAACAGCTTTTTCATATACGCTTTTTGCCACCATCGTATCTAAATAAGCAATGCCAACTGATTCATAAAATGTAATCTCTTCCTCAGCTGTGCGTCCTCCTTTACGTTCACATACAATTTCTCCTAACTCTCCGTAAATAGCTGTAGCCTCCCACAGCCCTTGATCTATAGGAACAAGTAAATCTCCAGCTTCATGCATAGCTCCTTCATACGTATCTACAACCACTTTATCGCTTTTTAAAAGTGTCTCAACATCAACTTCCTGCATATGTGGCTGATATGAGCCAATTGCATTTACATGAGTACCTGGTCGAAGTAAGCTGCCATTAAACAAAGGCGTCGAGGACTTTGAACTACAAATAACAATATCCGCTCCTTGAACAGCTTGATCTGCGTCATTTACAACTGTAATATCACCACTCCATGTAGGATACAGTGCTTTTATTTCGTCTTTTAGCGCATATGCTTTTTTCACTGTACGGTTATATAGCAAAATTTGTTCTAAACTTCTCACTTCCATCATTGCTTGAACTTGACCGATAGATTGGGTACCACATCCTAAAACAGCGCAGACTTTAGCATTATTTCGTGCGAGATACTTCGTTGCAACACCACTTGATGCGCCTGTCCGCAAAACTGTTAAATAGCTCGCGTCGAGGAGGGCCACATGCTCTCCAGTTAGCGCATTGGTTAATAGAATCATTCCTTGTAATACTTTTTTTCCTTCATTTGCGTTTTCAGGAAAAATGCTCACAACTTTAACAGCTGTGTAATCAACAGGCTCAACATAAGAAGGCATATAAAGCGTCTCTGCTTGCTTCTTTTCATGAGCTAATGATAATCTTACAGGTGCTTTCGCTTTCCCTTCTGTTCCATATCGAAACCCCTGTTCTACATCTCTTATACAATCTTTCATCGTATAAAGCTCTCGAATCATTTTTTCATTTAAAAGCAACAACGAAATCTCTCCCTTATGATTGTGTAAAATCAATATTTTGTTTGTCTTCCACTACTTTATTCTTTTTTTCTTTTACAAATAAAACCGTCACAAGTGAAATGATAGCCGTCACAATAATATACAGAGCCACCGGAACAAACGAGTTGTTGTAAGCGCTTAGTAAAGCTGTAGCCACAAGGGGAGCTGTTCCTCCTGCTAAGGCTGCGCCTAACTGATAACCAACCGTTACCCCCGTGTATCGAACATTTGTTGAAAAGATTTCAGAGAACATTGTCCCAAGAACCGCAGTAATAGGACTCCAAATCAACCCTAATCCGATAATGGTTGCAACTGTTAACAGCAAGACGGACCCCTGTGAAAGTAAATAAAAATATGGAAATGCATACAAAATCATGGCAACTGTTCCAGCAATGTATAGCGGCTTACGGCCAATCGAATCAGACCATCTTCCCATAATAGGAATTAAAATTGTCGTAACAAGTGTTGCTATGGTTACAGCATTTAAAGCTGCGCTTTGTTCAAAAGATAAAATACCCGTTGCATAGGAAATGATAAATGTTGAAAAAATGTAAAATGGAGCAGTCTCAACAAATTTAGCTCCTACAGCAATTAATACAGAGCGCCAGTGATACTTAAATGTATCTACAATTGGAACTTTTGCAATGTTTCCTGTTTCTTTCGCTTGTTTAAATGCTGGGGTTTCATCTAAACCATTTCGAATCCAAAGACCTAGAAAGACCAGTACAGCGCTTAATATAAATGGAACACGCCAGCCCCATGCTAGGAAAGCTTCATCTGGTAAAAGTGTCATCAGTGAAATCGATAACGTTCCTAACAACATTCCAATTGTCACACCCATTTGAGGAATACTGCCAAAAAAGCCTTTTTTGTTTTCGGGTGCGTATTCAACTGCTAATAGCAACGCTCCGCCCCACTCTCCGCCAATACCAAGGCCTTGCACTAATCGAAGAAAAATTAAAAGGATTGGAGCCCAAATTCCAATTGTTTCGTATGTAGGCAACAAACCAATTAAAATGGTTGCAATCCCCATTAATGACAGCGTCATGACAAGTGTTTTCTTCCGTCCAATCTTATCACCAATATGACTAAAGATTACCCCTCCAAGCGGCCGAATAAAAAATGGAATAGCAAACGATGCGTAGGCTAGCATGAGCCCTACAGTTGGATCATCGGATGGAAAATACAGCTTGCTAAATACGAGCGCTGCAACTGTCCCATATAAAAAGTAGTCATACCATTCAATTGAACTTCCAATTAAACTTGCAATTAATGCTCTGTTTGCTGTTTTCCGCTCAACACCTGTTTCCTTCATACTATACCCCACTCCTCGTATTTCGATGGCGTACGCTATGTATTTACAAGAGCTGTCTAATTGCCGATTCGACGACATCTATCAATTGATTTACTTTCTCTCGTGCTTCTTTAGGCTTTTTTTCTTTTACTGCACAAAATAATTCTTCATGTAGGTGATAGGTATCTTCAAAGATTGTCGCTAAATCAAAAGGAAAATGCCAAGATTCATAAAAAGAGTCATACACAGAGTTAATGATTTGGCAGAGAATTAGATTATGAGAAGCCTCATATAGCGTTCGGTGAAAAAGCAAATCAGCTTCTGCTGTATCTTCATTCAAAGTGCGTAACTTTTCAAAAACTGCTAAATGCTTGCTCATTTTTTGAAGCTGAGCCTCTGTTGCTAGTTCTGCTGCGAGCTCCGCCGCTCTCCCTTCTAATCCTCGGCGAACATCACAAAGGTCTAATAAAAATTGCTTTTTATCCTTTATGGTTATACGAGTTTGAATACGATGGCCCTCCACGTCTTTAACTAATACACCTTTTCCATTTACTATTTCAACGACATGTAATGCTTCCAGCACACGTAGACCTTCACGAATACTCGTTCGGCTCACACTAAACTCTGTTGCGAGATCAGCAATAGATGGTAATGACTCCCCTTTCTTGAGAGCATTGACTTTAATATATCTTTTCACTTCTTCTGCAACGATTTCATGATTTAACTGTTTTTTCCTTTTTTTCATAGATGCTTCTTTCCTTTCTTTGCTGTATCTATCTACCTATCATATAGGTAAGTATACTACATATTCAGAAAATTTAAATTATTAAAATAAATTTTTCGACAAAAACTTACTTTTTTGTTTTCTATCAAGGTTCTTTTTAAACAATGGATGCTCTTACATCATTGCTCTTCATTTATTTAAGACTTACGAAATCAGAGATCGCGTTTGTAAAAATGATACAGATTGATGGATCAGGTGTCTAAGTACGTAATCATTAAGGTCATAAAGCGTATTGGTATAGACACATTTTTTTCCAGCTTTGTTCTTTCCACGCTGTTTCAAAAGAAAGGCTCCTTGCTGATCTCCAGTTGCAAAATAAAGACTAAACTTCGCTTTATGAGGAGCAAACCCAAACAGAAACATCTCTCTCTCATGACATAGTTCATACCGATAATGAGACGTACCAAGTCCAATCATACTTTTGGAACATATCCTGTTTCTTCAACAAGAATATCTAGCAGTCGATAAACATCTTCTCTCTTTCTTATACTTTTCACCTAGTCAATCAATCCCCATGCATTTGCATCCGCTTCTTTTGTTTTCAACTGATAGCTGATACATGTTTGTCCTGCCTTTCTAGCTATCAGCCCCAAGCTCAAGCACATACAGTACATCTTTTGCATCAAATACAAAATATTGACCGTGTGCATGCCAGTAATCATTTCCTTCAATTTCATACACGTTTACATTTGCTTCGTCTATTAATTTAAATAAAAGTTGTAAAAACCCCTCAACTCGATTATCTCTTTCTGGAAGTGCAATACGATAACGCTCTTTACATTCATCTTCTCTTGCAAAAAACCAGCCGTATAGTGCATCCGTTAACCTCGGCTCATACTCTAAACAAAGTGCATGGTCCACATATTCTTCTTGAAAGTATTCCTTTATCGACTGCTCAATGGTTTCTAAGCGGGGAATTTGATCAAATACAAACGTACAGACATGATTTGTATAATGATTTACATGTTCCATTGCAAGCAAATAGCCATTGAGTTCATTCATTATTAACCCTCCCTATTTAACTAGTTCTCTGCCACTTTTTTTGCGTAATCTTTGGCCATTGATTTTGTATAGAATTCAATAATATTTGATTCCGTATCTTTAAAATACACTCTTGTTTCATTTGCTTCTTTCATTACCTTCATCTCGATACGCTCCTGTTTCAAAACCGTAAGCGCACCCTCAAAATGTTGCTTCTGCACGTGTAGAGCCAAATGAACGTGAATACCACCTTCATCATAAAGATTTTGCCAGCTCGAAACACTTCGCTGCTTCATCTTCTGATCAGCTTTTGAAAACATACGAGGAAGCCAGAGTCCTAGCCTTGTTGGGCCTCCAACGTAGAGCCATGTTGCCCAAACTTCATTTAATTCCTCGACAAACTGTCCGTTATCATATCCCCATTGTTCCACGATTGGAAAACCAAGCTGATTAGACCAAAACTGCACGGCTCGTTCCATTGACTGTACTTCAAGAACAACTTCTGATATTCCTTCTGTTTTGATTTTCATCTAATCTCCTCACTTTATAAACCAAACATTAAAGGCACAACACTTTTTTCTATATTTTAGCATATCTTCCATATGGAAAATGTGCTTTTTGACTATCTTGCAATAAAAATACAGCGCCTATTTTTTCGGCGCTGTATACATGCTATTCGCTTTCTTTAATTGCTTTGACTAGTGATTCAAGAAAAGAGTGCTTTTTCTCTACGTTAGTTAATAGTTCATCATACTGAGGCACAGTCAATTCTAACTGAAGTCCCTGATGGCGGGTATTATCATTTGCAATATTATCTGGCGAAACTCCTCTTAAATGAGCAGGAGGTTCACTGACAATAAACTGTGGTGTTAAGAATTCTTCTACGCGAGACGCAAGAGATTCATCTCGTCCTCCTATATAAATCTCTCGTTTCGTACCACGTGCACCGTGAAATGAAATAGTTATATCTGACTGATTGACTAATGATCTTGCCAGCTCTTCATCGTAATGAGTAGATGTTACATGCAATTCAAAAGGATCTTCTTCTTTCAAGCATTTAAACGCATAGAACGTCCCTTTGACTTCCTGCGCTAATTCCCTTGCTATTTCAAGTGTACCCTCTTCCATTGTACCGCCGTGAATTGCCAATACAACAATATCTTTCTTACGAATGATGCACTCAATTTCATAGTCAATTCCAGCTCGCTCACACTGAGATAACTCTTGAAACGTTTGATATACATCTCGCACAACGATCACTTCCTTTCCATTGTTTCTTAATATGACTCGATTTGTACAGAGTATACATCAAACGTACAAGCACTTTTTTTGCTCCTGCATATTATGGAATGAATGCTTTTTATTATATAGAAAGTGGTGTTAAACAATTGATTGAAAACTACAAACGTATTGAAATCAAAAAGCATCAGTTATATGATGTTGATTTGTTGAATAACAAGCCGTATGTCCTTGCAATTGAGTGGGACGGCGTATTATATGAATTTTTAATCAAGCTAAAAGAAAGCTCTTCAAACATGATTCTATTAGGCTCTGGTGCAGGCGCTAAGCAAGAACACCCGCAAGGCCCTCCTTATTTTCAGCGTCATTCATGGATGGATCTATTTGATGCATCGGTTATTTACTACAACGACCCTACTTTATATTTAGGTCCTCTCTCTTTAGGATGGGGGCAAGGAACGAAAGAACGGTTTTACCTTCAGGAAATCTCCGTGTTGCTAAAAGAAATCTTAGAAAAATTACACATACCTCTCCTAAAGGTCACCTGTTACGGTTCATCAGGAGGAGGCTTTATGTCCCTCATATTAGCCGGCTATTTAAAAGGTGCTAAAGCAGTTGTGAATAATCCGCAAACATGCTTAACAAAATGGCTTAAGACTCCCGTTCGCAACGTATTTTCCTTATCTTATCCAGATATGTCACAGGAAGAAGTGGTTCAAACGTTTCATGAACGAATTAATGTCCTAGCATTTTATCAGAAAATTGGTTACGTCCCCCCCATTGATTACCTTCAAAATGCAGCCTCAGAATTCGATATGCTAAACCACCTTATCCCTTTTTTATCAGGCCTTCACGCACTAAGCGATGATTGTGAGGTTCATGAAATTAAAGTGATATTAAACTATAACAAAAAACAAGGACACGCCGCTTTAGGAAAGCAAGAAACTGTAGATTATTTATCTCAAAAAAAATAGTAGCGAGTTTTTTTATCCTGTGATAAGATGTCGAAGTTCAATTCATCATATCTTACAGTATAGGTCGTAAAAATGTTTTTACGCAGCAAGGAGTGACTTCGAATGCAAGCCTATTTATTTTTAGCACTTGCTATTACAGCAGAACTTTTTGGAACATCCATGTTAAAAGCATCTCAGGGATTTACGAAACTTTGGCCAAGCATTGGTGTAATTGTTGGGTTTGGAATTGCGTTTTATTCACTCTCTGCTTCACTTCAACAAATCCCACTAAGCATCGCTTACGCAATCTGGTCAGGAGTAGGAACTGCTATTACAGCTATTATCGGTGTTGTCATTTGGAAGGAAAGCGGCAGCATCTCAATGGTCATTGGCATTACGTTAATTATTGCAGGGGTTGTTATTTTAAATCTAAAATCATTTGCACATTAAAGAAACGCTTGGCAGCTGCCAAGCGTTTTTTTTATAAGTTAAATGGATCTAAAAACTTTACGTCAGGATACTTATCTTGGAATAAGCGCCATACAAAATCATTTTCAAACATGAGTACAGCATGGCCATCACGATCTTCAACAAGCATAACACGAGAATCAAACATGCTGTCCTTAATTGTCTCTTTGTCCACCCATTTTGCAATGCTATGGGACATACGAACAAACTCTAAATCTACGTTATACTCGCCTTTCATGCGGTGTTCAAACACTTGAAACTGAAGCTCACCAACCGCACCTAAAATATAATCTCCAAAGAACGGTGTACGATAAAGCTGAACAGCTCCTTCTTGTACGAGCTGATTAATCCCTTTTTCAAAATGCTTTGATTTCATGGCATTTTTAGCACGCACTTTTACAAATAACTCTGGTGGGAACTTCGGAAGCGCATCAAATTGAAATACTTTACCATCGCCGACGATTGTATCTCCAATTTGATACGTACCTGAATCATAGAGACCAATAATATCTCCTGGGTATGCTGTATCAACTGTTTCACGACTTGATGCTAAAAATTGATGTGACTGAGCAAGCTTCATTTTACGATTTGTACGAGCAAGCGTTACGTTCATGCCACGCTCAAACTTTCCTGAACACACGCGCACAAAAGCAATTCGATCGCGGTGGGCTGGGTTCATATTTGCTTGAATTTTAAAGATAAAGCCTGAGAAATTGTTATCCGTCGGTTGAATTGTCCCAACAGATGATTCACGTGGCTGTGGTGGTGATGTTAATTGTAAAAATGAATTAAAGAACGACTGTACTCCAAAGTTTGCAATGGCACTACCAAAAAACACAGGTGTTAAAAGACCTTGCTTTACTTTTTCAATTGAAAAGTCGTTACCCGCTTCATCAAGAAGGGATAATTCATCCACAAGCGTCGGCAAATACATTTCATCCACGTGCTTTTTCACTTCATCATCAATGTTTTCACCATCAAAGTCTGCAAAATATGATTCTTTATTTCCTTGATACACTTCAATTTGCTTCGAAAAGCGGTCGTACGTACCTTGAAATCTTTTTCCCATTCCGATTGGCCACGTAACGGGGTATGACTCAATTCCAAGTACTTCTTCAATTTCTTCCAATAGCTCTAGTGGATCTTTCCCTTCTCGATCGAGCTTATTGATAAATGTTAAAATTGGAATTCCGCGCATACGACATACTTTAAATAACTTTAACGTCTGCGCTTCAATCCCCTTTGTACCATCAATAACCATGACAGCACTATCTACCGCGGTTAGTGTTCGATATGTATCTTCACTGAAGTCTTCGTGTCCTGGTGTATCTAGAATGTTAATAAAATGATCTTTATATTCAAACTGCATTACACTTGATGTAACGGAGATTCCACGTTGCTTTTCAATTTCCATCCAGTCAGATGTTGCAAACTTTCCTGACTTTTTACCTTTCACTGTTCCAGCAGAACGAATCATTCCACCTAGTAATAACATTTTTTCAGTTAATGTTGTTTTTCCAGCATCCGGGTGGGAAATGATCGCGAACGTACGACGTGAGTCGACCATCTGCTGTTGCTGTTGATTGCTCATAAGTTCAATTATCCTTTCTACTATACAATTCCTATTTTCATCATTTCATTATACGCTTTTTTTATACAAGATGACCAGCCTTTTTCAAAGGAAAAGAAAAAAGGCCCCCATTTGGGAGCCTCTGATAATCCTATAAAAAGAATTACTTTTGAACGTTAGCAGCTTGTGGTCCACGAGCACCTTCAACGATTTCAAATGTAACTTCTTGGCCTTCTTCTAAAGTTTTGAAGCCTTCGCCTTGGATAGCTGAGAAGTGTACGAATACATCGTCTTGTCCTTCAACTTCGATGAAACCGAAACCTTTTTCAGCGTTGAACCATTTTACTTTACCTTGTAACATAATCTCTTTTCCTCCTCGTGCAGCAAGCTACACCTTGTGTATTACTCCATTCTTGCTCTTACAATAAGTCAAGACGAAACCTATCGAACTATCCTTATGGAACAAAAATAAGCACTTTTATTGTACCAAATTATCAAAAAAATTTCAAAGGGATTTGTATAATCTTCTACTTATTTTTTCAAAAAAATCTCACTTTTTTTTGCTTTTTCATTCTCACTAACCTAGGTTAATTTTAGAAATATTCACATTTATCTCTTAATCTTTTTCAAGCTAAGAAATTGGCTCTAATTCTTTGATAGCTAATCCATAATAGACTTTTTCTAAGCGCTTAATTTCCGCCTCATATCGCTTAAGTTTACCGCTTGTTAGCCCTCGAGAGCTTTTGGTTTCGTCCAACAGTTCAAGATGCTGATTAAGCTTCAACAATGTTCTGGTTAAGCGCTCCTGTAACTCTTCGATTTCATTTTGTATATCCACACAAATCGGAAGCCGATTAGCTAGAATAAAATCCGTCATTTGCATTAGTATTTTTTTGCGCTCAACTTCCTTCACCTTACTTTTCACTACACGTTCAGCAGACCGAAACGTAAGTCGAATTCGTTCCATAATATCGCCTTTTATTGAAAGCTTTCTTCTTAATTCGTCTACATCTTCTTTTAAGGCTTCATGCTCTTCAATCATCCTTTTCATGACAAGACCGCAGTTGAGGGTTTTTAAATCCATTTGATTTAGCTGATGGCGAATAGATTCTTTTAAGCTATCTATTTTTTTAGTAAGCTGCTTTTCTATGCCTTTAAGCTGCCTAATATCTTGTTCTCCATTGTAAATAAGACCTTCTAGGCGCTCAACATCAAATTGAGCTTGTTCTTTTTTTATTTGAAAATCTTCGTACCGACGATATACAGATGACCATTTAATTAATAAAGATTGATAGTTGAGCAGCTCATCTTGGTGCTCCACCTTACACATCCACATTAAATGAACAACGGCCGCTAACAGCGGTAAAAAAGGTTCTGCTTCCTTACGCTTGGCTACAATTTCATGACTTTCCAAGCTCGCTAGCGTCCATAAAGGTGCATTGAACCCCACTAGAAGTGACGGTCCATACTGAATCGGAACAAACAAAGGCATGACTGCACAAAGTAAAGATGACAATAAGTCATATGCGTTCGGAGGAAGTTGTTTAAAAAAACTGATAATCCCTTGTCTTTGTAAGATCTCTTCCATTGCTTTTTGAGTAACTTCTCTGCTGAACAATTCCAAAATCCGATCTTGATATAAGCTTGGTAACTGTTCAATCCAAGTTAAAAGAGCTGTTTGTAAAATCAGTTGTTCTCGCTTTGAAGCGATTAAGTACTGTGAATCTGCAAGGTGAATAAACAACCGAATTTGGTGACGCAAAACGTCGTCTAGGGAATGACAGCGAGCAATAGAAAACAATTCATTATATTTCGCAACAAACATATTGGCTATTTCTTCACTAAGTTCGTATAGCTCTCCATTCGTTGTAGTGTGAGAAACAGGGAGTCGAAAATATTCAGCCATATGCAAAAACAGTTGAAGATGCAAATCTACCTCAGGCTGCTTAGCAATTTTTCTCATATTCTGCTGGAGATTTTGCTGAAACTGGACATGTTCATCCTTTTCGTTTGGTAACGTTGGTTGTAGCTTTACAATTTTATATTTACTTATAACAAACGCACTTTGTAATCCTTGTCCATTTGCTGTTAGCAAACTATAAAGAAGCTGTTGACCATTCATTTCCTCATCTCCTTTTTGACTTTTAAGACTCTTCTTGCTTTCGTAAAACCACAAGTGCAGTCCAACAAGACATTAACGCAGGTGGTATACTCCACGTTAAATATCGCCAGTCTTTTGTGATGATGGATACGATGACAAAAACGAGTGGTAGCCCTATCAATATAACGCCAATCCGAACCTTACTTATCTTTTTTCCCATTCCTGATCGCTCCCTTTTCGCTCCATTTGCTTATATACAAAATTCGCTTTCTATTGAAAAACACCTTTATAAACCGTTCGTTCATTTCTCTCTTTTCTAGACAGTCTATGACAGGAGTTTAAAAATTAGCCATCCTTTTGTCAGACGGTGGATGCAAGACTCATTCCTTTTTCCCCTCATCTTGCAAATCTCGCATTAAAACGCTAGTTTTCTGTTTTTTTCAGCAATTGCATACTTTTTATGAGAAATCCACCGTAAAATATGCTATGTTACGTATAGAATGTTTTTTATAAGAATGATATACGATAGTAATTCCACAGAAAAGGATGATGATCATGAAATTTGTTGTATTTGGAGCTAGTGGACGCACTGGACAAGCTTTCGTGACTCAGGCTTTAGAAGAAGGACATTTCGTCACAGCATTCGTTCGAACACCAGATAAGCTCACACTAACAGATAGCAATTTACACATTATAGAAGGAAATGCAACGGATTTCTTTCAGGTGTCTCATGCCATTAAAGACCATGATGCTGTTGTTTCCTGCCTAGGCACAGATGGTTTAGGCCCTTCTACGTTTTTAGAAGAAGCAATATCTACCATTATTAAAGCAATGCAAGAGCATGGCGTACACCGAATCTTATATACCGCTTCAGCTGGAATTGAAGGAGAAATTCCAGGTATGACAGGTTGGCTTGCTCAAAACATTTTAAAAAATCCACTGCGCGATCATTTAAGAGCTGTACAGCTGCTAAAAACAAGCAATCTTAATTGGACAGTCGCTCGACCGATGGGGCTAACAAATGGACCCGTAACCGCTCAATATCGAAAAGCAGTAACGGGTGTACCAGAAGACAGTAAAAATATTAGTCGTGCAGACGTAGCCCACTTTTTATTACACGCTGCAAATACAGAAATTCATTTAAAGCAATCCGTGGCTCTTTCCTATTAAAAAGCTCAGAGAATTTTTTCTCTGGGCTTTTTTATAATAAGCCCATCATAACCATATATGATAAAATATGGTATATGATTCTTATAAAAGGAAGGTCTAATTCATGACAAGCAAACTAGTCATTTACCTATTGATAATAACAGCATGCTTTTTACTCTTTTCTATAAGCATACTGCTTTCGGAAAAGTACCTTTTCTTAATTCCACTTGGCATATTGGGTTTATTTGGTCACTGTTATTTCACTTATCGTTTTACCCAAACCTTATTAGCAAAACCGAAATGAGATTCGTGCACTTTATTGATTTTACTCTTTACAAGTTGACTTTGTACGTATATAGTTTGATACTAGTATCAGGTATAAGTTTTTACATAAAGGAGAGACCATTATGCTAACAATAGAGCAAATTAAAGAAATTATCCCTCATCGCTATCCATTTTTACTTGTGGATCGTATTATTGAAGTCGAAGAAGGCAAAAGTGCCGTTGGTATTAAGAACGTGACGGCTAATGAAGAATTTTTTAATGGACACTTCCCAGAATATCCAGTTATGCCGGGTGTTCTAATTGTCGAAGCACTTGCTCAAGTCTGTGCCGTTGTTATGTTGAAAAAAGACGATAATAAAGGAAAGCTCGGTTTATTTGCAGGTATTGACAATTGCCGCTTTAAAAAGCAAGTTGTTCCTGGAGATCAGCTTCGTTTAGAAGTAGAGATGACGCGCGTGCGTGGTACAATTGCGAAAGCTCGTGCTGTTGCGTCAGTCGATGGCGAAGTGGCTTGTGAAGCGGACGTAACATTTGCACTATTTGACCCAAAACAAGCATAATTACTTAAGGTGCTAAGACATAAGTAGTTCAGCAAATGAGATATCTAAACTATCATGAGTTAATGACTTTTGATAGTTTGGGTATTTTTTATTGTTTTGAAAACAGTAGACTAGAGGGAAGAACGAGACCTGCCGAAAGCGCCTGTCTGTAGCGTAATGGCACAAACTAATTGTTAGCTCCTCAATAATCATTTCATTATGTCTCAGTCTCTTATCATCTTCTAATAATTCCTCAACTTAGCTTATTGATAACGTCTTGTTCGTCTGTATACCTAGCCCATACTGACATTGCTTCTGTTTTTAACTTTAGAGAGTTTTAGAGCTATAAAAAAAGAACGCTATTGCTAGCGTTCTTTTTTTGTAAATCTATATTAACCTTGCATTACTTTCATACGAACATGCTCTAAATGTTCACGAACTGCTTCTGCTGCGCCTTGAGCATCCCTATTTTTAATCGCTTCAAAAATGCGATCATGATCTTCATGGACCTGCTTGCGACTTTCAGGCCTTTGCGTTAACGAATATGCTAGCGCTTTTCGGTATAGATGACCTAGGTTCTCTACTGTATGAAGCAAAAATGAATTATGTGCCGCTTTTACAATATCATGGTGAAAGCGATAATCTGCTTCATAACCAATTTCAGCACTATTCTTAATGGTACCTTTGAATGCTTCTAAAGATTCTTTAATTTCTAGTAGCTCTTCTTCCGTATGACGAATAGCCGCTAGGCTTGCTGCTTCTGATTCAATGATAATTCGCATTTCAACTAACTCTAGCACTTGATCTGCTTCAACCATTTCAAACGTCATCGGATCAAGCATTCCTGCTAAATTTACTCGCTTAACGTAACTTCCTCCACCTTGTCTAGATTCAATTAATCCACTGGCCGACAAAACGCTTAACGCTTCGCGGATTGGTGCACGACTAACGCCAAACATTTTCGAAAGCTCATGTTCAGAAGGTAAGCGAGATTCAGGTGGAAACGTCTTTTCCTTTATCATCTTCTTTAACTGGTCAAGAACTTGACTTGATACTTTCTTACGCTCAATTGGTACAAACATTATTATTCCCCTCTCTGTTTGCTTTTTGTCTTATTCGTCTACAACATTCTTCTCCCTGCACGAAAGAGGGATTCACGTGCTGTAAAATCCCCCCTACTCTGTACTGAGTCCCCTTGATGAAGTGTAAACCTCTCGTATGTAACCGCTTTAAACTTTCTTTGTATTACAAGTATACATTAATTTTTAAAAAAATGTAAAAAAATTTCTATAATTATCACAATTTTCACATGAAAACAAATTATAAATGAATGAATGTTCATGTTTTTTTGACATAATTATTCCACTATTTCCCTTTTCATCAACTATTTGCAACCCTCTTTATGAATACCCGGTTACTAAGGATTAAGAAGGGATTTTTTCCATATTACCCCTTGTTTATCATGCTTATCTTTAGGGAAAAGAGTCAGAACTTGAAATCTTGTTTAGATATTTTGTATGGTTCATATATGTTCTTGCGAATAGTTCATTTCAAACTGACAAATAGTAAGAACAATATAAACGGTAATTTCTGCAAGTTGACTTGTAAAATAAACTAAATGGTGAGGAAAATCATGATACTAAACTTTGAACAGTTACCTGACATTCAAATTAAGCAATTAGTCGGCCCAGCTTCTCAGCGCGTCTTACATCTCTCTTATCACTCGAAATATGTCAAAAACTCGTCATTATTTTTTAGCATGAAAGGTGAAAACGCGGACGGATATCAATTTATAGAAGAAGCTATTCAAAAAGGCGCTGTAGGAGTCTTTGGGTCCGTTCATCATTGTTTTCAACAACTTCATGATAAATATCCGCACTGTACGTTTATCGTTGTCGATGATGTTCGAAAAACAATGGCAAGACTCGCTAAATACTACTTCCAACGAGCGGATGAAAAGCTCAAAACAATTGGTGTAACGGGTACAAATGGGAAAACAACAGTAGCTGCTTACGTACGTTCATTATTAACGCTGCTCGGATTACCAACGGGTTCAATCGGCACCACGGGGATTTGGTCTTCGCATAAAAAATTAACCTATCAAAAAAGTACTCCTACGACGCCTGAATCAACTGATTTACACCAAATTTTTCATGACTTAGAGACGTTCGGAGATCAGGCAGCTGTCATGGAAGTTTCATCCATCGCCATTGATCAACAGCGCGTTGAAGGAATTTTATTTGATGTGGCCATTCATACAAATTTTTCAGAAGAACATCTGGAATATCATAAAACAATGGAGCACTATAAAAACTGTAAAATGAAGCTATTTGAACAAGCTAAAACAGCCGTTATAAATGTTGATGATGATTTAATGGGTCAAGATTTGCTTCAATCATTTAAAAACCCAATGATTACTTATAGCCTCAACAGAAACTCTAACGCAACGCTGCGCGCTGATTCCATCACCGTAGAAGAAAAAGGGTCAACGTTTGAGCTTCATTATAATGACAACGTCTATCCAGTAACTGCACCTGTATTTGGGGAATATAATATTGCTAATGTATTGTCAGCTATCGGTACAGCGCTACTGCTTGATTATCACATTGAAGATATTCTTAACGTTCTACCACAGCTTGCTAGCCCTGAAGGACGCTTTCAAGTAATTAAAGGGCCACAAAATCAAAAGATTATCCTTGACTATGCTCATACACCTGTAGCTTTAACTCGTCTTTTACAAGAGGTAAAGAAATTAAAACATAATCGTTTAATTGTGATGATTGCTGGAATTGGCATCCGAGACTTTAACAAAATGCCCAAAATGGCAAGCATTATTGAGGGACAAGCCGATGAAGTGGTTGTTACTGTTGATCATCCTGGCTTTCATAACCCTAATGATATCATTGACCAAGTATTTACAGGATTTGCTCATCCCAATGCTTCGAACCTTCACCGAGCTCCAACAAGAAAAGAAGGAGTCTTAAAATCCTTAGAGCTTGGAGGACCAGATGATATTATTTTATTAACAAGCGGCTGTATCAACGGTTCACAAATTGTAAAAGGAGAATATATTCCTCATTCCGATGAAGATATTATTGAATCTTATTATGTAGCATTATAAGAACTCCCCTCATGTGCATGAGGGGAGTTCTTATCATCTCCTTAAAGCTTGTTTTCCTTTTTCATAGTATTCTTTTTTTATTTCTAGTGGCACCATGCTTCCGCCCGTTGCCCATACAATATGAGTCGCATGTTCAAGTGTTTCTGGAGACAGCTGTCTGTTTGTCACTATCGGTCCTATCATACCAGCTAGTGCCGATGGCTCTAATTCAATTCCTTCGCTATCAGCTAAATCTGCTAGCAGTCGATGCATTTCATCATCACTGATTGTGTAGCTTCCCTCTAGAACAGGACCAATTACTTTACCAACAAATCCAGATGGTCGCCCTACAGCTAGTCCATCTGCTTCTGTTAAATTATCAAGCCCAATATCTTGCACAGAGATTCTATCATGCAAATTTGTTGCTAAACCTAACAGCATACAAGGTGAGTGAGTTGGCTCAGCAAAAAAACAGCGAACATCATCGCCATACATAAGCTTTAAGCCAAAAGCCACTCCCCCTGGACCACCTCCCACCCCACACGGTAAATAAACGAATAAAGGATGCTTTTTGTCTACTTTCACTTTCATGTCAGCGAGCTGTTTTTTCAAACGAATGGCGCTTACAGCATAACCTAAAAATAAGTGCTTTGAATTTTCATCATCTACAAAATAGCACATCGGATCACGTAATGACTGTTTACGCCCTTCTTCTACAGCTTTACTGTAGTCATCTGTGTACTCGATAACCGTTACCCCTTTGCTTCTTAACAAATCTTTTTTCCATTGCTTTGCATCAGCAGACATGTGAACAGTTACTTGAAAGCCAAGCTTAGCACTAATTATTCCAATACTTAATCCCAAATTGCCAGTCGACCCTACCGCAATTGTATACTGCTGAAAAAACAAACGGAATTTTTCACTATCAAATTTTTGGTAATTATCCTTAAATGAAAGCATGTTATGTTTAATAGCTAAGTCTTCAGCATACTTTAAAATTTCATAAATACCACCTCGTGCTTTAATCGAACCTGAAATAGGCAAATCATGATCACACTTAAGCAAAAGCTCCCCTTCGATTTGTTGATTAAAACGGCTTTCCAAACGTGCTTTCATAGTAGGAATACCAGTTAAAGGTGACTCAATTATTCCTTTTGTCTCTTTCGTCTCAGGAAAGACTTTCTGTAGATAAGGTGCAAACCGTTCAAGCCTTGCTTCTGCATCCTTAACGTCCTGCTCAGTGAGGAATATGTTTTGTTTATGTAGTTGAAAAGACTGCTTATCTGGATTCATCCAGCAGGTTTCGGTAAGTTGAATAAGTTCTTTTATAATAGGGAATGTTTCTGTTAACCTTACTACGTCCTGTTTGACTATTTCCATCCTTATTTCCCCCTCTTGTTTCTATCCTTTATTATCATTTTATCACGAACTATTCTGTTATTAAGGCTAATCCAAAAGATAAATTAAGTGACTTTTTTTGATTTCCCTATTATCATTAAAGCGATTTCACTAAACAAAAGGGGTAGATGTGTGATGACTTACAGCGCAAATGAACAGCGGTATAAAGAAATGATTTATAACAGGTGTGGAAACTCTGGCTTACTGCTTCCCGCACTTTCACTGGGACTTTGGCATAACTTCGGAGGGGTGGATTCGTTTGAAAATGGAAAAGCCATGCTAAGACGTGCTTTTGACTTAGGAATTACTCATTTCGATTTAGCAAACAACTACGGGCCACCACCTGGCTCTGCTGAAGAGATGTTTGGCAAAATGTTAAGAGAAGATTTCGCCTCTTATCGAGATGAGTTAATTATCTCCACAAAAGCTGGCTATCGAATGTGGGAAGGGCCTTACGGAGAATGGGGGTCAAAGAAATACCTTGTTGCTAGTTTAGATCAAAGTTTGAAACGCATGGGTCTTGAATATGTAGATATTTTCTATTCTCATCGTCCCGATCCCAATACACCTCTTGAAGAAACTATGCAAGCACTTGATTTAATCGTAAAACAAGGCAAAGCGCTTTATGTAGGAATTTCAAGCTATAGCGCTGAACAAACAAAAGAAGCCGTACATATTTTAAATGAGCTGGGCACACCTCTCCTTATTCATCAGCCAAGCTACTCGATGTTTAATCGTTGGATAGAGGATGGACTTCAAGATGTGCTAACAGAGCATCAAATTGGATCCATTGCATTTTGCCCCCTTGAGCAAGGGTTACTTACAAATAAATACATACATGGCATTCCAAAAGACTCCAGAGCAGCAAAAGAAACTGGATTTTTAGATGCGGAGCGCGTAACTGCAAAGGTGGTTAACCAAGTGCAAAGACTTCATCAAATTGCACAAGAACGAGATCAAAGCTTGGCTCAAATGGCTCTTTCTTGGGTGTTAAGAGATGGAAATATTACCTCTGCTCTCATAGGAGCAAGTCGCGTAAGTCAAATTGAAGAGAACGTTGCAGCTCTTCATAACCGATTATTTACCCAAGACGAACTTCGTCAGATTGATGCGATTTTAAATAGCTAAAAAACCTTCTACTCTCTATTTGAGAGTAGAAGGTTTTTTATATCGCAGTTAGATTTTCCCATCATATTTGCGACCATCATTATGCTTTTGATTGCGCTCATCTGTCATACGCATTTGCTCAGCTTTCTCCTGAGCATTCACATGATTGGCATCAGTCGGTAAATTTTTCTTTGAACGTCCTTTTGCATTGCTCATGTTATCACCTCCAGCTTTATACCCCGTTAGCTTCTCCACTTTTTTAGGGCATCATACGCTAGAAAATCAGCCTGTATTACGCAAGCCAGCCGCAATTCCATTGATAGTTAACAACACTTCTTGTAGAAGTCTATCAGCCTGCTCTTCATCTGCTTGACGAAGCTTAGAAATAAGCTCGACTTGGAAAAAGCTTAGCGGATCAACGTATGGATTTCGCAAACGAATAGACGATTGAATATTCGGTAGGTGCTCCATTAATTCTTCTTGATTTGTAATTTGAAGAATTGCTTCTTTCGTTTCGGTATACTCTTTCTCAATTGCCCCGAAAATTCGATCAGCAATCGCTTTGTCTTCAACCATTGAAGTATAGTTTTTCGCAGTCATTAGGTCCGCTTTCGTTAAAGCCATCTGCAAGTTATCAATTGTTGAGCGGAAAAATGGCCACTCTTTATACATTTGCTGGAGTAAAGAAAGGCTTCCTTCTTTTTTAATAAGATGTACAAGCCCTGTTCCAGCTGCATACCAAGCAGGTAAAAGTTGGCGGCTTTGCGTCCAAGCAAATACCCATGGAATAGCTCGCAGGTCTTCAAAACGGTCACTGCCTTTTCGGCTCATTGGACGAGACCCAATGTTAAGAGCACCTAACTCTGGTAACGGTGTTGCTTGTTTAAAATATGTTAAAAAGTCTGGATCTTCAAACACAAGATGCTGGTAATGAGCGAGCGCTTCTTTTGATGCAATGTTCATCGCTTCTTCCCACTGAGATGTACGCACGTCTGTTTGTTCAGCTTCAGACGACACTTTGGCAGCTGCTGTTAGCAAAGTTGAAACCGCTTGTTCCAAGCTTCGATGTGCAATGTCGTATAGCGAATAGCGAGAGGATAATACTTCCCCTTGTTCTGTAATTTTCACGCCGTCTCCTAACGTTTCAGCAGGTTGTGATAAAATGCTTCGGTTTAATGGACCACCGCCTCGACCAAGAGATCCACCTCGGCCATGGAAGAACTTAAGGCGCACGTTATAGCGCTTTGCCATATCATGAATTTCCTGCTGAGCTTTGTAGAGCTTCCAGTTTGCCGTTAACGTCCCGCCGTCCTTGCTTCCATCGGAATACCCCAGCATAATCTCTTGTAAATCATTTTGTTCTGCCAAATGTTTTCGATAAAAATCTAGCTGGAACAGTTCCTCCATAATTTTTGGCCCAGCTGTTAAGTCATCAATTGTTTCTAATAAAGGAGCAACGTTTAAATAACTTTCAATTTCTCCGTTGGCATGCAAACGATAAATCCCTGCTTCTTTTGCCAAAACCATCACTTCTAATAAATCGCTAGCTGATTGAGTCATGCTAATTAAGTAAACTTCAATCGAACGCTTTCCAAATTCTTCATGCGCGCGCTTTATCATTTGAAACGCTTCAATTATTTGCTTTGTTTCTGGCGAATAGTCTTCGGTGAACGAAATGAGTGGACGAGGGTCTTGTAAAATTCCGCTTAGCAGCTCCAACTTTTCTTTTTCTGTCAAGGAAGAATAGTCTTCTACAATGCCAACGGAATATAAGATCTCTTTAATCGCAGCTTCATGTTCACCGCTATGATTTCGAATATCAAGCGTTGCTAAATGGAAACCAAATAATTCTACTTGACGAATCAATTGACGAACGCTTTTTAACTCGTACTGCATTGGATGATGTAAACGTAAGCTTTTTTGAATAAGCTTAATATCGCTAAGTAGCTCGTCTGCTTGCTTATATCCACCTTCTTGTCCAACATTTTCTAACTTGTGAAGCATAATCGTTAATTTACAGCGATATACCTCATGAGGCACACGCCATCTTTTCTTTTGAGGCAGAAGCTGCTTTTCTTGTTCAACCGATTGCACCAAGTCATCTAAAATTAAAACTCGCTTTGTTGATTGACTTAGGCGCTCCCTTAAATTCAACAAAGCTGCTCTATACTTTCGAACTGCTACGCTACGATGCTTCGTTAAAGTTTGCCATGTTACCTTTGGTGTTACGTTCGGGTTACCATCTCTGTCTCCACCAATCCAAGATCCAAAACGCAGCACGTTTGGCACTTGCCACTGTTGTTCAGGATAGTAACGTTTTAATGAATCCTCTAGCTCTTGATGAATATGTGGTAATACCTCAAACAACGTTTCATCAAAATAATATAACCCATTTGCTACTTCGTCCATTACGCGCGGCTTACGATCTCGTAGTTCAGCTGTTTGCCATAAAACCATAACTTCGTTAAAAAGCTGCTCTTCTAGCTCTTCTCTTTCACGCTTTGTTACTGATTTTTGTTCAAATGCTTGTAAAATATCGGCGATTCGCTTATGAATGTCCAGCACACTTCTTCTCGTTGCTTCTGTTGGATGTGCTGTGATAATTAACTCTAAAGACAGCGTTTGGAGAAGTTTTGTGATAACATCTGCTGTTACGCCGCTATCTTTCAAATCACTGACTGCTTTTTCAAGTGAGCCAGGCTGTACATTTGCTTCTTCTTGCTGCTGATACTCACGTTTACGGCGAATGCGATGGTTTTGTTCCGCAATATTAACTAGATGAAAATAAACAGAAAACGCACGAATAACCTGCTGTCTCATTGGGTCCTCAATGCTTGTTATTTCAGATTTTAACTGTTCGTAGATATCCTGATCATTATGTTCACGAAGCATTTTGGCTACTTCACGTATTTTTTCAACTTTATTAAGTAAATCTTGGCCACCCTCATAAATTAAAACATTCCCTAGTAGTTGTCCGAGAAACTTGACGTCTCGACGCAATGCGACGCTGTTGTCTTGCTCAGTAGTTTGTAAAACCGTCATTTCTTCTTCCACCCCTTGACAAAAAATCTAACGTTTCATTTTTTAGAAAATTGAAACTAGTTATAGTATATCATAAATAAATTCAATTTTCATGTAAAAAAACCTAACATAGTTTTTATTATATAAAAAAACAGGTACTCACGACGTAGTACCTGCCATTACAAAGTTACATATCTGCACGTTTCATTCTATTTTCTTCTTCGCTTAAAAATTGTATAAAGTGAGCCATCATTGCAAGCGGCTGTGCTTTAATTCGCTCAATATATTCTTCTTTACGATAGGAAGAGACGACTTCACTTTTTTGAATGCGCTCAATGGCGTATTCTGCCCCTACCTTCTGCATTTCTTTACGCTTTAATTTGGTCTCTCTCGATAAAGCCATACCGATTGCTCCAATCAAAGCATAGATACCTAACATCGGTAGTGCTTCACGAGTAACGGGCTCAGTAAAGAGCATGAACCCTAAATTGAAGACTGAAACCGCAATAAGCGGCAGTGACCAAAACATATAGCGTGATACTTTCTTTGTAAAAGGTGACAGTTTTTCTTGAAGCTGTTCCACCTCTTTTTGAATATACGCTGACATTTGTAATGATAATAATTTCACAAAATCCCCAACCTTATATTTAAATATGTAAATAGCCGTTACCAATTAGGTAGCGGCATATCCATAACCTAAAAGACCTCTATCTGATTTGTTGGCAAGGTCTTGCTAACAACAAAATTGTTGCCAACAAAGCCGAGAGCATATGCTCTGTACTGACGACCTTGTTGTAAAAGCTACTCCCCTTAGAGCAACATCCTATAATGACTATCATTTTAGAAAATGTAAGTTTCCTTGTCAAATGTTTCGCTTTTTTACACTGCCATGCTATCATAGCCATACAAAAGAACTTTAGGAAGGAGTTTATGACATGCCAATTTCAAGTATTATGTATTCATATGTTGTCAGAAAAGTCGATCGTTTTCAGCAACATTATATAAAAAAGGAATACGAACTCCAGCTTTTCACTAATCAAGTAAAGTGTAATGCGCGGTCGTTCACACTTGAACAGGTTTTAGACATTTCATATAAACCTTTCTCTTCAGAAAAAGGTTTATTGTATTTACATACCCACCAAGGTGTTTTTAAATATGAAATTCAAGCAGACCCTTCAGCTTTTATTAATGAATATAAGCGCTTAAAGACAACATAAGGCATGAAAAAATGATTCTCTGAAACGAGTCATTTTCTCATGCCTTTTATTTACTTTCTTCTATAGATTAGCGGTTGATGTAAATATTTCTACACGATCCATAGCATCCATTACCTCTTCTTTTGTAAACTTCCCAATAAAACGAAGAGCCTCTTCTTCCTTGATTGCATGAGCTGCTACTAGCTGTTTTGCTTCTTCTTTTTCTGTAACCCCTAAATCTGAGAGAGTCCGCGGAAATTCTAACGCTTCGTAAAATGGCATAAGTTTTTTAACTACTTCTCGTTGATTTTCTAACATGAGCTGAACCAAAATACCATACGTTACTTTTTGACCATGAAGAACATGATGAGCTTCTTTAACAAAGCTAAGTCCGTTATGAACTGCGTGTGCACCTGATACCCGACCATACTGAACCGCGAATCCTCCAACGGTTCCGGCAATCATAATAATAGATTCTACTACTCGTGTAAATGCTGGAGTAACCTTCTGTTCTTGTAAACTTTTAATAGCAGCTTCGCTATCTGCCATCAATATATCTCTGATGTATTGCGCTTGATTAAGCCCGGAGTATACCATTGCTGAAAGCTCGTGGGCGTTTTTTGTATTTCGAATAATCGCATCTGCTTCGTACCATTTTGCTAGAGTATCTCCAATGCCGCTTTTAACATAGTTAACAGGAGATGAAAGAAGAAGCTTCGGGTCTACAACTGTTAAAAAGCTCGCTCTCTTATGGTAATCAACCCGAACATACTGCCCGTTTTCATCATACATCACGCTAAGAGGCGTTGTTGCTGCACATGTTCCAGGAACCGTTGGCACAAGAATAACTTCAACGTCTAAATAATCCGCTAACGATTTTGCACTATCTAATACAATACCTCCACCAATACCAATTACTAAATCAACGTTATAAAGTTCTTTTGCATAGATATGAATATCTTCATCATAACAATATCCTTTATGCTGAATAACCGGGATGTGTTCAGGCAACGCGCTGTATTGATTAAAAGCATCAAATGATTTGAATCCTGTAAAAACTACTGGCTTAGAAAAGCTGGCTATGTATTGGTCCATTTTCTTCGCAGCACCTATTTCACAAATATAGTGATTAGGACCACTTCTTACAATATTGGGTTCACTCATGTTGTCCTCCTTAACCGTTTCATAATTTTAAATTTTTCGTTAATTAACTCAGTATACGATAGAAGAATTTAGCATGCAAACCCTAAAAACCTTCACTTATGTAAAAGGCTTTCAAGGTCTTATTTCAACAACTTTTTAATGATGATTCTCTCCCAAACGCTCCACGGAAGCATACGTTTTAACCATACAGATACCTTAACCCCTTTACCAACAGGGTATCTAAGTTTTTTTAGCTGACGTTGGTTGCATAAAGAAAGAAGTAAAGAAACAACTTGATCAGGGTCACCGAGCTTTTTCTCACCAGCCTGTAGCTCATTCTCAATTGCACGCATATAAGCACGGTAAGCAGATCCTTCATTCAATGAATGCTTTGATACCTTCTTGCCTGTTGTCCAAATATTCGTCGCATAAGAACCTGGTTCAATTAAAGCAACATCAACTCCAAACGGCTTTAGCTCAAGCCGTAAACTTTCACTATAACCTTCGAGTGCATGTTTAGATGATACATACGGTGATAGTCCTGGAAACCCAATTAACCCACTGATGCTGCTAATATTAATAATTTTGCCCTTGCGCTTTTCTCTCATAAATGGGAGCACTGCCTGAGTTACCCTCATGACACCGAATACGTTCGTTTCAAACTGCTCTTTATATTCATCTATATGAATTTCCTCGCTAAAGCCACCAAACGCAAATCCTGCGTTATTAATTAATATATCAATGCCGTTTGTGTTATGTAATAGCGTAGTTAATTCGTCAATTGAACGTTGAGACGTAACATCTAGTTCAACAAATACTACTCTTTCTTTTAACTTATCCTTTTCTAACATCCTTAACAGAGCACTTTTCTTTTCTAAATTACGCATTGAAGCAATGACTTTATATCCAGCTTTAGCTAGCTGATATGCGCTAAGTAAACCAAATCCACTTGAGGTTCCTGTAATTAATACCGTTTGTGTCTTCATCCCTATCCCTCCGTTTATCCACAGCTTGATATAGACTATATTACAGTACCAAATAAAAGATAAAAATATATTTTAAAATAAACCTAAACCATTCCAAACCTTCCTACAACATATAGGGTAAGTCGAATAAACTGACTCCCCTTCAAAAAACCATATGCTTTCTTGAACTCTGGAAATTGACTCCCAGTATCACATGCTCTCTGTCTTAGTGGTTGTTTAGCACAAATTTATTTAACCATATACACCCAATATAAATTAATTATGTATAGAAAACCTACTTGTACCTATCTTTTTAATCTTGGCACACATTTTGCAATACCTTTATGTAATTCGATTAAAGGAGGTAAACAAATGAAGAACACAAAAAAACGAAACCACTTTGGTAAACGTATGATCACATGCATCGCTTTAACGGGGGGACTACTTCTATCCACGTTACCAACCTCAGCAGCTGCAGCTAACTATACGCTCTATACAACGGGCAGTTCAGTTGATAAAACAACAACCACGACTTTTGGGCAAGTGTACATGGGAGGCAGTACCGATGTAGACGAAGCGTTTAAATGGATGATTAATAAAGCGAATGGTGGCGACTTTTTAATTCTTCGTGCAACGGGTTCAGACGGATATAATCAATATGTTTATGATTTAGCTAACTCAATAGGAAAGCCATTAAACTCTGTTAGTACAATCGTTGTAACTGACCTAGCCAGAGCAGGTTCAGACTCCTCACTAATAAGTCGCATTAATAAAGCAGAAGGAATCTTCTTTGCAGGAGGTAATCAAGCTGATTACGTTGATTTTTTAGAAGGAACACCCGCTCTTACTGCACTTAATAACCGTATTGCACAAGGAATTCCTTTTGGAGGCACAAGTGCCGGCACTATGATTCAAGGAGATCATATTTATGATTCGATATCAGCAGGTTCAACAACGCTTGATTCTGCAACAGCACTAAGAAATCCGTATAGCTCACTTATTTCTTTTACAGATTATCTCATTCAAACTCCGCATAATAATCATGTACAAACCGACACTCATTTTGAACAAAGAGACCGAATGGGGCGTTTTTTAACATTCTTAGCTCGTAATATTAAAGACGGTGAAGAAACTGGAACAAGCGCCAAAGGTATTGCTGTAAATGAACAGTCTGCTCTTTTAGTTGAGAAGGACGGGACAGCAAAGGTTGTTACGCAGCCTGGCGCTGTGAACGCTGCAGTTTATATGGCAAAAACAAACCAAGCCCCAACTACTTGTGTAAGTGGGGTACCCCTAACGTTCAACAACGTTTCTATTTATAAGCTGTTTAACGGTAACACATTTAATCTTTCAACATGGTCAGGTTCTGGCGGACTGTCTTACACGCTGAACGTCAACAATGGCACTATCACTTCTTCTACAGGCAATATTTATGGTGGAAATCGTTAAGTCGTCGTTCATAAAATAGCCCTCTTCTAACAAGAAGAGGGCTATTTACATTTGATTATTTTTCACAAGCAATAAGATCTTTGTCCCTATCTAACTTTGAATTCACATCATATAACGCTTTTGATACATAGGGCTTATGATATGTTTTTCCACCTTTATTTTTAATGTTTTCTGCGCGAGCTGCGCCTCCCTTATATGCTTTGTTTAACTCCGCACAGTTTTTATATGATTTTGGAGCGGCATCTGCAGTTAAAGGAATCATCGATGAAGCACCTACAACTAAACCAAAAGACATCACAAAAGGTAATATCCTCTTCATAATCAGTTCTTCACTCTCATTACTTTTATCATATTTTGTTCATCAATTTCCATCAATCTTTTTTGAAGTTCTCTCTAAAATACTCTTACCATTTTGGTCTTCGTATAGTTCTGCTTTCTAAAACAAATAACTATATAAAGGAGGTTTACCATGGTCTTATCTATTTTTGTTTTTATTTCATTCCTTACGATATCCCTTTTTTATATGCAGCATAAAGTATTGTCTGTTGTTGAAAATACGTTTTTGTTTTTAATCGTACTAATTATTAATATTAATGCTGCTTGGATTATTAACGAAGAGCTCAACTTGATTAATACACCAACAACCCCTATTCCCTATACAGCCTTTATCTTAGATCGAAGTCTTATCTTTCCAATGCTATTTGTTATTCAATTTAACCTTCTCTATCGCTATTCTGGGATCAAACGTTGGTTTGGCATTACACTCTTATTTTTAGCAGGGTTTGTTTGCTTAAGATTTCTGGCTGTTCGGTTGGAGGTTTACACTTATGAACAGTGGAACTTTTTGTATGATGCTGGATATACGCTCATACTACAGTTTATTTTATTTTACGTATTTAACATGTATCGCAAAATTACCTTACGAAAGGTGATGTTATAAATATGTGGTTTGGTGAATGGAGTAAGAACGAAGTCATCTTATTATGTATGATTGGATTTGCTATCGTTATTGCATTGCTGTTACCTAGAAAGTTGACGAAAGAAATTACCATTTTAAGCTGGCTTTGGGGACTTGCTAGCGGCCTTGTATTTGATTTTACAATCGGTGGTGGAATTATTGATTTTTACACGGTAAATGACTCTCCACACTATGAATTGTTTGATGGTCTCTATTATGTATTGTTTGCGCCTTTTGGCTACTTTTTCATTTATTTCTATGAGACGTTTCATATTTCAAAATATACGTTTATTTACTACATTCTTATTTGGACATTAATTGGTATCGGAATGAATTGGATTTTTATTAAGTCGGATATCATTGCGTTCCAAAACGGATTTTCACTTACATACTCATTTTCTGTCTTTTTGCTTACGCAAACTATTACCGCTTTAGCATATGAACAGTTAAAGAAAGCACAACAGCATACGGCTACCTAGTGGTAGAGCAGCCTACTCATTGTTAAAATATGCTCGCTAAAAAACTCCCCGTTGGTTGAATAAATAAAACTTAAAGGGAGCTTTTTTATGCCGCTATCACGAATTTATTAACTTGCGAAAGAACTGATCAACTTCTTCTATTCCAACCTTTGTAGCTATAATTATCTCAGAACGGTCCCTTTTTTCGCTTAGCACTTCACCGATGAGCTCTTCTGAACGTTCTGATATGCTGTATCTAAAAAGTTCATTACTTGGTTTAATACTGTGCGAACCAACTCTTTACCTGCTTCTTCATTCAAGTTCAGATATAAATTATGCCCTCCTACAGTGTTTGCACCAAAGCCAATTGAATTAACATATCAATCAGATTTCCCTAAACGATTTTGTTGAATTATTTTATCCATCTCCTTTTTTTCATTTTGTTTCCCCATCCATTCCTAAGCACAATTCTTGCTATTGCTATATAGGTATACTATATTAGTTTCCGTCGACTTATTACATTGCACAAAATTAAATAGAATACCATTTCTATCTTTGACTTAGATGATTAGACTCTAATCAAAACGGGAATGTTAGTTGGGCTACAGATTATCATTTACATTTACAATTAAATAACGATTGTTAAAGGGGACTATTAAAATGACTAGCTACCAAGAACTTGTCAAAAAACAGCGTTCATTCTTTTACAGTGGTAAAACAAAAGACGTTGCATTTCGAATTGAAACACTAACAAAGTTAAAAGAGCTAATTCAAAATCATGAACAAGATATTTTAGATGCGCTAAAAGCAGATTTAAATAAGCCAGAAGCGGAAGCTAAGCGCGCAGAGGTTGGTTTAGTATTAGGAGAGATTGAATTTACACTAAAACATCTCGAAGAATGGGCAGCTACTAAAGAAGTACCAACACCAGCTACTCACGAAGGTGCAAAAAGCTTTATCCAACCCGACCCTTACGGTGTTGCGCTTGTAATCGCACCTTGGAACTACCCTTTCCAATTAGCTGTAACTCCTCTTGCCGGAGCCATTGCTGCTGGTAACTGTGCGGTATTAAAGCCATCTGAATTGACACCAAGAACATCAAGTTTACTTGCTGCACTCATTAACGAAAACTTCCCTGAAGAGTACCTATGCGTAGTAGAAGGAGAAGTAGAAACAAGCACTGCTTTATTAAAGGAAAACTTTAATTATATCTTCTTCACAGGGAGTACGGCTGTAGGTAAAATTGTTGCAAAAGCTGCAGCTGAATACTTAACACCTACTACCCTTGAATTGGGAGGAAAAAGTCCAACCATCGTTCATAGTGATGCAAATATAGAAGAAGCTGCAGTCCGTATTGCACGCGGAAAGTTTGCGAATGCTGGACAAACATGCGTAGCACCAGATTATATCCTTGTACAAAAAAATAGTAAGCAAGCTTTAATTGAAAAGCTAAAAGAAGTAATTATAACTTCATATGGTGAAAACATTTCATCTGATTTAGATTTTTCACATATTGTTAGCGAAAAACATTTCGAGCGTCTAACTAACTATTTAGATAATGGTAAGCTTGTTGCTGGAGGAAATAGCGATCGTTCTAAGCTTTTCATTGAACCAACAATTCTTGATGAGATTTCATTTGACGATTCGGTTATGCAGGACGAGATCTTCGGTCCGATTTTACCTATTATTGAATATGACGAGTTATCAGAAGTTATAGCAGCTGTTCGTAATCGTCCAAATCCGCTAGCTCTTTATGTATTTACACAAGACCAAAGGGTACAGGACTATATTTTAAATAACTTATCGTTTGGCGGTTCTGCTGTAAACGATACAATTAGTCATATGACTTCTCACTACCTACCTTTTGGTGGAGTGGGTGAAAGCGGAATGGGCGCTTATCATGGAAAAGCAAGCTTCGATACATTTTCACACTTTAAAAGCGTGCTAATCCGTTAAATCAATTAAAAAAGCTATTTCGGTTACTTATACCGAGATAGCTTTTTTGTCTTACTGAAAACGTACACTATTGCTTTGCTAATGTAATACCGCTCAGTACGTATCGCCACGTGTCATCATCAAACGGAATATTCGGTACTTTTAGTGCACAAACGTGCTTTAAATCCCAATTTAACTCTTCCACTCCCTGAAACCCATCTTCTGGACACAGTAAAAGAATAGAAAACTTACCTCGTGTCATCGTTTTAACTGTCTCTTGTAATTCAGCGGCTTCTTCATATGACCCAGCCCAGCGAACAAACAAAATGGATGGACTCTTTTTGATTGCGTGTAAAAAGCGACGTATGCGAAACACTAACTTTCTTCTAAATGCTGGATATGTGGCATGCCAATGCTGCTGTTGAACAATAGGGAAATCATGTACGGAAATCACGTTATACAGCGTATCTTTTACAAAATAAGATCTAACTAACTTACTTTCATTAGCATTTTCTTCCTTTTCAGCTTCTTCTTCGTTAAAGAAAAAGTCCGTATCATCTAAAAGCATCATATTTCTTAATTCCATAAACCCTTGAAATCGATTCTTTAATAATCGGTTTACATCTGACAGAAACAGAGTAACTTTCCAATCCAGCGGTCCAGAAAATGTGCGGAGATTATACTCTTTCAGTTTTGAAGCAGGGTTACACGCACTTCCCAAACTTAAAACAACGTGATAAGAACCTTTGAGTTCCTCTAAGTTCAACTTCCTTCACCTTACTTTATTTAGTTTATTATTATCATATGGTGAAGGGCCAAAAAAGCTTGGACAAACGAATATTTTTTGAATTTTTTCCCACAAAGAAGTAGATTTAATTTTTATCCCATGTAAATAAAGACTTCATTTTTAACGATACAGTCCACATAAGAAGCCATGCTCTGAAATCATTCAGTTATCTCTTCCTTGTTATTAATCCAGCTTTTTTATCAAACTTGTTTAAAAGAACGGCTGGTAGAACAGCTCTTCAATAGAAAACTGAGGCTGGAATATCACGAACTAATTCCTTCCCAAAGATAACTCATTATACTTTTTTATAGTAGTTAGTTTGTTGGGACAATCTCGTTTCATTGTGCTAAAGCTACTCCCTTCCCCCCCAGTTTGTTTAATGGTTTTTCGAACCAACAAAAAATATCCAAACCATCAAAAGTAGTTAACTCAAGATAGTTTGGATATATCATTAATTAAAAGGCGCTTTTCTCATTTTTTATTTTTGTTCCTCAATATATTGTACTAATTCAAACAATACGTGATAAATTAACTCGAATGTATCATGTAGAGAAAGGCTTTCATCAAACCCCGTCATTGATTCAATATCAATATTAATGTCCCACATGCCGTCTTTATCATTAAATAGTGCTTGGAAGCTATTTTGTCCTTCTGCTAACTCATTTGTTAAAAATGCTTTAATATGAGAACCTACTTTTTTTGGCTGGCGCAGTCCGAAAAGCACTTTATAGGTACGAAACACATCATCAAGCTCTACAGAAACCCCTTCAACACGAATCACATCAAATGATTGACATTCAATATAAATAAACTCTTTTGGATGGGTTTTCACATATTGAATTGACTCTTTTAAGAATGTACTAGCAGCTTCTTCAGATAATAAATTTTCAGACTCTTTGTCTACTCTCTCCACGTACGCGTCCGCAAATCGAGTGTGATCACTTTTGGAAGAGATTGTGACGCCTTCTGGAATTAATTCATTTTTCATTGCAAAAATCTTCTCCTCTTCATAAAGCTCTACTTCTTGTCCAGAACAACCTTTTAGTTCTTCTTTAATATACTCTTTTACCGTTTCTTTTAACATTGATTTCCCCTACCCTATTACGGTTAGCCACCTAATTATCTAACAACTCATTTTCCTTTTATAATAACTGAAATGAAGGGTAATTTCTACCATGTACAAACGATTGTCTTTCACTTTTTTTACTTTTTTTATTTTGTTAAATCGATTCGATCTTCCATCTGGGGTGGTTCTTCCATCCAACCATTTTTCGCCATGATTTTTCCGCCATCTTGACCATAGGTTAAGATATCTTTCGCCGTATCAATCAAAGATAGTGGAAGATCATTTCGTAAGCTAAATGCAGTTCCTAGTGCATTGCTTCCCAATCCGAAGCTGCAGAAAATACTTGTACAGTACATCATGAGTTTATCTGAAAATGGTGCTATTTGAGAATTTGTCGCTTTACCAGCCCACGTTGATGCAGCTTGAATATCACTAGCGAGAAGTAGCTGCGTATAGTTAGCTACAATTTTCTTTGATAATTCTTTTCCTTTAATAAAGTATTTACGTACTTCAGGCTCATTCGCCACTTGTGCAAAGCCTGTTATCATTTGCATACCTAAAATATTTGTGTCGACTGCATAATGAATATGCGCTACTTCCACCGTATTAAGCGCTCGCTTTTCAGAAAACAGTTTTATGCCATTCATATACCCCGTACCTTTAGCAAACTTTACTTCTTTTGGCATGGATACCACAGGTGGTCTCACTAGAACACCTTTTTTTTGTAAATAATCTACGCATTGGCTATATACACCTTGCGTAAATCCTGTTAGCTCTTGATATAGAGATACGACATCATCACGTTGTGCCATGCTTAAATGAAGTGTATGCAATCCCATGCTCATTTGCTTTAATAAGCGTAAAAACATAATGTCAAATAGATGATCGTAAAGTTTTGGCACCCCTGGATTCACGTCTTGCTCTGTAAATCCAACGGGTACAACCGCTCCTTCTTGTTCGAAAATTTGCTTTATTCTTCCTATATAGTGAACAATTTTATTATGGGTAGATGTTAAAATTTCTTTGGCGCCTTCGTCTTCTGCATGCTCAATAAAATGTTCCAGTAGCCGCTGAGACATTGTTTTTTGTTGATATGTCATCCATAGTGTTGCTAGTTCGCTTGAACTAAGTGGTATATGACTTGTCATGTATGTTGCCCCCTATACTTTATCAGGATAAATAAAAAATTTTCGATTATTTTTTTATGTAAATTCTGAGTAACTCCTGCAAAAGCTCTACTAAATAGCATGGCTTCTAAATTGGACACTTTTCTCTCTATCTTTACTTTTTTGATACTACTACTATTTACATTTTTAATCATAATATGTAGTCCATAAAAAAAGCTCTCTATTATGAGAGCTTTTTCCATTATTTTTTAAGCTGAACAAATTTTCTTTTGCCTACTTGGACAATCAAGTCATTTTCTATTGCTACTTGTAAATTTTCATCTGTCACTTTTTTTTGATTTAGTTTTACTCCACCATTTTTTATCATTCGACGCGCTTCACTTTTAGAGGTTTGAAGTCCTAGTTCAACCAATAGTTCAATAATGGGAAGTTGTTCTGAACCTCTCCAGTTCACCACCGGAATATCATCAGGTAAAGCTCCTTTTTGAAAGACCGTTTTGAAATGATTCTCAGCTTCTTGTGCAGCTTTTTCACCATGGTACATTCGCACAATCGTTTTCCCCAGCTGCATCTTTACATCTCTAGGATGTTTCGTGTTTATTGTTAAACCTCGTTCCATTTCCTCAATCTCTTCTAAAGGGACATCCGTAGCAAGTTTGTAATACTTTATCATGAGCTCATCTGGAATTGACATTGCTTTTCCGTACATATTCCAAGGTTCTTCATCGATACCAATATAGTTCTGTTTAGATTTAGACATCTTCTCTATTCCATCTAACCCTTCTAATAAAGGCATAAGCATGGCCACTTGCTTTTCTTTTCCATACTTCTCTTGAAAGTGACGTCCCATTAAAATATTAAAGTGCTGATCGGTTCCACCAAGCTCAATGTCACATTCTAGTTCTACAGAATCGTATCCCTGCATAAGTGGGTAGAAGAATTCGTGAAGAGAAACTGGCTTTCCTTCTCCTAAACGCTTTTCAAAGTCATCTCGCTCTAATAAGCGTGATACGGTAATTTTCCCTGCCAAATTAATGACATCTTCAAAATTAAGCTTTGATAGCCAAGAGGAATTATAGTGAAGTTCTACTTTGTTCATATCTAGCACTTTTCCAAATTGTTCAAAATACGTTTTCGCATTATGTTTGACTTCCTCATCGGTTAATTGTTTTCTCGCAATAGACTTGCCGGTTGGGTCACCAATTTTACCTGTGAAATCACCAATTAAAAGCTGAATAACATGCCCATTTTCTTGAAATTGACGAAGCTTATTTAATACGACTGTATGCCCTAAGTGAACATCGGGTGCTGAAGGATCTAATCCCAGCTTAATTTTTAGCGGTACACCTGTTACAATTGACTTTGCTACTTTTTGTTTCAGCTCATCGGCAGGGATAATTTCCTGAGTCCCAACACTATATAATTTGTACTGCCTTTCAATCTCTTCTTTTTGATTCTCTGTTGCTTGCGCTAAAAAGTTTTCCATTTTACTTCCTCCTTAAAATAATAAAAACCACGCCCCTAAATAAGGGACGTGGTTCTTACACGCGTTACCACCCTTGTTGAAGAGAGTTCCCTCTCTTCCACTTCATTTTTTAACGGCTCTTCACCGTTCTTTGCTTCTACACAAAGAAAGCTCAAGGAATGTAATTCACTTTTATCTATATACCAGTTCACACCGTCCACTGGCTCTCTGAAAATAGGGAGATAAAAGCTACTAAGATCCTCTCAATGCCTATACGTTATTAATATTTTGAATTATATAGCGAAGCTGCTCAGCTAGCCGTTCTTGCTCACTTACTTCCATTGAATGAACAAGCTTCTTTTCACCTTGATGAAATTTTGGATACAGCTCTTTGATTACTTGTTCACCTTTCTTTGTTAAGCTAATGCTAACACGCCGTCGATCTCTTGGATCAGCACTGCGCTCACATAGGCCTTTGCGCTCTAATGTATTCGTAATAGTACTAATTGTGGCCGTCGTAACGCCTGAAGAAGCAGCTAATTCTTTTGTTTCCATCGGACCCCATACCCACACATCATATAATAATGAAAATGCAGTCCACGATAGCTTATGAGCTGAGAGTACGTCCCGTTCCATTACAATACGTAAAGATTGAGCTGCTCGGTAGAGGTTTGTAGCAACCGCTACTGCGTGTAAATCAACGTCTTTTCCTAGACTTTCAGATAAAACCTTTAAGCGATCTACTTCTTCTATTCGATGTTTATATTTATTTTTCTTATCCATTCGCACCTTACCTTTAATTTTCAGAATCATTAGCTACCTAACGATTAATTTGTATAGGTGTAATTAAACTATAGTTTCATCTAAAAAGCAAGCCCTACTATAAAAATAGCATGAAGCCAACACGGGGCTTCATGCTATTTTTGCAGCTTCAAAAGTGTCTCTTGAAACGCTGGATGGCTTTTATGATCCGATTTATAAGCTGCATAAATTGTATTCGATACGCACATCGTTGAAAACAATACTTTAGAGCGGTTTTGTGCAATTGAATCTTGAATTAAATATGTTGGTAGGATACTTATACCCATACCTTGCTCAATTGCTTCTAATATGGCTCTTAAATCTGGAATAACGTGAGAAGGCTGAATATCCGGACGCTTTTTAAAATGCTCGCGCCAGTATCTTCTAATAATCGGAAGCTCCAAGCCATATGTGAGCCACGTTTGTTTTTTCAACCATACTTCTAGTTCATCCTGTTGTAAGCTTGGCTCTTCAAGCTGAGCGGGAGCAGCAACCACAAACGTTTCCTCTTCAATTTTCACACAATCAATTCCAGCCTGCTGAAGCTTTTGAGTTGTAATAATGAAATCTACTTCGTCTCGCTCAAGCTTTTCTAATAGAATCTGTGCGACTCCAAACTGAACGGTAAAGCGCAGATTCAAATCTTTAATTTTGGGAAGAGATCCTTTTGTAAAATATTCAACAGGTGACCCAATTCGCATAACCGGCGCTAACGAGGAAGACTCATGCCGAAGTTCTAGAGACGCTGTCTCAAGACTTTCAATCAAGGGAACAATTTTGGTATAAAGTTCTTTTCCTTTATCTGTTGGAATCATTTTACGTGGTGCTCGAATAAAAAGAGGTTCTCCTACTTCCGCTTCTAATGCAGACAAATGCTGACTCATCGCAGGCTGTGTCAAAATACGTGCTCTAGCAGCAGCGGATACTGAACGATGTTTATATATGCTAATAAAACTGCGGTACCATTCAAAATCAATCATGTTCTATCCTCCGAGCTTATAAACTTATCTTTAGTATACCAAAAGTGCTACTTTTTCGTCGCAAGCTTGGACAATTGGCTTCACAACCTCTGCATTTCGGTAAGCTAAGTAAATTTGATTTGTAACAGCTAGGTCTAAGAAAAGAACTTGGCACTTTTTTTCAGCAACGGATTGCTCAATCAAATATGTCGGCAAGACACTCATTCCCATACCCGCTTCTATGCCTTTTAGAATTCCTCTTAAGTCAGGAATAACGTGAAAAGGTTCCATTTCTGCTCTTTCATTAAAATGTTGCTTCCAAATTCGTCGAATAATAGGAAGTTCTCTACCATAACTAATCCAGTTCTGTTGCTCCAGCCACGCTTTTCTATTACTTGCCGGAATTGCTTCAAAACTATTCGGTGCTACAATCACGAACTTCTCTTCCTCAATTTTTAAGTAGTTTACACCATCTACTTCATATTTCTTTGTCGCCAACACGGCATCAAGATTACCTTCTACAAGTTCCTCTAGCAGTGGATAGGTAAGACCAAATTGAATATCATAGCGACAGTTCGCCTGACAAAGGTAATTTAACGCTCTTTTAACAAAAAACTCAGATGGAGCCCCCATACGAATTTGATGACAAGATTCCATAGTATACATATCCTTTCTTATACACATAAACAAAGCACCGCTCCTTTCAGAAGCGATGCTTTCATTTAAAATAACCGGAGTTGGTGTACTTCTCTCAACTCAATAATGTCTCGAATAGCTTCTCGGTATTGTTGATAATGAGAGGAGTTAATATGAAGCTGAAAAGCTTTTTCTGAAGCCCAGCGTTCATAGAAAATAACTGTGCCCTTTTCCTCTTTAGACGAGTGAGCAGCATAAAGAATGCAGCCTTCTTCTTGCTTAGAAGGTTGAACAACATGAGCAACAGCTTTTTGCAATTCTTCTTCATAGCCCTTTTTGGCTTTTAACTTTGCATGGATAATAACTGGTTCCATTGAATAAATTCCTTCCTTACAAAGAGCGACGTAAGATATCTTTTACGTCTTCTTTACGAAGGGGAACATAGCTTCCTAATGTTTCACCGCGAACCATTGAACGATCTGCCATTAAATCTAGCTTTTCATCATCGATATTGTAGTCAGCTAACTTAGAAGGTGCTCCAATTGAAGTCCAGAAGGTACGTAAAGCAGCAATGGTTTCACTTGCAACTTGTGAATCTTCTTTTCCTTCACGATTAATATCAAACACTCGTTCTCCAAGCTGTGCTACTTTGGCTGGATTTTGACTAGCAACAAATTCCATCCAGTTAGGGAATAAAATAGCAAGACCTCCGCCGTGGGGAATATCATAGACAGCAGACACTGCGTGCTCAATCATATGCGTAGCCCAATCAGTTTTTACCCCCATTGAAAGCGTGCCGTTTAGCGCAAAAGTTCCGTTAAGGAGCATAACTTCACGGTGCTCATAGCTTTCTAGATTTTTCATAAGTTTCGGAGCGGTTTCAATCATTGTGCGAAGGATTGACTCACCGATACGCTCTTGAAGAGGCGCATTTTGAGAAGCATGAAAATATTGCTCAAATACATGAGACATAATATCCACGATTCCATATACCGTTTGATCTTGAGGTACAGTATACGTAAGCTGTGGATCTAAAATGCTAAACTTCGGATAAGTATGAATTGATCCAAACGAACGCTTTTCATTTGTTTCCCAGTTGGTGATAACTGCTCCACCGTTCATTTCAGAGCCCGTTGCAGCTAATGTTAGAATGGTTCCAATAGGTACAGCAGATGTCGGAACAGCTTTTTTCATGACAATATCCCAAGCACTACCTTCATAATGGGACCCAGCAGCGATCGCTTTTGCACAGTCGATAACACTACCTCCACCAACTGCTAAAATAAGGTCTACTTCATGTTGACGAACAAGCTGAATCCCTTTTTCAACCGTTGTTAGACGTGGGTTCGGCTCCACTCCACCTAATTCAACCACCTGTACATCTGCTTCATTTAAAAGCTCTTGCACTTTATCGTATAAACCGCTGCGCTTAATGCTTCCACCACCATATAGTAGTAAAACACGGTTGCCATAAGCTTTCACTTCTGCTGGTAAAGCCGCTAATTGGTCTTTTCCAAAAATTAATTTTGTGGGATTATGATATTGAAAATTTTCCATTGTTTCTCTCCTTTTATTTGTTCATATCAACGACAATTTTTCCTTTTACATGGCGCTCTGACAGCTCCGCTAGAGCTTGTGGTACTTCACTTAACGAAATCACTCTTTCAACGAGCGGAGATACTTTTTTCTCTTGTACTAACTGTAAAAATTCGTCACCCATTTTTGCCAAGTCACGTTCGGCAATTTCATCATGGTTATGATGAATAGCGTTCAGCGCTACTTCATGGAACGAAATGACTTTCGTAAAAGGCTTCACTTTCGTATAGTCAGGTGCTCCAGCAATATGGGCAATATGTCCATTGTAAGCAATTAAATCTAAAGAAGCAGTTGCGTTATCACGACTTACCGTGTCTAACACGGCATCTACGCCTCGTTCGTTTGTGATTTCCATCACTCGTGCTTTCACGTCTTCTTCTCGGTAATCAATTACATAATCTGCTCCTAGTGATTTTACGTACTCGTGATTATGAGCAGAAGCTGTTGAAATGACGGTTTTCCCTGCTGCTTTTGCTAATTGAATTCCAAAACCACCAACACCACCAGCACCTCCATGAATTAAAATTGTATCAATCGCATTCATTGGAAGTTTGCGAAATAATGCTTGGTAGGCTGTATAACCAGCTGTTGGAAGTGCTGCTGCTTCTACAAAAGTAATAGAATCTGGAATACGAGAAATCGTATGAGCCGTTGTTACACCGTACTCTGCATATCCACCTTTTTTATTGAAATCACCGTGATACACAACACGGTCACCTTTTTTCCATTCCGTAATTCCTTCTCCAACTTCTTCTATCGTACCGGCTACGTCTAACCCTAAAATATGTGGATAAACCCAGCTAGGGTTGCCGTTTGTAGCCGTTTTATAATCAACTGGATTTAAACTTGCTGCTTCTACTTTTACAACAACTTCTCCCTTTTTCGCTACAGGCTTTGCCATTTCTTCAATTTTCATTTCACGCCATGTGTTTGGCTCATGTAATAATAATGCTTTCATTGCTGATCACTCCTATTCAGAGATTCCCCCTATAAAAGCTTGTACTTCTATAGGAGGTTTTATTTATGCTAATTGTTTAATTACTTCTTTCGCTACGCTAATTGTTGATTGTGGATTTTGACCTGTAATCAAGTTTCCTTCTACTTGAAGATGGTTTGTCCAGTTCGCTGCTCCTACAAAGTTAGCACCTAGTTCACGAAGACGTGTTTCTAAAAGAAACGGCATAAACTGGTCAAGCGTTGTTTCTCTTTCTTCTTCATCTGTAAATGCTGTAACTGATTTCCCTGCTACTAGCGGTGTACCATCTGACAGTGTCACTCCAACTAAACCAGCTGGTCCGTGACAGACCGCTGCCACAATTTTGTTATCTTCATAAAGTTCACGAATAACAGCCTGCAACTTTTCATTGTCTGGAAGATCAAACATTGTACCGTGTCCACCAGGTAAGAAAATCGCATCAAATATTGATACATCCGCAATACTATCTAGTTTTACCGTATTTTCTAAATGAATAGCCGTATCAAGCATTTCTTGTGGAACATCCCCTTCAAGGCTTCGGTCATCAACCGGTGCTTTTCCACCTAAAGGACTTGCTACTGTTACGTTGTATCCCTTCTTTGTAAATTCAAGATATGCTTCACCAAACTCTGAAAGCCATAGTCCTGTTTTATGATCATCGTTCATTTTATCTGCTGTTGTTACAACCATTAAAATATGTTTTGACATATTAAGTTCCTCCTAAAAGCTTGTATTGTTTTGTACTACAAGTCATATTGTACGACCTGATTTCCGATAATACAAATTAGAAAATATATCTTTATCTATAAATATATTTATAGATAAAGAACCAAGGAGAAAAGCATCATGATGCTTTTCTCCTTGGCTTTTTAAATAGCTCTCGTATTTGCTTGTTACTAAAACTGCATCCCGCGTAAATACATGCTCCTGCTATCGTTGAAAGAGTAGCGGTAAGAACAGAAACCATGTGATCCTGCACAACGCCTGTTAACTGAACCGTTAACAATTTGTTCATGATAAACACAACGATTCCCATTAATGCAACGTGCATAATGGATATTTTCACTTTGGCAAGCTCAGGTATAATACGATACGACAGAGCTTTTTTAATAAGGTGAAAATTATATAAAACGGATACACCGTACCCTATGTACGTAGCCAAAATTGGTGCAAGTTCTTTAAAAGATGAAAGCAGTGCAATATTTAGAATGAACTTCAGTATAATACCAGTTAGTAGACCAACAATTACTTTTTTCTGCTGGTTAACCCCTTGTAAAATAGCTGCTGTAATAGTGAATAAACCAAATAAAATGGCCATGGGTGCGTACCATTGGAGAACAAAACCTCCCAGCTCATAGCTGCTGCCTGATGGAAAAATCATTCGATAAATAGGTTTTGCTAACAGCGATAAACCAACCGCAGCCGGAAACGTCAAAAAGAAAAAGAGCTGCAGAACCTGCGTGATTTTCTGCTTAACTTCATTTTCGGCGCCTTTTGTATAAGAAGTCGTAATGCTTGGTAGCAGCGACATCCCAAAAGCAGTTGCTAGTGAGACTGGAATCATTACCAAAATTTGCGCAAGGCCAATAACTGCGTTGATTGTTTCAGCTTTTTCCTGGGTATAGCCAATTGACTGAAACAATGCATTAACTGTAAACGTATCAATATTTTGATAGATAGGAATGGCTAATCCAACAATCACAAATGGAATGCTATAACTTAATAGCTCTTTTAACATTGAAGCAATGGAAATGCTTTTATTTTCTTGGCTGTTCTGTACTTGTTTGTAAATAAAATGCTTGCGCTTTTGATACACAATAACTAATACAAGAAGACCTGCGCCCCCTCCTACTGCTGCGCCAAATGTCGCCACTCCAACCGCGCTCGTTATACTACCATTAAACATCGTTAACACAGCATACGCTCCACATACAATAAATACAACGCGAACGACCTGCTCAATTACCGTACTCAAAGCCGAAGGTCCCATTGATTGATTACCTTGAAAATATCCTCGTAGCAAGCTCATTGCTGGAATAATGAGAAGAGCAAAGCTGACCATTCGAATTACGTAAATTACGTCATCCATACTATTTCCACTTCCGTCTTGCCTTCCAACGACGAAATGAGCTAGAGTTGGAGCTAAAGCATATAAAGTTGCGCATGCTATAAACCCAGTCACCATCATTAAAAATAAGCCAAACCTTAATAAATCTTGACTTGCCCGATAGTTTCCTAGCTCATTATATTTTGACACATATTTAGAAACGGCTAGCGGGAGACCCATTGTCGACAAGCTAATCATAAGACCATAAGGCCCATACGCATATTTGTAAAGAGCGTATCCTTCATCTCCGACCAAGTTCATAAATGGAATAATATAAACAAACCCTAAGATTTTTGAGATAAGCGTAGCAGCTGTTAAAAAGAGCGTGCCACGTACTAACTTGTTATTCATATTTCTCTCCTCGCTAAAAAAGCAGCTACCAGCTACTTTTAACCTCTTCACCTTTCGCTTCAACCTTGAACGTTTCATTACTTTTTTCTATTTTTCTACAAAAACGTTTGAGCACTATTAGTACTTTGAAAGTGTAACTAGCAATGAAATTATAACTGCTCTTTCGTCAATCTTTCTCTCGCAGACTCTAACCCTCGATTTACAGGTCTGTGTCCTTTTGCTTTTGCAAGCCCAAACAGCGGCATGTTTGCATAAATGGACTCATATGCATTTTCTTCGACTTTATACGTTTCATGATAGATTCCAACTGTTCCATCGCTTCCAATTCGCTGATTAAACTTCTTCCATGCTTTTAAATGACGAGATCCTTTTGCATAAGACTCAAGTTGTTCAAAGCTTTTCCAGTATTGTATTAAAGTAATGGTTTTCCATGAAAAAGATATTTCCGTATGTAAAAAACCAAGCTCTTTGTTTTGATAAAGTTCTTTAATCATAGGCGGCATGGCCATAAATACAGGAAGCCATTTTGAGAAAGAAAATAGTTTATTAATTCTCATACCGATAATAAACACAACCATATTTTCGCTTGAATCTACCGTATAGCGCCCGCTGTGAATCTGCTTTGCCAACACCTTCACCTCCCAGTAATCATGTATATTTTACCAATAATTCCAAAGGAACACTATAACTAAAATTACATTTTTTACATATTATCTGTTGATTACAGTTAGTAGAGATAGTAAAAAAATAAGTTACAGTTAACTGTAACTTCATCATTAAAATGTAAAAGTTGATAATATGCGAGTGTATACCGCTAATGAACTTACAGAAATTACACAGCAATACAATTCATAAAACTTACAACTATTCGCTACTGTACCTAACTCGGCTTATTTCCACCACTAGAACTCATTCACAATAAGCGCACATACACAGATAAACACCTCACATATGGAAAAGACACCTTAACACTCAGTCGTACAGAAGAAACACTTGATAATATCCAAAAATCTCTTCAGTCTGTTTCTTATGAAGACATTGTAAGAATTGCTGGTCAAATTAGGGACTGTAGACAAAACGTAACGTACCATCGCCAATATCAAACAAAATCAGTTATGGAAACAAAACGAAAAATTTATGCTGACTTCATAGACGTTACAATTCTTTCTGTAGGTAAAATTGTAGAAGAAGAATGATGAGGGCAGGAAATAAGCATTTCAAAACGTTATGCTTCTGAATTGTTCATAACTTCTATGTAATTCAACGATGTAGTTGAACAGCATAATGCAATATTATTCTCAAAAAAGTCACCTGCTCTATTGATAAAACAGGTGACTTTTTGGTATTTATAGATTTTTTAACACGTCTATAACTTTAGAAGGTTCTGTACGTTTTGTATAATCTGAATCAACGTCAGCAAATACCACTCTACCTTGTTGGTCAACAACAAAAGTAGCTGGCTTTGGTAGTTCCCAGTCGTTATTTCCATTATGTCCACTTACATCAAGGCCTGACTCTTTATACAAATCAATTAAATAGTCCGGCATTTTAAACACCAAGTTAAACTCTTCTGCTACTTTATTTCCTTCATCACTTAAAACAATAAACTCAAGTTCATTTTTCTCTTTTGTTGATAACGAAGAATCTGGCAATTCAGGACTAATAGCAACTAGTTCCCCACCAGCTTCTTTAATTGCTGTAAGTTCACGTTGGTAAGCTTTTAATTCAAGGTTACAATAAGGGCACCAACCTCCGCGATAGAATGTTACAATTACAGGTCCCTTTTGAAGGAGGTTTTTAAATGAAACCTTTTGGCCAGTAGCATCTAATAGTGTAAAATCAGGTGCTTGATTACCAACTTTTAAACCTTGAGCAATACCTGATTTCTCAAGCTCTTCTGTGGCTTGTTTCATTTTTTCTTGCTTTTCTTTGGACGCTTTTTGCTTAAATACTTTTTTATAGTCTTGAATTTCTTCTTGTAATGTTGACAAAGTATCTTCCTCCTTATACAAGTTTAAATCCATATTACCAACAACTTATCTGTTTTTCATCTATACTGCTCATACTTCACTCCATGACAAACTCATATGTAATGCATTTCCAATGTTTGCTGCTCATTTTTTCATATGTAACCCAGCCCATTTTCTCCAGTTCTTTTGCGAGTAAACGATTAAAAAATCCGTGACCAACAAGGACAACTGTCTGTTTATTTTTGGCATATTGAACTAAGCGTTCTGCTCCAATTTTCGCTCGCTTTTTCGCCTGTTTGTAAGATTCACATGACTGACTATAACCAGCCATCCATAAAAGTCTTAACATGACAAGCCAAACAGCTGGTTTGCATTTAATGAACTGACCAAATGTACATTGAGGGAGCTCTACTTCTCTAAAGATGCTGTCTGAGTTTAAGCGTGATCCTCTCGTCAATAGATTAGCTGAGTGTTGACTTCTTTTTAAGTCACTCGTTAGTACGATGCCGCTGCTAGCAACAATTTCGACAGTTGACTGCGGATACTCTTTTTCTTCCTGAACGCCTTTTTCGTTATAAGCTGACACCCATTGACGAAATTCTTCACTGCTTATTTTTTTATTTTCTTTCCAAGCAGATTTACCATGTCTTATAAATACTATTTTCATAGATACCCCTTTTCCCAGTTGTCCCACTTATACATTACCAAAATATTCAATTTATTTCTATTGTCAATATTGTGAAACTCAAGCTGATTTCTTGAAAGAGCGCTACATATTTGTTTAATTTTAACAATTGAGTTCTCATCTATGTTACGATTAGCAATGGGGATTGGAGATAAATCAGGAGGTCGAAAATTGCTTAAGTATATGAAACTATTTTTATTTTCCTTATCGGTACTACTCCTTTTAAACGGCTGTAGTTCAGCTAATACGACTAAAAATTTATTCGAATTTAAAGATTCCTACATCGGAGATAATAGCGCAGTGGTACATATTGTTCACCAACTCTTACATGAAGAAGAGTTTAAAAAGCTTAAGCTTCAGACAAAAAAACAGCCGTATGGTATCCATTTAACATATGAAGACATCAGTGGAGCAGACAATGAGCGTGAGAAAGTAGCTATTTATAACGCTACCTTTATCTTCGCATTAATTCAAAATGTAGATTGGATTATCTTTCAATTTGATAATGCTGAATATAAGCTTACAAAAGAGGAGCTGGAAGGCTGGTATGGTAAACAGCTAAGCGATTTCTCAAATGAAAAGTCATTAAAAGAATTGGCTACAAATTATCTAAACGACGAAGAAAAAGTGAAGAAACTATTCCATTAAAAAAAAGAGGAGCTTAGGCTCCTCTTTTTTTGTGATACAACTCACTAGTTATTGTTCATCTTTTGGTGGAACGGCACAATTGCCATCCACACAGGCTGCATCTGCAGAGCCATCTCCAGACAAATCCTGTAGCTTAGGAGCAGGGTTTTCTTCTGCCCATACTTTTTCAAGAGCACTAGTGAACGTTTCTTTTGGCTGAGCACCTGAAATTGCATACTTTTGATTAATTACGAAAAACGGAACACCTGTTACGCCGTATTGCTGGGCTAAGCTTTCATCAATACGAACATCATTTGAGTAAGCTGTTTTATCTTCTAGAACTGCTAAAGCTTCTGAGCGATTCACCCCAGCTTCTTCCGCTACGCTTACTAACACATCACGATCCCCAAGATCTTTTGAGTCCGTAAAATACGCATATAGTAATTTTTCAGTAATTGCTTCTTCTAGACCTTTTGTTTTAGCAAACTTTGCTAAACGGTGAGCATCAAAGGTATTCGTCGGCTTCATGTTATCGAAATTAAACGTTAATCCAACACTTTTAGCCTGCTGGCCAATACCTTCATTCGCTTGCTGCGCTTGTTCAACCGTCATACCATACTTTTTGGCTAACGCTTCATTAATAGTTTGACCCGTATTTAACGGAGCATTTGGATCAAGCTCAAAGCTTTTAAATTCTACTTCAACATCGTCTCTATGCGGAAACTGCGCAAGAGCATCTTCTAAACGACGTTTTCCAATATAACAAAACGGACAAACAAAGTCTGACCATACTTCAATTTTCATTTTCGCACCTCTTCAATTCAAGATATTTGTTATCATACCATATGACTGAAGAAATTATTAATAAGATGCTCAGTGCTGGCGCTTAAATATAGTAAGGTAAAATCGTTTTCGCTCAACTTCCTGCACGTGTAGTTCGTGAATGGTTTTTACTACATAGTCATTTACGTAAATCATATTCGTTCCTCCTTTTATTTCGTTGCAATGAGGGCTTTGATTATTTCATTCCAGTATTCTTTAAACATATGCTTTTTCGTTTCAACATTTTGTTTAGCTAGCATTATTGCTTCCTCCTCTGTTACTAACGCTCTCTTTCTTTCTATCTTCATTGTATGAGCAAAGAGCTTTTATCGTATCCATCACCTGCCGTATCTTTTGGCATGTTTTTCTACAACTTTAGCCTGAGTTTTTACTACGACTTTAAAAAATGATTTTTTTTCCTTTTATTGTGTTACTTTATTTAAAACAAGAAGTTATACTTTTGATATACGTATAGTGGGAGTATAGGGATTTTTCCTATTTATTAGATTTAATAGTTCCGTATTATGATTGAGAATTTAATTCTATAAAAGCATCTAGTTGAGGTGGTTGTCATATGGGATACAACTAACCTTGAATTAAGAAGGAGGAAATAAGGTAGATGAATCCGATTTTTCTAGCTATTATACTTGGAGAAGTAGCGTTTTGGATGTTCTTATCCCTAGGCTTGCTTTCTCGATACGTGTGGAAAAAAGAAAGGCTCTCTCTTATTCTATTAGCAGCAACACCGCTCATCGATTTATTTCTGCTCGGAGTTACGTTTATGGATTTGTCAAACGGAACCAAGCCAACCTTTTTTCACGGCTTATCAGCAGCATATATTGCCTTTTCAATCGTTTATGGTCATCAAACCATCAAGTGGGCAGACCAGTGGGCGAACTATCGTTGGAACAACGGTACGCTTCCCGAAAAAATAACGTTAGTAGGCGAAGTTAGAAAACAAGAGCAGTGGCGTTCCTTCTATCGCTTTTGTAAATGCTCTTTTATTATGCTTATATTAATTGGATCTGCTTTTTTTATCGTTCCCTTTCAAGATGCTTTTTGGCTCATTTACTGGCTTGTAGCAATTATTTCCTCCATATTTATTTGGTTCATTATGGGTCCGCTTCGATTCACAACAAAAAAGCAGGACACCTCTCTTTGACCATAGCTCTTTTCAATTAGAAAGGAGTTCTTTTTTAGCTAAGCCATTTACAAGTTGCACACGACTCACTAGAATGAAAGTAGACAAACAACAATGTGGGGTTTCATATGGAAATTAGAGATTTACACTATTTTATTGAGGTAGCTAACCATAAAAATTTTACAAAAGCTGCTGCTTCTGTTCATCTATCACAAACAGCGCTAAGCAAAGCCGTTAAAAAAATTGAAACAGAACTAGGTGTTGAGTTACTGGACCGCTCAATGCGTGAGCTAAAGCTCACTGATGCTGGACAAGTTGTTTATAACCAAGCATTAAAAGCGCTTTCTACATTAGATAAGCTCCCTAACCTACTTGATGACTTAATGAATTTACAAAGCGGCGAGCTAAAGCTCGGGATTCCACCGCTTATTGGTACGTTGTTTTTCCCTAGAATCGCCAAAGGGTTTAATGACCTTTATCCTAATGTTTCGCTAGAACTAGTCGAATACGGTGCAAAGCGAATCGAAACGCTTGTTGAAGAAGATCAAGTGGATTTGGGAATTATTATGCTTCCAGTTAACAAGCACCAAGATGCTTTTCATATTTATCCTTTTATTGAAGAGCAATTTTTACTTTATGTACACGAAAGCCATCCTTTTGCTAGCCGCCAATTCGTAACGCTTGAACAGCTAAAAGATGAAAAATTCATTATGTTTAGCGAAGAGTTTACCCTTCATCACCGGCTAATTCAAGAGACTTTACGCACCGGCTTTATGCCTAATATTGCTTATAAAACTTCACAGTGGGATTTAATTATTGAGTTAATCGCAGCAAAGCTGGGCATTGGTATCCTGCCTGAATCTTTGTCTAAAAAAGTAACGGACCCTTCCGTAACAACTGTGCCTATTCATGATGAATTATTAAGGTGGGAACTAGGCGTTATTACGCGTAAAGAAAAATATATGTCATTTGCCTTAAAGGAGCTTCTTGCTTTTTTAACTTCTTCTACGGACAAGAAACAATAAAAAACCTATCAAATCGGTTTCAGCGATTCGATAGGTTTTTCATTATTGAGCCGTATAACCGCCGTCCATTACAACAGCTTGACCTGTGACACCTTTAGCTTTGTCACTTGCTAAGAAAATTGCATAATCTGCAATTTCACTAACGTCTAGTAAGCGTTTTTGTGGTACGAGTGGATAGATGACTTCTTCTAATACGCTTTCCAATGGTACGTTACGTGTTTTTGCTAAGTCTTCCATTTGACCACGAACAAGTGGAGTATCAACGTAGCCCGGACATAAAGCGTTCACGGTAATACCGTGCTCAGCACCTTCTAATGCCGCTACTTTTGTCAAACCAATTACGCCGTGCTTAGCACTGTTGTATGCTGCTTTCCCAGCAAAGCCGATTAACCCGTTAATAGATGAAACATTAATAATGCGACCAAAACCTTGCTTCTTCATAAGTGGGAACGCATGCTTAATCGCCATAAATGGAGCTGTTAGCATAATTTTGAGCATCAATTCATACTTTTCAGTCGGAAACTCTTCAATTGGTGATACGTGCTGTAAGCCAGCATTGTTTATGATTGTGTGAACTGCACCAAAGTGATTGTTAGCTGTATCAATTAAGTTTTTAATCTCTTCTTCACTGGTTACGTCTGCTTTTACACCAATTGCTTCGTAACCTAAATCCCGAAGAGACGCTGCTGCTTTTTCGACTGCGTCTTGATTAATATCAGAAAGAACAATTTTTCCACCATTTTCAGCAAATTGCTTTCCAATTTCAAATCCAATCCCACGTGCTGAACCTGTAATAACAATAACTTGATCTTTAATCATGCTAATCTCCTCCTACTTTTTATACAATTCCAACTGCTGCTAGCATTATCCCTACTATTAATGCAAGCGTTGGGATAATTAACGCAACCACAAATACATCTTTATACGTTTCTTTATGTCTTAAACCCGTTACGGCAAGCAGTGTTAATAATGCCCCATTATGAGGTAATATAGAGGCACCTGATGCCACGCTGGCAATACGATGTAGCGCATCTGCACTAACTGCTCCAGTTTGAGAAAGCTGATACCAGGTATCTCCCAATGCTTGAAGCGCAATTCCCATACCACCTGATGCTGAACCGGTAATCATTGCAAGCACCTGTACGCTTAGTCCTTCTGAAACAAGCGGATTGCTTGATACGTTTAGAAGCAAATTTGTAATATCTTTAAATTCAGGAACAGCTGTAATAACTGATCCAAACCCAACAGCAGCACTTGTATTAATGACTGCCATTACTGAACCTTTGGCTCCTTCATTAACAGATGAAACAAATGTTTTATACTGCTTGGCATTTAAAATAAAAATAGAGACAATCCCAATTAATAAAGAGATAATTGGTTCCCACTTCAAGATGTTAAGAGTAAAAACAACCACGAGTAATGGAAGCAATGCAACAACAAAATTCCCTGCTGGTTTATCATTCCTTTCTTCTTTCCATCCAGCTGGTTCTGTAAAGCCCTCACCTTTGGCCTTTAGCTTTTTGTCACGATAAGCTAACCACAAATAGCCCCCGACTGCCATCATTAAGCCCGACACTATTCCAATAATGGAACCTGCCATCGCATCTGTCTTAAACGTATCAGTTGGGATTAAATTTTGAATCTGTGGCGTTCCTGGAATCGCTGTCATTGTAAAAGTAAACGCTCCAAGTGCAATTGTCGCTGGCAGCAAATTACGCGAAACGTTCGCTTCACGAAATAACGCAATGGCAAGTGGATAAATAGCAAATACAACAACAAATAAACTCACGCCGCCATATGTTAAAATTGCACATGCTACTAATACACCAAGAATTGCTCGTTTGCTGCCAAATACTTTTGCAATTCGCTGTGCCAATGATTTAGCAGCTCCTGTATCCTCCATTAGCTTCCCAAAAATTGCTCCTAATAGGAAAATTGGAAACCACTTCGCAGCAAAATCAACGAATCCTCCCATATACACATCGGCATACGTAGGAAGCACGTCCAATCCGCTAAAATAAGCCACGAATGTTGCTACCACAGGCGCTACCCAGATAATAGACCAGCCTAGATAAGCAAAAAACATAAGCAGCAGTAAACCAAGTAAAATCACCATATTATGCACCTCCTTCTAGCTGTATGTAATACGTATGTAGTAATAATTGAATCAAAACTAGTGTACATCTACCTATTCGATAAGTGAAATGAATAAAAAGAATAGAAACTATGAGAAAAAGTCGTAGTAAAAGCTTTGATAAGTAAGCGTATAACCGAATGGCACGCCCACAGTTGAAGAAGAACAAAATTTATTGAGAATAATTTTGCAAAGTAGCAAAAAGCACGGAAATAGTCCCGTGCTTTTTGCTTATTTCTCATTCCAAATATCTTTTAACTTCCAACACGTTGCTTCTTTCAGCATACTTTTTCCTGAATAGCTCGTAAATTCTACACTGCAATAGGACTCTGTTGGATAAATACGGCTTGTCATCGTAGCTTCTCCTTCATTAATAAATACTTCAATTGAAGAACGGTCAACAAAAATGCGTAGCTTCAGCTGATTGCTAGCTGCTAGTTTAACGCGACGAATTCCATCTTTTTTCTTTCCTGACTTAGAGCAATCAAGCGTGAGCTTATTTGTAGATTTGTTATAGGTAAGAACCGTGGCCTCATTCTTCTGTCCCCGAAGTACTATCTCTACTTGTTCCGCAGTTACTAAATCCATCTCAGCTTGAAACTCAAACATTGACTCTTGAACATTCATTTCATACGTAGAGGTAATCATTTTATCTTTAGCTGCTGATACCTGCTCTTTTCGAAGCTTTTTCACTTCTGTCACAGGCACCATTTTTATCTTTCCATCAGCTGCAAGCGTAAGTTCTCTAGGTAATGTAAGGGCACCGCACCAACCATCTTTCTTTGTAGGCATATCTGATTCCCACATATCCATCCACCCAATGGCAATGCGGCGGTTTTTATCATCTAAAAATGTTTGAACGGCATAAAAGTCATGACCATGATCTAACTCAATAAATTCTTCGTGAGTAAACTTGTTCTGGCAATACTCATACTCTCCAATCATATAGCCCGTTTGAAACAAGTTTTTATAGTGGTCTCCATCTTCTTTTATCCCCTGTGGTGATATCATCAGCACATGTTTACCATCAAGCTCAAAGAAATCTGGACATTCCCACATATAACCAAGGTGCTCGTTTCCTTCTGCCAGTACCCCAATATACTCCCAGTTTCGAAGATTTGGAGAGCGATATAAAATAACGCGGCCAATGTTGTTTTTAGCATTTCCTACTATCATGTACCAGTGGCTTTCGTACTTCCATACTTTTGGGTCACGAAAATGATGAGAGCTATCTGCTGGTGGTTTTTCAATAACTGGATTTTCTACTACTTTTTTAAAATGTACTCCATCTGTACTAACTGCAATATTTTGATTTTGATAAAACAAGTCTTTTTCTTTATCGATATAATGATGACCGGTATAAATTAGCGTAAGCTCTCCATCATTATCAACTGCGCTACCAGAAAAGCAGCCATCTTTATCACAAGCATCTTCTGGAGCAAGTGCAATCGGAAGATGTTCCCAATTTACTAAATCTGAACTTTTCACATGTCCCCAATGCATCGGACCCCAATTCTCATCATAAGGGTGATGCTGATAAAAGACGTGATACTCTCCTTTAAATTGAACGAGACCATTTGGATCATTGATCCAATTTGCTGGAGCCATAATATGATAGCCGAGACGATGACGGTTGTTTACCTTTTTCTTTGCTTGTTCCACTGCTTCTGTTGCTTGTTGAATTCCATTTGTTGTTAACATATTCATTCCCCCTACACTATTTTAGGTACGTTGTCAGCTTGCTTCAGGCCAGTTCTCTTTTTATGATTTAACAATGTAAAGATTGATAGAATTGTAAAAAACAATACAAATCCACCCATAATTAAATACGTAGTTCTAAAACCAACTAAATCGTATAGCCTTCCTGCAAGAGGAGACATAATAGAGGCTCCTACTTGTGAGGCAAACTGAAAGCCAACTAAGTAAAGAATAGATGATAAACGTGTATCAAAGTTAGCTGCTAAATATTTAAAAATAGCAATTAACATGATTGGTAGTTCAAGTGCATGAATGAGTTTCATAGATGAAATCCCAATTGGCCCACCAACCAAACCAGAGCCGATAATGCGAAGTGCCATCAGAAAGCCAGCTAGAATTAAGCTATTCTTTGCCCCAAGCTTATTAACAATAAAAGGTGCTAGAAACATCATTCCAGCTTCCAAGAAAACTTGAAATGAATTTAAATAACCAAAAACTTGATTTCCCAACTGCTCCGTTGGAAATAAGGATGCATAGTAGATGGGAAATTGCTGGTCATATACGCCATAAATGCACGTAACGCCAAGTATATAAATCATGAAGAACCAGAAGTCTTTCAATAAAAAAAGATTCCAAACGTCTTTCATTTTCACAGATTCGGCTTTATTCATCTCTGAATCTGTCATTTCAACTTTGACCGATAAAATGATTAAAACCAGAATGATAGCGGATACAGAAGCGACCCAAAAATTAATATTGGGATTGATATTAAACAGTTGCCCTGCAAAAAACGTCGCTGCCGCCCAGCCTAAAGATCCCCACATTCTCGATTTTCCATACTCAAAGCTATACTTTCTACTGACTTTTTCAATATAAGATTCGATAGCTCCAATTCCTGCTAAGAAGGCCACCCCAAGATATAATCCCCCTACTACTGCTCCAACTATTACATTGGCTTGGAGCAATGGGCCATAGATGAATACGTAAAAAGGTCCTACAAACACCAGTAGCGTACTAATAAAAAATAAAATATTTTTCTTTAAACCAATTTTATCAGAAACATATCCATAAATCGGCTGCATACAAAGAGCAAAGATAGCGTTTACAGAAAAGATAATACCTGTTTCAGCGCCGTTTAAATTCATCTCTTGTCCAAGCCAAATAGAAAATAATGAGTAGCTCGATGACCATGTAAAAAAGAAAAAGAAAAAATAAGCGCTTAACTTCCAATACAAACTTTTAGATTTATTCATCCCTCTAACCCCTTTGAAGTGTACTCATTCTCCCAACAATTGAAAGCACTTTCAATTACATTCTATGTCAACCGGTTTCACATGTCAACGGGTTGACATAAAAAAAAGCACATAGCCTATTTTAGGCTATGTATGGTTACGTTGTGCTTCCTTCCAATAACTGAACAGGTAGCTTGGTTTCTAAAGGCATTTCCTCAAACTTTCCTTCAATAGCTTTTAGCAGTAGATTAACAGATTCTTGAGCAATTTGTTCAATCGGCTGCTTAATAGTTGTTAACTCTGGAAGCAGCGTTTGTGTTACATCTGTGCCATCATATCCAACTACTTTTAAAGCACTAGGAACGTCTCTTCCTCGCCCCTTAGCTTCTCGTAAAACCGAAGCTGCAATGACATCATCACTAGCAAAAATCCCATCTACGTTAACTTGTTCATCAAACAGTTGTTTAATTATCCCCTGTTGACTGCGGCGATCAAACGTTGCGGGAATTTCATAAGTAATTGGTTCTTTTCCACTTTGCCTCATGACGTCTTCATATGCTTTTCGTCTAAACCTCGCTGGCGTTTCTAATTCGACTGGTCCATTTAAATGAACAATATGGTGACATCCTTTTTTCAGCAACAATTCTGTCGCTAACTTTCCACCTGCATAGTTATCTGAACTAACAACTGGTATAGTGTCAGATAAATTCCGATCGATAGCTACAACGGCAAGATGTTCTTTGTGATAGTCAATGATACCTCGGTTATGCGTCCCAACAATAATTCCATCCACTTGGTTACGCATTAACATTTCAACGTATTTCTCTTCTTCATCTACTCGGTTTAAGCTATTACACAAAAGCACTTTGTACCCTAATTTAGTACAAATATTTTCAATGTAAAACGTCAGTTCACCAAAGAATGGATTGGAAACGGTTGGAAAGATTAAACCAATGACGTTTGTTCGCTTATTAAATAGGGAACGCGCTACGTCATTCGGGAAGTAGTTAATATCTTTCATCGCTTGATGCACCCGTGCTTTTGTTTCTTCACTAATATACCCTCGATTATTTAAAACGCGAGATACCGTCGTTGGTGATACGCCAGCGCGTTTGGCCACATCGCTAATTTTTGGTTTCATTCTTTAATCCCCCTGCTTTATGAAAACGGTTCACCTTATTATACCTGTTTTTTCAAATAGAAAAAACAGGTACAGTTCGCCTGTACCTGCTGCAACTATTATTAGAGTGAATGATTACGTTTTGTTGTCACCTGTTTTATGAAAAACGCAACAAGAAATAAAATGATGCTGCATGCCGCGATGCTAATTGATAGCGTCCCTATTCCAATGCCTGCCCATGGATCGAAAACAGCCGCTGTAACAAAGCTTGCTATAACTCCTACAATCGCAATGCTAAGACTAATAATCGGTATTAAGTATGGTTTATCCTTACGAAACGAATACGTAAATAAAGAAAGTAGTACGACATATAATAGTGCAATTGTGTACACGTTTCCTATATAGCCAACTAAACTGCTCAGCACCTCATTATTCGCATCCTTAGGAATTGCTAACTCTACTTCTTGTATTTCTTTTGTTTTTAAATCAATGGTTTTTAGCTTATACTCTTCAGGCTGTGCTGCCCAGGCCGTATCATGCAGAAAGGCAACTTTATTTCGCTTATGAAAAAATACAGGAGAATTCACGCTGGATTTTAACGTTGTTAACTGCTCTGTGTTATTTGATTGAACATCGAATAAAAATAGTTCATATTCGTATAATGAACTGTTTTCAGATTCTTGTGAGACTGCTGTATAAGCTACTTGATTCCCAGTTGGAGAAAATGTTGTTTCATACATATCTCCAGGTAATTTAAGCTGCGTAACGGCCTGCTCTTTTTTTGTCTTTATATCATACTCGTATAGCTCATCACTATAATCTTGATCGTTAGGAATTTTATAATAAACTTTTTCATCATCAATTGCCAAATCACTCATGACAAAATAGTCTTTCTTTGTTAGTTGCTTAACCTTTCCCGTTTGTACATCTGCGGCGTAGAGATTATTTCCACCTTCTTCTGTTCCTTCTAATTTCCCAAGATCTGAAGCTGGCATTCCAATAAAATAGATTTGCTGACTGTTCGTTGAAAATACGGCGTCCGTTACGTGTAGAGAATCATCACTAATCTTTTGAAGAGATTGCCCATCCGCATTCGCAACGTTAAGAACGTTTGGCTCATCAACACCCGGTTTTTTTGTTAAAAATAAAATTCTTTTGCCATCACTTGAATAGCGGGGTGTATGACTGCGAGTTTCACTCGACGTTGTAAGCTGCTGCACATCCTTTCCGCTTATACTCGAACGATAAACCTGCTCATTTCCATCTTTATAATATGAAAATAAAAAGCGAGCGTCATTTGGAGAGATTGAAATTTCACTCCCTAATCCTGTAAAAAAGCGATAAGGATCGTTACTTTGCGTATATGATAGATATATACTACTAATTAATAATATAAAAACAACAATCTTAGCGCCCCATAAAAATCCTTTTTTCAATGTTACCCTTCCTTTCTTTATCCAATATTTACATATTACCTTATTTCACTTTCGTATTCTAGAAAATTATTACATTTTCACTATTATAATCTCCTTTATTTCCGTGGAAGAAAATTTTTATTACTCACATTAAGGGATGTTAATACCATAAGCTTTATAAGTTTTGTATAATATAGCTTAAAAGAAAATGTATGCTTGAAAACTGAATAGTCTTCAAACAAGATAAGGGGAAAGATAAAGAATGGCCATTTTATTGGTAGACGATAATTCCGTCAACTTATTTGTAATTGATAAAATTTTAAAAGGTGCCGGCTATACTGATACCGTATCACTAACATCAGCACAAGAGCTTTTCACCTATCTAAAAGTGGATGAACTTCATGCAAAAACACCGCCTGTTGATTTAATTCTATTAGACATTATGATGCCTGAAATCGATGGTATTGAAGCGTGTCGCCGTATTCAAACCGTCGAGCGTTTGAGGAACATCCCCATTATTTTCGTCACGGCTCTTGAGGACTCTTCCAAGCTTGTTGAAGCGCTGGACGCTGGAGGAAGCGACTATATTACCAAGCCCATTAACAAAGTAGAATTGCTAGCTCGCATACGAGTTGCGCTTCGGCTGAAATCAGAGCTTGACTGGCACTCTGAGCACGAAAAGAAGATTCAAACAGAGCTTGATTTAGCTACAAACGTTCAGCGAAACCTTCTTAGTCAATTATTAAAAGAAGATGATATTAAAATGGACGTGTCCTATTTACCATCTTTTAAGCTAGCAGGTGACATGTATTACTGTCATAAAATTGATAAGCATCGATATGGAATTATCTTATTTGATATGATGGGGCACGGAATTTCAGCTTCTCTTGTATGTATGTTTATCTCATCTGTTCTCAGAGAAGCCATTAAACTTCTTGTTGACCCTGAGCTTGTAATTAAAGAATTAAATCGCTATATGACTCTACTTCATACTGAAAAAGATCATATTCCTTATTATTTCACGGGTATTTATATTGTGATTGATACAAAGAATAAAACAGTCGAATACGTAAACGCAGGGCATCCTCCGGGCTTTATGTTGATTGATGGGAAGGACGTTTTGCCGTTGGAGCGAGGAAGCTGTGCCGTTGGTTTTTTTGATGACATTATCGTCAATAAGTTTATAGTATCATTTGAAGAGGACGTTCAGCTCTTATTATTTACAGATGGTGCGTTAGAGGCGATGGGACCTTCCGAAGTGGAGGCAACTGAACAGCTAAAATTAATTACCTCTCAAAAGTGGGAAGACACCTCCATTATCATGGATCAAATTCTTCCTCCCGAACAGCGTGAAAATCAACCTGATGACATGTGTTTACTGCTTGTTCAAGCTAAAGCTATTTAAAAAGGTCGAGAGCACGCTCTCGACCTTTTTTATGTGACTTTTTTTCGATAAATTCGCTCATTTCCTACAAATTCTTCATACAATTCAGCTCCAGCTGAGAAACGCAGCGTCTCTTTATCTCCAAGTCCTAAAAATCCACCTTCACATAAACTTTCTGAAAACAAATCATATACTTGCTCTTGAAGCTCATTTGTAAAATAAATGAGCACGTTGCGGCAAATGATAACGTGAAATTCATTGAATGACTGATCCGTTACCAAATTATGCTGTGCGAAGATAATGTTTTTCAATAAACTTCGGTGAAAATAAGCATAGAGATGATCGGTTTGGTAATATTGTGAAAATGCTTCGGTTCCACCAGCTTGTATATAGTTTTTGGTATAATCTTTCATTTTGCGAAGCGAAAATGTTCCTTGTCTTGCCTTTTGAAGGACTTCTTCGTTCATATCTGTTGCATATATAACTGATTTATCAATCAATCCCTCTTCTTGTAACAGAATAGCCATTGAAAAGACTTCTTCACCCGTTGCACAGCCAGCATGCCAAATTCGAATTTCTTTATGCTGTTTTAGTAAGGGAACGACTTTCGTACGAAATGCTTTAAAAAACGTTGGGTTTCTAAACATCTCTGTTACATTAATTGATAAATCGTTTAAAATTTGCTCTAGAAATTCCTCGTCATGCACAACTTTTTCAATTACTCTCGAAATCGTTGGAATGCCATCAATGTTCATTCGGTTTTGAATTCGTCGATATACAGAGGACTGGGCATATTTTCTAAAATCAAATCCAGATAGTCGATAAATCGCCTCTAATAGCAACTCCAGCTCTAGATTTGATTTATATGATGCCTCGTTTACTTCTAGTTGATTTGTATCCATACGTAACATCCTTTTTCATTACTTACTCAGTTTGCTAACCACACGCGCATCACCGAAAATAGCTGACTAAGATCTAACGGCTTGCTAATATAGTCAGACGCCCCTGCTTCTAAGCATTTTTCCCGATCATTTTTCATCGCTTTTGCGGTTAATGCAATAATTGGCAAATCATTTAGTTCCAACTCTTGACGAATCTTTTGCATTGTTTCGTATCCATCCATATATGGCATCATAATGTCCATTAGAACTAAGTCAATATGATGCTCTTTTGACTCTACAATTTCTAAACACTCAAGGCCATTTTGAGCCGTGATGATGTCCATTCCTTGTTTTTTCAATGCTGTTTGTAAAGCGAAAATATTTCGCTGATCATCATCAACAATTAGTACTTTCTTTCCTTTGAATACGTTTGAGTCGTTTTTAGCCGAAGTATTTTCTTCTTGATCTTCAATTGTGCTTTCCGGCTGTTCTTCCATAACTTCTACTTCATTAAACGTTACTGCCACTTGGCTGTACGCTTCTTCTAGCTGAGTATAATCCACAGCTCCATTAATTAAGCTTGGTAAATAAAGCGTAAATGAACTTCCTTTGCTTACTTCACTATGAAGCGTAATAAAACCACCTAAAAGCTTTGCAAATTCGCTACAAATAGACAACCCTAAACCTGTACCACCGTACTTACGAACCGTGGCACCATCCGCTTGTTGAAAAGCTTCAAAGATCAGTTCATGCTTTTCTTTAGGAATACCAATTCCCGTATCTCTTACTTCAAACTCGAGCCAACAGTTTGAATCCACCAATTTCTTTATTGGATGAGAGATGCTTTCACTTGCTCGTCGAATAAAAATAGATACTTCTCCTTGATGAGTAAATTTAAAAGCATTGGACAGCAAGTTCTTCAAAATTTGTTGAACACGCTTTTCATCTGTTATAAACAGATTCGGTACATCATCTTCTTTGTATACATGAAAAGCTACATTTTTCTTTTCCGATACATGAGCAAACTGACGCTCTAGCTGTTGTGGAAGCTCGCTCATATTTACTTCGCTTAAAAGTAGCTCTAGCTTTCCTGCTTCTACTTTTGATAGGTCTAAGATATCGTTAATTAACCCCAATAAATCACTGCCTGAAGAATGAATAATACGCGCATATTCTTCTTCTTCACCTGTAAGCCTGTTGTCTCCATTTTCTGCAAGCATCTCTGATAAAATTAATATACTATTAAGAGGGGTACGCAGCTCATGAGACATATTTGCTAAAAACTCAGACTTGTATTGTGAATTTAATTCAAGTTGAGTTGCTTTTTCTTCTAGCTCTTTTTTAGCGACCAAAAGCTCTTCAGACTGATGTTCTGCGTCTCGCGTGCGCTCCTCTAGCTGTTCATTAATGGTTTGAAGCTCTTCGGATTGCATCTGTAGCTCTTCGGACTGCGTTTGAAGCTCTTCGGATTGTGCTTGAAGTTCTTCAGTCATTGCTTGAGATTCTGACAGTAATCGAGCAATTTCCATTCGTCTCGTAACGCTATTTATCGTCAATCCAAACGTCTCAATCACCAGATTCATAAGCTCTTTTTCAAGCGCAGTAAAGCTTTCTAAACTTGCTAATTCTATAACTGCAATAACTTCACCTTCAAATAAAACAGGGGCAATAAACACACTCTTAGGTACGGTTGCACCTAAGCCTGATCCAATCAACTGATACCCTTCAGGTAAATCTGTTAAATATAACTGTTTCTTCTCTAATGCACACTGTCCAATAAGCCCTTGTCCCATTTTAAATGATTCTCTTCCTACGTCTTCAAATCGATCAGCAATGCTGGCTTCCTTTACAAACTCAATCTTATCGTGCTCATCATTTCGAATGTAAAAGGCGCCATATGAAGCACCCGTTATTTTAGAGACTGTTATTAAAAACTGTTCCGCTAATGTACGGACAGACGTGATGCCTTGATACATCGTCACAACTTCTGCAAGATTTGTTTGAAGCCAATTTCGCTTTTCTACACTATCTAGCAGCTCATTAGTTGCATCTCCCAGCTCTTTTATTTCGTCATTTGTTTTCACGGCAATCCGTGTATTCAACTGGTTTTTTGATGTAGCAATTTCCCTGATTGTATTTGTCACTTCTTTCATTGTATTAACAATCGACTTTGATAAAAAAAGGCCCATTATCATTGAAAATAAGGCTACAAATAAAAGGAGACCATACATGCCTAGAGTAATATTTTTATTTTGGTTATCTAATTCTGCTGCTCTTTGTTCGGTCATTGCTTTTTCCGCTTCACGAAACGAACTAAACTGACTTCGCATTTCATCCATGTAGCGACGGCCGGAATCTACTTCGAAAAACGACTCTAGCTCTTTGGTGTTACCTTCTTGCTGCCATTTAATTGTTGGTTCTCCAGCGTTTTCAATCCAACTTTCAATCGTTGACTTTATTTCCTTTAGCTTCTCTCGTTGAGAATTATCATCTAATAGCTGATATAACTTATTATAGTCATCTAGCCATTGAGATTGTCCTTGTTCATAAGGTGCTAGATAAACTGAGTCCCCTGTGAGCACATAGCCTCGTTGACCGGTTTCCATATTCAACAAACTATTTTCGATTCGGCCTGTTAACTCATGAATTTGAATATCATGATCAATAATAAAATTTCGCTCTTGTTGCAAAGACTTAATTTGGTTATTTAAAAGAATAATAGCTATAAATAAGCTACAAACAATAAAGAAATAGCCACCTAAAATCTTTGTGCGTATCCTCATTTTCCATTTCGTTTTCATATATGTTCCTGCCTTTACTTATTACTCTTACAGTGTATCTATTATACACTGAAAAACATTTTCCCTATACTATTTTTTAATTTGAAGAAAGCAACCTACTATACGGACTAAAAACTACCTATTAAACAGATAAACATACTTGTTTCATTTGTATGAATGGCGTATTCTAGATTGGATGAGAAAGAAAAAAAGAAAGGAGGACTTAGATGAAAGATTCCACAACCCATCCTTTATCACTTGATGCTCAGCATAAAGTAGTGCAAACCAATACCTCTTACTACCATACAAAATGGAGCTCGGTTGCAGACCCGGCTGAAAATAACAGCTGGAACTGGATGGCATTTTTATTTTTCCCATTCTGGCTTGCCTACCGGAAGTTATACAAACTCTTTTTAATTATTGCGCTCATTGATATCCCACTGCTTGTTGCAACATATATCGTTGATGTTCCATTTCTGGTTGAAGTACTTTTTTATTTGGTGATTGCCGTCGTAATAGGGATAAATGCTAATCGTTGGTACTATAAGCATGCTTTTAAACTGGTACAGTCCGCTATGGACCTTCCAGAAGAAAAACAAATTCTTTATTTAAAAGATAAAGGTGGCACACACATCGGTAGTTTAATTGGATTAAACGCACTTGTTATTGCTTTTAGTATTGGAGCTGATTATGGTCTATCCTATTTGCCTACTAAAACAAATGCCAAAGACATTATGAGGTACAGCGATGAAGGCATAACGTTAGAAGCATTTACGGATCATCCAACGTGGACGTATATTAAAAAAGAAGATAACCATCATATTATTCAGTTTAAAGGCTATGACTATTCGGAGAAAGAGCATGTACGTATCCTATTTTATACATATATTCATAAGCAAGTATACGAGTGGCATGAAGTCTACATAAACGGTAAAAAGCTAAGTGATGAAGAAGCTGAGGAATACGAATATTGGATTGAAGATAATACGTTTTATTAAAAAAGAGAAGGTACGTGCTACTTTCTCTTTTTTCAAGCTAATGCACGAACTATTATGCTTTTTTATCAAAGCAATACTGCTCTACTGCTACTTTTCCTTCTTGGACAGAAATTCCTTCTTTCTCTAAAAGAGTCCTTTGAGTCCAAACACCTTCTTCATTTTTAATTACAATCTCACCTTTTGCATTTACAACACGATGCCACGGTAAATTATGCTTTTGACTCATAGAGTGCAGAATGCGAGCTACTTGTCTCGCTGCCCTTGGATTTCCTGCTTCCTTTGCAATTTGTCCATATGTCATAATATACCCACTAGGGATATTTTGAATAATTTGAATAACTCGCTGCGTAAATTCTTTCAGGGACTTTCACTCTCCTTTTAGTTAATTCATTTATTTTAACATGAGAAAGGGCCTCTCCCAAGGGAGAGGCCCTTTCTCATACGGAATACTGTCGAACAATATTTTTCATTTCACTAAAAATCATATGTATTTCTACACTGATTTCAGGTTTGAAATTTGTTATATGATTTATTAGAAACAACCATCGTTCCAGGTAGACTAATACGTAATCTCCTATTAGCTGTCTTGAGATAGATGCGTCGGATAGAACATTATTAATTTCGTTAGTAGCCTGTTGCAAAAAATTAATTTGTTCAGCACTTACAGATACTCTTGCTGTAAATAACGTTAATAACGTTCCTGTTAGCGCCTTAAATTGATTGATTGCAATCGAATCTCTTATTTTAATCAACTGAGGAAGTATGGTGCTTAGACTTACAAAAGAATGATAAAAGATAGCTTCATATCGAACATCTAAAAATTGAATAGGGTCATTGATTGGCATTACAAGTTCTCCTTTTAAACCGACTTGTCTTTTTAGTATATGTACAGGCTCCTCATTCGGTTCATGAACTCAAAAAAAAAAAGACAGAGAACATTCTCTGTCTTTTTCCTTTTTAGCTGTGGAAATTCGTACCGTCCGTTACGGCCTGCACAACCCCAACACGCACAACAAAGTCACCGAAGTGTTCACCATCATGACGCTCTTTTGCATAGCGGCTAATTAGTACACGTAGCTCGCTTAAAATTTCGCTTTCACCGATATTCTCACGATATATTTTACTTAAGCGACTACCGTCAAAAGCAGCTCCTAGGTACATATTGTATTTTCCAGGCGCTTTACCGATAAAGGCAATCTCACCAAGTGCAGGTCTAGCACATCCATTTGGACAGCCAGTCATACGAATCGTAATCTCTTGATTGCGAAGACCATTTTCATCTAAAATTCCATCAATTTTCTCAATAAGAGTCGGCAAGTAGCGCTCTGCTTCTGCCATCGCTAATCCACAGGTAGGTAACGATACACAAGCCAGTGAACTACGGCGAAGTGCGGAATAATGCTTACCATCTGTTAATCCATATTGTTCAATTAATTCACTAATTTGCTTTTTGTTTTGGCTTGATATATTAGCAATAACTAAATTTTGATTGGCTGTTAAGCGGAAATCTCCAGTATGCACTTTCGCAATCTCACGCAACCCAGTCATTAACGAATAACCATCGTAATCCGTTACGCGGCCCCCTTGAACAAATAGTGTAAAATGCCATTTTCCTCTGACACCTTTTTCCCATCCATAGCGATCACCGTTATGGTCAAAGTGAAAGTTTTTCGCTTCTTCAAGCTTCCACCCTAAACGATTTTCTAACTCTTCAACGACCGTATCTAACCCTAAGCGATCAACCGTATACTTAAAGCGCGCGTATTTACGTACAGAGCGGTTACCGTAGTCACGCTGAATTGTAATAATTTTTTCAGCTACTTCAAGAATTTGGTCTGGGGTACAGAAACCAATCACTTTTGCCAATTGCGGGTATGTTTGCTTATCTCCGTGCGTCATTCCCATACCGCCTCCGATTGCAACGTTAAAGCCAACTAGCTTACCTTCTTCAACAATTGCAATAAAGCCTAAATCTTGAGAATAAACGTCAATGTCATTTGATGGTGGCACCGCAATCCCGATTTTGAATTTACGAGGTAAGTATAACGGCCCATACATTGGTTCAAGCTCTTCATCAACTTCAGGCGTTGAAGCGACTTTTTCTTCATCTAACCAAAGCTCATGATATGCTCGCGTACGTGGTAACAGATAGTCGCTGAGTTGCTTTGACCATTCAAATACTTCTTCATGAATGTCAGATTGGTAAGGATTTGGGTTGCACATCACGTTACGATTAACGTCACCACATGCTGCAATTGTATCAAGCATTGATGCATGGATATCTTGAATCGTTTGCTTCATGTTCCACTTTAGAATCCCATGCATTTGAAAAGCTTGACGCGTTGTCAACTTAAGCGTGCCGTTTCCATATTTTTGAGCTAAATCATCCATAACAAGCCATTGTTCTGGCGTTGAAACTCCGCCTGGTGTACGAACACGAAGCATAAACTGGTAAGCTGGCTCTAGCTTTTGTTTCTGACGCTCATTGCGAAGGTCACGATCATCTTGCAAATAGCTTCCATGAAATTTCATTAAGCGATTGTCATCATCTGAAATCCCTGAGCTAATCGGCTCAAGCATCGATTCCTTCAACGTACCGCGCAGATAATTACTTTCTTCTTTTATGCGCTCAACGTCACTTGGAGGACCTTCGGGCGCTTTTAAAATTTTGTTAACCATGTTGAAACTCTCCTTTCAATCCTCAATATACGTCGCGCTGATAGCGCTTTTGCTGCTGCATATTAGCTAAATATTGTTCTGCTTGTTCACGGCTTACGTTTCCTTCTTGTTCAATAATATCAATCAGCGTATTGTGCACGTCATGTGCCATATGCTTTTCATCTCCGCAAATATAAACCACTGCACCTTCTTCTAACCATTCAAAAAGCTCTTTACTATGCTTTTTCATACGATGCTGAACATATACTTTTTCAGCTGTATCACGTGAAAATGCAACATCCATCTTAGTAAGTACACCGGCTTTTAGCCACTGTTGCCACTCCGTTTGGTATAAAAAGTCCGTCACGAAATGCTGGTCCCCAAAGAACATCCATGACTTACCTTCTGCACCGACCTCTTCGCGCTCTTGCATAAACGAACGGAACGGTGCAACTCCTGTTCCTGGACCAACCATAATAATTGGCGTTTCAGGATTACTTGGAAGTTTAAAGTTTTGATTATGCTGAATATAAACAGGTAAAGTATCACCTGGCTGTAAGCGTTCTGCGCATAAAATAGAACATACGCCTTTACGCTCTCTTCCATGTGAATCGTAGCGCACAGCTCCAATTGTTAAGTGCACTTCATCAGGATTAGCTTCTAAACTGCTTGCAATGGAATACAACCGTGCTGGCAACTTACGCAATAAAGTAACAAAGTCTTCAACTGAAACGCCAAGAGGGCCGAAGTCTTTAACAAGATCTAAAAGGTCACGCCCATAAACGTACTCTTTTACTTTTGTGCTATCACTGATAAGCGCATGGAGCTCTTCATTTCCTGTAAGCTTTGCAACTTGTTCAAGCAACGGCTTTGTTAATGTAGTAATTTCAAAGTTTGAAATTAGCGCCTCACGTAGAGAACGCACATCGCCTTGTTTGTTCACCTTTACTACTTCATCTGGATTGAAACCTAGCTCTGAAATTAACAAATCAACAAGTTCAGGATCATTCTCTGGATAAACACCCAAGCTATCACCAGGTTCAAACGTTAATCCAGAACCTTCTAAAGATAACTCTAAGTGACGCGTTTCTTTATTTGATCCGCGACCATTTAAGTTTAAGTTTTCTAGTACTTCAGCTTTAAATGGGTTCGTTCTAGAATAAGTTGATGGCTGTGCCGATGTTTCTTCTACTGCCACAGCAGCCTCTTGAACACCGCTCCACTCACTTAAACCATTTAAAACACCTTCTGTCCACTCTGCTGCTAGTTCTTCATAATCTAAATCGCAGTCAACTCGTGGATATAAGTGCGTACCCCCTAGCTCTTCTAAGCGCTGATCAAACTCTTTTCCTGTTTGACAGAAAAACTCATAGGAACTGTCTCCAAGAGAAAGAACTGAAAATCGTAAATTATCAAGCTTTGGAGCGCGTTTTCCGTGTAAAAATTCATGGAAAGAAAGCGCGTTATCAGGTGGCTCTCCTTCTCCATGAGTGCTTACCACAATAAGTAAATTCTCAAGTTTTTTAAGGGTATTTGGTTTAAACTCGCTCATAGACGCGACTTTAACATTAAAACCTTTTGCTTCTAATGTTTTACCTGTTTGACCTGCTAGGTTTTGAGCATTTCCTGTTTGAGATCCATAAAGAATTGTTACATCTTTAGACACCGGCTGAGTAGCTGGTACACTCTGCGCTGGTTCAACAGCGGGTGCGGGTGCTGATGCTGAACCGCTTGCAGCCAAGTATCCACCTAGCCAACTTTTTTGGGATTCTGTTAGCGTTGGTAGTAATTTGTTAAGTAATTCTACCTGCTCTTGATTAAAAGGACTGTTTGTAACCTGAAGTTGCAAAAATATCCACCTCACAAAGGAATATAAAGCTTAGTATGTATACAAATTATACAAAATGATTTCATTATTCTGACGAATATTTCTCTAAAAATCTCTTAATCTCTACTATTCCTATTTTTTTAATTGATTTTACACTAAAATTCAAAATTAGTAAAATACAGATAATTTATTAGTTGTATTAAAAATATTAATATGAGACTTCAGGAAAGTTAATAATGATATTTAAACAAAAAGGAGATAAGACATAACAATATGATTCCTTCTCAAAGACAAAGCATTACTTTATTATAATAGTTAGGTTGTAAGAACAATTGCGTTACATTGCGCTACAGACACTCTTTTTCTAAATTATCTTCCGAACCAACCAAAAACGTCCGAACTATCAAACAGCGTTAACTGTCGACAATTCGGATAGATTATTGACTGAAATACTTATGTTCCATCCTCTAGTTTATAGATGGAATATTTCATTCTCTTATTGCCACTATTCGAATACGTTGATAATCGGCTTCAAACCGACCTTTTATATACAGCTGTGGCTTAAGATGCTTAGTGACTTGTCCAAAAAGGTGTTTCTTCTCACTATGACTAAGGCCTGTCACAAAATCACCAGCAAAACTTTCTAACCATTGCTGCATACCGTCCTCACCATCAGCTAACGGTGTAATGCGGTTAAAGTGCTGTGCAAAGAGCACTTTAAACCCGGTCTCTTCAAGCAACACGCTATATTCTCCTATACTAGGAAAATACCAAGGGTTCCTTTCCTTTGCATCAATGCTATATTCATGTTGTAGAAAATACGAAATGCTCTCAATAATGCTTTGAATATTACCTTTCCCACCGAATTCGGCAACAAATCGCCCTTTCGGTTTTAAAGCTTGGTGAACTGATGATAATACACCTTTAGCATCTTTCATCCAGTGAAGCGCTGCATTTGAAAAAATCGCATCGTATGGTTGATTAACTACGAATGACTGTCCTTCTCCGATATTAAATTGTATGTGTGAATACTTGTTTCTAGCAGCATTAATCATTTCTTCGGAATAGTCTATACCCGTGACTAACGCATTATGCTCAGCAATTTTTGCAGTTAAATCACCTGTACCGCATCCTAAATCTAAAATCCGTTCACCTTCTCTAGGAGAAAGAATATCAATTAAACTTTCACCATACTTTGAAACAAACTGCATCTTTTGGTCATATAAAGAAGGATTCCAAACATTTATTGAGTTCATTTTTAACTAACCCCTTTTTAGAAATATTTGTTATATTTATCCTACATACTAAATGATTTAATGGCTAATATATGGTAGCTATTATACTGATAGTTTAAAACTATGGAGGGAAAAATGGAGATACGCTTATTTCAATATGTAATAGAAGTCTACAAGATGAAAAGCTTTACGAAAGCTGCTGCGAATTTACATATCGCTCAGCCTTCTTTAAGTAAACAAATCTCCAAGCTAGAAGATGAGCTGGGTATTTTATTATTTAATCGTTATTCAACTGGTATTGAAATAACAGAGAAAGGCAAGCTGTTTGTTGTAAGAGCACAAGCTATTTTACGTATGCATGACAATTTACAAAAAGAGCTAGAGGATTCCAAAAACATAAAAGAAAATAGTATCACAATTGGCGTTACCCCTATCACAGGTGGGCATGTTCTTCCGCCTTTACTAAAGCAGTTTATGCATGAGTATCAAACTGTAAAAGTAAAGTTTGTGGAAGACTCAAGCGAAAATATACTGAATTTATTAGTCAACACTAAAGTAGATTTTGCTTTGCTATCGCTTCCGATTAAAGATGAACGCTTAAAATATGAACCTTTTTTAACAGAAGCTCTCTACCTTGCCGTTCCAAAGAATTCGCCCAATTGGCTACCACCTTTATCGAATCGCTTAACAGATTACAAAAATTGCCCATTCGTCTTATTAAAAAGCGGGTTTGATTTCCGCTCAAAGGTACTCTCTTTATGTGCAAATCACCAGTTCCAACCAGCAGTAGCTTATGAAACAAGTAGTATTGAAACAGCTCAATCATTAGTTTTGAACGGCCTTGGAGTTACCCTTGTTCCTGAAATGGTTATTAAACGTGACAATCCTTCCATGATTCGCTATATAAAACTAGAGCACGCTACGCGTACGCTTGTATTTGCTCACGTCAAGGATTCCTACCTTAGTCAAGCTTCAAAGAACTTTATAAATATGGCAAAAAGCACCGCAGCTTCTATCTTTAGTTAGAAACTTGGTGCTTTCTCTATTCTTCCTCTTCTTCTATAACCTGACCGATGAACGACAGTACGGATCCGCCTGCTTGAATCCAGCTTCCAAATACGTTTAATACTTCCCCTTTATCATTATCTTCACCAGAACTATCACCTATCTCCGCTGCTTCTTCTAGTTTTTCTGCTCTTAAATCATAGCCATCGCCTAGAGCCTGCATCGAATTCCCAATAATTTGCATAATATTTCCGACGATGCTATATACCTCTCCAATATTTGAGTCATCCTTTAACTCGTCTCCTAATGCAGCAGCTCCTCCTAAAGCTTGCATCAGGTTACCAGCAATCGTAAGACGAGTTTGTGTTTCTCCTTCTTCTAATAAAAGAAGGCCTGCTACAATGGTGGAGTTTCCAACCGCTTGAATTTCGTTTCCAATCTTTTCGAGAGAAACTCCTTCTTGCCCATCTGCTTCTAATGCGTTACCTGTTCCCTGTAGCAAGTTCCCCCAAAGGTTTAAATTGTACTTAGCTTGTTCTGAAAGCCACCAAAAAGGTGTGCTTCCAACCGCGGCCGTTATGGTTCCGATAGCGGCAATTGCAGCCCCAACTACTTCCAATTGTCCATTATCCATCCATTTCACGCCCCGTCGTAAAGTTCTTTTTACAGCATATGCACCATAAATTAAAAGTGATTTCAACCAAAAAAATTGCGCTTTACGGTATGTAAAGCGCAATTTTTAAGACCATTATCGTTTTTTCTTAACGAGCAACATATAAGCACATAAAGCAAGTAACTCACAAATTGCAATGACAATTCCCATCGCCAAATCCGTATTTTTTCCAAATGCTCCCACCAATGGCGCTACAGATCCTCCTAATAAAAATGGCAGTAAACCTAACAAAGCAGCTGCACTCCCTGCTTGTTTTCCTTGAGTTTGCATGGCTAATGAAAATACCGTTGTGTTAACAATCCCAACACTTGTTACTGATAAAAATAAAAAGATACATAGAAGCAAGACAGAGTCTGTCAATAGAATAGCGAGTACTAAGCTAATGCTCCCAATTGTAGCTTGAATCAAACCATACGTTAACAATGTACTTTCAGAAATTTTCCCTGCCAAACGTCCTGTCACCTGCGTGGCGATAATTAAACCTACACCATTAATAGCAAATACTCCACTAAACATTTGTGGAGATAGCCCATAAATTTCTTGAAGAACAAATGTTGAGCCCGAAATGTAAGCAAACATGGCGCTCATTACCAACCCTTGCGTCAACGCGTAACCTACAAATGTTTTATCTTTCACTAGGCTTCCGAACGTTTGTAAAATCTCTCTAAAGCCCCCTGTTTTACGGCGTTCAGGTGGTAGCGTTTCATCCAGACCAACCATAACGCTAATTAACATAACTATGCCAATTGCAGTTAAAACGCCGAATACTCCTCGCCATGATACAAACTCCAGTACTTGACCACCTGCGATGGGTGCCACAATAGGTGCTAACCCGTTAACAAGCATCAACATTGCAAAAAATTTGGTTAAGTCCGTTCCTGAAAATAAGTCTCGGACGCTAGCCCTTGAAATGACCATACCAGCCGCCCCTGCAGCTCCTTGAATAAAGCGAAGGGCAATAAACAGCCAAATAGAAGGTGCCACAACACATAAAGCTGAAGCAATTGTGTAGATAATAATTGAAATAACGAGCGGTTTTTTTCGACCTTTAATATCGCTAAAAGGACCCATTAATAGTTGGCCAAATGCTAGCCCAATCAAGCAGGCTGTTAAACTCATTTGAACTAAAGATGTTGTCGCATCAAGTTCTTTTGCGATTGTGGGAAGAGCTGGTAAATACATATCAATTGTAAAAGGACCAAATGCACCCAACCCTCCTAAAATTAAAACGAGCAGCAAGCGGCTTTTTGAACCAGCTGCTATACTTTGCGCAAACTCTCTTTGCATCATATTCTCTCCTTTTTAACCAAATGAAAAAGAGCAACTGTATCTGTTGCTCATTGAACTAAAAACAAAATTTTAACTAGTAAATATAAAATCCATATTGAGACAATTCCAATTAATCCATTTAAAAGTCGATTTTGAAACGTTTGAGTTTTTTTCTTTGGCTGAGCTTGTTTTCTTCGTTCAGAACGACTCATGGGCTGTTGACTATCATGATTCGTTAACATGATCTTGCATCTCCAATCTTACTAACAAAATCTTTTCTCGCTAAATAGTTTACCATACTCCTACTAAATAGTGGAGAATAACCATCACAAAAAAAAGTTTGAGCACTCGCTTTTTGCGAGGAGAAGTTCCAGACACGACGCTCCATTTCACTTTATTTCCAAACCGATTTTTCCCACTCCACAAAAAAACCTGAACGATTAAAAGTTGTAAGCTTTTAATTGTTCAGGCATAGGAAGAGCTGAGCTACTTATATCTCAATCTCCCCTTCTTTATCTTTTTGCTTTAAATTTCCATACATAGCTTTGAAAGTCACCTTGCAAGGAAATAGGTACATGAATTCCGCTATACATAAGCTCATCGCCTCCGTATACGTTATCCGTTCCTATTAATTCATATGACTTGTCTGAAGCTAATCCATGGAGCTTGATTGAACGCAGCGGTGTTGCTGGCTCAGCAAGTACACGATAATAAAATACCACTACTTCTTCTTTTGCTTCATCCGTAAACAACCATGCCGTTTCATTTCCTTCAAACGGACTCAAAAGTCGATAAAAATCACCGTATTGAATGAGTCTTCGAATTTCTTTGTATTCCACAATTTGCTCTTTTACAGCTTGTTTCTCTTCGTCTGTTAACTTCGTTAAATCTAATTCATAACCAAGGTTTCCAGCCATCGCTACATCACCGCGCATCTTTAACGGTGCATAGCGGTGAACTTGGTGATTCGGAATATCAGATACGTGTGCTCCCATGGATACAATTGGGTAGACAAGGCTTGTTCCATACTGAATTTTTAAGCGCTCCACTGCATCCGTGTTATCGCTGGTCCACGTTTGCGGCATATAATAAAGCATTCCTGGGTCGAAGCGTCCTCCACCACCAGAACAGCTTTCAAATAAAATATGAGGAAACGCAGTTGTAAGGTCTTCCATCATTTTATATACGCCTAAAATATGACGATGGGACGTTTCTTTTTGACGCTCAGCAGGAAGAAGCGCAGAACCCACTTCTGTTAAGTGACGGTTCATATCCCATTTAACATACGTAATTGGAACCTTTGAAAGAATAGCTGAGATACGTTTTGTAATTTCAGTGCGTACATCTTCCCTGGAAAAATCCAGAACGAGCTGCTCTCGGCTTTCTGTTCGATGACGGTTCGGTACGTGCAAGCACCAATCTGGATGTTCTCTATATAAGTCACTATCTTTTGAAACCATTTCAGGTTCAAACCATAAACCGAACTCCATATTGACGTTGTTCACACGTTTGGCTACATCTTCTAGACCGGCAGGAAGCTTTTCATTATCAACGAACCAATCTCCAAGTGATGTTGTATCTGAGTTGCGCTTTTTAAACCAACCATCATCAAGCACAAATAGCTCCATGCCGAGTTCACTACCTACCTTGGCAATTTGCTCCACTTTCTCCGCATCAAAGTCAAAGTAAGTAGCTTCCCAATTATTAACCAGAATTGGCCGATCTTTCGTTTTAAATTCGCCACGCAGTAGATGGTTTTTATAAAGGTGGTGAAATGTGTGAGACATCTCCGACAAACCAGCAGATGAATACACCATCACAACTTCTGGCGTTTGAAAAGTTTGTTCTTTTTCTAGTAACCACGTAAAATTATGAGGATGAATACCTACTGATAAACGCGCCGTTGAAAATTGATCTACTTCTATTTGAGCTAAGAAATTTCCGCTGTAAACAAAGTTAAATCCGTATACTTCTCCTGAATATTCAGTCGTATCTTTACGAAGTAGAGCAAGAAAAGGGTTCTGCTGATGACTGCTTGCTCCTCTTATACTACCAACAGATTGAATACCCGTATGCAATGACTGACGCTCAACATGCCGTTCTTTTCCCCATGCTCCTGGCAACGAAAGCATATCAAATTCTGCATCTCGAAAATCAACATTAGCACTGAGAGCACGAATTAACTTTATTGATTCTTTCCCTTGATTTTCAAACTTTATCGCCCGCGTAATCGCATTATAGTTTTCAAAAACCGTATATTGTAACGTTACATGTAAACCAATGACGCTGTCTTCTAGCAAAATTTCAAGCGTCTCTGCTTCATCATCGGAATGAATATATGTAGCTGGTAGTTCTTCTAAGTTCGGTTTCCCTTTATAAATCCGATGCTCTTTATAACGTAAATCCGTAACCACTGTACCATTCGGCAGCTCAACTTGATAAGCGGGTGAACGAAAATCACCGTTACCATGCTGAGGGTACTCTTGAGGCAACCAATCCAGTGAAAAAGTGCGGTCTCCTTGATATGGATTCGGAGAAAATGAACGGTCTAGCGGCTGAATCTGGTTTGTATGGTTGTAGTTATTGATTTTTCTTCCCCAGTAAAAATGAGCTAAGTAATTATCACGAACAAGCCCCATTGCGTAGCTGGTATCTTTCGCTTTCAAGTGAAAAACCTTATTCTTTTCATCAAATATAATACCCATTTGTCTACCGCTCCCCTAGCTTTGTTATTATTTGGTTTTTTCTGCTATACTTTCCCGAGCAATAAAGCTCGTAGGTAACATTACTTTAATCGGTAATTCTCTTCCTTTTAACCGATCGTGTAAAAGCTTTACCGCTGTTTTCCCCATTTCCTCTGTATAAATTTTCACCGTAGATAAGCTTGGAGTTAAATAAGCAGCTGCACTAATATCATCAAAACTAACAACTGATACTTCCTTTGGCACAGAAATACATGCTTCATTAAGCGCTTTTAAAGCGCCAATAGCTAAAGGGTCACTCGCTGCAATAATTGCAGTCGGCATGCTGCCCTGTTCAATTAACTCTTTTGTCATCTCATATCCGTGAATTGGATCCCATCCTGCCACTTTTATGTAGCGTGAATTAAAGTTTCCTTTTTCCTTCATCACTCGCTCATATGTTTTTTGACGGCTTTCAGAGTGATGCTCTCCAGCACTGTCACTGAGACGCTTTGTAATCACTTTTCCACCAATAAAAGCGATATCTTTATGCTTCATTTCTTCCAGTTTTTCAATCAAACCTCTAGTTGCAGCTTCGAAATCAGAGGTTACTACGTCAAAACCTGTATCTTCAGGAGCATAGTCCACAAAGATTAGCCTATTTTTATTGTAATAAAATGAAGTTAAATCTTTTTCATCAATTGCCCCTATCACAATTAAGCCGTCTAAATGATTAAGTCCGCCTTTAGGGATTTCATTTTCACCAACCACAAACACGTTTTCCACCTTAAATTGATAAGCTTCACAAATACTTTCAATGCCTAATCGAATAGATAAAAAATATGGATCATTCACTTCATCTTTTGGTGATGTTGTTAGAATTAAACCGATAGAACGAGTCTCTGTTAACTTTGAATGTGCCATGTTTTTTCTTTTTGACGACTGATAATTTAAGCTTTTTGCAGTGTTTATCACTCGCTTCCGCGTATCATCAGCGACGGATAGTGTTTGATCACTATTTAAAATTCTAGATACGGTAGCAATTGAAACACCTGCTTGCTGTGCAATATCTTTAATCGTTGCCATAAATTAGCCACTCCCTATAAAAACTTCTATTTGCTTTTATGATAGCACACGAAAATTGGTATAGACCAAATAGTTTAAGGAAAAAAGACTCCTTGCTTATTATGTAGCCGTCGATAAGTTGATTCTATTTACTTTTTTTTAGTAAAATTAACTAAATTAATCTTACCAAAACCTTTACTACAGTTCAATGTTTTTTTGAATGCGTTTTCAAAAAAAAAAAAAAAGAAGAAGCTGATTAATCTCATCTCCTTCTTTCTTATCTCTCTATTTAATGGCTTCGTAAACGCCTGTTATAACGCTTCCATATTGACCAGTTTCAAACACGTCTCCTTCAAAGCGATTCGGATTTTCCGAAGGATTAACAAGTGGTGAATGTTTCTTATTCGTTAATAAAACAATACCTAAATCTTTTTCACGGTCGATAATGGTAACCGTACCAACCCAACCAGTATGACCAATTGCATCTCGACTTGCATGAGGACCAAACATCCATTCCATGCTTTCATCCCCATTTCTTCTCCACCCAAGCGCATACGTAGAATTCATAGGTGATGGCTCTGTAAAGACTTGAATGGTTTTCTCATCAAATAATCGCTGGCGACCATATCCTCCCCCGTTTAACATTACTTGTAATAAAACAGCTAAATCATTTGTTGTTGAGAACAAACCAGCGTGTCCCGAAATACCTCCCATTGAATAGTATGCTTTTTCGTCATGAACTTCTCCTTGCAATGTATATGTTCGAACATTCGGAAAACTTATAACACCATCTCGCGTATTACCCTGTAGTTCAGTTGCCGCAAAGTTTTTAGACTTAAACCCTTTTTGTAGCGGATTAAACAGTGTATGCTTTAAGCCCAATGGTCGATAAATTTCATTTTCTACGTAATAATCTAAACGCTGATTGGTAATTCTCTCAACAATAATGCCAAGGAGCATATAGTCAACGTCGCTGTATACGTTCTTTGTTCCCGGCTCGTATTGAAGAGGTGTTTTGGAAATTAAGTTTATAGTTTTTGCTCTGTCCTGGGAGTATAAAGCACTGGCTTTTGGATGGAAGTATTGTGGGTCTGGCGGAAATCCCCCGCTATGATGCAGTAAATCAATCACTTTCATTTGATTCTTTCCTTTAATAACATCTTCTGGCTGGTCTTTAAAGTCTGATAGGTATGTTTGAACCTTTTCATTTAAATTCAGTTTCCCTTCGCTAACTAGCTTTTGGAGAGCAAAATTTACCGCATACATTTTCGTATTAGAAGCTAAATCAAACATTGTATCTTCCTTCATTTTTTCAGGATGTTTTAGTAGTGTGGAACCATTATATTTTTTAGCATAACCATAAGCAGTATTTTTCACAACCTTACCATTTTTCACAACCAATAATACGGCACCTGGAAAGCCACTTTTAATTTCTTGTTCAATCATGGCATCCACTTCTCTTAGCTTTGCAGACGACATTCCGACCTCCTCAGGTTTAGCTTTTTTTAACACTGAGTGATTGATAGGGTGAGATATATCTTGATGAACAGATGTTTCTGAATGAATATTAGCAGATGCAGATAAAGGGCTGCTTGCTAGGGCAAGTAGCCCTGCTAGAGATAATACTGCGTACGTTTTTTTCATTGCACTTCCTCCTACAAGAATAGTAGATGCATAACTAGGATTGTGCTTCTACTATTATTATAAAAGAAAACTAAATTAGAAGATATTTGATATAGGTCCTGTTTTTTTATTCCAGCCGATATTTAAATACTGCATTTGGCTTAATTTTTCCATTTACGAGCCTTATTTCTAAGGACAAGGATCACAATTTTACATTTTTTAACATAAAATAGTATAAAAAATGCAAAGGATGTTATACCATTGAGTAAAAAAGCAAAAAAGCTCGGAAAATGCTGTCCCCCTTCCCCGCCTGTCATTCCAACTCCAAACTACGGTTATGTCTTCAATACTGGTAATCAAAATATACCTGTTGAAAGTGATATTCCGTTTAGTTCAAACGGAGCGTTGCTAGGCATCTCTCATAGCACTAGCACTACACCAATTACTATTCAAAATCCTGGAACATATGCAGTTTGGTTTATCGTAAACGGAACAACCTCTAATCAATTCGCATTATACCAAAATAACACTCTTGTTCCTGGAAGTATTTACGGCACAGAAACACCTGCTGCTGGAACGTCTGCTGGAAATATCGGAATGGTCATTATTTCTGCACTCGTAGGTGACCAGCTATCGGTACGAAACCATACAAGTGCGGCCCCAGTAAACTTAGATAATGCTTCTGGAGGAACACAAACAAACGTTAGCGCTTCAATTATGCTAATTAAAGTAGGTCCTCCTATATCACCCGATCCAACTTTAGCAGCTGTTAACAGTGCTCAAACTATTGCGGAAATGCGCATTGCCATTACTAACCCTGCACTTGGCTTAAATTTAACAGCATTTAATTCGTTAACTCTTGCACAACAAGACCAGGTCTTACAAGGGTTAATTACTAACCGGCCTGCTTTAGGCTACCCGACAGTTCAAAGCGTCCAGATTGCTCTTGATAATGAAATCAGCCAATTAGTGGACCCTAATAATATTTATGTAAGAGCAGGTGCCGTAGGAGGTAACGGCAGTCTTGGAAGCCCGTTTGGAACCATTCCTCAAGGCATTGCAGCTGTAAATGTCGGAGGTACTGTTCATATTTTAGAGGGAACGTATCCAATTACCTCTCAAATCAACGTGAACAAGGTTAATATTACTCTACTTGGAGAAAATAATCCTGTCTTATTATTACAAGCTGCTGTCATCCCTCTTTTAGTTACAGCCAGTGGCGTTACGGTGGACGGATTAACGCTGACTAGCCCTATTCCATATGCAGTTGAGTTTATTCAAGTTGGTGGTAGCAATATTCGCCTACTAAATAATACAATTTACGGCCCCCCTCAACCACTGCCAATGTCAAACTGGGTTGTTAATCGTGCCGTTGTTTCTCAGGTTGGAGCATCTAATATCCTCTTAGAAGGCAATACTTTTTATTCTTTACGAACGGGAATGTACATTAATCCGAATACAACAGGTGCTATTAATAACAATGTTGTATACAATACTAAAGGTGGTTTTTTAGTGGATGGTGCTTTTACGACTTTTCTTGGAAACTCATGGGGCACTCCTCCAAATGAATTTGATATTGTGCTCTTAGCAGGTACAACTACCGGACCTCCATATAACAATATCCCTGCTCTGCAAGCAGCCAACAACAACGCGACTATCTCTGATCAACGGTAAGAAAAAAGTGGACTCTATATATAGAGTCCACTTTTTTCTTATGATTTTATTCTATTTATTTAATATATATACTATCCTCTATGTCTAGCAACTGACCTCATAGCAAGCCATTGAATAATACTCATTATAAATATTACAACGAGTAAAAAAACATACGTAGAGTAAAATTGACCAGTTAGATCAACTAAAGTTCCGATGATAATTGGCCCCAATGCGCCGATGATATAGCCAGCTGACTGGGTCATTGCTGACAAGCCGGCAGCTTCATCAGCATTTTTGGATAAATCAATCGGCAATAGCAAGTTTAGCGGAAATAGCGTTCCAGCACCGATACCAATAAAGATTGCGCCCACCCACGGAACAACTTCAAGAGCTAATAAAAGTAAACCTAACGCTTCCATCCCAGCAGCAAACCAGAGCCAAAAAAGGCGTGACGTCACTTTCTTTAGTAAAACTGGCAATAAAAATCCTACTGGGATTTGAGTTGCCGTAAAGAGCGTAAGAATACTTGCAGCATACTGCTTCGAATAACCTTGGGATTCAATTAGTGGAGCAATCCATGCTGTTGCTGAATAAAAGATCATCGCCATACAGCCAAAAGATAACGTTAATAACCACGCACGCTTGTTATTCCAAGGAATTGGCTTTACTTCTTCGTGTACCGAAAGATTAGAGGAAGCTTTGCTATTCTTCAAAACCCAGTGCCACCAAACCGGAATAGCTACGATAGCAAACAGTATCCAAATACTCAACGTCACTCTCCAAGAATTTGTGCTTTCATAAATTGAAACTGAAAGCCATGAAGCGGCCACTGCTCCCGTTGTCAATGCAGCGGTATAAAGGCTAATCATAAAAGGTACATGCTCATTAAAATATTTTTTTATAAAGCCAGACAAAAGCGGTCCCATAGCAGCAATGCCTATCCCTGCTATAAGGGAGGTCATAATTAAAAAACTGGTTGAATATGTAAAAAAACGCAAAACTGTTCCAAGTCCAATCAAGCAAAGTGCATATCCAATAATACGCTCTAGCCCAAATTTTTGACCCAAACCTGCAGCAAGTGGGGAAAACACCCCCATACACAATACAGGCACAGCTGTCAAAAGGCTGGCCGTAGATGCATTCATTTGAAGCGCTGATGTAAGCTCCTGTAAAATAGGGGAAATTGAATTAATGGCTGGCCTCATATTCAGTGCTGCAATCATAATGGAAACAGCAAATAAAATCATTTTCTTTTTATTAATAATCAACACCTCCACACCTTCTCTTTCTATTATACGTCAGTTCTTCTGACAATGACGTAAAAAAAGCAGCTTCCATTGGAAGCTGCTTTTACTCATACTCTTTCTCAAATATTTTTGTACTACGAACTGTTTCAATTGGTCGTACAAGCTTTTCAATTTGTTCACGTTTAGGCTCTAAAAATGGAGGAAGTGAAAGTTTTTCACCTAATGTTTCATACTCTTCATCTCCCATAAATCCTGGACCATCGGTTGCAAATTCAAATAAAATACCAGGAGAAACGCGAGCATATAAAGATTCAAAGAAGTGACGATCCACATAGCCTGATGTTGGAAATCTAAAGCTTGCAAGTCGATCAATCCACTCTTCAAGCACTTGACGATCATTCACTCGAAACGCTACGTGGTGAACGGTTCCGTATCCTTGAATACCTTCTGGTAAAGTTGTATTATGTTCAACGACTACTTGAGCACCGTTTCCACCTTCTCCAACTTCAAATAAATACAAGTCACCTTTTTGGTCTACTTGTCGGAATAATAATACTTTCTCTAATACTTCCTTGAAGAAATCAAAATTAGCAACGCGTACAAAGATTGGACCAAGTCCAGTAATTGCGTATTCTAATGGAATCGGGCCCTTTTGCCAAGGTGTGCCAGAGGCTACTCCCGCATTTCCTTCATCAGAAATTAATTGGTATTGCTGATCATCAAAGTCCACAAAAGATAAAATTTTCTTTCCGAATAGTTCTTGAATACCACCGTGATGAACACCTAAACGATTAAATCGCTTTTCCCAATATTGAAGTGCTTCATTGTTTGGAACACGAAATGATGTTTTAAAAATTTCATTCGTACCATGAGATCCTTTTGGAATTCCTGGGAAGTCAAAAAACGTCATATCAGTTCCAGCACTTCCTTTATCATCTGCAAAAAACAAATGATAGGTTTGAATATCGTCCTGGTTGACTGTTTTTTTCACCAAGCGCATCCCTAGTACATACGTGAAAAACTCATAATTTTTTTCAGCACTACTCGTAATAGCTGTCACGTGATGAATACCTTTTAATTCATTCATTCTAATTCCTCCTAAATGGGATTATGTTTATAGTATCATTTTATTTTCATATCAAATATCTTTAATTCGAGATAATTATATCAAATTCGCTTTCATCATGTCAATGTCAATCAATTAACTCATGATAATTAAGTAAAAATGGACTCGCCCTTTTCTACTCAATAAGGGCTTTTGCATATACCAGGTTGTCCTGTTTTTCATATCTTATATTAAGTAGAATGCATTAGAGCTTCTACTAATAAAACAACTGGGAGATGATTGTCAATGTGTAGAAAACACGACAAACACCGTAAAGGTAAAAAAGATTATGGTAAGAAAGAGTTTAAATGCTACTGCTACGAAAAAGATTCTTACAAAAAAGATTACAAGCACGATGACAAAAGAACTTGTGACAAAAAGAAACGTAGCCACGACAGAAAAGAAAAATGTTCTCACAAAAGAAGCGGCAAACGTTACGGTAAATACGACAACTAATTAAAACAAACTAGCTTTGTTTTAATTACAAGAAAAGAATAGAATGCTTTTTGTTCTATTCTTTTTTTACATATATTGGACTTTCCCTCTTACCTGTAAGCTGTTATGATAAAGAAATTATATTTAGAGGAGTATGACTTAATGGACTTGCATTATTTAATCAAAGGCTTAGCAATTGGGGTTTCAGTCGCAGCACCTGTTGGCCCAATTGGTATCTTATGCATTAATCGTACTTTAACAAAAGAAAAACTGCATGGCTTTGTATCAGGATTAGGCGCTGCTAAAGCAGATGCTTTATATGGCTTAGTAGCAGCTTTTTGTTAAGTCAAAAAATATGGCTGCAGTTAATCGGTGGCCTTTTTTATGTTATTTAGGGGTACAAACATTTCGTTCTCGACCTGCAGAAAAAGCTGCTGTTGCACAAAAAAGCACACAGCTGTTTGAATCCTTCTTTTCTATATTAATTCTTACTGTTACAAATCCAATGACGGTCCTGTTTTTTATCGGTATTTTTTCAGGTATCGGTTTAAGTAATGAATCGTTTTCATTACCTAGCGCGTTGCAAATGGTTGTTGGAGTCTTTATCGGTTCAGGATTATGGTGGCTGTCACTTAGCCTAGGAGTTGGCATATTTAAATCAGCATTCACGCCTCAAAGGCTAAGCTGGATAAACAAGTTATCCGGCTATATTATAGTAGGATTTGGACTATGGAGTTTATTGCAGCTTATTCTATAAATAAAAAAGCAGATGCATATGCATCTGCTTTTATTCTGTTACAACAATTGGTTGACCTTTTGTCACAATAATCGTATGTTCAATTTGTGCAACAAAGCTCCCGTCATTTGTCGCTAGCGTCCAGCCGTCATCCAACTGATATGCTTCTTCAGCATTTGTTGATACAAACGGTTCATACGCAATAACCATTCCATCTTTTAAAAGAGTGCGGTCTCTTGGTTCATAGTAGTTATGAACGTGATCTGGTTTATCGCGAAGTGAATGTCCTACCCCGTGACCCGTTAGGTTTGTAATAACCGTGTATCCACGTTTTCGCGCACTGTTATGAACAGCTCGCCCAACATTACTAAGCTTACCGCCAGCTTTAAACTTTTTCAGTCCCTCATCAAATACTTCTTTTGTTGCTTTACAAAGCTTCTCCAAAAACTTATTATTGTCTCCAACAACAAATGAAATACCCGTATCAGCAAAATAACCGTCCTTAGAGCCTGAAACATCAATATTAACAAGATCTCCCTCTTTAATCACGCGCTTTCCAGGAATGCCGTGAGCTACCTCTTCGTTTACACTAATACAAGAATAGCCTGGAAAATCAAATAATTCCTTTGGGGCAGAAATTGCTCCATGTTTTTCAAAAAGTTCTTTAGCTAGTTCATCTAGTTCACCTGTTGTAACTCCAGGCTTCGTTTCTTTTACTAACGTATCTCTTATCTCAGCAAGGATCTTTCCAATTTTCATTAAGCCTTGCTTTTCTTCTTCAGTACGTACTATCACTTTCTATTCACACCTTTCATATGAACATATCTTATCTTACTCCAAGGATTCAAGCAATGAGTTAGGACTACAAATAAATAAAACGAAATATTCAATTTTTTTATCATATAAAAATACAGGCCTAAGTATAGCCTGCATTTCTTTTTTTCTTCGTTTATTTTTCACACTCATTATTTCATTAATCTAAGAGTTCTTTGTTTTTTAAATAGGAGCGTTTTAACGAGGTGTATTCGGCTAGAAAAATGAATAAACCTGCAAATACAACGATCATGAAGTCAAACAGCTGTTCACCAAGTAACTGCAGACCTACAGAAACAAGATAGAGCACTGAAAAGATGATCATAAAACTCGCTGACCTTACCATGATTCGCTTTTTTTCTTTTTTAAACGCATCTTCAGACATTACATTTGCATACTCAATCCCAGAAAAAATATATCGAATAAATACGTACGCTACAAACAGTAAGATAGGTACCCCTGCAATCCACTGAGCTGGCAGATTCCATTCTGGTAGAGAGTGGGTTCCTACGACTAAGATACCACATGAAACACACATCAACAACGAGCCTTCACCTAGAAAATAAACCACTTTTTGAGCTTTGTACTCATCGTTAGGAAGCACATATGATAACCACGAATCTTTCATTGTTATTCCTCCTCCCAAAACAAATCATTTAACGTTTTGTCAAGTTCTTTTGCAATATTAACGCAGAGCTGAAGGGTAGGATTATATTTACCTTTTTCAATTAATCCAATTGTTTGCCTTGTTACATTTACTTTTTGTGCAAGGTCTGCCTGTGTTATTCCTTTTTCAATGCGGGCAAATTTAACTTTATTTTTCAAACAACCACCTTTTCCACTTTGCAATATATATATTACTTTTGTTAACTATATATTACATTTCATAGTTAAAATTGTCAACTTAATATTCCATTAATTGAACAATTATCCATATTCATATAAGATGAAAATAGTTTAATAGAAAAGAGGTTTCTTGATGGCTCCGTGTATTCAAGCAGTTTTTATTGATCGTGATGGCACAATAGGAGGCGACGATACAGTTCATTACCCAAAAGACTTTACGTTGTTTTCTTTTTCATTAAAAACCATTCATTTATTAAAAGAGCACAATATTAAACTATTTGCTTTTACCAACCAGCCTGGAATTTCAAGCGGAGAAGCAACCAAAAATGAGTTTATAAACGAATTGACTTCATTTGGGTTTGACGACTTTTGCATTTGTCCCCATCATCACACTGCGGGATGCACATGCAGAAAGCCGAGTATCGGCATGCTTATAGAAGCTGCCCGTAAGCATCAGTTAGACTTATCAAAATGTGTGGTAATTGGAGATCGGTGGTCGGACATTGAAGCTGGAAGGAAAGTAGGAGCAACAACAATTTTAGTGCAGACAGGTGCAGGAAAACAATCACTTGCTGAGCATAAGCATAAACAAACGAAAGACTTTCCTCATTATGTTGCTACAAATTTAGAAGAAGCTGCAAAGTGGCTCATTACAGCTTCGTTCTATTGAAAAGGTAGAAAGAGAATGAAAGATAAAATGTTTTATGTTTGATTGGCGATAATCGCTATCATTCCATATTTCACAGGTGAAATCGTGCTATTTATGATGCTTTACTTAGTCCTCATGGCACTCCAGGGGATACACCAAACGTTGCTGCATTTTTATGAAGATTGGAAGCGCAGAAATCACATATAAAAAAACCAGCTTGACCCTATAGTCAAGCTGGTTTTTTATTATACTTCAGCTACGTCTTCTTGCAACTTCATTACTTCTACTTCTTTTATTTGCAATCCGTCTACATCATTCACCTTAAACTCATATCCCTCGTAAACGATACAATCATGAAGCTCAATATCAGTTTTTTGCGTTAAAATCCAACCACCAATTGTATCAACTTCTTCTTCTTCGAGATGAATGCCTAATAAGTCATTTACCTCTTGAACTAGAACTTTGGCATTTAAAAGGTAGTGATTATCTGATACTCTACGAACTTCTTGAACTTCTTCAGCATCAAATTCATCTTGAATTTCTCCAACGATTTCTTCAAGAATATCTTCAATTGTAACAAGTCCAGACGTACCGCCGTATTCATCAATTAAAGCAGCCATTTGCGTACGATTCTTCTGCATTGTTAACAGTAAGTCGTGAATTGGAATAGATTCAATAACCTGAATAATTGGCTTCATATATCGCTCAACCTTCTCTTGCTTTAAGTGGTTGTGGATGACCACATCATTTAAAACTTCTTTCAGGTTAATTAGGCCAATGATTTGATCTTTATCTCCTTCTGCTACAATTGGATAACGCGTATAGCGTTCTTCTACTGCTATTTTTAAAAATTCTTCTATTGTATCTTCATTGGATACCACAATCATCTCTGTTCTTGGCACCATAATTTCACGTGCAACGCGATTATCGAATTCAAATATATTATTTACATATTTATATTCGGCTTGGTTAATTTCTCCACCTTCATAGCTTTCTGACAAAATAATACGAAGCTCTTCTTCGCTATGCGCAATTTCATGTTCAGAAGCTGGCTTTAGTCCGAAAAGACCAACTAAAATACGTGCTGATCCATTTAATAACCAGATGAAAGGATACATTAAACGATAAAACCAAATAAGAGCTGGCGCTAATAACAGTGTTACCGTTTCTGCTTTTTGAATAGCAACTGTTTTCGGAGCTAGTTCTCCTACTACAACGTGCAGGAACGTAACAATGGCAAAGGCAATTGCAAAGGATAATAAATGTGACAGAGTTGATGAAAAACCAAAATCAGCAAAGATTGGATTTAAGATTTTCTCAACAGTCGGCTCTCCTAACCAACCTAACCCTAACGCTGTAATTGTTATACCTAACTGACAGGCAGATAGATACTCGTCAAGATGTGTGGTTACCCTTTGGGCTGCAAGTGCCCCTCTGCGCCCTTCAGCAATCAGCTGATCGACCTTTGAACTACGAAGTTTTACAATGGCAAACTCAGCCGCTACGAAGAACGCGGTTAAACCAATTAAAAGCGCAACTAATAGTAAATTAAGTGTAATCAATACGTTTTCTTATTCTGGCAAAAAGCAGAATAAGAGAACACCTCCTGTTTTATAAAAGTATCGACTGGATTACACCTTTATGTATAAAGGTGATTCCAGGTGCATAAGTGTAACTTTCAATCTCTTTTTAATGCACGCTACTTTTATTACATTAACCATACTTGCAAATCTGCTTCGTCTGCTATGTCTCCCTGCCCCATGGAATCACCCCCTTTTAAACTATCACTTAATGGTTTTTACTATAATGTATAGCAAAGATTAAGAATCATTATACATGATTTTGGAGAAACGTACAGATAAGTTCATGGCGAATTTATGAACTTCATTTTAACGTTTAAAGCTTTTACATTCCTGTAACAAAAGAGTTTGAGATATAACAACATGATTGCTTCTAAAAAACGAACACTAGCTGTTTTCACCTCTTTTATCTGAACACGTTTATTCCACTGCGCTGCAGGATCTCAGGTTTTACTCTAGTTCCAGAAGGAGTCGAATGTCCTACGCTCTATTCCATACTATTTTCAAACTGTTTTTTATAAACAACAAAAAGCCTGAACAATTAAGAATTCATAACTCTTAATTGTTCAGGTATAGTAGGGGCTTACCTACTTATATCTTGGTCTCTTTTAATACTAAACTTTAGTTCGTGATAATGTCTCCATCTTCATCATCAATTGGATTATCAATTTCTACAGGGTCCCTCTCTAAAGAAAGCTCTTTTTTCTTTTCGTCCCACTTCACTTCAAATCCTGCTCCTACTGCAGTAGTAGCAGCCGGTAAGTAGGAGTGTTTCGTTGGCTTATACAGCTTCAAATCGCTCGTTTTTAAAAGCCCCAAACCAAGTAGCAGTTTATCAGCTTGTACATAAGGCTTGCCATCGATGAGCTTAAGCTGGTCATGCGTATATGGGTACTTGACATTATTCACTTTTACTGTGAACGGCCCCTCTTTTTGTTCTTGAATTGGCTTGGGCTGTTTTGCTTTATAGGAAAAGCGATCCACTCCTAAAACGGTTCCTTCGCGCGTGTTGTCAGCCCCACCGTACATCTTTCCGGTTTCTCGATCGAGAATAGCTGCTTGGACATTTCCAATATGCTGCGCTGTTTCTTCAAAAGCATGCCCTTTAGCCATTAGTTCTAATCGCGTATTTTGATCAATATCAGGCTCCCATCTAACGGTTGGATAAGCTGCTGAATAAATACGCGGTGTTAAAATTGCTTCTTGAATAGGCATCTCGTGATCTACAACATTCATAATTGTTTCAGCGACTGATGCAATAATTGTTGGGCCTCCTGGTGAACCAATTGCCATAAACAGCTTTCCATCTTTTCCTAAAAATGTTGGGGACATACTGCTCCGTGGTCGCTTGCCTGGCTCTACTTCGTTAACTCCACCTGGTGTTGCATCAAAGTCCGTCATTTCATTATTAAGCATAAAGCCATATCCAGGTACCATAATACCTGACCCAAATACTTGTTCAATAGTAGTTGTATACGAAACCATATTTCCCCACTTATCTACTACTGAAAAATGGGTGGTTTGTCCGATTGGCGTTTCTTCTTTCACGACTTCTTTCTTTTCTTTCTCCCCACCTTGATACTTCCAAGGATCTCCTTCTTTCACCTCAGGTGTTGAACGATTTTTGTTAATAAGCTTACGACGCTCATTTAAATATTCTTCGTTTAGTAAGCCTTCTTTAGGTACAGCGTAAAAATCTTCGTCAGCCATATAAGCTGCGCGATCTGCGTACGCTAAGTGCATCGCTTCTGTTAAATAATGAAGGTACTGAGGAGAGTTTGCTCCCATTTTTTTAACATCATAACCTTCCATCAGCTTTAAAATTTGTAACACCGTTAATCCACCTGAGCTTGGCGGTGCTGCACTAATAACATCATAACCTCTGTATGTAGTAGCTACAGGCTCTCTTTTCTTAACTGTATAATTTTTCAAATCTTCTTCAGTCATCGTTCCTTCTTTAGCTTGTACTTCTTCAGCTAAAGCTTTCGCAATATCTCCTTCATAAAAAGCTGCAGGACCATCCTCTTGTAAAATTCTAAACGTTTTAGCAAGATCTTTTTGTAGGAGTAAATCTCCTTCTTCAAGGGGTTCGCCATTTTGAAGGAAAATTTCGGCTGCTGCTTTATTATTTTTCAACTTCGACTTATTTTCATTAATATACTGTGCCATCGACCAATTGACCTTAACACCTTTATCCGCTTGTTTAATAGCTGGTTCAATTAGCTTTTCAAATGTCATTGTCCCATGATCTGCAAGGGCTTGTTCTAATACTTTTGCTGTACCAGGAACTCCAACTGCCTTTCCAGTTGTGTGTCTCTTGCTAAAAGGTACAGGCTTTCCTTTTTCATCTAAGAACAATTTCGATGTTACATTAGCTGGCGCCATTTCACGACCGTCAATCATTTCAATATCGTTTTCTTTCTCATCGTAAATCATCATAAATCCGCCGCCACCAATACCTGACATCATTGGCTCAACAACGTTTAAAGAAAGCTGAATAGCTACGGCTGCATCGACGGCGTTACCACCATTTTCTAACACTTCTTTCCCTACTTTAGCTGCTAAAGGGTGTGACACAGACACAAGGCCTTTCGTCGCTCCTTGCTTCATCGAGCGATTCACTCCTGGCACTTCTGCAGATCCTACTGGTGCAATAACACTAAAGACTAGCATAATAGCAAAAAAACTTTTTAACACCTTCATCTACTTCACGCTCCTTTTTAATAGGTGGAATGTATCCCTTCACATTCTATAATAAACTAAATTTTCATAATTTTTTACAAAATAAAGCAAAATAATACATTTTAACTATAAATAACAATATTTAGAAACTAATAGGTCCTAATTAACTAAAAAAGCTACTAAAATAATTGAGCAGCCTTTCAACTCATTATGTTATATTAAAGGAGTTTTTTTTTGCTTAAGAGTCCTTATGATATAAATACATACTAACCCTACACTGATGATTACATATCCCATCCCACCAATTAATCCAAGTGTTCGACTATCTATTACTGTCAATAATAAGCCTGCTCCAAACATAGATAAACCCAGAGTTACGTTGGAAATGGTTGTAAACATACCAAATACCTTTCCTTGATGTTGTAAAGGCGTCACTCTCATAACAACTGAATCCAGACAAGCATTGCTAATACCTGAAAAGAATGCTAGAACCAAATAAAAGCAAAACGCAAGCTGCCAGGAATAGGTGTTACTTATCATCATTAAGAAAATGCCTTCTACTCCAAGAGAGACTAATCCACAAATCAACAGATATTTTCGGATTCGATTCGCCACAATAAAGCTAAGCATTAGCCCCATCCCAAGTCCTCCGTAAAACAAGCCTACCCCCCAGCTTTCTATGTTAAATTCTTGAACAGCATACACGCTAATGAGTACGTTATCAATTCCATTAAAGATAGGTACAAAAAGTTCAAAGCAAAAAACCAAAATTAAAGCTACCGAAGACGTAATAATTGAATAAACAGCAGAAATTGTAATGGATTCTGTTGGTTTCGAATTTACTTGTTGTCCACCTCTATCTACTAGTTTGTATACAATTAAACTGGCAAATAAAAAAGAACACGCATTTAATATAAACGTGACATCACTTCCTATATAAAAAGAAGCAAAGCCACCAATAAGAGAGCCACCAACTAATACAATTCCTAATAATACTTGCTCTAAACTATTAACCTGTACAATACGGTTCGAATGAATAACAGTAGGTATTAAAGCCTTTCTTGTAGGAGCATAGATAGCTTCTCCCGCTGCTAATACAAACGTACTGACATAAACAAGCCAAATCATTGAAGAATCGTTTACCCATATAAAAGCTAAAGCAAACGGAATTCGAATGAGGTCTGTAACAATTAAAATCATTGGCTTTGAAAAACGATCCGCAAGCGCTCCTCCTAAGGGGCCAAAAAAAAGAAACGGAAGAACCCTAATGCCAAGTGCTGTACCTACTGCTAGGCCAGATTCCGTATATTCTAAAAGCAAAGCTAACAACGCTACTTGGCTGAAACGATCTCCTACTCCGTTCACAATCCCTGCTAAAAATAAACTTCGATATGCTTTCTCAACTTTTAATAAATAAATCATCTTTCTATCCCCTTTAACTAATTAGATAATTATCTAATTAGTTGTGTGAAATAAAAGCTAGTTGATTAAACTAGCTTACATCTTACCCCATAGCTCTTTAGGGTTCATTTCATATTGATTATCTTTTCGATACATATAATGATTCATGATTAATTCACGCCTTAACGTTGCGTAATCATCATGAAACTTTTTTAAATACTCATTCAGTTCTTTTTCTTCATAAACAATTCCATACTTAAGATCACTGATAATCTTTTCAAGCACAACCATACGCTTTTTACGCTGTGCTGGTAAATTTGTCAGCTTTCCATCAGCAGTAAAAAAGGTCTTTAAAATTTTAAAACGATCATTTTCTTCCACTGTTTCAATCACCTCTTCATTTACAATCGTTAAAATAGCCGTTGCGCTTGCTTCTAGTGCTTTTACATTGAGATAAAAATAAATCGTATTTTTGTCTCTTCGTTCTTTAATCAGTCCAATATCTCGAAGCTTTGCCATGTGGTGCGTAATCGTTGGCGGTTTTAGTCCTAGCTTGCCTGCAATTGCTTGCCCGTTCAGGGGTCCTGACTTTAGTAAACTTAGAATACGAATTCGCGTCGGATCTCCCATTGTTTTATGAAAGTCCACAATACGTTTCAACTGCATATAAACACTCCTAGTTAGATATTTATCTAATTAGACTATAATCTAATTTATAGAATATTTAAAGTTATTTTTCAGAAAATACTAATCTTTTTTACAAAGAAATGGTGTATACTCTCACCATACACGGAATTTTTTTAGTCTAAGGAGAAATTTTATGCTATCTACTGTCGCTATTAAGCAAGTCACCACTACAGACGCAAAACAAGTTGTTGCTTTTTTAGTTAAAATGCGCAGTCAACTGTTTCCCATGCTGAATAAGGATGTCCTTTCTCCAGATTTAGCAAACTTTGAAATGCACTACTTACATAAAGAAAAAACAGCTTTCTTCGCTGCTTTTTCACCTACCAATGAAGTAATTGGAACCATTTGTGTTTATCCATATGACCGTCGTTTTAGTCACCTGAACGACTTTTATCCAGAAAACACAGCTGAAATTGTTAAGTGTTATGTTGACGAAAAGTATCGCCGCTGTGGAATTGGCAAACAGCTCTTTCAACAAGCACTGTCTTTTAGTCAAGGGACGTATGATGTCTTAAGCTTACACACTCACCCATTCCTTCCTGGCGGCTTTGCATTTTGGCAATCAAGGGGCTTTCACACACGCTTCACTGAAAAAGATGGGGTATGGGATACGATTTTTATGGACATGAAACTACTGCCAAGATCCTAATGGCATTATCTCCAAAATGCGGTGATGACAAATAAAAAAGTCGCTTTACACAGCGACTTTTTTATTTATTGATAAACATCTCAATCCCCGGCCCAATCGGAAGCCCAAAAAGATTCCAAATGAGAAAGAATAAAGTCCAGGCAACCAAAATGACTACGCTATACGGGAGCATTAATGAAATGAGAGAGCCAATTCCTGACCTTTTATCATAATCTTTCATTAATGCCAAGATAATTGGAAAATACGGATTTAATGGCGTAATAACATTAGTGGACGAATCGGCAATTCGGTAAGCCATTTGCACATATGCCGGATGATAATCAAGCAACATTAACATCGGGATAAAGATAGGAGCCATTAAAGCCCACTGGGCAGACCCGCTAAAGATAAATAAATTCAATACTGCAGTCAAAAAGATGAATCCGATGATAACAGGCAGTCCTGTTAGCCCAATTCCTGTTAGTATCTCAGCTCCACTTACAGCAATCCACGTACCAATGTTCGTCCAGTTAAAGTACGCAATAAACTGAGAAGCCGCAAAAATTAAGACGATAAAGCCTGCCATGTCTTTCATTGACTCTGCCATTAAGTTAGGAACATCGGAAATAGACTTTAGATTTCCTACTGTAAATCCATAAGCCATTCCAATTAACAGAAAGAAAATGAGCGTAATTGGTACAATACCATCTAAAAATGGACTTGGAATAATAGTACCTTCATCGCTTCTTAACAGCCCACTTTTTGGAACAGTCATCATAGCAATCATTCCTATGTAAAGAAACCCTACAATACCGGCATTTCGAAGCCCTTTGACTTCAAGGTTGGATACCTTTGACATCACAGATGCTTTATTCCCTTTGTACGTACCAAGTCTTGGCTCAATAATTTTTTCTGTTACAAGTCCACCGACAAGAACAACAAGCGCTACAGATGCCGCATTAAAAAACCAGTTATCAACAGGTGTTACCGTTGCCGTATCGCTCACCGTTTTCACTACTTCATTTGCAATTCCGGATAATAAAGCATCATTACCTGAAATGACCAAGTTAGCACTGAACCCTGCACCTACTCCCGCAAAGCCAGCTGCTAAACCAGCAAAAGGATGCCTTCCTAGCGTATAAAAAACGGTTGCCGCAAGCGGAGGAATAATGACAAACGCCGCATCTGCTGCTAAATTACCAAGCACTCCTGCAAAAACAATTGCGTATGTAATAACACTTTTAGGTGCATTTATAATAGTCTTTTTAATAAATGTTTCAATTAGTCCAACCTTATCAGCCACTCCGATACCAAGCATCATAGCTAGTACTAAACCAAGAGGCTGAAACTCTGTGAAATTGGATAGCATTGATGTAAAAATAAACTGAATCCCTTCTTTAGAAACCATATTTCTAATTGGAAGTTCTTCACCTGTTCCAGGATGGACAGTCGTTACGTCGAATACACTTACAGCCCATGAAACAATCATAATGCTCATCGCAAAAACAGCAAATAATACTGCGGGGTGTGGAAGTTTATTCCCAATCCTTTCAATAGAGTCTAATACCCTTACTATAATTCCTTTTTTCTCAACCTGATTTACTTCCGGATTCATAGCTGCCTTCCCTTCTATCGATGTTTTAGGAAAATTTCCATTTAAATTCCTTTTTAAAAGGGTAACACGAAAAGAAAACAGAAATCAATAAATTTTCTAAAAAATTAGTCTTTTCATAAGAATTTCTTATTATTGTGCGCTACTTTTTCTTTCTACTACACAATAGAACTATCCACTATACTAAATTATAGAAGAAAGAAGTGAGTTTAAATGGAGGCGATTCATTGGTTTATTCTCTTAAACGCATTGATCACGTTCAGCTTGCTGCTCCACCTAATAGTGAAAATGAAGCCCGGCGTTTTTTTCATGAACTTCTTGGTTTTCAAGAAGTTCAAAAACCGACTGAACTTCAAAAAAATGGTGGAGTATGGTTTACACTCAACAACTGTGAACTTCATATTGGAATTGAACAAACATTTATACCTGCCCAAAAAGCACACCCTGCTTTTGAAGTTGAAAATTTATTTGCTTTGAAAAAGCACCTTACAACTCATCACGTTCCCTTTATCCAAGATGAAAAGTTACCAAACGCTAACCGCATTTATGTAAATGATCCTTTTGGTAATCGCTTGGAGTTTTTAGAGTGGGTGTAACAGAAAAAGCATGCTCTTCAGCATGCTCTTTTCATTTCTATTTACTTGGTCTATTTAAAACTGTTCCCGCTCGTAGCAATACAACAACATATCCCACGATGCCCCCAATGATGGCTGGAACAACCCATCCTAGCCCCACATCATATAGAGGTAATAATTGTGTAAAAGCTGAATCTACAGCCTGCATTTTCACCCCAGCAGCACCCAATCCATCAAATAAACTTACAATGAATGTTAAAAGTAAGCTTCCTTGGTATACAACAGGATGTCCTTTAAATAAAGGATGCAAAAATGTAAGCACAATAAGTACAATGGCAAGTGGATAAATAGCCGTTAGTACTGGTACAGAAACTGCAATTAGCTGTGTTAAACCGATATTAGCAACAAGTGCACTAAAGGCAGATAGAATAACAGCAATTGCTTTATAGCTAACTTTAGGAAATAGCTGGTGAAAAAAAGTAGAACAAGCAATGATTAGTCCAATGCTTGTTGTTAAGCATGCTACGGTAATCATAATACCTAGAAACACGCCTCCAAATGAACCAAAATAATAATTTGATACGCTAGCGAGCACAGACCCACCATTATCTAAATAGCCTAACTCAGATACGCTTGCTGCTCCCATGTAAGCAAGAGCAGTATAAAAAACGCCTAATACTGTCGCTGTGATAAGAGTTGCTGCTCCGCATACCGCAATGATTTGCTTCCTAGTCGTAGCCCCTTTATCACGGATAGCATTAATAATCATAATACCGAATACAAATGAAGCTAGCGTATCCATCGTTAGATATCCCTCTTGAAAGCCTTTGAAGAATGAATTGGTTTCATACGCTTCTAGAGGAGCTCTAAATTCACCGATTGGAGCTACAATCGCTACAACAACTAAAATACCAATAGAACCAATTTTAACAGGTGTTAACACCTTTCCAATAATATCGACAATCTTTCCTGGCTTAAGTGAAAAGAAGCACGCAAGCCCAAAGAAAATAATGGTGAAAATTAATAGAGGTAAGCCTCCTACGCTTTCTGATAAAAACGGCTTAACGCCAATTTCATAAGAAACTGTTCCCGCTCGAGGGATTGCAAAAAGTGGACCGATAGCTAAATAAAGGATAATCGTAAACACAAGACCAAAAACAGGGTGTGCTCGACTAGCTAAAGATTGCAAATCATCTTTGCCTGAAAACCCAAGGGCCATTACCCCGATTAAAGGAAGACCTACCCCTGTAAGTAAAAAACCAGCATTTGCGGACCATAAATTAGTACCAGCTGATTGACCAAGCATAGCTGGAAAAATTAAATTTCCCGCTCCAAAAAATAGAGCGAATAACATAAGACCAATTACAACAATAAATGAAAATGGTATTTTATTTGACAACTAAAACCCTCCGTATTTCTTGGTTGAAATTACTTTCCGAAAATATTTTTCAGAATAATTTAAAAACGTTCATTAGAAGCATGTACACCATTATAACTAGTGAATATGTATATTTCAACATAACTTTTTATTTTGAGAACAAAATTCTTGACAAAACAAAAAAGACCCTATTAAAAAGGTCTTTTCCTCCTTACATAATTAGCTAATTTTATCAAGTGCATTTTCTAAGTCTTTCCATATATCTTCCCAAAATTCTAAGCCTACAGATAGGCGCAATAGCTTGTTTGATATGCCCATTTCCTTTCTGATACCTTCAGGAACAACCGCGTGCGTCATTGAAGCAGGGTGTTGAATTAAAGTTTCTGTATCACCTAAGCTAACTGCAATGGAGATTAGGCTTAATTCATTCATAAACTCCTTCACAGATTCCTCTGATCCATTCAATTCAAAGGCTAACACCCCTCCGCTCCTTTCCATTTGTTTTTCTAATCTCCCTTTTATTTCTGGATAATATACCGTTTTTACTTTTGGATGTATTTTCAGCTTTTCAACAATTTTCTCTGCATTTTCACAATGTCGATCCACTCTAACAGGCAAGGTTTTTAAACCTCTAATTAATAGCCACGCATCAAAAGGTGCAAGAATTCCACCAATATCTTTTTGAACAGTCTTTCTTATGCTTTGAATCAGGCTTGCTTCTCCAACCATTACGCCTGCCACAACATCACCATGCCCACCAATATATTTAGTGGCGCTGTGTATAACAAGGTCACATCCAAGAGTTAACGGCTTTTGCAAATATGGCGTTAAAAATGTATTATCAACGATAACTGGAACTCCATGTTCTTTTGCTACTGACACTAAAAGGGTTAAATCAATGACCTGCATAGTAGGATTAATCGGTGTTTCAATATAAATGCACGCGGTTTTATCAGTAATGCTAGCTTTGATTTCTTCTACTGTTAGAAAGGTTGAAAAAGAATGTGTAATGCCATATTTTTCATTTAATAGCTCCAATAAACCAAACGTACAGCCGTAAAGACCTTTTGAACAAAGAATATGATCTCCAGCCTTTGTTAAACCAATTAAAGCTGCAGATACAGCAGCCATTCCTGAACTAAATGCTAGCGCTTCTTCACCTTCTTCCAGCTCTGCCATTCGACTTTCAAACTCTGCTACGGTGGGATTTGCTAATCTTGAATAGACATATCCACTCTCTTCTCCCGCAAAACGCCTTGCTCCTTGGTTTAAGCTTGAAAAGGTAAAAGTGGATGTTTGATATAGCGGTGTAGCAAGGCTGTCATGATGCATGCTTGATTCATATTTGCCATGAACCGCTTTTGTTTCAAATTTATATTTCTCTGTGTTCGCCATTCCCTTCATCTCCCTACTAATTGTAAGCGCTTACTTATAAAATTATATGAAATTGTCTAGTAGTTTGTCACGATACAATTACACGAAAAAAAGGTGGCTACTATATATGTAGCCACCTCTTACGCTTGTAACATTTGCTTTACTAGCTCTCTATTGCGCTTTTTGAACACTTCGTTATGAGAAGAAACCATTGCGACTTTATTAGCATTAGGCTCAATAAACAGCTTTGCCCGATTTACAGCGTTTGCTGCATCTTGAAACGCACCGGCAATTAAGTTTACTTTTCCTTCATGCTGCAAAATATCGCCTGCTGCATATAAGCCGGGCACAGTTGTTTCGCTTGACGAGTTTCCCGCAATATAGTAGTCATGAATCATTTCAATTGAAAGCTCACTGTTCTGAAGTAATGATGTGTCTCGCTCGTACCCATGATTAATGATTACTTCGTCAATTGGTAAATATGTAACTTCTCCAGTTAAATGATTGATAAGCTCCACTTTAGCAATTTTTTCACTGTTTCCATCAGCTATTAACTTGCTAATTGATGTATTTAACATACAAGTTGCAGAACTATTCATTAACTGGGTCACCTGTGACTCATGACCAGATAAACAGTCTTTTCGGTATGTTAAGTACACTTTTTTCGCCACAGGCTCTAATTCATTAGCCCAGTCAATGGCTGAATTTCCTCCTCCCGAAACAATTACGACTTTATCTTTAAAGCGTTGCAGTGATTTTACAGTATAATTTAAATTTGAAATCTCAAAACGCTCTGCTCCTTCAATTTCTAACTTTTGCGGATTCAAAATCCCGCCACCTACCGCTATGATTACTGTTTTAGATTGATGTATTTCGCCCGAAGAACCCATTAATAAAAAATGTCCCTCATTATTTCGAGAGATAGATTCAATTTTCTCGTTTAATACAACTGTTGGATCAAACGTTAATCCTTGAGCTACAAGCTGCTCAATTAATTGGGCTCCAGGAGTCGGGGTTAAACCTCCCACGTCCCATATCATTTTCTCGGGATAAACGTGGACTTTCCCTCCTAAACGAGGCTGAAATTCAATTAATTTCGTTTTCATTTCACGAAGCCCACTATAAAAGGTAGAGTATAGCCCAGCTGGTCCACCGCCAATTACGGTTACATCATAAAGCTCTGAGTTTTTCACGATTCGCTCACTCCTAGTAATCATCATTGATTATCATTCTCATTTAAATATACATCTTTTTAATTGAATTGACAAATAAAATAATGATTGACAGAACTCAAACAGACTATTATAGTAAAAATGAATTAGAAATGATAATCATTATCACCATTCTAATTAACACTTTTGCACTGGAGGTTTCGCCATGGTTCGCCTACATACAGAAGAGCTTAACATTGGATATGGTGAACGGGTAATCGTAAAAAATTTGAGTGTTCAAATTCCTGATAAAAAAATCACCACTATTATTGGTTCAAATGGCTGTGGAAAGTCAACGCTGTTGAAAGCTATTACACGCTTAATTCCTCATCAATCTGGCACCGTATTATTAGACGGATCTAGTATTGCAAAAGAAAATACGAAAGAGCTTGCAAAGAAAATAGCAATCCTTCCTCAGTCTCCTGAAAGCGCCAACGGACTCACCGTAGGAGAGCTCGTATCTTATGGACGATTCCCTTATCAAAAAGGTTTTGGTCGCTTAACAAAGAAAGATTACGAAGTTATTGACTGGGCACTTGAAGTAACAGGAACACTAGACTATAAGTACCGTCCTGTTGATGCCTTATCCGGTGGCCAGCGTCAGCGCGTTTGGATTGCAATGGCATTAGCTCAGGAAACTGATATAATCTTTTTAGACGAACCCACTACTTATCTCGATATGGCGCATCAGCTTGAAGTACTTGAGCTTTTACAGAAACTCAACAAAGAGCAAGAGCGCACTGTTATCATGGTTTTGCATGATTTAAACCAAGCTGCTCGCTTTGCAGATTACATTATCGCAATGAAAGATGGCGAAATTATAAAAGCGGGTACGTGCGAAGAGGTCATGCAGCAAGACGTTTTAAAGGAAGTCTTCCAAATCGATGCTGAAATTGGACGAGATCCTAGAACAAATAAACCGATGTGTATTACGTATAATTTACTATAGAAGGAGACTAGCAACATGAAAAAATTATTACTTCCCTTTATGCTTTTACTCGTGCTCATTATTAGCGCTTGCGGTAACGCAAACGAAAGTCAAGGTGATGAAGCAAAAGATAAAAAATCAGATACTGTTACATATGAATCTGAAAATGGACCAATTGAAGTTCCTGCTGATCCTAAGCGCGTAGTTGTTCTTGCTTCATTTGTTGGAAACGTTTTAGCTTTAGATACAAACGTAGTTGGAGTAGATTCATGGTCAAAAGACAATCCTCGCTTTAAAGACCAGCTAAAAGATGCGGAAGTTGTAACAGAAGACGACTTAGAAAAAATCATTGAATTAAACCCAGATTTAATCATTGGTTTATCTACAACAAAGAACATTGATAAACTACAAGAAATTGCTCCAACCGTTACGTATACGTATGGAAAAGTAGATTATTTAACTCAGCACTTAGAAATTGGTAAAGCTTTAAACAAAGAAACAGAAGCTCAAACATGGATTGATGATTTCAAAGCTGATGCAAAAGCAGCTGGTAAAGATATTAAAGCAAAAATTGGTGAAGATGCAACTGTTTCAGTTATTGAAAACTTTGACAAGCAACTCTATGTATTCGGTGATAATTGGGCACGTGGTACAGAAATTTTATATCAAGAAATGGAATTAAAAATGCCTGAAAAAGTAAAAGAAATGGCATTAAAAGATGGTTACTATGCAATTTCACCAGAGGTTCTTTCTGATTATGCTGGTGACTACGTAATCTTCAGTAAAAATGCAGATGGAGATACGTCATTCCAAGAAACGGATACGTACAAAAACATTCCTGCTGTAAAGAATAATCAACTGTTTGAAGCAAATGCAAAAGAGTTTTATTTTAATGATCCAATTTCATTAGAATATCAATTAAACTTCTTTAAAGAAAAATTCTTACAGCAGTAATACAATCATAAAAAGGAATTCTTACTTTAAGAATTCCTTTTGCTTTATTCTATAAAAGAAAAGATGAGAGGCTCATGACAACGAACAAAAAACCATTTATTCCCTTTATATTCAAACTCATTATTGGATTTTTAATCTTTATTGGAATGTTTATTATTTCAATGGTCTTTGGAGCAGCTGATATTTCTGTCAAAGATGTTTGGTTAGCGCTTATTTCAACTAGTACAAATGATCAAATCTTAATTATTCGCGAACTTCGCCTTCCTCGAGAAGTAGCGGCCATTTTTGTAGGTATCGCTCTTTCAGTATCAGGTGGCATCATGCAAGGAATGACAAGGAATCCACTTGCAGATCCTGGTTTACTTGGATTAACAGCGGGTGCTAAAGCTGCGCTTGCTCTTACAATTGCTCTCATTCCATCTGCTAACTATTTTTGGATTATGATTGCATGTTTTATTGGAGCTGGTGTTGGTGCTGGGCTGGTATTTGGAATTGGCTCTTTAAAAAGAGGCGGATTTTCTCCTCTTCGCATTGTATTAGCTGGTGCGGCAGTTTCCACTTTCCTATACGCAATCGCCGATGGAATTGGCATTTACTTTAATATTTCAAAAGATGTGTCTATGTGGACTTCCGGTGGACTTACTTTAACATCTTGGAATCAATTATCGATTGTAATTCCATTTATTATAGTAGGTACACTTATCGCACTTGCCCTTTCTAGACAGCTGACCATCCTTAGCTTAAGTGATGAGGTAGCAACAGGGCTAGGACAGCACACAACTAAGATTAAAGTCATTTTGTTTGGAGTCATTGTATTGTTAGCTGGTGCATCGGTTGCTTTAGCTGGTAACCTTGTTTTTATTGGTTTGATGATTCCTCATATCGTAAGGGCAATTGTAGGAACAGATTACCGGTTTATCATCCCGATGTCTGTACTTATTGGATCATCCTTCATGTTATTTGCGGATACGCTAGCACGTACAATTAACGCTCCGTACGAAACATCTATTATTGCAGTTGTATCAATGATTGGCCTCCCTTTCTTTTTGTTTATTATTAAAAAAGGAGGTCACGCAATCCGATGATCCATCCTACACTACGAAAAAAACAGCTATTTATTTTATTTTTACTAACAGCTCTTATTTTGCTAACAGTTGCTGTTAGTATGGGATTAGGCTATGCGGCTTTACCCTTTGACCGCTTGCTTCCGACTCTATTTGGACAAGGTACGTTTAAAGAAGAATTTATCTTATTTTCAATCCGTCTGCCTCGTATCGTTATTACTTTACTAGCTGGTATGGCGCTTGCTTTATCAGGAGCTATCTTACAAAGCATTACTCGAAATGATTTAGCAGAGCCAGGTATTATCGGCATTAATTCAGGTGCTGGAGTAGGTGTGGCTTTATTTTTCTTATTCTTTCCAATTGATCCTGGCTCATTTGTATATATGATTCCCTTTGTTGGATTTATTGGAGCAATTATGACAGCAGCCTTGATTTATGCATTTGCCTACGAAAAAAATGTAGGCCTCGCCCCTACTAAGTTAGTTCTAACTGGCGTTGGATTTTCCATGGCTCTATCGGGAGCGATGATTGTCTTAATCTCTTCCGCTGAACGTCAAAAGGTTGACTTTATTGCAAAATGGTTAGCCGGAAACATCTGGGGGGCAGACTGGCCGTTTGTTCTAGCTCTTTTGCCTTGGCTAATTGTGTTAATCCCTTTTGTTTTATACAAAGCTAACAGACTTAATATTTTATCACTCAATGAGCATACGGCCATCGGTGTTGGAATCTCTATTGAAAAAGAACGAATTACACTATTACTTGCCGCTGTAGCCCTTGCAGCTTCTGCAGTATCTGTAACGGGTGGAATTGCATTTATTGGATTAATAGCCCCTCACCTTGCTAAAAGCCTTGTAGGACCGAGAAACCAGCTATTTATTCCTGTTGCTATTTTAATGGGTGGCTTTTTCCTTTTAGTAGCTGATACAATTGGGCGTAACTTGCTGACTTCTGAAGGGATTCCAGCTGGAATTATTGTCGCATTGATTGGTGCACCATATTTCATTTATCTACTTTTGAGAAAATAAAAGACTTCCATCTGGGAGTCTTTTTTATTTTAGGCTGATATTTTATTGAGTTTTAGAAAAGCTAAAAGTGTAATCGAAAGGCGGTGATTTTATTGTCTAAGAAAAAATTAACTCCCTCACAAGAAGTAGATCAATCGAAGCTAGTTGATGATAAAGCAGCTAAGCTTAGAGAGAACGGAAATGAAGCGGAACATGCTCACCAAAAAACACTTGGTGGTGCACAAGGAGAATAACTAAGTGACGATTAAATAGCTGCCAAACGGCAGCTATTTTATTTATTAATGACTTTGACGTTCATCCGCAGCTTTTGCACGTTCTTGAGCTTTTAAATCCGCTTGATCAAGCTCGCTTGAAAACTCTTCGTAGACACCATCGGAGTGACCTGGCTTTTTCATAATTTGAGAAGAGAAATATTTAGCTTTTTCCGCTTCTACACGACTTTTTTGATTCATTGTTTATCATCCCTCCACTTTCACTGAATTAACAAAAGGCGCTATGTGCGCCTTTTGCATAGAGAATAGCATCCTTACCAACGATGCGCTTTCGCGTTACTTCGCAAAATAATGTTTGTTTGTGACATTTGAGTATGTCCATTTACCTGCGATTTCGAGCGCTTTGGTCTTGTCCAGTTGTGGCTAAAAAGTTCTGAGTGCGGATCTAATTGATCTTTATAACTCATTCTTATCACCTCAAAGTTAGGATACTTACCTTTAACGAGAAAGCCTCGCTTGGCACCTCACTTATTAGCATGGCTAAATGTACATAAAGCATGCTAACAGTTTTCTCCATCCTTTTTTCACTGTTAAAAACAGATGAAATTTGTTAATAATAAAAAGAACAACTAATGACGGAATTCCCTTGGCATGATAAGATATTAAGGCATTACTTTAAAGTAAAATGAATGAAGATATGGATGTGATGAAACTGCGAGTTAATAAATTCATTAGCGAATCTGGGAAAGCTTCTAGACGCGGTGCAGATAAATTAATTAGCGAAGGTCGCGTAACCATTAATGGTAAGAAAGCAAAGATTGGTGACCAAGTATATCCTGGCGATGATGTACGAGTAAGTGGAGAACAGCTTCGTATTGCTCGTAATAACGTATATATTGCTTTAAATAAGCCAGTTGGTATTACAAGTACAAGCGAGAAGAAAGTAAAGGGAAACATCATTGACCTTGTCAACCATCCGCTACGTATTCACCACGTAGGACGATTGGATAAAGATTCAGATGGCCTTATTCTTTTAACAAATGATAATGACATTATAAACGAAATTCTACGTGCAGAAAATCAGCATGAAAAAGAGTATGTGGTATCTGTAGACAAGCCTATCACTCCGGAATTTGTTAAAAACATGTCAGAGGGTGTACATATTTTAGGAACAAAAACACTGCCGTGTAAAGTAACACAGTTGTCGAAATATGAATTTCAAATCATTTTAACCCAAGGGCTTAACCGTCAAATTCGTCGCATGTGTGAAGTGCTAGGTTACCAGGTATTACGCCTACAGCGTACACGTATTATGAATATCCACTTAAATAATTTACCGGTTGGTCAATGGCGTGATTTAACAAAAAAAGAGCGTAACCAGCTGTTTAAAGAATTAAACTATGAACCCAAAGAGTGGTAATTAGCAGAGAAATTCTCTGCTTTTTTTATGCCCTCGACGGGATTCGAACCCGCACTCCTTTCGTAAGCTTAGGTTCGGGGGAACACGCTTCCCTACGGAGTTTCACCAACAGGAATTTCACCCGTTTCAGCTTATTTTGCTTTTCGGTGCTTCTGAAACCCTTACCTTGCGACCCGGTGGCTACAATGTTTTCCGGCGCTCTTCCCTTCTGAGCTACGAGGGCGTTTATTTTAAGAATACTGTCTCTACCTTACTTTATCAATTTATATAGAAGAGGTGTACCAATGGCTGAGCAAAGAAATATCTACAATAAACATTTTGTTAACAAGCTGGCCTATTCGATAAAAGCAGCTTATTCTTCGTTTCCAAAAGATGCTTTTGTATCAAGTGTCTTTCATAAAGAGTGGGACAATCAATCATTAAAAGACAGAATGAGGCACATTACTATAATGCTACATAAGCATTTAGCTTTAGATTATCAGGGAGCACTTGCTGTTTTATATAAAGTTGCCCCTGAATTTAAGGGACAGCTGGCAGGAATTATTTTTCCAGACTATGTAGAACAGTATGGTTTGAATGAATGGAATACATCAATGGAAGCACTTGCTGTTTTCACGACTTATTCTACTTCCGAGTTTGCAGTGCGACCCTTTTTACTGAAAGATCAAAAGCGTATGATGAAACAATTTTTGACGTGGTCCACCCATAAAAATGAACATGTTCGTCGCCTTGCTAGTGAAGGTTGTCGTCCTCGCCTTCCTTGGGGAATATCCATTGTGTCCTTTAAAAAAGATCCAACTCCAATTTTTCCAGTGTTAAATAACTTACTTCAAGACCCTTCTTTATACGTACGTAAAAGCGTCGCAAATAATTTAAATGATATTTCTAAAACGCATTCTCATCTTCTTTTAGATTTTACTGAGGCTAACCTTAATACGCATCCACATACGGATTGGATTTTAAAGCATGCATGTCGAACGCTATTGAAGAACGGTCACCCTAAGGCTCTACACCTTTTTGGCTTTAATCAAAGTCATCAAGTGACTATCTCAAATTTTCAACTTTCAGCTAATGAAGTGATAGTTGGAAATTCTTTAACGTTTCAATTTGATCTATATGGCGAAATAGAAGAGAAAATCCGTATTGAATATGCAGTAGACTATGTAAAGTCAAGGGGTAATCGCACAAGAAAAGTGTTTAAGCTAGCAGAATTCCAAGTCAAAAAGCATTTATCTAAACACTATGAAAGAAAGCTTTCCTTTAAAGATTTATCTACGCGTAAACACTATAGCGGCTTACATACTTTAACGTTACTTGTAAATGGCATTGAGATGAAATCTCTTGATTTTCATCTGCAATAAAACCTCCCTTTTCAAGGGAGGTTCTTTACTTGTTAGGATACTGTTTGCCTTTTATGAAATTGCTCTGAGAGTTCAGCTGGAGTAATCGGTCGACTAAAAAGATATCCTTGTGCTTCATCACAGTGCTTTTGACGTAAAAAGCTTAACTGTTCTTCCGTTTCTACACCTTCAGCAATTACTTTCAAATCCATATTATTAGCCATATTTATAATTGTCTCGACTAAAGCGGCATCTTTTGAGTTTTCAAAGATATTTTTTGTAAAGGACTGATCGATTTTCAGCGTATCGATTGGAAATAACTTTAAATAACTAAGAGAAGAATAGCCTGTTCCAAAGTCATCAATTGATAGGTGAATCCCCATTTTTTTTAACTCATGCATCGTTTTAATTGCATGCTTTGAGTCTTGAATGATACTTTCGGTTAGTTCAAGCTCAAGATACTCAGGGGCTAATCTACTTTCCTCTAGCGTTTGTTTTACCATCTGAACAAGGTTTGTTTGCTGAAACTGCCTCGAAGAGATGTTTACTGACATTCGCAGGGGAATATTATATTCCTCCTGCCATTCCTTATTTTGACGACAAGCTTCTTCAAGAACCCACTTTCCGATTGGAATAATAAGCCCTGTTTCTTCAGCTATGGGAATGAATTCGCCTGGAGAAATGTGTCCCCACTCCGGGTGTTGCCAACGTACAAGTGCTTCTACTCCAATTGTATTTCCTGTTAAGATATCAACTTGAGGCTGGTAGTGTAGCACAAACTCTTTCCTCTCTAGCGCTTTTCTCATTCCAATTTCAAGCTTCATCTTTGTTGAGACGATTTCATTCATATCAGGTGTGTAAAACTGAAAATTATTCTTCCCTTGTTCTTTTGCACGATACATAGCCGTGTCTGCATTTTTAATTAATGACTCAATATTTCGTCCATCGGTTGGATAACATGAGATTCCAATCGATGGTGTGATAAATATTTCATGTTCGTTAACAATGAATGACTCGCTAAACGCTTCTAACAAATGTTTTGCGAGCTTTGCAATACTATCACTTGTTGTATTCGGTAATACAATAATAAATTCATCTCCGCCTTGACGGCTAAGCGTATCTATTTTGTCTAAAAGTTTTTTCATCCTCGACGCTGCGTGAATTAAAAGTTCATCTCCCACAGCATGACCTAACGTATCGTTGACATACTTAAAGCGATCTAAATCAATAAACATTACGCCGATTATATACTTGTTAATGACTGCTTGATCAATAGCTTGGGTTAAGCGGTCATTTAATAAATGGCGATTCGGCAATCCTGTTAGAGGGTCTAAATAGACCATTTCATTTATTTTATCTGCTGCTTGCTTTCGCTCTGTAATATCTCGAATAATACTACTGAAATATGTTTGTTCATCTTCCTGCCAGCTTGCTAAAGAAAGCTCGATTGGAAATTCTATGTCTCTTTTTTTGACCCCTACTAGTTCAACCGTTTTCCCAATGACTTGCGGTGATTTGCTTTTTAAATAACGCTTCATTCCATCTGCATGGGCTTGTTGAAAACGAGGTGGAATAATAAGTCTAAGGTTTTGCCCCAACGCTTCACTTTCCTTATAGCCAAACATATGCTCAGCACCTTTATTCCAGGAAATAATTGTCCCATATGCATCTGATAAAACAATAGCATCCATCGCGGATTCAATAACGGACCGAAACTTACGCTCAGATTGAAGTGTTTGCGATTCAAACTTGCGATCAATTAACGTGCTAATTAAGGTAATACCTAATATCAGCAATGTACTAATCCCAATCGAATAAGCTAAAATCACATGATTTAAAGACGACGTAATCAGCTGATAATCATGAGTATGGGTAAAAGTTGCCGCGGCCATTCCCGTATAGTGCATCCCTGAAATAGCTGCTCCCATGATTAGTGCGCTTAACCCCTTTTGCCACCAAAAATGAGGCTTGCCTTCATTTATCCGCGCATAGCATAATAAGCGTATTGCTACAACAGAAGCAATAAAAGCAATGATAACGGATAGAATCCATAGCAAAGGATCATAGATAATTTCCGCCGCCATATCCATCGCTTCCATCCCAATATAATGCATCGCTGAAATACCTGCTGCAACCACAGCTCCGCCAATAATAACTTGTCTAGTACTGACGTTTTTTTGACCAACTATATAAAGCGCTAAACCAGACGCTATTACAGCTGGCAAGATGGACAAAACAACAACTAATAGCTTATAACTCACAGGAATACTTAGATGAAATGCAAGCATTGCAATAAAGTGCATGGACCATATGCCACCGCCCATTGCAAATCCTCCTGCTGTTAGCCAAAGCCACTTTGACATCCCTTTTGCTTTGTATATACGTGCGCCAATATTTAATGCTGCAAATGAGTCAATAATAGCAATGATAATTGACAGTATAACCAACGGCAGAGAATATGTACTTGAAACGATATCCATAAGTCTTATACTTCCTCCTATATCATCATGTTGTTATAGAAACAGATGAGAGTTAAAATACGTCGGAATCGTCTCTTTCATAAAATAAAGCGATTTTTGACACTATATATATCGACAAAAACAAAAGATTTTTAAGCTCTTCATGGATTTAGCAGAGAAACTCATTGGCTCCATTTATAATAAATGAAAGACAAAGAAGGATTGGCTGCACTGTTATTCTCTACACTTTTTTGAGCTAAAAACCCATTCTTCTCCAATACTTTCTGTGAAGCAACGTTTGTCACTGTTGTCTTAGCTTGCAGGGATTTTACCTGCTTGCGTGCTACTAGCTTATCTAAAAGTAATCTTACTGCCTCTGTTGCAATTTTTTGACCAACATGTTCTTCTCCAATGCGATAACCTAGCTTTCCCGCTTCATCATGAATATCAACTACATTGATTCGTCCAATAATACCATGATGCTCATCTTTTATCAGATAAAATAAGGAACCTGTTTGCTCCTGTTCAAGCACAAGCGCACGCATCCTTTCATGAAATCCACTTTGTGAATAATAGTCTTCACCTCTAGAGGGAACATGCTGTTCAAAATACGTACGGTTGATGACTTCAAACTGATATAAAGCTTCTTCATCTTTCATAGATAAAAGCTTTAAACACAACTTCATTTCCACTCACTCCTAAAAAAGAGAAATGTAGCTCCATGCCACATTCCTCTCAACTCGTTGGTCCTTCAATAATTGAATACTTGGTGAAATAAGCACCAGCTAACAGCAATATAATTGTAAGAGCTACGCTTACCACACCTAAAAACTGAAACCAATACGCCGCTAACTGCCATAAAGCAATCAGAGAAAAGCAAATGGGAGTTAACGCACTTTTAATTCCTTTTAACCCTAGTTTCTTTCTCTTTTGGACAACGTATAGATTTGAAACTAATAAACCAGCAATAACAACAGTTGTAAAGATAAATTCCAAAGTTCTCCTCTCCTTTTCTATGCATGTTTCTTTACGCTATGCTCATACAGCTTTTCTACAATAGCTCCCATAGCTATCCCTATGACAAATGGCATAATTGATCCAACACTTATCTCAAAACCCTTATCATCATTCATATATTCATAGTTAAAGCGAAGAATTGATATTGAAAATAGCTCTCCTATTAGCATTAATAAACTAGTTGTAAAAATAAATGTTCCAAACGTTATAAGAAATTTCATTCCGCACCCCTTTTCCTATAATTATCCATTTTATATGAATTAATTAATTTTGTGTAGGTCTTTAGGAAGAAATATTTACCTTAATACTTGAAAATCTGAGAACAAACTAATATTATTAGTTTTATAGCTAATATTATTAGTTTATTCTTGATGGGAGCTGATAAATAGATGAAAGTAACTCAATTTGATACGCTTTATCAATTAACTTTTTTTCCGAACTTATTCCCTATTAATTGCTACATTATTGAAGAAGAAACTGAACTAACACTTATTGATACAGGATTGGCTTCACATGGTCCAAAAATAATTGAAGTCATTAAATCCCTTTCTAAACCCCTGACAACTATCTTACTAACTCATGGTCATGACGATCATGTTGGATCCGTAGATATACTAAAAAAAGAGTTTCCTGACGCTCAGCTCTGTATATCTGCTCGAGATTCTCTTTTACTCAATGGAGATAAACGCTTGCTAGATGATGAAGGGATGCTGCCTATTAAGGGGGGAATATCAACCAAAATAAAAAGTTCTCCAGACCGCTTACTCTATGAACAAAATACCGTTGGCTCTTTAAAAGTTATCTCAAGCCCCGGGCATACTCCTGGCTCTATCTCTTTATTTGATGAGCGAAATCGCTTTTTAATTGCAGGAGATGCTTTTCAAACAAAAGGTGGGATAGCCGTTGCGGGAACGCTAAAGCTTACATTTCCTTTTCCTGCATTTGCAACGTGGGATAAAAATCGGTCACTTAATAGTGCTAAACAGTTAGCATCTTTACACCCAAAGCTTCTAGCTGTCGGACATGGTACATGCATAACAGATCCATATGAAGCCATGATGAAAGCGATTCAAAGAGCTGAAAATACATTTTAAAATAGGAGGACACCTCATGTCACCTCGTGCAGGTATTAACTTATCTACTATACTGCAAGCTTCATTATCACTAATAACTGAAGAAGGACATGATAATTTAACTCTTGGAAAGTTAGCAAAATCATTAAATATTAAGACTCCTTCTTTATATAATCATATTGCCAATCTAGCAGATTTGCGACAGCGCCTTGCAATTTATGGACTACAACAATTATATAAAGTAATGGCTGAAGCAGCGATTGGTCAATCTGGTGAAAGAGCTATTCTCTCTCTTAGCTTTGCTTACGTAAATTTTGCGAGACAATCTCCCGGTTTGTATGAGGCAATGTTTCGCGTTTCAAACCCTGATGACCCAGAGCTTAAAACTCATCAAGAAGCCGTTGTGCAGATTGTGACTAAGTCAATGGATGCTTATTCTATCGATAAAGTTACTAAAATTCACCTTGTACGTGGATTAAGAAGCTTACTCCATGGCTTTACCTTTATTGAACAACAGCGAGGATTTCAGCTAGACCTCGATGCTAACACTAGCCTAACTGTCATGATTCAAACATTTATAAACGGATTTTCAAATATAAAATAAGCTGATACCAACGTATCAGCTTTTTCTTATTCTCCGCCTTCATAAACAAGCCAGTTTGAATCTGTAATTTGAGCAGATAAATTAATAATTTTATTTTTCACTCGACTTGCTTCAGCTCCTTGTAAAGGTGCTGGCTGATAGTTATTTCTTGATGCTACGGATGAAATGCTAAATGGAATAACCTGAATTTCCTTTTTATTCGTTAGCTCTCCGCCTTTCAAATGAAACGTTTGCTGAAAAACAAACGTATCTTTATCACTTGGATTGCGATTTCCACCAAACATAAAGTTTCCTAGGCTATATACAATGAACTTTCCCTTATACTCTTCAATGCCTTGAACAACATGTGGATGATGTCCTAGAATTAAGTCTGCACCGTTATCGATCGTGTAGCGAGCTAGCTCTTGCTGAGTTTGTGTTGGCACAGGACTTTTTTCAATACCCCAATGGTAATGTACAATAACAATCTCTGCACCTTCTTTGCGCAAGCGCTTTATGCCAGCCTTGACTTCTTTTTTGGCTGTTTCCACATTTGAATCCCAACCTTCATACCCAAGTGCACCAATCTTAACACCCTTAACCTCTGTTATGTACTCGTTATCATAACCAAAGTAACCGATATCATTTTCATCTAATGTTTTCATCGTATCCTCATACCCTTGATCTAGATAATCAAAAATATGATTATTTGCCAAGTTTACAGCTTCAATATTTCCTAACTTTAAGATATTAACGTAGGACGGATCTCCTTTAAAACGAAAGGTTTTGGCTGCTTTTTGCGTCGAGTTAGTTAGCGTTGTTTCAAGATTAACTGTCGTAAAGTCATCGTTTTCAAATAAGTCTTTAATATGTTCTACAAAATACGGTAATCCATTTTTATCTGCTTCATGCGGAAACGACTGTTGATATGGAAAACTTTCGTCTGTACCAAGTGTAAAGTCTCCCGCTGCACTAATTTTAATCGTTGTTTCTTTTTCATTCTTGACGGATGCTGCTTTTTTCTCTTTTACTTCTTCTTTTTGCTCTTTTTTAGGTTGTTCTGTTTCCGTCGAAGCAACATTTTTACTGACAGGTTCTGAACGATTCATATTGGTAATAACAAAGTAACCCATAAGTAACAAAGCTAGAATAGTAAAAACCCCTCTTTTTTTCATCCGCCGATACTTTTGTTTTCTCCCTGTTCTTTCTTCCATCTGACCGATTCCCCTTTATACCATTTTCCCTAAAAATCTATCATTTTTTTACAAAAAATGAACCTTTCTACCAACAGGATACTATAACTTTTTAGAAAAAACTAGGAATATATCAAAATAATCTAAATAAATAACCTTTTCGGATAATTTTTACTTTGCGAATAAACTATTTTCAATTGTAATCTTTATATGCTTTTTTTGTTACATATAAAAATTATATGATAAAGATAAATTCCAAATGAAAAGGTTTGTTTTTTTCCGTTACGCTATACTAGAAAAATGAAAGGAGGATGTAAAATATGTCAAGAATTGAACTTTCTAGAGTTGGATTTACGCCTTTTCAACGGCTATTAGGTCATAACGTAGATATCATGAATAAATGGAGTGATTTAGGTGATGAGTTAGAAAAAACTCTTAGTCTATCAACACAGCTAAAGGAAGAAGTAAGGCGCGTATTAGCTGAAAAAAATGGCTGCGCTTATTGTAAAGCAAAAGGTGCGCCAAATTGGAAACAACAAGATGAGAAAACCATGCTGGCGATTGCCTTTACAGACGTTTTTTTAAAAGAAAAAGAAAGCGTTCCTGATACTGCATTTGTTGTTTTAAAAGAAGCTTTTAACGATAAGGAGATTAGCGAGCTTTGTGCCTTTATTTGTTTCACAACCGCTTCACAATATTATGGAGCTATGCTCGACTTACAGCCATAAAAATTAACAGAGGTTGCGTTATGCAACCTCTGTTAGTTTTTAAATGTTTGTTTTATATAACCTTTTCCATTTTTAATTTCAACCTTCGCAAAAGCACCGTTCACAAGCGTAAGCTGAGGCGGCATATGTCCAAAGTCAAGATCATATGCAATAGGTACTTCAAGCTCTTTAAAAAGATCTTCATACACATCTTCACCTGTATAGCCTCCGACTGGATGGTTAGCAGCGCTTCGACCAAAAAGTATGCCGCTACAATAATTAAACCAACCTGCTAGCTTCATTTGAACGAGGGTACGCCTCAGATCTGTGGCTGATAACTCGCAGTTTTCAAAATACCATATAAGCTTTCCACCATGTATAAACTTTTGCTGAAATCTTTTAACATTCCCAAACGGTGTGCCAACTACATGACGGATTACGTCAATACATCCACCAAGTAACCTTCCTTCAATCACAACCTCTTTGTTTCCAACTGTTTTCCACTCGGTAGGTTCGGTTAAATGAAAGACGCAGGGAGATGGATTATTGTGCTGCCATTCTTTTTGAAAATTAGTAGAAGAGTACTGCGTAATGCTCTTTCCTTCTTCAAGTTTTAATACTCGTTCCCACATCTTAGTCGTCTCATCCCAGTACTCGCCTCGCAAATCGACTAAGTTTGGACCATGAGCGGTTGCGATACCGGTTTGAAGTGTCAGAGCAAGCAAGAATAAGCTTGTATCAGAATAGCCTAAAACCCACTTTGGTTTAATCTCTTGAAATGGAAGATGCTCTAAAATCTCAATCAAAAGTTCTCCGCCCCAAGGCGGTATAATCAGATCGACTGCTGAATCTTCTAACAGGCTCATCAATTCGCGAGCTCTCACTTTCGCCGAAGCAGATTTTGCTTTCATTTGCGTCCAAACAGTTTGGTGGCATTGAATCTTGTACCCTCGCTCTTCCATTTTGTCACAAGTTGATCGAAACATATGATGTAAAGCTTCTGGAATACCTGAAGAAGGAGCGGTTACGCCTATCGTTACGGTATGTTTTAAACGTGGAAATTGAATCATGACTTGCACTCCCTTATTTCTCTCTTCCGAATATATTGCTCATCATACCATAATTAACTTTAACTGGGTTATTTTATCTTTATTTTCCTTTTTTTTAAAATCTCTCTTGACTTAAGGAAAATCCATCCATTATAATCATCCGTAAGCATTGATAAGGACATGAATAACTTTTCATTTCTACTCAGAGACTAGGGCCTTTGGCTGCAAGCCCTTTAGAAACAAAGTTGATTTACCACCTTTGAGCTATTGCGGGGAAATGCTTTGCAGACTATCCGTAATCGGGAAATCCGTTATCGTTTTTGAGCACGACGCTTATTTGTCGTGAAATTAGGGTGGTACCACGACCGCACTCGTCCCTTCTTTTGGGATGAGTGCGTTTTTTTATACAATTTTATAGATGGCGTTGATAAGAATACGAATCTTCTTTTACCTTTTATCCAGAGACTGGGGCCTTTGGCTGTGAGCCCTTTAAAAGCAAAGTTGATTTACCATCTTTGAGCTATTGCGGGGAAATGCTTTGCAAACTATCCGTAATCGGGAGATCCGTTATCATTTTTGAGCACGACGCTTATTTGTCGTGAAATTAGGGTGGTACCACGACCGCACTCGTCCCTTCTTTTGGGATGAGTGCGTTTTTTTATTTAATTATTGGGAGGAAAAAACATGAGAAACGCAAAACTTGAAAAACAAAACCATCAGCAGCTAGGAAAAGAGCTTGAACTCTTTTTGACTCTGGAAGAAGCACCCGGCATGCCATTTTTCTTACCAAACGGCATGTCTATTCGAAACGAACTCGTTAACGATTGGAAACAAAAGCATATTCAAGCTGAATATGCGGAGATTCAAACACCCGTTATGATGAAGCAACATTTATGGGAACAATCTGGACACTGGGACCACTATCAAGAAAATATGTATTTTTCAAACGTAGATGAACAGAGCTATGCCCTAAAGCCAATGAACTGCCCCGGTGCAATTTTATTGTTTAACAGCAAACGTAGAAGCTACCGAGAGCTTCCGGTTCGTTATGCTGAACTTGGACTCGTACACAGACATGAACTATCTGGATCTTTAAACGGTTTGTTTCGCGTTCGCTCATTTACGCAGGATGACGCACACTTATTTGTTACGCCTGCTCAAATCGAAGCAGAGCTTAATGGTGTCTTGAAGCTAGTTCATGAATTTTATGAACAGTTCGACTTTGAATATAAAGTTGAACTTTCAACACGCCCTGAAAAATACATGGGAGATTTAAGCATGTGGGAACAAGCGGAAGCGTCTCTTGAAAATGTCTTAAAAGCACGAGGATTAGCTTACGAAATTAATAGAGGAGACGGAGCGTTCTACGGACCTAAAATTGATTTTCATATTTTAGACTCCCTTGGCCGAAGCTGGCAGTGTGGAACAGTTCAACTCGATTTTCAAATGCCTGAAAAATTTGACTGCACATATATCGGAGAAGATAACACCCCTCATCGCCCAGTAATGATTCATCGCGCAGTTTACGGTTCAATCGAACGATTTATGGGTATTTTAATCGAGCATTACGGTGGAGACTTCCCTCTTTGGCTTGCACCTGTTCAAGTGAAAATTCTGCCGATTGCTGATGCTCATATAGACTACGCAAATGAAGTTGCACAGCGCTTACGTCAGCATGGAAGACGGGTTGAAGTTGATAGCCGAAAAGAAAAGATTGGCCTTAAAATTAGGGAAGCCACGCTAAGAAAAGCTCCTTATATCGTAATTATTGGCGATCAAGAAGTAGCGAATAGCAGCCTTGCTATTCGAAAACGCACGGATAATAGTCAGCACTCCCTAAAATTTGATGATTTTTTACTGGAGCTTGCACAAAATAGATAAAATAAAAGCGCTCAATATAACCATACTGAGCGCTTCCTTTTTTAAAACAACAGTTCCATCTGACGACTTTTAGTAGTAAATCCTATATTTTCATAAAATTGAATCGCGCGATCATTGAATTCTAATACGTTTAGTTCAATAGCATCTACTGACTTTTCTCTGCCGTATTTAACGATTTCATTCATTAATAGCTTACCAATTCCTTTGCTTTGATGATCCTCACTAATACCGATGCTTCGAATGAATAAAGTGCACCGGTTTTTTAAAATGGGATTAGTATCTCCTGCCTTTTTAAAATCAAGGATCACATATCCAACGACAGACTTCTCTGTATCTCGTACGACTAGTAATTCTGTTTCAGCCGATTCAAGCCATTTTTGATATTCACCACGGGACAAGGTTGAATCCTTCTTTTCATATAAATCAGGCCTTCCTTTAATATGAAGCTTCTGCACTTGATTTTTCAGCTCTGAAAATGATAAAAAATCACTTTCAACTGCCTTTGTTACCGAATATGAATTCATAGCTTTTTCTCCTTTATGTTTTTTTAAAAATAATCTACCTAAACAAGATTACTGCCCAAACGTTTTGTAGGCTGTTGCATATACTTCTAAAGAAAAAGGAGGTATTGTTATGTATCAAAACCAACACGTATACACTGAGCACGATTTTCGCAGACCTTATGGCAGACCAGGCGGCTTCGGTCGTCCATTTGGCAGACCATTCGGACGTCCTTTCGGAGGACCATTTATCTTTGGAGCTCCGTTCTTAGGGGGATTAGCTGGAGGATTACTTGCTAGCTCTCTTTACGGTGGCGGCTTCGGCCCATACCCTTATCCACCATACCCTTACTATCCACCATATGGTTACTATTATTAAGAAGACATGGCTTATGCCATGTCTTTTTTACCTATTAGTAAACCTATACTCTTAAAAGATTTATACTTATAAAAAGCGGAATAGTAGCTAACAAATCGGAAAAAAATAAAGTAAATAATTGATTCATCAATCATCCCCCTATAATTTTCCACTATGAATATAGTAACATATAAGTAAACTGTTGTTAGTGCATCGAATCTTAATGATCTAAATAAGTCGTATATTCTCTCATTAAAAATGAAACACCCGTCACAAATGAAATTAAAAAACAAACTCCGGTTACATAGTGCGAAAAACCATAGAGTAAATACATGAAAAGAAAAACGATAAATGTAAGTATGAAAAGCCACTTAACGTATTTTTTGATTACATAGGACTGTTGCTTCTGCATATTATCTATCCTTTCAGCTTTTAACTTATATCTACAGTACAATCCAAAACACAATGGGTAACGTCACTAAGCTTAAAGACGTGCTGAATAGTGTAGCAACCGAGACAAACTCCGGTTCCGTGTCGAATTGCATGGCATACATCGTTGTATTGGCAGCTGTAGGCATAGCAGCCATGATAATCATAATTTGCTTTGTCACGTCATCAACCGGGAGAAACAACGTTAAAACGTATGCAATAACCGGGGAAATAGCTAGCTTAATAGCAAGGGAGAAAGATAGTTTCTTCTTGGCTAAATTTCGAACGGATATAGTAGCAAGCTGCATTCCCAGCACAACCATAATTGTCGGGATAGCGGCATTAGCAACTAAATCAACTGCTTGATAAACTGGCTTACTAAGTTCTATATGTAAGAGCTGAAACATTACTCCAACAATTGCACCATATATAATTGGCATTCGCTTAACCGCACGCAGTGACTCTTTTATTCCACTTGTCCCTTTCCCTCCTTTAGCAGCATAATATACACCAATTGTACACATCACGAGCTGCTGAATAACCATCAGTATAATAGCCGACTCAAGCCCCGTTGCGCCAAAAAGTAATAATACAACCGGCGTGCCGTAATTTCCATTATTCATAAAAGCAGAAGCTAGAATCATTCCACACGTTTGTGAGTTTGTGTAGCGATTTATCCACGATAAGATAAATACCACGCTAATGAGTAGGAAACAAAGGCCAAACGTATATAAAATAAAATACACATACTCTTGGTTAAACACAGTCGTATAAAAGGTTCGGAACACTAAAACAGGAGACATTAAGTATAAAGCCATTGTGGAAATGGATTTCGTATCAAATCCAATCCGCTTTTGTCCAATAAATCCAAGCGCAAATATTCCAAATATCGGGATTAATACAAATAAAAATTCCATTGTTTGCACCTTCACTATTATGTTTTTATACAGAAGTAGAGGCCTTGTTTATACATAGGCCTCTGCTGTTATTATAGATTTAAAACGATGATACGCTCTTCCGTCATTTCTTCTATTGCGTATTTTGGTCCTTCTTTACCACTACCGCTGTTTTTCACACCACCATACGGCATATGATCCACTCGGTAAGCTGAAGCATCGTTAACAATTAAACCACCAACTTCAATTTCACGAGCAGCTTTCATCGCAAAGCTTAAATCGTTTGTAAATAAGCCTGCTTGAAGACCATATTCTGAATCATTCACTCTAGCAATTACTTCATCAATTTCAGTATATGTCGCAACAGCAACCACAGGGCCAAATATTTCTTGACGGCAAACCTTCATATCATCCTTTACGTTAGTTAAAACCGTTGGTAAATAAAAGGAACCGCTTGCTTTTCCGCCTATTTCAACAGTTGCCCCTTGACTCTTTGCTTCTTGAACCCAAGCGTCGACTCTCTCAACTTCTTTTAAGCGAATCATCGGGCCGATATCAGTTTCTTCGCTCATTGGATTTCCTACAATTAACTTTGCTGTTTTTTCTTTAAGCTTTTCAATAAATGCTGTATAAACGGCTTCATGTACATACACGCGCTGCACAGAAATACACACTTGACCTGCATTATTAAAGCTTTTCTGAGAAATTAGAGAAGCAGCTTGTTCTATATTAGCATCGCTATGAACAACCGTTGCTGAATTGTTTCCTAGTTCCAGCGCCACTTTTCGCAGACCTGCTTTTGAGCGAATGAACTCTCCAACGCGGGGACTACCAGTAAAAGTGAACATATTAACGTCTGGATTATCTAATAGCCATGTACCAATTTGTTCACCATCTCCGGTTACAACTTGTAAGCGTCCTGTAGGTAATCCTGCTTCCTCAAATAAAGCTGCTAACTTTAATGCACAAATAGGGGTTACCTCAGCAGGTTTTAGTACAACAGTATTTCCAGCTGCTAGTGCTGGTCCAATCTTATGACACACCAAATTGAGCGGTACGTTAAACGGTGTAATCGCAGCGATAACGCCAACCGGCACGCGAACCGTAAATGCCATTCGATTTTCAGAGCCAGCTGCGGATTCAACAGGAACTCCATCTCCATGAATACGCTTAGCTTCTTCAGCAGATAGCTGCAGTGTTTGAGCAGCACGTTCTACTTCGCCTCTTGATTCACGAATTGGTTTACCGACCTCCATCGCTAATATTTGTGCAAATTCTTCTTTTCTGGCTACTAACAATTCAGCCACCTTCATTAATACTTCGTATCGCGCATATGGTGAAAATGAGGTTTCAAGTGCTTTCTTCGCTCCCTGAACAGCTTGATTAACGTGATGTTTTTCGGCAACTGCTATTCTTGCAGCTGTTTCTTGCGTATATTTATCAAGAACATCCATTTCTTTTTTAGTCTCAATCCATTCTCCATCTACATATAACCCATATTGCTTTACGCTTGCCGTATTTACCATGTCTCCCACTCCCCAAAATGTTTGTTATCTCGTTAATTCAATATCATAATGGTACTTGTCACTACGAAACTTTGTAGTTGTAAACTCAATAGGCTTATCATCAAAACCAAAGCTCAACCTTGTCATTTCCAAGAGAGATTCTCCCGCTCTAATACCTAATAAATCTGCTTCATAAATGGTAGCATTCATTGCAGATATCTTTTCTTTTGCACGTTTTAATAAAATCCCTTCACTTTCTAAGACTTCATAAAATTTAGCTCTATTTAAATCCTCTTTATTTAAAATTTTTCCGATATGAACCGGCCAACAAGATCTTTCAATCGCAATTGGCACTTCATCAGCAAACCGTACGCGCTCAATGACTAGAATTTCTTCATCATCAGCTATCCCCAACTTTGTTTTTTCATAATAAAGATCTTTTTTAAATTCTGCTCGAATTAACTTTGATTCAGGCGTTAACCCTCTTTCAATTGCTTCTTCTGCAAATCCTTTCAACTTACCTAAGCTTCCCCCTATTAATGGCTGTGTTTTGACAATCGTTCCTTTCCCCTGCTTTTTCTCCAGCAGACCGTCTTGCACAAGCATTGTGATTGCTTGACGTAAGGTTGTACGACTAACTTCAAACTCTTCCATCAATTCTTGTTCAGTTGGAATTAGTGTATTAGGAGGCCATACTTTCTCTTGAATACGCTTTACAAGAATATCTTTAACCTGCAAATATAGCGCAATGTTTTTGGTAGGATCTATAATTGCTTTCACTTTCTTTTATCACCCTTTTCTTATAAACTTTTAACATCCAGTATATAAATTGGTTTGGATGTTTAAAATTCTTCCTAACTCTTTAAGTTCATCTACTACGTCACCGTATACTAATGCAAAATGTGGCTCGTAACCTGCATGCATTAAATCATATAAAGTCTCCGTTACATCCGTAGCTAATTCTACTTCAACTGACGTACCGGTAAAAGGCTGTTCAACGTCAAGCGCCGTTCCTTTCATAATTAATAAACGATAACCGTCTGGTGTATGACTTACTCGGAACATCGTTACTTCTCCAGCTTTTAACCCAAAGTCCATTGCCAAGCCAATCTTTCTGTTAGGATGAACACCAGCTGTAGCTCCAGTATCTGGACGAGCTAACGAATAAGCACCAGCTCCACAGTGCCAAAATACAGCTGAATTTTTCTCTTCATCAATGTGAACTAAGTCTCCCAAATATGGAGCGTTTCCGTTTGCTAATTCTCTTAAGATAAACATGGAAATTGATCCATGAATATCAGATTCGCATGATGTTACCATTCCATCCTCTGTGAACTGAGACAGAGTTGAGCACGGTGCTGCTCCTAGATCATTGAAAAAATCTGGCCAACATCGCATAGCAAGTGATGTAAAACCTTCCTTCTCAATCTCTCGTTTTATATAAGTAGAAAATTGAGCAAACTTTTGCACGGTTTCATCATCGCGCTGCAGCCCTATTACTTGTTGTTCAGCACGATCTACTTCTCCACCCCATTCTGACTTTGGAATATGAATACATTCTTTAAATGCTTTTTGCAAATCTACTTTTTTTAAGGTAACACCAAATGCTTGATGCAGTTCATCTTCATCGGCTTGAGAGAAGAAGAATCCAGGTGGATAATCTCCGACTACTCCAACCTTCATATCTTTTAATGATTGAATGACACGCATTACGCTAAGCTGTTTAGTTAACTTGCGCTGCAGCTGTTCTTCATCAGGGTTGCCAAATACAAATGAGAATGGATGGTTATGATTTCTAAGTACGTTACTTGTACTATTGCCACCTGTTAACGAGTTTAGTCGCAAGCGACCGCCAACACTTGGTTCTCGAACAGACCATACCACAACAGGATTTGTAAAATATTCAAGCGTTTTCACCATAAACTCTCCATCGGCAAACGTTACGCTTTGATATAGTAAAGTATCAATTGACTCATGACGAATTAATTGTAGAAAGTCTTCTAACTCTTCTACAGATGTAAGAATTTCATTTGGTGCTATAACTTTGGCACAAGATGCTTGCAGCCAATTTTCACTTTGCTTGCGATATTGTTCTGCCACTTCAATATCAAATGTTTTTCTCCCGATTGGCAAATATAAAACAGATGTATTTAACATAAACTTTTCCCCTTTATTCCTTGTTTCTCTCATTCATAATAATGATTATATCATACATCACTACCTTTTAGTGATCTTTTTTAACTAAACAGAAAAAACTGCTGAAGAAACCGGCAGTTTTTTCTGTTTTTTTACAGAGTAGAAATTTTTTCAAATAAAGCTTTCCATTCTGAACTTTTACGATAAAAAACTGGTGGATAACCGATAGGTGCTTCAACTGAAACTTCTCCACCTTGATACTCCTTACCACTCCACAGATGAACCCAGTCATCCTCTGGTAGATACACATCCCATTTTGTCTGTAACTCTTGGTGTACAGGTGCTACTAATAGATCCTGACCATACAAATATTGATACTGAATATCATAAGCTTTCTGATCTTGTTCATAATGCATAAACAGTGGGCGCTGTACAGGTATACCGCGATCAGCATTTTCTTTTACAAGTGTCTTTGTATACGGTGCCAATGTTGTATATACAGTCGTCATTTTTGCTAAGTGTTCTAACGTTTCATCATCTCCGTCGAATTGGAAGCAATCATCGGGACGATTTCCTTCATGAGTTCGCATAAAAGGTGTAAACGCTGCCATCTCAGTCCATCTTAACAGCAGTTCCTTTGAACGCTTATTTCCATGAAGACTTGTATAACCACCAATGTCACTATGGTGTAATCCACATCCTGTCATACCAGATGACAGTGCTGCTGGTATCACAGAAGCTAATCCGTCGTCCAGAGACCAGTCAACACTTTGATCTCCTCCCCACAGGAGCGTACAATATTTTTGAATACCCGTATAGCCAGCTCGCATAAAATAAACGACTTCTCCAAGTTTACCTGCTTCAGAAACGGCTTCATAATTTGTTTTTGCCCAAAGTGTTGGCCACGCGTTGTGCATTTTTTTCGCATCTTCCTTATTTTTAAGCACTACATCTGTTGGCAAATACTCTCCGAAATCAGCCATCCAACCATCTAACCCAAACTCAATCATATTTGTTTGAATAACCTTTTTATACCACTCAGTCGCTTCTTCATTGGTGAAATCAACGACACCACAGTAAAACTCTCCAAAGTCTACTAAGTACGTTTCACCAGCTTCGTTTAATGCTAAATACCCTTTCTCATTTGCCTCCTTATATAACTGTCCCTCAACCGCTACGTAAGGATTAATATAGCCTAAAAAGCGTATGCCTTTTTGTTTCCATTCTACTATTTTTTGATCTAGTTTCGGATATTCATCTTGATTCCATTCCCAGTTCCACATTAGTCGCTTACCAAAAGACGTAATGCGTTTACCTTGCCAGTCCTGACACCATACCCCAGCAACTTTAACACCTTTCTCTAACGCTTTGTTTAGCTTTTCTTCAACAACTTCCGTTCCACCTTGAATGCCTAAAGTTACGCCATTATATACCCAATCAGGAAGCTCAGGCTGACGACCGAAAACTGCCGTCATCTTTTCAACTAGCTCCAAATACGTATCTGCCGTCTCAAATAATACGTATTGAGGAATTTCCCATATCTGAAGCTCATGAAAATTTGGATTACGAAAATCAAAATCTGCGTACGCAGTTGTTTCTACATGGCAATAGTACTTTTTCGTAGAAACGAATGTAGGTTGAGGGTAATTAGTATTGTAATAATCCCCTCCGGCTTTATCTTTAACATCAGCTTGCCACGTCGTATACGTTTTTTTATTGCGCCCTACACCAGGTTCAGAAGTCCAAAGTGGAAAGTTTTTACCTCTCATATTAAAATGTGAAAGCTGCTCTCCGCACCCGTATACTTTTTCTAATTTATCAGCTGCAACTCGAAGCCAAAAGCGATTGATCGATTCGTCTAGTTGCGTATACTCTAACTTTAAACGCCCTTCTTCTTCTGTGATACCAACAAGAAGAATCGGATCTTCACCTTTAAATGTAGAGAATTGAATTGTATAACCACTATCAGTTGGAGTAATTGCAGCGCACTTTAAGCCCATGCGTTCAACCAGGTAGTCTTGTATATTGAAATTGCCTCGATACATTTCAATGTTTTCTTCCCCAACTCCAACAAATATACTAGGTTTTTCAACTGTGTGTTTTATAAAAAGTTGATTGTTAAAAAACAGCTCAAATCCGTTATCAATTTCCTTTAAATAAATCCCTGTCATTGTTGTCTTTAACATATAGCCGTTCTCCTTTACCTTACATTTTTATTAAGCGGGAAACTGCTTATTATCTGTCTTAACAGTTGTATTTTTTTCTACATATTGTCCATACTTTTTATTCCATCTCGTCAAAGAGACATAGCCCAAAATAGCGGTAACCACAAACAATCCTAAAAGTGCTGGCCAGAAATACGGAGAAACCACGCCACCTGCATAGGCTAAGCCGATTGGTGAAAAGACAATGTAAAATGCAAACATTAAACCAAGTAATACGATTGAGACAAGCAGTGAATATTTCCACGGCTTCATATCTACTTTTGGTCTAGGAATGAAGTTCCATGCTTCTTTTCTTGGTGAAATCTTTCCAATAATCAACATCATCGCTACTTCGGTAAAGAAAAGAATAGCGTAAACATGAATAAAGTTAATATCTACTTTAAATCCAAATAAATGATTGGTTCCCCATAAAAGCATGTAGTATGTAACAACATGAAAACCAATCGCGACTTTTGCAGCAACTGCTGGCACACGCTTTGCAAAGATACCGACTAATACAATGGCAATCACAGGAATATTAAAGAATCCTGTAAAGCGACGAATTAACTCCCATAGTCCATCCGGAGCAAACATTAGTAGCGGGGAAATAAAGAAACTAACAAGCGCTAGCACGGCCCCGAACCATTTACTTAAACTAAGTAACTTTTGATCCGTTACGTTTGGACGAAGCGGTTTATACACGTCTAAAGCAAACATCGTAGCTGCTGAGTTAATAAGAGCATTAAAGGTACTAAATACTGCTCCCAGCAGCACCACTAAAAAGAATCCCTGTAAATACCAAGGTAAAATATTAGATACTAAAGTAGGAAAAGCCAAGTCTACAGGATTCATGTCCCCTCCATATAAGTGGAAGGCAATAATTCCTGGAATCATCATAAAGACTGGAACTAACAGTTTAAAGAAGCCTGTATATAATACTCCTTTTTGTCCCTCAGCTAGATTAGCCGCTCCAAGGGTACGCTGAATTGCATACTGATTGGTTCCCCAATAAAATAGGTTTGCCCAAATCATTCCTGTAAAAATTGTTAAAAAAGGCACAGAATCTGTACTAGATCCAACTGCATTCATCTTTTCTGGATGTACAGTTGTAATGGTCTTAAGCCCCGCACCGATACTTCCATCGCCCAATTGAAACAATCCGATTAAAGGAATAATGGAACAAACGATGATTAAACCGATTCCAATAAACGTATCGGAAACCGCAATGGCTTTCATTCCTCCGAAAATAGCAAAGAATGCGCCAATAATCCCAATAGTCCAAACCATTAACCAAACAGATTGGATATAAGAAATTCCTAATAAACTCGGAATATCAAACAGTTTCATCAGGGCTAATGCACCTGAATATAAAGTAGAAGGAATCGTAACAAGGACGTACCCTAACATAAATAGTAAAACAGCTAAACGTCTTACGCCTTCATCATAACGATCTCTCAAAAACTGTGGTAGTGTTGTAAATGCTCCACCTAAATAGCGAGGTAGTAAGATAAGCGTCATAATAACAATTGCAATAACCGCTGTTACTTCCCAAGCCATATTTGTCATGTTCGCTGCATACGATTGACCATTTAACCCAATCATTTGCTCTGCAGATAAATTCGTTAAAATTAAAGCTCCAGCAATAAATCCACCGGACAAGCCACGCCCCGCTAAAAAGTATCCTTCCGTTGTGGTGTTTGTACCCTTTGTCTTTTTATACGTCCACCAACCGAGTAGTGCCATAAACACTAAACAGGACAGAAGTGTAAATAATGGACTTTGATTTTGCACGTTTTATTCCCCCTACACCAATATTTGCTTTAATATTCAGTAATTAACTTGTATATTATCACCTTTTATTCCAGGGTGTGCACCTTTATCAATGAGTATTTTACGATCTGGATGAGCTAAAAGCCATTTATTCTTCATAAAAAGCAGCTGATCACTTTCGCTATCCACTCCACCAGCTAAAGGTTCGTTCGTTCCTTTTGGCAAAATAACAATCGTTTTAAACCCTTCATCTGTTACTTTACATGGAGCAAAATGAAGCGTTGTACCATATAGCTCTACAGCAGTCCCTTCCGGAATAAAGAAAGCGTCTACATTTTTAGAGTCATATAACCCTTCTGAAATATCTTGCACCTTCCCTAGCAACAAAACCATATCGGTTACAGCAAAATTAATTTCATTACCTTGATGATACTCCAGCCCGTTTAAAGAAGTATTTAAACCATTACAGTAACCAATTTGGATAGGCATCTGACCATATGAATTTGCTTCAATCTGCTTCTTTAATGATTTTTCTTCCATTATACTGTCTGAAGCTACGTATATATTTCCCTCGCTAGGAATTTGTATCTCTTCCATATAAGCCTTTATTTCATCAAAATTATAGTCTGTGATAACCTTCCCATAATTCTTAAATTGTTTTTCTTCTACATGATAAAAAGATAGGTGTGAATTCAGGCTTTTTAACTGCTCAAACTTAGACATCAACAATCGCTTCCTTTGTTGTAAAATGCTTATCTAAAAAGCTCCTCTAAGGATTATTGATAATGCTACTAAGAGGAGCTTTCTATTTATCTAGTATATTACTTTAAAACCGTTTGTTCGGTAATTGTATTATCCCATGCTTTTCTAAATTTATCTAACCCATAATCTGTAAATGGATGATAGAAGCTTTCTTTATACACATCAAACCCACATGTCACAATATGAGCACCTGCTTTTGCCGCATCTGCAATTTGCTTACCGTTTCGTAACGCCGCTACGATAACTTCTGTTTCGTAATTATAGTTTTGATAGATTTTAATAATATCTTGAATGTAAGCTGTCGCATCGTCTCCACTATTTTCTTTCCAGCCTACAAAAGGAGAAACGAATTTGGCACCAACTCTAGCCGGTTGCAATGCCTGAGATGGAGAAAAGACAAGCGTAACGTTAGTTGATATTCCGTCTTTTTCAAGTTCTTTTGCCGCAATCAATCCAGGCTCTGTGCATGGAATTTTAATAATAAAGTTTGGTGAAAGTTGAGCAATTTTTCTACCTTCATGAACCATCTCTTTCGCATCATCTAGATGTGGATTGATCTCTGCTGAAATTGGAAAATTTGCAACGCCTTCAAACTCTTTTGCTAGCTCATCTAACACTGTTAAAAATGGTTTACCGCTATTCATTATGTGCCGTGGATTAGTTGTCACTCCATCAATTGCCCAATTCTCATAAGCATATGTAATTTCATTTAAGATTGCACTGTCTAAAAAATATTTCATTTTTTCCATCCCCTTGTTTATTATAATTATTTACTAAACATCATAACATAGGTATCTTTTTCTAAAAGTAATTACCTTTGTTTATAATAATATGAAAACGCATCCAAAATTTCAAGTCTTTTTTTGAAATTTTTTTATACAAAAAGCACATGAAGAAATTCATGCGCTTTTTAATCTATGTATTGATGTTTTTATTTTCATTCATTTCATTACAAAAATAAACCGTACAACCAATATTATCTTTATGATCTTTTACCAGCGTATCTTTAGAAAATGAGCGAATCGAACGATAAATAAGCCAATCTCCAGCACCACCCCCAACTAATAATGTTGAGATTGCTACAAGCATGCCGTTGCCAACTACCAATCCGATAATGAGCGGAACAAATCCTGTAAGAAGTACAGGTAACAACAGTGCCATGCGAAAAGCACGCATAGGAATGGCAACTTTACAGTGTGCGTAACAAATCATATATTTCCAAATAAAACCAAACTTTAAATCTGATAACTTTACCTTTCCAAACCACAAAAAACCAATTCCATGAAGCAATTCATGAAGAAAAATCAATAAAAAATAAAAACCGATAAACTTAAAAAAGAACATTAAAGTAATGGTAAATTCTAATCCCCAAAGCCATGTGTAAACAATCGTACTAAGCAATACAACCCCCAATGTGTAATAAGATGCTTTTCTATTAACATCTTTGGGATCTAAAAAAATGGAAACTTCTTGCTCCAAGGAAAATCTTCCCCCTTTCCATTTAACAACAATAAAAACGTATATAAGAACTTATTTTCAGCATAATGAACCCTTTGTGAAAGACTGCATATGATATAGCAAGTCCATATTAAGGAGGTGCCTCTAATCGAAAGCTGGTTAAATGTTATCGCCAATGTGGGTTTTCCAATTGCGGTCGCCTTTTATTTGCTCATTCGCTTTGAGAAAAAAATTGATGACTTGACCAAAACTATCAACCATATTGCAACTATCATCGAGGAGAAAAAAAAAGACGCGCAGTAAAAACGTACAAGCTTATATTTTCAAACATTCAGCAAAAAAGACAACAATGCCAACTAGATTATGCTATTAGCTGGCACTTTTTTTAGTTTCCTTGTAAAGTAGATTGCATAGCTCCCACTCCTGGAAGTGAAGATAAGATGACTTGGTCCCCTTGATAACTTAACACATCCAGATCGCTATCTAACCACAAGGGAGCATCTAAATCAAAGTACTGAACATTTGGATGTGCTGCTGCAAAGTGTGCTGCCGCCCCTACAGAAAAACAAGGTTCCATCATGCTACCAATCATACAACTCACACCGTTTGCTTCTGCAATACTCGCAATTTTCCATGCTTCGTTTATTCCACCGCACTTCATAAGCTTAATATTTAATAAATCTACATAGCGCCCTGCGACAAGCTTTAACGCGTCCTTTACCGAAAACAAGCTTTCATCTGCCATAATAAGTGTAGAAACCCGATTAGTTACAAACTTTAGGCCATCTAAATCATAGGAAGGAACTGGCTGTTCAATAAACTCAATGTTAAAGTTTCTATTTTCCATCTCATGAATAATCTGCACTGCTTGTTTCGCACGCCAACCTTGATTTGCATCTAAACGAAGCTTTATGTATGAAGGAATAGCTTCGTGAATTTTCTGTATGCGTTCAATATCTAACTCTGGATTCGCCCCAACCTTTATTTTAAGCACTTGAAAGCCGTCAGCTACGGCTAATTTAGCAGCTTTCGTCATCTTCTCTGGAGTGTCCACACCAATGGTCATACAGGTAGAAAGTGTTTTTTTACCCCCTAAGTAAGTATGAAGCGGAACTTCTATCAATCTACTATATGCGTCGTGAAGAGCAATATCAGCAGCAGCTTTAGCACTAGTATTTCCTATACAGCAAGACTGTACGCTTTGAAGTAACAGTTGAAATTCTTTAACATCTCTTCCAATTATCGCAGCTTTAATAGGCCCTTTAAGAGCTGCTAAAATGCTCTCTAACGAATCACCTGTAATCACATACGTTGGGGCAGCCGCTCCTCTACCCGTTATTCCATTTTCTAACGTAATAATCACTTCAACGCTTTCAATTTCTGTTGCTGTTCGGAGCGCTGTTTTAAATGGTACTTTTAACGGAATAGTTTCATGCTTTACTTCAAGGTTTTTAATAATCATTTGGCACACTCCCACTTTTTAATCCAAAATTATTACTTGTGTTTGCGTTTTTCCCACATACTTATAGGTAAGAGCCACTCGTTCAATTGGTTTGCTATGAGTAATTTTTAACATATATCTTTTACTGGAAGGCTCTATCTTCTTATGCACCTCTTGTAGCGTTAGCTGTTGATCAATCTGATCTGATAAGTTGATCACTTCGTTCGCTTTTATTTGCTCAAGTTCTAGCCCACTTGGATGTGCTTGATTATTTACTTGTATAGCTATGAGATGAACTGAGCTAATAGAGCTTTCATTATCTAACTCGATTGCCACTGTTTTTTTATTGTGAGGAAAAGTTGTAATGGTTCCTATTTGAAGAGATTCACCCTTTCTTATATATATGAACCCTATAACAACTCCTACCATTAGAAAAAAGATTCCGCTCAACATAAGCCACTTTTTCATTTCCCTTTCTCTTCTTCAGCGAATACCATATGAGGTTTTGTTTCTTTGTAATAGCGAAGTCTGTCTTCTAACGTGCCCGTATGTACTTCAAACTTATGCCCGTCTGGGTCCGTGAAATAAATTGACTCTCTATCACGCTCATCTCTTGTTCTTCCTTTTAAAATTGGTACATGATAAGCCGCTAGTTTTGCCTCAAAACATTTTAAATCTCCAGCTTTAATTGAAAACGCAAAATGGGTATAGGAATCGTGAATTTCATTTCTTTGAATATGTTTCTCTTCATTTAACGCTATCCATAAACCATTTAAATCCAAATAAGCTGTGGTTGTGCCAGTAACAAGAAGATTAGCACCTAGAACCTGCTTATAAAAACCGATTGACTGAGCTAAATTAGATACTGAAAAGCAGCAGTGATTTATTCCTTGAATCATGTTGTCCTCCACCTTTTGTCTAGATAGTAGAAGCACTAACTATATACATATACTACCATATCATTTTCATTTTTATCTTATTATTTTAAATTTTCTTCCTATTTTTGTATACTAAATAGGTAATTTATACAAAGGGTGGTGTCTCATGTTTTTTAGTAAAGAGAGAGAAAAGGAAGTCATTAATTGGCTAGAAGCACATTCATATCGTCTAGCTGAGCCTATAGATTGTGCTTCTCAAGACTTTTCATTTTTAAAGTCAGTTATTCAAGATAAAAGAATTGTCTGGCTTGGTGAAAATGGGCACTTCATTCGAGAACACACCATATTAAAAGAAAAGATAATTTCATTCTTGCATAAAGAGATGGGGTTTAACGTATTGGCATTCGAAAGCGGCCTTGCTGAAGCATACGGAGCAAATGAATTGAAAGAAGCTTCCACAACAGAAGCTTTCATGAAAAATAGTATTTATTCTTTGTGGGCAACAGAAGATACCGAGCCCCTTTTTCATCTATTAAAAAGACAAGATTTTCGTTTAGCTGGAATTGATATAAACCCTTCTTCAACCCCTGACACCTTTTTAAGATTTGTAGCAAAATTACAGCCATTCGTTACAGAAGAACAGCTACAAGCATTTGAATTTATTGAACGAGGTGCATATGAGTGGTACTACAAAATTGGTCAATATACAGCGGCACGAAAAAAAGTACCAAACGATGTGTTGCAGCTCTTTGAACATTTTAAAGAACAAGCAATCACAAAGGCTAACGATCTGATAAAATCAATTCAATTTCACCTTCTTAATGAACGAGAACAAGGTAAAGAAACATATCTACACGTCATGCAGCGTTCGTTAGCTAACCGCTTATATTTTCTGAATCACTTGACAGAAGATCATCGCACTTATAAAAAAGTGCGTGAACAACGACTTTGTGAAAATGTTGAATGGTTGTACAATGAACTTTATCCAAATGAAAAAATCATCATTTGGGCTCATAACATGCATATTTTTAAAAATTTCCGTTCGTTCTTTTCAAAGTTTGAACCAATGGGTTCTAAGATATCAAAAACCCTTCAAAATGACTCTTACTATATGGGTCTGTTTATGTATGAAGGCGAAACTATAACAGATACGGGTCAAGCTTATAAACTAAGCAAGCCACCTAAAAAAAGTTTGGAAGACTACCTCTCTAAGGTGAATTCACCTACTACGTTTGTAGATTTTTCTCAACTACAAAAGCAACGGGAAAACGAATGGATATTCAAAAAAACAATTTTCTTAGATAGCGGAACCATGCAAACATTAATTACGCCCCGCGAACAAATGGATGGAGCTCTTTTTGTGCAAAAAGTTTCACCTCCTCCATTCAAAAAAGAAGGTGAGAAATAACAGAACAAATGTTCAAAAAAGAAAAAATTTCTTTACGTTGTCTAAACTCGTTCCCAACATTGTTTTCACAATTAAAACAACCTGAACGATTAAAAATTCTTTCCTTTTAATCGTTCAGGTTTATCATTAGCTGAATTCCTTATGTTCCCGTCTGTCTTCTAAATCTTCATTTTCTGCAAACGCAGCGCATTTAACACAACGGATACAGAACTGAACGCCATGGCTGCTCCAGCTAACCACGGTGCCAAAAATCCTATTGCAGCAATTGGAATTCCAATAGTATTGTAGCCGAATGCCCAAAAGAGATTTTGTTTAATGTTACGCATTGTTGCTTTACTCATTTGCAAAGCATGAACGATGCTTGTAAGGTCACCTCTCATAAGCGTTAAGTCTGCTGCTTCAATCGCAACGTCCGTACCGGTTCCAATCGCCATTCCAACGTCAGCCACTGCTAGAGCCGGTGCATCATTTAAGCCGTCACCAACCATTGCCACTTTTGACCCTTGAGCCTGCAGCTTTTGAATTTCGGCTGCTTTTTCTTCTGGTAATACTTCAGCAAGCACATGATGAATTCCCACTTCATTAGCAATAGCATTTGCTGTTTGCTTATTATCACCTGTAATCATCACAACGTGAAGTCCCATTTCTTTTAGGGCCTTAATAGCTTTCGCTGACGTTTCTTTAACCGTATCAGCAACTGCTACAAACCCTGCATATTCACTGTTTAAAGCAATTAGCATAACCGTTTTCCCCTGAGACTCAATTTCTGAAATGAGTGATTCAACACCCGCAACTTCAATACCAGAATCAGACATAAGCTTTCTCGTACCCACTAAAATTTCCTCATCCTCTATAATCGCTTTTATACCATGTCCAGGTATTGCTTCAAAAGCTGAAATTTTTAGCAAACTAAGATTTTGTTCAGAAGCCTTTTTGACAATGGCGCGTGCTAATGGATGCTCAGACTGACTTTCAGCAGAGGCAACAAGCTGTAAAAGCTTTTCTTGGCTTGCGCCTGTTTCCGTCACAATATCCGTTACTTGTGGCTCACCCTTTGTCACGGTACCAGTTTTGTCTAACACGATCGTATCTACTTCATGAGCTGCTTCTAGATGCTCACCGCCTTTAAATAAAACACCTAGTTCGGCTGCTCGACCTGATCCTGCCATAATTGACGTTGGGGTAGCTAGACCTAATGCACAAGGGCAGGCAATTACAAGTACAGCAATCATTTTTTCAAGCGCTGAAGCAAAGTCACTAGGATCAAGCACCATATACCAAACAAAAAACGTAACGATTGCTATTGCTACAACAATGGGAACAAAAATACCTGAAATACGGTCAGCCACGCGTTGAATAGGGGCTTTAGAACCTTGTGCGCTTTCCACAACTCTTATAATTTGTGCAAGGGCTGTTTCTTTTCCCACTTTTGTTGCTTTTACTTTTAAAAAGCCATTTTTGTTCACTGTGGCTCCCGTCACATCATCACCAATCGATTTTTCAACCGGAATACTTTCTCCTGTTAGCATGGACTCATCAATTGCAGATTGTCCTTCTATTACCTCACCGTCTACTGGAATTTTTTCGCCTGGCTTCACATAAACAACGTCTCCGTGCTTCACTTCTTCAATAGGGATTTCAACCTGTTGATTTTCTCGCTCTACAATTGCCGTTTTTGCTTGTAAACTTAAAAGCGTTCGAATTGCCTCTGAAGAGCGCCCTTTTGCTTTAGCTTCAAATAATTTCCCGAGTAAAATAAGGGTAATTAAGATTGCGCTTGTTTCATAATAAAGTTCAATCATATGAGCATTTGAACCAATGGATTGAATCGATAAATAAACGCTGTAAAAATAAGCAGCGCTCGTTCCTAAAGCCACCAAAACATCCATATTTGCACTTTTATTCCTTAGCGCTTTATAGGCTCCAACATAAAACTGTCCACCGATAAGAAATTGAACTGGCGTAGCAAGGGCCATTTGAAACCATGGATTTAAAAACATCGGCGGTACAGGAATAAAGGCCGTAAAGGAAAAGTGACTAACCATGGCCCAAAGTAGCGGGATACTTAATATTGCTGCAATTAAAAATTTGAGCTCTTGTTGATTGGTTACTTTTTCACGGATATTTTCGTTTTTTTCAGCCTTTAAAGACGCACCGTATCCTAATTTTTCAATTCTATTAATGATGGTAGATAGATCAATTTGTTCTTCATTATATTTTAGAGTTGCCGTTTCTAATGCAAGATTCACGTTTACATGAGCAATTCCCTGCTGCTTTCCTAATACCTTTTCGATTCTGCTTGAACAAGCTGCACAGGTCATCCCGGTTATGTCTAGTTCTTCTGTTTCATAAATGACATCATATCCTAGATTCTGCACTTTTTCTTCAAAAACGCGTGACTGAACTACTTCAGGTGTATAGCGAATTGTTGCTTTTTCTAATGCAAGGTTAATAGCTGCATCTTCAACTCCATCTATTTTCTTTAAACTTTTTTCAATTCGGCTTGCACAGGCTGAGCACGTCATACCCTCTATACGTAACGTAATGTCTTTTTGGCTTTTCATAGAACCCCTCCTCATATACCCTATATAGGTATATTACTTTTTAAAAGAGAACGTGCGAAGTTATTCGCACGCGATTTTACGCTACGTCATAGCCTTGATCATCAATTGATTCTTTAATCGTTTCAAGGCTGACTTTACTTTCATCATATTCAACTTCAACCGTTGCTGATTCTAAATTAACCTTTACACTTTTTACACCGCTTAATTCTGATACTGCACCTTCAACTGCTTTTACACAATGTCCACAAGACATACCTTGTACTGATAATACTGTTTGTTCCATCTTTTCCAGCTCCTTTTTTATTTCATTAATCTTTTAATTGTTGTTAATAACTCATCTACTACTTCCTCGTCGCCCTCTTGTACTCTTTCTACAACACAGTGCTTTAAATGACCTTCTAATAAAATTTTACTGACACTATTTAAAGCTGACTGAACAGCCGATATTTGCGTAATGACATCATCACAGTACGTATCCTTATCAATTAACCCTTTAATTCCCCGAATTTGTCCTTCAATTCGATTAAGGCGACTCGTTAAGTTTTTCTTTACTTCTGGAGAATGATGACTTCGCCTTGCATTACCTGCATGGCAATCTACTTTTACTTCCGACCCACGGTTTTCTTCCATCCAAAAACCACCTTTCATAATTGAAATTATAATGTACCCCCCCACCCTATGTAAAGTATTATGTACAATAAAAAGCTTCTCCACTACAGGAGAAGCTCTTATACATTAAGTTATTTTTTTAGTTTATCCCAAGTACTTTCAAATGATTTAAACAATTCTTCTTCCGTTACTTGACCACCAACATACTCTTGAAGTGAAGCACCAAATTCTTCTTTCACACCATCCGGGAACTTCATAAACTGCCAAGGCATTGTTTGTCCTTCTTCAGAGTACTTTAAGATTTCCGCACCTAATGGACCGATATCTTTTGCGTCCGCTTCAATTGTCTTAAATGCAGGAACATACTTAAACTCTTCTACAAGTGCACGCTTGCCTTCTTCCGATGTTACCATCCAGTTTAAGAAATCTTTTGCTGCTTCTTTATCTGCTTCTGGTGCACCGTTATGAACAACCCAGCTGCTTGGTACATCGACTGAGATTTTCCCTTTCACATTTCCACCGTCACCAAGAGGCATTGGCATAACACCTAAATCTAAGTCTGGATTAATTTTATCAAGCATTGGCTGAATCCAGTTTCCTTGTTGAATAATAGCTGCTTCACCCGTTGCAAAGTTTGTTACTTGCGTATTGTAATCCGTTGTCAACGAGTTTTTATTTCCATACTTAATTGTTAAATCTAATAGCTTAATATAGTCTTTAAACTGCTGGTTACCTGAAATTTTTCCAGTACCTTCGTTTAAGCTCTTGATAAAAGCATCAGGGTCTTCTTGAGCAGAGAATGGAATGTTTAAACCATGATTTCCTAATACCCACCATTCACCATATCCAATTGAAAACGGCGTGATTCCCGCTGCTTTTAACTTCTTAGCTGCTGCTTCTAGTTCATCTAACGTCTGTGGTACTTCTTTAATGCCCGCTTTTTTAAAAAGCTCTTTGTTATACGTAAAGCCGTATCCTTCTAAGTTCATCGGCTGACCATATACCTTGCCGTCAATCGTCATTGGATCTAACGTATTATCAAATGCATCTTTCACCCAAGGCTCATCAGATAAATCTTCAAGCTTGTCTTTCCAGGTAACGGCTTCTTGATAGCCACCGTTTGAGAAGATATCAGGCTCATTTCCAGAAGCAAACTTCGCTTTTAGTGCTGCTGCACCGTCTGCACCGCCTCCAACTGTTTCAATGTTGAATGTTACGTTTGGATTTTCTTTTGTATATTGATCCGTTAATGCTTTTAGCTGATCTGCAATCTCAACTTTTCCTTGGAAAATATCAACAACAACTTGATCACCTTTTGCGCCACCGCTTGCATTATCTCCAGACGAACTATCGCTAGAGCACGCTGCTGTAAATAAAAGAGATGCTGATAGTACACCTGCTGCTAAGGGAAGTTTTTTTAGTTTCATGTTTGGTTCCTCCTATGTTTGGAACCTATGCTCATTAATTATGAGCATAGGTTCCAAGTTTATTATTTAATAGACCCACTTGTAATTCCTTTGATAATATGTTTTTGCATCGAAAAGAAAAAGATTAATAATGGAATGATGCTTAACATTAATGCTGCTAGTGCTAAATCCCACTGCTTTGTGTATTGTCCAAAGAAGAAAAACGTTGCTAGTGGAATTGTACGTAATGATGGATCTTGCAGAACAAGTAATGGTAATAAGAAATCGTTCCAAATCCATAAGCTGTTTAAGATAATAATCGTTACCGTAATTGGCTTTAATAAAGGGAATACAATTCTCCAAAATACACCAAACGTGGAGCACCCATCAATAATTGCTGCTTCTTCTAATTCCACTGGTATCCCTTTAATGAACCCGTGATATAAGAAGATTGCTAACCCAGAACCAAATCCTAGATACATCACAACTAGTCCCCAAATGCTGTTCATTAATCCAAATGAACTTGCCGCTTTTACTAAAGGAATCATAATTGATTGGAAAGGAATAACCATGGCTGCTACGAAGAGCAAAAAGATAAAATTACTGAACTTTGATTTTGTACGTACAAGCATATATGCTCCCATTGAACAAAAGATCACAATAACTAGGTTGCTTGCTACTGTAATAATTAGTGAATTCTTGAAAACTCGTAAGTAATCCATTCTTTCAAAAGCTGTTACGTAGTTTTGCCATTGAAAAGCCGATGGTAAAGCTGATGTATTGGTTAAAATTTCTGCAAACGGCTTTAATGAGTTAGCAATAACATAGTAAAACGGAGCAAGGAAGATTAAACCTAAGACAATTGCTAAGATTTCAATAATAAACGTCTTTCCTGTATACTTGTTGCCCATTAAGATTCAACCTCCTTCTTCTTCGTATACATAACTTGAAGCGTTGTAATACCTGCTACGATTAAGAAGAAAATCAGTGCTTTTGCTTCTCCAATACCATAACGGTTATTAACGAAAGCCTCTGTATAAATGTTAAGCGCTAACATTTCTGTTGATTTAAACGGACCACCGTTTGTTAATGATAAGTTTACATCAAATATTTTAAATGAGGACGAAATAGTTAAGAATAAACAAATTGTGACGGCTGGTGCTACCATTGGTAGTGTAATATGGCGAAGTGTTTGCCAACGGTTTGCCCCGTCAATTCTTGCTGCTTCAAGAAGCTCTTGCGGAACGTTTTGCAAAGCTGCTACGTAGATAATCATGATATACCCTGCGCCTTGCCATACGCTGACAATAACAATTCCCCAAAATGCAGTATTAGCATCTCCTAACCAAGGAAGCTCAAAAAGTGACCAACCCGTTAATTGACCGATAGACGAAAAACCTCGAATAAAAATGAATTGCCATACAAATCCCAGTAATAGTCCGCCAATTAAGTTAGGCAAGAAGAAAACTGTTCTTAAAATATTTCTTGTCTTAAGCATCTGTGTGACCAGTAAAGCTAGGCTAAATCCGACCACATTTGTTAATAAAATAGCGACAACGGTGTACTTCGCGGTTAGAATGAAGGAAGCATGAAATTGCTTATCTTCAAAAAGTAAGTATTTAAAGTTATCTAACCCTACCCACTCAATATTTCCTGTTACACCATTCCAATTTGTAAAGGCGTAATAAACACCAGATAAAAATGGATATAAAACAATCATACTAAATGCTAAAAAGACGGGCCCTACAAACAAGGTAAATATTCCTGCTTTTTTCCACTTTTTACGATTATTTGTGCGAATTGACGACTGCGTTTGTTTTGTTTTTTGTACTGAAATTACTTCTTTTTCTTGCAATTTGCTTTGGCTCTCCATGTAACCGCACCTCCTATATGCTCTCATTTTAGTGCAGCATGAACCTTTTTGAAACCGATTACATTGACAAAAAGGGTGGAAAATATTGAACTCTTCGCCTAAAAGCAACAAAAATCGATGATTTTACACCCCCGACTTTTTAACTAGCAGCAAAATCCCTTGCTTACTCTTCTACCTTTTGTACCTTGTGAGAGAAATATGAAAAAATTATAATGTAAAAGAATTTATAAAAAAGGATGGTATCAAAATGCCTCTTCGTTATGTTTGTCCACACTGCCAAGGAAGCGGAACGAAATTTGGATTTGCGCTGCTTTCATTTATAAAGTGTAAAGTATGCGGTGGAGATGGCCATGTCATCATGTCAAACATGATGTCTTCTAGTCATGATAAACAAAGTCCAAAAGAACATGCCGACAGTCAAGACCAAGCAAAATAAAAAACGAAACTATTCAATATAAAACAGCCGCCTATTCTTGAAAGAATAGGCGGCTGTTTCAATTCCATTACCATGTTGCTAAATAAGACCCTTTTCCCTTTGCTGGTGTATGATAGTTTTGGTTCTCACCATCTTGCCAAATAATTTCCCCACCTTGATCTTTAATATAAAACTTAAATTCGTACTGACGATCCGCGGCTAAATCAAAATTTCCCTCAAAGATTCCGTCTGACTTTTGCTTTAAGATGTAGTGATAGCTGCTTGTATTCCAACGTCCTAACTCTCCTCGATTACCCGTTACATGAAGGGTTTGTCCTTTTTCTAGCTGTACACCACTTACCTTCAGCGTAACCGGTAAGGGTTCTAGCGCGAGCTTATCTTTTAACATCCTAAGTTCGTTGGTTGGATTGCCGGCTTCGTCAAATAGATACGTCATACGAAGAAGCGTAAACCCATCAAAGTCATAGTTAAATACCATTTCAGACGCGTTATCAAATCCCCACTCATTATTAATAATCGGAAGTGCATTTTCTCCATTCAACGAAAGGTTACGCTCGTTTGCTAATGTAGCAATTTGAGTTACTAACGTTTTTGGAGCACTATAATAAGGAGCTGTTTGTGCATCCTGGTCGCCCATTTCTAAACAGGTAAACGTTAATGCCATATTTGATTTTTTAAATTGATCTAGAAGCTTAGCATAATCATAATAACCTGTGCTGTACTCAGCAGCATGTGGCATTTCAGGATCATTCATCTTCCAATGCACACCGGAAATTTTTGCGCCTACTTCTACGTCAAACGTACGATCAAAATATTTATGAGCTTGCTTTGAAATGGTCTGTAGGTGATCTTCAAGAGCCCCTTGATACCATTTCATGAAATCTTTTCCATATGAAGTGTTGTAAGCTTCTCCTTTTCTAAAGAAAGCATCTCCATCAGCTGGAGGTTCAATTTTATCCCACGTCTTAAATGATGTTCCCCACGCCTTGTTAAGATTTTTAATGTTTTTATATTGATGCTTCATTTCATCTCTAAAATCTTCTTTTGCACCTTCTGTATATGCTTGTAACTGACCACGCTCTGGATAACCCCATCCGTCTGCAAACTGATAAGATGGGTAGCGGAGTTCGCCTGCTGGTCCACCGCTTAAATAAATTTTACTAATAACATCATCATAGTCAGCAAAGTTTTTAGCAAATGAACGGTATAATTCGCCATACTGCTTCTCAATTCCACCCCACCAAGGTGCTAATGCTTCTTTGTTAACAAAGCCACTTTCACTTTTGAATGCCATGTTTTCAATGTCATCTTTTTTCCATAACCAATTAGGTATCGGATAGTTACAATCATCTCCTACGTTACCACCACATTGATGTGTAGATAAAATAGGAACCCATTTCAGCCCTGAATCTTCCACAGCGCTTGCATACTTTTTATAATAAGACCAATCAAATTGATTATCTCCTTTTGCTTCAACAATTCCCCACCAAACATCTGTTGTTAATCCGTATACACCATTTTTCTTCATCTGAACAAGCTGACGTTCGAACTGATCCCAATCTGTGATTTCTCCTAAAGGAGCCATAACATACAGCTTGTAATCCGATTTGACTTCTGCTTGAGCACTCGTATAGCTTGTAAATATAATTGCTATACTCATGATGAATACTAACAGTACTTTCACACTTTTCCCCATCTCTTTTCCCCCTTATTATTGTTAAAAGTATTCATCGTTTTTTGTGCAACCGTTTGCAATTTTACAAAACATGAATTTCTTTTCTAGAAAATTATAGAAACTCCGTTCGTATTCGTCAATTCACTTTTTTATTTTTTTGAAAAATGAGTCATTTGATCTACCCTTTACCCAGCACCTTTCTTTTTTTCAAGGTGTGTTCATGCTATTCTTAAAGTAGAAAAGTATTTTGAAAGGGTGACGCGCTATGGATAAACCATCGATTAAGTTAATTGCTCTTGATATGGATGGTACACTATTAAATACAAAAGGCGAAATTTCACATGGAAACCGAAAAGCTATAGCAGAAGCAGAAGAAAAAGGAATACATGTTGTTTTAAGTACAGGACGTTCACGCCCAACTAGTATTAAATTTGCCGAGTCATTAAAGCTGTCATCTTATATTATTAATGTAAACGGGAGTGAAATCTGGGACGGTGAAGGCAATTTAATTGAGCGGACGATTTTAGAACCAGATTACATACAAGAGATGTGGGATTTAAAGCAAAAGCATGACTTAACCTTTTGGGCTGTTACAAGCGAAAAGGTATGGAAAGACGATTTTCCAACCGATATTACAAGTCATGAATGGCTAAAGTTCGGGTATGACATCCATGATGATGATACAAGAAAGCTAATTTTGAACACGCTAACTAAAAACAAAAATCTTGAGATTACGAATTCTAGCCCAACAAATCTTGAAATCAACGCTCTTGGAATCAATAAAGCAAAAGCACTAAAAACTGTTTGTGAACGTTTAAATCTATCAATAAACGAAGTAATGGCCATGGGGGATAGCCTAAACGATATCGCCATGATTACAGAAGCTGGAGTAGGCATAGCCATGGGTAATGCGCAAGATGTGGTAAAGAAAGCGGCTGACTGGATAACTGAAACTAATGATCAAGATGGTGTTGCTAAAGCTATTTACCATTGGGCTATAAAGTAAGAGTTATATTTGCAATTCCTCAAAAGAGGCTGAGACATAAGTAGTTTAGTCCCTGCTATACCTGAATGGTTAAGAGTTCTTTGCTTTTAATCGTTCAGGTTTTTTTGATTGTGAAAACAATGCTGGAAACAGAGTGGAATGGAGCGTAGGATACTCGACTCCTGGGGGAAAGAAAGGGAGAACTGAGATCCCGCACCGCAGAAAGCGAATAGGCGCAGTGCAATGAATCGAACGCGTTCTAACAATGTGAAGCGGTAAAAAAAGGAATTGCTGGTCTTTTTTTAATTTGTTTTATTATGCCCTACTTTCTTTTACTTTTTTTACATTATTCATAAGTAACGTTGAATGAGGCATACTAACGAGCATATAAGGTTCAAAGAACAATATGCCTTATATAGGAGGTACTTCCAGCATGCTCAAACATGTTAAAATCTCTGAAAAGCAATTCATCGTGCTACTTAGCCTTTACATAATCGGGAGTGCTATTTTAGTTATCCCATCTATTATTGTTTCAATTGCAAAACAAGATGCTTGGATTACGAGTATTTTAACCCTTGTTATCGCTTTGGGGATATTGCCTTTATACATAGCGCTAGGAAAGCGATATCCAACAATGCTATTTACGGAATTCACCGAAGAAATTCTCGGCAAATGGATTGGCAAAGTATTTTCTATTATCTTTTTAACCTTCCCCGTAATAGCAGGTTCTTTGACGCTTTATAATATTGGTGACTTTATCATTACGCAAGTTATGCCTGAAACCCCCATTGTTCCCATTTACGTATTTGTGTTAAGCGTATCGTTGTTTGGCGTTCGCTTAGGACTTGAGGTTTTAGCACGTTCCGGTGAAATCCTATTCCCATGGGTCATTGCTCTCTTTAGCTTACTCGTACTATTTCTTACTAAACAAATTAACTTTGATCACTTTCAGCCATTCTTTACTATGGGTTTGCGGCCTATTTTCATTTCTACAGTTCACTTTTTGACATTTCCATTTTTGGATACCGTTGTTTTTTTAATGATTTTTCCTTATGTTAAATGGACGAGTAAAAAGCGCACACCTGTTTATATCGGTACACTGATTGGCGGTGTTTTCTTAATTATCATTATTTTTCTTTGTGTTTTAGTTTTAGGAGTAGATCAGACCTCTACTCGCCTTTCTCCTACCTACCTATTGGCTAAAGAAATTAATGTGACAAATTTCATAACCCGCATTGAAGTAATTGTAGCTATCATCTGGTTTATTTCAATTTTTTTCAAGCTTAGCATTTTGCTGTTTGTATTAAATTTAGGAGTAGCTCAGCTTTTTAACCTAACTACTTACCGTTTCTTAACTTTGCCTTTAGGATTATTATTTTTAGCTTCCTCCAATATTTTCGTACCTAATGGTCCTTTTTTGGGAAGTTACACACTTACTACTTCTCCCTTTTATACAGGCACAATTGGCTTTGCTTTACCTTTTCTCCTTTTTGTCATCGATGGAATAAAGAAAAAGCTAGTTGATTCTTAGCTATTTTACTTAACGAACGTTTAATTTTACGCTACACTACCCTATGAAAGCGTTAAATTAAAAAGGATAGGGAGACTAAAAAATGACAACAGAAAAAGAAAAAATGATTGCAGGCGAAATGTACATATCTGGAGATTCTGAATTGATTAAAGATCGCACTCATGCAAGAAAGATAACAAGATTATTTAATCAAGCAGTTGAGACAGATGATACTTACCGTATGAGTTTAATAAAAGAGTTGTTTGGTTCCACTGGAGAAAATATCTATATTGAACCAATCTTCCGCTGTGACTATGGATACAACATTCATGTAGGCGAAAACTTTTATGCAAACTTTGATTGCTTAATTTTAGATATCTGTCCTGTAACTATCGGTGATAACTGTATGCTCGCACCAGGCGTTCATATTTATACAGCTACTCACCCGCTTGATCCTGTTGAACGTAACAGCGGTAGAGAATACGGAAAGCCAGTTGTCATTGGAGATAACGTTTGGATTGGGGGCCGCGCTATCATCAATCCAGGCGTTACTATTGGTGATAATGCAGTCATTGCATCAGGAGCCGTGGTAACGAAAGACGTTCCTCCAAACACAGTCGTTGGTGGAAACCCTGCACGAGTTATTAAAGAAATCACTAGATAATAGGACGAATACACGCTAGGACATAAGTCTTTCAGCCGATTAACTATCCGAATTTTTGTGAATTACCTTACAATGATTCGGATAGTTTTTATTTGCTCAGAAAATAAGTTTAAACACTTATGGAATGAATCTTAGTGGAAAACGAGCATGTTCTTATAACCCAAATTGGTTAGAAACATCTTCATTCATCTTTAAGAAGAAATCATTTCTTTATGTCTCAGCCTCTTTTTTGAAATCAGGTAGTTTGTCCAATCCCTTTTTTGTAGCAACGCATATGATATAAGGTGTTACAAAATTAGGAGGATTGGTATTATGCTGACATGGATTGCCTTAACTACAGGTTCACTTGGTGTAATTACACTTTTGTTTTTTGTTATTAAAAAATTGGTACAAGCTTTAAAGGTTAAACAACCAGTATTTGCCCAAGATCAATTTATTGTTAAATTTAATGATGACGTTGATGAAGATACAATTGCTTCAATTCATAAAAAATATAAATGTGAAGCTTCATGTTGTAATGAAACATTAGGCTTTCAAGTGGTTACTACAGCTAAAAATATTAATAAGATGATGAAAATATACTCAGAGCTCGATGAAGTTGAATACGCAGAGCCAAACTACGTTTTTGAAGCTTCCTATATTCCAAACGATTCGTTCTATTCCTTTCAATACGGCCCTCAAAAAGTAAGTGCTCCTTCTGCATGGGATGTTACTCAAAGCAATGCTGGCATTAGAATTGCAATACTTGATACGGGCGTCCAGCCAAATCACCCTGACCTTGCATCAAAATTAGTTCCAGGCTATAACTTTATTGATAATAACACTGACACAAATGACTTTAATGGTCATGGGACTCATGTAGCTGGCATTGCTGCAGCAACAACCAATAATGGGGCTGGCATTGCTGGTATGGCTCCTTTAGCATCAATTCAGCCAGTAAAAGTGCTTTCAAACAGTGGTAGCGGATTACTAAGCCAGGTTGCCGATGGCATTATTTATGCGGTTAACCAAGGAGTACAAGTTATTAATTTGAGTTTAGGATCTCCTCAAGACACCATTACGCTTGAAGGTGCTGTTAACTACGCGGCTAGCCAAGGCGTTGTTGTTATTGGGGCAGCTGGCAATAACGGTAGCAACGCCCTCACTTATCCTGCAGCTTACGCAAACGTCATTGCAGTTGCCTCTACAACTTCCTCTGATCAACGCTCTGTTTTTTCAAACTTTGGAACTTGGGTGCAAGTTGCAGCACCAGGCTCTAGTATTCTATCCACTTACCCTACAAGCACTTACTCTTATTTAAGCGGCACGTCTATGGCAGCTCCACACGTAGCTGGATTAGCAGCATTACTAGCATCTCAAGGACGTAGTGCTTCTCAAATTCGTACAGTCATTCAAAATACTTGTGACCCAATAACAGGTACAGGAACAAACTGGGTTTATGGTAGAATAAATGCAGATAGAGCCGTCCGCTCTCCTCTATAGAATTTAAATGAAAGAACCGGATTTACCAAAGGTACGTCCGGTTTTTTTGCACAAAAAAATATTTTCTTGCTAAAAGTCTTGCATTTTATGACGATATGGTAAAAAATACTTTACGGGTAAAATAATTCTTTGTACCATATATCTTGTGGTTTGTTCTGAAATTTTCAAAGGTTATCTTTGAGAATTCATAAAAATATTATTTACATACACATGACAATTTAGATTGTAAAGGAGTCTTTAATATGGCTAACACTCAGCTACAGCATCGATACGTTCATGGGTTAGATGGACTTCGAGCGCTAGCTGTTTTATTTGTATTTGCATATCATTATGGCTTTAGTTGGGCAAGCGGTGGCTTCTTAGGCGTGTCCATTTTCTTTGTTTTATCTGGATACTTAATTACATCTATTTTATTAAAACAATATGAAGAGCACCAAAAGCTGCTCCTTTCTTCGTTTTTCACAAGCCGAATAAGAAGGCTTTTTCCTGCAGCTTTTTTCATGGTTGTATGCGTAGTTGCTTGGACCGTTTTGTTCAAGCCATCTCTTTTATCTACCTTACAAGGGGATGCCATAGCGGGATTACTCTATGTAAGCAACTGGTGGTTTATTTTTCAAGATGTTTCATATTTTGATAGCTTTCAATCGCCTTCTCCAATAAAGAATTTATGGTCACTGGCAATTGAAGAACAATTTTATATTATATGGCCACTTTTATTACTAATTGGACTACGTTTTATAAAGAAGAAAAAGACTATTCTTATAGTGATAAGCTGTGGAGCAATAGTATCTGCATTATTAATGGGAGCTTTATATAAACCAGGTATGGATCCTAGTCGTGTATATTACGGCACAGATACAAGATCATTCGAATTGCTAATTGGTTGTTGCTTAGCATTCGTGTGGCCACTCTATCGCTTATCTTCTAAAAATGTCCCAAACACAGGAAAGTTTATTTTAAATGTTACGGGCCTTACAAGCTTACTGTTAGTGTTTCTATGCACTTCATTACTAACTGAATTTGCCCCGTCAATGTATCGCGGAGGTATGCTTTTAGTTAGTTTAAATGCTGCTGTCCTCGTCGCAACGATTTCACATCCTAGCAGCATAACTGGCAAACTGTTATCTTTTAAGCCGTTACGGTGGGTTGGTACACGGTCGTATGGCATTTATTTATGGCACTATCCTATCATTATATTAACAACGCCTGCTACTGAATTTGGGCAGTTCAATTATGTACATATCAGCTTACAGGTTATAGCAACATGTCTTATTGCGGAAGTTTCTTATCGAATGATTGAGCAACCTATACGAAAAGGAGGTTTTAAAACCTTCTTTGGGCAAGCACTGCCAACATTTAAATCACCGGCTACCTTTCGTTCTCATCTGAAAGTCGCTGTACCTATCGTATTTGCTATGGCCTTCTTATTATTTGTGCTTGGTGTTACCGGGATTTTAGAACCTAAAAAAACAGAAAGCAAACAACCTGCAGCTATTCATATTAAAACTGCAGCAAATCCAGTATCCAAAGATCATCATCTGAAACAAAAAGAATTACCAACAAATGAACCTCACTATACTCAAGTTCTCTCAATTGGTGATTCAGTTATGCTAAACTTAGCCGATCCACTGCAAGAAACTTATCCTAATATTGTAATTGATGGCAAAGTTGGTCGACAGCTGTCAGAAGCTTTAAACGTCGCAAAGAAGTATACTCAATATAATGAACCTTCTAGTGCAGTGATTATTCAACTTGGTACAAATGGTTACTTTACAGAAGAACAGCTAGATGAACTACTTAAACAGTTCGCAAAAGCAGATGTATACCTGGTCAACACACGGGTGCCACGACAATGGGAAACAGAAGTAAATGAGAAATTAGAAAATGCAGCAAAAGAATATAAAAACGTGGTGCTTGTTGATTGGCATACTTTAGGAACCAAACATCCAGAATATTTTACAAAAGATGGCGTTCATCTGCTTCCAGAAGGTGCCCAGCAATTAACAAAGCTCATCTATAAAGCTATGCTAAAAAGTCCACATCTCTCATAAAGCTATAATTCAAACCACGAAAAAAGAGGTGCTAAATGCACCTCTTTTTGTTTCAATTATAAGCTTGCTTCTACTTAGAAAAAGATTGAGTCTTCTCAATGGTTTCTTCTACAGGTTGCTTCTGCATTTTACTTTGCTTCATTTTACCTGCACCAATTACAGCAGCAATGACTAGTACTTCAAAACCATACTTAACAAAACCATTTTCAAAATACGGTTGTAAGAACGGCTCACCAACAATCATTTTAGAAGCAGTCCAAGCTAGTACTGCCGCTCCAATTGTAATAATAATTGGAAATCTTTCTACCCATTTTAAAATTAACGTACTTCCCCACATCACAATAGGAACTGAAATTAACAACCCAAGTACTACTAGTAAAAAGCTTCCATGAGCTGCACCCGCAACTGCCAATACGTTATCCAGTCCCATTAACGCATCTGCAATAATAATTGTACGAATTGCAGCCCACATGCTATCTCCAGCCTTTACATCATGGTCTTGATCTTCAACCAAAAGCTTGTACGCAATAATAGTTAACAAGATTCCTCCAACCAAAAGCAAACCGGGAATTTCTAGTAACCAAACAACTGCTAATGTTGCAAGCATACGAATGACGATTGCTCCAATTGTTCCCCAAATGATTACTTTTTTCTGCTGATGTTTAGGCAGTTTTCTCGCTGCTAAACCAATTACAATTGCGTTGTCGCCAGCTAAAACTAAATCAATAATAATAATAGCAAGAAGCGCTGACAAAAACTCTGCACTTAAAATGTCCATTCTCTTTCTCCTTTATCTATCATTTCTTTAACGTTTTCTATTATAAAGGATAGAAGCGTAAATAAGTTGAAAAATTTTCAGATAAATGAAAGACAATTCTATTATCCTACTTTTATAAAAAAAAGAATGCTCATCTACAAATGAGCACTCTACAGCTTACTGTTTAATTGTTGCTTTCATCTTGCGTGGCCAGATAAAGTAACTCATTGTAATACAAAAATCGATGGCTAACACAAGAGTCCATATTTGGAGTATACCACTTAAAGCCTCAGTTTGCTGTGCGTTATTCAAAAGGTTAATGATTACAACTAAAAGACCAGCTCCAATTGCGTATGCTATTAAGTGTTGAAACCATCCCTTTAATCCATGTTTAGCATGTTCGAGCCCAAATCGCCTAATTGGCTTTGCTCCTTGCTTTGTCACATAATATAAAAAACGTTCATCTGCCCATTTAATCATGCTCTTTCCAAATGCCAAAGATACCCCAATATAAATAGCTGCAATACCGTGAGCAGTCGTTGCCTTCGCACCATTATATAAATCAATCCCTGTAATAAGCAATAAAATTAAGTCAATAAATGGCGTTAACGCTAAAAAGAAAAAACCCAGTTTTTCCTTTTTAGCTATATACCGTGTTGTTAACCCTAACAGAATGACTATCCAAAAAGCAATTTCGCACCCTACAATCATCCAAGCAATAAAATTCAAGCTCCCACCCCTTTTCTAATACAATTGTATTATTTAAATGTATTTTAGCACTTCTTTTTTAGTAATACAACTGTATTATAAAATTGCAACCTGCCTTTTTTATTGCTACAATAAAGTCATGCCAAAATTAGTTGATCACCAAAAACGAAAAGAACAAATTGCCAAAGCAACATGGCGAGTTATTTTAAAGCAAGGTATGGAAGGCACTACTGTTCGAAACATTGCAAAGGAAGCAAAATTATCACTAGGTTCCTTACGTCATTATTTCTCTTCTCAAGATGACCTGTTAACTTATGCCATGGAACTGGTTAAGGAACAAGCTGAACGGCGAATTATTTCAATTGCTTCACAGGACCTTCCCCCTCAAGAAAAAGTGTTAAAGATGCTGTTAGAGATTGTTCCAACTAATGATGAAAAAATGGCTGAAATGGAGGTTTGGCTTACTTTTACAGCACATCATAAATATAAAAATCAAGGGCCAATTGACGATGGAATCTTCTCAGGTATAAAAAAAATAATGCTTTACTTAAAAAATGAAAACATATTAAAAGAACAAATAAACACGGACCTAGAATCAGAAAAGCTTTATGCCTTAATCGATGGGCTAGCACTGCATGCGATGTTCGATCGTAAGCGCGTAAACAGCGAAAGAGTGGAGGCTGTTATTCGTGATTACTTGCATGGCATTTGCTCAAAACAAGAAAACGATACACCTTAAGGTGTATCGTTTTCTAGAAATGCCGATTGAATAGCCGCTACGTAGCGATAAAAAGAACTTGTATACTGATTTTTTGTTAGAAAGAAGTTTGCTCTTTCTTCATAGCTAATTTCAAGCTGTACGCCTTTTTTTTGCCTTCCTTTATTTACAACATTGTGCCTATGTGTACCTGATAATAAATGATCTTGATTAACGATTTCAGCACTAAATCCTGCTTTTTTTAACGCGTTATATACTTGCTGCTTTCTCTCTTCATCTAACCCACCGATTAGCGTATGCTTCTTCTTTTTCTCCTTGTATCCATGAATACTAAGAACATATTGAGCTTTTTTCAACATAAATAATACAGTGGGCTCATCAAAACGAGAAGATGAGATATGCAGCTTGCGATTTTGAGCACTTTTCATTCCTTCAAATAGATAATAGCTGTTTTGTTTCTCTGCAATAGCAATAGCCACTTCTGATGTTCCTTGTTCAATCCTTCCACCATGAATAGCTAGCACTAGCAGTTCAGACGAAGTCGCTTGTGTTCTAATTCGATAATCTCTTTCAGCTTTCTCAAATCGTGATAGCTCAGCAAAATGTTTATATGTATCCTTCATATTTATCTCCTAATTGTTTTCTTACCTGTTATCCTATCACACCTTTTCTTTACCTTGTTCTTTTGCCTTTAATGTTTCTTATATAGTAAATTAATGTTCATTTTCAAAGAGCTGAGATATAATAAAAGCCTATTTACTATTTGTTAACTTAACTGATGAAAAAAGGTGATTTCACATTAAAACGTGGATAAAAGCAAGCTTGCTCTTTCTATTTGCTATTGTATTAATCGTTTTTATTATTAACACTGATCTGTTTTACTCAATTCGCACTGGCGATATGGATAACATCACAGCATTTTTGCAAGAAAATTTGCTGACAACACTATTGTTTACACTAATTGCTATGTTTGTTCAAAATGCATTTACATTGATTCCCCTTGTACTAATCATTGCAGTTAATATTAATTTACTAGGGTTAGGACTTGGATTGGTATGGAGCTGGTTTACAAGTATACTAGCAGCTGCCTGTGTGTTTTTACTTGTTCGCTATGTTTTTCAAGATGCACTATTAAAAAAAGTAAAGCCTTCTTTACTTGAAAAGATTGAAAGAAACGGAACGAGTTACGTTTTTCAAGTGCGAGTCTTTCCCTTTATTCCAACCAGCCTTATTAACTTTGTATCAGCTATTAGTTCCATTCACTTTCGCCAGTTTTTATGGGGAACAGCATCCGGAAACCTTATTTACTTCGCCATCTTGTCTTTTTTATCTGCAGGATTATTATCGGACATGATTAATGAATATGTCATTGCAGCTATTGTCCTTTTTACTGTTGTATTTTACTATGTAGGAAAATTCATTTACAAACGTAAGCAATCTCTTGCAAAATAACCAAGCACACCAAGTGCTTGGTTATTTTTTAATAGCTTTATTGTTTAATAACATTAAATAAGGTATACTGTAAAAGTTTGGAGTTATTTAAGAAAGGAAGGCTGCTTCTATGAAAAAACAAATTATGATTGCACTCATGCTTGTTACGTCACTAGCAGCGATGGAAGGTACTATCGTTAGTACTGCTACGCCTAGGATTACAAGTGATCTATCAGGCATTGAGTTAGTAAGTTGGGTCTATGCAATTTATATGTTAGCAACAGCTGTGTCGACGCCCATTTATGGAAAGCTTGCTGACTTGTTGGGACGCAAACGCGTGTTACTCGTTGGCATCGTTATCTTTTTAATTGGATCAATGCTATGTGGAATGGCAATAAACATGACGCAACTCATTGTCTTTCGTGCTATTCAAGGCTTAGGAGCTGGAGCTGTTATGCCCATTACAATGACTATCATTGGCGACTTAAATAAAGAAGCTCAGGCTCGCGTAAAAGCACAAGGTTGGATTAGCGCTGTGTGGGGTGTTTCAGGCGTCATTGGCCCTTTATTAGGTGGATTTTTGGTGGATACGCTATCGTGGCGCTACATCTTCTTTTTAAACGTTCCGTTTGGCCTTTTATCCTTGTTTATGATTGTAAAATATTACAAAGAACAAATTCAGAAAGAAAAAAGACATATTGATTATCCGGGTGCTGTTACTTTTTCATTAGGGGTTATCGCTTTACTTTATGCGCTTTTAACAGGAAGCCAGACGCAGCAGTGGACCGACAATTTACTTATCGGTTTGTTTAGCAGCTCGTTTGTGCTTTTTATTCTTTTCATTTGGATTCAGAAACAATCTCCTGAACCACTTGTACCCCTAAACCTGTTTTCGAACTCCACCATTACAACTGTTAACTTTTTAACACTATTCATGGGTGGTATTTTAATCAGCATAACAGTATACCTTCCTTTATTTACGCAAGGTATCCTTGGAAAAAGTGCTACAGCTGCTGGCTTTATGCTAATGCCAATGCCCGTTTGCTGGACGATTGGATCTATTTTTTCTGGTCAGCTCGTTTCAAAGTTAAAACCTACATATGTTATTACGCTTGGAACGATTTTTTTATTAATTGCAGCATCCTCTTTATTTTCATTAACACAGGAAGCATCTGATTGGTTCATTTATGCTTCAATTGGAATTCTTGGACTTGGTATGGGGATTATTACGCCTGTACTCATGCTGATTATTCAAGGTTCTGTACCACAACACAAACGTGGAACAGCTATTTCTTTAAATACCTTTACAAATACGTTTAGTCAGACTCTAGGAGCTGCCGTTTTTGGTACTTTGTTTAATCTTCAAGTGAATGCAAACGGCGGTAATAGCTCAATGATTAATTCATCTTTTGAACACCAAAAGATAGCTCCAAGTTCGTTAGCGTCCATTCAGGAGCATCTCTTTTCGGGTATCCATACGGTATTTACTTGCATCATGATTCTTGCATTTCTTTCCGTTGTAATCGGGTTTGTCTTAATCAAAAAAGTTGGACAAAAAGAGCTGTCCCAGTCTTAATTTGCAAAATTTATACAGTTATACTACTATTATTTCTATCCAGATAAAACAAGCCGCATTATACATTAATGCGGCTTGTTTTATCTTTGACTATATAAATTAGCAATTCGCTACTTAGCATTCTAAAGCTTATTTTCGTTTATAAAAAAGGAAGCAGCTTTATCTTAACGATAAAGCCATATGCTCTTCATCCCAATACTGTCCTTTATGCTTTAGTGCATTTCGTTCAACTGCATAGGTCACAAATCCAAGCGATTCATAAAGTGCGATTGCTTCTTTGTTCGTCGAAACAACGGTGAGCTGCAGCTGTTCAAGCCCTAATTCTTTTGCTTTATCTAACGCAACTTGCACAAGCCCTTTAGCAAGTCCATTTCCTCGTACACCTTTTTCTACATACATTGCCAACAGGTTACCTTTATGACGAATCTTCAAAGGTTGCTCTGCTTGAAGGGTAATCATTCCGACAAGCCGCTCATCTTGAAATGAACCGAATGTGTAAAAATGCTCTTTTGCTAGTTTCTCTCCCATTTCTTCTTCTAATTGAGGAGTGCTAACTTCTTCAGCATAAGTTTTTAGAAAGGCCGTCGGACTTTCCAAAAGCGATTCAAGCCTTAGTTTAACATAGTGACCTGCATCATTTCTCGTCAGTAATCGAATCATTTTTCTCCGCTCCTCGTAACACTTCATTCGCCGCTTGTAAATAAGAGAGATACGATTTAGCTGGTTCATCAACATCTCCAGCTAGTTCTAAGAGAGTTTCTTCAATTAGGATAAAATTATCAATGATATGCTTCGTTTTCATGCCTCTACTCGTTAACAAACTATTCAACCATAAAGCATAATCACTAAACACTGTTTCATTCTGAAGCAAGTATGACGTATGTAAGTATTTCATATGATAATGATTGTCTTCCGTGCACTTTTGCTTCCCTCGTTCGCCAAATTTTTGTAAAAGTGACGGCTCTTGCTCATAAATTTTTTCCGTTACCTTTTCTACAATTTCATTTATAGGAAGGCTTTTCATGTAGCCACAACCTTATACTGACGTATACTCGGAATGGTAGCAGCTAATTCTTGATCTGGATATTTTTTTTCAAGCTCATGAATTTCTTTAAACTCTTTGCTTCGCACCCATGTTAAATAAAAATCTTTCGTTTCAAATGTAAGCTGTACCGTCAGCTCTCCCAGACGCTTATCATTTTGTAACAGTTGAAAGTCCACAAAGCCAGGTGCTTGGTCAACTTTCCTTGAGCGCTTTTTATAAATATTAATCACTTCTTCTGCTTTTTCATCAGGTACATCAAATGTTGAAAACACGGTATACATTATTTCCCCTCCAATTTATTTAACTCTTATTCTTCAGTCTACTATACAAGTTTTCTAATGTATACGTATCGATTTCCCTACACCGCAATGCAAAAAGAGCTCTGATGAGAATATTGTCATCAGAGCTTACTTAATTAAACCACGTCAATTTTCACATCAACGTTACCACTAATTGCTTTTGAATATGGACAATAAGAATGTGCCATTTCTACATACTTCTTGGCATTGTCTAAATCTAATCCTTCAACATGGACCGTTAAGTCAACTTCTAATTTAACTCCTTGATCTTTAGCATCTGTTCCAAGACGAACCGTAGCGGTTACCTTGCTGCTTTCAATTTCAACGCTGTGTCTTTTCAACATAAACTCTAAAGCACTGTTAAAACATGTGCTATAGCCAGCCGCAAACAATTGCTCTGGATTTGTTTCAGTTGTTGCATTACCTCCTAGTGATGATGGTGCAGCAACTTCTAAGTTGAAAATATTATCTGGAGAATGCACTTCACCACTTCTTCCTCCGGTATTAATAACTGTTGTTTCATACAATGTTTTCATTGATTCATTTCTCCTTTTTGATTTTTGTTAATTTAATTGTACACAATTAAATTAACAAAAACAAGTTTAAAATAAAAAAAGAGCTAAGAATTTAAATTCTTAGCTTTGAGAAACAGCGTATAAAGGCATTTTCTTCACTTCCTCTTGAATAGCCCACCAAGACCGCTTAGCATAATAAACAGGTATTTTTCTTTCTTGTGCTTGTCGTTTTATTGCCAAAGATAAGTTATGGTTAATGTAATTGGTTAAAATTAAAATAGCATCTATCTTTTTTGGAATAGAAATTTTAGTCATGTTTGCCTTTCTTCCGTTACAATGGAAAACATGATCAAATCCGCTTTTTTTTAACTTTTCAATTAACCCTTCAATATTATCTCCTCCAACGACTAACAGTGATTTCATATGTATCATCTCCTTTTTTATAAAAAAAGGCTCTTACATCAGCACGTTTGTGCTACTAATGTAAGAACCTCTGGTTATCCAGTCTGGTACCTTCTTTACAGTATGTATTCAAACATTAAACTAATTATTCCAATGTGTCAAGTTGGTTTTATTCCAAACTAAAAGGCCAAGAACAATTCCTGACCTTTCTTTTTAGCTCTAAATTCCTCTTGATAAACCATAGTAGGCAATTTGATAATTTGCTTCGCCTTTTGCAAATACCGTAACTGCAGACTTTGAGTCTTTTTGTGGAAATACGCGTGAAGTAAATACTGTTTTTCCTCCGTTAATATACACTTCTAAAATGCTTTTATCAACGAAAATGCGAACATCTATAGAAGAAGTTGGCAACCATTTTTCCGTTCTTATAACCCCGTAATCCGTAGCGTATTGATGCTTAAAACGAGAACGATCTACTCGCACTTCCTCTTTTTCACGATCAAAAACAAGCATTAGCGTCTCTTCTTTGCTGTTAAAAAGCTGTAAGCCTACTTGAGAAGCATTAATATTTGTGAAGCTCATATCTATTTCATAGGCATTGTTCGTAGCTTCATCAATAATAACTTCTTCATCTGTTAAACGACCGCGAAAATGAACCGCATCGTCCCTTAGTTTTGTTAACTCCGAGACAGGCTTTTGAATTAATTCTGTTCCTTCCAACGAAAGCTCACGAGGAAGGGATAAAGCATGAGCCCAACCATATTGATCAGATGGATATTCAACGTCTGGATTTCCAATCCAGGAAAACATTAAACGCCTTCCTGTTTCATCTTCAAACGTTTGAGGAGCATAAAAGTCAAAACCTTTGTCGATTTCACGATAGTATTCCATATCAAACGTTAGCTCATCTAGGTTAAATGTGCCTACGGCATAAATAACATTATAGATATTATGGAAATTATGACCTTCTGCTTGAATGCCTTGAGGTGAAAAGACAAAAACGTCTTTGCCATCTAATTTAAAGTAATCGGGACACTCCCACATATAGCCAAAATTAGGTAATTTTGTTTTCACTTCACCTTTAAATTGCCAATCAAGCGCATCAGTTGATTCGTATACAATTAACGTTCCCGTTTCGTTTTCACGCTGCGCTCCTAAAAGCATGTAGTACATGTCGTTTTCTTTCCATACCTTTGGATCGCGAACATGACCAGTGTAACCATTTGGAACGCCTTCCACTGCAGGATTCTGACTATACTTTTCTACTGTCCCGTCTTCATGCAAGATAGCAATGCATTGATTTGCTGTACGAGATCCATCTTCATACTTTACATTTCCCGTATAGTAAAGCAACCCTTTTCCCTCTTTTACAATAGCACCTCCAGAGTACGCTCCATGTGACTCATACTTTTCGGTTGGAGTAATAGCTACAGGAAGTCTTTCCCAATTCACTAAATCTTTTGACTTTACATGACCCCAATGCTTCATGCCGTGAATTGCTCCATAAGGATACCACTGGTAAAAGACATGATATTCTCCATTAAGTTGAATTAAACCATTTGGGTCATTCATTAAGCCATATTCAGGATAGATATGATAAATAGGTTGCCAGCTATCCTGCTTCGCTTTGTTTTTTAATTCTTCAAGTTCGCCGGGTCCGGCTTCTAGAACCGTTCGATATTTTGATGTAGACATATGTATAAATCCCTCCAACACATTCAACAAACATTTTATTTCACACTCTATCATATAAAACTTTCTTTTAAAAATCCAACAGATCCAAAACGAATCTTGTCGTTTTATTGTGTCGTATTTTAAAGACAAGTTTTTTTACAATTTTCATGTCAAAAAAGAAGGGTTCTTGGAAGGATAGTTGAATATTATATAACAATCAAAATTCATCAACCTGTACGAGCATCCGACGGCAAGCGGCAGATTTTTTCAACTAACGCAATATGTTTTACAGGAAGTATTCAACAAAATGGTAGGTCCTTCATATGATTACATATTATAAGAGGAGGTATATGTCATGAAAGAAGAAAACGTAAAACAAGTTGTAAACAGAGGTAGTAAAGAGCTTTTAGTAGGTACTATTGTAGGGAGCGTTGTGGGGGTTGCAACTGCGCTGTTAGTAGCTCCGAAATCTGGAAAAGAGCTCCGCGCTAGCATTCAAGATCAAGCTAATCAAGCATTAGCAAAAACTGGGCAAGTAAAAGAAAGCGTCTATGCAAAAGGACAAGACTTAAAACAACGTACTGCACGCATCTCACAAGTTGTATCAGAACAGTCTGTTCAAGTTGTAAACAAAGTAAAATCACTTCGTCCATCGACTGAAGAACTTGAAGCCGCTGCGACTACTGAACGTACAGATATCGAGGAAGAAACGCATGAAGAAGTCCCTACATTAGAAGCAGATAGTCAAGTAAAACAAGAGCTTGAGAACATCGAAACTGAAGTGCATGAATTAGAACAATCGGTTGAAGAAGTGAAATAAAAAAAACGCTGTGTGGATTCTCACTTTCCATACAGCGTTTTTACGTTGTAAGCATACTAAACATCACCCATAATACAAAAAACACAAGCAATAATGAACTGATTAAGATGACTCTACCTAACAAATTGTAAGTTTTCCATTCATCAGACAACTTTTGATTTTTAGATTCCTTTACTAACATAGACTTCATTTCCTCTCCTTCCTAAATTGAGTTTTCTAATTATTCTAATTATAACACATTTTATTTTTAGGTGAAAATAAAATGCCTGGAAGGAATTTTATACTTATCATTCCATTCCAGGCATTACTATATCTCAGGAGTTGGAGTAGGTTTTCCATATCCTTTTTTATATTTCTCATCAATATCTTTTCGAATTTGCTTTATACTTTTACCTTGGCTGTATTCAATTACTGACTGCGCAGCAATGTCTAGACATATCCCACACCTTGTTGCGTGATCATCCCATACAACAGCTCCACTTGTCTTGTTTTCATAAATAAAACAATCGTAACTGCTTGTGTGACCTGCTGTATCACCACATCCGCAGTAACAAGGAATCTTTTCAAGAAGCTCCTTGTGTTTACCAACTGAGCGATATACAACTTTCATATTTTCGTCTTTATCATTTAAAAACGTTGGTAAAATTTCATTACTCTTTGTTTCTTCGCGAATGTCCGCTATCGTTTCAGTTTCATGATGTGAATGAGATGCATGGTCACTAATGCTCTTCTCTTTTCCACATCCCGTAAGTACCATACTTGTACTAACAACCCCTAAAATTATCCATCTCCCATACTTCATCATTTTCCCCCTGTCATACCTTGTACAATTCTCATGGAAACTTATTTATTACTAGTATACATCATATGAACCGCTCGTTTCCTCCTACTATATGTATTCATTTATTTTAAAATCAGAAGAGATAAGCAATAAAAAAAGCATGTAGAAATTATATCTACATGCTTTCGCTTATAGTTGAATGGTTAGTTTTGTTTCCAAGATTGTACTAAGTCTACAACAGCAGATACAACTTCAATTCCTTGAAAAGCAAATATACCTGCAGCAGCCATTGAGAAAAACCCTACTACAACATCTTTGAGAATGATTGGCATATGAACATCTCCTTTTCTACTTTGAAATATACGCTATTCATCCCGCTTAAGCTCCTGCTTTTCTCTATACCCTTTTTTTAAAAAGGTTATTCCTACATTCTACTCTTTTTTTAAGAATTTTCAATACCATTTAACGATAAAAATATTACCATTTCAAAACGAAAACGATTAACTTTTTCTTATAGTAAAAAGCACAGCGTTAAACTGTGCTTCTTTACGAATAGCTTTCTTCTTTCTTCAAAAGATGATCTAAAGATAATGTTCCACTTCCTGCAAAGACAAGATGTAAAGACATAGCTAGCAGTGCAATATCTAACTCATATCCACCTAAGAATGGAGCTCCTAGCTTCGCTGTAAAAATAGCTCCTAGCATAACGAAAACAAACAGCGCTGCAACAATTCGTGTACCTAGTCCGACGATAACAGCAACTCCACCAATTAATTCAATAACTGCTACTACATATGCTATAAAACCAGGAATACCAAGGCTGTCAAAAAAACCTACAGTTCCCTCAATTCCACCTTGGAACTTACTTAGACCATGAATAAAAAATGTTAAACCTAATACAATCCGTATAAAAAATGTACCAATTGCATAACCCTTCATGCTATTCCCTCCTTTTATGTATTCTCTATCACTATTGTAGTAGCAATATATATAATTACAAGTTATTTTTATATTATAATTATGTAACAAAAAATAAACCCCTTACATTTTGTTAGTAAGTAGGTTTATTCTCACTATCAACTTAAATAAAAAGCTCTCATATATTCCTTAATAATAAGCTCCGCTGTTGGGCTAATGAAATTGGTTGGAAGCTGATCATGAAATCGAAAACGATTCTGTTTATTTACGTTAACATCATGAACAGAAGCTATGCTTAATTGGTTTTGAAAGCATTTTAACATCGCCATAGGAGGACTAGCGAGAACATCAGTACCAATCTTATTTACCGTTTGTTTACTAAGTGCATGGGGAACTGCGGTTAAGGAGCTCATCCATAAATCTCCTCTATCGTTTATTTCATTCAATAGAAATTTCCAAGCCTGCACACTATGAGATAAGCTCTTTTCATCTTCACTTTTATTTAAAGCTACATCTAGGCCGTCTGCTATCGCTCTTGCAAATGGATATAAATCATAGGCTTTAATACTAAAGTCTCCATCTACAAATAAAAGGATATCTCCCTTTGAAACCTCAGCACCTATCGCTCTACCCACATCATGTCCTAACGCATTCTTATAAACAATTGTGTGTGCTCCCATACTTTTAGCAATTCGCTCTGATTCATCCGTAGAGCCGTTAACTATAACTATAACCTCAAGAGGTTCAAGCTTTCGAACCTCTTTGATCACTTCTTGTAGCGTTTTGGCTTCATTCTTTACTGGTATGACAACTGATAGCTGTTTTCCTTTATAAAAAGAGGAAAGTTTGCCCCACCCTTTGCTCATTTTTTCATATGGCTGATAATCGTTTTTTCCGTTGATCCCTTTTGAAACATTATTCGTTTTAGCTATATATTCGTCCAAAAGCATCTTATATCTTTCTTTATATTCAGCTCGTTTGTTTTCATAAGCACCAGGAACAAACTTTCCTTCTCCAAAAGTAGTAATGGAAAGGTGATGACTTATTCGAAACGAATTAGTGTGCAATTCAATAAATAAAGCAAGAGGGTCTGTGTAAACTCCAGAAGATAATTGACTATATACTTCCTTCGAAAATGCATAGGGAGGAGAAAGGTACGCATTGGCATAATGAGGTTTATCATACATATCGTGCAGAACTCTGCTCCACATGACTTCAAATCTTCCAAAATCATGCTGAAATGCTTTATCCCATTTGTTTAAAACCACATCACAGTGACTAAATAAAAGTGGTTGAACAAATTGTTTTATTTGTTTCTCTGAGATGATGTAGTCGCTATCCAAATATAAAAAGACATCTCCCTTACACATGCGAGTCATTTTCATTCGCAATTCATGTGCTGTTTCTTCACCATTCTCTATTTTTACAACACAGCTTTCTTCTTTTGCAATTAAAACCGATGCATCGGTTGACTGATTGGCTACGATAAGAACTTCATAAGGGTTTAAGCAGTGAGTACTGCGAATCACTTGTCTAATTGTTGCTTCATCATTTTGAACAATTAAAATGACCGAAAGCTTCTTCACATTACACCCTCCTTTTTAACGCCTTAATACTCCTCTTGTGTCTACTATTTTCAAAGCAGTTTTCACAAGTGACCAATCAATGTTTTGATGGTCCGTTAAGATTAAGACTACATCCGCTTGTTGTACGGCTTGTTTAGTAAGCTCTACAGACTGAATATTGCTACCATTTAGCGTAAAAGAGTCGATATATGGATCATGATATGATAGCTTATATCCTCTTGCAATTAGCTCGTTGCATATCGGCAATGCTGGTGACTCCCGTACGTCGTTTACATCTCGTTTATACGCAATGCCAATGACTAAAATATTTTTTTCATTTTTATCAAGTTGCTTTTCAACAAGTCTCACCACATGCTCAGTCATTTGTTCATTAATTTCATGAGCTGCTTGAATGAGCTCACTCTTTAAACCAACCTGTTTTAGCTTCCATACAAAGTAAAGCGGGTCTACGGGAATACAGTGCCCACCAATACCAGGCCCCGGATAATACGGAGTAAATCCAAATGGTTTCGTTGCTGCTGCTTCAAGTACTTCATAAAAATCAATGTTCAGCTGTTCACATAATACATTCGTTTCGTTCACAAGAGAAATATTAACTAATCGCTGAATATTCTCAAACAGTTTACACATTTCAGCCACGTTTGGTGACGAAACAGGAACCACTTTTTGAAAGACGCTACCATAAAATTCACTAACTTTTTGTAAGCATTTTTCCGTATATCCACTAATCACTTTAGGAATTTGTTCAATGTGATAATGCGCATTTGCCGGGTCTACTCTTTCAGGAGAATAAGCGAGATAAAAGTCGGTTCCTACTTGTAAGTTTGATTTTAAAAGAATTGGTAATACAACTTCTTCTAACGTACCTGGATAAGTTGAGCTCTCATAGATTGCCGTTTGCCCTGCAATCATTTCTTTTTGCAAAAATTCCGAAGCGCTAATCATTGCCGTTAAATCCGGCTCATGCTGATCATTAATTGGTGTTGGAACTGTCACAATTACATATTCACACTGTTTAAACTCTTCAATTCCGCTTTGTAAAAATTGAGCTTTAAAATTTTTTTCTCTTTTAATTTCCTCATTTGATACATCTGGAATATAGCTTTTTCCTTGCTGAAGTAGGTTAACTTTGCTACGGTCAACATCAAGACCTATAACATTAAATCCTTTTTTAGCAAATAATAAAGCTAAAGGTAATCCCACATACCCAAGTCCTAATACCGCTACTTTTTTAGTTTTCATCGCGCATCACCTCAGACAAAATGTCATGTCTTCTTGTATCTTTTAAAAAGAGACCTCTTTCCGTTGTTTCATTCAGTAGATAAGCAATTGCTTCAATATGATCTCCTAAGATTCTTTCCGTTGATTGAGGCAATCCTATTGTCTTTAAATGCTCTTTTCGAATGCGGTTGGTACGCGCTACGTCTACAAAGTGAATTGGTTTGACTGAAAAGCCTGCTAACAAACTTTTCAAATGAAATAAAGGAGGAATGATGAGCGAGTCATATCCGACTTTCTCCATTACTTCTCTTTTTATTGCATGGGGAATTGCTGTTGTTGTGTTAATAGTTAAATCTGGTCGCTTGCTGATAGCGTTTAAAAAATACTTTGCTGCACTAACAGAATGTAAAGGGTGCACTTGGTCTAATAAGCACTCTAAATTATTGAGCGCAACGTCAACCCCGTTTTCAGCTGCACGGATGAAAGGTTGAAGGTTTTCGGCAGAAATAACGATGTCTCCGTCAATAAACAAACAAATATCACCTGAACTGTACATTGCGCCAATTGCTCTTGGAACATTATGTCCAAGCCTATTTGGGTAAACAAGTACCGTTGCACCTGCTTCGCGTGCTCTTGAAATCGTTATTTCATCAGATCCGTTTGCTACTACAATAATCTCTTCAATTCCTGCTTTTTGTACTTCCTGAATGACAAGGTGAATTGTTTCCCTTTCTTCTCCTACCGGAATGATTGCACTTGTTTTACATCTCTCTCTTTTAAGAAGCGTAGGTGTATATTCTGATACAATCTGACGGTTACGATTTCCATCCGTAAGTCCTCCCCTTACTCCTTTTTGATAAATTAAGTGAGAAAAAGCCTTTAGATGATCAGCTAAAATTGACTCCGTAGAAAAGGGAAATGGAGAGTTAGGAACTAGGGTTTTATGGGTATTACGAATTCGGTTGGTATAAATCACATCTGTGGAACAAGGGTATACAACAGACATTCCTTTTAAGATAGCAATTGTCTGCATTAAAGGGGGATGAGCTAAATTTTCAAAGCCAATTTTTTCAGCTGATGAGCGCTTTATAGCATGTGGAATTGCAGTAACGGCTTGAACCGTTAAATCTGGTCTTTTTAAGCTTAAATTAAGCATATATTTTGAGACAGCCACTACGTGAGGACGAATTTTCCGCTTCATTGTCCATTCTAAGTCATTCAGCGCAAGGTCATGGCCATCTTTAATAGCTTGCACATACTGGTTTAGCTCTTCAAAAGGTACAACAATATCTCCATCTAGAAATAAAAGGATATCTCCCTTTGCTTTTTTTGCGCCAATTGCTCGACCAATGTTAATCCCAAGTTTCTCTTGGTACGTTAGTACTTTACATCCTTCTTGCTTTGCAATTAAAACTGTATTATCAGTAGCTCCATTTACAACAACAATAATTTCAAAAGGTGCTATTTTTTTTATTTCCTGGACGACACTTTGCAATGACTCCTCTTCATTACATGCTGGAATGATAACCGATACTTTCACTTTATTCATCTCCGCTAATAATACGAACATATGTGATAGATGTAAAAGGTATTGTAACATCAGTAGGCTCTCCATATGAGCTTGATGTACGAACAACAATTGAAGCTTCAAATACTGCAATTAATGTACCGCTAATAATATCGACTGGGGTGATAATTTGCACAAATGAACCAATGCTTGCTCTTAATGCTTCTTGAAACATGTTTTTCCCTCCTCTCTTTAAGCTTTTTGAATTGTAATAATACTAGTAAATGGTAATAAAACACTGGAAGTAGCACTTTCGGTTAACCTTAAATAGTCATCGCCTACTTCAGTAACCGTACCTTGCAAAGGTCCCGCAACTGTTGAAATGACAACCTCTTCATTTAAATATTGAAGTGCAATTTCCTTAAAAGGTGAAACATCTGCTTCTCTTATCAGCTGAATAAAGTAGTCTCGAAACCGCTGAGAATAAACAACCTCTTCTACTGCTTTTTTTGTACTGTTTTCGATAAAAGTACCAAATCTTTTTGAAAATAACAGTCTCTTAATTTTCTTTTTGAGACGATAATAGCTATAACACCACATATTTTTTCCTCCTTGTTAGTTATGAAATCATTTGAATTTTACTAGAACACTCAAACGATTACTTTACCAATATATACAAGCTGTAAGGAGGAAGTGATAGAACTTTTTTCACATTTTTCAATAAATATGCGCTTGTCTTGGATTCTAAGAAAGAAAGGATGAACAATGGTTTAACTTTTAAAAAACAAAAAAACAGTAGAAGTCTCTACTGTTTTCTCAACCTATTTTACTCTTTTAGCACCTAAATAACGTTCACTCCAATAGCTCGAGTTTTTATCACTGATTGTTACACCTTTTGAAGTAGATGTATGAATAAACTGATCATTACCTAAATAAATCCCTGCATGAGAAGGTCCTTCCTTATACGTTTCAAAATAAACAATATCTCCTACGGAAGGTTCCTTCACACTTTCACCTGCTGCATATATGTCTGCCACTGTGCGCGGGATTTCTACACCTACACTTTCCTTATATACATATTGTAAAAAACCACTGCAATCGAAGCCAGAAGGTGTTGTACCTGCCCATTTATAAGGTGTTCCAATAAGAGATTTGGCTTTACTAATAACCGCAGACTCATCCAAGCTAGACGTTCCTTCTTCAACTCCCGTTGTTTCTAGTTCTTGATGTGTCTTTGGTCCAACAATTCCATCAGCGTTTAAATTATGGTCTTGTTGAAAAGCTTGAACTGCTACTTTTGTTTCGTAATTAAAGTATGTAGAAACCTCACCCTTTAAATATCCTTCCTGCTTTAAAATATCTTTTACTTCATATACGCTTTCATTTTTCATCCCTTGCTTTAATAGCTCGTCGCTTGAAGCAGCTTGTCCAATGACTGGTGTAGACAATACGGCTCCTCCCATTAACATAGACGCAACCAATTTTTTCATTATACACACTCCTTCACCTATTTTCCCCACTACTATCGATCAAAGTGGTCACTGTATCACCTTATCATGTACGCATCACAGTCAGATAAATGGAACATAACAATTCCATGACAGCACATCACATTTTCATGACATTTTTAAAAATAACGCTCAAGCTTTTCAACAAGTAAACCGAAATACATAGTAAGGGTCCATGACCGTTATATACCCATATATGTGCTTACAACTTTAAGGATAATAGGTGATTTTATGAATTGGTTTAGGAGAAATACACGTACCGAAAAAGTAGTTGCTCTTGAAGAAATGAACGCAAGCATGCAAGTGTCTAATTTAGCAATTCAACAACAAATCAAAATGATTGGTCTAAACTTAGACGACCTTAATAGAATCGTTAGGCTACAGCCTGCAGTTGAAGAAAATCTTAATTCAATTGTAAATGAATTTTACCGAGCTATTGGAGAACAGCAACACTTAGTTACCATTATTGAAAAACACAGCAGTATTGATCGCTTAAAAAACACGCTACAAAAACATATATTAGAAATGTTTAACGGCAAAGTGGATGATGAATTTGTCCAAAAGCGCAAAATGATTTCACACATGCACGTAAAAATTGGTCTTGAACCGAATTTTTATTTATGCGCTTTTCAGAACTTACAAATTGCATTAATTGCTTTATGCCATGAGGAGATAGAAGAGAAAGAAACATGCATTCAAACCATCAAAAGTATTACAACGCTCATAAACCTGGAACAGCAAATTGTGTTAACTGCTTATGAAGAAGCTTTTGAAGAACAACGACAACTTTTATATCAAGAGAAAAAGCTCATTCAAGATGAAATTAGCCATACCTCTTCCTTATTAGCCAGCTTGTCTGAGGAAACAGCACAGTTTGTTTGCCAAATAAGCGGTCAAACAGCGGATGTTGTATCATTTGCAAATAAAAGTTCAGAGTTAGCTGAGATGGTTTCCAAAGATGCAATTGAAAGTCAAACTAAGCTCGAACAAGAGCAAGCAATGCTTAATGACATTCAGAAAAATACGTCTCTTATTCAGCAACGCATGAAAACATTAGAAGATACATCAAAGCAAATTACACAAATCGTGGCAATTGTAACCTCGATTGCTGAACAAACGAACTTACTTGCTTTAAACGCTTCAATTGAATCAGCTCGTGCAGGGGAACATGGAAAAGGGTTTGCTGTGGTTGCTCAGGAAGTTCGTAAATTAGCGGAGGAAACCAAAAAATCGATTGCAAATATTTCAACTTTCATTAAAGATATTCAAAAGCAAATCAAAAGCGTAGCTGAGATTGGAGATGAAGTTGCAGGGTTAACAAAAGATACAACGGTAAATATGAATAACATCACAACGTTTTTCACAAATGTTTTGAGTGTCACAACAGAAAATAAACAACAAAGCGTTCTAACAAAAAAAGAACTAGACAAAATATCCTCTATTATTGCAGAATTAACAAATCGTATTGATAAGATTGCTGCATCATCCGATGAGCTTTATACACTATCTGAAAAAGTATAAACAAAGCAGAGCCAAGGCTCTGCTTTGTCTTTATCTAAATTAAAAAGTGCCAGCTTGTGATAATCCGTATCCAAAGTGCGTGTCACGACCAGCTGGTCCTAAATCAATTGATTTATTGATTAACAACTGACGTAACTGTGCATTTGAATAAGATGGATATTTTTGTTTATATAGCGCTAGGATACCAGCAACATAAGGACTAGCCATTGACGTACCGCTTAACGTTGAATATTGACCGTTTAAGTATGTGCTTAGAATAGCTGCACCGGGAGCTGCTATTTCAACAGTAGAGCCAGTTGATGAGAATGAAGCACGGCGATCATAACGATCTGTAGCTCCTACAGCAATAACTGAATTATATTTCGCTGGGTAATTTACTGTATCCCCTGTTCCAGCAGAATTTCCAGAGTTTCCTGCAGCAGCCACTACAACTGCTCCACTTTGATAAGCACGATCAACTGCTGTTTTTAATGCTGTAGAGCCTACAGACGTTCCTAAACTTAAGTTAATAATATCCATATCATTTGCTACAGACCAGTCGATTCCAGCAATGATACTAGAAAGGCTGCCAGAACCGCTGCTCTCAAGTACTTTTACACCATAAATATCTGCATTATATGCAACACCAATTGTACCTGTACCATTGTTTTCAGCACCGATAATTCCTGCTACGTGCGTACCATGTCCATTATCATCATTATAAGAAGATGTATAGGACACAAATGAAGCCCCTCCAGCTACTTTTAAGTCAGGATGATTTGTTGCAACTCCAGAATCAACTACAGCAATCTTAACACCTTGACCACTTAAACCAGTAGCCCAGCTTGTAGGAGCTTTCACTTTGGAAATTCCCCAATCTTGCGTGTCTGCTGCTACTGAAACACGAATATCTTCTTCTACATAAGCTACGTTTGGATCTTTTTCAAGTTTTTTAACTTCGCTTGGAGTCATTTCTGCAACAGCAATCGGTAATTCTTTCATTTTCTTTTTCATTTTACCGTTTGCTTTTGTGATACTTTTTTCATTAACACTACTTTTAAATCCAACGATTACTTGTTCTTTTTCTTCCGTTGCTGCATACGCTCCTCCAGTAGATGGTATTAATACCCCTGCCGTAATTGCTAACGATGTTACAACTTTTAACCAACTATACTTTTTCATCCCATTGCCCCTTTCGTATTTTCTACTGCTAGTTTTAGTAGTTTCGTAGCAGCAGAGACAATCCATTAACTTTACCAGTGAAAGTTGGATTTATTAACTTTAATTATCTATTTTTACAACTTTTTGGCTATAGGTTAATAGACTGTATAGAAAAGCTGACATGAACGAATCTAAGGGCATTCAAAAAGTATTTTTTTCCCAATTAAAGAGTATACTTTACTAGAAAGTATAAAAGAACAGTTACAAAATATTCATATTATTATATCAGTATCATAAAATAATATTATAATAATATTCTAAACATTCTTCACTTTAAAAAACACTAATAAAGACCTATTCTTTTTTAGTTCTTTATAATAATTATTATATATATTGATTTCTTTCAATCTAACAAGTAAAAAAGACCATACAAAGAGTATGGTCACATACCGATCGAACCAGACAGTTGGGGGAATTGTCATGCATCGGGCCTTTATTAGAGGGCGTTATGATGTGAAAGGAAATCATAATGACTTCCTATTTTACTATATTCAATATACGTTTTTTTGCCATGGACAAACGTGGATTCTGATACTTTTTTATAAAATAGAAATGCTACACCCTACTTTATAAATGACCTTTTTTCAGTATTAAGACTTTATATCGTGAACTATTTCCTCCACTAACCGTTGGACTACAGTCTTTACCTTCTTGAAGAAGGAGTGTGCTTTTGGAAGTGCGTTAAAATATTTCAAAAAAAAAATGAATCTAAATGACTTACTTATACGTTATATAAAGGAAGTCACTTTAACGTGATAATAATTGAAAAGGAGGGATTGAGTGAATGCGCAATCAATCAAAATTGCCAGGAATCTTAATGCTTACATTTTTTTTGATGATCGCCACAATTTTAGGGGCTACTATTATGTTTTAATACAAAAAAGAAGACCGCATTCTTTGTTTTCATAGATAAACAAAGAATGCGGTCTCTTTATTACCCAATCAATACATCTTCATTTGGATAACGAATTTTTTCCCGTTTTGGTTTAGCTAAAGAAAACGCTAAGGTTAACGGACCTATTTTACCTAAAAACATGATAAAAATAATAATAACACGTCCAACGTATGATAACTCTGGCGTTGCTCCCATAGATAACCCAACTGTACCAAACGCTGACACCACTTCAAACATTAGCTTTAAAAAAGGAATATTAGGCTCAGAGATATTTAATGCAAATATAGCCAGGAACACAAACATAATGGAAATCGTCGAAATAGCTAACGCTTTTAATACATACAGCTCACTTAATCGACGCTTTAGTAGTACAATATCTTCACGCCCTCGAATAAAGGAAATGACTGCGAAAGTTATCACAATAAATGTCGTTAACTTTATTCCTCCACCAGTAGACGCACTTCCCGCCCCAATAAACATTAAAATGATCATTAAAAAGGCTGTTGAATCCGTCAAGTTAGCTATGTCAATAGAATTAAATCCAGCAGTTCTGGTAGTAACAGCCTGAAAATAGGAGGCCCAAATTTTATCACCAAGAGCTAAGCTTCCCAATGTTTTGGCATTACCGTATTCTAAGAAAAAAATAAACAGCATAGCAACGATATTAATGACGAATGTTCCAATGATCATTAACTTTGAATGGAGGCTTAACTTTTTATAAGATTTTTTCACCCACACGTCAGCAAGTACTGTAAACCCTATACCTCCAATAATAAACAAGAATGAAATTGTAATATTAATAAGTGGATCGCCAACGTATTGCATTAAACTATCCGATAAAAGACCAAATCCAGCGTTATTAAATGCTGATATTGAATGGAACAAGCTAAAAAACAGTCCTTTTCCCCATCCGAACTCTGGTACCCACCGAATTGCTAAAAAGATCAGTGCAATTAATTCAATGAGAAAAGAGAAAATAAAAAGGCGCTTTACTAGCAAAATGACGCCGCCAATATTGGTTTGATTTAAAGCTTGCTGGACTACCATTCGTTCTTTATAACCAATTTTTTTTCCAAGCATAATAAAGATTAGCACAGCAAACGACATAATCCCTAATCCACCCACTTGTATTAGAAGCATAATAATTACCTGCCCAAATACCGTAAAGCGCGTTCCTGTATCTACAACCGCTAACCCTGTTACCGTCATGGCTGAAGTAGATGTAAACAAAGCATCTACCCAGGAGATTGGTTCTGTTGTAGAAAACGGAAGCATTAAAAGTAGTGCACCAATAATAATTCCACCCCCAAAGATTGATGTTAACAATTGGGGGGGCGTTAGCTTAATACTTCTGGCTAAACTCATTGATTATACGCCTTCTTCCTCAAAGCGATTAATATCTCGATTGTGTCCAATAACAATGAGCATGTCACCTTCATGAATAATCTCATGAGCTGTTGGAGAAATTACCATTTCACCGTTTTCACGTTGAAACCCAATAATATTACACCCATACTTTGAACGGATGTTTAGATCAAATAGTGTTTTATTATGAATCTTTTTTGAAGCCATTATTTCCACAATACTATAGTCCTTTGAAAGTTCAATGTAATCAATAATCTTTTCAGAAACTACGTGGTGCGCAATTCGCTTAGCCATATCTCGCTCAGGATGAATAACCTTATCGGCTCCAATTTTTTCAAGTACTTTTTGATGGTATGAATTTACTGCTTTTACCCAAACCTGCTTCACACCCATATCTTTCAATAACATTGTTACCAATACACTCGCTTCAATATCGTCTCCAAATGATACAATTGCATGATCAACATTTCGAATTCCAAGACTTTTGAGACTTGCTTCATCTATACCATTCGCCTGCACCGCATAGGTGGCTGTATTTGTGTACTTATTTACGACTTCTTGATTGCGGTCAATAGCTAGAACATCCACATCTAGATTGACGAATTCTTCTACAAGGCTGCCGCCAAAACGCCCTAATCCTAATACCGCAAATTGCTTCTTCATTTCAAACTATCCTTTCTTGTTCCGGTTTCTCTCTTTTTTATTGTGCTCTTTTTTTAGTATCTTACTTATTTGAACGAATAATTTACGCACAAAAAAACACAGGAAGGATCCTGTGTTTTTCTACACATTACATCTCCCCCTCAAAACGCTTACGAAGTTAGCTGTCGGATTCGGGTCATGAGAGTAACCCTACCTCTAAAGGATTCACCCCGAGCACAAAACGTGCAAAATTGGTTCCTCCGCTCCTATTAGGATTCAGCGATTGTATTATGTTGATTTCTTACTTTAAATGGAAAAATAAGTTATTACTTAAGATTTCACCTTATATTACTCCCACATTTTTGGTATGTCAATACTTTTTTAAATAATAAAATCTCTCTTAAAATAAGAAGAAAAAAAGAAGAATTTTTTATCTTTTTTCACTATAATAGAATATAAAAACGGAAAAGATGATAGAAGCTTATGAACATTGATCGCATTGATTTACATATTTTAAAAGAGTTAACCAATAACGCTCGACTTTCTATGAGAGAGCTGTCCAAACTAGTCAATTTATCGGCTCCGTCCGTCGCTGAACGGGTTCGTCACCTCGAACACGTTGGTATTATTAGCGGGTATTCTGTCAATATCAACTGTGAAAAATTAGGACTTCCTATTTCTTGTTTTGTTGAGGTTACAATTAAAAACGGAGAATATAACCGTTTTAAAAAGTTTATCGCTACTTACCCATACGCCTTGTTTTGTGAAAGGATAGCTGGAAAAGCTTGCTTTATTACAAAACTACAGCTGCCTAGCCTTAAGGAACTTGAGTCTTTTATTGATGAAGTTACCCCTTTTGCACATACTTTGTCTCATGTAGGGATTTCACAAGTTGAAATCCAACCTAATTTTATCGACTGCCTTTTAAAAGAAAAATGAGTTAAACTATGGCTTACTTCAAATCATCACGTCTTTTCATAAAGCTCAACATTAACATTTAACTACAAAAAAACGTGATGCTATCATCACGTTTGAGGAATATGAATAGTTACTATCCATTTTATCTTCTGTATCCTTTTACAGGAAGTAAACAAAAAAATGCCTTTCAACCAAAAGGTGAAAGGACGATGAATTTTCCGAATAATGAAAGTTTTACACTCTTATTTTATCAGTTGTAAAACCACTTGTCTATTTCTATTTTTTTCCACTTCATTCACGTTGCTCTATCACGATAAAAGGGGGCTTCATCAATGAAAAGAACGAATAGGATGAGGCTTGGGCATAAGGAAAGATTCCTTCTCGCATACAAATCATAACTTTTCTAGAGTAGCTGAAATGTCTACGTCCCAGCCTCAGTAATCTATATAAAAGGTGAATTAGGAGACTTCAATGCGCTTAACCTGTCTCTTTAATTCATCCTGAATATAGCTATTGATAGCTTTTTGCACAAGCTTTTGCAAAATTGGCTCTTTCGCTTCTTCAACTGTTTTAAATTCAGCGCTATATTCTGCTTTGTCAAAATAATCGTTTACATCTTCTTCGGATACTTTGTCTCGAAAAAATTGTTTGGATTGATAATGAGCTTTAATGTGTTTTTTTACGCTTGCTTCCGTAATGCCTAACTCTTCATAGGCTTTCTCTCTAATTTTTTGACTATAGGAACTTTCAATTTCATTCCACAGCTGTTCTGACTGTTGATTTACCCAATCAGTATCCATAGCTTTTTCTCCTACATACTTATCAACAATAAGCTGATATAGAGCATCTTTTCGATAAGAAGAATCGTTTACCGGAGCATCCGGGTTTAGAAAACCTTGTACGGCTAAAAACTCTTGAAATTCACCATTTGTAATAGAGTCACCTCTGTATATAGCGACCACCTTATTAGACGGCTGTTCATTGTTTAGTGTTGGAAAAACCACTTCTTCTGAAGCATTTACACACCCAGTAATCAACAAGGCAGCGATTAAAAATAGAAATAGCTGCCGTGCTGTGTACATCATTCATCGTTGCCTTGTTGCTTCAACGTTAGTGAAAGGTTTATTTTTTTTCCGTTTCTGTAAACGTCAAGCTTTACTTTATCTCCAATTGCACGCTCCGTGTATAAATACTTGCGTAAATCACTGGATGTTTTTACTTCTTTACCATCTATCCCTACGATGATGTCTTTTGATTGCAAGCCAGCTTCTGAAGCAGCTGAAAAAGGTTCAACTGTTGTAATCACAACACCGTCAGAAGTATCTTCTGTTAAGCCCAGCTCATTTTCTTTAATTGCAGCTGATAAACCCGCTACATCCTGCAGGCCAACTCCCATATATGGTCGATTAATTTTGCCGTCTTTCATTAGCTTATCAATAATCGGTTGAACATCTGCAGTTGGAATAGCAAACCCAATACCTTCTACACCGTCTTCAGCAATCTTTAAACTATTAATACCAATTACTTGACCGGCAGCATTAATTAATGCTCCACCGCTATTTCCTGGGTTAATAGCTGCATCTGTTTGAATAACATCCAAGTTCCATTCTCCAGCTGATGTTGTAATGTTTACCGTTCGCTCCGTGCCGCTCACAATCCCCTGTGTAACTGTTCTTGAGAACTGCTCACCAAGAGGGTTTCCAATTGCAAGTACCGGTTCTCCGGCAACAAGTGAAGTAGAATCACCAAACTCCGCTACCGCTTCTACGTTTTTAGCTTCCATCTCTAAAACAGCTAAATCAGTGAGCGGATCCGCACCTACAATTTTGGCATCCTCTTTTTTTCCGTTTGATAACGTAACTTCAACTTTACTTGATCCTTCTATTACGTGATTGTTTGTTACAACATATGCTTTGTTATTATCTTTCTTAAAGATGACGCCTGAACCTGTTCCAGATTCTGCTGTTTGCGTATCTCCTGAAAAAGGATTGGTTCGCTCTTGAATGTTATTTACACCTACTACGGCCGGTGAAACTTTATCTACAACGGATACTAGGTCACCTTGACTTACATTAGTGCTAATGGTTTTGGTCGCAGCTGTAGTTGCAGCACTTGTTGAAGTGGATGCAGTATCGGTTTGGCTTTCATCATTGATGAACCCTAGGTGAGGTGCACTATATAACACAATTCCTCCACCTAACACAGCACCTGCGATGGACGATGCAAGAAATGGTAAAAACCTTTTTTTAGATTTTTCTTCTCTTCCATTCTCAGAACGATAAGACGAGTAGTCTTGTCTCATACTTCGTGCTTTATCGTATTCCTCATTGTATTGATTCTGTGTTTGCTCATTGTTAGAATGACTGTTATATTCATCATCATTGTGATTTTGATTAAAGTCTCTTGGTTCCATATGGTTAGCTCCTTTATATTCAATTATGTTTTTTCGTTATGTACACTATAAAACAAAATTTTGGGATAAGTATCAAAAGAATATGGGAAATTGTGAAAAATTTTTTTCTGCTTCCAAACACATAGTATAATAGCTTTGAATAGAAAGAGGAGTGTGTATAAAGTGAGCTTTACAATTTACTTAGTCGAAGATGAACAAAACTTAAATGAAGTTTTAACCCTTTATTTACAAAAAGAAGGTTGGTCTGTTACTTCATTTTCAAATGGAACAGATGCCAAGGCAATGATTCATACCCCTCCTAGCCTTTGGGTTTTAGATATCATGCTTCCTGATATCGATGGTTATCAACTCATCCGTGAAATTAAGTCCGCTACCCCTCATATTCCCGTGATTTTTATTTCTGCTAGAGACGCAGATATTGATCGAGTGTTAGGGCTAGAAATGGGAAGCGATGACTACTTGTCTAAGCCTTTCCTGCCTCGCGAGCTTGTTATTCGTGTTCAAAAGCTTTTAAATCTTGTATATGGTCAAAAACAAAAATACGAATCAACAATTGCTATCGGTCCCTATACGTTAGACCTTCATACACGAACTGTATATGAAAACAATGAGCCTATTGATTTAACGTCAAAAGAATTTGATTTTCTTGTCACATTATCTAAAGACATAGGTCAAGCATTTTCACGCGAGCAGTTATTAAACTCTATTTGGGGTGAGGATTATTTCGGTTCAGACCGAGTTGTGGATGATTTAGTACGCAGAGTTCGGAAAAAGCTCCCACACGCTCGAATTGAAACAATTTATGGATATGGTTATCGGATGATGAGCACATGAAAAATCGATCTCTTGCTTTTCAAATTTGGCTTGTCATCTCAGGCATATTACTAGTTATCTCACTTTTGTTAGCTACGTTGTTTCCAAGCGCACTTAGACAATTCTTTACGGATGAAATTTATACAAGTATTGAAAATGAACAGCATATTTTAAAAGAATACGGGTTACCTAGCCGGTCTGGTGAATATTATTTTAGCAATGATGAAGATGGACCGTCTTTACGAAACCGTACGGTAGACCACATTTTATTACCTGAAAATGTCGATATTTCCTACCTATCATCGCGTGTTCTACCTCAAGATTTTTTAAGACATGCACAGCATCTAGCTCAAAATCAAGAATCAGCTGTCGAACGGTATGAAAAAGACTTAGGTAATCGAACTTTATTTTATGTGGTTAGTAAAGTAATCATTAACGACCAGCCGGCATTTTTACTATCGTTTTCATGGGATACGTATCGAAATGCTTTAGCTTCCGCTTTATTTAAACAGCTATTAGTCGTAATGTCCATTGTTTTCCTTCTAAGCTGGATTCCTTCTATTTGGCTCGCAAAATATTTAAGTCGCCCTCTTGTATCACTTGAGAAGCATGTTAAGCGAATTGCAGAGCAAGAATGGCACGAGCCTGTAACGTTAGATCGTACGGATGAAATTGGAAAATTGGGTTCTTCTATAGAACAAATGCGACAACGACTCATTCGGAAAGAAGAAGCACAACAAACTCTTCTTCAAAATATCTCACATGATTTGAAAACGCCTGTAATGGTCATTAGAAGCTACGCTCAATCGATACAAGATGGTATTTATCCAAAAGGGGATTTATCCAATACCGTTCAAGTCATTGAAGATGAATCACTGAAATTGGAAAAGAAAATCCGTGACTTACTATATTTAACAAAGCTAGATTACTTATCTGCTCACCCTGTCAATCATGAGCCGTTTACTTTGTCAGAACTTATCGGCGAGGTAGTTGATAGGCTACGGTGGAGTCGTACTGAAATCCAGTGGGATATTAGGGATGATAGAGTGACTATTGACGGTGATAAAGAGCAATGGACCAAAGTTATTGAGAACATTTTAGAAAACCAGATTAGATACGCTGATTCATCTATTTCTATCTCTGTTCACAAAAGTTTCTATGAAGAGATGGACGTTGTAGAGTGTTGCATTGCCAATGACGGACCTCCTATCGAAGAGAACGTACTATCTACAATTTTTGAACCGTTTGAAAAAGGTTCAAAAGGAGAATTTGGCATCGGGCTTAGTATTGTAAAACGGATTGTTACTATGCATAATGCGACAATCTCCGTACAAAATTTAGATAAAGGTGTTTCTTTTACTATTCGCATTCCAGTTTTACAAGCAAAGCCGTGACGTTTTCGCCACGGCTTTGTTGTTTATTTATTTGCAATTTCTTCTAGCTCATTAACTACAGAATCGTTTACTACGCGAGTAGAACCTAGTACTGTAAAATCCTTATAGCCGCTTAAAATATCAGCTGTGCCCGCTGGCAACTTGTCTGCATCTGTGAGGATAACTGGCACACCACGTTTTCCAGCTAAAATTGAGCCAGCTAGTGCATCTGGAAAATTAGTTCCCGCTGCAACATAAGCTTGTTTTGTATTGCCAAGCAGGTTCGTCACAACTTTTTGATTTGTTGCATAGCGATGTTCTCCTGCATATCTTACTCGGTTAGCTGGAAGAGAATTATAAACTGTTGCATTTACTACCTGTTCAGAACCAATAACAATAGCTTCTGCTTTTCCTTCAAGCACTTGTGCTGTAGCTGCAGGAATTGAAGTTGGCCTTGTTAGTACAATAGGAATTCCTTCTTTCGCTGCATATGGAGCTACTGATAGAGCATCTGGGAAGTTTTGTCCATTCACTACAATTACTTTTGAAGAATTTATTTGCTTAGCAATTGCCGCTGACGTTTCAAAACGATCTGCTCCTCCTAAACGCTGGACTTCCTTAGCACCTAACTGCTTAATTTCATCTAATACTGAATCTCGAATAACCCTTGAACTTCCTAATACAATTACTTTTTCAGGCTGTAAGCGCTGAAGCTCTGCTTTTACAGTTGGATGCAATTCATGACCTGTTGTTAGTAATAGTGGAGCATTTTCCTGAACTGCAAGAGGAGCTCCTGCTAGCGCATCTGGAAAATTCCCTCCTGCTGCAATGACAACTGTTCGAGCCGTAGTCCACCCTTCTCTTGCAATTTCTGCAGCTGTATCATATCGTTCTGGGCCTGCTAAACGCTTTGCTTCTCGCTTGTATTGCTGCGTGCGCTCTGCATTCGGATAATAAAAACGTAAAATTTGATCATAGGTTTGACCAGCTTTGGCACGATAATAAGCTCCGTATTGACTCATTCCTACACCATGACCATATCCTAGACCTTTTAGTACTATTTCTTTATCAGTAGCATTTTGTTCTGTTACATAGTAACTTTTAATAAGGTTTACCCCAATAATTGGACGAATATCAGAAGCCTTTACATTGTTTAAGCTTAATGTTTTTACATTAAGTTTCCCTTCTGAATCAACATCATCTTTTACAATAAACTTCACTTCTAAACTTCCCTTATTGTAACGATTACTAGCATTCTTTTCCGTGAATTCTAGTTTTGGGATTGAGAGAACCTTAATTTCTTTTCCTTTGTAATCTTTTTGCTGTAAATAAGTTTTGATATTATCAGTAATTTCCTTATCATTTTCTTTGATGGTGCTCCACCAATTTTTATAATGAACTAAGTCTAAGTTCTCTGTGTCTATTTGCTGCTTTTTCACCGTTAAATTCCATGGATGTTTTGGATCATATGAATCCGTTTGAATTGGTAAATAAGGAAGCGGTGAGCCTGACCATGCATTAGCATTAGACTCCGTAACTCCACCATTGCTAGATGAATAAAGTGCGCTGATTAATTTCCCGTTATATGTAAGTGTCTGACCATATGATTTTTCAACAGCTGCATTCGTATTAGCGTAGACTGTTTTGCCACCATATACTTGATATTGAATTGTATCATTAATTGTTTTGTTCAAATGCCCCATTGCATATGTGCGTGCTGCAATCGCTTGAGCCGTTAGTGACTCTACAGGCCAACTTGGAATCATTTCGTTAGGAACGACTCCCTTCAAATACTCCTCCATTGATACGTGGTTAATTGGTTGTACGTATTCGTTACTTTCAATCACAAAATCAAAACTTCCACTATACACTCTTCCCTCAATAAGCGTTTCTGCTGTTTGATTAGTGTATAGCTTAAAGGTTGTATCTTCCTTTAATTTGGTCGTTCCTTTATATAAAGAAATTTTCCCTTGTTCTACCTTTAAGCGATAGGTCTGATTAGCTTCTAAACGAACTCCTTCATAAGATGTTGCTGCATCTTCTGACGTTTGAATTTGAATTTCTTTTTTGTTTTTTAGATAATTTTTTAGCTGGACGCTTATAGTTGGATTCGTTTCAGCTTTCACATTTACCATGGAATAACTCGAACTAAGCATGAACATAACAACTAAAGCAGCAAGTACTTTTTTCATACGTTCCTCCTTGACATAAATAAATCTATGAATCTTTTAAACTTTTTATCGGACAAAAGGAGGGTTTTTTAATCTTTTTTATCTATATATTCCAAAAAAATAAAGTGAATTTCAAATCTACATAACTTTATACCTAATTAATATGACAGAAAATACTCTATTTTTTTACTTTTTATCGTAAAGATTACTGGTTCAAAAATAGGGAATAAAATTGATATATGTTTTTAATATTACATATGTACATTCATTATGGATTGAGGTTTTAAAGGAGTGCTTTATAGATGACAGTTGAACAAATACCTTGCAGTGTATCAAGAGTTGTAAAATCGCAGCATATCTTCCCTAATGATTTAAATAATCACCATACGTTATTTGGAGGGAAAATTGTAGCGGATATGGACATGATCGCATCATTATCTGCTACAAAACATTCAAGAAAGCCATGCGTTACAGCATCGATTGATCACGTCGATTTTATTGAACCTGTGACGGAAGAAGATTTCATATCATATGAGTCTTTTGTTGTACTAACTGGTAAAAGCTCAATGATTATCTTTGTAAAAGTAATCGCTGAGCATTTAATTACAGGTGTTAAACGAATTGCAGCGACTTCTTTCTTAACGTTTGTTGCTTTAGAAGGTGGAAAGCCTGCTATTGTGCCAAAGGTTGTAGCTCAAACTGAAGAAGAAAAAAGCCTACAAGCGATTGCATTAGAACGCAAAAATAATAAGCGTACACAAATTGAACAAAGTAAATCCGTAGCAAAAATTCTTTCAAAAACATTGCGCAGCAGTAACTGAAAAGAGTCCCCATTATAGGGACTCTTTTCAGTTAAAAATAAATTTAATATGCGTTTGCGTTTCGAATGATTTCTTTTATCCTTTTTTCTCTTTTAACAAGTTATTTGCAAAAATCGCCATCGCTTCTTTTAAAAATTCAGCTAACCCTTCTCCGAATTGGTCAATGTTACTTTGAAACCTTTCATCTTGAACATATAGTTCCCCTAATCCTTGAAATGCCTCTGGTGAATACGTCGTAAAATTACGATTCAAAAAGTCATACCATTCTTGTATTGCTTTTTGAACAGGTTCTGATGATGATGATTCATTCATCAACTTAGCTAACTTTTTATAAATCTCATTTGCTTCTGCTGCTAAATCCGCTTGTTCGTCTTTCGTCATCCCTCTAACTTTTTTATTCGCTTCGTTTACTTTTTCGTTCCCCCATCGCTTTTTAGCTTCTTCTTCATACGGATTTTCACTAAAATCAAAACCTTCAAATCTTTGCTTATTAGTCATTGATTTTTCTCCTTTCATTGACTTAATCGTTTGTTCAGTCATGGCAATCATACGATTAAGTCGATTTCTTTTTTCAATTAGAAGCTGTTGATGTAACTCTAACGCTTCTTGTTTATTAAAGGAAGGATCATAAATGACTGCTTTAATTTCTTTTAACGAAAGCCCTAGTTCTTTAAATAATAAGATTTGTTGCAGCATTTCTAAATCTTCTTCAACATATAGCCGGTATCCTGATTCAGTTACCTCAGTAGGCTTCAATAAATCGATATCATCGTAATGATGAAGGGTGCGTATACTAATACCAGCTAAGCTAGCTACTTCCTTTACCTGCATGGCCATTTTCAATCCCTCCTCTTAATTAGTAACGATAAAGTATAACGTAGCGTGAGAGTCAATACTTTTCACCATTTATGTAAGAATTCTTTCTAAGAATCAGTTCTGTCAATCCCCCCACTGCAATTCCCACAGTATATGCAATTATGTCACTCCAAAGAAAACCGTAGCCTAAAATTAGTCCTCCTAAAGTAGTGTGTCTAAGGTGTACAATCCACTCTTCTTGGTAGAGCTGACTACATTCAATGCCATAACAAAATAAAATTGATATTACAATAATTCGAATGGTACTAGCTGTTTTATATACACTGGAAAATCCAAGAAAAATCATTATCGCCCAAAGGGTATCCCCTATATACATCCTTAAAAAAGCGGGCAAATACTCTTGAAACACCCGTGTCGATAGCCCTAGTAGAGCTATTATTAAACATAAACAAGCATAGATAACTCTATTTCTATTGTTCATTAATTTCCCCTTTTTATGACTGAATTCAAAACAAAAAGCACTTTTATCAAGTGCTTCTATTTCTTATTATAATAGATTTTTAAATTCTCTAGCTCATTAGCAGATTTAAATTTTTTATTCGTCAAAATATGATGGTTTGAAAACAATTTTTTTACTTCTTCGCTGTTTTTCCCAAGTAATGTTGTCAAATTAGTCATCATTTGAAGATATTGTTCATCGGTTATTTGCTGAGTTGCATGGAGGCAGCTTCCTACTAAATAAGCTAGAGCTGAATTATCTATATTAATAGTAATATCTACTTTTGCGTTTCCACTATCACTTACTAAGCTTTTCATGATAAACCTCCCCGTACTAACCGCTATTCACTCTTCACTAGCCCAAGCGAATTTCCACTACACCCGCTGACTAAAGAGTCCCCTTAATTTAAAAGATTAAGCCGCTATCAGACTGATCTAGCTTCTGAGACTGTTTTGATCTTTTTCCTTGTCCTAGGTTAATATTAACGCTGGAGTTTCCACTGTTGCTAATGATGTTTTTATTTCCATCCTCATTGTTTGTGCCCCCATTTGGACGAAAATCTGGATTTATTTGTGGCCTTCTGCGCGGATTATTCATCATAACTTCCCCTTTCTAATTATGTTTAATACTTATGTTCTACTATATGTAATGGGAATTTATCACGTATAGGTGTTTGCCTTAGGACAATCGTGGAGTTTTGTCCCAAAGTTTCTAGATACAAGCCTGTTTTCAATAAAAAAGACGGCCATACTTGGCCGCCTCCTTTTATCCTTATACTACCGTTCGACGTTCTAAATTAAATACATTCACTCGTTCATCGTCGAATCGGCTTAGCAGAGAGTCCACTCCATATTCTAATGCAAAAGCTCGCTCATTTTCAGAGATTGGGACCGCTTGTAAAAATGCAACTTTTTTATCTGATAACTCGATAGTAGAGAATGTGTCCCATAAAAATGGCGGAATCAATAAAATATGCTGCATATGAAGGCTATGGTCGAAAGAAGTAATAATGTCTTTATAAATTGCTCCAGGAAAGATTGAAACGTGCGACTTCATCATATGAAATACACACTTGCTTAAAATTTGCGGGAAAAGTTCAAATGAAGAATGACATGCCCCTACAATTTCAATGCGAAGTGGAATACCACCAACCGTGTATCCTGTTGGACAATGATATCCTCCTAATGTTGCGTATGCAGTTAATTCTGATCGCGGATGATTGCCTGTTGCTAAAACATGCACGCTGTGTGTTTTTTTTGCATCTTCAAATTCATCAATGCGATCCTTCCCTCCATAAACTTCAACTGCTTTATGTATAATTTTCTCATCGTCTTTTGAATAATTAGTCATCAAAAAGCCTCCTTGCTATCAAGCTTACAAAGCCTCTACTGTACAGGATATACTACCAAACGAAAAATCGATAGCAATACGATAATTTGTGAACAAAATGTTATCTGTTCGTAACATATCCTTTAAAAACCAACTTCACATTTTCTTTTTACTACTTCTTCTAAACCATAGGCAAGTTCCCAATCAAAAGAAGCTGAATATACTGTGCTAGATAAATTGAGAATTGAACATGTGATATTATTTTCCATTGCCTTTATACACTGGTCATGTCTCAGATATTTTTGGAATATAGATAAAAACTCACTCTTATTCTTTCAGGAGGACTATTTCATGACTGAACATTTATTACTAGCCTTTGGTTTAACATTAATGGCAGGTCTAGCAACAGGAATAGGAAGTATTTTAGCTTTTTTTGTATCTACAACGAATACAAAATTTCTATCAATTGCACTCGGCTTTTCAGCTGGTGTTATGATTTATGTATCCATGATTGAAATTTTTGTAAAAGCACAGGATGCACTTGTAGGATCACTTGGTAAAGTATCTGGAAATTGGGTAACAGTTGGTGGTTTTTTTGCTGGAATGCTCTTAATTGCAATGATTGATAAATTCGTACCAAAGCAAGGAAACCCCCATGAACTAAAAACCGTAGAAGATATGAAGAAACCAGAAGTAAAAGACACTGCTCTCTTAAAGATGGGTACATTTACCGCTTTAGCAATCGCTATTCATAATTTCCCTGAAGGAATTGCTACGTTTACGTCGACTCTTCAAGATCCTTCTTTAGGAATAGCGATTGCAGTAGCAATTGCTATTCACAACATTCCTGAAGGAATTGCTGTTTCAGTGCCGGTTTATTTTGCAACAGGTGATAAAAAGAAAGCATTTAAACTCTCTTTTTTGTCAGGTCTTTCAGAGCCTTTAGGAGCTATCGCTGCATATTTCTTACTCATGCCTTTTTTGAACGACGTTATGTTCGGAGTGATATTTGCCGCAGTTGCAGGAATTATGGTCTTTATTTCTTTAGATGAACTTTTACCTGCTGCTCAGCGATATGATGAGGCTCACCTTTCTATTTATGGACTTATCGGCGGAATGGCTATCATGGCTATTAGTCTTCTTCTATTCATATAGAAAAACCCCCTTTTAAAAGGGGGTTTTTCTTACGGTTTAATAATTTGTAACTTCTTAGGATACTTCGTTAACGTTTTATTTCCATCTTTCGTAATAACTACATCATCTTCAATACGTATTCCACCAACGTTAGGGATATAAACGCCCGGCTCAATGGTATAAACCATGCCTTCTTTTAGTATGTCATCATTGGTACGGTTCATAGAAGGAAATTCGTGTACACTAATTCCTAGCCCGTGACCTAGTCGATGTGGGAAGTATTCTCCGTATCCTGCTTCTGAAATAAGATTACGCGCAATCATGTCTAAGTCCCCAATCCTTGTACCAGGCTTGGATGCAGATAAAGCAGCTTCTAACGCTTTATTAACCGTCTCATACATATGCTGTTGCTTTTCAGAAATTTCCCCGAATGCCACTGTTCGCGTAATATCCGAACAATATCCATCTAACACAACGCCTAAGTCAAATAAAACCATGTCACCTTTTTTTAGTGTACGTAACCCAGGATTGCCATGAGGGTCACCCGTTTTTTCTCCAAATAAAACCATTGTAGAGAACGACATCTCGCGAATACCTTTTCGCTTTAATTCATATTCAATTTTAGCAAGAACGTCCATTTCCGTAACGCCTTCTTTTAAAGCAGATACACCTACTTCAACACCATAATCAGCGAGAGCTGCTGCTTCTTGTAAAATGTCAATTTCCGCTTGCGTTTTCACTACCCTTAATTCGTTCATTTTTTCTTCTACGCTTTCAAATACAACATCTTGATACAATGTTTTTAACTCTTCACTTCGCAGGAAAGATAGCTGCTCTTTTTCAACCGCTAAACGACCAATAGTATTAATTTCTCTTTTATGTAATGCGGCACGAATTAGCTCCCAAGGGTTTTCATGATCTTCATATCCAACAACATCATATTGCCACCCTGCACTTTTTGCTTGATTAACTTCCATAAAAGGACAAACAAGTAAAGGTTCAGTATTTGGAAATACAAATAGGCCTAAAAGTCGTTCATGCGGATCCGTATAAAAATTTGTTAAATAAAATACATTTTCTGTTGAAGAAATAAATGCAGCATCATAGCTTTTTTCAGAAAGCCAAGAAGCCACGTTGCTTAAGCGTTCATTCATCGCATACAACTTCCTTTCTTAATCTTTTAAAGTTATTATACCATAATTTCACTACTTTCTCGACTAGTGAAACAACGTCTTTAGGCACAAAAGAAATTCTAGTTTATATACTATTTTGTACTGATTCCCTAGGTTGAATAATTACTTTTTTAAGCCATTGATTATTATACTGATAAACAAGATGGTAATCTCCTCCTGTAAAGTATTGTTTCTGAAGCATCTCTTGATTTTTTAAAAAACCTGGGTCACCAATCAAATAGTGTCCTTCGTTTAACGTAAATGTTTGAATAAACGAACTTATTCCTTCTCCATCTACATCATCATCAATGACTATTTCAACAGAATTGCCATTGCTATGAAAATCAAATTCACCTGTTTGATCAAGCCGTACGACTGGTACATTAAACTCGCCTACTGTCAAAAATTGTTTCATTCCCTTCAAAACTTCAGATTCATGATCATCAAATAACAGGTAGTAGTTAAACTTATCCCCATCTGCCTGGAGTATGTTTGCAATTAGCTCAAAATGCTCTTTGCTTTGCTCATCATCAAACATGACAACGAATGACTCGTGATAAGATACCATTTGAAAAGGCGTCATTATCTTCTCTTTAAATCGTAGCATCAATTGTTCACAGCGCTTTCCCGTCACTTTTGCTCCTTTAATTGTTCCCACTCCATATGTTTTCCAGTGTGAAACAGCTTTTTGTGGAATAACGACTATATTTGAAGATGATACGTATAAGCTCATTTCCCCATCTCCTTTGCTATTCTGCATTTTTTCACCTTTTACTAATTAGAGACTTTTGGCTCATTCACCTGCAAAAAACGTATAAATTCATTAAAACCTTTTTGTTTGCTTTAATCTTACATAATACATACCTAGATACACGCCTAGCTTTTACGATTAAAATGGCTAATACTTGCTAATCATAGAATGTGATGGTAATTTTATATAAGAATATAATTGCTATACTTTTCAATTACTTTAAAATGATAGGTGAGAATATTGGAACAACGTGAACATCGCAAACGACATAAACAGAGAAAGAAAAAGCGAATGAGAAGATTTTTTCTTTTTTGCTTTGTAGTACTGATTGCTTTAGCTGGATATGTTTTTTATCAATATCAACAAGGGTTGGCTGAAGCGGACGGCGACTTTCAAAAAGATGGACAATTTGAATTTAACGGTAAAAGCGCCAATTTAGATACTATGAACGTTCTTCTTTTAGGGATTGATTCCCGTGGGGAAGAACATTCACGTGCTGATACAATTATGATTGCGCACTATGACAAGGATAATAACCAGCCAAAGATTGTATCTCTTATGCGAGATAGTTATGTAGATATACCCGGGTATGGAAAAAATAAAATCAATGCAGCATATGCATTTGGGGGACCTGAGCTTTTGCGCAAAACAATAAAGGAAAATTTCGGTATCGATGTGAATTACTATGCGGTAGTAGATTTTAAAGGCTTCTCAAAAGTTGTAGATACAATTGCTCCAAATGGTATTGAAGTTGATATTAACCAAAGAATGTCCCATGGTATCGGGATGACCTTAGAACCGGGAAAGCAGACGCTTCACGGTGAAGAGCTATTAGGCTATGTGCGATTTAGACATGATAGTCAAAGTGACTTTGGACGGGTTCAAAGACAGCAAGAAGTTTTAGGTAAACTTACAGAAGAAGCGTTAACACTTCAAACAATAGCTAAAGCACCTAAGTTATGGGGAATTATTGATCCATATGTGGATACAAATGTACCGCCAAAGACCTTCGTGTCTATCGGAAAAGACTTCTTACTTGGAAGTTCGAATGAGCTTGATTCGCTCCGCATCCCTGTTGACGGTGCGTTTACCAATGAACGCGTTTCAGGAGCAGGCGCTGTACTACGATTAGATCTAGAAAAGAACAGGCAGGAAATTCAAACATTCTTAGATTAAAAAGACCCAAAAAGCAGACAGTTTTCTGCTTTTTGGGTCTTTTTTTTATGTTCATACATATATTAGTTACGCTACGGAAACACGACAACGAAATCCGTGTCTACTGGAGGGACCAACGTGAAACTATATCAATATGCTCAGCGTAAAACTGACTCTATGCTTTATCAGCCTTATCATTTCAACACCATTCTTTCTCAAACAGGAGATGTAAAAATAAATTACATTTCATTAGCTCCTTATGATTACGCGCCTCAAACTGAAGCCACGATTCCAAAACTATTATTAGTTGTAGGCGGCGAAGGATGGGTTGGTAACAGTGAGGAGCGAATTGGTGTCAATTCCGGAGAAGCCGTATTCTGGAAAGCTGGTGAATACGTTGAATTTGGTAGTGCGAATGGAATGACCTGTATTAGTATTGAAGGCTTTGAGATTTCTCCAGATACGTGGCTTCAAGCACTACATAAAGGTACGGCTTCGTCGTAAGTAAAAAAGAGGATAGTCATAACTAAATGATTCCTTTTTTAGCATAATTATGTTGTAAAAACAAGTTCGTTCCATTATGCTTCAAACACTTGCTTTCCGCGGCGAAAGCAAGTGTTTGAAGCCAACAAAAAATATCAGAACGATTAAAAGGAGTTAACTTTCAACAGTTCTGATATCTCATTATCCTAAATACTTATGCTCAAACCTAATTTACTAATTACCTCCTGATACTAATCCCTTTTCAACCAAGAACTTACGAGCTACCTCTTCTGCTGCTTTTCCTTCAGCATTGACTTCATAGTTCATTTTACGCATTTCTTCATCCGTAATTTTCCCTGCTAACTTATTGAGAATCTCTTTTAATTCAGGGTATTCTTTTAATGTTTCTTCTCTTAAGACCGGGGCACCTTGATAAGGTGGAAAGAACTTTTCATCATCTTCTAGAACTGCTAGATTATACTGTTCAATTTCTGGATCTGTTGCATACGCATCCAATAAGTTAATATCACCTGTTTGGACTGCATTATAGCGAAGCTTTGGTTCCATCGTTTTAACATTTTTTAGAGCTAAGCCATACTCTTTTTGAAGACCTGCATATCCATCTTCTCGATCCTTAAATTCGAGGGTCAAGCCAGCCTTTACCTGATCCGCCACGTTTGTTAAGTCTGAAATGGTTTTCACATTATTTTGTTCCGCAAACTCTTTGGTCACTGTTAATGTATACGTGTTATTAAAAGCCATCGGTTGAAGGTAAGCTAAATCAAATTTCTCCTTGAGTCCTATTTTGGCTTGTTCGTACACCTCACTAGCCTCTTTGCTGTCAGGCTGCTCTTTTAAATGCGTAACAAGCGCTGTTCCCGTATATTCTGGATAAATATCAATTTCTTTATTACGAAGGGCTTCAAATACAAAAACTGTTTTTCCCAATGACGAACGTAAATCTACTTTCAAATTCGTTTCATCTTCAATTAACTGCTTATACATATTAATTAAAATATCTGGTTCTGCACCAAGTTTCCCACCAATTACAAGATCTGGTTCAGTTGTTTTCATAGCGATGAACGGGGAAGAAAGAATCAGTACTAAAATAGCCACCATGATAATAGGACGTTTTTTTGAACCCTTCTTTGAAGAATTTTCAATTATTCGAAGAGCGACATCAAAGACAATTGCTAATAGGGCTGCTGGAATGGCCCCTAATAAAATAAGAGCATTATCGCTTCGATCGATTCCTAATAGAATTAAGCTACCTAATCCACCTGCACCAATTAATGCAACGATGGTCGCTGTTCCAATAATTAGAACCATTGCTGTACGAATACCAGCCATTATAACTGGAAGAGCTAATGGGAGTTCGACTTTTACCAGTCGCCTAAATGAATTCATCCCCATTGCTCTTGCTGCTTCAATTAAAGATGGATCTACTTCTTTAATTCCTGTATATGTATTGCGAACAATTGGTAATAAAGCATAGAGAAACAAAGCAATAACAGCGGGAACGGTTCCTATTCCTACTACTGGAATTAATAACCCTAATAAAGCTAATGAAGGAATCGTTTGTAGAACAGCCGTTACGCCAATAATAGGCTCAGCAATTCGTTCATGCCTTGTTAAATACAGACCAAGAGGTACGGAAATTAACACTGCAATTAATAGCGCGAGTACGGAAATCTGAACATGTTCAAGCAGTGCTTGAAGAAGCGCGTCTCCCCTTTGTTCTAACAGAGTAGTTAATCCGTTCATTATACCATCGCTCCTTGTTTTGATTTATTAGACAAGAAGGCAAGGATATTTTTGTTTGTTACAATACCAATTTTTCTTGAACCTTTATAAACACCAACATAATCGTTTTCTTGTAAAAGTTCTATCGCTTCGCTAATAGATGCGGATGACTTTAATTGTACGGGTGCTTCAATGTGCTCAAAATCTTGCTGGTTTGTTTCATTAACGAATACTTCCAATGGTTGGAGCAATATGCTTCCCTGATTACCAATAAATGATTTCACAAAATCATTTTTAGGCTTTTGAATAAATTCTTCCGGTGTGCCAATTTGAACTACTTCCCCATCTTTCATTAAACAAATACGATCGCCAAGCGTCATTGCTTCGCTCATATCATGCGTAACAAAGACGAATGTCTTTTTTATCTTTTCTTTTAAAGCTAAAACGTCTTGCTGCAGTTGATCACGACTTAGCGGGTCCAATGCACTGAAAGGTTCGTCCATCAGAATAACGGGCGGATCGGCTGCGAGGGCTCTAGCTACACCAATGCGCTGCTGTTGCCCACCGGAAAGCTCAGAAGGTTTGCGATTGCGGTACTGCTTAGGGTCAAGTCCAACAAGTTCTAATAACTCGTCTACACGCTTTTTAATTTTATTCTTTTTCCACCCCTTCATCTCAGGTACTACCGCTATGTTTTCAGCAATGGTCATATGAGGGAATAGAGCAATTTGCTGGAGTACGTAACCGATTTCCCAGCGAAGTTCATTGATGTTGTGATCAGTTACTTTTTTATCTGCTATGTATAGATTACCACTAGTTACATCGTGTAAGCGATTTATCATTTTGAGCGTTGTTGTTTTTCCACATCCACTAGGACCAATAAGAACAAAAAACTCTCCTTGCTTTATTTCTAAATTAATTTCTTTAACAGCTATAGTTCCATCCTCATACTGTTTTGAAACATTTTTAAATGTAATCAAATTTAGATGCACTCCTCGTCCAATTTTTATTGCTAACCTCTTTTACCCCTGGTTTTTATTGCTTAAACATTTTTATCGTTTCTCTCTTTTTTGAAAATAAACCTTTTAAAGAATACCAAAAAAAAACGAGATCCCTTACTTAAAAAGGCTCTCGTTTTACTACACTTATTATGCTAGCGACAGGGATTGAACCTGCGACCTCTTGCTTACCATGCAAGTGCTCTACCTACTGAGCTACGCCAGCGTCAATCATAATTATATCATATTCTTGTATTTTTTCAAAACACTTTATTTCATTTATTATCCAAAATATATTTATCTAATCCACCATAGTCTACAAAAATTCAAATGAATGTAAGAATACCTAACAATAAAAATGAGAATTTTCTAAAAATGAGTTACACTGGTAAAACATTCAAGAAACTAGAAAGGAAGAAGATAAATGGACCAACAACAAATGCTTAAAAAATCTCCCCCAAAAACACCTTACCCACGTGACTGTACGTTTAGCAAGGAGGACTGGACTACTCTTTCAACTTATTGGTATCCCGTCGCACAAATAGCTGAAGTAAACGAAAAGCCGCTTAGCGTTAAGCTGCTAGATGTTAATTTAGTGGTATATCGAACTAAAAAACAAGTTGTTGTAGCCCGAGATCTCTGCGTTCACCGCGGAACTCCGCTTAGTATGGGTTGGATAGAGGACGATGAAATTGTATGTCCTTATCATGGATTCCGCTACAACACAGAAGGAGCTTGCACATCAATACCAGCGCACCCTGATGCAAATATATCTCCCCGCCTTTGCATGACAGTGTACCCTGCTATCGAGCGTTTTGGACTCATTTGGACATCGTTAACAGGGGAAATAGATAACATTCCACAGTTTCAGGCTTGGGATGACCCTGACTTTCAACAAATTGTTTGTCCTAGCTTTGATATAGGTGGTTCAGCAGGTCGACAGATGGAAGGCTTTTTGGATGTTGCACATTTTGCCTGGGTTCATACGGAGACATTTGGTGATCGGAATAATGCATTCGTTCCCAGATATAAAGTTGATAAAACAGACTATGGTTTAAACGTGGAGTATTTAAGCACTGTGAGTAATTATTCTAAAGAGCAAGCCCACTTAAATCCGGAAAACTTTAAATGGCTGCGAGTATTTGACGTGTATCCACCTTTCACTGCTACGCTAAAAGTTTATTTTCCTGAAGGGGGCCAGCTTTGGATTATGAATGCAGTTTGTCCGGTTTCTGCCCGTGAAACACGCTTATTTGTACCTATTGCCCGCAACTTTGACAAGGACTCTCCTGTTGAAGGTGTTTATGACTTTAATCTTCGAGTATTTGATGAGGATCGTGAGATGGTCGAAAATCAAAAGCCTGAAGATCTTCCTCTTGATTTACAAATGGAAGCTCATATCGCGGCTGACCAAACATCCATTGCTTATCGAAAACTGCTAAAATCAATGGGCTTAAGCTTTATTTATACGAGCTAATAAAAAGCGCGTCAGGTTGAAACTTGACGCGCTTTTTATTGATCATGTTTGAGTCGGGCATACATGCATAAATCAATAAACGTTCCTTTTGACTTTTCAGCTTTTCGCAAGGTCCCTTCATATTGAAAGCGATTCTTCTCTAATACATGAATCGAAGCTTTATTTGCTGCTTCTACTTTAGCCGATATTCTAACCATATGAAGGTACGAAAAACCATGATTAACTAATTGTTCAACTACCTCTGAACCATACCCTTGTCTCCAGAACGCTTCGTCTAGTTCATAACCAATCTCTCCATGCTGATTATGAGTATCAATTTGATTAAACCCGCATGAACCCATAATTTTTGCTTGCTCTTTATGAAAGATCGTATAGCGTAGCGCTTTTTGTTCCTTCGCGAGATTCTTTAGATACACAATCATTTCCCCTGCTTGCTTTTCATCACAAAAAGGATCAATATTCATGAATTCAGTTATTTTTGGATTAGACCATATTTTAAAAAGCTCCGGTGCGTGCGCAAGTTGGATTGGAATTAGGCAAATCCGTTCACCTTGAAGAGGTTGCCCCATAACTCCTCCTCCTTTCAATACTCATCATACTTTTTTCACTATACAATGAACACATTCATAAAAAAAGGTAAGGTTCACTTATAAATGAACCTTACCTTTTTCATTTTATTTAGCAAACTGTTCTCTTTTAACAGCTTGTTGATCTTGTTTAACTCCGCTAACTGTCACGCGCTTCATAAAGAGAGATAAAATTAATGCCACCACTATAAGTATCGATGAAATTAAAAATGAATCATTAATTCCTTCAACCATTGCCTGTAGTCCAATTTGCTGTTGCAAATCAGCCGTTGGTGCAACCACTCCATTACTCATTGCTTCTTTCGCTAATTCTTCTGCATGAAATTCTGTGCGGTTAGACATAACTGTTACAAGTAAAGCCGAACCAATAGCTCCTGACACTTGTTGTAATGTATTATTCATCGCTGTGCCATGTGGATTAAACTGCTGCGGAAGCTGATTTAACCCATTTGTCATAATTGGCATCATAACCATTGACATACCGAACATACGAGCCGTATATAGAATAATTAACTCCGTATACGTAGTTGTTAACGATAACTGACTAAACATATACGTCGTAATACCTGTGATAGCTAGCCCAATTACAGCTAGTACGCGTGCACCAAATTTATCAAACAGCTTCCCAGTAATTGGAGACATAATCCCCATGACTAAGGCTCCTGGTAATAACAAGAGTCCTGAATCTAAAGGCGAAATCCCTCGAGCACTCTGTACGTACATTGGAAGCAATAGCATTGCAGAGAACAATGCCATCGTAATAACAATTGAAATGGCAGATGACAATGCAAACATTGGATATTTAAAGATACGAAACTCTAGCATTGGCTTTTCAAGCTTAAATTGACGAGTAATAAATAGGACTAACCCAATCACTCCAACGATGATTGTTCCGTATACTTCTAGTGATCCCCATCCTTTGTCTCCAGCTGAACTAAATCCGTACAGTAACCCCCCAAATCCAAATACAGAAAGAATTAAAGAAAGCTTATCTAACTGAATATCTACCTTTTCCTTTTGATCTTTCAACAAGAAAAATGCTAACACAAGAACAATAACTGCAATTGGCGTTACAACGTGAAATAGCATTCTCCAGTCATAATGTTCAATTAACCATCCTGAAAGAGTTGGGCCGATTGCAGGTGCAAAAATCATCACCAATCCAAAAATACCCATTGCTCCCCCGCGCTTTTCAATTGGAAAGCTCGTTAACAGCACATTCATTAATAGCGGCATCATAATAGCTGCTCCCGATGCTTGAATAACACGAGCAGCTAACAATACTCCAAATTCCGGTGCTACCCCAGCTACTATTGTACCCGTTGTAAAAAGAGCCATCGCTGTTAAAAACAAGCTGCGGACCGAGTATCGTTGAATTAAAAAAGCAGTGGTTGGAATCATGATACCATTGACAAGCATATAACCTGTCGTTAGCCACTGAACGGTTGATGTTGTTACTCCTAATTCATTTTTTATGGATGGTAAAGCAATGTTTAATAATGTCTCATTAAGTAATGAAATAAATGCTCCTATAAGTAAAATACCAATAATTCCATATGGTGGTTTTTTTGTAGTTTGCATAAAGTTCCTCCTCTCATTAAACCATTAGTATATTTTTTTATACCATCAGTTTACATATTGTATATTATACCTTCAGTCCACTTTTTGCAACAAAAAAAAGCCCTTATTTTAAAAGAGTTTGTGTAAACGCTTTTTCTCTTGTATCATAAATAAATAGACAGGTAGTACACTTTTATTGCAGGTGATAAAATGAATAAAAAACAAGAATTGATGCTAAAGAGTGCTCATAAGCTCTTTGTTGAAAAAGGATTCCAAGCAACATCTATACAAGATATCGTTGAAGATAGTGGAATTTCAAAAGGCACGTTTTATAATTACTTTTCGTCTAAGAATGAGCTAGTCATTAAAATTTTCGAGTCCGTTTATAATGAGTTAGAAACCAAAAGAAATGAATTTTTAATTGGCCAAAATCGTTCAGACTTAGATATATTCATTAAGCAAATTGAACTTCAAGTACAAATGCATCATCAAAATCAATTGTTTACACTATTTGAAGAGATTTTCTTTTCAAATAACGCTGAGCTAAAGGAGCATTTTAAACAAGCTCAGCTTTACGAATTACACTGGCTTTATAATCGATTAATTGACTTGTTTGGCTCAGACAAAAAAGCTTATTTACTGGACTGCGCCATTATGTTTTTAGGACTTCTACACCGTAACTTTCACTACAGCGTTATGGCACATCATAACCAAATTAACGCACCTAAAATCATTCGCTATACGGTTAATCGATTAGTTCATCTAGTGAAAGACGTTTCTACTAACCAAGAAATGCTTTTTGATCCTGACTTACTAACACAGTGGGTTCCTTTTCACAATCATTCTCCTCAAACAACTGAACAAAAGATTCGGGCATCTATCTTATTAGTAACGAAAGAAGCAGAAGACGCTAATGATGTAGATAAGCCAAAAATTCTTGAACTACTAACCTTCTTACAAGAAGAGCTGATTCGTCAACCTAAATTACGCTCCTTTGTCATTAGCAGTACTTTGTATTCTTTAAGCAAAACAGTAGTAGGTACATCAGACGAGTTTAAACGTTTAGAAGAGCTTATTGATCTCCTAATTGAAGAACAAAAAGAGCCACCTATGTAGGTAGCTCTTTTGTTTATTTTAAAGGCTTGTTATTTTTAATATTTAATCCTGAACCAAACGGGTATAGCGTCTCTCCTTTATTAATGACAGAAGGAATGGCTACGGGAAGCTTCCCTTTTGGATTAGCAACCCCAAAAATGGTTTTAACACCCGCTGGAATATTTGGCTGACGATAGCGTCCATTTGTGAATCCTTTAAAACCGTAGACCGCCAAAACAGCATTTGCTTCCTCAAAGTTTGCTACATCATAAGGATTTCGCACACTCATCAATACAAACTTTTTACCCTGTGATTGGCTATAGTTCATAACAGCTCTTGGGAAAGCTGTTGCCCATTTGGATGAATCTTGAACTGCGTCATCGATTACCCCATCGTTCACTGCTGGATCATTTTTTACTACATATGAACTTGTAATAACATAATCAGCTTCATTTATCTTTTCTTTAGTTTCTTCTGTAAACGTCTTATTCTCGAATTCTAAGCGTTCCACTTCTACTGACTTAATGTGCTTTTTATCTACTAACTCTTGAATTGTTCGCGCCATTGCATCCGTTTGGTCTTTGAAAGGTGCAACTACCAGTACTTTTTCATGCTTTTTAGGCTTAAATGGCAAAGTACGCTTATCATTTTTTAGTAATGTCACCGCTTCTTCTGCTATTTTTTCTTCTGCTTTTAGGTGCTCTTTGTTTCCTACTACGCTTAAAGCATTTTCCACTTGTTCATCTACGTTGTGATCAGTTGCTTCGTAAATTCCTCGCTTTATTTTTAAATCTATAATTCGTTCAGCTGAGTCATTAATCTCAGCCATTGGAATTTCTCCACTATGGACTGCATTTATTACTCCATTATAAACATCTTCTAAATTTTTTTCCATTTCAATAGAGTTGACTTGAGCAGGCATAAGTGCAATATCTACACCAGCATTAATAGCCATAATAACAGCCTCTTCTTGACCAAAATTATCCGAAATAGCTTTCATATTCAATGCATCTGTAACCACAATTCCATTGTATCCAAGCTCTTTCCGTAAAAGGTCGGTTATAATTCCTTTTGACAAAGTAGCTGGAACCATAATTTGTTGACCATCTTTTTTACTTGTATATGTTGTGTCATCAAGAGCAGGAAACTGTAGGTGCGCCGTCATAATCATGTCTACACCTGCATTCATCGCTTCTTTAAACGGATAAAGCTCCACTTCGTCTAAGCGCTTTTTATCATGTGGTACAACTGGTAAACCATAGTGACTATCTACAGCGGTATCTCCATGTCCTGGGAAATGCTTGGCTGCCGTTGCGATATTTTGTTTTTGCAACCCTTTAATTGTTTGAACACCTAACTTTGCTACTAACTGTGGATCTGAACTAAATGACCGAACACCAATTACCGGGTTTCCTGGGTTATTATTTACGTCAAGCGTCGGTGAAAAGTTTACGTTAACCCCCAAAGAAGACAGCTCTTTACCGATAATCTCTCCAGTTTTGTATGCATTTTGTTCGCTTCTAGTAGCACCAAGTGCCATATTTCCTGGCAAGTTGGTTCCCGACTGCAGCCTTGTAACAATTCCGCCCTCTTGATCAATTGTAATGAGAAGAGGAATATCTTCGCTGGCATTTTGCAGGCCGTTAACTAATCGAACTGTTTGTTCAGTATCTACCACATTTTCTGCAAACAAAATCACGCCGCCAAGATGGTATTTCTTTATAATACTTCCTACTTCATCGTTCATTTCAGTAAATCCTACAGCCGTTTTTTCCCCTTGCTTCTTCCAGTTACGAAAATCTGGCATCAGCATTTGACCAACTTTTTCTTCTAGCGTCATTTCTGAAACAATTCTTTTAGCATCACTCACTTCTTTTGCTGATACTAAAGGAGCCTTAAAAGGAATAAAGATTGAGGTGGCTAAAGCTGCTACAAGTCCTGCACAGATTACCTTTTTCATGAGATCGCTCTCCTCTTTATTTTATTTATACAGCAAATATCCTTTTCTCAACTTTTGAAATTCGCTTAGCTCCGGCTTCCATTCTGCAACAATGTCTTGAATTGATTTTCCATTTTCAATGCCTTGTCGAACTAAATTATTGCCTGTTAGTAAATCAAAGAATGGTTTATTTCCAGCGTTAAACGCAAAGTGATCTGGGTACAAATCGTGAATAGTCTTTACAATTGCTACCCCTGTTTTCACAGGTTCATATGTTGATTCATTACTTACATGGATTTCAATTCCTCCTGAAAGTTTACCGCTATGCTTAGAGAAAGAAGGTGTGAAATAAGATGGACGGAACGTAACGCCTGGAAGTGCAAGTTTATTGAGTTCTTCAGCCAGATCACTTCCGTTAATAAACGGTGCTCCAATTGTTTCAAACGGCTTAGTTGTTCCTCTTCCCTCTGAAACATTTGTCCCTTCAATTAACGAAGCTCCCGGATATACAATGGCTGTGTCTGCTGTTGGCATGTTAGGTGAAGGAGCAATCCATTCTGTAGGTAAATCCTTTGCGGTCATTGATCGTTTCCAGCCTTGCATTTTGACTACTTTTAAATCAGCTCCAATATTGAACTCTTGATTAAATAACTGTGCCAATTCACCTACTGTCATGCCGTGACGAATTGGAATTGGATACATGCCGACAAAGGAAGCATACTCTGCTTGTAAAACCGGTCCTTCTATCTTCTCACCACCTAAGGGATTCGGTCGATCTAAAACAACGATAGGAATATTATTTTCTTTTGCAGCTTCCATTGCGTAAGCCATTGTATAAATATAAGTGTAAAAGCGCGTACCTACATCTTGAATATCAAAAACCAGAACTTCTACACCCTTTAACATTTCAGGAGTTGGCTTTTTAGTTGGACCATACAGACTGTACACAGGAAGCCCCGTTTTTTGATCGATATAGAATTCTACGTGCTGACCAGCTTGAGCATCTCCCCTTACTCCGTGTTCCGGTCCATATAAGGAGACAAGGTCAAAAGCTTTATGTTCATTAAAAATATCAACAATACTTTTAAGCTCTTGATTAACACCTGTTGGATTTGTAATGAGTCCTACTTTTTTTCCTTCTAGAAGTTTCAAATCATCTTCTAAAAGAACTTCAACACCTAACTTAAACTGTTGTTTCTTCCCAGGACCTTTTGCTTCACTGGATGAAGTAAAAAAAGGCACTGCTATACTAAATAAAAGAACAGCTATTAAAACTCCCATTGACCATCTCTTCATTTATAATCCGCTCCATTTCGTTTATTGTGTGAAATGGCTCCTTCTCATGCTGCAGAGTATAAAATGTCTAAAAAGGATACCCATTAGGTTTTGCAAATGAAAATCTTTTATTCTTTTATCAATCTGAGACTATAAGCTTGCTGAGTAAGTTCTAATAATTCTATATCTTCTGGATGGATTTTCCCTATTACGTTGACCCGATCATCAGCCGGTAAGTCATTCAAAACAACATGAACCTCACCTTGGTACCTCCCGTAACGTTCATTGTCCATTGTAATAGTTCCTCGCGTTCGACTAACCGTTTGAATTGGATTTATAACCTCACTTGTACGCGTTCCTTGTAACCGCACAACATCTCGTGAGCGATCCGGACGTAGTCGGTATGTACACGCTGGCAGCGTTTCTGTCAACATACGAAGATTTAATATCTTATACTTATTCCAATCATCTAACGCATTCACTATTCTTTCATCGAATTCAGGATCTCCAATATAAATATTGCTAATCCCTTCTTCAACTAGACGAACTGCTGCTAACAGCATGTTTACTGTACGATGCTGTTCTAAAGTAGGTAATCCTTCAAACAAAGGTCCTCGTTTTTCTTTTTGACCCGCCACAAACGCAACAACGGGAATCTGATATTGAAAAAACATACGATTTTGCTGTTGAAAAAACACTTCATCCAATCCTGTTTCACGCCTTGGATAAAAATTGTGCCATCCCACTAGCTGATTGGCTTCTATGCCCGCTGTAAACAGCGCGTTAAGAAAACTTTCTGACACCGTACTGGCATTAAGAGCCAACTTAAAAAATTGAGAAAGACGAACAATATCCTCTACCTCAAACCCGTCGTCTAATCGAATACCCGTCACGCCCAAGGAAGCCAAATCTTCCAACTGGTGAATCTGCAGATGAGTAGGTGTATGTTTAGAAACATCAGCATAAACTTCCATTTGATGTTTCTTTGCTACTTGCAGTAAATATTTAGCTCTTTGAGCAAGATGACCTGTTTCCTCAGGAATGTGAAGCGAGGTAAACGCTCGCTTCACTCCACTTTTACTTGCTTCTATAATTCTCTGTTCAGCAAATTGATCATTTAAATAAAAAGAAATACCTATCAATCGAACTCTCCTGCCATTTCATCTTTAAATCCAAATCCGTATGTGAATAAAAATCCTGCTATATATGCAATCAATAGCCCAACTAAATATAAAACGATTTGCTGTGCATGAACCAGGAAGGTTAGCGGTAATCCAGAAACCCCTACTGCAACTGTTGCAATATTAAAGTATGCTTGGAAAGCACCTCCAACTCCAGCACCTAAACAAGCTGTTAAAAACGGTCGACCTAATGGTAACGTCACTCCAAAGATAAGTGGTTCTCCAATACCCAGCATTCCTGAAGGTAACGCTCCACCAATAGCTCGTTTCAAACGCTTTTTCTTTGTCTTTGCATAAATCGCAAAGGCCGCCCCGACTTGACCAGCTCCACCCATGGCAAGAATAGGTAGCAAAGGGTCATCCCCAATTGAGTTGATTAGTTCTAAATGAACAGGCGTTAATCCTTGATGCAGTCCTGTTACAACAAGTGGCAAGAATGCTGCTCCTAGAACAAAGCCAGCCACAATTCCTCCAAGATCAAGCACGCTCAGTAATCCTTTTGTAATTAAGTCTGAAATGAATCCTCCAAGAGGCATAAAAACAATATATGTGACAACTCCTGTAACAAGAAGAGCTACAGTAGGTGTTACAATAATATCTAAAGATTGAGGTACAAACGGTCGAACTTTTTTCTCAACAATTGCAATGAAAATAGCTGCAAACAATACGCCAATTAAACCGCCTCGACCGGGTAATAACGCTTCTCCAAAAAGTTGAATGTCTCCCACCGCTGGATTAATAACTAAGATGCCAGCCAGACCTCCTAAAGCTGGAGATCCACCAAACTCTTTTGCTGCATTAATTCCAACTAAGATACCTAGATACGCAAATAAACCGCTTCCAATGGCTGTTAGAATTAAAGCCAGCTGTGAATCTGCTGCTAACCACTCCGCCTGCACAACTGACTTTGTAATTCCGGTAATTAATCCAGAAGCTACTAGAGCTGGAATTAATGGAATAAAAATACTTGCAATTCTTCGTAAAAACAACTTAAACGGTGTTTGATTCTTTGCTTTTAGTTCACTCTTCTTTTGAGCAGCTCTTTCGCTTAAATCTAGCCCCCCAGCTTCATCTATCAGCTGACCAAATGCTTCTGTTACCACCGTAACTTTTCCTGGACCCAAAATAATTTGAAGCGTCTCTTCTTCTACGACCCCCAATACACCATCTATACGCTTAATAGCGTCCAAGTTTACTAGACTCGAATCTAGTACTTTTACTCTTAAGCGCGTCATACAATGCGTATACTCGTTAATATTACTAGCGCCTCCGAGGTTTTCTAATATTGACTTTGCTAACACTTTATTTTCTGTTGACATGCTAGCTCCCCCTTTGTTTTACTGGTTCTCCAAAGTTTGATGTATAAAGCCTTACTTTTGCTTATCCTTTAAAAATTGAATTGCATCTCTTGTACGATCTATATATTCAACGGTTTCATCGTATTTAGTACTTGCCATAGCTAAAAACAATGTATCAATGACGTACAACTGAGCTAACCTAGATGAAGTAGCTGCACTTCGAAACGGCGCTTCTCTTGTGTAGGAAGTATGCAGTGAAATATCCGTTAAAGCTGATACTGCAGATAAACCTTGCTTCGTTAAGCTAATGGTTGTTAAACCTTGCTTTTTCGCTAAGGATAAAATATTAATGACCTCAGACGTTTCTCCTGAAAAAGAAATTCCTACGACAACATCATCAGCTCCTGCGTTTGCAATTAAAGTCGCTACTATATGAACATCAGTAAAGGCCGTCGCTCCCTTATTTACTCGTAAAAACTTCTGCTGTGCATCCATGGCGATGATATGAGAAGCTCCAACACCAAAAAAGTGTATCGTTTTTGCCTTGCTTAAAGCCCTAACGGCTCTTTCAATCTCCTCGTGCTGCAATAGCTCAGAAGTATCACTAATACTTTGAACACTATTGATTGTTGTTTTTTTTACAATAGATTGTATCGTATCATGAGGCGTAATATCACGGTACCCTTGCTCTACCTTTTTGCTTAAGTCTCCTGCTATCCGAACCTTTAAGTCTTGAAATCCCTTTACACCCAACGATTTACAAAGGCGAATAACGGCAGCTCCGCTAGCACCCGCTAATGAACCTAGTTCACCAGCTGTGTAATCCATTACGGCTTCAGGCTGAGCTAAAATATATTCGGCGATTTTCTTCTCAGAAGCTGGTAGCTGTGGAAGGAGAGCGTGAATAATTCTTAATCCACCTGTCGCCATTTTTTCTCTCTCCTTTTCACTTGCTTTGTTGGATTGCTTTTCGAACATATCCATCATTTTTTTCTAGAAGAGTTCGCGCTTCTTCAACTGTTGCTTGCGTTTTAATCATAACAATGGCTGTCTTCACTTCATTATTGGCTTCTTCTAGCGCTGCTTTTGCTTCTTCATATGAAGCTGCAGTTACTTTTTCGATGATCCCAATCGCTCGTTCTTTTAACTTGTAGTTACTGACATTTACGTCAATCATTAAATTTTCATATGCTTTCCCAAGTTTAATCATAGAAGCTGTTGAAATCATGTTTAAAATCATTTTATGAGCTGTTGCGGACTTTAAACGTGTTGATCCTGTTAAAATTTCAGGGCCTACAACGACTTCTATTGCTCGATCTGCCACTTGTGAAATAGCTGCATTTTCATTACATGATAAGGCAATGGCCTTCGCTCCAATACTTTTCGCATACTTCAAAGCTCCAATTACATACGGAGTTCTTCCACTAGCAGCGATCCCAATAACTGTATCAGCGCTTGTTAATTCAATTCTTTGTAAATCTTGCACGCCACCTTCTTCACTGTCTTCTGCTCCTTCAACAGCTTTTACAAATGCACCTTCTCCTCCAGCCATAATTCCTTGTACAGTAGATGGATCCGTACTAAAAGTAGGAGGGCACTCTACAGCATCCAGAACACCTAATCGACCACTTGTACCAGCTCCAATATAAATGAGTCGACCACCCGATTTTAAAGACTGAACAACATATTCAACAGTTGCTTCAATATCTGGTAAAACCGCATTAACAGCTGCAGCTACCTTTTGATCTTCTTCGTTCATAATGCGTAAAATATCAGCTGTGTTTTCAACATCGATATTCATTGTGCGTTCATTGCGAGATTCTGTTGTTAGTATAGTTAGATTTTTATCCATGACTTTTCCTCCTGTAACACAGTTAAATTTACATTCATTATAATTTTATTAAAATTAAATTTCAATAACTAATTAATATTATTAAAATCAAATTTCAATTAGAACTTTTCCTTCTCTTTTCCACAAAAAAAACATGCGCTAACTAATAATCAGCACATGCTTCTAAGTAAAGCTTTATTTTCCGCCTGTAAACGAGATGCCTTTAACAAAGTATTTATTAAAAAAGGCATATAGCAATAACATTGGTAATGTAAAGACCATTGACGCAGCCATAATATAATTCCAATAACTAATATATTGACCTTTGAACGTATTAAGACCGAGGGTTAGCGTGAACATCTCCGTGTCTGACATCACAATTAAAGGTCGCATAAAATCATTCCAAAAGCCCATGAACACAAAAATTGCTTGAGCAGCTAGAGCCGGCTTGGCCAGTGGAAGAACGACTTTAAAGAATGTTCCAAATTTAGATAACCCATCTAGTTCCGCTGCTTCTTCAAGCTCTTTTGGAAAATTAATAAAAAATTGTCGCATCATAAAGATAAACGTTGCATTTACCATTGCCGGTACAATCATTCCCTGATACGTGTTTAACCAACCAAGCTCTTTTAAAATTAAAAAATTGGGAATCATAGTAACCTGTCCTGGGATCATAAGCACAGCTAAAATCATCATAAATATGCTCTTTTTCCCAGGAAAGCTAAGCCTAGCAAGTGCATATCCCGCCATCGAATTAAACAATAAATTTAAAGCTGTTCCAACAACAGCTATAAATAAACTATTAAACAACCAGCGAGGGAACAATTTTTGTTCAATGAAAATTTGCTTGTAATTTTCGAAAGTAAAATCTTTTGGTATAAAGTTCATCGTTCCTGAAACAATTTCTTCTAACGTTTTAAAAGAGGCTGACATTGCCCAAATAAAAGGTATTAACGTAATAAGCGCGTATACTGTTAAAACAACATAAGCAACAACTTTCCAGGCACTTTGGGTCTTTTTCATATCTTCCCCTCCTTAATACATGCTTTCTTCTTTTGAAAATTTACGCTGAATTAATGTCGCGATTAAAATAACAAACGCTAATAAAAATGCTAAAGCAGCTGCATAACCCATCGTTCCTAGGTTTTTAAATGCATATTGATAAATTAACAGAACAACAGTAAGCGTTGAGTTATTTGGACCTCCAGATCCTCCTGAGAAGATAAATGATTGATCAAACAATTGAAATGTTCCAATGAGACCCATAATAACTACAAATGATGTGATTGGCCTTAAATTTGGAACGGTAATATGCCAAAATCGTTGAAAAGCATTGGCTCCATCAAGCTGTGCTGCCTCGTATAAAGAGTCTGGTACATCTTGTAAAGCTGCTAAGTAAATAACCATATAAAATGGTGCCGTTGCCCAAATATTCATAATCATGATTGCAACAAGAGCTACTTGAGGATCTCCCAACCAGTTGTATGTAGGAAGTCCTAATATAGCTAAAGATTGATTAACTAATCCGTTTTGATTATACATCCACATAAAAATTAACGTTAAAACCGCAGATGATGTAAGCGTTGGCAGAAAATAAATAATCCTAAAAAATTTCTCTGCTTTTAGTCCTGCATTTAATGTAGCTGCTAATACTAAAGCTAAAATAGTTTGTGCAGGTACAACAATAATTACATACTTCAGCGTGTTCCAAAGCGCAATATGTGCTTTGTCATCCTCTAACACCTTCATATAGTTTTCTAGCCCTCGAAAGCTAAATTCAGTACCACCTAGTAGCTGGACTTTATTTAACGATAGAAAGATAGCATAGAAGATGGGAGTAATTACAAATAACAATAATACAAAAAGCGTTGGTGACATGAACCCGTAGCCTTGCCCAATATCACGTAGCTTATACTGTTGTTTTTGTCTTTTAGCTTTTTTCATTTTATCCACTCCATTGTTGAGCTTGCTTTATTCGTAGATACTGATTTCTTTATTCGCCTGCTCTTCTGCTTTTTGTAGCGCTTCTTTTAACTCACTTTGTCCAAGAAAAGCACTTAAAAATTGGTTGTTAAAATTGTTCATGATGATAGGGAGGTATGGACCGTCCTGCCACACAGTTGCATAGGAAGCTCCAGCGACAAGTGCTTTTCTTTTTTCATCATTTGCATATCCCAGTCTATCTGCAACAGACTTTCTTGTTGGTAAAGCAAAACCTTTGCTTGTCCAAATTTCCATCCCTTCTTTTCCTGTTAAATATTCAATAAGTTTCCAAGATGCCTCTTTTTGCTTGGATTCTGCATTCATCACATATCCCACTGCAAAAGCCATGGTTCCTCGTTTCTTATTCACCGTTGGTACTTCGGCTGTACCATAATCTAAATGCGGAAATGATTGATCAAGAAATGGAATCATCCAATTTCCTTCTACTACCATTGCCACTTTTTCTTGAGCAAACATATCAGTACCTGAATTAGCTCCAACATCAGATGGCTGAACAGACGTTTTATCCTTTTGATACTGATCTACAATAGGTTGTAGCGCATCGATTACTTCTTTGCTTGCAAAATTAGCTTTGTTATCTTTTACAACATCTCCACCATTTGATTCAGCAATATAGAAAAGCCTCGCTAACTCAGGCGATACGCCTAGACCTTTGATACCTTGTTTTTCAAAAACCTTTGATACTTCAATGAGCTCATCCCAGGTTGTTGGAACTTCTACCCCTGCTTCTTTAAAGAGCTTTTTATTATAAAAAAGTGCTAAAGTTGAATAATCTTTTGGAAATCCATACGTTTTACCATCCTTTTGAAACGCTTTCAACATTGGGGTTTCAAAGTCTTCAACATCAAATTCTTTCTTCACGTAAGGGGTTAAGTCTTCAATAATTCCCGTTTCAATTAGGCCTGGTGCTTCTAACGCATCTAAATAAAACACATCAGGTCCATTGCCTCCAATTAAACGTGTTTTTAAAATATCCATGTACTGATCCGTAATAACTTCATGTTTTACAGAGATTTCTGGATGCTTCTTTTCAAATTCAGCGATTGTTTGCTTCAATAATCGCATTTCTTCAGGATTTCCTCCCCATCCTGCTAACACCACTTCGGTTTTTTCAGCACTGCTTTTGGTTTCATTTGAACACCCTACTAAAGCGGTACTGGCTACAACCAAAAGTATGCTGAACATCATTAACCACTTTTTATAGCTCATCAACCATTCCTCCTTCGTCATCTATGAGCCGAGCAGGATTTTCCACTCGACTCATAAATGATTATGAACAATTTACCATGCGACAATTTGTTATTAATTCGTAGCCCGTTGAGTTTTCTAGCACTTGTAATACGTGTTCATTGTTGTCCTTCACTACTTTTACGGAAAGCATTCCTTCACCAATCTGAATATGCTGAACCGTTAAATCATGCATGTTATTCATTAAGATTGGGTTGATCTTAATCTGCTTCTTCATGCTGTTTGGAAACAACTGCAACATTGTCTGAACAAACGTTAACGGTGTCCCTGCCGCCCACGCTTGAGGAGAACAAGCAACCGGATATTTCACTGGTTTGCCATTTGATTTGGAATAGCCACAAAACAGTTCTGGCAAGCGGTCATATTCAAAGTATGTTGATGCATTAACTAAGCCTTCTATGACTTTATTTGCTTCACGTTGTTTTCCTACCTTGCTAAGCCCTAGCAAAATCATACTGTTATCGTGAGGCCATATGCTTCCATCATGATAGCTCATTGGGTTATACCCTGCCTCTCCCTCACCCATTGTACGAATACCATAGCCAGAAAACATTTTATCGGATAACAACATGCTTGCTACGTGGTCTACTTTGTCTGAACTTAACATATCCGCAAATAAAATGTGACCTGGATTAGAAGTAATCGTTTCTACCTTTTTCTTATGCTCGTCTAGTGCAATTGCATAGAAGGACACATCATCCATCCAAAACTCTTGTTCAAACTTTTCTTTTAGTAGAGCTGCTTCATTACGTAACTTCTCAGCTTTCTCTGTTTTCCCAATTTGCTCATAGAGATTTGCAACTTCAAATTTCGCCTGATATGCGTAGCCTTGTACTTCTGCTAAAGCGATTGGTGTTTTAGCATATTCACCATTTTTATGCACTACTGAATCTGCTGAATCTTTCCAACCTTGATTAGCAATTCCTTTACTAGATTCTTGGTGGTATTCTAAAAATAAATCCCCGTCTCGATCTCCATATTCATCAATCCACATTAGTGCTTTATCAATATTGTTTTCAAGCTCATATACAAGCTTCATGTCTCCTGTCCACTTTACATACTCTGTTAATAAAATTAGAAATAAAGGAGTAGCATCAATCGTTCCGTAATACGGCGTAAATGGAATTTGATTCGTGTTAGCCAACTCTCCATATCGAATCTCATGCATGATTTTCCCTGGTTGTTCATCTCTCCATGAATTTAAAGTTTCACCTTGATACGCTGCCATAGTTAAAAGTGTACCCTTTGCAATGCTTGAATTGAAAGGAAGCATTTGTAAAGCGGCGATTAAACTGTCTCGACCGAATGGAACACCAAACCACGGTAAACCAGCAACAGGGAACTCTCCATATCCTACGTCAGTTAATAGCACACGCAGATCGTTCATCCCTCGATTTATTAACCTTTGAATTGATTCATGATTTGTTTGTACTTTCGTCGATTGTTCTTCCCACTTTTTATATGAATCTTTTAGCTCAGAGAGTGCTACCTTAACTGGAAGTTTAGCTTTAGGATCATCCTGTCCAATCTGTGGTTGGATAGTGAACACCACTTCTTCTGCTTCCTGATGATCTAATGAAAAATGAAAGTCAATTTGCCCTTCTTCCGTTACTGAAGTTGCTGGACGATCCCATGCAATATTTGTAGCACGATAAATATCATCTGCTCCCATATATTTAAATACTAAGCTTTGCTCACCAATGGTTTGTCCACTTCTTTTTCCTACATGACCCGTTTGAAAACCTCGAACAATAAACATGTCATTAAAATCAACATCCATATGAACTGTAATCGTAAAATCTACACGCTTTGGAAAGTAATTTTTAAGCTTAATTGTCTCATATAATACACCGTCATAAATAAAGCGCTCACGTAAAATTTCAATCGATTCACGCCATAGAATAAGATTTTCTTCATTTTCCATATGGGGGTTGGTTAACCGAATAGTTGCCATATAGTTTTCATCAGCATCTGAAGCTAGTAAAATTGGATTCTCACCATTTATCTTTATATTAAGTCCGCTCAAAAAGCGAGTATCCTTTGTATATAAACCTAAGCCATACTGATGATTTTTAGTGATATTTCCCATTTGATCTGTTAACAGAAATAAATCATTTTCTTTAATTACACGATAATCCATTACTACTCCTCCTATTTACCAAAACGTTTTGGATTTATTTCATAAGAAAAATCCGAAACGTTTCGGATTTTTCTTATATTAAAAACCACTTATTCGTGGCTTTTAGCTGTCGTCTCTCTAATAATGAGTTCTGTCTCTAAATATCGCTCCATATTTGTAGACCGATTCTCTAATATCTCAATCAATAAATCTGCGGCTTCATACCCTATCTGATACACTTCTTGCCCTACTGTTGTCAGTTGAGGTGATGAGTAAGCAGCGAGCATAATATTGTCATAGCCTACGATAGAAATTTGATCAGGTACCCTTCTCCCCAAGCGCTTACAAGCCTTTAATGCACCTAATGCCATCAAGTCACTTGCACAAAAAAGAGATGTGATTTCCTCGTTAGCTTTTAGTAACTCATATGCTTGTTGTTCTGCAACGGCTTCTTCAAACTCTCCGTTTACAATCCAGCTTTGACGTATATCAATACCGTGCTCTTCCAAAGTGTCTAAATACCCTTTAAGCCTTTCTTGGCTCACAAACGCATCTTCACTTCCGTTTATCATTCCAATGTGCACGTGTCCTAATTGCACTAAATGTTCAACTGCTTTCTTAGCACCTAGCTTGTTATCTGTTGTAACATAACCAACTAAATCTGAACGAATTGGAATATCGACAAGGACGCAGGGAATGTTGCTTTCAAGTACTTCCGTTAGGTACGGATCATCCTTTTTAATTCCTTGAATGATTGCTCCATCCACTCTTCTTTCTTTGCAAAGCTGCGTATACGTTTTCTCGCGTTGTTTTGTTGTATTAGTGTTAAATAAAATCAAATCATAGCCTAAAAGAGAGGCTCTTTCATTTACTCCACATAACACCTCAAAGGTGAAATTATCTTTTACACTTTCTCGACTGATTCCTGACACAAGTAAACCAATTGTTTTCGACTTTTGCATAACCAAACCACGAGCTAAAGTATTTGGGCTATAATTCAGCTCTTTAGCTACATTCATAATCTTTTGCCTAGTCTTCTCATTCACATCAGAATAGCCATTTAACGCACGAGATACCGTCGTAATAGAGACACCTGCAACTTTCGCAATATCTTTTATAGTTGTCAATTACACTCCTCCAAAACGTTTCGGATAACTTATGAGAACATTGTAACGCTTTCAAAATGATTTTTCAAGACAAAAAACACCTAAAACAGATTAATCTATTTTAGGTGACGTTTTTTCACAAAGTGGTAGCTCAATTGAAAAGCATGTTCCTTTTCCTTTTTCGCTTGTGACTTGAACCTTCCCCTGCATGTAATGAATAATACGAAAAGAGACCATTGTCCCTAGGCCCGTTCCTTTTTCTTTAGTCGTAAAATAAGGCTCTCCTAAGCGGCTAATCTGCTCGCTCGTCATTCCACACCCCGTATCATGAATCTCTACCGTAACTGTCTCTCCGCTTTTTTTTAGCTTTACTTCGAGCTTCCCCCCGTTAGGCATGGCTTCAATACTATTTTTGACTAAGTTAATAAAGCATTGTTGAAGCTTCCTTCGTTCTCCACACACTTGAGCTTGCTCATGTAAAAGAGAAGGAGGCGGTAAAACAACACCGTTCATATTTGCAAGTGGCTTCATAATTTGTAAAACATGCTGAATTTCCACTCCTACATCTACTTTTTCCGGTCGCTCAGGGGCTGAATTTGCAAAAAGTAAATAATCATCAATAATATCCTTTGCTCGATCAAGCTCATCAATTGCAATTGATAAATACCGCTTCTTTACGGGATCTTGTTCATCTTCCCCTAGCATTTGCATAAAACCTCGGCTAGCTGTTAATGGATTTCGTACTTCATGTGAAATACTCGCTGCTAGGTGACTGACAACTTCTAGCTTTTCAGCTTTCACTAATCGTTTAAGAATTGATAAATTGGTTCGAATAGCTTCCCATAAAATAGTAATAACTAGCGTACCAATTACATCTAGGCAAACAAATTCAATCCATAAAAAAGTTGGCAGCGCAATATCAAAAACAAAAATTGAGACTCCCATAGCCAACAGTGCACCTAAGAGGCTCATTAGTGTACTTGCTATAATCCTTTGTTGCAAGGACATCGTTAAGAATTTCTTTGCAAGTATGAATAATGGAATACTTAAAATTGGTAAAGCTATTAGCGTAACGTAAAACCCTACCCCTCCTATTAGAAAGCGTATTGTTAAAATCAATACAAAAAGAAAAGCACCTAATCCTGCTCCTCCGTATAATGTTCCTAAGATATATGGGATACGCCGCAGGTCAATATTGTATAAATCAGGGACAATAACAGCATCAACTGGAAAAAGCATGCATAACAAGATAGAAAGGATTGGAAATATTGCTATTGTCCAATTTTTTAACCAATCTATTTGTTTTGCATACTTTAATAAATAGTACATTTGAACTAAAAATAATGGTAATAATATAAACAAAAAGTTAATTAATAAATCTTTTGTGAAAAAGCTCATTCATTCACCGGTCTTTCAACATATTCTTCAACTAGCTCTACTTATCTACTTGTTAGAATACTGCATTCTCACCTTTTTTGAAATAGCTTTTTCACAATTTGTTACAAATTTGGTTGAATTATTGAGATAATTGGTTCAACCTACGACGACCAATTTCATACTCTTCTATCATTTGCTTAAAAAGCTCTTGTACAGTTGGAATAGTCGAAATTAAACCAATAACTTGACCAGCCCATCCAAACCCTTCTTTTTCATTGTTCTCGTATATATAACGGCAGTTAGCTTTTCCACTAATCACGTCTTGTAATTCTTCGTACCGTTCTCCCATACGCTCGCGTTCTACAATCGCAAGTGTATAATCTGACTTTAATACGCGTCCAGGGGCACCTAAAGAACGTTTTATGACAAGTGTATCTCTTTCCGTCCCTTCAACAATTGCTTGTTTGTAGCTCTCACCTGCATGTACACATTCCTTTGTAGCAATAAATCTTGTTCCCATTTCAATTCCCTCTGCTCCTAGCGCAAATGCAGCTAAAAGACCTTGACCGTTTCCAATTCCTCCACTAGCTAATACGGGAATGGACACTGCTTGAGCTACTCTAGGAATGAGTACCATCGTTCCTAAATCGTCTCTCCCAATATGTCCACCTGCTTCTTGACCAACAGCCATAACCGCATCTGCACCTAGCTCTTCTGCTTTTTGTGCTTGTCTCACGTTAGAAACAAGAACCAATGTTTTAATATTAGTGCCTTTTAACCGATCAATAATTGGAGCTGGATTCGCTCCTGTAATAGAAACAACCGGTACTTCTTCAGCGATTGCTACTTCTAAAAGCTCTTCATAAGAAGTACCACTTTGTCCTCCAACAGCAAAGTTAACACCAAAAGGAAAAGAAGTAAGTGACCTAACCTTATGAATCTCACGGGTAAGGTTTTCTTTTGTCTTTAGAGTCATAGCCGTAATTTGTCCAAGTCCACCTGCGTTTGATACAGCTGCAGCTAGCTCACTATAAGCTAGATAAGCTAAACCACCTTGAACGATTGGATAGCGAATTCCTAGTAGCTCAGTAACACGTGTTTTCATCAGTTGCCCTCCCCTTTTACATGAAATCTATCTTTTATTATGCCAAAAAGCTCCTACTACCTCTACTATATTCTGCTTCCCTTCTTCTATGTCTTTCGTGAAACTAAATATATGTTAGAATAAAAATGGAAATTACCATGGAAAGAAGGCATACTTTAAATGCATATTTCAATTATTTTAACAATGCTAGCTGTTGGGCTTATCTTAGGTTTTGTGGGAGCAGGAGGTTCTGGATTTATTATTTCTCTTTTAACATTATTCTTTAACGTTCCTGTTCATATTGCTTTAGCTACTGCTCTGGCAGCCATGATTTTCTCTTCTCTTTCCGGTGCCATCAGCCACTACCGTGAGGGAAATGTTTCACTTAAATCAGGCATTATTATTGGGGTTGTAGGTGCTTTAGGAGCATGGCTTGGCTCTCACTTTTCAAGCTTTATACCCGAGGAGCAATTAACTTGGTTGACAGCCAGCATGTTATTTTTATCGGGCGTTTTACTATGGGTGCGAACTGTTGTGCTATCAAGAAAATCCGGCAACACCCCAATACCGCAGGGCGCTCATTTTGTGATAGCGTCCATATTAATTGGAGTAGTAACCGGGCTCTTATCCGGCATGTTCGGTATAGGATCCACTCCATTCATTCAGCTTGGACTAATGATGATACTTGGTTTATCGCTTCACAAGTCAGCGGGAACAACTATGTTAATCATTATTCCCATTGCCATTGGAGGAGGAACAGGTTATTATCAACAGGGCTTTTTAGATATTCAATTATTATTTGAGGTAGTTGTTGGAACAATGGTAGGTTCATATATCGGTGCTAAGTTCACAAACCGCGTGCCAACACCCGTGTTAAAAACATCTCTTGTTGCTTTACCCATCTTTTCAGGCTTTTTGCTTATTGTATAAAAAAGCGCATTCCTATGCGCTTTTTTTTTTAAGTTTATTGGACAACTAGCTTTATTTGATTTTGTGAAGGATCTTTTGTAAAGATAGCATGCTCTTCTTTGCTGACCTCTGCGCCTATCTCTTTCAAACGATTCACCACTATATCTCGCTTTTTTTCATCTGGAAACTCAATTGTAAAATACTTCATGCCAGGGCTGCTTTCAGACGGTGCATCCGCTCCTCTTCCATTCCAAATATTCACTCCAATATGGTGATGATATCGCCCTGTGGACATAAATAATGCTTGGTTAGGAAATTTGCTAACGACATCAAACCCTAGCTTTTCATAAAATACTTTTGTTTCTTCTAAATCAGCTACGTGCAAATGAATATGCCCCATTACTGTATGACTTGGTAACCCTGCCCACTTTTCATTTTTTGCTTCTGCTAACACAGCTTGAGCATCAAGGGGAAGCGTAGCCATTTTAACTTCATTATCACTCCACTCCCAGTTAGCATTAGATCGATCTCGATATATTTCAATTCCGTTACCATCAGGATCAGCTAAATATATCGCTTCACTGACTAAGTGATCAGAAGCTCCTTGCAATGGATACCCGGTTTTAACTAAATGACGAATAACCTCGCCTAAGTCAGCACGTGATGGTAATAGTAAGGCAAAGTGATAAAGGCCGGTTTTACGTTCCTGCTTGGGCTCTGGTCTAGAAAGCTGCTCTAATGTAACGAGAGGTGTTGTTCCGTCTGTTGTTAATACAGCTTTCGTACTGGATCTTGTTAGAACTTGAAAGCCTAACACCTCTTCATAGAAACGCAGCGATTTTACAATATTATTTACGCGAAGCGCAACCTGGCTAACAAATGTATGAGGCTTTTGATGAAATGACATTTTTTTCTCTCCTTCTTTTTTATTTAAAATCCACGGATATTTATTTTATATAATTAACTTACTTTATGTAAGTTAATTATATTATAAAAAGAAAATTCGTCAAGTTGTTTTACTCCTTTACTTTAGTAATAAACTACTTTATTACTTCATTAGCACGGACTCTTGAGAATCGTCATAAAGACATGATTTAATCAATGTCAGGAGGGGTGATTATGACATTATCTTGGATTTTATCTTACATAGTTGTTTCATTAACAATTGTATTAATTCCAGGTCAAGACATGCTCTTTGTCCTGACTCAAAGCTTAACATCAGGCATTAAAGCAGGAATGAAAACAGTACTAGGCTCCATTACCGGTACTTTCATTCATACGCTCTTGGCAGCTGGAGGTCTGTCTATTATTTTTCAGCAGTCCGTATTAGCATTCAATATTTTAAAAATTGTTGGTGTGCTTTACCTTTTATTTTTAGCTATTCAGTCATTTCGTTCTAAATCTGAACCTTTATCTTTGACTTCCCATCAAATGAGTACAACACGCTTCTTTAAAAAAGGTTTTTTCACCAACTTGTCTAACCCAAAGGTAGCTATATTCTTTATCACATTTTTGCCTCAGTTTGTGAATCCATCCTTAGGTTATGTAGGTCTACAGATGTTTGCTTTTGGGTTAATTTTTATTTTAGAAACGCTAGTTATCTTTTCGCTTGTAGCATTTTTTGCTTCTTATCTTGGAAAACGTGCAAAAAATAATGGGCGCGTGCAGTCATCATTAAAATATATACAGGGTACAGTATTTGGCATTTTAGGTTTAAAATTGTTATTTACAGATCACTAAAAGAGCTTGCTTATGCCAAGCTTTTTTTTATTCATATTAATTATTCTTTTATACATACTAAGTAAAAAGCCTAAAAAAGCAAGGAGTACTTTCATGGATTTATTAAAAGATTTCCTTATTTTATTATGTAGAATTATTACTATTCTGCCACTTTTGCTTATTATGACTCTGTTTATGGGCAGACGCTCAATTGGTGAGCTTCCCATATTTGACTTTCTCATTTTAATGTCTCTTGGAGCAGTTGTAGGGGCCGACATTGCTGATCCAGAAGTTGAACATATTCACACAGCTGTTGCAATTGTGATGATCGGCATCTTTCAAAAGATTATTGCTTATTGTAAGATTCGCTATCGTTCTTTTGGAGAAAAGATTACGTTTGAACCAGTTGTCGTTATTAAGGATGGCTTATTTTTAGTTAAAAACCTTCAGCGTATTCGATACTCAATTGATAATATCTTATATATGCTCCGTGAAAGTAACGTCTTTGATATTAGCATTGTAAAAATGGCTGTTATTGAATCTAATGGTAAACTAACTGTTCAAAAGAAATCGTCTAAAGAAACTTTAACACGGGAAGACCTGCATATTTCAAACAGTAAAATAGATTTGGCTTACCCTTTAATTATTGAAGGAAAAGTATATGAGGATGTATTAACTCACTGTAACCAGACAAAAGAATGGTTAGTAGGCGAGTTAAAAACACAGGGTATTGAAAGCCTCTCTGACATTTTCTTTGCGTCATTGACTGATGAAGGTAAACTACATGTCTCACTATATTCACCAAACAATTCAGCTCCTCCCCTTCATCATTAAAAATTCAGCTTGCTTTATTAAGTATTTATACTGTAGACCTCCTAATGGTAAACTGTTTTATTGAATATTTCTGAATAAATGTACAGCATGGACTTTTATAGATTTAACTGTGAAGTTATGCTATTTTAGTAGATACAAGATTGTTTGCGTATTAGGAGGTTTATATGGGCTTTATTGACTCACTATCATCAGTTGATGGTTGGAAAAATATCGGTTTAGCAGTTGGGATTTTTTTGATTTTCCTTGTGCTTCGTAAACTGTTTACAACTTATTTATTTAAATTTATTATCGGGTTTGTGAAGAATAAAAAAATTGATCTTATCACGAGTATTTTAGAAGCATTTGAAAAGCCAATGAGGTGGATTTTTGTAATCATTGGTATTCAGCTTGCGCTCCCTTATTTACCATTTGAACTTTTAACGGTTGAGCGTGAAAGCCAGATTATACGTTCTGCTTTTATTATTCTTGCAGGATGGGGACTTTACAATTTGGCGGATGCAACAGCGCTCTTTTTCTCAACTTTCTCAAAAAATTTTGATGTACAAGTAGACCGCATTGTTATTCCATTTGTTGAGAAATTCATCCGCATCATCGTTGTTGTTTTATCTGCTTCCATTATTGGTGAAGAATGGGGCTTCAATGTTAATGGATTCGTAGCCGGCCTAGGACTCGGAGGGCTAGCATTTGCCCTTGCAGCTAAAGATACGGTTAGCAACCTTTTTGGCGGAGTTGTGATTATCACAGAAAAGCCTTTTACAATTGGAGATTGGATTAAAACACCAAGCGTTGAAGGCGTAGTTGAAGATATTACATTTCGAAGCACAAAAGTACGAACATTCGCTCAAGCGCTTGTAACGGTTCCTAATGCAACGCTATCAAATGAGCCTATTGTAAACTGGGCTAAAATGGGGAAACGTCAAATATCATTTCATTTAGGATTGAATTATAATACCCCTAAAGAAAAACTGGAGACCTCAGTTGAGCGTATTAAGCAAATGCTGATGGAAGATGAAGATATTCATAAGGAAACGATTATTGTTAATTTTGAAACCTTTAATGAATCGAGCCTTGATGTGCTGTTATACTTCTTCTCTAACACAACAGCTTATGCTGACTATTTAGAGGTAAAAGAAAAGATAAACTTTAAAATTATGGACATTTTACAAGAAGAAGGCGTTGACTTTGCTTTTCCAACTCGTGCTCTTGTCATGCAACAATCCGAAGATATTATTAAACAAGATACAAACATATTGGAAAGATCTCGCGGTTAACAAAAAGGTTGCTAAATAAATTAGCAACCTTTTTCCTTTCTATTTTATTTTGAGATAAACATTTGTGTCCAGTAATGCCCATAGCTTCCGCCTTTAACATAACCTACTCCAATTTCTGTAAAGCTACTGGATAAAATATTTTTTCGATGTCCTTCACTATTCATCCATGATTTCACAACGGCTTCTGGTGTCGCTTGTCCAGCAGCAATGTTTTCACCTGCTGTTTTATAAGAGATGCCAAAGTTTTTCAGCATAGTAAAAGGACTTCCGTATGTAGGAGAAGTATGACTAAAATAGTTTTTATCAATCATATCTTGAGATTTATAGCGAGCTACTCGTGCTACTTCCCAATTAGATTTTAACGGTTTTACCCCTACTTTCGCACGCTCTTCGTTCACAAGCTTTACAACTTGCTCTTCAAAAGATTGAGCCGTAGTGTTTACGCTTGGTACATTAATTTTTTGACCAGGATAAATGACATTGTGGTTCGAAATACTCGGGTTTGCATCAATAATTTCTTGAACACCTACCTGGTATTTCACTGCAATTTTCCACATAGTATCTCCTGATTGAACAGTATGTACTGTAGATGCTTGAGCAGTATGATTTAATCCAAAAACAAGAGTGACAGACAACATTGTAATTGATGATAATTTTAATAAAGTTTTCATAATCATATTAAAGCAAATTTTTTGACAGATTAATAGCGGTAATAATCACCTATAATACTAATTTAAGAGAATAGCTTATACAAAAAAACGCACGGTTAACCGTGCGTTTTTTTATGAAGATAGGGCCTGTGACGGCTCCACTTCAGGGATCGCCATTGGTTCTGAAACGACTTCAGTTACCTGACGACGCTTGATGACTTCCACGTATTGAATATGATGGTTTTCCATTGCTTTTACTTTAAACTCATACTGTTCAAACGTAATAACATCCTGTTGTTTCACATCATATTTTTCTGTTAATACCCAGCCACCAATCGTATCGATCTCTGTATCATCAATCCGGATGTCAAGAAGCTCGTTAATTTGACTTACTAGCACTTTTCCATCCACAATATAGTGGTAGTCTTTCACTTTTTGAATAAGGGGCTTTTCATCTGTATCAAATTCGTCACGAATTTCACCAACGATTTCTTCTAAAATATCTTCAATTGTTACAATACCCGCTGTACCACCATATTCATCAACTAAAATCGCCATTTGAATACGTTCGCGCTGCATTTTTAGCAGCAAATCATGAATAGAAATCGTTTCAACCACTTGAATAATTGGACGAATATAATCTTTTAAATGAATTGATTGCGTATCTTTCATAACAATCTCAGTTAAGATTTCCTTCATGTTTAACAAACCAACAATATGATCTTTATCTCCATCAATAATAGGATAGCGAGTAAATCGCTCTTCTTTTGCCATATCTAAAATATATTCAATCGTATCTTCTTGATCAATCGAGACCACTTCTGTTCGCGGTACCATAATTTCTTTTGCCACTCGGTCATCAAAGTCAAAGATCTTACTGACATATTTAAATTCTGATTGATTAATTTCACCGCTTTTATAGCTTTCTGATAATAAGATGCGAAGCTCTTCTTCACTATGTGCTAATTCATGCTCAGATGCTAGTTTTAGTCCAAATAAACCTGTTAGCAAGCGAGCTGAACCATTAAGTACCCAGATAAAAGGATACATGATTTTATAAAAGAATATTAGCGGTTTTACAAATAATAGAGTCACCGCTTCAGCTTTTTGAATAGCAAACGTTTTAGGAGCTAATTCTCCAACTACCACATGTAGAAACGTAACGACAGCAAATGCGATGACAACTGAAATGACGGTAGATAATCCTCCCTCAATGCCGAGTTGTTCAAAAAGTGGTTCAAGCATGTGAGCTACAGTAGGCTCACCTAACCACCCAAGGCCTAATGCTGTAATTGTAATTCCTAGCTGGCAAGCGGATAAATATTCATCAAGGTTGGTAATAACTTGCTTCGCAGCTTTTGCATTTTTGCTCCCTTCCACTACTAATTGATCGATTCTAGAACTACGAATTCGAATAATTGCAAATTCTGTAGCAACGAAAAAAGCAGTTAATGCAATCAGCACCGCTAATAAAATCAAGTTAAATATGTCCAATCAAGTTCCTTAGCTCGTAATAGTACGAGTAAGGAGTCACCTCCTAAGTGATTAAAAGTTTAAAACACTTTTTATTCCTAAATAGTTATTTCTTTTTATTTTAAATCTAAAAAACTGTGTCGTCAAACCTTTTAGCTAGTGTTCTAACACGAATCTCAAGTATAAATACCTTACACCTTTTATAAAACACACTCTTACTTTTTACTTTTCAAAGGCATATAGAAGCTGACAATCACACATATTAGGCCTATCAAAAAGAGAAAAACAGGCACCTCATTTAAAAATACTGTCAGGTAATCACCTGCTTTCCTTGCGTGAATGGGAACTAAATTCAATTCCATGATGAGACTAACGAATGCAATTGCTTTTAAACAAACTCCTAACAAAAACAACCCTAGTCTACTCCTGATTCCCAATAAAAACATTCCTTTCACATATTCATCTTTTACATTCCTGTAATGACAGAATTTTCACTTATTATCAAAGTATGAATTTCCCAAACTACTTATCACTGATTATTTATATATATGAAGAAATAAACTACCCGATATTTTTTATATAAAAAAACCGCATCTTTTGTAGATACGGCTTTTTTGCTTTTATTACTAATGAAAGGAAAAATCTAATGAGATTCTTATGTAAAGCTAAAAAACAACTGATAATTTTTAGATAGTGCCCCAAACATCTTGAGCAATTTTAACGACATGACTAATTTTATTCCATTGCTCTTCTTCTGTTAGTTCATTTCCTTCTTCCGTACTTGCAAAGCCACATTGAGGACTAAGGGACAGATTTTCTAGAGGAATAGATGCACTCGCTTCTTTAATTCTTTGTTTAATAACTTCTGTATCTTCTAGCGTAGGAAACTTAGATGTTACTAGTCCTAATACAACTGTTTGGTTGTCACGTGTAAAGCTTTTTAACGGTCCAAAATCTCCTGAACGATTATCATCATATTCAAGGAAAAGTCCATCTACATGTAAGTTAGCAAAGATTGCATCGGATATAGTATCGTAGCCACCACTAGTAATGTACGTAGACCTAAAGTTCCCACGACAGATGTGCATCGTAATAATCATATCATCGGGCTTTTTAGAAATAGCGTCGTTTAAGCAATTAACTCTCGTATCAATAATATCTTTTACATCCATACCCAACTTCTCCACAACTGCATCGATACGCTCTTCAGAAACAAAATCAATCCATGAAGTGTCATCTAACTGTAAGTAGCGGCATCCTGCATCATAAAAAGCTTGAATCGCTTTTTGATAAGCAACTACCGTGTCATGATAAAACTGTTCTCTATCTCCATTATAATAAGTGTCCTCTTGAATTCGAGTAAATAGCATGTTTGGGCTTGGAATAGCAAACTTAGCAACTTGACTTCCATCACCGTATTCTTCAACGGCTTCTTTTAAAAATGTAAAATGTTCTAGCATATAATGATGGTTGAAATCTACTTTACCAACTACCTTAATTGCTTTATTTTTTGTTTTAGCACCTTTAAATTGACTAATATACTCCGTTTCAAACTCTTCTACACCCTCTAGGCCTGATAAGAAATCCAAGTGCCACCAAGCACGTCTAAATTCTCCGTCAGTGATAGATTTAAGTCCCACTTCAAGTTGTTTCTGGACAAGCTTTAAAATCTCCTGGTCCTCTACAGATTTTAAAGCCGTCTTGCTAATTCTACCATTGATATAAGCTTCTCTTGCTTCTTTGAGAGGAGTTGTTCTTAAAAAGCTCCCTACGTGATCAGCTTTAAATGGAGCTTTCACTAATGTCTTTGTCATAGTTCTATTCCCTCTTTCTATTCAAAATAAAAAACCTCATCTTAAAGATAAGAAGAGGTTAATAGTCATTATCGGTTCTTCTCCTATCTTCAAGCAAGTTGCTACTGGAATTGGCACAGTACTTAAACAGTCTGTTGCCGAGGCTTCACGGGGCCAGTCCCTCCACCTCTCGAGATAAGAATATTCAATTAATTAACTAGGAAAAATATTACACTTATTTTCTTAACCTGTCAACAAGGAATTTGAAAAATCAGAAATGAAACATTTTTCTTGTAATATTGAGGATTGATGCATATCCGAATTCATAAAAGATAAAACGTGCTCAAATATACCTTGTCACTTTACTTGTCACTTTACTTGTCTCTATCTATATGATATATGTTATAATCATGTGACCTAGGTTTTAAATAAGGAGGAACCTCACAAAGATGTTAGTTAAAGGATTACAACTATTAAAATATGTCTTTTTAATCGGAGCTGTGGTATACGGAATAATTGCTTTTCAAAACAGTGATTCCACCAACTATATTGCTTATTTACCATACATTCAGTTAATGCTAAGTTTATTTTTATTTATTGAAGCTGTTTTGACGTTTAAGGAAAGCAAACTGCATTCAGCATTTTTTCTAGTCATTTCTGTGTTCTGCTTCGCTATCTATTTTGAAGTGTAAAAAAAGCACGCTGCTCATAGCGTGCTTTTTCATTTCTCATTTCTTAAAGCGGTTACAACTTCGCCGATTGGAAGATATATTTGACTATCAAACACATAGTCATAGTGAGTTGGCTCTTTATTAATAATAATCATTGGTATCTGACCAAGTTTTCTAACTAGTAAAGGAATTTGATTAATAGGCGTTACTTGCAAAGATGAACCCATTACAATAAATAAATCGCTCTGTAAAGCTACCTCTACAGCTTCTTCAAAACAGTGAATTGAATCTCCAAACAAAACAACATTAGGCTTTAATACCTCTTCACATGACGTACAACTCGGTAATCCCGCTTTGTTTAGAAAATCTAACCCAAATTCATTTTTACACTTTTGACAATGTGCTCGCTTAATTGTTCCGTGAATTTCATATACATTCTTACTTCCTGCTTTTTGGTGCAGCCCGTCAATATTTTGTGTAATGACATGCACCGTCTTTTCTTGTCCTAATTCTGCTATAAAGTCATGGCCTGAGTTAGGTTCATATTCATGAAGTAGCTTTACACGAAAAATCTCTTTAAATAGCTCCCAGAAAAGCACCGGATCATTTCGATAAAAAGAAGTGGAAATCACATCTGAAAATTCTAAGTTCTTTCGATACAATCCATTCTGAGAGCGAAAATCAGGTATGCCTGACTCTGTACTTACTCCCGCCCCCGTAAAGAAACAAATTCGCTCTGCTTCTCCAATTTGTTTCTTTAACTCTTCAAGTTGCATATTCATTGGCTCTCTCTCCTACTTAACAATAAGTACGGGTATCTTTACATGCTGAGCAATTTTATGACTTACGCTTCCCAAAAACATTTCTTTTACTGGATTTAACCCTCGACTTCCAACTACTACAACATCAAAGTGATTGTTGTTAGCAAATTGAATAATAGTTTTAGCAGCATCTCCATGAATAAACGTAATTTCATATTCTATATTAGATTTTGCTAACACTTCTTGTGTTGTTTGGATACGCTTTTCTCTTGTTTCATCTATTCCAAGCGTATTCAACCTACTATCTCCTTCTACCGCATATATCACTTGAACAAAGCTGCGGTCAGTTAAGTTCGCTAGAGTAACCGCTTTTTCAGCTGCTCTAGCAGCGTGTTCAGAACCATCTGAAGCTAATAGAATTCGCTTGAACATGTCTTCACTCCTTTTCTATCAATTATAACAGCTCTACTAATTTTTATTCCATTGAAGAAATCGATATAAAAATTAAATTTTCTAAAAATACCCTCGCTTTTTGTGTTATACTAATAAACAGAAGTGCTATACTAAATAAAAGCTAACTAAAAGGACTGATGGCTATTATGGGTTTTGAGCTGATATGTACCTTTTGCAAAGGGCTTGGGAAAGTAATGATTATTCCTGGCATATTCTACACAAAAAAGTGTAAGCATTGCGAAGGTACTGGTTTGAAATTAAAAAAAGACGAAACTCCTCTGTAAGAAGTCTCGCCTTTATATCGTTTAGATTGATAATTCTTTTGATAGTTGATACATACGCTCATCAATATGATGAGGCTCACCTAAGATTTCCATAATATTATAATCAACAATTTCGTTTTTACGGATACCGATTGCACGCCCGCCTTTACCTTCCATTAATAACTCAACGGCGCGGCCACCAAAACGACTTCCTAACACGCGATCTTGTGCAGTTGGTGATCCACCACGCTGAATGTGACCTAGAACCGTAACGCGAGTTTCAATTCCAGCAGCTTCTTCAAGCTGTTTTGCTACTTCATTTCCTGTAGCTACACCTTCAGCAACAACAATAATACTATGTTTTTTGCCACGCTCTTGGCCTTTCTTTAGACGATCTACCATCTCTTGGAACTCATCTTTTGCTTCAGGAATTAAGATTGTTTCAGCTCCTCCAGCTAATCCAGACCATAGAGCAATATCTCCAGCATTACGTCCCATTACTTCAATAATAAACGAACGTTCATGTGAAGTAGCCGTATCGCGAATTTTATCAATCGCATCGATAACAGTATGTAAAGCTGTATCGAACCCTAGAGTAAAGTCTGTTCCTGGAATGTCATTATCAATCGTTCCTGGAATACCTACACATGGAAAACCTAGCTCAGTTAGCTTAACAGCTCCCATGTAAGATCCATCTCCACCGATTACTACTAAGCCTTCAATACCGTGTTTTTTTAGGTTTTCAATACCTTTACGGCGTCCCTCTTCTGTTTTGAACTCTGGACATCTTGCAGAATACAACATTGTTCCACCGCGTTGAATGATATCCCCAACATCACCCACTTCAAGCTTTCGAATATTTCCTTCAATTAACCCTTGATATCCTTGATAAATACCGTAAACTTCCATTCCTTCATGAATCGCTTTACGCACAACAGCACGAACCGCAGGATTCATTCCTGGAGAATCACCGCCGCTTGTTAATACACCTATTCTTTTCATTAATTTTCACCTCATCAAAAGTCAAATCAATTGACACTGTATTCTATTTTTACATTCTACATGACTACAAAGTATTTGTGTAGTAATTCACAACAGATTTCTATTATTATTTTTAAATGTCCTTACATTTTCATATGTTTTAGTTATTAACAGTTAAATATTCAATTTTTTTCTATTTTTTTAAAGAAAAATACATCTTTCTACTCGCTATAATTTTCATTTTTTTCATATTTTGTAATGAAAATGTAACGTTTTAACCTGTCGAAAGGTGTTATGATTATTTTACGAAAATTGACGGAAAATTGATGGAGGACCATTATGAAGAAACTTGTAGCAGTTTTTACCCTCGCTAGCTTTTTATTTGCTAGCCCTTTAGTTAGTCAAGCTGCGCTAGGTGATCAAACATTAAAGCAGGGCATGAGGCATCAAGATGTTCAGCAATTGCAGCAACTTTTAAAGAAAAAAGGTTATTTTACTGGCAATACAACAACTTATTTTGGCCCAGCTACATCAAATGCAGTTAAATCATTCCAGCGTAAAAATGGACTGTCTGCCGATGGAGTTGTTGGAAAAGGTACATACGCAAAGCTAGGAGTGAAAACTTCTTCACAGACTTCTACGTTTAATGCTTCAAAAGTTATTAACAAAGGAAAACAATATATAGGTGTTCCATATCGTTGGGGTGGAACAACGCCTAGCGGATTCGATTGTAGCGGCTTTATTGGTTATACTTTCAAGCAGAGCGTTGGCATTACTCTACCTCGAACTGTGGCCGAGATTTATAAAAAAGGTACTCGAGTAACAAGCTTGCAACCTGGGGACATCGTGTTTTTTCAAACATACCAAAAAGGTGCTTCACATGCTGGCATCTATATGGGCAACAATCAATTTTTACATAGCTCATCTTCAAAAGGTGTTTCAGTTGCTTCATTAAAAGATAGCTATTGGAGTAAGCGTTATATCGGTGCAAAAAGAATTCGTTAATCAAAAAAAGCCAACTTACGTTGGCTTTTTTTAACGACAAAAACTATAGTATTCATTAATGATATCTAGTACTGTTGGATACTCATCTACCCACGTAAAGTTAGTCTTCTCGTTTTGTTCTTGTTCTGTTTCTTTTTTAATTGTAATTTGCTCCACAAAATATCTCTCCCTTTTTCTGTTATATAACATATATATCGTTTTCCTTTTGTTTTATAACAAAAATTCTAAAAAAAGAAGACGTGCTAAAAGAAGCGCTCACGATTTAGTGAGCGCTTCTTTTAATCCGCTTGAATTTTAATGTAGCATGTACGATTTCTAGGGCCATCAAATTCACAAAAATAAATCCCTTGCCACGTTCCTAATAATAGACTTCCATTTTCAATAATAATTTGCTGTGAAGAACCGACGGTGCTTGCCTTTAAATGGGCTGCTGTATTTCCTTCAAAATGTTGATCTTTTTCATCAATCCAAGGATATACCTCATCAAACCTTCTAATCATGTCACGTTTTACATCTGGATCTGCATTTTCATTAATTGTGATACCAGCAGTTGTATGGGGGCAATACACCGTGACTACTCCGCTTTTCACTTTTTTTCTCTTGATTTCCGCGTTTACTTCACTTGTCACATCAACCATTTCATCACGACTACTCGTTTGAATCTTAAATGAATGTAACATGTTTTCACTTCCTTTTTTGTTAGTTAGCATAACATCTACTGAACTCGCAAAGACTAGTATATATTCTTTTTTATCGTACTGTTTTTTACTACTGAATTCAATATACGGTTAATGACATAAAGGCGGTGAAGACTTGCTCAATTCAACTTTTCAACGAGATACAGAGTATGTGGTTAAGACATTTCTAGAACTAGCAGGTGACAGCAGTGACATAGCTTCAAAAAAGCTATGGATTTCATCTACTGATTTCTTTTATATCCTTTATCTACAAGGACTTGTAGATAGCGAAAAGCTGAATCAACTAACAGAAAAGATGGTTCAGTCTAAAACCTCCTCTCCAGTCAATACACTAGATCGTTGGGATTCTTTTATCTCAACAATTGAAAGTACTGAGATTTACACATACAAGCAAGCTCTCACTTCTTTTTTCAAAGGAGAACCTTTATTATTTATTCATAATCGTACAACAGCCTACTCATTAAACATGACAATGGCTAAACAGCGTACATGGAGTGAACCAACAACTGAAAAAGTAGTGCGCGGTCCAAAGGTTGCATTAATTGAGAATTTAGAAGAAAATATCGGGATTTTAAGGCAAAGAGCCAGTGATGCAAACTTAATCGTGGAGGATGTTTTTATAGGAGAAGAGCAGCTCCATCGAACATCAATGGTTTTTCATAAAAAGCAATGTCAACCTCATATAGTGAATCAAGTTCGTGAAAAGCTTCAACACATTAACCTTAATAATGTTCAAGATTCTGGAATGATTGAAGAATTTCTCGAAGAAGCTCCGTACTCCCCTTTTCCGCAAGTCCAAAATACGGAGAGACCCGATCGCGTTTTAGCAGCTATTAATGAAGGAAGAGTTGCAATTTTTGTAGATGGTTCACCTTTTGCTCTGTTAGTACCAACAACAATTGACATGATTATGAAATCACCAGATGACTATTATGAAAGATGGTTGGCAGGTTCTCTCTTACGCCTTCTTCGCTATATTTCAATTTTCATTACGCTCTTTTTCTCAGCTATCTATATTAGCCTTGTATCGTTTCATCAAGGACTGCTTCCAACTGAGCTTGCCATTACAATTGCAGCAACGCGAGAAGACGTGCCGTTTTCACCTTTTATTGAAGCGATGGTAATGGAAGTGACCATCGAATTACTAAGGGAAGCCGGACTTCGCCTTCCAACACCTGTCGGACAAACCGTTGGATTAGTAGGAGGAGTTGTTATTGGACAAGCAGCTGTAGAAGCTCATATTGTAAGTTCCGTCATGATTATTATCGTATCCGTTACGGCAATTGCTTCTTTCACCGTTCCTCAATATGGGATTGGTTTATCTTTTCGAATTTTAAGATTTGGTTCAATGATTATTGCAGCATTCTTGGGATTATACGGAGTCACTCTTTTTTTACTTATATTAGTTACACATTTAACAAAGCTTGAAAGTTTTGGAATGGAATATTTTAAACCTTTTTACGCTAAAAACAGTAAATCATGGAAAGATTCCTACGTACGCTTACCCTTTAAAAAAGCAAATGTAACGAAGAGATAAGGAGGCATTATGAAGCAACAAGATCAGCTGCTATCAAACTTTTATGCAATAGCAACCATTTCATGTACGATGCTCGGTGTAGGATTATTAACGCTGCCACGCTCTATTACTGAAAAAACAAATAATGCAGATGGATGGATTGTTTTACTAGTTGAATGGGGATTATTCTCTTTAATTATTATTTTGCTTGCTTGGATGATAAAATCTTTTCAAATTCAATCGCTATATGAATTTTCAAAAGAAGTAACGGGCAAATTTTTAGGCAGTATTATTAATCTTTTCGCCATTACTTATTTTACCGCTGTATCAAGTTTTGAAATTCGAGCTATGTCGGAAATGATTCAATTTTACCTTCTTGAAAGTGTTCCTTTGGGAGTAATCATCATTACGTTTATGCTCACATCACTCTATACGCTAACAGGTGGTATGAATACAATTAGTAAGATGATGGCTTTGTTTTTTCCTTTTACTATTATTATCTTATTAGCCCTTTATGGTTTTAGCGTTAATATGGTTAGCATTTCAAATCTTCGACCCGTTTTAGCTGATGGGATTCATCCAATTTTAAATGCATTTACAACAGTTTCTGTTTCATTTGTAGGTGCAGAATTAATCTTGTTTTTACCAAAATATCTAAAGAATAAAAAGCAAATTCGAAAGATAGCTCTCATAGGATTTGGGATTCCCCTTACCCTTTATATTATTACCTATATTCTTGTCGTTGGCGCTTTAACAGTACCTGAAGTTAAAACGATTGTTTATCCAACTATTGCATTTGTTCAGTCTCATGAAGTAAAAGGGATCTTTGTTGAACGCTTAGAGCTTTTCTTGCTCACAGTTTGGCTATTACAATTTTTTTTAACGTTTCAGATGTTTAATTTTTTAGCTTTTTCAGGGATTACCATGATGTTAAAAAAGAATTCCACAAAGAAGTCCGCTATTATTCGTGTAACTCTAGCAGTTATCATTGTAGTAGGCTCACTTCTCCCTAAAACAGCCGGAGACGTTATTGCGTTTGCTGACCTTTTAGGCTGGGGTTTTTTAATTGTATTTCTTGCAGTTCCACTTTTCTTAGGGCCCATTATGCTAATTAAGAAACGAGTGAAGAAGATATGAATAAGTACTTGGCTCTCATCATGATGATAATTATATTAGTGGGTTGCTCTCGGCACCGTAATATTGAACAACTCTCACTCGTCATTGGCGTTGGTATTGATTCATTAGACACGGTAAACGAAAAAACGGATCAGCATAACCTTATGCTCACTCACCAAACTCTTGTATCTCCAGACCGAGGTGGGATGTCATCGTCCTCGTCCTCACCGTATAAAAACATTGTCACTAAAGGACCCACAGTACATGAAATTACACGAGATATTGCATTAAAACAAGACCCTTTGTTCAGTCAGCATCAGCGTATTTTAGTATTTGGTGAACAAGCTGGGAAGACCTTTAAATTAGACGCTCTGATGGATCAGCTTGCTAGGGATAATGAAATCCGCAGAAGCTGCCTTATTTTTGTTACAAATGGCCAAGCAAAGGATATTTTAACGATTAAAGGAATGGATACTCCACCGGTTAATGTCATATATGATTTAGTTGAAAATAGATATCGAACCAATAAAATACTTCCCACTTTATCATTAGGAGAAATATCAGCTAAGTTAGAAACGGACCAAAGCTTTTTAGTACAACGTGTTTCAAAGTTAGAAAAAGACATCCAGTTAAACGGAGCAGCTTTAATTAAAGGTAGGAAGATATACGCATTTTTATCTCAAAACGACTTACAAGCACTTAGTTGGTTAAGAGGGGATATTCAAGGTGGGATCGTGTACGGCAAGCATGGAAGGTATCCTTTCTCGTTTGAAATTGGTTCTGTTAAACAAAAAGTCAAAACCAAAGTTAAAAACGACCATAGCATTCATTTTGATGTCTACGTAAAGACATCTGGAAGGCTATCAGAAGATTGGGATGCTTCTGACCAGAAGCTTTCCCCTTCTTTTATTAACCATATTGAAAAAAATGTCGAAAAAATTATAAAATCAGATACAAGCAAAATAGTTCAAAAACTCCAAAATGACTATCAAGCAGATGCAATTGAATTTAGAGAATATGTACGAATTAACCACCCTTCATTTTGGAAGAAACATCGAAAAGAATGGGACACTATTTTTTCAAATTCTACTATTGATTATCATATTAACGTTACAATTGAAGATTTTGGAGCAAAAACAGACAGCGGCTAATGAGCCGCTGTCTTACTTTAATTCCATGATCATATAGTGATTTGTATATGACTTTCTTTCAAAAGAAGTTCGCTTTTCCTCTCGATCAAAATAAAATAACTCATCTTCCTGGTATTGAAAGGTATCACCTTTTTTATCCATTTCTTTAATAAACGACAGGTAATCATCCGAGTGAATTAAGTACCGCTCTGGTTTATCTGAAACTTGAACTACTTTTTCATTTCCTGTTTTCATTTTTGCTATACCAACTGCTAAAGGTATCGGATTTCCTTCTTGAAAAATAGTCTTATAAAAAATGAGCACAAATAATAAGCACGTAACGCCTACGACTAGCAAGATTTGTTTTTTTATTATCTTCACCTACTTTTCATATGGTTAACTCTATTATCAAGTGAAATTCTGCGTGAGCAAAAATGCTCTGCCATGTTATTTTTATGAAGGTTGATTGACGTAAAAGTATTTACGTTACTAATACGACAGCTTTGTAAAAAACACCTTTCTTTTATAAGAATTTGAATGGAAATATAACAGTTTCATTACCTTTCCGTTAAATCAGGTTTGCACTCCACATTTCCAATTAACTTCATGCTAAACTTGAGTCAATAATAACGTAAAAACTTTACGAATAGATAGGGTGTTGCGTATGAACAATGTTACTTTACAATCATATTTATCTCACTTATTTCCTAATGTCCAAATGAAAAAACCGCTTTTTTACAATGCACCAATAGGTATTCGATTCAAGCTAACAAATCAAAAGCGCGTGTGGGAACAAGGGTATATGAAAAATGTTTATAAACGCACATACCAAATTTTTAAAGCACTTCATGATGAAGAGGATGAGCTCATCGTAGTATTTCGTTCGCCATCTCCAAAAACTGAACTATCTTTTCTAAAGCGCACTGATATATTAATGAAAAAATTTATTCGCTCTCGGTTAAGAAAGACAAGCGTACAGCTGTTATCAACTAAAAATGAGTATGCTATTGCATGCAAGCCAACTGACTTGAAGCAAAAACAGTTACTACAATCTATTGCGAATCGCGATTTACATATCCAACCTGCGATTGAAGAGGAATGTTACATTATCAATGTAAGCAAAGGAACCATTTTTCATCTCTATGATGATCGAGCGTTAGATGTCGTATCTAATAATCAACGTTCGCTTGGGTTACTACAAGAAAAGTTTAAAGAATGGATTTTGGATATGGATGCTACTGAACATTCACCAATAAGCTAACAAAGCTGCTGTATCTATGAATAGATACAGCAGCTTTGTTTTATTTTATTTGCTTATTAAGCCACTGAACCGTGTGTTGAACCATTTGCGTTTGCTGTTCTTGAGGAGAAATCGTTGCTTTATTATCCCCTTTTTGTTCACCGTATAGACCAAACTGCGCATGGTTTGCTCCTTTTAACTCCACTATTTTGGCATTCCTTGAAAGTAAATGCTTTGTTTCTGAAATCTTATTGGGCGTTGATAAACCATCTCTTTCACCTGTTAGGGATAGAATTGGATAATTCGTGTTTGAAAAATCATTTTTATTCATTGGATAGGAAGCCAACAAAATAAGACCTTTTATCCTACTTTGATGATTATACGCATAAGAACTGGCTACAACTCCTCCCAAAGAATGGCCTCCGATAAACCAATTATCAATAGTAGGATATTCCTTCATAATTTCTTTTACCTTGTTACTTGAAAAGAAACTAACATTAAAAGGCGCATCTACTATGCCTACTAGATATCCTTGTTTTGCAACTTCTTGTGCGTAGTAACCGTATGCCATTGCATCTACTTTTGCGCCTTGATAAATAATATAGCCACCTTTTATATCACTATTGTCACTTGGCTGAAAGAGTAGGTAGCCATCTTTTTGTATCGCTTGCTTTGAAACGCCTAAATTTTCAACTTCTTGAGAATGCTTATAATCAAACTGTGTCCAAATGACAAAGAATGCTATCAAAACAGCAAGTAAAACCAAAACTCCTACTACTAGTACTTTAAGTAATCGTTTAAACATAAAATTCCTCTTTTCTTTATACTACCGAATGGAACATTCAACTTTACATTATCTTGTAGCAAAAATGCACCTTTATGAATGAAAATAATGGTTCTACGGAACAATAAAACAAATTAACCAGCAAAGGAATTCTGTATGAAGCATATTACTTACCAAACGCACAAGCGACATAAAGCCCATGTTAGCTTGTTTGGCACAACTCAACTCCACCTTCGAAACCCTTATATTATTGCCTGGTGGTCTGCTGCTTTTCCAGGTTTCGGTCACCTTTTGTTATCTAAAAACATCACGGGACTGCTCTTATTCATTTGGGAGGTTTATACAAATATCCATGCCAATATTAATGTTGCGATGGTATATTCTTTTACCGGTAGGGTAGAAGAAGCCAAGACCATATTGGATACTCGATGGGCGCTTTTATATATTCCTGTTTATCTATTTGCCATTTGGGATAGCTACCGCACAACCATCGACATAAACAAAGTATACGTGCTGGCTGAACACCAAAACGAGCCTTTTGATACCTTTAAAATGGGTGCTTTAGAAGTCAATTACCTTGATAAACGCCGCCCTCTAGTAGCTGTCATGTGGTCCATACTGATGCCAGGCGCGGGTCAACTTTATATTCACCGAATTATCATAGGTTTCTTCTCTTTAATTTGGGTAGTCGTATTTTTTTATCAATCACAATTTCTTCCGGCAGTTCATTTTCTTTTTTTAGGAGACATCCCAAGTTCAACAAGCGTTTTAAATATAGAATGGCTTTTATTCCTTCCTTCTATATACGGTTTTAGCTCCTATGATGCCTATGTTAACACCATTGAGAACAATAAATTATATGATCGTGAACAAGCTGACTTTCTTTCACAAAACTATCAACAATACCGCTTTTCATTAAAACAGCGATTATAGCTTCTATATGCTAAATCTCGATATAGTAAGGAGCCCATTATGCAAGTATTCTCTACTTTCGATCACTCAATTTATTTAGAACTTGCCATTGTAGCATTGGAGCGCAGTGGCATTCCTAAAAGCCAAATTTTAGCCATCCCACTGGAAATAAAAGATGACCAATTTTTAATTTTTGATAGCATTCATCAATCAGACGGTATTAGCCTATTTGACATCGCTGCTGGCTTGGCAACAGCTTTTGCAGTTATAGGCGCAAGCGTTGGATTTATCTTAACATGGGGACCTATATACTGGGGGTTAATTGGTGCTGCTTCAGGATTTATCATTGGCTTTTTAATTAACTTTATTTATTATAAATTTGTTAAAAAGCGAAGTAAACAAGCGCAAGGAGCGGAAGTGATTTTAATCGTAGAGTGTATACCCGAACAAACAGATCATGTAATTAAAATATTAAAAACAAACTTCTCTAAGGGATTAGCAGTTCTTTCATAGAGCAAAAAGAAGGTGAAACATAATTATTTCTGCCAACTATCTATTCGAACTATCGCAAGTTAACTACTTTTGATAGTTCGGATGTTTTTATTAAGTTGGTTTAAAAGATCGTTTTAAAAACTAGTGGAATGGAGAGTAAGGCATTCCACTCCCACGAGAACTAGAAGGAAAGCTGAGGCTCCAACCTAACTATTGTAAAACGCCACGATTTGTCTTTGAGAAGAGTACAATTAGTTGTATCCCAGCCTTTTTTATACTTAGTGGATATCTTTTTTCTTAAACCTTCCTCCTCTTACTTCAGCAATATTTGCTACTGCGAAAAAGGCAGTTGAATCAATTTCATCAACAATTTCTTTTAGCTTTGCTTCTTCTAACCTTGTGATAACGCAAAAGATTACTTTTTTATCATCACCCGTATATGCTCCTTCTCCTTTTAAGTACGTTACTCCTCTGCCTAACCTTGCTAAAATGGTTTCACCAATTCGTTCGTATTGTTCGCTAATGATCCATGCAGATTTTGACTCGTCTAGCCCTTGAATAACAATATCAATTGTTTTAAAAGCAATGAAGTAAGCCATTAACGAATACATAGCACGATCCCACCCAAACACAAACCCTGCACTTCCTATAATAAATAGATTAAAGAACATGATAATTTCTCCAACAGAAAAAGGCATTTTCTTGTTAAATAAAATAGCGAGAATTTCTGTGCCATCTAAAGAGCCACCGTACCGAATTACAATTCCTACCCCAATACCTAAAATGATACCTCCAAAAACCGTTGCTAAAAGTGGATCAGTTGTTAGCACAGGCAGTGGATGAAAAATGTATGTAGCAATAGATAAAATGCTGACTCCAAAAAGAGTTGATAAAGCAAACGTTTTGCCAATTTGCTTATAGCCTATATAAAAGAAAGGTAAATTTAGTACAAAAATATACGCTCCAAGCTTTAAACTTGTTAAATGAGACAATATGATAGACACTCCAACAATGCCTCCATCAATGACTTTATTAGGTACTAGAAAAAATTCTAAACCTACCGCCATTAATATAGCGCCAAATAAAATTAGTAACACACGCTTAATAATCATCTTGCGTGGCAAAGATCGATGCACTACTTTCACTTTTTTTTCTTCAACTGGTAACATTGGCACATCCACTCCTTTCTATAAATTTTATCATAACATTCTGAATATTTTACTTTGTTTTATTTATTATATTTCGCTTCTTGCGCATTAAACCATGAATATATTGGAGAAACTTGTAGATGATAACAATTGCAGAGTTGTATAGACATTTTTTACCTTCAAAAAATGTTCAAATTAAAAAAACAGTTTAAAAGTTTTCAAAATTACATATTGGGTATAAAATATGTGTACAACATTTGCGCAAATGTTAAACAAAAAGTATACAAAAAAGGAGAATGAAACAAATGAAAAAAATTAAAGTTGGTATTGCTTCTTTAATGGCTGTTTTATTACTTGCTTTTACCGGAAATTTCGCATCAGCTGCAAGCAATGACGCAATGGTACGTGTTGTTCATGCTTCACCAGATGCACCTGAAGTTGACGTATATGTTGATGGAAAAGCTGCTGTTGAAGGTGCGGCTTTTAAAGATGCTACTGATTATTTAACTTTACCTTCTGGTGAACATAAAGTTGACATCTATGCTGCTGGCACAAAAGGAAAAGAAGAGGCTGTCATTTCTACAAGCTTAACAGTTGAAGCGGGAAAAGCTTATACTGTAGCTGCAATTAACAAAGTGGCTAGTTTAGAATTGAAAGTACTTGAAGACGATATGAATGTAACAGAAGGAAAAGCCAAAGTACGTGTAGGCCACTTTTCTCCTGATGCTCCGGCCGTAAATGTAGGCGTTGTCAATGGCCCTACACTTTTTGAAAACGCATCATTTAAACAAGTAACAGATTATTCAGAAGTTGACGCTGATACGTATGATTTAGAAGTAACAACTGCTGACGGTAATACAAAAGTATTAGATCTTGCAGGTACAAACTTAGAAGCAAATACAGTATATACAGTTTTAGCTGTGAATACTGCTGATAACCTTGAGCCAATTGTCTTAAAAGACAACACAGCAATGCCTTCTGAAATGCCAAAAACAGGTATGGGTGGAGCTTCTGAGCAATCAAATGATTCTCTTCTTCCTGTATTAACTCTATTAGGAATTGGAGCGGTTGCTATCTTTGTTGTTCGTCGTCATAAAGGCTACGAGAATTAATGAAGAACATGAGATGGGCTTTACCAGTTATATGCACAGCTTTTTTAGGGTTAGTCGGTTGCTCAGCACAGTCAGTCACAACTACTGCACAACCAGAGCCTGAAAAAGTAAAAATGGCAGAAACAAAATTAACAAGTTCGCCCCCACAAGCGTCAGTTAATGTTTCTGCCCCATCTCAGCTTACAATACCAAAGTTAAGCATTCAAGCGCCGATTGAAAAAACCGGCTTAACAAATGACGGACAAATGGGTGTTCCTGATAACGGTAACGATGTGGCATGGTTTGAACCTGGTACAAAGCCTGGTAATGAAGGAAATGCTGTTATTGCTGGACATGTTGATGATAAGGAAGGACCCGCAGTTTTTTACAACCTTCATAAACTTGATAAAGGCGATGAAATTTTTGTATCCGACGAATCAGGTAATGTGCTTACATTTGTTGTTACCAATAAAGAAGCCTACCCTCGTGAAGATGCACCTTTACGAGAAATCTTTGGACCAACATTTGATCATCAACTTAATTTAATTACATGTACAGGATTATTCGATAGACAAAATAAAACACATGAAGAACGTCTTGTTGTTTATACAAAACTTCAGGATACTAAAGTAGCCAATGCTCAATAAGCATTGGCTACTTTTATGATTTTTTCACTATATCCATGAAAACATCTTGTTCTATCGGACATACTAATGAATACGAAAACTTCGTTTACATGCACTTCCTTACTACTATAAAATAAAAGCAGATGAACAGGAGGCTATCATATGCAGCATAAATGGCTTATTGTACTTTTAATTACGTGCCTAGTGGGAGTTGCTTTTTTTATTGGTAACGCCAGCGTGGGTACTACTGCTGAAAAAAACCCGCTTATCATTGCCCACCGCGGAGCTTCTGGCCATGAACCAGAGCATACAATAGAAGCCTATAAGCTGGCACAAAAAATGAAAAGTGACTATATTGAGATTGACCTTCATATGTCTAAAGATGGGCAACTAGTGGCCATTCATGACTATGCCCTACACCGTACAACGAATGGAACAGGATATGTGAAAAATAAAACTGTAAAGCAACTTCAGGCTTTAGATGCAGGAAGCTGGTTTTCTACTAAACGAAAAGGAGCTTATATTCCAACACTTGACGAAATTTTTGCTACGTTTGGAAACGACATTCGCTATTATATTGAAACAAAATCACCTCATGAATATCCCGGTATGGAAAAAAAGCTAATGACTCTTTTAGATACGTACAATATAAATAAACAACAGCTTATTATTCAATCGTTTAGTGATGAAAGTCTGCGCACTTTTCACCACTTAGAACCTTCTATTATGCTCATTCAATTAGTTTCCTATAGACAAGGCTTATTAACGCCGAATCAGTTAAAGAACATTCATCGATACGCTGATGGAATCGGCCCAAGTTCGAAGACATTAACAAAAAGCTATATAAAAACGGTTCAAGCATATGGACTAGACATTCATGCTTATACAGTAAACGATACAAAAGAGATGAAAAAGCTAATTCAATGGGGTGTAAACGGTATTTTCACGAATTATCCTGACCGTTTATATCAAGCTGTTCATCCTTACAAAAAGACCCCTTTTACATATAATTTTCCTATGTAAAAGGGGCTTTAGACTATTTGGTAAAGTTAAATATCTCGGTTACGGACAAGTGATAAATAAAAACCTATTACTATAGCCGAATAGGCTATTCCCCAGCAAAAGCCAACCCACACATAGGAATCCTCACTAATAAAATTTATCATGGCTGCTATTGGTGGCAATAAATAAATAAACATTTGCAAACCTTCATAAGGATAAGGAACACCAGCTACTGCCAGCGTTAACACCAACACAAAAACTGGTCCAAACCATGAAAGATTACCCGTGCGAAGCATATGGCGAGTAAATAGCAATGACACACTCATGCTTGTTAAGCAGCTTACCAAATGCAGAAAATATCCAAACAATTGCTCTTTAACAGTGGGCATTGAAGAAAACATATTAAAGACGATTGGGTATATGATTGAAACAGCGCTTAGAACAACTGCCATTACTACAATACTGATTAGTTTACTGATAAAATAAACTGATTTTTTTCTTACATGTAGCCTTGTAATTCTTTCTTGCTTACTATTTTCTGCATGCATGAATGAAATTGTAACCCATGAGAAAGTAAAGAATAAATAAATAGAAGTATTATAGAAACTATCTAGTATTGGATTCGGTGTGTATGTATAGGTAATAATTAATAAGATTAAGTATAAAGCCAATGGCGGAATATACCGGTATGACTTTAAATACGTAAGGTAATGATATCGTATTAATGCAATCATTTCTAATAGTCTTCCCTTTCAATAATTTCTATCCGATGAATATCTGCTCGTACCTCGATTAGCTCTTTGAGCAATTGGTTCATGTCTTGCTTTTTAATATAAAGCGTATAACGGCTACCGTGCTGCTCAACTTTAGCACACTTCCCTTTGAGCTCTCGAATCGGCTTATTTATAATAAAGTCTGCTTCAATAACAGCAAGCCTATCTATAGACTCAATACGCTGACTTCGAAGTATTTTTTGGGCACCAATGGTAATTACTCGATCTGCTGTTACTTGAATTAACCTTTCTTCATGACAAGTAAAAATAATGGTCATCCCTCGATCTTTTAATCGACGAAACGCTTTCTCAACATCAACCTGTGCTTTGGCATCTAGACCAGATAACGGTTCATCAAGAAGAAGAAGCTCTGAAGATCCCAACATTGCTTGCATCATGTTGACTTTTTGCTTCATCCCTTTTGAAAAAGATGTAATTTCTTCATACTTATACTCGATCATGTCAAAGGTCTCGAGCAACTCTTCAATTTTTAAAAGCAGCTTTTTTTTCGAGATTTGCTGAATACGCCCCATATGGAATAGATAATCTTGAAGTCGAAATGGAAGTTCTTGAGGAAATTGTTCTACCACAAATGCCGGTAATCCAACGAAGGAATCAATTGTTACACTCCCTTTAGTTGGCTTAATTAACCCTCCTAAAATCTTTAATAACGTACTCTTTCCGGCACCGTTTTTGCCGACAATGGCTACTGTTTCTCCCTTTTGAAAAGTTGTATGGACATTTTCTAGTACCGTTTGCTTTTTGTATGATTTTGAGACATTTTTCAATTGAATTAATGTTTCCATTTTACTTGTCCTTCCTTTAGTAAAACATGTAATAAATATGGTTAGTTAAATAGTAGCATATTTACTACATAAATAGTGCTTTCACATACAATTTTAGACAAGAAAATTAACTCTCAGAGGCGAATTATGACGTTTCTAACATAAGTAAGTGGCAGAAATACGTTCGTTCCATTACGCTGCAAACACTCGCTTGTTAACTTATTTTCAAAGCAAACAAAAATACCCAAATGATTGCAAGTTCATTCGCAATCACTTGGATACCTAGTTCACTGCAATGCTTATGTCTCCGCCCCTTTTCCTCTTCTACATATAAAGAACCATATGTTCTTCATCAATGAATTTATCATCTACGTGTAAAGCTTGTTTTTCAAATCCATAACTTTTAAATCCTAAAGATGTGTACAGAGCTTTGGCGCCTGGATTATTAGCTGCCACTACAAGATAGATTTGCAGCAGCTCTTTTGATTTTGAAGCTTGTTCAACAACTGTTTTTAAAAGTGATTTTCCAAGCCCCACCCCCCTCGCTTCTGGAGCTACGTACATTCCCCAAACCTCTCCTTTATGCTGAACTTTTAAAGGCTTTTGTTTTTTATACCCTACAATTCCAACCAGTTTATCATCAAGAAAACCTCCCACAATAAACTCATCTTCAAGCGTAGGAAACTGCTTGCGAATATCTGACACTTCTTTTTCACATTCTTCTTCGTAACTTAAAACAAAACTTTCTGGATGATCTCGCAGGGCTCTTAAACGTAGCTCCCAATAAATATCTGCATCTTCTTTCGTTAATAACCGAATGTTCATATCCTCACCTGGTTTTCGCTTATTTTCTTACATATTAGGGCTCGTATACAGTGAAAACATCACTCCACCGATATAAATCATAATAATTAGCGGGCACATCAATATCTTTAATAAGTGCTTTCTCTTGCTTGGTACTACCAGACATAATGTTGGCACTTTTGCGATTTGTACGTATCCATAAGGTTTGCTTAGAGTGATTTATATATGTTGGTGCATAATCTCCCCAGCCTTTTAAAGGATTGGTTAATTTTTCTTGCTCGTTTTTTGATAAGTTAATTGTATAAAGTGAGGGAAGCGGCCGTTTCTTAACGTCGTTTGACCAATCCGATTCCTGTACTCTTGAAATAATAATTTTCTTATCCGCCGCCCATGTAAAGTCCCAATCAGCAAACCCTTTTGGAGTAAAGATATGTTCTTTAAAAACAGGCATTTCTTTTAAAGTAAACGTTTTATTTTCAGTAGCAATTCGACCTTCTCCGTTAATAAAAGCTAACTCTTGCTGATGTGGAGACCATTTAAACCAATTTGATACGTTTAGCATTGTACCGATTGTTTGAAAAGCTTTGCCCTCAGAAGTTATGACGCATAGCGTGTTTCCATCCGCTGACATAGAAGCTGTCGGAATAGCTAAAAAGCTAATCCAATGGCCATTTTCTGACCACTTAAATTCACTCGTTGTATAAGCAAAAAAGGAGTCGCTGGGGTGGGGCAAGGTTGCAAAAGGTTCAACCTTTTTTATATCTAAGTTTGCATTTTTTTCAACTGTATATAACTTAACCGCTCCCCAACCTCTCGGTGATAGCGTCGCGGACTCCGTTATTAAAAATTTTTCACCGTCTGGGAACCATGAAAATTGATCAACACCAAGGGCTACATGGCTTTTTTTCTTTTGCTTAACGTTATAAATAGTTAAAATGTTGTTTGATATGTAAGCTAACTCCATACCAGTTGGTGACCATTGATAGCTTTGTACATTCTTTTCAATTTCGGTTTGCTTACCTTTTACGCTAGCGGCCATCAACGATTTTCCGTTTTTATAGGCGATATAGGAACCATCCTTTGACCAAACCGGTTCACTTGCCTCATTGCTTGAAGGAATTTTTGTTTCTTTTCCGTTTTCATAAATCCACACGTCACCATCTCGAATAAAACTCACCTTAAAATTAGAAGCTGATTGAACTGTGTTTGGAAGTAATACTATCATGAAGAAGCATAAGAAAAAGCGTCTCATCTTGTCACTCCTTTTTATTAAATTTATCTCTCATATATACTTCTTCTTATCCTTGCACAAATTCAAACATCTCATGACAAAAAACTGTAAAAAAGACTTCTGTTTAAGAAGTCTCGCTGTTATACCTTGAAAGTATGTAAGTGAATCCAATTTATATATTTTTCACAACCAAAATGTTGTTACCCAAAACAAAAAGGCAGTCGTATATACATACGACTGCCTTTTTTAGTTACTTAGTAGGAGCTGGTTTAGTATCTGATTTGCTTTTTAATAACGTCATTCTCTTTTTCAAATAATAACCTTGTCCAATACCAAATAAGTTACCAATAACCCAATATAGAGCTAAAGCGGATGGAAGTGTAAAACCAGCAACTAGTACAAAGACTGGCATAATGTTCATCATCATCTTCATTGGAGGCTGGATTTCATCGGTCATACTTACACGAATTTGTAAGAATGTCGTAACAGCTGCAACAATTGGTAAGATAAAGTATGGATCTGGGGCACCTAAACTCACCCATAAAAATGAATGTTGTGCAATTTCTTCTGTACGTGCAATAGCGTTATAAAACGCAAAGATAATTGGCATTTGAATCAAAATAGGCAAACATCCGCCTAAAGGATTAATTTGGTGCTTTTGATATAACGCCATCATTTCTTTTTGAAGCTTTTGCTGCGTTTCAGGATCTTTCTTACCTGCATATTTTTTTTGAATAGCTTCCATTTCAGGACGTAATGCTTGCATAGCCATAGTGCTTTTTTGTTGCTTTAAAATAAGAGGTAGTAGAACTAGACGAATAATAATTGTGACAGCAATGATAGATAATCCATAACTACCACCAAGAAATTCTGCTACATTTGTTAACGCAAGAGACAAAGGATACACAAAGTAGTGATCCCAAAACCCGCCGCTTGTAGACGTAACAGGATTCTGTGTACTACATCCTGCTAGTGCAATTAATACCATTCCTAAAACTGCTAATAATTTATAATGTCGTTTCATTTTCTTTCCTCCTAATTGTTTAAATGATTACGTTAAGCGAAAACAAGAAGGAAAGGGTCTTCTTCATCTGTGTTTTTTTCTTTTACCGGTGTTTTTCTATATACATGAATAAGCGTCTTCAAACGCTTCCATGCCGCAAATACTGCCACGCTAGTTTGAATGCAAGTGGACTCTCTTAGCTCCTCTGTACGTACCGCTACATACCTCGATTCCCGAAGCATATAATAGCAGACTACATAAGCCATAAGGGCAGTTAAGTACGGAACATATAGAAACAAATCATGATAAAAATCCATATGTTTACTCTCTTTCTAAACTGTAGTTAATGAATCTACTAGTAGTGTAGCATTTACAATGTGCTGACACAATACGTACGTCTTTATCTTCTACGGTTTATTTGTGAAAAAGTTTCACCAAGGCTTATATTTTATAGACAGAGTGTGGGACATCACAAAACAAATTTCCAAAAGACGAACACTCTCTTTTCTTATATCTTTACCTTGTCAGAACACGTTCGTTCCATTGCGCTACTGCCATTCTCCCCTGTTTCTCAAACTGTTTTCACAACTAACAAATAAACCTGAATAATTAAAAGTAAGAAACTCTCAATCGTTCAGGTTTATCATTGACTGAATTACTTATGACCCAGCTTATTTTTTATTTTACAAGAAGCTTTTCAACTTCTTGAATTGTAGGTAATGCTGTCATCGCACCTTTTGTTGAAGCTGCTAATCCTCCAGAAACACTTGCAAAGCGTCCAAAAGAAGTAAGTTCTTCTTCCGTTAAGTTTGAAAGCTGACCATTATATTGATTAATAGAATAAAGCATCCCAGACACAAAGGCATCTCCTGCCCCTGTTGTATCAACAGCATTTACTTTCATAGCAGAAATAGTTACTTTTGCTTTAGAAGATACAGCAAGGCTGCCGTCTGCTCCTAATGTAATAATTAAAAGCGGGATAGCATAATGGCTTAGCACTTCTAATCCTTCTTCAATCGTTTCTTTTCCAGTAATAAAAGTAAGTTCTTCCTCTGAAAGCTTTACAATATCTGCCTTTGGAAGCATCTCCACAATTGTTCGTTTCAATTTTTCTTCATCTTTCCACAACGTTAAACGAACATTAGGATCGAATGACACAAGAACATCATTCTTCTTCGCCAGTTCTACAGCTTTCAAAGTAGCAGAGCGTGAAGGTTCACTAATCATTGAAATTGTTCCAAAGTGAAGAATTCGATGTTCTTTAAATAGCTCTTCGTCAATTTCTGCTTCGTGTAAAAACCGATCTGCACTTGGGTCAATGTAAAAATTAAAGCTGCGGTCACCGTCTTTATCTAACGTAACGAAAACCGCTCCCGTACGTGCTTCATCCGTAAGCTGCATATTTGTTGTATCAACGCCGTATTCGTCAAGCGTATCTTTTAGAAAATGACCCAATACATCATTTCCAACTTTTCCAAGGAATGTAGATTTCAACCCTAACCTTGACACTCCTACCGCCACGTTGGCAGGCGCACCTCCTGGGCTTTTTTGATATGTAAGATTCGTATGATCTAATGGAATAAAATCAATTAATGCCTCTCCTAATGAAATAACACCATTTTTCATTTTTCTCCCTCTCTTTCCTTATGATACAAATGAAGAAAAGTGGAGTAAAATGAACCTTTGTTTTACTCCTACTTTTCTTTCATTTTCTTTATTCCTCTTCTAATTTCATAAACCACGTAACAATAAACGCTACCCCTACTGAAATGACCATTCCAATAATATAGTTAATTAAATTACTCATTCCTAGCGGAGCTGCAATAGCCATCATTGGGATACCTGTTAAACCGTATGCGTTTGCAACAACATTCGTTAGTACCACATATCCACCACCAGCAGCACCACCTATAGCTGCTGCAATAAATGGTTTACGTAACTTTAAGTTTACACCAAAAATAATTGGTTCAGTAATGCCAAGAAACGAAGAAACAGCGGCTGGAATTGCAATTTTCTTTGTTTTTGCATTCTTTGTTTTAAAATATACCGCCAAGCCGGCGCCACCCTGTGCAACATTAGCGCATGCCCATATTGGTAATAAGAAATTAACTCCGATATTAGGATTTGCCAGAAGGCCCGCTTCAATTGCATGAAAACTATGTTGTAGTCCTGTTAATACAATCGTAGAATACAAACCACCAAACACAATACCAGCAAATACACCGGCTACATCATACATTGATTGTAAACCAATTGAAATCAAATCACCAATATATCTTCCAAATGGCCCAATAAATAACAGTGAGATAAATCCTGTAACAATAACCGTCAAAAATGGTGTTACTAGTAAATCAATTGCATTTGGAACAACTTTACGCAAACCTTTTTCAATTTTGCTCATTACATAAATCGCAAGTAAAATCGGTACAACCGTACCTTGATAGCCAATCAATGGGATACTCAATCCTAAGAAATCCATATATTCAGGCTTGGCATCTGCTAAGGTCCATGGGTTTAATAGCATTGGATGGGTTAATATTCCACCCATTACGGCTCCTAAATATGGATTGGCTCCAAATTCCTTAGCAGCTGAAAACCCTATTAAGATTGGTAAGATGATAAATGCTGAGCTCGAAAACATGTCCAGTAAAATAAACAGTGAGCTATCTTCTGAAACCCACTTAAATGCTTTCATCATTCCAAGTAGACCCATTAATAAACCACTTGCTACAATGGCAGGAATGATTGGAACAAAAATATTTGAAAGCATACGAGCGAACCTTGCGAACGGATTCATCTTTTTCTTCATTTCTTCTTGATGATCTGCTGGCTTTTCTGCTTTTTGGTGCTCTACGCCTAGCTCTTTCATAAGTTCTGCATGTACTTTATTAACAAGTCCTGTGCCAAAAATAATTTGAAATTGTCCTGAATTAGAGAAAGCACCTTTAATATCGTCTATTTCATCCAAACCTTTTTGATCGATTTTGCTTTCGTCTCGAATAACTAAACGCAAGCGTGTCGCACAGTGCTGAGCACTGACAACGTTTTCTTTTCCACCCAAAAGCGGAACAAGCTTTTTCGCAATTTCTTTCACATCCATGCGAATTCCCCCTTTATTTATTGTTTTTACTATAGTTTCTGCGACTTAACTAGCCTCATGCACGATGACAACAAAAAAAGACCTAAAACGCGCATTCAAATACATATGCACAACCGCAGTGCATACATCTTTTACGCATTTTAGGTCTTGCCTGCTTAACCAGTCACAATCCCGCTTATTCAATTAATACGCTTTCATTGTATCTATTTCGACATTGTTCGTCAAGACTTTTTTAGGGTCTTTGGCCAATTCTTTCAATATGGAGCGTAATATAGCCAAGTTCAGAAGGTGGAAAATTTATATCATATTCAGCTTTTAGAAATGCTCCAATTTTTAAAGCACATGTGTAAGCACGCTTGTACTTAGTTTGCAGCATGTTCAGCATTTCTTCATCCATTGAATGAAAAGGCTCATCTTCAGCAATTCGATTTAGCGCAAAGCGCAAATGAGTGAGTAATCGCTGGTAGGAAATGCTCTCTTCATCAATTTTGAGCTCAAGTTCTTCTTTAATAATCTCAATCATTTCGTTAATGATTGTTGTATTCATCATTACCTGTTCCATATTGGATGTATGCAGTTTAGCTGTATGAATATGAAGAGCGATATAGCCCGCTTCATCAATTGGCATTTGAACTTTTAAACGTTTGGAAACTTGTTCAATCGCCCACACACCAATATCATATTCTGGACGATACAGTGCTTTAATTTCATGTAACAGTTTATTTTGAATGACAATTCCTCGAGATAACCTTTCAATTGCGAATGATAAGTGATCACTTAAAGCAATATGAACATGATCACTAAGCGTAACGCCTAGTTGCTGTTCTGCATATGAAATAATTTCTTCTGCTACTTGAATATGCTCTTCAGGTAAGCTTTTTAATATTTCCTGAAATTTTTCATTTTCTTCTTTCATCACAAAAACTTTTTCAACTTTGGCTTTATTTAAAATATCATTTTTACTTTTTTGAAAGGCAATTCCCGGCCCCATTACAATCTTTTCAATTTTCCCTTCTTTTACAACAGCTGCATTGTTGTTTAGTACTTTAAATATTTTCAACCGGTTATTCCTCCTCAGCAGGAAGAAGGTGACAAATTTATTTCATTGTCACTTTCGCACATTGAGTTTGTCCTTTTTGAACATCGCCACTTGCTACAATTTCAAATGAATCTGCTGCATCGCTATTTGTAATGACAACAGGCGTAATTATGCTTTTCGCTTTTTCTGTTACTAATGGTAAATCAAAAGTAATAAGAGGTGTACCTACTTCTACTTTATCGCCTGCTTGAATATGCGCTTCAAAGCCTTCCCCTTCCATTGCTACTGTTTCCAGTCCAATATGTATAAGTACTTCTGTACCTGCTTCTGTTTTTAATCCAACAGCATGCTTCGTGTGGAATAATTGAACTACTTCTCCTGCCACTGGAGATACTACTTGTCCATCCGTTGGTTCAATAGCAAATCCATCGCCCATCATTTTTTGAGAAAACACCGGGTCTGGAACCTGCTCTAATGGAAGAATTTTCCCAGTCATTGGTGCTGTTACTACTGTTTCTTTAGATTTTGTCTTACCGCCAAAAAGTTTTTTAAACATGTCAATCACCTTTCCTTTATCATTTTATTGGTAGCATACCCCTTTATTAACTTTGAAAAACGCAACTTTATTAAGAAGAACCTTCTTCCTATGTCCCCAAAATCTGTATATAAGACTCCCCTTATTACATTAGGATATTGAGATAAATATGTTCATTATTTAAACATGCCTACGATATATTGTAAATAAAAAAGTTCTTCAACTGGAATAATATTGAATTTAATTTAACTTACTGAAATAAAAAAAGAGTAGGATAGTTACCATACTCTTTTTTCACTGCTTATTAAAATGTCTTCGCCACGTTTTTTGCTTTTTCTATTGCATTAGTTAAAATTTGATCTGCTTCTGCTGGTGTATAAGCCATACCTTCTGCAACAACTAAATCAACATCTTGAATGCCAATAAAGCTCATAACAGTGCGGAAGTATTTCTGTGTAAATTCAAGTTCTGCAGCCGGGCCTTCGCTATAAATACCACCGCGTGCTTCTAATAGGGCTACTTTCTTTCCAGTAGCTAATCCAACAGGTCCGCTTTCAGTGTACTTGAACGTTTTTCCCGCAATTAGAATGTTATCAATGTATGCTTTCATAAGTGGTGGGAAGCTTAAATTCCACATCGGTGCTGAAAAAATTACTTTATCAGCTTGTAAGAACTGCTCTAATAGTGCTCCCATACGCTCAACTTTTACTGCTTCATCTGCTGTTAGTTCTTGATTTGCTCCTGCTTTCCCCCAAGCGCTTAACACATCAGAATCAATTAAAGGAACGCCTTCTTTATAAAGATCGACTGTTGTTACTGTATCACTTGGATTCACTGTTTGATACTCATCTAAAAATGCTTTAGCCAATCTTGTTGAGAAGGCAGCTTCATCAACTTGTGGATTTACTTTTACATACAATACGTTTGCCATAGTTCTCATCTCCTGTTTACCTTTAAATGATTTATCTTTATTTCGAGATTTTTGATTGATTAATTATCTCGGATTCAAGATATATTATATGATTCTATTTTCTAATCGTCAACCGTTTGAATAAGTTTTTTATTTTATGTAATTACTGTTCTTATTCAAAGAGTAACAGAAGAATTTTCTTTATTGTCTACATAGTAAAGAAGAGCGTTACGAATGTAACGCTCTTCTTTTTAATAACACTGAAATTCATTCACTCGATCTAAGTCAATTCCAGCATATATCCAGTTAAATCCAGTCCAGCGATATCCTGCTACCGATTTACGACCAACATATGTTGGATAAAACCAATATGAACGCCCGCCTTTTGCCCAAATATAAGTATACTTATATAGACAACCTGCTATTGACCCAGGATCTACTGCATAAAGAGATGGCCCTCCTGAAGAAGCTAATTGAGGTGTAAAAGCTGGCGGTGGACCTGTTGGTGGACCACTCTGGCCAGAAGATGGAGGAAACCCTGGTGCGCCCCCTTGGCCTGGTGGTGGTGGCGGTGGTGGTAAAAAACTCCCTCCCTGTCCTGGTGGTCTCGGTGGAAAACCTTGCCCTCCCTGTCCAGGAAATATAATTTGAAAGCGGGGATCATAATAATATCGATACATATATATTCTCCTTTCCAATGTGCATGTAAATTACTATATGCTTCACTTTTTGAATAGGTGAATATCCACAAACTAGGTTTTTCGAGTAGGGTCATATTGCGGCATGTAGCGCTCAATAAATTGATATACAAAAAAGATTAAAACAAAGATTGGGGTTAACACAAGAGGGTGTTGAATACAACGCTTAACAAAAACTGATTCAAACATAGGAATTTCTTTTAAAATTTTAAAAAGAGCCTGGCTGCTTCCTACTAGAGAGATTAGAATAAAGATTGCCCATAAAAATTCACTGCTATATGACCAAAAGACGTGGATTGTATAAAAACTGAAACTAGCAATAGTACCGCTAACAACACTACCTATAATTGTTTTCACCGTGAAAGGAATTGCAATAAACCACCCTACCCCTATACCAGCACAAGCAGCGCAAACACTTGAGAACATAAGCGTTTCTTCCACCAATACAAACATCGTAAAAGCAGTTATAAAGCTTGTACTCATTGCTGTATATACGGCAGCTAAATTACCAGCTTTTGTTGATATATAACCATGGTGACACACGGTATAGTAACAAGAACACCAAATAAATAAGCCTACAAGAACCACGCCCCAAACCATAAGCTAATCCTCCTTTTTCTCTATTATATAAGACGCTTTTTCACTCAATTTTCATTTTTATCTATTAAATTTACTAGTAATTAGTAATTAATTAAATTATCTCTTTATATAGTAATCTCTATGATAAGGTTGCTAGATTTAGTCCTATCTACCTTAAAAATCTAGCAAAAAGGTGGAAAAGACAAAATGTTATCGTTTGACCTATTTATATTGTAGAATGATTCATGTATAATAAGAGGCTGTATGATATTATCTTCATCGTAGTGAAGATATCTCCTGTGGTTGAGCACTAGTATGCCACAGTAAGAATATAATTAGATTCGATATTGACAGGTGAATAATATGGGTGAAAATCAACGAAATGTTAGTAGATTTGACTGGAATTTAGCTTTTCTTCTCTTTCTTTTTTTCTGCGTAAGTATTACTGCTATTAATAGTGCACAAACTATTGGACAATATGATTCAAACTTTGTTATTAAACAAGTTGCTTTCTACGTAATTGGAACAGTGATTATTGCATTTGTAATGCGACTAGATTCTGATCAATTACAAAAACTCTCTTGGGTCTTCTATGGTTTTGGAAACTTCCTTCTAATTTTCTTGATTATTGCACCGAGCAGTATTGCTCGAGAAATTAACGGTGCAAAAAGTTGGTTTACACTACCTGGCTTTTCATTTCAACCTTCTGAGTTTGTAAAAGTTTTTTTGATTATTGTATTAAGTAACATTATTGTCAAGCACAATGAAAAATATCGCATTCGCACGATACGTGAAGACCTTTTATTACTAGCCAAAATGGGTGCAACACTAGGATTCCCTTTACTGCTTGTGATGCAGCAACCGGATTTGGGAACAGCACTTGTTTTATTAGCAATTTTTGTAGGTCTGGTCTTTGTATCAGGAGTAACCTGGAAACTAATTGTTCCAGCTTTTTTAGGGCTTGGTTCAATCGGTGCTGGCATTCTTGCACTAGTAATTTATGCTCCCGACTTCCTTGAAAAATACTTAGGTGTTAAGCAGTATCAGTTTGGTCGAATTTATGCATGGCTAGACCCGACGACTTACAGTACAGGTGAAGCATATCACTTAGTAAAATCACTGAATGCTATCGGTTCGGGTATGGTTAACGGAAAAGGTCCGGGAAATGGCGTTGTTTATATTCCAGAAAGTCAAACGGACTTTATCTTTGCTGTAATAGGTGAAGAGTTCGGTTTTATAGGAGGAAGTATCGTTATCAGCTTATTTTTCCTTCTTATTTATTACTTAATTAAGCTTGGATTAGAAACAAAAAATGAATTTAACTCTTATTTATGCGTAGGTGTCATTACGATGATTACCTTCCACGTCTTCCAAAATATTGGTATGACAATCCAAGTTTTGCCAATAACCGGTATTCCTCTACCATTTATTTCTTACGGAGGTAGCTCCTTAATGGGAAGTATGTTTGCCATTGGATTAATGTTTGGAATATCTTGGCACCAAAAACGTTATATGTTTGGTACAGAGTAAAACAAAAAGAGCGGTATAGACTCCGCTCTTTTTATTTTACTTAGATTCTGCTAAGCTTATAAATAAAACCGCTTACATTTTTTAATTTTACGAGGTGATTATAATGTTTGACTACCAATATCGTCGCAAAGCATATGATTTACTTCAAAAGAAACAACATAATTGTATAGTGGATTCGTCCTCGGTAACCTTGTCATTTTGGAAAAGCCTTCTCAATAAAATAAAGAGGTGATTAATCACCTCTTTATGCTATCTATATTGAAGATTCTAAGCCAATTCGCCCCATTGCTTTTTGGGTAGCGCTGTTCATCCCTTGTAATACTACCTTTTTATTATTACTTTCATATTTCCCTACCACTTTTGCCACGGCTAACATCGCAGATTGGTCCCAGACGTAAGAGTTTGAAAAATCGATTACGATTGTCATTTGCTCACCTTCGTAGTGAAATGCATTTACAAAAACTGTTGTTGTTGCAAAGAAAAGAGGACCGTTAACATAATAAACTATTCGATCAGACTCTTCTTCTTTTACTATGGTCAATCTCGCCATTTTCCACCCCAACACGACTGTACTAATGACAATACCAACCATAACTCCTAACGCTAAATTATGTGTAAGTAGTACTACAACAACCGTTGCAATCATAACAACAGAGTCCGATATAGGATACTTATGAATGTCTTTAACAGACTGCCAATCAAACGTCCCTACCGCTACCATAAACATGACGCCAACAAGCGCGGCCATTGGAATCTGCTTTACAACATCACCTAACACCATAATTAAAAATAATAAAAACACGCCTGCTATAAGTGTTGAAAGTCTTCCGCGCCCACCGGACTTTACGTTGATTACCGATTGTCCAATCATAGCACACCCTGCCATTCCACCGAATAGGCCTGTCACAATGTTGGCAAGTCCTTGTCCACGTGCTTCTTTATTTTTATTAGAATCCGTATCCGTCATATCATCTAAAACTGTGGCAGTTAGTAATGATTCTAACAAACCAACAATCGCTAACGGCAGTGAATAGGGTAAGATAATTAATAATGTTTGTAATGATAATTCTACTGCTGGAAAATGAAGAAATGGTAGTGTACGCGTAATCTCGCCCATATCTCCTACCGTTTTCAAACCAAACCCTCCACCAAAAATGGCTACGGCCGTCATAAATACAATTGCTACTAACGGTGCTGGAATTAGTTTGGTTACAAGAGGGAATACATACACAATTAATAATGTTCCTGCTACCATCGCGTACATAGCCCAGTTCGCACCTTTAAAATGCTGAAGCTGGGCGGTGAAAATTAAGATTCCTAACGCATTAACAAAACCAAACATAACCGTTTGTGGTAAAAATGATAAAAATCTTCCAACTTTCAAGATACCTAAAACAAGCTGAATAATTCCAGTTAGAATTGTCGCTGCAAACAAATACTCAACCCCATGATTTTTCACTAAATCAATCATTAAAAGAGCCATTGCACCAGTTGCTGCAGAAATCATTGCCGGTCGCCCTCCGGTAAATGCAATGACAATTGCCATACAAAAAGAAGCATATAGACCTACCATAGGATCTACTCCTGCAATAATTGAAAATGCAAGTGCTTCGGGAATTAATGCAAGAGCAACAGTCATTCCTGAGAGGATATCTCCTCGAACATTTGAAACCCACTGTTGCTTAATAGCTGCTACGTTCACTAAATCACCTCATAGTATATAGTAAATTGATTTTCGACTCTCACGAAAACCAAAGCCGGTTTGAACGTAGGTTATCGTACCATACCTTCTTTGAATTGAAAATATATTTTCACCATCATGTTGAACAATCTATCCCACTAAAAAAGAGCGCAACCTGCACGCTCTTTTTTTAGTGAAGTCCTTCTCATTAACGTCGAGGTGGAACTTCCGTATAATTTAATGAATAGCTGACTGGAATTAAGCCAAATAAATGTTGAAATCGAGGCGGGTTTTTCACCTCTAAGGTCAACATTGCAAGTAAAAATAATTTACTTAACATAAGAAATGCTACCATTAAAAATAGCTTCTTTTTTTGTTTCAACGAACCATCGCTTCTCCTCTTTTTAACATAAAAATAAGAACAAACGATTATGGTTACATCTTTTATTTCTAAATTAAACAATAAAAGACCTTCACCACTAATCGGTAAAGGTCTTGCTAGACATTGTTTCAATATGCCAATAAAGCCGGTAGATTTTTCTACGAGATGTCGACTTTATTTCAGGAAAGAACCTGACGCTACTCCCCTTTAAGGAATCTTATTTATAAAGATATTATAAGGAAGTTCTGAACGAAATTCAACTATTTATTACTCATTGATTGCTGCTTCTAGAGCAACAATAATCATATCATTAAATGTCGTTTGACGCTCTTCAGCTGTTGTTTCTTCACCTGTAAAGATGTGATCACTTACTGTTAAAACAGACAGCGCATTACGCCCATATTTAGCCGCTAATGTATAAAGTGCTGTTGTTTCCATCTCAACTGCCAGTACTCCGTGTGCAGCTAGCTTTTCTAACTGCCCATCTTCATTATAAAATTGATCAGAAGTGAAGACGTTCCCCACTTTTAAATGCAATCCTTTTTCAACCCCAGCGTCATATGCGCGCTTTAATAAATCAAAATTTGCCGTTGGCGCATAGTCAATAGGTCCAAATTTCACGCGATTCATTTGTGAATCACTTGATGAAGACATAGCTAAAATAACGTCACGAACTTTTACATCTTTTTGAATTGCTCCACAAGTTCCGACACGAATTAAGTTTTGAACACCATATTCACTCATTAACTCATTTACATAAATAGCAATAGATGGAACACCCATTCCTGTTCCTTGTACGGACACACGTTTTCCTTTATATGTTCCTGTAAAACCTAACATGCCACGAACTTCATTATAGCAAGTTACATCTTCTAGAAATGTTTCCGCAATGTATTTCGCACGAAGCGGATCTCCAGGGAGTAAGATCGTTTCTGCAATTTCACCTTTTTTTGCCCCAATATGTACACTCATCTTTGTACCTCCTATTGTGTAAAAATGTTACCTTTTCACTATAACATAATTTGTCGAATTCACTACTAATTTCTTTCTCTGCCTTTCATTATTCCAACATTTTTGCAGAACTATGTACTGAAAAAAATGGCTTAATGAAAAACGCTTTTCGAGGAAAAATACTGAAGAACACTACTTTTGAATAAATGAGGTGATCATATGGGCAAAAAACATCGTAATCGCATTAATTCACCAAAGAAAAACAATCACATTCCTCAAGAAGCTATTATTGCGGAGCAAGAGGCACATGGGGATGAATACACGGCAAACAAACGCAAAAATGGTCCCGGACACCATACGCGAGACTATTAATTTTTTCAGCAAAAAAGGCGGCCTTATGGGTCGCTTTGCTTTACCGAACGTGAAGTCGATTTACTCTTTGCCATCCATCCGTCCAAAGCTTATAGTAATACTTTCCTCGGGTGCCTTCATCAATTAATAAGATATCTCCTGTACTAATAAAGCGGGCATTGCATTCTTTTGGGAGATTGTCAGCAATGTTGAACTGTTGAAAGACTTTAACCGCTGCATCTTGATGGTCCAGAGCTTTGACCGTCAAACGATGAACTGGTTTATATCCTCTTTTTTCTCCTTTTTCTTCTGTCTGCATAATTGTAACGTCGTATTCTGTAATGATATTTAACTGCTTTTTTAAATTTGTCCACACATTCACATGTCTTCCCTCCAAACCTCAATATTCTATCCTGTACCCTATGTATAAATTAATACCATGTCATTTATATTAGCGATAGATAGATTAAAATCCTTCATTTCAAATACATGTTTTTATTTGTACTTTCTTTTATAATTAAACGACCTCAGCATAAAGTTCTCCAAAAAAGCATGGCGGACGCCATGCTTTTACTAGTGTATCATCTCAATAAAGTTAGTAGATAAAGGTTGGGCCCTAAATTAATAAAATGAAATATTTGTTAAAAACCTGTAATGGTATTATGTGGGGAACTGGTACCGTTTTAAAGATGAATACATAAGTTTATTATATAGCTGATACATACTAAGTGCCCAAGAGATGCCCAAAGCATAGCCAGCCAAAATATCTGTTAAATAATGAACCCCTAAATACATGCGGCTGAACCCAACTAAAAGGATTAGAAGGATAAGGCATAAAGAAGCGATTATTCTCACACTTTGCGTTCTTGTATATATGACCACAAGGCATAGAAGGCCAACGAAAAAAGCACTGGAATTCATAGCATGACCGCTTGGAAAGCTATAGTGTGATGCATCAACTAGCTGACTCCACTCTGGTCGGGGACGTTCAAATATTTCTTTTAACAGCCAATTTAACCCTCTAATCCCCCAAAAAACAAGGGTAATAAATAAGGCTGCCACTCCTTGACGCTTATACATTAACAGCATGACCAGAACAAGCCAGGTCGGCGCAGTAATATGCCATGATCCTAACGTTGTAATAAAAATAAAAAATGACGTTAGCCAGCTTGTCCTCCACTCAAAGATGGTATGTAATACATTATAATCCAGCTCTTTTACAACAGGTGTTTTATACGTCAGCATTAGAATTAAAAATAAAGCAAGTGCAATGCAGACTGTAACAATATATTGTCTTGGCGTTAACATGTTGTGCTCTCCTCCATTAAACGATAAGGAAAGAATGAATAAGAAGCATGCAAATACATGCTCCTTATGTAGTCGTTAGTCTTTTTTAGGCTGCTTATAGTGTTCAGGCTTTGGTGCTTGATTCATAACAAATTCATTCGAGAATTCCGGCTGTTGACGTGACGACTTTTTCATTCCTTTTTGATGTGTTTGATTACTTGTTTTATGAGACATGGTTTTCCCTCCCTTCCTCACACGTTTAATATGTGAAGAAGAAAGACAGACTATCCTAACTTATACGCTATATCTTGAAATAACTCGCTCTAGAGTCGCAGATAGCTGAGGAATCTCACTTTCAGATACTGTAATCCGTACAAGAGATTCATCAGCGTCCAATACCTCAAATAAAAAGCCGCCAAATCCTCGAGCTTTACGGTCAATTTCTAGCAATAGCTCATATTGGCTGTTTCCTACTGATTGGACAATTACCTCTACTTCGTCTAACTTTCCATAATAAGGGCCGTTGGCTGGAACAAATTCAAATTCTTGTACAAAAGGAAGTCTCTTTCGCATTCTTCTTGGTGCTTCTTCGCACTCCACTTGTCGAAGTCGAAATCCAAGGTCTTCCATTGATTTCATAACGCTTGTGACCATCAAATTGGGAAGAACTTTCACATAATCAATATCTGATGGGTCTACTGCATCTTTAATATCTAAACCTGTTGCTACCCATACTCGTGTTTTCCCAAGCGTAACAGGTGTATCATCAGGTAGTTGGAAAGTAAAAGGAATTTCTTTTTTTTCAGCTGGCTGAATAGTAAATGGCTCATTAACCTTGAATACATTAAGCTGTATATCCTGCTTGACCTTTTTATCATCTACTTCTTTTACGTATGATGTAAAAAGACGTAAATAAATTCGATCAATCCTCTGCTCAACATTTCCTCCATATACTTCTACAATTCCTTCAATTGTTTCACCTGCACGAAATTCATCGTTTACTAGCTTTGCATCTACTCTAGCAGCACCAATACCAATTCGAGCTAATATCTTATTAAATAAAGCCATTCATTCCATCCTCCCCATTTTTACGCTATATTACCAGTTTAAAGACTTCATATTTTTATCAACAAGAAACTGCAAATCCCCTTTGAGTTGCATTATATCTTTATAAAAGTCATCGGTTTGTAACATTTTGCGAATGATTGCTGTGAGCTCTGATGATAACAGAAGCTCTTCTTCCCAACTCTTCTCTTTTCTTGAAGTGGGCTTATAGTCTGAGTACAGCAAAAACAGTGCGAAGTGCCCTAAAGCGTATACATCACTTTGAACAGTTGTTCTTCTCATATACTGCTGTTCTGTTACTAAACCTTCTACTCGTTCATCATCTCCAATAAAACGTGCTAAACCAAAATCGATGATGTAAATAACATCACCAACCTTAAGAATGTTTGGAATTCGCAAGTCACGGTGAACAATTCCTTCATGATGAAGAAATTGAATCACTTCTATGACTTGTAGCAATATTTGAACTACATCTTTTTCTTTGTATTTATGATGATGTTCAAATATTAAATCTTCAAACGTCTTCCCGTTAATATAGTCCATTATAATAAAAAATCCAGCGCTACTTTCCTCTACGTCCAGTAGCCGAGGAACTTGTGGATGATCTATTCTTGCTAATATCTTTTTTTCATACTCAAAAGCGCGCCTGCCTTGCTCAAGCTTTTGTTTTGTTTTACGTAGCTGCTTCACTACTACTTGTGTTTCAAATTTTTGATCTTTAGCTAGGTATGTAATACCGTAGCTTCCCATTCCTAAAACACGGTCAATTTTATAACGATTCTTAATTAGTGTTCCTGGTCTTAAAGGGCGATCTATTAGAAATCGTTGAATCGATTTTAAAAAGTGTTTCATTTGTTCAATCAGCTAGAAGAAAAGCTGGAGAAAAAGCTTTTTTTCTTACGCTTATAATGATGATGTCCATACTTTGAGTGACTTCGACTGTCATAGTGACGTCCTTTTTTGTAGTCGCTGCTACTATAATGTCGAGGACGACGATGATAATCACTGCTGCTATAGCGATGGTGTTTTTTCGAACCTAATATTGAATTCAATAGTTTTTTTATCATAATAATTCCCTCTTTTCTTAACACTTATTACACTTTCTACGTACTAATAATATAAAGGTTTCAAAAACTTTATTCCCGGTTTAGTTGCTTTAAAACGAAAAGGAGAACTTTTATGATTTATTCACTTCCATTCAAGGTTAACAAGACCATGACAATTGAAACAACGAACAACTTGGCACACTTAAGCCAGCGCTCTTTAGCTATTCTATCTTCCTTTTCTAACAGTATTGAATTAAATGAAAAAGAGTCTAAGATTGTTCAAAGAATTAAAACAAAAGTTGGCTTACACAATAAAAACAACATTACGCGAACTCATGCTTATCTTAAATTTTATAAGAGTTATCCGGAAATAAAATGGGCGTTTTTAGCTCACCTCGTTTCTAGAAATGGCGGCTACTATATGACCGACTTGCAAACTACTTTCGCCAAAAAGCTTCTTTCTCCTGTCCAACAGCACGCTTTTTTTCTATTTTTAGAGCGTGCAAATGCTACAATCTTTCAAGATGCTTTTGCTCAACTGTTGTTATATGAAGAAAGTCAAAAAAATGAGCAAAACCTGTCTCACTTGCTTTCACCCTTAGGGGTATCCGCATTTATGCACCCCATTTGGACTGAGTTTATCAACGACCCTACTGAAAAAGAACATTTGCTATCCATGGCTTTAATTGTGAATGAGCAACACTATATTGAAAATAAGCTCATTCACGATAAAAAAACAAAAGAAGACGTACTGGACACATGGCAGTTTTATGCACAAAGCTTACTTGGTATGACCCAAGTATTAATTCCCTATGAATGTGATAAAGAATTAGCTTTAATTGGAGTGAACATTTCACAATTTTCTTCCCTTAAAAACCGAATTATTGCTGGAAAGCTACTTTATGCACTTCTGTTTTTTCATAATCATTTATATTCAGGTACTTATTCATTTGCGGATAGCGTAGAACATACAGGAGCGAGACACGACTATTCATCAAGCCTACACCCAAAATTTAATCATTTTAAGGCTCCTTCATCCACTGTTCCCCTAGATATGTGTTGGGGAAACCGCGTTCACACGTTTTCAGATCAATCTGATTGGTTTGTAGGGACATCACCCTATCACTACTTAACAACACTAAATATCCCCTCTATAATATAAAAACGACGAGTGGCCTCGTCGTTACATAAAGTACGGCTATTAAATTACTATTATCTCTCTTTATTCATCTTGCTCATCGATAATACATTTATCAATCAAATAATCAAATGTAATATCAGCCAACTCTCCTAGCTCTTCCTCAGCTGGAGCGTACCCCCGCTTTATTAGTTCATTGTAAAAGAACTCAGCGATTTCCTCTGTATCAATAACTACTTCGATTTCTTTCACAATATCACTCCTCACCCCGTCTCAGCGGGCAAGCGTAGCTTCATGAGCTCGCAAAATAGCAAAGCAAAGGACTAGCAAATATCTAATCTTACTAGTTCAAACTTTACTTTATATACTTTTATGAGCAAAAGTACAAGAGTATGTCTAAAATTTTTAATGCTATACGTCTCTTTCTATGTATAGCTTACACTTTCTAACATACGCTTATAACAACTGACATGGCATTACGCTTTATCTTGCTCTGATTTGGAGATCTTGTGTAAATGTTTCAGTACTAAGTTCATTACTTCTACATACTCATCATCTTGAAACATCTCGTGTAAAGTCCTGTAATCGTTATAAACATCTAACAAACCATTTATGATTTCGTGCTTTTCTTTTGTTAATTTCATCTCTTCTTTTCCATGTCCATTTTGTTTTTTCATCGTCGGTAGCAACTCCGTCTTTTTAATTTCTTTTCCTAAATACAACATATCGATATTTTGTACATAGTTTTCTGTTTCCTCATGAGGAGTCACGAGAATAAGCTCTTCTTCACTTGCTTCAAGCCATTCTCCGTCAGTAACACGGGATAATTCATATACAATATCTTCCCATGCATCTTCTTTATATCGCCATATTTCTGTACGAATGCCAATGATTTTAAACAATTCTTTTCCATAATTAAACACTTGAACAATGTCACCAAAGAAATACTTATATTCTAACTCAACGCGTTCTTGTACTAAGATCTGTCCATCATAATCTTCTAGTAACTCAATTGTATCTTCTAAAAACAGACCTTCACTATGGTTAATCTCATATACAAAGAGTCCATCCATCACTTTTATATCTGTAATGGTGCCAACGGTCCCATATATCGTTACAACGATTGTATCCCCAATGCGGTATTTAGGCTTTTTCTTGCCTGCCATCGTCGCACCTCCCTGTTAAACTAACACCTACTGAAAAGTTACAATAGTATATGCAAAAATAGTAAAAGGGGAAGTGTAACATCACCTCAATCAAGCCTGAAATGCGCTGATTTTCACAAAAAACAAAGGACCTCTATACGCTGAGTATAGAGGTCCTTTGTTTTTTGACACCTTACTGATTCATTTCATATAGCTCCCATGCCTCATCAAAAACAGACATGCTCATCGTGTAATCACCATTTAATTCGAGATAAGAGCTGATCTCATTATAATCATCTGCCATTTTAGGAAAGCTATGGTCTTCATACACAAAGCGTGCTAGCTGTCCTATTACATCATTTTTTGGATTTAACCTGAATTTCATCATGTAGTGATAAAATGACTTCATACGCTGTTCCCCCTGTATTTTATGCAGCATTTGCTCAAGTTTTATTTGGTATAAGACTACCATGTAAATAGTCTCTTGTGAATGACGTCGAATCCTGACTTGGACACACAAAAAACATTACATTATGATTACAGATTTGTGTTCTAGTTGCATTGTATAGTAAAGAAAACAAGTTGTCATATCAAGCATTTGGTTTTTAACTTTAATTGAATGTGACAAAAACGATGCACAACTGTAACAAAAATGCTGTTTCGACAGGTTTTATAGTGAAAATATAAATTGCAAATTTTTCATTTTCATGATTTAATTTGCTACTGAAAGCACAATAAAAAATTGCTGATACACGTTTAAATCAGCAAAGAATAAGGAAAGATGAATAATATGAGTACACGAAATGCTTATTTTGATAACGCTAAATTTGTATTAATTTTTTTAGTTGTATTTGGACATATGATTTCACCTTATCGTACAGATAGCGAGGGCATGTTGTCCATTTATCACTTTATCTTTATTTTCCATATGCCAGTATTTATCTTACTAGCTGGTTATTTCTCTAAAAATTTTCATAAAAAAGGATATTATAAAAAAATCTTTACCAAAGTTGCTATTCCTTACTTAGCATTTCAAACCATCTACACCTTTTACTATAGTGCGCTTTATACGAACGAAACGTACACGTTACAGTATTTAGTACCACGTTGGGCAATGTGGTTCTTGCTTAGCTTAATCTTTTGGAAATTAATGCTGCCATTTTTCGCAAAGTTTCCAATGTGGATTAGCATGACCGCTTCTATTTTACTAGGTGTTGGAATTGGTTTTGTCAACATTGATGGATTTGAAAAAATCCTAAGTATCAGTCGTATGTTTGTATTCTTCCCTTTCTTTTTGATGGGTTATTATCTATCACAGAGAGAAGAACCATTTAAAAATCTTTTAACAGCCAAAAATCGGGTGATTGCTTCAACTATTCTAGTTGTAACACTGGCAGCAAGTTATTACTTTTTAAATGACACCGTTTATACGGACATGCTTTATGGCACAAACACATACAATAGCGTAAGCGAATTTCTAATGCGTTTGTCTCACTATGCCATTGCGTTTATTGTATCTTTTGCATTTATGGCCTTAATCCCAACACGTTCTTTTGCTTTAACAAGCATCGGACAGCGTTCGCTTTATGTCTACCTTTTACATGGATTTGTTTTAAAGTGGTTTTTCACTACTGAATTTGCTAAAAGCTTAGATGCTAGCTTTTGGAGCATAATGGTTTTAACAGCTATGTCTATTTTAGTAACGCTTTTATTAGGTAGTCGCATTGTTGATTGGGTTATTACTGGTACGAAACTATTTATTCAGTTCATTACGCCAAAGAAAGCCATAGAAAAATTCTCATTAGCAATTAAACGAACGTTCCCATAAACAAAAATCTCATCTCTTACTAAGGGATGAGATTTTTGTTTATGGGGCTCAAATAGTTTCTAATTTCATTTTACTGAATTTTATGGTAACGTTTCACTATAAGAGAAAGAAGGAGTGTATACACATGGAACTTGGTTATTATGATGGACAATTTCGAGATATCAACGAGAGAGTAATTCCTATTGATGAGCGCGGGCATCAATTTGGCGATGGCGTATATGAATTTATTCGCGTATACAAAGGAACACCTTTAGCACTATCTCAGCATTTAGATCGTCTTGAGCGAAGCGCAAAAGCGTTATTAATTGAGCTTCCATTTAGCAGAGTGGAATTAGAAAAATTAATCGAGGAAGGACTACAAAAGTCCACATTGGCAGAAGCCGATATTTACATGCAGGTCACGCGTGGAATTTCTCCTCGAAATCATTTATTTCCAGATACCAAAGCAGAGTTATCTATGACGATTAGACATCCACGCCAAATGCCTGATGAGGCTTATGAAAAAGGGATTTCCACCTTACTTTTAGAAGATGAGCGTTGGGCAAACTGTTACATTAAATCATTAAACTTACTTCCAAATATTCTAGCAAAACAAGCAGCTGCCTCTAAAGGATGCAAAGAAGCCATTCTTGTAAAGGACGGATACATAACAGAAGGTTCTAGCAGCAATGTGTTCGTCATAAAAGATCAAACCCTATATACCACTCCAGCCACTAAGCAAATTTTATGCGGTATTACACGTACCAATATTCTTTCTTGCGCAAAACAAGAAGGCATTCAAGTGCGAGAACAGCATATGACAATTGATTTTATTAAGCAAGCTGATGAAGCCTTTGTCACGAGCACATCCATTGGTATCTTACCAATTGCACGCATCGATGAGCAAGACTTGTCAACAACACGTCCTATTATTGATAAATTAACTAATGCATACCAAACATTTCGAGAGCAGCAAGTACACGTACAAAGTTAATATAAGAACAAAAAGCCCTTATTTTTTCGGGACTGACCCCGTAAAGTGAGACAAATAAAAAACACCTTTAAGTTGAAAACTGGGTATGTAGTACCTAACCATCACTTGGAGGTGTTTTTTCTATGGGAACAAGAGTTAGTTATCCAGTCGAACTAAAGTTAAAGGCAATTGAAATGAGATTAGCCGGTGTACCTGTAAAAGAAGTCTTATCACAACTAAACATTCGAAATCCTACCCAATTAAAAACGTGGATGAAGTGGTATCAAACTGGGGATGTACACCGGTTGGAACAGCCAGTAGGCAAGCAATATGCCTATGGAAAAGGTCCTGATTTTGAAAGCGAGACAGCGAAGTTAGAGGCTGAGAACCGACAGTTAAAGCAACAAATCGAGATTTTAAAAAAGTACAAGGAATTGGAAAGGAAGTGGTACCAGAAATCGCAGTGAACCTAGTGGAAGAGTTAAAAGAACAAATCCCTATTTATCAAATCTGTTTCCATCTTGGTATTCCCCGATCCACTTACTACCGTTGGAAGCAGCATAGTCAACAGGATACACGAAAGAAATGGATGGAACAGCAAGTGGGTGAACAATGTCGTGCACACAAGTTTCGATATGGCTATCGAAAAATCACAGCTGTACTCAAGCGAACCATGAAGATTAACCACAAGTTTGTGCAGCGTACCATGCAGAAATACGGTTGGCAATGTCGTGTTAAACGGAAGAAACGGCAGCGAACAGGGCAACCTTATCAGGTTGCAGAGAATGTATTAAATCGTGACTTTCAAGCTGAACGCCCTCTTCAAAAGCTCGTGACCGATATTACGTACTTGCCTTTTGGGCCGAAACCATTGTATCTTTCAAGTATTCAAGATTTATTTAACGGAGAGATTATTGCGTATTCCATAGGTGATTGTCAAAATGTCGCGTTTGTTTTAGACACGCTTAACCAACTCCCTTCTCTACCGGAAGGGTGTACGTTGCATAGTGATCAAGGCTCTGTGTACACATCGTATGCTTATCAACAAACAATTAAAGAGAAAGGCATTATCATGAGTATGTCCCGAAAAGGGACGCCCGCAGATAATGCCTCAATTGAATCGTTTCATTCCTCACTAAAGTCTGAAACGTTCTACCTTGACGAGTTGACATACACTACGACTACCATCGTAGAGCAAACCGTCAAAAGCTATATTACGTATTATAACCATGCCCGTATTCAAACAAAATTAAACAACCAGTCTCCTGTACAATACAGAAAACTGGTTGTTTAAAAGGTGTTTTGATTCCTGTCTCAAAAACAGGGGTCAGTCCCTTTCAAATAAGGGCTTTTTCTTAGAACTTGAAATAGTTACGTTTTAATAGACGCGGTGTTGCCAGTAGTTCTTTATAAGAAATAACCTTTTGAAGCAGCTTTGTATCTACAAGCAGCAGCTGTGTTTCAATCTCTTCTATCACTTCTTCTTCTTGATAATGCATTCCACAGGCAGAACATTTAATACAAGGTACATCCGTGATTTCAATTCCTCTTGTTCCATCTGGAAGTTCCCAAAAAGCGGTATGGACGCTTTTTTCCCCAGCGCTTTCGCCGCACCATGCGCATTCTACCATCATTGTATTTGCCTCCTCAAGATGAAGTGGAACCCTTTTCTTTTTGTGCTTGAGCTTGAAACTTTTTCTCCTTTAACTCATCTCTTTTTTCACGTTTATCCTTTAGAGTTGCATGTGCTGTATCTGCTTCATAAGATTTCCGTCTAGTTACTCTTCCTAACCCCTCCGGGATAAGCGTTGAGTTTGTTTCATTCATTAACCCTGCTATTCCAATAGAAGATTCCTTTTGCTTTGCATCCGGATAAATTGAATAGAAGTAGTCATCCGCTCTGTTAGGAATATAGTTTTCTGGTTCTGGATAAGTGGTAATTACCCCTTCAAAGTTTCGAAGTACAACCTTACCAGCACTTTGACTAATTAAATAGTTTGGTTGAATGGCAATCTTACCGCCACCACCAGGTGCGTCCACTACAAAAGTAGGTACAGCATAGCCTGACGTATGCCCTCTTAGTCCTTCAATAATTTCAAGCCCTTTGGATACAGGTGCTCTAAAGTGACCAATTCCTTCTGATAAATCACATTGATAAATATAGTAAGGTCTGACACGAATTTTCACTAAATCATGCATTAGCTTTTTCATAATTGGTACGCTATCATTAATACCAGATAAGATAACTGCTTGATTTCCCACAGGCACACCAGCATCCACCAGCATTTCACATGCTTTTTTCGTTTCTTCTGTGATTTCAATTGATGTATTAAAATGAGTATTTAGCCAGACTGGATGATACTTTTTTAAAATGGCACATAAGTTTTCTGTGATTCGTTGCGGAAAAACAACCGGTGCTCTTGTGCCAATACGAATGATTTCAACATGGGGAATAGCGCGTAAGTTTTTTAAGATATATTCTAAAATTTGATCATTAATTAGCAACCCATCGCCACCGGATATTAGAACGTCTCGTACTTCTTTTGTTTGAGCAATATATTCAATTGCCATATCTAGTTGTTTTTTAGGAACACCCATTCCAATTTGTCCTGAGAATCGTCTCCGGGTACAATAACGACAGTACATCGAGCATTGATTGGTGACAAGAAATAAAACTCGGTCAGGGTAGCGATGTGTAAGCCCAGGTACAGGTGAATCTTCATCTTCCTCTAAAGGATCTTCTAAATCATATCTCGTTTTATGCATTTCTTGACCAATTGGTACAGACTGCATGCGAATTGGACAACGCGGATCATCTGGATTCATTAACCAAGCATAATAAGGTGTAATATTTAATGGAATCGTTTTGGTTGCAATTCGAACCCCCTCTTCTTCTTCGGGTGTTAAATGAATGACCTTTTTTAAATCATCAAGCGTTCGAATTGTATGGGTTAATTGCCAAATCCAATCATTCCATTTCTCTTCTGGTACATCTTTCCAAAGGTCGATGTCTTTCCAATGACGCGATGGCTTATATAAGTCATGTAACACAAAAACGCCTCCCTTAATTAAAATTTAGACTGTGCTACTACTTTATATATGTGGATGCCTAGTAAATGGTTATATTTTATCTAACTTTCCTACTCTAAAGCCCATTTTTTAATGTTGATAAATCCTTTGACCATATATTCATATTTTCTAGCGTCTTAGAAATGAAGCAATTGTTAATAAGTCTCCCACTATAGGAATAGCCAAGCTGGTGGAAAGCGGCATTCATACCTAATGAAAGCGCTCTCGCTATGGTGTATACACAATAAACATATTCCTTTTTCAATTCTCTCTCAATTTCAACCATTAAATGCTTCATTAAACCAAGTGAGCGGTGAGATGGCAGAGTAGCACAATCTGTTAATTCTGCATTGTGATACACCTTATTAATTTCTGCGGAAGCTGCGCTTACAATTTCTCCTTCATATTCAATAATAAAGAAAAGTGTTCCATCTTCAAGTATGTTTTGAACGTAAATCAAATCATGTAAGGGAGAAGGGTAAATGGTAAATACTGTTTTATATAATGTTACGAGTTGTTTGGCATCACTCTTTACAGCTTTCCTTAACTTGTAAGGTAGCACCAATGTTTCCTGGCACTTTAGCGGTAATAACTGAACTTTTTCAAGAAGATTATTTTCTTTCACATAATAATTATGCACTTGCCTCTCTTGGCTTTCATAAAAGGTCATTAAGTAAGCAGTGCTTCCATTAAAATAAGAGGGAATGGTTGCTTCCAAACGATATCCATATTTCAACCAGCTTTCAACCTGTTCGTAGCGAGACTTTATTATTGCTTTTTCTAACTGATGCTTATTCATCTCTCTCTTTATATAGTGACTTATGCTAGAAATATTTCCTCGATAATCCTCAATTCGAAGCCTTTTATTAAAGGAGTCGTGTATACAGAGCGCGCTGAATTCCGGTCTATTAACTTCAAGCAAACCGTTTCCCTCCTTCATCATTCAGCAATTCCGCACCAATCAATAATGGTAAGAGCAATGATTTCAGTAGCTTTTATAACAGATTCAATAGAAATGTATTCGTTTGGAAAGTGAGCAACTTCCGTAACTCCTGGACCAAACACCACCGTTGGAATCTTACCAACCTGAGATAAAATTCCTCCATCAGTCCCCCAAGGTGATGCTTCAATACTAGGAGGGTGACTCATTGCTTGCTCATAGCTTTGAGAGAGAGATGAAATAAGAGGGTGTTGTATATCTAGTTCATTTGGTAGCCATTGTGCCCCAAACCATTCTACATTCACAGGTTGAATATTAAACCAAGAATCTTGCACGCTAATTTTTTTCAACCATTCTTCTACTTCTTCCTTCACATCTTTCATCTTTTCATGAGGTGCAACTCCAATCCTTCCTTCAATTATGACTTCATCTGCAACTGAAGACGGCCAAGATCCACCTTTTATAGTACCTATGTTAATTGGCACAGGAATGGGAGTATTTTTGTACAGCGGATCCACAATGCGGGCATTGCGATTTTTCTCTAGCTGCTGCAGATGTTCAATAAGAAGCATTGCTTTCTCGATTGCACTCACTCCTTCATACCTTGTACCTCCGTGAGCAGATCGACCATGTATGGTTAAACGAAACCACATAGAACCTTGCTGTTTGGAGAATATCTTCATGCTCGTAGGTTCAGGGATAATGGCTCCGTCCGCTTTGTAGCCTCTTAACACACATGCAAGCGTACCTGCTCCTCCACTTTCTTCTTCAATTACACTTTGAAAGATAACGTCACCTTTTAATGAAATTCCGATTTCTTGTAACGCTTGAATAGCAAAAAGAAGAGCTACGTTTCCTCCTTTCATATCCGTACTCCCTCTGCCATATACATTTCCATCTCTTACAATTCCACTAAATGGGTCATCTTTCCAATGTGTTAAATCTCCTGGTGGTACCACATCAATGTGACCATTTAATAGAATAGATTTGCCTCCCCCCCTTCCTTTTAAAACACCTACAACATTAGGGCTATCTTGAAAGCTGGTTCGAGTCGAGGCAAATGCTTCATTTTTACGCAGCTCTTTAAAATCTGGTTCCCATATATCAATGACTAACTGAAGCTGCCTTAACTTTTCAATCACGATTGCCTGCACATATTTTTCATTTCCCTGTACACTTGCTTCTTGCACAAAACGTTGTAAGAGCCGAACTATTTCATGTTTATATTCAATTAACCACCCCTGAATTTTCTCTTGCCAATTCGTCATCTACAAACCTCCTTAGGGAATCATTTTAATGCTATCGCTAAGCTCTACTGTTGCATCAGTTGCTTGCAGCACCTCTTCGACGGTATAAGGAGACATTACTTCTATTAAAATCAAGCGATTATTTTCTACTTTTAAGACGGCTTGATCTGTAATAATTAAATCCACGCAGCGCTTAGCGGTAAGTGGCAACGAACATGATTTTACAAGCTTAGGTTCTCCATTTTTATTAGTGTGGTTCATCAATACAACCACCTTCTTAACTTTTTGGGCTAATTCCATCGCTCCTCCCATACCTGGTACTCGCTTGCCAGGTACAATCCAGTTTGCCAAGTCCCCTTGTTCACTGACTTCTAGCGCACCTAATATGGTCATATCAACATATCCTTTTCGAATCATCCCAAAAGCAATAGCGCTATCACAATATGAAGATCCTGCAAGCGTAGTAATGGGATAACCTGCTGCATTGCAGGCATTTTCATCTTCCTGCCCTTTAACTGGGGAGGGACCGATTCCAACAATTCCATTTTCAGCATGAAACATTACCGCTATCGTCGAAGGAATATAGTTAGGAATAAGTGATGGAATTCCAATACCTAGATTCACAATCATTCCATTTTCAATTTCCTGAGCAGCGCGCTTAGCAATTCGCTGTCGACTATCTATTCCCAAACCCATTTCCAATCCACCCCTTTTGACTGAACAATATAGTTTACAAAAACACCTGGAGTCATAACTGAATCAGGATCAAGTTCACCTAACGGGACAATTTCTTCCACTTCAGCAATCGTTACTTTACCAGCCATAGCTACAAGCGGGTTCGTATTACGAGCGCTTTTATCATACAGCAAATTCCCAAATTCATCTGCTTTCTTAGCGTAAACAATTGATACATCTGCTTCCAACGGCGTCTCCACTAAAAACGTTTTGTCTGATAGAGTAATCATTTGCTTTCCCACACAAATTACGTCGGTTTCAATACCCACATCAATCAATATGCCGCCGATGCCTACTCCGGCTGCTCGAATTCTCTCAACAAGCGTTCCTTGAGGAGAAAATTCTACTTCTAGTGTTCCATCTGTCATTTGTTTACCAGCAACCGGGTTGGAACCAATATGCGAAGCAATGAGCTTTTTAATTCGCTGTTCACATACAAGCTTCCCTACACCAATGTTTGGAAAACCTGCGTCATTACAAATAAGCGTTAGCTCGTTAACATCACTTTTTAACATTTCTTCGATTATAGTAGGAGCTGTACCCACTCCTCCAAATCCACCAAACATAATCGTCATACCACTTTGAACATAGTTCATGATATCTTTACTTTTAACCATTTTATGAAACTTATTTTGAAGATTATTCATTTTTCTCTTCCTCTCCCCCCAGTTCTTTTTCAATCTCAATCATCGTCACAGTTAGTAATTCCACCAGCTCATCAATTTCGTGTGACGTAATAGTATATGGAGGTGATATGATAATCCCATCCCCTTCTATCCCATCTTCTCCAGCTTGAGAGGGGTATAGCAGAAGACCTTTATCTTGAGCTTTTTGAATAATCCTAGACGTCAATTCAATCGATGAAGCAAATGAAGCTTTAGAATTTAAATTTTGAACAAGTTCTATACCTAGCAGTAATCCCTTTCCTCTAATATCTCCTATAATATTTACATGCTGTTGCAAACTCTTAAGCTTTGCATACAAATATGCGCCTTTGCTTTCAACTGCTTCTATTAAAGAGTGATCCTGGATGTAATCGAGTACAGCTAAAGCAACTGCTGAAGAGAGCGGATTTGCGCTTAGTGTATGTCCACTCATAATTAGATTAGATCCATTCAGTACGGGTGCTAGTACGTCCTTGGTAGCAACGGCGGCTGCAATTGGAGTGTATCCAGCACTTAAACCTTTACCAAGAGTCAAAAGATCGGGCTTAGCTTTCCAATGTTCATACGCAAACACCTTTCCTGTACGTCCCATTCCCGTCATTACCTCATCTACAATCCATAAAACATCGTATTTATCGCAAATCTCTCGGATTCGCTCGTAATATCCATCCGGTGGTGTAATCGCCGCTCCAGCCGCTCCAATAATAGGTTCCGTAATAAAAGCTGCAATTTGCTCACTTCCCGTACGCTTAATTACTCGTTCAAGTTCGTTTGCACATGCTAAGTTACAAGATGGGTACGTTTTTTCAAATGGACACCTATAACAATAAGGTGGCGAAACGGAAGGGTACTCCTCTAGTAAAGGCACAAACCTTTTCCTTCTACCTGCATGCCCTGACATAGACAAAGCACCAATTGTAATGCCGTGATAACTCATCCACCTTGATAATACTTTTATTTTTTGAGGCTTTCCTTTTTCCTGCCAGTGTTGAATAGCCATCTTCATTGCGGTTTCTGTTGCTTCGGTTCCACTATTAACAAAAAAAACAAATTGGAAATGATGATTGCTCAGCTCACAAAGCCGTGCTGCTAATCTTTCAGCAGGTTCACTTGTAAACTGAGAGCGATACACAAACGCAACTTTTTTTGCTTGGTCATTCATTTTATCAATAATCTCTTGAACACCATGTCCAACGTTTGCCGTCACCGCACCAGATGATGCATCTAAATATTTTTTGCCTTGTACATCATACAGATAAACTCCCATTCCGTGAGAAATCGTAGGATACCAAGCATCTAACAGTGGTTTGATTAAGTTCGATAAAGACTTATCAGTCATCGCGATTCCTCCTTATCACAAGACCTCTATTAAAGTCTATGCCCTATGAACACTGTTTTTGCTAAGTAAAAAGGATTGTTTTTACTGGAATAGAAAAAGGCTCACTCCTTACGCTTTTAACGTAAAGAGTGAGCCTTATTATCGTATCAAAAACCCTTTGTTTGTAATTTCCCAGTCATCCCCTACTGGTTAATGTTTTAAATTAAGCTCCCGCTTTTTCAGCTCTTCTTGCTTCAGATTCAGCAACAATCACTGCACATGCAGCATCCCCTGTAATGTTAACCGATGTACGAATCATATCAAGCAAGCGGTCAATACCGATAATTAATGCAATACCTTCTACTGGTAAGCCAACTGCTGAAAGTACCATCGCTAACATGATAAGTCCAACACCTGGAACTCCAGCTGTTCCAATACTTGCAAGAACGGCTGTTACCACAACTGTAATTAGTGCACTGAATGATAAGTCAACTCCGTAAACCTGAGCAATGAAAACAGTTGCTACCCCTTGCATAATTGCTGTTCCATCCATATTAATTGTCGCACCTAACGGCTGAACAAAACTACTGATGGACTCAGGTACACGAAGATTTTTCTGAGCTACGTTCATTGCAATTGGCAACGTGGCATTACTACTTGACGTACTAAAACCAACCGTCATAGCTGGTGAGAATCCTTTAAAGAATTCGATTGGATTACGTTTTGCTAAGAGCGCTACAGAGCCACCGTACGTTAAGATAGCGTGAACAAATAGCGCGAGCACAACTACTGACATGTAAAGCCCCATTGCTTTAATTGCTCCCCACCCTTGGCTACCAACCGCCGTTGCGATTAAACCAAACGTACCATATGGAGCAAACTTCATTACTAAGTTTACAAGGTACATCATAAGCTCGTTACCCTGATCAATAATGTTGTAAAGTCCTTTCGCTTTGTTACCTAGCATCGTAATTCCGAACCCAATAAAGATTGAGAATACGATGATTTGAAGCATGTTTCCTTCAGTCATTGCTAGAACTGGATTCGTCGGAATCATGTTTAGCAACGTTTCACCTACAGGAGGTGCTTCTTGTGCTTCAAAAGATGCGTTTTCTGTGTCAAATGTTCCAACTGTACCAGGTTTAATAATAAATGCTAGTATAATAGCGATTGTAATAGCAATTGTTGTCGTAATTAAAAAGTAACCAATTGTTTTACCACCGATGCGGCCAAGTTTCTTCGGATCTCCCAAACCTGCAACGCCAAGTACAATTGAGAAAAATACAATTGGCACAACAAGCATTTTAATAAGGCTTAAAAAGATTTGTCCAAGCGGCGTAAATAAATATTTATCTAGCGTTGTAAACGTCCCTGGTGAAAACGTATTTAATAAGACCCCTACAACAGCACCAATAATTAGTGCAATGATAATCTTTGTTGATAGTTTCATTGATGAACCCCCTCATATAAACAAATTATATTATTAATTTAATAACTACCAAGAATAAAAGATTGAATATTCCAAAAAGAATAATCACTTTAAATTTATATTATTTTTGAAATTTTCAGAATAGAACGAGCTCCAGCTGCTTTTTTTAAAATTATCGAAAAAAGTGTACAAAAAAAACCATGAGAGCCCTCTCTGGTTTTCAAACCTTCCATGTACTCTCCCACAAAATGCTGACGAGGTTAGCTGTCGGATTCGGGTATGTGAGTTACCCTACTTAACTATCAAGTTAAGATTCACCCCTAGTGCTTGTCCGCACAAATTTGGGTCCCCCGCTTTCTTTCAAATCTGAAATTAAGCAACTGTTATTTTGATGTAATAGTTTTGCACTGCAATAACTTACTTCTTTATTAAAATTCATTTCCTATCACTTTGTCAAGATAATATACAAAAAAAATTCAAAACGCTGTCGATTTTTTTATTTATATGTCATATTTCCTCACACTTAATGTGCGTTTTATATTCATTTTATGTTCGCTATAAGCCAAAGTTTTCTTTTCCAAACAACATTTCAACTTAAAATAGCACCTCATACCAATAACAACTAACAAATTGTATAGTCATACTAAACAAAATACCAAAAAGCCATTTTATAACATTTAAAATAGTATAATTAATATTCATATTTATTTATTTTTATTCATTAATTGTAAGCATTATCATTTTTATTTTCATATTTTATACTGATTTACTGTATATCCTTAAACCTCTCCCTCTAAATTTCACCAACAGTGAGTTTAGCTAGTTTAAACTTTATTTTTTCGCAACCCCCTCAAAAATTACATTTTTTTCTAAAAACTATTTCAATCTCCCTACTCTTTTTGATAAACTATAAAGAACAATATATTGATTTTTATATCATAGAGGAGAGCTCTAACCATGTTTACCGTCTTAATTGTAGAGGATGATCAAAAAATTGCTTCTTTATTAAAAGAGCAGCTTGAAAAATATAATTTACACGTACATATCGTTACATCATTTACGGATGTACTTGATGATTTTCAAAAGCACCAGCCTAACCTTGTCTTATTGGACGTGAATTTACCAAAATATGATGGATTTTACTGGTGCAGACAAATTCGCACTCTCTCCACTTGCCCTATTATTTTCATCTCAGCACGTGATGGAAAAATGGACCAAGTAATGGCATTAGAAAGTGGAGCCGATGATTATTTAACCAAACCTTTTGACTACGACGTAGCTATTGCCAAGGTAAACAGCCAACTACGACGCGCATATGGCTCTTATGCACCTACGAATCAAGAACGAATTATAGAGCATGCTGGTTTAACTTTATATCCTGAAAGGCTACTATTACGCTACAAAAGCAAAGAAATTGAACTTAGCCAAACAGAAAGCAAGCTCATTGAAACATTATTAGTTAAAGCAGAAAGAGTTGTGAGCAGAGATCGATTGCTTGAGAAAATTTGGGACGACCAGCTCTTTGTTGATGACAATACTTTAAATGTCTATATGACGCGTACGCGTAAAAAACTAGCGGATGTTGGTATTGAAAAGGCAATTGAAACGATTAGAGGTACAGGCTATATACTGCGAATTCAAGAGGCGAATAAATCATGAAGCTGTTTTTTAAAGAACATCTTCCACTTACATTTTTTTATCTTATGCAATTGGGTTTAGTATGCACAATTTTTGCTTTAGATGGCTTTCGAGATGTTTTTACTATTCTTTACGCTATTTTGATCAGCACAGTTATCTATATCACTTACCTCTGTTATCGCTATTACACAAACAAAACATTTTATAAGCACCTTTCAAGTCCATTACATAAGTTAGAAGACAGCGTATTATCTAAGGAAGACTCTCCGCTTTCAGAAGCGTTAAAAGAACTTTTCGAGAGTCAATTTCGAAGCTTTCATAATGAAATGTATCACTATCAAAATAAACTTAATCAACATATGACATTTATGAATCAGTGGGTTCATCAAATGAAAACCCCTGTATCCGTTATTCATCTGATGATTCAAAACGAAGACGAACCTATCTTTCTGAGCATTCAAGATGAAATGGATCGAATTCAAAAAGGGTTAGAGACTGTACTGTATACGTCGAGACTGAATGACTTCAATCATGATTTCCAAGCAGAGAGTGTTTCCCTACATAACGTTATAACAAGGCTTATTTCAAGTTACAAACGTTTTTTTATTCGCAATAAGGTATTTCCAACAGTTGATATTTCACCTCAACTCATCGTAGCTTCTGACGAAAAGTGGATTAACTTTGCTTGTTCACAGCTTATCACTAATGCCGTCCGCTATTCTGCTGGAATTAATCAAAACATCACTATTTCAGCATTTGAAAGAGGAAGACAGGTCATATTAGAAGTAAAAGATCAAGGAATAGGTATTCCATCACAAGATCTAAAACGTGTGTTTGACCCCTATTTCACCGGCGAAAACGGCCGAAAATATCAAGAATCCACGGGGATGGGACTCTATCTCGTAAAAGAAATTTGCAAACAGCTCCACCACCAGGTAGAGCTTGAATCAAAAGTGGGGCAAGGGACTACCATACGCTTAATTTTCCAACAAAATATTGCTCGTAACTAAGAAGGCTAATGTATAAATTAGCCTTCTCTTGCTTTCTTACAGAAGTGTAAGATTTCTGTAAGCTTACCACATAGCACACTCGGTTAATTTTCAATAAGATAAGAGTATAGATAAAAACAAATATTTACAAAGGAGTTTGACTATGCCTATTTTACAAGTCAATAACTTAACAAAAGTATATGAAGGAAACGTTTCTTACAAGGCGTTAGAAGGCGTTAATTTTTCAATTGAAAAAGGAGAATTTGTTGGCATTATGGGACCATCTGGAAGCGGAAAAACAACTCTGCTAAATATGGTTTCTACCATTGATTCACCTACAGCTGGAGAAGTACTTATTAATAACCGCAACCCTCATCAACTTAAGAAAAAAGAGATTGCACTTTTTAGAAGACGTGAGCTTGGGTTTGTCTTCCAGTACTTTAATTTATTAGATACATTAACTGTTGAAGAAAATATTATCTTGCCACTCGCTTTAGATAAAGTAAAAAGTTCAGAAATGGCTAAGCGAGTAGCTTCTATTACTAGCAAACTTGGCATTGAACATATTTTAAAGAAACGTACGTACGAAATTTCAGGAGGGCAAATGCAACGAGCAGCCATCGCTCGAGCGATTATTCACCATCCACAGCTGATTTTAGCTGATGAACCAACAGGGAACTTAGACTCCAAAGCATCTAAAGATGTGATGGAAACTCTGCAACATTTAAATGAACAAGAAAATGCAACGATGATGATGGTTACTCATGATGCGCACGCAGCTAGTTATTGTAATCGTGTAATTTTCATTAAAGACGGACAACTTTATAACGAAATTTATTGCGGGAATAACCGCCAAGCTTTTTATCAACAAATTATTGATATGCTATCAGTTTTAGGAGGAGACGCACATGAGCTTTCGACAACTCGCATTTAAAAATGTTATGCGTAATATGCGTACGTACGCAGCTTACTTTTTAAGCAGCGCCTTTTCTGTAGCCGTCTTTTTTCTCTATGCAATGTTTATTTTTCACCCTGGAGTCACAGAAGGTGTAACAAAAGAAATGGCAAAAAAGGGCATGACTGCGGCTGAATATATTATCTATATATTTTCGTTTTTCTTCGTTCTGTATTCTGTCAGCGCATTTTTAAAGTCTCGCAAGCGTGAATTTGGGATTTTTATTATGCACGGAATGTCTAAACGTCAGCTAAACACCATGATTTTCTTAGAAAATATGATTATTGGTTTTTCAGCCATCATTACAGGAATCCTTGTTGGAATGCTCCTTGGCAAGCTCTACTTAATGATTGGGTCTTACGTTATTGGCATGGAGAAGCCTCTTGCGTTTCTAGTCCCTTGGCAAGCACTCGCATTAACAACAGCTGCATTTACCGTTTTATTTCTGGTTATTTCATTTTTCACAAGCTTTTTTGTACGCACAAACAAATTGTTAGATTTGTTTCAATCCACATCAAAACCAAAGCCTGAACCTAAAACTTCTATTGTTTTATCGTTACTGGCTGCTGGGTTATTAATTGGAGGCTATTACTTAGCTTGGACGGCTAACATCTATAACATCGCCTTTCGATTTTTTATCGTTATCCTGATGACCATTATTGGAACCTACTTTTTCTATACGCAGCTAAGTGTTTTCCTATTAAAAATGATTAAGAAAAATAAGCGCTTTTACTGGAATCATACGCGTCTTATTACCATTTCAGATTTAGCTTATAGAATGAAAGATAACGCTCGTATGTTTTTCATGGTAACAATCGTGTCAACTGTTGCTTTTTGTGCAATTGGAACCTTATCGGCGATGGGTGGTTCTAAAAAGCTATTTGATGAACGTGCTCAAATCCCAGTTGTCTATCAATCATCGGACCAAAACCCGAACCAAGCAGCACAAGTACAAGCTATTCGAGATAATTTTCATAAAACGGACTTATCATATAATGAAATCAAAGTAACCTTAATCGAACAGACAGAAACCGAAACAAATAAAAAAGTTGAGCTTATCTCTTTATCAGATTATAATGCGATGGCCATTGCCGCTGGTGAAAAACCGCTTCAATTAAAAGAAAATGAAGGTCATTATGTCAGCACAGTCACTTATAATACGTTCTCAGATGAAAAGATGAAGCCCATTATTTTAAGTGAAAGCAATCTAACATTTAACGTAACAAAAATTATTGATGCACCTTACTTTTCTTCTGGAATGGTCGGCTATGATTTGTACGTCATTCCAAATAAACTTTATAAACAAATTCAAAAACCTACGTCAACAACTCACTACTACGGGTTTGCAACCAAAGATTGGGTTGAAACAAAAGACATTGGCTTGAGTTTATATAGTAGAGAAGACGGCATTTATACCGGGAGTTATACGAGTGATCCAGCTTTTTCTTTCTCATCAGCTGGATATGATTACAATATGATGATGGAAATGTATCGCACTGCTCTTTTTGTCGCTCTTTTAGTTGGGTGTGTTTTCTTTATTGCAGCAGGAAGCTTTTTATACTTCCGTTTGTATACAGATCTTGACTATGATAAGCGCCAGTATCAAACGATTGCAAAAGTTGGTTTAACTAAGGCTGAGCTCCATAAGATTATTACGCCACAGCTTGTTTTATTATTTTTTGTTCCCATTCTTGTAGCGTTTGTACACAGTGTATTTGCATTTAAAGCTCTACAAGGCTTATTTGAATTCTCAGTTGTTAAGGAAACTGCAGTTGTTCTGCTTGGATTCGGAGCTATTCAGGTAGTGTATTTCTTATTGATTCGCTCCCGTTATCTAAAACATATTAAAAAAGCTATTATGTAAACAAAAAAAGCGGACCTATGCGTCCGCTTTTTCTTATACCATTGCTGGTTGTTCTTTTGTTTTTCCGTCTTTTAACTTTTCTACGATATCTCGTGCCACCCATACGCCACAAGCACTTGCTTGAGCTAATCCTCGTGTAATTCCAGCACCATCTCCTCCAACGTATAAACCTGAAACCTCTGTCTCAAAGCGGTCGGTTAACTTTGGACGCGCAGAGTAAAACTTTGCTTCTACACCATAGAAAAGCGTATGTTCAGAAGCTAAACCTGGCGTTACATGATCCAGTGCTTCGGTCATTTCAATTAAACTCTTCATTGTATTGTAAGGGAGAACAAGTCCAAGATCTCCAGGGACTGCTTCTTTTAACGTTGGTTCTAAGAACCCTTCTTTAATACGAGTTGGTGTTGAACGGCGGCCTTTTAAAATATCACCGTACTTCTGTACGACTAAGCCTCCATTTGATAGCATGTTTGCTAGCCTTGATACTTCGTGTGCATATTCGTTTGGTTGATCAAATGGATCTGAAAATTTATGAGATACAAGCAGTGCAAAGTTCGTATTCTTACTACCTAGCTTTGGATCTTTGTACGCATGACCATTTGCTAACATAATGCCTGAATGATTTTCAACAACTACATGCCCTGAAGGATTACTACAGAACGTTCTTACCTGCGTACCAACTGATGTATTATAAATAAATTTACCTTCATATAAGTGCTTATTAATCTCTTCCATTACAATATCCGAAGTCTCAACACGGACTCCAATATCGACTTGGTTGTTAATCATTTTTAATCGGCGTTTTTTTAATAAATCAGTCATCCATTTTGAACCATCTCGTCCTGGAGATACAACGACTTTATCAGCAGTTAGTACTTCTCCATTTTTAAGTTCAATCCCACGAACAATATGCTTTCCATCAACTTTCTCTGTAACAAAATCAGCAACTTCCGTTTTATACTGCATGTCGATGCGTTCTTTTAAATATTCATAAATACTCTTCAAAATTTCTAAGTTTTGTTCTGTCCCTAAGTGACGAACTTGTGCACGCAATAACTTTAAGCCTGCTGCGTAGCCACGTTTTTCAATTTCACGTACTTTGTCAGTTAATGGGTCCGTAATCGAATCTGTTGCCCCATGTTTTAAGTTAATTTCATCTACATATTTAATTAAATCGACAACCTGTGATTCAGGAAGATAATCTGTCATCCATCCTCCAAATTCACTTGTGATATTAAATTTCCCATCTGAATATGCGCCTGCTCCACCAAATCCATTGGTAATTGAACAAGCGGGTAAACAGCCTGCAAAATCTTTTTTGTTATTTGCCGGCGGACATTTTTCTATCTTTTTTTGAAGAATCGGACAATTTCTTCGGTAAATATCGTGTCCTTTATCAATTAACAATACTTTTGCTTCAGGTAGTTTTAGCGTTAATTCATAACAAGTAAAAATTCCAGCTGGGCCTGCTCCTACAACAATTACATCATAATTTTGATTCATCGATACATTCCCCCGTTAACCTTTTTCATTTCAATCAACCGTTTTTATTTATTATTCGGTTATCTTCTAGCCATTTGATACTATATCAAACAAAAACGCTTACGTCAACAATAAACACGAACGTTATAAAAAAATAAAATTATAATATTCGCTTTTCACGTATACACAAAAAAGCCAGCGAATAAATAGTACCACTACTATACATTCACTGGCTCTTTTACATGCGGAATCGCAATTTCAACTTTTGTGCCTACCCCTATTTGACTTGTAAATGAAATATGCCCCTGATGCTGTTCAATAATTTGATAGCTGACCATCAGACCTAAGCCTGTTCCCGTTTGCTTCGTAGAATAGAACGGCTCACCTAAACGAGCTAGTGATTGTTCGTCTATTCCACAACCCTGATCTTCAATTGTTACTACGCCATATCCGTTTCTTTTTTCTGTTCTAACCGTTACTACACCTTTATCCATTGATTCCAATGAATTTTGAATAAGGTTTATGAATACTTGCTTTAATGCATTCTCCTCACAGAGAATTTCAATGTCTCCTTCGAGAAAACTTTTAATTTCACTATTTTTATAATTTGCATGAGTAGTAAGCAGTAACGTTACATGATTTAAAATTTGGTGAAGGCTTTTCTTCTTAAAAGGGTGCTCGCTTTTTGGCTTTGCCAGCGTTAAAAACTCTTGAATAATTGATTCAACGCGATTCAGTTCTTCTAGCATAATATCATGGTAGGATTTATTATACTGCTGAGATGCATTTAATAATTGTACAAACCCTTTAACTGCAGTCAATGGGTTTCTTATTTCATGGGCTACGCCAGCTGCTAACTTGCTCACCATCATGAGTTTTTCAGACTTACTTGCCATTTCATCATACTTCTTTCGATCAGTTACATCACGAATAATATACTGAATGGCATCTTCGCCTTTAAATTTAATTTTTGTTGCAGAGGATTCAATACTAACTACTCCGCGCTTAGTTAATAGCTTCACTTCAGCCCGAGGACGAATAGACATTCCTTTCATGAGCTGATTCATTCGTTTTTTTACGATTTCTAGATGTTCTGGATGAATGAAGTGAAGCCAATATCGTCCTAGATAGTCTGCTTTTTTAGTTCCACCAAGCATACGCACACCAGCTGGGTTTATGTATTGAATCTTGCCTTCTTGGGTGACAATAAAAGCATCTTGACTCTGCTTTACAAACTGTTTGTACTGCTTCATTTTCCGGATAACTTCCTCTTGCTTTTCAAAACTAGAAGAAAATTCCTTCCACTGTACAACAAGAAGATGAGGTTGCTCTTTCATTCTCTGAATATGAATATGTATAGGCACTTGTTGGTTTATTTGCTTGTTCAGTACAACCACTTCTTCTTCACAATTATGAAGAGGAGCAATATCAGCTTTTTTAATTAAAAATTGGCTAACGTGCTGAAAGACATTGGAAGAAAGAAGTTGCTCTTTTTCTTTCTTAAATAGATGTGCACAAGCATCATTTAAAGCTTGAACTTCTCCATTAAGATCCATGATAAGCATGGGTGTTAACGACATTGAAAATAGCTGTTCATATAGCCTTTCTTGATCCATATGTTCACCTTCAGTTATTAGGATAGTAATTATAGTATAATATGGAAAAATAACATTTGGCAAAATATTTTTATTTTTCCGAACAAAAATATTTTCCCAACCTTCGCATAAATGGAGCTCTTTCCACCCCGAAGTTTGAAAAGAGCTCTTTAGATAAACTAGCAGATGTAACTGCACCCAATGATAACTAATAAAATAAACAGCACAAGAATTAATGCAAATGAATTTCCTGATCCACAGTGGTGGTGGTGATACCCTCCAACCGGATAGTGACATTGATCATAGCAATCATAATTATACATAGCAATCTCTCCTCATTCGTGATATTCGTTTAGCACATTGTTACTTTATGTTGTGAAAAAGCGATGTGTATGTGCGAATGCCCATTTTTATTCTCCTTTTTTTATTGTCAAATTCTTCATTCCAAGGAGTATAAAACAAAGAATCGTTATCATTACAAGAACTGCACAGTACTTCTTGATAAGTGTAAGTAGAAAGCCTACATATGGAATATGGTAAGAGTATGATCCCACTACCCTTTCACCTGGCAAGACGGTATTGGCTTCTATCACTACCAATGAGCTTTGTCGAGCAACTAGTACAACTCCTTCGGTATCCATATCTTGTGATGGCTGAAAAACGACTACTGACCCGCTTGGAACTCCCGGTCCATCTTCTTGCTGTAACGTTACAGTAAATCCAAACAAAGCCGGTAATAAACTCGCAACAATAAGAGTAAAAAAAACGGCATAACACACAAGTACATACCGAAAGACGGTGAACCACATGCTTTCTTTCATAATGCAGTCACCCCTTTTAGTAATTTAATAACTAAAATGAGAAGACAATGAAATACAGTAATAGAAGAATGAGTCCAAATCCAGTGAGCATGATTTTGAGCATCTTCTCATAAAACAGCTTCATCCTCTTCACCTCTTTTACTTATAACCATTGCGGATTAACGGCTATGATTCATTCTATTCAAGAAAAAGCAAGATGAAAGTTGGTCAATTGTTTTACAGCATAATTTATGAGTTTTAGCATATGTTTGGTTACGTATAGATTTCTTTTTCTACTCCGTATAACAGAGGAGCTGAACGCATGGCTAATTATTCATTTGACCAATACATTAAAAAAGCAATGAAATATGATTTCTTATCAAACTACTACAAATATAGCGACCCTTCCCGTCATATTGCTTATTACGAAAAGCATTTATACTATGTGCAACAAGCAATCTTAGCAGGGGACCATACACAAGGACCACGAGTAGCTAAACCAATGGCCAGAATTTTCCACGCTTCTCCTGATGCACCTTCCGTTGATATTTACTTGAATGGAAGACGTGTCATTCGTAATCTTACTTACAAGCAAGAAACCGACTATTTGCCTTTAGGAGACCCAGGTCGCTATACAATTTCTGTTTATCCTGCTGGCCAAACAGAAAAACCGTTACTTACAAAGTCGTTTACGTTTGAAGGGAACCAAAAATATACGGTTGCAGCCGTAAATAATTTAAACGAGCTAGAATTGCTTTTTATTTATGATGATAGTAAAGTTCCCAGTGGAGAAACAAAGGTGAGGTTTATTCACCTGTCTCCTAATGCACCAGCAGTTGACATTGCTGCCAGAGGGGGAGACGTTGTCTTTTCCGACGTTACGTTTAAGGAAATCACTAACTATCTAGGATTATCTCCAATGTTTGTACAGCTTGATGTACGAATAGCAGGAACCGATGATGTTGTTCTATCTATTCCACCTCTCAGCCTGCGTCCAAACCGAGCTTATACTGTCTATGCAGTAGGTTATGCACAAGGAAAACCTGCATTAGAAGCCTTAATTTCACAAGATCGCTAACGCCAAAAAAGCTCTCAGTAACAAATTATTACTGAGAGCTTTTTGGCTATTCTTTCTTTGAAATTAATTTGACTTGTATATCATCATTTTCTAAGTCAAACTTTTCAACCTTCACATTAAAATCTGTTTGAAGCTCCATCTCTTGAAGAGCTACATATACCGATTCACTCTTCGGATCGATGGTCACCCATTCAGGAAGATTAAAATTATTATTAACGTAGCGAAGTACTGTTTTTACCGGAAGTTGAATTTTTCCAATTGATAGCGTTTCTTGTTCAAGAACAATATCTCCATTCTCTTGCACTTCCGGAGTAAAGGTCATTCGAATATCAATATCATCTCCAAAAACCTCAATGGTTCCATCTAGCTGCACGACATCCGTTAACGTGATGTCGTAATTAAGAGGCTGATTATTAAGCTCTCTTTTTAGATACTTATCAATAAGTATATTTAAATCTTCTTTTTTAGCTAAAATTGTTAGTTCAGCGTCCCCTTCTACGTCTCCAGACTTCAGCGGTGTTACTTCATCGACCGGTTGAAAGATAAGGCCAATGATTACAACCGCTAAGAGAAGGTTAACGCTTAGCAATCCAATAAATAACCATTTCCACTTCTTCATTTCATAAGCTCCTTACTCGTTTCCGTTCGGTTCTTCTCCCTGTGCTTTCTCTTTGTTTTGACCCAATAAAGGATCTTCTTCCTCCATTGCATGGCTAATTCGTTCCGCCATTAACTCATACCCTTTTTTATTAGGATGAAACTCGTCTTTTCCTAAGAGGTTGTCAGGAGAATCGTAAAAGATATCATCTACTTTCACATATGTTACATTTCCATAATTCATTGCCACTTGTTGACTTGCTTGGTTCCATTCATCAATTACAACATTAATCTCTTTCATATCACTTAGCGTTTTAAAAAATGGATTATAAAATCCTATTAAATAAATATGTGCATCTGGGTTTAGCTTTCGAATTCGTTGAAAGACCTCATTTAAACGTTTTTCATATTTTGATTTTTCTGATTCAAATGTTTTAATTGAAATATCATAAAAATAGTCCCTTACAACTTTCATTACGTCGTTACCACCAATTGTAACATAGATCATGTCTGCTCTTGAAACTTTGCTCGCAATTGACGGATCTTTCAGTCTTGCTAACAGCTGATCCGTACGATTACCTTTTTTGCCCAGGTTAGAAATTGTTACATTTCCCACTTCGTTTTGCTTAGCAATATACTGTTCAATAAAAGGTACGTATCCACCTTTTTTGGATTCATCTCCTATACCTTCCGTTAACGAGTCGCCTATCGCAACAGCTTCTAATTCCACAGGGAAAAAGCCCTTTGGTATTTGTTCCTTTTTTGTAAGCTGAACTTCTTTTTGATCTACAACGTCCTCTTGGTTAACAAGAAAGGTAGGCTGAGAACAGCTAGCTAAAGTGACAGAGCACACGCTTGCCACGATTATTTTTTTCCATCTTTTCATCACAACACCTACTTACTATGCTGTATTCTAGTTGTCACCTTGCTTGACTAGATTTACTATAGCGCACTTATATATCTTTATATAGTAACATACCTTGTCAAGGGCGGTCTTTTCCATGTCTATAGTATATGTAGAAAGATGGATAAGAATGTTTATTCTAAAAAAAGGTAACCATGAATTAAAATACGACTTTTAACTCATAGATACCTTCTTTTTACTTACTTAACGTTTTCATATCTTTAATAATCTCGTCATATGGAGTATCTCCTACACCACTATAAGACTTCATAACAGTGCCTTCTTTATCGATCAAATAAAAAGTTGTAGCATGAATAACTTGCGGATCTTTTTCTGGCTTTTTCACAACAGCTTTAAATTGGTCCAACGCAAATTTTTCAATTTCTTGTTGGGTGTAACCCGTTAGAAAATGCCAATTCGAAAAATCTGCATTAAACTTAGTAGCAAACTCTTTTAATTTATCTGGTGAATCATTCTCTGGATCTACACTAAAAGAAATAAAATTAGCATCAAGTCCCTCTTCTTTCACCATTTTCTGAAGCTTAGCCATATGAGCAGTCATTGGTGGACAAACTGTTTCACAATTTGTAAAAATAAAATTAGAGACCCAAACCTTCCCCTTAAGATCGTCTAGACTAACTTTTTTATTCTCTTGATTTGTATAAGTAAAAGAATTGAGCTTCCAATTTAAAGGGTCTTTAATTTGTGATCCACAAGCTGCTAAAACAAGAATTAAAACCAAACACAGTAGCATCAGCTTTTGATTGTTGTTTTTCAATATCTTTTCCCCCAGTACGATGGTTTACGTTTTATATGCTGGTATTAAAATAGTAAACGTAGATCCTTTTCCTTTCTCACTTTCAACCGTAATTTTGCCTCTCATTTCTTCTATAATTTGATACGATACCATTAAGCCAATCCCTGTACCTTTTTCTTTTAATGAATAAAAAGCTGTTCCTAGCCTCTCCAACTCTTGTTTCGTCATTCCTTCACCGGTATCTTTAATTGCAATTTGAACTTGATTATCTTGTACATCAATAGACACAGAGAGCTTTCCACCATCTTGCATAGCTTCAATACCATTTTTCATAATGTTAAGAAGCACTTGGTTAAATTCATTTTTATTGCCTCGAACGTATGCTAACTGATTCGTTTGAATTTCAATTTCAATATTGCTTGTTAACAGTGCATATGAAGACAATAAATCAACTAAGCTCGTTACGCTTACGATGCAGTCAATAATATCTACTTCTTTTACCCCAGGTCGTGCTAAAGATAAATAATCGTTAATGATAACTTCGGCTCGGTCCATTTCGCTAATCATTAAATGAATATAACCCAACTCCGATTTTGTTAGCTTTTGGTTATCTTGAAACAGCTGTAAGAAACCTTTTACCACGGTCATTGGATTTCGAATTTCATGCGCGACAGATGCAGCTAACTGACCAATTGCATTCATCTTCTCTGCACGCTGAAGCTCCTTTTGAAGTTTCGTTCGTTCCATAATAATCTCAAGTTCATCCAGAGCTTTTTCTAAATCTCCACTAGACTCCAAGCTCGGTTGCTTTACTGCCAACTGTTCTTTTGTAGCAGCAACCTGCTGGAACAAATGCTGTAATCTTTGTGTCATTACATTAAACTGCTGGCTGATTTGACCAATTTCCGAAGCATCTTTCTGCTGTAATTTAACTTGAAAGTTACCATTACTAACTGATTTAATGCCCTCTACTAATTCTTTAAGAGGCGCCATTACCACGCGCAGCCCCCAATCTTGAATAAAAATAATGATTGTAAATAGAAAAAGAAGAGCAAAAAATAGTAATGAAAACAAACGCTGCTGATAAATTGTCATTACGCTAGCATCAACATCAATTGCCAGCATAGCAATAACTTCGCCTTTTTCGTTTAAAATAGGAGAAAAGGCAGTAATCCATGTCCCAAACTGATCCGTATATGTATCTGTTATCGCTTCTGTTTTTTCTGTTTTCGCTTTCATAAAATGGGTATAAAACTCTTTTTTTCCATAGTATATCATAGAAGGGTTAAGCTGTTGACGCACCTTTGGATTAGCAGTAACAACTATTTTAAATCCATGATTTTCATAAGGTTCTACTGTAAACAGATGACCTTGTAAATATTCTGGACTTGCCTTATAAATACGCTCAAACTGTTTCTCAATCCCTGTTCGAGCTAAAGCACTAGGTAAATCTTCTGCCTTAACAGATTGCGTGATCTCATTAGGAGATAACGTCTCTTTCCAAAGCTTTGTTGTCGTTAGTGCATTCTGAGTGAGTAACTGCTTGGTCGTTACGTTTTGGAGATAGTAGCTAACCGAAGCTGTCCCAACTCCAACAATAATAACAATTAACGTGGAGAACAAAACAGTTTTGTTAAACACACTTAAATTCCGAATATAATTTCTCATGATTGCACTCCATATAGATTTTTTTCAAAATAGACAATGGTTACTTTTTAACTATTATAACATTTTTTCACCACTATTAACGTTGAAGTCTATATGATTTTCCCAATAAAAAAGTGACCTGCTCATCAGACAGATCACTTTCAGTTCATTCAGCAAAGTACATAAACCCGATTGCGCCAACCCCTGTATGAGTAGATATAACAGGTGTTGTCTCTTCAATTATAAAATCTTCATAGCCACAGGCAGCAATAATCGATTCTCTTAGCTTTTCAGCTAGTTCACGCCCTTCTGCATGTACTAATCCGATACCTTTAATTTGCTTTCCTGCCGTCTCTTCGACGATTTGCTTTGTTAAAAATTTCACGATTTGAGAATGACTCCTAACCTTTGCAACAGGCGTATATACCCCATCAGCAAGTGAAGCAATAGGCTTAATATTTAGTAGCGAACCAATTAACGCTTTACCTCGTCCAATTCGCCCACCTTTTATTAAATTTTCTAACGTATCGACTACAACAAATAGTGTCGTATTACGACGAATTTCATCCAAACGCTGGACAATTTCGTGCATTTCAGAACCCTGTTTAATCATATCCAGAGCTTCAAACACCTGAAAAGAGAGCGCTTTTGAGATATACATAGAATCCACTACGGTAATATTTCCATCTACCATTTTAGCAGCACTTTCTGCTGAACGTACTGTACCACTCATACCGCCTGTCATATGAATTGATAAAACATCGTATCCTTCATTTACAAGGCGCTCATATACTTCAACAAAGGCTCCAACCGCTGGCTGAGAGCTTTTTGGTAATACATCAGACCTTTTCATCTTTTCAATAAAATCACTTGGCGTTATTTCAACTCGATCTAAATATGTTTCATTATCAATATTAATCGATAACGGAACAATTTCAATACCATATTGAGCTGCTTGCTCTACGGTTAAATCTATTGTTGAATCCGTTACCACTTTAATTTTCGTCATGAGTTCACCCCTACAAAATCCTTTGCGCTCATTATAGCATTGTTCTAAACTTGGTTACAGCAATATCCTAAAGTGTTTGTTACTACGTTAGTATAATACAACTATTTCACGTAAAACATAAAAAGTTGACTACGCTGAAGAATCCAGAATAGTCAACTTTTTCTCTTCAAGCATTATGTTTTAATGCGTCAGACTTAAATAGCTGTTCATAATCTTTCCATTTCAACACACGTTTTAAATATTCTTGAAACGAGTAGGTTTGTTTCGGCATGGATTTCTTCATAATATCCGTTATCAAAGCATTTAACTTTACAGAGATTATAAACCGAAATGTGCTATCTTCCTCCAATACTGGAATATCAATAATTTTTACCTTTTGACCATTCTCATGTTTAAATTCAAGGCTTTTCAATAGCAAGGCGATCAACCCTCTTTTTACCCGTTTCTTTTATTATACATGGTAAACTAATTACTTGTCTTTTCATTTTTACTTTATTTTTAGAAAAAATGTCTCATGGACATCATATTCGACGTACAATGAGACATTCCTTTGTCATACCGCTAATTTATTACAGGCTATGCTATCAATTTTAAATAAATAAATGGAACAAGCTGCTTTCTTTATTAATTTCCGTATAAGGAAATCCTTTTTTATCCATTCGGCTAATTAATGGATAATAATCCTCTTTATGTTTTAATTCGATACCCACCAACGCTGGACCGCTATCTTTGTTATTTTTCTTTGTATACTCAAATCGTGAAATGTCATCGTTTGGCCCAAGCACTTCATCTAAAAATTCCCGTAGTGCTCCTGCTCTCTGAGGGAAGTTCACAATAAAATAATGCTGCAAACCTTCATACATCATGGAACGCTCTTTGATTTCTTGCATACGACCAATATCGTTGTTTCCTCCACTGATAACGCACACTACTGTTTTTCCTTTAATTTGTTCACGATAAGAGTCTAAAGCAGCGATGGAAAGTGCACCGGCAGGCTCTGCAATAATTGCATTTTCATTATAAAGGGATAGAATGGTTGTACAGACTTTCCCTTCAGGAACAATAACGATATCATCAACCACTTCTCGGCTAATCTCGTAAGATACGCTACCAACGGTTTTTACGGCTGCCCCATCTACAAATGGATCAATAGACTCAAGCGTTACAACTTCCCCTCTATCAAAAGACGTTTGCATTCCAGCTGCTCCAGCAGGCTCTACGCCAATAACTGCTGTTTTAGGAGAGATACTTTTCACATAAGTCCCTACGCCTGAAATTAGACCGCCTCCCCCAATACTTCCAAACACATAGTCTATTTCATCTTCACAATCATTAAACATTTCAACAGCAACCGTTCCTTGTCCCGCAATTACATCAACGTCATTAAAAGGGTGAATAAACGTTCTCTTTTCTTCTTCACTGCACTGGATCGCTGTTTCATAGGAATCATCGAACGTATCACCTGTTAAAACAATCTTTACATTATCTCTCCCTAAAAATTTAACTTGGTTGACCTTCTGTCGGGGAGTAGTGCTAGGCATAAAGATTTTGCCATCAATGTTCAAATGGCGACAAGCATAAGCCACACCCTGTGCGTGATTACCGGCACTTGCACATGCAATTCCATGCTCTAACTCCTGCTTCGTCAATTGCTTAATACGATTATACGCTCCTCGAATTTTAAATGAACGAACGACTTGCAGATCTTCACGCTTCAAATACACGTTACATTCATAACGTTCAGAAAGCACATCATTGCGCTGTAGTGGTGTATGTACAACAACATCTTTAATCATTTGATTCGCAATCATGATGTCCTCTAACTGTACATGTTTTGTTCGATTATCTACTTGTTGTTTCATAACCAACTTCCTTCCTCTTCCTACCTTTTTTTAATTTGTACATTATATCACATAAAATTTAGAAAAATCATTATTTTTAGTTAATCTTTTGATTTTTTTTAATCAGCATATTTTTAGCAGGATAGTAAACAGTAAAAAAAAGATCGAAAGCTGGTGAGTAACATGGAGTATACGTTAAAAAGCATTGATAGTGCCATTCCTTGTGAAGTAACTGTTGATGATGATAATAGACGATACATGCTGAGAAATGCAGATACAAGCGGGGAAGTGTTCAATTCAGCTTCTGAGCTTACGCAATGGGTCCAAAAACACTGGAATGAGAAACAATTTGTTAATCCAGAAGAATTTAGACAATTAGTTCATCATTTGCAGGAATATATTGAACAAAAAAAGCGTCTCACTTAAGAGACGCTTTTTGATTGCATTGGATGATGATTGTTTAAAGCTTGAATAATCTGCTCACGAACTTCATGGTGAATCACGTTTGGATTACTTTCTGCATCTAGATGCGTTGTAATTGCAGGTAAAACTCGTATGGTTACATCTGCTTTTTGGAACCCAACTTTAGACTGTTCCATAATTTTCGATGTTCCTTGGATAGCAACAGGGACAATTGGTACCTTAGCATCTAGCGCAATCCTTATACTTCCTTTTTTAAACTCACCAATTCCTTCGCCTTTACTTCGTGTCCCCTCTGGAAAAATGACCATTGAATGCCCTTCTTCGAGTAAGCAAACACTATCTTTTAAAGCTTGAACCGATGCTCTGCGATTAGCTCGATCAATGAACACACAGTCCATTACTTCCATCCACCTTGCAACAAGCGGAATTTTTTTTACTTCAATTTTTGAAAAGAAGCCGAATGGCTTTTCTATAAAACCAAGTAAAACGGGAACATCAAAGTTGCCTTCATGATTACTTACAAACAGAACTGGCCCCTTGGGAATGTTGGATTTTCCAGTTATTTCAACGTTGGCTCCAGCAATTTTTACAAGAGTGCGCGCCCAGTGTTTAGGGATCTGATGCTGTTCTTGTCTTTTACGCTCATTACTCCACTCAGTTGGCAGCCGCTTCATTTTAGATAGAGTAGGTAAGCTGAAAATAAGATACGTAAAAAAGTAGATAAAAAACACAATCATTCGAATCATTTTCATTCTATTTCTCCCAATAAACATACTGACTTGCTGTGGGTAGTTATTTCATTATGAACGTTCATAAACTGTGAAGTAGTAAACATAGGGATTCTTTTCATCCTTAATACCTTGCTTTTTGGATACTTCTTTCCAAACTGATGAATCAATTTCAGGAAAGTATGTATCTCCTTCAAACGCCTCTTCTATATGAGTAACGTATAAACGAGTCGCCACATTCATAGTTTGCTCATATACTGTTGCTCCACCAATTACAAAAAGCTCACTTTCCTCTTCAAGAGACATAAGATCGTCAACAGAGTGAATAACTTTTACACCTTCATGATGATAGTCTTTATTCCCTGTTAAAATAACGTTGCGTCGGTTTGGAAGAGGCTTGCCAATTGATTCAAACGTTTTACGTCCCATTACAATTGTGTGGCCCATTGTGGTTTGCTTGAAATACTGTAAGTCAGCTGGCAAACGCCAAGGTAAATCATTTTCTTTCCCAATTAGGCGGTTGTTGTCCATCGCTACAATTAACGAAATCATACGCTAACCGCTCCTTTAATATGAGGATGTGGATCATACTCAACGAGCTCGAAGTCTTCAAATTTAAAGTCAAAGATAGATTTGACTTCTGGGTTAATCTTCATTTTTGGTAGGGAACGAGGTTCACGCGTTAACTGTAGGTTTACTTGTTCAAGGTGATTTGTATAAATATGAGCATCCCCAAACGTATGAACAAAATCACCTGGTTCTAAATCGCACACTTGAGCAACCATCATTGTCAGAAGGGCATAGGATGCAATATTAAAAGGTACGCCTAAAAAAATATCAGCTGAGCGTTGGTATAGCTGACAAGATAATTTACCATCTGCTACGTAGAATTGAAATAAGCAGTGGCATGGCGGAAGCGCCATGTTATCAACATCCGCAACGTTCCACGCACTTACCATCAACCTTCTTGAATCTGGATTATTTTTAATTTGATGAATAACATTTGTTATTTGATCAATGGTACTTCCTTCTGGTGTTGGCCAAGAGCGCCACTGGTGACCATAAACAGGGCCTAATTCTCCATTTTCATCAGCCCATTCATTCCAAATACGTACGCCGTTATCTTGTAAATATTTGATGTTTGTATCACCGCTTAAAAACCATAATAATTCATGAATAATTGATTTTAAATGAAGCTTTTTAGTGGTTAAAGCAGGAAACCCTTCTTGAAGGTTAAATCGCATTTGGTAACCAAATGTACTAATTGTTCCTGTTCCTGTCCGATCTTCTTTTTTCGTTCCATGTTTCAGTACATGTTCACATAAGTCGAGATATTGTTTCACTTCCGACACTTCCTTTTTCAAAAGTCTTTCTCTATTGTATAGGCGATTTTTTCTCATGTCTATGAGAAAGTGCAGGGTTTCTTATAGAAAAAATCCAAGACATAGCTGACTGATTCCTTCATGGAGACGATTCATCCCGTTTCTAAACGATATAGTTTTCAAAACATGTTCGCTCCATTGTTACAAACACTGTCCTTTAAAATTTGTTCCTACTCAACAAAAAAATCCGAGCTATAAAAAGTAGTTAACTTTAAATAGCTCGGATAAATCATCAGCTGAAACGTTTATATCCCAGCCTCTTTTCATCAATTAAATACGATTGTGCGATTACCGTAAACTAAAATTCGATCTTCTAAATGCCATTTTACCGCTCTTGCTAAGACCGTACGCTCAATTAAGCGCCCTTTTTTCTTCAGTTCTTCCGCATCATCTCGGTGATTTACTCGTTCGATATCTTGTTCAATAATCGGTCCTTCGTCTAGATCATCCGTTACATAATGCGAAGTAGCACCGATTAGCTTAACACCACGCTTGTACGCTCGCTCGTATGGCTTTGCACCGATAAAAGCAGGTAAAAACGAATGATGAATATTAATGATACGATATGGATTTTCGGCTACAAATGTCGGCGTTAAAATCTGCATATAACGCGCTAAGATAATTAAATCTATGTTATAGTCCTTTAATAATTGGAGCTGCTGTGCTTCCGCTTCAGCACGAATTTCTTTTGTTGCAGGAATGTGATAGAACGGAATTCCAAAAGACTCAACGACTTCACGCGCATCTTCATGATTACTAACAACTACGGCAATGTCGCTCATTAAGTCGCCGCTTTCCCATGCCCATAGTAGTTCTAATAAACAATGTAACTCTTTTGACACGAAGATCGCTGTTCTCTTTAAACGATGTGCGTACGTAAACTTCGCTTCCATTGAAAAGGATTCTGCAATCGATTGGAAAGCTTCTTCCATTGCTGGTCCTTTTTCATCCAAACGGTCGCATTCAAATTCAAAACGAATAAAAAATGTTCCACCTTCTGGATTAGTTGAATGCTGACTAGACTCTACAATATTTGCTCCTTGTTCAAATAAAAACGTAGAGACAGCCGACACAATTCCAGGTTGGTCTGAACAGCTAATTAACAACCGCCCTCTATTTTTATACTTCTCTTTGTATGATGTTACGTGTTGCTCAATATGCGATTTCATAAAGTTCCCTCTCTCTTTGAATGTACAGACTATTCTATCATTATAATGAAAGTTTACCGATTATCAAGCGTCATTCTTATTTTTAGAGTAAGGATTCGCTTCTTCTTCATGCTGAAGCTCTGCTAATTTCGCGTAATGAGGCTTCATACTATCCATAATATCTCGATAGACTGGCAGGATTTTTTTATATACTTTCACATTTTCAGCAATCGGCTCTAAGTGTGTAGTTTTTCCAACCATCTTTTCTACCACATTGACGGATTCAACCTCACCGATTGCATAGAGACCTAGTACAGCTGCGCCAAGACAAGAGCTTTCAAAACTTTCCGGAATTCTTACTTCTGCATTAAAAATATCAGCCATCATTTGCTTCCATACTTCAGAACGAGCAAATCCACCTGAAGCTTTAATTTCACGAGCAGGTCCAATTAGTTCTTCAAGAGGCTCTAACACTGTATATAGATTGTACATAATTCCTTCCAACACCGCACGGATCATGTGCTCTTTACCATGATGAAGAGATAGCCCGCTGAATGAACCCCTTGCGTCTGCATCCCATAAAGGAGCCCGTTCTCCTGATAAGTAAGGGTGAAAAATAAGCCCTTCAGCTCCAGGCCGAATTGTATCGGCCATTTTCGTCAGTAAATCATATACATTCACATCTAAACGCTCAGCAACTGCAGATTCACTTTTGGCCAATTCGTCTTTTGCCCATCGTAAAATCATTCCACCGTTATTAATAGGGCCTCCTACGACCCATAAGTCATCCGTAAATGCATAACAAAATGTTCGACCTTCTTTATCTAGAACAGGCTTTTTTGTAACCGTTCGAATTGCCCCACTTGTGCCAATTGTAATGGCAATCTCACCTTGATGGATAGCATCTAAGCCTAAGTTAGATAATACGCCATCGCTTGCCCCTATTACAAAAGGAGTATCCTCATTAATTTTAAGCGTATGAGCGATTTCACTTTTAATCCCTTTGCTCACATGTGTTGCTGGCACAATAGTAGATAGTTGAACAGAAGAGATTTCTGCATTTGTTAACGCAACTTCATCCCATTGTTTTGTTTCTAAATTAAGCATTCCTGTTGCAGAAGCAATGGAGTAATCCACTATATACTCATCAAATAATTTATGGAATATATATTCTTTAATTGAAATAAATTTAGCTGTTTTTTCAAAGATTTCGGGGTGCTCATGCTTTAACCATTTAATCTTAACAAGAGGTGACATAGGATGAAGAGGCATACCCGTTCGCTTGTATAGTTCCATTCGTTGATTACAAAGCTTATCTGCATATGTAGCCGCTCGCTTATCAGCCCACGTTATACAATTTGTAAGTGGCTCACCACTTTCATCAACAGCAATAAGGCTATGCATCGCGCTGCTAAAAGATACAACTTTTAAATCTTCTTTATTTACCTTTCCCTTTGCCACTACTTTCTTAATTGTTGATAGGACAGCTGCAAAAATCTCATCTGGCTTCTGTTCAGCTGTTAGGGCATCCGGCGTATGAAGAGGATACCCAACATGATGTGACTCCTTCACTTTTCCATCAGCAGTAAATAAAACCGACTTTGTTGTTGTTGTTCCAATATCAACACCTATCATATATGTTGTCACGTTACTTAACACCAACCTTTTCTCTCTGCGTTCTTTATTTATGAGGTTTTCCTAAAATGATTTAAACCATGCTTCCGCACATGAATTACACACTACTCTTTTTACCTGATGCCTTGCATTTAAAACATATAGCATTAGATCTAACAACCCAAAAATGTAAAAGTAAACACTTCTATTCATAAGGTACACCTGCTACAGTCTAAATCTTTGCGACCTATACCGTAACTTCATTCTATATAATTTAACAGGAACATAGGTTATATTGTGTAAGCGTTATCATTAAAAGGAGGGGTTAAATTGGAGGTTGTTATAAAAAAGAAATTGCCGAATTGGCTAAAGAAAAAACGATGGAAAATTACCATGACAATATTTATTGTGTTTCTGCTACTTGCAGTCATAACAGGGGTATACTTCTATTGGTTTCTACATAAAAGCTTGCCACAAACTGAAGGGAAAATAGAAATTAATGGGTTAAAAGCGGAAGTAAGCGTTTATCGTGATGCAGCAGGAACTCCTCATATTGAAGCAAAAAATCAACATGATCTCTTCTTGGCTCAAGGATATGTAACAGCGCAAGATCGCATCTTTCAAATGGATTTAAGCAGAAGACAAGCTTCAGGTATGCTAAGTGAAGTTGTGGGAAAACAAGCACTTGAACGAGATAAATTTTTTCGAACATTAGGATTAAGAAGAGCTGCTGAAAAATCAATAGCGCTTTATTCAGAAGAGGCAATAAGTGCGCTTCACTCCTATACTGAGGGAGTAAATCAATTTATTAAAGAAGCAAAAGCAAACAATACGCTACCAGTCGAATTTACCATTCTTGGCTATGAACCAACGGAATGGTCCGAACTGGATTCCTTGACAATTGGTAAATATATGGCATTCGATCTTGGTGGTCATTGGGAAGGCCAGGCATTTCGTCATTACTTACTTCAGAACTTCTCAGAAGACAAGGCTCTGGAGCTTTTTCCAAGCTATCCAAAAGACGGGCCTACCATTATTAATTCAGTAAAAAACTCTACGCTTAATATAGAGAAAAGTTTTGCTAAGGCCGTTGTTCCCCATGAATTTAATGGAAGTAATAACTGGGTCATAAGTGGAGAAAAATCTGCATCAGGCTTTCCAATTTTAGCTGATGATCCTCACCTTGGTTTAGCCACACCAGCTATTTGGTATGAAACTCACCTCCGTTCCCCAGAAGTTAACGTCAGTGGTGTTATTTTCGCAGGTATTCCAGGCATTATTCTTGGGCGTAATGACACTATAGCATGGGGCGTAACAAACGTTGGACCAGATGTACAAGATCTTTATATTGAAAAGCGTAACCCTGAAAACAAACACGAATTCTTGTATAAAGACAAATGGGAACCTGCAGAAGTTATAAAAGAAACCATTCCAGTTAAAGATGAGAAAGCTGTAAACTATGAAGTTGTGATAACAAGACACGGCCCTATATTGTCTGAATTTGCTCATTACGAAGAAGCTAACACAGCTCTTTCAATGAGATGGACTGCACTAGATCCTTCCGCAGAGCTCGAAGCTGTTTTGAAATTCAGCAAAGCAAAAAATTGGGAGGAATTCAAAGATACCTTAGAATATTTTCATACGCCAGCCCAAAATTTTGTTTTTGCCTCTACTGATGGAACGATTGCATATCGTGCAAATGGCTTAATACCGATTCGGAAAAAAGGAGATAGTTTACTACCTGTTCCTGGTTGGACAGATGAGTATGAATGGAATGGCTACATCCCTTGGGATAAGCTGCCTACTATTGTCAATCCCGAGAAAGGTTATATATCAACAGCAAATAACAAAATAGCTGGGAGTGAGTATCCTTATCACCTCTCCAACATATGGGCACAACCGTATCGTCAGCAACGAATTCAAGATGTGCTAGAATCCAAAGAAAAATTAAATGCTAAGGATATGATGCATCTACAACTTGACCATTACAACCTCCAAGCGGAAGAGTTTACACCAATTTTATTAGAACACCTTGATACCTCTACCTTAAGAGAGATAGATAAAGAAGCTCTTAAGACCTTGGAAGACTGGAATTTTACAGATGACACCGAGCTAGCTGCACCTCTACTCTTCCATTTTTGGATGGAAGAAATAGCAAATGTTTTATTTAATGAAGAGATTAGTGATGACATGCTAAAACTGTTCACTGGAAAAGCCCAAGTAGTTGATCAACTCTTACGACAAGCACATGAAGGGAAAGAAGGAATATGGATGGCTGAAAATGGCGGTTTGCCAAACGTGCTACAAAAATCTCTAAAGAATGCCGTCAATCGTGCTAGTTCGTTTCAAGGAGAAACACCTGCTAATTGGAAATGGGGCGAAGTTCATGCGGTCACGTTTACTCATCCATTATCATCCGTTAAGCCTTTGCATCTTCTTTTTAATGCAAAAGGCTCGGTTCCAATGAGAGGAAGCCGCGTGACCGTTGGAGCTGCTGGTTGGAATAGTGAAACGGGAGAAGTGAACCACGGAGCATCTTGGAGAACGGTCGTGGACATGAAAAAACCTTTGGAGAGCTACAATATCGTTGGTCCCGGTCAGTCAGGTCATGTAATGAGTCCTTGGTATCTTGACCAAATGAATGATTGGACTGAAGGAGCTTATCATATCACATGGATGAGTGAGAAATACCGTGAAGCCGCAGATTTGCTGATATTAGTACCACAGAATTAGGGCTTATACTCAAGCATGAAAAAGAATTTTAGAAATATAATAAATAGCCGATGTAGAAAGTGTGTTGATTTCTACATCGGCCTTAGCATTTTAGGATAGTCAATTTTTTTAGGGCTTACGAAAATTACAATTATCCTTCCTGCTTATCTAGTAACCAATAGCACCTTGGCTGTTAGACTTGCTTTATAACCGCCACTTCATGAAGTGCATTCTTTACCTCTCCATGTTCACTTGCATGTGGTCGATCTTCACCGTCATTGTACCCGTAATCGAACATACGATTTCGGTTTAATGCAAGCTTAGTCACAGATGGACGAAGTAAATCAAATAGCTCAAAGCGTTCTTTAAGCTCTGGAAATTGCTTTTGATATTGAAGTATTTCACTTCTAACACTATTCCAAAATTGATATTCACTTATTTCTTCTTTATTTTCAAGCACTTTCGCTAGATAACGGAAGTGACAAATAAACAAGCCTGTTAAGATAAATTGTGTTAAGCCAGCTGGTTTTTCGCTCCGCAATACGGCTTTTAATTCGGGCGTTAAGCTTTGTAATTCTTTAAATGGCTGATCACTAATGTTTACATCATCAACAAAATCTTTCATAATAATGCGGACAGGCTTACCTTCTTTTAAAACAAGAACTGTATTTTGACCATGAGGTGAGAACACCGTTCCATATTGATAGAGGTAATGTAATAACGGTGGAAGAGTTGCGCTCATTAACGCTTCTATCCACTCGGAAGCAGATAAGCCAGACTGCTGTATATAAGATGAGACCAATGCTTTCCCCTTAGAATCCACATGCAAGAGTGCTGCTAGGGTAATAGCTTTCTCTCCTTCTTCTAACTCCTGATAAATACTTTCTCTCCACACGACGCCAAGCATTTCTAAATATTGATAAGGAGCATCTTTTATTGCAGCAAATGTCGGATGGTCTACATTTAAAGTGGCTACTTCCCCTAATAATCCCACTTTACATATATCTCGCAAGAATGAATCATTGTCGCGAATGTCTTTTATATGCTTTGTTACCTGAGGTGCAATAACCGTCCGTTCACTCGGAAGCCCTCGATAGACAAGCGTATTTAAAATACTCATTGGTAACTTTACATGATACTTATTATGATTTGTTGTATTAACAAATGTTCGAATCGACTGTTGTGGAAGGTAATAATCATCTCCTTCACCCAGTGGTATTATGAGATTTTCTGCTAAATATTGTGCATATAAAGGAATAATCATATTATTCCACTGCCATTCATGAACAGGTAGATAATAATAATCTTCTGGCTGCAAGCCTTTTTCCTTCAATTGGCTCTCAAATACTTCTACCGTCTTTTCACCTAGCTCTTGTTCCATTACTTGTTGAAACTTAAGAGGGGTCAATGAATGGAACGAGCTTACTGTTTTCGAAACGGCAATCCATGATAACTGAATCTCTTGTTTTTGTTCAGGAGCAAATTTCATATAATCACTATAACTAAAACCAATTCGTCCTTTGTTATATGTAATCCAAGGGTGTCCCGTCATTTCACCTTCAAGCTCTGCATAATCAAGGTTTGCTAGTTCATCGGCACTAAGACGTTCTTGCAAGTGAAGATCAGCAACAAGGGTATGCATATATTCTTTAGCTAAATGTCCTGCTGTTGAAAAAGACATTTCATTAAAATCAGACAGACTGATTAATAGCTGTAGTGCTCTCGAAGAGGAAATTGTCATATTATTTTCTTCTATATAAATTGTTTCTTCTAACACTTCGTAACTATCAAATAGACGTTTTTCCGCTTCAAATCGATAAGTAATTCCACGAGGATCTTTCCATTCATACCATGAACTGTTCCCATTTGCTTTTACCTCGTCTGGAGTAATAATGTTTTCATACATAAACTCCTCTAACATTTTAGCAAGCAATTGATTATTTGCCTTATCCCAGCGCTCTTTTGTAAATGCTGTTAAATTCGTATCTGTTATTTTCATCCTTTATTCTCCTTTATCGATTTATAGATTGTTAACCTCTGCTGAGCCATAATAAATGATAGAACTGCTATCAGTAGTACTATGCCACCACCAATAAGAGGAATATGAAGCTTGCCATTTTGAACAAGTATTAGTGCAAGCAGCGGCGCAAAGAGCAAACCTACATTCTGTGCCGTTAACATCCAACTATAATAAGAAACTGTCTCCGTGTTGCTTTGCTTAAAAAGATAAAGATCGATAAGTAGGAGACTAATGTAGAATCCTATTCCATATAAACATCTGCTGATTATAAAAAGAACTAGCGATGATGTAAAAGCTTGTATAATTAAGACGACTGAGCTAAATGCCAATACTCCATATAACACATACATCATATTAAAGCGACCGAACATTCCTGGAGGGAGCATAAACTTTAGCACAATCGCCATTACGCTTGGCATCACGTAAAGCACTGCATTTAACCATTCATCGATTCCATATTCATTTGAAACAAAAACCGTAAAGTATGGCCTTACCATATTGTGAGCGACATGAAAAAGAAAAACGGCCAGCAAATAGCCAATTAGGCGTGTTGGAAAGGATGTGCAAATAACCCGCCTGTTCTCCTTGGCTTTTTTAGATTCACTAAACCCTTTGGCAAAAATAGCGGCAAAAATCAAATCAGTGCACGCAAAGAACTTATAAATTAAAAGCGGCATTTCCCATGAAATGACGAAGCTTCCAGCCAGACTTGCGACAATTATTCCGCCGTGCAATGCCAAGAGATAAGTTGCTGCTTTTTTCTCTTTATTTTCACTTGTGCTTACCAGGTGTGGATACAGTAAATATAGGCAGCTTTGAAATACAAGTAGTAGAAGTGAAAAAGATAGGAACATGAAAAAGCTGTTACTTTCGCTCAACATTAGTTTGCAAATACCTATGCTAATAAGCGCATACACGCTTACTTTTTCAACCTCCCACTTTTTTAAAAGAATCCCCCAAATCGGAGTCATAATAATAGCAACCATTCGACAACAAATAATAAATAAGGATGTCGCCTGTAAGCCATCAACCTGAAAGAACTCTGTGAAAAATTGGGGATAGAAAGGTGACAAGAGAACTTCCGACACCACTGTCATAAACAAGCACGTAAATATAATCCACGAGCGACTCATCTTACGTTACACACCAAACTGTTGAAAAACATTCTTACTGTAAACTTTATAGACTTGTTTTCCTGCAATTTGATTAATGATAACTGCATTTCGGTAAGCACCAAGCCCTAAATCCGGAGCCCCCACGCCGTGTGTATGAAGCTCTCCATTTTGAATAAACAAATTGGCTTCAACAGATTGAGTCCTGACTTTGAACTGTTCATCAATTTGCAGTTGTCCATTCTCATCAAATAGTAAATGAGATTGTAAACTTTCTAAGCATGATGGAAAGCTGCTGATATATCCTGTAGCCATAATAACAACATCACTTTTCAATTCTTTGGTTTGACCTTGCTCATATTGATAAAGGGTGAGTTTATAGTCAGTTTCTTCTCGGCAAACATCTTGGACTTCTGTTAGTGCTTGCATATGAATAGGAGAAGCTTTTCCACCAACCGTTCGTTCATACAAATGTTCATAAATGTCAGCAATCGTATCAAAACTAATTCCTTTATATAAGAGGGCTTGATTTTTTAATACCTCTCTTTTTTTATCCTGATTTAAGTGATAGAAATAACGGGTGTATTCTGGTGAAAAATGTTCTAACCCCAGCTTTGAATACTCCATTGGATAAAACCCTTTAGACCTTGTGTACCAATGGAGTTCATAGTTGTTTTCCTGTTGATGTTGCAACAGATCATACACTACTTCAGCGGCACTTTGCCCGGAACCAACGACCGTAATATGACGAGCTTTAACGGTTTCATCACGATTTTGCTTATAGCAAGCAGAATGGTAGAATTGATTGCTTTGTAAACTTTTAAAGTCAGCTGGAACTGCTGGATTTGTTCCTACCCCTACTACTACATTTTTCGCGTAATAAACGGTTGGTTTACCACTTTCCTCAACTGTTAATTTATATAGCTGCTCTTTTTCTATTTCAATTTTCTGAACCTTGCTGTTGAACTGCAGCCCTTTTAACTGATTAGCTACCCATTGACAATAATGATTGTATTCAGTTCGTGGAATGTGAAATTTCTCAAAGAAATAAAATTGATACAATCGTTCGTGTTCATGTAAATAGCGTAAGAAACTATAGGGGCTAGATGGATTAACCATCGTTACTAAATCAGCCATAAACGGCACCTGTAGCGTAGTTCCTTCTAAAAGCATACCTGGATGCCAATTAAACTGAGATTTCTGATCAAAGCATTTATACGAGTATTCTGTTTCTTCTAATAAAGCTGCTAGTCCAAGGTTAAATGGCCCTATTCCAACTCCAATAACCTCTAAAACTTCCCTTGAATCCATGCGTTCCACCTACTTTCAAACACGTCTTGTTGACAATAAAGAAGCATAGCTGTTTTATCCGGAAGTTCAACCGTCTTTAACTGTTGAAATCCACATTTCTCAAAAACATGAATCATCTTTTCATTTCGAATATCTGGTTCAGCCATAATACGCTTTGTTTCCGATACTTCAAACATTCTTTTCATGAGCCTTAGCATCAATGGATAAATAAATCCTTTGCCAAGATAATCTTTCTCGCCAATTAACAGATGAATGCCTTGATCTCCTTTTTCATAGTCATAATAATGACGGATTAAATCTTCAGATACCATGTATGCCTCCCAATAGCTCATTGGTTGCCCATCTATTTCACCAATTAATAGCTGCTGATGTTTTTTTGCTAAAAAGTGCTTTAAATGAGATGCATACTCAGCTCTTGGCTTATCCAAATTCCAAAACGGAATGACGTGCTCTTGATTCATCCAACCATGCAAGCGGTCAAAATCTTTCTCAAACGTTACATAGCGAAACGTAATCTCTTTTTTGATTTTTGCATCCCATACTGAGATAGGATAATGATTTTCAGCTAATAGCTTCATTTATACACACCTTCTAAAACCGCAAGCGGATTAGTGACATCCACGTAAACAGATTGTGTTTCTAAACTACCAACTAGCTCATCCATATCATGAATGCGCGTTAATAAATTGGCTTTGCAAGGCAAACTTTCCTGAGAAAGCATACTCTTAACTAGATTTGTATGATCATTCTTTTCATATCCCAAGATAACTGTACGCATCTGTTCAATCAGCTTGCTTTCTTCAATTAGTCCACTTGTCCCAAAAGCATTAATTAAGCCAAATAGATGATTAAAGATAACATAATAACGAAACCTCTCTTCAGCAACCGCATCGTCACATACTGTATCACTCATCTGGTTTAAGCCTTTGACAAGTTTTTGCAGGTCTTCTTGCTTAGAGCGCATAAAATAATATCCTTGGTTATCGCGATAATAAAATGCTTTGGGATAGCCTTCTTTTGTCAGTTTGATAATTGAGTTTTGCTGATGCGCTTCAAGCGCAATTCCTTTTTCTGTATACAACCACATCATTGGCTTTAACGAAATGTCTAAATACTTCTTAAACCAATCTTGACTAACAGCTTCCAGTGATCGGTTTTCAGCTTTAGCTAAACGATGAATAATCTCTTGAAGCTGCGTATGGTGACGGTACACATGATCTTGACATAAACTTGCTAAAAGAGTAGTCGAATCCCCTTCTGTTCCCTTAAAAGGGTTTTCTCGAATTACAACCTCAAATCCAAGCTCTTCTTCACCAAGCGTGACGTATGCAAAGTCTTTAATAATCTTAAAAGCAGGATGATGAACCTGAAGCTCTTCCTCTAAACCAGCACGTAAAAGTTCCGTTACCTCTACACCTCGGTACAGCTCTTTTCGTTTATTAACGCGAAGTGAATTTGTTATTTTTACGGGTATTGAAAACTTATACATAACGTCTGCGTTTGAGTTATACACAGTTCGTACAGACGAAGTAGGATAAAACGCTTGTCCTTGAGGGCCTAGATATGAAAGTTGCCCGCTTTGAATCCAGTCACAAACTTCTGATTTTCCAAGTAAATATCTTGCTTGAAGAGGATGCATTGGAATCAATACATTTTCTTCGTCTTGGCAATAGTTAGCTTTAAATTCACTTGATACTTCTGCGTCTTCTAACAGCTGTTTTTTAATGATTAAACTTGCTTTTTCCAGTGCAGAGCCGTGTTTAACCAATGAAGCTTCTGCGCAAAAATAGTGTAGTTGAAACTTTCCCTTTAGCTCTGGAGCGAAGATTACTTCTTCTTCAGGCAAAATCCCTTGTCTACTTTTAGGAGTTGGGTGAAGCTGATGCCCAATTAAAAGCGCTTGTTCGGATTGTAAAAAGTTCTTATCAGCCCCGTAACACTCTTGAAGTTCTGCTTGTCTCACTTCAATGAATTGCTTCATATTTTCATAGCTTAATAGTACGCGCACAATCAGTTCATTTATTTGAAGTAAGTCCTCCGTTACTTCTTTCATTAGCAGCGCCAATAGTGTTAACAAATCTAGCTCTTGACGCTCATGCCCTTCTACTTGATATACCATTTGCTCTTTTAATAGATGGCGTCCAGTTAAAGACCGATAATAAACTGGAAAATAGAGCGTGACGGGCTGCTTTTCTAGGGAGACAACAAGTTCTTCAGTCTCCCCCGCTTTTACCCATGTTCCCTTTCCTGTTTCTCTTACATAGCAGTTCACTACATTTTGCATCGTAATAAAATTAGCTGATTGTTGCGCATTCACGTAACGCTTCCTCCCTCTGCTCCAACTCGCTACCAAGTTGAAGTACCTCTTTTATAAATTGTTTTAAGTTTTCAAACTCAATCATCGGATTCAACATTGTTACTTTTAAACATACTTCTTGGTTCACTTTTGTTTTTGCTATAACAAAGGTTCCTGCTTCATATAGCTGTTGCTGAATCATTGTATTAATTTTGTTTTCAATATACTTTTGATCTTCAGCACTTTCTCCTAGCTCTTTGCATTGATACTTAAATACAACAGCGTTCATCGTCGGTTCATTCATAACTTTAACCATTGAATGTTCTTGTAAATATTCAGCTAACTTCCTCGCATTTTGAATAGTTTGGTCAATCAATTGACCAAAAGAAGATGTACCCATCATTTGAAACGTTAGCCAAACCTTAAGAGCATCAAAACGTTTAGTTGTTTGAATACTACGGTTAACAAGGTGAAGATGCTCATCTTCTTCTGGATTTAAGTAGTCTGCATAAAGTTGAATATGCTGAAAGGCTTTTTCATCATTTACAAAGAAGGCACCGCAGCTAATAGGCTGATAAAACCACTTATGAAAGTCGATTGTAATGGAGTCTGCAAGCTTTAGCTCTTGAACTAGATGTCTATTTATCCCTGAGAACAATAAGCCACCACCATACGCAGCATCAGCGTGCACCCACATATCATAAGTTGATGCTAGTTGATGAATACCATAAAGAGAATCGATACTTCCAAAATCAGTGGTTCCAATTGTTGCTACAATGGCCATCGGAAGCTCTCCACTTTCTTGAGAAAGCTCTATCTTTGCACGTAAATCTTCTATGCACATCTCATAGCGCTCGTTTACTTTTACTGGAATAACTGCGCTTATCCCTAAACCAAGCTGTGCAGCAGATTGCTGAACTGTAAAGTGTGCTTTTTCAGAACAAAAGATTCGCAGTTTATTTGCTTCAGGTGGTAGACCTTCTTGCTGTACGTTTGCTTTAAGCTTTCGCTTACAATAATCATTGCGAGCTAGTAGCATCCCCATATAATTTGATTGCGTTCCACCACTTGTAAATACACCGTTTGCGTTTGATCCATATCCAATTTGCTTGATGCACTCTTTAATGACAGCATCTTCTATATAAGTCGCAATTGGACTTTGATCCCAAGAGTCCATCGACTGATTGAGAGCTGTGATAAACACTTCTGCAACCAAAGCAGGTATAGCTGGAGGACAATGCAAATGTGCCATTGCTCCGGTATGAGAAATATGCAAGGAATGCTTTAAAACAAGTTGCTCTAGGGCCTCTGTCAGTTCTGTGAACGTGCGTCCCTTTTCTTTGAATGTCATTTCAGCATTAAAGTGCTCTAAGCAATCTTCTAGTTGCCAATGATGATAAGGCCTGTCGATTGTTTTATAATAATTTGAGATCATCTCTATAGACTGATTCATTAACTTCCTATACGTTTTCAAGCTTTGATTATCCTTGGATAGAAACCACTTTTGACAATCTTGTTCCATCTTATCTTTTCACCCACTTAGCTTCTGCTGCTTTTACCGATTCTTTAAAGCGCTCTAAGATATCATCAGCCTGAGCTTGACTTAAAATTAAAGGTGGTAACAAGCGAATAACTGCTCCATGCCTTCCTCCAACTTCTAAGATAACTCCTCGATTAAAGCACTCTTGCTGAATCATCTTCGCTAACTCTCCATTTCCAGGATGGGCTCCAATCTTGTTGGCTGGCTTAGACCAATCGATAATTTCTACTCCAATCATTAACCCTCGACCACGAACATCTCCAATAGAAAAACTATCGGCTTGGATGGCTTTTAGCTGCATTTGCATGTATGTTCCAAGTTCATGGGCGTGTGCATCTAAAGCATGCTCTTTCACAAAGCTAAGCGTTGCTTGTCCCGTTGCCATTGCGAGCTGATTACCGCGAAAAGTGCCGATATGAGCACCTGGTTCCCATTGGTCTAACGCTTTATCGTATACAACAACAGATAGTGGTAAGCTACCGCCTATTGCTTTTGATAACACCAGAACATCTGGTTCAATATCAGCATGCTGAAAGGCAAACATTTTACCCGTTCGACCAATTCCAGTTTGCACTTCATCAATAATTAACGGAATTTGACGCTCTTTTGTAATACGACGAAGCTCTTTCAACCATGCAACAGGAGCAGGTACCGAACCTCCTTCACCTTGAACAATTTCAACAACAATTCCTGCTGGTTTAACAATACCGCTTTCCGGATCGTCTAGTAAGTTTTCAATGTATGTGCTAATTACTTCGTGACCACCTTCACCGATTCCAAATGGACAACGATATTCGTAGGGATAAGGTAAGAAATGTGTATCTGGAACTAAGGCATGAATTCGCTCTTTAGGGCTTATTGTTCCGCTAATGCTTAATGTGCCATGAGTAGAACCATGGTAGCCGCCTTGGAACGACAAAATAGTTCGGTTCCCCGTAGCCGTCTTTACAAGCTTTAACGCTGCTTCAATTGCATCTCCACCCGTAGGTCCACAAAATTGCACTTTTGCTTTTTTTGCAAAATCAGTTGGTAAATTTGCAAACAACTCATCTACGAACGCTTCTTTAACCGGCGTAGTTAAATCTAATGTATGTAAAGGAATACGATCAGCTAATACCTGTTGAATCGCTTCATGGACTACTTCATGGTTATGACCAAGCGCTAAAGTGCCCGCTCCTGCTAAACAATCAATATACTCTTTGCCATTCATATCCGTGATGATGACACCCTCTGCTTTTTGAATAGCAATTGGAATTCTTCTTGGATAAGATCTCGCATTTGATTCGCGAAGTTCTTGTTGTGAAAGTAACGCTTCATTTGTAGATTGATTTGTTATTGAAATAGACATGAATAATCCTCCTATATTTAAATGATAATGATTTTCATTACTAATTACATACATAAGGATAAATGATAATGATTTTCAATGTCAACTGATTTTTCTAAAAATATGCATTTTTTCCTAAACTCTTCTTTAGTAATTGACAATTTTTAATGCTGATCTTACTAAAAAAAGCGCTACTTAAATTCGTAGCGCTTTTTTCTTATTTCATTTTATTCATAATTTCTTTTGCTTTTTGCACACTTTTTTCATTTATTGGCTGTGTATATTGACAGTTAACTCGTATACCTGCTCCAATACACACTTCAGTTAAATTGGTAACTGATAGAAAAGCCTGTAAGTTTTCTGGTTTTAACCCTTTAGCTCCGACAAATATAAGATTTTCATTTCTCATTTGACGCAACATTTTTTTGATTTGTGGAATCCCGTTTAACGCACTTTTATCCGCTCCAGACGTCATAACCCTCTTTATTTCCGGATAACTCAATAATGTTTGAAGCCCTTCTTCTTGATTATGTAAATCATCAAAAGCTAAGTTAAACGTCACATCCATTCCTTTAGAAGCACTTAGTAAAGTTTTTAACGTCTTTTCATCAATGGTTCTCTCTGACGTTAAGCAGCCCAAGATTACTCCTTCTACTCCGAGTTTTCTTGCTGCTTCGATATCATGAACCATCGTTTGAATATCGTCTTCATTGTATTGATACGACTGATTATGAGGTCGAACCATTACGTATACAGGAAGGGTAATCACTTCTTTTATTTGTTTAATTAGCCCATAACTTGGAGTAATACCACCTTCATTAATGCTCGTGCAAATACTAATTCGATCTGCCCCATTCTCTTGAGCTAGCTTTGCATCATGCAATGTAGTCGCAATCACATCTATCATTACAATAAACATCCTTTCTTCTTCATTAATCTAGAGCATAGTAAACTCTCTTCAATATCGTACCACGCTTGAAAAGATGTCTTTTTCCTTACGAACAAAAAACGCCAAGTATAACCGCTAAAAACCCGGCTATTTCTCATGACGTTTTTATTATAAAAATGCAACAATTATACTCTATAACTTTAGAATTCTAGCTTTTTAACCATTTTTATTAGAAGTATCCAGCACTTCGCTTATTCGCATTGTGCATTGGATTCATAGGCATCATGGACTTAGAAGGCATCTGTACGTTTTCACCTTGTACAAGTGGTGCATTCATACCTTGATTCATTGCAGGCATGAAATTGTTAGGCTTTTGCCCACACCCACAGTCTGCTCCTCCTGACATTGACATCCCATGCATTGGTGGCATTTCTGGCATTGGCATTCCTTGCATTGGCATTCCCTGCATTGGCATTCCCTGCATCGGCATTCCCTGCATTGGCATTCCCTGCATTGGCATTCCCTGCATTGGCATTCCCTGCATTGGCATTTCCTGCATTGGCATTCCCTGCATCGGCATTCCCTGCATCGGCATTCCCTGCATCGGCATTCCCTGCATTGGCATTCCCTGCATTGGCATTTCCTGCATCGGCATTCCTTGCATCGGCATTTCCTGCATCGGCATTCCCTGCATTGGCATTCCCTGCATCGGCATTCCCTGCATTGGCATTCCCTGCATTGGCATTCCCTGCATTGGCATTCCCTGCATTGGCATTCCCTGCATCGTTTGATTCATTCGAAGATCGTGCATTGGAGTTGGTAAACTTCCATATACATGTTTCATTTATAGGGCTCCTTCCGTTACTATTACCGTTTTAACATATTCACCTGTCTTTGCGTTTGAATTTCGTCCTATTAAAAATGGGCAACATATTAAAACTTGGGCAATCGACTTGTTTATGTTTATACTAGATAGCAAACTATTGAAAGAAAGGACGTTTATGATGGCTAATCCAATCATTGTCTTACTTCGAAGAGATTTTCGCCTCGTAGATAATCCAGCTCTATATCACGCTTGTAAAGATGGCCTAGCCATTCCTGTTTTTATTTACGATGAAGAGGATTCTATAGGGAGTGCATCAAAGTGGTGGTTACATCATGCTTTAGAAGACTTTAAACAATCTATTCAAGAATGTGGAGGTTCTTTAGTTATTCGAAAGGGCGCTCGATTAGAAACAATCGAATCCCTCATAAAAGAAATAAAACCTATCGCCATTTATTGGAATACTAGCTATGAACCAGAATTAAGGCGGCAAGAGCAGCTTTTAATTTCCCTCTGTGATAAGTATGGGATTGCAGATCGTCAATTTGAAGGTTTTTTATTACAGGAGCCTTCTTCGATAAGAAAAGCAAATGGTGAACCATACAAAGTTTTTACCGCTTTTTATAAAGTTTTGCGAAAATCTCATATACCTGCAGCTGTTCCAAAAATAACAAAAGTAAAAGCAATTCCATTTTCAATTAATTCTTGGGAAATAGCCGAATTAAATCTCTTACCAACTATTCCATGGGCAACAACAATTAACGATACATGGACACCTACTGAAAAAGGTGGAATTAGCGTTTTTCGTCAATTTTTAAAACACAACCTTAAGTATTATGAGGAAGGAAGAGACTTTCCATCTAAAGAAATTCATTCCAAGCTTTCACCTTACTTAGCATTTGGTCAGCTGTCAGTAAGAGTTCTTTATCATTACTTGTTGTCTAAGATAGAAAAAGTAATGCATCCAACCTTTACTCATCAAGCTGAAACGTTTATTCGACAGCTAGCATGGCGTGATTTTGCTTATCATTTGTTGTTTCACTTTCCATCCACTATTACAGAGCCTCTCAATGAGAAATTCATGAATTTCAACTGGAAAAATGATGTGGCAAGCTTACGCAATTGGCAACATGGCCAAACGGGCTATCCACTTGTAGATGCAGGAATGAGACAGCTGTGGAAAACAGGATTTATGCACAATCGAGTTCGTATGGTCGTTGCTTCTTTTTTAGTGAAGCATTTATTAATTCACTGGCATTACGGTGCGGAGTGGTTTTGGGATACACTTGTAGACGCGGACTTGGCTAATAATACATTGGGATGGCAGTGGGTAGCTGGTTCAGGAGCCGATGCTGCCCCTTATTTCCGAATTTTCAACCCTATCACCCAATCTGAGAAATTCGATTCGAATGGCACTTATATAAAGAAATGGCTTCCTGAGTTAAAAAACGTACCAACTAAATATATTCATGAGCCTTGGAAAACACCAGAAAGTGTGCTTCAAGAGATTAATTTAAAATTAGGAGAAGATTATCCACTTCCTATTATTGACCATAAATTTGCACGTGAAAGAGCTTTACATCATTATCACTCTTTAAAAGAAGAAACCCAAAAATGAGACTTTGTATCTATCGAAAGAGCCTCACTTTTGGGTTTTCTTTCTACCAAGAACTGTTTAGAATGAGGTATAATATAATATAGAGCCTATATTTCACCTTACGGAAGATTGGAGTGATTCGATGCCTGTTTGTTCATCTTGCGGTTATCAAGAAGAATATAATTTTTGCAGAATGTGTGGTACACCTGTAAAATATCAATTTAACGAAAACCAAGCTTTATCTTTTCATCAGCTAAAAGATCGAATCATTACAGATAATATGCGAGATTTAATCACCGTTGTGGACCAGCATGGGCATTTAATTTATAACTCCCCTTCTCATTTATCCGTATTAGGTTATTTACCAACAGAAGAAGGACAATCTTTAAACTTTAATGTAATACACCCTGATGATATCGATCAGATACGACATAAATTACATCAAGTGTTTTCATTGAAAGTTGAAATGAGTGCAGAATATCGTTTGCTAAAAGATGACGGTTCTTATATTTGGGTTGAGGGTCGAGGAACTCCGTCTGTAAAAGATGACAAGGTTAGCTATGTTGTTATTACTGCTCGTGATATTCAGGCTCGTAAAGAAGCGGAAGAGCATTTAAAGCAAAGCGAAATCCGCCATCGCTTAATTCTCTCACACACCCATGATTTAATTTGTGTGGTTGGAACTGATGGCTGCTATGAATATGCTTCCCCTTCTTACCAGTACACACTCGGCCTTTTGCCTTGTTCCTTAATCGGAAAGGATGCACTTCTTCATGTACACGAAGATGATCATGAAAAAGTGGCAACTGGAATAGAAAACATGATGGTAACAAAAACAGCAAGTACTTTTCATTATCGAAAACTACGTGCTGATGGTACTTCAATCTTACTTGAAGGAAAAGGCGTACCTATTGTTAATGATGGAAAAGTTGAAGGTTTTGTGTTCGTCTCTCGTGATATAACAGAACAGCGAAAACTTGAAGAAATGATGAGAAATGCTGAAAAATTATCAGCAATTGGGGAATTAGCTGCAAGTATTGCTCATGAAATTAGGAATCCTTTAACTACAATTAAAGGTTTCTTACAACTGTTTAGTGAAGAATATCAAAGTGCTCAAGATATTGCTTATCGTCGCATGATGCAAAATGAAATTGATCAAATTGAACAAATTGTAAATGAATTTATGAGTTTAGCCAAGCAAGAAGTTCAGCCTTATGAGCATATTGATTTACTTGCTTTATTACAAGATGTGACAAAACGTTTCTCTCAAGCATGTATACATCAAGGAATTTCAGTAGTTTATGAATACGATACTACCTATGATAACTTTGTCATTTATGGACAACCACACCAAATAAAGCAAGTATTTATACATGTCATTCAAAATGCAATAGATGCGATGCCTCTAGGGGGACAAATTACAGTCGCTTTCAAAAAGATAAATGAACAACACGTTACTATTCAAATCACTGACAATGGTTGTGGCATGGATGCTGATCGAATAAAAAAAATTGGTCAACCTTTTTATACAACAAAAGAGCGTGGTGTCGGATTAGGCTTGACTATTTGCAATAAGGTCATACATGAACATAAAGGTACGCTTAGCGTAAAAAGTATACTTCAAGAAGGTACAACGATTGACGTTATGTTACCGATTGCACATGTTGACACTAATTCCATTTTAATGTTAAAAACCCCGACTACTTAAGTCGGGGTTTTTAACATTAAAACAGCTGAGAATATAAGCTATATTTATACAAGAAATAAATGATAAGACCTATTGCTATGTAAAAGATAAGCTGTTCTGAAGGTTTTCCTGTTTCGTATGTAAGAGGCGATTTTATTTTCTTTCGTACAATTGGCCAAAATAAAGGCACACCTCTTTTGGAAAAGAAGTCTCCTATTACATGAAAGATATAGCCACAAGCTATACCAAACAGCCATTCATATGGATATAGCTGATATAAATAAAAAATAAGGCCACAAACAAGAAGTGAATGTGTAATTCCACGATGCCCAAAAATACCTTTTATTACTTTTGCAAGCCCAAACGATCTTCGCCCAACGTACGAGTTAGGCTCATCAATATCGGGGAGCAATGAGCCAATAGCAATCCCTACTACGTACGGAAAAGTAAAAGAGACATCTGTTTGAATCGCTACTCCTGCACCGGCAGCAATCGATGTTGCAATATGTGTATGGTATCTCAAATATGCCACCTTCTTTCTTATTCAGTTTATGAACGAAAACCAAAAACAGATACATACGTTCGCTCATGGTTAACTATAAGTGAAGGTAGCAAAATTGTCAAAGAAATCTCAAACTATGACACTTGCATACCGATTAAACCTACAGCCATTATTAAAAAGCCAATTAAGGCACGCTTTCCATTTTGCTTTGCTTGTCCATTTTTATTCATAATGGCGTACACAAATGTGCAAGCATACAGTGCAAAAGCTAAAAATCCTAATATTGTGACGTACATAAACATGTTCTTTTCTCCTTTATCACCAGTGTATCTTTTTAGCATAGCTTCTTCGAAATAGAAAATCTAGCCTTTATACGAAAACTCCCTTTATTTTTCTCACTCATCATGAACATACTACTTAAAAAGGAGAGCGAAAAATGCATACAGAACAATTAGAAGATGTCTTTGACTACTATGGATTACAACCTTTATATCATAAGTTTCATCATTCGTTTCAAACAATGGGATTATTTCAATCCATCTCCCGCAATATGATTGAAGATTTTTTAGACACTTACTCTTGTGAAACATTTAATACTTTTTCCTTTGAAGAGTTTTGCTTTTTGTTTTTAGACTACAAATATTACGTTCAGGATAACCTTTCTTAGGATCTGGCTTTTTACTAAATTTGACTAAAAGGTCCTTTTTCTTTTGCTAGCTTTCTAGTATACTAAGTTTAAGAAACCGTTTTCATAAAACTTAGTAAAGGACTGATACGATGATTACATTTTTACTTTCATTTGTGCTATTACTCATCGGGTACTTAACTTATGGAAAAGTAGTTGAACGCGTATTCGGAGTTAAAGATTCTCGACCAACTCCTGCCTATGCAATGAAAGATGGCATTGACTACGTACCGATGAACAATAAGAAAAATTCGTTAATTCAACTACTAAACATTGCCGGTGTTGGTCCCATTTTTGGACCTATTATGGGAGCACTTTATGGTCCCGTAGCATTTGTTTGGATTGTAATTGGAGCAATTTTTGCAGGTGCTGTACATGATTATTTAACCGGCATGATTTCCATTCGAAACCGTGGTGCTCATATTCCTGAATTAGCTGGAAAATTTTTAGGAGCTTTTTCAAAGCATATTGTAAACGGTTTCTCTATTTTGCTACTCGTTTTAGTCGGAACTGTATTTATTACATCACCAGCTGCATTAATTAATGACTTAGCGAATGGAACCATTCCACTGACTATCATCATCTTTGCTATCTTTGCTTACTATATTCTTTCTACAATTTTACCAATTGATAAAATTATTGGACGCATTTATCCAATCTTTGGTGCATTTCTAATTATCAGTGCAGTTGGTGTAGGAGCTATGCTTGTTATAACTGGAGCACCTATTCCAGAGCTTTCATTTACAAACATGCACCCTGACAATATTCCAATTTTCCCACTCTTATTTTTAACGATTTCTTGTGGTGCATTATCAGGTTTTCACGCCACGCAATCACCTATTATTTCACGCACATTGCAAAATGAAAAATCAGGGCGTAAAATTTTCTATGGCATGATGATTGCAGAAGCTGCAATTGCAATGATTTGGGCTGCGGCAGCTATGAGTTTATTTGATGGTCGTGATTTAAATAGTATTATTAGCAGTGGTGGTCCAGCAGCCATTGTATCTGAAGTATCGACATTAATGCTTGGTGCAATCGGAGGTACGCTTGCCATTATTGGCGTCATCATTTTACCTATTACATCAGGTGATACGGCTTTTCGTTCCGCTCGTATGATTATCGCAGATTACCTGAATTTTTCTCAAATTAAATTACCAAATCGTTTAATCATTGCTGCACCATTGTTTGTTATTGCATTTATCTTAACTAAAATTGATTTTACACTGCTATGGCGCTACTTCTCATGGGCTAACCAGTCAACAGCAGTTATTGCCCTATGGATCGCATCGATGTATCTCATTGTAAAAGGAGCTAACCATTGGATTTCAACGGTTCCAGCGTTATTTATGACGATGGCAACGACAACTTACATTATGAATGCACCAATCGGCTTTAATTTATCGATAGACATATCTTATATAATCGCATTTGCGGTAAGCATAATCTTTTTATTCTTATTCTTTAAAAAAGCAAAACAAAATATCGCAAACGGCTTGGAAATTGACTACACGCATCCAAAATCACCAAACCAAGCAGCAGGGTAACAAAAGAGCTAGCTCCCATAAAATTAGGGAGCTAGCTCTTTGTTATTTATTGAATTACAGTCCTAGTGAGATGTATTTTACTTCCAAGTATTCTTCAATTCCAAAGTGACTTCCTTCTCGACCAAGTCCACTTTCTTTAAAACCACCAAACGGAGCTTGCGGTGTTGATGGAAGACCGTCATTTAAACCGACAATTCCATATTCAAGTGCTTCTGCAATACGGATTGCCTCTGAAATATTTTCAGTAAATACGTAAGCTGCTAAACCGAATGGCGAATTGTTCGCACGACGAATTACTTCTGCTTCATCTCGATAAGTAGCAATTGGAGCAATCGGTCCAAATGTTTCTTCATACATACAAAGCATTTCATCTGTAGCGCCTTTGACAACCGTTGGTTCTACAAATAAGCCGCTTCCTTTTGTTAAAACAGATCCACCAGTGACAACATCGCCACCTTTTTCTACTGCATCATTTAACTGCTTCTGAACTTTTTCTAACGCTTTTTCGTCAATTAGCGGCCCAATATCTGTTCCTTCCTCTAAGCCATCACCAATCTTTAGTTGGGAGACTGCTTGTGCAAACTGCTTTGTAAATTCCTCTGCGACCGTTTCGTGCACATAAATACGATTCGTACATACGCACGTTTGACCAGCATTGCGAAACTTAGATGCGATGGCATTTGTTACTGCTTTATCTAAATCTGCACTTTCTGTTATGATAAACGGTGCATGTCCCCCAAGCTCAAGTGATACTTTTTTCATTGTATCTGCTGCACCTTTCATCAATAGCTTCCCAACAGCCGTTGAACCTGTAAATGACAGTTTACGAACACGACCATCTTCCATCCAAGCTTCACCAATTGATTTCGCATCTCCGGCAACGACGTTAATTACGCCTTTCGGAATACCTGCTTCCGCTGCTAGTTCAGCTAAGCGCAATGCAGTTAAAGGGGTTTGTTCAGCCGGCTTAATAACAGCCGTACAACCCGCTGCCAAAGCAGGCGCAATTTTACGTGTAATCATTGCAGCTGGAAAGTTCCAAGGTGTAATAGCCGCGATTACACCAACTGGTTGTTTATGAACAAATAAGCGTTTGTTAGGAGCTGATGCTGGAATTGTTTCACCGTATATTCGCTTACCTTCCTCTGCATACCACGATACAAATCCATTCGCATAGCCGATTTCACCTTTTGCTTCTTTTAGTGGTTTTCCCTGCTCAATTGTCATTGTTTCAGCCAGCTCGTCCGTATACTTCTCGATTAGCTGATGCCACTTCATTAATAATTTCCCACGTTCTTCTGCTGTTTTCTTAGACCATTCTACAAACGCTTCGTATGCTGCATCCGCTGCTAATTTTGCTTCTTTAGCTCCACCTTTAGCAACTGAAGCTACGACTTCATTTGTAGATGGATTTACAACGTCAAACGTTTCAGACGTTTTTACCCACTCACCGTTAATATATAAACTTGCTTGCTTCATGAATGATCACTCCTTTAATTAATTTTCGCGTCAACCGAGCTGTCAGTATCGTTTACTTGTATTTCTTCGTCATTGCTATGATAAACCCCTTTGTTCATCTTAATAAAGAAATATGCTCCGATAAGCGTCCATCCTAATACCATAACCCACTCATATGGCCAAATAAGAGCAGCAGGCATGCCAGGCATATATAATGCAATAAATCCAATGCTAAAGATGACACCTAACCAACCGACAAAAGTTGTTTTTCCAGCTTTAAATGGACGATTCATCTGTGGTTCTTTTTTACGTAAAGCTACAAACGATAATGCAACCATTAAGTAAGCTATAACGATCCCCAATCCACCTGCATCTACAATCCATACAAGTGCAGGTCTACCTAATAGTGGAGCAAACACTGCTAATGCCCCTAAGAAAATAACCGCATTGGAAGGAGTATTATATTTAGGATGAAGGCGACCAAACCAAGATGGTAACATTCCATCTTGTGCCATCGCATAAATAACACGGCTTCCTCCGATAATGAATGCGTTCCAGCTTGTCACAATTCCTGCAATACCACCAATAATTAGAATTTTCCCGAATAATGGTGAATTAAACGCTGCAGCCATCGCATCAGCTGTTGCTAACTGCGAAATTTCTAAAGCACCCTTATTTAGTGACATGCCTACACCTAAAGCAATTAACATATAAAATACAATTGCAGCACTTACAGAAATAATTAAAATCTTACCAATTTCTCTTGCTGGTAAATTAGCTTCTTCTGCTACTTGAGGAATAACGTCAAAACCAACGAATAAGAAAGGGACCATGACGAGTACGGTCATAATGCCACCTGCTCCACCAATAAATAATGGTTCCAAATTCTTTGTATCTCCATTAATCCCTGAGCCAAAAATTAAAAGAATACCAATCCCCACAATGGCAACTGTTAGTACAACTTGTAAAAAGGCTGCTGTTTTGAGACCGAAATAGTTGATGGCTGTTAAGATAACGGCTCCTACACTTCCAACCAATACCCACGTTAGGTAAACATCCCAGCCATTAATTGTCCATAAATACCCCGTTTGATAGTTTGGAATTAAATAGTCTAGGACAGTGGGAAGCGCAACTGCTTCAAACGTTACTACAGATACATACCCTAAAACGATTGCCCATGAACCTATAAACGATGCCTTTTTTCCAAGACCTCTTTTTACAAATACATGCTCTCCGCCTACTTTTGGCATGGCTGATGCTAATTCAGCATAGGTAAGTCCTACAAAAATAACAAGTAGTCCTCCCACTAAAAAAGCAATTAATGTTCCTAATGATCCAGCCGAATTTAGCCAAGTACCTGATAGTACAACCCAACCCCAGCCTAACATGGCTCCAATAGCTAAACATAATACATCAAATTTCGATAATACCTTATCCAATTGCTTAGGTTGCTTGCTCATCTCCTTCATCCATCCCCTCTAGATACTTCCTTATTTTTCGATTCGCTTGTGATTGACTAATCCCTAATTGTTCCGCAACTTTGTAAGAAGATTCGTACTTTTCATAAGCTTCGACCACCATTTTTCTCTCTATTTCTTCTACGACTTCTGGCAATGTACGATTGTTTTTATGAACTGAAAAGTCCTGTTGGAATGGTAAATCTTTTAGCGTTACTACGTTATCACTTGTAACGACAAGACGCTCAATCATATTCTCAACTTCTCGCACATTCCCCTTCCACTCCTGTCTACTAAACGCATCTAATGCTTTTGGTGAAAGCTCCACTTTGCGGTCATACACTGCATTAAAATGATTTAAAAACTGATAGACCAGCGGTAAAATATCTTCTGCCCGTTCACGTAAAGGAGGAATTGTGATGGGGACTACATTCAAACGATAATATAAGTCTCTTCGAAATAAACCTTTGTCCACCATCGCCTCCAACTCTTGATTGGTTGCAGCAATAATGCGTACATCTACCGGAATTGTTTTACTTGAACCGACAGGCCGAATGGTGCGGTCTTGAAGCACATGAAGCAATTTGCTTTGTGCTTGTAACGATAGCTCACCAACTTCATCTAAAAACAAGGTTCCTCCGTTTGATAGCTCGATAATACCTTTTTTTCCTTCACGGAACGCGCCTGTAAATGTACCACCTTGATAGCCGAACAGTTCCGATTCAATTAACTGATCTGGTAAAGCTGCACAGTTAATTTCATAGTAAGGAGCATTCTTTCTAACGCTTAGCTGCTGAATTAATTTTGCTACCCTACTCTTTCCAACACCTGTTTCTCCAAGTAAGAGAACGGTTGTATGAACAGAAGCAATTCGTTGAACAATAGCAAATACTTTCTTCATTGCTTTGCTGTTGGTTACAATGCCCTCTAGCTCTATAGAATCGGACATCTCTTTTTGATAACTCTCTAGCTGCTCTTCCATCTGTTCTACTTTATTTTTCAACTGCATTAAATCCGTTAAATCACGGGAATAGCTAATGACGCTTTTCAATTGCTTACTTTCATCAAAAACGGGACGAGTCCGAACATGCAAATACCTACCTGAACTTGTTTTTTGTACAAGCTCTAGCGATGTGTGGGATTCAATGACCTGCAGCGTTGCTGAGGGATAAAAAATCCCCATTTCTTGAAGTTCCTTTACGTGCTTTCCAATAAACTCTTCCGCTTTCAGATGGTAATTTTTTTCACACTGTGAATTTACCATCACGACATGGCCTTGCGCATCCGTAACAAACACTTCATCAAAGGATGACTCAAAGATATCGTAAAGTTCTTGATTCATATAAGACATATTCTCGCTGTTGCTCATTAACTAAATCACCTTTTCATCAAAAATAGTATTCATTTATTTTATCAGAAAAGTTTGGTAACGAAAATGATACTTCTATTAAGAGACAAAGGACAAGGAAGTGACCCTTGTCTCATCATTTTTGTTTACGCATTGACAAGTTGTTGTACACTTGCTACCAACGATTCTTCCACAATTTGCAGCCCTTCTTCAAGCTGTTCATCTGTGATGACAATCGGCATTAAGAAACGAAGCACATTGCCATAGACCCCTGCACTCAGCAACAATAACCCTCTCTTATTTGCTTCTTGCACAATTTTTTGTGTTAATTCTTTATTTGGCTCTTTTTTAACGCGATCTTTTACTAATTCTACGGCACACATCGAGCCAAGACCTCGAATATCTCCAATGACATCATACGTTTCACTCAGCTTTTCAAAACGTTCGCGAACAGCCTTACCAAGGACCTCACTGCGCTCATTTAACCCTTCTTCTTCAATAATATCTAGTACAGCTAATGCTGCTTCACACCCTAAAGGACTTCCGCTATACGTTCCACCAAGTTCTCCAGGATTAGACTCGTCCATAATTTCAGCTCTGCCAATGACACCACTAATTGGTACGCCGGCACCTAGTGATTTTGATACTGTGATCAAATCCGGTTCGACATCAAAGTGTTCAATTCCAAAATAACGACCTGTTCGTGCAAAACCGGCTTGAATTTCATCTGAAACAAATAAAATTCCATTTTCTTTACATACATTATATACTTCCTGAACAAAGCGTTTTCCAGGAACGATGAAACCACCTTCTCCTTGAATCGGTTCCATGACTACTGCTGCTACTGTTTCAGGTGCTACTTCATTATTCAAAAAGTTTTTAAACTCTGAAATGATGTAGTCCTCATAAGCTTCTTCAGTCAACCCTTCTGGTCTACGATATGGATAAGGATAAGGAGCTTTATATACCTCTGGAGCGAATGGTCCAAACTCGAATTTATAAGGTTTCACCTTACTTGTCATCGTCATTGTCATTAGTGTACGTCCATGGAAACCACGAGTAAACGAAATGATGCCTTGACGTTTTGTATATTTACGAGCAATTTTTACAGCATTTTCCACTGCTTCAGCACCGCTGTTTAATAATAATACCTTTTTGTCAAAGTTCCCTGGTGCAATAGCTGCTAATCGTTCACACAATGCTACGTACGATTCATACATCACTACATTAAAACCTGTATGGATAAATCGATCGACTTGCTTATGGAGCGCTTCTTTTACTTTTGGATGTCCATGACCGACATTAATTGTTCCGATAGCACCAACAAAATCGATAAACGTGTTGCCGTCAACATCTGTTACTAACGCACCTTCTGCTCTTTCAGCAAATGTTGGAATACCATAGCTCACACCTTTTGGCACAGCTTTATGTCTACGCTCTAATAGTTGTTTTGCGTTTTCACCCGGAAAGTTTTTATCTACCTGACTGAATTGTCTGCTCATTATAATCTTCCTTTCACTAGTTGATTTCCTCACGTTTTTAATATGCAAGAAGCGTGCCAACTCTAAAAGTTTAATTTTTTCGACATTTCTGAACAATTTTCTCTTTCTTTATAAGTCAATAACGACTTAATTAAGTCGTTTTCGACTCACGTGAAGCTTTTATTCTTCTAAACTAGCTGTTGCCACGTTTATCCACTCCTCGCTATAATAAAGATAAAAGCTATATATTGCTAAGAGCATACAATACATAGGAGGGATAAAATGCTTGAGGGATGGTTTTTGTGGTTCATTATACTATGGGTTGTCATATTAGTTAGCTTGTTTGCAATCGGTGGCTTTTTTATGTTTCGAAAATTTTTAAAGCGGTTACCAAAGGAAGATGGAAAGTCAATTCTTGATTGGCAAGACTATTACTTAGAGCAAACGATTCATTTGTGGTCTAATGAACAAAGACAATTATTGGAGACGCTTGTACAACCTGTTCCTGAGCTATTTCGCGACGTAGCTAGGCAAAAAATTGCCGGCAAAATCGGTGAACTTGCACTTCAAGAACAAGCTGCAAGTATTACGGAAGATTTAATTATTCGAGGATACATTACGGCAACTCCAAAACGAGATCATAAGTTTTTGTTAAAAACATTAAAAGCTCAACGTATCGATCACGCTCCGTACCAACATTTATTTGAATAACCAAAAAAGGTGTCCCTTATGGACACCTTTTTAAATCATTTTATTCATCAAGTTATGCTGTAGCTGTTGCTCAAGTTTTTTATACGAGCGATACATTGCAATGCGCCATGGTACAATCATACCGAATGCTAATATCCAGAACATTCCCCCAAGAGCGCCTACATCAATTGTTGAGCTTAAATATAGTTTCATGACAACGCGAATGAGTAACAATGCAATAATCACAAAAATAAACGCCTTTGACTGTTTTAAGTAAATATCATCATCACGTACTTCAAACTTTGATGTTTTTATTAGAAATAATGAAAAGAACAGACCGACTATCAAGGCCTCTAAAAATTCAGCTCCAGTTACTCGAAAAACTGGAAAAATAAACATCAATGCTCCCGTGCTCATAAAAAAAGGTGGTAAAATGATTTTCTTAGCATTTACCGGCTTTTCAGATGCTTTCATCCTCATAAAAATAATGAATGAACCCATTAAAACAGCAAAAATCGTGGACGCATAAATCAAAGTAACCCCTTCTTTACTCATAATATATTTCCTATTATAAAACAACTGCAAAAGAATGTGAAATCTTGTCTTATTTTAAATGCGAAGGATCGTTTTTCGTTTTTTGTTTAGACTTTGCTTTTTGCTTTTTCATTGCTTTTAATAGGAAGCCACCTTTAAATTTACGAGGCTCGTATGAAATAATAAATGCTCTCGGTTCATATTCTTCAATAAAGTCTAATAGCTCTTCTTCACGACTTCTTTTTGTTAAAATATCTAAACGATAACGTGCGCTATCTCTTCCTTCACCTTGATAAACCGTAACTCCAAAACCTTCTTGACGAAGGCGGTTAATCAGTTCTTCATTTTTTGTCATTAAATTCACTAAAAATGTCGTATACCCAATTGCTAAGCGTGACTCGATATATCCACCTAATATAATCCCAGCACCAAACCCTACAGCATACACAATCATAGCTACAATACTTTGGTCACCTGAAAAGACGAGGGATAAACCAAATACATATACTAATGCTTCTAGAAAACCAAAAGCCGAGGCGTACATACTCATTCCTTTTACTAGAAAAATAGTTCGCAACGTTAAGATTGGTACATAAACTAGTTGCAAAATCAATATTAAAATAATCTCTTTCACTTCTACACCTCTTTTAAATTACAAATTTCACGGTTTCATTGTATCACTCTCTATATCGTTAAGGAATACATAAAAATAAATTTTTCATTAACAAAAAAAACGCTTAATATAAGCGTCTCTAATTCAATGAACGATTGTTTTTTACTAGTTTATCAAATGTTGCATAGGTTAAACTGATAACTCTTCAAAGGTTTTACAATAAGATCTTTCACACTGGCTTTAACGATTTTAATAACTGCTTTTTATTTTTTATCTTAGGTTTCAGGTAGCTTACTTCGCTATCTAGAATCCTGTAAACCCTCCAAAGATGCTCGTTGTATAAATAATAATCTTAGTCATCCAGTCAAAATATAAAATGATTCCCATTCCAATCATTGCATATCCACCAGTCATCATCATCGTTTTCATATGGCGCTTAATCCAGTTCATTTTACCTATAAAAAATGACATGATGAAAAATGGTATTGAAAACCCAAGCGAATAAGCAATCATGTAAAGCATAGCTGAACTAGGGTTAGTAGTTGCTAAGGCCATAACCGATACAAGAATAGGTCCCGTACATGGCGTCCATCCTGCAGCAAACGCCATTCCAATAAGAGAAGAACCTAACAGACCTGTAGGGCGGTTCGAAAACTGTACTTTGCGATCTTTCATTAAAAACTTTGGCTTAAAGACTCCAATCGTTACAAGCCCTAAAAATACAATGAGTATGGCGCCTACTTGACGAATTAAGTCTCCATAGTTTGCAAATACATTTCCAATAAAAGAAGTACCAAAACCAATTGCAATAAAGATTAAACAAAAGCCTAATAAGAAAAAAGTGGTATGTAAAAGAGCTTTGCGCTGATGTACGTTTTTTCCTTCTTTTAGATCGCCTACTGAGACACCTGTAATATACGATAAAAAAGCAGGGTACAACGGTAAACAGCATGGTGAAATAAACGATAAAAATCCTGCTCCAAATGCTAAAAATAAATTCACATCAGCCATCTTTAATTCACTCCATTTGTTTAGAATCTGTTACCAATTTGTCATCAAAATGACTTATCTATTCCTTTTCAAAAAGTGCCATTATCTTGTATAATTAGGTAAAAGTTTTATTGAGAAGGGACCAGTTCTATTGCTGAAACAAAATATATTGTTAGAGATTGAAAAGAAGCGTGAAGAGCTGATTCGGGTCGTTCGAGTTAGTGGATTAAATTCTCCTCCTGCTATTAAGCATAGTCAAGAATTAGACCACCTGCTAAACATCTACAATAACACTCCTTCACAGCACTCCGAGACAACTTCTATTTAAGAGGTTGTTTTTTTATATCTCTCTAACAGCCTCTTCTTGATTGTTCTGGAGCCGATACATACTATAATAAAGCCCCTGCTTTTCTAACAGCTCTATATGAGTACCTCTTTCAACAATTTCACCTTTATGTAGCACTAAGATAGCGTCTGCATGTTGAATAGTAGACAAACGATGAGCAATTGCCACCGTTGTTCGGTTGGCCTTCATCTTTCCTAAAACAGCTTGAATAGCGTCTTCTGTCTCTGTATCAATATGTGCTGTTGCCTCATCTAGAACTAGTATTTTGGGTTGACGCACCATTGTGCGAGCAAATGATAAGAGCTGACGCTGACCGCTTGACAATGTGGCTCCCCTTTCAACAAGCATTTCATTATAACTATTAGGTAAACCTTCAATAAAAGGTGTTGCCTGTACAAATTTCAGCGCTTCTCGTACGTCTCCTTCTGAAATTAAAGGGTCGTGAAGAGAAATATTGGCGTTAACTGTGTCAGCGAAAATAAATGAATCTTGCAGTACTAGACCAATGCTTTTTCGAATTTCTTCTTCACTATACGTTTGAAGAGGTTGACCATCAATTAGAATTTCACCTTTCTTTGGCGTATAAAAACCTAGAAGCAAATTAATAATGGAACTTTTCCCACTACCTGTATGTCCCACTAACGCAACGGTTTGACCTTCTTTAATTGAAAAAGAAATGTTCGATAATACGTTCGTCTTTCCATCGTAAGAAAAAGTAACTCCTTTAAATTCTATCATACCTCGCTTAATTGTAGTTTGTGAGTCTTTCATAAAAGAAGGGGCTTTTTCACCTTCGTCCATCAGTTCAAATACTCGCTTTGAAGCGACCATGGCTTGCTGGTACATTGAAAGGCGCTGCATCATTTCGTTAACTGGCTGAAAAAAACGTTCCAAATAGTTTACAAAAGCATACAACACTCCAACTTCTACCGGACTATCTAAAACTGATATACCAAAGTAACTAAGTACACCAATAATTGCGAGAACATACAACACGTCAACTGCTGGCCTTAAAAGTAGACCATCCAGCTTTAAATTACGTACACCAGCTTGATAATGTGATTCATTGATATCTCCAAACTCACGCCTTAGACGCTTTTCCTGCCTGAATATCTGAACAATTCCCATACCTTGTAACGATTCGTGAATCTTTGCATTGAGCTGACTGAGTTTTTCTCTTAACCTCGTATAATAAATCCCACTAAAATGCTGATATGTTTTCATTAAGAAAAAAATGAATGGTAAAAGCGCTAAGCAATAAAGAGCTAGCTTCACATCTAAAATGAACATGGCTACAAAAATACCAATTAAAAAGACACCGTTTTGAATAAATACTGCAATAACTTCTACAAACATTTCTTTAATTGCTTCCGTGTCATTGGTAATTCGTGAGACCAGACTTCCCGTTGGTGTTCGGTCAAAATACCGAAGCCCAAGCTTATGTACATGTGAAAACACGTCAATCCTTATTTGTTGAATAACGTTTAAAGCAATCTTCTGAAACCTAAGCTGTTGAAAGTATTGAATAACTACCTTAATCATATTCAACACCATGTAGCCAACTCCTAATAATAAGAGAGGCTCTAAAGGGAAATAACGCTCTGTTAAATACGTATCAATAAACACTTTGATGAGCATGGGACCTAACAAATCCGCCGTGGTGGCTACCAACAATAAACAAAATGCAAGCGCAAATTCTTTGCGATGAGGAACTGCATATCTTAATAACCGCTTTAATACTCCTCTATTTTTCATGATATTTATAGCCTCCAGCTTCTACAATCTTTTCTAGCTGCTGCCTTTTATACATTTCTTGATACCATCCGTGTGCCTGTAAAAGTTCTTCATGTCTTCCACGCTGAATAATTTGTCCACCTTCAATGACCAAAATTAAATCCGCATGCGCAACTGCACTAAGTCGATGAGTAGTAATAACTGTTGTTTTATTTTGACGATGCTGCTTTAAAGATTTCAAAATAAGGGCTTCTGTTTTCCCATCAACTGCTGAAAGTGAGTCGTCTAAAAAAAGCATTTGAGGATTCTGTAATAGCGCCCGAGCAATTGATAACCGCTGCTTTTGTCCACCTGATAAAGAAACACCTTTTTCTCCTACAATGGTGTCATATCCATGTGTAAAGCACATGATGTCTTCATGAACATGTGCCAACTGTGCCACTCGCTCTATATCTGAATGAGGAGCATCTAGATTCGAAAACGCAATATTTTCTCCGACTGTCGTTGAAAATAAGAAATGGTCCTGCGGGACGTAACCAATGCTATTATATAAAGAATCAAAGCTATAAGATTTAATGCTATGCTGATCAAAATAAATATCTCCAACCGTCAAATCGAATTCCCGAATAAGCAGTTTTAGTAACGTTGTTTTTCCAGCTCCTGTTTTCCCTACAATTCCAAGCGTCTGACCTTCCTGTAAGGCAAAGTGGATATCTTTAAGAACCACTTCATCTGTACCTGGATATACAAAGCGATTAACCTGTACCACAATCGCTCCTTTGGGGCTTTTTGTGATAGGTTGGTCACTCTCGACAATCTCATTTTTTTCTTGTAGCAGAGCAAAAACTCGATCATATGACGCCCTTCCTCTTTCGACTATGTTGAAAAGCCAACCAAACGCCAGCATCGGCCATACTAACAGCCCAAGGTACGTAGTAAATGTAACTAATTCTCCTAGCGTAATTTCATTGCTTACAACCATTCGTGACCCAAAAATAAGAGCAAATAAAAAAGACCAGCTCACAATAAACGAAATAGTAGGGTCAAATAAAGCATCAACTCTCGCTACTTTCATATTCTTTTCGACAACATCAGCTGATTGTTTCGTAAACATATTGACTTCTGATGCTTCTTTTCCGAACGTTTTTACAACTTTTACACCCGTAATACTTTCTTGTACCTTATCGTTTAAAGAGGAAAAAGCCGCTTGAGCTTCTCCAAATCTTTTATGTAGCATCGTGCCGTATTTACTCGTTAACCAGGCCATTAAGGGCATAGGTAATAAGCTAATTATCGTTAGTTTCCAGCTGATTGTTACAGCCATTGTTATTAATACAACACCCCCTGTAATAACAGAATCTGCAAGTGTTAATACACCAATGCCAGCTGTTTGTTGAATAGCTTGAATATCGTTCGTTGCATGAGCCATCAAATCACCAGTGCGTTTATTTTGATAAAAAGTTTGATTCATTTTTGTGAAGTGTTCATACAGCTTATTACGCATTTGCCTTGCCAGTTTAACAGCTGCCCCAAAAATCATAACTCGCCACATGTACCTCATACCATATGAACCGACAGCAGCTGCTCCTAAAAAGATCACCATATGGAGAAGGGTTTCTTTCGATAAACTTTTACTTTCAATAGCATCTACTGCCCATCCAATAACACGAGGTGGCACTAGCTGAAGTAAAGCAACCGCTATCAAAAGTAAAATCCCTATAATATATGCTTTCTTTTCTTGCTTAAAAAACCATCCCAAATCACGAAATATATTCACAGCTCCACCACTACCCCTATTTTTCTATATTTTCTAACAATTAAAACGGTATACTGTTTACATATTTTAACACAACCACATGCCATCGTCAGTACATACTTAATATACACGCAGGAGTTGATGCTTTTTATAACACATTGATAATTAAGCTAGCTCTATTCCACCTTATAGTGCTTAGTGAACAAAAAAGACACCCTTTTAAGCTGAGAGTGTCTGTCCAATTAACCATTATTTAATTTGGCTGTTCATCGCTTTCATCATTTGGTTAATCTTCTTCTGTGATGGTTTCATGCCCATTTGCATCATCATCATTTTTAACATTTGTTCATTAATTGGTGGATTTTTCTTAAAGTAGCTCATCATGTATTTACGAGCAATGAAAAATCCTAGCGCTACCCCAGCAAGCAATGCTAGAATACCAACTAGAATATATGGCCACATACTACAACTTCCTCCTTCGTGTTGTCTACCTTACAGTGTACTAAATCATTCGCCAATATACAATATTTCCAGACTAATTTCCTTAAATAATTACACATATTTTCTTGTTTTAACAGGTCTTAGCCACCCGTACTCTTCTGTCCCATAATTAATTGCTAAATAGCACGCATCAAGCTTTCGCAGCACTTCAAAGAAAGCGGTCTCTGCATCAACATTTCCATCTCCTTCAATCGTTATACATTGACTATTTATTTTGAGTGAAGCTCGACTTTTTTTATGTGGGTATTCTAAAACGAAATGATCATTGTGTATAAAGAAGTGAGGGTATTGAGAAAATGTTTGAAGTATTGCGCGCTGAATGTATGAAATAGCAAGAGGTCTTGTAATGTATTCAACCTGTTTTTGAAGATATTGATCTTCTAAGCCTCTCTTCATTTTATAATCCACAAATAGTTGAAAAACAAGCTTCTCTCTCTGAAAATATGCTTTTGCTACTTCGTCTTCCATTAAATATACTTCATATGTTCTCATACTTCTCCTCCTTCTTTCTCCTTTTATTTTTTTTATTATAGCTTGTTCATCTTGCAATGGTTGTCTATTGATGCAAAAATTCTTTTGTTTTTTTGTCGAAACAAAAAGAGCAGGCCCAAAGGACCTGCTCTTTTTCAATAATTATGCATTTAACATGCTTTTTACTCTTGCTACAACGTTCTCAACTGTGAAGCCAAATTCCTTCATAATTGTTTCACCAGGAGCAGAAGCACCGAAGTGGTTAATGCCAAGAACTTGACCTTCGTCACCTACGTAACGTTCCCAACCTAATGTCGAAGCCATTTCAATACCTAAGCGCTTCTTCACTGATTTTGGAATAACACTTTCTTTATACTCAGCTGACTGCTTCTCAAAGCGATCCCATGATGGCATGCTGACAACAGCCACTGAAATACCTTCTGCTTCAAGTGCTTTTTGTGCGTCTACTGCTAAGCTTACTTCAGAACCAGTTGCAAGTAGAAGTGCGTCCGCTTGTTCTTTACCTGCTTTTGATACAACGTAAGCTCCTTTTGAAACACCTTCATAAGCAGTTTCATTTGTACCCTCAAGAGTCGGCAAGTTTTGACGAGTTAACACAAGCGCTGTTGGCGTATCTGTAGACTCTAATGATAAACGCCACGCTGCAGCTGTTTCGTTAGCATCTGCTGGACGAATAACTGATAGACCAGGCATTGCACGTAATGAAGGTAGTTGCTCAATTGGCTCATGTGTTGGACCATCTTCACCAACTGCAATACTGTCATGAGTAAATACATACGTAACAGGCAGCTTCATTAATGCTGCTAGACGAATTGCTGGACGTAGGTAATCAGAGAATACGAAGAATGTACCTCCGAATACTTTCACACCACCATGAAGAGCCATACCGTTAAGCGCTGCACCCATTGCAAATTCACGAACACCAAACCAGATGTTGCGTCCACTGTAAGCTTTTGCAGTAAAGTCTTCTGCACCTTTAATCATTGTTTTGTTTGAACCAGCAAGGTCTGCTGAACCACCAAAGAATTGAGGGACAGCTTGTGCTACTGCGTTTAATACTTCACCTGATGAAGCACGAGTTGCTAAGCTTGAACCTGTTTCATATACAGGTAATTGTTGTTCCCAGCCCTCTGGAAGTTTACCTTGGACAGCTAATTCGAATTGAGCGGCTAGCTCAGGATGTTTTTCTTTATACTGAGCAAAAACGTCGTTCCATTCTTTTTCTTTCTTTGCACCTTCATCAGCAATCGTTGCTTTAAAGTGAGCATAAACTTCTTCTGGCACATAGAAATCTTCTTCAAACGTCCAGCTGTAAGCCTCTTTTGTTAATTTTGTCTCATCTGCGCCTAGTGGAGCACCATGAACGCCTGATGTTCCTGCATGGTTTGGAGAGCCATAGCCAATTGTTGTTTTAACTTCAATTAAAGTTGGACGAGAAAGATCTGCTTTAGCTGCTTCAATTGCATTTGAAAGCTCTTCTAAGTCATTTCCATCTTCTACGCGAATTACTTGCCATCCATAAGCTTTGAAACGATCTTCTACGTTCTCAGAGAATGAACGGTCTAAGTCTCCGTCTAATGAGATGTCGTTTGAATCATAAAGCACGACAAGGCGACCTAATTTCAAGTGCGCTGCTAGTGAAGCTGCTTCAGCTGATACACCTTCCATTAAGTCTCCGTCACCACAAATACCGTATGTAAAGTGGTCAACGATTTCAAGTCCCTCTTTGTTATATGTTTCAGCTAAATGACGCTCGGCCATTGCTTTACCAACCGCCATTGCAATTCCTTGTCCTAATGGACCAGTTGTTGCATCAACACCTGCTGTGTGACCATACTCTGGATGACCCGGTGTCTTACTTCCCCATTGACGGAAGTTTTTTAAATCGTCGATTGATAGGTCATAGCCTGCTAAGTGTAATAAGCTATATAAAAGTGCTGAACCATGTCCTGCTGATAAAACAAAGCGATCACGGTTAAACCAATCTGGATTTGATGGATTAATGTTCATAAACTTTGTCCATAGCGTGTAAGCCATTGGAGCTGCTCCCATTGGCATACCTGGGTGACCTGAGTTTGCTTTTTCGATAGCATCAATTGATAAAGTACGAATTGTTGCAATTGAAAGATCTTCAATACGTTGTGTCATAACTCTTCATTCCTTTCAAAACTATGTATATATGTAATCATACTAATGATTCACGATTTTGTACAATATTTGATTCGTTTTTTTTCGTACTTTTACATTTTTCGTTTCCAAACGCAAAAATATACAAAAAACTAGAGAAACTCATTTCTCTAGTTTTTGCACCACAGCAAACTATCGCCTTAGTGTAGACGCTTCTTTTTGCTATCTTTCAGTTTTTTAGGGGTTACGTCATTCCCTTTTTCATCAACGACTTTGATTGTATGAAGGTGATTTGTCATTGATTGACGGAACGTTTGTAAGTATTCTTTACGAAGCTCTTGCTGCTCTGTGGCTTCAGCTTCTGTTAAACCTTCCGCCTTTGATTTTTTAGATAGGTGATTGATTCGTGCCATTTTATCTTTAGACAACATTTTGTCAGAACTCCTCGCTTTTTAATACAATTTAAACCATAATACAATACGTACACACATCTTACTAAATCTCTTGTTTTTTAGCAAGAAGCTCGCCTTGATCATCGCAGTACTCCTGATAGCGACGATGTACAGTTGCTTTTGACACCTTATAGCCAAAGCCCTTTAGGGTGACAGCAATTTCTGCAAACGTTAAGCCGTTGTTACGTAGTTGTACAATCTCTTCTATAGGAACTTCCTTTCGGTCTCTACCTGAGTTTACATGCTGGTTCTTTAAATTATGCTCTGGATGATAACCATTGGCAACCGCTCTTTTCATCCCTCGTTTAATCTTTGCATTATGTAATTTCCTTTGATGTTCCTCTACCAAGCTAATGATGTTTAACAACATGGAATCAGCTTCTGATAGCTGTAGCTGTCCCTGATGACTAATCGTATAAATTGCTACTTTTTCCTTATTTAATGCATGTAATAAAGCAATCCTTGCATTCCCTCGTCCTAGTCGTGTCTCATCCTGAATGAGCAAGGTCGAAACACCTTCTGATTTTACCAATTCTAACACTTCTAATATTCCTTCTCGGTCAACTTCATAACCGCTTGCTTTTTCAGAGATAACTTCACCAACTGTAAAATTATGCACCTTAGCAAGCTGCATTAACTCTTCTTCCTGCCTCTTTAACGATGTTTCTTGCGCTTCTTTATCTGTACTTACTCGACAATAGATAACTGCTTTCATCTATCTAGCTCCCTTTCTTTATTTCAAAATAATAAAACCCCTACCATCATTTAGCAGGGGACTCGTAGTTCTAGTTCATTTATCAAAAGCAATCTGATGATCACTTGCTAACTCAGATTTTAGTACCGGAATATATAGCTGATCTCCCGGAGAAAGCGACTGTGTAGATGGAACAGTTAGCTCATTCATATTTTGGACCCATTCTACAAATTCGTTTGGTGATAAATTATGATGCTTACTATATTCTTGGGATAATTCCCAAATAGTATCACCCTTTGCAATGGTAACAGTTGTGTATTTTTCTAACTCCACTCTATCTGCTCCTAATAATAACGTCAAGACATATGTAAGTGCGGCGATAACCACAAAAAAGGTAGTGTAATGCTTAATAGATTCAATTAATGGTCTCATCTCAAATCCCCCTCAGAATGTATGTTCTCATTTTATTGCGAACACCCGTTTCTGTCAATGGGTTTTTTCGAACTTATGTTTGTATATTATATATAGCCATGATATAATTTATAGCAAAGAATAGCTAAAGATGAGGTGAAATATATGAAGCTATCAAAACGGCAACAAGAAATACTAGATTTCATTAAGCATGAAGTGAAATTAAAAGGATATCCGCCATCTGTTCGTGAAATTGGTGAAGCAGTTGGTTTAGCATCTAGTTCAACAGTTCACGGGCACTTAGCTCGTTTAGAAAGCAAAGGGCTAATTCGTAGAGATCCAACAAAACCAAGAGCAATTGAGATTCTTCAAGCAGAGGCTGATGTGACCATTCCACACAGCGCAGTGATAAATGTTCCTGTTATTGGTAAAGTTACGGCGGGTTTTCCAATTACTGCAATTGAAAATGTAGAAGAGTACTTTCCATTACCTGACAAGTATGCCTCTCCTGATGAGCAAGTATTTATGCTAGAAATCATGGGAGAAAGTATGATTGAAGCTGGTATCTTAGATGGAGATATGGTAATTGTTCGCCAACAACAAACAGCTAATAACGGCGATATTGTTGTAGCAATGACCGAAGACAACGAAGCAACTGTAAAACGTTTCTTTAAAGAAGATAATTTTGTTCGCTTACAGCCAGAAAACTCTACAATGGCACCTATTATCTTACGCCATGTAACTATTTTAGGAAAAGTCATTGGAGTATACCGTTCTATTCATTAAAACAAACCAGCTGGAAAATCAGCTGGTTTCTTTATGTTTTTTTTTGGTCAAATATAGGTATATTACTTAAAGAGCCACAATGAAAAACGTAAGGGAGGGATTTTTTAGTGAATAAGCCGCAAGCAATGAACTCTCCTTTTCAAGATATTACACCTAATCGTGCAATGAATATGTTCTTGTTTCCTTTTTCTTTTAATCGAAAAGAGAAAAAAGATTTAATTTCCGCTCTTAATAAACATGAGTTTGACTTTTTTTCTCTAGAAAATAAAGATTTAGAAAAGAAATTTTATAGCGAGGACTACTTTGTTTCTCATGCTAGTCTTGATCAATATTTTCTTCCTTATATTGAATGTATTCTTTTTCCTCAATCAACGAAAGAAACTGGACTTATTCGATTTTCAAAAAAAATGAATCAAGAGATTACATTTGAAACAAAGGCGTCAACCATTTTAAACGAAGTGTTGTCTATTGATATTTTTTTATGCCCATTTGAAATCGGTGTAATGACGATTCGTACCGAAGTAAAGGGAAACCATTATTCGTACGATGACGTCATTGAATTTATGAATCAGTTTCGCGTATTGGAGCCTAAACTGGCTGAAGAGCATGGAGCAACCATTACATACGAAAATAAAACCTATGATAAAGTACAAGATTATATTTTTTCAAATTTAACCCCGTTTCTAAAACCTTATATTGAGCAAGAAACACAGCACAGCAAACACTTTGGAAGTTTGCCTTATTTTATTGATGAACGCATGTACGTACTAAGTTATGTGACCGTCAACAATGAACAGCCTATTAGCAGTGGAACATTATTTCGAACTGGACAACTGAACAGCTATGATACTGGCGGTAAACCATTTATTTCAGCTAGAAACCAACAATATATTGACGAATACAATGATCAACACGTATACAAGCGATGGATGCCCGAAACATACTATGTTGTAACAGATCACGTTTTTTCTTGTATTTCACATTCAGCTGATGAAGAGACGGATCAAATGTTAATGAATCATCTATTTGGTCAGCACTACTATAATTTATTTTTACATTTCTTTTATAAGATTGTACTATTGAAACTATCTTATCAATATTCGCAACTTACATTTGAAAAAGACCAAAATGACATTGAACGACTCATTCGCTCCATCACGCTCTTTTCGGGTAAATACTTGTTTTTAGAAATCAGTTCCCGAACGGAAGGGCAAGAATTTTCTAGACTTTTCAAAAAGACGTTTCACATTGATTCACTCTATCAAGAGGTGAAAGAAACACTTGGGACTTTATATCAAAATCAAGAAAAAATTGCAGGGAAGCGGCATAATTATCTACTATTAATTTTAACAATCTATACTGTCTTATCTGGTATCTATGGAATGAACTTAGTTATCGAAAGCTGGAATAAAAACCTAAATTGGAGTGCGATAAAAGATTATTCAATGTTTGAATACATCGCATTTATCGTTGCCTTATCAGGAATTACAATTAGCATTAGCCTAGGTATAAACGCCCTATATAAGCTAATTAAAGACCGCCTTCAACAATGACGAGCATAGGTTCTATGCTCGTCATTGTTCTTTCATCACTTTCTCTAATTTTACTCGAACATTCGGTCCGTAAATTCCATCTACTTCCTTTGGCAAATAGACCTTTTGAAAACGAGCAACCGCATCAGCCGTATTTGCTCCATAAATTCCATCTATGCCATGATTAGGAGCCGATTTATTAGGATAAAAGTAAACTGATGCCAGAGCTTTTTGAAGCGTGTATACTTCTTCTCCCCTTGCTCCCTTCTTTAATATGCTCTTGGGGAGAGAAGATTTAGGTCTTTTCACAAATTGACTTTTTATTTGTTGAAAAGAGGTTGCCACTGTGCTTAGTATGCCTGGCTTGGCCTCAGTGATATCTTGAAAAAACGCAATGTTCATTTCATTTAAGTCGACATGTGTAGAAATTCCTTCAACTTTTCCCTGATCTGTATATTGAAACATGGCCCATTCTGACCAACCAAGTAGATTTCCCGGGCAATCAAATCCTTCTGCGCGATTGCTGCTACTATAACGAGCAATCCAAAGAGGATAATGAGAAAGTTCCTTTGAGAAGTATGTTTTAGCAAAGTGGTAGCCGCTATATAACAACGGCTGTACACCTGTATTTTTCTCCATTTCCTTTAGCCATGCTTGTCCAAACCTAGAGACAAACTCAGGACTTTTCCCTTTATTGACTTCTAAATCTAGGCATGGGGGAAAATCAAACTCCATTGACTGAAGCTGCTGTAAAAAAAAGGCCACTTCCTGTTTAGGGTCGTTGGTACAGTGCGCATAGTGATAAAAGCCAACAGGTAAACCAGCTCTCTTAGCTCCATCGTAATTCTCATATACCCTTGGATCTGTAAACGTTTTCCCTTCTGTTAACTTAATATATGCCCCCTGCACGCCGGATCTAGCTACTCGGTTCCAATCAATTTTTCCTTGATGATGTGACACATCAATAATCAATGGATTATGCACACTACGATTTTGCATATCATCACGCTCCTATGCTTTTGTACTACCCTAGCAGAAAAAAGTATTGATGCAAAGCAATAACCTCAATCAAAATTAAAAAGGATATTGTTCATGCACAGCTAATATACATAAAGGCAGCCCATTACTTAGGAGTTGAAAAAATGAATTGGAATAAGCGTATATGGAGTTGGAAAGAACTAACGCTATTATTAGGCCTTGTGTTTATTGTTGTACCTATTGCAATTGAATATCTTTTCAAAAAAGAGCTAAACGCTATTTTACAAAATGATTTATATGCGGGTACATTAACTGGATTGGTGATGGCCATTCTTTTCACAGTAGGTGTTTACGTAGTAGCTTTACGGCCTAATCATCTTCATTGGACAGAAGTAGGATTAAAAACATTCCCTCAAAAGGCTTGGATAACCATTACTTGGCTAACTCTTCTATTAATTATAATGAGTATCATAGCTGTGATAGTAATGGAGTTACTTGGCATTGGTACAAGCAATCAAAAAACTGAAAGTCTTCAATCACGTTTAACCTTTATGAATTTTATGATTGGTTTTATATCAGCTAGTATTGTTTCTCCTGTATACGAAGAAATTTTTTATCGAGGTTTTCTGTATCGTTGGTTTCGACGATGGGGTATTTTCAATGCCACTCTTATCAGCTCATTATTATTTACATTGGCTCACTTGCCAACCTACAATACATTGCTAGTTAATTTCATATCTGGCATTATTCTATGCTGGGCTTATGAAAAAACAGGTTCTGTGGTACCGGGAATGATTATCCACGGCGTTTTTAACGGAATTGCGATTGTATTGGCAGCTCTGGCTTAAATGTTTACACACAACTGTTCTGCTTAAATAAAAAAAGAATGTTGAGTATTCAACATTCTTTTTTTATTTATCTAAAGCTTGCTCTTTCTTTTGAATATTTAATAGCCATTTAGTAATCCAATAAGCAAAGTATACAATACCTAGGTCTATTAGAAACACGTAAAATAAATTCATGCTCTTACGCGCTTCAATTAATCCTAAACTTTTTTCTAACGGTGCTAAGCCAAATGCAAAGAGCGCGCTTACTATAATGGTATAGATATAAAAGTTCTTACTGTGTTTTGTGCAATATTGATAGAGAAGTAAAAAGCCAACTGGAAGTACAGAAGCGGTAATGTTAGATGCGTTTGGTAATATCGGAATTAGAAAATAAGCATGTGTAAGGTGGTTACTTCGCCCAAGCGCAATATCAATATAAGTCCATAGAATATGCACCGTATAGCCGAAGAAAAAAAGCTCAAAAATTCGTTTTCGGTCTACCGTAAAACAAAGTAATACAAGCGGGAATACTGCTAATGCTAAAACAGCCCAAAACTGCCAGTTTCCAAAGTCTGAATACTGCTTCCAATAATCATAAAATAAATGATTTAGGTGATCTTGGGTTTTATGAATCGTTTGCCAATACTGTTCTTCACTCATCAAAATCCCCCTCTACAGAGCGTACACTTATCTATGCCCTCTTTTTTCATTTTTATGTAAAGGTAGAAACTGTGTCCAATCGTATGTTTGAACGTGGCTTTGCTTTTCTATAAGATTTTCCAAATTCTTTACAACTTCTTTTGGTTTTAAAACTTGATGCGACATGAACGTGTTCATAATCCTTCCTTCCATTCAACCCACCTATCTAAGTGGCAGAAAATTACTTGTTTGATATTTGGTTCAATTGTAAAATAATGTTATATACATTGGAAGGGTGATATGATGTTTGGGATTACAGTCAAAAAGACGAATGAACAGTTAGTTATTAAGTGGCAGCTCTCTACGTTTACGATTCCTCTTGATGATATTATTGAGATTCAAGAAGATGATACATATGGTGGTCAACAAGATGACTCAATTCGTATTGGTACACCATACGGAACGACTGATCGAATTTGCATCAAAACCAAAAAGCAACCCTATCTCCTTTTCACAACAAATCTTCCTGCTATTTTAAAAGAAATTTCATAAAGCTTTGTCTAAAAACCTTTGACACTACTCTCAAAGGTTTTTATTTAGTACTTTTTATTGACAATGTTTTCTTCTACTATATAATTGAAAATGATTATCATTATTAACAATATACATAAAGGGGTAGATTACACTGAAGAAGCTCTTAACTATTCCATTTTTGCTGTTGCTTGCGATACTAGTGAGTGCGTGTGGTAACAACGCAGAAACGGTCTCTCAAAACGAAGGTGGAAACAAAAGTGAAACATTTACGTATGAAGCTGAAAATGGATCGATAGAAGTTCCTAAAAGCCCCAAGCGTATTATCGCTCTTTCTAACGGCCCTAACGTAATGTCTCTAGATGGCAACATCGTTGGAATTGATGAATGGAGCAGCGCAAACCCACTTTTTAAAGAAAAAGTAAAAGGGGTAGAAGTTGTATCAGAAGATGATTTAGAAAAAATTATGGAGTTAGAGCCTGATTTAATCATTGCTGGCTCAGAAATGAAAAACATAAAAAAATTAAGCGAAATTGCTCCTACCGTTGCTTTTACATGGGGGAAGCTTGACTATTTATCACAGCAAATTGAAATCGGAAAGCTACTAAATAAAGAAGCTGAAGCTACCGCATGGGTCGATGATTTTAAAAAGCGTGCAGCTGCTGCTGGTGAAGAAATTCGTGCAAAAATCGGTGAAGACGCGACGGTTTCGGTTATTGAAAGTGGCAACAAAGAATTTTATGTGTTTGGAAACAACTACGCACGCGGAACGGAAATCTTATATCAAGCTATGGGTTTAAACATGCCTGAAAAAGTTAAAGAAACGGCGCTTAAATCCGGTATTCATACGATTTCTGCCGAGCTTCTTCCTGAGTTTGCTGGTGATTATATGATTTTAAGTAAGTATGCAGACGGGGACAATTCATTTTTAAAAACAGCAGTATGGAAAAACATCCCTGCTGTAAAAAATGGCCAGGTTTTTGAAATCAATGCCAAAGCATCAACTTACAGCGATCCTATTACGCTAGAACATCTTTTAAGCTTTTATGAAAAGTCATTCCTTAAAGAATAATAGAAAAAGGTACGAGGTTTGACACCTCGTACCTTTTTCTATTATTCTATATTTCTATTTTATAAAGCGCCTCTTGGTTTCTACTACCAAAACCTCGATCCATACCAAGATTATTCTTCCCTTGGTCTTCTTCACTTAAATAGTGTTCTTGTGAAATTTCGACACCATGAATTTTAATCCATTTAACAAGTTCGCTATTTCCTGAGTTATCCCCGCTCAGTAAAAAATATTTAACCTTCCCTTTCTTTACAAGACCCTCTAGCTCACTCGTTGTTAGAATAGGGTCCGTACCGTTGAACCCTCCTAATGCCATGACGCTTTCATTAGCATCAATAATATAAGGTGCGGCCGTAACGGTTGTGAGCGTCGCAAATAAGTACTCTTCTCCCGTATTATTTTCGCGAAGGTATGAAAGAAGCTCGCTATTCACGTTTGAGCTAAATATTCCACCTCCGTTCATTGAGTTGCTAAGCTGCGGCCCTGATTCGGGGAGTACACTACTTCCACCGTAAAGGATAGGAGTCACAGACCAATACATTGGCGCTATCAAAAGGATACATAAACTGATAATTGACAGTCTTTTTCTAGCTATGTCGTGACTCTTCAGTATAACAAAAGCAACTGTCAGCATTACACCTACAATACCTAATGTATACATCCATACGCTTCCAATTTGCTCTGTGTAAGAGCCTAGAATATACGTTTGAAAGATGACAGTAACTCCCACTGCTGCGGGTAGTAAATAACTTTTCCAATCGTTACACTCTTTGTATAAGCGATACATTGCACTCCAGCCAATCCCGCACAAAGCGGCAATTGGAGGAGCAAGCATAATTAAATAGTAGTGATGAAAAAATCCCGCAATGCTAAAAAACCCGGCTACTGGAACCAGCCATGCAGTCCAAAACATCGCTTCTTGCCATTCTTTCTTTCTTCGCTCACGAAATGCGGTCAGTGCTACCGCTAAAATTCCCATTAATGCAAAAGGCAACACCCAGCTAATTTGCCCAGATAAAGCCGACTGAAATAATCGAAGTGGACCTGCTTCACCTGTTCCAAACATATTCATACTTTGGCTACCTCCAGTTCCTACACTTCCTTGTGGCCCTCTTGAATTATTGTTTCCTGGAGGTCCACCATCCCCTTGATTTTGAGGCATTTGCGGCGGCTGATTATTTCCGTTCATTGACGGAGGTGTCCCTTGAGCATCGTCACTTTCTGAGTCGTCAGGAATTGATATATTCTTTGATGCCTGAACACTTCCTTGTTCTCCAAATCCGCCCATTCCAGCTCTTGCATTTCCTGTTGTTTGCCCTAAAAGACGTTCCGTACCGTTATAACCAAAAGCTAACTCCAAAACTGAATTCGTTTGGCTGCTACCAACGTAAGGACGATTATCTTCTGACACGTACTCTACTACCAAAGCCCACGATAGCGAAACGCTTGCTAATACAAACATAGACAGTATAAGTGATAAAATTCTTTTTTTTACTGACTTCCGTGCAGCAACAGCGTACATGACGATAAAAGCTGGTAATACCATAAATGCTTGAAGCATTTTCATATTAAAGCCCAGTCCAATTAGTCCAAAAGCAAATATAAGCCAAAGGATCTTTCCTGATTTCAGCGATTTCATTAAACACCAAGTACCTAAAAGAAGTGTAAATACTAACAGACTGTCAATATTATTCGTTCGGCTTACTGCTACTGCAATAGGAGTTAACGCCATGACAATTGCAGCAATTCGAGCTGCTCCATCTTCGAACGTCGGTTGAACCATTTTATAAAGTAAGTAAACTGATCCTGCTCCAGCAAGGGCTTGGGGTAAGATCACGCTCCATGTGTGCACGCCAAACAAAAGTGCAAAAATAGTTTGAATCCATAGCACAACAGGTGGTTTATCCACCGTCACGAAGCCAGACGGGTCAAATGAAGCGTAAAAGAAATTGTGAAAGCTCTGAGTCATGCTTTTCACCGCAGCTAAATAATATTGGTTCGCAGCCCCGTCCTGCCAAATGTTGTATGTATTTAATACTAGTGTAGCTACCAAGCTTAAAACTAATACTAGATCCAATCGTTGCGTGATTTTTTTCATAAACTTCTCCTTTTGTTCATCATTTGTTACACAGTTTAGCAAGGAAATGTGAACTGAAAATGAACGGTGAAAAATTCATGAATGATTATCTATTTAAGTGCCTATTATTAAAATCATCTTCTCGAGTTTTGGATGCTTTTATTTAAATAATTACCTACAAGCTTGAATGTTCTATTAGTTTGAAAAATTGATAGCCCCTTGAACAAAATAGTTTTTATTATAGAATATTTAAATAGATAAAACATTCTATACTTAACATAACTGTTTTGGAAAGGAGCTTTACTTGCTACTGTGGAAAAGAAACTTACAAAGCATGCTCACCAATCTACTATTGTTTTTATTTCATATTTTAAGAAAATGAAAGGAACTATGAGACAACGCGGAAAAATCGATTATATAGATTCAACTATTTCTGCTGCAGGTGCATTAATTGCCATGCTTGTCGTTAGTTTTATCGTTTTACACCTAGGTTACCCTATGGCTATAGCTCCTCTTGGTGCAAGCTGTATTTTAGTCTTCGGTGCTCACAAAAGTTTACTTTCACAACCTCGACATGTCATTGGAGGACACTTTCTTTCTACAACTTGCGCAATTATTATACTTGGTTTACTAGGCAAAAGTGTTTTTTCCCTCGTGTTTGTATTAGCATTTGTCCTTTTTCTTATGGCTCTTACAGAAACAATGCACCCTCCAGCAGCAGCTAGTGCTCTCGTTGCCATCAATAACGAAGTAACGTGGAAGTTTCTACTTCCTATTGTTTTCGGTGCTTTGGTAGTCGTGTTTATTTCAACCATCTATAATAATGCCTTTCGTGCAAGGCAGTATCCGACGCATTGGTTTTGACTGCGCTACTTCATAAATTGGACTTCAAAAAAACGGATACACACGTATCCGTTTTTTCAATCTAAACAAGATCAAGGCTATAGTTAGTAGCCTATCTCCAATAATAAAGTTTTAAACTCAATGAGCTGACGGCTTAACATTTGAGCGATCATAAATCGCGAGCTTATCTACTAATCTTTTACTAGTCGAATCTAATCCTTCAATTGCAACATTCGTTCCATGTTCGCGATATTTCATCACAACCTTGTCAATAGCACCTACAGCTGAATCATCCCAAACCTTGGCATTTGAAAAGTTAATAACGACGGATTTAGCATCAGCTGTAAAGTCAAAAGCATTTACAAAGCTTTCAACTGAAGCAAAGAATAAAGGTCCTTCTACGTTAACAAGTAAGTTGGAACCTTCTACCTTTTGATAAAGATTAATCTTTGAGATTTTTGCTACAAATAACACTGCACTTAAAATTACGCCTGCAATAACTCCTTTTGATAAGTCGTGTGTTGCCACAACGATTGCCATCGTGACAATCATGACAATTACATCACCTTTTGGTGCGGTAACAGCATATTTAAAGGAAGACCAATCGAACGTTCCGGTGGAAACCATAATCATAATTCCAGCGAGTACAGGCATTGGAATTTGCACAACAAGTTGACCTAAAATCAGAATTAAAAACATCAAAAACATTCCAGCTACGAAAGTCGACAAGCGACTTCGACCACCTGATTTAACGTTGATGACTGACTGTCCAATCATCGCACATCCTGCCATTCCACCAAAAAATCCTGTCACAAAGTTAGCGATACCTTGACCCTTTGCTTCTTTATTTTTATCACTTTCAGTATTCGTCATATCATCTACAATTGTCGCTGTTAAAAGCGACTCTAATAATCCAACAATAGCTAATGCAACAGAGTACGGAAAGATAATAGTAAGGGTTTCAAACGTAAACGGAACGTCTGGAATCAAAAACGACGGTAAGGATTGTTTAATTACTCCTAAGTCTCCTACTGTACGTAAGTCTGCACCACTTGATATAGCCACAATGGTTAACACGACAATGGCAATAAGCGGTGCTGGAATTGCTTTAAAAAATCGTGGTACAAGATACACAATGATGAGTGTAATTGCTACAAACACGTATGTTAAAGTAGAGATTCCAAAAAAATGTGGAACCTGAGCCATAAAAATTAAAATAGCTAAAGAGTTTACAAAGCCTATCATAACCGCTCTTGGAATAAATTTCATTAGCTTAGCTACTTTAAAAATACCAAATAAAAGTTGAATCACTCCTGTTAAAATAGTCGCTGCTAATAAATAGTTTAGTCCGTAGCCTTTTACTAATGGTACCATCAGTAAAGCCATAGCGCCTGTTGCTGCTGAAATCATTCCTGGTCTGCCACCAACGAATGAAATAATAACGGCAATACAAAACGAAGCATACAAACCCACCATCGGATCAACGCCTGCAATAATCGAAAATGCAATGGCTTCTGGAATTAGTGCTAAAGCAACTACGATTCCTGCTAGTACGTCAGCACGGATGTTTGAAAACCATTCTTGCTTAATTTTATCTACCAAATCCTGCACCTCTTATCCTTTTATTTTGACTCGCTACTCGCAAGCCGAATTCGTCTTCAACAAAAAGTAGTCTACCACTCTTTTTCCCAAAATGGAACCTTTTTGATACTTTTTATTTATAATTTTCTTTGTGGTATGATAAAAGACATGCACTAATTAGCAAGGGAGCAGTGAGATGATTATTGGATACATGAGGCCTTACGAAGGAGATATAAACTGTAAGAATCAAGAACTATCTCTAAAAGAAATTCCATGCGATACTATTATAAAAGAAGAACATGGCTCTGCAAAAAAACGAGTTCAGTTAGCAAACTTAATTGATAGTCTTTTAGCAAATGATCAGCTAGTTGTTAAACGTTTCTTCACGTTAGCTGACTCTACTAGACACCTTTTGGAGCTGCTTGAAGCAATTCAAGCAAAAGGAGCATACGTTCAATTTCTTGATGAAGACATTGATACGAGCTTATCTAATGGAAAGATATTTGTACATACAGTAAAGCATCTTTTAGACTTCCAAAGCGATGTTATTAGCGAGCGAACAAAGCAAGGGGTCTCACGAGCGAAGAAAAAAGGAGTTTCGACTGGGCGTCCACGAAAACCAGATGAAAATGTAAAAAAGGCAATTGAAATGTATCAAAGCAAAAACTACACATTATCAGATATTAAAGAAAAAACGGGAATTAGTAAGTCAACGCTATATCGATATTTAGAAGGATAACGAAAAAGCGCTGCTCGCAAGCAGCGCTTTTTCATCTACATCAAACTAAAATTGACCAGTAAGGTCTTAGTTATCAAGGGGATAACTAGGATTTTTTGACTTTAAGTCAAAGGGGTATGGTGGTATTGTTCGTACCAATAATGTAATAGTAGCACTCATTCCTCTATAAAATCCACTTACTTTAATTTCATAATACTTTGTTTAATTAAAAAAAGCAGGCTTGTCCAATACAATGCCTACTTTTTCACCAGTTTACTGACCGTCTTTAAACTTTCCTACACCTTCTTGTACTTGTCCTTTTGCCTTATCTTTTTTACCGCTTGCTTGAAGTTTTTTGTTGTTTGTCGCGCTACCTACTTGATCTTTTACTTCACCTTTTGCCTTGTTAACAGCACCTTTTACTTTATCTCCTAAACCCTGATTTTGATTACTCATTGCAATCCCTCCTATATTTGATTTGTTATATTTTGTATACCCGACGCGTCTCGTCATGAAACGAATTTCTCATGTTAAAACAAGCAATTTTTTAACTAAACTGATAAAAACCTTTCACTAAGGCAATAACTAAACGTAACCAACGCAACAGGAGTGCATGAAATAAAAATGATTCCTATAATCTGTCTTGTCTTAGCTTCGATATTTATTCTAAAGATTGACGTTCCTCGTTTACGAAAAGCAAACATGCACAAAGAATTTAAAGTGCTTATTTTTTTGCTTGCAATTAGCTTTAGCATGGTTATGGCTAGGGGTGTATTACAAGACGTTCCTAATCCTTTAAACGGGGTTGCTTTTCTTTTAAAACCTCTTACTGATATTCTAGTTCAGATTCTAAGATAAAAATGGGTGAAACAACTATGAAGAAAAATAAAATATCCCCTACTCAGTTTAGAATATTGGTCACGTTGCACTGTGTAGGAAGCGCTATTCTTGTTGTACCCTCAGCTATAGCTGCTGATGCAAAACAAGACGCATGGATTCCGGCTCTTTTAGGAATTATAATTGGCGTTATTCTTATTCAGTTATATGCGGCAATCGGGAATCTTTCTCCTGATAAAACGCTAATTGAACTAAATGAATATCTTCTAGGGAAGTGGGTTGGCAAGGCTGTATCTCTTCTTTTTTTTCTTTCTGTCTTCTTGTTTTGTGGTGAAGTTTTATATTACTTAGGAAGCTTTTTAGCCACACAGGTAATTGACGAAACTCCTATTTTATTAATCAATATTGCATTTATGCTTGTTGTAGCGATTGGAGTTCGATCAGGAGTAGAAAATTTAGCAAGGTCAGCTCAAATTTTATTTCCATGGTTTGTCATACCATTTATTGCGTTAATCTGTTTTATTACGCCACAAAGCGATTTTAAAAATCTTCAGCCTATAGTGGCTATAGACTTAAAATCACTTATTAGCTCTACATTTACTTTTGTTAATATTAGCTATCTTACTTTTCCTGCTTTACTTATGCTATATCCAGCTCATATAAGCCGGCTTAAAGAAGCAAAACCTTCCTTTTTAAAAGGTGGTATTATAGGTGGAGCCATTATGTGCATTCTCATTTTATTAAGTACTTTGGTTTTAGGACCATTTCTTTCTGCAAGTGCTTCTTATCCTAGTTATGAGCTAGGAATGAGAATTAACATGGGTACATTTCTGCAAGGAATCGAAATTATCATTGCCATTATGTGGTTTATTTCTCTGTACTTTAAGCTAGCTATTTACTTTTACAGTACAGTCTCAAGCTTTGCACAAATTTTTGGATTAAAAGAGTATAAAGCTTTTACCATGCCCTTTGCTATTATGGCTATTGTATTATCAATTACTGTCTATCCAAGCATTAGTTACCAAAGAAATTGGGATAGTGAGACGTGGCTATCTTATAGCTTAATTTTCGGATTGATCTATCCACTGCTTCTTTTTATAGTGGGGATATTTCGCAAAAAACGTCAATCTGAAGCAAACGTATAACTTTTTCATTCTTCGATACAAATTAGAAACAAGTGGAGATACCATTGAAATACTCCAAAGCTATTCTGTTTACTAAGAACAGAATAGCTTTGGAGGAACAATAAAAATGAAATTAAAGATTAATAACCGAGAAATCAGAGTTCGTAAAAGAGGAATCATTACAATCGCTGTACTTGCTTGCATTATTTACCTAGCAGTTATTAACACTGGTGGCGATTCGAAAAAAGCGAGGCAGCAAGTGTCTACGTTCGAGAAACCAGCTAATGTTTCTGAAAAAAAAGTAGCTACTTATCCGAAGGAAACAAAAGGCACAACAATAAAGATTAGCGCTGCTGGTGATTTTACCATTGGGAGTGACGAAACTTTTCCTTATCCTAATAGCTTCAATGATGAGGCGAAGCAAAATGGGCTTCCTTTTTTCATTGAACATATATCTACTTTATTTAGTCGTGATGATTTGACAACGGTTAACTTAGAAACTCCTTTAACGACTGCGACCGCAAAGGCTGCTAAAAAATTTCGTTTTAAAGGAGATCCGTCTTATACAAAAATATTACAACTCGCTAACATTGAAGCCGTTAACCTAGCAAACAATCACACATACGATTACCTAGAACAAGGATACAAAGATACGATTCGTCATCTGACGGATGCGCATATCGGATATTTTGGAAACGGGCATACCTATATAAAAGAAATCAAAGGAATAAAGGTGGGAGCTCTGGGCTATGAGGGATGGGACGATACGCGAAATTTACGATCACAAATTAATCGTGATATTCAAACATTAAAAACACAAGGAGCAGCCATTATTATTGTTCATTTTCACTGGGGAGTAGAACGAAGTGAAATCCCGCTTGAAAGCCAACAAGCACTAGCTCGCTATACAATTGATAGCGGCGCAAGCGTCATCTTAGGTCATCATCCTCATGTTGTGCAAGGTATTGAAGAATATCAAGGAAAATTTATTGTATATAGCCTAGGAAATTTCATGTTTGGGGGTAATAAGAATCCTAGAGATAAAGATACCTTTGTTTTTCAACAAACCTTTCATTTTAAAAACAAGAAGTTAACTGATAAAAAGGATATTGCTATTATTCCCTATAGCATTTCGTCTATCGCGTCTAGAAACAACTACCAACCCACGCCTCTCGAAGGCTCCGAGAAAGATCGTGTCATGAATAAAATTTTGGAACGGTCTTCTCAAATATCAAAACCTAATTGGCTGGTTTATAATCAAGAAATTAAATAAAATAAGACTGGTTGGGAAGCATTGAGGTTTTTAACACAGAGACCATTACCTTTTATGTATTCGTTTTTAGAATTCTAACATAAATTCCATCATCTTTCACACACTAAGAATAGCTAGCACAGCTGTGAAAGCACTTTTTTTAACACTATGCTTTTGCAAAAAATCAACAAGTCCTGTGATAAGGAAAAGGAATGCTAAAGAAACGTAATTTATTTCAATTAATACTAGAAAGGTCGATTTTAGTGAAAAAGTTACTTTTATGCTTAACACTCATTTTTATTTCGTTCACCCACCTTGCTTCGTTTCCTCATGCTTATGCAGCAGAATCTAGAGAGCCTGCTTACGCAAAGTGGGGAAAGCTTGCGATGCAAAAAACAAAAGAAAAGTATCCAAAAGCCGCTATTTATGACTATTTACATGTAAAAAGAGAACAACAAGGCAGTATGTCAAAAGAAATTTTTAAGCTTTGGTTAAATGAAAACAATCGAAAATTCACGGTAATTGTTTCAATTGAATTTAACACATCGTCAGAAGCTGTTTCAAAGATAAACTTTAAAGAAGAATGAAAAAACCAAGTGGCAGATTAGCCAACTTGGTTTTCTCTATTATTAACAGCTGATAGTTGAATAAGGTTAGTTCTATTCAGAATTGCAATAAAAAAGGAAAGCAAACAAAAACCTGCTGCAATTGTAAACGTTACACGAACACCAAAGTAATCTGTTATATATCCAAATAGTAACGAAGAAAGTCCAAAAGATCCGTAGATTAGTGTATTTCTTGCTGAATGTACTTTTGCTAGCAGCTCTTTCTTGGCATTCTTTTGAATAATAGTCACTTCTGCAACGTCTCTCGCCATTTGTGGTAAGCCGTACAATAGTGAAATTATAGCAGCTAACCACGCTATAGAATTCGTGCCAAACCAAAAAGTAAGAACCGTTAGGAAACACGAGGACCATACCATCGCTTGACCTAAATTTTTCTCCATTACTTTTGAATAACGATATACAAGCGCTCCGCTTACTAACATTCCCGCAAAGAAAGCTGCATTGATAATCCCCCACCACACGTACGTTTGATGAAGACTTTCTTCGACAAACACCAGTATAATCGCTGCAATCCAAACCCCTCCAGCCACAGTTTCTAACATCGTCATTATGCTAGTTGTCCGCAGCTGTTTTGAATTCCAAATAACTGTCCACCCTTCCTTAACCACAGCTAGCTTGGATGACGCTTCTGCGCTTTTTTGGATACCTTCTACATGAATACACCACATAAAAGCGGATGAAATGGTAAACAGCAAAAAAGTAAACCATAGCATATTAGCTTCGCCCCACCATATCATAAGTATGCTTCCAGCCGGCCAAGCTATAAGTCTTGTTATTTGATCAGTCATAGCTAAAAAGCTGTTTGCTTTTATAAGCCGCTCTTCTGCGATTAAGCTTGGGACAAGGGCATTGCGAGCTGGTGATGCAGCTCCATCTAAAAATGACACGCATCCAATTACTATATAGATTAGCCATAAAAGGTCTATTCTTATATGCCATGTCATAAAACAAAGCACTAGCAAAAAAATCGTTTTCCCAGCCTGAGAGTAACATAGAATTGCCTTCAAGTGATGCTTTTCAATAATTAAAGGCGCGACGATACCGCTTACTAACGCTGTCATTGTAATAACAAAGGGAATTAAGGACATAAAGGTAACTGATTTAGTTATGTGATATACTGCTGCTGTTAAGCTCACAATATATAATACATCACCTAAATTCGCTAGCATTTGTCCAATCCACAGAAAGCGAAATGATTGTTCTTTATGAAATTTTGACATAGAAATCCCTCACATCTTATTTAGTTTTTAGCTTATAAATGTAAGAGACTTTTACATCGGACTTCCTCCCGCTCATTCTGATTACTTTTTATTTTATCATAGTAATCACTTTTTTTACATAATATTCTAATTTTGTTGTTTTTTTGCCCCTCTCTAAGAATATTCATCATGTAGTGTATCTGTACTATAAGAATGAAGAGAGCAAAGGAGGAAAAATTGTTGAAGAAAACATTTTAAAAGTTGAATGGGTGGATTTTGAAACAGCGGACAAATTGCTTCCTTACTACAATGACTTTGAACAATTACTAACTACTGAAGGAATTCCATATGCTTTACAAAAGTGAATAAAACACTTTAACTTTTCAACGCCCATTTTTAGCACACTTCCTCCCTTTCTGACATCGCCTGCATATGATGAACAGGGAAAACACCTAGTTAGAGGAGGAAAAATAATGTATCCAAATTCACCTTATTACCATCAGTGGTATCACCAAATGTATCAACAGTTTCATCCACCTTATTATCCTACACCAGCAGCAAGCAGCCGAAACCATCAAACAAGAGAAATTAGAGATTACGGTCCAAACCCACTCGTTGTAAACATTAACGAAGCGACAAAGCAAAATGAAACATTTCGGACAGCTTTGTGGACAGGAAAGCATTTTCAAGTAACGCTAATGAGTCTTGCACCAGGAGAAGATATTGGTTTGGAAATGCATCCAGACGTAGATCAGTTCTTACGGGTTGAACAAGGGCAAGGTTCTGTTAAAATGGGCAGTCGAAAAGATAACTTAACGTTTCAAACGGACGTTTCAGATGACTTTGCCATTATCGTACCTGCAGGAACATGGCATAACTTAACGAATACAGGAGATACAGCTCTAAAGCTCTATTCTATTTATGCTCCGCCAAACCATCCGTTCGGAACCGTTCACCAAACGAAACAAGATGCAATGGAAGCAGAGCCAGAATAAATTGCAAAGAGACACTAGCCTTCGCTACTGTCTCTTTTTTATAATTTAAATAACATGCCTTAAAATTATTGTTGATTATTTAGAACATATTTTATATAAATTACGATTGCTAATTTATATAAAATACCAGTTTTCAACCTTTGCAAGAAGGAAGAAAACTGGTGTTTTATTAATGGTGAAATCCGTTATCATATTTTGAATCTTTCTTAATTGGACGGTCTAATGAGTTTAAAAATTCAACAGCTTGCTTTAAATTAATAAGAAGCAAATGGGCGAGATCCCTTGAAAACCCATTTCGTACTACAATTCGCATAATCGTTATCTCTTCCATGTCTTTTGGCAATGGATAAGCTGGAACCTGCCATCCGTATGTACGGAGCTGCCTTAATAAATCATAAAGCGTCCAGTTATCCGTATAATCATCCTTTAGCTTCCAGGCTAACACTGGGATATCTGATCCGTTTGAGAGAACTTCAAACGAATCTAGTTTGCCAATTTCTTCACTTAAAAAATAAGCTGTCTCTTGCGACGCTTTTTGCACAGCATAATAGCCTTCTTTTCCTAAACGAAGGAAATTATAATATTGCAAAAGAACCTGCGAGCCTGGACGTGAAAAGTTCAGTGCAAAAGTTGGCATGTTCCCACCTAAATACGATACGCGGAAGATTAAATCCTCTGGAAGATCGTTTTTTTCTCTCCAAATAACCCATCCTAGACCTGGGTAAACAAGCCCATATTTGTGGCCTGAAACGTTAATTGATTTTACTCTTGGCAAGCGAAAGTCCCACACTAAATCCGGCTGTAAGAATGGCGCGATAAATCCACCCGATGCGGCATCTACGTGAATGGGGATATTAATTCCTGTTTTCTCTTCTAATTCATCTAACCCTTTTGCAATTTCAGCGATTGGTTCATAAACTCCTGTATATGTAACACCTAAAATTGGAACAACTGCAATCGTATTTTCATCAACCGCTTCTAACACTCCCTTGGGATCTAAATAAGGAGTATCAGGACTAATATTGACGTATCGTGGCTCTACATCCCAATAGTTTGCAAACTTTTCCCACACAACTTGAACCGCTGAGCTAAACACAATATTAGGCTTGGCTGTTGGCAGTCCTTTTTTCTTTCGCTCTTGCTGCCATCTGCGCTTTAAGGCAAGGCCTCCAAGCATGCAAGCTTCCGAAGAACCTGTTGTTGAGACACCCATTGTAGATTCCGGGTCAGGTGCATTCCACAAATCTGCTAAGATGCGAACACATCTTTCTTCAATAGCCGCAGTTTGAGGGTATTCATCTTTATCAACCATGTTTTTATCAAACGACTCTTTGTACAAACGTTCTGCATCTGGTTCCATCCATGTCGTGACAAACGTAGCTAAGTTTAACCGAGCGTTTCCATCCAGAGAGATTTCATCATGAATGATTTGATATGCCGTATCCGGCAGCATTCCTTCATCTCGCATTCTAAGACGAGGTATCGTTTTTTCACCTTGTCGTGAAAACAATGGATTAATTTCAAACTCATTTGGCAGCTTCTTCTGCTCGCGATCTTCGTGCCATTGCGGCATACCTGTTCATCTCCTCTAGCTTATTTTACACTTTAACAAACATACAAAAAATTCCTTTTTAACTATTGTTTGTATAACCTTCTTTATACACTACTAAACATTATGAACATTGAAGGTTTCTTTCATTCTAGAAATTTAGATGTTCTTTCGAGGCTTCGTTTCAATGTAAAAAAAGAGCTTTTCTAACCTAGGCGTTGCTAGAAAAGCTCTTTTTTTAATTAAGCAATAAGCCTATTGAAAGAAAAATCATGTATTACTAAAGACGGATTTTCTCAAAACCAAGCACTATTTTTCGCTTTTTTATTTTAAGGTGGATAAACTATTAATTGAGTTATACATACCTTACCTAATAAAGGAGCCAAACCATGACTGAAAAAGAAAAAATGCTAAACGGTGAGAATTATAATGCTAGGGATCCTGAGTTACTAAAGATGGCCCAAGAAGCACGCTATTATATGGATGAGTTTAATAAGCCTGGTAATCATCCAGATGGTGATAAAACAAGTATCTTAAAAAACCTATGTGAGTTTGTTGGAGAAAACGTTTGGATTGAAAAGCCGTTTTTTTGCGATTATGGTAAAAATATTTCGATTGGCAAAAATACGTTTATTAACTTTAATTGCGTCTTTTTAGATACTAATAAAATTGTTATTGGTGAAAATGTTCTAATCGCACCAAGCGTACAAATTTACACTGCAACCCACCCTTTAAAAGCATCTGAAAGAATTAACACAAATCACAAGCCACATGAAGCACCGTATCGTACCCTTACTAAGCCTGTAACTATCGGTGATAACGTTTGGATTGGTGGAAATGCAATAATTTTGCCTGGCGTTACGATCGGTAACAACTCTGTTATTGGCGCTGGAAGCGTTGTGACTAAATCAATTCCTGAAAACTCATTAGCAATGGGCAATCCGTGTCGAGTTGTTAAAGAAGTTTAACCTCATCGCACTTTGTATTATTGTTTCCTTGCTATAGTGCTTTTCCAAGTAGCTTCTTTAGTCTGAAAGCTTTTATCTTAATTAGCTAAAAAAAGAGTGATGGAAAAACTCACTCTTTTTTCTTTCAAATTTTATTCCTTTAATTCCAATCCTTTTTTCATTAGTTCTGCCACTTGTATATTATCGTACTGACCACTTTCTTCTAAATGGTGAATTACTCTTTTTCGTCGTTCAACTGAATGATTTTGACTTAGCTTAGCCTGCGCTTCAATTTTTGTGATATGAATCTTAAACGCAACAAGGCCCTTGCTTAATCCTTCTAGTAAATTAGCATGGACATCTTTTAATTCATACGTGCTTTCCGGCTTTTCATATTTGGCAACTGATTTATTTAACACTTCAACGATCGTGTGCTGACCCTTAATAATTTCTAACTTACCAGATACATGAACAGCAACGTAATTCCAAGTAGGTACAGTTTGATTGGTCTCATACCAAGAAGGCGAAATGTAACAGTGTGGTCCTTGAAAAACTGCCAACACTTGTTGGTCGACAGCATCTTTCCACTGTTCATTCGCTCGAGCTACATGCCCGTATAAAGTTTTTTCTTCTCTATGTAAATCAAATGGCAAATGCGTAGCAAAAGGCTCGCCATTATGATAAGAAAATAAAGTACCAAACCCGTGCTGATTAATAATCTCGTATATTACCTCTTCATCTTGAATCATGTAATACTTCGGTATGTACATACGTCCCAGTCCCCTTAAAAAATTATTTAGATGCGTGTTTTAACCATAATTAAATCAATTTGCTCTTCATTCCCCATATAAAAAGAGTGTTGCCCTTGTTGAACAAATCCCAGTTTTTGATAAAAAGCAAGCGCGTTCTCATTTTTCTCCCAAACGCCTAGCCAAACCTTTTGTTTACCTAAATCTAACGCTACTTCGATAGCTTTATTAAATAGCATCTTGCCAAGACCACGTTTTTGATGCTTGTTTCGAATATAAATTCTTTCAATTTCAAGAGCATCCTCCCCCATTGCTTCAGACTGAGCTTCATCTACATTGACTTTTAAATAGCCTGCTAGCTCATCGTCATGGTAAAGAAAAAAGAAGCGTGAAGAATCATTGACCCACTCTTTTTCTAGCTGCTGTAGGGTAAACGCTTTTTCTAAATAAGCTTTCATGTTTTCAGGAGAATTTTGATGTCGAAACGTCTCATCAAACGTTTCATAGCTAATGACTTGCAGCTGCTCTAATTGTTCATAATTGCAGGGTTCAATTTTTATATTCATGTCGTGATTACCTTTCCTTTCTACTTATTCATACGTTCTTTTATTTCCTTTTTTAACAAACTCCCAGTCTTTTTCAACGTTCCTTCTTGCTCGTTTAAGTAGGTCGACCATCATTTCCACTTCTTGCTTTGAAAATCCGTTTAACGCGACTTCGTTTGAATACTCATTTTCTCTTTTAATAATTGGAAAAACACTCATGCCTTTTTCAGTTGGAAAAAGCTTTTTTATCTTTTTGTTTTGGATATCTTCTTTTTTTTCAATGAATTTATTTATCTCTAATTTTTTTATAGCGCGAGCTGCCGTTGTTCGATCAACCTTTATCATTTCTGCTAGCTTTTCTTGAATAATTCCTGGGTTTTCACAAATCCGAACAAGATACAAATACTGCCCCTTGGTAAGGTCATATTCTTTGAATTCAATATTACTGATGGAATCAAGTGCTCTTGCAATCATCCCAATTTCCCGTAAAATCTCCACAGTGTCACACCTCCATTTTGTTGCATTTACAACAAAATATTTATATATAACATATCTTATTTTTATTGCATTTACAACAAAAAACACAATAAAAAAAGAAGCCTTAAAAGACTTCTTTTCTAATTATTAATATGATTCTTTTTCATTGCAAAGTAAATCGGTAAACCAAGAGCCGTAATACCTAACCCCCACAAAGCAAGCGTTGTTTGTGTAAAAAGCGTATTAATCACAATAAACAATCCACCTAGTAACGAAATAAGTGGTAGTACAGGATAAAGTGGTACTCGGTAAGGTCTTTGAAGATCGGGTTCACGCTTACGTAAAATAAGCACAGCCGCAAAAGTCATCGTGTAGAAAATCCAAATAACAAACACCAGCATGTCCGTTAGCGTGTTAAATCCGCCGATTGTCATCATAATAACGGCGATAAACAAAATAAAAATGCCCGAATTATAAGGTACTTTACTTTTTTTCGAAAGGCGCCCAAACCATTTACTGAATGGAAGCTTATTCTCTGTTGCCATCGCATAAGGGATACGCATTCCTGTCATCACGTAACCATTGATTGAGCCAAATACAGAAATTAAAATACCGATACTGACAAACTTCCCACCAAAAGCACCAAAAATTAAGCTTGCAGCATCTGATGCTGGCGTATCTGTACCCGCTAATGCCGCTGCCGACATGACCATAAGAAACGCAACGTTAATAAGAAGATATACCGTCATAACAGCAGATAAGCCAAGAATAATAGCTCTTGGAAGATCTTTTTTCGGATTCTTCATTTCCCCTGCAATGTTTCCAACTAAAATCCAGCCGTCATACGCAAACATGGTCGCCAGTAACCCTGATCCCAGCGCTGTTAAAAAGTCTTTATCTGCCCCTGCTTCTACTGGAAACAGCTGAAACGGTACGTCTCCCTTATGTAATAAACCAAAGATAATAATGAGTACTAGTGGGATGAGCTTACAAACAGTGGCAATCGTTTGAATTGCCCCCGCAGCTTTTGCACCTAAAAAATTCATTAAGGTCAAAAATAACGCAGTAGCAATAGCAATTATAACAATGAGAGATTGATTATCGTTTGCCGTTAAGCCAAATAAGCTGATTGTTTGCGTTCCAAAGATAATCGCAAGCGCAGCAATATTAGCTGGAAAGTAGATAACCGTCTGTGCCCACCCAAGCAAAAACGCAACAAGGTTTCCATACGTTCTTTTTAGATAGGCCATCATTCCTCCTGTTTCAGGAATAGCAGCTGATAATTCAGCAGCTGTAAGGCCTGCACATATTGTTAAAAGCCCGCCAATTAACCAGGCTATAAGTCCAAGGCTAGCAGAGCCAGTCGCTCCATAAACAGCGGTTGGTTTAAAAAACACACCCGCTCCAATAACTGTTCCAATAACTGTCGTAAGAGCAGCTAAGAACCCAATTTCCTTTTTTAAATCTTGCTGCGGCAAAGGAATCCACTCCTTTTTCTCTAATGATGAAGACTAGCTGTTTATACATAAAAAAAGAATGTACTTCTGTCAAGTACACTCGTCAAATTTTAGCATATTCTTTTGCTAAGATGCAATTTAGGTTTTTAAACTGTTTATATACATAAGTTAAATAAAAAAGCGCACACCTTTACTTCTTTTTATGAAGCTCTCGGCACGCTCCATTTTAAGATGAAAAAAGTATCCATAACATTGCGAACCTAAGAATCGAACAAACGTTCTTTTCTTAAGGAATTATTAGCACTATAATTAAACTGTCCGATACTTCAATTTAAAGGAGCGTTTAAAATGAAGAAACAAATTACACCCTATTTATCTTTTAATGGAAATGCCATGGAAGCTTTAGAGTTTTACAAAGAAGTTTTTGAAGGCCAAATTCAAGAAATACAAACGTTTGGAGAAGCAGATTTCCCAACTTCTCCAGAAGCTCACGATAGAATTATGCACGCTAAGTTTCAAAAAGACGAACTATTTTTCATGGTTTCTGACTCTTTTCCTGGTCAAGCTGTAGCATCTGGAAGCAATATTTCTTTAGTTTTAGAGTTTGAAGACAAGCAAGAGATTGATACTGTTTATCAGCGTTTATCAAAAAACGGCACTGTTATTATGGAGCTACAAGATACGTTTTGGGGAGCTCGCTACGCAAAAGTAAAAGATCCCTTTACTGTTACATGGGATTTAAACCATACGTACAGCAAGTAGGGTTTACTATATTGATTTGCTACTAACAAAATAATTTTTATAAAAAATCTTACTCTAACTGTATTAAAAAATCTTCTTAGATCTTATGCAAAATGACTTCTCATGAGTGAATTTGTGCATAGAAACAGTTCACTCATAGTTTACTTTTCTCATTTATGCGATAACCCTCATCGTTTTCACTACCATTACACCTACTTTACACACTAGGGCTAGAACTTATTTCTTCTATTACTTTGAGTAGTTGGACTAGCGTTTTTCATCAAATTTAGTTACATGATCTTCCTTCTTTGAACATGGAATAAAAAACATAGAGAATGCTAAAAATGTTTCTAATCAGCTTATAACATCATATTTTAATGCTACATAAGTTTAAAATATTCAACAACACTATGAGAGAAAAGAAGTGACAGTATGTATACACTTGTTACCGGATTTAATGGAAAGGTTGGATTTGAAGTTGCTAGAAAACTAAAAGCATCTCATCATCCTATAAAGTGTGCAGTAAGAAACATAGAGAAAGCAAAGCAAATATACGGCAATCAATATGAATTTACTTCTCTTGACTTTTCAAATCCTAGCACTTTTCAGAATGCCCTCAAGAATATTAATAAAATTTTCCTTATTTATCCACCTGGAGATCAGATTGAATTTGAAGAGTTTTTAGCTCATGCAAAAAAGCATGGTATAAATCATATCATTTATTTATCTGTCAAAGATGTACAGTTCTTACCTTTCATTCACCATTTTAAAAATGAAAAACTGATCAAGCAGCTTACCATTCCTTACACGTTTATACGCGCTGGCTACTTCATGCAGAATCTAAACGATTTCTTAGGCAGTGAATTAAAGATTAGACATCGAATTTATGTACCTGCTGGAAAAGGAAAAACTAGCTTTGTAGATACCAGAGATATTGCGGAAGTGGTCTCCATTGTTTTGCAAGGAGATGAGAAACATCATTATCAAAAGTATGTGATTACTGGTAATGAAGCATTGGATTTTTATGAGGTGGCTTCTCGAATGAGTGAAGTACTTCAAACTCCTATTCATTATGCTAACCCTTCAATAAAAGAGTTTAGAGAGTTTATGCTCAAAACCGGGGAAGATGAAAGATTTATTAATGTAGTGATTGGGATTCATATCCCGACAAAACTTGGTCTAGCTAAAGGCATTAAGAATGACTTTCAAATTCTTACGTCTAGAAAACCTACTGCTATTTCAACTTACATTGAAGATTATAAAGATAAATGGCTCTAGGTAGACGAAGTGACTTTCACAAAAGATTTGACGTTGTTCAACTAAAAATTCTTTTTTAGTTGATGACACTCCGTACAATTTTTATAGAGGGTTGGAAAAATCCAATCCCCTCTTTTTATAATTGATTACGTACAGAATTGAAGTCTTAATAATCTAAAAAAAACAGTTATTAACAATCCGTGTTCTTAGACTTATGAAGAGGTGGAGGAATTAACCATCCTTTTTCTTTACTAAGCTTTAAAAATTTACCGCCTAGCGCTACTTTTTCCATGTGAAATTGGCTGAACATTGCTGCGATATCCTCACGTACGCACTGGCCAATTAATTGACTACATTCCACTAACCCTGCTGCAATATCACGTGAAACAGCAGCCGCAACTAGCAGTATTGGAGGAAGCAACGTCCAGTCATAGCTAGTCGTCTTTTTTGTCATTATGTTATAAAGGATACTACAGCCAATTGTCATTAAAGCGAGATAAATATACATCAAAAGTCCAGCCAATACTAAAGCCATTAGAACACCCCTATCCAGCATTCACCACTCTCTTAATACATATTTCACCATGTTTACATCTTGAAAAATTCTAATAAAATATATCTTTTAAAAAATTTATAATTCGATTTGTTTTTTCTCACAAATAAAGAAAAATTTTCTATAACCCCTTGATTACCCTATGATAGAATGTATTAAAGAAGAAAATACGATGTGACTTCTAGAAGGAGAGAATTGCAATGGAGAATGCTTATGAACTAACAACAAAAAAACTTAATAAAAAATATGAAAATTTCTTAACCTTTGTTGCATTAACCATTTCGTTAAGAATTCTTGATTTCTTTGAAAACAGCACTATTAATAACTATGTTGGATGGACCTCAGCATTAATTTTCAGCACAGTAGCACTAATTTTAATTAGTAAAACTAACATCTCATTAAAACTAAAACAAATATGCGAACATCTAAACCTCAAAATTTTCATGCTATATGTAACGTATATAGCGTTTTATTTTATAATCTTTCTGTTCATCTTTAAATTAAACTAATTTTATAAACAGGATTCAAGAATAATAAAAACAGGAGCGTTTGCATTAAGCTCCTGTTTTTCAATTCCCTTTCATTTATTTGGCTTCTTTGTCCAATAAATGCTCGCTATATGTCAAGATAGATACATGGGTTATAAGGCTTTCCAGGCAAAAAACAACCTATAATAAAACACTAGCTTTTCAAGAGTTATATCCACGGAATTCTCCCCATTTAAGAAACATGCTTAACGCACAACATTCTTTCCCCTGAGACTGAGCAGGCATAATTAACAAAAGCCCATCTGGATTGTACTTGGTTGTTATAGGTGTACTTATTCCTATTGATTTAATTAAATTATCAACCTGCTTGTGATTTCCAGCCTGAGCTGCTGTCATCAAGGTCTGAGAAAACTTTGGATCAGCTAATTTTTTCAGCAAAACACTGGATTCAAGAACAATTTTTTGAAGGGAATTGACAGAATGACTAAAAATAGAAGTATCAACTGGTGGGGATTGTGGTTGACGATTCATTTGCTGTTGAAAGCATGGGTTATAATAATGATAATAATACATAAAACACCTCTTCATTTTACATAGTTAGTTATTTTTATGTACTCTGTTCATGTTCGGTGAATTACCGACTAGATGCTATACTTCATACTTCTAGAATGCGGCTCTCTTTGGCTTTTACGCTTTTCATTTAGCACATATTTTAGTTTATTCTACTTTCCATTTGCATTCGCTTTTTTGAAATAAAAAAAACTAATCACTACATAGTGATTAGTTTCCTACAGCTGTAATTCTTCAAGCTTTCTTTGTAAAGCTTCGACCTGTCGTTCTAATTCTTTTAATCTTGTTTCTTGCTCAGCGTTTTCTTGTTGTTCAAACGCCTGCTCTTCCATTACTTCATCAATTGCAAACTTTGCCGCATACGTCGCTATAATATCCGCTACAGTACCAAGTATGCCGGATAATAAATATAACTTTAAACTTGTTGCTAATTGTGTTTCTTCTTGCTCGAATTGATTTTTCTCCTGGTTCTGCATCTCCATTCACTCCATTAGAATATAATAACTTTTATAAACAATATATTCGTAACGCAAGCAGATGGTTAAAAGCCTATCTTTAATTAATTCTGTTATACTATATTCGGATATTCCAAACAGTCAAAGCAGACCCACCACATTTAAGGATTCATTGAATACTATTTTATTTTCATTCTTATATGGATTAACCGACTTTACTATTCCTCGATCATATAATAAATAAAAAAACAAAATATGTTCACAACATCATAAAAGGAAGTGTTGTAATAGTGGGTAATGAAAGTAAACTTATTATTTCTTCATTAAATAATGATTTAATAGACGATATCAATATGACAAATGATTATTTTGAGTTGTACGGTAGAGTTGTCCCTAGCTTACAATCAGGAAGATGGTCTTACAAAGAAGTTCTTTTTAATAAAACGAGAAAAACACGTTTTCCAGATGACAAACTTGATTGGAGTCAATATATAAACTAAGAAGATAAAGCTTTATTTTTAGCTTATATGAATAATACTTGCATAGGACAAATTAGAATAATTAAAGATTGGAATCGCTTCTGTTATATTGAAAGTATTTCTACTAAAAAAGAGTATAGGGGCAGCGGAGTTGGAACGTTGCTCTTAAATAAAGCAGAAGAGTGGGCAAAACAAAGGCAACTTATAGGAATGTCCTTGGAAACACAAGATGATAATCTTGGTGCGTGCAGATTTTATGTAAAACAAGGATTCAGCCTAGGCGGAGTTGACACACTAAAGCAGTCATACAACCCTAATATTGAAACAACTTTATACTGGTATAAAGTGTTCAAGTAACGGAGTCTCTAGCGGAATAAATAGAGGTTTGTTTCTTGAGACATTAACAATATATCCAAAATAAAAAACCGATTTACAGGTGATATATATTGTCTTCACTATCAAATAGGTCCATTCTTTATCTTAATGATATAACGTCAACTATTTATTCAGCATCTTTTCATAGGGTTAAATCATTAAGTGAGCAATTTATTAAAAAATCGTCTTTAGGTTTTACAAAAACCCTTACTACAAACACCAATATCATTTGAAGAGTTATTTCAACTCCCGAATTAATAATAGATACAAAATTATATAGAAAACAAGTCAAAACGAACCTAGCTATTATTTATATTAATAGAGTAATGGATTTACAGGTATTAAAGATTTGTAAGGATCTCCTCTCCCATTTACATGTGAATTACATCCTCGAGTTGTGAAAGACACCATTGAAAGAAATTTACGTAAGCTACACAGAAAGCAACATGGCTTTCCAAATGAATAACGACGTTTACTTTTAAGATGTAAATAAATACGGTCGTATTAAAAAAGCCTGAGTGACTGTAAATGAAGTCATTCAGGCTTTCAATAAATTAATATTGTTAGAAAAAGGATTTAAAATATAGGTCAAATCCACTTATAAAGGTTCTTTGTCAATACTCTCACCCTTCACTAAAGAACTAAATTTTGTTCTTCCATACCAAGTGATTGCTATCAAAAATCCTAAGATTGGGGAAGCTCCGTAACCCATTAAAGGAACTGGGAAACTCCCGAAAAGTGTAGAGATTAATAGAAGTGTAAAATACATACCAATACATATGGATGGTAATACAAAGTGCTTAGGTGGAAATAACACAAAAGGGATAGGTAATAAAATAAGCGCAAGTATACCAGAGATATACCATATTATTCCCATTTGAGCGACTAAGCCTACTATCTCTTCCACGTATGCTATTGAAGAAAGGTTATCTAAAAATATCCAAGATGTCGTAATTAATCCAAAGAGGATTACTATAAGCAATAAGCTGACGGATTTTCTCACACCTCTATTAATTAACAACACGATAGCTGGAAGACCAAAGCTTGTGAGTTGAGATGCGTCAGGCTGAAAAAAAGAATTATTGAGACACTTAAAACTACAGCAACTGAGAGCTTTAGTGATTTTAAACTTAATTTCCATATCATTAGTAAAAGCGCTGGCAACACTACCATGGAAACATTGATTTGTAAGCCCCCAATGGCTACCCATCTATGCACACCACCTATATCCCTACTAATAAAAGTTAATAGCAATAATAAGATTGATATTATTACCATAAAGGATGTAGATTTTGAAAGCCTTATATTACGCTTATAGGTAATTAGGAAGCATGAAATACTTCCTGCTATTGTAAAGAAGACAACATTTTGAATCCAAATGAACATGGGAACTTCATTGAAATACATAGCTATTACACCAATAAAGACCGCTGGAAAGGCAACTAATATTGGAAAAAAATTAAGTATTCTTAGTTTCATAAGCTTTACCCTTCTAAACTGTATATTAACGCCTGTGAAATTTAGGGATTTATTTCCGTATCTAGATGGAGATTATGGTCTAATTGGCGTCTTCTACATATACTTAAAATTAAACCTACTGCAATCATCTCTAAAATTATATGTGAACCCCCAAAGCTTATAAATGGTAGCGCCACACCTGGTAAAGGAGATAAGCCTAGGTTTGTCAAGACACTCAAAATAAATTGAGTTGTAAAGGTTGCCGCTAATCCAGTGAACAATATTTTTTCATAGGAAGAGTTCATTTTTTTTGCTGTACTTATTATTCTAGCAATAAAAAACCCAACCAGTGCGCAAACAACAATTGCAGCAAACCAGCCAAACGAATATATAATGTAAGCGAAAATAAAATCTGTATGGACTTCAGAAATTAACTCTTGATTTAACCCGAGGCCACTTCCCATAAAGCCTGCAGCATATAGTTGTTTAGTTACAAAAGGATTTACTAGGGTGTAGTTGTGAGAATGCAATAACAGCTGTAAGCAAGGCCATATCGAAGCTACTGTTGCAAATCCTATAACTTGCTTAAGGCTTGCTTTTGACGCATGCATGATCGCTACACAGATAATAATGCTTATGATAATTGTCGATAAAGCTTCGGTAGTTAGTAATAAAACAATAGGTAATAAAATGATACTTATTCCAAGCCAAAATTTTCGAGGATTTCTCCAATTCCAGGCTTTAAAGATTCCTGAAAAAGAAATAACTAGAAGAAACGGAGTGATCTCTGTAAAATTAATGTTTATAAAACCAAGAGTTAAAAACGGTACACCATCGACTCTAACACCGAATAAAACAGTTAGAGCAAGAATAATAACGGTTCCTATATATAGATGTGGTGAATACTTTATCAACTTTCGATAATTTAAGGTAAACAAACTCAGCATGAACACTGTACCCAACAAGTAAAAAACAAGACTTTTATTAAATATTTCTACACCTTGAATCTTAGTAAAAACAGAATGGAATTGTAGATAATACATAACTAATAACCCCAAAAAAGAAACGGCTATCACTGGAATAGCTGTTTTTAAATCTATCTGGGCTTTATGTATCTCATTAAGTTGCTTTCCTAATACTTCAACATCCCCCATATAAGCCAACGCTCTATCAATCGCTTCTTCTTCAGATAGCCCTGCAAGCATTGCTTCTTCTTTAAGAGTATGAAGATGGTCGCTTATTTCTAATTTGATGCTATCATGAACGTCTTTATTTTTAACCTTTTTACATAAGTCTTTGATATACATATCAAACTTTTTTTCTAATCCCATACAATTTTCTCCCCATCTACGACTCGGTCAACTGCAGATTTAAAAACTGACCATTCTTTCTTTTTTTCTTTAACAAACTCTTTACCACTATCATTAATTTTGTAGTATTTTCTTTTTCTGTTTCCATTTCCTTCTCCCCAATAAGACACAATGAAACCTTTGTTTTCTAGATTGTGCAGAATGGGATATATTGTACCTTCCTTGAAACTAAAAATACCGTCTGAATTCAAATCTAATACTTTAATAATTTCGTACCCATACATTGGTTTAGAGTCAAGTAAGCTTAAAATAAGAGTAGAGGTACTCCCTTTAAGCAGCTCTTTATTAATTTTCATGAAAAGTCCACCTTTTATACATAGATTTACTATGCATAGATTTAATATGCTTATAATATATTTTAAAATAAGAGCTGTCAATACTTTTTCATACTCTATTTCAATATCTACAGACTTTTGACTAGTGTACTATTAAATCTATTAAACTAACGTTTAATGGCAGTAAATAAGGAGTATTTCTATACTTAAGTTTGCGCGCAAAATAAAAATCCCTTGACACTAATAGTGTCAAGGGATTTACCAATTAATATTAGCTCATGTATTGATCGCGTTCTCATGGGTGAACTTGTGTGCGGAATAAGTTTCACCTTATTAAACATCTTTATAGATAATTAATAATCCTTAATTTGACAAACTTTTATGAAAATTCAATATGCCATATTTCGCAAATTATTGTGTATTCTCGTTTAAATTGTGGTCAAAATGTGGTCATTAAAAGTTACTTAAGAACAACTCTTTATGTACGACTTCTTTTACTATGTTTTGTATATCCCATAAAATAAACATTTACTTAGTCTTTTTCTAGATCACAAAACAAACAATAAAATTACTGCAATGAAAATACAAAACTAATATTTTGTAAATAATATATAAAACAGAACGTGTAGAAGTATCGTTACGCCAATCATATTAAACCAATTTATTGAATATTTATTATTTTCAGGTTGAATTACACCCATAGCAACTATATTCCAAAATATTTTAGTATCACGCCACCTTTGTTTACTAGATATTTCTTTCTCTTCTGACTTTTGATTTTCTTTTCTAGCCCATAAAATAGCAATAACTATATCTAAAATTGCTCCTGCAGTCACTGCAATAATAGCGAATTCATCTGATACGTTAAATAATAATTCTTTCGGTTCCTTATTCTTATCTTCTTCAACCTTGCGTTCGTGTTTCATTAACTCTTCTGTAAATGTAGTATTAGATTCACTTTGTTTAACTGGTGATGTCACGTTATTGAAATCTACCAATGCTATCACACTAACGAAAGAGACCATCAATACAACATAGCCCATGAAAAACAAAATTGTCATTTTAGATGATTTATCCAAATTAGAAACACCTGCCACTTTAGTTTAATAAACTAACTCCCTATAATTTGCAACTATATTTTAACATATAAGGATATAAATTCTTCTCTTTTCTCGAAACAAACCATAATTGCATAACAAATAACAAGTTAAATAACAGTATGGCAATATCTATTACCACGATCTTATTTCAGATTTGATTTATTGATAAATGTTGATATGAAATAAAAACGACAGTTAATTCGCTGCCGTTTTCTATATTAAGTATAGAATAGTAAATAATATTATAAAAAACATAATAACTTGGCATATAAACAACTACTCTATATACTTATGCACAGTAATTAGGGAAAAGCGAAAAATCTATAAACCAGCTAACTTAGTTACTACAGTGATAGTATTAAACGGTTTATAAAATAATTGTAGGAGTGTTAATGTAGACATGTTTACTTTTCAAAAATATCTTTGGACTTTTTTTAAAGTTTGGTTTTTAATCGGATTAATTTTAGTTGGATTTTCGATTTTACCACCTTGGCTTGAGTGGGCAAATGCAGTCTTTTTATTTGCATCTGGCTTATATGCTTCTTGTTATTTATGGACTGTGTTACCAAAAGGACGATTTATTATTCCACTCATCTTCTTTGGTTCGATTGCTATTGAATCATTTGGAACTCATACTGGACTTTTATTTGGTGAGTATAAGTACGAAGCAGATTTTGGGCCTATGATTCTTGGAGTTCCCATTACGATGGGACCAGCTTGGTTATCAGTAATTGGAGCGAGCCATGCATTTTCCAGGTTATTTTCATTTCGTCATCGTACAATCCTATTAGTTCCACTTTTCTCTGTATGGTTAGATTTAGCTATTGATCCAGTGGCTGCGAATGTTAAAAACTATTGGATTTGGAATGAAGGGGGCTTTTATTATGATATCCCTAATCAAAATTTCTTTGGTTGGTATGTGACAGCGCTGCTATTTTCTTTATTTATCGCAAGGTTTGAACAGGAAACAACTATCAAAGAGTTAGAGCATAATAACCAGTATCTCTTTATGATGCTACATATTTTATTTGGTTTCACTGCTTTCATTGCTGGACTGTATGGTGTTTTACTGGTTGGTATCTCGTCTATAATCTGTTACTTCGCTTTAAAAGCGATGCCCACTAAAAGGTGATCACTGCCTTTCTAAACAATAATTTATATAGATTATAAATAAACAAAGCAGCTTTTCACACAAGAGTTATCTAACAAACAGTTGTTAATACTTGTTTTCTTAGTAAGGTGGCTTAGTTGGATACTATATTAACTTGATAGTTGACATCTAAATGAGATGTTAACATTAGCACCTTACGAATGTTCGTAAGGTATTTTTTAAAACTATATACGTTGAATTACATGGAGGAGTCAGTCAAGATGGCCCCTCCATGTATTTTTTAATCTTAATTTTATGGTTCGATTCAATATCATATTTGATTATTTTCCATTTTTCTTTACTATGTATACGAATTATTTAATACTACTTTAATCTTTTACAAACATACAATAAACTTTCTGAGTTTACGAAGTTGTGGAGTAAAAACTGACTTTCTACTATTTATACTGTAGCAAGCCATAACCAAAGGTTTCATCTTTTCCAATTTCACCTAAGTCCAAAGAATTACCCTCTAATACTTTAAATGCTTCTTCTTAATTAAAATTTTTTCAGGATGGTCTAGTATGTACAGAGCAATTATCCCTGTTACAAAAGCTGTCGAGTGAGAAGTTCCTTCAAACGTAGAATATCCCTGGTGATTGTTAGTCGAGAGAATATCTCTTCCGGGGCCCACAACGTCTATTTTACCTTTAGGAGAAAATCTTAATCTCTCATGATTTTTATCAATAGATCCTACAGAAATAACATTAGGGTATTTGGCTGGGTAATCTACATCTTTCATATAATTATTCCCACTAGCAGCTACAATGATAATTCCTTGAGAAATCGCTTTTGGAATTACTCTCTTCAGTTCTGCACTGTCTTTTTCCATTCCAAAGCTTAAATTAATGATTTTAACATCTTGATTTATTGACCATTCGATACCTTTTACAATGTTATCAACTGATCCGATACCCTCATCGTTTAAAACCTTAACAGAATATATATCTGCAGATGGCACTATTCCCCTAATGCCTATTTTATTATTTTTAGCTGCTATGATACCAGCGATTGATGTTCCATGATTGAACTTATCCTCAACTGTTTGATTTGAATTAACTGCGTTAAACTCGTGTTTAACTTCTCTTTTTAAATCTGGATGCTCTTTATTAATACCACTATCTAGTATTGCAACCTTTACCTTTTTTTGTTCTTTATATTGCTATTAATTATTGTGTCTTTAAATCCCCATGTTTCTTGTTGTTTAGATAACTCGTGTTTACTAACTTCTTCTTTTTTTTCATTGTTATAAACTTTTTCTGAAAAGTTTCCTATCACATAAAAAACTGATAACGATAAGATGACTAAACTTAAAATTATAATTATCTTTTTCATAGAAATACACCACCTAAAAAAGGAAAGAAGATGACTTTAAAGTCACCTTCTCTTGTTTTATTAGATTATCCAGAAAATAATTTCTGTTAAAGATTCAGCACTTTTACCAGGTACTCCTGCTTTTTTTAATGCTGCAGTTAAAGCTCCTTTAGTACCTTTATCTAATCTCTCCGTTGCATAAGCAATCTTTCTAGCATATTTATCTACAAGTTTTGCTTTTGAAGGAGACAGAGGTTTAATAGCATATCTTAATCCTTTTCCTCCAACTCGACAAATCCAGCCAAATGCTTTAATAGCTTTTAAAGTTCCTCCCACTACACCTGAAGCTTCAGCATCAATTACTTCTTCCCCTATGTAAGCTTGAAACTCTTCCGTCGTAGCAGCATATTGAATGAAATCTCTTGTATCTTGAATATCTGTTTCAACATCATCACTTAAAAATTCTGAAAACGTTAAATCCTCTTCTAAAACTTCTTCTTGAATTGCTTTTTCTTCTTCCAAGTACTCTGTTATTAAAGATTGAGGGTTTAAAGTATCTACTGTTGATTGATTAGTAGATTGAGAGTTTGTTGCTACAACATCGTTCTCAGCTGCTAAAGCTGAAGAAACTGGAGCAAAGCTTCCTCCTAGAACCGCTAATGACGTACTTAATACAATGCCTTTAAATAGTTTTTGATTTTTCACCTTGTAAATTATGGTAAAATATAGTAATTTTAAACACAAGCAATATATTACCATATTTTCCTCTTATGTAAATGATTTTCTTGTAAAAATTTTATAAAAAAGGGGTTTTTTGAAATTAAATGGGCAAAAAGAAACAAAAAGAGACTATAGGAGATCATATATTCGCGATAATAGTTATAGGTCTAATGATTGCTGTAATTTTATGTACACCTTTCATAATTTTTTATGGAATATTACATTTAATATCTCTAACACCTGATGTAACAATTAACGCCACAGGAACATGGGCATCACTTAAAATTATTTTCCAATTCTTCCTTACTACTGTAGTAGTGACAGGAATTTTTGATACCATTCTTGTGAAAGTTTTAAATCTAAGAAAAGGAATTTGGGGATATATTTCTGAATCATTACTAATGATGGCATTCTTTTACTTATATGTATTGGTTTACTCGATGCTTTTCGGAAATTTAACATTACAAAATTATGGATATTTATATACATCTATCTTCTTGTTTATTATGTATCTATTGATTCATATTTTTTACTGGTTATCCAAGTTTCTTTATGAAAAGATGGTAAAAAAATCTTGATACATCCTTGAAAATTTTACATTTAAAAGAGGAATATTAGCTTTACAGATTTAATAAATAAGAAAGGCCTAGCGATATAAATTAATTTTGTTTGGCCCTTCTTATTCATTACATGTAATGAACAAATTATTACATAATTTGTTTAGAGATGTTATTATAAATAACTTTTTACGTATTTTTATTCTTATAATTTCCTAGTTGACATCTAAATGAGATGTTGATATCATCACCTTACGAACGTTCGTAAGATACCTTTTAAAATTATATATGCTGAATTACATGGAGGAGTCAGTCAAGCTGGCCCCTCCATGTCTTTTTTTAATCTTAATTTTATGGATAGGAGATGAATCGAATGATTGTGTTACAAATTGTACTTATCTTACTAGCAACGAAAGTGGCAGGTCAGATAAGCGTGAAGTTAGGGCAGCCCTCTGTTCTAGGCAAGATTATGGTAGGTATTATCATAGGTCCTGCAGTTTTAGGCTGGATACATGACGATGAAATCATAAAAACGTTTAGTGAAATTGGTGTTTTATTACTGATGTTTTTAGCTGGGTTAGAAACGAATTTAAAAGTATTAAATGAAAATAAAAAAGCAGCTATATTAGTTGCAGCTGGTGGGATCATTGCACCAATCCTGTTGGGATATGCTGGTGCTCAATACTACAACTTTTCACTGGCTGAATCTATTTTCATTGGGTTATTATTATCTGCTACATCCGTCAGTATATCTGTTCAAACATTAAGAGAAATCGGTTGGTTGAAAAGTAAAGAAGGATCTACTTTGCTTGGAGCAGCTGTATTAGATGATGTTATTGTTGTAATATTAATTGCAGTTGCTCTTAGTGTATTTGCAGGTTCAGACACAAATCTTGCACTACTTATCGCCAAAAAGATTCTATTCTTTGTCATTGTTATTTTAGCTTCTAAATGGTTCGTACCTAAATTTATTAAGCTGTTTTCAACCTTTAAAGTTACCGAAACGGTCTTAAGCGCAGGGTTAATTGTTGCTTTTAGTTTTGCTTATTTTGCTGAGTATTTAGGAGTTGCCGGCATTATTGGAACATTCTTTGCTGGAGTGGCTATTTCTCAAACAAAATTTAAAGAGGAAATGGAACATAAAGTAGAACCTCTTGCAAATGGATTTTTTGTTCCGTTCTTTTTCACAAGTATTGGTCTAAGTGTCTCGTTTAGCAGTATGAGTAGCCAAATAGGATTTATCGTACTGTTCTCATTCATTGCCGTTGTATCTAAATTTGTTGGATCTGGCTTAGGTGCTAAATTATCTGGTTTCAATAATCGTTCATCAATGGGAATCGGCGCTGGAATGATATCCAGGGGAGAAGTTGCATTAATTTTAGCTGCAATGGGATTAGAAAGTAAATTATTACCTGTAGATTACTACACTTCAGTAATCCTTGTGATCATTTTAACAACAATTGTCACCCCACCATTATTAAAGCTATTTTTTGGTACTAAAGAGGATAAACTGTATAAAGATAAAATGAATGCGAGTATGTAGGAGATTTCACTCCTCTTATTGCACCAAAGTTACCATTTACATTGACATTAAAAAATCTTTTTGTTAGCATTTACTTACGAACGTTCGTAAGGAGGATAAATATGAAGTCAAATCAGTTGAAAGAAGTAGCATTACATCAATTTGCTTTACATGGTTATCAAGGAGCATCACTCGCAACCATTGCGAATGAAGTAGGAATTAAAAAACAATCCATTTATGCACATTTTAAAAGTAAAGAAGATCTTTTTATGAGTACGTTTACTGATTCTCTAGAAAATGAATTGTATTTCGTTAAACAATTTATGGAAAAGAATCACTCTCTATCGCTCAAAGAGATTCTTTATAATTTTCTTAATGACTATTTAGGACGTTATCAAAAGGATCATCATATGAGTTTTTTTATGAGAACATCCTTTTTTCCACCGCTACAATTTGAAGAACAAATTAAAAATGGGACCAACACGTTTGTAAATGAATTAGAATCTTTATTTTTAGGAATGTTTGAAGACAAAAAAGATGATTTAAATCCAAATATTGCTCCTGAATCTGCAATGATGTCATTCTTAACAATATTCGATGGATTATTAGTTGAACTTCTATATGGATTCCCAGAGCGTCTACAAAAGCGTCTGACTAGTTCTTGGGATATCTATTGGCAAGGTATTACGAAATAAAAGGAGAGAATGAAATGAATCGTGCTTGGGGTTTATTAGTTTTAGGTTCCATCGTAGAAATATTCTGGGTCATGGGATTAAAACATGCTGATGATGCATTCACATGGACCGGAACAATTATCGCCATTGTTTTATCATTTGGTCTCTTGATTAAAGCCACGTCACAACTTCCCGTTGGAACAGCGTATGCTGTTTTTACTGGACTTGGTACCACAGGTACTGTGTTAATCGAAATGCTTGTTTTCGGCGAGCCATTTCAACTTGTAAAAATGATTTTAATACTTGTGCTTCTTACAGGTGTTATTGGGCTTAAGCTTGTTACTGGAAACACGAAACAAGAAGGGAGTGCTTCATAATGGGATGGATTTTTCTTGTTTGTGCAGGACTCTTTGAAGTAGTAGGCGTCACCGGTTTAAACCTGATATTACGCAAAAAGAACTTTTTCTCATTTGCAGTCTTTGTTTTAGGGCTAGGAACTAGCTTTACCTTTTTAAGCTTAGCGATGCAGTCTTTACCAATGGGAACAGCTTACGCGATATGGACAGGAATTGGAACAGTTGGCTCAGGTCTTGTCGGAATCCTATTTTACGGAGAATCAAAAAGTATAGCGAGAATTGTATTTATGGCGATGGTATTAAGTGCCGCAATCGGCCTAAAGCTAATTAGCTAACAAAAGGAGAATAAAACATGACATTATGGTTTACAGAAAGACAAACTTCTTCATTCGGGATTACAGGAAAAGTAAATCGTACATTAGAAAATGAAAAGACACCTTTTCAACAATTAGATATGGTCGAAACGCAACAATTTGGAAACATGTTGTTATTAGACGGCATGGTCATGACATCAGAAAAAGATGAATTTGTCTATCACGAAATGATTGCTCACGTACCATTATTCACACATCCCTCCCCTAAACATGTTTTAGTAGTTGGTGGCGGTGATGGAGGAACCATCAGAGAAGTGTTAAAACACACGAGCGTAGAAAAAGTCACACAAGTTGAAATTGACGGTAAAGTAGTTGAGTATTCTAAAAAGCATTTGCCTGACATTTCGTCTGAATATGAAAACCCAAGAGTTGAGTTAATAATTGGTGATGGATTTGAACATATTATCAAAAGTGAAAATAGGTATGACGTGATCTTAATTGATTCGACTGAACCTGTTGGACCAGCTGCCGGTTTATTTACAAAGGGCTTTTATGCAGGGATTGCAAAAGCTTTAAAGGAAGATGGCATTTTTGTCGCTCAAACAGATAACCCATGGTTTAAAGCTGATTTAATCAAAAATGCCATTCATGATACAAAAGAGATTTTCCCCATTGCACGCCTCTATACGTGTAACATTCCAACTTATCCAAGTGGGATGTGGACATTTACAATGGGTTCGAAGGTATATGATCCATTAGAACTACCTATTGATAAAATTAGTGATATAAATGGAAAATACTATACACCAGAATTACACTATGCAAGTTTTGTATTGCCTAAGTTTGTTCAAAATTTATGTAAATGAATACTGAGTGCCCCATAGTAAGTAAAAAGAAGTGAAAATGAACTCTCTTCTTTTGTATTTTTTAATAATTAGCTGATTTTAAAACAACTTGCAAGCTATTAATTATGGAATACACCCTTAACATATAGTTTTTTCTACACTATTAATATCAAATTGAACATGTGAGCACAAAAAAACGCCTTCATACATTGTATCAAGGCGTTTTCTACCAATTAATATTGGCTCATATATTAATCGAGTTCCCATTGTAAAGTTCTTTGGATCTTATTGGACCCAAAAGTAGTTTGATGATTGAATAAATTATTTTTCCAACGAGGTCTCTCCACAATCTCAAAAATTACATAATTCAAGAACATGCATTTACTAAACAACAAGAATTAATATTCCAGGTGAGTTTTTAGTAGTATTGTGAATAAACTGATAGATAGCTGTAATTAAATTGAAAATTTATCCATTTAAAAATATGTAAATAATTATTGGTTATTTCTTTTTACATAACTAAAAATGCCCAAATATATATATTTTCCCAAATTTTTATGGTATAAAAAATTATAAACTATAAGGAGGTTAGATAATGGAAAAAACAAATAGCAAATCAATTGTTTCACTTATTTTAGGTGTATTATCATTGGCTATACCATATATCGGTATAATTATTGGGGTTGCTGGTCTCCTATTTTCAGTAAAAAGCACAAAAGAGATTAAGAAAAACCTTGAAAAAGGCAAAGGATTTGCCCTTACAGGAGGAATATTTAGTACTCTTGGTATTGGAATACAAGCTGTGATGTTAGCTTTAGCTATAATTGGTTACACGGCTCTCTTTTTTTAAAATATTTATGAAATTTTCTCACTATTACTTTATAGTTATTACAAAACAAATAAAAACCTACTCTTATGAGCAGATCTAGTCTAGCATCCATAACTTTTTATTTTTCACCTTTTAGTTCTAGCAGTATAGGTACTATATTTAGTAAAATAGAAACAATTGTTAAAAACCATACTGCCTTTTCCATAGTAGGAACAACATCCATTAAAGCTGACCAATCTTCCCCTTTTACCCAATCAGATACAAGGCTATGTTCTGCACAGAGTGTCAGTGCCGTGAATGATAATCCCATCGCCATCGCAAGTTTATAATCTTTTCCTGTTTTATACATATACAGATTTATAATAGTTGCTACTATGGCAATAAGCCCTAATATTAACCACATAATAATGCCTCCATTATATTCTATTTATCTTGAAAATATAAATTAAAAGGTCCAGTTACCTATTTTATAGTCATATCTGCTAGCTATACAAACACACTTTTATATAATACCATAAAAGGTAAATTATTACTTGTTGTAATAAAAAAAGATTTTTTATTTCTACAGTTTTTACTATCAAAATAGAAAGATAGCTCCATAAAAAGACGCCTCGATACATTATGCCAAGGTGTTTCCTAACAATTAATATTGACTTTTTTATTGATCGCATTGCTATAAGGAAACTGGTGTGTGGAATAAGTTTCACATCATCAAAGTCTTCTAGAAATCATATTTCGCAAATTATTAATTGGCTTCGTGGATGCTTGTGGTAAGAAGGTGGTCAAGCCTTAAAATGTTAAAGAAATACGCCCCCAATAAAAAAAGCCTGAATGACTGCAAATGCAGTCATATCAGGCTTTCTACCAATTAATATTGGCTCATGTATTGATCGCGTTCCCATGGGTGAACTTGTGTGCGGAACATATCCCACTCAATTTCCTTAGCTTCGATGAAGTGCTCAGCTAAGTGCTCACCTAATGCAGAAACCATGATTTCGTTAGCTTGGAAGCTATCTAAAGCTTGAGCTAGCGTAGCAGGTAGATCTACGATACCTTCTTTTACGCGCTCTTCTTTAGTCATTACATAGATGTTGCGGTCGATTGGTTTTGGAGCTTCAAGGTTGTTCTTGATTCCGTCTAAACCAGCTTTTAGTAATACAGCCATTGCTAAGTATGGGTTAGCAGCTGGGTCTACGCTACGTACCTCAACACGAGTTCCTACTCCGCGAGAAGCTGGGATACGAATTAATGGGCTACGGTTGCGTGCAGACCATGCAACGTAACAAGGAGCTTCGTAACCAGGTACTAAACGCTTGTAAGAGTTTACTGTTGGGTTTGTTACAGCAGTGAAGCTGTGAGCGTGCTTAATGATACCAGCGATGAATTGACGAGCTGTATCACTTAATTCTAAGTTTCCGTTTGCATCATAGAATGCATTTTTGCCATCTTTGAATAGTGAAAGGTTACAGTGCATACCTGAACCGTTCACACCGAACAATGGTTTTGGCATGAATGTTGCGTGTAAGCCGTGCTTACGAGCAATTGTTTTAACTACTAGTTTAAATGTTTGGATGTCATCACAAGCTCTTAATGCGCCAGCATATTTGAAGTCAATCTCATGTTGACCAGGAGCTACCTCATGGTGAGATGCTTCAATTTCAAAGCCCATTTCTTCAAGCTCTAATACGATGTCACGACGGCAGTTTTCACCAAGGTCAGTTGGTGCTAAGTCGAAATAGCCACCTTTATCGTTTAATTCTAACGTTGGCTCTCCTTTTTCATCTAGCTTGAATAAGAAGAATTCTGGCTCAGGCCCAAGGTTAAAATCACTGAATCCTAAGTCTTCCATTTCTTTTAATACACGCTTTAAGTTGTTACGTGGGTCTCCATCAAATGGAGTTCCGTCTGGATTGTAGATGTCACAAATGAAACGTGCAACTTTACCTTTTTCAGACGTCCAAGGGAATACAACAAACGTGTCTGGATCTGGATATAAGTACATATCAGATTCTTCGATACGTACGAAACCTTCGATTGAAGAACCGTCAAACATCATCTTGTTGTCTAACGCTTTTTCTAATTGACTTACTGGAATTTCAACGTTTTTGATTGTTCCTAAAATGTCAGTGAACTGAAGACGAATGTATTTTACATTCTCTTCCTGAACCTTTTTGAAAATATCTTCTTTTGTGTACTTTGCCATCGTGTGATCCTCCCCTAAATCTAAAAAATATTTATAGTTTATATACTTCCTTCTAACGAAGCATATAAATACTTACAATTTTTAATGAAAGAACCGAGACATATCTCCTTGATTGAGCGTTGCTTTGTTAAAGCGTCCTGCTTGCATTAACTCAGCGCGAAGCATCTTGCGTAATTCTTCATCTGATAGCTCAGATTTGCTTGCTTCCGCCACAACCTTTTCATCTTCTGGTTTGGTCTCTTTTTTATGCCCTTCTTGCGCTTTCTGAACTTGAAACAGCTGCTTAACACCAGCTAGGTTTACACCTTGTTCAATTAAGTCACGAATTTCTAGTAATTTATCAACATCGTTAAACGAGAATAATCGACGATTACCTTCAGATCGTACAGGTGTAACTAATTCATGTTCTTCATAGTAGCGAATTTGGCGAGCCGACAACTCAGTTAACTGCATCACAATTCCAATTGGGAAAAGCGGCGTATTTCTTCGTATGTTGTCACTCATCTCAGTTCCTCCTTTGATTAACTATTTTCATTGTATGCCATGTTAGTTTATCTGTCAACCATATGTGAGAAATTCTCACATAAAAATTTTTAGAATATTTCACGAATACAACGAAATAGCGATTTTAGTTTATTTTTAATTTTTTTATCCACGATAGCCCGTCTTTTGATCTTACTGAGCAAGTTATACTTAAATTAACTTTTTCGAAATCATTGAATCAATTGCTGTGCAAATAGCTACTTTAACGTGAGCATACGTTAAACCGCCTTGTACGTAAGCAACATACGGCGGACGAATCGGACCGTCTGCTGTTAACTCTAAACTAGCTCCCTGAACAAACGTTCCGGCTGCCATAATTACATCGTCTTCATAGCCAGGCATATAAGCTGGATATGCCGTCACGTGCGAATTAATTGGAGAAGCGTATTGAATCGCTTGGCAAAACGCCACCATCTTATCTCGATCATCAAACTGAACGGACTGAATTAAGTCTGTTCGCTCAGCGTCCCACTTTGGTTCTGACTGCATCCCAAGTCTTTCAAACATGGCTGAAGAAAATACCGCTCCTTTTAAAGCCTGCCCTACAACGTGAGGAGCTAAAAAGAAGCCTTGATACATTTCCTGGAGACTGTACAGAGTTGCACCTGCTTCTGCTCCGATACCTGGCGTTGTCATACGATAAGAACATGCTTCAACCAGCTCTTTACGTCCAGCAATATAGCCACCGATTTTCGCTAACCCACCGCCAGGATTTTTAATAAGAGAACCCGCAATTAAATCCGCTCCAACATGAGATGGTTCTATTGTTTCCACAAATTCTCCGTAACAGTTATCAACAAATACAATAACGTCTGGTTTAATGCTTTTAACAAAAGCAATCATTTCTTTAATTTGATTTACCGTAAACGAAGGACGAATTCCATAGCCTTTTGAACGCTGAATACCAATCATTTTCGTTGTTTCCGTAATGGATGCCTTCACTTCTTCAAGGTCTACTTGCCCTTCTTTTGTTAGGTCCACGGCTTTATATCCAATATTATACTCTTTTAATGAACCTACGCCAGACCCTCTAATTCCGACGATTTCTTCAAGCGTATCGTATGGCTTACCGGTAATATATAAAAGGTCATCACCAGGTCGCAACACGCCAAAAAGCGAAATGCCAATTGCATGCGTACCCGAAATGATTTGGGGACGTACAAGACACGCTTCGGTTCCGAATACATCAGCATATACCTTTTCAAGCGTATCTCTTCCTAAATCATCATAACCATAGCCCGTGGAGGGAATAAAATGTGAATCACTCACTTGGTTTTGTTGAAAGCTTTGCAGCACGCGAAACTGATTCGCTTCTATGACTTCATCAATTCGTTCATGAATCGGCTTAATTTGCTGCTCTACTTCCTTCGCCAACCCTTTAATTCTCTCTCCGTTTGCTAACTGATCAAACATCATTTTCTATCTTCCTCAACTTTCTTCAATCATTCTTAGCTGCTTATAAATTGGGTGCTCTTTTGCAATGTAGCCTCGGCACTCGTACTTTTCTTGTTCTTCATTAAACTTCAGAGAGTCGACCAGCGCAACGGTTTTTAACTCCGCCAACAGCTTGCCTTCATCCGAAGGAATGAATAGATGAAAGTACTCCATCTCTTTCTTCATTTCATCTTGGATCTTTGTTCCCAGCAAAGCAAGATCTTCCTTATTAAACGCGCTAATTAAAATAGAAGCGGGTGTCGTTGGCACAAATAATTCATGCTTCACATCTCGCTTATTATAAACGGTTAACATCGGAATATCTTCTACGTCTAACTCCGCTAATAGCTTATGAACAGTTTGCTCATGATTGTGATAGTCTGGATTACCCGAGTCAACCACGTGTAAAATAAAATCTGCTTCTGTCACTTCTTCTAATGTGGAACGAAACGCAGCAACAAGAGTGGTTGGCAAGTCTTGGATAAATCCAACCGTATCCGTTAAAAGAGCAGTTAAGCCTGCTGGCATGGTATACTGTCTCGTTGTAGGATCAAGAGTTGCAAACAGCTGATTTTCTTCATAAATCCCCGCTTCTGTTAGGCGGTTAAAAAGTGTAGATTTACCTGCATTTGTGTAGCCTACTATAGCAATTTGATACACATGGTTACGCTTTCTTCTCTCTCGGTAACGCTCCCTGTGACTGACAACTGTTTTTAACTGACGCTTAATTTCATCAATTTTACGACGAATGTGGCGGCGATCACTTTCAAGCTTTGTCTCACCTGGACCTCTTGTACCAATACCGCCCCCTAAACGAGAAAGTGCTGTTCCCTGTCCGACTAAACGAGGTAGTAAGTAGTTCAGCTGTGCAAGCTCAACCTGCAGCTTTCCTTCTTTTGTTTGCGCACGCTGCGCAAAAATATCTAAAATCAGCTGCGTTCGGTCAATGATTCGAGCTTCTAGCTGACTGGATAAATTACGAATTTGACTCGGTGAAAGCTCATCGTTAAACACAATTAAATCTGGCTCTAGCTCTTCTTCAAGCGCAACAAGCTCTTCCACTTTCCCTTTTCCGATATATGTAGCTGGATGTATACGGTCGCGCTTTTGAGACAAGCGTACTAGAACCTCACCCTGTGCTGTCTCAGTTAATGATGCTAGTTCATCCATCGAATACTCAAAGCGCTCATCATCATCGTGAAGCTGACACCCCACTAAAATTACACGTTCAAGCTCTTGTTTCATCTCAAATGTCAATGACTTTCCTTCCCTTACTGTTAAAGTATTAACGCATTCATATCATAACAAAAAAACACGATTTTCTCTATCTTCTTCAAAGATGCAGAATAGATTGTTTTTACTAGTTTATCACGCTTTGTTTCTTTTAAGAAATTATCCCTAAAAAAACGTTGAAATTCTGTTCAATAGTGGATACAATTTGAATGACTTTATCATTGTAATACTTTCTAACAAACGAATTTTTATACATAAAGGGGCAGTTGCGATGACATGGGACGTTTTGAGCATCATTGGCACCGTTGCTTTTGCAGTTAGCGGTGCGTTTATTGCAATGGAAGAAGAATACGATATTTTAGGTGTTTATATTTTAGGAATCGTCACAGCGTTTGGGGGTGGCGCCATCCGTAACTTATTAATTGGTGTACCGGTATCCGCTCTTTGGGAACAAGGGTTATTTTTTCAAATTGCGCTATTATCAATTACAGCAACCTTTTTGTTTCCAAACAGCATCTTAAGACAGTGGAAACGTTGGGGAAACTTTTCTGACGCAATTGGGCTTGCAGCTTTTGCCATTCAAGGCGCACTCTATGCTACCAGCATGGGACACCCCTTAAGCGCTGTTATCGTTGCTGCTGTATTAACAGGTAGCGGCGGTGGGATTGTACGCGATTTGCTTGCTCGTCGAAAGCCGACCGTTTTAAAAGATGAAATCTATGCGCTTTGGGCAATTCTTGCAGGCTTAATTGTTGGCCTTCAAATTGCTAGCTCTCCGGTAGAGCTTTACGTATTATTTGGTTTGCTTGTTGCATGTCGTATGTTATCTTACATGTACAAATGGAAGCTGCCAATTCGTTCGATTCGCCAACCAAATATGTAATAAAAAAATCCGGCATAAAGCCGGATTTTTTTATAGACGAATATCATTAGACTTAAGCGTTATTAGCTGCTCTTTACTGTAGCTTGCTTCTTCTAAAAGCCTCATGGACTGCGCTCGAATGGAGCGTTCTAAAATATTTCGCACATAGCGACCATTGCTAAAGTCTCGAGGCGTCTGATTGTACTTTACGTCCATGAAATGTTCTTTTAACTTTTTATAAGCATCGCTGCTAAACTGATACTGACGATCATCCATCATCCGGTCTGCAATATCCATCAGCTCATTGACATCATAATCTGGAAAATCAAAGATGAATGGAAATCTTGAACGAAGACCGGGGTTTAAACTTAAAAAGTTCTCCATCTCACGCGGGTAGCCAGCTAAAATTAAGACAAACTTATCATTTGCATCTTCCATATGCTTCACAAGCGTATCAATTGCTTCTTTCCCAAAATCTTTCTCTCCACCTCGGGCAAGCGAATAGGCTTCGTCAATAAATAAAATGCCACCCAGCGCTTTTTTCACAAGATCTCGGGTTTTTTGTGCCGTATGTCCAATGTACTCCCCAACTAAGTCTGCTCTTTCAGCTTCAATAAGGTGACCTTTTGATAACACATTCATATTTAAAAACAATTTTCCTAAAAGCCTTGCAACCGTTGTTTTTCCTGTACCCGGATTTCCTTTAAACATCATATGCATCGCTTGTTTTTCTGCCTTCAGACCACTTTCTTCTCTTTTTTTATTAATATATAACCAAGCATATATTTCTTTAATCATTTTTTTTAGCTCATCCATTCCAACCAGACCGCTCATTTCTCTTTCAATTTCTAGCAGTGGTTCATGATTAACAATCGGTCGTTTCACAGGACGTGGAATTGATGTTGTATAGACTCGTTCTTTCTTTGTCTCATTATTTAAAACAATATTAATTTGCCCATTGTTTTTAAGAGTTATAGGCTGCTCCACACTGTTCACCTCTCGTTTCATCACAGTTACGCTGATGACATTGTATCGCTCTATCTCAAGCTGTAGGACGAACGAATGAGATCATCATTTTCCTTTAGCGGCTTGTATTCTTTCTGTAGCTCGCCATTACCCAAGAAATAAACGCTTATTATAGTTGTATGTGCTAAAACGCTAAACCATGTTAAGAAAAATACTTCTCTCTTCCAGCCATAAGAAAAACCAGCCTCATCCTCACGGATTTGGCTGGTTATCTGACTACTCTAGCTCTACAGAGATATTTTTATTTGGAACAAACGTTGAGATTGCATGTTTATAAATTAACTGCTGCTTTCCTTCTGAATCCAATAGAACTGTAAAGTTATCAAAACCTTTAATTAGTCCGCGCAGTTGAAAACCATTTAATAAAAACACAGTGACATAAATATTTTCTTTACGTAATTGATTTAAAAACTGATCTTGAATATTAACGGATTGTTTCACTATTCGGCCTCCTCATTTCTCTATCTTTACTAGTTAATTCGCTTCTTCTTTCAGCTTTCCTGCTACATAAGTGAAAATTTTGTTGAATTTTTCATGAAAATTGTCAACTTCCATTTCAAACCATGTTACAGGCATCTTATTACGAAACCACGTTAATTGACGTTTGGCGTACCTTCTAGAATTCAACTTTAACTGTTCAATCGCTTCTTCAAGCGTGCAGTTCCCGTCGAAATATGTATACAGTTCTTTGTAGCCAATCGCTTGAATTGATTGTACATCACGAACCCCTGCATCGTACAGTGATTTGACTTCTTCTACCAAGCCTTCTTGCACCATCATATCAACACGTTGGTTAATTCGATCGTATAGTTGATCACGATCCATTGTCAAGCCAATGAGTGTCACATCATAGAGAAGCTCTTGATTCTGCTCTTGATTATAAACGCTGAAAGGCTTCCCAGTCACTTCATACACTTCAAGAGCACGAATAACGCGTCTGTGGTTGTTGGGATGAATGGACTCTGCACCAACTGGGTCTATTTCACAAAGCTTTTCGTAAAGAGGATCAATTCCATGCGCTGCAACAAAGTGTTCCATACGCTGTCTGAATTGTTCATCCCCTGCTGATTCAGTAAACTGATAGTCATAAATGACAGATTGAATATATAATCCTGTACCGCCTACAATAATCGGCATTTTACCACGAGCGTGAATATCTGTAACCTTTTCTCTTACAATCTCTTGAAATTCAGCTACAGAAAAAGACTCAGTCGGCTCTTTAATATCAATTAAATGATGCGGAATTCCTTCCATTTCATCACTTGTAACCTTCGCTGTTCCGATGTCCATCTTTTTATAGACTTGCATGGAATCTCCCGAAATAACTTCTCCATTGAACTGCTTGGCCATCTCAATACTCAGCTTGGTTTTACCAACGGCTGTCGGACCAATAATTACTATTAATTTTTGTTTCTCTCCCGTCATAACCACACTACTTTCATCTATTACATTTACATCTTCTCATTTTACCCGGAAAGCCTATCTTTATTCAAGGCTCATAAAGAAGGAACGTTCTTTTACAGCAATTAGATTAGCGGAGTTCAACTATAAAAGTAGAAACAAAGACTACATTTTTTAACTGATGAAATAATGAAAGAATATGAATTTGAAGAAGTCACCTCTTAACCTGAACATACTTCAATAACAGTAACTTGATTGAAAAAGATATTTCCTAAAAAAGAAAAAAAGCTGAGGATACATAAAAATTTCTTTACAAGTCTATAGAAAGAAGAGAAACAGGAATTGTTTAAAAACTAGTTTTTAGCAAGCTCGAATCTCCAAAACAATAATGAAGATTCTTTTCCGCTTTGAAAATTAGCATTCTACACCTGTTCCTCTTGAGAGTTCTAACTTCTGGATTAAAAGAAACGAAAAGGATTCCGTCTAAATTGAGAGTTTTCTTCCGACTGTGACTGGACACGACCACCAGAGTTGTTTTCTGATTGTGGTTGTATACGATTACCAGCGTCGTTTTCTAATTGTGGGAGACTTAGAGATTGAGGGCGGTTTTCTGACTGTGGTCGAACAAGAGGTTGGGATTGGTTTCCTGATTGGGATTGTACACGACCTTGAGGACGGTTTTCTGCTCGACGTTTTTTGCGACAACCAGAGCGGTTTTCTGCTCGATGTTTTCTGCGACAACCAGAGCGATTTTCTGATTGGGATTGTACACGACCTTTAGAGCGTTTTTTAGATCGACATTTTCTGCGATGACCGGAGCGATTTTGAGATGTTTCTCTTATCTGAGGCATATTAATATTAACGTTAGAACTTCCACTATTGCTAATAATATTTTTATTTCCCGATTCATTATCTCTATTAGAATCGTTATCACCATTTGAATTGGTGTGTAATCTGTTAAAATGGTTATTCATCATAACTTCCCCTTCACATTATGTTTAATTTCTATCGCTAGTATATGCAAGGGAAATGGCTAACGTATAGGTATCTGACTTACAGGATCTACATACACAATAAAAGAACACAACCTTTTCCATTTCAAAAAAATACCCGCACCATATACCGCTTTGCGATTTTACTTTTAAACACACAAATACGGTAAAAATGGTGCAGGTATGACTTCAACAAACGTGGTAAAACATTATAGAAATCCCTTTACATCACGCGCTTAAACATCTTTTCCATTTCATATGTTGAATAATGAATAATAATTGGTCGCCCATGCGGACAAGTAAACGGATCCGTTGTTTTTCTTAGCGTTTCAAGCAAGGCTAAAATTTCATCATTTCGAAGATGATGGTTCGCTTTGATTGAACCTTTACAGCTCATCATAATAGCAGCTTCTTCGCGTAAGCTTTCTATGTCTATACGCTTCATCACAAACACTTGCTGAATCATCTCTTCAATTGTTTCTTTTTCTTCACCTTTTGGGAACCACTGAGGGTGTGCTCGAACAATATAAGCATTTTGACCAAACGGCTCTAAAAATACGCCGACCTCTTCAAGAGCTCTACGATTTTCTTCTAAAATGAGAGCTTCATTGCCTGAGAACTCAAACGTGAGTGGCATTAAAAGTTCCTGCACTTCTGCATCTACTTGACCAAGTTTTTTCTTAAAGTATTCATATTTGATTCTCTCTTGAGCCGCATGTTGGTCAATGATAAACAAGCCGTTTTCATTTTGAGCTAATATATACGTACCGTGCATCTGGCCAATTGGATACATGGGCGGAACTCGCTCGGTTTGAACCTCTTCAACCATCTCACTATTGGATTGCTGCTTGTGTACATCATGTTCTTCCTCATAAGAAAATACCGGTTCTGTATCCTGCACTTCAAGTTCATCGTAGTCAAGCTCATTTTCAACATTTTCTGTTACCGTAAAGCTTGACTTTTCTTGCGTTTCAGCAACGTTCGCGCTAAAGAAAGGTAAATCTTTGCTTCGTTCAACAGGTTCCTGCGATAGGGAAGATGACTCTTTAGGTAGCCCGTGATCAAACGTAAAGGTTTGCTGTTCGGTTGGAAGCACGGCTTGTTTTGTGCGAGCAGGGGCTATAACTTCTGGAATAAGCTGCTTCTTTTTAAACGCTGCTTTTATGGCATCTTCTACAAGCTCATACAGCTCTGCTTCTTTACTTAACCTTACCTCAAGCTTTGCCGGGTGTACGTTCACATCTACTAACAGTGGATCCATGTTGATAGCTAAAAATACAACTGGAAAACGTCCAATTGGCAATAGCGTATGATAACCTTGCTGGATGGCTTTTAGTAAACCATAGTTTTTAATAAATCTTCCGTTAATTGTGGTAGACATATAGTTGCGAGATGCACGCGTTACTTCTGGCAAAGCAATATAGCCGGTAATCTCATAATCTAGCGATTCTACCTTTAACGGAATCATCTTCTTCGCTACTGCCATCCCATAGATAGCAGCTAACACTTGACGCGCATCTCCACTTCCGTTTGTATAGAGAAGCTGACGTCCTTGGTGAATTAAACGAATGGAAACATGAGGATTCGCCAGGGCAAGGCGATTTACAACGTCTGTTACGTTCCCTAATTCTGTATTAATTGTTTTCATATATTTAAGGCGTGCTGGCGTGTTAAAAAATAGATTTTCTACAATAATTTCTGTACCTTTTCGACTTGAAGACAGCTCGTGATGCGTTATCTCTCCTCCGCGAAGCTTTAAGTGCGTGCCGGCTTCATCCCCGGTGCTTGTCTTAATTTCGAGCATAGATACAGACGCAATACTTGGCAGTGCTTCACCACGAAAGCCTAATGTTCGAATTCGGAACAAGTCATTCTCAGTCTTAATCTTGCTCGTTGCATGGCGCCGGAAAGCCGTTAAGCAATCTTCTTGTGCAATTCCGTCTCCGTTATCTAAAATACGAATTTTTGATAATCCTGCTTCTTCTAGTTCTATTTCAATTACTGTGCTATTGGCATCAATCGCATTTTCAACGAGCTCTTTCACAACAGAAGCAGGTCGCTCTACAACCTCTCCTGCTGCAATTTTATTTGAAAGTTCGTCTGAAAGCTGTCTAATTTTACCCACAGACTCACTCCTCTCAAGTCTATTTCTTCTTCAGTAATCTTTGTAGCTTATACATGGCGTTCATTGCATCAAGCGGCGTCATTTCCAGAATATCAAGCTGCTTCAATTCTGCTAGAATTTGCTTTTCACGCTTCGATAAACTAGCTTCTTTTACCTGCTGGTCTTTTTCTTCTCCGAAAAATGAAAGCTGACTTTGTTCGGTATCTGATTTAAGTTCAGCTTTTGGCTGCTCAATTGGCTGAGGTTCAGCTACTGCATCAGCAGTCGGATTCACTTTTGGCTCTTCGCTCGCGTTCTCAAAATCTGCTAAAATGACACGCGCACGCTGTAATAAAGGCTCCGGAAGTTCCGCTAGCTCAGCAACATGAATACCATAACTCTTATCTGCTGGTCCTTCTTTAATTTTGTGTAAGAAGACTACTTTATTGTTCTTTTCAATAGCGCTAACATGCACATTACGTAGTGCTGAAAGCTGTTGGTCTAGCACTGTCAGCTCATGATAGTGCGTAGAAAATAATGTTTTACATCCTATATGCTCGTGCACATATTCGATAATCGCTTGAGCTAACGCCATTCCATCATATGTTGACGTACCTCGTCCAATTTCATCTAGTAAAATTAAGCTTGATTGCGTCGCATTAGTCACTGCATTTTTCGTTTCAAGCATTTCAACCATGAACGTACTTTGCCCTGAAATTAAATCATCAGCCGCTCCGATTCGCGTAAACACTTGATCAAAGATTGGCAACTCTGCTTCTTCCGCAGGAACAAAACAGCCGATCTGTCCTAAAATAGCGGTTAATGCTACTTGGCGCATATACGTACTCTTACCCGACATATTTGGTCCTGTAATGAGTAAGATTGAACTGTCATCTTTCATTTGACAGTCATTTGGTACATACTCTTGTGCGTTCATTACTTTTTCAACAACTGGATGGCGTCCATTTTTAATATGAATATCTCCATTAGTAGAAAACGCAGGCTTCGTATAATGACGCTCTTCGCTCACCTTTGCAAAGCACTGCAGCACATCAAGCTCACTTACTTTTTTAGCTAGAGCTTGAAGACGAGGAATATACACTTTGACCTCTTCACGAATTTGTCCAAACAGCTCGTACTCAAGCTCAACGATTTTTTCTTCCGCTTCTAAAATAAGCGCTTCTTTTTCTTTAAGCTCAGGTGTAATAAAGCGTTCAGCGTTCGTTAAAGTTTGCTTACGCTCATACATGCCTTCAGGTAGTAGATGCAAATTGGCACGCGTTACTTCAATATAGTAGCCAAATACGCGGTTATAGCCAATTTTCAACGAACGAATCCCGGTCTTTTCACGCTCTTTTTGCTCTAAAGACGCAATCCACGTCTTCCCGTTTCGACTAGCATCTCGGTATTGATCAAGTTGATCGTGATAACCGTCTGCGATAATATCTCCTTCTTTAATAGATAAAGGAGGATGTTCTTTTAACCCTCTCTCTAACAGCACAGTTAATCTTTCACATGGATCAATATCTTCAACAAGTTTAGAAGCATATGAATTGTTTAATCGATAAACCACTTCTTGAATTTCAGGAACCTTTTGCAGTGATTTGCGCAGCTGTACTAAGTCACGCGCATTAACATTGCCAAATGCAACGCGCCCAGCTAAACGCTCTAGGTCGTACACTTCTTTTAATAAATCTCGCAGTTCTTCACGTTCAAAAAATTGCTTCATAAGAACATCAACCATATTTAAGCGTTCATCAATCTTCTCTTTGCTTAAAAGAGGGCGATCAATCCAGTTTTTTAAGAGGCGTCCGCCCATTGCCGTCACTGTTTGATCAAGGAGCCATAAAAGAGAACCCTTTTTTCCTTTTGAACGAATTGTTTCCGTCAACTCTAAGTTTCGCTTAGAGAACAAATCAATTTTCATATATTCATTGATTTGATAAAGCTGTACAGGCTGTAAATGCTCAAGAGAGCGCTTTTGGGTACGTACTAGATACTGCAGAATGCGAGCAAACGTGTCCACTAATTTTTGCTGTTGAAGTGATTCAGTTAAATGTAAAAACGATTCTTCAACCTTTGTACTTTCTTCAAACGAAATGGTCATCGTCATTCTCTCTTTTAGCATTTGCAGCAATTCAGCAGAAAAATCGCTTGAAACAACCATTTCCTTTGCTTCTTTTGCATAGATTTCAGAAACAACGTCATGGAATGAAGAAATGAGAGTCACGCTATTTTCTCCTGTTGATAAATCTGATAATGCTAATCCAAACGTGTCATCTGGGAAATGCGTGACCGAGCAAATGTAATTATTCTCTTTTTCTTGCAGCCCTTTTTCATTCATCAGCGTTCCTGGTGAAATCACTTGAATAACTTCACGCTTGACGACTCCTTTAGCTTTCTTAGGATCTTCCACTTGCTCACAAATTGCCACTTTATAGCCTTTTTCAATTAGCCTTTCAATATATGTAGGCGCTGAGTGGTATGGTACACCGCACATTGGGATGCGATCATCGCCCCCTCCGTCTCGGCTTGTTAACGTAATTTCTAACTCTTGAGATGCAGTCGTTGCATCTTCGAAAAACATTTCGTAAAAATCACCTAATCTAAAAAATAAAAAGGCATCTTGATAGTCTGCCTTGATTTTTAAATATTGCTGTATCATTGGCGTATATGTTGCCATACTATTCCTCCAAAAACTTCTGTTAATCATTTTTTCTACACGTATTATAACATAGGTTTGCGAAAAACTTCATGATTGTAAAACTTGCTAATCACTTTTGGTGCACATAAAAAAACTAGGAAGAAATTCTTCCTAGTTACTCATCGTCACCTAAAATGAAATCTGGATTGAGGTCTTCAAATTCATCATCATCAACATCTAAATCAAGCTCATCACCATCATCGCATCCTTTTGGATTAACGGCTACGCATACTTTTGTCTCTCCGATTACCTCAGCTAAAAGCTCTCTCTCTACTTGGACAATCGTTTTATTGCCGTTTGGTGAAATCGTGCATTCAAGGCAATTTGGTTGCTGTAGCACTCGTACGATAATTTCACAATCATCTCCAAAAGCATCGTCATCTTTCTGGCGGAGCTTAATCACATCACGATAGTGAACCGTTTCTGTAAACACTTCTGTTTTTGTATTATCTTTGTAAGAATACCAGACGTTAATATCATATTTGCCGTCCACTTCAACTGTATTTCCGCGCTTTTTAGCATCATACTGATGGTTAATTACCCAGCAACCTAAAATGCTCGTCGGTCGGTTCGGTGGTGTAAGCGTGTGTGATGACTGCGTAAACTTACGCCCTTTACCTACGACTGCTTTTGTAATAATTTCTCTATAGTGTTGTGACATGTGAGCATACCCTCCTCAAACTATCTTCATTTCATCCTATGCAGATTCTATCGCTTGTTTGCACATTATTTTGTAAAACTAGGTTAAAGACATAAAAAACCTATGTTTCATTGTATGCAACACCTTAGAGAAATGTGACAATTATTCCAGAGAAAATTGTACAACATAAAAAACCCCCAGCTTCGGGACTGACCCCGTAAAGTGAGACAAATAAAAAACACCTTTAAGTTGAAAACTGGGTATGTAGTACCTAACCATCACTTGGAGGTGTTTTTTCTATGGGAACAAGAGTCAGTTATCCAGTCGAACTAAAGTTAAAGGCAATTGAAATGAGATTAGCCGGTGTACCTGTAAAAGAAGTCTTATCACAACTAAACATTCGAAATCCTACCCAATTAAAAACGTGGATGAAGTGGTATCAAACTGGGGATGTACACCGGTTGGAACAGCCAGTAGGCAAGCAATATGCCTATGGAAAAGGTCCTGATTTTGAAAGCGAGACAGCGAAGTTAGAGGCTGAGAACCGACAGTTAAAGCAACAAATCGAGATTTTAAAAAAGTACAAGGAATTGGAAAGGAAGTGGTACCAGAAATCGCAGTGAACCTAGTGGAAGAGTTAAAAGAACAAATCCCTATTTATCAAATCTGTTTCCATCTTGGTATTCCCCGATCCACTTACTACCGTTGGAAGCAGCATAGTCAACAGGATACACGAAAGAAATGGATGGAACAGCAAGTGGGTGAACAATGTCGTGCACACAAGTTTCGATATGGCTATCGAAAAATCACAGCTGTACTCAAGCGAACCATGAAGATTAACCACAAGTTTGTGCAGCGTACCATGCAGAAATACGGTTGGCAATGTCGTGTTAAACGGAAGAAACGGCAGCGAACAGGGCAACCTTATCAGGTTGCAGAGAATGTATTAAATCGTGACTTTCAAGCTGAACGCCCTCTTCAAAAGCTCGTGACCGATATTACGTACTTGCCTTTTGGGCCGAAACCATTGTATCTTTCAAGTATTCAAGATTTATTTAACGGAGAGATTATTGCGTATTCCATAGGTGATTGTCAAAATGTCGCGTTTGTTTTAGACACGCTTAACCAACTCCCTTCTCTACCGGAAGGGTGTACGTTGCATAGTGATCAAGGCTCTGTGTACACATCGTATGCTTATCAACAAACAATTAAAGAGAAAGGCATTATCATGAGTATGTCCCGAAAAGGGACGCCCGCAGATAATGCCTCAATTGAATCGTTTCATTCCTCACTAAAGTCTGAAACGTTCTACCTTGACGAGTTGACATACACTACGACTACCATCGTAGAGCAAACCGTCAAAAGCTATATTACGTATTATAACCATGCCCGTATTCAAACAAAATTAAACAACCAGTCTCCTGTACAATACAGAAAACTGGTTGTTTAAAAGGTGTTTTGATTCCTGTCTCAAAAACAGGGGTCAGTCCCTTCCGCTAGGAGTTTTTTATTAATGGCAGCTTGCCCCCGGAGTGTTACGGACTTTTGAGCCTGTTTCACCACGAAGTAAGTCACCATCTGTTGCCACAATGATTTCATCAGTGACTGTATTTGAGATTGTACTCGCGACAAGCTGAAGCAAATCATTAACATTAACCTGAGAATCTTGAAACTGCTGAATAATTGGCAGCTCATCCAGCTCAGCTTGAATTCGATCGATTTTTTCTTCCACTTGCTTTAACGCTTCGGTTTTTCCATAGTGCTGAAAGTTCACCGCTTGTTTTTGCAAACTTTTAATGCTCGCAATTTTTTCGCGAACCTTTTGGTTTTCGTTCAGCTGAGCTTCTGCACGCTTGAAGAATTCGACTTCTTCCGTTTCAGAAATCATTTTTGCAAGCTCTTTCGCTCTAGCAATCACATCACTTTTTGTATACTGCGACATTTTACTTCACCTCTGCTGCTTCTTCTACCATCTCTCCATCTAAAGACCATGTCTTAGCTTTTGTAATTTTCACTTTTACAACTTGACCGATTACTGATTGTGGTGCTACAAAGTTTACAAGCTTATTCTTTTCAGTATAGCCCGCTAACACATCTGGGTTGTTCTTACTTTCACCCTCCACTAATACTTCGACAACACGACCTTCGTATTCCTGCATTTTCTTCGCAGAAATTTCGTTTACAAGCGCATTTAAACGCTGAAGACGCTCTTTTTTCACTTCCATTGGCACGTTGTCTTTCATTTTAGCAGCTGGCGTACCTTCGCGAGGAGAATAGATGAACGTATAAGCACTATCAAATTCAACTTCACGGTATAGTGATAACGTTTCTTCAAACTGTTCATCCGTTTCATTAGGGAAGCCAACAATAATATCTGTCGTAAGAGACGCTGTTGGAATTGCTTCTTTGATTTTGCGAACAAGCTCTAGGTAGTGTTCACGTGAGTACTTACGTGCCATGATTTTCAGAATATCTGAGCTACCTGACTGAACTGGTAGATGGATGTGATCAACTAGGTTTCCACCTTTTGCTAACACTTCGATTAAACGATCGTCGAAGTCACGTGGATGACTTGTTGTAAAGCGAATACGCAGAACATCAATTTTACGAATCTCATCCATTAAGTCACCTAGACCGTATTCCATATCTTCAAAGTCTTTTCCGTATGCATTTACGTTTTGACCAAGCAGCGTAATTTCTTTATAACCTTGAGCGGCTAAGTGGCGCACTTCTTGAATGATTTCTTCCGGACGACGGCTACGCTCTTTACCACGAGTGTAAGGAACGATACAGTACGTGCAGAATTTATCACAGCCGTACATGATATTAACCCATGCTTTGATGCTGCCTTTTCTTGCACGAGGAAGGTTTTCAATAACGTCTCCTTCTTTCGACCATACTTCAATCACCATTTCTTTTGCCATGTATGCTTCATTTAAAATATGAGGTAAACGATGAATGTTATGTGTTCCGAAAATCATATCAACATGCTGATGCTTTTGTAAGATTTTATTAACAACGGATTCTTCTTGTGACATACAGCCACATACTCCGATTAGTAAGTCTGGACGCTCACGCTTTAAAGCCTTTAAATGGCCTAACTCACCAAAAACTTTGTTCTCAGCGTTTTCGCGAATGGCACATGTATTTAATAAAATAACATGGGCATCTTGAACGGAGTCAGTTGGCTCATAGCCTAGGCTTAAGAAAATCCCTGCCATTACTTCCGTATCATGCTCGTTCATTTGACAGCCGTATGTACGAATATAAAACTTACGGCCTTGTCCCATACCTTTGAAACGCTCTTCAATAGAAAAGTCGTTATGATAAGCAACCTCTTCTTTACCACGCTTTTTTGCATCCTTTAAAGAAGGTGGCATATATACTGTTTGGAAATATTTACTGTAATCCTTCTCGGATTTTTTGTCCGCTGGAGTTACTTGTCCACTTTCTAAACGTTGTTTTTCGTTCATGTAAAAGCTCCTTTCAACGTGCACATTTACTAATTTTTTCATTTTTATGTGTTTCTTGATAAACTCGTAAAAAAAATGCCATTCATGTTTTTATTTTTTGTCTTTATTCATACAAAAAAATGAAACAGAATCACATTATATTAGTATATAACTTTCATCTATTGAACACAATAACATACCCTTCACCTGTAAAAAAGAAAATACTGCGGGGTGCAGTATTTTCTTGACGTTTATACTAAAATCTTTAACTCTTTTCCTACTTTTTCAAAAGCAGTAAGAGCAGCTGTTAATTCATCCTTTGTATGCTGAGCCGTTACGATTGTTCTAATTCTAGCTTTTCCTTTAGCAACCGTTGGAAACGCAATCCCTTGAGCAAAGACACCTGCTTCTGCTAGCTTTTCTGAAAACTTATGCGTTAATGCTTCATCACCAATAATAACGGGTGTAACAGGCGTTTCGCTGTGCCCGATATCAAAACCTAGCTCAGACAACCCTTTTTTAAAGAAGGCTGTGTTTTCCCATAGTGTCTCAATGAGCTCCGGCTCTTCAAGCAAGACATCAATAGCCGCACTGCATGCAGCCGTCACTGCCGGTGGATGAGAAGTACTAAATAAAAACGGTCGGCCTTTGTGAATGAGATAATCAATTAACGTCTGAGAGCTCGCAATATAACCACCAAGAACACCAACTGCTTTACTGAGCGTCCCTACTTGAATATGAACGCGTCCATCCAAACCGAAATGATTGACTGTACCTCGACCATTCTCACCAAGCACTCCGGAGGCATGAGCATCGTCTACCATCACAAGAGCATCATATTGTTCAGCTAACTCAACAATTTTAGGAAGCGGTGCAATGTTACCATCCATTGAGAATACACCATCCGTTACGATAATCCGTTTACGATAGTCTTTTGATTCTTTAAGCGCTCTCTCCAAATCCTCCGTATTCACATGCTTATATACTTTACGAGCAGCTTTTGTTAATCGAATTCCATCAATAATGGATGCATGATTTAGTTCATCAGAAATCACCACATCTTCATTTGTTAAAATGGATGAAAGCACGCCTTGATTCGTCGTGAAACCAGATTGAAATACAAGCGCTGCCTCCGTATGCTTAAATTTCGCTAATTTTTTCTCCAGTGCCTCGTGCATAGAAAATGTTCCTGCAATGGTTCTCACAGATCCCGTACCGGCACCATATTTCTGAACTGCTTCAATAGCTGCGCTCTTCATTTTAGGATGAGATGTTAATCCTAAATAATTGTTTGACGATAGCTGAATAAGCGTCTGCCCATTAATCTGCACCTTTGATCCTTGTTCAGACTCAATTGGTATTAGGTTGCGAAAAGTACCTGCTTTTTTCATTTCCTGTAGCTCTTGATCTAAAAATTCAAACCCTCTCATTTGACCTTTCCCCTTTCAACTATTCTAAAATGAATACAACTTTCCCGCATTTTCCTTCCATCATGAGCTCAAAGCCTTTTTCATAATCTTCTAGTGGCAAACGATGCGTAATTAGTTCGTTCATATTCAACTGATTTCCTGCCAATAAATTAGAAACTGTATACCAAGTTGAAAACATTTTACGCCCTGTAATGCCTTGAACTGTTACCCCTTTAAATACAATATCATTCGTCACATCAATGGAAACAGGTGCCGTTGGTAAACTTAAAATAGATACTCTTCCCCCATTTGCAACCATCTTAAATCCTTGATTCATTGCTGTGGACTGGCCTGACATTTCACAGACAACATCTATACCATTACCACTTGTCAACTTATTGACAACCTCTATCGGATCTCCATCAAGAGGATTAAGGGCAACATGAGCTCCAAGGTCCTTAGCCAAGCTCAAGCGATACTCATTCACATCCATCGCTACCACAAGAGATGCTCCAGAAGCTTTTGCAACGGCTACGGCCATTAAACCAATAGGCCCACATCCTATTACTAAGACAGATTTACCTGCAATACTATCATTTAAAACTGTATGAACTGCATTTCCAAGCGGTTCCTGCAAAGATGCAACGTCATGAGATAAGTGACTAGGGTTTTTCCAAATATTTTGAGCTGGTACAGCTACATACTCAGCAAAGCAGCCCATTCGGTCAACACCAATAATTTTTGTTTTTTGACAAATATGAGCGTTACCTAACAAGCACTGCATGCACCGTCCACATACAATATGCGTTTCAGCCGAAACAGAGTCCCCAATCTGTACGCTCGCTACATTTTGACCAACTTGAACAACTTCTCCCGAAAATTCATGACCGAACACATAAGGAGGGTTGACGCGTGAAGATGCCCATTTATCCCATTTATAAATATGAACGTCTGTACCGCAAATTGAAGTTGCTTTCACTTTAATTAATACTTCGTCTTCTGCAATTGATGGAATATCAACTTCAGTTAAAGCAGCTCCAAATCCCCTCTTATCCTTTATCAACGCTTTCATTTTTCCACCCATGGTGCACATCCCCTTTTTATAAAAACGCTTTCATCACAAATATATTAACACCTTTTTAAATTTAGGTAAATAAGCGAGTCCTCTCCACATATACATATGTCACCACGAGAGAAAAAATATCAAAAAAAACCTTCTTGACTCATCAAGAAGGTTTTTTCATTTACATAAATTCAGCTACAAGTTCTTTAAATTTCTCTTCCGACATCATTAAATCAGAATCAGCAAGTGGCTGGTCGCTATAACCATGCACAAGCTGCTGATAAGAAGGTTGGTTAGCATTTTGATAAATTAACCCTGTTACTAATCCATTGTGTTCCATTAATGTTTGCATCGCTTGCATACGATTTGATGGATCGTAGTTTTCAATTGTTTTAAGGCTTGTTAAATTCTCTTTAAACCAATCGTACGTATTCACTTTGTTATACGTTACGCATGGGCTGAATACGTTAATTAAAGAAAACCCTTTATGCTGAATACCTTGTTCAATTAAACTTGTAAGCTCTTTTAAATCAGTTGAAAAACTCTGTGCCACAAAAGTTGCACCAGATGTTAAAGCAAGTTCCATAACAGACAAAGATGATTCAATCGAACCTTCCGGCGTGCTCTTTGTCTTAAAGCCTACATCGCTACGAGGAGATGTTTGCCCTTTTGTTAAGCCATAAATTTGGTTATCCATTACGATATATGTCACATCAATATTACGGCGAATTGCATGAACAGTATGCCCCATACCAATGGCAAATCCATCGCCATCTCCACCAGAAGCAATAACCGTTAAATCACGATTAGCCATTTTCACACCTTGCGCAATTGGTAGCGCACGTCCATGAATACCATGAAATCCGTATGAGTTAATGTAACCAGAAATACGCCCAGAGCATCCAATACCAGAAATAACTGCTAGTTCATGTGGTTCTAGTCCTACGTTGGCCGATGCACGTTGAATTGCTGCTTGAACCGAGAAATCTCCACACCCTGGACACCAGTTAGGTTTTACACTATTACGAAAATCTTTAAACGTTGCCATTAATCAAGCACATCTCCTTACTTTTTGCGTAGACTTCTTGCGGTAGAAATGGATTTCCATCATACTTTAAGATACTCTGCACTTTATGGTGATTACCGACATTCATCTTTAAAATATTGGCTAATTGGCCCGTAGCGTTATTTTCCACTACAACGACCTTCTTCGCTCCATTTACATAAGGAAGAATTTCATCAGCAGGGAACGGATGAATCAAGCGAATATGCGCATGGTTGACGCGAAGTCCGTCTGCTTCTAAACGCTCCATCGCTTCTTCAATTGCCCCTCTTGTTGAATTAAAGCCAACGAATAAGACATCTGAATCAACTTCATCTGAATGTAGATGAATTGGTGTTTTAAACTGAATGTTGTCTAGCTTTCTCATACGCTTATCCATTTGGTTATTACGGTTAATTGGTGACTCAGAAGGCTTTCCTGTTTCATCATGTTCAACTCCTGTGACGTGATGAATACCATTTTTCATACCAGGAATAACGCGAGGAGAAACGCCATCTTTTGTCACTTCGTAACGCTTATAGTATTCTTTCGCTTCCAGCTCAGGAAGCTCATCGTTTTGAAGCTTTCCTCGGCGAATTTGAATGCGACTATAGTCTAGAGGATTCACAGATTGTTTTCCAAGTGAAAGTTGTAAATCCGTCAGCATAATAACAGGACACTGGTATTCTTCAGCTAGGTTAAATGCTTCGATTGTATCATAGAAGGCTTCTTCAACCGTACTTGGCGCCATCACGATTTTCGGAATTTCACCATGAGTGCCGTAGATCATTGCCATTAAGTCGGATTGTTCTTGTTTTGTCGGCAATCCTGTACTTGGGCCTCCACGCTGTGTATCAATGATAACGATTGGCTGCTCTGTAATCCCTGCAAGACCAATTGACTCCATCATAAGAGATAGCCCAGGACCCGCTGATGCTGTTAAGGCACGAACGCCGGCATAGTTTGCACCAATTGCCATTGTACACGCTGCAATTTCATCCTCAGTTTGAATAACCGTACCGCCAAACTGCGGAAGCTTTTTAATTAAATACTCCATAATTTCTGATGCAGGCGTAATTGGATATGCAGGCATAAAGCGCGCTCCACCTGCTACAGCACCTAAAGCTATAGCGTCATTTCCAATCATAAACATACGCTTTTGTCCATCTGCTGGTTCAAGTCTCATCGTTTCTAAATTCTCACCAAGCTGCTCACGAATATATTCTGCGCCTCGTTTAATAGCTTCCATATTCTTTTGAACAACTTGTTGTCCTTTGCGACCAAAAATCTCTAATACTACTTCTTCGAATACATTTGTATCAATATGTAAAACAGCGCTTGACGCTCCTACTGCTACCATGTTCTTCATTAAAGACGTTCCAAGTTCAGTTGCAATTTCGGTAAACGGTACGGAATACAACGTTGCTGTTGTACAGTTTTCAGGAAGTGCTGGTTTAAACTTCGCATCTCCAATGACAATGCCACCTTGACGAAGCTCATGTACGTTCACATCGATTGTTTCCTGATCAAACGCTACTAAAATATCTAAATCATCTGATACAGAACGCACTTGCGTTGTACTTACACGAATTTTATTGTTTGTATGTCCACCTTTAATACGTGAAGAAAAATGACGATAGCCGTATAAATAGTATCCCAATCGATTTAAGGCAGTTGAGAAAATTTCACCTGTACTTTCGATTCCTTCACCCTGCTGACCGCCAACTTTCCATGAAAGCTGCTTTACCATCTAAGCCACTCCTTTTATTCTGTCAAGATTGCTCTTCTTTCTAATGAAATCATTCTAAAAGTGAGCAATAAAATACTAAGTTTCTTAATCCGTCTACAATTCTATTCCCACATGCGCTAAAATGCAACCCTTTCCACATAATTCACAGATTTATATTTTTACCGTATTTACTAGGTTCATTATGGTAATCGTTGCACAAAATTTGAAAATAAAAATCGATGCACTTGGTCCGCTGAATAATGCTTATGTAGTTGGTTAATTAGATTGTGATAATCTTTAAATTTACTTAGTCCTACTACTGTTTGATCAATACCATCAAAGTCTGAGCCAAATCCAACTGAATACTCTCCTCCTCTGCTACATATATAATCCAGATGTCTTAATACATCATCCACGGTCGCTTCATTTTTATCCGTTAAAAACTGCGGGACAAAGGTAATGCCAATAACACTCTTTTTTTTCAGTAAGGCATCAATTTGATCATCGCGTAAATTCCTCGGGTTCGAACACAGTGAATACGCGTTTGAATGAGTTGCGACAACGAAATCCGATTCTTCTAATACATCCCAAAAGCCTTGCACTGATAAGTGAGAAACATCGGTCCAGACTTTATGACGATTATTTTCCTTTACAATCTCTTTGCCAAAGCTAGACAAACCGGCACCACGTGGTTCTAGAATACCATCGCATGCCGCATTCGCATAGTTCCATGTCAGACCTACTGACCTAACCCCTAAAGCAAATAGCGTTTGTAAACGAACGAGATGAACTCCAATAGCATCACACCCTTCTAAACTAAGCATTGCGCCTATTTCTTTCTTCCCTAAACGTACAATATCCTCCTGTGATCGAATCCACTTAACGTTCGGAGAGCTAATAATATGCTTTTTAAAGAGCTGCACCATTTCAAGAGCCACGTCAAACTGCTGCTCTGCTGGAACAGCTTCTGGAATAAAGATAGCAAATATTTGTACTTTACCACCTGCTTGCTTCATTCCATCAATCGTTGTATGGAGGTTCGGGCTATTTTCCACAGATAAATGTTGATTCCACCATAACTTGGCTAACACGTCACAATGCGCATCGAAAATCATTTCCTCTACTCCTTTCAATCTATTATTTACAAAAAAGACCTGCTAGGTTATACCTAGCAGGTCCCGTCCATTTTATGATTAACGAGGTTCAACGATGAGTTTAATCGCTGTCCGTTCTTCCCCGTCAATTTGAATATCGGTAAAAGCAGGAATACAGATTAAGTCGACACCGCTTGGCGCTACAAAACCTCGAGCTATTGCGACTGCTTTTACTGCCTGATTTAGTGCACCAGCGCCAATCGCCTGAATTTCAGCTGCACCACGTTCGCGCAATACTCCGGCTAAAGCACCAGCAACTGAATTCGGGTTAGACTTCGCCGAAACCTTTAAAATTTCCATATCTAACTCCTCCTTATTCTTTACAATGTATGATGAGAGATCATTAGACCAATGACTTAATTGATTTCAATGATACTATATTCACGAAATAGTAAACGTATTCCTGCTTGTTTTCTCTAATTGTTTAAAAACTTGTCGTTTGTACATATTCGCTAATCTTTGTTCTTTTTCGCTCAGTAAAACGACAAAAAAAGCGGTACGCCTCCACAGAAACATACCACTTTTTTTATCTCATTTATTCAAAAAAAGGATGATCATCATTAATTAAAATCCGATCAATTTTTTTAGCTTGACCTGTTTTCTCATCAAGGTCAATAATAACTCCACTCAGCTGCGTTCGACCTTCCTTTGGAACTTCAAAGCGAACTGGAAGCGATGTTAAGAAACGCTTCATTACTGCTTCTCGCTCCATGCCTAATATACCATCATAAGGACCTGTCATTCCAACATCTGAAATATATGCAGTTCCTTGAGGTAAAATACGGTTATCAGCTGTTTGAACATGCGTGTGAGTTCCAACTACAGCACTTACGCGACCATCTACATACCAGCCAATCGCCTGCTTCTCACTTGTGGTTTCGGCATGAAAATCAACAAAAATAATTGGCGTACGTTGCTTTGCTTGTTCAATTAACTCATCAATCTTTTTAAACGGGCAGTCAAGGGGGGCCATAAACGTTCGACCTTGTAAGTTAATAACAGCTACTTCATATTGATTGTAGGTTACATATGTAATTCCTTTTCCAGGCGTTCCCTCTGGGAAATTCGCTGGACGCACTAAGTTCTTAGCATCATCAATGAAATCAAAGATTTCGCGCTTATCCCATGCGTGATTACCAAGCGTGACTACATTTGCACCAGCTTGTAAAAATGCCCGATATATTTTTTCCGTAATTCCTTTTCCAGACGCAGCATTTTCACCATTTACAATTGTTAAGCCTGGCGCATATTTTCTCTTTAATCGTGGTAAATATTCTTCTACCATATCTCGGCCTGGAGAACCAACAACGTCTCCAATAAATAAAATTCTCATCTTTTAGCTCCTTATTTCTGACTCAAAAAAATAAAGTGGCAATCGCCACTTTATTTTACTTATTTCGCGTATTCAACAGCTCGTGTTTCTCGAATTACTGTTACTTTAATATGACCAGGATAGTCTAGTTCATCTTCTATGCGTTTGCGAATATCACGCGCTAAGCGATGCGCTTCTAAGTCACCAATCGTATCTGGTTTAACCATAATGCGGACTTCACGTCCTGCTTGAATAGCAAATGATTTTTCAACACCCTCATAAGACTCAGAAATTTCTTCAAGCTTTTCTAAGCGACGGATGTAGTTTTCTAACGTTTCACTTCTAGCACCCGGCCTTGCAGCTGATAACGCATCTGCTGCAGCAACTAGAACAGCAATAATTGATGTCGGTTCTGTGTCACCATGGTGTGAAGCAATTGCATTAATAACAACCGGATGCTCTTTATATTTCGTAGCTAGCTCGACGCCAATTTCAACGTGGCTTCCTTCTACCTCGTGGTCGATTGCTTTTCCAATATCGTGAAGCAAACCTGCACGCTTCGCAAGCGTAGCATCTTCACCAAGTTCAGAAGCCATCAATCCAGCTAAATGAGCAACTTCCATCGAATGTTTTAAGACGTTCTGACCATAGCTCGTTCTGAATTTCAAACGACCTAGTATCTTCATTAAATCTGGATGCAAGCCATGAACTCCAACTTCAAACGTCGTCTGTTCACCAACCTCACGAATATACTCATCTACTTCACGACGAGATTTCTCAACCATCTCTTCAATTCGAGCTGGGTGAATACGTCCATCCTGAACAAGTTTGTCCAAGGCGATACGTGCCGTTTCACGGCGAATAGGGTCAAAACCTGATAAAATAACTGCTTCTGGTGTATCATCAATAATAAGATCAATACCTGTTAATGTCTCTAATGTACGAATATTTCGACCTTCTCGACCAATGATTCGACCTTTCATCTCATCGTTTGGTAAGTTAACAACTGAAACCGTTGTTTCAGCTACGTGATCTGCTGCACAACGCTGAATCGCAAGCGAAAGAATTTCTTTAGCCTTTTTATCTGCTTCTTCTTTTGCACGATTTTCTGTTTCTTTCACCATCATCGCAACATCATGGGAAAGTTCATTTTCAACACGATCTAAAATAATCGCTCGTGCATCGTCTCTCGTTAAGCCTGAAATGCGTTCTAGTTCCGCTTGACCAGCCTTGACTAATTCTTCAACTTTGCTTTCCATCTCTTCAATATGCTGTTGTTTAACAGTAAGAGAATTATCTTTCTTTTCAAGTGCCGCTTCACGTTTATCAAGTGACTCGTCTTTACGATCAAGATTTTCCTCTTTTTGCATTAATCGATTTTCTTGTTTTTGAAGTTCTGCTCGACGATCACGAATATCTAGTTCTGCCTCTGTACGAAGCTGATGGATTTCATCTTTCGCTTCTAATAAAGCTTCCTTTTTCAAAGCTTCCGCTTCACGGGTTGCATCATCGATAATTTGTTCTGCATTTGACTTTGCTCCCGCAACCTTAGCTTCAGCAATCGATTTACAAACAAAAAAGCCAACAACTGCACCGACGATTAGGCCAAGCAAAGCGAAGATGATTGTAATTATATCCATCATTTCACCTCCCCTTGCTATAAACTTGTAAGTTTTTAATTTCATGTCGGCATGTATATCGTCTTCACCTTTCAATATACACACAAAGGCTTTTAAACGCTAAAATGTTTTAAAAAGGGAAAATATACATCTTAATTGTAAGTCTGTCCATTTTTATTGTCAAGCCTATGAAAATGCTATGTCACGAAAATTCATGCGCTTGCTATCACTATGATTAACATTTTTTTCAAAAAAAAGACCCTTTTTTAAAAAAGAGTCTTTTTTAAGCAAAAGAAATGCCATTAAATTTTCAATTCATCTTGACCATCGTCTTCAGGCATTTGCTCTGCCGCTTCATCTAATCCATGATATTCACGAACTTGACCAGCAATTTCTTGGCGAATATCAATATTCTCTTTTAGGAATTGTTTCGCATTCTCACGGCCTTGACCTAAACGTTCTTCGTTATAAGAATACCAAGCTCCACTTTTTTGTACGATATCTAAATCAGAAGCAATATCTAAAATTTCTCCTTCTTTCGAAATTCCTTCTCCGTACATAATATCCACTTCAGCTGCGCGGAATGGTGGTGCTACTTTGTTTTTGACAACTTTAATTCTTGTTTTATTTCCCACAATATCGTTACCTTGCTTCAACTGCTCAGCACGACGAACTTCAAGGCGCACTGAAGAGTAAAACTTAAGCGCACGTCCACCTGGCGTTGTTTCAGGGTTACCAAACATAACGCCAACTTTTTCACGAATTTGGTTAATGAAAACAGCAATTGTCTTCGATTTATTAATAGCACCTGACAGCTTACGAAGTGCTTGAGACATTAAACGAGCTTGTAAACCAACGTGAGAATCTCCCATTTCACCTTCAATTTCAGCCTTAGGCACAAGTGCTGCAACAGAGTCAATAACTAGAATGTCAACCGCTCCACTACGAACCAACGCTTCAGCAATTTCAAGAGCTTGTTCACCTGTATCAGGCTGTGATAAAAGAAGCTCATCAATATTAACACCCAGCTTTTGTGCATAAACCGGATCTAGCGCATGCTCAGCATCGATAAACGCTGCTTGTCCGCCCTGCTGTTGCACTTCTGCAATTGCATGAAGTGCAACTGTTGTTTTACCAGAACTTTCTGGACCATAAACTTCAATAATACGTCCTCGCGGATATCCACCTACACCAAGCGCAACATCTAACGCTAGAGAACCACTAGACACAGTTGAAATTTTACGTTCAGTTTGCTCTCCTAATTTCATAATTGAACCTTTACCAAATTGCTTTTCAATTTGTTTTAGAGCCATATCAAGGGCTGCTTGACGATCGTTCACTCGATTTCCTCCTCTATACTTGCTTGCTTTTTTTTATAATTTAAGATTACTACGTTGTAGTAGCAATGACGTTTTAATTAACTTTCTATACATAACTATACTCGCTTTCAAGTCATTTGACAAGCAAAAAGCGAATAAATGTTCGATTTTTTTATTTTGAAGGCTGGGACTATATTAAAAGAAAAAAGTGAATATTTGTGAAGGAAAAATCCCTCCTTATATACAAGGAGGGACTAAACCATTTCAATATATCACTGTTTCAGAAGTTGTAAAAGATAATAGCTTCCATAATTCACAGTACGTTTACGAATACCATCACGACTGCCCGTAAGCTTTAACGGATATACGCGTGTTTTCTCATCTTTAAAAGCTATACCAATATAAACTGTACCAACTTCCTTATCTTCTTGCTTAGACGGACCAGCGACGCCTGTAAAACTAATGCCAATATCAGAGCCTGTCAGTTTTTTCACACCAACGGCCATTTCTTCTGCGCACCTCTTGCTAACTGCTCCGTCTCGCTCTAGGGTTTCTTTTGCTACATGTAATACGTGGTGCTTTATCTCGGTTTGATAAGCAACGATGCTCCCTTTTACAACATCTCCAGATCCAGGAATGCTTGTCAGCGTCCCACTGAACAAGCCGCCAGTTAAGCTTTCAGCTGAAGCAACCGTCACTTGTTGTTCTTGAAGCGTAGCAATGAGCTCTGCTTGTAGAGACGTCAGGTCATATCCATAGAAAAACTCTCCTACACGATTCATAATCTGCTTTTCTACTTCATCAAGCATTCGATGGGCCTCGGCCACATCCTCATGCTTAGCCGTTAAGCGAAGCGTTACTTCTCCATCAGCAGCTAACGGTGCAATGGTTGGGTTTGTTTGTGCATCTAATAAATCTTCAATATCTGTTTCTAACTGAGACTCTCCAATTCCAAAGAAACGTAAAACACGAGACTCAATTTGCTCTTTTATATCTAGCTTTTCTGCTAAATATGCTTGTCCATACGACTCATACATAGGATAAAGTTCCTTTGGCGGACCAGGAAACAACATGTAGTCAATACCATTCACCGTAATACCCATTCCCGGTGCCATTCCATAATCGTTTGGCAGTATTGTTGCACCTTCAAGTACAATTGCTTGCTTCCTATTATTAGGCGTCATTGTTCGATTGGTTTTTTCGAAGTACGATTCAATACTTTCAAGCGCTTTGTGATCTGTTACAAGTGAGACACCTAGTTCTGAAGCAATTGTTTCTTTGGTAAGGTCGTCTTTTGTCGGACCAAGCCCGCCCGTAAATACAATCAAATCCGCACGCTTTTGAGCGGTCAAAATAGCTTCTTTTAATCGGCTTTCATTATCGCCAACTACCGTATGATAGTATACATTAATACCAAGCTCTGCAAATTTTTTAGATAGGTACTGCGCGTTTGTATTGGCAATTTGGCCTAGCAAAAGCTCTGAACCTACTCCAATAATTTCCGCGTTCATCAAATCATCCCCATTATTTTGAATTAACAAATGCTTGCTTGTTTTTTGCAAAGTAATCCCATCCAGAAATTACTGTAAATACAACAGAAATCCACAGGGCAATTGCTGCAAATGGAAATGACACAAATTCAAAAGGTAAGTTATAAAGTAAAATAGCTGAAATAGCAATAATTTGTGTCCACGTTTTAATTTTACCTAGCATATTTGCAGCAACGACTTCTCCTTCTCCAGCGAGAACTAAACGTAAGCCTGTTACTCCAAATTCACGGCTAATAATAATAATTGCAGCCCAACCTGCACCGGCAATCAAGTCCAAATCTACAATAGCAATCAGCGCTGCTGAAACCAATAGCTTATCTGCTAGCGGATCTAAAAATTTCCCAAGGTTTGTAACTAAATTATATTTACGAGCGTAGTATCCATCGATCCAGTCTGTTGTAGACGCAATAATAAATAACGCTGCCCCTAGTAGATGAGCAATTGGCACATCCATTCCAGCAGCGCTAACTTCGCCAAAAGGTAATGGTGCCATCATTAAAATTAAAAAAAGTGGGATTAAAAAAATTCGAGAGATTGTAATCTTATTTGGTAAATTCACTATTGTTTCCTCCAATTACATACAAAAACGGAAGTCGTGCAAACTGTTGTCGGCACGACTTAACCATTTTTAATACTTTTAAGCTAGTTATTGAGCTTTTTCCGGCTCATATTTAATCGTTACAACTTGTCTAATTTGTTGGTTAGCATCAAATGGTAAACTAACGTCTTGGCCATTAATTTTTAATTGTACCCCTGGTGAGAAGCCAATATTCACTCGAACTTCACTTTCTTTTGTTAAGTCGAATTCTTTTGTTTCACCATTTTTCAACATGGCATTATAAAATGAATTCCCCTTACCATTTTTCACATCCAACCATGTATCAGCTTGAGTAGACGATACTTCTAGCTTAAACTCATCTGTTCCAGACAACTCATACGTTCCGTTGTGACCTGACTTTTGAACTTCTTTATAAGCTTGCTGTGTTTCTTCTTTTTCTTCTTCTTTTTTCTCTTCGTCTTCCTTAGCAGCTTTTTCTTTTTCTGCCTTTTCTTTTTCTGCCGCTTCTTTTGCAGCTTGATATTCATTAGATGCTTGCTGCTCTTGGGATTGTTGCACTTCGTTATTTGTTTGTTCAGTATTTGCAACTTGATCTTCTTGACGACCGGATACAATATTTTGAGCAATCACCCAAATGATAATTCCGACTACCAGCACACCAGCAACTACTAAAATCGTCGGTAAGTAATCTGCTGCTTTTGATGCTTTCGTATTTTGGGGGATTTCTTTTCGACTGCGAACACGAGATAAAGGCTGTGGAATATCATCGGTTTGAGTCGTTGGAATATCCGTTTTGTACTGATCAAAAATGTCATCGGGGTTCAACCCTACAGCTTCACAATACTGCTTGATAAACGCTCGCACATAAAATTTCCCTGGCATGACATCATAATTACCTTCTTCAATACCAATCAAATAGCGCTTTTGAATTTTTGTGTTTTTTTGTAAATCTTCTAGCGACATCCCTTTATTTTCTCGCTCTTGTCTTAACCTTTGCCCTAACTCTGTCAATATTAACACCTACCAATTATGCTAAAAATCAAACATGGATAATCCACCGTTTGGAAACATTTGCGATCCTTCAATGACTTCATATGTAATTTCTTCATCTGGATCATTTCGTAATTCAATGATATACGCAAAGTCATCCAGCGTATACTCACTATTTTGTACAAATACATCAGGATGCTCAACAATCTTTGTTGCAGGCACATTCATAATTTCACGAACGAGCTGCCAGTGTTTTTCATTCGCCCTTCTTGTTGATACAATACCATCAATAATAAAGATGTTATTAGAATTATACTCATCTTCAATTAGTTGACTGCGAATTGTTTGTTTTAACAGCGTTGATGACACAAATAACCATCTCTTATTCGCACAAACACTAGCAGCAACAATCGACTCCGTTTTACCAACGCGAGGCATTCCTCTGATGCCAATTAATTTATGACCATCTTGTTTAAAAAGCTCTGCCATAAAGTCCACTAGCAAGCCAAGTTCGTCTCGCACAAAACGAAATGTCTTTTTATCATCAGCATCTCGTTGAATATAACGACCGTGACGAACAGCTAAACGATCTCGTAGCTTTGGAGGACGCATCTTTGTCACAACAATATTATCCATTGTTTTCAAAATAGATTCAAGCCGTTCAATTTGCTCATGGGAATCGCACCGTAATAGCAAGCCACGCCTTTTGTCATCTACCCCATTAATTGTAACAATGTTAATTGCCAGCATACCTAAAAGAGACGAGATGTCTCCCAATAAACCAGGTCGATTTTTCTGTATTTGATATTCTAAGTACCACTCAATTTTGTTCACGAAACCCCTCCTCATCCCATTTGTTCCGTCTAAACCTAATCCAATAATAGAATGAACATAGCAAAACACTCATTCACAGCACAAAAATGCTTGAAGAACGATTAACAAATCACCTCAAACACCACTCGGAGAAGCTGTTATTAGATATGTTAAAAATGCGAGTTTCTAAAATGGCGCTCGCTGTTATGTTTCCCCTTTTTTCACATAATTTAAATATAAATGATTTTCATTAAATTATAAAGTGTAAAACCTATTTCTTATGTAAATGTTCTTATTGTAAGCGCTGTACTTTCTACCTTTGCTTATGAGTGAATTATTTATAAATAAAAAAGAGTCGTTTCTCAAACAAATTTGAGTCGACTCCTTCTTTTGTTCGCTTCATTAACATCTTTACATTAATTAGCAGAACCGTTATTTTGAACAAGCTTTACCATCATATTAGCAATTGCATGTTGCTCTTCTTTTGAAGCAACGCTCCATAAGTCTGCTAATATTTTTTCTTGTTCGTTTTTTGCGTCAACTTGGTTCGCTAGATAGCCACCAATTTGATATGCTAAGTCGTTGATTACCTCGTTGTTCATTCCTTCGTTTTGAGCATGATGTAAGCGATCGCCTAAAAAGTTTTTCCAGTTACCCCAATTGTCTAATACTGACATGAGTAGCCCTCCTTAAGGTTTATTCATATCATAGTTTGTACACCTTCCTCTTTTTTATTCGCGTTATTATGTATGCCAACCACCATCTACTGATAAAATTTGTCCTGTTATATAAGAGGATTGATCAGAAGCTAAATAAGCAACTGCATCGGCAATTTCTGAAGGCTTTCCAATGCGTCCCATCGGAATTTCCTGCTCCATCATTTCAAGGTCTTCTTGTGTATAATCAGATAGCATATTTGTCAAAATAGCTCCTGGCGCAATTCCATTCACTCGAATTTTACTTAGCGCAACTTCTTTAGCTAACGCTTTGACAAAAGTATTCTGAGCCCCTTTCACCGTTGAATACAGCACTTCATAAGAAGCTCCCTCCAATCCCCAGATAGATGAGATAACGATAATATTCCCAGTTCTTTTCTGAATCATTTTAGGGAGAACAAATTTTGCAATTCGATAAAGAGCGGTTACGCTCAGATAAACCATTTCTTCAATACGCTCATCTGTCACATCCATCATTAATGCTGATAAGCTTTGACCACCATTGTAAATAAGCAGATCTACCGGTACAACAAGAGTCGATAAAAAGTGATCAACCCCCTCTTTTGAAGACAAATCTCCTTGCACCACCATAATATTATCCGTGTAGGAACGAAGGTAACTAGCTAGTTTGTTCACCGCTGCTTCATTTTGATAATAATGAAGGACTACTCCGTATCCTTCCTTTACCATTTTCTCGGCAATAGCACTGCCAATTCCTCCGCTCGCTCCTGTAATTAGCGCATATTTCTCCATGTTGATTCTCCTTGTATTATCCAATAAAAAAGCTGACTTAACGTCAGCTTTTCATATACTATCTTATCACTTATTTCGGTACAACCTCACATACAGTAAAGCTTTCTTCTTGAATCATATCATTCATTACATGCTTCACGTCGTCTACTGTAAGCTTTTCAAGCGTATCTACAACATCAAATAAATTCATATCATTAAATGCATAGCGGGTAAACTGATTAGCAATAAACTCTGGAGAATTTAAAGCTCGCAAAAATTCTCCAATTTTCTTCTTTCTTACTCGTTCTAACTCATCTTCTTGTAAACCTTTAGATTTCACTTCAAATAAAATCTCTTTAATTCTCCCATAAAACTTATTTGGATCTTCTGTATCTCCGCCAATTAGCGCAAATCCAAAGCCACTTTCTTCGGTATAGTCATATGAGAATGTCTCATCAATGAGCCCATTTTTATACAGATCTTCATAGTAAGAAGAGCTTTTTCCAAATGCAAGATCAAGTACAATATTCATTGCAAGCTCGTGGCGAAGCATATCTTGTCCGGAACGTTCAGGCTTTCTTGTTTTTAAGCCAACCATAGCTTTGGAGGCTTGGACAGGCATGTTTAATACCTGTTTTTGTTCCGCTACCGTTTCTGGCTCTTTATCAAAATGACGAGTAATTTCAGGCATATCTTCATAATCTTTTTTAGCTTGATTTTCACGAATTTGAGTCATTACCTTTTCTGCATCAACAGGCCCTACCACAAATAGTAGCATATTGCTCGGGTGATAAAATGTTCCATAGCACGTATAAAGCAAATCTTTTGTAATGTGGGAAATGGACTCAATGGTACCAGCAATGTCAATTTTAACAGGGTGATTTTTATACATGTTTTGAATTGTTCCAAAGTACAAGCGCCAGTCTGGATTATCATCATACATCGTAATTTCTTGTCCAATAATTCCTTTTTCTTTCTCGACTGTCTTTTCAGAGAAATATGGTTCTTGAACAAAGTCTACAAGCGTCTCTAAATTTTGTTCAAAGTTAGACGTGCAGCTAAATAAATACGCTGTGCGCGTAAATGATGTAAATGCATTGGCAGACGCACCCTGCTTGCTAAACTGTTGGAAGACATCACCATCTTCTTTTTCAAACAGCTTATGCTCAAGAAAATGCGCAATTCCATCAGGAACTTTAATCATCTCATCTTCTCCGAGCGGAACAAATTGATTGTCAATGGAACCATATTTTGTAGTAAACGTGGCAAACGTTTTGTTGAACTCAGGCTTTGGTAAAATATAAACCTCTAATCCATTATCCATTTTTTCATGATAAAGCTGTTCTTTCAGCTGAGAAAATTCAATTTTCTCCATTGTTTTCACCGCCTTTTCCTGTTAAGAAATAAACTGTATCCATCGCAATGTTTTCAGCTACCTTCACAATTTCTTGTTTTGATACTGCATCGATTTGTTTTAGATATTCATCAACCGAAATACTTTTCCCTGTTAGTTCATTATGGTACATAACTTCAACCAGACCTCGTGGTGTGTCTACCGTTTCTAACAGTTGATTATGAATAACTGCTTTCGTTTGAGCGATTTCACTATCAGTAAACGAGCCATTCTTCATTTCTTCCATTTGTTCCTTAATAATGGTTATAGCCTGGTCATAGTTTTTTGCATCGATTCCTGACATAACCATCAGAAGACCTTTATGGCTTTCAACTCGTGATGCAGCATAGTAAGCTAAGCTTGCCTTTTCACGAACGTTAATGAACAACTTTGAATGAGAAAACCCGCCAAATATACCGTTAAACACCTGTAGGGCAAAATACTGACGATCTCCATATACAACGTTTGTACGGTAGCCAATATTTAATTTACCTTGTTTTACCTCTTGCTTTTCTATCACTTCATTCACATTGGTAATTTCTTTTTCCGTAATTGAGCGTTCAATTTTTTTGGGTTGACGTTGTGGTAAATTAAACGCTTGCTCAACCGTGTTTTTTACTTCTTGTTCATGAAAATCACCAATAACATAGAGGTGAATAGCATCTTCTTTTAATACATGCTGATAATAATCATAGAGCTTATCTGCTGTAATGGATTCAATATCATCAATTCGACCATTAACATGCAGAGAGTAAGGTTCCTCTTTACACATCTCTTCAACTAAGCGAAGATTTGCATAGCGCATTTTATCATCGAATACAGCTTGAATCCGTTGTCGAAGCGATCGCTTTTCTTTTTCCATTGCGTCATTTAAGAAAGCTCCCTCCTCCGTTGCCGGCTTCAATAGAATTTCACCAAGCAGTGCAAGTGCTTTTTGAAGAAGAGGAGTTGAGTCTTTTAAATATTTTTCGTTCGCTATATCAATCCGAATAGTTATATCGTGATTATCACCCTTTTTTGTCAAATCCACCTGAAGAGTTGCACCATATAGTTCATCTAAATATGTACGCAGCTGTGTTGTGGTTGGAAAAGATTCTGTAGCACTTTGTAATACATAAGGTAAAAGAGCTCGCATTGTCACCGTTTTTTCATCCAATGGAGCATTTAATTTTAGAATAAACGTATTGGTTTTATACTTTGTAGTTGGGATTGTATGCAGCGTCAGGCCATTCAATTCGTGCTTTTGTTCAGTCAATAATTTCATCAAGATACCTCCTTTTAATAGTAAGTTTGCTAAAAACAACACAATACCTTTATTTTTAGTTTATTTTGCCGTTTTTAGTCTTACCTTCACTATATCTAATTAGAGGAAAGATTTTCAAGGAAACACCTTTTATACAAGATCTCATTTGTCATATATTCTTATCTTCAACTCTTCTTTAATGTGTTGTCATTCTTCTTGAATAGTGCTATAAAAAATAGAATTCTAATAATCCCCATCCCTTTTCACCACATGATTGCGTAAGATTCCTTCTTTCTTTACCGCAAACTTTTTTAATTTCTTTTTGTCTACATTTTTTTTGATAAAATCCTTTACTTTTTTTGTGCGAATTTAAAAAGAACAAAGGCAGATTACAAACCTTTGTTCTTGAAAATAGTTTTATTATCTTTTTCCCTTTTCATAAGGCGTACCAAGTGCTTTTGGTGCCTCTGCTCGACCAACAAATCCAGCTAACGCTAAAATTGTCAAGACGTAAGGAGCAATCGTTAAAATAACAGTTGGAATATCTTGAATAACTGGAATTTGTGCTCCTGTAATACTTAAAGATTGTGCTAACCCAAAAAAGAGAGCTGCTCCCATCGCACCAATTGGGTGCCATTTTCCAAAAATCATGGCTGCAAGTGCTAAGAAGCCCTGTCCAGAAATGGTTCCAGCTGAGAAGTTTGTTGCGATTGACGTCGCATATACAGCACCACCAATACCAGCTAACACACCCGATAACATAACGCCCACATATCGCATTGTGATAACTTTAATCCCCATCGTATCCGCAGCCATTGGATGTTCACCTACAGAGCGAAGACGCAGCCCAAACGGCGTTTTGTAAATGATATACCATACAACGAAAGCTAGCAAAATCGCTAAATATGATGTAATTGGAACATTTGAGAAAAACAGCTTACCAATAATCGGAATATCAGATAGGAAAGGAATGCTTGTTTTATCAATACGAAATTGAATAAAATCTGTTTGTCCTTTTCCAAAAATTTTCTTGATTAAAAAGATAGACAAACCTCCAGCTAAGAAGTTGAGTGCAACCCCGCTGACTACTTGATCTGCTTTAAGCGTAATACTTGCTACTGCATGAATAAGTGAAAAGATTGCACAAACCCCTGCTGCAATTAAAATTGAAACCCAAGGTGCCCATGCTCCCAATGAGTCTTGAAGAAGTAGCGTTGAAACAATTCCTGTAAATGCACCAAACATCATAAGACCTTCCAGTCCGATATTTACAACACCAGACTTCTCACTAAACACTCCACCTAATGCTGTAAAAATAAGCGGTGCTGCAGAATACAGCGCAGCTGGAATAATTATAATTAAAACGTCTAAGAAACTCATTGTGCTCCTCCTTTACTTAAACGACCAATAATCCAACGAATAAGGTAACTGGACGCCACGAAGAAAATGATAAGAGCGATAACAATCTCAATTAATTCTGACGGCACTCCCGCCATAAAGTTCATTTGTGGTGCCGCTGTTTGTAGACCGCCGAATAGAAATGCAGCAAGCAAGATACCAATTGCACTATTAGCTCCTAAAAGGGCAACAGCAATTCCATCGAATCCCGTTCCAGTAAATGACGTAAAAGTATTCATATATTGGAATGTACCAAGCCCTTCCATCGCACCGGCTAATCCTGCAAATGCACCAGATACTGACATAGAAAGAATGATGTTGCGAGACACATTCATTCCTGCATATTTAGAAGCATGCTGATTAAACCCAACAGCACGAAGTTCAAAGCCTTTTGAGGTTTTGTTTAATAGGAACCACATTACAAAAGCTGCTAAAAACGCTACAATAATCCCATAGTGCAAACGAGAATTGTTCGTTGCCTCAGCTAAAAATGAAGATGCTAATGACGCTGACTCATTGATGTTGTATGACTTTTCATTCCCTGCATACAAAAATTCACGGATAATACTGCTTGTTGTATAAAGGGCAATATAGTTCATCATAATGGAGACAATAACCTCATGAACATGAAAGCGAGCTTTTAAATAACCAGGAATAAAGGCCCATAATGCACCAGCAATACCTGCTGCAAGGATTGCGAGTGGAATATGAATAACAGATGGAAGTTCAAAAGCGTAGCCTACCCACACTGCCGCTAACCACCCAACAAGAAGCTGACCTTCTACTCCAATATTAAATAAGCCTGTCTTGTAAGCAAATGCTACAGCAATACCTGCTAAAGCAAGGGGCGTCATTGCACGAATAGTTTCACCTAAAGCTTTTGGACTACCCAACATACCATTAAATAAAGAATCATAGCCTTTCACCGCATCATAGCCCCCAAGAACCATGATGATTGCACCAGCAAGCAATCCTAAAATTGCCGAGATAATCGGAATTAGAATGTGGATGGTTCGCTCATTTCTTAGCCATTTCATGATGTTTCACCTGCTTTCTCACGCTTTCCGCCTGCCATTAACAATCCAAGCTTCTGCTCATTTGTTTCGTTTGGATTTACGATATCTACAATTTTTCCTTCGTAGATAACAGCAATACGATCACTTAAATTCATAACTTCATCCAGTTCTAAAGACACAAGAAGAACCGCTCTTCCTTTATCACGCTCTTCAATTAACTTACGGTGAATAAACTCAATTGCTCCTACATCCAATCCACGCGTCGGCTGAGCTGCAATTAACAACTGAGGACTGCGGTCCACTTCACGAGCAATAATGGCTTTTTGCTGGTTTCCTCCAGAAAGAGCTCGCGCTTGTGTATATTCACTCGGTGTGCGAACATCATATTCTGCAATGAGTGCTTTGGCTTTTCGATAAATTTCTTTATAGTTCAAAATACCCCTTTTAGACATTGGCTCTTTATAGTACGTTTGAAGTGCGATATTTTCACCGATTGTATAGTCCAAGACAAGACCATGCTTATGGCGATCTTGAGGAATATGTCCTACACCTGATTCAGTAATTTTACGTGCCGATAGCTTTGTCAGGTCACTTTCATTTAGCGTGATAGCACCTGATTTGATTTTTGTAAGACCTGTGAGGGCTTCAATTAGTTCTGTTTGCCCATTACCATCTACTCCTGCAATTCCTACAATTTCACCCGCTCTGACAGTTAGCGATAGATCATTAACAGCTGCTACTCCGCGGGCATCTTCCACTACTAAGCCATCTATTGTTAACACAGCATCCTTCGGTTCTGCTGTTTTCTTTTCCGTTTTAAAATGCACTTCACGTCCAACCATTAAGGACGCCAATTCATCTGGATTGGTTTCAGAAACCGTTACTGTTCCAATCCCTACACCTTTGCGAATAATTGTACAGCGGTCACAAACCGCCATAATTTCTTTTAATTTATGAGTAATTAAAATAATGGATTTTCCTTCTTTAATTAAACGCTTCATAATTTCAATTAATTCTGTGATTTCTTGAGGTGTAAGAGCGGCTGTTGGCTCATCAAAGATTAAAATATCTGCACCACGATATAGTGTTTTTAAAATTTCGACACGTTGCTGCATACCAACCGAAATATCTTCAATTTTCGCATATGGATCAACAGAAAGCCCATATTGATTTGATAGTGCTTCAATCTCTTTAGCAGCTTTTGCAATGTTGATTTTTCCTGCTTTTGTCGGCTCATTACCAAGGATAATGTTTTCAGTAACTGTAAAATTTTGCACAAGCATAAAGTGCTGGTGAACCATCCCAATCCCTAGGTCATTTGCAATATTCGGATTCGTAATTTTAACAGCTTTTTCTTTCACCTTTATCTCGCCTTTTTCAGGTTGATAAAGCCCAAAAAGAACGTTCATCAGCGTTGATTTCCCTGCGCCATTTTCACCTAGTAAAGCATGGATTTCTCCTTTTTTCACTTGGAGTGTAATGTCATCATTCGCTACGATACCCGGAAACTCTTTACGAATATTTAGCATTTCAATTACATATTCCACTATGTTCACTCCCTATTTGTATCTAGAGTAAAGTCTATTATCTTGAATTTCTCATCATCTTAAAGGCTATGAAAAAGGCTAGTGGTTCACTAGCCTTTTTTCATACCTATCCTGTTTTGATATGAAGAATTATTTAAGAGTTTTCTCAAACTCTTTATATGCATCATCCGTTGCTGGTACTTTAATTTCGCCATCTAAGATTTTTTGTTTGTACTCTTCAACAGCTGTTTTTGACTCGTCCGTTACATTATCCATAGTTGGAGCAATACCAACCGCATCTTCTTGAAGTCCAAATACTACTTCTTCTCCACCAGGGAACTTGCCGTCTTTTGCTTGTTTTGCAACTTCTTCAACCGCAATATCAACACGTTTTACCATTGATGTTAGTGTTACGTTTTCTGGCATACCTTCTTGGTGCTGGTCACGGTCTACACCGATTACCCAAACCTTCTCACCTTTTTTCGCACGATTTTTCGCTTCAGTAAACACTCCGTTACCAGTACCACCTGCTGCGTGATAAACAATATCAGCACCTTGGCTGTACATTGTTGATGCAATCGCTGAACCTTTTTCTGGCGCATTGAAATCTTCTGCGTATTGAACAACTACTTCAGCATCTGGGTTTACAGCTTTAACACCTGCTTTAAATCCGTTTTCAAACTTTTTAATTAACGGAGATTCTACTCCACCAACAAAGCCGATTTTATTGGTTGCTGTTTGTTTAGCTGCAACAACACCTACCAAGAACGAACCTTGCTCTTCGTTAAATAGAATGCTTGCAACGTTATCTAATTTTTCTGACTTTAATGTGTCATCAACTAGCGCAAAATGTGATTCTGGATATTGACCAGCCACTTTTTTGATATCTTCTTTCAGTAAGAAACCGATACCGTACGTAAGGTTATAGCCTGCTTCAGCAAACGTTGATAAGTTGCTTTGGTATTCAGCAGCTTCAGCCGATTGTAAATATTTATAGCCTGTACCTTCTTCTAAGTTATTTTCTTTACCGAATTTTGTAAGACCTTCCCATGCTGATTGGTTAAATGATTTATCATCAACTCCGCCAGTATCTGTAACCATCCCTACTTTGAAATCTGAAGCTGATTTTTCACTACTTCCGCCTTCTGAGTCGCTAGATCCACAGGCACTTAGTAGTGTACCTGCCGCTAACATAAGTGATAAAGCCATTCCATATTTACGTTTTGTCATTTTATTAACCCCCAAAATAGTGTAAAAGAATTGTAATGCTACTTCACGTTCGTCGCCCTTGGTATTGAACACCTCCTTAAAAGAATCCGTGTAAAACCATTACTAAAATTGCGAAAACTTAAAATCTATTAAACTCTTTTTCTCAATACTTGGAAACTAAATTTATCTGCTTTAAAATAGTTAATTGAATACAAAATCGGTTCATCATATTGGTCGTAATGCATTTGTCGCAGTACAAGAAGTGCTGTTTCTGGACTGCATTGTAAAATAGGAGAAACTTTTTCATGATACCCGATTGGCTCAATGTGGGCTACTGCATATGAAATATGTTTGCCAGCCTGTTTTTCAAGAATCCCTAGTAGAGATTCTTGTTTATATTCGAAATCTTCGGGCAATATTGTTTGTGGAACCTTGTCCATACAATATACAACCGGCTCATCATTTGCAGTTCTCACACGCTCAACAAAAAGCATTTTTTCGTCAATTTGACAGCCAAAACGCTCTATATCATTTTCTGAAACAACTTGTACATTGGATGATAAGAAAATGGTACCAGGCTTCATTCCAGCTTGTTCAATCATATGTGTTATACTATTTAATTGCTCAATACCTGAAAGAAACGTCGGCTTCGCATTCACAAATGTACCTACTCCATGTCTTCTGACAATAACATTTTCTTCTTCCAATATGCGAAGTGCTTCACGTAGCGTTGCTCTGCTTACGCCCAGCTGTTTTGACAGATCAAACTCTGATGGAAGTCTCTCTTTTTCTTTGAAAACTCCTCGTTCAATGTTTTGTTTAATGTTATCAATCACTTGTAAATACAAATGTCGATTATCCGCTCGAATAGACATCACACTTCCTCCATACCCTCAACTAGTCATCAGACCTCTGATGTTTGACTCTTTAATCGAAAATAATATATCATTTTTTTCAACATAAATAAATAGGTTATATTAATTTTATGTAAAAAACTTTAATATTTTTTTAAAAATATTGTTTTTTTCTATTTATTGTATGTAAGCATGTCTAACAACCTAATATTTCAGTATTTTTTTCACCAAAAACTAACAAACATTAAGATTAAATTAATAATATTCGTGTTTTAATTAACCAAACATGATAACACATTTTTTTATAATATCTTTTTATAAAAAATAATACCCTTAATGATAAAAAAAGACGTAGAGCATATGCTTACGTCTTTTCTAACCATTTAATTATGTTCCAACATCTTCGTTTTGCTGTGAAACCAGTACTGCTCGGGGTTTACTTCCTTCATAAGGTCCGACAACTCCCCGTTCTTCCATTGCATCAATTAAGCGAGCTGCTCGATTATATCCAATTCTAAAGCGTCTTTGCAGCATTGAAACAGAGGCTGTTTGCATTTCTGCTACAAGCTGAACTGCCTCATCATACAATTCATCCGCTACTTCTTCTACTTGTTCTGGAGCGTCTGTTGGAATCATTTCTTCTTGGTATTGCGCTTTTTGCTGAGCAATAACGAAGTCTACAACCTCTTCAACTTCCTCATCAGATAAGAACGCTCCTTGTACACGAACTGGCTTAGAAGCTCCAACCGGCATAAATAGCATATCTCCACGACCTAGCAGCTTCTCCGCTCCTCCCATATCTAAAATGGTACGGGAATCGGTTTGAGAGGACACGCTAAACGCAATTCGAGACGGGATATTAGCTTTAATAACCCCTGTAATAACGTCAACTGACGGTCTTTGCGTTGCAATAATTAAGTGAATTCCCGCAGCACGCGCCATCTGCGCTAAACGTGTAATTGAATCTTCAACATCTGATGAAGCAACCATCATTAAGTCGGCTAACTCATCTACAATGACGACAATATAAGGTAGCGTTGGTTGCTTAGCATCCGAGTCATCATTTTGGCGCTTCACAAGATCATTATACCCTTCAATATTTCTTGTACCGCTGTGTGAGAAGAGCTCATAACGGCGCTCCATTTCGCTTACGACTTTCTTTAAAGCCTGAGATGCTTTCTTTGGATCAGTTACAACAGGTGCCAATAGATGTGGAATACCATTATACATATTCAACTCAACCATTTTAGGGTCAATCATCATGAGCTTAACTTCGTGAGGCTTCGTTCGCATTAAGATACTTATGATAATTCCGTTAATACAAACACTTTTACCGCTACCTGTTGCTCCCGCAACAAGCATATGAGGCATTTTATTTAATTCTGCCAAAACAGCGTCGCCGGATATATCTCTTCCCAATCCCACCAGTAGCTTTTTATCAGGATCTATTTTTTCTTTTGATTCCAACACTTCACGAAGAGAAACCATCGCTACCTCTTCATTTGGAACTTCAATCCCCACTGCTGATTTACCAGGTATAGGCGCTTCAATTCGAATGTCTTTGGCAGCAAGAGCTAGAGCCAAATCATCGCTTAAATTTACAATTTTACTTACTTTCACTCCAACGTCCGGATATACTTCGTATTTGGTAACAGCAGGCCCTAAATGAACCTTAGCAACCGTTGCTTTCACACCAAAACTTTGAAACGTTTTTTCTAGTTTTTCAGCATTTTTATAAATATTCTTTTTCTCTTTTGCTTGATTACTTTTCTTCGGCATTGTTAGCAATCGGATAGGTGGAAGTTCATATTCCATGTTTTCAGCTTCCACAAATGAAATAACTGGTGCCTTTTCTTCTTGTTGAGGCGGGTCTTCTTTCTTGGCCACTGGTTGAACAGGCTTAACTGTTGGCTGTGGCTCGGGTTCTGGTTGAGACTGAATAGATGATGAAATAGGATCTACTACTTCTTCATAATCAAAGTGCTCAATAATTGGAGGCTGCTTTGCAATGACAGGTGCTTCTGCTTCCTGTTCATCATTTTCCTCCTCTTCTTCTACAGTTGGCTTACGCTTTTTCTTCCCTTTTGGTGTTTGCTTCCTTTTAGAAGCCCAATTTGCAATGTCTTCCCAACCCTCTTTTAATTCCGTCACTAAAAAGCGGACAATTGGCGTTAACACTTTTCGAAGCGTTTCGTGCAAAGAACGTCCTGTAATTAATAACACGCCAATCACGATTAAAAGTGAGGCAATGAGCTCAGTTCCTAAGCTGTCAAATAAGTAATAAAACATCGCAAACATAACGGCTCCAACCATTCCGCCACCTAAATCACTGCGATTTACTTCCCCAGTTGCTTCTAACATATATAAATCCCATGTATTTAAGATAACTGAAGGATCAGTAAAAGTGCCGTTCTTAGAAAGGTTTTCAAATAGCGTAACGTGACTAAATAATAAAATAGCTAAAATAATTAAATATGTACCAACTAGCTGTCTTGTTATAAATGGTGGCAATGCCCTTTTCCAGATAATATAGCCTGACAGCACCAGCAAACCGATTAGCATAAGCATGTACCATTCACCAATAAAAAGACGAACAAGTAGCACAAGCGCCTGGCCAACCGCACCCAGCCCTGCCATCGCAATTAATGTAATAGCTAATAATAGTAAACCTATGAGTTCAAATCGTACAATGCGTTTCCATTCTTCCTTCTTAAATTTCCCTCTTCGTTTTTTCTTTGCCATGTTCTCACTCCAATCAACGTCTTCCTATGTTGATTTTCTTATTCATATACACTGAACAAAAAAGCAGCCATTACTCGGCTGCAACATACTCACTTATTATTATACCATATAATTTTAGCAAAATTATACTCAAATCCTTACGACAGAATTTGACCTGGGTAATATTTTTTGTCTAAATAATGCTGAGGATCTGTGCTTAAAATACGGACAATTTGCTGTTGATTGTATTCATTTTCTTCTACAAGCATAGAAATGCCGTTATACTGCATCATTTTTTGCTTTGGAAGCTCTTGCGTTGTATCAGGATAAATTAGCTCTTGGGGCATCATAGTATACAAAATCATTGTAATAATTGGTTCTCCTGTTGATGTTGATTGTTCTGTTCAATGAGCTCATTCAGCTTTTTAATAGCTTGACCTACCCCGCCAACTTCATCAATCAATCCGTATTCAACTGCATCAGCTCCCACAACATTCGTTCCAATGTCTCGTGTTAGGTTCCCTTTTGAAAACATAAGTTCTTTAAACTTTTCTTCAGTGATATTGGAATGATGCGTAACAAAATTCACCACTCGCTCCTGCATCTTATCCAAGTATTCAAATGTTTGAGGTACGCCAATGACTAAGCCCGTCAAACGAATCGGGTGTATTGTCATTGTCGCAGTACCAGCAATAAAAGAGTAATGAGTGGATACCGCAATTGGAACTCCAATTGAATGGCCTCCTCCAAGCACAATTGATACTGACGGTTTTGAAAGAGAAGCAATCATTTCAGCAATTGCTAAACCAGCTTCTACATCTCCACCTACTGTATTTAAAATAATTAATAATCCTTCAATGTTAGGGTTTTGTTCAATCGCTACAATTTGCGGAATAACATGCTCATATTTTGTCGTTTTATTTTGAGGCGGTAGCTGCATATGTCCTTCTACTTGCCCTACTATTGTTAAGCAGTGAATCTTTGAATCCTGTGGCATTTGTGCAACATTTGTTTGTCCTAGCTGCTGAATTTTATCTAAAATACCACCTTTAGTATTATCTTCACCTTTTTCAGGTTGCTGTGGTGCTGTTTCCGAAGAATTCATCTCATTGGGTTCAAACATAGTTTTGCTCCTTTCCAACAATAATATTGTTAGTATGAGCTTTTCTTTTTTATTAAATCCATCGCTTTTATAATTCATGCTGTTTCCTAATAAAAAGAATCTAAATACTTCCTTTTCAAGGGCGAATCCTGGCTGTTTTAAACAAGTTAAGATGAAAGTACAAGTTCACTCCGTTACGCTGCAGACACTCACTTATTTTCCTAATCAACAAAAAATCCGATCTATTGAGAGTTAACTTTCAATAAATCGGATATGTCATTACCTTTACCTTCCAGCCTCTTAACTATTATATTTCCATAATAATTGGTAAAATCATCGGCTTACGTCTTGTTTTTTCATATAAAAACTGGTTTAGGGCTTCGCGCATTTTTAATTTTAAAGATGACCATTCAATCACTTTTTCTTCCATGCACTTCGCTAAAATCTCTTCAACCACTTTTCCTGCTTCTGTAAGTAACGCTTCCGATTCTCTCACGTATACAAACCCTCGAGAAATAATTTCTGGTCCTGCCACAACAGTACGCTGCTTTTTATTAATTGTAACCACCACTGTTAAAATTCCATCTTGTGAAAGCAGACGACGATCGCGCAAGACAATATTACCAATATCACCAACACCTAACCCATCTATTAACGTGTTCCCCGCATAGATGCGCCCTGAAGGCTGCATGCGCCCATCTTTATACTCAATTACATCACCTTTATCAAGCACAAAAATTTGATCATCACTTAAGCCTATTTCTTTTGCAATTTTTTCATGTGACTTTTGCATACGATATTCGCCGTTTACAGGGATTAAGTATTTAGGATTCATTAAGTTTAACATGAACTTTAGCTCTTCTTGACTGCCGTGTCCAGAAGCATGAACTTGCTTTTGACTATGAACGACGTTTGCTCCTAAACGGCTAACAATATCAATTACTTTAGCAAAGATTACTTCATGACCAGGAATTGGCGTTGCAGCAATTAACACCGTGTCATCTTTTTTCACTTGAATAAATTTATGAGATTGTTTGGCCATACGATGTAATGCTGCCATCGGCTCTCCCTGATGGCCTGTCGTTAATACAACCGTTTCATGCTCAGAAATATCACGAAGCTTTTGCACAGGCACAATTAAATCTTCAGGTATCGATAAATGGCCAAGCTCCACTGCAATTTCAATCGTTTTCATCATACTTTTCCCAACTACAACTAGCTTGCGATTGGTTTCATAAACAGCTTGAATTACTTGCTGAATTCGCTGGATGTTTGAGCTATATGTCGCTACAATAATGCGTCCTTTTGTATGATGGAAAAGCGAAGCAATTTCTTGACCAATTACAGCTTCAGAAGTTGTATAGCCTGGCTTTTCAGCATTGATACTATCAGATAGTAGGCATAACACCCCTTGTTCACCAATCATGGCCATTTTTCCGATATCAGGTTTTTTTGATAACCGATTTTGATCAAAAATAAAGTCTCCTGTATGTACGATTGCACCATGTGAAGTATGCAAACAAATGCCTACTGAGTCAGGGATGCTGTGGTTTGTTCGAAAAAATGAAACGCTTACGTTCTCAAACGAAAGGCGTGTTGACGAACTAATAACATTTAATAATGAGAAACCATTTGATCCAACTTCTTTCATTCTTTCTTTGACTAACGCAAGAGTAAATTCCGTTCCATATACGGGTACTTCAAGTTTTTTTAAAATAAATGGAATAGCACCAATTTGCTCTTCGTGACCATGCGTTAAGAAAATAGCTTTTACGCGTTCCTTATTTTCAATTAAATACGAAATATCTGGAATCACCATATCGATTCCAAGCATATCCCCGCCTGGAACCTTTGCTCCTGCATCTAGTACGTAGATATCATCGTTCAATTCAACGATATACATATTTTTACCAATTTCTCCTATGCCACCCAAAGCTGAAATTTTAATATTTTCTGTCTTTTTATTCAATTCTGTTTCCTCCCAAAATCATAGACCCGTCCATAATCTCATTTGTTTTCATTATAACTGATGACAGAATTGGAATACAAGAAATTTCATCCATGCTTTTCTAATGAGTAAAAAAGCCTCCTGCATTCTTTTATGAATGAGGAGGCTTTTTATTATAGTGAGTTAAGCATTTTTCGTAATGATTCACGCTCAGGTTCAGTTAAAGGTACAAGTGGTAGTCTTACAGATCCTACGTCTAACCCTTTAAACTGTAGAGCTGTTTTTACAGGTGTTGGACTTGGAGCAGAGAAAAGAGCTTTCATAACGGGCAATAATTTACCATGTACCTGAGCTGCTTCTTTTATCTTACCAGCTTCGAATGCTGATACCATAGCCTGCATCTCATTACCTAATACGTGTGATGCCACAGAGATAATACCATTACCACCAATTGATAATACTGGCAACGTTAAACCGTCATCGCCACTATAAAGTGCAAAGTCATCGGCAGTATTGTTAATGATAGCGGTCATTGCATCAAGATCTCCACTTGCATCTTTAATTGCTACCACGTTTGAAAGCTCTGACAAGCGTACAATTGTAGTAAGCTCCATGTTAATCACAGAGCGACCTGGAATATTATAAAGCATCACAGGAAGCTTTGTACTTTCTGCAATTGCTTTAAAATGCTGATATAAACCTTCTTGATTTGGTTTATTGTAATACGGCGCAACAATCATTACCGCATCTACACCAATTTCTTCAGCTTTTTTTGTTAGCTCAATCGATGCATACGTGTTGTTACTACCAGTTCCCGCTACTACTGGAACACGGCCTGCTACTACTTTTACTGAGTGTCTAAATAGAGCTAGCTTTTCTTCTGTGGACAACGTTGGTGATTCACCAGTTGTTCCAGCAATGATTAAAGAATCTGATCCATTCTCAATCAAATAGTTAATTAACTGTGTTGTTTTTTCAAAATCAATATTTCCCTTATGATCAAAAGGGGTTACCATAGCCGTTGCTACTTTACCAAAATCAATCATGTTTTCACTCCTTGACGTTCGATTATCTCCATTAGTAAACAACTCCATCAACAATATTCGATTGATGGAGTCTGTTTAATTTATTGAGTCACTTTTGATAAATCAAAAGCACTGTGAAGAGCATTGACTGCTTTCTTCAAGTCCTCTTCTTTTACAAGTACCCAAATTGTTGTATGACTATCAGCTGATTGTAAAATTTGAATTCCTTCGCTTGCAAGCGCCGTTACAATTTTAGCTGTTACGCCAGGCACACCAGCAATTCCTGCCCCTACGGTAGATACCTTAGCACAATTGCGAATAACAGAAGGCTCGTAACCGAGCTCTTGTAAAACCGCAATTGCTCTATCTGTTGATTCTTCAGTAACAGTGTACACAACACCTTTTGGTGAAATATTAATAAAGTCCACGCTAATCTTTTCCTGAGCCATCGCTTTAAATACTTCAGCTTGCGTGTCGTAATAACCGTCCTTACTAAATACCTTAATTTGCGTCACATTGGACACGTGAGCAATTCCTGTTACCAGACGCTCTTGTACATCGCTTCCACGCTGCTGAGCTGCACTATGGGACGTTACTAGTGTACCTTCAGAATCAGCATAGGTTGAACGTACGCGCATTGGTACTTTTGCCTGCATAGCAATTTCAACAGCTCTTGGATGAATCACCTTTGCACCTTGATATGCCATGTTACAAATTTCATTATATGTCACAACCGATAGCGGTCTTGCATCTTCAACAATGCGTGGATCTGCTGTCATTACACCTTCAACATCTGTAAAAATGTCAATGTATTCAGCTTGTAATGCAGCTCCTAAAGCAGACGCAGACGTGTCGCTGCCTCCTCGACCTAACGTTGTTGTATCTCCGCTTTCGTTTGCTCCTTGAAAGCCTGTTACTACTACGACATCATACTCTTCTAATTCTTCTATTATACGATCACATTTCATTTCAAGAATCTTGGCATTAGTAAAGTCACTATTCGTGATAAACCCAGCCTGAGCACCATTCAAAGCTGTAGCTTTTATGCCGTTTTCGTTTAATAAGTTAGTGAATACAACGGAAGAAATTAATTCTCCACAAGCCATTAACATATCTAACTCTCGTTTATTCACAGAAGCCTTATTGCCATTAACAAGTGATAATAGCGTATCTGTTGCATACGGCTCACCTTTACGCCCCATTGCAGATACAACTACCACTACTTTGTAACCTTCTTTTTGTGCATTTTTCAGATGATGAATAGCACGTTCTCTTCCTTGTTCATTACGAACGGAAGTTCCTCCAAATTTTTGGACGATGATTTTCATACTTACACCTCATTAATACTCTGAAACACGCTAGTTGCGCTTATTTTACTAAGCCAAGCTTAATAAGTGACTCTGCAATTTGTACAGAATTCCAAGCTGCACCTTTTAATAAGTTATCAGATACAATCCACATATGGAAGCCATTTGCATGATCTAAATCTTTACGGATACGACCAACGAATACTTCGCGCTTGCCTACGCAGTCTGCAGGCATTGGATATACTTGATTCTCTGGGTCATCTTGTAAAACGATACCAGGTGCATCAGCTAGTAATTTTTTCACATCAGCTACCGTTGCATCATTGTTTTCAATTTCAATATAAACTGACTCTGAATGTCCTGTAACAACCGGTAAGCGAACACAAGTAGCAGCTACTGGTAGTTCAGGCATGCTCATAATTTTTTTCGTTTCGTTAATCATTTTCATTTCTTCAAATGTAAAGCCATTATCTTGAAACTTATCAATTTGAGGGATAGCATTAAAAGCGATTTGGTAATGCTTTTTATCTCCACCAACTGGTAAGATTTCCGGTGTAAATTCTTTTTCGTCCAGGATTGCTTGTGCTTGTTCTTTTAATTCATTAATTGCTGCCGCACCCGCACCTGAAACAGCTTGATATGTCGATACAATTACTTTAGATAAACCATATTTTTCGCGCAGTGGTTGCAGTGCTGCTACCATTTGGATTGTTGAACAGTTTGGATTTGCAATGATTCCATTATGTGCTTTTAGTGCTTCTTCGTTTACTTCTGGCACAACTAAAGGTACATTTTCATCCATACGAAATGCGCTCGTATTATCAACTACGATTGCTCCACGCTTCACTGCTTCTGGCGCTAATGCCTTTGAAATGCTACCTCCTGCGCTAAATAAAGCAATATCTACTCCTTCAAAGCTTTCTGGCTTTGCTTCCTGAATGATTACCTCTTCTCCATTATAAGTTACTTTCTTACCCGCTGAACGAGCTGAAGATAGTAATGTTAATTTACCAATTGGAAAATTACGCTCTTGTAGAGTTTTTATCATTTGTTGCCCTACTGCACCTGTTGCTCCTACTACTGCTACATGTAATTCTCTTGTCATTTTAATACCGCCTCCAACAATTTTCAACTACTCAACATTTTTCTGCATATACTGACTATTTTAACATAATACCTTATTTTATTGCGCTAAAGAAGAGAAGATTTTAAAATCTTCTCTTCTTTTTTTACCTTTGACAGAAATATGTTCTTAAAATTACTTTATGATGCGGCGCGCTACTTTGTTTCTTAATCGCGAAAACGCTCCACGATAACAGGTTGAATTTGTTTCCCTTCCAATGCCGCATACACTGTATCAGAAAGCATCGGCATACGAGCTACCATTGAATTTGGTTTTGAAACGGGATCATCTTGACCAAATGGAATAAAGTAAATGTTTTTAGTTGACATGAGTCGCATTAAGTTTACACCATTTAGACCCAATGCGTCATTGGTTGAAATACCTAATACAACAGGCTTATTATTACGTAGCGTTGCTTTTGCAGCCATTAGAACGGGAGATTCAGTCATAGCATTCGCAAATTTACTCATTGTGTTTCCTGTAATAGGAGCAACTACCATACAATCTAATGGGATTTTCGGTCCTAAAGGTTCCGCTTTTACAATGGTATTGATGACAGAATTGCCGGTAACTTCTTCAATTTTTCGAATCCAATCTTCTCCATCTCCAAAGCGAGTATTTGTTGATTGAACAGTATAGGATACAACAGGCATTACTTCCGCTCCTAGGTTGACAAGCTTTTCAATTTCTGGCATTACTGCATCGTACGTACAGTGGGAACCCGTTAATCCAAAACCAATTCTTTTTCCTTTAAGTGACATTATTGTTTCTCCTCCCTTTGATCAGCAGCTTCTTTCAGTAACGTCACAATGACATTGGCAACGATTTGTCCTGCTGTTTTTGGTGCTACGATTCCAGGAAGTCCTGGTGCTAGAATCGCTTTAATTCCTCTTTTTTCAGCGTAGCGAAAATCTGTACCTCCAGGCTTTGATGCAAGATCCACCACAAGAGCATGAGTTGGAACATTTGCTAAGACACTGGATGTCAAAACTGGATATGGAATTGTATTAATACAAATATCACTATCCGTTATTTCTTGAGCTAAATCGTTTAAATGAAATGATTTTAAGCCCATTTCACTAATGCGTGCTAAATGCTCTGATTTACGCGCACCAACCTTTACATTTGCTCCTAAAGCAGCAAACGAGCGCGCCACACTCATTCCCACTCTTCCTAATCCAAGAACGGATATATTTGCTCCATGTATTGTAAAGTCTGTATGTTGAATAACCAGCATAATTGTTCCTTCAACTGTTGGAATTGAGTTGTAGATAGCAACATCATCCCGCTCAAATAGCTGGACGAGAGTTCGATTTGTCTTTTGAACAAGGTTATTTAAATAATCATTACTGATTCCTGAATAAATTGTACAATGTGCAGGAGTACTAGCTAAGATCTCTTCTGTTAAAATTACTTTCTCATTTGAAAAGATGGTATCGACTTGCCCTTCATGATTTGTACCTGGTACAGGCAAAATAATGGCATCGACATCGAAAAAATTCAGTTCATCAATTTGATATTTTGTCGCACCAGTAAAGCCGTGATCAAGCTGATCAAACCCTATAAGCGATGTTTTTGCATCTAATTGGATGAGCTTTCGTATGACCTCAAGCTGTCTTGCATCACCACCAATGACAGCTATGTGCAAATCCGTTAACATGTGTCTGTTCACCTTCTTTAATATTAAATAGAGACGTCTAGTTCTTTAAAATTATAGATATCATAGAATCATTCATTACCATTAGATACCTATTGCTTTTTCTTCAACATAATATGTAAACAAATGAAAATCTGTGAATCTTTCTCTGCATTGTATGACAAATATTCGCGTACAAAAAAAGCATGGCTACCAACAGCCATGCTTTTATACTATTCAATTGTTGTATTTTCGTATTGTTCTAAATTAACGATAACCATGTCCGTTCCTATCTTTTCAATATTAGACCATGGTACTCTGACATCGTTGCCTTGCTTACGGAAACCAAACCATTTCATAGAAGGAATTAATAGCGCTTTTATCTGGCCTTGCTCATTAAACTCTAAGTCCGTTTGTCCCAGGATCCCAAGACGTTCTGCCCGCTTTAAATCTACAATTTCTTTGCCGCTTAGTTCACTTAGCCTCATAAATCTCTCCCCCTTATAACTAGTTTATCAATGAACATAGTAAAAACATGACAAAAAAATGAAAAAACCTGGGACAAAACGAAATGTTTCTTTCTCAAAGGCTAACTTTGTCTTTACTAACGTAGTTAGGTTAATAATAACTAGTTCGTTCCATTGCGCTTTACTGACTTTCCTTTGGGAGGAACTTGAGCCTTTCTTGTAGTTACCGGGGGAGTCATGTGTCTTACACTTCATTCTATCGATTCTCTAAAATCAGTTTCCTAATCAACAAAAAAATCCGAACTATAAAAGAGTCGTTAACTCTTAATAGTTCGGATAGATTATTGACTGAACTACTCATGTTTCAGCCGCTTTCCAACTCTTATTTTTTACTCAACCCTTTTGGCATTTCACCGCTAGGGCTAATTAAAGATAGCGCAAAGTCATCTTTGAAAATAGAACGCGCCAATGAGTTGACACTGTCGATTGTCACCGTGTTAACTAACTCTAGAATTTCATCTAATGAGCGATGATGACCTAACATCAGTTCATTCTTTCCGTTACGACTCATACGACTATTTGTACTTTCTAGACTCAGCATTAAGTTTCCTTTTAGCTGTTCTTTACTGTTAGCAAGCTCTTTCGCCGTAATTCCCGTGTCCGTAAGCTCTGTAAGCGTATCTTGAATCGTATCATAAAGCACATCAAGCTGATTGCTACCTGTTCCACCGTAAATCGTCACAAGCCCACTATCACGATAGGAAGAATGATAAGAGAAGACCGAATAAGCTAAACCACGCTGCTCTCGTACCTCTTGAAACAAACGACTGCTCATGCTTCCTCCCAATACATTATTTAAAACAATTAGGCTATACACATCTTTTCCACCAATTGGAAGACCTTCGAATCCTAAGCATAAATGTGCCTGCTCTGTATCTTTTTTGCGGGCAATATGATTTGTATGAAAAGCTGGCTGTACATACTGATGGGCATCATATGATGAAGTGTATGTACCAAAATACTTTTCAACTTCTTTTATAAACGAATCATCTACGTTACCCGCTACTGAAATCACAACATTTTCAGGAATGTACATCTTTTCCATATAACTACGAAGCGAATCACCGTTAAACGTTTTTAACGTTTCTTCTGTTCCTAAGATTGGATAACCTAATGGATGATCCCCGTACACAGCTTTACCTAATAAGTCATGTACAATATCATCTGGCGTATCTTCATACATCTTAATCTCTTCGTATACTACATTTTTTTCTCGAGCTAACTCTTCTTCATCAAATGAAGAGTTAAAGAACATGTCTGCCAGCACATCAAGTGCTTGATTGGAATGTTCGTCTAATACTTTTGCATAGTAACAAGTATATTCCTTTGATGTAAAGGCATTAACTTGTCCTCCAATTTGATCAAAGCTCTCTGCGATGTCACGAGCAGAGCGCGTCTTGGTACCTTTAAAAAACATGTGCTCTAGAAAATGGGAGACACCATTAATTTCTGGGTGTTCACTTCGAGAACCTGTACCAATCCAAACACCAATTGCTACCGAACGAACCGTTGGAATGTTTTCCAAAACAATTCGCACACCATTTTTGCATGTATGTCGAGTAATCAAGCTAACTCCTCCTTTGTTACTTGCTTCATTTTAATGAGATACATTTATATGAAAAAATACGTTTGACATACGTTAATCTTTAAGATGAGTGACCACTCTTTCCTCATCAAGCAGCGTCGTTACCGTTGTAACATCTAACCCTTTTTTTTCAATATCAGTTAATAACTTATCCAACGAATTAGCCGTAGCCTCAGTAGGATGCATCAGCACGATGGCACCTGGATGGATTTTTTTCATTACGCGATTAATTAACACGTCTGTTGTCGGCTTTTGCCAATCAATCGTATCTACAGTCCACATAATTGTACTCATTTTTTGCTCTGAAGCTAACGTTACTACTTCTTTTCGAAAACTACCGCTTGGGGGCGCAAACCATTTTATTTTCTTACCAGTAGTAGCCGTAATTACTTCATTCGTTTTCTTTAATTGATCAATAATTTGCCCTGATGATAATGTAGCCATATTTGGATGAGAGTAGGAATGATTTCCAACTTCATGCCCCTCATCTACAATCATCTTTGCCAACTCAGGGTTATTTTTAACCCATCTTCCTTCTAAAAAAAACGTTGCTTTTGCATCGTGTTTCTTCAAGGTTTGAAGCATATCTGGCAAATATTCATTTCCCCAGGCCACATTTATCGTAAACGATACCATAGGCTTTTCAGGGTGTCCACGATAAATAGCTTCAGGTGGAAGATCATCCAAATGCACTTTCGGCTTTACTTGTTTATAAACAAGCTTGCCTTCATTAAATTTACCGCTTTTTTTCATATTCTCATAGGAAGCCTTTACATCTATAGCGATCCCATTGTAACCTGGTGTTTTCTTCCAAACAGGATCGATGACTGCGTTAGAAGGCTTTACATTATATTCCTTCGCTTTCTCGGCAATCTCTTGATACAGATCGTTTCTTTCTACACCAGCTTGCTCTACCGTTGTCTGAAATGCTTCTACATAATCGGTAGCAAACGGGTTATAAATTGATTTATATGTAATTGCAAGTAAAAATAAAAATGCAGTGAATTGAATGATTGAACGTTTCACTTATCCTTCCCCCTTCTCCATACAAAGTATGTAAAAAAGGGACAAGGTAGAACAGCGTCTTCAAGCCAATGTAATAAAACCCCCACATCAGTTAAACTGCGTGGGGGAATAACAAGGCAATTATTTTGTTTCTTTTGCTTTTGCCTGCTCTTCTTTTTCTTTTTGCTCTTTCAGAACTGCTTTTCTTGATAAGTTAACGCGACCTTGCTTATCGATTTCCATTACTTTCACAAGAATTTCATCGCCGATAGCAACAACGTCTTCTACTTTACCAATGCGTTCTTCAGCAAGCTCTGAAATATGAACAAGGCCATCTTTACCGCTGAAAATTTCAACAAATGCGCCAAACTTCTCGATACGTTTAACTTTACCTAGATACATTTGTCCTGCTTCAACTTCACGAACAAGATCTTCAATGATTTTCTTCGCTTTCAAGTTCATCTCTTGGTCAATGGATGAGATAAAGATTGTACCATCTTGTTCAATATCAATCTTAACGCCAGTCTCTTCAATGATCTTATTAATTTGTTTACCACTTGGTCCAATAACATCACGAATCTTATCTGGGTTAATTGCCATTGTTAAGATTTTCGGAGCGTACTGAGATAACTCTTCACGCGGTGTATTAATTGTAGAAATCATGTGATCTAAGATCTGCATGCGTCCTTTTTGTGCTTGTTGAAGAGCTTCCTCCAAAATTTCGCGAGATAAGCCATCAATTTTTATATCCATTTGTAACGCAGTAACACCTTTTGCTGTTCCCGCTACTTTAAAGTCCATATCACCTAAGTGATCTTCCATTCCTTGGATATCTGTTAAAATTGAATAATGTTCACCTGATTTAATCAGACCCATCGCAATACCGGCTACAGGAGCCTTAATTGGAACCCCAGCATCCATCATAGCAAGCGTACTTGCACAAATACTTGCTTGAGATGTTGAACCGTTTGATTCTAATACTTCTGATACAAGTCGAATTGTATATGGGAAGTCTTTTTCGGTTGGAATGACAGGCTCTAATGCGCGTTCACCAAGTGCTCCGTGACCAATTTCACGACGACCAGGTCCACGCATTGGTCTTGTTTCACCTACGCTGAAAGAAGGGAAATTATAGTGGTGCATAAAGCGTTTTGATTCTTCTACGCTTAAGCCATCTAGAATTTGCACATCTCCAAGCGCTCCTAATGTACAAATGCTAAGGGCTTGTGTTTGTCCACGTGTGAATAATCCAGAACCGTGTGTACGAGGCAATAAGCCAACCTCAGATGATAATGGGCGGATTTCGTCAATGCTTCGACCATCTGGGCGTACTTTTTCTTCTGTGATTAAGCGGCGCACTTCACTTTTAACAAGCTTAGATAAGATTTCGCTTACCTGACCCAGTACATCAGCTTCAACTTGTTGCTCTTCAAATTGCGCAATAACTGCTGCTTTTACTTCACTAATTGCTTCTTCACGAGCATGTTTTTCTTGGACTTGAACAGCTCGGTTCATGTCTGCTTCTGCAATTTCACGTACTTGTCTTTCTAAGTCTGCGTCTACTGTGTAAAGCTGCACTTCCATTTTCTCTTTACCAACAGCTGCAACAATTTCTTCTTGAAATTCAATTAACTTCTTAATTTGGTCATGCCCAAACATAATTGCTTCTAACATCACTTCTTCTGGTACTTCGTCCGCACCAGCTTCAACCATGTTAATAGCATCTTTTGTTCCAGCAACCGTTAAATGAATGTCGCTTTTCTCTTGGTCTTCTACACCCGGATTCACAACAAACTTACCGTCTACACGTCCAACGATAACGCCAGCAATCGGTCCTTCGAATGGAATATCAGAGATAGAAAGTGATAAAGAAGAACCAAACATAGCGGCTACTTCAGATGAGTAGTTTTGATCTACACTCATTACAACACTTACAACCTGTACTTCGTTACGGAATCCATCTGCAAATAGCGGACGAATTGGACGGTCAATTAAGCGGCTCGCTAAAATAGCTTTCTCGCTTGGACGGCCCTCACGCTTAATAAATCCACCTGGAATTTTACCAACTGCGTATAAGCGCTCTTCATAGTTAACTGTTAAAGGAAAAAAATCTACGTCTTTCGCTTGTTTTGAAGCTGTTGACGTGCTTAATACTACTGTGTCTCCATAACGAATTAGTGCTGCTCCGTTAGCTTGCTTAGCTAATTGACCAACTTCAACCTCTAGCCTTCTACCGGCTAGGTCCATGGAGAACACTCGTTTTTCTTGTTCCATATCGACGAGTACCCCTCTCTACATATAAAATATATGTATGTAAATAAATGTGATAGTTTTATTATAAACGAAATACTAAAAAACAATAGCTTTTTTCACATTATGTAACATCTTTTCAAAATATCTAAATGTACATACTAAAAAAGCGGGAATGCTCCCGCTTTCTTCTTATTATCGACGTAAACCAAGCTTGTTGATTAGATCACGATAACGAGTAACGTCTTTGTTACGAAGATAGTTAAGTAAGTTACGACGTCTACCTACCATTTTTAGAAGTCCACGACGAGAGTGGTGATCCTTCTTGTGAGTACGTAAATGATCGTTTAGATTGTTAATTTGCTCTGTTAGGACAGCGATTTGAACCTCTGGAGATCCAGTATCGTTCGCATGAGTTTTGTACTCATTAATAATTTCATTTTTACGCTCTTGTGTGATAGCCATCCTATTCACCTCCTTATTTATAAACCCCAGTTACCGAGCAGAACGTTGGTGAATCGTAATGCCAAGCAATGGTTGTTTTGCATACAAGTGTTATGTTACTACTTTCTTTTCAAAAAAGCAAGGAAATCTGCACTTTTTCTTTTAGTTTATTATACGTTTTTTGAAATACCTAAAAAGTATTGGTGTGCTTCTTCTTTATCTAATGAAATTTGTTTAATTAGCGCTTCAATTCCAGAAAACTTGCGTTCACTACGAATAAGCTTATGCCAACGAACTCTTACTTGCTCACCGTAAATTTGCTCATTAAATGATAGAAGATGCACTTCAATTGTGGGCTTTTTCAAGTCTTCATGAAATGTAGGCTTATACCCTACATTACATACACCTTGATACCATTGATTATTGAGTTCTAACTCCACTGCATATACGCCTGTTCTTGGCAATAGATAATCAGCAGCCAAGGAGATATTTGCCGTTGGAAACCCAATTTGTCTGCCTCTTTTTTCACCGTGAACGACCGTACCTTCTACTTCGTAATTACGTCCAAGCAAAAATTTCACTTTGTCCATTTCCCCATCAGCTAAGAATTGTCTAATTAACGTTGAACTTACTTTCTCTTCGTTTGTTGTTAGCTTATCTACGACCGTCTGCGTAAACTGTGAGCGAGAATGAAAAGGTAACGTTTCCATGGTTCCTTTACCTAGCTTACCGTATGAATAATCAAATCCTGCTACAACATGCTCTACGTTTAAACCGATAATATACTGATCCACAAACTCTTGTGGTAGTAAAGATGCAAATGCTCGATCAAAATGTACTATATATAAAAAGTCAATTCCTAGCTTTTTCATGAGTCGCTTTTTTTCTTCTAAAGGTGTAATCATATCAACGTGCTGAACGTTTTTCCCAAGAATGACGGATGGATGAGGTGTAAAAGTCATCACTGCGCTCGCTATGTTTTTTTCATTAGCGATTTGTTTTGCCGTTTTAATCACTTGCTGGTGCCCCAAATGTACACCATCAAAAAATCCAAGAGCTAAAACAGAGCGCTGTACAGCCTCTCGTCCTAAATGATGTGGATGTCGAATCTCTATCGTTTCCAAAACGTACTTCACCTTTTCCTTAACCAATTCAGTCGATTGCTAAGACTTTTACCGGTTTAATTAAATGTTTTTTTGTGGGATGCTGCGCATAAATTGCCATGCATTTTCCAGTTGAATCCACCATTAGAAATTGTCCTTCGAGTAAAGATTCGTCTTCTGGACATGGTAATACCGCACCATTTCTCACTTTCTCTGCTAATGTATCATTTATTTTGAATTTCGGCAAATGAAAGAGCGCACGCTCAATAGGGTGTAAAAGCGACTGAATTGTTCCTTCTTCTACTGCTTGTTCAATCTGTTCAAATGTTAAGCAATCTGTTAATGAAAACTGACCTGATCCTGTTCTTTTTAAATAAGACATATGAGACGGATAACCAAGTTTCTCACCAATCATAACAGCAAGAGTTCTAACATACGTTCCTTTACTACACGTGACTCGAAATCGAAATGAAATGTTTTCACCCGTAAATATATCTCGCTCATCAAGAAGTTCAAACTGATAAATTTGAATAGTACGCGCAGGCCTTTCAATTTCAATTCCTTGTCTTGCGTATTCGTATAGCTTTTTACCGTTAATTTTCACAGCTGAATACATAGGGGGAACTTGTTCAATTGTCCCCGTTAGAGACTTAAGAACTGTTTCAATTTGAGCACGCGTAAACGTTTCATTTATTTCTCTTCTTTCTACAACATCACCAGATGAGTCTTCCGTTGTGGTAGAAAAACCGATTGTTACTTCCCCTTCATACGTTTTTGTTGCACCTGTTAAATATTCTACAATTTTGGTTGCACGACCGATACAGATGGGCAGTACACCTGTTACATCCGGATCAAGCGTACCCGTATGACCTACTTTTTTTGTTCTTAATAGCTTTCTAACTTTAAAAACACAATCATGAGACGTCATCCCCGCTGGCTTATTTAAAACTAAAACACCATCCAACTTACTCAACTCCTTTTCCTCCATAAAAAAGGTGCCTCAAAAAGCACATGTACTTGTTGAGACACCCTTTATCATGCTCATTTGAGCAGTTTGTTTAATCATCCATTAACTATGGTCTTGCTCATCGTTGCTTTCTTTTTTAATTTCATGAAGCAATGACTCAATGCGATTACCATAATCAATCGACTCATCAAATTCAAATGTAATTTCAGGTGTTTTACGTAAGCGAATGCGCTGACCAATTTCTGAACGAATAAAGCCTTTTGCTTTCGCAAGACCTTTTAACGTATTCTCACGCTGATCAGCATCCCCTAGTACAGAGATATATACTTTTGCTTGCTGCAAATCGCCTGAAACTTGAACGTCCGTAACCGTTACAAAGCCGATGCGAGGATCTTTAATTTTTCGATTTAAAATCTCGCCTAGCTCTTTTTTCATTTGTTCACCGACTCTAGTTGCTCTAATTTTCATACTGTGTCACCCCTTTTATACCACTTCAACAGGCTGACTGTTATTAGATCAGCCTGAAAAATCTGATTGGTTCAAACACTTCATTAGCAGAAAGTTTTTCTACTTATAATCGGTATTATAACCAATCAAAGGTTGTAATAGTGCGCTCGATTTCTGGAAAAGAATCAATTAGAGCAATTGCTTTTTGTAATTCTTGTTCCGTTGCGACGCGACTAGACGAAACTGCAACTATGCTAATTTTTGTGCGCTGCCACACATCTTGAAAATCCGTTTCGGATACCGATACATTGTACTTTTGTTTTAAGCGCATTATAATCCGCTGTAAAACAGCTCGCTTATCCTTGAGTGAGGCTGCGTTATAAATTAGACATTCACATTCCACTAATCCAATCACTTAGGATCGATTTGCTCCATTACGTATGCTTCAATAACATCGCCTTCTTTAATATCATTGAAGTTTTTAATTGTAATCCCACACTCGTAGCCTTGAGCTACTTCTTTTGCATCATCTTTGTATCGTTTTAGAGCATCAACTTCACCTTCAAAGATAACGATACCATCACGAATTAAACGGATGCTGCTGTGGCGCGTAATCTTACCTTCTGTTACGTAACCACCCGCGATTGTACCAATTTTAGATACTTTGAACGTTTGACGAACTTCAACTTGACCAATAACTTTTTCTTCAAACTCAGGATCAAGCATTCCTTTCATCGCTGATTCAATCTCTTCAATTACTTTATAGATAATACGGTGTAGACGAATATCTACTTTTTCAGCTTCTGCCGTGCGTTTTGCACCTGCATCTGGACGTACGTTAAATCCAATTACAATTGCATTAGAAGCTGTTGCTAAGATGATATCAGATTCTGTAATTGCCCCTACGCCAGTGTGAATGATGCGTACGTTTACGCCTTCAACGTCAATCTTTTGTAAAGATGCTGCTAGAGCTTCAACAGAACCTTGTACGTCAGCTTTTACGATTAAGTTTAAGTCCTTCATTTCACCTTGCTTGATTTGCTCAAATAAATCATCCAAGCTTACACGCGTTTTCTCACCACGCTGTTGTTCAAGCTGCTTTTGAGCACGTAGCTCACCGATTTGACGAGCTGTTTTTTCATCTTCAAACACCATGAAACGGTCACCAGCTAAAGGTACATCGTTTAGACCTGTGATCTCAACTGGAGTTGAAGGACCAACCTCTTTCACGCGACGACCGATATCGTTTACCATTGCACGAACACGACCAAACGTATTTCCGACAACGATTGGATCTCCAACTTTTAATGTTCCATTTTGAACAAGCAAAGTAGCTACTGAACCGCGGCCTTTATCAAGCTGTGCTTCGACAACTGTTCCAACAGCACGACGATTTGGGTTTGCTTTTAATTCTTCTACTTCACTTACTAATAGGATCATCTCAAGAAGCTGGTCAATACCTTCTCCTGATAGAGCAGATAGCTTACAGAAGATTGTATCTCCACCCCATTCTTCCGCTACTAGTCCGTGTTCCATTAACTCTTGCATCACGCGGTCTGGGTTTGCTGCTTCTTTATCCATTTTATTAACAGCTACAATAATTGGTACCTCAGCAGCTTTTGCATGGTTAATCGCTTCAATTGTTTGTGGCATTACACCATCATCAGCTGCGACAACAAGAATTGTAATATCTGTTACTTTTGCTCCACGCGCACGCATTGTTGTAAACGCGGCGTGTCCTGGTGTATCTAAGAACGTAATCTTCTTCTCTTCTACCACAACTTGATAAGCACCGATATGCTGTGTGATTCCACCAGCTTCTCCTGCAGTTACCTTTGTGTTACGGATTGAATCTAATAGCGTTGTTTTACCATGGTCTACGTGACCCATAATTGTAACAACTGGTGGGCGAATTTGAAGATCTTTCTCATCGTCAATGATTTCCATTGCTTCAAAGTCAGTTGCGTCTATCACAACTTCTTCTTCAACTTCTACGCCATACTCGCCAGCGATTAGTTCAATTGCTTCTTTTTCAAGTTCTTGGTTGATTGTTGCCATAACGCCAACCATGAACAGCTTTTTAATAATCTCTGAAGGCTCTTTGCCTAACTCTTTTGCTAGTTCAGAAACTGTTAAGCTTTCAGAGTATGTGATTTTTTCAGGAAGTTCTTTTGTTTGTGCTGGTGCAGGTCTTCCTTTTCCTCCCTGAGGCTTTCTATTGCCTTTTCCACCTTTATTGGCAGCAGGTTTTGCTGGCTTTTTGTTACCTTTTTTATCATTGTTATTTGGTTTTGAATTATTATTTAGTGCTGCATCTAGTTTTTTCACATGCTCATCCTCTAACGTTGTCATGTGGTTAGACACTTCAACATTCATTTCTTTTAATTTTTCTATAACGTCTTTGCTTGAAATATTGTATTGTTTTGCATATTCATGTACGCGAACTTTACTCAATATTTTCACCCCCAAAAAGATTAATCGAGCATCGTGATTAGCTTTTTGGCAAAGCCACTATCCATCACTGCAACGACAACACGTGCATCTTTACCGATTGCTTCTCCTAAAACGTAGCGATCCACAACGGTTCGAACCGGAATTTGATAATACGTGCATTTGTCGATGACTTTTTTTGTTGTGTTATCTGATGCATCACCGGCTAAAAGAACAAGCTTTGCTTTTTTTTTACGTACTTCTCCTATTACAAGCTCTTCACCAGAAATTAATTTACGTGCTCGATTTGCAAGTCCTAAAAAAGAGAGCCACTTTTCATTATTCAATGTCATTGCTTCTCCTTTTCTACAAGCGTCAACAATTCATCATAAACTGCTTCTTCAATCGGTGCGCTTAAGTGAGTGGATAAGACATTTTTCTTTTTTGCCAATAAAATGGCTTCTTTATCTTTACTTAAATAAGCACCACGCCCGGACTTTTTACCCGTTAAGTCAACCGAAACTTCACCTTCTTTAGAGCGTACAACTCGTACCAACTCTTTTTTAGGCATCATTTCACCAGTGGCCACACATTTTCGCATCGGGACTTTTTTACGATTGTTCATTTGGCTCACCTCTTATTCCATGTCATCTTCGTCTGAATCAAATGCATGTTGACTCACTAACATGTCATCACTTTTTTGAACATAAATACCTTCTTGCTCTGCTTCCGATTGACTCTTAATGTCAATTTTCCACCCTGTTAGCTTAGCTGCTAAACGTGCATTTTGTCCACGTTTACCGATGGCTAACGACAGCTGGTAATCCGGTACGATAACCGTTGTTGCTTTCTCTTCTTCATCTACCATTACTTCTAATACTTTTGATGGACTTAGCGCGTTTGCCACAAATTCTACCGGGTCATTTGACCAGCGAACGATATCAATTTTTTCACCTTTTAATTCATTCACTACAGCCTGAACACGTTGTCCTTTTGGACCAACACAAGAACCAACTGGGTCTACTTCAGCAAATTCTGAGTGTACAGAGATTTTAGAACGATCGCCAGCTTCACGTGCAACTGACTTCAATTCAACCGTACCATCATAAATTTCTGGTACTTCTTTTTCAAATAAACGCTTAAGTAATCCAGGGTGTGTTCTGGAAACGTAAATTTGAGGACCTTTTGTTGTTTTTTCCACTTTTGTGATATACACTTTAATACGGTCATGTGGTTTGTATTGTTCATTTGGCATTTGTTCGCTTTGTGGTAGAAGAGCCTCAATCTTCCCAAGGCTTACATAGATAAAGCGAGAATCCTGACGCTGAACAATTCCTGTCATGATGTCTTCTTCACGATCGCTAAACTCTGAGTAGATAACGCCGCGCTCTGCTTCACGAACGCGTTGTGTTACAACTTGCTTCGCTGTTTGTGCAGCAATACGACCGAAGTCTTTTGGCGTTACTTCAATCTCTACAACGTCGTCTAATTGGAAGTTAGGATTGATTCCTTGGGCTTCTTCAACTGAAATTTCCAAGCGAGGATCATACACTTCATCTACAACGTCTTTGCGTGCGAATACGCGCATTGTTCCTCGATCTAAATTTAAATCAACACGCACGTTTTGCGCTTGATTGAAATTGCGCTTATAAGCAGAAATTAACGCTGCTTCAATCGCTTCAATAATAACATCTTTACTAATGCCTTTTTCTTTTTCAAGAACTACCAAGGCATCTAATAACTCACTGCTCATTTTGGTTAATCCCCCTTTAATATTAGCTAGTTGCTAATGCGTTAAAACACAATTGCTAGCCTTGCAAACGCAACTTTTTCATATGGTAATTCCACTGTTTTTGTGCGTGTTTTAATGCGAATTGACAACGTTACTGTTGTACCGTCAAATGCTACTAGTTCGCCTTCAAACTCCTTTGCACCTTCAATTGGTTCATATGTTTTTATGTATACATGCTTACCGATTGAACGTTCAAAGTCTCTATCCTTCTTCAAAGGTCGCTCAGCACCTGGAGAAGATACTTCAAGGAAATAGTTGTGTGTGATTGGATCAACTTCATCCATTTTCTCACTAAGCTTTTCACTTACAGTTCCGCAGTCTTCAATGTCTACACCCGTTTCAGAATCAATAAAAACTCGAAGGAACCAATCGCGCCCTTCTTTCACATATTCTATTTCTACTAGCTCTAAGTTCATTTCTTCTAAAATTGGTGTAACCATTTCTTCTACTGTTTCTTTTACGCTTTTGCCCATTTCTAATCCTCCTTTCGAGACAACAAAATATCTGTCTCTTATCTAAAAAAGAGTGGACACATTTGATACTGTCCTTTCAATACCTAGTATGAAGCTGGTACATACGCACGATATACTAATGAGTAAGGATGATGAAATTAATAATGGATGTTTTCAATTCATATCGCCGTGATACAGTCCGATACTTAAGTTTCGATGCTAGAACGTCTCGAGTTAAAAAGCATGCACGTACAGAAAAAACGAATCATGCTAACCGCCGATTCGTTTCCCATACTCCTTACTAGTTCGTAAGTTCATATCAATAAGAAAGAGCGGGTTTCCCCACTCTTTACTCGTCCGTATCCTTAGCATTTCCACATTCACTATATCATAACCGCTTATTTTATGCAAATGTTAGAAAAGTGAAAGTTGGTTTTGATCTGGCAGGCTTTCTAAACAACCATGATTGTCTAAATACTCTAGAATTGTCTTTGATACTTTTCCTCTTTGCTGCAGATCTTCTTTTGATAAAAATTCGCCATCTTTGCGGGCTTTCACAATATTTAAAGCCGCATTTGTTCCCAATCCTGGAATAGAGTTAAATGGTGGGATTAGGGATGTTCCATCAATAATAAATTCATCGGCACTTGATTCATACAGGTCAACTTTTTTGAACGAATAGCCCCGTTCACACATTTCAAGCGCAAGTTCAAGCACTGTTAATAAATTTTTTTCTTTTGGAGAAGCATCAAGTCCCTTACCGTTAATCTCTTCCATTTTCGATTTAATAGCAGTTGAACCTTTAATCATTGTATCAATGTCGAAATCATCGGCACGTACTGTAAAATATGCTGCATAATATAAAAGTGCATGATGAACTTTGAAGTATGCGATACGTACAGCCATTAAAACATATGCTGCCGCATGGGCTTTCGGGAACATGTACTTGATCTTTTTACATGAATCAATGTACCAATCCGGTACGCCGTTTTTAATCATTTCTTCTTCAAATTCAGGGCTTAATCCCTTCCCTTTACGAACTGATTCCATGATTTTAAACGCTAAAGAAGGCTCCAGCCCTTGATAAATTAAATACACCATAATATCATCACGACAGCCAATTACTTCACTTAGGTTACAAATATTGTTACGGATTAACTCTTGGGCATTTCCTAACCATACATCCGTTCCGTGAGATAGTCCAGAAATTTGCACAAGCTCTGAGAACGTAGATGGCTTTGTGTCTTCTAGCATTTGACGAACAAATCGGGTTCCGAATTCAGGAATACCGAGAGTTCCTGTTTTACACATAATCTGCTCTTCCGTGACTCCTAATGATTCTGTTCCGCTAAAGATTTTCATGACTTCCGGGTCATCTGTCGGAATGGTCTTGGGGTCAATCCCACTTAAATCTTGTAGCATACGAATAACCGTAGGATCATCGTGCCCTAGAATATCAAGCTTTAAGAGATTATCATGAATCGAATGGAAGTCAAAATGCGTTGTGCGCCATTCTGAATTTCGATCATCTGCTGGGAACTGAATTGGTGTAAAGTCATAGATATCCATATAATCGGGTACAACGATAATTCCCCCAGGGTGCTGCCCTGTTGTTCGCTTTACTCCTGTACACCCTGCTACTAATCGATCAACTTCCGCATTTCGCAAGTGCAATTCATGATCTCCAGCGTACCCTTTTACATAGCCATACGCCGTCTTCTCTGCAACGGTACCAATTGTTCCAGCACGATATACGTTATCTTCTCCGAATAATACTTTTGTATAGTTATGTGCTCTTGGCTGATACTCTCCAGAGAAGTTTAAGTCGATATCTGGTACTTTATCTCCTTTGAAACCAAGGAACGTTTCAAAGGGGATATCATGTCCGTCTTTTTTATACGGCGTGCCACACTCCACGCAGCTTTTATCAGGTAGGTCAAATCCAGAACCAACCGAACCGTCATCAAAAAACTCTGAGTGCTTACACGAAGGACATACATAATGCGGTGGCAATGGGTTTACTTCAGTGATTTCCGTCATTGTCGCAACAAATGAAGATCCAACAGAACCACGTGAACCAACAAGATACCCATCATCTAGAGATTTCTTTACAAGCTTATGAGAAATTAAATAAATAACCGCGAAGCCGTGACCAATGATACTTTTTAACTCTTTTTCCAGTCTTGCTTCAACGACTTCTGGTAAATCATCTCCATAGATGCTTCTAGCCATCGCATAGCTCATCGCCCTCATTTCCTCATCGGCACCTTCAATTTTCGGCGTATACAAGTCGTCTTTAATTGGCTTAACTTCTTCAATCATATCAGCAATTTTTTGCGTATTTGTTACGACAATTTCCTTGGCTTTATTAGCGTCTAAAAATGAAAAGCACTCCAACATTTCATCTGTTGTGCGGAAATGAACGTCTGGTAGCTGATGACGATTAAGTGGATTAGCACCACCCTGTGAACTAATTAATATTTTTCGATAGATTTTATCTTCTGGATTTAGATAATGAACGTTTCCAGTAGCAACTACAGGTTTATCTAACTTTTCACCAAGCTTCACAATATTATTAATAATATCTTTTAACGCTCGCTCGTCTCTTACCAGCTCTAGTTCAATGAGATGCTTGTAGTTTTCAGGTGGCTGTACCTCAATATAGTCATAAAATTCTGCTGCTTCTTGCACTTCATCGATACCTTTTTGCATCATTCCTTCGAATACTTCACCGCGGTCGCAAGCAGTCCCGATTAAAATCCCTTCTCGAAACTTTTGAAGTTTGGAACGCGGGATACGCGGTACACGATAGAAATAGTTTAAGTGAGACATTGAAATGAGCTTAAACAAGTTTTTTAAGCCTGTTTCATTTTGAGCCAACATCGTCACATGATACGGGCGTGCGCGCTGGTAAGCATTCCCTTCTCCCATATAATCGTTAAGCTGATTATGATTTAAGATATCACGTTCAAACGCATCTTTTAACATTTTTGCTAGTAAATAGCCTGTTGTTTCAGCATCATAAATCGCACGGTGATGCTGGACTAACTCTATATCAAACTTTTTCGCTAACGTGTTCAAACGGTGATTTTTCATATGTGGATATAAAAACCTTGCTAGCTCTAAGGTATCAATCACACCATTTTGCACTTTTTCGAATCCAGCTCGCTGTAATCCTGCATTTAAAAAGCCCATGTCAAAGCTCGCGTTATGTGCAACTAAAATGTCATTTCCAATCCAATCGCTAAACTTCTTTAATACCTCTGAAGCATCAGGCGCATCTTGGACCATATCGTCTGTAATGCCCGTTAATTCAATTGTTGTAGCTGAAAGAGGGTGATGCGGGTTAGCAAAGCTTTCAAACTTATCAATGATTTCTCCCTCTTTCATCTTAACAGCAGCTAGCTCAATGACCGTGTCATACACAGCTGATAAGCCTGTTGTTTCTACGTCAAATACGATATACGTAGCATCTGGAAGTGAAACATCTTGAGGATTGTATGCAATTGGTACACCATCATCGACTAGATTTGCTTCCACGCCATATAAAATTTTAATACCGTTTTTCTTTCCGGCACCGTATGCTTCAGGGAATGATTGAGCTACAGCATGATCGGTTACGGCAATTGCTTTATGTCCCCACTTTTTAGCTTGACCGACTAATGTACTCACCGATGTCACGGCGTCCATTTGACTCATCGGTGTATGGAGATGAAGTTCAACACGCTTTTCGTCATCAGAAGCTTTATCTTGTCTTGTAATTGGAGAAATTTCATTCACATCGTTTCCAATCATAACAAGATCACGGACAAAGGTATCATTTTGTACACTGCCTCGCACTTTCACCCACATGCCTTTTTTAATTGCTTGAAGTAGTGGAATGTCTTCTTTATCGCGTGAGAACATCTTAATCATAATGGAATTTGTATAATCTGTAATTTTAAAGATTAATAGCGTACGGCCGCTTCTAAGTTCTCTTGTTTCAGCATCAAACACATAGCCTTGTACCGCAATTCTCTTCTCTTCATCAACAATGGTATCAAGTGAAACCACTTCATCTTTAATTGTATAACCGATTGTGAGGGGACCTTTTGGTACGTCTGGTCCATCACTTTTCTCATTTTCTTTATTCTGCATTTCAGTAATGGCTTGTAACACTTTTTCGGTATCTTCCTGTTTACGCTGCTCAACAAACTGTTGAAAAGCTTCTTCAGAATGCACAACCTCAGTTACAAGCTGCATCTGCGGAAAACCATAGGATGCGTACTGGTCGGCAATTAGCTGACCATATTTTTTTCGAAGAGCCGTTCCTTCTGCTTCATGTCTTGCATTTAAGACTAGCTTTACACCATTTAGCATTGGCTTTTGTCCTTGCAAAAGCGACATTAGTAAAGGCGAAATGCCTTGGAGTTCGCTGATACAATGTTGCCAGTAGCTTTGAATGTCATCCTGTGTACAATTTTTCGTCTCTGCTACAATAGAAAAAGAGACGTTTGCTATATGTGAGAAAGCCGATTGAATACGTGCTTGAAAAAGCTCGTATACATTAAACGGAAGTACTTGCTGAAAATGAAAATAAAAGTGCCATTTTTTTTGTTCTTTATTAATAACTACCTTTTCAATTGAGGCTTGGTCAAAATAAGAAACAACTTGGTCACTCGTTAACTCTAACTGCTGCAGCAGTAGCTTAAAACGCTCTTTTTTTCCTAGCGTTTGTTCTCCCAAAACTTCTGCCTCCTTTAAAAAATAATGCACTTCATTTTAACATAAACCTAGCACCAGCTGTTGACGCAATGCTTATAAAATCAAACGAAAATCGCTCAACTGCAAATACGAAACTTGTCATATTTGCATTGAGCGATTTTAAGGTTAGCATAAATTACTTAGCTAACATTTCCATAATTTTTGCTTCTACCTCGTCAACATGGACTTCAAATGATTCTCCTGTTTGACGCATTTTTACTTCTACAATTCCTTCAGAAGCACGTTTACCAACCGTAACACGCACTGGAATTCCAATTAAATCTGAATCTGCGAATTTAACCCCTACTCGTTCTTGGCGATCATCAAGCAATACTTCTACACGACGATCTAATAGCTGGTTATATAACGTTTCACCAAGCTCTCTCTGCTCATCATTCTTCACATTTACCGTGATAACATGTACATGATAAGGTGCAACAGCTTGAGGCCATACAAAGCCTTTCTCATCGTTAAACTGCTCAGCGATTGCTGCTAATGTACGTGATACACCAATTCCATAGCAGCCCATAATCATTGGCTGCGAACGACCATTTTCATCTAGGTATGTTGCGCCCATTGCTTCGCTATAGCGCGTGCCTAATTTGAATACGTGACCTACTTCAATTCCTTTAGCGAACTTAATAATACCTTGTCCATCTGGAGAAGCGTCTCCCTCTTGAATAAAGCGGAAGTCTTCATATGTTGCTGTAAAATCTCTCTCTGGATTCACGCCTTGGTAGTGAACACCGTCTTCATTTGCTCCACATACGCCATTTACAACAGCTTTTACTGCATGATCTGCGACTACTTCAATTTTCTCACTTACTTGAATAGGACCAAGTGAACCGATTTGAGCTGCCATCACTTCTTTTGCTTCCTCTGGTGTTGCAAGCTCAACAACTGTTGCTTCAAAATAATTTTTCACTTTGATATCATTAATCTCATGATCTCCACGAGCTAAGACCAATACAAAGCGGTCATCTACCTTAAATAACAGCGACTTAATACATGATGATGCTTCCACATTTAAGAACGCTGCGACTTCTTCAATTGTACGAACATCAGGCGTATTTACTTTTTTAAGTTCAACAGGCGCTTCGTTTGATTTCTCATACTGTGTTACGACTGGAGCCATTTCAATATTGGCAGCATAAGAAGATGTATCAGAATAAGCAATTGTATCTTCACCAATTTCAGATAGTACCATAAACTCATGCGTATCTTTTCCACCCATTGCCCCTGAGTCTGCAATAACTGCGCGGAAGTTTAATCCGCAGCGTTCGAAGATGCGGCTATACGCTTCATACATCTTGTCGTACACTTCATCCAAACTTTCTTGTGAAGCATGGAAAGAATAAGCATCTTTCATCACAAACTCACGACCACGTAATAGTCCAAAACGTGGACGTTTTTCATCACGAAACTTTGTTTGGATTTGATATAGATTTAAAGGTAATCTTTTGTATGATTTTACTTCATCACGAAGCAAACTTGTAATAACTTCTTCATGGGTTGCACCTAAAGCGAATTCACGACTATGACGATCGTTCATACGCATTAATTCTGGTCCATACGAATACCAACGACCAGACTCTTTCCACAACTCTGCTTGTTGAAGTGCAGGCATTAGTAATTCAACTGAGCCAGCACGCTCCATTTCTTGTCTTACAATTTCTTCGACTTTGTGAAGCACTTTCTTACCTAATGGTAAGAAGCTGTATACGCCACTAGCATTTTGGCGAATAAAACCTGATCTTAATAAAAGCTGATGGCTTTTTACTTCTGCATCAGCAGGTACTTCTCTTAATGTAGGAATTAATGTTGCACTTTGTCTCATAACCTCGCACCTCTTTACTCACTTCTCTATTTTCATAGTTTATCACGCTTTTACAACCACAGTAAGCCCCTATTTACAGGGGCTTAACTTGTTCATCACGTATTCCCTATTTGTTTTTATAAAAAGAAACTTTGAATGTCATTCCATGTTACCACAAGCATTAATAGCATAAGTAACGCAAATCCAATAAAGTGAACTACACCTTCTTTTTGTCGATCAATCGGCTTACCACGTACCGCTTCAACTGCGAAGAATACGAGACGTCCACCATCTAGAGCTGGAATTGGTAACAGATTAACGATTCCTAAGTTAATGCTTAAAACAGCCGCCCACTTCATTAGATAGTAAATACCTGATTGTGCCACTTGGTCAGTAGCTGCATAAATACCAACAGGGCCGGAGAGCATGTCAAGTGAAAATTGCCCCGTCACTAACTTGCCTAGTCCAGTTACAATTTCTTTCATCCACGTTGCTGTTTCGGTTGCACCGTTTGTGATCGAGCCAATTACCGATTTTTCAACAGGTGCATACACACCAATTAAACCGATTTTTTCTTCTCCCATTTCACGACTATCCGGTGTTACCTCTATTTCACGCGTTTCATCACCACGATTAACGGTGAACATGATTTCTTGCTCTGGATGCTTACGAATGATTTCAACAACATCCTGCCATGTCGACACAGCTGCACCATCAATTGCTTGTACTTCATCACCCTGTTTCAATCCAGCTTCAATAGCAGCGCCGTCCTTAGTTAATTCACCAAGTACAGGTTTATCCACTGCATAGCCTTGGGAAATTCCTAGCACCACAAAAATAACAAACGCTAGCACAAAGTTCATTAAAGGACCCGCAAAGATAGCCATAGCACGTTGTCCCAACGTTTTAGAAGCAAATTGACGACTGTACGGTGCGATTTGAACTTCATCACCGTCCACAATAAAGTACGACTCTTCTGCTACTCTAAAGGTGTGTAGTCGTTCCTCGTCTTCTGATTCATATCCTTTTATAATCATTTCATGCTCTAAGTCTGCATGCTCTACTTCAATAACTCTGGCATCTGGGTACTGCTCTTTATTATTAATGATGACTTTTTCTACTCTTTCATCATTATTAAATAGCAAGCCAATAACTTGACCCGGTTTCACATCAATCATTTCCGGATCTTCGCCGGCCATACGTACAAATCCACCTAATGGCAATAAGCGAATTGTATAGACTGTTTCATCTCGTTTGAACGAAAGAATTTTTGGTCCAAAGCCAATGGCAAATTCACGGCATAGAATCCCAGCTCGTTTCGCAAAAATCAAGTGCCCTAACTCATGGAAAAAGACAAGAGCACCAAAGATAATAATAAACGCAATGACCGTATTCAATGGGTATGCCCCCCTTCTTATGATAAGGTGAAACGTTAATTAGAAATATGCGCCTTTTTAAGTTACCATACTAACTTTAATTAGTACGAGCTAAAAGGTTTACAAGTTTTCTTGTTTCTAAATCTACTTCTTTTATTGTAGACAAGCAAGGATTTTTTATAACCTGATGCTCATTCATTGCTCGTTCAATCACATCTTCAATTTCTAAAAACGTAATAGCTCCATCTAAAAAGGCTTGAACAGCACATTCATTTGCTGCGTTTAAAACCGTTGGCATTGTACCGCCTTCTTTACCTGCTTCAAAAGCAAAACGCAAACATCTAAAGCGTTCTTGATCCATTTTTGAAAAGTGTAGCTGGCCAATATCAGCCAAGCTTAATCGATCTGTTCCCTGCAGCGGTAAGCGCTTTGGATAAGTTAGCGCATATTGAATCGGCACGCGCATATCCGGTGTTCCAAGCTGTGCAATTACACTGGTATCAGCAAACTCTACCATTGAATGAATAATGCTTTCTTTATGTAATAATACATCAATTTGTTCATAAGGAATATCAAAAAGCCAGCGTGCCTCAATGACTTCTAGTCCTTTATTCATCATCGTAGCTGAGTCAATTGTGATTTTTGCTCCCATTGACCAATTTGGATGATTTAATGCTTCTTGAACCGTTACACCTTTTAACTCTTCTCTTGTTTTATCTCGGAAGCTTCCACCAGAAGCTGTTAAGATTAAGCGATCAATTGCTTTATCATCCTGCCCTTGAAGGCTTTGAAAAATAGCTGAATGCTCGCTATCTACTGGTAGAATGTCCACCCCATATTCCTTAGCCGCACTCATAACAATATGTCCTGCTGTAACTAACGTTTCCTTATTAGCTAACGCAATTGTTTTTTTCATTTTAATCGCTTCAAGAGTTGGTACTAATCCAACACTTCCCACAACTGCATTCACTACCACTTCTGTTTCTGGATGCGTGGCTACTGCTACCAGACCTTCCTCACCGTACATAAACGTTACGTTTGGAAATTCTGCCTTCAGTGTTTCACTGTCTTCTTTGTTCATAAGTGAAACAAGAGACGGATTACATAATTGAATGATTTTACGTGCTTCTTGTACATTTCGACCAAATGACATTGCTACAAGTTCAAAAGAGTCACGGTGAGCTTGAACAACATCAACCGTTTGAAGCCCAATCGAACCTGTAGCACCTAATAAAGAAAGTTTCTTCAAATATATTCACTCCCATTACTTCAAAGACATGTTTTTTACTGAGTAGACAAGCCTTAACTATTTTTAATTATGGTTCTATTAAAGAGATAAAAGGAAAGCCAGAATTGGCATAATAAATAGCAGACTGTCAAATCGGTCTAGTATTCCTCCATGCCCTGGTAACAGTTTACCTGAATCTTTCACTCCATAATGTCGTTTAAATGCCGACTGTACTAAATCTCCCATTTGTCCAAATAACGAGATGATGATTCCAATTAAAAGTACTGCGCCCATGGATTGTTCAATGCCCGACGCCACTTTAAAAATAATGGCAACCACTAATGCGCACACTACTCCACCAACAAAACCTTCAATCGTTTTATTTGGACTAATTTCAGGCCACAACTTCCTCTTTCCCATTGCTCGTCCAATAAAATAAGCACCAGAGTCAGTTGCCCAAATTAAAAGAAATGCGAAAAATAGATACGTTAACCCATACTCTGAACGAACTTCGATAAAATAATGAAAGCCTAGTCCTACATAAAGTGTCGTCAATAAAAGAAAGCCTACCCCATCAAATGTAAATACATTTTTTACAACTACCGTATACATTAATAGTAATAGCGTGGCAAATAGAGCTACTTCTACTTTATGTTCACTTACCATTTGAAATGCAGCATCTGAGCTAGTTGGCAATAAAAATACCCAGGTCAGTAAGAGACTGACAATACTAGGGAAAGACAATGGCTTAATTTTTTTCATATTTAGCAGTTCAACAACGCCTATTGTTGCTAACAAATACATTAGAGCAGTAAATGGTAAGCCACCAATCATGACAATAGGCACAAACACTGCTAGTGCAACAATGGCTGTAATGATTCTTTGTTTCATGTTAGTTCAACACCCTCTTAGACTCCACCAAAGCGACGTCCACGATTTTGGAACGCCTCAATTGCTTCAATTAAATGATTTTCTTTAAAATCTGGCCATAATACATCTGTAAACCAAAACTCGGTATAAGCTAACTGCCAAAGCATAAAGTTACTTAAACGCAGTTCACCACTTGTTCGAATTAACAAATCTGGATCTTGTAAACTCCCACTCATTAAATACGAGGAAAACACTTCGTCATTAATTTCAGCAGGATTTAAATTGTGAGATTCAACATCCTTTGCAATTGCTTGAACAGCCTTAACGATTTCATGTCGGCTTCCATAATTAAGTGCAAAATTCAAAATAAGGCCCGTATTGTCTTTGGTTTCATGGATTGCCTTATCAACTGCACGTAATGTGTGAGAAGGTAGTTCACTTTTCTCTCCCATAATGCGCACCTGAACATTTTCTTCAATTAGCTCTGGTAAAAAAGTCGTTAAAAATTCCTCTGGTAACTTCATAAGAAATTCTACTTCCACTTTTGGTCGTTTCCAGTTCTCTGTTGAAAAAGCATATAAAGTTAGTGCTTTAACGCCCAATTGGTTTGCTGCTTTTGTAATTTGTCGAACGACTTTCATTCCCTCATGATGTCCCATCATTCTAGGAAGTGCTCTTTTTTGTGCCCAGCGACCATTACCATCCATAATAATTGCAATGTGTTCTGGTACAGCCTGCTTTTTCACTCTCTCTTTTCTTTCCTCAAGAGACTGTGTGCCTGGATTTTGACTTTTTTTCCATGCTTGAATTTTTTTTAACATGCAAAGGTCCCCCGTTGTATGTTCTCATTGACATTTGTTCTTTGTCATTCGATATTTTATCTTACTACACATTATTAACAAAAAAACCCCCTGTAAACAATAGAGGGTCTTTTACAATATATTTTACATTGAAATGACTTATACCGCCATAATTTCCTGTTCTTTATCTTTTGTTACGCTATCCACTTTAGCAATGTGGTCATCTGTTAACTTCTGAATATCATCACTGTATCCGCGAAGATCATCTTCAGTAATCTCACCGTTTTTCTCTAACTTTTTAAGGTCATCATTTGCATCACGACGAATATTACGAACTGCTACTTTCGCATCTTCAGAAGCTTTTTTCACTGTTTTAACAAGCTCTTTACGACGCTCTTCTGTTAAAGCAGGAATCGATAAGCGGATAATTGAACCATCGCTTGTTGGCGTTAAACCTAAATCAGATTTCATGATTGCTTTTTCCACTTCACCAAGCTGTGATTTATCATAAGGTTGGATTACCAACATACGAGCTTCGGGTACGCTAACTTGTGCAAGTTGATTAATTGGTGTTGGAACACCATAGTATTCAACCGTCACGCGGTCTAATAATGAAGCACTCGCACGACCAGCGCGAATTGAAGCCAATTCACGGCTATATGACTGAAGTGCTTTTTCCATTCTTTCCTTCGCATCTTGCAACACTTGTTTTGCCATCATTATTTCCCCCTTACAATTGTTCCGATATTTTCGCCTGTTACGGCACGTTTGATGTTTCCTTCTTCCGTAATGGAGAAGACGATTAATGGAATATCATTATCCATGCATAGAGAAGAAGCAGTCGAATCCATTACAGCTAGTCCATCTTTTAAGACATCAATGTATGTTAATGTTTCATACTTTACTGCGTCTGGAACTAATTTCGGATCAGCACTGTATACACCATCAACATTATTTTTCGCCATTAGAATTACATCTGCTTCAATTTCAGCCGCACGTAACGCAGCTGTAGTATCAGTAGAGAAGTAAGGATTGCCTGTACCTGCTGCAAAAATTACAACGCGTTTCTTCTCAAGGTGACGAACCGCTTTTCTTCTTATGTATGGTTCAGCAACTTGTCTCATTTCGATAGACGTTTGAACGCGAGTTTGTACTCCAATGTTCTCTAGGCTGTCTTGAAGTGCTAATGAGTTCATAACAGTTGCAAGCATGCCCATGTAATCTGCAGCTGCACGGTCCATTCCCATTTCACTACCAATTTTCCCACGCCAAATGTTTCCACCACCAACGACTACTGCTACTTCAACGCCTAAGTCATAAACGTCTTTCACTTGCTCTGCAACCGACTTAATGATAGAAGGATTAATACCAAATCCATCTTCTCCTGCTAATGCTTCGCCACTTAATTTTAATACAATACGATTATATTTTGCTTGACTCATGCCTAACCTCCATCGTCAACGGTGAGATCCATTTTTTTGAAAAAGGGAACACAGAGTGTTCCCCATTTAATCACATTCTTACTTTTTAACTTGGCTCATTACTTCTTCAGCAAAGTTGTCTTGACGCTTCTCAATACCTTCTCCTACTTCAAAGCGTACAAAGCTCTCTACTGTTGCGCCTTTGCTCTCAACAAATTGACGAACTTTTTGATCAGGATTTTTAACAAATGTTTGATCTAATAAGCAGATATCTTCGAAGAATTTGCTTAAGCGACCTTCAACCATTTTTGCAACGATTTTTTCTGGCTTACCTTCGTTTAGTGCTTGTTGTGTTAATACTTCGCGCTCACGCTCAGTTTCTTCAGCAGAAACTTCGTCACGAGATACATATTTAGGGTTGATAGCAGCGATGTGCATTGCAACATCTTTTGCAGCTTGCTCATCAGTTGTACCAGATAATACTGTTAATACACCAATGCGTCCACCCATGTGTAAGTAAGCACCAAATGCATCAGCATCTGTTTTGCTTACTACAGCGAAACGACGTAGAGAAAGCTTTTCACCAATTGTAGCGATTGCTGAATTGATATGCTCTTCTACAGTAGCTCCACTTTCCATTTTTTGAGCAACAGCTTCTTCAACGTTAGCTGGTTTGTTAGCTAAGATATGTGCAGCAAGTTCTTTTGTTAACTTCTGGAATCCTTCGTTTTTCGCAACGAAATCTGTTTCAGAGTTTACTTCAAGAATAACAGCTTCGTTACCTTGTGCTTCAATGTAAGTTAAACCTTCAGCAGCGATACGATCAGATTTCTTAGCAGCTTTAGCAATACCTTTTTCACGTAAGAAATCGATTGCTTTTTCCATGTCACCGCCAGTTTCAGTTAATGCTTTTTTACAATCCATCATCCCAGCGCCAGTTTTTTCACGTAATTCTTTTACCATTTGAGCTGTAATTGCCATAATAAATAGCCTCCTTATTTGGGTATGTACTCTATATCAATTAATTAAATCTTTTCAAAAAAAGGTGATAAAAGGCTATTCCCTCTTATCACCTTTCGTGGAATTAAGCAGTAGTTGTTTCAGTTTCAACTGCTGTTTCTTCACCTTGTTTTGCTTCTAAGATTGCATCAGCAATTTTAGAAGTTAAAAGTTTCACAGCACGAATTGCATCATCGTTTGCAGGGATTACATAATCAATTTCGTCTGGATCACAGTTTGTATCTACGATACCAACGATTGGGATGTGTAATTTTTTAGCTTCTGCTACTGCGATACGCTCTTTACGAGGATCAATGATGAATAATGCATCAGGAAGTTGTTTCATATCTTTGATACCGCCTAAGAATTTCTCAAGACGCTCTAACTCTTTTTTAAGTTGAACTACTTCTTTCTTAGGTAGTACTTCAAAAGTACCGTCTTCTTGCATTCTTTCGATGTCTTTTAAACGCTTAATACGTTTTTGGATTGTAGAGAAGTTTGTTAATGTACCACCTAACCAACGTTGGTTAACGAAGTACATACCAGCGCGAGCTGCTTCTTCTTTAACAGAATCTTGAGCTTGCTTTTTAGTACCTACGAATAACATAGTACCGCCATCAGCAGCTAATTCTTTAACGAAGCGGTAAGCTTCTTCTACTTTCTTAACTGTTTTTTGAAGATCGATAATGTAGATGCCGTTACGCTCAGTGAAGATATATTTCTTCATTTTTGGGTTCCAACGGCGAGTTTGGTGACCGAAATGTACACCAGCTTCTAGTAATTGTTTCATTGAAATTACTGACATGTGTTTTTCCTCCTAATGGTTTTGATTATCCTCCGCCCATTTCATCTTTAGCCAAAACTACAAAGTGTAGCACCAATGACTAAATCAACGAGCGTGTGTATTAACACCAAAAACAAATATAGCACACTCACTTTTCACAAGCAAGCCTAAAATGCAGTTTATTGTTGAAATTTCAACAATAACTCAATTTCAGTTTTCCCTCTATATAGATTTTTCGCAATTTCTTCAATTGTTAAACCTTTTTTTTGTAGAGAAAACGCAATTTTTTGCACTTCATTCCTTGATAATTTACTAGCTTCTTCTTTTGTCAGCACGTGTTCACTTCTTTCAATCCTGTCTGTCATCTCTTGTTGAAGGAGCGCTGCAAAAGTCAATTCTGGTTCGCTTTTTAAATCTATTTTTGGATACGAGATATCTAACTTTTCTTCCTTTAACTCCTCAAAATCCGGTTTTATTATCGACACATCTGGCTGTTCAACTTCTATTCGCTTCATTTTTTGCTGAATCTTTAATAGAAACGCATCGTTTTGAGCATCCACTTCAGCTAAATAAGTTGCCATTGTGCTATCCATTTCTTCTATTATTTTACGCTGTTTTTTTTCTAAAACCTTTATCGAATATAGTTGCTGACGAAGACGCCAAAAAGCCAGAAACGTTACAGCGTGTAAAATAAAGCTAATCATTAACAAGGTATACATTGTAAAATCCCTCTAACCTACATCATTTTATTTAACGTATTTCTTAGTTTAAAAAGAGCTTTTGAGTGTATTTGTGAAATACGTGATGTGGATAAACCCAAAATGTGTCCAATCTCAGTAAAAGTCAATTCTTCTTTATAAAACAATGAAATAACAAGCTGTTCTTTCTCGTTAAGCTGTTCAATTATCTGTACCAATTCCGCAAAGTATTCTTCTTTTAAAAGATGGTCTTCAGGAGTAATCATTCGTTCATCACGAATTGCATACGATTGATGATCACCTTCATCATGCTCTTTTATTGGTTCCTCAATTGATAACACATTAGCAAAAAAACCTTCATTCATTACATGAACGACTTCTTCTTCTGTCATCTTTATTTCACTAGCAATTTCTTGAACAGTAACATTTCGCAAATATCGTTGTTCCAGTTTTTCTATCGTATGCTCCACCCTTTTAGCTTTTTCACGCGCGCTTCTAGATAGCCAATCCTCTTTTCGTAATCCATCTAAAATAGCACCTCTGATTCGGAATGATGCATACGTATCAAATTTCAAATCACGTTCATGGTCAAATTTTTCAAGTGCATCATACAAACCTATTAAGCCAAGGCTTTTCAACTCTTCTTTATGTACATTTCGAGGTAAACCCACTCCAATTCGTTGCACATGGTAATTAACAAGGGGCATATATTGCTTCACTAGCAAATTACCAGCCTCTTCATCTCTTTGTTTCGACCATTTTTCCCACCGTTTCTTTTCATCCATTACATTTACACTTGTCATGACGGCTTCTCCCCCTTCTTTCGTACAATAAATAGCTATCCTTTTAGCTTACCGGCTAGATTTCAACCACACCTTTATTTACCGTTCGAACCATTAACTGTGAAGTTGTGGGATTGAATTCAATTGTTCTGCCGTTTGTTCCTCCCACATCTTTTGATATTAACGTAATATGATGTTCCTTTAACTCTTGCTCCACGGCTATAATATTCCGAGCACCAATCTTCATAAAGTCATTACTTGAAGTGAATTGAAACATCTGCGCACCACCTGCTATTTTGGCACATAAGCGTCTTTTATTGGCACCTAGATGTACGAGCATTTCAATTAAATCAATAATAGCTGTATCTGCATACTTAGCACGGTTAAATGAGCCTTTCACATGCCGAGAATTCGGCAGCATAATATGAGCCAGACCGGCCACCTTTAAGATGTCATCATATAATACAACCCCTACGCACGAGCCTAAGCCTGCTGTTCGAATTAAATCCGGTTCTTGCACAACATTCATATCTGAAATGCCAACTTTTACAATATGCTTACTCATGCAATGGTACCCCTAATGCTTGAAACAACGGTTGAATGGAACGGTTGTCCGGAATAAGAAGAAAACTCCCTTTCATAACGGAAGAGTGCGCTTGTTCTTGTAACGTTGTTTCAATTATTAAAACCGATTCCATCTGATATCCTTTTTCCAGTAACCCACTTGTCACCGTAGCACCAAGCATATCTATACAAACAGCTGGTAACGAAGGGTATAGGTGAAGAGTTGTTAAGTCTGCAAGCGCAGTTAAATAGGCGCCACATAGAATATTTCCTATTTCACATAGCGCAGACCTCACTAATTCTGATTGAAGGAAATTTAAGCTTTCAATTTCTATGGAGGATTCATCTAATAAACAGCCTAGTAACGTCTTAGTATCATCTACTGATAATAGAAAGAATAGGCTTCCTTGGATATCTCCTTTAATCTGTAATAAAAGTTGTACTACTACACGCTCAGGTCCTCCAATTTCTTCAACCGCTTCATTTATGCCCGCAATCTTTACGCTTGGAAGTCGCATCTCAATTCTTTTTCTCACCAAGTGAGAAAGAGCAGTCGCTGAATTAGCTGCTCCAATATTAGCTATTTCTTTTAAAACATCTAAATGAATTGCGCCAAACTTCAGATTATCTAAGCTGGTTTTATTCTTGGTCATCCAATCCTAAAACCTTTCCTAAATTCACTAATACTATTAAACGTTCCTCTACTTTTACAACACCGCTTATATAATCCGCTTCAACACCTTCAATAACTTCCGGTGTCGGTTCAATATGGTCACTGTAAATATCCAACACATCGTTTGCTGCGTCGACAATTAAGCCAACTTCAATATCATTTATCATTACGATAATAATTCTTGTATGATCTGTATAAGTTTGCTCTTGCAAGCCGAACCTCTTTCTCAAATCTAGAATTGGTATTACTACTCCACGTAAGTTTATAACGCCACGCACATACTTTTCAGTTCGAGGCACTCGCGTGATATGTTGCATTTTCTCAATTGATTTAACCTGATCTACTACAATTCCATACTCTTCATTCCCCAGCTGAAATACAATGAATTTCGTTTCCATTCCGCTCTCCTCCACTACGACTTAAAACGTTATTTTGCCAAACATTATTATTTAATTAAAGCATTACAATCAATAATTAATGCTACTTGCCCATCGCCTAAAATCGTTGCTCCTGAAATGGCAAACGGAGAAGTTAAATAGTTGCCTAATGATTTTAAAACGATTTCTTGCTGACCTATAAATGAGTCCACAATTAAACCTGCTGTCTTATCACCTTTTCGTACAATTACAACAGGGTAAACGTCTTTCTGTTCAAAAGCTTCCGGTACGTTAAACAGATTTTTGAGATTTAATAGTGGTATGATTTTCCCTCGGAAATCAATAACTTCTTGTCCGTGGGCTTTCATAACATCCTTTTTATTCACAAGTGCTGTCTCAATGATAGATGATAGTGGAAGTGCATAGCGTTCATCTTGTATATTAACAAGCAGTGCTGAAATAATTGATAATGTTAAAGGTAGTTGAATAGAAAAAGTAGATCCATAGCCTGGAATCGAATCAATTGTCACTGTTCCACCTAAGGATTCAATTGTATTTTTAACAACATCAAGCCCTACACCTCGCCCTGAAACATCAGAAATTTGTTCAGCTGTGGAAAAACCAGATGCAAACATAAGATCATACACTTGTTGATCTGTTAAACCTTGAGCATCCCTTTCTGAGACAATTCCTTTTTTCAAAGCTTTTTCTAAAATTTTATCGCGGTCAATCCCTGCACCATCATCCTCAAGGTCAATGAACACATGATTACCGCTATGATATGCTTTCAGTCGAACTGTACCCTCCCTCTTTTTTCCGTTCTGTTCACGTACGTCCGGCATTTCAATTCCATGATCTAGCGCATTACGAAGCAAGTGGACGAGTGGGTCACCAATTTCATCAATAACTGTACGATCAAGCTCTGTTTCAGCCCCAATAATTTTTAGATGGATTTCTTTCCCTAAATCTTTTGCTAGTTGACGAACCATACGCGGAAAGCGATTAAAAACAGTTTCAACTGGAACCATACGCATGTTTAAAATAATAGACTGCAAATCTCCAGAGATACGTGACATCCGCTCAACAGTTTCTTCTAGCTCTTGATTATTTAAGTCTTTTGAAATCTGCTCAAGACGCCCTCTATCAATGACTAGCTCTTCAAATAAATTCATTAAGCTATCCAGTCGGTCGATGTTGACTCGTATTGTTTTATTAATAGACACAGCTTTCGCTGGTGCTGTTTCTTTACCAGTATGGTCATCGACAGGTTCTACATTAGCCTCTTGAGGGCGTGAGGTTTGGTTTTCACTACCAGGTGCAATATCTTCTTTTGGCTCTACAGTATTAATCTGTACAAGCTCTACTTCAGAGATTTGCATCAACTGCTCTTTTAACAGGCTTGCCTCTTGTTTTGATACCAATACAACCGTAAATTGTTGATCAAACTGTTCTTGTTCGATATCTTGAACGATTGGGTTTGACTTCACGACTTCACCAGCTTGCTCAAATACGTCAAATACCATATATGCTCTCGCTGCTTTTAATAAGCAGTGCTCATCTAATGTAACGGTTATCTCATATACAAAAAACTCTTGATCTAACGCTTGTTTTAAAAGGCCTATTTCGCATTCATCATATACAATGCTAGGCGGTACCACTTTACTTTCTACCGCTACCGCCACTTCTAGTTCTCCACTTTCTAAAGCTTGGAGTTTCGTTACAATCTCTTGCACATCATATCCTCCATCACCACCTGTGGCGATTGACTCTACCATAACTTCTAAAGCATCTACTGATTCAAACACCAAGTCCACAACGCTTGTATTTACGCTTAGCTGTTGGTTACGAATTGCATCTAGTACATTCTCCATTTTATGAGTAAGATTCGCCAAATCCTCAAATCCCATTGTTGCTGACATGCCTTTTAACGTATGAGCTGAACGAAAAATTTCATTTACAAAACTAAGATTATTAACATCCTTTTCAAATTCTAATAGCTGTTGATTAATATTTTGTAAGTGTTCCTTACTTTCTTCAATAAACACTTCTAAATACTGACTCATATCCATTGAGTGCTCCCCCTATTTCTGCACGTGATGTAAAATACGATTTGCTACATCATGTAATGGCTGTATTTCATCTACTAACCTTGTGGCAATGATAGACTTTGGCATCCCATAAATAATAGCTGTTTCTTCCGACTCAGCAATCGCTATGGTTTGACCTTTGCTTTTCATATAAATAACGCCTTCCGTTCCATCCGCTCCCATCCCGGTTAATACAACCGCAACTTTTTCATAGTTAGAACAATCTGCAAGCGACTGAAACAAAGTATCAACTGATGGTCGGTGTCCTTTTACTGGTAACGATTGATCTAAAACCGCTATTAATCCTTCTTTAGATTCTTTTACGGTTAGGTGATAACCTCCGGGTGCAATATATGCACACCCTGGCTCTAACTTTTCACCATCTTTTGCTTCTTTCACCGAAATAGTAGCTAACCTATCTAATCTAGCTGCTAGTGAACTCGTAAAACCTGCTGGCATATGTTGAACAATTAAAATAGGGACTGAAATCGTTGCAGGAAGCATCGTTAGAACTTCTTGTAATGCTCTTGGCCCTCCGGTTGATGTACCGATGCAAACCACTTTCTTTAACGACTGGTGCTCTCCCTTCGCTATTGGTAATTTTATAGACTTGTTTTTATTTGACTCTTTTAAATTGAAAGGAAGGTTTGCTTTGCTCGCAATATAGAGTTTTGCTAATAGTTCATCTTTTACTTTATCGATATCTAATGAAATAGCACCTGAAGGTTTGGCAACAAAATCAACTGCTCCATACTCCATCGCTAAAAAGGTATTATTTGCTCCTTCAAACGTTGTACTGGACAACATTACAACAGGAGTTGGCTTGATTTTCATTAATTCTCTTAACATCTCTAATCCGTTCATCACAGGCATCTCTACGTCAAGCGTCATAACGTGTGGATTTAATAACACTGCTTTCTTTAATGCTTCCTCGCCGTTTCGGGCTGTCCCCACTACGGTAAACCTACCGTCTTCCTCTAGTAAATTAGTAATAACCTTTCTCATAAAAGCTGAATCGTCAACGATTAATACTTTAATTTTATTCAACTAGCAACCCTACCTTTCGAGAAATAACTTCTTGAGCCTGGCTACAAATCCAATGCCGTAATTTCTGGTACTAGATGATGTTGCATATTGATTTACAATATCTTTAATTCCTTGGCTCGCATTGCCTTTAGGATAATGCAAAACGAATGGCACTTGACTGTTTACCGAATGAGAAACACAGCGATCTTCTGCTATTATTCCTAACAATTCAATTGAGCATTTTAAAAACTGTTTAGCCGCTTGATTAAAACGTTCATACGTACTTACACCTTCTTTGATAGAGAGTGATTTATTTACTACCATCTTAAAAGAGGCATTTACACCATATAGATGTAAGAACTTTAGCGCAGCATAGCCATCGGTAATGGATGTTGGTTCAGGTGTAGTAATGAGCACCATGTCATCCATTGTTTTTAAAAAGGTAATGACGCCTTCTGTCATTCCTGCTCCCATATCGAAAATTAAGTAATCATAGTCTTGAGCAACAGAATTAAATTGATTAATTAAATATTGTAAGTCCTGTCGCTTCCACTCAAATAAAGAAGTAATTCCAGACCCGCCAGCAATGTAGGATAGGCCTTGTGTTCCCTGTTTGATGACACGCTGAATGGGCCATTTATTCTCTAACATATCCACGATGGTGTAACTCGAAGCAATTCCCATCAATACGTCGATATTGCCCATTCCAATATCCATATCAAACAGCAGTACCCGATGCCCTTTCTCCTGTAAAGCCAAGGAAAAGTTTAGTGAAAAATTAGACTTTCCAACGCCTCCTTTTCCACTAATAACCGCTAACGTCTTAGCCTCCGTCCATTCATTAGAAACATGTTTGACCGCTGCCACTCTTTTTCTTAAAGCCGCCGCTTGATCATTCATATTTCCAATCCCCAAACAGATAATTCACTATTTTTTTAGTAGTATATTTCTCTAAATCGTCAGGAACATCTTGTCCAATTGTTATAAAAGCAGCTGGTAGCTGACACTCCGTTAGCAAATTAATAATTGGACCAAATGTTGTGGTCTCATCTAGCTTTGTCAAAATAATTGAATCGATTGGTATACTACTAAACTGCTTGTAAACCTCACGTAAATCAGCCATTTTTGCCGTCGCTGTTAGTACTAAAAAGGTCTCCATGTATTCATTAAATGACAGCATATTGTGGAGGTCATGAATGTACTGGCTGTCTAAAAAGTTTCGACCTGCTGTATCAATGAACACAATATCGTATTCATTAAATCTCTGAAGAGCTTGTTGAAAATCTTCACTGTTATAGCAAACTTCAACTGGGACATTTAGAATGGATGCATATGTTTTTAATTGATCGATAGCTGAAATACGATATGTATCAGTTGTAATGAATGCAACTCTTTGATTTTGTTCTAAAATACATGACGCAGCTAATTTTGCTAGCGTTGTTGTCTTACCAACACCGGTAGGACCAACAACGTTGATATATTTTTTTTGAAACACTTTTGAACATTCTGAATGGGATAGGTACTCTTCAAACCAGTTTTTCAGCCACTCAACCAGCTGCTTATCGCCTAGCGAAGGTGTTGTATAATATAACTCCATGACTTTATCTCTTACTTCTTTTAATAAACGCTCTTCAATCTCTTGATGCTGCAAAAATGAAATAGCTTTTTGAACAAGGAACGGATATTCAACACTAGTATTTCTTGATGGTTGCATCGTTGTAATCAGCTGTTTTAATTCATTAACCTGCTTCATTAACTCTTCATTTGTATGATTTTTAACATATTTTTTAGGCTTTTTGACTTGGTCATCTACCCCTGCAATAACTTCTAACTTTTTTTTAGTAAACGCACCCAGAAATCCACCAACTTTAACAGAACGAGACTTTAAAATTACGGCTTCTGGACCAAGCTCTGCTCGAATAACTTTCATTGCTTCTGGCATTGAAGATGCCACATACTTTTTTACCTTCATGATAAATCAACCACTCCAACGCTCTGAACTTCAATACTGGCTTCTAGTTCGTTATATGATAAAATCGCAACTTGCGGTATATACCGTTCTGTTAACTGTCGGACATACATCCGTACGGCTGGTGAGCAAAGAACAATCGGTGTTTGATCTTGAAACCCTGCTCCATCAACTTGAGCAACGATATGCTCCACAATATTTTGGGAAACGTATGGATCCAATGATAAATAATTTCCATGTTCTGTTTGCTGAACTCCTTCAGCTAGTACTTTTTCAACTTTCCCCGATAGCGTAATGACGCGAAGCAGCTGCTCTCCAGCAGCATACTGGGTCGTGATTTGCCTACATAATCCTTGACGAACATATTCTGTTAATAAGTCCGTGTCAGATGTCATCTTTCCATAATCAGCTAGTACTTCAAAGATAACTGGCAAATTTCGAATCGATACCTGCTCTTTTAATAATTTGGCCAATACTCGTTGAATTTCTCCTACTGAGAGTGGAGATGGGGTAACCTCTTCAATTAAAATTGGATACGACTCTTTTACATGATCAATTAATTGTTTTGTTTCTTGACGACCTATTAACTCGTGAGCATACGCTTTAATTACTTCTGTAATATGTGTTGATACCACTGAAGGCGGATCTACTACCGTATACCCAAACATCTCTGCTTGCTCTTTCGTTGCTTCATTAATCCACTTGGCTGGCATTTGAAAGGCGGGCTCAATTGTATCAATGCCTTCTATCATATCGTCACCCATTCCAGGACTAATTGCTAGGTAATGATCGAGCAACAAATCGCCTCTTGCCATTTCATTCCCTTTAATTTTTAGCCGATATTCGTTTGGCTGTAATTGAATATTGTCGCGAATTCTTACAACAGGAATTACTAAGCCAAGCTCTAAAGCGAGCTGGCGGCGAATCATAACGATACGGTCTAACAAGTCCCCTCCTTGATTTGTATCTGCTAAAGGGATAAGACCATAACCAAATTCGAATTCAATAGGATCTACGCTCAGTAAATTTACAACACTCTCAGGACTTTTCATATCATCAGCTGGCACATCTTCTTCTGATGCGGCTTCTTCGTTTAAAAGAAGTTTTGCTTTTTTAGGAGATAAATAATAACCTCCCGCTGCTAGTAAAAGTGCTAATGGTAGTGTTAATAAATCATTGATTGGCGTAATGAGACCAAGAACAGCAATTGTTGCTCCAGTAACGTATAACATTGCAGGAAACGCAAATAGCTGTCCGGTGATATCTTGACTTAAATTCCCCGTAGAAGCAGCTCTTGTTACAATAATACCTGTAGCAGTCGAAATCATTAATGCTGGAATCTGACTGACTAACCCATCGCCAACTGTTAATAAAGTGAACGTCTGAGATGCCTCTCCAATGCTCATACCCATCTGCATCATTCCAATAATGATTCCAAATAAGATATTAATGAGTGTAATAACAATACCAGCAATTGCATCTCCCTTTACAAACTTGCTGGCTCCATCCATTGATCCGTAAAAATCGGCTTCACGCTGAATTTTTTCACGCCTTTGAATGGCTTCTTTTTCGGAAATCATTCCCGCATTTAAATCAGCATCAATGCTCATTTGTTTCCCAGGCATTGCATCAAGAGTAAAGCGTGCAGCTACCTCTGAGACACGCTCAGCTCCTTTTGTGATAACTAAGAACTGAATGATAATTAAAATAACAAAAACAACGAACCCTACAAGTGGATTCCCACCAATAACAAAGTTACCGAATGTTTCTACCACACCACCTGCATTACCTTCACCTAAAATAGCTCTTGTGGTCGATACATTTAACCCGAGGCGGAAAAGTGTCAGTACAAGCAGTAACGATGGAAACACAGATAGCTCAAGCGGCTCTTTCATGTTCATTGATACAAGCAAAACAAGCAGTGCAAGAGATATATTTACCATAATTAACACACTGAGCAACCAAGATGGGAGCGGAATAACAAGCATAACAATAATGAGTACAACACCTATAACAACTGGTAACTCTCTTGCAGACATGAATCATTTCTCTCCTTATTTCTTATAATCTTCAATACTTATACCTTTTTTTGAATGCGATACACATACGCTAAAATCTCAGCTACTGCCTTAAAAAACTCTTCAGGCACAACATCGCCAACTTTTGTTTGCTCATATAAGCCTCTTGCTAAAGGCCGGTTTTCTACCATAATAATTTCATGGCTTTTTGCAACAGCTTTTATTTTTTGAGCTACGAAATCTACTCCGCTTGCTACTACATACGGAGCATCCATTTTATCTTCATCATACTTTAAAGCAATTGCATAATGAGTTGGATTCGTAATGACAACATCAGCTTTTGGCACTTCTTGCATCATTCTAGACATTGCCATTTCGCGCTGTTTCTGCTTAATTTTAGATTTTATGAGCGGATCGCCTTCCACGTTTTTATTTTCATCTTTAATATCTTGCTTTGACATACGAATATTTTTTTCAAAATCAAATTTTTGGTACATGTAGTCAAGAACAGACAATAAAAGTAAAACACAAGAGGCTGCAAGTCCCATTTGCAAAACTAATTTCGCTAGTGATACTAAGCTGTCTCCAATGCTGCGATGAGATAAAATGAGAACCTGATCAATATTAAGCCACAACACTGCAAACGTAACAGCACCGATTAAGAGAATCTTTAGCGTAGACTTCAATAGTTCAACAATTGCTCTCATCGAAAAAATTCTTTTTGCTCCTTTAATTGGATCAATCTTTTCCAGTTTTGGCTGCAGAGGTTCAGCTGAAAAGAGAACGCCAACCTGCATGTAATTAGCTGCAAGCGCACCTACCAAGGCAACGAGCATAATAGGTCCGAGTGCATACACAATTTCAGGGAGTAAGTCTCGTAGCAAAATAAATACACTTTCTTCCGTAACTTCCGTTAGCATATATGTCTGAAAAGACTCCTTTATAATAAGCATCATCTTTTCAAGCACATACCGAGCCCCGAACATAAAATAGAGAAAAACAAGGAGTAGCATAATAGCTGTCGTGACGTCTTGACTTTTTGCTACTTGTCCTTTTTTTCTAGAATCTTGCCTTTTTTTAGGCGTTGCCTTTTCCGTTTTTTCTCCCGCAAAAAACTGCAAATCTAACCGAACGAGAAACATCTTTATACTCCTCCTAGTAAATGAATCATCGTTCGCATCGACTCTAGCATGTATTCAAAGATTAGCTGCATCATATAAAACATACTTCCCATAACAACGATTAGAAAAAGAAATGCCACGATGATTTTAAGCGGAAATCCTACTACAAAAATATTAAGCTGAGGTACCGTTCTTGCGACAATTCCAAGTGCTATATCGACAAGAAACAACGCACCCACAACCGGAAGCGACATTTGAACGGCTAATAAGAACATCATGCTGAACGTTTTTATAATGGTCGTCACAAAGAGTTCACTTCCAACTGAAAATGAAAGTTCGTTAACCTTTAATACTTCATAACTATGATAGACTCCATCTATTAACAAATGATGACCGTTAGTCGATAATAAAAAGAGCAGTGCAAAAATATAGAGGTACTGACCGGTAATAGGACTTTGAGCACCCGTTTGGGGATCCATCACGTTAGCAATAGCAAAGCCCATTTGAAAATCAATTAACCCACCTGCAATCTGAATAGCCATAATCACGATATATGCAATTAACCCCATCGAAATCCCCACGAGACATTCCTTAATGATAAGAAGCAAAAAGTGACTATCAAGTGGAATAATTGGGAAATCTAATGTTGTGATTACCACAAGTGATAAAGCTGTTGCTAGCCCTACTTTGTGAAAAGCCGGAACTGTACGATATGAAAAGAGCGGTACCGTAATAAAGAAAGCGGACAATCGTACTAAAACTAAAAGAAATGTTGGATAAATACTGATAAGTTGTGTCATTTTTATCCAATATACCTATGTAGGTTTGAAAAAATATTATACGTAAATGACACCATCTTAGATAACATCCATGGACCAAAAAATACAATTCCTACAAGGACCGCTACAATTTTTGGCACAAAGGCCAAGGTTTGTTCTTGAATCTGAGTTGTTGCTTGAAAGATACTGACAAGCAAGCCGACAACGAGTGCTAATAGCAAAAGTGGACCACACACAATTAAGATTGTATATACGCCTTTTTCTGCTAACGAAATAACAAATTCTCCATTCATATTTTTCACCTATTGAAAACTTATTAATAATGATTTAATGACTAAATTCCAACCGTCTACTAAAACAAAAAGCAAAATTTTAAACGGCAAAGAAATCATAACAGGCGGTAACATCATCATTCCCATCGACATTAATACGCTGGAAATAATCATATCGATGACAAGAAACGGAACAAAGATCATAAAACCAATTTGAAATGCTGTTTTTAATTCACTAATTGCAAATGCAGGAACCAATGCTGTTAATGGAATGTCTTCTACTGAGCTTGGTCTATCCATGTCTGCATATTCCAAAAATAATGCTAAGTCTTTTTGGCGCGTATGAGCACTCATAAACTCTTTCATAGGAAGTGCGGCTTGATCATACGCCTCTGTTAGATTAATTTCTTCATTCAATAACGGCTGTAAAGCTTCTTTATTCACTTGTGAAAATGTTGGTGCCATAACGAAGAACGTTATAAATAAAGCGAGCCCTAACAACACTTGATTGGGAGGCATTTGCTGAGTACCTAGTGACGTTCGAACAAACGAAAGGACAATGACAATTCGAGTAAAGCATGTCATTAAAATTAAAATACCCGGAGCAATTGACAGAACCGTTAGAAGCAGCAATAGCTGGATTGACGTTGATACGCTTTCAGCATTACTAGCATTAAAAATCTCCATTACTTCATTCATTTTGCTTACGGTTCCTTTCTAATTCTTCCAACTTGGCTTTCCGCTTTTTCATTATTTGACTTAACGATTGTGTAAAAGATTTTATATTTTTAACTGGAATTGTTTCCTTTTCTTTTCGCTCAAATAGTGATGGAAGAATCACTTTATATTCACCATCACTGTGTTGATCTTGGTATTTCTTTAACAACTGCTCTTTATCTTCTCCAACCACTTCTGAAAGCAGCTCAATATTGTCTCCTACACCTACAACGAACAGCTGCTCACCTACCTTGACAACTTGAACAGATTTGCTATTCCCAAGGTTTGTTCCACCTAAATTTTCCACTAACTGATTTTGCTTTAACATATTTCCTTTGGACTTAACAACCCTTAATACAATTAGTAATAAACCAATCACAAATGCAAAAGCAAATAACATTTTTACTACTTCACCAGCTGAAATAGTCGCACCTTGATTGGAATTGCTGTCACCAACTGTATTAGCATCCAACTCTTTTTCACAAGCACTTGGATTTTCTATACATTCTTTCACTGAATCTGATGTTTCTGCCGCTTGCACACTTACACTATCTTGAAACAATAGACTTCCAGCGATTCCTAAAATAAATACGATATATCGCAGCAACGTTTGCCACCTCTTACCTTTTCATAGTACAAAGTGGAGCAGAGCAGCTGCTCCACTGTTTTCTTTATCCTACAGCTTTTGAAATAGCTTCAAGAACTCGGTCTGCTTGGAATGGCTTGACGATAAAGTCTTTTGCGCCAGCTTGAATTGCATCGATAACCATTGCTTGTTGTCCCATCGCTGAACACATAATAACTCTCGCAGCTGGATTCAGTTGCTTAATCTCTTTTAAAGCCGTAATTCCATCCATTTCCGGCATTGTAATATCCATTGTTACAAGGTCTGGCTGATGCTCTTTATAAAGATCGATAGCTTGCATTCCATCAGCAGCTTCCCCTACAACCTCGTATCCATTTTTTGTAAGGATATCCTTAATCATCATACGCATAAATGCTGCATCGTCTACAATTAATACTCGTTTACTCATTTTATTTTCCCCCTATATAAAATTACTTTAATTTATTAATACGATCGCGCTGACTAACTATATCCGTCACGCGAACGCCAAAGTTTTCATCAATTACTACGACTTCACCTTTAGCAATCAGCTTGCTATTAATTAAAATGTCCACCGGCTCACCAGCAAGCTTGTCTAGTTCAATAATTGATCCTGATGACATCTCTAAGATTTCTTTAACAGTTCGTTTTGTGCGCCCTAACTCAACAGTTACTTGAAGCGGTATATCTAGTAACATATCTAAATTACGTGTTTCTGGCTGTGAAGGCATTTCATTTCCATCAAAAGATGAAAAAGCAACAGGTTGAACATTAACAGGAGCTGCTGGCATAACTGGCTCTTGCTGTAATGGTTCACTTACATGGTTTTCCAACGGCTGAGAAGGGGCTTCTTGAATAATTTCATCCTCTTCTTCCTCGTGAGCAACCGGATTTAGCAGTTCATTTACTAATCCTTTTGCAAAAGGCAAAGATAAAAGCTGCATAATATTAGAGTCAATTAACGTGCCAACTTTTAAGTTGAATGAAACTTTAACTAAGACATCGTCACCTTCTAGTAAGTTCGCTCCTTCTCCCTCTGGAAGATCTAAGATGTCAAGGCTCGGTGGTGAAATATCTACTTTCTTTTGAAAAATCGTAGACATAGACGTGGCTGCCGAACCCATCATTTGGTTCATTGCTTCTTGAACAGCACTTTGTTTAATTTCATCTAGCAATTCTCCTGGATTTTTTCCGTCTCCACCAAGCATTAAATCAGCAATAATAGCTGCATCACTTTGTTTAATAACAAGTAAATTCCGCCCTGAAATCCCTTCTGTATAATGAACTTCTACCGCAACATGCGGATTAGGAAATTCTTCTTTTAATTCTTCTTTATGAATCAATGAAACATAAGGTGTTGTAATATCAACTTTTTGGTTTAATAAAGTTGACAACGCAGTAGCAGAACTACCAAATGAAATATTGCCAATTTCACCAAGCGCATCACGTTCCATCTCCGTAAAGTGCTTACTAATTTCACTTTCTTCTATGTTGCTACTTGAAGGCATAGGGTCTAATGAAGACGTTCCTTTTAGCAATGCATCGATTTCATCTTGAGAAAGCATATCTCCTGTCATAGCGACGTTCCCCCCTTAAACTGACTTAAGATTTGAATTGCTAACTTCCTTTTCAACTGTCCAGGCTGTGCACTAAACTTTGGCACGCCGCCAACTTGAACGGTAAGAGGTTGATTAACCCCTCGATCCAATCGAATAATATCTCCCTTATCTAAGGAAAGGAAGTCTTCAATGGATATATCAGTTTGCCCTAGCATTGCAACAACTGGAACCGTTGCATCTTGAACTTGTGTTCGAAGCTGTTCAACCTCTAATTCGTTTGGCTCTTTTTTAGATGACTGCATCCAATAATGCACCGATAATTTTGAAATAATAGGCTCCAGCGTAACGTGTGGAATACATAAGTTAATCATGCCTGTTTCTTCACCAATTTGTACGCTTAGTGAAATGACCACAACAATCTCATTTGGTGATATAACTTGTAAAAACTGTGGGTTCACTTCAAATTCTTCCATTGCTGGATTAATCACAGCAACTGAGCTCCAGGCCTCTTCCATACTATCTAGCGTTTTATCTAACAAATTACAAAGTAGTTTGGTTTCAATCTCTGTTAAGTTATCTATTTTTTTATTTCCAGCTTCCCCTTTACCGCCTAAAATGCGGTCTAACATTGCGTATGCAATATTTGGATTTACTTCCATGATCACTCTGCCATCCAATGGTTCGACTGACATGACATTTAAAACCGTCATACTTGGAACCGAACGAACAAATTCTTCATAAGGGATTTGGTCTGCTGATACAACTGAAACCTGTGTTATCGTTCGTAGTTGAGCTGACAGCAATGTTGTTAACAGTCTCGCATAGTTCTCATAGATTCTTGTTAAACTTCTAATTTGATCTTTTGAAAATCGTAGGGCCCTTTTAAAATCATAGGACCTGACGCGATTTTTCGTATTTTCATCTTTTAACTGCTGTGCATCCATCTCTCCTGTCGACAGCGCAGACAACAGTGCGTCAATCTCGTTTTGAGACAATACATCACCGGCCAAAAACCTCACCTCCTACCTGCCATCTTCCCATTATTGTAGAACCTTGGAGGTCGTATAAATCTTTACCACATGCCCAGTCTCCATCGAGCTATCGACTTGCTTGGAAATTCGCTCTTCAAGTGCTTTTAAACCTTTTTTCCCCTCGAAATCCTCAGCTGTCATCTCCGATAGTTCTTTAATAATGATGTCTTTTACTTGGAACTCTCTTTTCTGCAATTCTTTAGCTGCCTTTTTGCTGTCCATTTGAATCTTAAATGATAGACTAATATAATTATTGCTTTTTAAATTCGTTTTAATATCAGCAATATCAACAGATGAATCAATCACTTCATCAATGGAAGGAGCCGCTTCAGCTACCGGCTCGCTTATTAGCTTTAACGTTACAATAACCGCAATACTTCCAATCAATGTCAAAGACAATAAAATAATAACCATAGTACCAACTAACTTATTTTTAAACAAAGCTTACTCCTCCATATCACGTCGCAGACCCAACACATTAACCGATTGATAATAAGCGCATACCTTTTCGTTCACTTCAGCAACTGATTCTTTTACAACCAACTTTTTATTGTTTGTTAGCGTAATGGTCGTGTCAGGAAAGGATTCCACTTGCTCTATGTAAATTGCATTTAGCGTAAATTGCTTTCCATTTAATCTTGTTAAAGTTACCATACCTGATAAAAAGCCAAACTGATAAGCCCAGCTTCTTTCCTCCTAGGCTATTAATTTATCGTTTTAAGTTGACCAACTCTTGTAGAATTTCATCAGAAGTTGTGATGATGCGCGTATTTGCTTGGAAACCACGCTGGGATACGATCATTTCTGTAAATTCTTCCGATAAGTCAACGTTAGACATCTCTAAAGCGCTTGATACGAGCGTTCCTGTTCCGTTTGCTCCTGGTTCATTTAATTGAAAGCCACCTCCATCTATTACACTACCTGAGTTAGCTGTTTCAGAAAAAAGGTTACCTCCGACTTTTTCAAGACCGTCGTTGTTCGGAAACTTTGCTAAAACAACTCGACCAGCAGTTTGTAAAGTGCCTTGAGCATTCACGTAGTTCACGGTTCCATCTTGGCCGATACTAAAGCTTTTAACATCGTTAGGAATTTGTAACTTTCCTAGGCCGCCTCCTGCTGTTTCACCAATCAAAAAGAGCCCTTCTGCGGTTACCACGTTACCGTCTGCATCTAGATAAAAGTTCCCAGCTCTTGTATACAGCGGATCATTCACCACTTGACCCCCGGCACCTGTTCCAACAGTAAAGAACCCTTCTCCTGAAATAGCCAGGTCAAGTGGCCGACCGGTTGGCTGAATGCTTCCAGAAGTATGTATCGTATCAATTGTTCCAATTTGAGATCCAAGGCCTACCTGCTTTGGATTCACGCCGCCTCGATTCTCTCCCGGTGCACTCGCTCCTGCTATTTGCTGACTAACTAAATCTTTAAATGTTGTACGCCCTTTCTTAAAGCCATAGGTATTAACATTTGAAATATTATTACCAATTACGTCTAACTTCGTTTGAAAATTTTTCATTCCACTAATTCCAGAATACATTGAACGTAACATGTAATTTCCCCCTTATTTATAGTGTTTAACGAGTGACCGATAAAATATCGTTAAGAGTTAACGTTGTATTAGATTCATCATCTAACATAAAAGTAAGCTTACCGTCTTTTACAGAAGTGGCTTTCACAACAGCTTCTTTCTCTTTATTCGTTTCATCCATCCAGGAAACTGTCTTGCCAATAAGCTCACTGCCTTTTAAAATTGGAGATTCACTTTGGACTGCTTGTAAAAATCCCTCTATTGATGTGCTCATATTTGTCATTTGTTCCAGTGTTGAAAACTGAGCCATTTGAGAAATAAATTCCTTGTCTTCCATAGGACTAGTTGGGTCTTGATTTTGTAATTGGGTAATTAAAATCTTTAAAAAATCATCTTTTCCTAGTGAACTTGAGCCTGTTTGCTTTTGCTGTACGGGCTGATTTGCTAAATATAAATTGGATTGAATGGCATCTGTCATCTTCGTCACCTACACATTGTAGTTAATTAATGCTTCTTCTAATGAGCTCAAAAAAGGTTGATTTCTTTCTTCATCCTCTTCATCTTTTACAGTTTGCTTTTCTTGCTTATGTCTTTGCTCCTGGTGCTCCTTATCGTTCGCCATCCACTGATCAGCTGTATGAAAAACCTCAACCTTATCCATTTGCACCTGCTGATTCATAAGCGTTTGTTTCAAAGACCCTAGCTGAGTATCTAAGAGGTCTTTTGTTTGAGAAGATGATGCAATAATTCGAGCGACAGTCTCATGATTTCGCTGCACTAACTCAATTTGAATCGATCCTAATCTTTCAGGGAAAAGCTTTAACACTAGCTTCGTTTGAGAGGCATTCTGATGAAAAGAAGCTTTCACCAGTAGCTCTTGAATTTGCTTCATCACCTTTGATGCTTGCATATCTTTTGGTAAATTCGTGTTTACGTGAAGCGATAGCTGTTGCAGCTTGCTCATTTCACCCGGTATAAACGCCCCTTTATCAACAGAATTTTTTTGATCACCTGACTCACCAGCTTCTATTCTTGTTAATTGGTTAATTGGCATCAAATGATTATCACGTGCTGCAGCAATCCTTTTGGTAATTATGTCGATAAACTTGTTCATCTCTTTATGAGAGAACTGAACAGGTTGTATCTCAGGCTGCTGTAGCTTTTCTTGCAGTGTTTTTAGCTGACTGGGCTCCACTGGAACAAGCTCTCGCAAAAGTTGAAAAAACTGCTGAAATTCTTTAACAAAATTTTTTATGTTTCCCCGTAACGTGACATCTTCTGAGTACGCCTTTAAATTCGTAGCACTGGAAAGCAATTGCTGAAGCTTAGACTCTTTTGTTCCGCTCGTAGGGAGCTGTTGAATAAACTCCATAAAAGGTTTAAACAAAATACTTTGCTCTTCTCCCTCTGTCTTGTTACCATCCCCTTCTTCTAAATGAAGCTCAAACAACGCTAAAAATTCAGTCAAGTCTTCGCTACTAGCTACGTTCATTATTTGATTGTTTAAAGGCTGGTTAATCGGTTGACTGCTTTCACTGAGATTATTAGTCGTTTCAATTACTCCATATAGCATCGTTTGAAATAAAAAAGGATTCTCTGTCGCAACTGTAGTATCTACCTTTGGCTTATCCTTCATAACTGGAAGCATAGGCTGCATAGCTACCTTCATTTCTTCACCTCCATTACTCACTCAACGGCTCAGCTAGTAAACTTGTATAGCGAGCTGCAACGGTAGGGTCCATCTTTTCTAAGACTTTCGTGCGTGCATCCGTTTTTAATGCTTTTAGCAGCAAGATAGCTTCATTTTCTTTTAATTCGGTAAAAATGAGAGCTGCTTTCGCTGGCTTCATCTTTTCATAAGTCGAGACAATATCTTTCTGTTCATCATCTCCATCACCTTCTTGACTAGAAGCACCTTTCTCATCTTCTGAATCCCTAATCTTAATTTTCAACTCATCAATCTCACGCTCTTTAGCCATTATTTCTTCTTCTAAGCTTTGAATATTGTCTTCTTTCTTTTGAAGCTTTTCGTTTAGGCTCTTTATTTGATTTTCTAATTCTTTATTTGCCTGTTGCTGATTAGTAGATTTTAAACTTTCATTATCGTCTCCTATTATAGGAAGAGATGACGTTGCCGACGAGATTTTCTCTTGAACATCGACTCCACTAATTGTTAAACCAATATAAATAGCTGTAATAATGAACAGCAGTGGTATAAAAATAATAAATAAGAAAACTTGCCACTTACTATGCTTTTTTTCTTCTACCTCTTCATAATCATCTTGCTTTTTTTTAGCCATTTCCTCACCTAATTTCTGTGTAGCATAAACTGTTGCAGAGAAATCTCATCCATTTGTTTACTTTCTGCATCACCCTGAGTTTTTAGGTAGCTTGTATAGCTCTTGTCTTTAAGCTTTTCATACTTTTTGCACTCAATATTTTTTTCTTGAAGTTTCAGTTCCCTCATACTCATCTGCTGTCGTGCCAACATGACGTCTCGCTGAAGATTAGCAATTGTCACTTCAACACTTTCAAGCGCTTGTTGAAAAAATTTAATCTCACTAATTATCAAACCACTTTTAAACTTTTTTGCCTGAACTTCAAGCAGTTCTTCTTTCTGCTTGAGCTTATCGTAAAGCTTCTGCCCGACTTGTTCGAAATATTGAACTGATTCGTTATATTGAGCTAATAAACGATTTTTTTCATCTTGCTTGATTGTCATGACTTTTGCCAACTTAAATTGATACGTCACATTCGTTCACCTTTCTGAAAGAGCTGTTTTAGTATCTCTACGCTATCTGTAAGCGTCGGATGTTCATTCGTTTCTTGCTTTAAAAATGAAATAAGTTCTGGATAATATGAAATAGCTTCATCGATTTCAGCAGAGGAGCCTCTTTTGTAGGCACCAATATTAATAAGATCTTCCGCTTCAATATATGTAGAAAGTAGTAACCGTAGCTTTTCAGCACTTATTTTATGATTTTCTTCTACAATATGATTCATTACGCGACTAATACTTTTGAGCACATTAATGGCTGGATATTGACCTTTATTAGCTAAATTCCGGTCCAGTACGATATGCCCGTCAACGATTCCTCGAACCGTATCGGCAATTGGTTCATTCATATCATCACCGTCAACTAATACCGTATAAAATGCTGTAATAGAGCCTTGTTCAGTAGTACCTGCTCTTTCTAGCAGACGCGGTAGTGAAGCAAAAACCGACGGCGTATATCCTTTGGTTGTAGGAGGCTCTCCTACAGCTAAGCCAATTTCTCTCTGCGCCATAGCAACGCGTGTAACGGAATCCATCATCATCATGACGTTAAGCCCTTGGCTTCGGAAATATTCTGCAATCGATGTAGCTGTATACGCAGCCTTCATTCGTAACAACGGAGGTTGATCAGACGTCGCGACAACGACGATTGAGTTTCTCAATCCTTCCGAACCTAAGTCTCTTTCAATAAACTCACGGACCTCCCGACCTCGTTCTCCTACTAATGCAATAACGTTGACATCTGCATTCGTATTTCTCGCAATCATTCCCATGAGCGTACTTTTCCCAACTCCACTTCCTGCAAAGATTCCAATCCGCTGACCCTTACCGACTGTAAGCAAACTGTCAATCGCCCGAACTCCTACTTCAATTGGTTCAGAAATCGGTGGGCGATGCAATGGATTAGGAGGGTCCTGTTCGGTTAGTACTGAAGGAAGATAACTAGGTAAGCTAGTTCCATCAAGTGGATTACCTAGGGAATCTAGCGCTCGCCCAATCAATTCAGCTCCTACTTTTACTTGAAGAGGCTTTTCAGTCGTTTCCACTATGCAGCCAGGTCCAATATATCGAACAGATGTATAGGGCATTAAAATGACATGCTCATCTTTAAATCCAACCACTTCTGCTTGAATTCGTTCACAAGTATCTTTTAAATGGATGTAGCAAACATCACCAATTGAAGCTTGTGGCCCTCTTGATTCAATCATCATGCCAATGACTCTGTTAACTTTCCCATATCGTTTAAACGAAGAGAGATGAGCTATTTCAGGAATAAGCTGTTTCACTTTCACTTTGCTTTTCCTCCATTAAACGTAATTTCAATTTCTTCTTTAGTTCCATTAATTGACTATCAACAGATGCATCGAGCTTTCCATATACCGACTCAATAATGCAATTTTCACCTGTTAAATTTTCATCTGCGTATATGAATAAACTAGCTTCTCCATTCAATATATCGAACAATTGCTGTTTATTTTCACACATCATTTCATAATGGCAAGGTGCCACAAAGATTCGAAGCTCTTTGCTTTCTCTAACTTCCTTTATTGCTTGCTTAACCAGTGATAAAAAGCCCTGCTCATTATCACGTTGAAGTTTTTGCCCAATGACTTTCTCAGCAAGTGTAAAACCAAGCTCTAATATAACCTCTTCAGCTTGAGAAAGGTAATCAGTATAATCTCTTTTAGCCACGTTAACAGCAGCTTGCGCTTCTTCTAAAAGTGCTATATAGTCCTGATATCCCGCATGTTGCCCCTCACTATATCCGGCATTAAAACCTTTTTTCTTCTCCGCTTCATACAGCTGTACTTTTTCATTTTCCCACTGCTGGCGTTCTGCTTTAATTTGCTGCTTGACTTCTAGTAGTCTTGCCTCAGCTTCTTCATAAAGACGCGCAGATGCTTCTTTTGCTTCAGTAATAATTTTGTCAGGATTTTCATTATTTACTGCTCGGCCATTTGAATTGTTCAAATTTTTTTCACTAAATAGTGGCTTGATTTCAATTTTTTTGGTTGAATCATTTACATGGTTTGCATAGATAGATTTAATGATACTAGACAATAATATCGTCTCCTCCACCTCTTGCAATAACTACTTCTCCCATGTCTTCTAATCTACGAATGGCCCCCACAATGCGAGATTGAGCTTCTTCTACATCTTTTAAACGGACTGGTCCCATATACTCCATTTCTTCTGTAAACGTATCTACCATTCGCTTAGACATATTGCGGAATATAATATCTTTTACTTCTTCACTTGCTACCTTTAAGCTCAACAGCAAGTCTTCATTTTCAACTTCACGAACGACACGCTGAATCGATCGGTTATCCAACGTCACAATATCTTCAAAGACAAACATACGCTGCTTGATCTCTTCAGCAAGCTCTGGATCTTGAATTTCTAGAGTATCAATAATAATTTTCTCTGTTGCACGATCCACACCATTTAACACTTCAACAACCGTCTCAATTCCACCAGTATGAGTATAATCTTGGGTCACCGTTGTCGAAAGCTTTCTTTCTAAAATTTGTTCTACCTCACTGATGACTTCTGGAGATGTGCTATCCATTGTAGCAATTCTTCTTGCAATATCACCTTGACGCTCTTGAGGTAAAGATGACAGAATCTGCCCCGCCTGAGCTGGTTCTAAATAGGATAGAATCAAAGCAATTGTTTGCGGATGCTCATGCTGAATAAAGTTTAAAAGTTGCATTGGTTCTGCTTTACGAGCAAAATCGAATGGTCGAACTTGCAAAGATGAAGTTAAACGATTAATAATCATTATGGCTTGTTCAGGACCTAAAGCTTTTTCCAATACTTCCTTGGCATAAGTAATGCCACCTTTTTCTATATAATTCTGAGCGATTGTCATTTGCTCAAATTCTTTTAAAACGGCTTCTTTAATTGCAGGCTCTACTTTTCGCATCGAAGAAATCTCAAACGTTAACTGTTCAATTTCATCTTCGCTTAAATGCTTATAGACGGAAGCGGATGCATCAGGACCAAGGGAAATTAATAAAATAGCTGCTTTTTGCTTGCCTGTTAATTCACTTTTACTTACTACTTTCGCCACTATACTCCCTCCTACTCCTCACTAATCCAAGTGCGCAATAGCTTTGCGAATTCATCTGGTTGCTCACCTGCAAGCTCTTCTAGACGTTTTCTTGACTGCTGTTCTTCACTTAGGACAGGAGGCTTTTGAATAGTTTCAATTGGTTCTTCATACTCACCTTCATATTCATAGAACTCGTCTTTCAATTCCCTTCTACGCTTTAACAATAAGAAAAGAAGTGCAAGGATAACGAGCAGTAAGCCACCACCCACAAAGTATAGCCATGTTGGAATCCCGCTTTGTTGCTGATTAGAGGCTACTTGCTGTTCTTTAAACGGCTGTACGGAAACTACAATTTTGTCGGCAATCTGATTGTCAGTTAACTCAGCACCTTGTTCATCCTTTGAAATTGACGTACGAACAATTGTGCTTAACACTTGCTGAATGTCATCCTCTAAACTCCCAGCTAGTTCACCTTCACCGTTTGCATTAGAAGGATCAATCATTACTTGAATTCCTAAATCACGAACTTTATAAGGACTCTCTACGATTTCTTTACGAATTCTATTTACTTCGTTATTAATTCGTTCTTCTGCTTTTTCATAATCCCCGCTATCATTGCTTCCACTTTCAACATAATTTGTTGTATCTTCTTCACCAGTTCCTGCAATCCCACCGTCTTCAGGATTCTTTCCGGTAAACGTCTCATTGATTCTCTCTACGCTTACTGCAAGGCCTTCCATATTTTCTTTATCTACAGGTTCAATTAGATTCTCTTCTCGGTTCTCCTGCGTAAAGTCAATATCAGCGGTTACAGAAACCATGACTTTGTCTTGTCCAACCAATCTACCTAACATTTGTTGAACTTGACGCTGAACATCACGTTCAATTTCTTTTTTAATACCGTGCTGAGTAGCAAAACTAGATGAATTAGACATTTCTTCGCTGCTGTTTAAGTCGAAATATTCAAAGTTTTGATTCATAATTACGATATTATCCGTAGGTAAATTTGGAACACTTTTTGAAACCAAATGATAGAGAGATTTTATTTGTCCCTCATCGAATTTGTAGCCTGGCTGTGTATTTAAAACAATTGATGCTGAAGCTTCTCCCTGCTCATCTTTCACCCAAACACTTTCTTCCGGCAAACTAATCATCACGTTTGCATTATTGACACCTTGGATATTCTTCATCAGGTTAGCTATTTCTGTTTGCATAGCTTCCAGCTTCACAACGTTAAATTCATTATCCGTCATACCAAATCCAGCATTTTGTCCAAAGAAGGAATAATCGATGCTCCCGCTGTCTGGTATACCTTGTGCAGCAAGATCCACCTTTAATGAATCAACATGTTGTTCCGGTACTGAAATAACCGTTCCGTTTTCTGAGATTTCAGAAGGGATCTTTCTTGTATCCAGTTCTGCTTTAATTTGACCTGTTTCCTGTACGGACAAGTTGCTGTATAAGGGGACAAACTTCTCATTCGTTGCTACTAAAGAAATAGCAATAAGGGCAATTAGTAGCGCCAGGGGGCCACCAATTATTAAGCCTTTTTGAATCTTAGTGCGCTTTGACCAGAACGCACCTATCTGATTTTTATAGAGTGCTAGTTTTTCATTCATTACAATCCTCCGGCTATTACTTGTTTTCTATCTAGGGATGAAATAACCGCAACCATTTATTACATCTGCATACGCATCATTTCTTGATATGCTTCAACAGCTTTATTACGTATTTCAATTGTCGTCTGCATCGCGATACTGGCTTTTTGTGATACAATCATGACATTATGCAAATCAATTTTCTCTCCACGAGCTAACTTTTCCGTGGCCAAATCTGATGCCTTTTGTGCATTATTTACTTTGTTTAACGATTCTTTTAAAAGATTTGAAAATTCACTATGAGCTTCTTTAACTGTCCCTGTGTTTGATACTTTCTCAGTTAGTATCGGCATTTGATGCTGAATTGCTTGAATCATACTTTTTCACCTTACTTTCCTATTTCCAATGCTTTCAATAATAAATTTTTATTTGCGTTTAACACTGTAACGTTCGCTTCATATGATCTTGTTGCACCAATTAAATCCGTTATCTCTTTTAATGGATCCACATTTGGAAGTTGAACATATCCTTCTTCGTTTGCATCAGGATGCGTTGGGTTATAGACAAGCTTAAAAGGGGATTGATCTTCTGTTACTGCCTTAACTCTCACACCGCCCGCTGAGCTTTTACTCATTTCACTTTGTAGTAACGAAGAAAAGCTTGAACCACCGCTCGATTGAAGTGCAACCATTTTTCTGCGATATGGCTGCCATTCTCCATTTACAAGTTCACTTCTCGTTGTTTCGGCATTTGCCATATTAGAAGAAATAACATCCATTCGCAGTCGATTAGCAGTTAAAGCTGAGCCAGATATGCTGAGGTTTTGAAATATTGACATCTCTATTTCCCTCCTCTAATGACAGTTTGTAGAGAATTAAATTTACCGTTAAGACGATCAATTAATGCTTCATAATAAATTTGATTTTCTGCCATTGCGGTCATTTCTTTATCTAAATCAATTCCGTTACCATTTTCTTGGTATGCGTAATTTGTTGTTGAAATAACAGCTGCTTGTTCCGATGATTTTGAGAATTCAATATGCTTCTCATTTGTGCGATAAGCTTTCAATGAATGTTGAAGCTCTGCCTGAAATTGATTCTTTCGAGATACATCTTTAGCCTTATAGTTTGGCGTATCTACATTTGCAATGTTTTGAGAAATTGTTTGCTGCTTAAGCATTGAATAGTTCAGACCATGCTCTAATGACTGAATTGTTCCTGAAAATAAACTCATATAGGACACCTACTTACCATGTTTGGTTTTTTGACAAATTTCGACTTTTATACCATAAAGCCTATTGTAAAAAAAAGTATGGTTCTTGTCTATACCTAACAAGGAACTTTTGTACTACATTACTAAAATTTATCATTGAATTAACAAATCTATTTTAACACCTATAAAATAGATTCGTGCTCTTTTTTCGACAAAATACACTAAATATAATCAATAAGACTCTTATAAATTACATTAAAAGTAATTTATAAGAGTCTTAAATACTAAAAATTGAAAGATTAATCGATTTTAAGTATAGTCTTAATGGATTATATTTATTCAAATTAACTAGTTCTTTATGATCTTTTGGTGTTTCGATTAAAAATTAAATAAAAATGATAATAGTTCTATTAACTCGCATTTTATATAAAAAAGGTACTTTTTTAGGAGAGAAACCTTAACAAAAAAAGAGACCTTTGACTGCTAGTCAAAGGTCTCTTTACTCTAACGATTAGTTTGATTTTAATTTTGCTAATTCAACAAGAAACTTGCTGTTTAATACTTTAATATACGTTCCTTTCATTCCTAGAGAACGTGACTCAATTACACCAGCACTTTCAAGCTTACGAAGTGCATTTACAATTACAGAACGTGTAATTCCTACACGGTCAGCAATTTTACTTGCTACTAATAAACCTTCATTGCCGTTTAACTCTTCAAAGATATGCTCAATTGCTTCTAACTCACTGTATGATAGTGAACTAATAGCCATTTGAACAACTGCTTTACTACGAGCTTCCTCTTCAATCTCTTCAGCTTTCTCACGAAGAATCTCCATACCAACTACAGTTGCCCCATATTCAGCTAGGATTAAATCATCATCTGCAAAGTTACGATCTAAACGAGCTAATACTAACGTACCTAATCTTTCCCCTCCACCAATGATTGGAACGATTGTTGTTAAACCAGCTTCAAAAAGCTCTTTGTTTTCAACAGGGAACGCTGTGTATTCGCTATTAATATCTAAGTTTGAAGATGTTTCAGAAATGTTGAATAAGTTTTGCGTATACTCTTCTGGGAATTGACGTGCTTCTAACATACCCTTCATACGGTCATTTTCAATCTGTTGTTTAACTGCAATTCCTAACAACTTACCGCGACGACTAACGACAAACACGTTTGACTCAATAACTTCGCATAAAGTTTCAGCCATTTCTTTAAAGTTTACTGGTTTCCCAGCAGCCTTTTGTAACATCGCATTAATCTTTCTAGTTTTTCCTAATAAATCCATTATTCTTGTTCCTCCTGAAATCTCTATTCTATACCTATAAAATAAATTGACTTAAATCTTTATTTTTCGCAATCTTTTCTAACTTACTTTCCACGTATTGAGGAGTAATAACGATCTTTTCTAACGTGACTTCTGGCGCTTCAAATGATAGGTCTTCGAGTAACCTTTCAAGAATAGTATGAAGTCTTCTTGCCCCAATATTATCCGTATCTTGGTTAACATGAAAGGCAATTTCTGCAATCTTACGTATAGCATCGTCAGAAAATTCAATTTGTATACCTTCAGTTTCCAATAATGCTACATATTGTTTTAATAGTGCATTATCTGGTTCAACTAAAATACTCATAAAATCTTCTACCGTTAATTTTGTCAACTCAACACGAATTGGAAAACGCCCTTGTAATTCCGGAATTAAATCCGAAGGCTTGGAAACATGAAACGCACCCGCAGCAATAAATAACACATGATCTGTCTTAATTGCTCCATACTTTGTTACAATTGTAGAACCTTCTACAATTGGAAGGATATCGCGTTGCACACCTTCACGTGATACATCCGCCGAAGAAGAATTGCCGCTTTTTTGAGCAATTTTGTCAATTTCATCAATAAAGATAATTCCATACTGTTCTGCACGATGAATGGCTTCTTGTGTCACTTCATCCATATCAATTAATTTTTGTGCTTCTTCGTTTGTTAAGACTTTACGAGCTTCTTTCACCGTAAGTTTACGCTTTTTCTGTTTCTTTGGCATAAAGTTACTTAAAGCATCTTGCATATTCATCCCCATCTGTTCCATACCCGAACCTTGAAGCATATCAAACATTGAAGGTTGCTGTTCTTCTACCTCAATTGTTACATAATGATCCTCAAGCTCTCCAAGGGCTAACTGATGAGCGACTTGCTTACGCTTTGTTTCAACATTTACTTCTTCTTCTTGTTCTGCTTGAGTATCGGCTTGCTGTGAATTATTGGAGAAAATCATTTCAAATGGATTTTTAAATGCCTGTTGCTTTTTCTTGCTTGGAACTAAAAGTTCAACAAGACGCTTATTGGCATTTCTTTGCGCACTATCCGATACAGAAACCATTTTTTCTTCTTTCACTAATCGAACTGATGTCTCCACTAAATCACGGACCATTGATTCTACATCACGACCAACGTAACCTACTTCTGTAAACTTTGTTGCTTCTACTTTAATAAAGGGTGCACCAACAAGCTTCGCAAGTCTGCGTGCAATCTCTGTTTTACCAACACCAGTGGGCCCAATCATTAAAATGTTTTTGGGAACAACTTCATCTTTCAAAGCTTCATTTAGTAAGCTGCGTCGATAGCGATTTCTTAGCGCAACGGCAACCGCTTTTTTTGCACTTGTTTGGCCAACAATATATTGATCAAGCTTTTCAACTATTTGTCGAGGCGTTAAATGAGAATTCATAGAAAATCCCCTTTCCTACAGTTCTTCTACAATAATTTGATTATTCGTATACACACAAATCTCACTTGCAACATCCAAAGCAGCTTTTGCAATTTCTTTTGCAGTTAAATGTTCTCCGGCATGCTGTTTTAATGCACGGCCAGCCGATAATGCATAATTCCCACCAGAACCGATAGCTAAAATTCCATCATCAGGCTCAATGACCTCACCTGTTCCCGAAACCAATAATAGGCTATCTCTGTTCATCACAATCAGCATAGCTTCTAGTTTGCGTAAAACTTTATCACTTCGCCATTGCTTTGCTAATTCAACTGATGCACGCTGTAAATTGCCATTATATTCTTCTAGCTTGCTCTCAAACATTTCGAACAGTGTGAACGCATCAGCAACTGAACCTGCAAACCCGGCTAAAACCTGTCCTTGAAATAAGCGACGCACTTTTTTAGCTGTATGCTTCATTACAACAGCATTTCCAAACGTCACTTGCCCATCACCTGACATAGCGCATTGACCATTATGTTGAACGGCAAAAATCGTTGTAGCATGAAATGTAGACATAATAACTAACTCCTCCTTCTATGCACGAGGATGATGATTCATATATACTGTTTTTAACCGATCCTTCGTTACATGCGTATATATTTGAGTTGTGGATAAATTTTCATGACCAAGTAGCTCTTGAACCGTACGTAAGTCAGCTCCTTCGTTTAATAAGTGCGTAGCAAAGGTATGACGTAAAACGTGAGGACTAATATGTATGTTCTCTGCTGTTTTATTCATAAGGTTTTCAATAACTAACCGAATACCTCGATCCGTCAATGGTGTTCCGCGATTATTTAAAAAGAGCGCATTCGTTTTGGTAGCGCTTTTGCTTTTTAACTGCACTCGCCCATTCTGTATATATGTATGAAGAGAATTCTTTGCATATTTACCAAATGGAACGTAACGCTGTTTTTTTCCTTTTCCATGCACAAGAAGCGTTTGAAGTGAAAAGTCAATATCACTTAGCTGAATGGTTGCACATTCGCTCACACGAATTCCCGTAGCATACATTAATTCAAGGATTGCTTGATTACGTTGCCCAAGAGGCGTACTATGATCATTTAGTTCAAACAGTTTCATCAGCTCTTCAGCATAAAGAAAGCGCGGCGTGTACTGATCTTTTTTCGGCAATGAAACGAGCGCAAACGGATTTTCAATCACTATTTGTTCACGATACAAGTATCGATAAAAGCTTCGTAAACACGAAATCTTTCTCGACATTGATTTTTTTGAATATGACTTTTCATATAACCTTGTTAAAAACAGTCTCGCATCTGCATATGTAACATCTTGTAAATTTTGTATTTGTTCTGCTTCTAAAAAAGAAATGAACGACTCAATATCTTTTTCATAGCAATCAACTGTATATTGTGAATAGTTCTTTTCAATTTGTAAATATTCTAGGAAGGAATTTAAAGAAACTTTAACAAATTCCACTCATATCACCTCACAAGGGCTACTAAATATTATCACAATTCAGTAGCCCTTGCAAATAATTTCGTTATTTTGTTGTAAAATTCTGAATAGTTTCTAATGCTCTTGTAGCCAGCGCTTCATTTCGCTCTTTTTTGTTTTTGATACGGACTTCTAGCTCTTTAAACAAGCCAAAATTTGCGTTCATCGGTTGGAAATTTTTCGCACTCGTATGCGTGATGTAGTGAGCCATACTTCCAATCGCTGTTTCTTGAGGCAACACGACTAGCTCTTCCCCTAACACGTAACGGGCTGCATTCATTCCAGCCATTAAACCGCTAGCAGCAGATTCAACATAACCTTCTACTCCGGTCATTTGACCAGCAAAAAACAAGTCATCGCGTTCGCGATACTGATAAGTTGGACGAAGTAGCTTCGGAGAGTTAATGAACGTATTGCGGTGCATTACTCCATAGCGAACAACTTCAGCATTTTCAAGGCCAGGAATTAAGCTTAATACTTCTTTTTGAGCTCCCCATTTTAAGTGCGTTTGGAAGCCGACAATATTATAAAGAGTTCCTGCTGCATCGTCTTGACGTAGTTGTACAACTGCATAAGGTCGTTTACCTGTTTTTGGATCTTCTAAACCTACAGGCTTAAGTGGACCAAACAGCATCGTTTTTTCTCCGCGCGCTGCCATTACTTCAATTGGCATACAACCCTCAAAGTAGATCTCCTTTTCAAACTCTTTTAAAGGTACAACTTCAGCATCAATTAATGCTTGATGAAACTTCGTAAATTCTTCTTTTGTCATTGGGCAGTTTAAATACGCTGCTTCCCCTTTATCATAACGTGACTTTAAGTATACTTTGTCCATATCAATGCTGTCTTTTTCAATGATTGGAGCTGCCGCATCATAAAAGTAAAGATAGTCTTCACCTGTTAAAGTACGGAGTTGTTCTGATAAATCCTTTGATGTCAATGGACCTGTTGCAATAATTGTTGGCCCTTCTGGAATCTTTGTAATTTCTTCGTGTACAACTTCAACATTCGGGTGATTTTTTACACTTTCAGTAACGCGCGCTGCGAACTCATGACGATCTACAGCTAAAGCGCCACCTGCCGGAACTGCGCACGCATCTGCTGATTCGATAATAATTGAGTCTAGCTTACGCATCTCTTCTTTTAATACTCCAACTGCATTTGTTAAAGTGTTCGCACGCAGTGAATTACTACATACTAATTCTGCAAATTTATCTGTATGATGCGCTGGTGTCTGCTTTACCGGACGCATTTCATAAAGTCTTACTTTTAATCCTCTTTTCGCAATTTGCCAAGCAGCCTCGCTTCCAGCAAGACCGGCACCGATTACGTTAATTACTTGTTCTGTCATGTTCAATCCTCCAACTAAAATATCAAACAAAGAAGTATTATAACATACCTTTTTTCTGTTTGTTTAATCGTTTATTTCCACTCGCTGCTACTTTTTTTCTCAAAAAAATACGACGCCATGTAAATGAGTCGCTAAGAACGTTTCCATTTTAGCACACTACCTCATGTCGTCGCACTTATATCCTTCATAAAAATCCATCATTCATCGTTACAATTTATTCCACAGAGCTGATTGTACTTCTTATTGCTGCGTTTCTTCCTTATAATCACAGCTTGTGCACACTACCTGCGTTCCTTTTTTCTGCTTTTTCTCTACGAGTAAACTCTCACATTTTGGACATTTTCTAGCAATTGGCTTATCCCAAGAGATAAATTCACAGCTAGGAAAACGATCACAACCGTAGAAAGTACGTTTCTTCTTGGATTTGCGTTCTACGATGTTTCCTTCTTCACACGTTGGACACTTCACACCAATTTCTTTAACAATTGGCTTCGTATTGCGGCAATCCGGGAAATTTGAACATGCCATGAACTTTCCATAGCGTCCCATTTTAAATACCATTGGTGATCCACAAGATTCACAGTCTTCTCCAGCAGGTTCGTCTTTGATCTCTACTTCTCGCATTTCTTTTTCTGCTTTTTCAAGCCTCTTTTCAAAATCGCGATAAAATTCGTCAATAACTTTAACCCACTGCACGCTTCCTTCTTCCACTTTATCAAGGTCGGTTTCCATTTTAGCTGTGAATTCAACATCTAAAATTTCAGGGAAGAATTCTAAAATAAGTTCTAGAACAATTCCACCAAGCTCAGTTGGTACAAAGCGCTTATTCTCTAGAGCAACATATCCGCGCTTTTGTATCGTATCAAGCGTTGGTGCATAGGTTGATGGCCTTCCTATTCCCAACTCTTCAAGCGTTTTAACTAATCTTGCTTCCGTGTAACGCGGTGGCGGCTGCGTATAATGTTGTTTTGGCTCAATATCTTTTGAATAAGCAACTTCCCCTTCTTCTAGGTTAGGAAGTTGCTTTTCTTTTTCTTCAACTTGGTCATCGCTACCTTCTACATATAGCTTCATAAACCCAGGAAATTTCACTTTTGAACCATTTGCCCGAAACGTTACTTCACCATTTTTTAAGTCAACAGCCATTGTATCCATTACTGCTGAAGACATTTGACTGGCTAAGAAACGTTCCCACACAAGCTTGTATAAACGAAACTGATCTCTTGATAAGAATTCCTTTACATCCGAAGGCTTACGCATTGCTGAAGTTGGACGAATTGCTTCGTGAGCATCCTGTGAGTTGGTTTGCTTCTTTTCTTTTTTCTTTTCTTGTGCCAAATAATCATTGCCATATGCGTTTAAAATATATTCTTTTGCTTCTTCTTGCGCTGTTTCAGAGATTCGGGTTGAATCAGTACGCATGTACGTAATTAAACCAACGGTTCCTTCTTTTCCTAAATCAATACCTTCGTATAACTGCTGTGCAATCATCATTGTTTTCTTTGCTCTAAAGTTCAGCTTTCGTGCTGCTTCTTGTTGAAGAGAAGAAGTTGTAAAGGAAGGAGCAGGATTTCGCTTTCTTTCTTTTTTTGTTACTTTTGAAATCTTAAACTCGTTACCTTCTACCGTCTGAAGAATGGCTTTTACTTCTTCTTCATTAGAAAGGTTTGCCTTCTTTCCTTTGTACTCAATTAATGATCCCTCAAACTGATCGTTATCTTTTTGGAAAGTTGCTTGAACCGTCCAATACTCTTCTGGCTCAAAGTCCGTAATTTCTTTTTCACGATCAATGATTAAGCGTACTGCAATGGATTGAACACGTCCAGCACTTAATCCTTTTTTCACTTTCTTCCATAGTAATGGACTAATGTTATATCCCACTAATCGGTCCAAAATACGTCTTGCTTGCTGTGCATCAACTAAATCCATATTGATTGCACGTGGATGTTTAAAAGACTCTTTGATGGCATCTTTTGTAATTTCATTAAATACAACGCGACAGTCTGATGCAATATCTACATCTAAGCTATGAGCTAAGTGCCATGCAATAGCTTCACCTTCACGATCTGGATCGGCTGCTAAATAGATTTTTTTCGCTTTTTTAGCCGCTGTTTTCAAATCTTTTAGTACCGGTCCTTTACCTCGAATGGTAATATATCTTGGATCGTAGTTGTGTTCTGTATCAATTCCCATTTGACTTTTTGGTAAATCGCGAACATGTCCCATCGATGCTTTTACTTTATATTTTTTTCCTAAATATCGCTCAATTGTTTTAGCCTTAGCAGGCGATTCTACAATTACTAGGTAGTCAGACATCTATTTGCTCCTCCTCAAGAGGTAAAATAAAACCTTCATTATTAATTAATCTTTTTTTATCATATTGTATCAAATGCTTTTGTCTAAATTTCGTTATGTTTCAGTAATACTCTTTCATCTTACAAATCATACATCTTTCCAAATAAAAATTATCTGAGACTTTGGAATCGATGTAATTCACTTATTATATCTGTAGGGTTTTGTACAAGCTTTGCCCCCATTTGAATCAACTTGTTTACTCCTTTTGAAGCATCATCTGTAATAGGGCCAGGTATAGCAAATACTTCTCTTCCTTGCTGAAGCGCTTGGTCAGCTGTAATAAATGAACCACTTCGCTCTTTAGCTTGAACCACAACTGTACCACTTGTCAAGCCACTAATGATTCGATTCCGTTTTGGAAAGTGCCACTTGGCTGGTTTAGTGGGTGGTGGATACTCTGATACTAACAAGTGGTGACGAGCAATTTCATTTGCTAATGGAAGATTATGCTTTGGATAGATATTATAAAAGCCACTTCCTAAAACTGCAATAGTTTTTGCTTGTTTAGCAATAGCCAACTGATGAGCAGCCGTGTCAATACCTAAGGCTAATCCGCTTACAATTACAAATTGATCATGAAGCAATGGAGCTAAAACTGATTGTATAGCATCATATCCGTATTGAGTCGGCTGTCTAGTTCCAACCACGCTTAAACAATCTTTATACTGAAATAATGACAAATCCCCTTTACAAAACAAAACCCAAGGTGGATCATAGATATTTTTTAATAAATGGGGATATTCATCATCAATAATTGTTATACAGTAAATACTTTGCTCTTCATATTTATTTAGAATATCTTGTATTGGAATAGTTTGCAAATATTTTTTCACTTGACATGCTCGATTGAATGGAACCTGAAGAATTTGCTGAAGGTCATTCGGAGAATAATTGTACAGATGTTGAAGAGAAGAATCATACTGTAGAAACGAAAAGATTTGCTTCCAAGTCAATAGCTGACAATGTGATAAGTGAATTATTTTTTTGCGCAACTCATCCATATCATCGACTCCTTTTATGGCATAGAAAATAGTCCTCAGCGAGGAGGACTATTTTATGCTTTAATGAGTTTTACATTTTTCTAATAAGCCTTGTTCTTTTAACACGCTAATTAATGTCTCACCCATTACAGACGGCGTTTCAGCAACTTTGATACCGCATTCATTCATTGTTTTGATCTTTTCAGCAGCCGTTCCTTTTCCACCAGAAATAATGGCACCAGCATGGCCCATACGTTTCCCTGGAGGTGCTGTTTGACCACCGATAAACCCTACTACAGGTTTTGTCATGTTTGCTTTAATCCACTCTGCAGCTTCTTCTTCTGCCGTACCACCAATTTCACCAATCATAATAACAGCATACGTCTCTTCGTCTTCGTTGAAGGCTTTTAGAACATCAATAAAGTTTGTACCATTAACTGGGTCTCCACCGATACCAACTGCTGTTGATTGACCAATTCCCGCTTCAGAAAGTTGATGTACTGCTTCATATGTTAACGTACCAGAGCGTGATACGACACCAACATGACCTTTTTTGTGAATATATCCTGGCATAATACCAATTTTACATTCTTCTGGCGTAATAACACCTGGGCAGTTTGGTCCTACAAGTCTAGTCTTTTTGCCTTCCATATAGCGCTTTACTTTTACCATATCTAATACCGGAATACCTTCTGTGATACAGATAACAAGATCTAACTCTGCATCAACTGCTTCAATAATTGAGTCAGCCGCGAACGCAGGTGGCACGTAAACAACAGAAGCTGTAGCACCTGTTTTTTCTTTGGCTTCTAATACCGTATTAAAAACGGGCACGCCTTCAACTTCCATACCGCCTTTACCTGGTGTTACACCGCCGACGATCTGTGTGCCGTACTCTAACATCTGCGTTGTATGGAAAAGACCTACTCCGCCTGTTATACCTTGTACAATTACTTTTGTGTCTTTATTAATAAATACGCTCATTCCTATCCCCCAGCCTTTCTATTTCACTAGTGAAACGATTTTTTGTGCGCCGTCTGCCATTGACTCAGCCGCTGTAATATTCAGCCCTGATTCTTGAAGAATCTTCTTACCTAGCTCTACGTTTGTTCCTTCTAAACGCACAACTAATGGTAAGCTTAAGCCAACTTGTTTTGTTGCTTCTACAACACCAGTTGCAATTACATCACACTTCATAATTCCACCAAAGATGTTAACGAAAATTCCTTTTACATTTTGGTCAGATAGAATAATTTTGAACGCTTCTGTTACTTTCTCAGCTGTAGCGCCGCCCCCAACATCAAGGAAGTTAGCCGGGTCTCCGCCATAATGCTTAATGATGTCCATTGTCGCCATAGCAAGGCCAGCACCGTTTACCATACAACCGATGTTTCCATCTAATGAAATATAGCTTAGGTCATATTTAGATGCTTCGATTTCTTTTGCATCTTCTTCATCTAAATCGCGATATTCTAAAATATCTTTTTGACGATATAATGCGTTTGAATCGAAATTTAGCTTCGCATCAAGAGCCATTACGTTTCCATCGCCTGTTACAACAAGTGGGTTGATTTCAGCGATTGAACAATCTTTTTCAACAAATACAGTATATAAACCAGCCATAAACTTAACTGCCTTACCTACTAATTCTTTTGGAATATTAATATTAAACGCAAGTCGACGCGCTTGGAAACCTTGTAAACCAATCGCTGGATCAATGTATTCTTTGAAGATTTTTTCAGGAGTTGCTTCCGCTACTTCTTCAATCTCCGTACCACCTTCTTCAGAACCCATTAATACAACTTGAGAAGTTGCGCGATCCAATACTAAACCAATATAGTACTCTTTCTTAATATCGCACCCTTCTTCAATAAGTAAACGCTTTACTTCTTTCCCCTCTGGACCTGTTTGATGCGTAACGAGCGTTTTACCTAAAATATCTTGTGCATATGTACGAACTTCATCTAAGTTTTTCGCTACTTTTACACCACCCGCTTTTCCACGTCCCCCAGCGTGGATTTGCGCTTTAACCACTGAAACTTGAGATCCAAGTTCTTTAGCAGCTTCAACTGCTTCTTCTACACTATATGCTACTTTACCATTAGGTACTGCTACTCCATATTTTCTTAGGAGTTCTTTCCCTTGATACTCATGGATATTCATTTCCCATCCTCCTAACGTAATCAACCAATAAAATAGACTGCGCTTTCATTGTATAAAAATAATTGTCTAGTTGTCTACTATTCAATTAAAAAATATTAAAATAATTGGAAAATTATTTTTTCTTCATCTTTTTGTCTAGCTGATAAACCATGCCAAAACCTTCATGAAAAGATTTTGGCATCTTGGCTAAGGATATAGCTTTCACTCCGCCTTCCTTTAAAGTAAATAAGTGTGAAGCTACACTTAATACATCTTGCTATCTTCTAACCTCAGAAAACACTTTCAGACGCTGTAGCATTCGATAGGCTTCTCCATTATGGAGAAGCGCTTGTAACCAATCAACAAATACTTTTGCAAACGTTCATTTTAAGCACAGGTAGTCCCGAAAAAAATTGATTCAATTAGTTTTCCAAGTATTATGACCAGGTGCTGAAACAAGTTGTTGAAAATCTGAGATTTTTACCATTCTTCTGTCTCTTTACCAATTATATTTTCTCTTTAATAGGTGCAAAAGAACGTCGATGCTCCTTTAAAACCCCATAGCTATCAATTGCCTCTAAATGTTGCTTTGTTCCATAACCCATGTGTTTTTCAAATCCGTATTCAGGATGCTTTAATGCCAATTCCTTCATCATTCGATCTCTTGTCACCTTCGCAATGACAGAACTTGCAGCGATAGAGATGCTTGTAGCGTCACCTTTAATAATAGACTCCTGTGGAAGATCAAGTGGGAGAGTCATAGCGTCAATTAATAGTGCTTCAGGCTTAACTGCTAAACCTTCAACCGCTTCCATCATCGCTGTTTTTGTTGCTTGATAAATGTTTAATTTATCAATAGTTGCTGCATCTACGATTCCAACACCAACTGCTACTGCTTGCTGACAAATTATTTCGTAAAACTCTTCTCTTTTGGCTTCTGATAACTTTTTAGAATCCGTTAATCCAGGTAAAAAGAACTCTCTAGGTAAAATAACTGCCGCAGCCACAACCGGTCCCGCTAAAGGTCCTCTTCCTACTTCATCAATTCCCGCGATAAACTTTACACCTTGGTCATATTGTTTGTTTTCGTACGACATCATTTGATAGAACTGCTCTTTTAAGCGCTCAGAGGCTTGTATTTGTTTCTTTCGTTGAATAACAGCTTGTTGTACACCCTTGCGTTCATCCTGCTCATACTGTGCGAATACAGGGTCTTTAAGACTGTCAATTTCTTGGAGCGCTTGTTTAATATCACTAATTTTCTCTTTCATCTTTCTCTCTCCTCACTATCGTTGATATCGACTGTGCTTTTGTTGTTTTCAATCAATAAAAAAGCCGCTCATTACCTTATTGAGGTAAAAAGCGACTTGAAATTTTTTACAGCTTACTCTTCTGAAGAAAGCTCGGCTGGATCATCAAACGTTAGCATTCCCAGTTTATCCGTTCGGATCTCTCTCAGCACCAGTTCGGCTGTTTTATCATAATCAACCATTCCACCGCTCATAATACAACCTCTCTTTGATGCAATTGCATCAAAGAGCTCAACAATATCCTCTGGTATCTCTTCAAGACCATAGCGTTCTTTCAGATTAACGGGATAATAGCGAGAAAGGAAGCGAAGTGCATAAACACAAATATCTTGCATGTTAACAATCGTATCTTTAATTGCACCTGTTGTCGCTAATTTATAGCCTACCGTTTGATCTTCAAACTTCGGCCAAAGAATTCCTGGAGTATCTAAAAGCTCCAGCTCACTTCCAACTTTAATCCATTGCTGTGCTTGGGTCACACCAGGACGATCGCCTGTTTTAGCAATCTTTTTGCTTGCTAATCGGTTGATAAGCGTAGATTTTCCTACGTTTGGAATGCCAACAATCATCGCTCGAATTGCGCGAGGTTTTTTAATTCCCTTTGCTTTCATTCTCTCAAATTTCTCATGTAGAATTTCTTTAGACAAAGAGACAATTTGTTTCATCCCTTTTCCTGCTTGTGCATCAATCGCTAGGGCTTGTACACCTTGTTCGCGATAATAGCGTAACCATTCTTCCGTCATACGCGGATCCGCTTTGTCTGTTTTATTTAATAAGACAATGCGAGGCTTATTTACAATAATCTCATCAATCATTGGATTTCTTGATGATTGTGGAATACGAGCATCTACCAGCTCATATACAATATCAATTAATTTTAATTTTTCCGTTACTTGACGTCTCGCTTTTGCCATATGTCCCGGAAACCATTGTATCGTCATGTTCTACTCACCTTTTATCAATTACTACATTCTTTAATTAGATAGTCTAGCTTCAGATAGCGGCCAATAAACTAAGCTTGTTTTTCCAAGTACTTGATCCATACTTACAAATCCAATTTGTCTACTATCCTTACTGTAGCGGCGATTATCTCCCATTACAAACAAATGTCCTTCAGGTACTTCTGCTTCACCTGTCAAACCTTCTAGGGTAAAATCTTCTGTTAAGTTACCATCAATAACTTCTTTTTTATATTCATCAAGATATGGCTCTTCATATGGCTTGCCGTTTACATACAAAACATCATCACGGTATTCAATATGATCACCAGGCAGGCCAATAATTCGCTTTATGTAGTCTTTTTGTTCATCTGCATGAAAGACGATAATATCGAAGCGATCAGGATCCCCAATTTTATACGAAAACTTATTTACAATCATTCGGTTCTGATCATGTAGCGTCGGCATCATTGATAATCCATCTACTACAATCGGCGCAAATAAAAAGTAGCGAATAACTACAGCTAATAAAACAGCAATAGCAATGGCTTTAATCCATTCAAAAAATTCATTTTTTCCTCGGGCCATTCTCAGTCCCCCAACCTTTATATACTACATCTTTTATTGTATCTGAAAGTTACTGAAACACCTAATAATTATAAAAAAAGATTTGAAAAAAGGAGCTTGTTTAACAAGCTCCCCTTCACGATTATCGAATTTCTTTAATACGCGCAGCTTTACCACGTAATTCACGTAGGTAATAAAGTTTCGCACGGCGTACTTTACCACGGCGCATTACTTCGATTTTTGCAATTTTTGGCGTATGAAGTGGGAATGCACGCTCTACACCTACACCGTAAGAGATCTTACGTACTGTAAATGTTTCGCTGATACCACCACCACGACGCTTGATAACAACACCTTCAAATACCTGAACACGTTCACGGCTACCCTCAACGATATTTACGTGTACACGTACAGTATCACCAGGACGGAACGTAGGAAGATCAGTTTTAAGTTGTTCTTTTGTAATTTCTTCGATTAATTTTTGCATCGCGTGTTTCAACTCCTTCCAACAGACGCTCATAACAATGCTTATAGATCATTGCAGCGGAACATCGTTATAAGTGACAAAAGCCTATCAGCTCAAGCCACAAGATTTATCTTAGCACACTCTCATTGCGTATGCAATAAGAGAAATTATTTTTCTGTATCTTTTAAACTACATTGGGAACTCTCTGCCTTATTCACTTTCTTCATTTTTTAGTTCAGCTATTATTTTCTTTTGCTGTGAAGAAAGCTCAAGCTGTTCTAGCATATCTGGCCTTCTTATCAACGTGCGCTTGAGAGACTCTTTTTCGCGCCATGCTGCAATTTTTTGATGGTCACCACTCATTAAGACGTCAGGGACCTTAAACCCTCTAAAATCAGCTGGACGCGTATAATGCGGGTGTTCTAGTAACCCTGTGCTATGCGAGTCTTTTACAGCCGAATCCTGATTCCCTAATACACCTGGCAATAGGCGTACTACGCTGTCAATTACAACCATTGCCCCTAGTTCTCCACCCGTTAACACATAATCACCGATTGAAATCTCATCAGTTACAACGTGCTCACGAATTCGCTCGTCATATCCTTCATAGTGACCGCATACAAAAATCAGATGTTCTTCCTGCGCTAGCTCCTCTGCTTTTTTTTGCGTATAGCGCTCTCCTTGTGGACAAAGTAATACAACGCGTGGCTTAGAACCTTTTGTCAGCGCGTCCACCGCGTCGAAAACCGGCTGAGGTGTTAAGACCATGCCTGCTCCGCCGCCATATGGATAGTCATCAACATTTTGATGCTTGTTTGCTGAGTATTCTCTAAAGTTCACCACGTTTAATTCTACAGCCTGCTTTTCTTGCGCTTTTTTTAAAATAGATTCACCAAACACTCCTTCAAACATTGAAGGAAACAAAGACAGGACATCAATCTTCATCAGTCTAATAACCCTTCCATTACCGTAATCATAATTTCTTTCTTTTCAATATTAATTTCCTGAACAACTTCGTCGATATAAGGAATTAAAATCTCTTTTCCACCTTTTCCTTTTATAACCCACACATCATTTGCACCAGGAGTTAAGATTTCTTTTATCTTTCCAAGCTCTTGACCTTCGTCTGTTTTGACGATACAGCCAATAATTTCATGAAAATAAAACTCACCATCTTCAAGCTCAGACAATTGATCTTCCGATACTTTAATCATACTATTCTTAAATTTCTCAACATCGTTTACATTTGGATATCCCTCAAATGATACAAGGTCAAAATTTTTATGCTTTCTATGTGTAGCAACAACCACTTCAACAGGTTCAACTTGCTTTTCCTGAAACAAATAAAGTTTGTTGCCTACCTCATAGCGTTCCTCTGCAAAGTCAGTTGTTGAGATAATGCGTACTTCACCTTTAATCCCGTGCGTATTAACAATTTTACCTACTTTAAACCAATTATTCATTGTTCACCTCTATCGAATTTCAACGACAATGCCGTCTTTAATTACAATCTCTTTTTTTTGCTTTATATTGTTCCAATTATCACCGATTTTCACTTCAAGCAATGAATCCATTTCCGATTCAACAAGCTCACTTCCTAGTGCCAAACGCTCTAGCTGCTCGATTTGAAAATCAATGACGTCTATTTTTTCAAGTCTGGATGAACGCTCTTTTTCAAACTGGGTATGAAGCAAAGATGATTGAGTTTTTTTCGTTTTCTCTATTTGTTTAAGTTGAAACTTAAGCTGCTCTAACTCTTTTTGCAGCTCGATTTTCCGCTGCGAGAAACGATTATGCAGTAACGCCTTGCTGCTTTCCGTCACAACTTGCTTTACAACAACCTTTTGAATAATTTGCATCAAACCCCTCCTCTTCATCCTACGATTCTTATTAAACCATTTCTATCTGTCATTTGAGAAGTACTTACATAAAAAAAAGGGGGAGGTTATCCCTCTCCCTTTTTTTCACTCTTGAATTTTCACATGCACTTTTTTATCTAATTGCGATGCCGCCGCAGAGACAACAGTCCGAATGGCTTTGGCAACCCGCCCTTGCTTTCCAATAATCTTGCCGATGTCTTCTTTGTGAACTTCAATGAAGTACGTCACTTGATGTTCTTCACTTACTTCTTTCACTCGAACTTCATCTGGATAATCAACAAGTGGCTTAACAATTGTTTCAATTAGTGATGTCATCGCGAGTATAATTATTTTCCTAATTTAGCGTTATGGAATTTCTCCATGATGCCTTCGTTAGAGAAAAGGTTACGTACTGTATCAGATGGTTTTGCACCATTTTGTAACCATTTAAGAGCTAACTCTTCATCAATTTTAACTTCAGCTGGTTGAGCTACTGGATTGTAAGTCCCAACTACTTCGATGTAACGTCCATCACGTGGTGAACGAGAGTCTGCTGCTACGATACGATAGAAAGGAGATTTTTTAGCTCCCATACGTTTTAAACGAATTTTTACTGCCATTTTTAAAGCACCTCCGAATATGTTTCAACAAGATAATATAATATCAAAAAGATAAAATGTTTGTAAAGGTTTTTTTCTTAACAGTATAAAAAATATTTTATTCTGTTTATTTTCACAACTAAATTTAGTAAGAAATTAAGAGAAGAAAGGTAATTTCATGCCTTTTTTCTTCCCTTTAGACATGTTTGTCATCTGCTTCATCATTTTCTTCATGTCTTCAAACTGCTTTAATAGTCGGTTAACCTCTTGAACCGATCGACCGCTACCTTTTGCAATTCGTTTTCTTCGACTAGCATTAATGATTTCAGGATTTGTTTTTTCAGCTTTTGTCATAGAACGAATAATCGCTTCTACATGACTAATTTGCTTTTCATCTACTTGTAAGTTCTTGAGACCTTTCATTTTATTAGCACCTGGGAGCATGCCAATAAGTTCATCTAACGGCCCCATTTGACGAACTTGAGCAAGCTGCTCTAAAAAGTCATCAAATGTAAACGACTGCGTACGCAGTTTCGCTTCAAGCTCTTTTGCTTTTTCTTCATCTACGTTAGCCTGCGCTTTTTCAATTAACGTAAGAACGTCTCCCATTCCTAAAATACGAGAAGCCATACGTTCCGGATGGAATGCATCAATTGCATCCATCTTTTCACCCAAACCAACAAACTTAATCGGTGTATTGGTAACCGCACGAATTGATAAAGCCGCACCACCGCGCGTATCTCCATCTAACTTCGTTAACACTACACCTGTTAAGCCAAGCTGTTTATTAAAGCTATCAGCTACGTTTACAGCATCCTGACCCGTCATTGCATCGACAACAAGGAAAATTTCATGAGGGTTCGTCAGCTCTTTAATTTGCTCTAACTCTTCCATTAAATTCTCATCTACGTGCAAACGTCCAGCTGTATCAATTAATACATAATCATGATGCTCTTCTTTGGCGTAAGCAATGGCCTGCTTTGCAATTTCAACGGGACTTACTTGATCTCCCAGTGAAAACACAGACATGCTTAACTGCTTTCCAAGCGTCTCAAGCTGTTTAATCGCCGCAGGGCGATATACGTCAGCTGCCACAAGCAATGGATTGCGGTTATGTTTCTTACGCAGTAGGTTAGCTAGCTTACCAGTTGTTGTCGTTTTACCCGCACCTTGAAGCCCTACCATCATAATAACCGTAGGAGCTTTTGGAGCCACTGCAATTTTGCTTTGCTCGCCGCCCATCAGTACTGTTAATTCTTCTTGTACAACTTTAATAACCTGTTGACCAGGCGTTAAGCTTTTTAATACGTCTTGACCTACTGCACGCTCACTTACGCGCTTAATAAAGTCTTTTACTACTTTAAAGTTTACATCCGCTTCTAAAAGGGCTAAGCGTACCTCACGCATCATTTCCTTAACATCTGCCTCAGTTACTTTCCCTTTTCCCTTTAGCTTTTGTAACGTGCTTTGCAAACGGTCGGCTAATCCTTCAAATGCCATATATGCCGCCCCCTAATCTAATTTCTCGAGCGAATCAAGAAGAGAAGAAAGCTTGCTGTTTGTTTCAAGTGCGCCTGTCAGTTCATTTTTTAGTTGTTGAACAATTGATTGACGCTCTTGAAACCTTTGAAATAACAATAGCTTTTCCTCATATTGTTCAAGCATTTGCTCTGTACGTTTTATATTATCATAAACTGCTTGACGACTCACATCAAATTCCTCTGCTATTTCACCTAGGGAATAGTCATCTAAATAATAAAGAGACATATAACTTCTTTGCTTTGGTGTAAGCAACGCTTGATAGAAGTCGTATAAAAAGTTCATTCGCGTCGTTTTTTCTAACATACGACCGCCCCCCTTGTTAAGTGAAAAGCCTTTACATGTCTTTAGTTTACAAAGAACCAATTAGAATGTCAAGTTTTTTCCTTAACAGCAAAAACGCGACGAAGAAAGGCTTCATCGCGTTTTTTAATTAACTGTTTTGCACTTCATCTTCTACCGCATTAGCAAATAAGCCATAGATGTATTGCTCCGTATCAAACGGCTGAAGATCGTCCATCTTCTCCCCTAACCCTACGAATTTCACTGGTAAGTTCAGCTCGTTTCGAATAGCCAATACAATACCACCTTTTGCTGTACCATCTAGCTTTGTCAGCACAATTCCTGTTACGTTTGTTGCTTGTGAGAAGATTTTTGCTTGACTAAGAGCATTTTGTCCAGTTGTTGCATCCAACACAAGCAGCACTTCATGCGGAGCTCCAGGAACCTCACGTTCAATCACCCGCTTTACTTTCTCTAGCTCCTTCATTAAGTTCACTTTATTTTGCAAGCGACCTGCTGTATCACATAATAAAATGTCTGCTTTACGAGCTTTTGCTGACTGGATAGCATCGTACATTACAGCAGCTGGATCTGACCCAGCCGATTGCTTAATAACATCTACTCCAACGCGCTCTCCCCACACTTCTAGCTGCTCGATAGCGCCTGCACGGAACGTATCGCCAGCTGCCATCAGGACCTTCTTGCCTTCTGATTTAAATTTGTGGGCAATTTTACCAATCGTTGTTGTTTTCCCTACACCGTTAACACCTACAAATAAAACAACGGTAAGGCTATCTTGCTGCATGTTAAGATCCGCTAGCTGCTCTTCACCTGACTCATAGATATCAATTAATTTTTCAGAGATAACCGCTTGAACTTCTTGAGGATCTTGAATGTTCTTTCGTTTTACTTCATCTTTTAATTCGTCAATTAAATCCATAACAGTGGAAACGCCAACGTCTGCGCTAATTAGAATTTCTTCTAGCTCTTCAAAAAATTCTTCGTCCACTTTTCGATAGCGAGAAACTAAATCGTTCACGCGTTCTGAAAACGAATCGCGTGTTTTTGAAAGTCCATCTTTAAACTTTTGAGTAACAGAATCTGTTTGGTTCGTAATCTTTTCTTTTAACCGCTTAAAAAAGCTCATGTTCTAACACCCTTTCTATTAAGCATATTGCTTCGAATCTTCTAAACGTACGGATACTAGCTTTGAAACGCCTGACTCTTGCATAGTTACGCCGTAAAGCACGTCTGCTTCTTCCATCGTTCCTTTACGATGCGTAATGACGATAAACTGAGTTTGCTCACTATAACTTCTTAAATACGTGGCAAAGCGGTGCACGTTCGCTTCATCTAAAGCTGCTTCTACTTCGTCTAACACACAAAACGGTACAGGTCGAACCTTTAAGATAGAGAATAGAAGTGCAATAGCTGTTAAAGAACGCTCTCCACCAGAAAGAAGTCCTAAGTTTTGAAGCTTTTTACCTGGAGGCTGAGCAATGATGTCAACTCCAGTGTTCAACAGGTCCGTCGCATCCGTTAGCCTTAGCTCTGCTTTTCCTCCCCCAAATAGAGACTGAAATACATGATTAAACTCTTCACGAATTTGATAAAACGTATCAGAAAAACGCTTTTTCATCTCTTCATCCATTTCTTCAATAACCTGATAAAGCGTGTTTTTAGCTTCATCTAAATCATTCTTCTGGCTGCTTAAGAACTCATAGCGTTCGGCCGTCCGTTCATATTGTTCAATAGACCCGATGTTCACTGTACCAAGCTCTTCAATACCAAGCTTAATAAGTTTAATCTTTTTACGGGCTTCGTCAATTGGAACCGTCAGCTGATACGAAGCTTTTGCTGCTTCAAAACTCGTTTGATATTCTTCATTCAGCTGATGTAAACGACTGTCTAACTCAACGTCAATGCGGTTTAATTTTACCTCTTCGTCTTTTAACGCATTTGTAATTTGCTTATGCTGACGATGTAGTTCTTTGACAAAGCGTTCTGCATCTTCTAGTTTATTTTGTGATTTTAAGCGTTCAGCGCGGCAATCATCCATTTTCTTCAAAGTCTCTGCTTTTTCTTTAACTTTTTCTGCAGCTGCTTCTTCTAGAGAAAGCTCTCCAGAATCATTTGATGTCATCTCATTCGCTAAAAGAGCCAAGTCTTCTGTCACTTCTTCTAAGCGCTTCGTTGTTTGATTTAACTCAAAGCAAATACGCTCATACTTTTCACGCTTATTTTTAAGAGACTGTTCTTGTCCAGCAAGCTCTACTTTTACTTCCGTTAGCTTCTGGCGCACCTCTTCTCGTGACGTTTGTTGCGTGCGCTTACGATGGGTAAGTTCTTCAATAACTACCTCTAGTTCCAAGGTCTGTTCTTTTGCTTCGTCTAGCTGCTTTTCTAATACTTGAATTCGCTTAACCAAATGCTCTTGATCACTTTTAAAGCTGACCATGTCTTGATCGTACATGGCTAATCGATCATTTACTGCTTGCTCTTCAATTTCTACTTGCTTCACATCTCGATCCAGCGCTTTTTCTTGCTCTTCTAGACGCTTAACAAAAGACTGTTCTTTACCAATCGCTTGCTCCAACTCTTCAATCATTTCTCTCTTAGCTTTCACATTTTTTTCAAGTTGAAGCGTTTTTTCTTCCATTTCTTTTAGCTTCGCAGTAATTGTTTCAAGTTCTCGCTGACGCCCCAACAATGAATTGGTCTTTTGCTTAACCGACCCACCTGTCATGGATCCGCCTGGATTCACGACGTCTCCGGTTAAAGTAACAAAGCGGTAGCGATGCTGGATTAGCCTAGCAAGCTCATTTGCTCCTTTTAAATCTTTTACAATAATAACCGTACCAAGCAAGTTTTCTGCGATACTGCGATACTTTTCATCATATTTTACAAGCGAAGAAGCAACGCCCACAAACGTATCATGACTTTCAATTAACGAAATGGTTTGCGGCGGTATAAATCGCGAACGCACGGATGTTAATGGCAAAAATGTAGCTCGCCCGTAGTGATTTTGCTTTAAAAAGCTAATTGCTTGTCGCGCACTCTGTTCATCAGACGTCACAATATGCTGAGTTGCACCACCTAGCGCAATTTCAATCGCCGTCTCATACTCTTTTGGCACGCTAACTAATTCAGCAATAGCTCCTTCAATCCCATGAAGCTTCTGACTTCTCGCTTTTAAAATTTCCTTTACACCATGAAAATACCCTTCATAGTCCTCTTGCATCTCTTCAAGCATTTGCTTTCTAGATTTTGTTTGCTGGACATATTGATAGGCTTGATACAGGGTTGACTCTTGCTTTCGATATTCCTCTCGCAAGGAATCTAACTTCGCAAGCTGCTCTTTTAACTGGCGCGTGGAATCCTGCAATTCTTTTTGAAAGTTTTGCAGTTTATCAATAAGAGCACCTTTTTTCCGTTCAAGATCCGCTCGTTGCTGAACATATTGCTCGTTTGCTTTTAAAAGCCTCGCTTCTTTTTCAGACGTTTGATGCTTTTGCTGCTCAAGAAAAGCAATCTCATTTCGAGAAGCTGTCTGTGCATTTGCCAACTCAAAATATTCGCTTTTTAACTGCTCTAGCTGTTCATCCAAGTTTTCACTATACGTCGCAAACAAACGCTCTTGTTCGGCTACTTCTTCACGCGTTTTAGCAACGTCGTTTTCAAAGTTAGTTAATTCATTTTCTTCTTTTTGCTTCGCTATCACAAGCTCTTCTTTTGTTTGAGTATATTCTTTTACAAGTCGCTCTAACTGCTCTTTATTTTGCGAAGCATTCTTTTTACGCTCTTTTAATACTTCTTTCTTCCCTTCTAGCTTTTCAACTTCTTCACTAACAAAAAGAAGGTGTTTATGTAGCGCATCGATTTCTTCATCCGCGCGCTGAATATACGCGCGTAAACGATTAATCTCTTGCTCACGCTCTCCAACGTTAGCAGAAAGCGATTGCTCCATTTGCTGATGAGACGCTATATCTCTCTTCAGCACTTCCCACTTCCCATGAAGCTCTTCAATTTCAAAAACTGTTACTTCAATGTCAATTTGTTCTAATTCTTCTTTTTTCTGCAAATAATCTTTTGCAATGGAAGACTGTATTTTTAAAGGCTCTAACTGCCCCTCGATTTCATGCAAAATATCAAGTACCCGATTTAAGTTTTCTTGTGTTTCAATTAATCTTAACTCAGCCTTACGTTTTCTCGTTTTATACTTTAAAACGCCCGCTGCTTCTTCAAATATTTTACGGCGCTCATCTGGTTTACTGCTGAGAACTTCTTCAACTTTCCCTTGACTAATAATAGAAAAAGCTTCTCTTCCCAAACCGGAGTCCATAAATAAATCCACTATATCTTTTAAACGGCATGGCTGGTTATTAATAAGAAATTCACTATCGCCTGAACGGTTTACTCGTCTGGTAATACTTACTTCATGATAATCTAGCGGTAGAAACTGATCGTCATTTTCTAGCGTAATCGTTACGTCTGCTACGTTAACAGCACGTCTCGATTCACTTCCTGCAAAAATAACGTCTTCCATTTTTCCGCCTCGCAGTGACTTGGCAGACTGCTCACCCATTACCCAGCGAATCGCATCTGTAATGTTACTTTTACCACTACCGTTTGGCCCTACAACTGCTGTAACCCCTGGTACAAAGTCAATCGATACTTTCTGAGCAAATGATTTAAAGCCGGTAATATCTAAACGCTTGAGGAACATATAGATTCCCCCTTTTCCTTATTTTCATAGTAAATCCCCCTTTGCAATAATCACTTATTGCTTGGGGGGATTGGTTCCTGCATTATGCTAATAATCTCTTTTACTTTGCATTCGACGCTTTTATTTTTGAGATGGCTACTTGAGCAGCTTTTTGCTCAGCTTCTTTCTTAGATCTTCCAACTCCAACGCCTAACTCTTCACCATTAAGTGATACGCGTGACATAAATTCACGATTATGAGCTGGTCCTTTTTCTTGTAGTACTTTGTACTCCAGCTGACCAAACCCGTCTCGTTGAATAATCTCCTGTAACTGACTTTTAAAATCCATCACATGAGAAAAAGCACCCTCATTAATTTTCGGGAATACAACTTTTGTTAAAAATTGATTTACTGTTTCAATTCCTTTATCTAAATACAATGCACCAATAAATGCTTCAAACACATCTGCCAATAAAGCTGGACGTTGACGACCACCCGTCATTTCTTCACCTTTACCAAGCAATACTAGTTTACCAAATTCGAGCTCATTTGCGAAAGTCACAAGAGATGGTTCACACACGACCGCTGCACGTAACTTTGTTAGCTCTCCTTCGCTCATCATTGGGTATTTTTTAAATAGAAATTGTGAGACAGTCAACTCTAACACGGCATCCCCTAAGAATTCTAAACGCTCATTGTCTTCATGAGGTTTTTTACGATGCTCATTCACATACGATGAATGTGTAAAAGCTTGAAATAAAAGCTTTTCATTTTCAAACGTCACGTTGATTTCTTCTTGAAACTGCTTAAAGTTTTTCACTACTTGAGAATTATTTTTTCGGTCTCGATTCGAATAATGTTTAGGCATAAAATACCTCCGCTTAACAGCCACAATTAGTTCATAATTTTTTTCATAACATAACCCATTATAAAACGACGTATCCTAAAAGATACACCGGATTTTGAAAAAAAACTTATTTTTTTCAAAAATAACGCAAAAAACACAGAAAGCCCCGCTATTAACGGGGCTTTTAGTGATACAACAGAATTAAACTTGACTCTGTATGTAATTAACCGCATCTCCAACAGTTGCGATTTGTTCTGCTTGCTCATCAGAGATTTCCATGTCAAACTCATCTTCAAGCTCCATTACAAGCTCAACTACATCAAGAGAGTCAGCACCTAAATCTTCTTTGAAATTAGATTCTAATTTCACTTCGCTTTCATCTACACCAAGACGATCAACAATGATTTTTGTTACGCGCTCTAGTACTTCTGCCATTGTTCTTCACCTCCCCTCAAGTCATTATAGTAGATTTCCTTTTAAAATACTATGGCTGAATAATAAAGTTTGTCAAAATCCTTACTTTTCAATTCTTTTAAGATATTACATAACCATTCCGCCGTCAACATGGATGGTTTGTCCCGTAATATAGCGACTAGCGTCTGTAGCTAAAAAAGAAACTACATTAGCAACATCTTGTGGATCACCAAAGGATGCAAGTGGAATTTGTTTTAGCATTTCAGATTTCACTTCTTCTGGAAGCTCATCCGTCATATCAGTTGCAATAAACCCTGGTGCCACTGCATTTACTGTAATGTTACGGCTTGCAAGCTCTTTTGCAGATGTTTTCGTTAACCCAATTACACCAGCCTTAGCAGCTACATAGTTTGCTTGTCCTGCGTTGCCACTAACCCCCACAATGGATGAAATGTTGATGATTCGTCCATGACGTTGTTTCATCATTTGGCGAGTTGCTGCTTTCGTGCATAAAAACACGCCTTTTAGGTTTGTTGATAAAACATCATCCCACTCATCTTCCTTCATTCTCATTAGCAGGTTGTCCCTTGTAACACCAGCATTGTTTACTAAAATATCTAAAGAGCCAAACGTTGAAATTGCTTCTTTAATCATGATTTGAACAGAATCTGCATCCGCTACGTTTGCTTGAACTGCAATGGCATCAGTCCCATAGCCTTTAATTTCATCAACAACCTCAAGCGCTTTTGCTTCGCTACCTGCATAGTTTACAACTACTTTGGCTCCTTGCTTTCCTAATTCAAGCGCAATCGCACGTCCAATTCCACGAGACGCTCCTGTAACAACCGCTACTTTTCCTTCTAACATTTTATTCTGCCCCTTTCACTGCTTCAATCGTTGCTTGCAACGTTTCAACATTACTTACTGAATAAACCGTAGCACGGCGATTTACCTTTTTCACAAGCCCTGATAAGACTTTTCCTGGACCAATCTCAATAAATGTATCTACGCCTTCAGCAAGCAATAACTCCACCGTTTCTTGCCAGCGAACTGGAGAATATAATTGTTCAATTAATAGTGCTTGTACAGCTTCTTGTTGTATTGTTGGCTGGGCCGTTACGTTAGCTACAACAGGCACCTTCGCATCTTGAAATGTCATCGTACTAAGCGTATCTTGAAGCTTAGCAGCAGCTGGTTTCATGAGATTAGAGTGGAACGGTCCACTTACATCTAAAGGAATCGCTCGCTTCGCTCCTTTTTCTTTTGCAAGCTCACTCGCTTTTTCAACACCTTCTGCTGTTCCAGAAATGACAATTTGACCTGGACAATTAATGTTAGCTAGCTGAACTGAGAATCCTGAATCTGTAATTTGATCCGTTACAGTCTTTAGCTCTTCAGCACTCATTCCTAAGATAGCTGCCATTGTTCCTTGACCAGCAGGAACAGCCTCATCCATATAGCGTCCACGCTTGTTTACAGCAACAACAGCATCTTCAAAAGACATTACTTCAGCTGCGACTAACGCACTGTATTCTCCCAAACTATGACCTGCTACATAATCAGGTGTAATTCCACTCTTTTTAAACTCATTTAAAAGCATTGTACTAGCAGTAACAAGAGCAGGTTGCGCATGATACGTTAATGTCAGTTCATCTTGTGGACCTTTAAACATCAGGTTTGACAATGAAAAGCCTAGCACTTCATCTGCCTTTGAAAGAAGTTGCTTTGCCTCTTCAGATTGGTCATATAAGTCTTGTCCCATACCTACGGCTTGTGAGCCTTGGCCTGGAAACATAAAAGCTATTTTCCCCATTCTTATTCTCTCCTCGTTTATTCGTTATTTTCTTCACTTTCAACGGAAGCTTGAATGGTAGAAGATACGTTATTTTCTACCATATTTACGGTTTGCTTAATTGCATTAAAGATGGCCGTAGCGTCTGACGACCCATGAGCTTTAATAACCGGCGCATTTAGCCCAAACAGGCCTGCGCCTCCATACTCGCTATAGTCCATTTTTGCTTTTAACCCTTTAAGCTGAGGCTTTAACACGGAAGCAGCTACCTTGCTTTTAAAACTACTCGTTAACTCTGTTTTTAGCATTGAAAATAGTGAGAGTGCCGTTCCTTCTATTGTTTTCAACGCAACATTACCCGTAAAACCATCCGTTACCACAACGTCTGCAACGCCGTTTAAAAGATCGCGTGATTCTACGTTCCCGATAAAGTTAATATTGGTTTCTTGAAGCAGTTTAAACGTCTGCTTTGTTAATTCATTACCTTTTTTCTCTTCCGTTCCAACGTTTAAAAGACCAACTTTAGGTGAATGAATCCCCCTTACTTGCTCCGCGTATACCGAGCCCATGATTGCGTATTGAACAAGGTGCTCAGGTTTCGCATCAACGTTAGCTCCTACATCTAGCATTAAGAAACCTTTACCATCCAAAGTTGGCAGTGTTGGAGCTAGAGCAGGACGCTCAATTCCTTTGATACGACCAACAACAAATAATCCAGCCGTCATTAAAGCTCCCGTGTTACCTGCAGAAATACACGCATCTGCACGCCCTTCAGCTACTTCAGTAGCCATGAGTACCATTGATGCATTTTTCTTTCTACGCACTGCACGAACTGGTTCATCTGTCGCTTCAATTACTTCTTCAGTATGAAGAATTTTAATACGTTCTGGATTTGTTAGGTATTTCTTTATCTCAACTTCATTACCAACAAGTGTAATATGTAAGTTTTCAAACTGTTGAATGGCTAATTCTGCACCTTCAATAACCGTTTTGGGAGCATTGTCCCCTCCCATAGCATCGATTGCTATTTTCATGTTCTTTCTCATCCTTTAACTTTATTTATCAGATGTAGATCGGTACATATTAAACGTTCCTGAAAACACCTGCTCTTGCCCTACAAAACTGTTTACCTCTACGATTGTTCGGGTTTCATCTGTAGACAGAACCTTTGCTTTTGCTATCACACGCTCATGGATTTTTACGGAACGATGATAGCGAATGGTAGCTTCAATTGTTAATGCTAATTCGTCATTAATAACCGCTACTGCAAGTGAGTTTGCTTGAGCAAACAAGTGATGTCCTCTTGTAATTTGATTGCGCTGAAAAACGTGTTCTTCACGCACATCAAAGATAGAAATAGCCGATTGGTCTAACTCAATATCGATAATTTCTCCAATTACTTCTTCGATAGGTAAAGAACGCACTTCATCTTCTAATTTCTTAGAAGCTACGTATTTAATTCGCTCGCGTAATTCAGGGATAGACAATTCTAGGCGGTCTAAGCGAATTGTTTGTACACTAACTGAAAAACGATCGGCTAATTCTTCATCTGTGATAAATGGATTCTCGTCAATTGTAGCTTTTAATAACAGCTGTCGATCTCTTTTATTACGCTTCATAACACACCATCCGAACTTTTAATACTAGGTACTAATAGCAGTATATAATTATTGCAATTGAAATGCAACATTTTTAGTAATGTTACATCTCAATTGCAACGCCTGTTCACTGACTACTAATCAAATTTTTCACCTGCTAAGACACCTGTCGCTTCCAAATAAGAACGCAGCAGCTGATATTGCTCATCTTTCCAAAACATCTCTGAATTAACAAGCTCAGCAGCATCTGTACGCGCTACTTCAAGCGCTCGATAATCGTGGACCATGTCCGCTATTTTGAACTCAGGCATTCCGCTTTGCTTTCGACCGAAGAAGTCTCCAGGCCCTCTAAGTTCAAGATCTCGTTCTGATAGTACAAAACCATCGTTTGTCTCCGTCATAATATTCATGCGTTCTTTTCCAACTTCAGACTTTGGATCTGCTAGTAAAATACAATACGACTGCGCGTCTCCTCTTCCCACTCGCCCACGGAGCTGATGGAGCTGTGATAATCCAAAGCGCTCCGCATCATAGATAACCATAACCGTTGCGTTTGGAACGTTCACTCCTACTTCAACAACCGTTGTCGAAACAAGAATTTGCACATTATTTACGCTAAACTCTTTCATGACCTCTTCTTTTTCATCCGGTGTTAAGCGCCCATGCATTAGCCCCACATTCCATTGACCTTTAAAATATTGAACAAGGGTACTATGAACATCGATGGCATTTTGAACGTCTAACTTCTCTGATTCTTCAATCAGTGGACAAATTACATAGGCTTGTCGCCCTTCATTCAATTCTTTCTGGACAAATTGCAATATACGCTCTAGCATATCATGCTTTACCCAATACGTTTCGATTGCTTTTCGACCAGCCGGCATTTCATCTATGATCGACACGTCCATTTCACCAAAAGCAGTAATAGCAAGTGTTCTTGGAATAGGAGTCGCCGTCATAAACAATACATCTGGACTTTCACCTTTCTCACGCAAAACTCTACGCTGACCTACACCAAAGCGGTGTTGCTCATCTGTAATAACAAGACCAAGGCTTTTATACACTACTTCATCTTGGATGAGCGCATGAGTACCGACTAGCACATCTATTTCTCCAGCCTGCACTTGCTGCAGAAGCTCACGCCTTGCTTTTCCTTTAACCGAACCTGTTAATAATCCAACGCGTACCTGAACTTTTTCAAGCATGTTACTTAGAGATTCAGCATGCTGTTCGGCTAAGATTTCCGTCGGAACCATTAGAGCACCTTGATGCCCTGCCAATACCGTTGCATATAGGGCAACGGCAGCAACGACCGTTTTACCTGAACCTACATCTCCTTGTAATAGCCGATTCATTCGATACGGTGACTTCATATCGGCGGTAATTTCATTTACTACTCGTTTTTGAGCACCTGTTAACGGAAATGGCAGCTGATTTGTAAACTGAACCAAATCGCTGGATGGAAACACTTGAGACATGCCAGCCGTTTCTTCTCGTTCACGCTTTCGAAGTGCTTGCATCTTAAGCTGAAACAGTAAAAATTCTTCGTATACAAATCGTCTGCGCGCTTGTTTTAAATCGCCATGATCTCGAGGTAAGTGAATGGTGCGCACAGCATCTTCTCGCGTCATTAACTTATATCGTTCTCGGAGCGATAAAGGGAGCATATCTTCAATTTGACTTCCATACTGATTTAAAGCCAAGGTGATAAACTTACGAATCGCTTTTACAGTAAGCGTTGCTTTTGTGGAATAAACAGGCTCAATAGTTTGATTTTTTTTGAAAGGTGAAAACTGTAGTTCCTGAAGGGTAATCGTTTGACGGTGCTGATCCCATTTACCCGTCACTGTAACCGTTTGATCGATGTCAAGCTTCGATTTGTAATAGGGTCGATTAAAACATGTAACGGTAACAAGATAACGACCAACCAACAGGCGAAAGGTTAATCGAGACCGTTTTTTTCCGTAATAAGTAAGAGAGGGAACGCTGTGAACCTTTCCCTCTACCGTTACTTTTTCATCATGTTTAGCATCCGCTAAATCTTTTAGCTCATAGTCCTCATAGCGATAAGGAAAATGCTCAAGTAAATCTTGGACAGATTGTATCTTCATTTCTTCGAGAAGAGTCGCTGTTTCTTCTCCAATCCCTTTAATGGTTTTAATAGAAATTTTATTTAATTCATTCACTTTTATTTAATGCAATACCAAAGATCTTTGCTTCGAGCTCGCGACCTGTTGGTGTTGCCGCTAAGCCTCCTTGTGCAGTTTCTCGTAACGCTACTGGCATTGTTTGACCAATTCGATACATTGCATCAATTACCTCATCACACGGAATTCGACTTGTAACACCTGCTAACGCCATATCAGCAGCAATCATTGCATTCGCCGCGCCCATCGCGTTTCTCTTTACGCACGGTACTTCTACTAATCCTGCTACGGGGTCACATACTAATCCTAGCATATTTTTAAGCGTAATTGCCATTGCTTCAGCTGCTTGACTAGGCGTACCACCTGCCATTTCTACAATCGCTGCCGCTGCCATACCCGACGCTGACCCTACTTCAGCTTGACAGCCTCCTGCTGCACCTGAAATGGAAGCATTGTTTGCCACAACAAAACCAAATGCTCCTGATGTAAATAAAAACTCTATCATTTCTTCACGCGTGGGATTTAATTTATTTTTTACTGCAAATAACGTTCCAGGCACCACTCCAGCTGAACCGGCTGTCGGTGTTGCACAAATCGTTCCCATCGCAGCATTTACTTCGTTCGTTGCTACCGCTTTACTTACTGCATCTAAGATTAAATTACCAGATAAAGCATTTCCGCTTTCAATATACTTTTGTAATAAAACAGCATCTCCACCTGTTAGGCCAGTAACGGACTGGACGCCCCTTAATCCACGCTCTACTGCTTCCTCCATTACCGTTAAATTGCGATCCATTCTTTCAAAGACCTGTTCACGGGTTAAGCCAGTAACCTCTACTTCTTGTTCAATCATAATTTCCGCTATTTTGACTTTTTTACTTTCTGCTAACTCTACTAATTCGGCTACATTTCGAAACATAGTATCCTCCCAATTTACAACATGATGTCATTCTATCTAAGCCACTATCATCTTACTAAACATTTATTTAAACGACAGATTATTTCCTTCTTCCCAAAAGGCATAAAAAACAGGATGCTACTCAACCATTCTTGTTACTTTAATAATATTCGGTAACCCTTGTAGCTCTTCAATTACTTCATCTTCAATGTTTGTATCCATTTCAATGGCCATTAATGCTACCTGTCCTTTTTCTTTTCGAGATACTTCCATATGACCAATATTAATGGAATGCTTCATTAATATATTCGTCACGGTTGCAATCGCTCCAAACCGATCGTTGTGTACAACAAGAATAGCAGGGTTCATCCCTGATAAATTCAGCTCAAATCCATTTAATTCAGTGATTTGAATTTTACCGCCACCAATTGATATACCCACAACTTCAATTTCTTTATCTCCATCAATCATGCGCACACGCGCTGTGTTTGGATGATCAGTAATGGCTGTTTCTTCAATGAACGTCACTTCCATCCCAGCTTGTTTAGCTAATGTAAGAGACTCAGGAATTCGAGGGTCAAACGTATCAAAATCTAATACCCCTCCGATAATCGCTACATCTGTACCATGGCCTTTATACGTCTGAGCAAAAGATCCATAAAGTGAGACAATGACTTTTTCTGGTTGCTTGCCAAACAGCGTTCTTGCTACTCTACCAATACGCGCAGCACCTGCTGTATGTGAACTTGATGGACCAATCATGATTGGTCCAATAATATCAAATACGGATTTATATTTCATGGTTACTCTCCCCCTGTAAAAAGGATATTAAACTTTGATGTTATCGCTATCATCTTATATGTTACTTGAGGTTTTCTATTTTTGGAACCCTAGAAATCCGTTATAATAAAGTTTTAAAATTCGAAATAATAAGCTAACATTTTTCTCTTTAGTTCATAATAAAAAAGCTGACTCTTTATTGAGTCAGCTTTTTTATTATGCCGCTTCTTTTGTTTCTTGTTCAAGCTCTGCAACTGTTTTGATGTTAAAGTTTTTAAACACAATCGAACCAATGTATCCAATAACCGCTCCACCAATTGCACATAGCCCTGCGCAGATTGTTACTTTTATTGGATCATTAAAGCCATACATTACCGCTAGACCTGCAATTGGAGTAGCTGTTCCTGTTGCATCGTTTACTAATCCAAATAAAGAAACAATAACACCAGCTACTGCTCCACCAACAAAATTCGTTGCGTAAATTGGAATAGGATTAGCCGATATTATATTAGCTTGCGTTAACGGCTCCACAGCTACCGAAATTGTGGTACGGCGATCTCCAAATTTTAAACGATCAAACAATACATAGTTCATAAATGACGAGCCGAAAACCGCTAGTGCTCCAATGGCCATTGGAAGACCCGTTAAACCAAGCATGGCTGTTAGAGCCATTGAGCTTAGAGGAGCTGTAGCTACAACCGTAATAACGCCACCTAGTATAATCCCCATTAGAATTGGGTTAGCATTTGCTGTTTCCCTAATAATGGAACCAATGTTTAGTAGTGTCGCATCCACTACGGGAGATATGCCTGTTGCAATTAAGCGCGTTAACGGCGCAATAATTAAAATTGCTCCTAATAAATCTAGACCCGCAGGTGCTTTTTTCTCTACTGCTTTCATAACAAAAGCCATGATATAACCTGCAAAGAAGCCTGGTAACAAACCTAAACCTGAACAGACAACTCCCATCATTAATGCATAAACAGGAGATACCCCTAGGGCTAATGCTACTAACGCAGCGGCAGCAACGCCACCCATACCACCAGCCGCTTCCCCTACTTCACCTAAAAATTTGATGTTTAATAAATCGCCACCGACATACAGTTGAAATGCTTCAACGAGAAACGCCGCAACGGCACCGCCTGCTAAAGCTCCCATAGCTTTCATCCCATACGGTGCTTTGTTACTGAAAAGCCAAAATAAAAATAAGACCAATAAAAGCAGTGCCGTACCTTTCAAAATCTCCATTGTAAATTCCCCCTATGCTGCATTCATCTTTACTTAAGTATTTACTTTAAAGTAACGCACGATGTACGTCACTTTAAAAATTATCACAATATAGTGAGCTTTTCAACCGAAATAACCTTTTACACGAACAAAAACAAACAAAAAGAATAAAACGTTCGTATTCTGTAAATTCTGACACTTTATACCCAATAAAAAAATGCAGGTTAGCTAAAAAAACTAACCTGCATTTTTATTATTCGATCGCAAAAATATACGAGTATAATGGTTGCCCACCTTTATGAACTTCCACTTCAACATCTTCAAATTGACTTTCGGCAAATGATACTAACTCATCCATTTCTTCATCAGCAACATCTTCGCCTTGCAAGATTGTAATGATTTCTGAGTCTTCATCAACCATATGCTGCAGTAACTTTTTAGCAACTTCAAGCTTTTCTGTATCCTTTACAACAATTTGCTTTTCAGCAATTCCCATAAAGTCACCTTTTGCAAGCTCTAGGCCATCAATATTTGTATCACGTACAGCATACGTGATTTGACCCGTTTTCACATGACTAAGTGCTTCCGTCATCGCTTCTTCATTCGTATTTAAATCGGATTGAGGATTAAACGATAGAAGCGCTGTCATTCCTTGTGGAACGGTTTTAGAAGGAACAACAGCAACGTGGTCTCCTACTACAGACGCAGCTTGGTTTGCAGCCATCACAATATTCCCATTATTAGGAAGAATGATGACTTTTTCAGCATGTGTTTCTTCAATTGCTTTGACAATATCTTCTGTACTTGGATTCATCGTTTGGCCACCTTCAATTACAACAGTGGCTCCAATACTTTTAAACAGCTCTGCAATACCGCTTCCCATTGAGACTGTCACAATACCGTATGGTTTCTTCTCAGCCTTTACAGGAGCAGGAGCTTCTTTCGAAACAATTTCGCTATGCTGTTCACGCATGTTTTCAATTTTCATTTTTATTAAGCTACCATAGCGCTGACCATAGTTTAATACTTCACCCGGATGCTCAGCATGGATATGCACCTTTACGACTTCATCATCAGACACAACTAATAAAGAATCGCCCCATTTACTCAGATCCTGACGAAATGTTTCTTCTGAGAATGCATGCTTTTCCATTTTGTCTGCTTCTAAACGAACCATAAATTCTGTGCAATATCCAAATTCGATATCTTCAGTGTTCATATGACTTTGAGCGTGCTTATGGTGTTCAGCGTTTACAAGCTCATTCATTGACGGGATTGCCAAAGGTACGCCGGGAAGCTTTTCACCTTTTAACTCGGCTAGAAACCCTTCATAGATTAACACTAGACCTTGTCCACCGCTATCTACAACGCCTACTTCTTTTAAAACAGGAAGCAATTCTGGAGTGCGATCAAGAGATGCTTTTGATGCTTTTAGCACTTCTTCCATAAACGGAATCATTTCTGGCTGCTTTTCAGCTACTTCAACGGCCTTTTTAGCCGTATCTTTTGCAACCGTTAAGATTGTACCTTCAATAGGCTTCATAACAGCCTTGTAGGCTGTTTCAACACCCACCTCAAGCGCATGTGCAAAATCTACCGTTGTGATAAACTCTTTTTGTTCAATCGCTTTGCCAAAACCTCTGAAAAGCTGTGATAAGATAACACCTGAGTTACCACGTGCCCCCATTAATAGTCCTTTTGATAAAGCTTGTCCTACTTGACCAATATGATTTGATACATTTCTTTTTACTTCTTTAGCACCTGATGTGATTGACAGGTTCATGTTGGTACCTGTATCTCCATCTGGAACTGGAAAAACGTTTAGTGCATCTACATAGTCAGCATTATTTGACAGATGCTGTGCTCCTTGAAGCACCATTTCTGCAAAACGTTTTCCGTTCAATGTTGTCATTGACACGAATCTTCCTCCTTAATTACACGTTCGTTACACGAACACCCTGCACGTAAATATTTACTGAGTCAACCGTTAGACCAACTGTTTGTTCTAGCGTATATTTCACTTTAGTCTGTACGTTATGAGCAATTTCTGAGATTTTCGTTCCATAACTAACAATGATATACATATCAATATGTACTTCATCATTTTCTTGCCTTACGATAATACCGCGTGTAAAGTTTTCTTTACGAAGAATGTCAGTAAGACCATCTTTGATTTGATTCTTAGAAGCCATGCCGATAATTCCATAGCAGTCAATAGCTGCCCCTCCAGCAATCGTTGCAATTACGTCTGTGGAGATATCAATTTGACCGTACTTAGTTTTCATTTCGATGGACATACTTTTTCCCCTTTCTATACATAGGCTAATAAATATTTTACTATAATCAATCTCTTTTTAAAAGAACATTCCCTAATTACCCAAATTTAACTCTCTTTATTATTGAACATACATTCAATTTATATGTCAAGGAAAATTTCTTGAAAGCTTTTGTTGAGAAGTATTGCATTATAAAGAATGCTGTGATAAATTAATATAGTATTTCTCAAGAAGCAGAATTGAGTAGTTTTTTTGTGTTAGGAGGGAAAACTATGGCACGCAAATGTGTAATCACTGGCAGAAAAGCTCGTTCAGGTAATGCACGTTCTCACGCTATGAACGCTACAAAGCGTAAATGGGGTGCTAACGTTCAAAAAGTACGTATCCTTGTGGACGGTAAACCAAAACGTGTATACGTATCAGCTAGAGCCCTTAAATCAGGTAAAGTTGAACGCGTTTAATTTTCGATAACGAAAAAGCACCATGTATATGGTGCTTCTTTTATTATCTCGCCTTTTAATCTTTTTTAAATGAATTTAACATGACCTTTACAATACCGCCTAAAAACTTTGGAAGTTTAATCGTATAAAATTTCATACTACTCCTCCTCACCATTTCCACCATTCATCTACTTTTAATGGCCTACTTTCACCCATTCTTCCATCAACATTATTAAAGTGTTTCATAAGCAATCTGCATCATTGCTTCTTATCATCATTAATATGCCTGTAGTAAATGAAAAAGTACCTCTTTGTGTAAGAAGTTCGTTACTTATACATAAAGTAGAGCCAAGTTCTACATAGTGGTTTGTTAAGGGATACTTAAAGCCTGTTAGCGTAAGGTTTTCCACACCTCCAGCATAGGGAATAAACGAGACGTATTTTGCATGAATTCTTTCTTCAATCTCATGCGTTCCAGGCGAAAACAATTGGATGCTGTTTTGCTTGTCAACTAGCTCTACTTTTACGTTTTCTTGCAGGCTTTTATACAGAAGTTGAACAGCTCCGAACATATGATCAATCCTGCCGCCTGTGGCTCCGAAGATCCGAACGTATGCAGGCTTTTTCGATACAGCCCACTCAACTGCAAGTTCTAAATCCGTTGCGTCTTTTTCAGACGGATAAATATGTAAATCTCCAAGCCTATCCTGAATAACCTTCAGCTGCTCCGCGTTGATAGAGTCAAAGTCTCCAAACGCTTCATCAGGAATAATTCCCTGTTCAAGCAGAGTGAACACACCGCGATCTACACCTATCCACTTATCGCATGCCTTCCACTTGTGAAGTTCCGGCACATAGTTATCTGGACCACCTGCCAAAATATGAATAATAATAATAAGCCACCCTTTCTCTTTACGAACTATTTAAAAAAGTTGCCAAGGAAAAACAGATTTCACTTTTCCTTTGACAACTTTTATCTACTAATTATATAGTTGAGCGAATTCGATCAATTGCAGCTGCGCGGTCTTCTTGATCATAAATCGCTGAGCCAGCTACTAAAACGTTTGCCCCAGCTTCTACGCATTTTTTTGCTGTTTCTTCGTTTACTCCACCATCTACTTCTACTTCTATAGATAGCTGACGAATCTCAATAAGCTGAGATATTTGTTCAATTTTTGGTAGTACGCTATTAATAAACTTTTGGCCTCCAAAACCTGGATTAACCGTCATTAATAAAATTAAGTCGATGTCTTCCAAAACATGTTTTACAACATCGATTGGCGTAGCTGGATTTAACGCAATTCCAACTTTCATTCCATGTTCTTTAATTAATTGAATCGTACGGTGTAAATGTGTACATGCTTCCGCATGCACAGTTAAAATATCAGCACCTGCTTTTGCAAACATTGGAATGTACGCATCAGGGTTATCAATCATTAAGTGTACATCTAGCGGAAGAGATGTAATTGGACGAATTGCTTCTACAATTAAAGGACCAATTGTAATGTTAGGAACAAAATGGCCATCCATTACATCTACATGAATATAATCAGCTCCACCAGCTTCTACTTCACGAATTTCTTCTCCTAATTTAGAAAAATTAGCTGATAAGATGGAAGGTGCAATTTTTGTCATGTTTAATACCTCGGCTTTCTTTGCTTGATTTCTTCAATAAACTGCAAATAATGCTCATAACGGTACGCTGGAATTGATTGATTCTCTACCGCTTTCTTAACTGCACACTTTGGTTCTTTCACGTGCAGACATCCTCTAAACTTACAGTCTTCACTTAAGCGAGACATTTCTGGAAAGCAGTGAGAAAGTTCTTCTACCTCTAAAGTTAGAAACTCCAAGGAGCTAAAGCCCGGTGTATCTGCTACAAGTCCGTCACCAAATGATATAAGCTCCACATGTCTGGTTGTATGCTTTCCTCGTCCTAATGATGTTGAGATATCATTTGTCTTCAGCTCTAGTTCAGGCTTTAAAACGTTTAGCAACGAAGATTTACCAACTCCTGATTGTCCTGCAATAACCGTTATTTGATTTTCAAACAGCGGCTTAATTTCTGCAATCCCGTTTTCCGTTACGGTTGATGTTAAAATTACCTCATATCCTATTTTACGATAATCTTCGGCATATTGCTCAATTAATTGCTTTTGTTTCTCTGACAACAAGTCAACTTTTGAAATACAAATAACCGGTTGAATATCATTAGACTCTACCAAAGCTAAAAAGCGATCCAAAAGCACCGTACTAAAATCAGGCTCGATAGCTGAAAATACTAACAACGCTTGATCAACGTTTGAGATTGGGGGTCGAACTAACTCATTTTTACGTTCTTTAATTTCAAGTATATACCCTTCAAGCTCATTATCAGCTTGAAACACTACTTCATCGCCTACTAAAGGAGTGACTTTTTTCTTTCGAAATACTCCTCTTCCGCGACACTGGGTTACTTGTCCATCATGAAGAACATAATAAAATCCACTTAAGGATTTAATAATTCTTCCTTCTGGCATAACCTCACTCCTATCATTCTTCTGGATATTCTACAGCTTTTTCTTCAATTACTTGACCATCTCGAACTACTTTGTATTTAGCTTGCTCGCCTTTTTTCACTAATACATCGAATGATTCAGTAACCGTTTCTGTGATAGTTAATTCTTTAATAGGTACAGACATTGTATTATCTGCATCTTCTACGTAAATTTCTACTTTTTGCTCAGCCTTTTCTCCTGTGCTACTCTTGTCCTCATATGGAATCGTCACCTGTACATTGACGGTTTGAGGGGGTACTTCTTCCTTTCCTAAGGAAACTTTAAACGTTAGTTTATCACCTTTTTTAATAACAGAGCCCGCTTTTGGTGTTTGAGAAATAACCAAACCTTTTTCAACAGTATCAGAATATTCGCTTTCTACTGCAATTTCAAATTCTTCTTCTGCTACATAATCTCGAAGGCTTTTTTCCGTCCATCCTGAAAAATCCTTAACTTTAATTTCTGGAGGGCCTTTGCTTATCCATAACGTTACGGCCGTACTTTCTGGAACAACTTCTTCGCCTTCTTTTGGACTTTGATCTAGTATTGTTCCTTTAGGCTCCTCACTATCAATTTCAATTGTTCGTACTTCACGATATTTCTGACTTTCAAGCAGCTTTTGAACTTCACTTACATCTCGTCCATTAAAGCGGTCAAATGCTACTTTTGCTTTTCCAGTACTTCGATAGATAATAACACCTGTACCTTCTTTTACAACATTTCCCGCTTTAGGCGATGTTTTAACAACATCTCCTTCTTCTACTTCATCATCAGATATATCTTTTGGATCTTTGACATTAAACCCTAACGATACAAGTTCAGTAACGGCTGACTCATAGTCCTCATTATGTAAATCAGGAACCGTAACATCTTTAGGCAATAGTAAAGAAGGGATAAAAGTCACCGCAGCGACACTCGCTGCCGCTAACAATAAAAAAATAAGCGCGAGCGTTAAAATAACTTTACTTTTCTTTCTAGGCTTTTTCTTGGATTCTACTTCACTTTTATTTGTATTTGAAGGTTTACGAACAGGCGCCTTTTCCAATTCATGACCATATGGCTCATCTTTTATAATTGGAATAGCTTTTGTTACTTCATCATCATCTGGTACAATGAACTTTTGTTCATTATGTCGAGTAGGATGAATCGCAGAACGTAAATCTTCTTCAAATTCTTCTACCGTACTATAGCGATAAAACGGATCTTTTGTTGTTGCTTTTAATACAACGTTTTCTACGCTTTGTGGGATGGAAGGATTCCATTTTCTTGGTGATGGTGTTTCCGTTTGCAAGTGCTTTAATGCAATCGAAACAGCAGACTCTCCCGAGAATGGCACTCGACCAGTTAATAATTCAAACAAAACGACGCCTAATGAATAAATATCAGACTTTTTATTCGCTAGACCTCCTCTTGCTTGTTCTGGAGAGAGATAATGAACAGACCCTAATACAGAATTTGTATGTGTAATAGTTGTTGAGCTTAAAGCCACAGCAATTCCAAAGTCTGTTACTTTTGCCGTATCATCATGGTCAATTAAAATATTTTGTGGTTTAATATCTCGATGAATAATTCCATATTGATGAGCATGAGCAATTGCGGATGTGATTTGAGTCATAATATGTATCGCTTTCTCTAAAGATAGCGGTGACTCTTGTAAAATATATTGCTTTAAGGTCATTCCAGGAACATATTCCATTACAATGTAATAGATGTCCTCTTCTTCTCCAACATCATAAATACTCACAATATTTGGATGAGCAATACTTGTTGCAGATTGTGCCTCACGGTGGAAACGCTTAATAAAAGCATCGTCATTAGCAAAATCTAATCGCAGAACTTTAATTGCCACGTCGCGATCTAAAATCATATCACGTGCTAAATAAACGTTGGCCATGCCACCTCCACCAATGACATGTAGAATTTTATAACGGTCGTTTAGCCGTCTCCCGATTAGCAACGTTCTCACCCACTTTCAGATGTAAAGTCCACAATTGCTAGTGTAATATTATCTTCTCCACCTAATTCATTAGCCAATGTAATTAAGCGTGCACCTGTTTCGTTTAGAGACGTTCCAGGTTGTAAAATGTCTTGGAGCTTCTCTTCGCTTATTTTATTGGAAAGCCCATCTGAACACAATAATAATAAATCTGTTGATTCGATTTCAACAGTTTTTACATCAAGATCTACTTTTTCTTCCGTACCTAATGCACGTAATAAAATATTTTTACGAGGATGATGTTCCGCATCTTCTCGTGAAATTTGACCGTTTTTAACCAACTCATTGACAAGGGAATGGTCTTCTGTAATTTGCCTAAAACCATCTTCATTGAATAAATAGCCACGGCTATCTCCAATATTACCAATTGTACAAAATTCAGATGTGCAAATAGCTAGTACAATGGTTGTCCCCATTCCTTTACATTCCTCGTGTTCGCTTGCATGTTGATGTATAGCTTCATTTACATTCATTACTTGTTCACGTATCCAAGTAGTAGCATCGTTCGGTTCATTTATAGCTGGACTGCTCGTCCAGACATCTTGCAATTTTTGAACCGCCATCGCGCTGGCTACATCCCCAGCACGATGACCTCCCATACCATCTGCTACAATTGCAAGCACTTGGCCATGAGCGTTCAAAAATACCCCTCCGTTATCTTCATTGTGTTGACGTATTCTCCCTCGGTCTGTCATAAAGACAGTTTCCATACAATCACCTCGTCTCTTCTTTACGCTCCTTCGCACGCAATTGACCACAAGCTGCATCAATATCATGTCCCTGTTCACGGCGAATTGTTACGTTAACACCATGTTTTTTCAACGTATTTTCAAATTCAAAAATTTGTTCTCTCGGTGTGCGAACGTAGTCACGCTCTGGAACATAGTTTACAGGGATTAAATTTACGTGACATTTAATGTTTTTAATAAGCGCTGCTAACTCCTCAGCATGTTCCACCTGGTCATTTACTCCACCAAACAAACCATATTCAAAGCTGATACGACGACCTGTTTTGTCGGTATAGTATTTAATTGCTTCCATTAAGTCAGGTAGTTTGTAAGCACGGTTAATCGGCATTAACTTTGAACGAATGTCGTTGTTTGGTGCATGTAAGGAAATGGCAAAATTAATCTGCATTTGCTCATCAGCAAATTTATAGATTTTAGGGATAATTCCACTTGTTGATACCGTAATGTGACGAGCACCAATATTAAGGCCATTATCATGATTAATGATTTTTAAGAAGCCCATCATTTGGTCGTAGTTATCAAACGGTTCACCAATACCCATAATTACGACATGACTTACGCGTTCTCCTTGTTCATCAAGCGCTTTTTGTACTTTCACTACTTGAGCAACAATTTCACCAGCTTCTAAGTTACGCTTTAATCCGCCAAGAGTAGACGCGCAGAACGTACAGCCAATGCGACAGCCAACTTGTGTTGTTACACAAATTGAATTTCCGTACTCGTGTCGCATAAGTACTGTTTCAATTGTATAGCCATCGTGAAGTTCAAATAAAAATTTCATTGTTCCATCTGAAGAAGTTTGTTGAACAGCGGTTTTTAACGTAGTTAAAACAAAGGCCTCATTTAACTTATCACGGAGTCCTTTTGACAAATTCGACATATCGTCAAATTCAGTCACGCGCTTTACATATAGCCAGTCAAAAATTTGTTTCCCACGAAATTTTTTCTCTCCCTGAGATACTAACCATGCCTCTAACTCATGTAATTGTAATGAATAAATTGACGGCTTTTTATTTTCTACTTTTTTATCTTTGGCTCTTTTACTAATAGTTCCTTCCATTTTTACACCTTCTTTTGTAAACAGGCAATGTAAAACCCATCACTTTCTTCACTTGGAAGAAGTTGGATTTGACCGTGTTTAACGTTTTGTTTAATCTTTTCTGGCATACGTTCTGCCAAGGTAGAGTCTACCATAAATTCTGGGTGATTATCGAGAAATGCATCCACTACATCTCCATTCTCATCCCGATCAATCGTACATGTACTGTATACAAGCGTCCCACCTTTTTTTAATAGTGGAGCAACAGCTGATAAAATATCAAGCTGGATTTTTGACAATTGCTGAACGTCACGCTCGGTCTTAACATACTTTAAATCTGGTTTTCTTCGCATAACACCGAACCCTGAGCACGGAGCGTCGACTAAAATACGATCAAACGTTTCTTCTTCAAAGCGCTCTGCTACCTTACGACTATCTTGCACTGTTGGTGAAATATTCATAAGTTGCAAGCGTTCTGCCTGCTCAGAAATCAACTTGACTTTGTGATCATGAATATCTAAAGAAATGACTTGTCCCGTGTTGTTAAGCTTTTCACCGATATGAGTTGATTTCCCACCTGGTGCCGCACAGCTATCTAAAATCGTTTCTCCTTGCTCAGCACCAAGAGCATGAGCAACAAGCATTGAACTTTCGTCCTGTACAGTAAACATCCCATTTCTAAACGCATCTGTATATGCTGCATTTCCTCTTTGAACTTCTAGAGCTTCCTTAACAAGTCCACCACTTTCTACAGAAATACCTTCTTGTTCAAGCTGTGCAATCACTTCAGAAATAGTGAAACGCGCTGTGTTTACACGAAGCGTTTGCTTAGGGGACATTAGATTAGCTAAACAAATTTCACGCGTTTTGTCCAATCCATATTGTTCCACCCATCGCTTCACCAACCATAAAGGATGACTTGTTTCTATCGCTAAGCGCTCAATAGGATCTTTAATCTCTTCTACGCTTGGAACGCCATTTCGTTGTACATTACGCAAAACACCATTCACCATTGAAGCAATTCCTTTATGACCACGCTGCTTAGCAATTTCCACTGCTTCATGAATAACTGCGCGATCAGGAACACGGTCTAAGTACAACATTTGATAAAGAGACAAGCGAAGCAGTACTCTAACCCAAGGCTGTAGCTTTTTTGCTTTTGCTAAAAACGGAGCCAAGCCATAGTCTAGCGTATCTCTTCTTTGAATTGTACCATATACAATTTCTGTTAAGAGGCCGGCATCTTTCCCTTGAACACCGTACTTTTGAATACTTTTGTTTAACAACAAGTTACTGAAAGCTTGATTCTTTTCAATCGAAAGTAAAATATCAAGCGCAATATCACGAACGTTATATTTACTCATTATGAGCTCCTAACACAGCCCCTACTTCAATACCATTTCCGCGTAAAAACTGTGCGGCTTCCATTCTCTTTTTTCCAGATGGTTGAAGCTCTGTAATTTTAATTCCTGTACGGTTTCCTGTCGCCACGATAAACCCATCTTTTTCAAGCGATACTACCTTACCTGGCTCTCCTTCTGCCGCAACCTTTTCTCCCCACCAAACTTTCATCACTTGACCATTTAGCGTCGTATACGCCACTGGCCAAGGGTGAAGACCACGGATGTGATTATAAATTTCCTCACCGCTTCGCGTCCAATCAATTTTTTCTTGTTCGCGCTTTATGTTAAATGCAAATGTAGCTTCATCTTCGTTCTGCTTTATTGGTGTTAAATCACCTAATACGAGAGATGGAATAGTTTCAGATAATAATTTAGCTCCCGCTTCGCTTAGTTTATCGTGCAACGTTCCAACATGGTCTTTTTCTTCAATAGGCACTTCGACTTTCGTCAAGATATCACCGGCATCTAGCTTTTCAACCATATACATAATCGTTACGCCAGTTTTTGGCTTACCTTGTAAAATAGAATAATGAATTGGTGCTCCTCCTCTAAGCTCAGGAAGCAATGATGCATGAACATTAATACAGCCATATTTCGGCGCTTCTAGGATTGGTGTTGGTAAAATTTGTCCAAATGCTGCCGTTACAATTAATTCAGGGTTATACGCTAATACCTCACTATACGCTTCTTCTAAACGAATCTTTTCTGGCTGTAGCACTGGGATGCCGTGCTTTTGTGCTTCTACTTTTACTGGTGGTGGAGTCATAACTCTTTTTCTTCCTTTTGGACGATCAGGCTGCGTTACAACGGCCACTACTTCATATCCATCCTTAATTAAAGTCTGCAATACCGGTACAGAAAAATCCGGTGTTCCCATAAACACAACTTTCATTTTAAATTCCTACCCTTCTAGTTCTCCATCTTCATAGTAACGCGATACTTTCTCAGTAAAAAGCACCCCATGTAAGTGGTCAATTTCATGCTGAATGGCACGCGCTAAAAAACCCTTTGCTTCCATTACAAATACTTTCCCACGGCGATTATGTGCTCGTACTTTCACATAGTCAGCACGAGTTACGTCACCAAAAAGGCCCGGAAAACTTAAGCAGCCTTCAGGACCAGTTTGTTGACCACGTTTTTCAAGAATGACTGGATTAACCAATTCAATTTTGCCGTGTCGATCTCCTATATCAACCACTGCTACTTGCTGTAATACACCAACCTGTGGAGCAGCAAGTCCTACTCCATCTGCTTCCAGCATTAAATCATACATGCCATTCATTAACTTAGCTAATTTATTATCAAACACTGTGACAGGTTCACACTTTGTCTCTAATACTTCATTGGGGTGGTAAACTAGCTTTAATTTAGCCAAGCTACTCCCTCCTTCAACTCTTTCTATTTATATCCAAAACAGCAGTCATTTAACGTTTTCGTTGTCGATTTACATCATTGAATACGGGTGTAAATCAATCGTAATCGTTAGTTGTTCCTGCTGCATTTGATCTTGGTACTGGTTTACTATATATTTTAACGCTGGTATCATATTCGGTTCCAGCTTGTATTTTATCATGCATTGATATCGATATCTATCTTTTATCTTAGCAATCGGAGAGGTAACAGGCCCTAAAATAACGGCTTGCGGAGTGAGCTTTTGCCTTAAATACTGCGATATTTTCCCAGTTACAGACACCACTTTTGCCACGTTTTCATGTGAGACAGTTACCAACGCCAAATAAAAGAACGGCGGATAGCGATGAGCTTGTCTAAGCTTCATTTCTTCAAGATAAAAAGTATCATAGTCGTGCTGACTTGCTAATTGAATGCTGTAATGCTCAGGAGCATAGGTTTGAATTACAACTTCACCAGGCAGGTGGTGGCGTCCTGCTCTTCCGCTTACTTGTGTAAGGAGCTGAAACGTTTTTTCAGCCGCTCGAAAGTCCGGAAGGTTTAACATTGTATCTGCTGATAAAACTCCAACAAGCGTTACGTTTGGAAAATCTAAGCCTTTAGCAATCATTTGCGTACCTAATAAAATCTGTGCTTCTCCATCTCCAAACTTTGTTAGTAGTTTTTCGTGAGCTCCTTTGCGGCTTGTTGTATCAACATCCATTCGAATGACAGACGCTGCAGGCAACACTTTTCCCAGCTCTTCTTCCACCTTTTGCGTTCCTGATCCAAAAAAGCGAATATGGTCGCTTTCGCACTCTGGACAAGCCGTTTGAGTTGGCTCTTCATACCCACAGTAATGACATTTCATTCGGTTTTGGTAGCGGTGATATGTCAATGAAATTTCACAGTGAGGACACGAAGGAACATAACCGCAGTCACGGCACATAACAAAAGATGAGTGTCCTCTCTTATTTAAGAACAATACAATTTGTTCTCCTCTTTCAAGGCGCTCATGTATTTTTTCAAGAAGAAGCGTAGAGAACATTGACCGATTTCCGTCTCGGAGCTCTTCACGCATATCCACAATATCTACTTTTGGAAGAGCTGATTTATTCATCCGTTCACGCAGTGTTAAAAGTTTATAAACGCCTTTTTGAGCACGTGCAAATGACTCTAGCGTTGGGGTTGCACTCCCTAAAATCACTGGACAGTTGTGAAACTCTGCGCGTTTAATCGCCACATCGCGCGCATGATACCGAGGGTTTTCTTCTTGCTTATAGCTTGTTTCATGCTCTTCATCAATGATGATGATGCCCACATGTTGAAACGGAGCAAATATAGCTGATCTTGCTCCTACAACCACGGATACCTCTTTACGCTGAATTTTACGCCACTCATCGTATTTCTCACCGGCTGACAAACCACTATGCATCACGGCCACCTTCGAACCGAATCGTTCTTTAAACCTTTTGACCATTTGAGGCGTTAGTGATATTTCGGGAACAAGCATAATCGCTTCTTTCCCCTGTTTCAATACTTGGTCAATTGACTGCAAATACACTTCCGTTTTACCGCTTCCCGTTACACCATACATGAGAAAAACATCGTGTTCATCGTTCTCAATGTCACGTAGAATTGGTTTGATAGCAGCAGATTGTTCATCTGTTAACGGAAAAGGTTTTGATGGAACAAAATCGCGATTGGCATAAGGATCTCGATAAATCTCCATATCAACCTCGTAAAGCAAACCTTTTGACACTAATCCTTTAATAGGTGCTCCCGTTACGTTAAGTGCGGTCATAATGTCCTTTTGTGCTACCGCCTCTTCTTGCACCAACATAAATTCAAGGACTTGTTTTTGCTTTTCAGCTTGTTTAGGCAGCTCTTTCATAACCTGTTTCACACGTTCAGAAGGCTGAGCTAAGCGAAGAGCTTTCACAGTTTTTTTATTCCCTTTACTCTTGACTAGATATACAACTTCTAAGAGACCTTTTTGGATATCACGATAAAAACTATTTACAGCCTCTGATTTCTCAATATCGCTCCACATCACTTCAGACGTATGTTGAAAGTATGGCTGCACCTTTGAGTGAAGCTGTGAACTTTCTACTCCTGATTGAAGCATTATTTTTTTATCATATTTTGCTTTCATCGCAGCGGGTAACATTACTTGAAAAGCCGATATTTTAAAGCAAAGTGTTTTTTCAGTGAGCCAATGACCGAGCTCTAATAGTTCAGGCGTTAACACTGGTGTTAAATCAAGCAGCTCAGCGATTGGCTTCGTTCGCTTTACATCTGTTTCTACTTTAACGTCTACAACAAATCCCTGCACCTTGCGTGGGCCAAACGGAACGATTACTCGCATTCCTGGGACAAGAACCTCTCTCCACTGTTGAGGAATTGAGTAATCGAATACTCTGTCCGTTTGCTTTGCCGCTACATCAACAATTACGCTAGCAAAGTTCATTGTCGAACACTCGCTAGCAACTGCTTCACTTCTTCTAATAAAGCTTTGGCAACGGATGATTTAGACATGAGCGGAAGCTGCTTTTGCTCACCGTTTCGCTTATAAAATGTCACAATGTTCGTATCTGTTCCAAAGCCTGCGCCTTCACTTGTTACGTTATTAGCGACAATCATATCTAGATTTTTGCTCTCGAGCTTCTTTTGAGCATATAGGTCTACTTGTTCTGTTTCTGCTGCAAATCCAACAAGCACCTGATTATAATCTTTGTAATCTCCGAGCGTTTTCAAAATATCAGTAGTTCGCTCCAATTCTAGCACTGCCTCTCCAGGCTGCTTCTTCATCTTTTGTTGATGAACATTCTTTGGACGATAGTCAGCAACCGCCGCGGATTTAATGACAACATCCATATTTGTATAATGCTTCATCACCGCTTCAAACATCTGCTGTGCGCTCTCAACTTGCACTGTTTTAACATTAGCAGGAGGCGTAAGCTGCGTTGGACCAGATACTAACGTTACATTGGCTCCTTGCTTCGCTGCTTCTTCTGCTATAGCATAGCCCATTTTACCAGTAGAACGATTAGTAAAGAAACGCACAGGATCCACTCGCTCAACCGTTGGGCCTGCGGTAACCAAAACATTCGTACCTTTTAGCGCTTGAGGTGCCTTTTGGTCATGAAAGTAAGACTGTAGAAGGCTAACAATTGTTTCAGGTTCTTCTAACCTACCTTTTCCAACATAACCACATGCTAAATAACCCTCTCCAGGCTCAACAAACTGATAGCCAAATGAAGCTAATGTTTGCATGTTCTTTTTCACAGCTGGGTGATCATACATATGAACATTCATTGCTGGAGCAATCCAAACTGGAGCTGTGGCAGCAAGAAGAGTAGTTGAAATCATATCATCGGCAATTCCATTTGCTAATTTCCCTATCATATTAGCAGTGGCAGGTGCGACGAGAATTAAATCTGGCCAATCTGCTAAATCAATATGTGCAATAACAGCCGGATCTTTTTCATCAAATGTATCTGTGTATACAGGATTTCTTGAAAGTGCTTGAAATGTTAGCGGCGTAACAAACTCACGAGCAGAATCTGTCATGATGACTTTTACTTCAGCTCCTGCTTGCACTAACTTACTAGTTAGTGCTGATGCTTTATAAACAGCAATTCCACCACTAACACATAATAAAATTCGTTTTCCTTTCAACATCTTTACCCATACTCCCATCTTTTTATCTACTGAACAACCTTTACAATGTCCATATTATAACATGTTCAAGAATAGAAGTTGATTTTGATAAACCCTCTTTCTAACAGAAAAAAATAACAACCTACTGCGAATAGGTTGTTATTTTAACAATTATCTTTCTTCATTCTCGTCTTTTGAAGGTACGTGCGTATACGTAAGCTGTTCTGAGTTAATTTCTTCTAATGCACAACCTACTAATTTATGAGATACAGGTCTTTCGATTGGTGTATCATTATGCATTTGAAGTTGACGTGCGCGCTTTGCAGCTACTGTTACTAGTGTATATTTAGAATCTAAACGTTGCATTAATGAGTCAATTGACGGATAAAGCATTTATTCTACCTCCAACATTCTTTTATAGCGTGCTGATACACGGTCGCGGCGGCAATGTTCTGCCGTCACAATTGCTTGGATACGTGCACATGCATTTTCTACTTTGTCGTTCTCTACTACATAATCGTATGCATGCATAAGCTCAATCTCTTCTTTCGCTACGCGCATACGGTTGTTAATTAAATCTTCTGTTTCTGTACCGCGGTTTACAATACGACTCTTCAACTCTGATAAGCTTGGCGGTGCCAGAAAGATAAACAATCCTTCTGGAAATGCTTCTTTTACTTGAAGGGCACCTTGAACCTCAATTTCTAAAAAGACATCTTTCCCTGAAGCTAACGTTTCTTCAACGTAGTCAATAGGTGTACCGTAGTAATTACCTACGTACTCTGCCCATTCTAGAAGCTTTTTATTTTCAATCATGTGCTCAAATTCTTCGCGTTCTTTAAAGAAATAATCCACACCATCAACTTCGCCTTCACGTGGACGACGTGTTGTTGCTGAAATAGAGTACTGAAGTTTAATATCATCTTGTTCAAATAATGCTTTTCTTACCGTTCCTTTTCCAACACCAGATGGTCCTGAAAGAACGATTAATAAACCTCTTTCAATCATTGGTTTATACGCCCTACCCTTCTACTAATTCTTCTTTATTCACAAGCCTTTGTGCTACAGTTTCCGGTTGAACAGGAGCTAAAATAATATGATTACTGTCCATTACAATCACAGCTCGGGTTTTTCTTCCCTGCGTGGCATCAATTAAACTTCCGCGATCTTTTGCTTCCTGCACAATTCGTTTAATTGGCGCTGATTCCGGCTGAACGACAGAAATGATGCGATTAGAAGAAATAAAATTTCCAAACCCAACATTAACTAATTTACCGCTCATACAAAGCCCCCTACTGTATCCATATTGTGTCCGTCTATTCCGAAGGCTACTAGTAACTATTCAATATTTTGAACTTGTTCTTTCAAACGCTCTAGCTGCGTTTTCATATCGATGACACATTGAGCAATCTTACCACTGTTTGCTTTCGCTCCAATTGTATTCATTTCTCGATTTAACTCTTGTACAAGAAAGTCAAGCTTCCTTCCGATAACATCAGTTGTATCGATGGTTTGAAAGAACTGAGTAAGATGACTGTTAATACGCGTTAATTCTTCGTTAACATCAGCTTTTTCAGCAAAAATAGCCACTTCTGCTAGCACTCGCTGTTCATCGATTGTACCTTCAAGATAGTCAGTTAACCTTTTTCTCAAGCGATCTTCATATTGCTCACTAACAGTTGGTGCAAGCAATTCTACTTCTTCCCGAAGCTGCTGGATGTTTGTAAGGTGCTGAACTAAATCTTGATATAATTCTTGCCCCTCTTTTTCACGCATCGTTAGCAGCTGACACACTGCTTGTTCAACCGCTGTAAATACCAGCTGGTGAATTGATGTTTGGTCTACTTCTTCTTCAGAAGTCGTCATTACGTCAGGCATGTGTAGAATATCTTGAATTTCGACAGACTTGGAAAGCTCATGACGCTCGCTAATTTCTTGGAAAGCTTTCATATACTCACTTAACAGCTCCCAATCCGTTTGCAACGTCTTTTTAGCCAAACCTTCACCTGAAATTGTAACAAATACTTCTACTCTACCACGTTTTATGTATGTTTGAATGATTTTTTTTATTTTATCTTCAATTTCCATTAATTGCCTTGGCATTCGCACAGTAATTTCACAAAAGCGATGATTTACCGATTTCATTTCTACCGTTACCGCTTGAGCGTCATTATCTGCTCGTCCTCGGCCAAAACCTGTCATACTTCTTATCATTATCATCACATCCACTATGTACATCTTACAAAAAAAAAGGAATAAAAGAAAGTGTTACTCAAAAAAAGAGTAACAGCAACGTACTTCACTCTTTAAAAACTGGTGAAAGCAAACCGTATGCTTCCACCAGTGCTTTATTACTATATCATTAATTATGCTTTTTTTCTTGTTAAAAGTGAACCCGCTAGCAAAAATGTTGGAACACTCGCTAAACCTAAAATAATTAACCATTCCCTTGGCGCAATAGCCATGGTATGGAAGATTGGCTGTAAAGGTGGGTAATAAATAACAACTAGCATTAGCAAAATTGATGAAATAACCGCACCAACTAAGTAAAGATTCTCAAAAGGGTTCCGATCGAAAATGGATTTTTCACTTCGACAGTCAAATACGTGAATCAGTTGAGCCATAACAAGCGTGGCAAATGCTATCGTTTGAGCGTACTGTAAGTTATCAGGGTTATTATCATAGACAATAATAAACGCTGCAAGGGTCGCAATTCCAATTAAAAACCCTCTGCTCACTACCTTCCAACCCAATCCCCGTGCAAACACTCCTTCTTTTGGATGCCTTGGTCTGCGCTTCATTACATCATCTTCAGGTTGATCTAACCCCAATGCCATCGCAGGAAGGCCATCCGTCACTAAGTTGACCCATAGGATTTGGATAGGTACTAACGGCAGTGGCAAAGCTAGAATCATAGCAAACAGCATGACAAGTATTTCTCCTACATTAGAAGCTAGTAAGTATCGGATGAACTTTCGAATATTTTCATAAATGTTTCGTCCTTCTTTAATTGCTGATTTAATCGTTGCAAAGTTATCATCTAAAAGCACCAGTGCTGAAGCTTCTTTTGCAACGTCCGTTCCTGTAATCCCCATCGCTATACCAATATCTGCAGCTTTAATTGCAGGCGCATCGTTTACACCGTCACCCGTCATAGCTACCACGTGATCTTTTGCTTGTAGCGCCTTAACAATCTTTAGTTTATGCTCCGGCGATACCCGTGCATAAACATATACGTCATCTACCACATCTTCAAGTTCAGATTGAGACATCGAATTTAGCGTATGGCCCTCCAGCACTCGTCCTCCCTTTGGTAAGATCCCTAGCTGTTTGGCAATCGCTTCAGCGGTTATTACATGATCTCCTGTAATCATAACCGTTTTAATTCCAGCATCTCGGCATTCTTTTACAGCCTGCTTTACTTCAGGGCGGGGAGGATCAATCATCCCTTGAAGTCCTAAGAATACAAGCTCTTTTTCAGCTTCCTGTTCAGTAGTAATCGTTTCGTACGATTCAAGCGGACGATAGGCAACGGCAATTGTTCGAAGAGCTTTACTTGCTAGAGAATGGATAGCATTTTGCACCTCGTCACGACCGCTAACTGATAGGGACTGATGACGGTTTTCCCATACAATCGACTTACTGTTTGTTAGCAGTACATCCGGTGCACCTTTCGTTACCACATACCGCTTGTTATCTTTGCCTTCAATCACAACACTCATCATTTTACGAGTAGAGTCAAAAGGGAACTCTTCAATTACTTTAAAGTCTCCTTTTACATTTTGACGGGTAAAGTTTGCTTTCATTGCGGCTACGACTAAAGCGGCTTCTGTAGGATCACCATCAACTACATAATCTTTGTCTTTTTTCGTAACCGTTGTTTGGTTACATAATAAACCGAATAGCAACAGCTGCTGCAATGGTTTTTCTCGACTAACGTTCACATCTTTCCCCTCAACAGAAAAAGTTCCGCTTGGGTCATAGCCTGTTCCAGACAAGTTCCACGTTTTCCCACCTGACCATAAGTGAGTAACCGTCATTTTATTTTGAGTAAGTGTTCCCGTTTTATCTGAGCAAATAACAGATGCACAGCCCAGTGTTTCAACAGCTGGAAGCTTCCGAACAATAGATTTTTGTTTGATCATCCGCTGAACACCTAATGATAAAGCAACGGTTACGATAGCCGGCAATCCTTCTGGAATTGCGGCAACCGCTAGTGATACGCCCGCTAAAAACATCGTGTATAAATCATGCCCTTGTAAGACACCAATTCCAACTACAAGAATCGTTAATAAAAGCGCAACAATAATGAGAATTTTCCCAAGCTGTTCAAGCTTCCTCTGCAGGGGTGTGATAACGGCTTCTGCATTTTGCAACAAGTCAGCAATTTGCCCCATCGCCGTCTTCATGCCTGTCCCTACTACAACTCCAACACCGCTCCCACGCGTTACAAGAGTTCCCATAAACGCCATATTCTCTTGATCTCCAAGTGGAATTTCATTTCCTTCTAATACCCGTGTATACTTTGGAACAGGGACAGATTCACCTGTAAGCGCTGATTCTTCAATTTCTAAACTTTTGGCATCAATAAGACGAATATCAGCACCAATCCGATCACCGCTTCCGAACTTTACAATGTCTCCCACTACAAGTTCTCTTGAAAGGGTCTTTGACCATTTACCGTCTCGTAAAGCAAGTACCTGCGGCGCCGACAATTCCTTCAATGCATTCAGTGACTTTTCAGCACGACGTTCTTGGAAAAAACCAAGGAACCCATTAATCACGACAATTGCAATAATGGCAATTGCATCAATATACTCTCCTAATAAACCTGATATTAGCGTGGCTGCTAATAAAACCAAAACCATAAAATCCTTAAACTGTTCCAAGAATACGAGCAGCGCAGACTGCTTTTCACCTTCAGCAAGCTCATTAAAACCTTCTTGCTTCTGCCTCAATGCGATTTCTTTTGCGGTTAACCCATTTTCTTTATTTGTTTTTGTCACTTCTAATGTCGCTCGCTCACTCAGCTCATACCATTTCATCGCATTCCTTCACACCCTTTTGTTTGTAAATAAGTCACATAGATTGTTACAATCTTATATCGTATGCTTATTCAGACTCGTCCTAAAAAATGCTATACTTTTACGAAGGACTATTTTTGAAACATTAAAGGATGTGAACAACATGTCATTTGACGGAATCTTTACATACGGAATCTTACAAGAACTAGATAACGCATTAACATCCGGTCGAATTGCAAAAGTCTATCAACCATTTCCAAATGAACTAATTTTACAAGTTCGCGCTAAAGGGGAAAATCGAAAGTTATTTATTTCAACTCACCCCAATTATGCACGCGTTCACTTTACAAAAGAAACATACGAAAATCCAGCTGAACCGCCAATGTTTTGCATGCTTCTTCGTAAACATTTAGAGGGAAATATTATTGAGCGAATTTATCAGTTAGGGCTTGATCGTATTCTTATCATTGAAACAAAAGGGCGCAACGAAATTGGCGATGTAACATCTAAGCAGCTTATTATTGAAATTATGGGACGTCACAGTAACGTCATGCTTGTGGATAAAGAAACAAATGTCATTATCGATAGCATTAAGCACATCCCAATGGCCATGAATCGTCATCGCACACTACTGCCTGGTGCAACTTATGTACTTCCACCAAATCAGGAAAAGCTTGATCCATTTGAAGCAGATGAAGAGATGATTTTAAGAAGCTTAGACTTCAACAGCGGAAAGATTGGCAATCAACTTGTTCAAGCTTTTGCTGGGCTTTCACCTCTGCTTGCAAATGAAATCGTTTATCGCGCTGGTCTAGCTAACCAAACTACGTTACCCAAAGCGTTTATTAATACAATGAATGCTATTAAAGAGGGCGACATGCAGCCAACTCTCACTTCGGTACAAGGAAAAGATTACTTCCACCTTTTATCTCTTAGTCACTTACAAGGTGAAGAAAAGACGTTCCAAACTATTAGTGAACTTTTAGACCGCTTCTATTATGGAAAAGCAGAGCGCGATCGTGTTAAGCAACAAGCTCATGATTTACTTCAGTTCATGACAACTGAAAAAAAGAAAAATGAAAAGAAAATTAATAAGTTGCAGAGGACGCTACAGCAAGCTGAAAAAGCTGGTGAATACCAACTTGCAGGAGAGCTGCTAACGTCCCATTTACACCTTGTTAAAAAAGGGGATAAGACCGTTGACGTTATAAACTACTATGACGAAAACAGTGGGACACTAACAATCGAGCTTGATCCTCAAAAAACGCCTGCTCAAAATGCACAGAGCTACTTTACTAAATATCAAAAAGCAAAAAATTCAGTAGCGATTGTTCATGAGCAAATTGAAAAAGCTCAACAAGAAATTGTCTACTTTGAATCTTTACTACAGCAAATGGAGACGGCTTCTCACAAAGATATCGCTGAAATTCGAGAGGAGCTTGTGGAAGAAGGCTACCTACGCAATCGCCAACAAAAGAAAAGTAAAAAGCAAAAGAATTCAACTCCAACGCTTGAGCAATATAAAGCCAGTGACGGTACCATCATTTTAGTCGGCAAGAACAACAAACAAAACGAATATTTAACAAATAAGCTTGCAGCGAGAGATCATATTTGGTTCCATACAAAAGATATACCTGGATCTCACGTCGTTATTCGTAACGCTGAGCCAACAGAAGAAACCATTCTTGAAGCCGCTCATCTTGCTGCTTACTTTAGCAAGGCGAAAAATTCTAGCTCCGTACCAGTTGACTTTACAAAGATTCGCCATGTCAAAAAGCCAAGTGGTGCTAAACCTGGATTTGTTACTTACGATAATCAGCAAACAGTTTACGTAACGCCTAGTGAAGAACTTGTATTAAAATTAAGAGATTAATGCCAGCATAAAAAGCGTGTCCTTTACCTTGGACACGCTTTTTTATTTAGCTTAAACTGTTTCTTCAGCTGTCATCCAAGCTGGATCCGAAGGATTCTCTCTCCACTTAAAGAGCTTTTTCATTGCACCTTCTTGAATGTACCCTGCTTCACTTGCCGCTTCTACAAGCGTTGAATAATCCGTTAAAGAGTAAACTTGCAAACCTTCTTCTTTAAATAATTGGCGCGCTTTTTCCAGTTCGTATGTAAAGATAGATACGACACCGAGTACGTTACAACCTTGTTCTTTTAACGCATTCACTGCTGTTAAAACACTGCCTCCAGTTGAAATTAAATCTTCAATTACAACAACCTTTTGACCTGCTTTTACTTTTCCTTCAATTTGATTGCCGCGACCATGCCCCTTCGCTTTACTGCGCACATAGCACATTGGTAACTCCAGCGCTTCGCTCACCCACGCTGCGTGTGGAATTCCAGCCGTTGCTGTTCCTGCAATTACTTCTGCATTTGCAAAATATGTTTTAATCAAACTTTGTAAACCTTTAGCAATTTCTTTTCGAACGCCTGGATAAGATAGCGTTAGACGATTATCACAATAGATGGGAGATTTAATTCCAGAAGCCCAAGTAAATGGGTGATCTGGCTGAAGGCTAACTGCCTCGATATCAATTAGTTGTTTTGCGATTTCTTTTCGTAAGTTTGTCATTGTGATACATGCTCCCCTTTCCATTGCTTTAACATTTGATAATAAACTTCTACTGGATTCCTTGCGTTTGTCACAGAGCGCCCTACTACAATAGCACTTGCTCCATACTCTCTCGCAAGCTCAGGTGTTGCTACTCGTACTTGATCATCATTTGAATCAAGCGCCATTCGAATTCCAGGCGTTACGGTTAAAAAAGATTCACCTACAGCCTTACTTATACTTGGCACTTCATGAGTTGAGCAGACCACACCATCTAATTTGCTTTGATGAGCAAGAGAAGCATAATGTGTTACAACTTCTTGCATTGAATGTGTAATAAGCTGCTGCTCTTTCAACATCGTATCTGATGTGCTTGTGAGCTGAGTCACTGCGATACATAGCGGGCGCTGTTTACCAACAGAAGTGCCTGCTTCCAGCCCTTCAATAGCCGATTGCATCATATGTGTACCTCCAGCTGCATGAACGTTTACTAGATCAACGTCTAGAGAAGCCAATGATTTCATTCCATTTTTTACTGTGTTTGGAATATCATGAAGCTTTAAGTCTAGAAAAATTTCATGCCCTTGCTCTTTCAGATAAGAAATAATTGCTAATCCTTCTTTATAGAAAAGCTCCATTCCCACTTTCACATAAAGAGATTCTCCCTCAAACGATGTTAAAAATTTCTTCACATCATGCAGTGATGAAAAATCAAGAGCAATGATAAACGGCTTTTTCATAATTTTTCCAGCTCCTTCCTACACATTCAGATACATGTTCATACCCTAAAGAATTAATTAATTTTGGCAACTCATCGATTATAGTTGGGCAGACGTAAGGATCTACAAAGTTTGCTGTTCCTACTGCAACTGCGCTCGCACCTGCGTATAAGAATTCTAGCGCATCTTCAGCCGTTGTCACTCCGCCCATTCCGATGATTGGAATGTTTACTTTTTGACTCACTTCATGGACCATGCGAATAGCTACTGGCTTAATTGCCGGACCTGATAATCCCCCAGTTCCATTCGCTAGCACTGGCTGTGCTGTTTTCAAATCAAGACGCATTCCCAAAAGCGTATTAATCATTGTTAAACCATCTGCTCCCGCTGCTTCTACAGCTGTAGCCATTTCTACAATGTTTGACACGTTGGGAGATAATTTAACGTATACAGGCACTTCTGATACCTCTTTTACTGCTTTTGTTAAGCGCGCAGCAATTACTGGATCAACACCAAAGGCGATACCACCTTCTTTTACGTTCGGACATGAAATATTTAATTCCAATGCTTTTACATTCGAAGCAGTTGAAATTGTCTTTGCCACTTCGACATACTCTTCAACAGATGCACCTGCCACGTTTGCAATAATGGGTACATCATATTTTTGGAGCCAAACTAATTCTTCTGACATGACTTTTTCTAACCCTGGGTTTTGTAATCCGATTGCATTGAGCATCCCTGCCTGCGTTTCTGCAACGCGTGGTGTTGGATTTCCAAACCTTGTTTCCGCAGTTGTAGCCTTAATCATAATAGCTCCAAGCGTATCCAATGAATAAAACTGTGCATACTCTCTTCCAAACCCAAAGCATCCTGAAGCTGGCATGATGGGATTTTTTAAATCTAGGCCTGGTAATGTCGTTTGAAGCATGTTCATAAAAGCACCTCCCCTGCTTGGAAAACCGGTCCATCACTACAAATTTTCTTATATGCATTAGACTCTTCATTTTGACGACAGACACATGCAAAACAAGCTCCAATTCCACAACCCATTCTTTCCTCTAATGAAATATAAAGGGGCTTATCGCTATAGTTTGCTTCTAAAGCACGTAGCATAGGCGTTGGGCCACAAGAGAACATCGTATCGTACGGCAGCTGAAGCTGATCGATTATATCCGTCACAAACCCTTTTATTCCCCACGTTCCATCTACCGTTGCAATATGCGTATCTCCTAGCTCGTTAAATTCTTTTTCATAAAAGACATCAGCAGCTGACTGAAAGCCTAGTATATGAACAACCTTAATTCCTTTTGCTGTTAATCGTTTGGACAGCTCGTATAGAGGAGGAACTCCAATTCCTCCACCTACCAATACAGCTGTTTTCCCACTTTCTAGTACATCTGTTGGAAACCCGTGACCTAAAGGTCCTAACACATCTACTGCTTCGCCTGATTGCTTGCTAGCAAGCAGCTTTGTTCCCGCACCTTCCGCACGATAAATCATCTTAAACTCATTTGCATCTTGATTAATTTCAGCGATGCTAATCGGCCTTCTTAAAAGAGGCAAATACTGATTTTCAACGCGAATGTGAACGAACTGACCAGGCTCATTCATGAAACGAACAAGCTCGCCTTTCAGTGTTAATTCGTAAACGTTATGAGTTAAAGGACGCTGTTTGACGACTTGCATCATTTCATGTTTGTTCATACAGTTGTCACCTCACGAGCTGGACGCGCTTCTTTCATCGGTACAGTGTGGAAACTAATTGTTTCAAGCACGCGTAGAATTGCTTCAGCTGTATCTAGTGATGTTAAACAAGGTACGCCATTTTCAACCGCTTCACGGCGAATTTTAAATCCATCACGAGCTGGCTGCTTACCTTTTGTTAACGTATTAACCACAAGCTGTGCTTCACCTGTTCGAATGACATCCAATAGATTATGATCTTGGTCGTGAATTTTGTTCACAACTTTCACGCGGATATTTTCTTTCTCAAACACTTCAGCTGTTCCTTCTGTTGCAATAACTTGATAACCGATATTTGCAAATCGTTTTGCAAGCTCTGTTGCTTCCTCTTTGTCTTTATCTGATACGGTCATCAGTACTGAGCCGTATGGCTTGATTGACATTCCTGACGCGATTAAGCCTTTATAAAGAGCTTTCTCATACGTAGAGTCTTGCCCCATTACTTCACCCGTTGACTTCATTTCTGGTCCAAGCGTAATATCAACACGGCGTAGCTTTGCAAATGAGAACACCGGTACTTTTACATATACGCCTTCTTCTTCTGGGTGTAAGCCTGACTCGTAGCCGAGATCTTTTAGGCTTGTTCCTAAAATGACTTTTGTTGCAACGTTAGCCATTGGAATGCGCGTAATTTTACTTAAGAACGGTACCGTACGACTTGAACGTGGGTTTACTTCTAGTACATAAACCTCACCTTTTGATAGAACAAACTGGATGTTCAGTAGTCCAATAATGTTCAAGCCTTTCGCAATTCTTGTTGTATAGTCGATAATTGTGCTTTTTACTTCCTCTGACAGTGTTTGAGGAGGATATACTGCAATTGAATCTCCTGAGTGGACACCCGCGCGCTCTACATGCTCCATAATTCCTGGAATAACCACTGTTTCACCATCAGAAATTGCATCTACTTCAATCTCTTTCCCTGTTAAGTAACGGTCGATTAAAACAGGATGATCTGCGTGTACTTTTACTGCATTTTTCATATAATGTAGCAGCTCTTCTTCTTTGTATACAATTTCCATTGCACGTCCACCGAGTACATAAGAAGGACGAACAAGAACTGGATAGCCGATTTCACTTGCAACAACGACCGCTTCTTCAACTGAAGTTACGGTTTTGCCTAAAGGTTGTGGTACATCTAATCGAGCAAGCGTTGCTTCAAACTTTTTACGATCTTCGGCTGCGTCTAAGCTTTCTAGAGATGTTCCTAAGATTTTTACACCTCTTGCTGCAAGCTCTTCTGCTAGATTGATAGCTGTTTGTCCACCGAACTGAACAACCACACCTTCTGGTTTTTCTAAGTCGATAATATGCATTACATCTTCTACTGTAAGCGGCTCAAAGTACAATTTATCTGAGATACTAAAGTCAGTTGAAACCGTTTCTGGATTATTGTTAACGATGATTGCTTCGTAACCAGCCTCTTTAATGGCCCATACGGAATGTACCGTTGCATAGTCGAACTCAATTCCTTGACCGATACGAATCGGACCAGAGCCTAACACCATCACGCTCTTGCGATCTGTTACGATTGACTCATTTTCCTCTTCAAACGTTCCGTAGAAGTAAGGTGTGCTTGATTCAAACTCTGCTGCGCATGTATCAACTGTTTTATAAACTGGTGTTACGCCGTTTTGCTTGCGGAAATCATATACTTCACGCTCTGATTGATTCCATAGCTTTGCAATGGTATCATCCGCAAATCCCATTTCTTTTGCTTTCTGTAACACTTCAATATTATGAACCTCTTCTTTTAGCACAGATTCAAATCGAATTACTCGTTCAAGCTTTACTAAGAAGAATAAGTCAATTTTGCTCCAATCGTGAATCTGTTCAATTGTTACACCGCGGCGAATTGCTTCAGCGATATAGAATAAACGCTCATCGCCTGCTTTACGAATTCTTTTTTCGATGATTTCATCACTAAACTCATGCGCATCTTTAAGCTCTAAGTGATGAACATTTGCTTCTAGTGAACGAACTGCTTTTAAAAGTGACTCTTCGAACGTACGGCCAATTGCCATTACTTCGCCTGTTGCTTTCATTTGTGTTCCAAGCTTACGATTAGCTGATTCAAATTTATCAAACGGCCAGCGTGGAATTTTTGATACGATGTAATCAAGCGCTGGTTCAAAGCATGCATACGTTTTTCCTGTAACAGGATTCATCATTTCATCTAGAGTTAATCCAACAGCAATTTTAGCGGCTAGCTTTGCAATTGGGTATCCCGTTGCTTTCGATGCAAGTGCTGAAGAACGGCTTACACGTGGATTTACTTCAATGACATAATATTGAAAGCTTTCTGGATCAAGCGCTAGCTGCACGTTACATCCACCTTCAATTTTTAATGCTCTAATAATTGTTAGTGAAGCATTTCGTAACAGCTGGTATTCGCGATCGCTTAACGTTTGACTCGGTGCTACAACGATCGAATCACCCGTATGAATCCCTACTGGATCAAAGTTTTCCATATTACATACAACAATCGCATTATCGTTTGCATCACGCATTACTTCATATTCGATTTCCTTAAATCCAGCGATACTTTTTTCTAACAGACATTGCGTTACCGGACTGTGCTTCAAACCGCTTGTAACAATTTCAATGAGTTCTTGTTCGTTGTGGCAAATACCGCCGCCTGTTCCACCTAACGTGTATGCTGGGCGAACAATAACCGGATAATCTACTTCTTCAACAAATGAATATGCTTCGTCAAGCGTATGGATAATTTCGCTTGCTGGAACGGGCTGGTTTAACTCGTTCATTAGAGAGCGGAACTGCTCACGATCTTCTGCTTGTTCGATAGCTGACAGCTTTGTACCAAGAATTTCAACATTAAATTCTTCTAAAATGCCTGTGTTGTGTAGCTCCACAGCTAAGTTTAGACCCGTTTGACCTCCAAGTGTTGGAAGTAAAGCATCCGGGCGCTCTTTGCGAATAATTGAACTTACAAATTCAACCGTTAGAGGTTCGATATATACTTTATCTGCCATTTCGGAATCTGTCATAATCGTTGCAGGATTAGAGTTTACAAGAATAACTTTGTATCCTTCTTCTTTTAATGCAATACATGCTTGTGCACCCGCATAATCAAATTCTGCTGCTTGCCCAATGACGATTGGACCTGATCCGATTACTAAAATAGTTTGAATATCTTGACGTTTTGGCATTAGCAATTACCTACTTTCTGATTGTTTTTCATAAGCTCCATAAACTCATTAAATAATCCGTTTGCGTCCTCTGGTCCAGGTGATGCTTCTGGATGATATTGTACAGTAAACGCTGGATACTTCGTATGCTTAACTCCTTCAACTGTTCCATCATTTAACGCGATATGCGTAATTTCTAAATCCGTATTTTCTAGTGATGCTTCACGTACCGTATAGCCGTGATTTTGAGAAGTAAGAGCAACTTTATTTGTTCGTAAATCTTTTACAGGGTGGTTAGAACCTCTATGACCAAACTTCATTTTCTCTGTATCTGCTCCGCAGGCTAATGAAAACAATTGATGTCCTAAGCAAATTCCGAACAGAGGTACTTTCCCTAAAATCCCGTTAATCATATCGATAGCTTCCGGCACATCTTTTGGGTCTCCAGGCCCGTTGCTAAGCATGATTCCATCTGGGTTCAAGCGAAGAATCTCTTCTGCAGTCACATTGTAAGGGACTACGATAACGTCACACTGGCGAGCCGTTAATTCTCTAAGAATACCGTGCTTCATTCCATAGTCAACTAGTACTACTTTTTGACCGCGTCCTGGACTTGGATATGCATTTGTTGTTGATACTTTTTCAACTGAATCTGTTGGCAAGCTGTAGCTTTTAAGACTTGCAACTACTTCTTCTACGTTCACATCCGTCCCACATACTCGACCACGAAGCGTGCCGTATTGACGAATTTTACGCGTTAGTTTGCGCGTATCAATTCCAGCTAAACCCGGAATGTCTTTTTGTTTTAAAAACTCATCAACTGAAAGTTCACTTCTGAAATTTGATGGAACTTCGCAAACTTCTTTAACAATTAAACCGTGCACAGCTGGTTCAATCGATTCAAAATCATCGCGGTTAATTCCGTAATTTCCAATCATAGGATATGTTAAAGTGACGATTTGCGCGCAGTAAGAGGGATCTGATAGAATCTCTTGATATCCCGTCATTCCTGTATTAAAGACAACTTCTCCCGTCATCTCTCTTTCGCTCCCAAATCCTTCCCCAATAAATACTGTTCCATCTTCTAAAATTAGTTGACGTTGCATACTTTAACATCCTCCCATACTTGTTTACCTTCTACTAATGTCATGACTGGCCAACCCTTGCAAGGCCAGTTTGCAAATGGTGTATTTTTACCTTTTGATACAAATTCTTCTGGGTCAATCTTTCTTTCTGTTTCTAAATCAATGAGCGTCAAATCTGCTGGCTTTCCAACTTCAAGCGTTCCGTATGGAAGCTTAAATGTTTCTGCTGGCTTGTTCGTTAAGTACGAGATGAGCTGCTCTAACGTAATGACTCCTTTTAAAACTAAGTTTGTATAAAGAAGGGGGAACGCTGTTTCAAGCCCAACAATTCCAAACGGAGCAAGCTCCATTCCTTCCGCTTTTTCCTCAGCCGTATGCGGCGCGTGATCTGTTGCAATAAAGTCAAGCGTCCCGTCTAATAATGCTTCAATTAACGCTTTTTGATCTTCTTTTCCGCGAAGCGGTGGATTCATTTTGAAGTTAGCATCAAGCGCTGGAATATCATCTTCGCTTAATAGCAGATGATGCGGCGTTACTTCGGCAGTTACTCGAATACCTGCTTTTTTCGCATCGCGAATTGTACGAATGGACTCTTTTGTACTTACATGACATACATGGTAGTGACAACCTGCTTCTTCCGCTAATAGAACATCTCTTGCAATCTGTACAGCTTCACAAATGGATGGAATTCCGTTAAGCCCGTGCTCTTTTGCAAACTTTCCGTCATGCACACACCCTTTGTTAATCAGTTCATTATCTTCACAGTGTGCAACAATTGCTTTATCTAGCTCAGCAGCTTTTTTCATTGCTTCTAGCATCTTTCCTGTTGACTGAACACCTACGCCATCATCTGTAAAAGCAAACGCTCCTGCTTCTTTTAGCCCTTCAAAGTTTGTAAGATCTTTTCCAAGCTGACGAGTTGTAATGGATGCATAAGGTAGCACACGTACGTGAGCCGTTTCTTCAATTCGTTTATTCAGCCATTCCATTTGTTCAACAGTATCTGGTACTGGACGCGTATTTGGCATAGCTGCAATTGCTGTAAATCCACCTTTGGCAGCTGCTAATGTTCCAGTTGCAATCGTTTCTTTCTTTTCCCCACCCGGTTCTCTTAAATGAACATGTACATCGATAAACCCTGGTGCTACTAAATGACCGTTTGCATCAATAATTTTTTCATCCGCTGCGGGAATCTCGTTTGCAATTTCAGTGATTATGCCATTTTCAATCTTTAATTCAATTCTTTCACGCTTTCCCTCAGTTAACCATGTAGCATTTTTGATGATTGTTTTCATTGTTCATTCCCCTTTCAACTGATTGTAATGATCGTGCTAAAACAGCCATTCGGATGTAAACTCCATTTTCCATTTGTTTGAAAATTCTTGAGCGTTGACACTCAACTAGTTCATCTGCAATTTCTACACCACGGTTGACTGGGGCTGGGTGTAAAATAATGCTGCCATCTTTCATTCTTTTCTCTCTCTCAATCGTAAGACCGTAGCGGCTATGATATTCTTCCTCTAGAGTAGAGTTACTTTTTGAATGTCGTTCAAACTGAATCCGCAGTAGCATCACCACATCAACAGCTTGTATAGCCTCATCCACGTCTATATATGTACCATATGGATTTGATTCATCCCGCCACTCTTCTGGTCCAGCGAAATAAACCGTTGCGCCTAGCTTTGTTAACAGTTCAGCATTTGAGCGGGCAACGCGGCTGTGCCTCAAATCACCCATAATGGCGATTTTTAAGCCTTTAAAAGATCCAAACTCTTGTTGAATCGTGAGTAAGTCCAATAGGCTCTGCGTTGGGTGTTGACCACAGCCATCTCCTGCATTAAGAATTGGAATCGATACTTGTTCTTGAAGTTTTTCATAATAACGATCTTCTGGATGACGAATGACCACTGATTGGACTCCAATTGCTGCTAGCGTCTCAATGGTGTCATAAAGAGTTTCTCCTTTTTGGACACTTGACGTTGTCACTTCAAAAGGAATGGTTGTTAATCCTAACTTTTGCTCAGCCATTTCAAAACTGCAGCGCGTTCTTGTGCTCGCTTCAAAAAACAGGTTTGCCACAAACATCTTTTCTTTTGGGTACCACCCTTTTTTATTTATTCGATAGTTTTCAGCATCGCTTAAGATTTGTAGAATTTCATTTACTTCTAGCGTTGAGACTGTCACTAAATGTTTCATATCGATTCCCTCCATTTGTTTCATCTCATTCACTTTTTATAACATTCAACTTTCCTAAGTGAAGAATTCCTTCATCTCTACTGTCTGTTAGTTAAACTTGTTAAATGTTATTTAGCGGTATAGGCGGAATAAAAAACACCCTCTCTTGATATAGAAAGGGTGTGAGAAAACAAGCATCGTCTTTGACGCGCTGTACTACACCCTTGGAAACCTCTCTGGATTTCTTTTAAAAGGCGTTTATGAAATTTTTTGATTTCCTTGCATTTCTTCCACTTCTGAAGTCACAGCTTCTTGTTCTTTCGATTTTGGCAGTACAAGGTTTAAGATGATTCCTACAATCGTTGCAAGTGCCATTCCGTCGATCTGTACTTGTTCAGAAAGCTCAAGGTGTGCTCCCCCAACTCCTAATACGAGAATGATTGATGCGATGACTAAGTTGCGTTTATCTCCAAGGTCAACCTGTCCGTCAACCATCATGCGCAGCCCTGATGCAGCTATAATTCCAAACAAGAGGATTGATACACCACCCATGACTGGTGAAGGTACGCTTGAAATAAGCGCCGTCACTTTTCCACTAAATCCAAACAAGATGGCAATGACCGCTGCTCCTCCTAGTACAAAGACGCTAAACACTCTTGTAATTGCAAGTACTCCGATGTTTTCACCGTATGTTGTATTAGGAGGACCTCCGATTAAGCCTGCAAGCATCGTTGCAACTCCATCACCTAACACAGTGCGATGCAAGCCTGGCTTTTCGATATAGTTACGATCCACAATCTTATTTAACACCAGCAGATGTCCAATATGTTCTGAAAGCGTCACTACAGCTACAGGGACCATGACTAGAATAATGCCTAGCGAAATCGATGGCGTGTAGGACACGAATGGAATATAAAAATCTGGGACTGCAATGAATGGTGCTTCTTTTACTTCTTTTAAGCTTACTAAGCCTTGTGTATAGGCAAAAAGATAGCCTCCAACAATTCCGATAAAGATTGGAATCAAGCTAATAATGTTTTTAAAGTATACTGAGCAAATGACCGTAATAGCGAGTGTAACAAGGGCTACAAGCAGGTATTGACTGCTGTAATTACCATCAGCATCATTCATCGCCATGCTTACAGCCGTGTTCGCTAAGCCCAAACCAATTACAATAATAACGGGTCCTACTACGATTGGTGGCAATATCTTCATGACCCAGTTAATTCCTGTTCCTTTAATAACAAGAGCTACAATTCCGTATACTAACCCTGCTAGGAAACAACCTACCATGGCCTGTTCAGGTCCAAGCGTTGCTTTGGCTGAAATAATTGGTGCGATAAACGCAAAGGATGATCCAAGGTAAGCCGGTACTTGCCCTCGCGTAATTAGCAGAAATGCCAGGGTCCCCACTCCACTTGATACAAGTGCTACTGCTGGGCTTAATCCTACTAGAAATGGAACTAAAATCGTTGCTCCAAACATCGCAAACAGGTGCTGAATACTAAGGGCTAACCATTTTACCGGACTTGGTCGATCGTGTATATCAAGTATAATTTGTTGTTTCATTTTTCTCTTCTCCTTTTACGCCCATAAAAAAACCTCTTTACACAAGTGCGCAAAGAGGTTTCCACAGCATAAAACAACATGACAAATCATTTGCTTCACGCAGTGTTTCCCCCTTTTGCAGCCTCACGGGACTACCGTTTAAAAGGGCGTGTATATTATTTTTCGTAAATGGCTACTTGGTCCAGTTCATCAACTTCTGCTAATTGAACGGCAATTTTTTCTGACTTCGCTGTTGGCACGTTTTTCCCAACGTAGTCCGCACGAATCGGAAGCTCTCGATGGCCTCGATCCACAAGCACAGCTAGCTGAATTAGCTCAGGTCTGCCGATATCAATGAGCGCATCCAGAGCTGCACGAACCGTACGACCCGTATACAATACGTCATCAACCAATATGACGTTTTTGCTTGTAATATCTGTAGGGATATCCGATCCCTTTACAAGTGGCTCATCATTATTCGTTACTTTCGATAAATCATCTCGGTAAAGCGTAATATCTAGCTCTCCAACTGGTAGCGTTTTTCCTTCAATTTGTTCAATACGCTCAGCTAGACGCTTTGCTATATAAATTCCACGCGTCTTGATTCCAACAAGGACGCAGTTATCAATCCCTTTATTCTTTTCAATAATCTCATGCGCGATTCTTGTTAATGCGCGACGAATTGCTTGGTTATCTAGTACAGTTGCTTTTACATTCATCTGTTCTTCACCCCAATTGTGACATAAAAAAATCCTCTACCGCTAAGGTGAGAGGATTAAAACGTCTACGTTAATCTGTAGAAAAGGGTAGAAATACCCCACGTTTTTGAACGTTTCCTTCTCAGCCTCACGGGACTGTCTTTAAAGGTTCTCATTAAGTTATCTACAGTATGACAGTTTGTTTACTTCTTGTCAACTTCTTTTTTCAAGTAGCTCCAGCATTTCTTCAAATACTTTTGGTACAGGTGCTTCAAACTCGATATACTCGTTTGTACGAGGATGTACAAAGCCTAAAACGCCAGCGTGAAGTACTTGTCCCTCAATAGGAAGCGTCTTTTTCGGTCCATACTTTGGGTCTCCTGCAAGTGGAAAACCAATGTATTTCATATGAACGCGAATTTGATGGGTTCTTCCCGTTTCAAGCTTACACTCCACTAAAGAAAAATCTTTAAAACGTTCCAATACTGTAAAATGCGTTACGGCATCACGAGATTTATCATCTGTAACGGTCATGCTTTGACGATCTTGCTTATCACGGCCAATTGGTGCATCAATTGTACCATGATCATGTTGAATAACGCCGTGTACAATCGCCTTGTAACGTCGCGTTACTGTTTTAGCAACAAGCTGATTTACAAGTGATTCATGAGCCATATCGTTTTTTGCTACCATTAGCAGTCCAGAGGTATCTTTATCAATACGATGTACGATTCCTGGTCTTGTTACTCCATTAATACCGGATAAATCCTTGCAGTGAGCCATTAAGCCGTTTACAAGGGTTCCTGTATAATGGCCTGGAGCTGGATGAACAACCATACCTCTAGGCTTGTTAACGACTAACACATCTTCATCTTCATAGTAAATATCTAAATCCATTTCTTCAGCAACAATATCTGGTTCTTTTAAATCAGGAACCTCTAAAGTGACAACATCCCCAACTTTACATTTATAGTTTCCTTTTACCGTATCGCCGTTTACTTTTGCACACTCATCTTTAATCCACTGCTGAACCTGTGAACGTGACCATTCTGCATTAGCAGTTGCTAATACCTTATCAATACGTTCACTTTTTTGTCCTTCTTCAATAATAATTTCAACTACGCTCATTCTTTCGTGCTCTCCTTCTTTTGCTTTCCTTCAAATAACGTGAGGATAAACATAATTCCAACACCGACTACCAATGCTGAATCCGCAACGTTAAAGATTGGAAAATCGTATGTGAAAATGTATGTATTAACGAAATCCACCACTTCTTGGCGAAAAACACGGTCAATAAAGTTTCCTATTGCTCCACCTAACATTAGTCCAAGCGCTACTCCAAGCCACTTATCCGCTTTATTTATTTTGCGAATATACACGATAAGCCCTATTACAACAACAACAGTAATGGCATAAAAAAACCACATTTGTCCCTCTAAGATGCCCCAAGCTGCTCCTCTGTTTCGATGTGAAGTAATATACAAAAAGTTTTCAACCACCGGAATGCTTTCACCAAGTTCCATTTCTTTAACTACAATCCACTTTGTTAACTGGTCAAAAATAATAATAGCTAAAGCGATCATATAATAAAACAAAGCCGTTTCCTCCTGCCGTAAAGTCAAACGAATCCATACTACAGCATTTTAGCATACATTTTATATTTTTTCTCGCTTCTTACCATAAAACAAATAAATCTTGTTCCGTTCTGGCCGTTGGAATAACTTTTAATTTATGAATACACATTTGCTCACCTGTATTTTCATCTATTCCAAACGCTCCAACATCGAGCTTTGCTAAAGCTCGCTCTACATCTTTTAAATCTGCTTTAATCATATCAATAACATATCGTTCTTTATAGGGTTCATATTTCATCTCATTCGTATTACCATCATATTGAATTAGGCGTTCTTGTAGTTCTTCCTTTATAACTGATAGTTCTTGTCCAATTGAAAGGTACTGCTCGTACATTAAACCGCCTCCTTATCGATGAAATCAATCTTCTTGATTTTATCGTTACCGATATGAGGACGAATACAACACGACAAGTTTTTCCTTCATTGAAAAACCTAATAGCAATAGGTGTTGGGAATTTCGTACAGTCTTTTCTCCTCAAAAAAAGCACGCTCATAAAGAGCGTGCTTTTTCCATTTACTGCTGAACGTAGTTCGTTTTCACAACATCTGCACATCTTGCACATAATGTTGGATGAGCTAAGTCTGAACCAACTGTTGTTGTAACTGTCCAACAACGTTCACACTTTTCTCCCTCAGCAGGTGTTACAGCGATTGCTGCATGCTCAAAGCGCTGTGCAGTTTCCGGTGCATCTGCTACGTCACCAGCAATCTCTAAGGCTGAAACGATAAACAATTGACCTACATTTTCTGAGATAGATGCTAACAATTGCTTCGTCTCAGCATTTGGGTATAGAGTCAACTTCGCTTCAAGAGATTTTCCGATTACCTTTTCATTACGAGCTTGTTCAAGTGCTTTTAACACTTCATCACGTAGTTCCATAAACGCATCCCACTTCTTCTCTAGCTCATCTGCACCAGCAATCTCTTTCACTTCTGGCATATCCACTAGCTGTACGCTTTCTTCTTCTACGTTTGGAATGTGAACCCATACCTCATCAGCTGTATGAGAAAGGATTGGAGATACTAACTTTGTTAGAGATAGTAGCGTTTCGTAAAGAACGGTTTGAATGCTACGACGTTCTACGTTGTTTGCACCTTCGATATATAATACGTCTTTTGCAAAATCTAAATAGAACGAACTCATATCAATTGTACAGAAATTATGAACCGCATGATAAATACTTGAGAACTCATATGCATCGTATGATTTTTTGACTTTATCGACTAATTTATTTAGCTTAACTAGCATGTAACGATCCACTTCGCGAAGCTGCTCTACTGCAATTGCATCCGTTTGTGGATTGAAATCTGCCAGGTTTCCTAATAGGAATCGGAACGTATTACGAATTTTACGATATACTTCAGCTACTTGTTTCAAGATGTTATCAGATACGCGTACATCTGCCTGGTAGTCAACAGACGCTACCCATAAGCGTAGAATATCTGCACCTAGCTGCTTCATAACTTTAGCTGGAATAACCGTGTTACCAAGTGATTTACTCATTTTACGACCTTCACCATCTAAAGCAAAACCATGACTTAAAACGGCTTTATAAGGTGCTTCACCCGTTACAGCAACGCTTGTAGATAAACTTGAGTTAAACCAACCGCGATATTGGTCAGATCCTTCTAAATAAAGGTCAGCAGGACGCTGTAACCCTTCACGCTCTTCAAGTACAGCTTGGTGAGAAGATCCAGAATCAAACCATACGTCCATAATATCCGTTTCTTTTGTAAACTGACCGTTTGGACTACCAGGATGAGTAAAGCCTTCTGGTAATAAATCTTTTGCTTCACGCTCAAACCAAATGTTCGAACCGTGCTGACGGAAAAGCTCTGATACATGCTCAATTGTCTCATCCGTAATAATCGGCTCATCATTTTCAGCATAAAACACAGGAATTGGTACGCCCCATGCGCGTTGACGAGAAATACACCAGTCTCCACGATCACGAACCATGTTATAAAGACGCGTTTCGCCCCAAGCAGGAACCCACTGTGTTTTTTCTACTGCCTCTAATAACTCTTTGCGGAAGTCTTTAATTGATGCAAACCATTGCGCTGTTGCACGGAAAATTGTCGGCTTTTTCGTACGCCAGTCATGTGGATATGAATGCGTGATAAACGATAGCTTTAACAGCGCGCCTTCGGCTTGAAGTTTTTCTGTAATTGGCTTGTTTGCTTCGTCATAGAATAAGCCTTCAAATCCAGGTGCTTCCTCTGTCATGTGACCTTTGCTGTCAACTGGACAAAGTACACCTAAACCGTATTTTTGACCCACAATAAAATCATCTTCCCCGTGTCCTGGAGCCGTATGAACACAACCAGTACCCGCATCAGTTGTAACATGGTCACCTAAAACGAGTAGAGAATCACGCTTGTAAATTGGATGTTCTGCTACTACGTGCTCAAGTTCAGCACCTTTCATAGTACGCACTACTTCATATTCAACCCATTCAATTTCTTTTGCAACGGTCTCAACAAGTTCTGATGCCACGATGTATTTAGCACCATCTACGGCCACTACGCTATATTGAAGCTCTGGGTTTACAGCGATAGCTAAGTTTGCCGGCATTGTCCATGGCGTTGTTGTCCAGATGATAAATTTCTCATCGCTTTCCACTACGCCTTTACCATCTTTTACATTAAACGCAACGTAAATAGAAGCAGAACGCTTATCGTAATATTCAATTTCAGCTTCTGCTAGCGCTGATTCACTAGATGGAGACCAATAAACTGGTTTTAGCCCTTTGTAGATATAACCTTTTTTCGCCATATCTCCAAACACTTTAATTTGCTGAGCTTCGTATTCAGGCTGAAGTGTCACATAAGGATTATCCCAATCAGCACGTACACCTAAACGTTTAAACTGTTCACGCTGACCTTCCACTTGCTCCCACGCGTACTGTTCGCAAAGCTTACGGAATTCAGCAACGCTCATTTCTTTACGGTTAACTTTTTTATTCTTTGTTAAAGCTGTTTCAATCGGTAAACCGTGCGTATCCCAACCAGGTACATAAGGTGCACAAAAACCTGACATAGATTTATAGCGAACGATAAAGTCCTTTAAGATTTTATTCAGTGCATGACCCATGTGAATATCACCATTTGCATAAGGAGGGCCATCATGTAAAACGAATAACGGACGACCTTCTGTACGCTTTTGAACTTTTGCATAAATGTCCATTTCTGCCCACTTTTCTTGCATTTGTGGCTCACGATTTGGCAAATTTCCACGCATAGGAAATTCTGTTTTCGGCATTAATAACGTATCTTTATATTCCAAAGTTCTAACCTCCATAAAATCGTAAATTTCATTCCGTATATAGCTACAACAAAAAGAGACCTTCTCATCCCAAAAAGGGACGAGAAGGTCTCCCGCGGTACCACCCTTGTAGACAAACTGCACTTCCGCTTGTCCTCTCAGCATTCGTAACGTGAATAACACGTCGCTGCTTACTTCGTTTCAGCAGCAATACTCCAGGGTGATATTCGTTTCTTTGATTAGACCGAGCTCTCACCACCCTCGGTTCGCTAAACGTAATCATGCAAGAAACTACTGTCCCTATCTCCGTACTATACGTATGAAATTTCATCTGTTACCAAATTATATGACAACAAAACGAAAGAAGTCAAGGTTCTGTCTTGACTAGTCGATTTTTTCTTCTAACGCCGGCATTTCATAGTCCATTAATTGATCCCAATCATCACTATTTAACATTTCTAACTGAGCTTCAATTAACATTTTAAAGCGAGTACGGAATACTTTTGACTGCTTTTTCGTCTCTTCAATATCCATCGCAATTTTACGAGACTTTGATAAAGCTTCATTGATAATACGATCAGCATTTTTTTCCGCTTCTTTTACAATTAGCTTCGCTTCTTTTTCTGCATTTCGCTTTACGTCTTCTGCTGCTTCTTGAGCAATTAAAATTGATTTATTCAGTGTTTCTTCGATGTTAGTAAAATGTCCTACCTTTTCAGTAAGTTCAGTTACTCGCGCTTCTAATTCTTTTTTCTCACGAATAATTAATTCGTAATCCTTAATTACTTGGTCAAGAAATTCATTGACCTGGTCTTCATCATATCCACGAAACCCACGATTAAATTCTTTGTTATGAATATCTAAAGGGGTTAAAGGCATGTAGGCCACCTCCACGTTGTCTCATTACATTGTTTGTAATGGAATATTCGACATATTTCTGTTATTTCCTGCTTACAATTTTTGTTATTGTTGTTTTCCTACAACTACTCGCCACTTGTCTTTTTTTGTCTTCCCTTCAATGGATATGACCTTACTTCGACCAAACCCTCTTAACGAAAGCACATCTTCTGCTTTGCATTCAAAAGAAGGCTGTTCAACCGTTTTAAAATTTACTTTTACCGCTCCATTACCAATAAACGGCTGCACTTTTTGACGAGATAGATTGTAAATGGTAGATAGTAAAACGTCTAACCGCATGGATGATACGGTATACGTTTTTTCCTGAAATTCACTTTGAATTTGAAGCAACTCTGTACGCCCTTTTTTCACAAGGGATATTTTTGCTTTTCCCACTGAAGTGAAGTTTGCTTCTACGTAAGAAGATATTTCATCGGCAATAACCAGCTGTATCCGCTCATCTTGCACTAAAATATCACCAAACTTCGACCGTTTTAACCCAAGCGACATTAAAGCTCCTAATACTTGAGGATGCTCCACGTTTACAAACTTACTAGGATAGTGCAGCTCGTAGTAGCTCAGTTGAAAATCTTCATCTCTCGCCTCATAATAATCAGGATACAAAAGTGCTCGCCTTCGTTCTCCTTGTTCACTTCCACCGTCAAACGAAACAAGCACTTCTCCTTCTGTTCCAATGATAGCTGAAACAATCTGCTGCTCGCGAGGGTCTAAAAAGTCCGTCAGCTTTGGGCTATATTGATTAAGAACATCTTCTTTCCACTCCAATACGAGGTCAATAAATGCTCGTTCTTCTTCTCGAAAATGTTGATAAATAGACATGTCTACTCTCCTTGCTCATATGTAAAAAAGGAATCAAATGATTCCTTTTTATATGAACCCTAACATTCTAAATAGCGATACGAGTCCACCACTTGCAAAACGTAGCACAAGAATAGCTACCAATGGTGAGAGATCAATCATTCCAAGCGGAGGAATGATTCGTCGAAACGGCTCAAGGTAAGGTTCACAAATGCTTCCCAGCATTTGTCCAAATCGAGATGCACGAATATCCGGAACCCACGACATAAAAATGTAAATAATGAGTGCCCAAGAGTAAATCTCGATTAGTTGGAGTAAAATCCTAAGTACGATTTCCATATACGGTTACCACCTCTTTACGTTGCTTGTTTCATGTTCAGTGAGCATATCTGAAATGCTGCCACTAACATCGACATTGTCTGGCGTACATAAAAAAATATCGGTTCCGATTTTTTGAATGTCACCACCTAAAGCATAAACCGTTCCGCTTAAAAAGTCGACTATTCTTACTGCTTGATCACGCTGAATGCGCTGTAAATTTACAACAACGACTTTGCGGTTCTTTAAATGGTCGGTAATATCTTGGGCTTCGGCATAGACTCGTGGTTCAGATAAAACCATCTTTGATGACTTTTGTACGCTTTGTAAGCTTATAACATTTTGTTGCTGACTGTTCACTTGCTTTTGGGCCTTAGAAGGTTGAACAGCAGCAGGTTCATTGTCATATTCTTTTTGATCGTATCTTTCTTCTACGTACTCTTCTGTTTCATCATCCATGGCAAAAAAGCTTTTAAAACGATTCTTCATACTCATCGCCTGACACCTCCTTAACGTTCTTAACCAACCAGCGTGGTTCCTAATCGAATAAATGTTGCTCCTTCTTCAATAGCAATTTGATAATCATTTGACATTCCCATTGAGAGCTCTTGGCAAGGAGCATAGCGTAAATTAAGAGTTTGAATTTCTTGCTGTAGCTTTTTTAGGTCTTTAAAACAACTTCGTAAGACCTGCTCATCATCTGTATGAGGAGCCATTGTCATTAGTCCAACCACTTGAACATTTGGGTATTCCTCTAATGCTTGAATAAACGGAACAACCTCATCAGCTGATAGCCCATGTTTAGACTCTTCTTCGGCAACATTTACTTGCACAAAACATTTTACTGGTTCACTTGCTCGTTTATTAATTTCTTTTGCTAGCGATAAGCGATCTAACGAGTGGATGTACGATGCTTGGTTGATAATATTTTTCACTTTACGCGTTTGAAGCGTCCCAATAAAGTGCCATGTAGCGTTGTTACTAATTGTCTCATATTTCTCCGTCATACCTTCGTCACGATTTTCTCCTAGGTGTATAAGACCTGCAGCTACGGCCTCTTGTGCACGTTCAGTAGATACGTATTTTGTCACCGCTACAACCTTTACTTCTTCTGGATGACGCCCTACCTTCTCACAGGCTAGTTTAATTTGTTCTTTTACTTGTTCTAAATTGCTTGCTACGCTTGCTGTCACTATGTAGTCAATCCTCCTTAAAACCTATAAAGCTAAACATACGACCTGTTTTACCTTGATCGCGACGATGCGAAAAGAATAGATCATCTTCACAGCTTGTACAATAGGATGAAACGGTAATATTCGCTTCATTCACACCAGCTTTTTTCATCAAATAAACGTTTAGTTTTTTCAAATCTAATCGATATTGATTGGGAGAAGTTTGCACATATACGTCCGCTGATGGCGCTATCTTGTTCACTGCTGAAATGACGCGGTCATCGACAATATAGCAACATGATTCAATCGCTGGACCTACAGCAGCATAAATATCTTCAACAGGTATTCTCTCTTCCTGTACCCATTTTCGAACCATCTCACCTGCAATATCTTTAACCGTTCCTTGCCATCCAGCATGAGCTAGTCCTACTATATGATGGTTTGGAGCATAAAAATATAGAGGCACGCAGTCCGCATAGCATAGTGCTAACAAGACGTTTGATTCATTTGTATAAATTCCATCTGTTTGTGCAACTCCATCATCATAAACATGCGTTCCCTTTCCTGATTGCTTACGCGTTACTTTTTGTACAACTGAATTATGTACTTGTTCAGCGCAAATCCAACTTGATAAGGGCATATTTAGATGGTTAGCTAACATTTCTCTATTTAAAATAACGTGTTCTTTGTTGTCATGTACGTGCAGTCCTAGATTGAATGACGTAAACTGGAGCTCACTTACCCCACCATTTTTAGTCGTAAAGCCACTAATCAGCTGACTATTTTCATTCATCCATGGACGAAGCCACATAAACGATTCATGATGGCTTTTTGTAAAAGCAGCTTTATTCATGTATGTGACACACCCTTTATCTATTGTTCTCAAATATTGTACCACAGATTGAGAATAGCTGTTTATAAAAATACATTAATTCTCTTCAAGTTCATAGCTGTCTTTATAGCGTACTAAAATAACGTCAGAACCAATCTTTACGATGTTTCGCCACGGAATAACAATTTCCTCTTCCTTCCCAAAAAAACCAAGCATTCTTGAATTACCGATGACGATTGCCTGAATTTTACCAGTAGCCAAATCAATATCAATGTCTCCCACATGCCCTAATCGCTTGCCGTCTGCTACGTTAACTACATCTTTAATTTGAAATTCAGAAATCTTTAACATCCCTATTCCCCCTACTCTCTTATCCAACACGTCATTTTAAGAAACGAAAAAATCCCTTTGTATATGTATATTTAAACTTGAGTGGTTTCATGAAAGAAAAGGTAATTTTACGCGCTTTTTCTTCTATCAAACAAACCGCCGCACAGAGTAATCTATGCGGCGGTTTATCATACGTATGAAGCCAAAAATATTAGCTTTGAATGTTCTTATTCATCTGTTTAATGGCTGCTTTTTCTAAACGAGATACCTGTGCTTGTGAAATCCCAATTTCATCAGCCACTTCCATTTGAGTCTTTCCTTGAAAGAAGCGCTTTCGTAAAATTAGCTTTTCTCTCTCATTTAGTCGACGCATCCCTTCCTGTAAGGCTATTTCTTCAATCCAAGTAGAATCACGATTTCGCTCGTCACTAAGCTGATCCATCACATAAATAGGATCTCCTCCATCATTATAGATAGGCTCAAATAATGATACTGGATCTTGAATAGCGTCTAACGCAAATACAATATCTTCATGTGGAACTTCTAATACTTTGGCTATTTCTTCTGCAGTTGGTTCTTTTGATGTTTCACTCATTAATCTTTCTCGCACTTGAAGTGCCTTATATGCAATGTCTCTTAATGATCTCGATACTCGAATTGGGTTATTGTCTCGCAAGTAGCGTCGAATTTCTCCAATAATCATCGGAACAGCATATGTAGAAAATTTCACGTTTTGTCCTAAATCAAAGTTGTCGATGGATTTCATAAGCCCAATACAGCCTACTTGAAATAAATCATCAACGAATTCTCCGCGGTTATTAAAGCGTTGAATTACACTTAGAACAAGACGTAGATTACCGCTCACTAATTTCTCACGAGCGGTTTCATCACCAGCTTGCAGCTCCTTAAATAAAAGGCGCATCTCATCATTCTTCAATACAGGAAGCTTTGAAGTATCTACTCCACAAATTTCTACTTTATTTCTTGTCAATTCTTTCCCTCCTCACAGGAGATGATGTTCTGAGTTCAGTATCTCCTTGAAAGGAAAAAATATGCACATTCAAATTTCTTACATTTTATTCCTGAAACAAAATGCGGTAACAACAGGATCAGAACTCCTACTTGTTACCGCATTTTATTACACCATTTTATTAAATTCTTTTCGAAGCCTTTTAATAATTCTTTTTTCTAATCGTGAAATATACGATTGAGAAATGCCAAGCATATCGGCTACATCCTTTTGTGTTTTCTCTTCTCCACCCGCTAATCCAAATCTTAACTCCATAATTTGTTTTTCACGATCATTTAGCTGATGTAGAGCCTTTAGTAAGAGCTTCCTGTCCACATTGGCTTCTAAGTCTTTTGTAATGATATCTTCCTCAGTACCCATCACATCCGAAAGCAAAAGCTCATTCCCATCCCAATCAATATTTAATGGCTCATCAAACGAAACTTCTGAACGAATTTTATTGTTGCGGCGTAAGTACATGAGAATTTCATTTTCAATACATCTCGATGCGTACGTAGCTAGCTTAATCTTCTTTTCTGGATTAAACGTATTTACTGCTTTTATTAACCCTATTGTCCCAATACTAATTAAATCCTCAATATTAATCCCCGTATTTTCAAATTTACGTGCAATATAAACAACTAAGCGTAAGTTGCGCTCAATTAATAAAGATCTTGCTGCCTCATCACCAGAAGGAAGTTTTTTCAGTAATACTTCTTCTTCATCTTTTGTTAAAGGTGGCGGCAATGCTTCGCTCCCGCCAATATAATATACTTCATCCGTTTTAATTTTTAACTTGATTAATAACTTGTACCACCATAACTGTAACCTAATACGATATGTAGACATTCAAATTCCCCCTTTTATTTTTGTTTAAATTAAGAAGCTGAGCTGACTTCTCCAATGACTAATAGCTTCGGATGAATAATTGATTCATATTGTCCTTCAACCGATAATGTTGTATGGCTAATTCCAATCAACACCTTTTCAACATGAATTTCCTGGGAGTTGTGAACAATCTTTACGTGATCAGGCTTTAAAGCCATCAATAGCTGATTAGACTGTCCAACACTTCGATACGGCACAAATCTAACTCTCGCATACCAGTCGTGATCAATATCCTCATCATGCGAAAATGATTGGACATTTTTACTTAATTGAAGCAGGGAGGAAGGAAGGACTTCTTCAAGTAAGGAAGCTGCAACAATCATAACAGGTGTTTTCGTTAATGGATCAACAAGTTGGTTACCGCTATCAATAAGACCTTTTGTATGAATTTCTACACCGTTTAAACTAACCTTCACATCTGCTAGCTGATCAAATGTAATATTTTTCATTTTCATATCTTCAACTCTCGCCTTAGAGAAATAGGCTAGAATAGGGAAACCTATGCATACAAATAACCAGCTGATAGGGTCTCCAAACTGCGGTTGTGTGCTCACCATTTCATCTACCAGCAAATATTGTTGATCAAATAGGAAATGAATTCCTACTAATCCACCACCTACGACAAACGTTGAAAAGTACAATGTCAATAAATTTTCAACAAAGAAACGCAGACGCTTATACCCAAAAGCTACTAACACCATAATGAGGGAGAACATAATTTTAACTGCAGGATGGAGCATAATATGAGAAAATTCAGTAAACATAAGAAGTACAATTAAAGAGCCAATAAATCCCCCTAAGCAAAGTCGCCACCATTTAAACTGCCGCTTTAAAACCGTTGCGCATAAAAGTAGCAAAATCGTATCTAATCCAAAATTAAGAATCCAGATTAAATCTAAATAGATTGGCAATGATTGAACCTCTCCATTCCTCTTAATCTCTTTTGTTAAAAATTAGTATAAAGCATAATCTAGTAGAAAGTCTGTCATTTCATGGGGAGAAACAAGCAGTATTTTTGAGGAAATAATCCGATATTTGTCATTCTTTATCTATTGAACAAAGAATAAAAAAAAAAAAACACGCTGATCTCTTTTAAGATCAGCGCATTTTTTTAGCGTCTACGATTTCGGTTACGTAAGAACGTTGGAATATCTAAAGCATCATCTGATGACGATTGAGGCTGCGTTGGACGAGAATATTCTTGTTGAACAGGCTCTTCACGCTTCACTTCACGCTTTGGCGGAGCAGCCACAGGCTGTTGCTGTTGCGGCACACGGTTAGCTGTTAAAGATGGACGTCCCGGCTTACCTTGAGATAGGTCTTGATCACTAAAGCCTGTCGCAATAACTGTAACAACGATTTCGTCTTTTAGATTTTCATTGATAACCGAACCAAAAATCATGTTTACTTCTTGATCTGATGCAGAAGCGACAATGTCAGCTGCTTCTTGAACTTCATACAGGCTTAAGTTTGTTCCACCAGTAATGTTCATTAGTACGCCTTGCGCACCATCAATTGATGTTTCAAGCAATGGGCTTGAAATAGCTTTTTTAGCTGCTTCGGCCGCACGATTTTCACCTGTTGCAATACCAATCCCCATCAATGCAGAGCCTTTGTTAGACATAATTGTTTTTACATCGGCAAAGTCTAAGTTGATAAGTCCAGGTACCGCGATTAAATCAGAGATACCTTGCACACCTTGACGTAGTACGTTATCTGCTTCACGGAATGCTTCAAGCATTGGTGTGTTTTTATCTACGATTTCTAATAAACGATCGTTTGGAATAACAATTAGCGTATCAACAGCTTCTTTCATAGAAGCGATACCACCAGCTGCTTGAGTAGAACGTTTACGCCCCTCAAATGTGAACGGACGTGTAACAACACCTACTGTTAAAGCGCCGAGTTCTCTTGCAATTTGAGCGATAACAGGAGCAGCACCAGTTCCTGTTCCACCACCCATACCTGCAGTAACGAACACCATATCTGCACCTTTTAAGGCTTCTTGAATTTGCTCTTTACTTTCTTCCGCTGCTTTTTTCCCTACCTCTGGATTGGCTCCAGCACCAAGACCACGAGTAAGCTTAGCGCCGATTTGCATTTTTGTTTCTGCTTTTGATAAATTTAGCGCTTGGGCATCCGTATTAACTGCAATAAATTCTACACCTTGAACACCGTGTTCAATCATACGGTTTACTGCGTTGTTACCGCCGCCCCCTACACCGATTACTTTTATCGTTGCTAATTGGTCTACACTTGTATCAAACTCCAACATGATAGTTCCTCCTAATTCATCGAAATTACCAATCCGTAACGTTAATCAAAGAAGTATCCAAAGAACTTCTTCATTAAATTTTGGTCATTTTTCTTTTTTGGCTTCTCACTTGACTGCTGTGGCTGTACTTGTTGCTGCTGAGGTTTCGCTGCTGGAACAAACTCTTCCTCAAACACCTGTTCTTCCACAACTGGGGCTCCAATTTCACGCCCTTGAATTTTTGCATTTTTATAAGCGAACTTAATGAGGCCTACACCAGTAGTGTAATGCGGCTCACGAACTCCAATATAATCAGGTACAGCAATGCGCACGTTATTTTTCAACACAACTTGTGCTAGTTCTAAAATGCCTGGCATTGCTACAACGCCACCTGTTAAAACAAAACCACCAGGAATATCTCTGTATCCTAAACGGTTCACTTCCTGCGTTATCATTTCAAAAATCTCTTCTAATCTTGCTTCGATAATATCAGAGATTTCTAGTTGATTAAACTGCTGGTGCTGATCGCTACCAATAATAGGTACGCTAAAAACCTCTTCTTCGGATGCATGGTCATAGAAAGCATGTCCATGCTTAATTTTAATAGCTTCTGCATCTTCTGTTGATGTTCGAAGTCCAATCGATAAATCCTTTGTAATATGTTCCCCACCAACTGCTACTACGGTCGTCACTTTTAAATGTCCTTGATCGAAAATAGCAATAGTCGTAGAGCCTCCGCCGATATCAACCAGTGCAACTCCTAGGTTTTTTTCATCGCGAGATAAAGCAATTGAACCAGAGGCAAGTGGCTGTAAGCAAATATCACTGATTTCTAAACCGGCTCTCTCTACACAGCGTAATAAGTTATGTAACACCGTTCTAGACCCTGTAATAATTGTGCCTTCCATTTCTAAGCGTACGCCAATCATCCCACGAGGATCATTAATTCCCTCTAATCCATCTACGATAAACTGCTTCGGAATAACATCAATGATTTCACGATCAGGTGGAATGGACATGACTTGTGCTGCATCAATTACTCGGTGAATATCTTCATTAGCAATTTCACGATTTTCACTTGATACCGCCACGACTCCATGACAATCTTGTAAAAACACGTGGTTCCCACTAATGCCTACGACTACCTTTTTAATTGTAATGCCAACCATTCTTTCAGCTTGTTCTATTGCTTTTCTAATTGATTGAACTGTTGCGTCTATATCAACGATAGAACCTTTTTTTAACCCGTGTGACTTTACATTCCCTACACCAATGATATTCAATGAATCGTTACTCATCTCTCCGATGATTACTTTCACACTGGATGTACCGATGTCTAAACTAACGTATATTTCATTGCTGTTCATTCTTTGGCACCTCCTTTTACATTCTACACATCTTTACTACTTTGACGTCAGAAGAACAACAAACTTTCAATTTAGCTTTTATTATATGAAAATATTCAACAAACTAAGCTGTTTCCCTTTTGTAAATTCAATTTTTTTCGACTTTTTCATGTTAATCTTTCAATTTCATTCAGTTAATCGGTTTGAATACAGTTTTGTACTGAACGCATATTTTTTCATAGAATAACTATTTACTATAACTATAAGTCTACACCATGAATGAAAGCTAGAAAAGCGAAATTTCAACGTTTACCTAATTATGTTACCTTTTTTAACACATTAAGGTTATATCATGTTCTGCACTCGCTGTTATTTCTATCCATTCAAAGAATGGGCAGCTATTCATCGCTCTTCTGTTCATTTTTCTTATATGGTGTAAAAGAGTTTCCTTCCAGATCAATTACACCTTGTTGTTCTGGCGTTAGCTCTTTTACAATAGCCGGATAGTACACGATTTTTTCTGAGAAATTTTTAATCTTAGCACTAACTTCTCTACCATCGTTCATAAACACCTCAACTTGAAGGGGTTCTGCTTTGGTAGGCGTATAATAAATCTCTGAAATAGAACTTGCAAGGCTTACCGGCGTCTTCGCTAGTTCCTGTACCATCTCTTGAATAGCTTCTGGGTCATTCCATTCTACAAGCAAAGGAGCACTTGATATCATTTCGCTGCTCTTGATTGCTTTGAGAACTTTTCCATTTTCATTGACGGGGAAATATGTACCGTTTGAAAATACGTATGCTGTGCGCTCGTATTCTTTCACTTTAATTGTTACCTTATTAGGAAAGCTTTTAATAATCGTCGCTGTTTGAATTTCAGGATGCTTTTCTACCATCTCACTGACCTTATCTTTGTCGACTTCCCAATAGCTTGTTTTATTTGTTAGGTTGCTTGCTTTTATAACATCCTTACTACCCACATATTCGTTCCCTATAACTTCAATTTTTGAAATATTACTCAGGGATGACTGCGAATATACAATGAATAGAATAAGGATGAAAAAGAGTGATAAATAAAAGATAAGCCGCCTATTTGCTTTATGCTTACGCTGCTCTTTTAGCTTAGGCACGCGATCTTCAAGAACAATTAACTTGCTTTTATCTTTATCCATTTTGTTTCACCCTTACCCTGTTGAGAAAGCTCCCTGCTCTCCCTTACTCATTTTCCCAAATTCTTTGTTAGAATACCTTGATTATAGCATACAATCAAGATCCATCCCCTTGGTTTTTGCACTTTTTTCCATTGTTTTATCATTAACGACCTATTATTTCTACTTCTGTGTGCATATCAATGTCAAAGCGCTCTTTAATTGTTTTTTTCACATAATCAATCAATGCTAAGACATCGCTTGCCGTGCCGTTGCCTGTATTCACAATAAAGTTACCGTGCATTTCACTAATTTGAGCTCCACCGATTGAGTAACCTTTTAAGCCAGACTTTTCAATTAAATCTCCCGCATAGTTTGGTAGTGGATTTCTGAAAATACTACCTGCACAAGGGAAGTTCCAAGGCTGAGTTTCACGACGATAATCTTTGTTTTTTTGCATAACCCCTACGATTTCATCGCGAGTTCCTTTCTTTAGCTGTAGAACTGCCTGCACGCAAACTCCTGGGCGCTCTTTTTGTAAGATTGAGTTGCGGTACGAAAACTTCATCTCTTCATTTGAAAGCCATTCTAACGTTCCGTCTTCAAACAAAATGTAAGCTTTTTCTAGTATTTGTGACATGTCAGAACCATGAGCACCTGCATTCATATAAACTGCACCGCCCACTGAACCTGGAATACCACTTGAAAATTCAAGCCCTGATAAACCTTGTTTGGTAATAACAGTAGCAAGTTTAATACTAGGGTATCCTCCACCTACTGTAACGCGCTCACCGTCAATTTGTAAATCATCAAGTCCTGCTCCAAGCTTAATGACAACACCCTCAATTCCTTTATCTGACACTAATAGGTTAGAGCCGCGTCCAATAGCTCTCCACTTCACGTTATGCTTGCGAATAATGTCCATTGCTATTTTTAGATTTTCTACAGAGCTTGGTTCTAAAAGAACATCTGCAGGCCCACCAATCTTCATTGTTGTATGCTTGGACAACGGTTCGTTTTCACGAACTCTTCCAATATTTAATTCCATTAATTCTTTTACTAACGCTTCCATAAGAACCTCCTACTAACCATTTTTACTGTTGTCATCCATCATTACATTTATTTATCGTATGACATTCACCTAAAGAATGTACGTCTATTTTAGATTTTAGTGAAGCTTTCAATATTATTTTATCAATTGTTTTAATATATTTCATGCAATAACCTATGTAAATAGGGTTTGCTAGCTTATTATAAAAAAACACTCAATCTTTCACATCATATCATAGTTGACAGTAGATTTGGTTATGACAACATTACATTTTTAAAACATTTCATTCAAAAATATCATACACCTGTAAAGAAACAAAATAAACCGCCAATTAACACCTATTTTTCATAGGTTTCATTGACGGTTTATCGTTACATTAGTATCGTATCTTTAATAGCGAGAATAGCGGCTAACATTCAGCAACACTCCTACTGCGGCAAGCATTAAGGTTAGTGAAGAGCCTCCATAACTTAAAAAAGGCAGTGTAATACCGGTTACCGGCATTAATCCAGTTACTACTCCAATATTAATCATAACCTGAATAGCAACCATTGAAATAATCCCAAGCGCTAAGAAACTACCGTACAAATCGGGCGCACCTAGAGCTACTCGTATACCACGCCATAATAACAAACTAAATAACACTAAAACTAGTGAGCCTCCTATAAAACCAAGCTCTTCTGACAAAATCGCAAAGATAAAATCTGTTTGAGGCTCTGGGAGGTAGAAGAACTTCTGTCTGCTTTGTCCCAAGCCTAACCCTAAAAGCCCTCCTGGTCCAATTGCATATAAGGATTGAATAATTTGAAAACCACTTCCTAACGGATCTTCCCATGGATCTAAAAACGATGTAATTCGTTTAATTCGATATGGAGCAGATAGTACAAGTACAACAAATCCTCCAATCCCCAATAACCCTAGACCTACAAAGTGACTAATACGAGCTCCTGAGACAAAAATCATAACGATACATGTTCCAACTAGTACGGTTCCTGTTCCTAAATCCGGCTGAAGCATAATGATACCAAAAGCTAAGAAAACAAAAGATAAAGCTGGTAGCATGCCTTTTTTAAAAGAGGTTATGTTCTTTTGATTCTCCGATAAATATTTGGCTAAAAAGGTAATCATTGCGAACTTCATAAATTCCGACGGCTGAATTGAAAAAGCGCCTACACCTATCCAACTTTGAGAACCGTTCCTTACTAAACCTACACCCGGAATCAAAACCAATATTAATAGTACAAAACAAATAATGACAAGCGTTTTGGACCACGTGCGCCACGTCCAATAGTCAATGTTCATGATGACAAACATAGCACATATGCCGAGCCCAGCAAATAAAAGCTGACGCTTAGCAAAAAAGAATGAATCCTCAAACTTATATGTAGCCCATACCGCGCTTGCACTGTAAACCATAATAAGTCCAATCGTTAAAAGAGATAGTGTAACGATTATAAGAAAAAAATCTGGCGTAGACCTTTTCGTCGACAATGTCATGCACCTCGAAACAATAGATTAGGGCTCTTGTTTTCTAGGTGTTTAGACAAGCCCTTATTTCAGTTTATGCACAGACTTGATAAACATGTCTCCACGTTCTTCAAAAGTTTTGAACTGATCCCAGCTTGCACAAGCTGGAGATAATAGTACAACATCATCTTCTTCTGAACAGTCATATGCTTCAATTACTGCTTGTTTAACATTATCGACACGTTTAACGACTTGTATTCCTGCTTCTTTTGCGACACGCTCAATTTTTGGTGCCGTTTCACCAAATGTAATAACAGCTTTCACATGTTCAAACGATGGCTTTAATTCATCAAACTCATTACCTCGGTCCAATCCACCAGCTAACAAAATGGTAGGCTGTGTAAAAGCAGACAGCGCTACTTTTGTTGCCAATATATTAGTAGCTTTAGAGTCGTTGTAGAATTTACGTTTGTTAATGGTTGTCACATACTGAACGCGATGTTTAACTCCTGCAAATGTTGTAAGCACTCGATATATCGCTTCATTTGAACAACCTAATAACTTAACGACCGCAATCGCTGCTAAAATATTCTCTAAATTATGCTTACCGGGTAAAACAACATCTTTTACATTCATAACCGCTTCGTTGCGGAAGTAAAGCTGGTTGTTTAATAGGTAGGCACCGTCTTTTACTTCTTCATTAACAGAAAACGGCACAATTTGTGCAGCAATACTTTTACTTGCTTTTTTTACTTCTGAATCATCCATGTTAACTACAGCAAAATCATCTTGTGTTTGATTTTTAAAGATATTTGCTTTTGCTTGCGCATACTCTTCCTTTGTACCGTGGTAATCTAGGTGCGCTTCAAATAGATTCAAGAATAAAGAAATCTTAGGTTTAAACGTTTCAATACCCATCAATTGAAAAGAAGAAAGTTCCGTCACAATAACGTTTCCCGGCTTTGCTTCCTGCGCTACTTCACAAGCCACTGTACCAATATTACCTGCAATTAGCGGACTTTTACGATCCTCTTCTAGCATTTTATAAATTAACGTAGTAGTTGTTGTTTTGCCGTTACTCCCTGTGATCCCTATGAAAGGTGCTTCGCTAATTTGATATGCTAGTTCTACTTCAGTAATAATTGAGAGCTTGCGCTTTAATGCTTCTTGAAGCAGAGGATTGGAATAAGGAATCCCGGGATTCTTTATAATAACCTCCACGCCATCAAGTAGCTCTAACGGATGATGACCACAAACGACTTTAATTCCAATCGCTTCAAGCTGCTGAGCTGCATCATTTTCCTCATATGGTTTCTGATCATTTACAACCACTTTTGCTCCTAAACTCTTCACAAGTTTCGCTGCTGCTAAACCACTTTTTGCAAGCCCTAAAATAAGGACTTGTTTACCTTGATAACCATCAATTGTTTTCACTTATATCCACACCTCAATGTAAATTCCCAGCATTGCAAACAATAACCCTACAGCCCAAAATGTCATAACAACGCGCCACTCGGACCAACCGCTTAGCTCATAGTGATGATGTAATGGACTCATTTTGAACACGCGTCTGCCCGTTGTTTTAAATGATGCTACCTGAATCATAACGGATAATGTCTCAATAACAAAAACACCGCCAATAATAACAAGTAAAAATTCCATTTTCATTAAAATCGCAATCGTTGCAATAGCTCCGCCTAAGGCTAGTGAACCTGTATCTCCCATAAACACTTTTGCTGGATATGCATTAAATACTAAAAAGCCTAGAACCGCGCCTACAACAGCGACTGAAAAAATAGAGATTTCAAATTGACCTACATTCCATGCTAAAACAGCAAAAGCACCAAAGGAAATTGCGCTTGTACCTGATACTAAACCATCTAGACCGTCTGTTAAGTTTACTGCGTTTGAGAAACCAACTAACCAAATAATTAAGAAGATAACATAGAACCAACCAAGATCAATTGGTGTTGGAATTCCTGGAATGGTTACCTCAGTTGAAAACTCAAATTGCCTAGCGATGAAGTAAAAAATAATCGCAATAACCACTTGCCCTAAAAACTTTTGCTTTGATGTTAAACCTAAATTTCGCTTTAATACTACCTTAATAAAATCATCTAGGAAACCTAACAATCCAAAGCCAATTGTTACAAATAACAGTAGGAATGTGCGATATGTTACTTCTGCATATTGATTAGCCATGATAAGCGTAGCCACAATGATTGATAGTAAAATCATAATTCCACCCATTGTAGGGGTTCCAGATTTTTTCTGGTGTGATTTTGGTCCTTCATCTCGAATACTCTGACCAAACTTTAATCTTCGTAAAAACGGAATGAATACCGGCGACAATAGAACCGTAATGAGGAAGGCTAAGCCGATGGTTAATAAAATAGCTGGCTCTAGCATGTCATTCCCTCCTCATTGAATGTATTGATGTTTCTTCTTTTTTGTTTCAAACAATTCATTACAAATTTCGCTCCCTAATCATTTTACGTGCTACTTCACGATCATCAAAATCCAGAACCTGATTACCAACAATCTGATACGTCTCATGCCCTTTTCCTGCAATGACAATAACATCATCTTTTTGAGCTTTTGATACCGCAAACTTGATGGCTTCTGCTCGGTCAACAATTGTAACAAAATTATCGGTTTCAATCCCTTTTTCCATATCATTTAAAATCGCTTCCGGATCTTCACTTCTTGGGTTATCAGATGTTAAGATAGCCTCCGTACTATAAGAAGCGGCAATGCTCGCCATAATTGGACGCTTTGTACGATCTCGGTCTCCACCGCACCCAACAATAGTATAGACGTTATTTGTTGCAAATTGTTTTACCGTTTGTAAGACATTTTCCAAGCTATCTGGTGTATGTGCGTAATCAACAATAACCGTAAAATCTTGGTTTTCATTTACTAACTCGAAACGACCCGAGACCCCTTGCAATTTCGTTATTTCCTCGACAATAATGGACAGCGGCATATCCGACACTAAGCAAGCTGCAGTTGCTGCTAGTACGTTATACACGCTAAATTTCCCAACAAGCTGCATCGTTACATCCACGCTCTCCATAGGAGTTACAAGCGTAAATGTTGTACCACCGTTTGTCATTTGAATATTTTTTGCACGTATATCACTTTCATTGTCAATGCCATATGTAATGACTGTAGCTGCCGTGCTGCGAATATATTCTTTTGATGCATCATCATCCGCATTTAAAATCGCAAATTTAGGGCGCTTGTCGCTATAATAAGCATTGCCTAATTGAGCAAATAATAGCCCTTTTGCTCGACGATAGTCATCCATTGTCTCATGATAGTCTAAATGATCTTGGGTCAAGTTTGTAAACACGGCAACATCAAAGTCACATCCGTGCACTCTTCCCATATCAAGTGCATGTGAAGAAACTTCCATCATTGCTACTTCAACATCTTCTTCTACCATTTGACCAAATGTTTTTTGTAAAGTTAACGATTCTGGCGTGGTATTCTTTACGTCATATGACTGATCGCCAATACGAATTTCAATTGTACCAATGAGACCTGTTTTCTTTTGTTGTGCTTTAAACATATGTTCAATTAAATGTGTAATGGTTGTTTTACCATTTGTTCCCGTTACGCCAATTAAACGTAATTTTTGCGTTGGATGGCTATAAAAAGCATCAGCTAACACAGCCATTGCTCGCTTGGTACTCTTGACTAAAATAACGGGTACATCGATATTAAGCGGACGCTCTGCCAGAATAGCCACTGCACCTTTTTCGACAGCTGTTTGTGCAAAATCGTGTCCATCAACCGTATAACCGTTTATGCAAATAAATAGTGCACCCGGCTGTACTTCTCTTGAATCCATTTCAATTGAAGTAATTTCAATGTTGTTTTCAGGAATTTGCACGAAGTCATGCAAATGCCCTAATAGCTTTCTTAAATCCATTGTTACCATGTCCTCTCTATGTGTAAAGCGAAGTATCATCTTGAACATTTTACAGAAAAAGAAGCCACGAGGGAGCTCCCTCAAGGCTTAATTGTCTCAAACATACAAGTAGATAATTCCACTTATAGTGAATAAAACGAATAGAATAAAAGAGTCAGTTCATGTCATTACTTATTCTATAAAATGAAACATCTTCTATTGTACCACGTAATCACTCATATATATATGACTTAATTACTCATGTATACTCGAATTGTTTCGCCTTCTTTCACCTTCGTTCCAGCCTCAGGTGATTGTTTAATGACCTCTTCCCCTGAACCACTCACATCTAATTTTAAATTAACTAACTGCTCTTGTAACTCTTTTTTTGATAACCCTACAAGATTTGGTACTTTTATCATTGGTGTATCTAACCATGTCAACTCTTTCTCAATTTGGCCAGTCCGAGGTTGTACACCTAATACTGGCAAGCTATCTTCCATAATCTTTCCTACAATTGGCGCAGCAACTACTCCACCGAATTGAGTAGTTCCTTTTGGATTATCTACCGCTACATATACCACTAGTTCAGGATCATCAGCGGGAGCAAATCCAATAAATGAAACAATATGATTATTCTCTAAATATTTCCCATCTTTTGCCTTTTGAGCTGTTCCAGTCTTACCACCAACTCTGTACCCTTCTACAAACGCGTTTTTACCCGACCCTTGAGCAACAACACTCTCAAGAGCAAAGCGAACTTGTTTTGATGTTTCTTCAGAAATAACTTTGCGCTTTGCTTCTGGTTCATTTTTCTGAACCACATTTCCGGTTTTTGGATCAACCCATTCCTTAGCAATATAAGGAGTATACAAAGTTCCCCCATTTACGGCCGCTGCTACGGCAGCAACTTGCTGGATGGGAGTGACAGCTACACCTTGACCAAAAGCAGTTGTGGCTTGTTCTACTGGACCAACACGGTCGAGCGGAAATAAAATGCCTCTTGCTTCCCCTTGTAAGTCAATACCCGTTTTGTCACCAAAACCAAAGTTACGAATGTATTTGAAAAGCGTCTCTTTCCCTAAACGCTCTCCTAGTTCCACAAAGCCTGGGTTACAAGAATTTTGTACAACCTCTAAGAAAGTTTGCTGTCCATGTCCTCCACGCTTCCAACATCTTAGTTTGGCACCGCCCACTTCTGCCGCTCCGTCATCATAGAATTGGTCCTTTAATAAATCCACTTTCTTTTCCTCTAAAGAAGCTGCTAGTGTAATAATTTTAAACGTGGAACCAGGCTCATACGCACTCCATATAGGAAGGTTACGATTATACACATCTGGGTCAACTGTTTGGAAATCAGCAGGGTCAAATGTCGGCCTACTTGACATCCCCAAAATTTCACCCGTTTTAGGATTCATTGCAATAGCAATCATCCCATCTGGGTTATACGTAGTTTGTGCATTATCGAGCTCGCGCTCAATAATTGTATTTACTCTAGAATCAATGGTTAGTCTTAGATCCAGCCCATCAACCGGCTCTGTATAATCATCTGCAATATTGGGCATTTTTTTCCCTTTTGCATCTGAATAGAGCTTAACTGAACCTTGCTCACCTTTTAATTCCTTATCATAGTAAAGTTCCAAGCCCATTAAACCTTGATTATCAACTCCCGCAAACCCTAACACATGAGAGAGGTAACTACCAAATGGATAATGGCGCTTAGAGTCTTCTGCGATGTACACGCCTTTTAGGTTCAAGTTTCTCACTTCATTTGCTTTAGCATGTGAGATTTTACGACCTTCGGGGCGTAAATAGACGCTAGAAGCCGACTTTGTAATCTGCTCATATACTTTTTCTTTCGTTGTATTTAACACTTTTGCTAGCTGTTCAGCTGTGTTTGCCGGATCTTCAATTTGTCTTGGCATAATTAACACCGTGGGCGCACTTTTATTGGTTGCTAGTGGCACATCGTTCCGATCTAAAATCTTCCCTCTTTCTGGTTCAAAAGGGATATTTCTGCTCCAAAGCCCCTTAGCTTTTTCTGTCAACGTATCCCCCATAAAAAGCTGTACGTACCCAAGCCTTGTGTCAATAATTAAAAAGATTAAAAAACCTGCAATTAAAACTGCTGCTAATCGTTTGCGAACAGTTACTCCTGATACCCGCATATAGTAGAACCTCCTCTGAATCGGCTCGTTCCAATATATGCTTGTACACTCTTGGGTAGAACGTATTTCTAATCAGTTGGTTCAGCAGGTTTTTCGTCGGAATCTCCCTGACCTTCTTCACTTTGAACTTCTTCTTCTTTCAGTTTCTCTTTTGCTTCTAAAGCCTCTGAAAGGGATTCAGGAGGTTCAAGCTCTACTACTAAATAGCTTCCTTCTTTAACAGCTTTACCAGGCTTAATGCTTTGAGTCACCACAAAACCACTGTCTAATGCACTCACTTTCACATTCATAAACTCAGTAAATCGTATCACATCACGATGAGACCACCCGATTATATTAGGCATCGTTGGTGTACCCGTTGTTTGTAAAAATACCTTTTCTCCACTAATAACGGTGTGATCAGCCTTAGGAAATTGGTCATTGATGCTTTTGGCTTCTCCAACAATGACAGGTTTTAGTCCTTTTGCTTCTAATTCTTTCGTGACGTCACTTATCGATTTACCTTCATAATTATCAAGTTTAATTTCAGACGATGTGCTTTTTTGCTTCTGTTTTTCTTCGTCCGTTTCTTTAGGTTTAACTCCCAATGCTTGTAAGCTATTTTTCATAACGGGATTAAAAATCATCGAAATCGGAGCTGAACCTGACTCTTGAGGAGTTAATTTTGGATTTTGTACTGCTACATAAACTACTAGCTCTGGATCTTTCGCTGGTGCAAACCCCATAAATGAGAATAAGTTTTTACCATGTCCACGCAAATATCCTCCCCCATTCGGATTCGGTATTTGAGCTGTTCCTGTTTTACCGGCTACGTCGTAACCTTCAATAGCGTATGCTTTTCCAGTACCATCATCCTCAGACACAACACTTTCAAGAATGTCAAGTACTTCATCAGCCGTTTCTTTTGAAATAGGTTTTCCTACTACTTCTGGCTTCGTTTCTTTTTTCACTTTGTTCGTTGTACCGTCTACAACTTTTTCAATGACGTAAGGCTTCATCATCTTACCATCGTTTGCAATGGCAGTAGCAGCTTGAATTTGCTGAATCGGAGTGAATGCTGAACCTTGACCAAAAGCAGTCGTTACTCGGTCCCTTGGATATTTAGAAATCAGTTTGCTAGAAGCTTCGCCAGGCAAATCAATTCCTGTTTTTTTCATAAATCCAAAATCCTTTAAATAATTAAAGAGCGTTTCTGTGCCGAGCTTTTCATTCGCTAAAATCGCAATGGCAACGTTGGACGAACGACGAATACCTTCATTAAATGTAATTGGTCCCCAGCCGTTACCACCGTTATGGTCACGAATTGGCGCATCTTTTTCACTAACTTTGTAAGCTCCTGATTGATAGATATCCTCGCCATTATACACGCCTTCTTCAATCGCAGCAGCGAGCGTAAAGATTTTCATCGTAGAACCAAGCTCGAAGCTGTCTTCAATAATAGGGTTTCGATAATTCGTTATATCACGAACGTTTGGATTAAACGTTGGTCTCGTAGACATTGCTAGAATCTCGCCTGTTTTTGGGTTTGCAACCACAGCCATAATGTTATCCGGGTCGTATTCTTTTTGAGCATTTGTCAAAGCGTCTTCTACGAACGTTTGGATTTTTTCATCAAGGGTTAAGTAAATGTTGTCACCATTTTTAGGAGGAACGATAGACTCCTTGGGATCAGGAAGCTTAATTCCGTTTTGACCAGCTTGATAGAGTACTTTTCCATCCTCTTCTGTTAACTGCTTATCATAAACTTGCTCTATCCCCATTTTTCCAACGATTTTCCCTTCATCATTCTTTTGTGCGTAACCTAAAATGTGAGAAGCAAATACTCCGTTTGGATAAAAACGCTTCGCATCTCGCAAGAACGTAATACCAGGTAAATTCAGCTTTTCAATCTTTTGCTTAGTCGTATTATTGATATCCCGTCCCCCGGGGCCAAGCTCTACTTGAAACGAACCTTTTTTTACACCTTTATCTAACAAACTCTGTAACTCTTCCTCTTTCATATTAAGCAGCGGTGCTAATTCTTTTGCTGTTTTTTCCGTATCTACTACGTGCTTTGGCTTGTCTTTATCTTTTGTTTGGTCTGGGTCTAGGATTGCTACAACCGTATATGCTCCCGTATCGTGTGCAATAGCTTCCCCGTTGCGATCATAAATCGTTCCACGCTGTCCTTCAATGGTTGTTTCTCTCGTATATTTCTTTTGTGCGATTTCGGCTAAAGCTTGACCTTCAGCTTTCCCTGTGGCCTGTATATAAAAGAACCTTCCTGTTAATACAAAAAAGAGCAATGCAAATATTACAATCAATATTGCTGCTCCCGTACTAATATTGCTATTTTTCTTAGGCATTTTCATTGGTTCAATTTTCGACTACTTTAACGTTATTTTCGTTTAAACTTAGTCCTAGTTCTTTTGCTTTTGCCCAAATTCGCTCATACGCACTTAGCTCTGTTACCTGAAGCTTCAACTCATTGTTTTTTGTTTCTTGCTGTTGAATGTTTGATTCTAACGCCTGTACTTCCGCATTTGTACTGTAAAGCGTCGCTTGATTAGAAATCATTTGAACTGCACCAAACAGCATAAGTGCAAGTGTACCTGTATAAACAAACTTTTCACCGACTGAAATCTTTCGTTTCGACTTTTTTACAACTTTACGAACCGGCTGCTTTTGTTGTTCATGTTGCGTGTTTGGTTTAACTTGATACGCTACATTACTCAACACAATCCCCTCCTCTTTTTTCTTTGCCTGTTACGCTTACTTTAGTTTCTCAATAATTCTTAACTTTGCAGAACGAGCTCGCTTATTATCAACCACTTCTTCTTCAGAAGGCACAATTGGTTTGCGCGTAATTACCTTCATCTTTGGTTGAAATTCTTCTGGAATAACTGGTAATCCATGTGGAAGCTGCGGGCCTGTGCTCGCATTTTTAAATGCTACTTTACAAATCCGATCTTCTAGCGAGTGAAAAGTAATAACGCTTACTCGTCCACCAACGCTGATTACGTCCATTGCTTGTTCAACTGCATCCTCAAATACTTGAAGTTCATCGTTTACAGCAATACGAATTGCTTGGAACACGCGCTTTGCTGGATGCCCACCTGTTCTACGTGCAGCTGCGGGAATACCGTCTTTAATAATGTCAACAAGCTCCAGAGTTGTTTCAATTGCTTTTTGCTCACGATATGACTCAATTTTTCTAGCAATTTGCTTTGAGAATTTCTCTTCACCATATTGAAAGAAAATTTTCACAAGCTTTTCATACGGCCATTCATTGACAATATGATAAGCAGAAAGGCTTGAATTCGTATCCATTCTCATATCAAGAGGTGCATCATGGTGAAAGCTAAAGCCTCGTTCTGGGGTATCTAACTGCGGAGACGAAACACCTAAATCAAATAAAACCCCGTCTACTTCTGTGATTCCATGTTCTTCTAACTTTTCTTTTAAATAACGAAAATTACTTTTTATGAGCGTTACTCGATTTAGATAAGGGGCTAATTTATCCTTTGCATTTTCAATTGCAATGTCATCTTGATCAAATGCAATTAACCTACCTTCATCAGATAACTTTTTGACGATATATTCACTATGACCTGCTCCGCCAAGCGTGCAGTCTACATAAATTCCGTCAGGCTTAATATTTAAGCCTTCTGCTGCTTCTTTTAGCAAAACAGTTGTGTGATTAAACATGTTGACACCTACTTCTTTTTAAACTACTTAATTATGTATAAACACCTTAAAATAAAGGCAACTTTTATACATTTTCAATACCATTTCATTATATATCAAATTTCAACATTTTTTCAGCTATTTATACAAGAATTAAGTAGAATTTTGTCTTTCTGTTACAAAAGGTTTTATTTTGTTAAACATGAGACATATTCCTGACATAAAAAGTAAGGCGCCATGATGATTTTTAGTGTTTGTAAAAAAATAACTGTTAAGGATTTGTTTGGTTGCTTTGTGTATGTACACTGTTTCTCTTTTGCAAAAGAAAAATCCTGCTTTGCAGCAGGATTTTATTAGAGGTAACAAACCTTTAAGTGATGATTAAATTCGACTTCCTCATTGAGTAATTGTGACACGAACTGCATGCCATATTTATTCAAATAATACGCGACGTTCCAGATTCGCTCTTGAGGAGCTCCATTAGGACGAAGCGCACACTCAATTTTATTATATTTCGTATGCGTTACATCGTGCTTAACGAGCTGTTTAGATTCGACAATCTTTTGAACAGTCTCCATTTGCTTTTGAAGAATTGCTCGATTTTTCAATAGAACTTCTTCAAACGTTTTGTCTTCTTTTTGAACATTTTCACGAAGAGTTTTATGAATTTCTTCTATTTTTGCCTTCGCTTCATTAAAGTAGCCTTCATAAGGGTTACGAACTTCTGCATGTAACCATGCTTCTCGTTCTGTACTTACACCTTGTACAACTGCTTTTTCTGAATCAATATTTAGTTCTTCTAAATATTTTGCAATGTTTCGCTCGACTAACGTATAGGATAGCCGAGGAACAACTGGAGGCATAGTAAAATTAAAGATATTAAACGCCTGCTGTAATTCTGCCCAATACGCTACCTCACCAGGTCCAGCAACAAAAGCTAACGTTGGAAGCAAGTACTCTTGCATTAACGGACGTGTCACTACGTTATTGCTTAGTAACTCTGGACGCTGTTTCGCGAGTTGAATCAAGTCTTCTTTTGAAAAGGATACTTCATTCTGTTTCCCTTTAAAATTCTGATCTTCATCTCGTTCTAACAAGATACGATTTCCTTCATGAGAGTAGAAAAGATGTGCCGTTTCACTTCCCACATCAATTACCTTTTGATATTCTCCACTTAGTTTTTGCTGCTGAGAGATAACTGACTGAGATAAAGCTTCATTTTGTTCAATAAGCTGAATAAAGAAGGAAGATTCAATCTTACGTACTTCTTTTGAAGCGGCATCCATTAAAATTAAGCCATACTGTGTAAATAATTCTGTTGTTAAGTATGCAAAAAAATCAGTGAATGTCTGAGAGTTCTGAAGGGAGTTTTTTAAGAAAGCCAACACTTCTTTTGTATGCTCTGTTTCACCAAACGATTGAAATAAACTATCAATCCACTCACTACAGGCTTCTTTATTAATTGTAACATGAGAAACCATGTCTTTTGTTTTAAGAGACTGCTTAAACGTTTTCTTCAGCATATGTCCTTTATCTTCTATATACACATGATTAATTTCAGCAAAATCATGGTCTTCTCCAGCAATCCAAAACACTGGTAATACAGGCACTCCCATCTCTTTTTCCTGCTGTTTTGCTAATAGGATAATTGAAATAATTTTATGAATGGTATATAAAGGTCCTGTCAAAAGCCCTGCTTGCTGACCTCCAACCACCACAACACTATCTCGATTACGAAGCTTTTCAATATTTTCTAACGTTTTATTTGACGCATTTAATTTCTTGTTAAATGCCATTAAGTATTCAACAAGCTCTTCTCTTGGATGAGTATAGCTTTTCAAATCTTGTAAGCGCTCTTTATAAACATCACTCTTATGTATATTGTAATCAAAGTATGACATAGCCTGGTTGCTATCCTGTATATATTCTTCTGTTAACTTGTTAGTTGCTGATAAAGAGACATCTGTAATCTCCATGAAAGAACTTCCTTTCTATAACTAATACTTGTTCAGTTTACCTAGCTTCATTATCCATATTGTTTCTCGACACGTCTAGTAACATGCTTCATAACTTTAATAATTCAAAGATTAGGCCACTAACAACTAATAACACATGCGAAAACAAAAAGAAAAAGAAGCTGATTCGAAACATTCCTTTTGTCATTCTTTTCAGCTGTAAGTCTTTCTTCACCTGCCAGTTTATAAGCATTACAATCATCGCCAAAACCAGCAGCACTAAAATAATCAACCACAAAAAAGACTGGTCAAAAATTTGCTTGGCAAAGTAGTGCGTGGATACAATGAAAAAAATCGTTGAGACATATGTAGAGATATGAACTGCTTTACGCCGATTTTTTATCACTTTTTTGAGCAGGGTGTATAATACAAAAAAACCTACTACTGGCAGCGTGATAAACGTAGCCAAGATGCTTGCAACTAAGCTCCCCATTCCCGATCACCTTCCTTCACTATCTTCCAACCCTAATATTCCATTATATACAAATTGGATAATAGGAGTATTAACCTGGCGCTGAGCCGCTTCTTCTAAAATATAACCTAATATGGATTCAACCTCTGTTTTTCTTTGCTGTTGAAGATCTTTCCTCATCGATGAATGATTTTGAGCCGTTTTTTCACAAACATCTACTACTCGATTCCAATAGGCTGTTGGTTCTTTTAATCGTAACACAGCATGCAGCTCATTAAAAACAGCTTTAGCTGTTTTATAAAAAAATGGGTTAGCTGTAATCTCACCATTTTTCACTCGATAAAGAGCTGTTAAAGGATTGATTACCGCGTTTACAATTAGCTTTTGAATAAGCATCTCATACCAATCATTCTCCCAAACAAATCCAAACTCAGTCGAATGAAACTGTTGAAAGGGAATTAGGTGGTCTCCTCTAAACAAAGCAACGCGCGTGATGCCAACCCCTGAATGGATAACAACATCATCTGCCTCTTTCATTGCACCATGTTCAACAACACCTAAGTATACATTATGCTGAGGAAGGTTCTGCGCCAAATTAAGATGACTCATTCCATTTTGAACAAATAATAGCGATGTATGCTTTGAAGCTTTCATTAAATAAGGAATAACCTCTTTAATACCATATTGTTTAACCGCTATAATAACAAGTTCATACTGTTCAAAGTTTTCATTAGATGTTAAAATCCGCGCATCTACCTTTACATTTTTCTCAGTCGCTTTATGCTTTAGTGTTACTCCATTCGTCCGTAATTGATTTCTCTGTTCTTTTCTTCTCGTATACAGAGTAACGTGAGCATGCTCAGCCAAGTATGAACTCATTAAAAGGCCGATTGCACCGCCTCCAATAACTGCTATCCTCATTAAAATTTCCTCATTCTATTAGTTTATTTTCTCGATATGCCTCTTTACATAAGTAGCACACGCTCTATTAGTTTAGCAAATATCTTTAACCATTAAAATAATATCTCTTTATAATAAAAAGCTAGGTAAGGAGCCCTTACCTAGCTTTTCTACACTCTCATTTCTTATAATTAAACTGGATATACAGGGTGTTTTCTTCGAACTTCAGCTATTGCTTTTGTTTCATAATAAGCAAATCGTTCAATTAAAGTTTGGCGAAGGTCGTTAGCTGGCACGATATCATCAATAATCATCTCAGAAGCTAGCGTATATAAATCGATATGCTCTTTATACTCTTGCTGCTTCTGCTTGATATACATCATTCGCTCTTTTGGATCGGTAATCTCATTAATTTTATTGGAATAAACAGCGTTAACCGCTGCTTCCGGCCCCATTACGGCAATTTGTGCTGTAGGAAGGGCAATACAACAATCTGGTTCAAACGCTGGGCCTGCCATAGCATATAATCCAGCTCCATATGCTTTGCGTACCACTACAGAGATTTTTGGAACAGTCGCAGAACTCATTGCAGCAATCAATTTTGCACCATGACGAATAATCCCTGCTCTTTCCACTTTCGTTCCAATCATAAATCCTGGTACGTCAGCTAAGAATAAAAGTGGAATATGGAATGCATCACATAGCTGGATAAACTTCGCTCCTTTATCAGCGGAGTCAACAAACAATACGCCACCTTTTATCTTTGGTTGATTTGCGATAATGCCAACAACTTTCCCATCCATCCTTGCGAGCCCTGTAATAAGTTCGGGTGCAAATAATTTCTTAATTTCATAGAACGTTCCTTCATCAATCAACGTATCAATTGCCTCATACATATCAAACGGCACGTTTTGATTTTCAGGAATTAACTCTCCCAGTGTTTTAGACGTACTAACAGGCAACCTCCCTTCAAGCACAGCTGGCTTTTGGTGAAAGCTTTGAGGGAAATAGCTTAGGTACGATTTTGCTTTTGAAATTGCTTCTTCTTCCGAATAAACTAGAACGTCTCCACAACCGCTCACACTACAGTGCATGTGAGCACCGCCCATCTCTTCTAACGTGACTTTTTCTCCAATAACCTTTTCAGCCATTCGTGGCGACCCTAAATACATCGAAGCGTTCCCATCTACCATAATAACAATGTCACAAAAAGCAGGGATGTAAGCCCCTCCTGCTGCAGAAGGACCAAATAATAAGCAGATTTGCGGAACTACTCCCGACATACGCACTTGGTTATGAAAGATTTTCCCCGCGCCTCGTCGGTTCGGGAACATGTCTAATTGATCCGTAATTCGGGCTCCTGCTGAATCAACTAAATAGAGCATTGGGACCTGCAACTTTTCAGCAGTTTCTTGAATACGAATAATCTTTTCAACTGTTCTTGCTCCCCAAGACCCCGCTTTAATTGTTGAATCATTCGCCATTACGCATACCGTTTGACCATTCACCTTGCCAATGGCTGTAACAACACCATCAGCTGGTAGGCCTTTCGCTTTATTATTAGCAAACATCGCGTCTTCTTTGTACTCACCTTCATCAAACAATAAAGCCAAACGATCTCGAACAAATAATTTATTTTGTTGCTTTAACTTTTCATGATATTTTTTGTCTCCACCTGCTCGAATTTCTTCACATTTATCTTCATAGCGCTTTTGTAAATCATTTGTATGTATCATACGCTCACTCCTTTTAAGAAATTGTTACTAATACATCGCCTTCATTTACAAAGTCACCTACACCAACTAAAATTGCATCAATTGTTCCTGCATCAGTGCTTTCAATTGGTATTTCCATTTTCATAGATTCAAGGATAATCAACACCTGACCTTGTGTCACAGAGTCCCCTTCGGATACATGAATATTTAATACCATCCCCGCCATCGTTGCTGTCATTTCTTTCATTTTTAGTCCTCCTTTTTCACTTCAAAGCTTCTGTCAATACCGCTGTGTTGTATTTTCCAGCTACATATTGCTCTGCATTTAATAATTGTTTAAACAACGGTAAGTTTGTTTTAATTCCTTCAATTGATGCCTCCGTAAAATACGCTTTAGCAAGCTCAATTGCATTTTCTCTCGTACGACCCGTGACAACGACCTTTGCAATCATCGGATCATAAAAAGGTGTTACTTTGTCTCCGCTATCATACCCTGCATCCACTCGAACATAAGAACGCTCTGGAAGCAAAAACTGCGTGATTTGTCCAGGAGCAGGCAAAAATGTGACGGGGTCTTCTGCATATACTCTAAACTCTATCGCATGGTTGGCAAGCTGAACTTCTTCTTGTTGCAAGGGTAGCGCGTCCCCTCTAGCTACTAAGAGCTGCCACTTTACCAAGTCTAATCCCGTAACTTGCTCTGTAATTGGGTGTTCAACTTGAAGTCTAGTGTTCATCTCTAAAAAATAAAAATTTTCCTGCGCATCTACAATAAATTCAATAGTGCCAGCATTGTAATACTGAACTGCCTTCGCAGCGGCTACGGCCGTTTCATACATACGGTGTTTTGTATCAATAGATAGCGATGTTGCAGGTGCTTCTTCAATCACTTTTTGATTGCGGCGCTGTACGGAGCAATCTCGTTCAAAAAGGTGAACTGCATTCCCAAGCTGGTCTCCGAAAATTTGAACTTCTATATGCTTTGCATCTGTAATTAATTTTTCAATAAATACTTCTTCGTGACCAAAATATGCTTTAGCTCTCGCTTTTGTCGATGCATATGTTGTACGCAGTGACTTTTCATCATCACACCGAACCATTCCAATGCCTCCACCGCCACCGCTAGCTTTCAGCATAACCGGATAACCAATAGCTTGAGCTACTTTACACGCTTCTTCAATATCAGCTACAGCCCCTTCACTTCCAGGCACAACAGGAACTCCTGCTTCTTGCATAATTTTTCTCGCTCTCACTTTATCTCCCATATCTGCTATAACTTTTGGAGATGGTCCAATAAAAATAAACCCTTCTTCTTCCACACGCTTAGCAAATGTGCTATTTTCTGATAGAAATCCGTAGCCTGGATGAATTGCATCAACGTTTTCTTTATGAGCAATTTCTAACAAGCGCTCAATATTTAAATACGATTTTTGAACAGGAGGCTCTCCAATTTCATAAGCAACTGTAGCAGCTTTAACATAAGGTAGATTTTCATCGGCTGTAGAATGAACAGCAACAGTTTGTATATCCATCGTATGACAAGTTTTAATAATACGATGAGCAATCTCGCCTCGATTAGCGATTAAAACTTTTTTCATTATATTTCTTCTCCCTTCGCTGCAGTATAAAATATTCTCAAGTCTATTCAAAACCATGGTATGATGAGACTAAAAGAGAAAAAAATCTCCCAAAACGTATAATTCTACAATTTTCTTAAAATCCCTTTGTTTTTTTGCAAACGCTTACTTTTTTTATTATCATCTATCTATCCTATATTTGAAAATTTGTTCATATGCTATACAAGCAGCTCATTTCTAAGGAGTGATTGATAATGTATGAAGTCCAGCAGTTGCGCATTAACTATAAAACACTTGAAGAATTTAAGCAGTTTAAGCAATATGGGCTCCAAGAATTGTCCATGTTAGAAGAATTAAATGCCCAAATATCTGAAAACGAGATTCATTCCCCGTTTTACGGTATTTATATTGGAAATCGTCTTGTAGCTCGAATGAGTTTGTACCAACAGTCTAAAAAGCATGATCACTACTTTAAGCCACACCAACCTTACCTTGAAGTATGGAAGCTTGAAGTGCTCCAAGAATTTCAATCAAAGGGACTGGGCACGAGTCTAATTGAATATGCTAAATCTTTTAAGTTGCCTATTAAAACAAATCCACGAGTTCATTCTAGTCATTTCTGGACAAAAATGGGCTTTACTCCTGCTTCTTATGATTTAGAGCGAGATTTAGGAGAAAATCCAATGCTTTGGAGTCCAGAAGATGTATCAACCTCAAACTAATAGATAATATAAAAAAGCCCTTGAATCTTCTTTATCTTTAAGCTACAGTGTGATAAAGAGTCAAGGGCTTTTATATAAATGAGGTACTAAGCTTTATTATTTATTTTCAACTCGTTCTAAATTACCGTTTTTCTCCATTTGAAATTTAACTTTTCTACTTTTTTCATCTTCTTTTAGAACAACCATCTTACGAGCCCGTTCCATGATTTCAATCAACGCTTTATAGTCTTCTTCCACCGTGTATAGATTGCCTTCTAACACTTTTTTCTCTTTTTCAAGAACCGTCACTTTTTGCTGTAACTGTTCAAGTTTATGCTGCAGCTCCTCATTTGCTTCCAGTAACCCACTCGACTGCTGCTGAATTTGTTCAATCGATTCTAAGTAACGAATAACCTCACTTAACGAAGTAATCGATTGACCATCTATATATGAGAAGCGCACGGGCTGTTCTTCATCTTTTGTGATCACGCGTGATTTTAACTGTTTTCGTTGAATTTTCGCTATGTCAATACCAGTTTTGTATTGTTTGCGCACAAAAGAATTCCAGCGAAAGCCACAAGCTGCTGATGTTCGCGAAAGTTTCTTTCCCACTTCTTCAAATGCAGCGAGTTGTGTGCCACCTTCACGTATATGACGCAATACAATTTCAGCTAGTAGTAAATCTTCATCTTGAGTCCATGCATCTTGACGAGAAGAAGTCATTTTTCTATCCCTCCTTATCCGTACTTATTAAATAAGTATGCAACTACTAGATAAGATAGACTATTGTTCAACTTCTCAAGGCAGAATTTCTTAACTTGCCTTTTTCAAGATACTTTATCCACATAATTAGCTTTATTAAGCCTTCTTTTGAAGTCGGTTATTTACCGCTTGCTTGTGTTCTTCACTTTCCCAGAGCAAACTACAATGGTTAACCTCTGCCTCCATTCGTTCCCATAAATCAACTTGGTTCCATTTTGCAATAGGCATTTGTTTGTATGCCGTCAGCACCGTACTAGGCTTTGTAATAATTGGTAACAACCATTCTTCACAGCGCATAGCGAGCTCTTGGTATGATGTTACGTAAGATAAAAAGCCAACCTGCTTGGCACGCTCCACGCTGTAGATTTGAGAGCTCGTTAGCATTTCCATTGCATCCGAGTAACGAAGTTTTTCGAATAAAATTGTGCCGCCCCCCCAGCCAGTTGTAATGCCTAAGTCCCCTTGTATAAACCCAAATTCGCTGTGAGCTGCGCTGATGCGAAAGTCACAAGCAATTGCAATTTCACATCCGCCCCCAACTGCTGTACCGTTTAATAAAGCTACTGTGGGTTTTGGTAATACAAGTAATTGATATAAAATTCTCCCCATTTTCTTTAGCATACTCTCGGCTTCTGCCGCTGTTTCTAGAGCATGAAAAGCTGAAATGTCCCCACCGCTACAAAAAGCTTGTGAACCTGCTCCGGTAATTACCAATGCTTTAATATGAGGATTCGCTTTCACTTCAGCTAAAGCCTCCTCTAAAGAATTCATCACGTCATAGTCCACAGCGTTTCGCTTCTCGGGGCGATTAATAACAAATGTGCTAATGCCGTTGTTATCTACAAAAAACTTTGTCTTTACCAATGTCTTTTTCCCCCTTTTTCATCTTTACTCAACTTTTTCATAAGTAAAGAATTCGAGAAGCGAAATATAAACTCCTGCATCTTCCTTCAGAAAAGCAGTTATTCCAATCCTTAAAGAACGTTTTAATGCAAAAATAAAAGACCCTTCAACAGGGTCTTTTATTTTTGCATTATTTGTTTACTACGTCATTTCCTTTGTAAGTACCACAAGCCTTACATACACGGTGTGATAGTTTCATTTCGCCACAATTTGAGCACTCTACCATACCAGGAACTTGTAGTTTAAAGTGCGTACGACGCGTTCTTTTCTTCATTTTAGATGTTCTTCTAAAAGGTACAGCCATTATTCCCACCTCCTTAAAAGAGTTTTTAATCATATGAAGGCCCGAAAGCCGGATCTTCGCGTTAGTTATTTTCTTTGTTTTTAAAGAAATTTTCTAATACAGCTAAACGTGGATCGACCTTTTCCTGTTGCTCTTCTTCCGTTACAACTTCCCAATCTTTTCCTGATTGAGGAGCAGCACCCTTTTGTTCTTGATTATCGCTAAAAACTTGAAGCGGAATTTCAACAATAATTAATTCCTTAATAAGTGGTAATAAATCCACTACTTCGCCTTCCACAATTCTCATTTCACCGTCATTTTCATAATCGGCATCGCTATTGAACAGATACGTTTCTGTTGCTTCAATAGAAAAAGGATACGGAACATCGACTAATGTACGAGCACAAGGCAATGTCATTTCTCCAGAAATTTTAAGATGGAATGTGACTTTTGAAGAACTGATATCAGCTCTTCCTTTCACATGAACATCTGACATGCGACGAATCTGTGGATCGGTATTAACAAAATCCTTACCGTCTACAATTTCATCAAAAGTTAATCCTTTATTTTGTAACTGGTACAACTGATGTATTGTCCATTTCATTGTTAATCACCTCAAGGCAACAAAGGTTATTATAGCTTTCACAAGATTATTTGTCAATATTTTTTCTTTACACTATAATGTACTTAAATTTATTTTTTTCTTTTCATAATCCTTACGCTAAAACTGCTCAATAGTACTTAAAAATTTAATAAAAGGAGACTCATTATGCAAGCTGTAGGAATTATAGTTGAATACAATCCTTTTCACAATGGCCATTACTATCATTTGCAAAAAGCAAAAGAGCAAACAAATGCTGATTGCGTCATCGCAGTGATGAGCGGTCACTTTTTACAGCGGGGTGAACCTGCTCTCGTATCAAAGTGGGCTCGTACGAAAATGGCTTTAAAAGCAGGTGCCGACCTTGTCATTGAACTACCTTATGCATTCTCCACTCAGCAAGCTGATACATTCGCAAACGGTGCTATAGCCATATTAGAACACCTTAAAGCTTCGTATGTATGCTTTGGCAGCGAACATGGAAACACGCAGTCTTTTCTTGAATTTAGCAAACTGTTAAGAGAGCATGAACATTCTATAGCAGAGCATACAAAAAACTACTTAAAGGATGGAAATAGCTATCCAAAAGCGCTTTCCCTTGCTATGAACAATATTACTAATGAACAAATTGGGCTAAATATGGACCAACCAAATAACATTTTAGGGGTAAGCTATGTAAAAGCTATTGAAAAACAGCATGCATCTATTAAACCACATACGATTACTCGAATTCAATCCCATTATCACGATAAAACGCTTTCTGAGACAGAAATTACAAGCGCAACAAGTATTCGTCATGCTTTATTCCAGGATATCATTGATGTTAAAGACTTATCACGCCATATGCCTACTCATGTTATTCAAGAGTTAAAAGATTATCAAACAAGAACTGGCTTTTTACATAACTGGGAGCTCTATTTTGCATTTTTAAAGTATCAGCTCATGACCCATTCACCTAAGTCTCTTCAATCCATCTACGAAATTGAAGAAGGCATTGAACATCGCTTATTAAACGCTATAAAAGATTCGCTATCCTTTGAAGATTTTCTAAGCAAAGTAAAGACCAAGCGCTATACTCGTACACGCCTTCAGCGGATGTGTGTTCATATTTTAACCAACACCCAAAAAAGCGACATGAACAAATCACCTTTAATCAATTACCTTCGATTGCTTGGTATGTCTCAAACGGGTAGACAATATATAAAGCACGTAAAAAAAGACATGTCTGTTCCTATTGTATCCACTGTGTCTCAATGTAAACACACAGACTTATTACTGGATATAAAAGCGACGAACATTTATAGTTCGCCTTTAAAAGAGCCCATACGCTCCCAATTTTTAAAACAGGAGTATACGCAGCCGCCTATCATGATTTAAAAAAAGCGAAGTGAGTTAGTATCGACTCACTTCGCTTTTTTAGCTTTATCTAACTTTTCTAGGTATTCGACCGCATCATTAAATGTATCAACCGGAACAATTTTCATATCAGTTTCAATTTTTTCTCCCGCTTGTAGCGCTTCCTTATAGTTCGAATTAGGGGCTCCTTGCTGGTTAGGAGCAAAGAAAACTTCGGCTCCTTCTTTATCCGCAGCCACAATCTTTTGAGAGATTCCTCCAATAGGACCTACAATACCTTTATCGTTGATTGTTCCTGTGCCTGCAATCTTATGCCCTTTTGTCATATCTTCTTTTGTAAGTTGATTATAAATTTCAAGTGAAAACATAAGACCAGCAGAAGGGCCACCAATCTTTTCAGTATCAATTTCTACGTCTGGTTCTACGTCCACTTCTCGACTGGTTTCTAAAGAGATGCCTAACCCAAAGCGTGTTTGATCGTCTGGAAATGGGGATAGAGGAAGTTCTACTACTTGTTCTTCTTTATTTCGTAGGATAGTTACAGCGACCTTATCACCTTTTTTCTTCTTCGCTACGTATTCAATTAGTTGCTCTGCTGTCTCAATATTTTGACCATCTACCTCTTTCACGATATCGCCAACCTTAAGCTTGCCATAGGCCGGCATATCAGGTACTACTGTAACAATGTAAACACCTTTATTTTCAAACTTAATTTCTTTATTTGCTGCATTGTATGCAACAATAACCGCTGCATCTTTGGACGTATCCATCATATGTAATTGCCTTACCGTATAATCGCTATCACTCTCTCCTTGCTGCAAAATGTCTTCTTCAGGATACAAGTGATGAAAATCTTGAATGTGAGCCATAGCATATGATAAAGGCGTTGCTCTTCCCATCCGAACTGTGGTTAACATAAACGTTCCCTGCTCTTCATACCCCCCTTGCACATTAATAATAGGCTTTAGCTCCTGTGCTATGCCAGGCTTTGTAATATAATAAGGCAAGGGGTAAAAAAATAACATAGCAACTGTTACTACTAATGCTATGTAAGATAAAATTCTAACTCTCTTCTTCACCTTTACGATTCTCCTTCCACTTTTCGATAGCCTCTTGAATAGACGGTAACTGCTCGATTGCAGCTTGTTCACCAATTTCAATAATTTCTTTAATATTTGTAAACGCTCGAGAACTAAACCTTTCTATTTTAGGACGAAGCATTACATCAGAAGCAATTGCGCGATTCGTTACAAGCTCGTCTTGAAGAATATCTAGGCTCTGTAAAATAACGTCAAAAATCGATGTGATTTCTGCATTTCTTTTCACATGAGAGACATCGACTGCAAGCACAATATCTGCTCCCATTTCTCGTACAACGGATACCGGAATACGATCGATAACCCCTCCATCTACTAGCAAGCGTCCATTTACATTCTCCGGTGCAAAGATACCTGGAATAGAGATGCTCGCTCTTACAGCTTGTGCAACTGATCCCGTTTTAAAAATGACTTTTTCCCCAGCTTTTAAGTCCGTAGCTACAATAGCAACGGGAATATTTAAATCTTCAATCTTTTTATTCTTGGTTAGAGCTTTTACCAAAGATTTTATACGATTTCCCGCAATAAACCCCATTTTAGGGATTGTAAAATCTAAATAATATTTCCTTTTAAAAGTAAGTGCCATTTTATACAGTTGATTCATCTCAGTACCAGATGCATACATAGCCGCAACTAAAGCGCCCATGCTGCTACCCGCCAAATAGTGAATAGGGATATTGTTTTCCACCAGAACTTTAATAACCCCAAGATGAGCAAATCCTCTTGCCCCTCCTGACCCTAATGCTACTCCAATCGTTGGGCTTTTCATAGTTAGGCCCCCTTACTAATCACTCGTTTTATTCAGTATATACGTCTGTCGCTATAAAGTGAAACCTGAGCACATAAATAATCATTTTTATCTTTAGCTTAACCAAGAAAGTAGAGAAAGAAAACGTGTTCTAAACGATTAACTAGCATAAATTGGACTAACTAATTCGTATATTGATATATAGGACATGTACCTGCTGTATCGTATGCTGTTTAAAAGGAGAGGGAATCGAATTGAATAAATCCATGGTAAAAACGATTGTGTTAGGAGGAACTGCTTTAACGCTTACCTTTGCCTTACTCACTTATCCAAAAGAAGCACTGGAAGCTTCAGTCCGAGGATTAAATACCTGGTGGAAGGTCGTATTTCCTTCATTGTTGCCTTTCTTCATTCTTTCCGAACTGTTAATAGGATTTGGAGTTGTTCGCTTTATTGGATCAATATTAGAACCTTTAATGCGCCCTTTGTTTCGAGTTCCAGGAGTCGGAGGGTTTGCGTTAGCAATGGGAATGGGTTCTGGATTCCCTTCTGGAGCAAAAATTACCGCTCGATTACGACAAGAAGAGCAGCTATCAAAAACAGAAGCTGAGCGCCTTGTTTCTTTTACCAACTCCTCAAACCCTATTTTTATCTTCGGGGCGGTTGCGGTTGGCTTTTTTAGCAACGCAGCGGTAGGAGTAATCCTTGCTTTTGCACACTATCTCGGAAACATTTTAGTAGGACTTGTTATGCGATTTTACGGAAAAAAGACGGATACAACATACTCTGCTTCAGCGCAGCGTCCGTCCCTTATCCAAGCTTTCAAAGAAATGCACCAAGCCCGCATAAAAGATCAAAGGCCCATCGGTAAGCTTTTAGGTGATGCTGTTTTATCGTCAGTTCAATCTTTATTGATGATTGGTGGATTTATTATTTTATTTTCTGTTTTAAACAAGCTGCTGTTCGTCATGAACATTACAACGTTTATAAGCAGTGGCCTTTCATATTTATTTAGTTTACTGCAGCTTTCAACGGCACTAAGTCTTCCTTTTATATCAGGACTTTTTGAAATCACAATGGGCAGTCAATTAACTAGCCAAACAGCAGAATCTACCCTATTGCAACAGGTTATTGTTGTTAGTTTCATCCTGGGCTTTAGTGGTTTTTCTGTTCATGCTCAAGTTGCGAGTATTCTTGCTGATACAGATATTCGATTTTTCCCCTTTTTTTGTGCACGCCTGATGCACGGACTATTTGCTAGTATCCTTGCTATCCTAGCATGGAAACCTTTTGAGCAAAATATTTTATCTCAGGCTCAGTGGTCTCCACATGCTTTGCCTACTTTTTTACAGGACGGCACAACCAGCTGGAGTCAAGCTTACTTTGAATTTTGCACTCTATATGGACCAACGTTTACGATTTTATTATTATTTACTTATTCTTTGTTATATATGAAGCGTAACTTTCCACTAAAATAAACGACAAAAACGCCATCCATTCCTATAGCAAGCTAAAATAAACGTTTGCGTAAGGATGTAATGGCGTTCTATCATTTTGCTGAAAATTTCTTAGAAAGTGCTTCTTTTACAAGCGGAGGCACAAGCTCAGAAATATTGCCACCATATTTAGCGACTTCTTTTACAATGCTAGAACTTAAGAAAGAATATTGATTATTCGTCATCATAAACAACGTTTCAATCTCTTTATCCAACACACGGTTTACAGATGTTATCTGCATTTCATATTCAAAGTCCGATACTGCTCGTAAACCACGTAAGATGGTGCTAGCTTGCTTTTGTTTTGCATATTCCATCAGTAAGCCGCTATACGATTCTACTACTACATTTGGAATTGATTCTGTTACTTGCTTTAATAGTTCAATTCGCTCTTGTACTGTAAACAACGGGTTTTTGGATGAGTTGTTTAATACAACCACATATAACGTATCAAATACGTTTGAGCCTCGCTTAATAATGTCTAAATGACCGTTCGTTACAGGATCAAAGCTCCCTGGGCAAACTGCTATGCTCCCCATAAAAATCCCCTTTCTTTTATGTAAAACAATTGTTATACTTCTTCAGGCTGCTTGTATGTATAAATTGATACACCAATAATTCCATAGTTTTCACTTTTTATCTTTTCAAACTCATTAATTTCATCTGGAAGCACTACATCGTTTGCATGTTCAGCAACAATTACACCTGAAGCTTGCAACAGTTTATGCTCGCTAATTGTTCCGATAAGCGCTTTCAACTTTTGTGCCTTATACGGAGGATCCAGTAAAATTAAGTCAAACTGTATCTCTCGCTTAATGATAGCTTTTAGCGCTCTTTCAGAGTCGTTGCGATACACTTCTGCTTGTTCTTGTAAACTACATGTTTCCAAATTACTTTTTATCGTTTGAATGGCTTTACCCTCTCGATCCACAAAAATCGCTCGATCTATCCCTCTGCTTAGCGCTTCAATGCCTAAGCCTCCACTGCCTCCAAATAAGTCAAGAGCTATTCCACCTTCAAAGAAAGGGCCAATCATATTAAAAATAGCTTCTTTTACTTTATCTGTTGTAGGGCGCGTGGAATGACCTGGGACTGCTTTTAGTGAATGTCCTTTACAGCTTCCAGCTACTACTCTCATGTCTATCACTACCTTACTTTTACTTGCTTATTCTTCATTATCCTAACACAAAATTAACTATAAAAACTAGCGGAAATAAACTTTTTCCATTTTTATGGCATAAAGTGACGTCAACAACGAAAAGAATAGAAGTTTCACTCTGATTATGTATAAAACAAGAATTAGAGGACATACTACTTACCAACAACATCATCGAACCGATGTTGTTGCCAACCGCGGAGAAGACTTACGTTTCCCCATAAGTTCTTCCTCCGGTTTCTCCTCTCCCTTTTATTTTCTCACTCGAAGGGTGCATGAAAATAACCCTATGACCCTAGTGGTTATGGGGGTTTTTTTAGTTTAAAAGCAGCTTATTGTTCACTTTTATAGACATGGTTGCCTAAACATAAAAAAATACCGTGGGCAGATACCACGGCAATATTTTCATCTTATTTAACACGAATTTCTCTCAGTATATCGGCCGACTTGTTGAATAATTCTTGTTCATTATCATTCAATTTTAACTCAATCACTTCTTTTACACCTTCACGGGTAACGACAGCTGGAACACTCATATAGATATCCTCTTGACCATATTCCCCATTGAGTAAACAAGACACCGGTAATATCGAGTGCTCATTATTCAGAATAGCTTTTGTAATTCTTGTTAAGCACATGCCAATTCCAAAGTTTGTAACCCCTTTGCGGTTAATAATCTCATAAGCAGCATCTCGAACTGACCCAAAGATTTTAGTGAGATTTTCTTTATCTTTCTCGTTGTTTCTTCTTTCAAGTAAGTTGTCAAATGATTCAACTCCAACGGATGCTTGACTAAATACGGGTAGTTCACTGTCACCATGTTCTCCCACAATAACAGCATGTACATTGTGAGGATCCACTTCAAAGTATTCTCCTAAAAGAACTCTGAAGCGAGCTGAATCTAACGTAGTTCCTGAACCGATAACTCGGCTTGCTGGAAGCCCGCTTTCTTTATATGCAACATAACTCAATACATCTACCGGATTAGAAGCAAGCACAATAATCCCATCAAACCCACTCTTTTTAATATTTTGAATAATGGATTGCATAATACGAGTGTTACGTTCTACTAATTGAAGTCTTGTTTCACCTGGCTTCTGATTAGCTCCTGCTGTAATTACAACAATACGAGCATCTTTGCAGTCTGAGTAATCTCCTGCGTATACTCTCATATTTGTACTAGCAAAAGCCATACCATGAACCAAGTCCATTGCTTCACCTTCTGCCTTTTCTTTATTAGCATCAATTAATACAAGTTCTGTAACAAAGCCTTGATTGACTAAGCTATAAGCATAAGCTGTACCAACTGAACCACAACCAACTAAAACAATTTTCCTCATGCTCTCACCATCCTTAATAAATAATCAAGTTTATAATTCCCACAAAAGCAAGGAATATCAAACTTATTTTAATAGTATATTTGAATATTTCACTTTCACGACCTACCAGGCCAACTGCAGCGGCTGCTACCGCTATAGATTGAGGGCTTAACATTTTTGCCATATCCCCTCCAACAATATTACTCGCTACCATACCAGCAGGGCTTAAACCGACTTGCTCTGCTGTAATAACTTGTAGTGGTGCAAAGAGTGATCCGCTATTAACAACTGATCCTGTTAAAAATACACCTATCCATCCTAATACCGGACTAAATAGCGGAAATAAACCACCGGTAGAAGCAAAAGCAAGTCCTAATGTAGAACTCATTCCTGAATAGTTACAAATGTAAGCAAATGCTAGAACTGCACAGATGGTAGCAATTGGAATAACTAGTTCTTTAACCGTTTCTTTTAGAGCCTGCTTTATAATTGAACGTTTAACTTTAAATATAAGGATTGTAAGGAGGGAAGCATAAACAATTGCACTTGTTGTTGATGATAACAAATCAAGAGTAAACACCGCTCCAAACGGTGTAACATCTGATACAACTGGTGGAACTTTATTAATTAAGCCATTGAGGGTTGGAATAGGAAAATTCATAATTAGGCTTTCAAATTTTAACTTAGAAAATACAATTACAAGTAAGGTTAAGAAGATAAATGGGCTCCAAGCTCTAATAAGCGTTCCAACACTTTCCTGTTGTTTTGGCCTTAAATATATATACAGAACAATCAGCGTAATAGAAGCAGATAAAATGTCAACTAACGGTGCTCCAATAGTGTTAAGTGTCGCCCATAGGACTGCTGTAAATGTGACAGCAGCCACTAAAATTGTCTTAAATGTTTCCTTAATACCTCTTATACCATCAACTAAAAACACAAGCAGAAAAGGTAGAACAAACGTAACAAAGGGAATAATATAAGTTGTTCTCATCGCAACATCTAAGGGATCAAGCCCAGTAAGCTGAGCAGGGGTTGTAACTGGAATACCCATAGCACCGAACGAACCACCAGCAATATTAGCAACTAAACAAATACCAGCAGCTTTAACGGGATCAAAACCTAAACCAACTAAAATGATAGCAGTAATGGCAACTGGTGCTCCAAATCCTGCTGCCCCTTCTAAGAAAGCACCAAAACAATAAGCAACAATAATTACTTGAATGCGTTTATCCGGAGACATGGAAGTAATACTCTTTTTAATAATGTCAAATTTACCTGTTTTAACAGTCAATTTATAAAGAAAGATTGCAGCCAGCACAATAGAAGCAACTGGATATAAACCTGCTAGCACCCCATAAATACCCGTCCATACTGTTTTTGAAATAGGCATTCCGTAAAAAACAATCGCTATAAGTCCGGCAATAATTGCACTAATTAAACCAGCAATGTGTCCTTTAATTTTCAAAACAGTTAATAAAATGATGAACAACAAAATAGGTATAGTTGCAACTAAGGCAGATAACCAAATGTTATTAAACGGATCATAAACTTGATTCCACATAAGCAATACCTCTTTTCCATTTATTTACACATATTTTTAGATTCGACAGCTAACCACTCGATACAATTATATTGTCCTAAAAGTGAAGACTTTTATGTTTGAGATAAAAAATATACAGGAAAAGAAAACGATAACTCACGTTAAAATGACTATTTTATACAAGCCAAGCTCTACTTCTAATACAATAGGTGTGCAAGTAATAGTATGTCTTATATTACTCACCGCTCTTTATCTTTCTATATTTTTCGACGTCTCATTCTCTTAGAAAGGATATTACTATAAGGTAGAGACAAGGGATTTTTCTATTTACTCTCAAAAAATTCAATGTTACATTAAACTTGACTGTAAATAAAACTAAAGGAGATTAAGGATGATTCAACGTTTTATTGAGCTTGGACAAGGTTACTCAGATATCTATGAACTATTCGAAATTGCAAAGCACAATACGCATCGCCTACAGCACTTAATCATGCTGCGCACCGTAATTGACAATCAGCCAAAAGCATCGTTCATTGTTGCACTGAATCCAACAACTGAAGGAAATTTCCAACCCCTTTACGTATGTCGAGAAGGAATTAGCCTATCAGAAACGAAAGCAAGTAAACGCGTCGAGCTGTTTGAACAATTAGCTAATTCCTTAGATAAAAGCATAATCGTATTAGATGTTAAACCTTCCACAATGTTTTCAGAAACAGAGCTTTATTACCAACATTTAATTGGCATTTTGCGTATGAACAGGTATATTTTACCTTTACAATAGACATACATAAAAAAAGGAATGTTTCAAAGAAACATTCCTTTTAATTATATGCCAATCTTGTAGTCGTACTCTTTTGCTTTATCAGGCTTTGAATTTTCAAATTCAGTTTTTAATTCTGGTCGATAAGAAAGCAATACTTTTTTCACAAAAGGCAACGATTGAATACGCTCCATTGTCTTTTCAATTCCGTCCCGATTGCAATACAACACAACGTATTTTAGTTCTCTTGAAACATACTGTACATTTCCATACTTACGAAGTGCTTTGGCTTGCTTTACAGAGTGTACATATGCAATAAGTCCTTGACGATTAACAAACATAATAGCTTCCCCTTTTACATAGGTTAAAATAGTTTTATATGAAACTGAAGTAGGTGAGTTATGTATGACGTTAGATGACATTTGGTCTTCCTTTTTTTCTCATTTTACTAGGAATAAATTAATTGAACAAGTAGAAAAAAAAGAAATTACGCATGTTCCGTTCCTTTACATTACCTCAAGCAAAGGTGATTTACATCAAATTGAAGAGTGGATTCGTATAGCATCTGAGGCCGCTACCACAAATGCAAAAGTAACGTGGCAAACGGAGTTTGTTCGCCACGCCACTTCAACGTATGTCTACCGCCACCGCTTCTTTGTCCCTCAAAGAAAATCATTCTGTTGTGGAAACGTGTGCGGTACAGATTGTACGAGACTGCGATTGTAAGGCTTAGGCACTACAACCGCAGCTTCCACCTGCTCCGCACCCTCCGCCACAGCTGCTTCCTGTATCGAAAAATGGATTGCCAGTTGGAACTTTTATATGTTCTGACACAGATTGTCCAATGATAACACTAATCTCATCCAAAAGCTTTTGTAGCTCATTTTCTGCTTTTTTAAACGCAGCAATCGTATGCTGTAAGTCTACAGAACGCTTAATATCACGCATTTGCTTTGTAATGGATTTATAATCGGGATGATATTTACCAAACCGCTGGACATCTTCGTATTGCTCTTTCATTTTACCGAATTCAGCAATTAATTCCTGTGCTTCTGTGTCTTTATTTAATCTATTTAAACATTCACGATAATGTTCAGCTACATCTGAATGCAAGACCATATTTGCTAGTGCATCAGACTCATCAAGTAGCTCAATAGTTCTCATTGTTGTGAGCATCGTAAATATACACCTCCTACTTTATCTTATCATGTTTCACTTTCAAAAGAAAAAGAACATGCAACATTTTATTACATGTTCTTTTCATTTATACAATTTTAATTGTAAAAGATTCTTTTAAATTGTAACTTTCATGCTCATTTTTCATTAGTTCAATCGTAACTTGATGAGAACCTTTAGGTAATTCTTTAATAACAAAAGCTGCTTGTGTAATAGGATTAATTGCTTTACCGTCGACTTTTACTTCAAGAAAACCATTGCCATCATTAAATGAAAATCCGTTAATGATACATTCAACATATACATTAGCTCCCCTTACATGCTGATGTACTACCAATTGTTTCTCTGTACCAATCGTTTCCATAGCAGCTTGGCCTGAAAAGCTTACTATTTCTTTATTTGTTTCCGGCTTTGGCTTATCATTCTGGCATCCTACAAGTGAAAAGATACAAGCTACTAAGCATAATATAACACGCATCCAGATCATCCTTTGCATATGTTTTATGCTTAGCTTTTGCACTGACATTCTTTTTTACTCAAAAAAAAGCTTCGTAAACACGAAGCTCTCTAACACATTATTGATTCCTCATCGATTGAAACATGTGAAACATCATGTTTGCCATCTGAATTGAGTTTGAAAATTTTTCAACTTTATGAGGAATTGTCTGCTTATAATAGGTTTTGGACTCTAAGTCAAACTTCTCTAATTCATCTGGGTTTCTCGTCAAGCGTCGATACCACATCGGCTGCTCCCGAATGAACTCATTCAACTTTGGCTTAGAACGAATGTACTCATATACATCTTCCCTCATAATTAGCTAATCCTTCCGAAAACCAAATGGATTTCTTGGACCAGTCGGCGTGCTGCGCGTTAATGATTTTGGTGATTGAAACTGCTGCAACACCTGCTGGATATTGGTAATAGCTGAGTTAATGTTTGTAATATGGTTTTGCATTTGATCTAAATCCATATTTTTAAAGGATGATACAATTGTGGACATAATATCTTTTTTGTTCTCTGCTTCCTCTGCCGTTTCTAATTCTGCTTTCTCACCTTCAGAGCGATAAGTATCCCATATGGAATCTTCAGCTCCAAATAAGTACCAGTCTTCATATAGTTCTTTCCACGTTTTTCTCTGCGCCCGAACTTCTTCCACTAGCTTCGGGTGCGCTTTAACAAAGTTTTTAAATTCTACAACAGATGGATGAACTTCTCGTTTTGTCTCATTCACAGTCACTCACCTCATACATAATAGCCTACTATAGTGTAGAGTATGAGGGGTTGTTTGGTTCGCCTATTTTTTAAATTTTTTTCATAATTATGCTGTTTTTTTGAAACGGTAAAACCGCTAGTATGTATGCTAACAGAATTGAAAAGATGCTCAGCCAAAACGTAAAGTAACCAATTTGAGGGATATAATCATTTAACATGCTATACCTTGGCATCATAAAGAACACATAGTCGATGATGTCATTATGTAAAGTCCAAACAGCCGCAATTGCTAAATGCCAAAGCTTGATTCGGTAAAACGGTGAATATAATAAACCTTGAACAGCCATGGCACCATGTGATCCCATAAGCATAAGCATGATGGCATCCATTTGCCCCGTTGTCAAATAGACAAGAATATTCATTACAACTGCCCAAATTCCATATTTAAACAGCGTAATCATTGCTAGAGCTTCAAAGAGTGGAAGCTGCTTTTTAAATAAAAAGCCAATTAAAACGATAACAAAAAACAAGCTTGCCGTCGGACTATCTGGAACAAATAAAAGAAAATGAGCAGGAGTTTGTGATAACTGATTCCCATACCAAATATAACCATAGATTGTTCCCAAGATGTTGATGATTAGTAAAAGTGTCAAAAAGCGTTTATCCTTTAACGTATACCAAAACCAACTCAACGTGAACACCTCTCTTCCGTTTCATATGAATTGCGACAATTTCTTCATCATTATAAAGTTATTTTTCACAAAAAAAAATACCTATTCATAGCAAAGCTATAAATAGGTATCTTTTTATTCCTCTTTCCCTATGTTTGCTATAAACTCAGAAAGCGTTTTTAATTCTTCATCTGAGCCTTTAAAAATACCGGCTGGCATACTACCTTGACCATTCTTAGCAATATCTGCGATTTCTTCAGCAGATAAATCTAATCCTGTCAGTGCCGGAGCTGCAGGTCCTCCCTGAAGATTTTCACCATGACAGGTTAAGCACGTCTGCTCTTGCATAATTTTGTAGCCGTCTGCTTCCGTATCAATTGCTACTTCTTCACGGATTTCTCCCTGTGCTTCTTTTGCTTCCCAGTCAACACTTACAACTGACTCCCATGTTAAATAAAACACGGCAGCTACTCCTAATAGCATAAAGCCAGTTGCCAACGGGCGCTTCGTTGGCCTTCTTTCCGGACCACGGTCAAGAAACGGCGCAAGCATAAGCGCACCAAAAGCGATACCTGGAATAATAAAGGCTCCAATGGCGTTATATGGACCTGAAGCATACGTATACTTTAAGAGCTGGTATAAAAATAAGAAATACCAGTCTGGTAATGGCAGATATCCTGTATCAGTCGGATCTGCAATCCGCTCCAATGGAGAAGGATGCGCGATAGTTAAACAAAGATAACCAATTAAAAAGACAGCACCTACCATCCATTCCTTTAATAAAAAGTTTGGCCAAAATGCTTCCGTTTTACCTGGAAATTCCGAATAGTCTTTTGGAATATTCGGTTTTCTTTCAGCAGGTACACGTGAGTCACCGACGAATTTCATCCCTTTACCACGATGCATGCCGATTCTCCCTCCCTTTCTTCACATATTTCTCACATATAAATTAAATGTTTTAACTTATAGTGGACCAGAAATACCTTGTTTACGAATCATTAAGAAGTGAGCACCCATTAATCCCAGCAAAGCACCAGGTAAGAAGAAGACGTGAATCGCAAAGAATCGAGTAAGCGTCTGGGCACCAACAATATCTGGATGTCCTGATAACAGCGTTTTTATTTGTTGGCCAATAATTGGCGTGGACTCAGCTATTTGTAACCCTACTTTTGTAGCAAATAGCGCTTTCATATCCCATGGCAATAAATAGCCTGTAAACCCTAAACCTAACATAACGAAAAAGATTAGAACTCCTACAATCCAGTTTAGTTCTCTTGGCTTTTTGTATGCTCCTTGGAAGAAAACGCGAAGTGTATGTAGAAACATCATGACAATAACAAGGCTAGCTCCCCAATGGTGCATACCACGAACAATTTGACCGAATGCAACTTCATTTTGTAAATAATAAACAGATTCCCATGCATTTTTAATATCCGGTACATAGTACATCGTTAAAAACATACCAGATAAAATTTGAATAACGGTTACAAAAAACGTCAGACCACCAAAGCAATAAACAAACGCTGAAAAATGGTGAGCTGGATTGACGTGTTCAGGTACTTCATGATCGGCAATATCACGCCATAATGGGGTAATATCAAGCCGCTCGTCTACCCAATCATAGATCTTATTTAGCATGCTCTATGCCCCTCCCCGTGGTTTAGCTTTCCCAAGATACAATGTACCATCTTTTACTTTTTGTACGTATCCATCTAGCGGCCCCATCGGTGGAGTGCCGGCTACATTCTTTCCGTCTTTGTAATATCTTCCGTTATGACATGGACAGTAAAATTGGTCTGGATGCGCTTTATCACCAGCCCAGTTAACCGTACAGCCTAAGTGCTTACAAATTGGTGATAAAGCTACAATTTCTCCATCTTTGTCTTTGTAAACCCAAGCTGAACGCGGTTCTTCTGACTCATGCCAACCGTCAACTTGATTTACTTTAAAGTCAACCCGCTTCGGTTCAGCTGTGATGTCACCCACTTGTGCGACAGCCACTAAATCCTGATCTACCCCTTTTTTTAATACTGGATCAACCGCAAACCTTACCATTGGCATGAGCATACCGGCAGCCATAAATCCTCCTACACCAGTAAGAGTGTAATTTAAGAACTGTCGTCTTGATACCCGATGGTCTTTCTCACTCATGATATTCCCCCCTCTATTAAAAGCTCAGCCCCTTAAACATAGTGTGGAAACATGATGATTTATTCTATTAAACTAGGACATTTTCATGATATATCAATATGCATGGAAGGTCAATATAAGCAACCCCTAAAACATGGAAATAACCCGTATTTTTCTAAATTTTTTGGTTATTTTTTGTTTACGCTTCCATTCTTATCTTATTAAGGTTTAGCTTTTCCACTTTTCCAGGAAATCTGGAATGATTTGTTCAATTTGATCTGCAACCACCCTTTGCTTATGGGATTCTTCCATATGTTCTAAAGGAAGCGTTGGAATCCATATTAGCTTTGATGCCAACTCTTGATCATAAGGAATCCAGTCCCGGTCATTTGTTAAGAAGAAAATATGCTTTATCTCACTAGCACACGCTTGATTCTTCCAATCTATCAAGCTCTTGAGAGCATGTTGATTTCCTGGTTGTTTTAGGTATGTAAAACTTGGTGCTACTAGAACTCGTCCTTTAAATTGTCGTTCTAATTCTGACGTAATAATTGCTGTATACTCGTTCATTGCTGCAGTTGTTTTCATTGCTGATCCAAAGTCAATTGGAATTAGCGGAATAATAATTGAATCAACATATTCTTTAGATTGTAGGTATAATTCAATATCTTTTACATGCCATTTCATTCACATTTCACCCCATTGTTGCTGTACATTACTTTTTAGATATGGCAAAAAGAGATTGACTGTACTGCTAGTGTAGCCAATCTCTTTTTACATCATTTTAATTGATAATGCTTATTTAAATATGTCGTGAGACGCTCAAATTCTTCTCTGTTATTTTCATCTAGTGCTTTATCGATTAACTCCATGATTTTTGAACGTTGGAAGCGCTGAATGGACTGTTCCAACACTTGCTCTGCAAGGAGGCGATCTTTTTCATTTGTTTGAACTGTTTTAGGCATATATGGGTTTTCTTCTAGCACCGCAACATATTGCGTTGATGAATATAATGAACGAAAATTAAGCTGAATATAAATATCTTCATCTCGATTTAATCGAATATCATGAAATGATTTTTCTGCATCTGTTGTCATGATGTTTTCTTTATAAAAGCGAAACGGTGGGTCTTCTACACAATGTGTTGACATGACCATTCCTCGAGGGCAAAACTGCGCTTGCTCTACGAAGTGAACGCGCTGCATCAGTTGATCATGACTCATTAAATAGTTTAAAATCCATACACACTCTCGGCGTTTTAATTGATAATTTGTTAAAAACCAGCGAACAAATTCTTTCTTTTCGTTGACAGTAACAGGGGTCGTCATAGTCTCACTTCCCTCCTCTGTGTTTAATCACAGGTCTTAAACACCTTTTACAGATTAATATTCCACATGACAATTAGAAAATCCTTTGAACTATTATTTATTCTTCTAGTTGAAATAATATGTCTTGAATTTCAACTGATGATGGATCTAAGACTAGTAATTTTTCAAACATTGCTTTGGCTTTTTCTCTATTTCCTTCTTCCAGTAGGAAATAGCCGTATTCTTCAAGAAACGCATATTCATCTAAAAAGACGCGAGATGCTGCTTCATAATGCTCTGCTGCTTTTTCATATTCTTCTATTTCCTGATAGGCTTTTGCCAGATCCCAGTCAAAGTTTGGGTCATGCTCATTGTATTCATTAGCATGGGTAATTAACTCGATAACTTCTTCGTATTTCTCCTGGCTCATATACAGTTTAGATAATGTCAAAATTGCTTCAACATATCCTGGGTCCAACGCAACGGCTTGTTTAAAAGCTGCTTCTGCCTCTTCTTCTATACCGCGTTTTAACGCAATTTTCCCTTTAAAGAAATAGAGTTCTTTTTGGAATTCATCTTGAGATATTCCTTCATTAACTGCAGCTGCAGCTTCTTCAAGTAGCTCTTCGTGCTCGTAGGATTTTGCTAAATATAAATACAAAGAATGGTATTGAGGATCTAACTCTTTTAACTCCACAAATTTTTCAATAGCTGTTTGATAGTGACCAGCTTGATAAGCTGAAAATGCGTACTCAAATAACGTGTTAATTTCTAGCTTATCTTCTAACGCATCATGAAAATAAGGAAGAGCCTCTTCAAATTTCCCTACTCCGCTTAAACTTTCTGCCAGACGTTGCCTTAAGTCAATTCCATTTAGTTCTTTATCTGTTTTTAGCACCTCTTCAAAATAAGGAATAGATTGCTGATACATACCTTGACTGCTGTAGAATTCACCTAGTGCAAAATCAATTACCTTTTCAGTTGGCAACAAACGTTTGGCTTCAAGCAGCTTTTGTTGACTTACTTCTGTTAAACCTTGCATTTGGTATAAATCAGCCATTAAGATCAAAGCTGCTACGTAATTTGAGTCAGTCGTTGCTACTTGACTTAAGATATGGATAGCTTCTTCTTCTTCCTCTAAGTCAATTAAAATTTCTGCTTTTAATAGATGAAGCTCACCTTCTGATGGATACTCTTTAATTAGCTCGTCTATTAAAGGTAGTGCTTCATTTACAAGTCCCCATTCATGAAGCTGTTCGACCATTAAAAACTTTTCCTCGTCAGTTGCCTCATGCTTCAGCTCATTGATAAGCGCTAGTCCTTTTTCAACTTCATTTTCCTCTACATATCGTATAGCACGATCTAATTTCGTCATTCTATGATCTCCTTTATCACTTCGTCTATATGTTTTTATCACTTAGTATGATTAATTGTATTGACTAATAGGTATAAACAAATTTGTTGGTAGTCCCTATAATAAATGAGATTACTGTTTTGTTCAACAAAACGGATTGAATAATAAGAGAGGTGATAAAGTATATCACCTCTCTTGTAACTACATTATGAAATAAACGTCTGATAACCTCGGCCTTCTAAGCATACTTTTGCTTTTTTACGATCTTCATCGGTTTGAAAACTAAGTCTTAAAACACCATAGATATCAACGCGCGTTTCTAGAATACGAATGTTTGTAATGCTAATTTCTTCTTCTGCTAAGTACCCTGTTACTTCTGAAATGATACCAGGATAGTCAGGGACGTCTACATATAGATCATAAAAAGACGGTATAGCTCCTTTTGAACGCACGGGAAGCTGATCACGAAATTCTTTTGCCTGAGAAAAATAAGCATAGATATTCTCAGCATTTCTCTTCTCAATCATACTACGCACATTTTGCATCTCATCTAGCCAATAATCGAACATTTGAAGTAACGCATCTTGATTATGAAGTAAAATATCTCTCCACATCGCTGGACTGCTCGATGCAATGCGAGTAATATCACGAAACCCACCCGCTGCTAGCTTAGAAACAAGCGGGTTCCCTTGTTGATAATGTTCTGCTTGATGCACAAGGCTAGCCGCAATGATATGAGGGAAATGGCTGATAACACCTGCAAGTTTATCATGTTCTTTTGGTGATAAAACAATGATATTAGCTTTTGTACCTGCGAGTAGCTTTTTAAGTTTATCAACAGCCTCACTTTCCGTATGAGGAGAAGGAGTTAACACATACATTGCATTTTCAAATAAATGGGCTTTAGACGCTGCGACGCCACTTTTATGAGATCCAGCCATCGGATGACCGCCAATAAAATGAATACCTTTTGAAATCAAGCATTCGGCTGTTTGAACGATTTGTTCTTTTGTACTTCCAACATCAGTAACAATAACCTCTTTTTTCAAAGGAATATTTTCTAATTCTTGCACAACTTGAACGGCTTGCGTAACAGGCACAGCAATAACAATGAAATCCGCTTCTTTAGCTCCCGCTTCAATTGAATTACTTATTTCATCAATAACTGTTAACGACTTTGCTAACTTTACCTGTTCTTCATTAATATCGTAACCAATAACATGCATTGATTCATATGTACTCTTTATATTTAACGCTAACGAACCACCAATTAGGCCCATCCCAATTACAAAAACTGTTCCTGTCACCTTTGTCACCTCATATTTCACATATGAAATGAGAGTGTGATCTCACACTCTCATCTCTACATTATTATGCAAATGATTTATGTTTACTCACATACTCTTGAAGAAGTTGAATTATCTGTTCATTTTGCTCTTTCGTCCCAATTGTGATACGTGCAGATGTAGGAAAACCTAATGCATTACCAGAACGAACAATATATCCTCTTTCCAATAAAAACTGGAATACTTCATCGCCTGGTTGACCAAAATCAATTAGTACGAAGTTTGTATAAGAAGCGTAGTAATTTAAACCGTTCTTTTCGCAAAATGCATAGTATTGCTGTAAACCTTCTTCGTTTTTACGCTTGCACTCATTAATAAATTCTTGATCTTTCAAAGCTTCAACTGCTGCTTTTTGAGCCATGCGACTTGTATTAAACGGTTCACGAGCAGGTTCTATCCTTTGTAATAATGCTTCATTTGCAATACCGTACCCAATTCGAAGTGAAGCCAATCCGTAAGCTTTTGAAAACGTGCGTAGCACAATTAAATTCTCATACTCATCCAGTAAATCTACCGTTTGTGGAAAGTCCTCTTCTTGTGCTGCATATTCATAGTATGCTTCATCCATAACAATTAGCGTATGCTTTGGAACTTGCTTAATAAATTCCATCAGGTCTTGTTGCTTTACATAGGTACCGGTTGGGTTATTAGGACTACATACCCACACAACAGTCGTTTGCTCATCAATTGCGCCTAACATTGCTGAAAGGTCATGGTCACCGTTTCGCAGTGGAACCTCACGAATTTCAGCTCCTTCAATTACCGCATTGTGGCGGTATTGAGGGAATGTCGGCGTTGCCATCACCGTATTTGTTTCTGGTGATAGTAAAGCACGGCAAATAATTTGAATAACTTCATCTGAACCGTTCCCAAAAATAAGCTGTTCATCTTTGACATGTAAATATTCAGCAAGTGCTGTTCTTAATTCTGCACTATAGCCGTCTGGATAAAGTGCCATATGATTAAGCTCTTCGTAAATAGCTTCCTTCACACGATTTGAACAGCCGTACGGATTCTCATTAGATGCTAGCTTCACAACAGTTTCTAAGTTATATTCTTTTTTAACTTCCTCAATAGGCTTGCCTGGCTTATATGGAGATAATGTTAATAATTGCTCTTTTACTTTCAACTTGTTACACCTCGCATTTTTGTATCGGTGAAACGATGGACGCTATATACGCTTGAAAATTCGCTATTCCTTCTGATCTTGTCTCCTCATTTAAAAGTACAGATTGAAGTTCCGCAATTTTGTGAACAATTGCACTACCAATTACAATACCATCCGTGTATTCTTTCAATATTTCAACTTGTTGGCTTGTTGAAATCCCAAATCCAACAGCAACTGGTATAGACGTCGCTGCTTTAACTTCTTGTAAAAATAAATCTAAGTCTTCAGGAAGTGTTTCTCGAACTCCAGTCACGCCAAGAGATGATACGCAGTATAAAAAACCTGTTGCATCTTTGGAGATTTTTTCAATACGCTCTTTAGATGTTGGAGCAACCATTGAAATATAAGCTACTTCGTTTCGCTCAGCAAGGGAACGAATCTCTGCACTTTCTTCATAAGGTAAATCAGGAATTAGTACACCATCAATTTCATTTTCTCGCACTAAAGCGAAAAAGGATTCTAAACCTAATTGTAACACAGGATTAAAATAGGTAAAGAGAATAATCGGAATTCCCACCCCTTTTTTTCTCATTTTTGGCACAAGTTTAATTGCTTTTAATATAGACATTCCCTGCGCAAGTGCACGGTTAGAAGCAGCTTGGATAATTGGTCCATCCGCTAAAGGATCGGAATAAGGAACGCCTAGCTCCAGTACAGAAGCTCCTTCTTTTTGCAAAGCTAAAGCTAACTCTACAGTGATATCTTCATGCGGATCTCCAGCTGTAATAAATGGAATAAATAGCGTATCATGCTTTGGTAATCTCTGTTTAAATGTGCTCATATTCGTTCTCCTTCCCTTCTAACAAATTAACAAGCGTGTGAACGTCTTTATCTCCTCGACCTGATAAACAAATCAAAATGCTTTCATCTTTTGTTTTGGTTTTCGCTATCTCAAACGCTTTAGCAAGGGCGTGTGCTGATTCAATTGCCGGAATAATCCCTTCTGTTTTTGAAAGTAGCTGAAGCGCTTCAATCGACTCGTCATCCGTTACACTTTCATATCTTACTCTCCCTATTGAAGATAAGTGAGAGTGTTCTGGTCCAATTCCAGGATAGTCAAGGCCTGCCGAAATCGAATAAGGCTCTGTAATTTGACCATTTTCATCTTGCAGTAAATACGTTAATGTCCCGTGAATAACGCCTTTAGTTCCTTTTTCCATTTTGGCAGCGTGAAGCTGGGTATGAACACCTTTTCCTCCAGCTTCTACTCCTACAAGCTCTACCCCTTCATCCTTAATAAAGTCATAGAACATACCGATTGCATTGCTACCACCACCAACGCAAGCAATTACCGTATCAGGAAGCTTTCTTTCCACTTGCAGAAACTGCTGTTTCGCTTCCTCTCCAATAATCTTTTGAAAATCGCGAACCATTTTTGGATATGGATGAGGACCAATAGCAGATCCAATTAAATAAAAATGATCTTCACAGTGTTGAACCCAGTAACGAATTGCTTCATTCGTTGCATCCTTTAAGGTTTTTGTACCTGAAGTAGCTGGGATAACTTCTGCTCCTAATAGTTTCATGCGAAATACGTTTAACGCTTGACGTTCAATGTCTTCTTCTCCCATAAACACTTTACATTCCATTCCAAACTTAGCTGCCACCGTGGCTGTAGCTACACCGTGCTGACCAGCGCCTGTTTCAGCGATAATCTTCTTTTTCCCCATGCGCTTTGCTAGCAAAATTTGACCAATCGCATTGTTGATTTTATGAGCTCCCGTATGATTCAAGTCTTCACGTTTTAAGTAAACCTTCGCTCCACCGAGTGTATTTGTTAAATTATCTGCATAAGTTAGCGCTGTAGGTCTTCCTGAATAATTTTTAAGAAGAAATAAATACTCCTCTTTAAAAGCTGGGTCCTGCATAGCTTCGTCTAGTGCTCTTTCTACTTCTTCCAATGGTTTCATTAACGTTTCTGGTACATATTTCCCGCCGAATTCTCCAAATCTACCAAATTCATCTGGATGATTGTATGTCATGTAAAATCTTCCTTTCAATACGCTTTATTTTTTGTTGATCTTTTTTACCTTCACTTTCAATTCCACTGGACAAATCGATACCATCTGGCTGATAGTACATTAAACTATCAATATTAGAGTCTGTGATTCCACCTGCAATAAAGCATTTCTTTTTATAAGAACGAGCCGTATTTATATAGGTTGGTATAAAACTCCAGTCAAACGCAACCCCTGTTCCACCAAATTGTTCTTTCACTTTACTATCAATTACGTAGCCGTCAACAACGCTTTTATAACGCTCCATTGCTTGTAAAGTTTCTGGACCATGAGGTAAAGCTTTCCAAACTTCATAGCCAACATTTTTATAAAAAATAAGTTCTTCAGGTGATTCATTCCCGTGACATTGAATTACCTGTAAGTCTGCTGTCACCGCTGTTTCCAATACATGACTAGGAGCTTCATTCACAAACACGCCCACTTTTTTTATCTTAAAGTTTGATTGTTTCATAGCCTGAACTGTTTCTGGCGTAACGTACCGCTTACTTTTCGAATAAAAGATGAAGCCTACGTAATCAGCAAGTCCAGCCTCTGCTAATTGAAAATCTTCAATTGTTTGGATACCGCAGTATTTAATGTGCATGATTTGTTTCTCCAAATAGATTTTTAATTGCTGCTTGCTGATCATCTTGTTTCATTAATGATTCTCCAACTAGAACTGCTTTTGCACCAGCTTCTTTTACATAAGTAAGATCTTTATATTCATAAATTCCGCTTTCACTAACGAATAAGCTATCTTTAGGAACAATTGAAGAAATGTCCTTCGTTTGTGTAATTGATGTCTTAAATGTACGTAAATTGCGATTGTTGACACCAATAATGCGAGGCGTGAATACGCGTAAAATTTGTTCTAACGTCTCAGCTTCATGAACCTCTACTAAACAATCAAGTCCCAATTCTCCGGCTTGTTCATATAACTCTTTTAAATGTACAGGGTCAAGGACTTCTCCGATTAATAAAATAGCATCTGCACCGATGCGAGCACTCTCCTCAACTTGAAGCTCATCGATTATAAAGTCTTTTCTCAAAACGGGAAGGTTTACGCTTTGCTTTATTTCAGTCAAATACGTGTGATGGCCCATAAAGTACTGCTCATCTGTTAAAACTGAAAGTGCATCTGCTCTTCCTTCTTCATACGCTTTAGCAATTGTAACAGGGTTAAAATTTCGTTGAATCAATCCTTTTGAAGGTGATGCTTTTTTCACTTCGGCAATCAGCGAAAGCATACGATTTGGATTTGCAAGAGCTTTTAAGAATGATACTTTCTTTACCTGAACGGGATCTGGTAACACCAGGTTTGCCACTTCTTGTTTTTTTGTTTCAATAATTTTGTTAAGCATGATTAACCACCTCTTCAGATTTTAAAAGCTGGAGCTGTTTGAATGCCTGACCGCTTTCAATGATTCGCATCGCTTCAACGACTCCTTGCTGGATTGTTTGAACAGCGCCGCTTACATATATTGCAGCCGCTGCGTTCACAGCAACCGCTGACTGTGCAGTTTTATTTTCACTGTTTTTAAAGATTGATTGAATAAGAGCTGCGCTTTCTTCTGCACCATTTACTATAAGGTCTTTCATAGTTCCTCTTTGGATACCTAGTGATTCAGGTGACAGTGTATATTCTATTATGCGTCCATCTTTCACTTCTACCACGTCTGTTTCAGTGGTTACGCTTATTTCGTCTAAACCATCTCGACCACAAACAAGCAGCACGTGTTTTGCTCTAAGCTGCACTAAAGCTTGCGCAAGCTTTCTTGCTAAATCTATTGAATACACTCCAATTACCTGTTTGCTGCAATTAGTAGGGTTAGCTAAAGGACCAAGGGCATTGAAAACTGTACGAAATCCTAATTCTCGGCGGGTTTGAGCAACATGTTTCATAGCAGGATGATAAAGAGGCGCGAATAGAAATGACATGTTAACACGTTCAAGCGCTTCCTCAACTTCAGTCTTCTCGCCTTGAATATCTACTCCTAATCTCTCTAGTACATCTGCACTTCCACTCTTTGATGAAACAGCACGATTGCCATGCTTTGCTACCTTTACACCAGCTGCTGATGCCACAATAGCACTGGCTGTAGAAATATTAAACGTTGACGCACCGTCTCCTCCCGTGCCACATGTATCAATGACGTTTTCATACTTGATAGAGATTGTGTTCATGTTATTTCTCATCCCTTTTACAAAGCCAACGATTTCCTCAACCGTTTCGCCTCGATAGGTTAACAAAGTAAGGATACTTGCAATTTGTGTAGGTGGAACTTGCCCATTCATAATGTCATTCATAAGCTCTTGTGCTTCTGCAGCTAATAATGTTTCACCGTTTAAGCATTTTGATAGCAGTTCTTTAAACATACACATTCTCCTTTTTGTCGTAGATGTCTTGAGCGATTTGAATCGTTTTAATTAAAGCACTTGCTTTGTTACGAGTTTCTTTCCATTCTAGTTCTGGCTTAGAGTCTGCTACAATGCCAGCACCCGCCTGTACATAAGCTACTTTATCTTTTAAGACAATTGTTCGAATGGCAATACACGAATCAATATTTCCATCAAATCCCATGTATGCAACGGTTCCTGCATAAACATTGCGCGCAACAGGTTCTATTTCATTTAAAATTTGCATGGCTCTCACCTTCGGTGCACCTGATACTGTCCCCGCTGGAAAAGCCGCTAACAAAGCATCAATTGGATGAACGCTTGGACGAATGGTTCCTGTTACTTTAGAAATTAAGTGCATGACGTGTGAAAATTTAACTAATTCCATTAATACAGGTGTTTGTACGCTACCGTATTTAGCTACTCTTCCAATATCATTACGCGCTAAGTCGACTAACATATAGTGTTCAGCACGTTCTTTTTCGTCTTGAATTAAATCTTTGTACATATGCTGATCTTCTTGTTCGTTCCGTCCTCTGCGTCTTGTGCCAGCAATAGGGTGAATTTCTAATTCACCGTTTTCGATTCCAATAAGTTTTTCTGGAGAGCTTCCGATTAATTCCACACCGTCTACTTTGACATAAAATAAATAAGGAGATGGATTAACTAGTCGCAATACTCTGTAAATATCAAATCCAGAAGCTTTAGTCGGAACTTGAAAGCGTTGGGATAATACCGCCTGAAAAACGTCCCCGCTTTTGATATACTCTTTAATTTTATTAACGTCGTTCATAAACTTCTCTTTTTCATATGAAGAAGTTACGCCTTTAAACGTTACGTCTTTTTGTTCTGAATTAAACACTAGCGGTAACTTATTTATTAAAGGATTTACTATCTTGTTAACATACGAATTGATATCTTCAACCGCAAGCTGATATTTCTTGTTTTTTTCTACATCTGTATCTCCTTCGTTAAGCTGAACATAGCGGAGAAAAACTAACTCTTTTGATTGATGATTGTATGCTAACAGTGTTTCGCAATACATAAAATGAAATGTTGGCATTTGTAAATCATTTTCTTTATTGACCGGTACCTTTTCAATTTGTGAAACCGCATCATAACTAATAAAACCAACTGCACCACCTTTAAAGGGAAGCGACAGGTTGGGAAGCTTTACTTTAAACTTCTCATTCACTGTTTGAACAGCGTTCTTGAAGCTAGAAGCTGAAAACTGTCGTTGGAGATGACGGTCTTTAATGATATACTCACCGTTTTCTTCGGCAACATATAAAAAAGGATTTAATCCAATAAATGAATAGTTGGACCAAGGTGATGTATCATCGTTACTTTCAAGTAAGTAAACTGCTTCGTCCTGTACCCGCTGAAACAAATCAACCGGGGTTAGACTGTCAACATATAACGTCTTTGTAATAGGAATTGTTAAAAAGTGTGAAGAGTCTTCCAAAAAGGAAGCATACGTGTTTGTCATGTGATTCATTCCTCCATTTCAAATGGAGAATGAGAAATAGTGAGGTGTTTTTAGAAGTTATTATAAATAAACCCAAAGGCACATCAAAAAAGCATGCCTTTGGGTAAACGAATGTCATATTTTAACTAAACTCAGCTCTTCTCAACTATCTCATTCTCGTCTACCCTAAACTCAACTAAACTACTTATTACTAGCTCTAAACTATCTACATTGTATTACGCTTATCTAAAAATTGTCAACCATGAGACTGTTTTAATTGGAATTCTCTAGCTGCTGACTTAACAGTGTGAGAATAAGGTCATTTTCCACCTTTTGAACATAAGGTTGACCAACTTCTTCAAGTAAGACCATATATACGTCGCTTTGTTTAGATTTTTTATCAGCCTGCATTTTCTTTAACAAACGCTCTTTTTCTAGATGTGAAGGAATAGACGTTTGATAACCAAACTGTTTAAACCATGAGGCAATTTCAGATACCGGAAATTTCGTTTTCCCTAAAGCATTGCTCACATCCATAGCGAAAAGCATTCCGATTGCTACCGCTTCTCCATGGCTAATTTTTCCATACCCACATTCTGATTCAATGGCATGGCCTAATGTATGTCCGAAGTTTAAATGTGCTCGAACACCCGCTTCCATTTCGTCTTCTTTTACTATCGCTGCTTTGACAGAGATTCCTTTTTTAAGCGCGTAGATTAAAGCATCTTCTCGTAAGTCACTTAACGTTTTAATCGTTGTTTTTAGCCATTGATAGAACTCCACGTCATGAATTAACGCATGTTTAATAACTTCAGCGAAACCAGAAAGCCATTCTTTTTCAGGTAGCGTATTTAATAAGTCAATATCATAAAAAACAGCTTCTGGTTGAAAGAACGCACCAATCATATTTTTGCCTAGCTCATGATTAATTGCTACCTTTCCACCAACTGCACTATCATGGGCAAGAAGGGTTGTTGGAACTTGAATAAATGATATACCACGCATATAAGTTGCTGCAACAAAGCCAGCTAAATCTCCAATTACGCCTCCTCCAAATGCAATGATAAGAGCATTACGATCCAGCTGCTTTTCTAAAGCAAACGTTTGACACGCATAGTAATGGTCAAAAGATTTTGCTTGTTCACCGCTAGGAAGTACGTATTTATAAACCGTTGAATAAGCAGCTAACGCTTCTATCATTTTATCTCCATAGCGTTCGTTTACCGCTTCATCTGTTAATACTAGAATTTGTGATGTGTTTGGCTTTACATCTTTGATCACTGATGGAAGTTCAGATAGAATATTTTCACCTAAATAAAGAGGGTATGTTTTAGACTTGGTTTCGATTTGAATTTGTTCCATTAAAATCCCCTCGCATATTCACGCATTTGATTGATGTTTTCAGATATTGTTTTAATTTGATCTTGACCAAACTGTTCCATAATGGCATCTGCTAATTCCCAAGCAACGACAGCTTCTGCTACGACGCTAGCCGCAGGAACCGCACAGCTATCTGAGCGTTCAATGCTCGCTTCAAACGGTTCTTTCGTTTCAATATCAACACTCTTCAATGGCTTATAAAGCGTCGGGATAGGCTTCATAACACCTCTAACAACAATTGGCATTCCAGTCGTCATTCCACCTTCAAAGCCACCTAAACGGTTTGTTCTTCTTGTATATCCACTTTGTTCATCCCACAAAATTTCATCATGAACTTCGCTACCGGGCTTTCGGGCAGCTTCAAAGCCAAGACCAAATTCAACCCCTTTAAACGCATTGATACTCATTACAGCCGCAGCAATTTTAGCATCTAATTTCCGATCGTAGTGTACATAGCTACCAACACCAGCTGGCATACCTTCCACGATGACTTCAACAATTCCACCGATTGAATCTCCAGCTTTTTTTGCATCGTCGATTGCTTGCATCATATCTTTTTCAACAGCTGTATCAAAACACCTAACCGGTGACTGCTCTGTAACTTCCTTTAGTTGTTCAAGGGTTTCATAAGCTGGAGGATTAGCTTTAATTCCACCGATTTCACGAACATGTCCTGCCACCTTAATTCCAAACTGAGCTAAAATTTGCTTTGCCACTGCACCAGCCGCGACGCGAACTGTTGTTTCACGTGCTGAGGAACGCTCTAATACGTTTCTCATATCCCGATGCCCATATTTAATTGCTCCATTTAAATCTGCATGTCCAGGTCGTGGGCGTGAAATTTTTCGCTTCACGTCTTCGGCTTCTTCTTCGGAAATTGGCTCAATACCCATAATCTTCGTCCAATGCTTCCAATCGTTATTTTCAACAACAAGCGCAATAGGAGACCCTAGCGTATAGCCATGGCGAACACCACTCAAAATTTGCACTTGATCCTTCTCAATTTGCATACGGCGTCCTCGTCCATGCCCTTTTTGCCTACGCGCAAGCTCTGTATTTACGTCTTCTGCAGTTAAAGGTAGTCCTGCTGGAACACCTTCTAGAATTGTCGTCAATTGTGGACCATGCGACTCTCCTGCGGTTAAGTATCTCATCTTTCTACCTCCACGATTATGTATTTTTCAGGAAATCGTCTGAATTTTTATTTTTAAATATGACTATACCACACTCTATGTTACTTCACCACATAAAAAAAAGCGAACGCACTGTTTACTTTCTCTGTTATAGCTTGCGATAAAAAAACGTATCTGCTACTTCTAACCCATATTTCTGAGGTTGAAACACTTGCTCCGTGCTTCCTACAAAAAAGATACCTCCTCGTCTCAATGAATCTGAAAACTTTTGATAAAGCTGGTGCTTCGCCTCTTCCGTAAAATAAATAAGCACATTGCGACAAACAATTAAGTCAAACTGCTGTGAAAAAGGGTCCGCAAGTAAATTGTGTTTTTTAAAAGTAACGGTTTTTTTTATCTCATCGTTTACCTTGTAAAATGATCCTTGACTAGTAAAATATTTGTTTTTTATATGTACAGGCACTTCTTGTAGTGATTTTTCCGTATACAAGCCTATTTTAGCTTTTTCAATAACCGTTTGATCCAAATCTGTAGCTAGGATTTTAATTTTTGAAAGTGGATAGTAAGAAGATAACACCATCGCTAACGTGTACGGTTCCTCTCCGGTAGAACATGCCGCACTCCAGACTTTTAAGGTTTCGTTTTCTTTTGTTAACTGAGGTAAGATTGTTTCTTCTAATACTTCCCACCGCTTGCGGTTTCGATAAAATTCTGAGACATTGATGGTAACTCTATCTAAAAATTCAGTTAATAATTCTTCTTGATAATTTAGGGCTTGATAATAAGTTTGAAAGCTAGTGAAGCCTTTCTTTTCATATAAAGATACCAGTCTTCTTCTCATTTGTGCTTCTTTATATAACGCCAGGTCGATACCTGTTTTTAGCTTAATTTTGCGAACAAATTCTTCATATTCATTTGTCATAAATAAGACCCCTATCTATCACATTACATATTTCTTTTTATTTCATTATATCGGAATCTTGTTTATTGATGTTAAATTTCTCCATAGAAAAAAGCAAATGAATTAAATTCATTTGCTTTTTTCTATGGTAATTGTCTAATTGTCTGCTTAATAAAGCAAGCTATTTAACTGTTTGTTGTATGATACAACTTCCGATTCTGAAAAGAACAGCCCAATTTCACGTTGAGCACTCTCTGGAGAATCTGAACCATGAATAACATTCTTATCAACGATAAGCCCGTAGTCTCCTCGAATTGTACCTGGAAGCGCTTCTTGGGGATTTGTTTTCCCCATCATTTGACGTGCATTTGCAATGACATTTTCCCCTTCCCATACCATTGCAAATACTGGTCCTGATGTAATAAAGTCAACTAGTTCTTTAAAAAATGGTTTTTCACGATGTTCTCCGTAATGTGTTTCAGCCAAATCTTGCGATACGTGCATAAGCTTTGCACCAACTAATTGAAACCCCTTTTTTTCAAAGCGAGATACAATTTCTCCTACAATACTTCTTTGTACCCCGTCTGGTTTGACCATTAAAAATGTTTGTTGTATCATTTTCTCTCCACCCCTGAAGTTATGATATGTAAAGCAAATGAAAGCGTAATCACACTCAAGAAAATCTTACCACTCTTTAAGTTGTTTTACAACTTACCAAAAAGATTTTTTTAAAATTTTCTCTTACCAATATATTTAGCAATCTGATATAGCGCTTTGCGAGCTTTATTATCGGGTAACTCTTTTAAGATCATCATGGCCTTTTCAAGGTATCGCTCACTTACTTCAACAGAACGATCAATTACGTTAGAAGAAGTAGTAATATACGTAATAATTTCGGAAATAAGCTCTGTTTGATCGTCTGCTACAAATAACTTCTCAACTTTAAGGCGGAAGTTTGGATCCTCTAGTGCGTAAAGAACAGGCAGTGTGATGTTCCCCTGTAACAAATCACTTCCTACCGGCTTACCCAGCTTTTCTTCCGAGGATGTAAAATCTAAAATATCATCAGTAATTTGAAACGACATTCCCACATAATAACCGAACAGAAATAGCTTTTTATGTATAGACTCAGGAGCACCAGCTGCAATTGCTCCAAGCTGACAGCTTGCTGCAATTAACAACGCTGTTTTTCGCTTAATACGACGCAAGTACGTACGCAAGTCTTGGTTTAAATCGTATTTATCTTTGATTTGTTCAATCTCGCCTAGCGTTAATTCAACCATCGTATCGGATAAGATTTTATGAGCATCCACTTGTTCAATCTTAGTAATGGTTTCAAGCGCACGCGCAAAAATATAATCTCCTGTATACATAGCAATTCGATTATCCCACTTAGCTTTAATCGTTGGCTTGCCTCGCCTCATATCTGCATCATCAATTACATCGTCGTGAACTAAAGACGCCATATGTATCAGTTCAAGGGCTACTGCGACATGCTTAATCTGGTTAATATCATAAGAACCAAATTTGCCGGCTAATAAAACAAAGACAGGGCGAATTCTTTTTCCCCCTGCCTGTAAAAGGTGAAGAGATGCATTTGTAATTAATGCCTCTTTTGTTTCAATCCTTTGCTCTAATTCTTTTTCAATTAGTGCAATATCCGTGTTTAGAAAAGTATACATCATTTTTAATTTCATTGGACTCACCTAGCATTATAAATTCATTTCAATCGTTCGATGTTACACTACTTTACACATTAATATTTATTACAATTGTCTCTATACTCGTTTGTACCCTAAGTGCATTGCAGCTACTCCACCTGTATAGGTTTTGACTTCAATGTCTTGAAATCCTGCCTTTTTAAACATTTCAGCTAGTTCTTTAGGGCCTGGGAAATCACGTGCTGATTCCTGAAGCCATGAATACTCATCATAGCTTTTTGCAAACAGTTTCCCAAATGCAGGCATGATGTATTTAAAATAGAAAAGATAAGCTTGTCGATAACCTATCATGGTCGGCTGCGACGTCTCTAAGCATACTACTTTTCCACCTGGCTTTACTACTCGATACATCTCTTTTAAGGCAGTCATGTAGTCGGGAACGTTTCGAAGCCCAAATCCTATTGTGACATAATCAAATGAATTATCTTCAAACGGTAAACTCATTGCATTTCCATGTAACAATTCAATGTTTGAAAATGAGGATTGATTTACTTTTTCGTGCCCGATTTTCAGCATATTTTGACTAAAATCAAGTCCAACAGCTTTTCCTTTTGGTCCCACTGCTTCAGCCATAGCTAATGTCCAATCAGCAGTTCCGCAGCATACATCAAGTGAAGCTGTTCCTGGCTGTACGTTCATTCGCTTCATTGTATCTTTTCTCCATGCTTTATGACGCTGAAAGCTAATTACTGAGTTCATTTGATCGTAGTTTTTATATATTTTTTCAAAAACTCCATGCACACGCTCTTCTTTTGATTGCTGCATACTATCCTTCTCCTACAACATTTTTAAGACGCTCTAAGCTGCCAATCATTTCGTATAAGTGCTTCTTTAATGGCTCATTAATATCAATTGAACCCGCTGCTAAATATTGCTTTACTACAGCAATTGATGACTCACTTGAAGCATAGAGCGCTTCTTGAATTCTCGTGCTTTCCATTCCATTTTTTTTATAACTGTCTAACAAAATAGAAGGTTCATGCTGTTCCAGCTTCGTTAACTGAGTTGAAATAGCGTTTAAACGACAAGCGTGTTCTAAAAGCTCTTGCCACTCTGAACAATTAAAATAATCACATAAGGAACTGATAAGTGATGATTCAACCGTAAAGAAATTTGTCATCATATCCTGTAAGTCTTTTGTATGGTTATGATAGATGTGGATTTTAGCAATATTAATTTCTTTAATAGACGAAGCAATTACCTTAATTAAGTCGATTTGCCCCGTCTGTGCTAAATAATAATAATACAAACCGCTATAATAGTCGCCTGCTAATACGGTTAGCTGTCGCTCATGCAGTTGTTTTCCTTCGCTATCAACATTTTGAGTAGAGACTAAGTCGTGAGTATCTAGTGCAGTTTGCACAAGCATAACCGACAGCGCACAGCGACTCCACTTTTGCTGTTCAAGTGAAAGAGTCGTTAAAAACGAGCATACGTATAATAATTTATTTTCATCTACAGTTGGATGATGAATAAATTTTTGAACATATGGATGACTCAACTCAGCATGAATCTGTTCTTTCATGTCTGCAACCGTATCGTAGATGTTTTGCACATTCATCACCCTTGTCTCCCTTTCAGTCACTGCTTTTTCCAAAGTAAATTCGATAGTGTCAATTATACCATAACTATAGGTTAATTTAACCTGTAAAATCATAATCGACAGCTAGGTTATTGTTGGATTTTCTCGCACTTTTATTTTTCCATTCTTTACATGGTGTTATTCACGTCACTTTAAGTGCTCGTGGATATCATAAAAATAAAAGCAGGAAACTCCTGCTTATTTTTTGCCGTCGGATTCAACCTCACCGTGAACTGTTTGGATAAGTGCTTTGCCTCTTATTTTAATTGCTGACGTATGCTCTGTGAATTGAGCAATCATCACTTCACCTTTATCTAGCTTTTCAGAATGATGAAATCGTGTATCCGCACCTCTTGTTAAACCTATAACATTTACACCATCTTCCACCGCTTTAATGACGATGTATTCTGGATTCGATTTTTGTGCCATAACTTTCCCTCCATATCTAGCCAATTACGACTTGATTAATGATAATACCTCTGCACGCGCTGCTTGGTCGTGTTCAAATACTCCTCGAACTGCTGATGTAACGGTCATAGCTCCTGGTTTGCGAACCCCTCGCATCGTCATGCACATATGTTCAGCTTCTACAATAACCATGACTCCATGAGGAGTTAGAGTTTCCACGATTGAATCAGCAACTGTAGAAGTAATTCTTTCTTGAAGCTGTGGACGCTTAGAGACAGCCTCCACTGCACGTGCAAGCTTACTTAATCCAGTTACGCGACCACCTTTTGGAATATATGCAACATGAACCTTTCCATAGAAAGGAACCAAGTGATGTTCACACATTGAATGAAAGTTGATGTCTTTTACTAAAACTAACTCTTCGTGCTCCTCGCCAAATATAGTTTTAAAATGTTCATTTGGATCTTCCTTCAATCCTGAAAAGACTTCTTCATACATTTTAGCTACGCGCTTTGGTGTATCCAATAGTCCTTCTCGATTTGGATCTTCTCCAATTGCTTCTAAAATTTGTCTTACCGCTTGTTCAATTTGCTCTTTATTTACAGCTGACATCCTGTAGCCTCCCATTCGTTGCATTACGACGTAGTTAAAAAAATTCTAGCATATGTATGTACTAAAGGCAAAAAAGAAAGGTCGCAAAATATGCGACCTTTCAAAGCTCTTGTATTATGACTATAAAAATAGACATTTTATGTAAATATTATTTTACAGCGTCTTTAAGAGCTTTACCTGGTTTGAATGCAGGAACTTTGCTTGCAGCGATTTCAATCTCTTCACCCGTTTGAGGGTTACGACCTTTACGTGCAGCACGCTCACGTACTTCAAAGTTACCAAAACCAATTAGTTGAACTTTGTCACCATCTTTTAAAGCATCTAAGATTGTATCAAAAACAGCATCAACTGCTTTTGTAGCATCCTTTTTTGAAAGCTCACTCGCTTCTGCAACAGCATTGATTAATTCTGTCTTGTTCATGCCATTCACCTCCTCCCAAAAATCGGATCATATAAAAACTAAAATCCCATTACAAAAGGAATCTAGTAATCGACGATATCTCATTTGTTAACAAAATTAACGAATATTATACATAACCTATGTATCAACAAGCCTAATAATAAACGATTGTTATGAATAATTCAACGTTTTTCATTTTGTCTCGGAGACTTCCATACTAAAACTAGTATGTCCAATCGATTTCTTTTAAAAGATTAACATATCGCTAATAGCATAGCAAGCAGAAAATCGTCATATAGCAAAAAAACAGAAACGTATGTTCTTTTTGTTATTTTTGACCCCTTATTGATTTAAGAGATATCTCCGTATTTTGGCTTTTAAACATAAGAAAAAGGCTCCTTATTAAAAGAGCCTGCAACCATCTATTATTAATCAATCTTATAAAATAATCGCAATTAAACCACCTGAACCTTCGTTGATAATACGTTCTAGCGTTTCTTTTAATTTATATCGTGCATTTTCCGGCATTAGCGAAAGTTTGCCTTGTATACCTTCTCTTACAATGGAGCTCAATGATCTACCAAAGATATCTGAATTCCAAATTGACAGTGGATCATCTTCAAAATCCTGCATCAAATAGCGAACCAGCTCTTCGCTTTGCTTTTCCGTACCGATAATTGGAGCAAATTCTGATTCTACATCCACTTTAATCATATGAATTGAAGGTGCAACGGCTTTTAAACGAACTCCAAAGCGAGATCCCTGACGAATAATCTCTGGCTCATCTAAGCTCATATCTGCTAAAGATGGTGCGGCAACCCCATAACCAGTTTGCTTCACCATTCGAAGCGCATCAGATACTTGATCATACTCCATTTTAGCATGCACAAAATCCTGCATAAGCTGTAATAGGTGGTCTCGCCCGCGAATTTCAACACCAACAACCTCTTTTAAAATTTGATCATATAAGTCATCTGGAGCATATAAATCAATCTCTGCAATTCCCTGCCCCATTTCGATTCCTGCTAATCGAGCCTGCTCAATAAATTCGAATTCCGTAAACTGAGCCACTACCCGATCAACATCCCGTAACCTTTTAATATCTTTTACCGTTTCTTGAACTGCTTCTTGATAGCTTTCACGTAGCCAATGTTTATCTTTTAGCACCATAACCCAGCTCGGTAAGTTAACATTAACTTCTAGCACTGGGAACTCGTATAGCGCTTCTCTTAGCACGTTTAGCACATCTGTATCACGCATGCTTTCCACGCTCATTGCTAACACTGGAATATCATATTTCTCGTTAAGACTTGCTCTTAGCTTCTCTGTATCTGGATGATAAGGCTGTACGGTATTAATAACCATGATAAAAGGCTTTCCTACTTCTTTTAATTCATTGATTACTCGCTCTTCCGCTTCTAGATAATCATGGCGTGGAATATCTCCAATTGTTCCATCCGTTGTAATAACAACACCGATTGTAGAATGCTCTTGAATTACTTTTCGAGTGCCAATTTCAGCGGCTTCATGAAACGGAATCGGCTCTTCATACCAAGGAGTATTAATCATTCTAGGACCATTCTCATCCTCATAACCTTTCGCACCTGGAACCGTATACCCTACACAGTCTACCAATCTTATGTTAACATCTAGCCCATCATCCACCTGTACGCTAACCGCTTGATTTGGAACGAATTTGGGCTCAGTTGTCATAATCGTTTTTCCTGCTGCACTTTGAGGCAGTTCATCTTGTGTTCGTGCTCGTTCTGCTTCATTTTCAATATGAGGTAATACCATCAGTTCCATAAATTTCTTTATAAAAGTTGACTTTCCTGTTCTTACTGCACCAACTACCCCTAAATATATATCGCCTCCTGTACGTTCGGCGATATCCTTAAACACATCTACCTTTTCCAAAAGATCCCCTCCGATCTATGAGTTCATAGGATATGACATCCATTGCGAGAGTAAATTAGGACACTATATAGTTATGACGTTGTCCTATTAAAATATGACTTTCGATAGAAAAATTTATAATTTTTTTCATGCACATGCTGACTCAATCACAAGTTAGGCTAAAATTTCTTAGAAGAAAGAGAAAACCCCTTCTCTCTGAATTTTATTCAGCGAGAAAGGGTTAATGACTCATTTTTCTAAAAATATTGGTTCATTTGTTTTTTCGTTAATGGTATACGGCAGTGAATAAGCTGGAACAAAAGGAGAATGCTCAACTAGAAGATTCCGAATATCTTCTCCTTCTTTATATGTATGTTTATGCTTTTGCAACGCTTCATATAAGTCTGATGAATAATCCACAAACAGCTCACCTTTCTCATTTAACACAAGTGGAAGTAATTGGCTGCTATAAGGACTTACAACGGTGGGTGGCTCTTTCATGTTTAATTTTTTATAGTCAATGGAAAAAACACCATCGGCAATTACCTCTTTAAATGGCGCATAACCGCTATGTTTTTGTCTGTATAGATTCAGATGAATATTTACCTCTTTGATTTGTTCAGCTATTCGTAAATCTATTAATTTGACGGTTGGATTTTTTTCTACGTCCACCAGCATATATGAAAAAACGCCTCCGCTTTCAAACGCTGTACCAGGTGGCTCTTGCATATAGCGTGGGCTAAGTTTGTTAAATTCAATAGGGTACTTCTGATAAATAGGCGTATCGTTATCTCTTGTTTTGATTGGTAATAATCCTCCGCTATCTTTTTGAAAATCATCAACCGCTTGTTGCACAGCTGCAAGCTGATCTTTATAAGGCACCTGATTTTGAGATAGATTGGCCTCAGGGTACAAGCAAGCTGATAATAAGAATGTTGAGCTACAGAAAATTATAAATAGTAAGACTTTTCTCATTAAACTTCACCCTATCAGTTTTTGTTATGCTCCAGGTGTTGGGCCACTAAAGACAACAATCACCATAATAAATCCCGCAATAATCATCAATACGTAGGCAATGAAAGCGAGTACATATTTAAATATAACATTTTTAATTTTGTAACGACTTAAATAAATAGAAAACACGGAAATAAACATAAATGCAATTGAACCAAGTGAAATCCACATTTTTAATAACGCTGGCGACACCGCTCATCCACTCCCTTCTCGCTCTCATTATAGCATAGGAAGTCCATGTTTCGTGTAAAAAAAGGGAATTAAAGGATTCTATTAATTGACTCAAAATAAAAAGCCGAAATAAAGGGGGCACTTTATTTCGGCTACAACTAAATATTCCCATGAAGAGTTCCACTCATCTTTATTTACATGTTATTTTATGCAACTACAAGTGATTCCGCATCACCAATTTACTATTTTTTCTACATTTCTTTGCAAGTTAGTTCTTTCGTTCTCCTAAAATGTTCGCTAAATCTTCCATTTCATGAGTTTTTGTACGAGACATTAAAGAATCAACAGCTGCTTTTGCACTAACATCATTAAACAATACATCATATAGCGCTTGGGTAATTGGCATTTTAACACTGTACTTTTCAGCTAACTGATGGGCAGCTTTAGTTGTCCGAACACCTTCTACTACCATCCCCATACTATCTAGTACTTCTTCCAATTTGTGACCTTTACCTAGCATATTCCCTGCACGCCAATTTCTTGAGTGCACGCTTGTACACGTTACGATTAGGTCACCGATTCCAGTCAATCCTGAAAATGTAAGTGGATTTGCACCCAATATGCTACCAAGTCGCGCAATTTCTGCTAATCCACGTGTCATAAGTGCGGCTTTAGCATTATCACCATATCCAAGGCCGTCAGTGATTCCAGCAGCTAATGCAATAATATTCTTCAACGCTCCACCAATTTCTACCCCTATTATATCTGGGTTTGTGTATACGCGAAAATATTGCTGATTATTAAACAAATCTTGTACTTTTTCTGCTGCTTTCATATTCTTAGAGGACGAAGTAACAGTAGTAGGCTGCCTTCTGCTTACTTCCTCTGCATGGCTTGGTCCAGATAAAACAACTACATCCTGTAATTTAGCAGGTTCCATTTCTTGTTCAATCATTTCAGAAATGCGAAGCAGCGTATCTGGTTCAATTCCTTTACTAACATGAACAATTGTTAACGGATTGGTCGCAACATCTCCAAGACTTTGTAACACTTCACGAATTGCTTTTGTTGGAACAGCTAAAATAATCGTTTCTACTCCAAGAATTGCTTCTTCTAATGATGTGTAGCCTCGCATAGTCATTGGAAGCTCTACGCCAGGAAGGTATTTTTTATTTTCATGCATTTCATTAATACCATTAATCGTTTCCTGGCGATGTCCCCATATACGTACATCATGACCGTTATCCGCTAATACAAAGCCCAAAGCTGTGCCCCAGCTTCCTGCACCTAATACCGCAATTTTCTCCATGTCATCTGCACTCCTTTTTATTTTCTTGATCGAGCAATAATTCGAATTGGTGTTCCTTCAAATCCAAACGCTGCGCGCAGTTTGTTTTCTAAGAAACGCTCATAAGAGAAGTGAAGTAGTTCAGGATCATTTACAAAAACAACAAAGGTAGGTGGTTTAATTGCTACCTGCGTTGCATAATAAATTTTAAGACGCTTACCGTTATGTGTTGGTGTTGGGTTCATCGCAACAGCGTCCATGATTACATCGTTTAAGATACTTGTTTCAACACGCATTGCATGGTTTTCATTTACCATATTAATAACTGGTAAAAGAGTATGCGTACGTTTTTTTGTTTTCGCTGATAAAAAGACAATTGGTGCATACGTTAAAAATTGGAAATGTTCACGAACATTTTCTTCAAACTTTTTCATCGTTTTATCGTCTTTTTCTACTGTATCCCACTTATTAATGACGATAACAACTGCCTTTCCTGCTTCTTGTGCATAACCGGCAATCTTTTTATCTTGTTCAATGATTCCTTCTTCTGCGTTTAATACAACTAAGACGACATCTGAACGTTCAATCGCTCGTAACGCACGAAGTACACTGTATTTCTCTGTACTCTCGTATACTTTACCGCGCTTTCTCATACCAGCTGTATCAATCACAACATATTCTTGTTCTTCTTTTGTAAACTTTGTATCAATAGCATCACGAGTCGTACCTGCAATATTACTTACAATAACGCGATCCTCACCTAGCACAGCATTTACAAGTGATGATTTTCCAACATTTGGTCGACCAATCAACGAAAATTTAACAACATCGTCTCCATAATCTTCATCTTCATCTTTTGGGAAATGCTTAGCTGCTTCGTCTAATAAGTCTCCTAGCCCCAAACCATGCGTGCCTGAAATAGGGAATGGCTCGCCATATCCTAAAGCATAGAAATCATAGATTAACTCTTTCATCTCAGGGTTATCAATTTTATTAACTGCTAATACAACGGGTTTTTTAGACTTGTATAGGATTTTTGCTACTTCTTCATCAGCTGATGTAATACCATCTCGCCCATTCGTCAAAAAGACAATAACGTCCGCTTCATCAATAGCAATTTCAGCTTGTTGCTTAATTTGCTCTAAAAACGGCTCATCTCCAATATCGATTCCCCCTGTATCAATGATATTAAAGTCCATATTAAGCCATTCAGCTGAGCTATAAATACGATCGCGCGTTACGCCTGGAATATCTTCGACAATTGATACGCGCTCTCCTACAATTCGGTTAAAAATCGTTGACTTTCCAACATTTGGTCGGCCTACAATTGCAATAATTGGTTTTGGCATGCGAATCTTTCCTTTCTTTGATCTGTTCTATGTATAAATAGCAACCTTTTGCTCATTCGTTTCACAATTGAATATTTTTAATAGATAAGATCATTCTTTTTCAAAAATGGAGGTCATGCAAACATGCATGACCTCAAATTATTGCCTACTAGTCAATATCTTATTCACCTGTATGCAACAATTAAGAGTACTCTCTCAATCAAACAATTTTATCAAAAAAGCTGCTTCACAACAACAAATTTTTCAGAAATCAATTATTAGGTTTTACCGGGTTGTGCTTTTGACGCTGAAATTTCCCTAACAGCCAATCAAACTGTGATGCGAATGTCCGCACAATTTTCCAAATAAAAAGAAGCATTAGTACAGCGGCTACAAGGTCAAGGAACGTTGGGTGTCCTACAGGATAAGGCATTGAGAGACTGGTGACTATTAAGCTATACAGAAAATCTCCGCCCAACAATCCTAGCAAAATAACTATGCACCGCATATAGTCATCTTTTACTAGAAGAAAAACAATATATAAAATAATAGCTGTTAAAAGCCATTGGCGATTCACAAAGATCCATACTGGATCGTACAGCTCTAACAAGCAAAATCCTACATAGGCAAACATAACAATGAGTGAAATAAATAATACGTATAATTGCTTTGAAGCCTTAAACCTTGAAGCATCTATACACACCATGACTAGTAAAAAAAGGTAAGTATAGCTAATGAAAAATGGTCCTACCCAGACAGACGTTGTTGATAGCATAATGCTTATCAGCAACAGCATCGACACCTTCCACCTTAAAGGCGTTTTACCCAAAAAAAATGTTGAAATAATCCACCCAATCCAAGCAAACCAATAGAATAGAAAACCGTCCATCTTCTCAACTCCCTATTCTCTCATTATGTATCAGTTTTATAAAAATTAACCGTGTGTGTAAGCATAGAAACACAAACTTCGGTAAACCTATAATAAATAAAAAATGAGGAGGTAGAGATTATGGGAAAAGATCGCCAAGAGAAAAAGTTAAAACAATCAAAGCGTGTTGAGTCAGACCGTGACCAAGGTTTGCATTACCCTGGTGCAACTAATTTACAGAGCCCTGAAGAAGCACGAGATATAAACGGACAAAAGTAAGGTGCTGATGACCTTTTCTCAGAAACGAATCATGACGTTTCTCAAGAATTGAGGTTGTAACAGCTAGTCTGTTTCATTACGCTGCAGACACTCGCTTTCCACCAGAAGGAATCTGAGCCTCCTCGTGGAAAGCGAGGTCTCAGCCTTTCCTTTAGTACTTGCAGGAGTTACGTGCCCTACGCTCTATTTTACTAGTTTTTCAAACAGATTACTCACTTAACAAAAAAACCAAACTATAAAAAGGATTACTCCTCCATAGTTTGGATATATTACTGCCTTAAATATTTATGTCCCAGCCTTGTACCTTCATATTATATTCGTCATTTTAAAACAGGATTTGAAACAGTGTAAACAGACTTCTGTCTCCCTGTAAACAAAAAGAGCAGCGCTCCAATTAAAAGAAGTCCACCTGACAAATAAAACCCCAATTCCATGCTTCCTGAGCGATCAGCAAAATAACCAGTAATATACGGTGCAAAAATAGATGAAAGCATTCCGCTAAAGTTAAAAAATCCATACACTTTAGAATACATTGTAGAAGGCGTAATAGATGCAATGTAGGAAATTAAAATTGGGTCTAACGCTAATTTTCCAATCAGCCCATACACTACAAGTCCAACTAAAAGCCAAGCATAGCTGTTTGTGTAAGGTATAAAAAATTGACATAGTGCCCCAGCAACTGACAAACTAACAATCAACACTTTTTTATTCTGAATTCGATCAGACATATAGCCAAAGAAAATAGCCCCAGGAATAGATGCCCATGGTACCAAAGAAGCAATAATACCTGTTTCTGAAGCTTCAAGCCCTCTAGAACTTTGTAGGTAGTACGGCAACCATGTTAGCATTCCAAAAAATCCGTAAAGTGAACAAAAGATTAATATATACACTAGAATATGGTTTTTTGTAAATAGTTTTCGCAGCGGTTCTTTTTCCTTTACTTGTGCCTTACTCTCCTTAACTTTCCCATCTTCCACAAATAGTGCAATTAAAATAGCTACAATTATAGTTGGTACAGCAAAAAGATAAAAAGTGAACTGCCACCCTTTATCAAGCGTATATGTAATATAAGATGAGCCGATAAAGCCTAGTGAAATACCAAACGCCATACCGCTGTTAATCAATGCCGACACGAGCCCTCGGTACCTTTCTGAAGCGATGCTGGAAGAGATACCATACTGTGAACCATAATAAGTACCTTCTCCAAGACCAGTTAGTGCACGCATTAGCAAAAACATGCCAAACGTCGTAGCCAGGCCAGTTAAAAACGTTGCTACTCCAAATAAAATATATCCAATAACAAGCACTTTCACTCGCCCAAAACGATCTGCTAAAAAGCCAGTCGGTATCTGCATAGCCGCATAGGAAGCAAAAAATACCGTAGACATTAATCCCAATTCTGTTTTTGTCAGTCCCCACTGTTCTCCAATATCACCCATCACCGGAGATAAAATATTACGGTCTGCATACATGAAAACCCAGCCTAAAAAGAATAGAAAAATGGTTAGTACAGGATGCCCTTTTTTCATAACTACACCTCTTTTTTCTGTATTTTCAGACCATTATACCTAGTAAACGTTTTGTATTTCATTCAAGTTGTCAGGTTTCTTACCCACCTTTTTACTATGAAGATGAAAACTCAATTAAAAAAAGAAAACAAGCACACGCTAACGTGTGCTTGTTTTCTTTTTTTAGCTATCTATTATTAAATTTTTCAATAAACACTGGTCGCTGGCATAGCCAATCATAAGTTTCTCCCGTAATGACAAGCGGAACTTGCTGAAGCTCAGAAATAGAGGCAACACCTAACGCAACCATAATAAACGTTAACTGTTCGTGAAGCTCTAAAACCTCTTCAATAACAGCTTCTATACCCGAATTTATTAAAATAGATAGTAGATGCCCAGCAAGTCCAGCTGCTGAAGCACCTAAAGCGAGCGATTTAGCTATGTCCATTGATGTTTGAATACCCCCAGAGCCAATAATTGAAATACCATCTACACTCTGTGATACCTCTGCTAAAGATGCTGCGGTTGAAATCCCCCAATCGTTAAAAAAATGAAAATGCTTCTCACGTCTCTCATTTTCGATTTTCGAAAAATTGGTACCACCGTAGCCACCAACATCAATAATACTTACGCCAGCTTCTTTTAGTTTAGCTGCCACTGCGCCGCTCATACCGAAACCGACTTCTTTTGCTATGACAGGTACATCTAAAGCAGACACAATTTGTTCAATGCGCTTTAAAGCTCCAGTAAAGTCACGATCTCCTTCCGGCATGACTAGCTCTTGGATTACGTTTAAGTGAATTTGCATTCCATTTGCTTCAAGCATATCAACAGCTCGCTTTGCTTGATCCACTGTCGCTTCGCTTCCAAGATTAGCAAGAATAACCCCATTTGGATTTTCTTGTCTTACTACTCGATATGTTTTTTCTTCTTCTTCATTTTTAATTGCAGCCATCTGCGAACCTACAGCCATCGCTAAACCACAAGCGTTAGAAACCCTTGCTAGAGAGCGGTTAATGTCTTCCGTCTCTAATCCACCGCCGCCAGTCATTGCATTGATAAAAATTGGCGAACTCAGTGAAAGTTCGCCAATTTTTGTATTTAACTGGACATCTTTTACGCTTTTATCTGGCAAAGTGTTATGCACAAACTGAATGTCGTCGAGTCCGTGTAAGCGATGTTGTCCGGTGTGGATCGCATGATGAATGTGATCGATTTTTCGTTTCGCTCTACTCACCAAACATCACCATTATTTTAATTTTTTTAATTGATCTCCAATCATGTCGCCTAATTGAAAACCTTTTGATTCTTCTTGAAGATTGTAGTCACCGTAATCCAGTGGTTCTTCTTCCTCAAGATCACGAATGCTTAATGAAATTCGACGTTCGCCTTCGCTCACATCTAATACCTTTACTTTAACCTTTTCTCCTTCAGTTAATACTTCATGAGGAGTACCAATATGTTTGTGGGAAATGTGAGAAATGTGTACAAGCCCTTCTACACCAGGTAATATCTCTACAAAAGCTCCGAACGATACTAAGCGACGAACAGTTCCGTCGACTACATCACCTTGTTTGAGCTTTGAAGAAATATTGTCCCATGGTCCCTCAAGCGTATCTTTAATTGATAAAGAAATACGTCCGTTTCCTTTATCAACTGATAGTACTTTTACCTTCACACTATCCCCTTCTTTTACTACATCAGAGGGCTTTTCTACTCGTTCGTGTGAAAGTTGAGAGATGTGAACAAGGCCATCAACGCCTCCAACATCAACAAAAGCTCCAAAATCTGTTAAGCGCTGCACGGTTCCTTCAAGTACCTGACCTTCTGCTAAAGAACTAAGAGCTGTTTGTTTCTTTTGTGCGTTTTCTTCTTCAACAACAGCACGGTGTGATAGGATAATACGATTTTTTTCACGATCGAGTTCTACTACTTTAACTGTTAACCTTTGGTCTTGGTAACCAGCAAAATCATCAACAAAATGCGCTTCAACTAAAGATGCAGGAATAAATCCTCGCACACCAATGTCTGCTACTAACCCACCTTTAACAACTTCCTTTACAACAGCTTCAAATACTTCGCCTGTGCTTAGTTTTTTTTCTAAATCATCCCAAGCTTTCTCGGCATCGACTGCCTTCTTAGACAAAACTAACAGCTCTTCTTCAACTTTAATTACTTTTGCTTGAATCTCTGTACCTTCTTTAATTACATCACTTGCTTTTTCAATATGTAAACTTGATAATTCACTAATTGGAATAACACCATCTAACTTACTATTGGAAACTTCAACCAGAACTTGCTTATCTTCAACTTTCGTTACAGTTCCAGTTACAATTTCGCCAACTTCTAATGCTTTTACTTCTACTTGATTCATATCTTCTACCATCGTCTTTTCCTCCTTCAATATCTAGCAGCAATATATTTTCAGATAAAAAGCAGCGAAGCTCTTATCACTATATATCCTTGTATCTATTTTTGTATAGAAAAAACTCTCTTTGTTACTAACTTCTAATAAATAGAATCTTTTGTCAAGCGAAAAGCTTATGAACTATTGGTATTTTTCAATCAATTTAGCAATTTCACTCATAATTGCTTCCGTCACTTCATCAGCAGATGCACGACGTTCTCTAAATTCTGACATATCCAATGGTTTTCCATATACTACTTTCACTTTGGAAAATGCTTTATATGGACCAATAATTGCACAAGGTACAACATCAGCTGTAGAACGCAATGCAAAAAAACCTACCCCTGCTAATCCTTTTTTTAGCTTACCGTCTTTGCTTCTTGTTCCTTCAGGAAAAAGTCCAAGCACTTTCCCTTCTTTTAGAATCCCCAACCCTTTTCTCAGAGCTTCACGATCTCCCATGCCACGCTTTACTGGAAATGTTTCTAATTTAGGTAAAATGGTTTTTAAGATGGGTGCGTCAAATAATTCTGCTTTGGCCATGAATGAAATTGGGCGAGGACACGTAATTCCTACGGTAGGCGGATCTAGGTTATCAATATGATTTGAGCACAGTAATACCCCACCTTCTGATGGGATATTCTCTGTGCCAATTACTTCATAACGATAGACAGGCTTTAATATACCGCGTACTACTGAACGTGCAAATGTATAAAAGCTCACAGCATTCCAACCCTTTCATGCGTAATAGAAAGTATTTTTTCAACGACACCTTCAATTGACAATGCTGTTGTATCGATTTCAATTGCATCATCCGCTTTTTTCAAAGGTGCGACTTCACGCTCTGAATCAATTTTGTCTCGTCGGGCAATGTCAATCTTATGCTGTTCTAGATTAGATGGAAAGCCTTTTCTCACATTCTCTTCATGACGACGCTGAGCTCGCTCTTCCACTGATGCAAGTAAAAAGATTTTCACTTCTGCATGAGGAAGCACATGCGTGCCAATATCACGTCCATCCATTACGACGCCTCCGTTTTGAGCTAACTTCTGCTGGCGAACGACCATTTCTTCACGTACCAATCGGTGTTTAGCAACGATTGATACTGAATTTGTTACCTCTGCTGAACGGATGTCGTTTGTAACTTCTTTACCATTTACACTAACAACTTGTCCATTTTCCGAAGGCTTCAGTTCAATTTCTGTTTTATTTAATAAACGAAGTAACGCTTCTTCGCTTTCTAATTCAATCCCTTGCTGCTGAGCTTGATACGTAAGTGCACGATACATCGCACCTGTGTCTACATAAATATATGATAAATTTTCTGCTATAATCTTTGCTACTGTACTTTTACCAGCCGCAGCAGGTCCATCAATAGCAATTGAAATTTGCTTTTCCATAAATCCTCCTTGACGTGCTAACAAGAACATATTTTTCATTCATTTCTTTTTACACGAAAAAAAAGAGCAGGTTGTCCCCTGCTTTTTTAATCATTATTTTTATTTTATCATATCGCCGCTTTACTGGTCGAACGTTTCAATAATTTTGTTGAAATTATTTTTTGCTACTCCTTCATACTGTATAACTTTAGAAAAATAAGTTGTGTGTTCGCTGTAAAATAAAAGAGCTTGAGCAGTAAACAAAAAAAAGAACTGTACAATAACAAATTTTATCAGTAAATTTTCAATACGCTTCATGTTAATCTCTCATTCCACTATTGTATTTACATACTAGTTTGGAACGAACAGACTTAATTTATACTTATTTTATAACAATCCCTTTCTTCTTAATTCAAGCTGCCGTTTTAACGTATAGCGCATTAGTAGTTGTTTTGCTTTTATACTTGCGCTCAAAAACTCTACGGATAACTGTCCATGCTGTTCGTTAATTGGCTGTTCAATGCGTACAAGCTTACCTTGCAACTCAAGAGTTACCTCTTTTTCTTCATACTTCAATAGTAAACCTATCTTAACTTCTTCATTCACTTTAAAATCACTTCTTTCAAACAAATGAATACAAACTCCCCCGGCACTTAAATCTTTGGTAAAGCTTTGCAATGAACCCTCCTTTTCACCATCTTTCTTCATAACTACTGTTAGCGTTACAGGAACACGAAAGAAATTTCTTCTCTGTACAGCTTCTAAATACTTGTCCCCTGGATAATCTAATTCGATAATAGGTATATCTTTAATCGCTCGATTTTTCACTTCTGTTGAGAATCCATAAACACTTTTATCTTCCCCTATAAACATTGCATTTAATTTTGTCCCTTTCATTAAAAAAGCGGTTTTTTTGGTCTTTTCATTAAGTGGATAATCGATTATTAACTTATGCTCTGTGCAATCAACCACTTTACATCGATAGGTGATTTCACCTTCTTCATTTTCCAGTTTAAGCGGCATTCCAACTTTAATCATATAAAAGCCCCCCATATCATTAGTAGACCTACTATTAAAAATAGTAAAATGTACTTACTTTGTAAATACATTTAGTTTCATATACTTATTTAACATCCAATAAATTACACATCATTTATACAAAATTAGAAAAGCCTTCAAGTATTTTTCATACTTGAAGGCTTTTTGATTAAACCTCATCATAGATTGGTTCAGCGTTTTGTAATTTGTCTACCTTCTCTTCATAACCTGTTTTTGCATTTACAAAGATTCGATACGTATCGTCATTAATTGTGCCAAGAAACTCATAACACAATACCTCTTCCTGTAAATCATTTTCAATAATGGCTAGGCGATCTTCCATAACTTTAAGATTTGGATTTAACTTTGACCTTGCTTCTTCTTTTGTAATCGTTGGTTCAGGAATATCTCGTGTGCGGTGTCTCAATAAAAACTCTTTTGCTGAGAACCCCGCTACTGTTCCATCATCTAGCGCCATTTTCATTTTTACAGCATCCGGATAGATACGCACTCCACTTTCAGTTTCTTCAACGAATGTAAAGACACCAAGGTTATCGTACTGAGCGCTCTCCGACATTACAAGGCTCTCAAAACGATGATCTTTTAAAAATTTATTAGCTTTTTCCATTGCCTCGTTTAAGCTAATATTTTGCTTTTTAACATCTCTGTTTTCTAGCACCCAAATCGGATATCCACCTTTTTTCGTAATATCCATATAAATCTCTTGCTTTGTTGAAGGGTCTTTAATTGTTAAGCTGTAAAAAGGATAATTAGCTCCTTTACCACTTTCAACAATGCGCATTTCTTCTTTTCCTTTTAAGTCTAAAAATGATCGTGCTACTTCTTTTGCAACTCTTTCATCCACTTCACGACCTTTAAGCTGGTTAAAAGCTTTCTTCTCTTCTTCATTTGATGTATTGGTAATACCCAAGTCTGACTCCGCATAGGAATCCATGCTCTTTTCAACCGTTTTCAATCCATCAATAATGGTATTGTCACCCTGCTTTTCCTTTGTTGCTAAAGCTAGTTCCACATCCATCCACCTTAAATTATTATCAATAACCAAATGCTGAACTGTACGCATTTCGTTCTGAATTTCAGATGACTTTTCATAAAGAGAGTTTAATGTTTTATACTCTTTATCTGTGAGTGGAGATTTACTGAGATCTCGAACCGCTACCTCGTACGCAAAATCGCCAATATCGGATAAAAACTCTTCCGTTTTATTAAAAGGTAATAGCGCAAGTGGCAGTTGCCCTACATTGCTATGTGCTTCTGAAGTTAAACGCCATACTTCTGCAAGCGCCGGCGATAACTGATCTCGCGAACTCATCGCTAACGTCCCACCAATTTTATCATTTAATAAATCAAGCTCGTACGATAAATCATGAAACGCTCGCTGATACGTATTTTCGGCTTGTAATAAAACTGCATCTTTTTCTTGATGCTCTGTATACCCCCAGTATCCGACTCCTACCACACCAACTGCTAAAATTGTAATTAAAATTGTTCGAATCATTATTATCACCTCTCTTAATTACAGAAAATGTGTTTACCGATTTGTTTAATTTGCGGTCTTGACCAAATCCATGCACTCGTTGCTGTATCCGGATTAAAATAGTACATTGCGTTACCTGTTGGATCCCAGCCATTAATGGCGTCCAATACAGCTCTTTTTGCTGTTTCATTTGGTTCAAGCCAAATTTGGCCATCTGCTACGGCTGTAAAAGCTCTTGGTTCAAAAATAACTCCTGCCACCGTATTTGGAAATGTAGGGCTGTTAACTCGATTTAAAATAACCGCTGCTACAGCCACCTGCCCATTATACGGCTCACCCCTTGACTCTCCATATACAGCATTGGCCATTAGCTGTATATCATTTTGTGAGAATCCATTTGGAACATTTAAAGCCGTAGGTTTTTGTGCTGTTTCTTGCTGTTGTTCACTGCCTCCATTGGTAGCAGCGTTATTATTTTGACTTTGTTGAGGAGTAGCTTGATTGTTATTTCTGCCTGCTGATTGCTGCTGTCCTCGTGACTGTTGTTGCTGATTTCCTGATTGTTGGCCTGCTGACTGCTGACGCTGATTTCCTGATTGTTGGCCTGCCGACTGCTGACGTTGACTTTCTGATTGTTGGCCTGCCGACTGCTGACGTTGACTTTCTGATTGTGATTTTGCGTTTCTTTGTACATTGTTCTGATTCGACTTTGATGAAGAACCCTTTTGTTTATCAATTGGAACTCCACCGTAATGCGTAAACTTGTTTCCTTTTTTCAACTCAGTCTTTACATGATACTCATAATATTTTGTTACGTCTGCTAACTTTTGTTTGGTTTGCGCTCCGGCTAATCCATCAATCTTTTTTATACCAAACTCATACTGAAAATTTCGAAGTGCCCAGTACGTACTCCATCCAAAAACACCGTCGATTTTCCCATTATAAAAGCCGATGTACTGTAAACGAGACTGTAATTCAATAACGTCTTCCCCTACTGCACCCTGTTGAATGACTTGATTGGTAAAAGCTGATGAAGACTGCGGATTAATCATTGTTATTGCTAATAAAGAACATACGCAAGCTGAACAAATATACTTTGTAATTCGTCCCATTAAAAACATTCCATAACCTCCTACATCGTATGTAAGTGATAAGATGATAGGAGTATTTTTTGTAAAGGATGTTTTTTTATACAGGCTAGGAGAAATTTACCCAAATAAAACAAAAAACGTAGCTTTCTTAATCAGAAAGCTACGTCCTTTTATTAAGCAATAAATACCTTTTTTGCTTGCTTTACTTTACGTAATCCCAACCACCATAAATAAATCATGAATGGAATAATAATAAAAATCCAATTATCCATTGTGATGATAATATAATCATAAACGCCATGTAATAAAAATGGTGTAACGATTGAATATAAGGTCCATTTTATTTTTTCATTTCCTTTTGAAAATTTTGCTTTTCCTAAGTAATAACCCATAATAACTCCAAATAAGGCATGACTAGAAACCGGTAGAATCGCTCGACCAATCGCTGATTCTAAACCGTTAGCAAACAAGTAAAAGATATTTTCAACAGTAGCAAATCCCAATGAAACAGAAACACCATATACAATGCCATCATAATGCTCATCAAACTCAACGTGTTGATATACCGTAAAAAACAAAATAAACCATTTGAAAAATTCCTCTAAGAAACTGGTGGAAACGAATGCTTCTAAAAAAGGAGAATGAAACAAGTTTTCTTCTTGAAGCACATATTGGATAAACATAATCGGCAACACAAGCATCGCGCCAAAAATGAAAGTTTTGAAGACCATTGAAATTGGTTCGGTTTCGTACTCATCTTTTAAATAAAAAAAGCTGAGTAATGCTAATCCAGGCGCAATACCTGCAGATAAAATCGCTAACATAAAGCAGCGCCTCTTTTCATCTGTTTTTTTCCATCGTATCATGTTATTGTTAGAAAGAAAATCATTTATCTACTACCTAATTGAAAGTAGCAAAGACTTTTAACAATTCAATAACGAAAGGATGTCATTATGAAAACTCTTTATATTATTCACACCGGTGGAACTATTTCAATGAAAGAGGATGCTCAAACTGGCGCAGTAAAACCTGATGATCATAATCCTTTACAACACTCCACACCGTCAATAGCTAGCTTAGCAAACATAATTGTCGAGGAAGTGTTTCATTTACCTTCACCTCACGTTACACCAAAAGAAATGCTTACGTTAGCGAAAAAAATTGAGCAAAAAATTGAGACTGACCAAATTGATGGCGTCGTAATTACACATGGTACTGATACGCTTGAAGAAACCGCTTACTTCTTAGACTTAACAACTAAAACGGATATTCCAATTGTATTAACGGGTGCAATGCGCTCCAGCAATGAAATTGGATCTGATGGCCCTTATAACTTTATTTCTGCAGTGCGCGTAGCTTCAAGTGATGCTGCTAAAGGAAAAGGCGTTCTCGTGGTCATGAACGATGAAATCCATACGGCTAAAAACGTGACTAAAACACATACAAGCAATGTAGCTACATTCCAAAGCCCTCAATATGGACCAATTGGAATTGTAACAAAGCAAGGCATCTCATTTCATCATATGCCTACAGAGCATGAATTTTATCCTGTAGATAATATTGACAAGCAGGTCGTTTTACTGAAAGCTTATGCAGGTATGGATGAACAGATTTTTCAATCATTAGCATCCTTACATATTGATGGCTTAATCATTGAAGCACTTGGGCAAGGAAATTTACCTCCCCGCACCTTACAAGGTTTACAACAACTATTGGATAAAAACATTCCAATTGTACTGGTATCTCGTTGCTTTAATGGTATTGCACAGGATGTATATGGATATGAAGGTGGAGGAAAGCATTTAAAGGAACTAGGTATGATTTTCTCAAATGGGCTCAACGGTCAAAAAGCAAGAATTAAATTGTTAGTTGCTCTTCAAAGCTCTTCAAATCAAGAAGAAATTCAAGAAATCTTTCATCATTAATAGAAAAAGACAACCATAATGGTGTTACACCATTATGGTTGTCTGCTTGCTAGATATTCAGCAATTTGCCTTCCATGAAAACGCCCATTTTCGATGAAGATTTCATTTGCATTATTTCCTGCTGCAATTACCCCTGCAATAAAAATACCCTGCACATTTGTTTCCATTGTATCAGGATCAAACAGCGGACGACCTGATTCAAAATCAATCTCAATACCCATTTTCTCTAAGAATGAATGATCTGGATGATAACCGGTCATCGCAAAGACAAAATCATTTGGAATTGTAATTTCATCTTTTCCATTCGAATACGTTACCGTGTGTTCATCGATACGAGTGACAACTGCATCAAAAATCATTTCGATGATGCCGTTTCGTACCAAGGCTTCAAATTCTGGTAATATCCAAGGTTTCACACTTTTTGAATATTCTGTCCCTCGATAAATAACTGTCACACGAGCGTCTGCTTTTACTAGTTCCAATGCTGCATCCACACTGGAATTTTTACCACCAATTACAACTACATCTTGATTAAAGTATGGGTGCCCTTCTTTAAAATAGTGATGGACTTTCGATAAATTTTCACCAGGCACGCTCATATAGTTAGGTGAATCATAATAGCCAGTTGCAACAATAACATACTCTGCTTCGTACTCACCTTTTGAAGTGGTAACAACAAATTGTCCTCCATTGTTCTTTTGTACATGTTTTACAAGTTCAAACGAGTGAATTCGTAATTTTTTGCGTTTAACTACTTCACGATAGTAAGCAAGAGCTTGGTTTCGAACTGGTTTTCTGTTTTCTGTAATAAATGGAACATTTCCAATCTCTAACTTCTCACTTGAACTAAAAAAAGTCTGATGGGTAGGGTAATTGTAGATGGCATTTACAATGTTCCCTTTCTCAATGACAAGGGCATTGATGCCGATAGCCTGCAGTTCCAGTGCTGCAGAAAGTCCACAAGGTCCCCCTCCGATAATGATTGCTGTTTCTTTTTCCAAACTACTCACTCCTTTACTTCCAACGAACTTTAGCGTTGCACCAAGCTCTCTTTCAACTCCATTGGTTCCTACTAAGTAAATTATCTTTACGCACAAAAAAATCTCCTATCTTATGATAGGAGATTTTTTATAAATACGCAAATCTTTCTACTTATTAAATCCAGCCTCTAAAACGCGATGCTTCAGCCATTTTACGTACGCCTACCATGTAAGCAGCCAAGCGCATATCAACCTTACGTGTTGTCGACGTTTCGTAAATAGTATTAAAGGATTTAACCATTACTTTTTCTAGTTTTTCTTCTACTTCTTCTTCTGTCCAATAATAACCCTGATTATTTTGAACCCATTCAAAGTAAGAAACCGTAACGCCTCCAGCGCTAGCTAATACATCAGGCACAAGCAAGATGCCACGCTCAGACAGAATACGAGTTGCTTCTAATGTAGTTGGTCCATTTGCTGCTTCTACAACAATACTTGCTCGGATTTTATCAGCATTTTCTTCTGTAATTTGGTTTTCAATTGCTGCCGGAACAAGAATATCACAATCCAGTTCTAATAATTCTTTGTTACTAATTGTTGTATTAAATAACTTTGTTACCGTACCAAAACTATCTCGGCGATCTAATAGATAGTCAATGTCTAAACCGTTCTCGTCATGCAAAGCACCATATGCATCCGAAATACCGATAATTTTAGCTCCTGCATCATGCATAAATTTCGCTAAAAAGCTTCCGGCATTTCCAAAACCTTGCACCACGACTCTTGCACCTTTTAAATCAATTCCACGTTTTTTAGCCGCTTCTCTTATACAGATTGTAACCCCTTTAGCTGTTGCTGTTTCACGTCCGTGAGAACCTCCTAAGACAAGCGGTTTACCTGTGATAAAACCTGGTGAATTAAATTCATCAATTCGACTGTATTCATCCATCATCCAGGCCATAATTTGCGAATTCGTAAACACGTCTGGTGCTGGAATATCTTTTGTTGGACCTACAATCTGACTAATTGCTCTTACATATCCACGACTTAACTTTTCTAATTCTCCAAACGACATGTTACGAGGGTCACATACAATTCCACCTTTTCCCCCGCCATAAGGTAAATCTACAATCCCACATTTTAAACTCATCCAAATAGAAAGAGCTTTCACTTCTTTTTCTGTTACATTTGGGTGAAAGCGAATTCCACCTTTTGTGGGACCAACAGCATCGTTATGCTGAGCGCGGTAACCTGTAAAGATTTTAACCGAACCATCATCCATTTTGACAGGAATTTTCACCGTCATCATGCGAAGTGGTTCCCTTAACAATTCATATACTTCCTCAGGATAGCCCAATTTCTCCAACGCCTTATGTATGACCGTTTGAGTAGATTTTAACACATCATTTTTCTCTTCTTGTCGATTGCTCTTGCTTTCTTGCATTTTGTCGGCTACCATCTGTAAACCTCCTAAAGTGGATCAAAAAATTAGTAATTCATTAATTTGGTGCATCTTTCATGACATAGTATACACCCTTACTTTTACAATGCAAAGGGAAATATGAAAGTTTTATGATATTTTGTAGGACAAAACGAAAACGCTTCCAATTAATTGTGTAATCATCATAATTTTTACTATTTTTCGCAAGACCATGTGAGGTAAATCCCTAAAAAAACTCCTTTTATTGCCGCAGGTTTACGTAACACCTATAGCAATAAAAGGAGCTGTTACATTTGAATGTACCTTTGCTCTAAGTTTATGAAAAAGTATCTGCAATATACGAAAGAGCTTGATTATGAATTAGCTGCTTTCCATACTCCTGTACACGATGTTTCGTAATCGTAGAAGGGTTTCCGTACTCTGCTAATAACGCTATAATATTTCCAATCTCTTTCATCGTCAGTTTTTCTTCTCCTACTAACACATAAAACCGATTTTCAAACGAATAGAGAATGGTTTCAATATCGTAATGCTCATTAATCCGTTTTGCTAGTTGAATAACGTCTTCAAACGTTTGAAACTCAAAGAATAAATCGTGACTCTCATCCAACATCACTTGCATCTCGATAAATTCTTCATACATATCTTCATGGTCATCCATAATTTCCATTTCATCTTGACTATCTTGTTTCGTCACAAACACGACCATCCCCTGAGCTTGAAGGGAAAAAATCTCTACTGAAAGCGAGCTTGTCGGTTCAAAATTCAATTCTTTGGACGCCTGCTCAATCATCTCACGAAACAGCTGTTTAACCTTAAATGTATCAGTCCACAAATCTTCTTTTGTGAGTCCTCGCTCTTTTAAATCATCGTACGTGACAAAGACTTTTAACTTATTATAATTTAAACGCTCAAGTCTCATTTGCGTCCCTCCCCGCTTGCACTCATAACCACATGGTTTGATAATGCAGTATATGTACCTTCTAGAAAACGGTTCGTGATGTTTACTTACGAGTTTACAGGTTTACACGGTTAAAAACAAGCCTATTGATTATGATGCTCAGCTAATTTTTCAGTTAGCCATTCATTCCATTCGTTTTTAGAATTCCCTAATAAAAATGAAGAAGCTCGCTCTTTATCTTTTCCTTCTAACATTTCAAAAACAAAACCACCAAGGCCAATTTTCAAATGAGGAAACTCTCCCTGTACATCACACGCTAAATCAACGGTTTTCTTAGCATTTTCCATCATTGTACAGGACATAAAGAAGAAGGTTGGATCCACTTCTTTTAAAATGAGATAAATATCCCTTTCTTCAATGCTGCTCCCTAAGTAAATAACTTCGAACCCTTTTCTTCTTAAGAATAATGTAAAAACAAGCAACCCCACTTCATGTGTTTCATTCGGACCGCATACCGCAATGGCTTTTGGCAATAAGCCACTTGAAGGAAGAGAATAAAATAACATACTAATTCTTGTTTTTAAAAGCTGTGTAGCATAGTGTTCATGGGCACTTGTAATCTTTCCTTTCTCCCACATGTCTCCTACTGTAACTAATAAAGAACCCAGTATATCAATGACTACTTGCTCCACCGAATATAAGCTAAAAGCATGATTAATTAGCTCTTGTGCTTTACTTTCTTCAAAAGATAATAAATGATGTAAAATTTGATCCTTTAAACGTTGAGGTGTTTCCACTTCACTTTGGTCATCAGTTTGGTGAACATTTGCGCTCTCTGTTTCTAACAACGAGACGGCTTGACTAATCGTAAAGCCATTGCTTACTTTATCTGTTAACCACTTTAATTTTTTAAAATCTGCCTCTGTATACAAACGATGACCCGACTCGTTTCGCACAGGGTTAAATATTTTATAGCGACGCTCCCATGCACGCAACGTTCCGGGTTGGATTCCGACCATGTTTGAGATGGCTTTAATATTATACTTTCCTTCTTGTGAAGCCATATGTAACCTCCAACGACTCTTCATGAACTATAACGTATTACTTGCATTATAGGATAAGTTACACGTTGTGTAAAATTTATATATGCTGGGTTTCAGAGACTCTTGTAGTTAGTTTGCTCTAGTGATTGTGAGAACATGCGCCTTAGCTTTTGCTTCCAAACGAAGGGGCACAGAAGTAGTTCCATAACCATTGCTTACAAAATAAACTGTATCTTTATGTGCTTTTAGTCCACCTAATTCATAAGGACCGAATCCAAGCAAACGAATCTGTCCACCATGGGTGTGACCACTAAGCATTAAGTCAACACGATGATTTTCTACTTCAAAGACTGCATCCGGATTATGGCTAAACAACAATGTAAAATACCGTTGATCTATGCCTTTAAAGGCTTGGTTCATGTTTAATTGTCCTTCTGACAAGTCATCAACTCCTACAATATTGTAGGAAACCCCTTCTTTCTCTATGCAAATTGCTTCGTTTTTTAAAGCTATTACCTCATGCTTTTTAAAGATATTCATTAAACTTTCTTGATCAATTTCATAATCGTTATTTCCCCATACAAAGTAAATAGAACCTAACTGGCTTAATTGCTTAATATTTGTTTCAATCTGTTGGATCGGGACACCTTTTTCAGCTAGGTCTCCTCCAATAACAACAAAGTCAATCTTTCCATTTACTTGTTCAATTAAGGATTGTGTAACCGTACGTTTATGTATATCTGAAATAAAGAAAATGCGTAATGACTGCCACTCCTTTGGAACACCCTTCACTTCAATATTTTCTTGTTCGACGACTGTACGCTGTGCTTCTTTTGCCATGTAAGTAAGTAAAACAATAGCAATTACTATTAATACACCGATAATTCCTATAATCATAATTATGCTCACTCCTTTTTATTTGCTTTGTGAAGCAGCACCTATACCGTAAATAAATGAAGCCACTATAACTGGTAATAGTAAGTAACACTCATATGAAATAAACGCTACGCATCCTACTAAAGAAATCCATGCTACGAAAAAGTCCATCTTCTGCACCCTTGTCCCTTGTATCCAACGGTACATATTTTCAAATAGCATTTTTACCCAAATAGCCTGACACGTACAGCTAATCAAAAAGAGCAAAATCGTTGCAAAGAGATTCTCTGGATTTTTCAGAAAGTACACAATGGTATCTAGTGAAACTCCTTTTTGTTCAAATACAGAGGTTGTAATGAAATAATAACTACATACCCAACCTATTACAAATAATAACCACTTTCTCATAATACAAGCCTCCCCTCACTACAACTTGTATGTGAGAAGAGGCTATTGCATGTATTTAATCCTTATTTATTTTCATGATACAAATTAATATCGTAGGTTTGTTTCATTGCCGCATACAAATCTTTTCGGTTTTCCCACTGTGCTGGCGTTGACCAAATATCCTTGCTTTTTTGAATGATTTCACACCGCAAATCATTAAATTCTTTTTCCAACTTATCGCACTGCTTTTGCATCTGTATCATTTTGAAATAGGTAGAAACAATAATAATAAGCAAAAAAAGATGCTTACTATCATCTAGAAAGAATTGAATAAAATCACTAAAAGCTCGTAAATTCAGCTGCGAAGTAAATACAAATAAATAACTCATCCCAAGAAGCAAACACCCAAAGAATGCCCACTTCCATTTATTCATCGATTTTTGAGTAGCTGATAGCTTTTCTTTTTTAGTTATAACACTTTCTAATATATATTGAGTTGGTTCATCAACATGATAATGAGATAGCTCTTTCACTTTCTTCAACTCCCCTTTATAAGGCTAGTACCACAGTATGAAGAAAGATGACTGTTTATGTTTAAAATTTCAGCAATGAATCTTTTAATGGACAGCTTGTTTGAGCAACCTTGCTAGTTCGCCTTGCCATCCTAAAAATGTAGACTCCGTACACTCATGTTCAGGTTGACTATATTCATCCAAATCAATATTGCAAAGGTCACAGCAATTGTGCTTCTCTGAAATACCCTCTTCTTCGAAATAGCTCATTAAAGCTTTTCTTCTACAACCCTTTGTATGGATAAACTCTTTCATTGCGTGGTATTTTTTCTGTTTAGCATTTAAGCGTTTATTTACAATTTCCATCAGCTCTTCATATAGAGATTCCGTGACCTTCTCTGGATAAATTAATCCATCATGAACAGCACCGATATTTTCTAAGTAGTGACGGATAAAACGCCAATGGGTTTCGTAAATACCAATTGTAAATAAGAAGTGCGCTTCTACTTCTCGAACTCCAACCGGGCTGGAACTTGAACGAATTTGTGACAAACAATATAAAAGCGTATCCGAAGAAGGAAGCTCTAAGTCTAACAAAGCCTGCGCAGAACCATCATCTTCTTCACTATATAATAAAATCGCCAAACTCGGTAACCCATCACGACCTCCCCTGCCAATTTCTTGAACGTAGGATTCAAGCTGGGTAGGCGTTTGAAAATGCAGTACAAACCGAACGTTTGATTTGTTAACTCCCATTCCAAAAGCACTTGTACAACAAATAAAGTCGAGCTGATTTTCAAGAAATTGTCGCTGGATAAGCGTACGATCGTTAGCTTCCATTCCTCCGTGGTAATATTGAACTTTCTCAACACCGTTTTCTTTTAAGTAGTGCGTTAGCGACTCTGTTAAAGCCCGGCTAGAACAATAAATAATACCTGGTTTTTGAATTTTCGTTACGTATTCCAATAGCTTTTTCTTTTTTTCTTCAAGACCATGCACATGCTCTACGCTGATAGCAATATTTGAACGATTCATTGAATATAAGTGCTCATTAACTTGATCAAGGTGTAAATACTTTTTAATATCACTGAGTACTTCACTCGTTGCTGTACCGGTTAGCGCTAAGCAAGTTGGCTTCCCTAGCTTTTCCCATACAATACCTAAGTTTAAGTAGTCTAATCGAAAGTCATGTCCCCATTGTGAAATACAGTGTGCTTCATCTACAACGAACATACCGATATTCGTTTGTTTTAAAGCATGAACTACATGGGGATTCTGTAAGATTTCGGGGGAAGCATAAATGAAACGATAGCTATTTAAAGAGCGTAGTGCCTGCTGCTTTTCATCTTCACGTAAAAAGCTGTTAAGAGCAATAACCCTCTTCTCTCCTTTGGCTTTAAGCTGCTGAACCTGATCTTCCATCAGGGAAAGTAATGGGGACACAATAAGGATTGGCCGCTTTAAAAAATAGCCAGGGAGCTGATAGCAAAGTGACTTTCCTGTTCCAGTAGGCAAAACGGCCAGAACATGATTGTGATTTAATAAGTCCGTTATAATTTCTTTTTGACCGTTTCGAAAAGTTGAAAAGCCAAATTCTCTTTGAAGTACCTGTTCTAACTGCATCGTCTTACTCCTTTCTTAATCCGTTACGCACTTAGCTAATACAAGACGAATTTGAAAATAAGTAAGGTGATCACTAACCTCTTTTTTTATTTCTTTGAGCTGATTGGTATTTAACGCTTTGAAAGCGTTGATAATTTCCTCTTGATCCTCTACTTTCACATAAGCATCAATCGTAAAGTTAGGAAGAAACAATGCCAGTTCAGCAATATGATCTTCAATTGTGCTCTCTTTTAACCGCCTAATTCTCGCTACTTCTTTTAATGATTTTCCTTTTTGTAACCACTCATACGTTTTAACTGTTGAAGCTGTTAATGGTACAGTCATATGTACATCTTGTACAAATTTCTGGAGAACAGGAAATTCACTTGGACATTCGCTAATTTGCTCAATAATTTGATGAACAACGCTGATTATCAATAAGTGAACGTAGTTTTCGTCCATATTGTAATACTCAGCAAGCTGGTTTTTCGTTAAGCCAATTCGTTTATATCCACTCAAGTGTTGGACAAACATATCAGCATCTCGGGAAGAACCCCTCTTTAATATGCATTGTAACTCATCAAATAAATGCTTTGCCAACTCTTCTCGTGAATACGACTGAGAAAATAGATAAGCTTTCACCCATTGAATGGGCTCAGCATCTTGCGTTATTGGTAAAAATCCCTTTTGAAAATACTGTAGGTTAGAGATTGTTTGAATGAACAAGGTCAGTCTCGATAAAAATAATTGTGTGCTACTTGCAAATTGCCAACCGCTAAGCTTAGCTGGCAGAGGCCATTCACGTAACTGTGTGCGAAGTACTTGTTCGCCCTTGGCTGTTAGCACATATTTTTGATGATCTACTTCTTTAATAAATTGTTGAGAATTAAGCTCTTTTACGTATCGAGAAAATGTTTCTTTTTTCAAGTAACTAAATGATTGAAATAAAAAAGACAAGCCAAAGATTTTACCGTCTTGAATTGTTTGCGCTGATTTTTTACCAGCTACTATATGATAAATTCCGTAAACTGTTCGTTCACCTTTTAGTTGTTGCATACTATATAGCATAACGGTTTGAATATAGTTCACAATCGTCAACTTCCTTTCTCTTTTCATTTTACCAAAACTTTAACAGAACGCATCCTTTTGTCATTGAGCGAATCGAGATGAATCAAAAAAGCAGTGCTATAAGTCATGACAAACCCTTGTCTGATAAGCATTATCAATGACTTTTCTATTGAAAAGTTTTAAAAATCGTCTTACAATGGGTAAAGAGAAATTTCACGCTTATGTTGAAAAGAGATTATATAACACGAAATTTTCGAACACTTTACAGGAGGTCTTGTTATGCCAAAATATACAATTGTTGACAAAGATACATGTATTGCATGTGGAGCATGTGGAGCAGCAGCACCAGACATTTATGATTACGATGATGAAGGAATTGCATTCGTAACATTAGATGATAACCAAGGGATTGTGGAAGTTCCTGATGAATTAGAAGATGATATGATGGATGCATTTGAAGGCTGTCCAACAGATTCAATCCGCGTAGCAGATGAGAAGTTTGACGGTGACTCTAACAAATTTGAATAAGAAGTAAAAAAAGACCTGTACATAGAGATGTACAGGTCTTTTTTTCTATTTAAACTGCGACTCGCTTTGTAATCCAATACTTCATTTTATTAAATAAAACAACGAAAATTAAGCCTGTAATAATCCCTTTAATCATATTAAATGGCAGAATCCCCGTTACGACTAACTGACGTGTTTCCTCACTTGACAGTGCCGGTGACTGCAAGAAAAGCGTATATGCCGGTAAGAACACATAGTAATTTAAAAACGCCATGCCAACGGACATTACTACTGTTCCAACTACTAAACCTGTTGTAATACCTTTTGTAGTTTTAAATTTATGAAACATAAGAGAAACCGGTAAAATAAATAATAGCCCTGCTACAAAATTTGCGAATTGGCCTACAGGGACGCCTGTTGCGCTTCCTTGAATGAGGTAGTGGAGAAGATTTTTAATTCCTTCGACAATAATACCTGCTACAGGACCAAAGATTAATGCAGCAAGCAGTGCCGGCACCTCACTAAAATCAATTTTTAAAAATGGTGGTATACCTGGTATTGGGAAGTTAAGCATCATTAATACGTAAGACAAACCGCTTAGCATCCCTAAAATAACAAGCTTTTGTGTTTTCTTGCTTTGTTCCATTTCCCTCTCTCCTTCTTGCGATCCACTCTTCCAAGAAGAAAGGTTCATTGCATATGCGCTCCATAAAAAAACCTCAACAAATTTGTTGAGGGAAAATGCAGGCACATTCAATAAACGTTCAGCACATTTGCTTTTGAACGTTTGAACCTCCACCTTCTCCCATCCAGACTTTACTGTCGGCTTTGGAATCACACCAAATCCTGCTCCAAACTTAAAGAGCTCGCGGGCTTAAAACAACTTGTTTATCACCGCCGGTCGGGAATTACACCCTGCCCCGAAGATAGATCAATATTTAATGATGTTCACATTATATGATACCTTGAATTAAAAGTAAATCATTTAATATAAAAAATCCTACAATTCTCATTCTTTTAGTCATTATTTTTGCACGGCGGTAAAAGCAGCGGAATATTGAAAGATTGTCAGGCATCCTTTCAACGTACTTTCATATATAAAAACCTCAAAAAAGTACGTTTTAAAAATATTTAACTAGAAATAAATCTTCTAAATCCTCCTTTTTTTATAAAAAATCCGAATATTAATCAAAAAAATAAAAATGAAAACGTTACCAATTGTGAACTTTTTTACAATCTAATTGACAGAATTTTTTTAACGTGATAAATTATCAGATATTTGAGTTGTGAAAGGGAGATGTTAATACATGTATGAAGTGTTAGTAGCCGATTCAATTAGTAATGAAGGTCTTGCTCCATTATTAGAAGCATCAAATGTTAATTTAACAAGAAAAAAAGTAACGGAAGTTGAAGATTTATTGCATACATACGATGCACTGCTTGTTCGAAGCGCAACGACTGTGACGGAAGACTTGTTAGACAAGATGAAGAATTTAAAGATTGTTGCTCGTGCAGGTGTAGGTGTCGATAATATTGACATTGAAGCATCAACTAAGCGAGGCGTTGTTGTTATCAATGCTCCAAATGGAAACACTATTTCTACGGCTGAGCATACTTTTGCCATGATGGCTAGTTTAGTTCGCCATATCCCTCAAGGAAATATTTCTGTCAAATCTCGCGAATGGAACCGATCAGCATTTGTTGGTACAGAACTCAACCGCAAGCACTTAGGAATTGTTGGTTTTGGGCGTATCGGCTCTGAACTTGCCAAACGTGCGAAAGCCTTTAACATGACGGTACATGTATATGATCCATTTTTAACAACATCTCGCGCAGAAAAACTAGGAGTTGACCTCTTATCGTTAGATGATTTACTAGCAGTAGCTGATATTATTACTGTTCATACGCCATTAACGAAAGATACAAAAGGTTTATTAAATCGCGATACGTTAGCCAAAACAAAAAAAGGCGTTTATTTACTAAACTGTGCACGAGGCGGCATTATTGATGAAGAAGCACTTGCACACTATTTAGAAATTGGTCACGTTCAAGGTGCTGCAATTGACGTGTTTGAAGTAGAGCCACCTACTGATAATCCACTTTTAAACTTTGATCAGGTTATTACAACGCCACATTTAGGTGCTTCAACAAAAGAAGCGCAGTTAAATGTAGCTGAAGATGTTGCTTATGATGTGCTACGCTTCTTAGAAGGTAACCCAGTAAGTTCTTCAATTAACTTACCGACACTTTCAAAAGACGTATTCGAAAAAATCCAGCCGTTTACTAGCTTAACAAAACAGCTTGGTGCCGTTTTATCACAATGCATGAAAGAACCTGTTCAAGACATTTCTGTTACGTACGCAGGAACAGTAGCGGATTTAGAAACAACGTATATTACCCGAAGCTTGTTGTCTGGATTTTTAACTCATCGTATCGACCGCTCAGTTAACGAAGTAAACGCGTCAATGATTGCCAAAGAGAGAGGCATTACGTTTGGTGAGAAAATTTCTGATAACACTCAAGGCTATGCTAATATTATTGAAGTTGTTGTAAAAGGAGAATCTCGTACATTCTCTATTACCGGTACGTATATCAAAGATTACGGTCCTCGCGTTATTAATATTGATTCCTTTGACATTGATTTTTATCCAGAAGGACATTTATTATATATCCGACACACAGACCAACCTGGCGTTATTGGAAATGTTGGTAAAGCGCTTGGTGATTTAAATATCAACATTGCAACAATGCAGGTAGGACGTAAACAAAAAGGCGGAGAAGCGATTATGATGCTTACGTTCGACCGTCTTATTGAAGATGCAACAATTGAGTCTCTAAAGCAAGCAAGTGAAATTGTTACAATTCAACGTATTGAACTATAAAACAAAACAAGGAAGGCAAATGCCTTTCTTGTTTTTATTTTGTTATCTTTAGGTGTTGACCAGGATAAATATCACTGGTTGTCATATGATTTCTTCCTTTTAAATCGTCTACATCTATTTTGTATTTTTTTGCGATTTCAGATAACGTGTCCCCTCTTTCAACAACGTATCCTTCATTTAACTGTCTAAATACAGTAGCTTCTAACTGTTCCGTTACGTAGGCTGATAATTTTTCTTGATCAAGCTTTGCGATTGGGTTAATAGCATTCGTTTTATCAATATTCCACGTTCCTTTATGAACTTCAAAATGCAAATGGGCACCAGACGATCGACCTGTATTACCTATTTGTCCAATTGTCTGACGAGCAGAAATTCTTTCTCCCTCCGCAACACCTCGATTATTCAAATGTGCATACACCGTTTCGTATCCATTATCCTGCTTGATAAATACAACTTGTCCATATGTATCAGAGTAATAAGATTTGGTGACTCTCCCACTATATACTGCATACACCTGTGTTCCCACAGGCGCTGCAATATCAATACCAAAATGTTTTGCGTTACGAGAACCAAACACATCTGTAAGCGTTCCTTCTTCAGTAGGCCAGTTCCACTGTGTTGAAGCTTGTGCTTTAGCCATTGTTCCGCCAACAAACAATAGACCTATACACATTCCCATAATAACTACTACTAATATTCGCCTTACAATATCAAGCATACATATCCTCCTATGTACTAAGCGTTTCTTGACACATAAATATACTATATGCATTTTCAAAAATTCTAGACATTTCCAATAAAAAAAGGTTAGAAAATAGTGAAATATTTTCTAACCTTTTACTATTCAACCTGTGACCACAAAGTAACATTTATCACTATGAGTAGTGTTTAGGAAGCTTAATAAAGAATGTTGTGCCCTGATTTAAAATACTATTTACCACAATGACTCCATGATGTGCTTCTACAATATTTTTTGCAATTGCGAGCCCGAGTCCCGTACCCGACTTTCCTCTTGTTCTTGCCTTATCTGCTTTATAAAATCTTTCAAAAACAAACGGTAAATCTTCTTCTGGTATTCCTACACCTGTATCCTCAACTGAAAGATGAACTTCCGTTTGGTTACTGTTAATACCAAGCGTCACTTTGCCTCCTTTAGGAGTATGACGAATTGCATTATCAATCAAATTGGTTAATACTTGTTCTATCCGATCTGCATCAATGGTTGCCGGGAGTTTTATTTGTGCATTGGTTTGAAGTTCCAACCTAATGTCTTGCTCTTTAGCAATGCCCTGGAATTTACGAACTACTCGCTCAGCAAGTTCAACCATCTCAATTTCAGCTACGTGGAGTTGAACATGCCCCGCTTCCATTCGAGCTAAATCTAATAGTTCGTTAACAAGCCTCCCCATCCTTAAGGATTCATCATAAATAACTTGGGTAATTTCTTTTTTCTCTTCTTCCGTACTCGCAATGTCATCAATAATCGCTTCACTATAACCTTGTAGCATTGAAATCGGTGTTCGTAATTCATGTGAAACATTGGCGATAAAATCTTTTCGAAGTTTATCTAATTTACGCTCTTCTGACATATCGCGTAAAACCGCAACGGCTCCTCGAATCTTTGTTTGGTTATAAAGTGGTGACATGAGAATAACCCATGTCTTCCCTTGTATTGTTAGTTCTGCGCTCTGCTCTTTTTCACTTTTAACAACGCTCTCGAACAAACGAACAACTTTTAAAGGAAGTTCTGGAATGGACTGATTGTTCATATTTTGCTCATAGTACCATGCTTGTAAAAACTGATCTGCAGGTGGATTCGTAATTAAAATTGAACCATTTTGGCTAAATGTAATAACACCATCCGCCATACTACTTAAAATACTTGATAGTTGCTCTTTTTCTTGATTTAAAGCGTTAAGATTGAACTTTAACTGTCTTCCCATCTGATTGAAAGCAATGGCTAGCTCACCAATTTCATCATGTGTCAAAATCGGTACTTTCGTCTCGAAATTTCCTTTCGTAACCTCAAAAGCTGCCTGCTTCATTTTTCGAAGCGGAGCGGTAATTCGCGTTGATAAGAAAAAGGCAAAGATTGTAGTCAACACGATGGCAATACCCGCAGCTAAGATAATAAACTTTGTTGTATAGCGCGCAGGCTCTTCAATCTCAGCTAATGATTGGTACAAGTAAACTCCTCCATTACCTTGACCATCCACAGATAACGGAACGCCTACAATAAACATCAGTGGACTTTCTGAAGTACCTCTATCTTCGTTCATGTACATCTCTTCGTGTACAACTTCACCATGTGTAGTTACTCTCTGAAGATTTTTGTCTTCAGAAATAAGCGAGATGACAGTGTCGCGGCTCTCTTCTTCTGGATGTGTAGAATTCCAATACTTTTTATCTCCTTGCACAATTAAGATACTGGCTTGATCAGCTAATTCTCGTGCAATTGAAAGTCCAAGCTCCTGATCTTTGGTTTCTTGTACGATGGTGGAGATTTTAGCTGCTGTTTTCGTTAATCGCTTTTCTGCGTCATCTACATGATAATTTTCAAAGAACTGCAGCAATAAAACCGTTAAAATAAATAAAACAAACGTAACGAGTAATAAAATAGTAAACCAAAGTTTACCAACAACACTGCGCCAAAACATCAGCTGTTCCCAACCTCAAATTTATATCCTACACCCCAAACGGTTACAATCATTTTAGCAGCGTCTGGAGATACGCGGTTTAATTTTTCTCGCAAACGTTTGACATGGGTATCTACCGTCCTTAAATCTCCAAAGAAGTCGTAGTGCCAAACTTCTCTCAGCAACTGCTCTCGGTCGTACACTTTATCTGGCGTTTTTGCTAAAAAACACAGCAGTTCGTACTCTTTTGGTGTTAAGTTTACTTCTTTATCATCAGCAGTCACACGATGTGCATCATTGTCAATTGTTAAATGATCAAATACAATCATGTTTTTAACTGAAGGTGTTGGTTCCATAACAGGTATAGACGATGAGCGTCGTAATAAGGCCTTCACGCGCAGTACAACTTCTCTAGGGCTGAAGGGTTTAACAATATAGTCATCGGTTCCAACTTCAAAGCCTTGAACACGGTTTACTTCTTCCCCTTTTGCCGTTAGCATAATAATTGGTGTTGTTTTTTTCTCCCTGATTTGTTTACACACTTCAATTCCATCAATTCCAGGCATCATTAAATCTAAAATAATAAGATCATAATTTATATGTAACGCTTTCTCTATAGCCTCATGGCCATCAGCAGCTTCCTCAATCGTATATCCTTCTTTTTCTAAATACATCTTTAATAAACGACGAATACGATCTTCATCGTCCACAAGTAATAACCTTTGTTCAGTTTGCATGTTCTCAACCTCCTACGTTTAGTTTACAAAAAAAACAGATGAACTGCTACCAATGTCTAACCAACATTGTGACAATCTATGTAACAAATGAATGAGGCTTAATAGATTTCTCTTTTATTTGTACTCTTTTGAAATCATTTTTCATTCATATCTAATTCCCAGACCTGGTTGGATTCATTATGACAAAAAAAACTCGCTGTCGCAATGACAGCGAGTTTTGGTTATGCATATGAATGTAGACCTGCAATGACTAAGTTAACTGCAACGAGATTAAACATAATAATAGCAAAGCCACCAACTGCTAACCACGCTGAACGTTCACCTTGCCACCCTTTTGCTAGACGCAGATGTAAAAAGGCTGCATAGAAAAGCCACGTAATTAAAGCCCATACTTCTTTCGGATCCCATCCCCAGAAGCGCGTCCAGGCAATTTGCGCCCATATCATTGCAAAAATTAAAGCACCTAAAGTAAAAACAGGAAACCCAATAGCAACAGAGCGATAGCCTACTTCATCTAGTAATTCACTATTGACTTGCTTGACTAACGGTTTTAAAGCAGCACCAATTCGCTTGCGAAGAACAAGGCGAAGTAACCAATATAGGACTAAACCACTCATCAGTGACCATAAAACTGTATTTAATTTTTGTGCATTTATAATTGCAGGTACCGAAACCGTTGGCTCTAATCGATTATCCGTGATTAGCTCACCTTCATGCGGACCAACTAGGGCTGGCAGATGATATACCATTTCAGCCTGTTTTTCATTTTTATCAACCCATGTAAAGGTAGCGTCATAGTTTAATAAGCTAAAAGCTGTTGTCATAATAATAAATCCAACCGTACTAAGTAAAGAATACAGGATAAACTCTAGCCAAAATGTTTTTTTTGTTGCTTTTGTTTGATCAATACATTTAATAAGGTAAATCAGTCCCGCTACAAAGCTAATGGCTAAAATTGCTTCCCCTGCAGCAGCTGTTGTAACGTGAATATGTAACCAATTTGTTTGAAGAGCCGGTATTAAAGGCGAAATTTCTGTTGGGAACATACTTGCATACGCAATAATTAACAGCGCCACAGGAAGAGCAAATAAGCCTAGAATACTCAACTTATAAATAAAGTAAATAATAATAAATGCTCCGACAACCATCATGCCAAAGAAGGTTGTAAACTCAAATAGATTACTAACTGGTGCATGACCTGAAGCAATCCACCTCGTAATAAAATAACCAACTTGCGCAATGAATCCAACAATCGTTACGCTAATTCCAAATACCGGCCACTTGTTTGTCTTATGCTTTGAATTCTTTTCTCTAATGGCTCCACCAAAGAAAAACGTAGCGACTAAATAAGCAATAAAAGCTACATAAAGCAAGTTACTACTAACGCTTGCAAAATCCATTTTGTCTCCTCCTACCCCTTGTCTTTATCCATTTGATCATGCAACGGCATAACCTTGGTCTGTTGAATTGCTTGATTTAGCTCGTTTTTTAAACCGTACCAGTTTTTATTTGTATGAGCAGCTAACCAGAGCTCATTGTCAACTCTTTGAATCCATAGTCGACGATGATTCCAATACATTCCTTGAATGACACCAATCATAAAGATGGCACCTCCAAGACCTAAAACCCAAAGTGTATAATCCTTCCTCACTGTTAAACCTGTTACATTTTTTGTATCCACACCTGCAAAGGACATTTTATAGTCATTTTCACCAAGTGGCTCTAGGTTTTGTTGAATAGCGACAAGTGCTACCTCACCTTTGGGATGCTCAGGTGAAAACATTTTAAACACAAAGGCTGGATTATTCGGCACGCGCGTTTTGGTATCAGGATTTCCGTCATCATTTAAGTAAAAGTCTGGGAAATAGCTAATTAAATCTACTTTATAACCATCCTTAAGCTCATATGTTTCCTGCGGATTATATAAATCAACTGTTAATTGGCCAATATTTTCTTCCGTTTCTTTATTTGTTAAATGAAATGACATGGCATTAAACTCATTAAGCTTATAATCCACCTGGTAAATGGCATAACCCTCGTGCTTTAAAGGTTCATTTACACGAATGCTTTTATCCTTTAATTCTTTTAATTCTGGCGTTTGTCCAGGAATACTGTCCCCTTCACGCTCGTATAGTGTCACATCAGCTTGATAATTCTTTACAATCGTTTGATTACCGACTCGGTCAATCGCTTGTTGAAAAACTTCTTTTTCCGTGTCTTTATCGTACATTTCAACTTTAAACGCATTGTTTTTTAAATAGTATTCCCCATCAGTACCGGGCACTACCTTTGTTTCACCTTCTCGTACCCACAGCACTTCATCAACGTACATGCCAGGTACAAACCGAAGCATGGCGCCGATTAAGAAAATAATAAGCCCAACATGATTGACATAAGGTCCCCATCTTGAAAATCTTCCTTTTTCAGCCAATATGTTTCCGCTTTCTTCTCGAACCGTATATCGACGCTTTTTCAGCTGTTCTTTCAAAGTTTCATAGTCTTCATCTGTCCATGACTTCGTAACGCTAAATAAACGCTGCTTTTTCAAGAAATTTGCGTGTTTTTTTACCCTTTGATATTTTAGTGATTTATAAAGTGGAACAACTCGATCTAAGCTGGCAATGACTAATGATATACCAAGTGATGCGATTAAAAGCATGTACCACCATGAACCGTATAAATTGTGAAATCCTAGTTCATAGTAGAGTTTTCCCGTCCATCCGTACTCTTGTTCATAATATTGAACTGCTGTTGTTCCTGGTGGTATGTACATTTCTTGTGGATAAATCGTTCCTAGAGCTGATGCTGTAAGTGTAAGGATAATAATCCAAACACCTACCTTTACTGAGGAGAAAAAGTTCCATATCTTATCAATGATTGTTTTATTATATGTTTGTGACCGCCTTGCACTTCCCTCGTATCGCATATCAACCAGTTGCTTTGAGGCCTCTTCATTTAATGGCTTCCCACACGCTTCACATAACACGGTTCCTTCTTTATTTTGATGACCGCATTCACATCGTATTTGTTTCATAGCAAAAACTCCCTACGGCTTAATTAATTCCATGTACTCTTGAATTCGTTTTTCATCCAACCCTCCAATAAACACATCGACAATCTTTCCATCTTTATCAATTAAAAACGTAGTTGGTAACGGGTCTACACCGTATGCATGGAGAACCTGTGAATCCTTGTCCATTAGGATCGGAAAGGATAATCCATAGCGGTTTGCAAACTGCTTAACAGCAACATCTGTTTCACCAACATTTGCAGCTAAAATTTCAACACCCTGATCTTTATACTTGGCGTATTGCGCTTCCATTACAGGCATTTCCTTTTCACAAGGTTTACACCACGTGCCCCAAAAATTTAAAAAGACGCCTTTACCTTTGTAATCAGAAAGCTTATGCTCATTGCCTTCTAAATCTTGGAGCGCAAAGTTAGGAGCCTGATCACCTACTGAAAAGGCTTGCTTGTCAGCTATAAATTGCGTATATAGAGTGTAGCCGACGGCAACTAATAAAATAGTTAGAATCGTAGTACGAATAAATAAGCGACGTTTTTTCATCCCAATCGAACTCCTCTAAATCGTTTTCATTATGCGTTTTCTTACAATTATAGCATTTTTTCGCATTCGTAAAGGGAAAAATATTATGAAGGTTATGTGACACACTTATCTGTTTAATCGGCCATCGACAGAAAGCTCACTTGCCATCTCTAGGTATACGTCTTCATAAAAAAAGACACGTTTAGCTGACGGATTATACCATTAGCTAAACGTGCCTCTTTATACTTATTTACCTGTTTGTGCTTTCGTATACAGTTGCTTTACCTCATGAGCCGTTAATTCTCTTGCTTCTCCTGCATTTAAACCTCTTAAATCTAAATTCGCATAGCGCTCACGCTTTAGCTTTAAAACAGGGTGACCAATCGCTTCAAACATGCGACGAACTTGGCGGTTTTTACCTTCATGAATCGATAGCTCTACGATAGCTGTTTGTTTTCCTTTATCAATCGACAGAACTTTTGCACGCGCAGGCGATGTTTTTCCATCTTCAAGCATAATACCTCTTTGTAGCTGTCTAATTTTTTCACGTGGTGGAATACCTTTAACTTTTGCTACGTACACCTTATCAATTTCGTACTTTGGATGCGTTAGCAGGTTGGCGAATTCACCATCGTTTGTTAAAAGAATTAGACCTGACGTATCATAATCTAAGCGCCCAATTGGATAAATACGTTCTTCAACGTGGGGGAAAAAGTCTACAACTGTTTTTCGATCTTTGTCGTCCTTCGCTGCTGAAATAACGCCTCTTGGCTTATATAACATAAAATAGACCGGTTCCTCACGCTCTAATGGTACACCGTCCACTTCAATTTTATCGTTAGGTCCTACCTTTGTTCCTAGCTCTTTTACTGCTTTTCCGTTCACCGTTACTCGTCCTTGCGTAATAAGCTCTTCAGCTTTACGCCTTGAAGCAACACCCGCATGAGCAATTACTTTTTGTAATCGTTCCATTTATATCTCACCTCTTGTAACATCTTACTTGTTTACTCTCTAATATACAAGCCTGTACAACAAATACCTATTAATTTTCTCATACAAAAAAAGAAAGCATGCCAAGCTTGCTTTCTTTTACCTTTATTATGACCCAAAAACAAGAATAACAATTACAACTGATGCGATAATACCTACTAAATCCGCTAACAAACCAACCTTTAGAGCATCGCCCATTTTCTTTATCCCTACGGCTCCAAAATAAACGGTTAAAATATAAAAAGTGGTATCAGTACTTCCTTGCATAGTAGAAGCTAATCTCCCAATAAAAGAATCCGGTCCATACGTTGAAATTAAATCGGTGGTAATACCCAAAGCAGCAGTTCCTGAAATAGGTTTGATTAAAGCAAGTGGGACTATATCAGCAGGCACGCCAACCGCATTCAAAAATGGCTTCATAAAGTTTAAAAAGAAATCTAATGCTCCAGACGCTCGAAAGATTGAAATACTGACGAGCATCCCGACAAGATAAGGAATAATAGAAAACGCAATTTGTAAACCATCCTTCCCGCCTTCTACAAACCGTTCATAAGTTGGAATTTTTTTATATGTTCCATATAAAAGGATACACCCTACAATAAGAGGGATAAACATAATGGAAATCTGATTTAATAAGGTCATCTACGTCCGCCTCCTTTTTTCATGCGGCGATGGTAGAAATAACGATCAATGACAATGGCTCCCATTGTAGCGACAACCGTTGCAAGAAGTGTCGTTCCTACAATTTCTGTTGGATTGGCGGAATTATACGTAATTCGAATAGCAATAACAGTTGTTGGAATTAGTGTTAGACTGGTTGTGTTGAGCGCTAGTAACGTAATCATTGACCTGCTCGCTTCATCCTTATTACCATTTAGCTGTTTTAACTGCTCCATTGCTTTAATCCCAAGCGGGGTAGCGGCATTACCCAGACCAAACATATTAGCCATCATATTAGACAGTATATACCCTAAAGCAGGATGGTCTTTTGGAATATCAGGAAACAGCCTTCCAATAATGGGGCGAAACAACTTTGCTAATTTTTCTAATAATCCAGCGTGCTGTGCAATGTTCATAATACCTAGCCAAAACACTAATACGCTTATTAAACCAATACTGATGGTAACGGCTTCTCCTGCCCCTTGAAAAATTGCTTTGTTAACTGCCTCCATCTTTCCATTAATGATTGCAAATACAATTCCAATAATCGTCAGCAACATCCAAATGATATTGACCATCTTATCGTGCTCCTGGATAAACTAAAAATAAATTCTTTACCTTATTGAAGAACCCCTCTTCTTTCTTTGGCTCACTGTGAAAATAAATTGGGATATTGCCTATCGAATCACCATCTCGCGTCACCTGTAATTCTCCTACAACGCTTGGAACAGGCTTTCCTTCTTTCCATTCTTTTTGAGGTTTAATTAGAATTGTTTTCAACTTAACGGTTTCTTGCTCATCTTTTGTTAGTGGATATACAACATCTCTTTTTATTTCAAGCTTCTTTTTGTAAAATGAATCTTCAATACCTTTTAATTCTCCTTTTGGAGCTAAGCTTGTCATTTTATAAGTGTCAAAAGCCCCTTCGTACATCGAGATATGGTCATTCCAATCGCTAGGTGCATTAATCGTAACAGCTATTAAATCCATTCCATTTTTTGTGGCCGTTGTTACCAGCGTTCGCTTTGCTAGCTTGGTATATCCAGTTTTACCACCTGTGCAGTATGCATATAAGCTCGTCAATAATTTATTTTTATTTTTCCACACTCGATCCCATTTTTCTTCGGGATGAGGTGTTCTGTAAACTTTCGTTCCTGAAATTTCTCTAAACGTCTTATTATTCATCGCGTAGCGCATTAAGATTGCCATGTCGTAAGCCGTTGAACGATGATTTTCATGATCATCTAAGCCATGAGGATTTTGAAATGTTGTATTAGTCATTCCAATTTCTTTTGCTTTTTGATTCATTAAATACACAAATCCCTCTTCGCTTCCACCCACTGTTTCAGCAATCGCTACAGCCGCATCGTTGCCGGACCTCATCATGAGCCCGTATACCAAGTCTTTGAGCTTAATTTTTTCACCCTCAACCAAATAAATGGATGACCCTTCTACTCCTACTGCTCGAGGGCTAACGGTTGTTGTTTGATCAATTTTGCCAGATTCGATTGCTAATATAGCCGTCATAATTTTCGTAATACTTGCTATACGACTAATGGCATCAGCATTTTTCTCGTATAAAACTCTTCCAGACTTTTGCTCAATTAAAACTGCACTATGGGCGCTTACACCTGCTGCATATGTAGTAGGAGGCAAACTGCTTAGACCTAAAAATAAAATCATGAAACAAATAATGCTTTGCTTTATTTTTCGCATGTCATCCCCGTCCCTTTATCTGTTTGTACAAGTTTATGCATTTGTTTTCATGTTATGATTTATTTACGCGAAGGTATTTTTCAAGTTTTATCTTATTTGTAATATTCTTCTTATTTATTCATAAAAAGAACACGATGTTTGCTCATCGTGTTCTTCATCAAGTAAGTTATTCAGCTTCTTGAAACGTTCTAAAAAACAAGTCTGCTTCCTGTTCAGCACCTGATTCTTCTTCTGGAAGCGGTGGCAATTCACTCAAATCTTTTAAGCCGAAATAAGCTAAAAATTCTTTTGTTGTTCCATATAAAATCGCTCGACCTGCTCCTTCTGCGCGTCCCGTTTCCTTTAAAAGTGCTTTTCCTATTAGCGTTTGAAGCGGCCTTTCAGTTTTCACACCTCGAATTTCTTCAATTTCAGCTCGCGTAATGGGTTGGCGATATGCCACAATTGCAAGCGTTTCGAGTGCAGCTTGAGATAGGGATTGAGCAGGTGGCGTTTCAATTAATTTCTCCACATAAGAAGCATATTCCTGCTTCGTTGCAAATTGAAATTGTCCAGCAATCTCTACTAGTTGAAGACCTCGCTTATCATTCTCGTACTCTTTCATTAATTTATCTAGTTCTATACTCACTTCGTCTTTCGACACATCAAGAAGTTCTTGCAGTTGCTTAATAGATAGCCCTTCATCTCCTACAACGAATAGTAAACTTTCGATAGCTGCAGAGATATGCTGTTTACTCATCTTTCATCATTCCTTTCTTGATATGCAACGTATAGTTCATCTAAGTTATTTGACTGTTCTACGATGACTTCATTCTTTTTCATTAGTTCTAAGATGGCTAAGAACGTTACCACAATATGATTGCGTTCAGGATAAGGAAACAGCGTATAAAAACTTTGTTTTCCTTTTGTTTTCCGAAGTACGGATACAATTTCCGTCATTCTTTTTTCAATTGGGACGTCTTGTCGAGCTACCCTTGCTTGAACTGGCTTTTGTAGCTGCTTTCGCTTCATCAGTTTCTGCAAAGCACTGAGCATATCATAAAGCGACACATCTAAATCTCCACTACCTTGCTGCGCCGGTTTTTCATCACTTATCTGCTGTAAGTTACTAGGTGCCTTCGCGTAAATATGCGTTTGTGTCTCTTCAAGCTTTTGAAGTTCAACAGCAGCTTCTTTAAATTTTCGATATTCGATTAATTGTTGCATTAACTGCTCGCGAGGATCTTCTTCTACATCATCCATACTATCATCTATGTCGTCTTCGTCGTATGTTGGCAATAACATTTTGCTTTTAATTTGAATAAGCGTCGCAGCCATTACTAAATATTCGCTTGCCACGTCTAGCTGAAGCTCGTTCATCGTATGTATATACATCATGTATTGTTCGGTAATCGTTGCTACTGGTATATCATAAATATCAATTTCAAATCGGTTAATAAGATGCAATAAGAGATCTAGCGGTCCTTCAAAAGCATCTACCTTCACACTATATTCCAATTCTATCCCACCAAAATTATCATTTAGTCATAAGTCGCACTATCATTAGTATAGAGGATTCTAGACACATGTCCAATATAATTTCTAGGAAAGATAGGTCATTCGCCCATACCAAACGTAAAAATGAACATATGATGTCAGGGTAATAGCATTTTGATAACTCGAAGGAGGAATTCTCATGACTCACAAGCATGATTATAACGGAGGATTTTCTTTAATTATTGTATTGTTTATTTTATTAGTGATCATCGGATGCGCTTGCTTACACTTTTAATAAAATGACCCAAATGTGTTCAGTTTAGCTGGACACTTTTTTTGTGTTACACTGGCATTAGGAGGTTATCAGCTATGTATCCAAAACCATATATAGATTATCTTGTTTATTTTCATACAAACAGAGATTATTTCGAATGCCATGAAGTACTAGAAGAACATTGGAAAGCTGCTGATTCTGGACATCGCAATATTTTATGGGTTGGGCTCATTCAAGTTGCTGTTTCGTTGTATCATCATCGAAGAAGTAACTACGCAGGTGCTGAACGTACGATAAAAAAAGCAATCTCAATTCTTGATGCGCACCATGAAGAACTACTTCAGATTGGTCTACAACCAATCGATTTAATTAGCATGCTCACTAAACATTTGCGTTTGATACAGGCTTCAAAGCCTTACCAAAGTTTAAATATGCCAATTATCGATGAGCATCTTGTTCAGCAATGCAAAGCACACCCTTTAGCTCAAACATTCGGATGGCTTACACCATCTAATTTGCAGGATGAACACCTTATTCACCGTCATAAGCTGCGTGATCGAACAGCTATTATCGCAGAGCGCGCAAAGAAATTACGAAAAAGCAGAGCTTCTCGTAGTTAAAACTACTACAGCTCTGCTTTTTATTGTTCACTTTGACATTTTTCATAAAACGGTGCAATTAACTCACTAGGCTTAATTTGAGCATTAGAATACATCTGCTGAAGTGCTTTAATCATTTCTTTTCCAATCCCCTGCTGGCGATGAGATGGATTGACACTCACATGTTGAACCTCAACTAGATCTTGATCAATAATTGAGACTCCAACAATACCGATAAAGTCTTCTCCCTGTTTCCATAAATATAGCTGGCGATTTTCGTTTTGCTCATAATCTTTCATCGTTTGCTGAAGTTTTTTTAAATCCTTTTCAGTTGGCACAAACGACAGAAGACCCATAGCAATTTTTTCATGACTTCTTTTATAGCGAATAAGCATAAAATTCTCCCTCGTTCTCAAACTTTCCTACGATGTGTTCGTTAATTCTAATGCTTTTATCATACAAAATTTATGAAATAATAGCAACATCACCGTAAATTCACATAAAAAGAGCGACATGTAAAGTCGATTTCACAACTTACAAGGCGCTCTATTATCGCTCTTTTCAAGCTAATCTTGAGTTACTACAGAATCAGAATATTACTCTTCCCACACCTTAACTTCTTTCATTACATCACCGTTACGCATCTTCAATACTGTGTCTAAACCTTCTGTTACTTTACCAAATACAGTATGCACGCCATTTAAGTGTGGTTGTGGCTCATGTACGATAAAGAATTGGCTTCCTCCTGTATCTTTTCCTGCATGAGCCATTGATAATGAACCCGCTTCATGCTTGTGAGGATTTCCTTCTGTTTCACACTTAATTGTATAACCAGGGCCACCAGCACCTGTTCCTGTTGGATCTCCACCTTGTGATACAAATCCAGGAATTACACGGTGAAACGTTACGCCATCGTAAAAACCTTCAGCTGCTAATTTTTCAAAGTTTGCAACTGTTCCAGGCGCTTCGTTTTCAAATAAATCGATTAGGATTTTTTCTCCATTTTCCATTAAAATACTTGCTTTTTTCATGTGTAAAACCTCCAAATTATGTATTTCAACACTTATGGTTGTACATAAGTAACTATGCACGCTCTTACAATGTTTCATCTTATTGTACTATAAGTGAATATCTAAATTCAACGAATCACTTTTCTTCAACCCATCAGCGAATTTTTCTTTTTTTGAAACTTTCTTGTTTTCTCTTCGTTTAATAAATAGCGTGGGATGAAACTATCGCATTATCTAAAATCGTATTATAATAGGATATGGTTAAAGGAGGAAAAAATTATGAAGCCTTATATAAAAGTAATTTTGCTTACTATGAGCTTGGTTTTATTTTTAACTGCACCAATAAAAAGCTTGGCAGACGCAGCCGTAGGTGACGTTATTGTTACGTTAGGAGAAGACTTAACAATTGCGCAAAAAGAAAAAGTATTAAAAGATCTTGAAGCGCCTGAAAATGCGCAAACCATTACTGTATCAAATGCCGAAGAGCATGAGTACTTAGGTGACTTTATTCCAAAAGCAACCATTGGCTCTAGAGCGATTTCATCTTCAAGCATTACGCTTACTGCAAAAGATTCAGGCTTAAGTGTAGCAACTCAAAACATTACATCCATTACCGATGATATGTATCTAAATGCTTTAATGACTGCAGGTGTAAAAGATGCTGACATTAAAATCACGGCACCTTTTGAAGTGTCAGGTACTGCTGCATTAACAGGCATTATGAAAGCCTATGAAGTACAAACAAATAAAAAAATACCTGAAGAGGTTAAAAAAGCTGCTAACGAAGAGATGGTCCAAACAGCTGAACTTGGTGAAAAAGTAGGAAAAGAAAAAGCAGCTGAATTTATGGCCACAATAAAAGAAGAAATTGCCAAGGAAAACCCACAAACAAAAGATGATTTGCGTGCTTTAATCGAGCGTGTAGCCAATGATTTAGGCATTAGCTTAACAGACTCTGAGCTCAACGCACTCGTTGATTTTTTCAATCGTTTAAAAGACTTAGATATTGATTGGAATCAAGTTAAAGATCAATTGTCAGCTACTAAAGAGAAAGTAACAACATTTTTACAGTCTGAAGAAGGACAATCGTTTCTTGATAAACTAAAGAACTTCTTTGTTAGTATCATTGATGCTATTAAAGCCTTATTCTCATAAAAAACGGCTGCCTCTACGGCAACCGTTTTTTTATTTTTTTAACGCAACGTTATATTTTAGATCATTTTTAATAATATCTTCATACGTTTCACGCTGCACAACTAACTGAGCATCTCCATCTTCAACAAATACAACTGCTGGTTTAGGTAAACGATTATACTGACTCGCCATTGAATAACCATATGCACCGGTACAGAACATGGCTAAAACATCACCTGGACGCGCTGTTGGCAACGACAAGTCCCACATTAACATGTCTCCAGATTCACAGCATTTCCCAGCGATTGATACAAGTTCATCTTTCACATCATTCATTCGATTCGCAAGAGCAGCTTCGTACTTTGCTTGATACAATGCTGGTCGAATATTATCGTTCATCCCTCCATCAATCGCTACATATTCACGAATATTTGGGACATGTTTGCGTGAACCAACAGAATAAAGTGTTGTCCCTGCATCTCCTACGAGTGAACGTCCAGGTTCAATCCAAATTTCTGGAATTGGAACATCTAGCTGTGCTGATTGCTTTTTAACTTCTTCGATAATTACTTCTACATACTCGGAAACAGGAATTGGCTGATCTTCCTCTGTATAACGAATGCCGAACCCTCCGCCAAGATTAAGTACCTCCGGCACATAGCCAATTGTTTCTTTCCACTCTTTCATTTTTGAAAAGAGTTTCTGAGTCGCCATAACAAATCCTGTTGTTTCAAAGATTTGTGAACCAATATGGCAGTGAATTCCTAAAAGATTAAGTCCACTGCTTTCCATCACGGCTTTAATTGCCTCATCAGCCTGACCATTTTGAAGATCAAAACCAAATTTAGAGTCTTCTTGCCCAGTTAAGATATAATCATGCGTATGAGCTTCGATACCAGGTGTTAAGCGCAATAGTACGGGCATTTTTTTATCATGCTGCTCTGTAAGCTCTTGTAAAAGAGCAATTTCATAGAAATTATCTACAACAATACACCCAATATCTTCTTTAATAGCCATTTCTAACTCAGCTCTGCTTTTATTGTTGCCATGAAAGTGAATGCGTTCTTTAGGAAAATTAGCTGCCAGCGCCGTATATAGCTCTCCTCCAGATACAACATCTAAGGACAGGCCTTCTTGGTCTACTACTTGTACCATTGCAACGGTTGAGAAGGCTTTACTTGCATATGCTACCTGCGCTTTGATATTGTGTTTTTCAAAAGTTTCTTTAAACCCTCTAGCGCGTTGACGAATTAAAGCGACATCATATACGTAAAGAGGCGTTCCAAACTCTTTTCCTAGCTTAATCGCGTCTACACCACCGATTTCTAGATGACCTTGTTCATTAATGCGACTTGTACCATGTAAAAACATCCTTCTACCCCGTTCCTTTATATATTGTAAAAAAGACAGCTGACAGCATAAAGAGCTGCTAACTGTCTAAAGATTTATTATTTTACATAATTAAAACAAACTTATCACATTTTTTTACAGGTTTCAACTACATATTGCTAAATAAACAAGAGACAGATACTAGATTTACGACTCTGCTGGCTGACGATCTTTATCTTGTGGATGCACAATACTCGGTCTTGATTTAGCAGATGGTACTGATGGTCGAATAATAACCTGAAGCAATGCTTTAGGGTTAAACGGCATAAATGGCCATAGATAAGGTGTATTAAGCGACTTTAAGCTCACAAGGTGAATTAAATACAGCGTGGATACAATGACAAATCCAGGCGTGTGAAAAGCTGCTACACCTATCAAGAGCATTAAACGAATCATTTTATTTGCAATGGCCAATTCATAACTTGGAGTAGCAAATGTACCGATTGCTGCTACGGCTACATATAAGATTACCTCAGGTACAAAAAGCCCTACATCGATGGCAATCTGTCCAATGAGAGCAGCTGCAATCAAGCCCATGGCGGTGGCTAGAGCAGTTGGTGTATGAATGGCGGCCATCCTTAAGAATTCGACCCCTAAGTCAGCTAAGAAAATCTGAACAACAGTTGGAATATTTGTTTCCTCATTTGGCCCTATAAACTGAAGGTCCGGTGGTAAAAGCTGTGGTTCTAAAACAAACAATAACCATAATGGTAATAAAAATAAAGATGCTAAAATCCCCAACAACCTTACCCATCTAATAAATGTGCCAACGGCAGGAGCTTGTCTATATTCTTCTGCATGTTGTATATGATGAAAAAACGTCGTTGGCGTAATAATGACACTCGGCGATGTATCTGTAATTAAGATAACATGTCCTTCTAATAAATGCGTAGCAGCCGTGTCTGGCCTTTCCGTGTAACGTACCATAGGAAATGGATTAAAACCTTGTTTGACCAAATACTCTTCTAGCGATTTATCTGCCATAGGTAGACCATCTACTTTAATAGAAGTAAGCTCTTTTTTTATAGTTTCCACAAGTCCAGGATCTGCAATTTCATCTATGTAACCAATTGCTACGTCCAGTTTGGAACGTTCACCTACTTTAAAGATTTCAAAGCGTAGTCTTCCATCTCGGATTCGACGGCGAGTTAATGCTGTATTGACGATAATATTCTCTGTATATCCATCGCGTGCACCGCGAATAACCTTTTCCGTATCTGGTTCTTCTGGCGAACGCCCTGGATACATCCTTACATCAACTTCAAAACCTACTTCTTCTCCATCAATAAGAACAAAGATGAGGCCTGATAAAATTGTATCCATTCCTTCGTCTAGTGTTCTTAAAGGCTTAACCTGTTGATGAATTAAACGATTTTCAATAATATCTTTTAACTTTGCCTGCTCAACTTCATTATCATTAATTTGAACAAGCACTTTGGTAATCTCAATAATAAATGCACTATCACAAAGGCCTGTTACGTAGTATACATGCACTTCTCGACCTAGTATAAGCAGTTTACGAACACCTACGTCGAAGCTTGTAATCATACTAGCGTTCTTTTTATACCATTCATCGTTTTGTTGAATCTTTGGAAAAATTTTTGTTTTATTTTCCACTTTTTCGCTCACTGAACCCACTCCTTTCTAAAATCAGCTGTACAGCTTGTTCTGTAATTGGGCACCCGGCTTTTACATCATCCATACGTGCCATTTTGCCAATGTCTCCGATTCCGACAATAAGCGGAACATCAAGCTCATCTAAACAGTAAACCGTGTCACCATTTATTCGCCCAACTTCCAACTCTTGAATACCACTTTTATCTACACCATAATGCGTTAGTTCACCAAAACGGTCGATGGTAACATCTACTTTGGACCATTCACTTTGATGGGTTCTAGAAGCTACCGCAATAACCCCTAATACATCAATTTGCTTATTCGTCGCTACATACCTGAGCGCTTGTTCTCCAGCACCTTCACCAACAAAGCCACTGTCATCGAACATTACAAATACAGGATCATACGGTGCTTCTAAAATCATGCCAACAATTTCTTTACCGGTTAGAGTGGTTGGATTCCCATAGGACTTTGAGATACATCTCCCGCCCACCTTTTTCGCAATGTACTCAATATTTTTCCGTGCGTATTCATCTCCATCGGTAACTAAAATAACTTGCCTTTTTTTCATGTCACACCTCTTATCCTTTTGGTTTAAAGATTAGCGCGATGATAAAAGCAAATAAAATAGCTGCTGAAATACCTGCGGATGTTAGCTCAAACATACCAATTCCAATTCCAATAAAGCCGTGTTCATCTGCTTGGTGCATAGCTCCGTGTAATAGCGAGTGGCCAAAGCTTGTAATTGGAACCGTGGCGCCTGCTCCAGCAAATTCAATAAATTTATCATAAATCCCAAATCCATCTAAAATAGCCCCAATTACTACAAAGGAACTCATAACGTGAGCAGGGGTAAGCTTGGCAAAATCCAGCAACAGCTGACCGATTACACAGATTGCTCCTCCTACCACAAAAGCAATAACATAATCCACAATTATCCCTCCTCAACATGTTCCATTACGACACCGTGTGCAATGGTTGGTATTGATTCTTTTTGCTGCGTCATCGTTGGGCTAAGTAATGCTCCCGTTGCAACAACAAAGATTCGTTTTAAGTTTCCGGACTTTAATTCATTAAGCAGATGTCCATATGTGACAACAGCCGAACAACCACATCCACTTCCTCCAGCAAACACGTTTTGATTTGGACGATAAACCATTAACCCACAATCATTATGGTTCTCTGAAACATCATATCCTTCATCTTTTAATAACTGTTTTAAAATTGGACTACCAACGCCTGATAAATCTCCCGTAACGATTAAATCGTAGTGATCGGGAGACACCTGTAAATCTTCAAAATGTTTTTGAATCGTATCTGCAGCTGCTGGAGCCATAGCTGAACCCATATCAAAAGGATTTTTAATTCCATAATCCATTACTCGCCCTATAGTAGCGGATGTTAAGCGAACAGAACTCTTTTGTTTAGAAACGAGCGCGCTTCCTGCTCCTGTAATCGTTGCGGTCGCAGTATCAGGCTTTTGTCCTCCATATTCAGTCGGATATCGAAACTGTCTTTCTGCCGTGGCGTTATGACTACTAGCAGAGGCTATAATACGGTTAGCGAACCCTGCATCAACAAGTGCTGCTCCGGTTGCTAACGTTTCCATCGAAGTAGAACAGGCTCCGAACATACAAAGAAATGGAATTTGATGATCTCTTGCTACAAAATTAGCCGTTACGTTCTGATTTAAAAGATCCCCAGCTAAAAACAAATCTACGTCCTCATACGATAAATTCACCTTTCCCAAACATGAGTCAATGGATTCACGCATAAGCTTACGCTCAGCTAACTCCCAATTCGATTCTTCACAATGTAAATTTTTATGCGTAATATCAAAGGTACTCCCTAATGGACCATCCGCTTCTTTAGGCCCAACAGCTGTACCAGCTGCATTAATATAAACAGGATTTTCATATACCCATGTTTGTTTTCCAGCCTTTCTCATGTGCTTTCCCCTCTCCTTTTATAGAAATGTTTTAAACGCATATCGAATCATTCCGACGATATAAGCACCTACAACTCCAAAAACGATAACGTTCCCAGCTAACTTAAACATATTGGTGGCAACTCCCAAAACAATTCCTTCACTTCTATGTTCTAAGGCTGCACTCGTCATTGAATTTGCAAACCCAGTAATTGGTACAGCAGATCCAGCACCCGCAAACTGACCAATTCGATCGTAAACACCAATACCTGTTAAGATGGCTGAAATTAACACGAGCGTTGCTGCTGTTGGATTCCCTGCTGTTTTTGTCGTAAAATCAAAAAACGTGATATAAAAGTTTTGGACAGCTTGCCCAAACCCACATATCAACCCTCCAACGATAAAAGCTTTTAGACAATTCAACGCATAAGGAGGCTTTGGTTGAAACGATTTTATATTCTCTTGATAGTTATCTTTTAGCTTTTGATTATCTGCCACTTAGTATCCACTCCTTTTTATTGATTAACAAAATAAACCCAGTGAAAAAGCGATCCAAAAACTTTCCCCATTACAATGGCCATTAATAATAGAATAAGCTTTCCATCCATTCCTATTCTCTTTGTTAAGATGGGTAATACATTTAGCATTTCCGTTAGGGCAGCTGCGAGCATGCCAAAGAAAATACCACTCGCTAACCCAATAACGCCAATAAATAGTGAAGGAATGCTCCATGTATATTGATGTAAACTACACCAACCCCCAGCTACTGCTCCTCCAACAACAGCCCACTCATAAAACTGAATATATTTCATTGTTTTTGTAAGCTGCATCAACCTTGGAATGATACCTAGTACTGTTAAAAAAGCAACGAATCCTCCACCTACAGCTAGCCCACTAGCAAATCCTACAATTATGGTAAATACAATGTTAGCGATCATCTAAATTCTTCATACTTTCTTTATTCTCATGCATAATGACATACTGATCTAAATCCTGCTGATAATTGAACATTTCAACTTCTAGAGGACTAGGCTCTTCATTAATTCGCTTACGAAACACATGGTTAAAAAAGAGAATCATGCCTAAACCAAGGCCAAATGAATAGGGGATCTGAATGACTAAAGGCTGCTTATCCTTTATTCCAGTCAGCATATAAAACAATTTTTGATGCACTTGCTGCATGCTAACATCTTCATGAAAGTTCATGACGGCCATGGCCGCACCGATAAACAATAGAAACCAAACAGCTATAAACGCGATAAAAGACGATTGCTTTTTTTTATAAACTACTTCAACAATCGTTTGAGCAGGACCAATTGTCTGAACATCAAGGTGAGGATAAGTCTTCTTCAATAATGCAATTACTTTCATTAAATCAATGATGATAATGTTACGATCACTCTTTTTCACCTTATACACGCTGAGCTGAGCAAATTCTTTCTCGATTGATTCTTCACCTATCAAGAGAGCTAGCTGTCCAAGTTTAACCATTGCATTTGGTTCGACCTGCACGCGATGCCTCATTTTGATATATAAAGTATTATCCATTTACATCACACCTACAATTCGTTATCCTCCTTGTACGTGTAGTATGTATTTACTTAAATTTTCTAATTCAGAGTTTCACAACAGACCATTAATTACCAAAAAAAGAGCGGCAGGTTATAGATAACCTACCACTCTTTATTCGTTCATTTGACTTTTCATTTGTTTTAAAATTTTCTTTTCGAGCCTTGATACCTGCACCTGCGAAATTCCCAGACGAGACGCAACTTCTGATTGCGTTTGATCTTTATAATAACGCAAGTATACAATGAGCTTTTCACGTTCTTCTAGCTCTTCAATAGCTTCTTTTAACGCAATTTTATCAAACCATTTTGCTTCACTATGGTCAGCAATTTGATCAAGAAGCGTAATTGGATCACCATCGTTTTCATAAACAGTTTCGTGTATAGAAGAAGGTGCTCGATTTGCTTCTTGTGCCATAACAACTTCTTCAGGTGTAAAATCCAAATGTTCAGCAACTTCTGCCACAGTGGGAACGCGCCCAAGCATTTTGGATAATTCATCTTTTGCTTTTCGAATTTTATTACTCATTTCTTTTAATGAACGGCTTACTTTCACTGTTCCATCGTCTCGAATAAAACGTTGTATTTCACCAATAATCATTGGAACTGCATAGGTTGAAAATTTTACATCATAGGATAAATCGAACTTATCGACTGATTTAAGTAAGCCAATACAGCCAATTTGAAATAAATCATCAGGTTCATACCCTCGATTAATAAATCGCTGTACCACTGACCAAACCAACCTCATATTTTTCTGAACAATTGTATCCCTAGCATTCTGATCACCTTTTTGACTGCGCTTGATGAGGTCTTTCACTTCATGATCTTTTAAATACGGCTCATTTTTTTCCTTTTTGACCTCCACATCCATCGGCAAGTCTCCTTAATTACATAGCGCTTTACTATTTGTTAATTGTTTTTTTAAGTAGACAGTTGTTCCCGCTAAAGGCGCAGATACGACGTTAATTTCATCCATGAAATTCTCCATGATTGTAAAACCCATTCCAGAACGCTCAAGTTCAGGTTTTGTTGTGTAAAGAGGCTGCGTAGCTTCATCAACATCATCAATTCCCACACCGTCATCCTTAATAGTAAGTTCAACCATCCCATTATCATGAAGCGTAACGTCAATGTGTACGATACCTTCTGCGTTATTGTTATAACCATGAATAATGGCATTCGTTACGGCTTCTGAAACAACCGTTTTAATTTCCGTTAATTCATCCATTGTAGGATCAAGCTGCGTAATAAAAGCTGCCACCGTCACCCGTGCAAATGATTCATTTTGACTAAGAGCTGAGAATTGAAGGTGCATTTCATTTTTCATCATGCCACCCCCAGCTTCTGTAGCGCATTTTGTTCACTTGGCTCAAAGCGAATAATCTTAAATAAACCAGACATATTGAAGAGGCGTTCGACCGGCGGAGAGATTGCACATACAACCATTTCTCCTCCATTGTTTCGAACCTGCTTGTACCTTCCTAAGATAACCCCAAGACCTGAGCTATCCATAAACGTTAAGTTCTCAAGGTTTAAAATTAAGTGCTGAATCGCATTTTGTTCTAACTCTTCTGTAATGCGTGCTCTTAAATGCTCTGCAGCATGATGATCTAATTCTCCACCCAATCGAACTAACAGCACATCCTGTTTTAATTCAAGTTCTATAGAAAGACTCACTATACAAACCTCCTATCAGTCGTATAGTCAATCTTTCGCTATAGCAAAGACGGATTCCTTCTAAGTGACAAAACTAGTAGCATTTCGTCAATGTTAGTCGTTTTTCTCAAGATGTTTGTGAAAATAGTGAAAACGTACGCTTAAACAGCTGCCAATATGAAGCAATTTCAACGTCGTCTTCCGCAACAAGTGGAGATGTACTCATAACTTTGCCATCTTTCTTGATAGTAATGGTACCAATCTCATCACCCTTTTTTACAGGAGCATTCAAATTTTTATCAAGCTTCACTTCTGTCTTCATGTCCTTAGCTGTTGTTCCTTTTTTCGTAAGAGCAGATAATGGCTCTGACGTTACAGCATTTACATATTTTTGCTCTCCTTTATTAACTTCTACCTTCTTAATTGGTGCGTCTTTTTTATATAAAGGAGTGGTTGTATACTGACTAAATGCATAATCTAGCATTTTTGTTACTTCATTATTTCGCTCTTTAGGCGTATTTGCTCCAAATACAACTGCAATGACGCGCATATTTCCCTTTTTAGCAGTAGCTGTTAAGCAGTATTTGGCTTGTCCTGTGAACCCTGTTTTTAAACCGTCCACACCCGGATAGAATTTCACCAGACGATTTGTGTTTACGAGCCAAAATTTCTTATCTGTGTCTTCTCTTAAATAGTCTTCATATTTACTTGTATAATTAATAATGTCTTCATATTTCAGCAGCTCTTTTCCCATCATAGCCATATCATGGGCAGTACTATAATGGTCATCCACAGGCAGTCCCGTTGGATTTTGAAACTTTGTATGTTTTAAGCCAATTTCTTTGGCTTTTTTGTTCATCATTTCAACGAACTTATCCTCTGAACCGGCTAAATGCTCAGCCATTGCCATTGAAGCATCATTTCCAGATCCAATTGCAATCCCTTTTAATAACTCATTGACCGTCATCTCTTCACCAGGCTCTAAGAAGATTTGTGAACCTCCCATAGAAGCTGCATATTCACTTGCTCTAACTTTGTCTTTGAACGTAATTTTACCTTCATCAAGCGCTTCCATAATTAAAATCATTGTCATAATTTTAGTCATACTTGCAGGTGGGAGTGGTTGATTACTATTTTTTTCGTATAAAATTTTTCCCGTATCTCGTTCAATTAAAATTGCCGATTTAGCTTGTGCCGCTAGCTCTGTAGATTTTTTTTCACTAGCTAAAACAGGCTGTGTCATAAGTGAGAATAAAAAGATGACAACGAGTAGTTTCATAATATTACGCTTCATCTACACAAACCTCCATTCTTTATACAAACCTATTTTTTCCACCGTTGTAAGACTTTATACTACGCTGCCAAATAAAAAAGCATTGAGGTTAACCTCAATGCTTTTTTAATGATTTATTTAGGAATTGTATCGTATACAAGTGGTGGTGCTTCCACCGCTTCTTCACTTAGCTTGATGCTTTCATAAATTCTTTCTTTTACTTTGACAACATCTTCTGTATTACTATGAATGGTTACAAGTGATTCTCCAGCCTTCACGTAGTCTCCGATTTTCTTTTGAAGAACCAACCCTACCGCAAGGTCAATTTCCGATTCTTTTGTTGCTCGACCAGCACCTAACCACATCGCCGCTGTCCCAATAGAATCAGCAATAATTTCAGATACATAACCATCTGTTTTTGCTTCAACTTCCACGATATGCTTCGCTTGTGGTAATTTTGTCGGGTCATCTACAAGAGAGCCATCTCCACCTTGTGATTCTAAAAAGACTTTGAATGCTTCAAGTGCTTTGCCATTATTGATTACCTCTTCTAGCTTTTGACGTGCTTCTGTTAATGATTCTGCTTTTTCAGCTAATAGTACCATGTAACTTCCTAGCGTTAAGCATAGCTCTTCTAAATCCTTTGGCCCTTTTCCCTGTAGAGTATCGATTGCTTCTTTTACTTCAAGCGCATTTCCAATTGCATAGCCAAGTGGTTGGCTCATATCTGAAATCACAGCCATTGTATTACGCCCCACGTTATTACCAATGTTCACCATCGCTTGAGCCAATTCTTTTGCTTCATCCAAGCTCTTCATAAAAGCACCGGCACCTGTTTTGACATCCAATACGATTGCATCTGCCCCCGCAGCAATTTTCTTACTCATAATTGAACTTGCAATAAGAGGAATGCTGTTAACGGTCGCCGTTACATCGCGAAGCGCGTATAGCTTCTTGTCAGCAGGCGTTAAGTTTCCAGTTTGTCCTACAACAGCAACCTTATTTTTATTAACTAAATCAATAAATTCTTGCTTACTAATTTCTACGTCAAAGCCTGAAATAGCTTCTAGTTTATCAATTGTCCCACCTGTATGTCCTAAACCACGTCCTGACATTTTCGCTACCGGTACACCTACAGCTGCCACTAAAGGCGCAAGCACTAGAGTTGTTGTATCTCCCACTCCTCCTGTGCTATGTTTATCAACTTTAATACCTTCAATTGCTGATAAATCAATGACATCACCTGAGTTCACCATTGACATTGTTAAATCTGCACGCTCTTGCTCTGTCATACCATTGAAGAAAATAGCCATAGAAAGAGCGCTCATTTGGTAGTCTGGAATATCTCCATCTGTAAAACCTTTTACAATGAATTGAATCTCTTCTGTTGTAAGTTCTTTGCAATCACGCTTTTTTTCAATTAAATCTACCATCCTCATATTCGTAACTCCCCTTTAAAATAGTATTTGAAAACGGATTCATTATTAGGTGAAAAGCAGCTGTTACACGGTGTGTAACAGCTCCTCTCTTCTTATGAGTGTTGTGGAATTTGTTTTACAATTTCCTTTACTAGTGCTAGAAATTGTTTTTTTACTTTTTCTGTTGTTTCAATTACTTCATCATGATGAAGAGGCTGATCTAAAATTCCTGCAGCCATATTTGAAATACATGAAATTCCTAGGACGCGTAAACTCGCATGACGAGCAACAATTACTTCAGGCACAGTTGACATTCCTACTGCGTCTCCTCCTACAACGCGTAGCATACGAACTTCAGCTGGCGTTTCGTAAGTAGGACCAGTATTTCCTACATATACACCCTCTTGAACAGTAATATTTAACTCACTAGCTACGTCTTTTGCTAATGCACGTAGCTTTGGACAATAAGCAGTTGACATATCCGGAAAACGAACGCCTAGTTCACTATCATTTGGGCCAATTAAAGGGTTCGTTCCAAAATTGTTAATATGATCTGAGATAAGCATTAAATCTCCAGGATTGTAAGATTCGTTAATGCCTCCCGCTGCGTTCGTAACAATAATTGTTTCAATTCCAAGCTCTTTCATAACACGGACCGGAAATGTTACTTTTTCTAAAGAGTACCCTTCATAAAAGTGAAAGCGTCCTTGCATTGCAATAACCGGTACATCATGAATAGTACCAATTACAAGTTGACCTGCATGTCCTTCAACTGTAGATACCGGAAACTCTGGAATATCATTGTACGGAATCTTTACAGCGTCCTGAATTTCATCCGCTAATACGCCTAAACCTGATCCTAAAATTAATCCAATTGTTGGTTGAATTGTCGTTTTACCTTGAATGTATGTTGCTGCTGTATGAATTACGTCTCGCTTCATCTTTTTTCCCCGCTCTCTTAATTTAATTCACGTAAAAAACTTTTTCCAAACTGTGGCATCTTCACACCGAAGTTCTCAGCTACAGTCGCGCCAATATCAGCAAACGTTGAGCGCACGTCAATCTCTTTACCAGTTTTCATACTCGGGCTATAAGCTAGCATTGGAACATATTCACGTGTATGATCTGTACCATGATGAACCGGGTCATTTCCATGATCAGCTGTAATAATTAATAAATCATCATCGTTTAATAATGGAAATACCTCTGCTAAACGATCATCGAATTCTTCAAGAGCTTTTCCATATCCTTCTGGGTCACGACGATGACCAAACAACGCATCAAAATCAACTAAGTTTAAGAAACTTAATCCGTTAAAGTCCATTTTTAATGTGTCAATTAGCTTATCCATTCCATCCATGTTGGACTTTGTACGAAGTGACTTTGTCACGCCTTCCCCATCATAGATATCAGAAATTTTCCCAATGGCAATGACATCAAGATTGCTATCTTTTAATTCATTCATGACTGTGCGACCAAACGGCTTTAGTGCGTAGTCATGTCGATTTGCTGTACGTGTAAAATTGCCTGCCTCTCCAAGGAATGGACGAGCGATAATACGCCCAATCATATATGGATCGTCTAGTGTAATCTTGCGAGCATACTCACAAATCTCATATAGTTCTTCAAGCGGCACTACTTCTTCATGAGCTGCAATCTGTAGCACAGAATCTGCTGAAGTATATACAATTAACGCACCTGTTTTAACATGTTCTTCGCCAAGCTCATCTAAAATTTCTGTTCCTGACGCAGGCTTGTTACCAATAATTTTACGTCCTGTTTTCTCCTCTAGCTTTTTAATAAGCTCATCTGGGAATCCATCAGGAAATACGTTAAATGGTGTATCAATATTAAGTCCCATGATCTCCCAATGCCCCGTCATCGTATCTTTCCCTGCTGAAGCTTCTTGCATCTTTGTGTAAACCGCTAACGGCTGTTCTGCTGGTTCAATTCCTTTAATTGGACGGATGTTACTTAAACCGAGCTTGCTCATGTTCGGCATCTTTAAGCCGTTGCGATGCTCTGCAATATGCCCAAGTGTATCTGCTCCCAAGTCATTGTATTTTTCTGCGTCTGGTGATTCGCCAATTCCTACAGAGTCCATAACAACTAGGAATACGCGCTTGTATGTAGATGATGACATCTTCATTCCTCCATATTTGTTGTAAATTTCACTTCACTCATGAAGCTATAATAAACCATACTGTAATCGTATAGTTTCCAATATATTATAAAATTCCCTTTAAAGAAAAGTTTAACCATAATCTTTATTGGTCAGAAGTCTGACCTCTATAGTATAAAAGGTTTTTTCTAATTTGTACACAGAAAATGAAAGTGTTTTCAATTAAAGAACGACATTGCTAGAAACAATGCCGTTAACCCTCTACCTTTAAGCACGCGGATGAAACTGATTATAGACATCTTTCAACCTTGTTTTTGTTACGTGCGTATAAATTTGAGTCGTCGAAATATCTGCATGCCCCAACATTTCTTGAACTGCTCGAAGATCCGCTCCATTTTCAAGCAAATGTGTAGCAAAAGAATGTCGCAAGGTATGAGGCGTTAATTCTTTTTCAATACGCGCATCTTTCGCTAATCCTTTTAAAATCTTCCAGAACCCTTGCCTTGTTAGTCGTTTGCCGTGATGATTCACAAACAAAGCATGTTCTCCCTGCTGCTTTTTCGTTAAAACAGGACGAGCCTGTGCTAGGTACGCTTCAATTGCTTCCGTTGCCATTCGTCCAAGTGGCACAATTCGCTCTTTGCTACCTTTTCCAAAACAACGAACAAAGCCCATTGTTAAATGTGCATCTTCTATGTTTAAGTTCACAAGCTCTGACACACGCATGCCCGTTGCGTAGAGAAGCTCCAGCATCGCTTTATCTCGCAATCCAAACGGCGTAGACGTATCAAAGACTGACAGAAGTGCTTCTACTTCCTCTGCATTTAATACTTTCGGTAGTTTTCGTTCAAGCTGCGGCGTTTCAATATGAACGGATGGATCTTGTTCAGTCACTTTCTCTCGAAGTAAAAATTGGTGAAACGAACGAATCGATGCGATATGCCTGGCAATTGTTTTTGATGATTTTTGCTGATCTGTTAAATGCTTAAGAAAACTCACAATATGTGCTCTCGTTACAGCATTCAGGTGATTCAACTGCTCGACATGTTCTAAATACTGACTATATTTCTTTAAATCCCGCTCATACGAATCGATTGTATTTTTAGCTAAACCTCTTTCTACTATTAAATAGTGAATAAAATCTTGAACTTGATCCTTCAATTGCCTCTACTCCCCGTTTTGATAAAACATAAATAATCTTTCAATCCACGTTTGATCTTCATATACATTCATTTGCATTACTTTCACTGCTGATCCGCTCGGCTCATCATAGCGCTTATAGTCTTGGTATTCTCCTGACACCCATACCATGCCGAAATAGAATAGTAGCGTGCAGCCTGTAAATAAAATAAATACTTTACAACTATTATATACTAGCTCAACCCATGATTTCATTAGACATATCCTCCAATTTTCAACACTATTAAAAGATATGCCAATCTGGACATGTTTTATACCTACTTTACCCTACCTAATTCAGGATTAATTAATGTAAATAAATTACAAATATGTTAAAATACATTTAAAGGAGGTAAAACAATGACCACTACTTATTTTTAATTGCTTTAGTATCAACCGCAATATGGTATGAAGTCTCTCGAGAAACAATGAAACCATCTAAAGAAATAAATAACTACAAGCTTATTACGCTACTATCTGCGGGTACTCTACTAGCCGTACCATTAACGGTTTCACTTTTTCAAAACCTTCCATTCTATTAACTTTCTACGACTAAGCTAAGCGCTTATAAATACAGCACTGAGCTTAGTTGTTTTCAAAAAAAAACAAAAACCTTCTCCCAAAAGGAAAAGGCTTATTTCACTCGTCTTTGTTTTCATCTTCGTCTTGACAACGATGACAAATGCCATGAAACGTCAAGCGGTGATCTTTAATTTTAAAACGCCACTGCTTTTCAACAATCTCTTCTACATCTTCAAGCAAGTCCTCTTGAATTTCGTCCACTGATCCACATTCGATACAAACTAAGTGATGATGAAAGTGTGCAGCCCCTTCTTGACGAAGGTCGTAGCGAGACACGCCATCACCAAAGTTTATCTTATCAACAATTTTTAATTCTGTTAGTAATTCTAAAGTTCGATAAACAGTTGCTAAACCAATTTCCGGAGACTTTTCCTTGACGAGGAGATACACATCTTCGGCACTCAAATGATCCTCTTCGTGTTCAAGGAGTACTCTTACAGTCGCCTCACGTTGAGGTGTCAATTTGTAGCTTGCTGAGTGCAACTGTTGCTTTATTCGCTCAACTCGATTTTCCATAACATTCCCTCCCTCGCCATTCACTCATTTATTATATCAAATGTGGAAGGGGTGTCAAAATAAAATTATTATAACGTAAATAAAAGAATGTTTTTAAAATAAGAATAACTATTATTTATTTACTAAGCTCATCATCGTTTTCATTAATGTAGGAGAAACATAACCTTCAATTAAGGATGCACACGCAATTAGAACAAATACTCCTACTAGGATACCACTGTAACGAAAGAAAGAAGCAGCCACCTGTTCCTTTGCTCCCTTAAAGAACTGCTGACGAATAAGCTTTAGAGAAAATGCTACGGAAGCTGTTGTTAAGATTAAAAATGCAGGTATTAAGAAAATGTTTTGTGGCATTACCGAAACAAAAGATAGCGCAAAGCCGGAAAGCCCCATACGATTCACTAAAAATCCAACCGTAAACCCAATAACCATTCCTTTAATAAAAAGTAAGATTAACACGACTGGTAGGCCGATGATGGCTATACCCAAAATCCAAATAAGTCCTAGATATTTTACGTTATGAAAAAAGCTTTGTTGAAACATTTCAGTACTTGTGGCGACTTCTCCAGTTTTCACTAGGCCAAAGAAACGGTTTAGATAAAAATAAAGATCTTCTTTTTGATCGACAGTTAAGCTATTGACTACGATAGCTCCAAAGATAATCCCCATTAAAAACAACACTGTTACAAATAAATAAATTGAACTATTATCACGTAAGTGCTGTGTATAAGCACGCTTCACCCACATTTTTCTCATCGTCTTCCCCCTATCAATCACTTGATAGAGTATATGATAGATTCAGCGCAACTATGACAGAGATTACTCTGCTTTTTATAGTAGAATTGAATGTTAGTTACTCTCCTAGGGCACTTCGAAGCTGTAAATATTGAACGGCATACGCTGTTTTGGCATCGTAAATTTCATTTACTTGAATCATGTGAAGCGCTTCTTCGATGCTTACTTCCACCACTTCAACAAATTCATCCTCATCTAGGCTTGCTTTTGTTTCCATAACTTCTAACTTCTCAGCTGTATAGAGATGTACAAGTTCATCGGCAAAGCCAGGGGACGTATAGAAAGAAATAATATGTTTCAGTTCTTTACATGTATAACCCGTTTCCTCTTCTAGCTCACGTTTTGCTGTGGCGATAGGTTCTTCTCCTTTTTCAAGTTTACCTGCTGGAATCTCCACTAAAACTCGATCCATCGCTTTACGATATTGCTTGACCATTACTAGCTTATGGTCAGCCGTTAATGCAATAACAGCAACTGCTCCAGGATGCTTAACAACTTCTCTTGTGCTCGTTTTCCCGTTCGGGAGCTCTACCTCTTCTACCTGTAAATCAATCACTCTTCCTTTAAAAATCTCTTTTTTCGCAAGCGTTTTTTCAATTAAATGATCCATTTTATCCACCTCGTTCTAAATTTAAATCCTTTACATATATTCTATCATATGACTTTTAGGAGGTAGAAGAAATGAAAGTTTATGTAGAAGGTAAGCAAGTAATTCTAGTAGGCAAAGCATGGGAAATCCGTCAAAAGCTAAAAGAATATGGTGCACATTTTCAATACGTTCACGAATGGGTCTCTTCTATTTCAAATGAATCAAAAAAGGTAATAAACAGTTAAGCAGTGCTAGCTAAGCGCTGCTTTTTTTTATGCATCGTTGAGTGAATTAGTTGAGTTTATAAAAATATCCAGGCTACAATATAATAGATAAAACGGATTTAAAGGAGTGGATAGGATGAAAAAAAGGCAGCTAGGTTCTTCCAATCTATTGGTTAGTGAAGTTAGCTTGGGATGTATGTCTCTAGGAACAGATATGAAAAATGCTGAGCGCATTATAGATGAAGCCGTTGATCTTGGTATCAATTATTTTGACACGGCTGATTTATATGATTTTGGTATTAATGAAGAGATTGTTGGTCAAGCGTTACAACATAAACGACAAGATATTATTTTGGCTACAAAAGTAGGAAACCGCTGGAATGATGTTGAGGATGGTTGGCGCTGGGATCCATCAAAAGCATACATAAAAGATGCTGTAAAAGAGAGTTTACACCGACTAAAAACTGATTATATTGATTTATATCAGCTGCATGGAGGCACAATTGAAGACAACATTGACGAAACAATTGAAACGTTCGAAGAGCTAAAAAAAGAAGGACTCATTCGTGAATACGGAATTTCGTCTATACGCCCAAACGTTATTCGCGAATTCGTAAAAAAATCTTCAATTGTGAGCGTAATGATGCAGTATAGCCTATTAGACCGTCGACCTGAAGAAAGCGTGCTTCCCCTTTTAAACGAACATACTATCAGCGTGGTAGCAAGAGGTCCCGTTGCAAAAGGATTGCTAACCAATCAAGCTTACCAAAAGCTTTCTTTAAATAACTCAGGTTATTTAACTTATACGAAAAAAGATTTAGAACAGCTTATACCTGCTCTACAGACAGTGGAACCAGACTTAAATCACGCAGCGTTAAGTTACTGCCTTTATCATCCTGCTGTTGCGTCAGTAGTAGCTGGAGCAAGTAGTCCAGCTCAGCTTCGTGAAAATGTACAAGCTGTTGAAAAGCTTCCATTAAGTGAACTGCACTATGAAAAGCTTCAATCATTAACTCAAGCAAATAAGTACGAAGCGCACCGCTAAATAAAAGCTCTTGCCAATAAGGCAAGAGCTTTTATTTAAATTCATTCCATTTCAAATTACTTTCATTAAATAATTCTTCAAATGATTTATTTTTTTCTCTTTCTTTTCGAGCGCGCTCTTTCTCTTTTTGCTCTTCCTCAATTCTCTGCTCTTCACGCTTCGCAAGCGCATGTTTTTTTGCCTGAAGCTGCTTTACTAAATCGCTATTCAGTTGATCTTTTAAGCTAATTTGATCATCTTTCTTCTTTTGGCTGTTCTTTTGCTTTTGTTTTGCCATCATTATTCACCCACTGCAATTAAATTATGATAGACATTTTACCATAAGCAAATACCTACAACAATTAATTAAAATGCATCTAGCTTTACATTTTCGTCTACTGCTAAATCTGGAGCGGTTGATTGAATAATATCATCGACCGTATAGCCTGATGCTACTTCTATAAGCTTTAGTCCGCTATCGGTTACATCAATCACAGCACGATCCGTAATAATGCGGTTCACAACGCCTTGACCTGTTAAAGGAAGCGTGCATTCTTTTAAAATCTTAGGCTCGCCTTTTCTAGTCACATGTTCCATAATAACAATAATGCGCTGAGCTCCGTGGACAAGATCCATGGCCCCACCCATGCCTTTAATCATCTTTCCTGGAATCATCCAGTTTGCTAAATCACCAGTTTCAGAAACTTCCATACCGCCTAAAATCGCAATGTTAATATGACCACCACGAATCATTCCAAACGACTCAGCGCTATCGAAATATGCTGCTCCATCAATGGCTGTTACGGTTTCTTTACCGGCATTAATTAAATCTGGGTCTACGTCTTCTTCTTTTGGATACGGTCCAATACCTAATAATCCATTTTCTGACTGCAGTACCACCGTTTTATTGTCTGAAATATAATTGGCAACAAGTGTTGGAATACCAATACCTAAGTTTACATAAAATCCATCCTGAATTTCTTTTTCTGCTCGCTTTGCAATTCGCTCTCTTACATTTACACCATTTTCAATCATCATAACCGCTCCTCTCGTTATTTTTGAACCGTTAAGCGTTCAATACGTTTTTGCTGTTCACCAACAATTAAAGACTGAACATAAACACTCGGTGTATGAATCATATTTGGATTTAATGTACCGGTTTCGTGAAGTTCTTCTACTTCAGCGATTGTCACTTTACCTGCAGCTGCAATCATTGGACTAAAGTTGCGAGCTGTTTTATTGTATATAAGATTTCCCATGTAATCAGCTTTCCAAGCTCTTACCAAGCTGACATCTGCCACTAATGCTTCTTCTAATAAATATTCTTTGCCATCAAATATTCTCGTTTCTTTTCCCATCGCAATTGGCGTGCCAACTCCTGCTGGTGTATAAAAAGCTGGAATCCCTGCTCCTCCAGCACGAATCTTTTCTGCAAGCGTCCCTTGTGGTAAGAGCTCTACTTCAATCTCTCCTGATAGAACTTGACGCTCAAATTCTTTATTTTCACCAACATAGGAACCTATCATCTTTTTAATTTGCTTGTTTTTTAATAATAACCCTAGTCCCCACTCATCAACTCCACAGTTATTGGAGATAACCGTTAAGTCTTTCACCCCTTTTTCGACTAACGCTAAAATGAGATTTTCCGGAATGCCACAAAGACCAAATCCTCCAACCATAATTGTCGAACCATCTTTTACTGGCTTAACTGCTTCAATAAATGATGTATGTACCGGTTTCATACATAACCCACCCCTTTGATTTTTTGAAAACGCTTACTTTTTTATTATAGAATATTTAGAACTTTTTTTAAATATATAACTAGCAATTATAAGTAATTATTTTTTCGTTCGAAAAAGTTATAGGTATTTTCTATACTATATGCCCACTATTTAAGAACGTTCACTTCGTTTAAGAATATATATCATAAAAAAAAGCCATGAATGGCTAAAATAGCTTCATGGCTTTTTGTTTTATTATGGACGTTCTACTAATGTAGCCACACCTTGTCCGCCACCAATACATAGCGTTGCAAGGCCTAGCTTCGCTTCACGTTTTTGCATTTCATGAATAAGAGAAACCAACACGCGAGTTCCACTAGCTCCTATTGGATGTCCTAGTGCAATTGCTCCACCGTTAACGTTTAATGTTTCTTGGTTAAATTTAAGCTCACGATCAACAGCAATTGACTGTGCTGCAAACGCTTCGTTTGCTTCTACTAGCTCAACATCCTCTAAAGATACTGCTGCTTTTTCCAATGCTTTTTTTACAGCGCTTACTGGGCCGATTCCCATAATACTTGGGTCAACACCAGCACTTGCATTAGATTTAATTGTTACTAAAGGTGTTAAACCTAGCTCATCTGCTTTTTGACGGCTCATTACAACAACAGCTGCAGCACCATCATTAATACCAGAAGCATTTCCAGCAGTTACAGAACCATCCTTTTTAAATGCAGGACGTAACTTGCCTAAGCTTTCTGCTGTTGTACCAGCACGTGGAAACTCATCACGATCAAAAATGGTTACTTGACCTTTGCGTCCTGGTACTTCTACAGGCACAATCTCATCTTGGAATCGTCCTGATTCAATAGCAGCCTCTGCTTTTTGCTGGCTAGCAGCTGCAAAAGAGTCCTGTTCTTCACGCGTAATGCTATATTTATCACATAAATTTTCAGCTGTAATTCCCATATGATAATCATTAAAAGCACACCATAATCCATCTTGAATCATGCTATCAACGACTTTTTGATCTCCCATTTTAAATCCATTGCGAGCATTCTTTAACAAATATGGCGCTTGGCTCATATTTTCCATTCCACCCGCTACGATAACTTCAGCATCACCAGCAAGGATCGCTTGAGTTGCAAGATGAACTGCTTTTAGTCCTGATCCACACACTTTGTTGATTGTTAATGAAGAAACTGTTTCTGGTAATCCAGCTGCAAGAGCTGCTTGTCTAGCCGGGTTTTGACCTAATCCAGCTTGCAAGACGTTCCCCATAATTACTTCATCTACATCATTTGCTGCGATTCCTGCTTTATTTAGTGCTTCTTTAATGACTACTCCACCTAAAGTTGGCGCAGAAACATTTTGTAAGCTTCCCCCAAAGCTGCCGATTGCCGTTCTAACAGCGCTTACAATGACCACTTCTGTTTGACTCATGTCGTTAACCTCTCCTTACTGTTTGATTACTGTCACATATATGCTTATTCGACAACCAACTTAATTTTCCTGTTGTAATTTCGATTATTTTGTAAAGATTTATAATTTTTATTGAATTTAAACTTCCATCCTTTAAAATAAGTAATTGAAAGCGTTATCAAAAAAAGGAGGAGAATTATGTCATTACCTTCTAAAGCAACCATCATTGAAGTGGGGCCGCGAGATGGGCTCCAAAATGAAAAAGCGTTTGTACCAACTCCTGTAAAAATTCAGTTTATTTCTTTACTAAAAGAAGCTGGCCTATCGGAGATTGAATTAACTTCTTTTGTGTCGCCAAAATGGGTACCTCAAATGAAAGATGCAAATCGAATTATGCAAGCATTTCCATTGCAGCATTCTACTAATGACCGTCATATTGTTCTCGTTCCAAATGAGCAAGGCCTAACTAAAGCTCTTGAAGAAAATTGTCAATCTGTTGCTTTATTTATCGGCGTCAGCAACTCGTTTAACCAGCATAATATTAATAAAACTACCACTGAAGCTCTTCACCAGCAGCTACCTCTTATTGAGAAGCTTAAAGAACGTAACGCCTACATTCGCACATGCATATCAACTTCCTTTTATTGTCCGTATGAAGGGAAAATTAATCCAGACAAAACCATTGAACTGTGCGCACGCTTTGTAGAAGCTGGCGTAAACGAGCTAAGCATCGCAGATACAATTGGAATGGCTAACCCCAAAGATGTTTTTACTCTCTTTTCATCATTGAAACGCGCATTTCCTACGGTTTTGCTAAATGCACACTTTCACGATACAAGAGGAATAGCCATGGCTAATATTTATGCTTGCCTTCAAGCTGGCGTCATGCGCTTTGACTCTTCAGCTGGCGGAATTGGCGGATGCCCATTTGCTAAAGGTGCAACAGGAAACATTGCAACAGAAGACTTAGTTTTTATGTTAGATGAGATGGGTGTTCAAACAAACGTTAACAGTGAAAAGCTTCTGGCTGCTGTTTCGTATATTGAACCTTACCTTTCACATCCAATTTCAAGCAAACAATATCGCCTCTATCAATTAGCTAAGCAATAAGAAAGTAAAAAAGCACGGTAGAATCTACCGCGCTTTTGCTGACTGGTCAATAATTGACATTCTTGGATTTAAAATTTGGGATGGACTTTTTAGCATGAATGTTCCAGCAGCATCACTGTAATCAATCGTCATATTATCATCCATAAACACTTGCTTTGTTTTCTCAACAAGAATGTCACCACCATTTGTTGAAACAACAACATCATCAAATTCTTTATCAGCAACAATCCAAAGTGATGTAACGCCGCTTACAACACAGCCACAGCCGTCCGTATCATATTTCAATTTTAAAAACAGAGATGAGTTTTGGTCATATTTTTCAGCCACTTTTTCAAGAGCACGATTAGTAAATGTAATATTCATTCTATCGCTCCTTTTAAATAAATGTATAAACGATGCGAACATGTTTATATAATGAAGTATAATATACAATGCTCACTCCATAAACTATTACGCTCATTAATATAGACTATGGAAGAGCGCTTATCATACATAAGGAGGAATTAACTTGTCAAAAGTTCAAATCAAGGTAATGGATAACGGATCATTTCGAGTGACTGGTGATGTTGAATTGATCGATGCTGAGGGTAATAAGTATGAAACGAAACCCTCGTTTTCACTATGTCGATGTGGCATGTCACAAAAGATGCCCTTTTGTGACGGAAATCATAAAGGTAAATTTGAGTCTTGTGTACGTGCTAAAGCCGTATTAGACGAGTAATCTGTAACTGCTTCAATGAGTAATAACTCCTCTGTATCTGGGCTAGCTACAGATTTAGATTGATTCGGATGTAATGCTGAACAAGAGGCTGTTACACCTCTCACTCGAACAATGGCTATTGATGATGAACGGGAGACTGCATTACGGTTGATGGAGGTCACACGGCATACACACGTCCTGGTAAAATGCTTTATGACCCAGCCTACAAAAAATAAGCTCATGCCCATTGAGGGCATTGAGCTTATTTTTTATAAAACGCATTTCCTGCTAGTGTTTCAACCAACCGAGGCGCAACCTGATAAATTGTAGAGCCAATGCCCATCCATCTTGGCAAGTTAATCTCTCGCTTATTGGTGCCAATAGATTCAACGACTTTTTTTGCAACATCCACTGGGTCAAGCATCATATTTTTCATGCTCTTTTCATAGGAACCTGTTTGATCGGCAATTGTAAAAAAGTTGGTTTGAATTGGACCTGGATTAACTGCAGTGACGCGCACATTAGTTTTAGCAATTTCGAGACGTAGTCCATTTGTAAATCCTAATACAGCATGCTTTGAAGCAGCGTATCCGCTAGATTTAGGCGTAGCAAGCTTACCTGCTTGAGACGCGATATTAATAATGTGACCTTCATTTCTTTCTAACATAGCTGGTAAAACAGCTTTCGTACACGCGATTAGCCCTAGTACATTTACTTGAAACATGGACGAAATTGTATCCATCGAAGCTTCCGTCACTTCCTCAAACACACCAAAGCCAGCGTTGTTAATCAGCACATCAATTTTAGGAACATCTTCCATAATTTTACCTATGACAACTTCAACATCACTTAGATTGGCAACATCTAATCGATATGTACGGCAAGTAACTCCATGCTTCTCACTAATCTGTTCTGATACTTCTTGAAGGCGGGCTTCATTTCTAGCAACAAGGATTGGGTTAGCTCCTTTTTTAGCTACTTCATAGCTAATCATTTCTCCTAATCCGCCAGATGCACCCGTAATTAAAATATACTTTCCTTTAAGATTATTCATTTTTACACCTCAATTGTACAAACTCAGTGTTTTTAATCTTATCTTTCTATACTTAAAAAAACAAGCTCAATGAGTATGATAAACAAAATGATTCCCTTCATATTGACAACTAATTTGGCGGAGGCTTTCAAGATAGTCTAGTTGCCCTACCGTTTCAGACATCGTCAACCCTAATTCTTTTTCATACACGGATGGAAACAAGAATTTACAAACATCGAATGCAGACATCGGCTTGTTCTTTAAAAGCTGATATACTTTTTCAGCTCGTTCTCTTTGCTTAGCTAGTCGTTCTGACACAAGCTTACTTACTTCATTCACTTCATCTCCATGGCCTGTGTAGATACATGAAATAGGCAATTCAGAAAGACGACGAAGAGATGCATTATATTGAAGCATTGATTTCTTTCGTTCCTCACCTTCATGATACGGAGGCTCGATAAGTGGATTAGATGAAATATGCTTAAGCAACACATCTCCCCCAATTAAAGTTTCGCTTTGCTCGTGATATACAGCAATATGACTTTGAGCATGCCCTGGCACTTCAATAATACTCCAATCTTCCAAACCTTTTATTAGACTACCTTCTTGAATTTGAGTTGTTAGTGACCTGTCACAAGAATACTTCATTGAATGACGTAAGCCTTTTAGATATTTTCGAAACCGTTCATCTACGCCAAGCTGTGTGAAGAACCCGGTGAAAAATTCGTCATACCGATCAAAAAAAGCGGAATCTTTTGAAATCCACGGCTCGTTTCTCCAATGTCCAATTACAGGTGTATCTGGTGAAAAATAATCAAGCATACCTACATGATCCGGATGATGGTGTGTCAGTAATACTTGATCGATATCTTCTACATGTAAGCCAATTTCATTTAGCTGTTTCGTAAAAGAATTCCAAGCTTCTTCGGTCTTCACCCCTGCATCAATTAAAGTAATGGATTCCCCTTTTAGTACATATACATTTACATCTCCAACTGCAAAAGGTGTTGGCAATATGAACTTGTGAATTTGTTCCTTCATAACGTTGTCCCCTTCTAAGCAATGACGTTTTCTTTAAGTGTACACGATTCCAATATACATTCATACAATATGCTTTCTTTTCTGAAAATTAGATTGACATCCATCATTTTCTCAGTGCATAATTACAACAATATGCTTATAAAATCAACTAATAGAAGAAAGCTTATATGTATTAAATCCAACGACTTCATACAGAACAAAAAGTATTTTTATTCATTAATAAGTATATAAAAAGGAGGTTCATCCCTTGATGAAACAACCATTAAATATTGCTTTTATCGGTGCTGGATCAATGGCTGAAGCCATGATTTCAGGGCTAATTAGCACAAATAAATTTAAACCTGGACAAATTCACGTTACAAATTACAGCAACGACGCACGACTTCATGAATTACGTAATCAATATAAGATTAATATTACCCGAAATATTCCTTTAATCGTTCAAAAAAGCGATGTAATTATATTGGCAGTCAAACCAAAAGACGTTGTAGAAAGCATTGAAAGTATTAAACCTTATATCCATAGAAGCCACCTTATTATTTCTGTCCTTGCAGGAGTGTCAACAACGAGCATCCTATCGTTATTTCAACACGATGTGCCTGTTGTTCGAGCTATGCCAAATACTTCTGCTTCAATTGGTTTGTCTGCAACAGCTATTTCCAAAGGAGAGCACGCTAACGACGAGCATATAAAACTAGCAGAAACTCTCTTCCATACAGTTGGAACGGTTACAGTTGTTCCTGAAGAACAGCTGCATGCCGTTACAGGCTTATCAGGCAGCGGACCCGCATACGTTTATTATTTGGTAGAAGCGATGCAAAAAGCTGCGCTACATCAAGGGCTTGAATCAGACGTAGCGAAAGACTTAATTACACAAACATTAATTGGTGCAGCTCAAATGCTTCGAACGTCTCCAAAGAGTCCTACGACGCTACGAAAAGAAGTTACAAGTCCAGGGGGAACGACAGAAGCAGGACTAGAACAGCTGACTGATTACGAATTTCAAGAAGCCCTTATCCAATGTATTGACAAAGCTACACTTCGCTCAAAAGAATTAGGCGAAGCCATTGATGAAAAAATGATGAGCAGTCGTACGTCACGTTAAAACCTCAGCATAGCGCTGAGGTTTTTTTACTAAATGACCATGAAACAGCAAAGCATATAAAGTGAAATCTACTAAAGCTCAGTGCTATAATGCATTTTGTTAGGAACTCGAAATAATGGAGGGATATGAAGTGACTGCTAAATTATTTACACCCTATGAAGTAAAAAATGTAAAGCTAAAAAACCGTATTGTTATGTCACCGATGTGCATGTATTCATGCGAAAAAGAAGACGGCATCGTAACAGATTGGCACCTAGCTCACTATACCTCACGAGCAGTTGGACAAGTTGGATTAATTATGATTGAAGCGACTGCTGTAACACCTGAGGGTCGTATTTCTTCACGTGATTTAGGAATTTGGAATGACGAGCATGTTGAGGGATTACAAAGACTTGTTAACCAAGTAAAAGCGAACGGTAGTAAAACGGCAATCCAGCTTGCACACGCAGGCCGTAAAGCAACGGTAGATGGAACAATCTACGCTCCTTCTGCTATTGCATTTGATGATGAAAGTAAAACACCTGCTGAAATGACAAAAGAAGATATTGAGCGTACAATTGCAGCTTTTAAAGAAGGTGCACAGCGCTCGAAGCAAGCAGGTTTTGATATTATTGAAATTCATGGAGCGCATGGATATTTAGTTCACCAATTCCTGTCTCCATTAAGCAATAAGCGTACGGATGAGTACGGTGGCTCTGCTGAAAACCGCTATCGTTTCTTAAAAGAAATCATTGATAGTGTACAAGAAGTATGGGATGGACCTCTATTTGTTCGCGTCTCTGCAACTGACTATACTGAAGGTGGATTAACTGTCAATGACCATGTAACATTCGCTACATGGATGAAAGAACAAGGTGTTGATCTAATTGATGTAAGTTCAGGAGCACTTGTACATGCCAAAATTAACGTATACCCTGGCTACCAAGTGCCATTTGCAGAACAAATTAAGCAAGAAGCAGCTATTCATACTGGTGCTGTGGGCTTAATTACAAGCGGTCTACAAGCAGAAGAAATTCTCCAAAGCAAACGTGCTGACCTTATCTTCGTCGCAAGAGAACTACTGCGCGACCCTTATTGGCCACGTACTGCTGCCACAGAATTAAATACAAATATTGAAGCACCTGTTCAATATGAACGAGGATGGTAAAAAAGTGAGGGTCCTTATGGCCCTCACTTTACTTTTATTCAACAGGAAAACTTGCTAAGTCTGAAGCAACCACAGTGTACTTAAATTCCTTCAGCGCGCCTTCTACTAAGCGTTCAACAGCTTGACCTTGATATCTCGCACTTATGTGAGTAAGGATTAGCTTCTGCACGTTCGCTTGCCGAGCTACTTGTGCCGCTTGCTTGGCTGTGGAGTGATAATAATCATAAGCTAGTTTTTCATCTCCCTCAGCAAATGTTGCTTCATGAACTAAAACGTTCGCATTCTCTGCAAGCTTGGTGCTATTTTTACACATTCGCGTATCGCCCAAAATGGTTACGATTTTTCCCGGTCTGGATTCTCCAATGAATTCCGCTCCGTTAATTTCTCGTCCATCTTCTAGACAAATCCTTTTGCCTTCTTTTAACTGCTTATAATGAGGTCCTGGTTGTACTCCAGCTTCCTTCAAACGCTCTACCTGTAGTGCACCCGGTAAGTCTTTTTCAACGATTCGATATCCATATGACGTCACGCCATGCTCAAGCTTTGCACATTCTACTTTAAACGTACTGTCTTCAAAAATGACCCCTTCATTCACTTCAATAACTTTAAGACCATACTTCAAGTGGGTTTGGCTAACTTCTAACGTAACTTTAATAAATTGCTCAATACCAGGGGGACCGTATACGGTAAGAGGTTCTTCTCCTCCTTGAAACGATCTGCTACCTAATAAACCTGGAAGGCCATAAATGTGGTCACCATGCAAGTGCGTAATAAAAATTTTCTCGATGCGACGAGGGCGAATGGAGGTATGTAAAATTTGATGCTGCGTTGCTTCTCCGCAATCAAAAAGCCATACGGCACTTCGCTCTTGCAGAAGCTGCAAAGCAATCGACGAAACATTTCGTTGTTTAGCTGGTACTCCGGCACCCGTTCCTAAAAATAATAGTTCCATGTGCTTCTTCCTTTCTACTTAACCCAAACGTGAATCCGAACAAAAAGCCTGTATGCACATTATACAGGCTTTTTCCTTACCTATGCTACTTAATTGTTTGAAGTGCCTCTGTTAATACAGAAATAAGAAGGTTTAAATCATCCTTTGGAATCATGAGAGGCGGTGAAAGAGTGAGCACATTATTATAGCCAGCTACTGTTGCACCGTTTTTCCCAATAATAACTCCTTTTTCTTTACACTTTGCAATTACTTGATTCACCAACTGTATATCCAGGGGCACTTTGGATGTTTTATCAGACACAAGCTCAATCCCTACCAGCAGTCCTTTTCCACGAATGTCTCCTACATAAGGGTGTTCTTTCAATTCTTCTTTTAACTCATTCAATAAATAGGTTCCCATCGTTTTGGAACGATTATATAAACCTTCACTTTCCATAATCTCTAGGTTTTTGAGTGCAAGTGCACAGGCAGCTGGACTTCCTCCAAATGTGTTTACATGTCGAAAATATTCATACTGATCGCTACCTTTAAATGCTTCATAAATTTCTCTCTTGACCGCTGTTGCCGACAAAGGTAAATAAGCACTTGTAATACCTTTTGCCATCGTAATAATATCAGGCTTCACGCCATAGTTCATAAATCCAAACGCTTCGCCTGTGCGTCCAAACCCACATATAACTTCATCTACAATCAATAACGCTCCGTGCTTTTCACAAACATCTTTTACCCCTTGCATATAGTTATCTGGTGGAATTAAAATGCCTCCGCCTGTAATAATTGGCTCCATTATAACTGCAGCGATTGTTTCACTAAGCTCCCACGTCATTGTTTCATCAATCACCTTCACCGACTGAAGCTGCTCTTTTGGTGCATCTATTTCATCGACACCTCGGTAGCTATCCGGAGGTGGGACATGAAGAAAACCAGTTGCTAAAGGTTCGTACTTGTATTTACGCTGAGCTTGACCCGTAGCTGATAATGCCCCCATTGAGTTTCCATGATATCCACGGTACCGTGAAATAATTTTATACCGCCCCTGTTCCCCTTGTTGCTGATGATATTGCCTCGCAATTTTAAATGCGGTCTCATTCGCTTCTGATCCGCTATTAGAGAAAAAGATCACATATTCTTCTCCTAGCAATTCATTGAGCTTTTCAGCTAATTGAATTGCAGGAGGGTGACTTTGCGTTAAAGGAAAATAGGCTAGTTCTTTGAGCTGTTCATATGCTGCCTGTGCTAGCTCTTCTCTTCCATACCCAATATTTACGCACCAAAGCCCTGCCATAGCGTCTAAAAAGCGATTTCCATCCTCATCTGTTACCCAAGCGCCCTTTGCTTTTTCTACTACCATAGTAGCTTCAGGAGAATAAGGTTTCATGCCGTGCCATAAATATTGCTCATCCTTATTTTTTAAGCTTTTATTCTTTTCCCCACTGCTAGCTTGAACCATTGCGTTCACTCCTTCTGATTCCAATAATTATATGGATGAAGAGACCCCGACCAAAGCCGAAGTCTCTGTTTTCACCTAATAAATATGTTAAAAATCAAAGCGTGATGTTATCATCTTTTTACGCGTATAAAAGTTTAATCCGTCTTTTCCATTTACATGTAGATCTCCATAAAAAGAGTCTTTCCAACCTGAGAATGGGAAGAAAGCCATAGTAGCAGGCACTCCTACGTTGACACCTAGCATACCAGCATCTGCTTCTTCTCTAAATTGGCGGATTGCTTTTGCATCCTTTGTATAAATTGTTGCACCATTTCCAAATCGAGATTTTTCAATATATTCTAACGCTTCATCTAAACTTTCCGCTCGAAGCAGACTTAATACTGGTGCAAATAGCTCTTCTTTTGCAATGGTCATAGCAGGTGTTACGTGATCAAAAATCGTTGCGCCAAGAAAATTACCTTCCGAATGATCTTCCATTTCTTTACGACCATCTCTAACTAAATGAGCACCTTCTTCCACTCCAGCTTCGATATAGCCAAGTACTTTATCTCGATGTTCTTTACGAATAACAGGCGTTAAAAGCACTTCATCCTGTAACCCACTGCCCATAACTAATTCATCTGCTTTTTGCTTTAACTTCGCAACGAACTGTTCTTTAACACCGTCTACCACCACAACAGCACTGCATGCCATACAACGCTGCCCAGCGCTACCAAAAGCAGAACTTATAATATGGTTTACAGCTTTATCTATATCACAATCTGGCATAACGATATGATGGTTTTTGGCACCTGATAAAGCCTGAACTCGCTTGCCTTGAGCCGCAGCTTGTTCATACACATATTTAGCAACTGGCTGGGAGCCAACAAAAGAAACTGCTTTAATATCCTCATGTTCAATGAGACCATTTACCACATCATGTGCACCATGCACAAGATTTAGTATGCCGGATGGAGCTCCGGCTTCTGTAAACAACTCAGCTATTCGCGTAGCTAATAAAGGAGTACGTTCTGATGGTTTTAATACAAACGTGTTTCCACAGACGATAGCTAACGGGAACATCCAAAGCGGAACCATCATTGGAAAGTTAAATGGCGTAATTCCTCCCACAACTCCAACTGGATAACGGTACATTTCTGAATCAATTTCTTCTGCAATATTGTTAAGTGATTCACCCATAAGTAGCGTTGGTGCTCCGGCAGCAAATTCTACACATTCGATACCACGTTGGACCTCTCCATAAGCTTCTTTATAAGCCTTTCCATTCTCTTTTACTACGAGTCTTGCAAGCTCTTCATGATGCTCGATAAGCAAGTGTTGAAAGGCAAACATCAGCCTTGCTCGTTTCGGAGCTGGTACATGCCTCCATGTTTTAAACGCTTCTTTCGCATTTTTAACAGCGTGGTCAACATCTTGCTTCGTTGAGAGAGGTACTTTTGCAAGCGTCTTTCCTGTTGAAGGATCAATTACATCTTGAAACTGATTGCTTGCTGAAGCAACCCACTTTCCACCCACATAGTTTCTTAACTGCTTTGTATCTTCATTCACGACTGACATCCCATTAGCCCCCTTTTAACATACAATCTTACTTTTATTATCATTAATTCTTGCTTCGGATTCATTAGACAGAATGTGAAATAGAAGTTCTGTATGGTTTCACACATTGGGTAATGAAATACAAAACAAACCTAGTAAAATGAAAGAGAATCATGTAAAAGATGCTTTTCCTAATTTATTAATAGCAGTAGTAGATGCGTTTAGTGCAAACAAATAGTCATAGGTCATAATCATAAATTCAATGGCCATTCGTTTTTCATGAACCATAAAATCAGAACCTAATAGCTTTTCCAATTTTTCAATACGATGATACAGAGTCTGACGCACAATATATAAGCGCTTTGCTGTTTCTTGCTTTGATCCGTTACATGCTAAATATACTTTCAAAGTTTCAAATAACTTAGCATTAAATTTACGGTCGTATTCGAGAACTGGCTGTAAATACTCCATCACCACTTCTTGTAATTCCTGCTGTTCATTGACTAACGAAATAATGCGATACATGTGAAGGTCTTCATAAAAACAAATATGATTTTTCATTTCGTTGTGCAAAGTCATTTGAATCGAAACCGTTTTTTTAGCAGTTTCATAACCTTTATGAATGTAGTCTAATCGTCGATTAAACTGCCCTACCCCGATCAGCTGCACTCCTAGTGATTTGTTGACTTCTTGTAAATCACCGTGGTTTATCCAACGGTTCAAGCTTTTTTCTAACCTTTCTCTCCACGTCGTCACCTGACGTTTATTTAAAACCACCAACACTAACTCTCTCTTCTTTTCTAAAATGAGAAGATGAAAGCCTTCTTGTTCAAAAATTGCTCGAATCGTTAGCTTTAAATACGTATGATCTACCTTGACGTCTTGTACACATTGACAGCATACGATTGTTCCGCCTTGGATTGGAAAATCATTTAATACTTCTTGTAAATAATGTGTAATTTGCGAGGAAGAAATTTCACCGTTAACCCATTGAACCATCCACTCTGTTTCTTGAACTCGCTTTTTTTCTTCAACATATAAGTCTCGTAAAAAGTGCTGTGCTAGAGCTGTAGCTGTGCGATCAACCGTTAACATTTCAAGCTCTGTAAAAAAATCATTAGTTGAAAGAATATGGAGCTCTGCATAGCTTTCACCTAACAATTGAATGGAATGAGTAAAAAAGCTGCTTTGATTCTGATTTTGTTCAGTAATATGATGTTGTAATAATTGTTGTTGGGGTAAGTCTAGACAGGCTGGAAAAAGTATTACTTCATTATGTATACGAAGCCCGGCTAAAAGTCCGGTTGATTCGCAAAGATGCTGTAATATATCTTTTGGATCGTTGACAGAAAGCAGCATTTGATTCAGCTGCTGAGAGTAATTTTCTAAATCTGAAATCATTAAATAATGCTGGTTTACTAGTAACGCATGCAAATCTTGGGTTATTTCAACAAACGGCACTTCTTCATGAAATAAAATAATAGGAAATTCATGTTGATTTGCAAATTCAATGACGTTTTGAGGAATCTGAGAGGTGTACGTACCCAGTTCAATACATAATCCTGAAGCCTGACATTCGATTAACTGCTTTAAAAACGACAGGCACAATTCATTATCTTCCTTCCATCCTACACCGGTTGAAAGAATTAATTCATTCCCTTTTAGAAGCTCATTCACCCGAGTCACTTCCATCACGTGAACCCATTTCACTCGATTTGTGAGACCGACTTTACCTGCAATTACTTCACAGCTGTTAAAATGTTTTCTTTTTAAAACCTCATTAATGGTCAAATAAGATTTCAAACCCACACCACCCTTAATCAGTCTATCTCTTTATATTAGCTTAAGTTTTCTGAAAAATAAATCATTTTATCTCTTTATATTTTTTTAGAATATAATCATACACGCCTTTGCTTACATAGAATTTTGCAAAAAAAAAGCTATAAATCATTCAGCGATTTACAGCTTTTCAGCAGCTACTTGCAGCGTTTTAAAGAAACCATGTCTTTTTTTAGCTTGCTCTTTTATTCTTTGAATCTCTTGTTTATAAAAACGTAGGTCATGAAGTGACACTGCATTAAGCATTTCCATCTTAAGCTTATCTATTACTTTTCTTTCCTCAACTGTCATCACGTCTAAATCTTTCTCATTCATCATCTCTGTGTCACACCCTTATCATTTATTAAATTATTTAACGTTTACATTTTCATTTTCAAAAAACTTTCATACTATACTATTTACTACAAATCACACCCTAACTAAACCCATTTTCCATTGTTGTAAATGAAATGTAATAACTGTTTGTAATACGTAATACTTGACATGAATAGTAACGAAAGATTTTATGATTTAGTTTCACTTTTCACCCTAATTTTTTTAAAAAAATAAGCCTACCTCATATTTGAAATATGAAGTAGGCTTATTTTATAGTTGCTGAATTAATATTCCTGAAAAATACTTTCTAGCATCTGCCGTTAGGATATGGAGCTTTTCTTTTTCAACCTTTCCTTGCTTTATGCGTTCAAATTCTAGAAACGCACCGCTTAGATTTTCCGTCACGCTTTTAATAATAAAACCTTTTTCAATAAGAAAATCAATCTTTTCACGTTCTGCAACAAAATGCTGGTAGTCTGACATAACTTCACCTCAATCTGTTGAAATAGTTTGGTTGGATGCGACAGGTTGAATTACTTCTTCATCAATTGAGATAACCCAATCTCGACCAACTGTAATACCTAGATACTTTTCATCACTTGGTGTCTCAATCTCATCTTGTTTATAATGCTTAAACCACCAATATTTAGCTAAAACATAATAACAGACAGCGCCTACTATAAATCCAACGACAAACGAATAAGTTGATAAAAAGTAAGCACTTGTTCCACCTATAGTCCATGCTAGTAACCCAGCTATATTAAAGCCGTAAAAGTAGCGGTACTGTCCATTTTCTTCATACAGCTCTGTTACATTTACTCTACGCTTTCGCAATAAGTAGTAATCTGCAAACAAAATGCCAACAATCGCTGACAAAATCCCACCTACAATTAACAATGCTGGAACAATGATGCTGAACAAGCTCCAAGGTTGTACAATTGTGCCTACAATTCCAGCGATAACTACCCCAACCCAAAAGGGTACTTTCGGTCCACCAACATTTGAAAAAATCGTGGCAGCTGGAATCAGATTTGCTGAGATATTTGTTGACCACTGGGCAAACACAACCATCAAAAGTAATACGCCAAGCGCAAGTCCAGATGCAGCTTCTTGAAGTGCCACTACTGGATCGTAGTTCTTCACAGCAATATATGACACACCGCCAATGATAACCATAAACGTTTGAGTTAGCGGCAACGCTACTACGCTTCCTACAAGAGCCCCTTTATTACGCTTTATCCAACTCCGCTCATGTGTCGGTGCTTTAATAAACCTTGAAATAGATGGAATATCTGCCGCAAGCGTTGCCCAAAACCCCATGTTGCTCATAATGACTACGATAAATGCTGTAACAGCTGCCCCTCCTGTAACCGGACTTTCAATCCAAGCCCAAACCTCTCTACCTTGAGAAAGGGCTTGGTCTGACAGAGTTGTATACATCCAGGCTGAAATGATGATAATAACTGGCGCTGCTAGGTCTGTAAACCGTTCTACTGCTTTAATTCCAAGTGCTGTATTGATAAGCTGTAATAACGCAAAGAGAAAAAAACAAACGAGCCAGTTATTAAACCCTGCTAGAGCATTTAAAATTCCATTCATTGCCGTAGCACCAAAATACGTATTAATCCCAAACCAACAAGAAGCTGCAAGCCCACGCATAACAGAGGGAATATGAGTACCAATTGTTCCAAACGGAGCTCTCATATAAACTGGAAATGATAAACCATGTTCGATTCCAATATCAGCAATAATTGTTACAAACAAACCAATTGCAATAGATCCAATTACAGTTGCTACGACAACCCAACCGAGAGATAAGCTTTGCACACCAGATCCTCCGATTGCAAATGCAGCTAATACAACTGCCATACTAACCCACATTAACGAAAAGCCAAGCGTTCCAATCTTACGATTTTGATGCGCAATAGGTAATAAATCCGGTGATTTTAAATAGCTTTTTGATTTTTTCATTTCTTGCACCCCTCATACTATTTAGTAAACGCGTTACATTCATCATGAAGGCTGTTTTCTCTCTCTTTCTCTAGGGGTTGCGCTATGCCATAGCACAGCACAGTAGTATAGTTACAATTTCACCGGAGCTTGCTGAGCTTCATTACGCTCATTAAATTTTGACCGCTTAATGTACTCACCATAACCACTTTTACCAACAAATTGCTTTTCTTTAATCACAAACTCTCCTCTACACAATACTGAAACCGGCTCACCCGTAACTTCCATTCCTTCAAATGCGCTATAGTCAACAGCCATATGATGGGTTTCAGCCGAGATTTTGCGTTTAACTGTTGGATCAAAAATTAACAAATCAGCGTCACTTCCTACAGCAATTGTTCCTTTTTTCGGATATAGGCCAAATAACTTCGCCGTACGAGTAGAGGTGACATCCACAAACTGATTGAGCGTTATTCTCCCTTTCTGCACGCCTTCTGAGAATAAGATGCTCATACGATCTTCAATAATAGGACCGCCATTTGGAATTTTTGTGAAATCGTTCTTACCTAAATCTTTTTGTCCATTAAAATCAAATGAACATTGATCAGATCCAATCGTTTGTAGATCTCCATTTTTTAATGCATTCCACAACACTTCTTGATTCCACTTTTCGCGAAGAGGTGGTGACCAAACGTATTTGGCTCCTTCAAAATTTGGCTTCTCTAAGGCCGATTCATCTAAAACTAAATATTGTGGGCATGTTTCACCCCAAATATTTACACCTCGGTTCCGAGCCTGAGCAATTTGATTCACCGCTTCAGCACAAGATACATGCACTACATATAGTTGCGAATCTGCAAGACCTGTAAAACATGCTGCTCTACCTGTTGCTTCACCTTCAATCTCTGGGGGCCTAGTGCGCGCATGGTAAATTGGATCTGTATTTCCTGCTTCTAATGCTTTCTTTGTCAAATAGTCAATTACGTCTCCGTTTTCAGCATGTACCATAACTAACGCACCAAGCTCTTTTGCCTGAATGAGCGTTTGGTAAAGGGTCGCATCGTCCGCTTGAAAGACGTCTTTATATGCCATAAATACTTTGAACGACGTAATTCCTTCATCTTCAATAATAGTAGGAAGCTGTTCTAATACGGCATCATTCATCTCTCCAATCATTAGATGAAAGCTATAGTCAATAGCTGCTTTTCCTTCTGATTTTGCATGCCAAGTATTAATGGCATTTTGCAATGGTTTCCCTTTATCTGTTAAGCAAAAATCAATGATTGTTGTAGTCCCTCCGAACGCTGCTGCGATGGTCCCTGTTTCAAAATCATCTTTGGTGACAGTCCCTCCAAACGGCATGTCTAAATGAGTATGTGGATCAATCCCTCCAGGAAAAATGTAGGCTCCGTTGGCATCAACAACCTCACAGTTAGATTCATCTAACCCTGTTCCAATTGCTGTGATTTTCCCATCCTCAATTAAAATATCTCCCCTGTACATATCTGCTGCTGTAACAATCACTCCATCTTTCACTAATTTTCTCATGGCTTAATCCCCCTATTGTTTGTTATACGTCTAATTTTTGTGCAGATGTCATCGCAAGTGCCGCTTGTCTTTCATTCCATGTCATAGGTGGCTGCTCACTTGCTACCTCCACCATGGAAATTGCGCCATCAACAGGACAGACAATCGAGCAGAGATTACAGCCCACACAATCTTCTTCTCTTACTTGCAAATATGGTTTTCCTGAAGGGTCTTTTAACATATCAATACATTGATGAGACGTGTCTTCACATGAAATATGGCACTTGTTACAGTTAATACATGTATTGGGATCTATTCGAGCCACAACTTTATAGTTTAAATCAAGATTTCCCCAATCAGAGTATTTCGGAACAGCTTTCCCAACAAGATCGCTCACTTTTGCAATTCCTCGCTCATCAAGGTAGTTATTTAGCCCATCAAGCATGTCCTCTACAATTCTAAAGCCATGATGCATAGCGGCTGTGCACACTTGAACCCCAGTCGCCCCCATAAGCATAAACTCCACTGCTTCCTGCCAATTCGATACGCCTCCCATACCTGAAATCGGTACGTTAATATGAGGACTTCTTGCACATTCAGCCACCATATTTAATGCGATAGGCTTCACAGCTGGACCACAGTAGCCTCCATGTGCACCTTTACCAGCCACGTGAGGAATTGTGTTCCATGAATTAATATCCACTCCGGCTAAGCTATTAATAGTGTTGATCATGCTCACTGCGTCCGCTCCACCTCTTACAGCTGCTTCTGCTGTAACCGTGATATCCGTAATATTTGGAGTCAACTTAACAATAACAGGCGTTTTCGCTACTTCTTTAGCCCAGTACGTTTGCTTTTCAACAAGTTCTGGCACCTGCCCTGAAGCTGCTCCCATTCCTCGCTCGGCCATACCGTGAGGACAGCCAAAATTTAGCTCTAAGCCGTCAACACCCACATCTTCTACACGCTTTACAATTTCATGCCATTTCTCCTGTTTCGGTTCAACCATTAAAGAAGCGATGATAGCATGGTCAGGAAATTTCTTTTTAGTCTCATAAATCTCTTTTAAATTGACCTCAAGCGGACGGTCTGTAATAAGCTCAATATTATTAAAACCCGCTACGCGCTGGCCATTGAAACTCACTGCTGCAAACCGTGATGATACATTTAAAATTGGATCTCCAAGCGTTTTCCAAACTGCTCCACCCCACCCTGCTTCAAAGGCACGCTGTACTTGATACCCTGAGTTTGTAGGCGGCGCTGATGCTAGCCAAAATGGATTTGGTGATTTAATACCTGCTAAATTTATCCGTAGATCTGCCATACTTGTTTCCCCCTCTCGTTTGTTTAAGCTGTTTCAATTGCTTCTTTCTTTAACTGAGCATGAATGCCATATGCCGTTTTCTTCCCTTGCTGTGCAGCAGTTACAACCATGGCTTCACCTTGTCCTTTTCCAAATACAACGTCACCACAGGCAAAAACTTTAGGATTGGAGGTTTGAAACGTATCTTGATTAATAATTACCACGCCACCATCTTGCTTTAATTCAAATTGATTAATTAAAGATAAGTAACGTTCTTGTCCAATGGCTTTAATAACAGCATCGACTTCAATTAAGAACTCCGACCCTTCTATTGGTACAGGCTTTTTTCGTCCATGGCCTTCCGATTCTTTTAGTTCCATTTTAATACATTCAATACCTGTCACTTCGTTTTTGTCATTTCCAACAATTCTCACAGGTGCTGTTAACCAGCGAAACTCTACACCGTCTTGCTTGGCAAATTCATATTCAAAATCATAAGCTGTCATTTCAGCACTTGTTCTACGGTATAGAATCTGCACGTTTTCTGCCCCTAATCGTACGGAACATGTTGCTCCATCAATCGCTGTATTTCCTGCACCAACAACCGCTACTTTTTTTCCTACAAACTCTGTAGTCAAAGCTTCCGATTTGGTTTTCTTCACAAATTCAATTGCATCATAAACCCCGTTTAGCTGTTCTCCCTCAATACCTAAATTTGGAACCTTACTCATTCCAATAGCAAGAACGACTGCATCATAGTTCTTTAAAAGTTCACTCGGCATCACGTCTTCACCAACGCGCACGTTTGTCTTAACTTCAACGTCTAGAGCTTTTACTTGTTGTACCTCCCAAAAGGAAATAGCTTGAGGAAGTCGAAATGATACAATTCCATAAGTATTTAACCCACCTGCTTCTTTTTCTGCTTCAAAAATTGTTACGGCATATCCAAAGCGAGCTAGCTCCCTGGCAGCTGAAAGCCCAGCTGGTCCTCCACCTACAATGGCAACTCGCTTTCCATTTGGCTTTCCTTTTGTAAATAACACCTGTTCATTTTGAATAGCCCAATCAGTAGCATACCGCTGAAGATCGCCAATCATAATAGACTTAGTCGAATGATTTAATACACATGCTCCTTCACAAAGCTCTTCTGTTGGACAAACCCTCGCACAGCTCGCTCCAACAGGATTGGATGTCATAATCGTTTGAGCAGACCCCTTTAAGTTTCCAGACGCAATTTTTTTAATAAACGTTGGTATATCAATGCCCGTTGGACAAGCTTGAATGCAAAGAGCATCGTAACAGTATAAACATCGATTAGCTTCTTCAATAGCTTCTTGATTTGACAAGCCTTTTTCAACTTCACTAAAGTTCTGTACAATTGTTTGAAGCATCGGCTGAACTGAAGACTTCATAAATCCATCCCCCTTCTAAATTGCTTTATATAAAACATTTTTGAAAGCGCTTACATATTTTTTTATTGACTTTCCCCTCGACTGATTTCACTCCTTTTCGTTAAGGTTTTAAGCTTATAATCCATTTTACTGAAGAAACCTGCTGTTTACATTATACAAAGTGTCAAAAAATTCAAACTTTAAATTAGCCGATATGTAAAAAGCTTGAGCTGCAAGGCTCAAGCTTTTTACAATAAGATTATTATCCATTTGCTACTTCTTTGATAATCGATACAACCAGCTCTGATGTTTTTACAAGTTCTTCAACTGGAATCTTTTCGCTCGTTGTATGAATGTCTTCATAACCCACCGCTAAGTTTACAGTCGGCACATCAAAACCTGCAATGACGTTTGCATCGCTGCCACCGCCGCTTTGTAACAGACGTGAAGAGCGATCGATATTGGCAACGGCTTTTTTAGCTACTTCAACAACATGGTCTCCATCGCTGAATTTAAATCCAGGATACATTACTTTAATATCTACTTCAGCTCTTCCTCCCATGTCACTTGCTGCAGATTCAAAAGCTTCCTTCATTTTGGCAACTTGCGCTTCCATTTTTTCAGGAACCAGTGAACGAGCTTCTGCTAAAATCGATACGTAGTCGCACACAATATTCGTTTGTGTTCCACCTTCAAAACGACCAATGTTTGCCGTTGTTTCTTCATCGATGCGCCCTAACGGCATACGTGAAATCGCTTTTGAAGCAATGGTGATCGCTGAAACCCCGCGCTCAGGCGCTACACCAGCGTGAGCTGTTTTTCCGTAAATATCTGCTTTAACTTTTGCTTGAGTTGGAGCAGCAACAATAATATCGCCCACTTTTCCATCGCTATCAAGCGCATAGCCAAATTTAGCCGTTACAAGTTTTGGATCTAATGCTTTTGCACCCACTAATCCGGATTCTTCTCCAACCGTAATGATAAACTCAATGGTACCGTGCTCAACATTTTGCTCTTTTAACACTTGAATAGCTTCTAACATTGCTGCCAACCCAGCTTTATCATCAGCTCCTAGAATCGTTGTTCCATCGCTTTTAATATAACCGTCTTCAATGGATGGCTTAATGCCTTTTCCAGGAACAACTGTATCCATATGAGAAGTAAAATAGATGGTATCTACTCCTTCTTTTGTTCCAGGAAGGGTACAAATTAAATTACCTGCACCATGTCCAGTTTCAGCTGTTGTATCATCTTCAACAACTCTTACTCCTAACGCCGTGAATTTTTTCGTTAATACTTTTGCAATCTCGGCTTCATACTTTGTTTCTGAATCAACTTGTATAAGTTCTAAAAATAGATCAACTAAACGTTGCTCATTAACCATAATATGTAATCCCTCCAAAATTAACCTACAATGGTATGTTACCATGTTTTCGCTGTGGACGCTCTTCCTTTTTATTGTGCAACATTTCAAGTGCTTGTATTAGTTTTATTCTCGTATCTCTTGGATCAATTACATCATCTACCATACCCGCTCTTGCTGCAACGTACGGATTAGCAAATTTATCGCGATACTGCTCAATTTTTTCAGCTCGAACCTCTTCAGGAGCATCACTATTATGAATTTCATGCGCAAAGATAATATTGGCAGCTCCTTGAGGACCCATAACGGCAATTTCAGCATTTGGCCAAGCATATACCATATCTGCACCAATCGATTTACTATTTAGCGCAACATAAGCTCCACCGTAAGCTTTTCGCAAAATCACCGTAATTTTCGGAACAGTTGCCTCAGAATAGGCATATAAAATTTTAGCACCGTGACGAATGATACCGCCATGTTCTTGCTTAATACCTGGAAAGAATCCTGTTACATCTTCAAACGTAATAAGTGGAATATGAAAAGAGTCACAAAACCTTATAAAACGTGCGGCTTTATCTGAGGAGTTAATATCTAAGCTGCCGGCCATAAATTTTGGTTGATTACAAACAAGCCCCACCACGCTTCCATTCAAGCGAGCTAAGCCAACCACAATATTTTTAGCAAAATCTTTTTGCACTTCTAGGAATGTGCCTTCGTCTACGACATGTTGAATAACATGGCGAACATCATATGGTCTAACAGCATCAAAAGGAACAACATCCAGTAATTCCGGGCGGTCATTGCTTTGATCATCATAAGGGACACTCGGTGGCTTTTCAGTATTAGATAAAGGTAAATAACTTAGTAAGAGGCGAACTTGCTCAAGCACTTCTTCTTCTGAACCTGCACTAAAATGAGCATTTCCACTAATTTCATTATGAACAGCAGCTCCACCTAAGTTCTCTGCTGTGATGGTTTCACCCGTTACTGTTTCAATTACTTTCGGTCCTGTAATAAACATTTGGCTCGTCTTTTCCACCATAAATACAAAGTCAGTGATGGCTGGTGAGTATACTGCCCCACCTGCACATGGTCCCATAATCACTGAAATTTGAGGAATGACTCCAGAATAAATAGCGTTTCGATAAAAGATTTGACCGTATCCGTCTAACGACATCACGCCTTCTTGGATTCTCGCTCCACCGGAGTCATTTAATCCGATAAAAGGCACACCAGTTTTCGCTGCTAGGTCCATTACATTGGCGATTTTTTTTGCATGCATTTCTCCAAGCGCACCGCCAAATACCGTAAAATCCTGAGAAAACAAATAGATACCTCGACCATTTACTTTACCGTACCCCGTGACAACACCGTCTCCAGGACCCGTCTGTGTGTTCATATTAAAGTCCAGACAGCGGTGTTCTATAAAAGGCTGAACTTCAACAAACGTTCCGTTGTCAACCAATAAATCAATTCGCTCTCTAGCCGTTAGCTTTCCTTTAAAATGCTGTTTTTCAATTTTTTCATCTCCCCCCCCTTGTTCAATTTTGCGGCGCTTATCGTATAGCTCATTTAGCTTTTCATAAATATCAACCATCTGCTATTCCTCCTTTGTTGGTTTCTTTTCACAAAGCTCATACAAAACCCCTGCCGTGGAAGACGGATGTAAAAAAGCAATGGCCGCACCACCAGCTCCTAATCTTGGCTCATCATCAATCATTTTAATTCCACGTTCTTTCAGTTCTTGAATCCGTTCTTCAATGCTCTTAACGCCAAAAGCAATGTGATGTATACCTTCTCCACGCTTTTGAATAAATTTAGCAACTGGACTGCTATCATTTAAAGGTTCAAGAAGCTCAATTTTCGAATCACCGCATTGAAAAAAAGCTACCTTTACACCTTGATTTTCTACTTTTTCTGTCCCTAAGCATACTAAGCCAAGCTGCCTCTCATAAAATGGTTTAATTTTATCAATCGAGTGAACAGCAATGCCAATATGATCAATTTTGTTCATATTTCCCACCCCCACAAAAAAGCGTTTTCATTTAGACATATTCTTGAATGAATCGTCATTCTCCTTCTTAAAACAAAAGCGAATAAAGAAGTTGCTTGTCCCATTTCGTTGCTACATGTAAAATAGAAAAAAAGGTTGTGAGAGGAGCTACTCTTTTATGTCGAATAAAAAATGGCAAAAAATTGTGGTCTATTTAATGCTAGGAACAATGGTAATCACAACTGTTCTTGCTGGCATTACAATGTGGCTATAAAAAAGGTAGGTGATTTCTCACCTACCTTTTATTGCACCTCTATTCCTTTTTCTTTCGCTAGGTCTTCAAAGGGTTTTCCACTGGTCACAATCCATACTTTTGTTCCAAGAGGAACCTTTTCATATAACTCCACAACTCGCTCATTTCGAAGCCTAATGCACCCATTCGAAACATACTTACCGATAGAGTTTGGCTGGTTTGTACCGTGAATGCCATAAATTCGTCCATCCGTGTCTTTTGCATCAAATCCAATCCACCTCAATCCAAGTGGATTAGTAGGGTCCCCACCTTCTATCTTATCTTTGCGATAATAAGGATTTGCTGCTTTGACTGTGATTGTGAATTCCCCTTCTGGTGTTAAATCTTTTGTTCTTCCTGAACCCACTTTAATAACACTCTCTATCTTACCATGTTCAATATATGCTAATTCATTTGTCTGTTTGTTTACAATAATAAAAGGGTCAGCTGGTAAAGGATTTTCTCCCAGCGGCCAAATTGGTGATACAAGTACTAAAATAAGAAATACGACGTGCATACAATTCAACCCCTTACGCTTTTTCTTATTGTTCGTAAGGGGTTGCTACAACATGCATATTGTTTACGTAATTTTTAAGCTTTGTTTAATAATTAAATATTGCTCTATTTCCTTTACAAAATGTAACAGATCCGCTCGCGCTTCAAATTCTTCACGAGACTTAGGTAGATCCATGCTTTGAAAAGATTCTTTGAGTTGCTCTAGCTTTAATAAAAAAAGCTTGGCTGTATTACCAGGGTGAATAGAAAAACTTAATTCTTCAATAAAATCAGCAATCATATATCTTTGTTCAACCACAAGATCGATTGATGTGAGAAGAGGAAGAGTACGTTCTAGAATTTCTAATTGTTTTTCACGAATTTTAAAATATCGATAATAATAATTTTCTGAACGTACAAAATGGTTTTCAACATCTCGAAAGGCTAAGCTTTTAGCTTTTTCTAAAAGCACTGCTGTATCAGCAATTTCTTTACCGGACCAAGTACTTTCGTTTGTTCTTAAATAAATCGCCATTTCTTTAAGCATAATATGAAAATTCTCTTCAATGTCCTGCTGATACTGACGAAGCTCTTTGTCTAAACTTGGCATGTATAAGTTAACAAGAAGCGCTACGCCAATCCCAACCACAATTAGCCCCAATTCGTTTAAAACAATTTGCCACGTCATATTTTCAAGAGAATAAATGTGCAATAAGATAACCGAACTTGTTACAATTCCTCCGTTCACCTTTAAAATAACGGTTAACGGAATGAAAAATAGCAGCATTAGCCCAATAACCGCTGGGTGGTAAGCAATTCCTTCAAAGAAAATAAATGAAAATAAAATTGAAATCGAACAAGCTACAAAGCGATCAAACGCACTTTGCAACGATTTTTTCTGTGAATTTTGTATACATAAGATTGTAATAATCCCCGCTGATGGGAAAAACTCAAGGCCAATGAGCTGTGCAATGCTAATTGCTAGTGCAGTACCTACGGCTGTTTTAAAGGTTCGATAACCAATTTTATATTTCATGTCGTCAAAACTCCTAAGCAGTTCCTTTTTTATAAGTTATTCATAATACTATTATTTATTAACATGTTTCATTCAATTACGCAATGCTTGGAGCTTTTTATAAATTAAAAAAAGCGTAGAACAACTTTCGTTCTACGCTTTCTGATTATTATAAGATTTTTTCAAGAAAATCTTTCGCACGCTTACTTTTAGGTGCAGTAAAAAACTCAGTGGGAGGTGAGTCTTCCACTAGGCGACCACCATCTAAAAATAAAACACGATCTGCTACTTCGCGCGCAAATCCCATTTCGTGCGTAACAATAACCATTGTCATACCCGTTTCAGTTAATGATTTCATTACATCTAATACTTCCTTTACCATCTCTGGATCTAAAGCAGATGTTGGTTCATCAAAAAGCATTATTTCTGGCTCCATCGCAAGAGCACGAGCAATAGCAACACGCTGCTTTTGACCTCCTGAAAGTCGATTTGGATACTCGTTTGCTTTTTCAGCTAGTCCGACTTTGGTTAGCAGTTGCATTCCTTTATTTTTCGCTTCTTCTTTTGAAATGCCTTTAACTGTAATAGGCGCATACGTTAAGTTTTCAAGCACCGTCATATGAGGAAACAGATGAAAATGCTGAAACACCATTCCGACATTTTGTCGTACGTTCATAATGTTTGTTTTCGCATTGGTAATTTCTTGATCAGCTATTGTAATAGCTCCACTAGTTGGCTGCTCAAGTAAATTCATACAACGTAAAAACGTTGACTTCCCTGAACCTGATGGGCCAATGACAGCGACTACTTCTTTTTCTTTAATAATTGTAGAAATGCCTTTTAGAACTTCATTGTGGCCAAAGGACTTGTGTAAGTTTTCAATTTTAATCACCTTTTCTCATTCTCCTCTCGATCACTTTACCAAGGAGCGTTAAGCCCATTACCATGATGTAATAAATTAATCCTGCAAATAATAGAGGTTCAAAATATGCAAACTTTTCTCCTCCAACGATATATGCACGTCTCATAATATCAAGAGCACCGATAACCGTTACAAGTGCTGATTCTTTCGTGAGCGTAATAAACTCATTCATTAAAGCTGGTAAAATATTTTTTAAGGCTTGTGGCATAATAACCTGGCCCATCATTTTACGATATGGAATTCCTAGAGCAAGAGCAGCTTCACGTTGCCCTTTATCGACTGCTAAAATACCAGCACGAATAATTTCTGAAATATACGCAGCTGAGTTTAATCCAAATGCAGCAACTGCAGCAGGAAACGGCGCAATATCAAAACCTAAAATCTGTGGTAACCCAAAATAAATAAGCAATAACTGCAGTACGAGCGGCGTACCACGAAAGATTGATGTATAAAGGTCAGCTAACCAAATGAGCGGTTTTGAACGACTAATCTTAAATAGGGATAAGATTGTTCCTAGTACAAAACCCACAATGGCTGAAGCTAAAACTATTTGAATCGTCACTCCTATCCCTTTTAAAATATAAGGGATTGAAGGCACGATTTGTGAAAAGTCCAAATTCATGCCTGTTTTCCTTCCTCTCCGTTCATTGTCTCTTATTCTTTGCTATCAAACCATTTAACAATTAGCTCTTCTAGCTCTCCATTGTCTTTCATTTCTTTTAACTCTTTGTTAAATTCGTCTGTCAGTTTGCTATCTTTTGAAAACGCAATTGCAGATCCTTTATTAGAGTCTTCTCGGCCTGTTTCTACAAGTTGTAACGTATCATCTTTTGCAACATAGCCTTTTGCTACTGTATCCTCAATGATTGCTACATCAATACGATTTGACTTCATTTCTTGAATCAATTGTGGAATACGATCGCGACTTTCAATTTTAATGTCTACTTCTTCTGATAGTGTTTTTGCTTCATCTTCTTGAATAGATGCTGTTTGAACACCTACTTTTTTTCCGTTCAACTCTTCAATGCTATTAATTGGCTCGTCCTTTTTAGATACAAGTACATTTTTCGCCTCATAGTATACATCTGAAAAATCCACGTTCTTTTTACGCTCTTCCGTTGGCGTCATTCCTGCTAAAACAAAGTCCACTTTTTTAGACTGTAAAGATGGTATTAAGCTACCGAACTCCATGTCGACAACTTGCACTTCATAACCTAGTTCTTTACCAATTGCTTTTGCTAAGTCGATATCAAAACCAATCGGCTCATTGTCGCCTTTTGCTGTATCAATATACTCAAACGGTGGATAATCAGCTGAAGTTCCCATTTTTAATACTTTTGCATCATCACTGCCTCCGCTTCCATTTGAAGCACCTTCACCAGCACCACAAGCAGCTAATGCTCCGGCTGTTAACAACCCTATAACTGTTACTGATAGCCATTTCTTCATTTTCATATCACATACCCTCCAAATTCTAATATTTTTAAAATTAATAATATTATGAAATAAGTTTTTCCTTATTACAAGTCATTACAAAAAATAAATATATATTCATGTAACTGTATTTTAACACGTATTTATATTTATGCAATACTTTTTTTAAATATAGATTTAGCTATATGAAAATACTTATCCACCATTTTCCATAACTATGTGAATTATGTATAAAAAATTAATATTATAAACATTTTCACCAAACAAAAAAAGCCGCTTACGCGGCTTTTTCATTTATACTTCTTCACAATATTTTTCAAACGCTTCTTGAAGTTTTGTTACAACAGACATTGGCTCATGTCCTTCAATTTCATGACGCTCTACCATTGTCATAATTTTACCATCTTTTAATAACGCAAAAGATGGGGAAGATGGTGGATAACCTTCAAAATATTCTCTAGCGCGAGCCGTTGCTTCTTTATCTTGACCAGCGAATACAGTAACGAGATTCGTTGGGCGCTTATCGTAATGAACGGAATGAGCAGCTGCTGGTCTAGCAATTCCACCTGCACATCCACAAACTGAGTTCACCATTACTAATGTTGTACCTGACTTTTGAAGCGCATCCTCTACGTCTTCAGCTGTCGTTAATTGTGTATAGCCTGCAGCTTCAATCTCTTGACGCGCTTGGCGAACAACATCATTCATAAATAAATTAAAATCGATGTTCATCTTTTTACCTCCTTTAGTTAGCTACTTTTATCATAGCAAACCATGACTTAAAACGCGATTTCTTTCGCTTATGTTTGTAAAAAAATTATTGTTATTTTATCGGTTGATTCACTTGTTCATACTGGTGAATTATTTTCTCAAATGCTTCTTCCATCGTTAGGTGTCCTTTTTGCATATGTTGCTCAACGATTTTTAAAGCCTGTCGCAGCTCTTGCTTACCATAAAAAGATTCGTACAGATAATCAGAAATTCTTGACTGCAACCATGCAGATAGCTGTAATCCCCGCTTTTTTTCAAACTGGCCATTTTGTATCATCCAACCCTTATAATCAGCAATGTGATTCCACAAGTTTATAAAGTCACCTGCTTCATAAATAGAGGTTGTTAACACTTTTGGTTGCCAATTAGGTGAATGAGCATATAGAAATGAAATAACGGATTCATACTCTTTTTTCGTAAGTACTGCTTTTTGTCGATTATCTCCATCCGCTTTATTGACACAAATTAAGTCAGCTAATTCTAGAATTCCTTTTTTAATTCCTTGAAGTTCGTCTCCTGCCCCTGTTAACACAAGAAGAATAAAAACATCAACCATTTGCTTAACGATTCCTTCACCTTGCCCCACGCCCATTGTTTCGACAAAAATAACGTCATAACCTGCTGCTTCACATAAAAGGATAGCTTCTCTTGTCTTACGATGAACTCCTCCTAATGTTCCTTGTGAAGGAGACGGTCGAACAAAAGCTCTTGGATGCTTAGCGAGCTGTTCCATGCGCGTTTTATCACCTAAGATACTTCCACCGGACACCGTACTGCTGGGATCAATCGCCAGTACTGCTACTCGGTACCCATGATCACATAGATACGTCCCAAATGCATTAATTAACGTACTTTTTCCGGCTCCTGGTACACCTGTAAATCCAATTCGAATTGATTTTCCTGTATGCGAATAAATTTCTTTCATTAACTGTTGAGCCAAGTGTTTATGCTTAGCAGCCTGGCTTTCAATTAAGGTAATGGCTTGTGCTAAAGCAGCTCGATTTTCTTTTAAAATTCCATCTTTATACTGAGACACCGTTTTTAATTTGGCCATATAATCACTCATCTACCGCTAGCTTTTCTTTAATCTTTTCTAACACATGGATAGCTGCTTTTGGAATGATCGTACCTGGACCAAAGATAGCTGCTGCTCCGCTTGCTTCTAAGAATGGATAATCTTGTTTAGGGATAACGCCTCCTACAATGACTAAAATATCTTCTCTACCATGTAAGTGCAGCTGTTCAACAAGCTGTGGAAGTAGCGTTTTATGTCCTGCAGCAAGCGAGCTAAACCCTACTACATGAACATCATTTTCAATTGCCTGCACTGCAGTTTCTTCAGGCGTTTGAAAAAGCGGACCAATATCAACATCAAAACCTAGATCGGCAAATGCTGTAGAAATGACTTTTGCTCCACGATCGTGACCGTCTTGACCCATTTTAGCAACTAGAATCCTTGGCCTTCTTCCTTCTTCTTCTAAGAAATCATCCGTTAACCGGCGAACTTTATCAATAAGCTCTGCTCCTTCAAATTCTGCTTGATAAACACCTTTTATTGAGCGTGTAACTGCTTGATGCCTACCAGATATTTTTTCAAGAGCAAATGATATTTCTCCTAGCGTTGCTCTTGTTCTCGCAGCTTCAACCGCTAGCTCTAGTAAATTTCCTTGGCCTGTTTCAGCAGCATGTGTTAAATCACGTAAGGTTTTTTCCACCTGCTTGTCATCGCGCTGATTCTTCAGCTCTTTTAACCTTTCTACCTGCGCTGTTAGCACCGCTTGATTATCAATATCTAAAATCTCTAGTTCCTCGTCTTCGTTCGCTTTGAATGCATTCACTCCAACAATAATTTCAGCTTTGGAATCGATTCTGGCTTGCCTTCTCGCAGCAGCTTCTTCAATTTTCATTTTTGGAATTCCAGTTTCAATTGCCTTAGCCATGCCACCAAGTGCTTCAATTTCTTCTAAATGAGCCCATGCTTTATGAACAAGCTCATTTGTTAGCGATTCAATATAATAAGCTCCTCCCAGTGGGTCGATAACAGAACAAATAGACGTTTCATCTTGCAAATATAGCTGTGTATTACGTGCTATTCTTGCAGAAAAATCTGTTGGTAACGCAATTGCCTCATCTAATGCATTCGTATGCAATGATTGTGTGTGTCCTGAAATAGCTGCAAGTGCTTCTACGCATGTACGTACTACGTTATTGAATGGGTCTTGCTCCGTTAAACTCCAACCAGACGTTTGTGAGTGGGTGCGCAAAGCTAGTGATTTGGGATTTTTGGGGTTAAACTGCTTCATTAACTTAGCCCATAGCAATCGACCAGCTCTCATTTTTGCTACTTCCATAAAGTAATTCATTCCAATCGCCCAAAAGAATGATAGCCGCGGGGCAAAAGCGTCTACTGAAATACCAGATTTTATCCCCGTTCGGACATATTCTAATCCATCTGCTAGCGTGTAGGCTAGCTCCAGGTCAGCTGGTGCTCCTGCTTCTTGCATGTGATAACCCGAAATACTGATGCTATTAAATTTAGGCATATGTTCAGACGTATACTTGAAAATATCTGCAATAATTCTCATCGACATATCTGGAGGATAAATATACGTATTCCGCACCATGTATTCTTTTAAAATATCATTTTGAATGGTACCGGCTAGTTGTTCCCTTTGCACACCTTGTTCTTCAGCAGTTACGATATAAAAAGCCATGATTGGTAGTACAGCACCATTCATAGTCATTGAAACTGACATTTTATCCAGCGGAATACCGTCAAAAAGCTTTTTCATGTCTAAGATAGAATCGATTGCCACCCCTGCTTTGCCTACGTCGCCCACAACACGAGGATGATCAGAGTCGTACCCTCGGTGTGTTGCTAAATCAAAAGCAACAGACAGCCCTTTTTGTCCTGCAGCTAAATTCCTACGATAAAAAGCATTGCTTTCTTCTGCTGTTGAAAACCCTGCGTACTGACGAATCGTCCATGGTTTTTTCACATACATCGTCGCGTAAGGTCCTCTTAGGTAAGGCGGCTTTCCTGGTGTAAAGTCCAGAAATTCAATGCCTGTATAATCTTTTTCTGTATATAAAGATTTCACAGGAATTTGTTCATTTGTTTGAAAAGATGTTACAGTATGCTGCTTACTCTTTACTCCCTTTGTTTGTGTATCAGAGCCAAAATCAATGTTTTCAAATTGTGGTTTTTTATACATGTTGATTCACCTCAATCCAGCGTACTAATTGGGTAAAGCAGTTAATTGCACTTACATTTTCATTAATAACCTTTGTCGCTCCGGCTACCTCTGATTTCGCTACAACATATACATAAAGTTTTTCTTGCTTATACTTGTTAAGGAAAGCAAGCATATCTTTTACTTGTTCAGGTTCACCACATACTACGTATGCATGACAAGGATGTTTTTTCAACCATTCAATGGTATCCAAGTCATGATATAAAGGCGAAAAAATTTCACATTGAAATCCACCAGACTGGAAGAAACCATAAGCAAACTCTTTTTGTTGCTTGACCAATTTACTTTGTGATAGTTCAATGCAACCAATAGTCATTCCTTTGTTTTTTTTACGCACCTGCTCAAACGCTTCGCTTTTTCTCCACTGGTTTAAAGGAAGAATTGATTCAGGACAGGATTGTTGCTCATATGCATCCACTAACAGGAAGGGCTCTGCTAATTCGTTTCTTAACTGCAATTGATATTCATGGTAGTCTTTTTTTGCAGCGTTGTCTTCTTCATAAATACTTTCACTTGAAGATACATAATGCGTCACTCCTACCATTCTTTCATTTCTACTATGTAGCTGTTCTCTTTTCTTTTCACTTATATGTTGGAGCTCACATTGAATCCACCCTGACTTTAGACATGCTTCCATACCGCCTTTGGACTCAATTTTTTGAAATAGCTTCCAAGCTTTTTCTGCAAGTTCATGCGTGTAGGATTCAATGTACCATGAACCTCCTGCTGGATCTATGACTCTTCCTAATTGTGATTCTTCTTGAAGCATTAGCTGAGTATTTCGTGCGAGTCGATTGGATAACTCTGTTGATTGCTTTGTTATAGCATCATATGGATAAACATGTAGGCTATTTGCTCCTCCAATAATTCCAGCAAATGCTTGCAGGGTTCCTCGTAAAATATTCGTATGTAAATCTTGTGCTGAAAGCGTATGGATGGATGTGTTGACATGGATGAAAGGAAGCGGTACGTCTATAGTCTTGGAAAACGCTCGAACGGCCTGAAGCCATAGAAAGCGAAATGCACGCAGTTTTGAAACTTCCATAAAAAGCTGTGAGCTTGTTGAGAATGAAAATGCCAGATGAGGTAATACATGATGTAAGGGAATATTGCGCTTTAAACATTCATCCGTGTATTGTACGGCTGTTGAAAGTGCATATGCTAACTCTTGAACGGCTGTTGCTCCGCTCATATGATAAGGTTTTGTATCAATAAGTACTGTCTTTAGCAAGCTTTTCTTTTCTTGTACAAACGAAATCGCTTTTGCCATGTCATGATACAAATCAGTAATCGGAATTGGTGACTGAGCGTGTTCAGCTAACGAACCGAGCGGATCCATTCCAATCACTCCAACCATTTGAGATAACGTGATTCCTTCCTGTTGACAGTACGTATTGATAGATTCAATCAACGGTATTACTGTATATCCAGAAGGAATAAAAAGAGGTACTTCAGGCAACTGAATATCTTTAAAAAGCGCACATAGATCTGTATAGTTAGAGAGCAAAACGCCATCTTTCAATTCAGTAAAAGGAACTGTTAAAGGATTCTGTCCGTTAGTTGAGATAGGGTTTAACTCAATAGCCAATGACGTTTGTCCGTTATCTAACGCTTCCTTTATCATTTGATTTGCTTTCTTTGGAACGGCTACATTTATTCGCTGTGCAATATTCCATTTATTTGATGCGGAATGTGAGTCTATACCTCTTACAAATAAGTAAAGGTCTTCATCTTTTAAATGCAATAAATTCTGCACATCCTTTTTCCGATAAAGCGTTTTCAAAGATATGTTCTCAAATGTTCCTTTTTCATATAAATGAGGATCATCTTTTAGCGCTTTTTTTACTTCTTCTATCCATTCTTGTTGAGGAGTATAGGTAAATTCATGAAAAGATGGTTTATTCATCGTCATTTCCCCTTTGCACTTTGATACCAAAGCCTTTTGCTACTAACATACTTTCTTTTATTTTATTACATTCTATAAGCGAAATATATATACCTTCTCAAAATCCACTATGTCAAATCGTCATAACGAGCAGAACTTTTTCGAATTAAATATTAAACAAATAAAAGCACAATGAGCGAATCATTGTGCTTTTATTTTTAGTAAATCGATGTATGTTCCTTAGACATCGATTCTAAAATTTCCTTAATGCGTTTTAGGAATTGACCACAGACAAGTCCATCAAGTACACGATGGTCAAGAGATAAACATAGATTAACCATGTCTCGAATGGCAATCATATTATCGATAACAACTGGACGTTTCACAATGGATTCTACCTGTAGAATCGCTGCTTGTGGATAGTTAATGATTCCCATAGATTGAACGGAACCAAATGATCCTGTGTTATTTACGGTAAACGTTCCACCCTGCATGTCTGCTGCTTGTAATGAACCTGCTCGTACTTTTTGTGCCAATTCATTAATTTCACGTGCAATTCCTTTAATTGTTTTTTCATCCGCATTTTTTATGACAGGTACGAATAGCGCATCGTCTGTTGCAACAGCAATTGAAATATTAATATCTTTCTTTTGAATAATTTCATCCCCTGCCCACATCGAATTGATTTCTGGGAATTCCGTTAAAGCCTGTGCAATCGCTTTGACGAAGAAAGCAAAGTACGTTAAGTTAAATCCTTCTTTTTGTTTAAATTCTGTTTTGATAGAATCACGATATGATACGAGGCTTGTTACGTCCACCTCAACCATTGTCCAGGCATGAGGAATTTCGTGCTTGCTTCGTAACATGTTGCTAGCAATTGCTTTACGCACACCAGATACAGGAATTGCTTTATCCCCAGAAGCCGTTGGAACAGGCTCTGGCTTTTTGACCTCTGCTTTTGGTGAAGGCGTTGCTGATGGAACCGATACTGTTTTTGGCGTCTCTTGATGACCAGCTGAATCCATCTGTGGACCTTTTTCAATTGCAGCCAGTACGTCTTTCCTTGTAATTCGACCACCTGCACCTGACCCTATAAGTGTTTCAAGATTAATTCCATGTTCTTGAGATAAACGAAGAACGGCTGGTGAGTAGCGCTTTTTATTGGAATGGTCAGCTGTATTTAATTGTGAAACTTGTTCGCTCGTTTCTTTTGAAGGGTTTTGAGCTGCCTCTGCTGAAGGTGCTCCTTCTACTTCAATCAAACACAGCGTTTCTCCAACTGGTAGCGTCTCATCTTCAGCTGCAATAATTTCTTTAATTACACCCGTAAATGAAGATGGAACTTCTGCATTCACTTTATCCGTCATCACTTCTGCTAATGGATCATATTTATTAACTTGATCTCCCACAGCTACTAGCCATTTGCTAATCGTGCCTTCGGTTACGCTTTCTCCAAGCTGAGGCATCTTGATTTTTTCAATTGCCATTGGAAACAACTCCTTTAAAATTCAGCTAATTCTCTCATTGCTTTTTCTACTTTATCTGGATTTACCATAAAATACTTCTCCATCGTTGGAGCATATGGCATAGCTGGAATATCTGGACCGGCCAAACGTTGAACGGGTGCATCCAAATCAAATAAACAATGTTCTGCAATAATAGCCGCTACTTCACTCATGATGCTTCCTTCTTTGTTATCTTCTGTTACAAGAAGCACCTTACCTGTTTTAGATGCAGCTTCAATAATTGCTTCTTTATCTAATGGATACACTGTACGTAAATCTAATACATGAGCTGAAATTCCATCAGCGGCAAGTTTTTCAGCTGCTTGAAGTGCAAAGTGGACACAAAGACCATATGTAATAACAGTAATATCATCGCCTTCGCGTTTCACATCTGCTTTTCCGATTGGGAGTACATAATCGTCTTCTGGCACTTCACCTTTAATTAAGCGATATGCACGCTTATGTTCAAAGAATAACACCGGATCATCATCACGGATTGCTGCTTTTAATAATCCCTTTACATCATAAGGCGTAGATGGCATCACAATTTTTAACCCTGGCTGATTGGCAAACAACGCTTCAACTGATTGTGAATGATAAAGAGCACCGTGCACGCCTCCACCATAAGGTGCACGAATTGTAATTGGACAGTTCCAATCATTGTTCGAGCGATAGCGAATTTTTGCAGCCTCTGAAACGATTTGGTTCACAGCAGGCATGATAAAATCAGCAAACTGCATTTCAGCAATTGGACGCATTCCGTACATTGCTGCTCCAATTCCAACTCCAGCAATCGCTGATTCTGCCAGCGGCGTATCAATTACTCGTTCTTCTCCAAACTGCTCATATAAGCCGTTAGTTGCCTTGAATACGCCGCCTTTTCTTCCCACATCTTCTCCTAATACAAATACACGTGAATCTCTTTCCATCTCTTCACGCATAGCCATTGTTACGGCATCGATATATGACATTACTGGCATTTTTGTTTCCTCCTCACTCACCGTATACGTATTTTAAAGCTGATTCTGGATCTGCATATGCAGCATGTTCTGCGTAGTCTGTTGCTTCATTCACAATTTTCATGATTTCTTCAAGCATTTCAGTTTCTTTCGCATCTGTTAGAGTCCCAGTTTCTTTTAAATACGCACCAAAGCGAATAATTGGATCATTTTTCTTCGCTTCTGAAATTTCGTCTGCTTCACGATACGCACGATCATCATCATCACTTGAGTGAGCAGTTAAACGGCTAGAAACCGTTTCAATAAGTGTTGGTCCTTCACCTTTTACTGCTCTTTCTCTTGCTTCTTTTACAACTTTATATACTTCTAAAGGATCGTTTCCATCCACTGTGTATCCAGGCATTCCATAGCCTATTGCACGGTCTGATACCTTTTCACACCCAAGCTGCTTTTCTACTGGCACTGAAATGGCATATTTGTTATTTTCACACATGAAAATAACAGGTAATTTATGAACCCCTGCAAAATTAGCACCTTCGTGAAAATCACCTTGGTTTGATGAGCCTTCACCGAATGTTACAAATGTCACCAACTCTTTTTTCTCCATTTTACCTGCCAAAGCAATGCCAACAGCATGAGGAACCTGCGTTGTCACCGGAGAAGACCCCGTTACAATGCGCTTCTTTTTATACCCGAAGTGACCTGGCATTTGACGACCGCCTGAGTTTGGATCTTCTGCTTTTGCAAATCCTGATAGCATTAAATCACGTGCTGTCATTCCGAACGCAAGAACTACTCCCATATCTCGGTAATAAGGTAATGCGTAGTCTTTCTCACGATCTAACGCAAACGCTGCACCGACCTGCGCTGCCTCTTGTCCTTGACACGAAATAACAAAGGGTACCTTCCCAGCACGATTTAGTAACCACATACGCTCATCAATTTTACGAGCAAGAAGCATTGTACGATACATTTCAACTACTTGTTCATTTGTTAAACCTAGCGCTTCATGACGATTTTCAGTCATCAGTTAAAACCTCCTTAATAATTAAAAATGAATGGCCTTTCCATCAACAGCTAGTGCTGCTTCACCGATTGCTTCAGATAAGCTTGGGTGTGGATGAATAGTATGAGCAACTTCCCATGGCGTTGCATCTAACACTTTTGCAAGACCCGCTTCTGAAATCATGTCTGTTACGTGTGGACCAATCATGTGCACTCCAAGCAAGTCATTTGTTTCTTCGTCTTTAATGATTTTTACAAATCCTTCTGCTTCACCATATACAAGTGCTTTACCAATTGCTTTAAACGGCATTTTACCAACTTTCACGGCATGACCTTTTTCTTTTGCTTCTTGCTCTGTTAAACCCACGCTTGCCACTTCTGGGCTACTATATACGCACTTTGAAATAGTTTCATATTGAATTGGCAGCGGCTTTTTGTCTCCTATATGTTCGATGGCTACAATTCCCTCATGAGAAGCAACGTGTGCAAGTTGAAGACCACCAATGACATCACCAATTGCATAGATATGTGACTCTTTTGTTTGATAAAATTCATTTGTCTTAATAAAACCATTTTCAACAACAATATCTGTGTTTTCTAATCCAATACCTTCAACGTTGGCTTGTCGCCCAACAGATACAAGCATCTTTTCAGCTTCGTATGTACTTGTTTCACCATTCACTTCAGCTTTCACTTTTACACTGCTAGCTACTTCAACAGTATCCGCTAATACTTTAGCAGAAGTAACTACCTCAATTCCTTTTCGCTGTAGCTGCTTTTTCATTTCAGTTGATACATCGTAATCTTCGGTCGGCAGAATCCGATCACTGTATTCAATAATTGTTACCTTAACTCCAAAGTCAGCAAGCATTGAAGCCCATTCAACACCAATCACACCGCCACCAACAATCATAATAGATTGAGGAAGATTTTTCATTTGTAAAGCTTCATCCGATGTAATGATAAACTCTCCATCAATCGTTAGTCCTGGTAACGTTCTTGGGCGCGAGCCCGTTGAAATGATTACGTTATTTGGTATAAGCATTTCATTTTCTTCACCGCTCTTTAGTTCAACTGAAATGGTTCCTGGCATCGGTGAAAAGATGGATGGTCCTAATATGCGACCAAAGCCTTCATACACATCGATTTTGCCTTTTTTCATCAATCCTTTGACACCATTATACAGCTGTGTGACAATCGAATCTTTTCGCTCTTGTACACGCTCATAATCAAGTTTTACATCAGATGCTAAAACGCCAAAAGAGGCTGCTTTTTTTGTTGTTTGAAATACTTCTGCACTTCGTAACAAAGCTTTGCTTGGAATACACCCTGCATGAAGGCATGTACCACCCAGCTTTTCTTTTTCTACAATTGCAACGCTTAAGCCGAGCTGAGAAGCACGAATTGCCGCTACGTATCCGCCCGTGCCTCCTCCTAGAACTACTACATCATATTCTCTTGCCATATATTGTCACGCCTTTCCTTTTAAAGTGTAGAAGAGTGAATGTGCTCACCAGGATATTGCTTTGCTTTTTCTTCCTGTTTTAAGACGCGCAGTGCACCCTCAGCCAGTGCTTGAAGCTCATTTTCCCCAGGAAACACCGTAACATCTGCAATCCACTTTACGCGTTCAATAATTAAACTCACGAACATTTTTGAATAAGCAATTCCACCTGTTAAAATAATCGCATCGACCTTACCTGCTAACACAGCACTTGCTGCACCAATTTCTTTTGCAATTTGGTAAGCCATTGCTTCATACACCAATTTTGCTTTTTCATTTCCATGTTCAATAAGTTTTTCAACTTTTTGAACATCAGACGTCCCTAAATATCCAACTAATCCACCTTTACCAACAAGCATCTTCATAATATCTTCGCGATAATACTCACCGGAAAAACATAAGCGGACAAGTTCTCCCACTGGAACACTTCCCGCTCTCTCTGGACTAAAAGGACCGTCACCATGTAAACCGTTATTCACATCAACGACTCTTCCATAATTATGAACACCTACAGTGATACCTCCACCCATATGTGTCACAATTAAATTTAATTCTTCGTATTTTTTATCAAGTTTGGCAGCAACTTTACGGGCTACTGCTTTTTGATTTAATGCATGAAAAATGCTTTTACGCGCCATATATGGGCTACCTGATATCCTAGCCACGTCCAATAATTCATCAACAACCACAGGGTCTACAATGAATGCTGGAATATTCAAACCAGAACCGATTTCATATGCCAAGATTCCACCAAGGTTTGATGCATGGTGACCTGCATATCCTTCTTTTAAGTCTGTAAGCATTAGCTTATTTACTTCATACGTACCGCCTTCAATTGGACGTAACAACCCACCACGTCCGCAGACTGCATTAAGTTTTGATAAATTAATTCCCTCTTCATCAAGCGCTTCTAGAATAGATTTTTTCCGAAACTCATATTGATCATAAATGGTTTCAAATACACTCAGTTCTTTTGCTTCATAGCGAATCGTGCGATCAAAAATCATTTGATCATTGTGGAATACACCGATTTTCGTTGATGTCGATCCTGGATTAATGGTGAGTATTCGATAATCTTGCATAATTAACATAGAGCCTCCTAGCTGTATCAAGTTTAACTTCCATCAGCGGAAACGTTCTTTATCTCCATTGACGTTTAGTTCAACTTACCGAACCTTTACAGACAGCTGATTTCCCACTTCTTTTCTTTGTAACCTCATCATCTTAAAAGAAGGATTTACTATCCGTTAAGAGTGGGGTAAAATGCTGTTTGCCTAAATGAAGCTAGGGAACGTATCTCTACAGGTCCCTAGCTGTTAATTATTAGCGAGAACGTCTACTTAAAAGGTGATGTTCATTTTGCAAAAACTGACTGCGAGAGCGTCTTAGTTTCTCAATTCGCTCTTCTGCTAGGCGATCTGCCGCTACATATGTCGGAATTCCATCTCGCTTTGAAATTTCAATTACTTTTTCAATATTATCATAAATCGTTTCAACCTTTTTCAATGCGCGTTCACGATTATAACCAATCAATTCGTCCGCTACGTTAATTACTCCTCCAGCGTTGATTACATAGTCCGGTGCATAAATGATTCCCATTTCATGAATCATATCACCATGACGGGCTTCTTTTAACTGATTGTTTGCTGCTCCTGCAATTACCTTTGCCTTTAATTGTGGAATTGTTTCATCATTGATTGTTGCACCTAGTGCACAAGGTGCATAGATATCACATTCTACTCCATAAATATCCTGCGGGTCTACTGCTTTTGCACCGAATTCTTCAACTGCACGCTGCACAGACTCCTTGTTGATGTCTGTCACAATGAGCTTTGCTCCTTCTTCATGAAGATGACGACACAGGTTATATGCAACGTTTCCGATTCCTTGAACTGCTATTACTTTTCCTTCTAAAATATCCGTACCGAATGCTTCTTTTGCAGCTGCTTTAATCCCGCGATAAACTCCATAAGCCGTAACTGGCGAAGGATTTCCTGATGAACCAAACGCAGGTGAAACTCCTGTCACGTAGTCTGTTTCTTGATATACAAGGTCCATATCTTCAACAGTTGTTCCCACATCTTCAGCTGTAATATAGCGTCCGTTTAGCCCTTGAATATAACGTCCAAACGCGCGGAACATTTCTTCGTTTTTATCTCTTTTAGGATCACCGATAATAACTGTTTTACCGCCTCCCAGGTTAAGCCCTGCTGCTGCGTTTTTATATGTCATCCCTTTTGCAAGGCGCAGCGCGTCTTCAATTGCCGCTTCCTCAGACTCATACGTCCACATTCTCGTTCCACCTAAAGCAGGCCCAATTGTTGTATCATGAATGGCAATAATTGCTTTTAACCCCGATTGCTCATCTTGGCAAAAAACTAATTGTTCATAATCGTATTGTTCCATATAGCTAAAAATTTTCATTGTTGTTTCCTCCTATTAATTATGTGTCGCTACGTTGATTGCTAACGCTAACGAGTAAAGTTTACTTTCAGCAGAGTCTGCTCGTGACGTAAGTACGATTGGCGCTTTTGCTCCAGCAATAACAGCTCCAACCTTTGCTCTCGCAAAATAAATAAGTGATTTATATAAAATGTTTCCCGATTCAATTGTAGGTACCATTAAAATATCAGCTGCTCCAGCAACTTCGCTTTGAATTCCTTTTTGCTCAGCAGCTACGTGACTGATGGCATTATCCAAAGCAAGAGGTCCATCGACAACACAACCTTTTATTTGACCACGCTTGTTCATCTGTGTTAGTAATGCAGCATCAGTAGTCGCTTCCATTGCTGGATTGACTACTTCAACAGCCGCAATTGGCGCTACTTTCGGTTTGGTTATCCCCATTGCTTGTGCAACACCCACGGCATTTTCAATAATTTGTACTTTCTCTTGAATATTTGGTGCAATATTCATTGCTGCATCTGTGACAATAATAGGTCTGTCATACCCTGGAATTTCAAAGGCAGCTACGTGTGACAAGACGTTTCCAGTTCGCAAACCGTTCTCTTTATGTAAAACAGCTTTAAGAATGGTTGAAGTTGAGAGGTGACCTTTCATAACGATATGCGCTTCATTCATTGCTACAGCACGCACTGCTTCTTGGGCAGATTGTTGAGGTGAATTTGTATGCACAATCGTAACTTCGCCTGCTTCCAAGCGTCTTTTGATTTTTTGCTCTAAATTTGATTTAATTTTAGCTTCGTTTCCATATAAAATAAAACGAGCTAATTGGTACTCACAGGCCTGATTAACCGCTTCAAGGGTTTCTGCGTCCTCAGCAGCAGCAACGGCGATTGTAACCTGTTTATTCGTTATACTTTTACGCATTAACTGTTTAAGTATCATGAAGTGCTCGACCTTTCATGTTAGAGTTTGGTAAAAACGAAGCGAATAGCTTCACCACTTTTTATATTTGCAAGAACCATGCCAAATACTGATAACATCGAAAAATCCCTCGTTTTCTAACGAATTGCCTTGATTAATGCTAAAAACAGTAGACTTTATTATTTTTTAGGGATACAAAATCAGTTAATAAGTTTATAAGTCCATGCGCAACAATTTGCACACTATGCATATTATTGCATGCCTATATTTGCAATTCCATACTTTTCAAGTTTGTAGTAAAGAGCACGGATGGATATATTTAGACGTTTTGCAGTTTTTGTTTTATTATAATCATGTTCTTTTAAAACGTGCAGTATAACATCTCTTTCATATTGTTCCACTAACGTTGAAAGAGTTTCACCATTTTGTATAGTAAAATCAACAGGTATTGATTCAGACTGCTCACTTACATTATTTAAGGTTGGAAGATGCTTTGCAGTAATGAGCACTTCACTATACTGCATATAAATAACAGCTCTTCCCAAAATATTCTCAAGCTCTCTGACGTTCCCAGGCCAATCATAGTGTAGAAGTAGTTTCAACGCATCTTCTGATAGACCTTCTACGCTTCTACCATAGTCTTGATTAATTTTTGTAATCAAGTGTAGCGCCAAGGCCTCGATATCTTCTTTTCGCAGACGAAGAGGCGGAATTTGGATTGGAATTTTATTTAATCGATAGTAAAGATCTTGTCTAATTGTTCCTTCTGCAATCCCTTGTTCCAAATTCACATTCGTTGCTGCAATTACTCGTACGTTTACAGGAATTGAGCTAGTTCCTCCTACTCGTACTAATTCCTTTTCTTGCAGTACTCGTAATAGTTTTGCTTGCATATGTGCTGATAATTCACCGATTTCATCTAAGAAAATACTTCCGTTATTTGCTTCTTCAAACAACCCGCGCTTGCCTCCACGCTTAGCACCTGAAAATGCTCCTTCTTCATATCCAAAGAGTTCGCTTTCTAAAAGAGATTCTGATAGCGCAGCGCAGTTTACGCGCACAAATTTGTTATACTTTCGTTCACTTGCATTATGAATAGCGTGGGCAAACAGCTCTTTTCCAGTTCCGGACTCTCCGCGTAATAATACTGTTGCAGGAGTTTTAGCTGCTAGTTTTGCTTGTTCGATAGCTAACAAAAACTCTTCAGATTCACCAATAATGTCTGCAAACGAATACTTCGCTTCTAGCGTACGAATAATTTGGCGCGCTCTGTTTAATTCCGTAGTAAGCTGCTGTATCTCTGAGATATCGTGGATAACACCTACGCTCCCTTTTAACTTACCATCAACAATAACTGGAGCAACGTTTACAACAACATCTTTTTTGTTCGGCCCTACCTTCATGCTAACACCACGCACAGCTCTTCTTGTTTTTAACACTTGCATGTGCATGCTTTCTCCTTCAGAGATATCTGTGGTCGCCGGCTTTCCAATAATATCTGAGCGTTGAAGCCCCGTAATCTTTGTATAAGCAGGGTTTATTAATAACCCAACACCTTCTTCATCCACAACTGAAATGGCTTCTTCTGATGACTGAATAATTGCTTCAAGCATAGTTTGAATATCCTTTAAATTCGTCACTTCTTCAGCTAAATTTACCACTTCTGTAATATCTTTAAAAACAGAAAAGGCTCCAAATAATTCTCCTTTTTCATTAACCATAGGAATACGTGACGTAATTACTTTATGACTATTGGTAATAGTAAACTCTCGATTATAATCCGTTCGTTTTGTCAGTAAAGTTGTTGGTAACTCGCTTGCTGGAATGGATTCATGGATATGCTTTCCAATGACATTTTCACTTTTTAAGCCCGTGATTCTTTCAGCACTTTTATTAAAGAGGGTTACTTTCGCCTCTTTATCTACAACAATCATTGCATCATGTGTAGAGTTAAAGATTAGATTATACTTATCTGATTCATGCGTTAAGCGTTCAATTAACTCTTCTTTTTGGTCCATTAAGCTAGCCATCATTTTAGCAACTGAACCTGGTATCAGTAACGTATTACTTTGTTTTTGCTTATGTAGTTCCTGAAACACATATTCATTCCCAGTCGCATCTACAATGACGTCTACACCTTTATGGAGAAAAGACCTCCAGGTTGTGGAAACTTTTATTCCTAATTGCTCTGCATACTTCATCGCTGGGGCTTTAGAATTAACGTCTACTACTCCAACTACCTTTATTCCCTCGGCTTCTTCAATCATTTTTAGTACGGCTAATCCACCCGTGTTAGCACCAATAATCAACACAGTTTGCATATTTTTTCACCTTTTTCATTTAAAATGGAAAAATACTCTGCAACTTCTTGCACTACTTTATCATATAAAACTTTAAACAGTATTGACAATTTTTTTTGCTGTTTTATCATTTAAGTAAGACAGATCAGGAAAGGATTTCCTAACTATGATGAGGATTATTGCGTTGCTCATTTTATTAATTCCCGGAGTTTTAGCAGGGTATGGCATTAAATTAATGAGAGATATGGTGTTTGGAATTTTACAGCCTCCTTTTTCATCCTTAATGCTTCAATTTACCATAGGGTTACTATTGTTTGTAATTGGTTTAGGATTTGTAGCAGGTTTTATTCTTCATCGAGATCGAAAGCGTCAAAAGGTTCAACCTCGCTTTCAGCAAAAAGAGAAAGCATCTCTATCAAAAAAATAGAGATGCTTTTTTATTACATACGATTAGCAGCAAATTCTTTAATCATTTTCTCAGGATAATCAGTGATGATGGATTCACAACCATATCCGTATAGCTGTTTCGCTAGCTTTACATCATTCACTGTATATGGCCGCACAGGGATACGATAGTCTTTGGAAGCGGCTACGTTTACTTGATTAACTGTGCGATAATTTGGATGAAGTGCTCTAGCACCAAGGTGTTGAGCATAAATCCAGGGTTCAAACATTGGATATGAATATAAAATAGCTGTTTCAATTGTTGAATCAAAAGATGTGACTCTTGCTAAGCTATTATGATTAAATGAAGATATAATGATACGCTCTTTCATTTTATAATAGTAGATGAGATCAAGTACCTTCATTTCTAAATAAGCATACTCAAACAGGTTATTTTTCAATTCAATATTAACAGAAAACTGCTGGTTAGAAGCCCAAGCTAGTACTTCATTTAACGTAGGTATTTGACAAGCTCCGTATTTCTTTTTAAATTTATAGCTCGCATCAAGACTTCTTAATTCTTTATAGTTAAAGTCTCTTATATATCCTTTACCATTTGTTGTTCGATCAACTTTTTCATCATGAATAACCATGAGCTCACCGTCTTTGGACATATGAACATCAAGTTCAATTCCATCTGCTCCTACTCTGATTGCTTCTTCAAACGAAATCATTGTATTTTCAGGAAACGTCCCTGCTGCTCCTCTGTGACCCATAATACGCATACTTGCTCAATCCCTTCATTATGACTTATGATTAACAAGGTAGTTGCAATTTATCATAATGCTTACACATATATTTTACAAGAGAATAGGAGTTGATATGTATGAGACCACTACAAATCTCACCTGATACGGCTGTCAAACTGGCTGTCAAACTGAACGTCCCTTTAGAACAACTGATGCACATGCCACAGCATATCCTATTGCAAAAGCTTGCTCAGCTGGATAAAGAAGACGAAAATAACTAATATCAAAAATAGCACTAGCTATTATGAAACTACAGAAGATAAAAAAGGCCTTTTTTAAGGCCTTTTTTATTTAATTAACTTTTAATAAAAAATGATATTTTGTTGTTGCCAAATGAAAAATCAAGTGTTATTATCTACTTGTGAAACATTTCACAATATCTTTTTTGTTGAAATGAGCCTAAAAAATAAAGTTGATTTGTTTTTTATTTATCCGAATATGTGAAATATTTCACATACTATTCTCTTGAGGAGGCACTCTTATGGAAATGACGTTAGGAAATAAAGTTGTGTTAGTAGGTACAGGTGCAGTTGGAGCAAGCTATGCGTATTCATTAATGAATCAAGGTATTTGCGATGAGTTAGTATTAGTTGATTTAAACGCAGAAAAAGCACGCGGTGATGTAATGGATTTAGCTCACGGTATCGTATATGCTCCAAGCTCTATGCACATTTCTTTTGGAACGTATGATGATTGTAAAGACGCTGCTATTGTCGTAATTTGTGCAGGAGCTGCTCAAAAGCCAGGAGAAACGAGACTTGACCTTGTTCATAAAAATGTCCAAATCTTCGAACATATTGTAAATGGAGTTATGGAATCTGGATTTAATGGCATTTTTTTAGTAGCGACAAACCCAGTTGATATTCTTACCTATGCCACATGGAAATTTTCAGGTCTTCCAAAGGAACGCGTAATTGGTTCAGGCACCATCCTTGATTCAGCTCGTTTCCGCCACCTCCTCAGTGAAGAGCTTGGTGCAGCTCCAACAAGCGTTCATGGTTATATCATTGGAGAACATGGTGATTCTCAGCTTGCCGTTTGGAGCGGAGCAAATATTTGTGGAACACCAATTGCAAATCAGCTATCACCACAACGAAAAGAAGAAATTGCTGTTCAAGTACGAAATGCAGCTTATGACATTATCAAATCAAAAGGCGCTACTTATTACGGTATTGCAATGGGGCTAGCCAGGATTACGAGAGCTATCTTAAAAAATGAGCAAGTTGTTCTTCCAGTAGGAGCCTATTTAGATGGTGAATACGATCAGCACGATATTTATGTGGGTGTTCCAAGTATCATTCATCGCGGAGGTGTCAAAAAAGTCTTAGAACTTCCGTTAGATGAGATGGAACAAAAAAAGTTCTCAGAATCTATTCAAACGTTAAAAGAAATTCAGAAATCACTTTTCACTTTAACAAACTAAGCAGAAAGCGAGTAAGTTCGCTTTCTCGCTTCCTAAAGGAGCCGTTTAAATGCTTGTTGATACGTATAATCCATTTGAGAATCTTACACTTTCAGCACTTATTGCAGCTATTCCTATTATCTCATTTTTAATATGCTTAACTCTTTTTAAAATGAAAGGGATTTATGCAGCACTATTAAACCTAGCTATTACACTGTTTCTTGTTGTTTACTTTTTTGACCTTTCACCTACCAATGCAGTTGGGAGCGTAATTCAAGGTTTCATTCAAGGTATTTGGCCTATCGGCTATATTATTATTATGGCGGTTTGGCTTTACAAAATTGCCGTCGAAACCGGGAAATTTGATGTTCTAAGAGGTAGTATTATCAACATCTCCAGTGATCAGCGACTTCAACTGTTGCTCATCGGCTTTTGCTTTAATGCCTTTTTAGAAGGAGCTGCGGGCTTTGGTGTACCAATTGCAATTTGCGCCGTGCTGCTCGTTTCACTCGGCTTTAAGCCACTTCAGGCAGCTATGCTTTGCCTAATAGCAAACGGAGCATCTGGTGCGTTTGGTGCCATTGGTATTCCAATAGCAATCGTTGATACTTTTCAGTTAGAGAATGTAAGTGCTATGGATGTATCTGTTCAAACAGCTTTAACGCTCCCTTTGGTTAACTTTACGATTCCTTTCTTGCTCATCTTATTACTTGATGGATGGCGAGGAGTTAAAGAAACGCTCCCTGCTATTTTGGTCACGTCTTTTGTTTATACTAGTGCACAAGCCGCTATGACTATCTGGATTGGGCCAGAGCTTGCTGATATTATTCCTGCGCTTCTAGCAATGGGAGCCCTTGCTCTTTTCTTACGTAAATGGCAGCCAAAGCGTATTTTCTTACTAAATGGACAAGTCTCTACTGTAAACAAGTACGCATTAAAAGACATCATTCTTTCATGGTCACCTTTTTATTTGTTAACAGGATTTGTACTGCTTTGGAGTCTTCCAGTTTTCAAATCTCTTTTCCAACCAGGAAACCTGTTATCATCTTTTGTTTTCACTTTTAATGCTCCTGGAACACCAATTGCACTTTCAATTGACTTTATTGGAGCAACTGGAACGGCCATCCTTTTGGCTGCTGTAACCACTGTTTTAACAACGAAAAAAATTAGTCTATCTCGGAGCCTAGCACTTCTAGGAAAGACAATAAAAGAATTTATCATTCCCATTGGGATGATCTGTGCTGTCATTAGTATCGCCAAACTAATGACATACGGTGGATTAACGATGGCACTTGGGAATGCGGTAGCTGAAGCAGGTCAAATTTTTCCTTTCTTCTCCCCTGTTCTTGGCTGGATTGGTGTGTTTATGACAGGTTCTGTTGTGAATAACAATACGCTTTTTGCTCCAATTCAAACAACGGCCGCGTCTTTAATTGGAACAAATCCTTCTATGCTAGTTGCTAGCAACACAGCTGGAGGAGTCATGGCAAAGCTCGTATCTCCACAGTCAATTGCTATTGCAACAGCAGCAGTTGGCCAAACAGGAAAAGAAGCTGAGTTAACCAAAATGACGCTGCGCTACAGCCTCACTTTACTTTTATTTGTTTGTATTTGGACTTTTATCTTATCTCTTTTTCAATAAAAAAACTCGGCTTTTGGGACTGACCCCGTAAAGTGAGACAAATAAAAAACACCTTTAAGTTGAAAACTGGGTATGTAGTACCTAACCATCACTTGGAGGTGTTTTTTCTATGGGAACAAGAGTTAGTTATCCAGTCGAACTAAAGTTAAAGGCAATTGAAATGAGATTAGCCGGTGTACCTGTAAAAGAAGTCTTATCACAACTAAACATTCGAAATCCTACCCAATTAAAAACGTGGATGAAGTGGTATCAAACTGGGGATGTACACCGGTTGGAACAGCCAGTAGGCAAGCAATATGCCTATGGAAAAGGTCCTGATTTTGAAAGCGAGACAGCGAAGTTAGAGGCTGAGAACCGACAGTTAAAGCAACAAATCGAGATTTTAAAAAAGTACAAGGAATTGGAAAGGAAGTGGTACCAGAAATCGCAGTGAACCTAGTGGAAGAGTTAAAAGAACAAATCCCTATTTATCAAATCTGTTTCCATCTTGGTATTCCCCGATCCACTTACTACCGTTGGAAGCAGCATAGTCAACAGGATACACGAAAGAAATGGATGGAACAGCAAGTGGGTGAACAATGTCGTGCACACAAGTTTCGATATGGCTATCGAAAAATCACAGCTGTACTCAAGCGAACCATGAAGATTAACCACAAGTTTGTGCAGCGTACCATGCAGAAATACGGTTGGCAATGTCGTGTTAAACGGAAGAAACGGCAGCGAACAGGGCAACCTTATCAGGTTGCAGAGAATGTATTAAATCGTGACTTTCAAGCTGAACGCCCTCTTCAAAAGCTCGTGACCGATATTACGTACTTGCCTTTTGGGCCGAAACCATTGTATCTTTCAAGTATTCAAGATTTATTTAACGGAGAGATTATTGCGTATTCCATAGGTGATTGTCAAAATGTCGCGTTTGTTTTAGACACGCTTAACCAACTCCCTTCTCTACCGGAAGGGTGTACGTTGCATAGTGATCAAGGCTCTGTGTACACATCGTATGCTTATCAACAAACAATTAAAGAGAAAGGCATTATCATGAGTATGTCCCGAAAAGGGACGCCCGCAGATAATGCCTCAATTGAATCGTTTCATTCCTCACTAAAGTCTGAAACGTTCTACCTTGACGAGTTGACATACACTACGACTACCATCGTAGAGCAAACCGTCAAAAGCTATATTACGTATTATAACCATGCCCGTATTCAAACAAAATTAAACAACCAGTCTCCTGTACAATACAGAAAACTGGTTGTTTAAAAGGTGTTTTGATTCCTGTCTCAAAAACAGGGGTCAGTCCCTTTTAAGCCGAGTTTTTTTATATTTCTTTACCACTACCATTTAGAGATTTTTCTACAAACTGAATTTTACTCATTAGTTTATTAATCCCGATTGGAAAGAAATAAGAGCCAAAAAAAGCACATACAAAAGCTTCAGACCAGATTTTTAACCACGTTTGCATAAATGTATCATTGTAACCAAAGTTAATGGATACCAACATAAATGAAACAAAACAAGAAATACTTAAAGCCATGCAGAAGGCAAAAATAATACGCTTATATCTTATATGAATCCTCAATTTTGAATGTCACCTTCTTTTTTAATAGATAAATTAAAAGTGGGAGTGAATGTTATATTACGTATTCAATATGTGAAAAAAATAACAAGTATGTGTAACAGCTCGTTCCACTTCTCTACAATTCAACACTTTTACAAGTATATATGGTATCACCTATATTTATTTTAGTAAATTAACTATTGTTAAATCTAATTATACAGACACGCATTAACGTTATTAGACTTAATGCGTAAACATCATCACTAGGTTTTGAAAAACTAGTACAATAAAAAACATCATTCTTTATCGGATTAGCGTCCTCGTAAAGAATGATGTTTTTTATTGTACTATCTCGTTCATATTTAACAGTTAGTAAGCCTTCGTTTACTTCTTACCCTCTCAAGAAGCTTTGTGTTCAAGACGTAATTTATCCGCAACCATGGCGATAAACTCTGAATTTGTAGGCTTTGCTTTTGTCATGCTAACCGTATAGCCGAATAAAGAGGAAATTGAATCGATATTACCTCTGCTCCATGCTACTTCAATTGCATGACGAATCGCACGTTCCACACGACTTGCTGTAGTATTATATTTTTTAGCAATATCCGGATAAAGGACTTTTGTAATTGAACCCAGTAATTCAATATCTTTATAAACCATGGAAATCGCTTCACGTAAATATAAATAGCCTTTAATGTGAGCAGGCACGCCAATTTCATGAATAATGCTTGTGATGCTTGCATCTAAGTTCGCAGGCTTATTATCACGCTGTAAGCGCATTGCTGATGAGGATGAACGGTTTGTGAAAGATGAAGCTTGACCGCTTACCTGGCGAATATGGTTTACTAAGTTTTCCATATCAAATGGCTTTAAAATAAAATAAGCAGCGCCTAAATCGACTGCCTTTTTCGTCACGTCTTCTTGACCAAAAGCGGTTAGCATAATTACGTTAGGATAGTTTTCTTTTTTCATTTCCTTTAATTGACTCAATACTGCAAGCCCATCTAAATGAGGCATGATGATATCTAGTACAAGCACGTCTGGATCTTTATCTTTTAAAATAGACAAACATTCCTGCCCGTTATACGCAACCCCGATTACTTCCATATCATCTTGTTCAGAAATGTAATCCTCAAGCAGTCCAATTAATTCTCTATTATCATCGACTAAACATACTTTAATTTTTTTCAAAGTATCTTCCTCCTCATTCCCTTAACTTATACGCCAGTCCCGCATGTCTCTACTCTTTATTCTAAAGGACAAATTCGACAATGCAACATTATTTCCTTTATTTTTTTATAAAAAAGTCTTTTTTATCATTATTCCATAAATTCCTTGTGTTTTCTGGTTTTTTCGACGTTTTTCTAACGGTATTACGACAGTCTTTTCATCACAAAAAGAGCGAACTATTTATCGTTAGCTCGCTCTTTTTGATTCTTTTTTATAAATATTAATACCAGCTTCATTTAACATCCACTCAATATGCACACCATATCCTGAAGTTGGATCATTAACAAATACATGCGTAACAGCTCCGATTACTTTACCATCTTGAATAATTGGGCTGCCGCTCATTCCTTGCACAATACCACCTGTTTTGTCTAATAACTCTTTGTCTGTAATTTTAATGACCATCCCTTTAGTAGCAGGGAATTTTTGCGGAATGCTACTAACAACTTCCACATCGAACTCTTCCACCTTATCATTTTCAACTACCGTTAGAATCTTAGCGGGTCCTTCTTTTACTTGATGAGATAGTGAAATCGGCATTGGCTTATCTAAAATACCGTTTTCCATCGTTTCAGATAGCTTTCCAAAGATACCAAATGGGCTATTTGTTTTGATGTTGCCGATAATTTCTTTATCTTCTGAGAAGCGTGCTAGCTTCTCGCCTGGAACGCCATTTTCACCTTTTTCAATTGATGTGACGGTAGAGCGTACAATTTGCCCATCTTCTACAACAATTGGTTTTTTGGTATCCATATCGGAAATGACATGACCTAACGCTCCATATTTCTTTGATTTTGGATCATAGAAAGTCATCGTACCAATACCCGCTGCCGAATCTCTAATATATAGACCAATTCGATACGCGTAATCTTCTTTGTCTTTTAAAGGATATAACTTTGTTTGAAATTGTTCTTTTTCTCTCATTACTTGCAATTTTAAAGGCTCTCCAGTTTTTCCTGCTTGCTGAATAAATGGGGTAATATCACTCATCTTTTCAATCGTTTTGCCATTGATCTTTGTAATCATGTCGCCTACTTGGATGCCTGCAATTTCACCAGGAGATTTCTTTCCATCTTTCGTATCAACTTGATGATAACCAACAACTAAAACACCTTTAGAGTTCAGCTTGACACCAATTGATTGTCCTCCAGGAATGACTTTAAAGTCAGATAATACTTGAACATCTACTCTTTTGACCGGTACTCCTGCAAGGTGAAGCATCATTTCTTCTTTTCCTACTTCTTTGCCAGCGATACTAAGCTTAGCGTCTTGTTTCATCGTTTCAATAACATCATTACTATGAGTGCTAACTGCTAACGATGTAGGAAAATTCACTTCATCACTTTTAAACAATGTCATTTGTTTTGGGATAGTAAGGTATTGCTGCACAACAGGGATAAAGCCTACAAAAATAAACGAAACAAGGAGAATTGCACCAATTATATATCTAATTCGATTGTTCATCTTTTCACTCTCCTCGCTTCCTCGCCTAAATGGCTACACTTTTACTTTTGCCTTCTTATAGCCCATTTATAACCGAAGTTCAAAGAAAAATAAAAAGAACGGCAGGAAAGATTTTTAACCAAAGTTTACTACATAAAAAAAGCGCTTTTGGCACATAACAATCCACCAGAAGCGCTTTTTAAATGCTTATTGTTTAATTTTCGCTGCTAAACCCAACAGTTCTTGGGCGTGCTGCTGAGTTAAATCAGTTATTTCGGCTCCTGCAATCATGCGAGCAATTTCTTTTGTTTTCTCTTCTTCACTTAAAGGTAGAACAGATGTTGTAGTACGATCATCTTTAATTTGCTTTGAAATAAACAAATGTGTATCTGCCATAGCAGCCACCTGTGGAAGATGAGAAATACATAGTACTTGAGAATCTACAGAAATGGCATGAATTTTCTCACCAATGGACTGTGCGACACGGCCGCTCACCCCTGTATCTACTTCATCAAAAATAATGGACGTAACGCCTTGATGCTTAGAGAAAATACTCTTTAGTGCAAGCATAATACGAGATAGTTCTCCACCAGACGCTACTTTAGCAAGAGGCTTTAACGGCTCACCTGGGTTTGTAGAAATGTAAAACTCCACTGAATCGATACCATCCTTAGTAAACTTAACAGAATCACCGCTAAGTTCGCTATCAGCTTGATTTGATGGTAGCTTTTCAAATACGATATTAAAAATAGTTTTAGCCATATAAAGCTCCTGTAGCTCTTGATGAATACTATCCGTTAATTCTGCTGCTAGCTGCTTTCTAACCTCAGAAACATTTTTCGCTTCAACAAGCAAATCTTCCGCTATGCTCGACAGCTTTTGTTTAATTTTCTCAACGTGAGTATCTCGATTTTCAATTCGATCAATTTCATCTTCAATTTGAGCTGCATACTCCAGAATTTCATCAACGCTTTGACCATACTTACGCTTTAAATGACTAATTTCATTTAGCCGTGATTCAATAAAATTAAGGCGCTTTGGGTCATACTCTAATAAATCAAGCTGCTGACGAATACGATAAGAAGCATCTTCAATTTGATAAAAACTTGATGATATAACTTCTGAAATTTCACCATAGGTATCTTCTAAGTTTGAAATTTCTTCGGCATGATTCATAGCTACACCCAGCCAATCTAACCCTCTTTGCTCACCATGAAGCGCATTATACGCATCTGTTAAGGACGTATAAATCTTCTCAAAGTTAGAAATCTTAAGGCGCTCATCCATCAGCAACTCATCTTCATTTGGTTGAAGATCAGCTGCTTTGATTTCATCAAGCTGAAATTGAATTAAGTCTAAGCGATGAGCCATTTGCTGTTCATTTTCTGTCAATTGTTCTAACTGTTTCTTTAGCGTCGTATATGTAGTAAACACTTCTCGATATTCTGATAGTGCTTCTTCAACCTTTTGCCCCCCATACTGATCAAGAAGAATTAGGTGTCGATCTTGGTTCATCAAGTCCTGATGTTCATGCTGTCCATGGATATCCATCAGTGTTTGACCCACTTCACGTAAAATGCCAAGCGTGACTAGCTTTCCATTGATACGGCAAATACTCTTACCGTTCATAGTGATGTCTCGTCTTAGCACCACCATTCCATCTTCAACTTCAACTCCCACCTGCTTGGCTTTTTCATAGCAAGGGTGCTCGTCTTCAATTAAAAATAACCCTTCAATTTCCGCTCGATTTGTTCCATGCCTTACAAACTCAGATGAACCACGCCCTCCAACAAGCAAATGAATAGCATCAATAATAATTGACTTACCAGCTCCTGTTTCACCTGTTAAAACTGTTAAGCCTTTTTCAAACGATACTGAAAGCTCATCAATGATGGCAAAGTTTTTGATTGATAGTTCTGCTAACAATCTGTTTCACACACCTTTACAACATTTCTAAGAATCGATCCGAAATCTTTTGAGTATCTTCAGGCGTTCGACAAATAATCAAACACGTATCATCACCACAAATTGTACCTAGAATTTCTTCCCAATCTAAATGATCAATCAATGCTCCAATAGCGTTGGCATTACCTGGCAAAGTTTTCATTACCAGCATATGCCCTGCTGAATCGATTTTTACAAAAGCATCCATCAATGACCGCTTTAGCTTTTGTAAAGGGTTAAAGCGCTGATCGGCAGGAAGGCTGTATTTATAGCGACCATCCATTAACGGAACTTTTACTAAGTGAAGCTCTTTAATGTCGCGAGAGATGGTTGCTTGCGTTACGTTAAATCCTTGATTTTTCAAAATATCTACTAACTCGTCTTGCGTTTCAATATCATTGTTTGTAATAATGTCACGAATTTTAATATGTCTTTGCCCTTTGTTCATACTGGCACCTCACACTAATATGTATTATCTTATTTCTTATAGTATAGACGGAATGTTATGATTCTCTTCCACATCATGCTGACATTCAATTTGATTATACACCTTTGCGTATAAAGGTGTATAATCAAATTGCCAATGCTAGAGTTACTAGCATTGGCTTTTCATGCTTGAACAGAGACAAGAGCGTTAAGACTTCTTCTCTTTAAGTACTGAATGCGCTTGTTCAACAACTTCCTGAGCTGTTAGAGTAGCAAGATTCTCTCCTTGCTGTCTTTGTCCTTTCCAATGTAGGTGAAGTAGAAACTCAATGTTTCCGTCTCCACCCGTTATTGGTGAGTACGATACGTTGCGCACATCATACCCTTCCTTCAAAGCAAAATTCACCATATTCTCAACAACTTCTTGATGAACCTTTGCATCTCGTACAATTCCTTTTTTTCCAACTTGCTCGCGACCTGCTTCAAACTGCGGCTTCACAAGGGCTACCACGTCACTTCCTGATACAAGAAGTTGTTTTAGCACGGGCAGAATTAACTTTAAGGAAATAAATGAAACATCGATTGATGCGAATTCAGGTAACCCGGCCGTAAGGTCAGCTGGCGTAACATAGCGAAAGTTCGTACGTTCCATCACAACCACTCGCTCATCTTGTCGCAGCTTCCAAGCAAGTTGATTATAGCCGACATCCAGTGCATATGACATTTTTGCTCCGTTTTGCAAAGCACAGTCAGTAAATCCACCTGTTGATGAGCCAATATCAATCATAATACGATCTTTCACTTGTACATCAAACTCTTTCAGTGCTTTTTCAAGCTTAAAGCCACCTCTACTTACATACGGCATTACTGCTCCCTTTACAGTCAAAGGTGTTTCTCGATCAATCTTTTCCCCAGGCTTGTCTAAACGCTGTTCATTCGCGTATACAAGGCCAGCCATAACTGTTCGCTTCGCTTTTTCTCTCGTTTCTACCAAGCCTCTTTCGACTAGTAGAACGTCTACTCGTTCTTTTTTCGTCACTTCACTTCAAGCCTCTTTTGTATTGGTCTTACGAGTTTATTTACTCGATTAATTACTTCATCAGTTGTTAGGTTAATTTCTTCTAATAACTTTGTTACGCTTCCATGCTCAATAAACTTATCTGGAATTCCCATACGATCGATAGGGGAATAATATCCATGCTCTGAAGCAAACTCTAATACTGCACTTCCAAATCCACCTTGTAATACAGCTTCTTCAATTGTTAAAACAGGGCGATTTGATTTTAAAACTTGGTGCAGCATTGCTTCATCCATTGGCTTGATGAAACGTGCATTGATAACCTCAACTTGAATACCTTTTTCACTTAACGCTTCCGCCGCTTCCATAGCCATTGGAATCGTTGTACCAAACGTTAGGATAGTTGCATCTGTACCTTCTTTTAGTACTTCCCATGTCCCAATATCAATTGACTTTAGCTCTTCATCTAATGGTACCCCTAGACCATTCCCTCTAGGATAACGCATAGCAATTGGTCCTGCTTCATATGTTAATGCTGTATGAACCATATGCTGACCTTCATTTTCATCTTTCGGCATCATTAACACTAAGTTTGGTAAATGGCGTAAAAATGCAATATCGAATACACCTTGATGTGTTTCTCCGTCTGCTCCAACTAAGCCTGCTCGGTCAATTCCGATAAATACATTTAGCTTTTGACGACAAATGTCATGTACAACTTGGTCATAAGCACGCTGCAAGAACGTTGAATAAATAGCTAAGAACGGCTTCATATTTTGAGTAGCTAAGCCAGCTGCCATCGTTGTTGCATGTTGCTCTGCAATTCCAACATCAAACATACGATGCGGAAACTCTTGTTGAAATGCTTCTAACTTAGAGCCAACTGGCATAGCAGGCGTGACCGCTACAATACGGTCGTCTTTACGAGCCATTTTTAAAACAGTATTACTCACTAGTGCGCTCCATCCTACCGGTACATTTTTATCTTTAATAAAGTCACCAGACTCAATTTTGTAAGGGCCTGTACCATGCCACGCACCGCTAGTATCACTTTCTGCTGGTAAGTACCCCTTACCTTTTTTCGTAATAACATGAACGACAACTGGCCCTTTTGTCTTCTTGGCATACTGAAGAGTTTCTAAAAGCTCTTCGTAATTATGACCATCCACCGGACCGAGGTATGTAAATCCAAGGTCTTCAAAAAACATACCGGATACAACCATATACTTTAGACCATCTTTAACGCGCTCCGCTGTGGCTGCTAGTTTCCCACCAACGGCTGGAACTTTTTTCAAAAGCACTTCTAGCTCATCTTTTACCCAATTGTATTTCCCTGCTGTACGAAGTCGCCCCAGTACGCTGTGAAGGGCACCTACATTTGGAGCAATCGACATCTCATTATCGTTTAAAATAACAGTCATATCTGTTTTTTCATGGCCAATATGGTTTAGCGCTTCCAAGGCCATACCGCCTGTTAAGGCTCCGTCACCAATAATTGGGATAACATGAGATTTTGTTTTTTGTAAATCACGCGCAACTGCCATTCCCATTGCAGCTGATAATGAAGTAGAACTGTGTCCCGTTTCCCACACATCATGTTCGCTTTCATCACGCTTAGGAAAACCGCAAAGGCCTTTATACTGGCGAATAGTATCGAATTCGCATGCTCGCCCCGTTAAAATTTTATGAACATAGGACTGATGTCCAACATCCCATAGAAATTTATCTTTAGGACTGTTAAATACTTTATGAAGGGCCACCGTCAGCTCAACTACTCCTAAGTTTGGCCCAATATGGCCTCCTGTTACAGAGAGCTTTGTAATTAAAAAGCGACGAATGTCTTCACTCAATGCTTCTAATTCTGTTATTGACATCTTTTTTAAAAAATCAGGACTTTTTATCGCTGTAAGATCCAATCTGGATCACTCACTTTCGTACTTGTTATAAAGTTACCTTAATACATTTTGTATGGTTTTATACTAATAGTCAATTATTAACACAGTTACTACTTATAATACCTTTGTCAGGTTATAAGTAAACATACCTCTCTTTAAAAGAAAACAGTGAAAAAATAGCCGCTAACACAAATGTGATAACGGCCACCAAAATATTGTATATGTCTTGCAAACCTATGCACTACGTCTTTGACATAGTAGTAAGGCTATTATAGCATAGGCAATATTGGGACTCAATCTTATTTTATCTCATTTATATAAAAAACAAGGCCGTTGCTTAACGATCACGTTTTGCTACGTATAGACAAATTTCTTCAAGCAACCCCGTATCCAAATTCGCTGTTTTAAGCGCATCTAAGCTCGATTGAATATGGTGATGAAGCTTTTGTTTGGCTTCTTCCATTCCCAGTAGAAGTGGATACGTCGTCTTTTCGTTTTCCTTATCGCTTCCCACTGGTTTGCCAATTGCTTCTTCGGACCCTTCAATATCTAAAATGTCATCTTGAATTTGAAAAGCAATTCCTAAGTTAAAGCTGAACTTTTCTAGAAGCTTCAACTGCTCTTCAGTTGCCTCACCTAAGATTGCACCTGCTTTCACACAAAAACTTAAAAGCTTTCCTGTTTTATGTATATGAATATCTTCTAGCTCCTGAAGGGTTAAATATTCATGTTGCTGTTCTCCTTGCATATCAGCAACCTGTCCTTTAATCATGCCTTCTGCTCCCGCTGCTTTTGTAAGCTCGCTCAGAAGCTCTACTTTTACTTCATCTTTTATTTGTGAGGCATTTATAATTACCTGAAAACTGTTTGTTAATAGCGCGTCTCCCGCTAAAATTGCCGTTGCTTCGCCATATACCTTGTGATTTGTAGGCTTGCCTCTTCGTAAATCATCGTCATCCATGCTTGGTAAGTCATCGTGAATGAGTGAATACGTGTGAATCATTTCAACTGCGCTTGCAACTGCGATTCCTTTTTCTTCATCATGCCCCAATGCTTTTAACGTCGCAAAAACTAACATTGGTCTCAGACGCTTTCCTCCTGCCATTAATGAATACAACATCGACTCTTTTAATAATGAAGGAGCTTGCAGATTTGTTACATACTCATGAAAAAATGTCTCTACTTTCTCTTTTGTAAATTGAATATAATTCTGTAGCTGCTGTTCACTCACGTTTATTCTTCCTCCTGAACAGTAAAAGGTGCTAACGTTCCGTCTTCTTGCAAAATGTTCTCCATTTGTTTTTCGATTTGCTGGAGACGATCATGACAGAATTTTGATAAAGACATTCCTTGCTGAAATTTTTCAATCGCTTCTTCTAACGGAATGTCACCTTCTTCTAAGTTATTTACAATTTTCTCTAGCTGATCCATTGCGTCTTCAAACGTCTGCTCTTTTTTATTCGCCATCTTTTATCGCTCCTTTATATCTGACACTTCACACTGTAGTTGCCCATCAGTTAACCGAACTTGAATAGTATCACCTTTTGCCAATTGCTTTGTTGATTTTATTAACTTCTGATCATCATCATACACCAAGCTATATCCCCGCTCCATTGTTTTTAACGGGCTTAGTGCATGTAGCTTAGAGGCTGTGGTTGCAAATAGAAGGTGCTGCTGTTTCATAAGTTGTTGCATTTCTCTTTGCAACACTTTTGTTAGCTGCATGTGCTGTTCACGTGCTTGCTTGATTTTTTGCTGAGGATGATTGCGCTGCAAGTTCATGGCCAGTTGTTCGTATTGATTTTGCTTTCTTTCGAAAAATCTCTTGCTTTCACGATATAATGTATCGATAACGCGGTCAAGTTGTTGCTCTTTTTGTTCGATTAGTTTTTGTGGATAGCGAAACGCATAGGATTTTTGGGACTTTTCCAATCGTCTTTTACTATGCTGAATTTTTTCATTCATCGCGCGAAGTAAGCGAATATTTCGTTGCGAAATACGCTCCGAAATCTCAGCAATACTTGGTACTGCAAGTTCTGCAGCTCCTGTTGGAGTCGGGGCTCTTAGATCTGCTACAAAATCTGCAATTGTAAAGTCGGTCTCATGCCCAACTGCTGAAATAACAGGTAGCGCTGAATGATAAATCGCACGTGCAACCGCTTCTTCATTAAACGCCCATAGCTCTTCAATCGACCCTCCTCCTCGCCCAACAATTAGTACATCAACTTCGTCTCGCTTGTTTGCTTCGTTGATTGCTTTTACGATTGAAGGAGCAGCATTCACACCTTGAACGAGAGCTGGTATAACAATAATTTTAGCGATTGGGTAGCGCCTTTTCAGCGTTGTGATAATATCGCGGACTGCGGCTCCTGTCGGGGATGTAATTACACCGATTGCACTCGGGTATTTTGGAAGGTTTTGTTTGTGGGAAGCATGAAATAAGCCTTCTTTTTCAAGCTTTTTCTTTAACTGCTCATAAGCTAAGTAGAGATTACCAACACCATCAGGTTGCATTTCCTTTACATACATTTGATAGTTTCCACTTGGTTCGTATACGGATATTTCGCTGCGAATTAACACTTTCATTCCTTCTTCAGGCTGAAAAGCTAACTTGCTGTTATGACCAGCAAACATAACCGCTGCAATTCGAGCATTTTCATCTTTTAAGGTAAAGTACATATGACCTCTACTATGCTTTTTAAAGTTAGATATTTCACCTTTAATCCAAATATCTTGTAAGTGAGGATCAACATCAAATTTCCGCTTAATATAGCGTGTTAATGCTGATACAGTTAAATAACGAACTTCACTCATAATATAACCTCCTTGTTTCTAAAAGGTTCTTCCCCTCTCCTTTTTAGATAAAGGAGAGAAGTACCTCATTAGATTGTACTCGGTTAGCGAGATAGAGTAACAGCTACCTTCGATAATACACCATTAATAAAGCGACCAGATTGATCATCACCAAATACTTTCGCTAATTCAATTGCTTCATTCATCGTAACATTTCCAGGAATTTCTTCTTCGTATTTCATTTCATATACCGCCATACGTAAAATAGTACGGTCTACCGTTGCAACTCTATCTAACGTCCATTTTTCTAAGTGATCACGTAGAATGCCATCGATTTCTTCTTGGTTATTTGCTACGCCTAATACTAATTTTTCTAAGAAATCGTCACCTTTTCCTTCTTGCAACACATTCTCCATTGCTTCTAACGGCTCAATTTGCCCAAGGTCGTGCTGAAATAAGGCCTGTAATGCTTTTTGTCTTGCTGTATGTCTTTTCATTATTTTGACTCCTTTATTTATCTACTTTCACTAGTATACCTAGATAATAGCACAATTTATTGTAAATCAAAGAAGGAATTTCACCCGTCATTACTATCTCACTTTTGCGCGACTGTTAATCATCCAACATTAGAAAGCGTAACATGGCGTCCTTCTTTATTCAGTGCTTTTCCGCCATGTTACACCTTCTAGATCAATTCATAAACACGAAAAAGACCGTCTATGTGACGAGACAGTCTTTTTCACTTTACCATAGCTTGTCTGGAAAAGAAATAACTAAAATCAGGAGTTACTCCTCTTCTTCAACTTCTTGCTTTTGCGTATCAAATTGAACGCCCACAATATGAATATTTACTTCATCTATTTCAATTGCTGTCATATTCTTTAACGCTTGGCGGATATTATCTTGTACCTTTTGCGCCACAACTGGAATAGATACACCAAACTTCATCATACAGAATACATCAACTTTAATACCATTTTCAGTTAAATCGACTTTAACGCCTTTTCCATGGTTTTTCTTCCCTAGCTTTTCAACGACACCTGCTGCAAAATTGCCACGCATAGCCGTAACGCCCTCTACTTCTGAAGCCGCAATCCCTGCAATTACTTCAATAACTTCAGGAGCAATTTCAACTTTACCTAAGGAATTTGGATGTTCTTCCATTTCTAATACATGATTTTCATTCATGTACAGCACCTCCTATTATTTATACTATACTACGAATTCATTACATCATGTAGCTCAAGAAATTTTGTATTGAATTCTCCACCTACAAATTGTTCGTGATTTAATAATTTCAAGTGGAACGGAATCGTTGTTGCAACTCCTTCAATAACAAACTCACTTAAAGCACGCTTCATTCGCTCGATTGCCTCTTCACGAGTTGGTGCATGAACAATTAGCTTCGCAATCATAGAATCATAATATGGCGGGATTGTATAGCCTGGGTATGCAGCTGAATCAACGCGTACTCCGTAGCCGCCTGGTGGTAAATACATTTCAATTGTTCCAGCAGATGGCATGAAGTTTTTCTCAGGGTTCTCTGCGTTAATACGACATTCGATCGCCCATCCATTAAATGTTACTTCCTCTTGTTTCAAAGGAAGATATTCGCCATTTGCTACTTTAATTTGCTCTTGAATCAAGTCAACACCTGTTACCATTTCTGTTACAGGATGCTCTACTTGAATACGCGTATTCATTTCCATGAAATAGAATTTATTTTCACGATAATCAAAGATAAACTCTACTGTACCGGCACCCGTGTAGCCAACTGCCTCAGCTGCTTTTACAGCTGCGTCTCCCATTTTAGCACGTGTTTCTTCATTTAGTGCTGGCGAAGGCGTTTCTTCAATTAATTTTTGAAGTCGACGCTGAATACTACAGTCACGCTCTCCTAAATGAATCACGTTACCATGTGTATCTGCTAATACTTGAATTTCAACATGGCGGAAATCTTCAATGTACTTTTCGATATAAACACCTGGATTACCAAATGCCGTAGCAGCTTCCTGTTGCGTTATCGTAATGCCTTTTACAAGCTCTTGCTCTGTTCTTGCAACGCGAATTCCTTTTCCGCCACCACCGGCTGTTGCTTTAATAATTACAGGATATCCAATATCTTTAGCAATTGACATGCCATCTTCAACTGACTCTACAATACCAGTTGAACCTGGAACAATTGGCACACCTGCTTGACGCATTGTTTCTCGCGCAATATCTTTTGTGCCCATTTTTGTAATAGCTTCAGGAGTAGGTCCCACAAACGTAATATTGCATTCTCGACAAAGCTCTGCGAAATCAGAGTTCTCCGCTAAGAATCCATATCCTGGATGAATTGCATCACAACCTGTTGATGTTGCAACGCTCATGATATTTGTAAAGTTTAAATAACTATCTTTTGATGCCGTAGGTCCAATGCAATAAGCTTCATCTGCAAGCTGTACATGAAGAGCGTTGCGATCGGCTTGGGAATAAACTGCAACTGACTCTACGCCTAATTCTTTGCAGGCACGAATAATACGGACTGCAATTTCTCCTCTATTTGCAACTAAAAGCTTTTTAATCATGTTTTACCGCTCCTTATTCAGGCTTCACTAAGAAAAGAGGTTGACCATACTCTACAAGCTGACCATTCTCAGCTAAAATTTCTACAATTTCACCTTTAACCTCTGCTTCAATTTCATTAAATAATTTCATTGCTTCAACGATACATACAATGGAATCCTTTTGAACTTTGTCACCAACTGCAACATATGCATCTTCATCTGGAGAAGATGATGCATAAAACGTTCCAACCATTGGAGACGTAATTTTATGTAGATTCTCATCTTTAGCTGGCGCTGCTTCTACTGGCTCAGCTGGTTTTGTTTCGCTTACGGCTGCCGCTTGTGGTTGAGCAACAGGTTGTGGCGCTACTACTTCAGGAGTTGATGAAACAACTTGTACAGGCGAAGCGTTCTTTGAAACAATTGCATCTTTCTTTTTCATTTTTACTTTTGATCCTTCATGCTCATATACAAATTCTTCAATGGATGATTGATCAACTAATTTAATTAATTCACGGATTTCTTGAATTTTTAACATATTAAACACTCCTACTTCATGAAATAGAAATCTTTCTACTACTTTGCTATGATACGACAAATTGCAATCTTCATTCAAATTGCTTTGTACGCATTTAAAAGAATAATCTACTCAAAATGGGTTTTAGAACTTACTACTATTTACAATTATAATCGTATCGATGGAGAAATTACAATTGTAGAAAAATATTATAACCTAGTACTAATATAAGGCTATAATGATAATTATAACCCAACCACTTGGATAAATCCACGTTAAAATTTAGCTACCCCCATGGAATAAAACGTAAAAAAAAGCGATGACAATAGGCTTCATCGCTTTTTGAATTGATTTATTTTGTTGGTTGAAACTCAACTGCCACCTCTTTTTGTCCAAGCTCTTTTTTCACTAATTGAATAATTTCATTTGCTTTTGCTTTAGAATGCTTTTCAGTTTTCACAGTAATATTAACCTCGCTACCATCAGCTCTTACCAATGCATCTTCATAACCTTTAGATTTAATTAATGTTTCAATGACAGCCTCTTTTTCTGCTAGCTCTGACAGTTGGTCGATTTTATCCATTGCTTTACTTACTTCAGTAGCTGATACGTTTTTGGAAGCAGCTACTTCTTGTAACTCTTCTTTCAACTTGCTTCTCTCATCAATTAGCTCTAATCGAAGCGCCGTAAATAATTCATCACTTTCTACATTTGATACAGTCGTTTTGCTCTCTGTAGTAGACTTAGCATTTTCTTTTTTTGTATCTTCTTTTGCGGGCTCTTTAGCATCTTCTTTTCCAGCTTCTTTTTTCGTATTTTCTTCTTGTTGATCCACAACCGCTACGTTTGATTGAGGGCTTTCTGGGGTTGTCATATAGTATACTGATAAAACCACTACTAAACTTAACATTGTTAATAACCAAACTGTTTGCTTTTTTAATAACATTTGGATTTCCCCCTTAACCTTTTTTAGGTAATACGGCAACTCTATGACTAGGAACATCTAAGGAGCGTGTCACTGCTTCAATAATCCACTTTTTCACCTCGATATTATCAGCCCCTTTCGCGACGACAAGAATGCCTCGTACTTTCGGTTTTTCTGTTTTCACTACAACAGGCTTTTCCTGGTCACCACTTCTAACGATAACTAACTTTTCATCTGTAGAAATGTCTTCTACCTTTCGCTTTCCACCTTCACGATCCGTTTCATCCGTCGATTGCTTTTGGGTCACCGTATTTTTCTCATAAACTTTCGCCTCTGTTGCATCGAGGTTCACGATTACTTCCACCTTGCTTACACCATCAATCTGTTCTAATACTTCTTGTAACTGTTCTTCATATTTCTTTTCATAATCAGTAATCGCTGTGTTTTTTTTCGAACCAAACGTTGGAACATCCTCTTGGTCCTGTACAGTAGAAGAAGCTGGTTTTGCTTCATCTACTGTTGATTGCAACATACCCTTTGAACCGTTCATGAGCATAAAGACCATTCCTGCTGCTAATAAAATACCCATATAAACGAGCTTAGAAGGCTTTTTGTCACCTGATTTTTTGGTCATGGAGAAAAGTCTTTTAAAAAACGATGATTCTTCTTTTTTATCATTCATGTCACGTTCACTCCTCCTCCAAGTTTACAATCATTTGTTTTTCATCTATGCCCCATTTAGCTGCTAGATACGTAGTAATATCCGTCGCTTCTTTTGAAGGTTCTTTTTCAATTGGTGTGGAGGTGTCAATGGAGATTTCTTTCACAACTGCCACGGCCTGTTCATCTTCAGGCTCTTGTGCACTCATCACAACTGTAATCGTTTTTATGTTGTCGGCTTCAGGATCTGCTTCTTCATTTTTCGTTTCAATGTGCATCTGATCAATTGCTACACCATACTGTTCCATCAGCTCCTCTTTTACCTCTGTCTCCATTTGGACAGCCATTTGTTCTAAAATATATGCACGTTGTGAAGCTTGTATTTCTTTTTTCTTACTTTCTATTAAATTTTCTACTCCTGCATCGTCACCAACCGCTGATAATCGAATCGAATTAAACATTTTATTTACGTCTACTTTTAAAATTTGAAAGACTGGCGTAACAATAATTAGCATTAGGAGTAAGCCAATGACGAGCTTCGTATATTTTTGAAACCCTGAATTAGGAAGCAATAAATTTATAACTGTTGCTAGTAAAATGAATAGAATAATATTTGTAATCCAGCTTGTTAATGCTTGCATTTTTTCTCCTCCTACCTGACCATCATCGTAACGTTGCTGGCTGTAATGATGACTGTTAAACATAGGAAAAACATCAGTGAGACAATTGCCAATGCAGCAAAAATATAAACAACACTCTTACTGATAATGCTTAAACACGAAATAACAGGACCGCCTCCGATTGGCTGTAAAAGTGCTGCAGCTAGCTTATAAATTAACGCAAGCGCTAGCACTTTAATAGCTGGAAAGGCAACGATTAAGAGTAAAACAACCACTCCCGCTATTCCAACCGTATTCTTTAAAAGAAGTGAGGCTGTGATAACGGTATCTGCCGCGTCTGTAAATACCCTTCCCACAACTGGAATAAAGTTTCCGGTAACAAACTTAGCGGTCCGAATAGTAATTCCATCCGCAACAGCAGAAGTAGCACCTTGTACTGAAATGACTCCTAAAAAAATTGTTAAAAAGATTCCTAAAATACCAATGCTGATGTTTCGAAGCAGCTGAGCTAACTGGGTGACCTTATACTGATCTGAAATAGTACTTACAATGCTTAAAAGCGCTGATAAAAACAATAGTGGCATGACTATATACTGGATGAGCATGCCGCTAATATTCATTAAAAATAAGATCACTGGATGAAAGAATGCCGCCGATATTACCCCGCCCGATGAAGCCATTAACGCTAATAATAGTGGAACCAGAGCTAAAATGAACTTAGACATTGTTTCGATTGCGCCTGTTGCGTATGAAATAGCTACTTGAAAACTATTTAGCGCAATGATAATTAACACCATATACACAAGCGCATAGGCAACTTTACTAACAGCTTGTTGATTGAATGCGCTCTGTAACGTTTGTAAAAAGACGCTGAATACGGTTAACATAATGAGTGTTCCTAGCAGTTTTCCATTTGAAATAATTTCATGAAGTAAAAATTTCACCAACCCGCTCAGCCACTCTTGAAGTGAAAACTCTTTGTCACCTTTTAAGAAGTCAACTAAGCTACCTTTTTGACTTTCTGGTAAAAAGCCACCATATTGAGTCAAGATATCATCCCAAAACTGCTTCACTTCGTCGATATTGAGCTGGTCAATTTGTTCATCTACTATTTCTTCTTGAGGCGCAGACTGAGAGGCTTGTACATTATTTGGAAAGAAAAAGAAGAGGAGCAAAAGGAATGCGAGCAATTTTCGTTTACTCATACACCACTTCATCTCGTCACCTCATGAGTTTAATAATTTAAGACGGTAGCATGGAAATAATTGTTTCAATAATTACTGTTAAGATGGGAATAGCCATTGATAAGATTAAAATTTTACCGCCCAGTTCAATTTTAGAAGCGATCGCACCTTGCCCAGCGTCCTTCGTAATTTGAGCACCAAATTCTGCAATATAAGCAATTCCTATAATCTTTAAGATCGTTTCAACATAAATCATGTTAACGTGTGCGTTCACAGAGAGCTTTTCAATCATTTTAATAATCTCGTATATCTGATCGATTAAAAATAAAAAGATCACACACCCTACAAAGACAACAAGTAAAAAAGCAATGGGGGATTTATGCTCTTTTAAAATGAGTGCTAAAAAGGTAGCAACTAAGCCTAGGCCCACAATCTGTATCATTTCAATGGCTAATCACCCCCTTAGCTTTGAAATAAAAAAACGGCTTTAATTTTTTGAAATAAATCTTCAACAATCGATGCAACCATAAACAAGATATAAATAAACCCTATAAGTGTTACCCAGTTTGCATAATCTTTCTTGCCCATTTGCTCTAACACCGTAACGAGAAACGCTACAACAATACCAATCCCTGCTATTTGAAAAATTGTATTCATATCAATGTTCATCCTTATTCCTCCAATCACTACATCAATAAAATGACGAGTAGCAATCCTGATAAAAAGCCAAGGCTTTTTATCATTTTTTCATACCGACTTTGCTGTTCAAGCGCATCCTGCTCTTCCCGGTCCAAGTGGTTAATAGCTAACAATATATGTTTTTGCTGGGAATACCGATCATGTTGCCCTAACGTTTCACCAAACTGCTTTAACACTTCAAGTTCTCCCTCTTTAAAGGCAAGCGCTTTTTTATGTGCTTGAAGAGCATGTTCCCACGCTTCTTTCGCAGTGGTCATTCCTTGTATTAAACGCTGTTCGAACTCCTTAAAAAAAAGCGATAATGGATTAGGAAATTGTTTTGAAAGCATGTTTGATATTTCATGAAGAGGGCGGTTACTGTACATGATTTCTGACTCTAACGATCGTAGCGCTGTTTTTAGTTGCCGAAGTTGTCTTGGCCTTTCACTAAGCTGCTTGGCAACTTCAAAGCCTGTGAACGTAGAAGCCAGTAAAATAAAAATAGCTCCTAAAATTTTCATTTCTTCGTCACCCTTTTTATTTCAAAGAATAATTGGACTTCAACGAAAGTGGTTTTCTTGCTTGATCATAGATGGCTTTCACAGTTCCTGGCCCATTCTCATTGGTTAATACCATATAGCGATCGAATACTTCAAGTTCTAATAATTGTTTCAAAGAAGGGCGTTTATTTAAATCAAACAGATTGTAACCGTGCACCGTCATGAATACTTGTACTCCTGCATTGACGGCCTCTAGCACGGCTTGACAGTCTTCTTCGCTTCCTACCTCATCCACAATTAATACGTTTGGACTCATCGATCGAATCATCATCATCATTCCTTCGGCTTTCGGACAGCTATCTAAAACATCTATTCGTGTTCCAAAGGTATGTTGGGGAACACCTTTGACACAGCCTGCAATTTCCGAGCGTTCATCTACGATACCCACTTTAACCGCTCCAATCTTCTGTTGACTATTTCCTGTGCTCATCATTCTTGCTAAGTCTCTTATCATTGTTGTTTTTCCTGTTTGTGGAGGACCAATCAAAACAGTACTAAGCCATCTGGATTGATAGAGCAGAGGAATTAGCGGTTCTGCTATGCCGATTTGTTCTTTTGCTACTCGAATGTTAAACGAAGTCACATCGCGAATTACACGAACATGTCCATTTTCAGTAATAACTTTACCCGCAAGCCCTACACGATGACCGCCTTCAATCGTCACATACCCTTTTTTTAATTCTTCTTCAATCATATAAATAGAGAAATGACTGAGTTTATTTAAAATAAATAGCGTGTCTTCTGCCGTTACCACATAGGGCAAAAACACAGGTTCACTGTCAATCGTTAACTCAATTTGCCTTCCAATTCGAATGCGTACTTCCTCTAAAGTTGCTATATAACGCTGTATATACGGCTGGACATTATGCTTAATACCTTCTGGAAAAATAGCGACAATTTCATCTAGCATTGAAATCCCCTCACCTTTATACTCATTTCAATGTATGGCAAGCTTTTAGTTGTTATGTCAGAAACTTCACTTAAACACTCCAATTAAAATTAAAAGGACGCCTGTACCGATGAGCACAAGCTTACCAAAAGATAGCTGATCAGCAACCGACACTAACCCAAGGCTAAATGACGTGATCATCACAATTGGCCCTACGAGCGCCAGCATTCCATTAATCATTAATGCTTTTTTGACATCATTATTCGTAAAAATTAAAATAGCCGCAATGAATTCAATAAAAGATGAAACAAATCGTAAGCAAGCCATTGTCAAAACAGTTCCGTTTATGTGATCAAACCAATGCTTCATAACTTCCTCCCACGTATTACATCATTTAGTACAACCTATGCAATCGGTGGACAACTTATCACTTACGAAAAAGAAAAGCACAAAAAAAAGAAGAGATAATTATCTCTTCTTTTTTTTGCTTTATTATGCACGTGATACGTAGCTGCTATCTGTTGTGTTGATAATTAATACATCGCCTTCATTTACGAAGAATGGAACTTGTACAATTAGGCCTGTTTCAACTGTAGCTGGCTTCGTGCCACCTGATGCTGTATCACCTTTAATACCTGGTTCTGTTTCAGTAACTTTTAATTCAACTGTATTTGGAAGCTCAACACCTAGCGTTTCACCTTGATACATCATAATAGCTACTTCCATATTTTCTTTTAAGAACTTTAGCTCATATTCAATTGCTGTTGCTGGAAGTTCTAATTGCTCGTATGAGTGGTTATCCATAAATACGTGCTGATCACCACTTGCATATAAATACTGCATTTTACGGTTATCGATTTGTGCTTTTGCTACTTTTTCCCCTGCACGGAATGTTTTTTCTTGAACAGCTCCAGTACGTAAATTACGAAGTTTTGAGCGAACAAACGCTGCTCCTTTACCTGGCTTTACGTGTTGGAAATCCATTACGCGCCAAATACCTCCGTCCACTTCTACTGTTAGACCTGTGCGAAAATCGTTTACTGAAATCATGAAAAAATCCTCCTACATCTTATAAAATAATAAGTTCTTTCGGTGAGTATGTTAATGACTCATTTCCTTCTTCTGTTACCACGGTATCGTCTTCAATACGAACGCCACCAAGGTTTGGTATGTAAATACCTGGTTCAACGGTTACAACCATTCCTGGCTGCAGCGTATCCTGAGACTTCACAGAAAGCGACGGGCCTTCATGAACTTCTAATCCCACACCATGACCGGTAGAATGACCAAAATACTGTCCGTATCCTTTTTCTACAATATAGTCTCGTGTTAAGGCATCGGCTTCTTTACCCGTAATACCCGCCTTAATTCCTTTCATGCCTCTTAACTGCGCCTCTAATACTGTATCATAAATTCCCTTTAGTTCTTGACTGACTTTCCCTACCGCAAATGTGCGCGTAATGTCAGAACAATAGCCTTTATAATACGCACCAAAATCAAGCGTAACAAATTCTCCTGCTTCAATGACTTTTTCAGAAGCAACGCCGTGCGGTAATGCCGAACGATGACCTGACGCCACAATTGTATCAAACGAGGACGAAATTGCACCTTGCTTTCGCATAAAGAACTCCAGCTCATTAGACACTTGAAGCTCTGTTACACCAGGCTTAACGAAGGTCAAAATATGCTCATATGCTGCATCTGCAATTTTTGCAGCTTCCTTTAATATCTTAATCTCTGAGTCACTCTTTATCAAGCGTAAGTTTTCAACCGCATTGGAAACTGGAACAAGCTCTGCTTTAACATGCTTTTTAAACTGTTGAAACTGAGCGTATGAAACATGATTTTCTTCAAAACCAACGCTTTTAATTCCAAGCTGTGTAATAACTTGACCTACTTCTTCCAGGATTGGGCCTTTATGTTGAACAATTTCAAACCCCTCTGTTTGTTCACTAGCCTGCTTTACATAGCGAAAATCTGTGATAAATACAGCTTTATCATTGGAGATTACTGCTATACCTGCTGAACCAGTAAAATTAGTCATATAGCGACGGTTGTATTCACTTGTAATAACTATTCCATCAACATTTAACGTTTGCAACTGCTTACGTAATTTCTCTATTTTCATACTTCATTCCCCTTTCTTTTGCAACAGAGCAAGAATCGCTAACTCATATCCATAAATGCCCAAGCCTACAATTTGTCCTGCTGTGACAGGTGCCGTCACGGATTCATGACGAAATTCTTCTCGCTTATGTACGTTTGAAATATGAACTTCAAGCACAGGAACTGAAATACTTGCAATCGCATCCCGAATTGCGTAACTATAGTGTGTGAATGCCCCTGGGTTAATGACAATGCCATCAAAGTTCTCGTCTGCTTCATGAATCCAGTCAATAATGACTCCTTCATGATTAGACTGAACGCATTCAATATGCACACTCTGTTGCTCAGCAAGCTGATGTAGGTTGTGCTCTAACGTTTTTAAATTCTCTCTACCATAAACCGCAGGCTCTCGAACGCCCAGCCTATTTAGGTTTGGACCATTAATTACTAAAAACTTTCTCATGGACACTCTCCCTTACTTACACAGCTAGTTCTATTATTAAAATAGACCCTATGTTTTCTCTTTTTAGTTTATCATAAATCAAAACATTCACACTACTCATTCACAAGTTCTGATTTATGTCCAGAACTGCTGTTTAGCTCTGCTGCCTCAAAGGAAATGGAATACCCGACAAATATCCCGTATAAGATGTATAAACAAATAGTTGTAATAATGGTATTAGAAGTTAGTTCTCCTATCGTTTTCATGCTTGGAAACAATGGGTTAAGCAGCAGAAAGACGAACGCCCAAAGCACTGCTCCATATACAATACCAAACCATATTGACTTGAACTTTTTCAAGAACACATAGTAAAGAAGCGCTACACCAATTGATATAATACCAATAATCAAAACGCTAACAATAAGCCCTGGCCAACGGTCTTTCCAACTACCAAAAGCCCACGGCTGTAAAATTGTATTAGGATGAATTTCACTAAAGCTAAATAAATACGTAACGTATCCCATTAAGCTCCAAAACACTCCTCCTACAAAACCAATAACTATCGCTTTAGCTAAGAATGAGCCTTCCTTTGATTGTATTTGTTGATTTGCCGGCTTATTATCTTGTTTAGCTGTCATCTTCATCACCTCTACTGGATAGTATGAGCTGATTTTTGTTGTTCTATTATACTGCGAAACGTTTCTTAAAGATAAAAGCAGGAAAATTTTATCATTTAATGTGTGATATAGAAAAATTTTGTCTAAACTAGATAACATACATCGACCTAGAGGTTTATTCGAAATTGCTGTAGAATATAGATTATTAAGAGACAATTAGTCTGGGTTAGGTTGGTGTCTGAAATGTCTAAATTACAAAAAGCCGCATACGGTGGGCAAGCCGTCATTGAAGGTGTCATGTTTGGTGGCAAGAAAGTGATGGTCACTGCCATTCGTCGTAAAGATCAATCTATTGAGTATTTTCAATCTCCTCGGAGATCAAATCGTGTACTAACAGCGTTGAAAAAAATTCCGTTTTTAAGAGGAATTGCAGCAATTATTGAAGCAAGTGCAAACGGTACACAACATTTAAATTTTTCATCTGAACGTTACGATGTGCATCCTAACGAAGATGATGTAATTAAAGAAGAAAAAAAAGAATCAAAACTATCCTTAATATTGGGTGTTGCAACAATTGGTGTACTTTCTTTTCTATTTGGAAAAGTGCTTTTCACCCTAATTCCGGTGTTTTTGGCAAATTTGACTCGTCCTATTTTCGCTTCTGATTTAGCACAAGTAGTTATTGAAAGCTTCTTTAAGCTTTTATTATTGCTCGCTTATATTTACGCGATTTCACAAACTCCGCTTATTAAACGCGTCTTTCAATACCACGGAGCAGAACACAAAGTCATTAATGCATATGAAAACAACCAGGAGCTTACGGTAGAATCAGTTCAAGCTCAGTCTCGCCTTCACTATCGCTGCGGAAGTAGTTTCATTCTATTTACAGTTGTTGTTGGAATGTTTGTTTACCTACTCGTCCCTACGGACCCGCTTTGGCTTAGAGTTGTAAACCGACTTGCATTAATTCCAGTCGTGTTGGGGCTGTCTTTTGAAGTACTACAATTAACCAATAAGGTTCGCCATGTACCTGTTTTACGCTTCTTAGGTTACCCAGGATTATGGTTACAGCTCCTTACTACAAAGGAACCTAAAGATGACCAAGTCGAAGTTGCAATCTCTTCATTTCAAGAGCTTTTACGCATTGAAAACGAAGGGAGGTCTGTACCCGGTGGCGAACAAGTAAGTTAAGACTGTTTTGCTTTCTTTTATCATTTTAGGAGGTGAACAAAATGAGACGTCCATTCGTTAAACCACTTGTTAATTCATTAATTGCTTTAGGGATCATTGGATTTATTTACACTCTTGCAACAAATCCAACAAGCCTATTGCGTCAAGCAGGCTATATCTTTTTATTTATCATTTTGTTTTACTTAGTTTATCGATTTATTATCCGCCCTGCTCAAACAAAAGGGCAAGACAAAGGATACCATCGAGCTGTGAAACAATCAAAAATACGTCAAAAAGAAAAAGAACGAAGCGGTAATAAAGTGGATATGAACGCTTATCGCAACGTCCAAAAACGTCCATCTGCTAAAGTTAACAAACCGTTAAAGAAAAAGAAAAGCAATACACATTTAACAGTCATTGAAGGCAAAAAAGGAAAAAAGAAAAATCGTGCCTTCTTTTAATGAAAAACTGCGCCTTACAAAGACGCAGTTTTTTCTATTTAATAGCACCACTTTTTTAAAAACAGCTCTGCTTTATTCTTTCCATAGTGAAAAAGCTGGTGCTTCTGTTCTTCTGATAAAGAAAATTCCGTAGCCAACACTTCACTAACTGGTAAAAAGATGATATTTCGTTCGTGACGTTTTGATATATGCCTTGCATCATGTGCGTCTTTCATTGTATCAAATAAAGCTGAAAACATCGCGATTGCATTTTTTATATTTTTTTTATCTTCTTCTTTTTCACGAGGACTAAGTTTAATACCCAACACAGGCCTCTGTTTACGTTTTTGATCATCATCAAATAAAAAAATGGGAAAATTACTTAATACCCCACCGTCAACAATAAGGCTTACGGGATTTGTCCGCAGCCTAACTGGTTCAAAGAAGTAGGGAATACTACAGCTCATCCGTACCGCTTTTGCTACGGGAAATTTCTTTGGATCTATTCCATATTTAGGCAAATCATCAGGTAATACTACTAGCTGGCTATTTGTTAAATCAGAAGCAATGATTCGTAATGATCCGACTGGCAAATCACCAAATGTAACAATCCCTCTTGCTTTTAACTTGCTAGCTATCCATTTTTCTAACTTTTCACCTTTATATAAGCCTAAGTTCCAATAGAGAAGAAGCCATTTTGTAAGAGCAGACGGCAAAAAAGAAACACGTTGATCTAGTAAAGACTTCACGTTCATTTCATCCATCATTTCCATCATTTCCTCACTTGTATAACCCGCTACAATAAGGGCGCATACAATCGAACCAGCACTTGTACCCGCTAGGCGCCTGAAAATAAAATCTCGCTCTTCTAAAGCTTGCAAGGCTCCAAGTAGCGCGAAACCTTTAAGCCCACCACCTGAAAAAACACCATCAATATACAGAAGTTCTCAACTCCTTCAGTCTGCCTCCTATCTACACTTTAGTACCTCTCGCATTAAATTATGCTAAAAATAAAAAGAGCCGCTCTAATCTAAATTAGAACGACTTTTCCAATATGCATTATAACTGTTGCTCTTCTTCATTTTTCCTTTGGACGCTTCGCAAGCCTTGCACACGCTCTGGATCTTCCTCAAAGTATTGTACTAGATCACCGATTCTGTCAATTGAGTTCCAGCTTAGATGGTGTTCAATACCTTCAACATCTTCATAAATATTCTCTTCATCTACGCCGATAATACGCAGCAGCTGCTCCAATAGCTCATGACGATAAACAAGGCGTTTACCAATCTTTTGTCCTTTTGGAGTTAAAACAAGACCACGGTATTTTTCATAGATTAAATATTCATCTTTATCAAGCTTCTGCACCATTTTTGTGACTGATGAGGGATGAACTGTTAAAGCATCAGCGATATCCGAAACCCTAGCATATCCTTTATCTTCAATCAGCATATATATTTGTTCAATATAGTCTTCCATACTTGGCGTAGGCATGAAATCTCCCCCAATAAAATAATTATTATGTATAAACTACCGAAACACGCTTCTATAAACTTTTAGTAATCTATTGCTCAAAAAGTTAAAAACTAACGATACTACAAAAGACATTCATGTAAAATCATACTATATAGTATAAGCAAATACAAGAAAATCTAGTATGCATTTACTTCAACATATAAAAAGGCTGACACATTGTCAGCCTTTTTATGACTTTCTTATAAACCACACTTTAACTGGGCACCACAATTTGTACATGTGTTGCAGCCACCCATTTCTTCAACTGTTCCTTGGCGACAAACCGGACACGTATTTCCAACTTCAGAACCAATCGTTACGTCTGTTGATCCTACTTCGTTGATTGTATCTACTAATACAACGTGTGGCTTTTCTGCTTTTCTTTCTTTTACTTCTTCATCAAATGTGTTTTCTTCTGCTTTTAGCGTTAATACCTGAGCATCACGGCTACCGTCTACATAAACTGTACCACCTTTTGCTCCGCCTTTATATAAACGCTCGTACACTTTTTGAACTTGTTCAACTGTATAGCCACGAGGTGCGTTTACTGTTTTACTAATTGAACTATCAATCCAACGCTGAATAACACACTGAACATCAGCATGAGCTTCTGGAGCCAATTCCATTGCTGAAATAAACCATTCAGGAAGGTTATTTGGATCCGCTTCTGGATGTTGGTCTAAATATTCTTGAACGATATCTGCTTTTACTTCAATAAATTTCCCTAAGCGACCGCTTCGGAAGTAAGAGAATGAGAAGTATGGTTCAAGACCTGTTGATACGCCAACCATTGTTCCTGTGCTACCAGTCGGTGCTACAGTTAGTAAGTGTGAGTTACGAATACCGTGCTCTTTGATGCTTTCTCGAATATCTTCCGGCATTTTTTTCATAAACCCTGTGTTAGTGAAAGCTTCACGTAAACGAGCTGTTTCCTCTTCTGAATCACCAATTAAGAATGGGAAGCTTCCTTTTTCTTTTCCAAGCTCTACAGATGCACGGTATGCTGTTGTTGCAATTGTTTCAAATACTTGATCAACAAGTTCATTTCCTTTTTCAGAACCGTACTCTGTTTCACAGTAGATAAGTAAATCATGAAGCCCCATTACACCAAGACCTACACGACGCTCACCAAGAGCTTGCTTTTGGTTTTCTTCTAAGAAGTAAGGCGTTGCATCAATAACGTTATCCTGCATGCGCACACCCGTTTCAACCGTTTGACGAAGTTTTTCAAAGTTCACTGTTTTTGTCTCTTTATCTGCCATTTGCGCTAAATTTACAGCGGCTAAATTACAAACTGAAAACGGTGCAAGTGGTTGTTCTCCACATGGATTTGTCGCTACAACATGCTGACCGTATGCTTGTGCATTTGTCATGTCGTTCGCATTATCAAAGAAGAAGATACCTGGTTCTGCGGAGTACGTTGCACAAATGTTAACTAAGTTCCAAAGCTCTTTTGCACGAATTTTACGATACGTACGAACCTTATTACCTTGTTTTTCCCACTCGCGAACATCTCCTACCTCATGCCAGCTTTCGTTGTAGTGTGCCATTTCTTCTTTCGAATAGCTTTCTACATCTGGGAAGCGAAGATCGTATTCACTATCGTTTTCAACTGCATCCATAAACTCTTTTGTTAAACAAACAGAAATGTTTGCTCCTGTTAAGAATTCAGAATTATGAACGCTATACGTTCCACCAGTTTGTAGCTTTTCTTCAGCATCTGCAATAATTTTCTCGCTGAATCCACCAAGACCTGGAATTTGCTTATAATTGATAATTCCTTGGTACATGTCCTTTTCAGATTCCGTAAGCGGCGTAAATTTCAGCTTATCTTGGGCATGTTTTTTAATCATTTCATCATTTGTGTTTTCAATTAAGAATCGTAAAATGCGTGGATTTTGCATTTTAGAGATAATAAACTCAACAATATCTGGATGCCAATCCGCTAACATAATCATTTGAGCACCGCGACGAGAACCGCCTTGCTCTACAAGGTGCGTAAGTTTCGCAATATCGTCTAACCAAGAGACAGAACCTGATGATTTACCGTTTACACCACGCGCTAGCGTGTTGCGTGGACGCAGAGTTGAACCATTTGTTCCAACTCCTCCACCTCGGCTCATGATTTCCATAACTTGCTTACGGTGTTCAGAAATTCCTTCGCGAGAATCTTTTACATATGGCATTACATAGCAGTTAAAGTATGTAACATCCGTTTCAGCTCCCGCTCCGTACAGAACGCGTCCAGCTGGTACAAAGTTCATTTGAACAAGCTCTTGATAGAATTTTTCAAACCATTCGTTTCGCTTCTCTTCCGTTTGTTCAGCGGAAGCTAACCCAGTAGCGTTACGTTTTGCAATTTGCTCGTAGAAGATTTCCAGTGGTTTTTCAATTACGTCTAATGAACGAGTAATAAGTCCACTTTCTGCTTCTTCAGGCGCTAAAGCTCCGCGAAATTCATCTTCAACCTTTACGACTGCCATCTTTTGGTCAAAATTAATGCTTTCCACATAGCCAAGTCCTCGAGCTGGAAACTTCGGATCTTCCTTTACGGTTAAAACAACAAAGTCTCCTTTTGATAACGTAAGTTTTTCCGTATCTTTAAACGCATAGCGGTCTAACATTACGAGTCGAGATACACCTTTATGAGTAATTTTCATATCGGGTGTAATTGGGTGTACTTGCGGAAAGCGTTCAATATCTTGATTGAGCTTTTCAATATTCATATTTACTTTTTGATTAACTATAACAGTCATTCTGACAACTCCCTTACCAATCGTGCTCTATTTTACCAATCATTTACCTCATTTTGGAAAAAATAAAATTTCAACTATCAATAACTTACCACACGAATTGGACAAATTCAACATGTAGTATTCAACCAAAAACCAAGCACCCACATATAGACAGGTGTCAAGAGAAATATTTTTTTTACATTAAAAAAAGTATTTGACTTTTACATCAATTACTTTCGTCAGTTGAATAAAACCTGCAGGAGTACAGATTAAATCCGGTACTCCCACGCAGTCATTATCTTCTAAAATTCCATTCATCAGAAGCATACTTCTTTTGTGCCAATTCTTCTACATAACGCTCTTCTTCTTCTGTTAACTCATAAGGTTCTAAGTCAATATTTAAAGCGCTAGCAAAGCCTTTATAAAATGCTTCCTTAGCTTCTTCCATTTGAATTTTACGACCTGCAATAGCGTTAATTGCAACAGCTTTGGAACGAAACGCACGCTGCATTCTCTCTTTCACACGATCATTTGGATAATTAAATACGCTAAATAATTTATCTTCATCAATCTCTAATAAAATTGAACCGTGCTGTAAGATAACCCCTTTTTGACGAGTTTGTGCGCTTCCGGCAATCTTACGTCCTTCTACCACAAGCTCATACCATGAAGGTGCATCAAAACAAACAGATGAACGTGGATTTTTTAAGCTATTCTTTTCTTCTTCCGTTCGAGGAATTGCAAAGTATGCTTCAAGCCCTAATGAGCGAAACCCCTCTAATAATCCTTCAGAAATGACGCGATACGCCTCAGTCACCGTCTTAGGCATATTTGGATAGTTTTCCGATACAATAACGCTGTAGGTAAGCTCCTCGTCGTGCAAAACGCCTCTACCACCTGTTGGACGACGTACAAACCCTAATCCTAATTCATCTACTTGTTCAAAGTTAATTTCTTTTTCGGCTTTTTGAAAGTAGCCAATTGATAATGTTGGAGGATTCCAGCCGTAAAATCGAATCGTTGGTGGTATTTGACCAGTGCTATGCCACTCTAAAAGCGCCTCATCAAGTGCCATGTTATAATATGGCGAACGTTCTTTTGAATCAATGAATCTCCATTTTTGCTTCATTTTTCTCATCCCTAACTAGTATAGTAGACATTTACATATGTAATAAACTTAATCCGTTTTTTAGTCTACCAAAAGATAAGCAGAAGGAAAAGAAAAGTGAAGCAGTAATTTTTTACTTTTCTTTCGTAAAAACTACCCTGACTTCAGGAAGATTCCCTTTACTTCTAATTTCATTCACTTATATAATAAGGTTATGTATTTTGTCGAAGAAAGGAAGAAACAACATGTGGGCACTAATCATTGTACTTGCGGCAATTATTATCTATTCTGTCGTAATGTTTTTTTACCAACGTCGCATTATGAAAACGTTAACGGAGGAAGAATTCCGAAGCGGTTACCGTAAAGCACAGCTAGTTGATATTCGCGAACCAAATGAGTTTGAAAACGGACATATTTTAGGCGCAAGAAATATTCCCCTTTCACAGTTCCGTATGCGTATAAAGGAGTTTCGCACTGATCAACCTGTTTATATTTATTGCCAAAGTGGCATGCGAACAGGTCGTGCTGCTCAACTCTTACGCAAGCATGGTGTGAAAGAAATTCATGACCTAAAAGGCGGATTCAAAGCATGGAACGGTAAAATTAAGACAAAGAAATAATTCATAAAAACAGCCCCTTCTTAGATGAAGGGGCTGTTTTTTTAATTTTCTTTTTGATAACGAAGTACAGGCTTTCTTGCTGCGAGCGTTTCATCCAATCGCTTAACAACTGTCGTATGAGGTGCTTCTTGAACGATTTCTGGTTTTTCTTCCACTTCTTTTGCAATTTGAATCATTGCATCAATAAACGCATCCAGCGTCTCTTTTGATTCAGTTTCAGTTGGCTCAATCATCATGCACTCTTCCACAATGAGAGGGAAGTAAATTGTCGGCGGATGATACCCAAAATCAAGCAATCTCTTCGCAATATCCAAGGTGCGAACACCGAGCTTTTTCTGGCGTTTTCCTGACAAAACAAATTCATGCTTACAATGACGATCAAATGGTAAATCATAATGTTCTGCTAATCGTCTCATCATGTAGTTTGCATTTAATACCGCATTTTCCGTTACTGCTTTTAAACCGTCTGGTCCCATAGAGCGGATGTACGTATAAGCACGGACGTTAATACCAAAGTTTCCGTAAAACGGCTTAACTCGTCCAATAGACTGTGGACGATTGTAGTCAAAAGCAAAGCCGCTTTCTGTTTTGACTAGTACTGGCTTTGGTAAGAACGGAATCAAATCTGCTTTTACACCAACTGGACCAGAACCTGGACCACCACCACCGTGTGGGCCCGTGAATGTTTTATGCAGGTTTAAATGCACAACGTCAAAGCCCATATCACCTGGTCTTGCTTTACTTAATACAGCGTTCAAATTCGCTCCGTCATAATAAAGCTTCCCACCAGCGGCGTGAACGATTTCTGCCATTTCCAAAATATCTTCTTCAAAAAGACCCAACGTATTTGGATTTGTTAACATAAGAGCAGCTGTTTCTTCGCTTACTACTTTACGAAGATCATCTAAGTCTACCAACCCATGTTCATTAGATTTTACAGTAACTGTTTCGAAACCAGCTACTGTTGCCGAAGCTGGATTTGTACCGTGAGCTGAATCAGGAACAATTACTTTCGTACGCTTCGTATCCTCGTTCGCTTCATGATAAGCACGAATCATCATTAATCCTGTCCACTCACCGTGAGCACCTGCTGCTGGCTGAAGCGTAACTTCATCCATCCCTGTAATTTCTGTTAAGTGTTCCTGTAAATCATACATTAACTCCAGAGCACCTTGAACGGTTTCTTCATCTTGAAGTGGGTGGATATTAGCGAATCCTGGAATACGAGCTGTATATTCATTAATTTTCGGATTATATTTCATCGTACAAGAACCAAGCGGATAAAAACCGGAGTCTACCCCATGATTACGTTTTGAAAGAGCGGTATAGTGACGCATAATGTCTAACTCAGATACTTCTGGAAGTTCCGGCGCTTCGGTACGTACATATTCTGCTGGCAGTATTTCTGTACTGATTACTTCCGGCACGTCTAGTTCTGGTAATGAGTAGCCAACACGTCCTTCTTTACTCATTTCAAAGATAAGCGATTGATGTTGATTATGCATAAAGATCCCCCAATTCCTTCACAAGTTGGTCGATTTCTTCTTTTGTACGGAGTTCAGTAAAAGCAAGTAGCATATGATCCTTAAGCTCATGATAGTCACGACCTAAATCATAGCCGCCAATGATGTGTTTAGCTAGTAACTTTTGATTTACTTCCTTACTAGATTGAGGTAGTTTTACAACCAGCTCATTGAAGAATGGCCCATTAAATACAACGTCTACTCCACTTGCTTTTAATGCATTATATGCATAATGCGTTTTTGATAAGTTTTGGGTAGCCATTTCCTTTACTCCTTGCTTTCCTAAGGCAGTCATTGCTACTGAAGCTGCAAGTGCATTTAGCGCTTGGTTTGAACAAATGTTTGAAGTTGCTTTATCACGGCGAATATGTTGCTCACGTGCTTGAAGTGTTAACACAAAGCCGCGTTTACCATTTTCATCAACCGTTTGACCAACTAAGCGCCCTGGAATTTTACGCATCAGCTTTGTCGTTGTAGCAAAATACCCGCAATGAGGACCGCCGAACTGTGTTGGAATACCAAAAGGTTGTGCATCTCCTACAACAATATCAGCACCAAACTGGCCTGGAGGAGTTAGCAACCCAAGGGATAGTGGGTTACTTGATACAACAAACATTCCTTTGCCTTGATGAGCAATGGCTTCAATTTCTCTTAAAGGTTCTACTTGACCGAAGAAGTTTGGATATTGAACGATGACAGCTGCTACATCATCATCCATGCGCTCCTTGAGCACAGTCAAATCTGTTACGCCATCTTGACTTGGTACTTCTACGACTTCAATGTACTGACCTGCTGCGTACGTTTCTAATACAGCGCGTGATTCCGGATGAACTGTTTCTGAAACTAACACTTTTTTCTTTCTTGTTTGACCTGCACTTAACATTGCTGCCTCAGCAAGTGCTGTACCACCATCGTACATAGATGAATTGGCAACATCCATTCCTGTTAGTTCACAAATCATCGTTTGAAATTCAAAAATAGCCTGCAGTTCTCCTTGTGAAATTTCAGGTTGATATGGTGTATAAGCCGTATAAAACTCTGAACGCGAAATAACGTGATCAACAATAATTGGCATATAGTGATCATAAACACCCGCTCCTAAAAATGAAGCATATTCCTTTACGTTCTTATTTTTAGTAGCCAAGTTTGTTAATTCTTTTATTAATTCAGATTCTGATGCCGCTTTTTTTATATTATATTCCCCTTGGAAACGAACGCTTTCTGGAATATCTGAAAATAGCTCATCCACTGAAGACACGCCAATTGCCTTTAACATTTGCTGCTGATCTTCTGATGTCATTGGTAAATAACGATGTACCATTCTTTTGTCCCCTCTCTTTAATTACCCAACATTATTTTGAACGCTTATAAAAAGGTGTCTTCACGACTTTTGCTTTTAAACGTCTTTTTCGCACTTGCACATATACTTCTGTACCTAGCTCAGCATATTTAGCATCAATAAGTGCAAGACCAATGTTTTTATTTAAAGTTGGCGATTGTGTGCCTGTTGTAACAAAGCCAATCTCTTCTTCCTCACTAAACACTTCATATCCGTGTCGTGGAATTCCTTTATCAATCATTTCAATCCCAACAAGCTTGCGGCTCGGGCCTTCTTCACGCTGACCCTTTAATACTTCTTTGCCGATAAAATCCTCTTTATCCGTTTTCACAGCAAATCCGATACGTGCTTCAATCGGCGTAATATCTTTTGAAAGCTCTTGGCCATATAAAGCTAACGTTGCTTCAAAACGCAGCGTATCTCGCGCTCCCAAACCACATGGAACGACCTCTTTATTTTTTAAAAGTTCATTCCAAAGCGTTACTACATCTGATGCAGAACAATACAGTTCAAAACCATCCTCGCCTGTATAACCTGTACGTGAAACAAGCACTCTCACACCAGCTACTTCTACATTATCTTTAAATGTAAATGGCTTTAGGTCAGATAATGATTCAGCTGTTAATCTCTGCAAAACATCTTGTGCAGCTGGACCTTGCAAAGCTAGTAAAGCAAATTCACTTGAACGATTTACAAGTTCGATATCCTGTGACTTATGTTGTTGTAACCATTCAAAGTCTTTTTCAATATTTGCTGCGTTTACAACCAGCAGGTAGTCACCTTCCCCTTTTTGATAAACAAGGAGATCATCCACTGTGCCTCCATCTTCATAGCACATCGCAGTATATAGTGCTTTACCTGGACGTAATGCTGAAATATCATTCGTCATAACTTTTTGTAAAAATTCCAAGCTATTTGTACCTTTCACATCGAACTCTCCCATGTGAGAAACATCGAACAAGCCAGCTTTTGTACGAACCGCATGATGTTCTTCTTTAATGGATGAGAATTGAACTGGAAGAGCCCAACCTCCAAAATCAATAATCTTTCCACCGTATTGTTGATAGACATCGTAAAGTGGTGTTTTGTTTAGCTCAGTCATTTAACATCCTCCTCATATAAGGCCATTTGCTTTGGTTTTGGGGAATCATTGTATCTTTTTACACATAAAAAAGGACAGAGAACTCCCTGCTATATAGCAGGAAGTCTCTGTCCTTTTCACCTGAAAGTTTACCCGTTAAATAGGTTTGCCTCGTGGGTGGTCTATTCGAAATAGACGCTCTCCAGAGTTGCGTCCAACAAGAGTCTTTTTGCCTGAGAGATTCACATGTTGTTTGCTCCTTCGGCGCTACTTTAAAGCAGTCTCTCCCCTTGTCATCATTCGCCTCTATAAAGTTTGTAATTTTGGGCATACTACTAAGAAACTATTACTTACACATATCAATAACACAATAGTTTTTTTAGTGATAATCTATTTTCTATTTAAAATTTTCTAAAATATATTTTTATCCTACATGATTCTGTTCAGCAGTTCAATAAAAACTTTCAGAAAGGAGCAAAACTAACGATGAACATTAGTATGAAGCAAGATGAAGCATGGGAATCTACTTTTTTAAATAAACTTGAACAAGATGGACCTTGGTCTGATTGGGAAATGTATAAATTAGCATATGAAATTGAGGAGCAAACGTTAATTACTGAATTCGAAGGTCTACAAGCACCTCGTCATTTAACAGATCTAACGCCACATCCACACCAGTTAGAAGTAGCTAAAAAAGTGGTAGAAGAGATGAATGGAAAAGCAATTCTAGCCGATGAAGTGGGGCTTGGAAAGACAATTGAAGCAGGGCTTATCCTAAAAGAATATATGATTCGTGGTCTTGTAAAAAAAGCCCTTATTCTTGTACCGGCATCTCTTGTATCTCAATGGGCAATGGAACTTAATCATAAATTTTTCATCCCTGCTGTCCCCCAAAAGAAGACGTACGTGTGGGAGCAATGCGACGTAGTGGTATCATCCATTGATACAGCCAAACGCTCTCCTCATCGTGAAATTGTGTTAGAACAAGATTATGACCTTATCATCATTGACGAAGCTCATAAACTAAAAAATAACAAAACAAAAAACTATGAGTTTGTTCAAAGCTTAAAGAAAAAGTTTTGCTTATTATTAACAGCAACACCAATTCAAAATCGTGTAGAAGAGATTTTTAATTTAGTTTCGTTATTAAAGCCAGGGCATCTAGGAAACAAAGATTATTTTGCTGATTTATTTTCTGCTAAGAAGCGTTCGGTTCAAAATGATGAGCATTTAAAGGAGCTCGTTAACAAAGTGATGATTCGAAATCGCAGGCAAGACACAGGTATTGAATGGACAAAGCGCATTGTTCAAACTGTTCCTGTTGAGTTTTCATCTGAAGAACGAGAATTATATGATCAAATCACCTCATTTAAGCAGCATGCCCATCTACCCAGCAGTTCCTTTGCCATTTTAACATTGCAACGCGAAGCTTGTAGCAGTCGTGAAGCCGTATTTATGACGTTAAAAAGCATGCTTGAACGCCAAGAGGATGAAAATAGTGAAAAAGCTACTCAGATGCTTAAACCATTACTTGAAAAAGTACAAACAGTTCCTCAAAATGCAAAAGCAGAAAAGGTGATTGAATTAATCCAACAGATTAATGATAAAGTCATTATTTTTACGGAGTATCGTGCAACTCAGCTTTATTTACAGTGGTATTTAAAACAACACGGTATTACATCGGTTCCGTTTAGGGGTGGATTTAAGCGTGGGAAAAAGGACTGGATGAAGCAGCTTTTTGAAAGTCACGCTCAGGTTTTTATCGCAACGGAAGCTGGTGGTGAAGGAATTAACCTTCAATTCTGTCACCATATTATTAACTACGATTTACCTTGGAATCCAATGAGATTAGAGCAGCGGATTGGGCGCGTTCATAGACTAGGCCAGCAGCATGACGTGCACATTTATAATCTAGCAATTGAAAATACAGTCGAAGAACATATTTTGAAGCTGCTTTATGAAAAAATAAATTTATTTGAGCGTGTTGTTGGCGAGCTGGATGAAATTTTAACAAAGCTAGAAATTGACAACATTGAAGATCACATTCAAGATATCCTTCTTCATTCACGAAGTGAAGGAGAAATGAAAATTAAGATGAACAATCTCACATCCATTATTGAATATCACGAAGATGAAGAAGGTGAACAACATGCAGCAAACTGACATTCATCAGTTTCTCAAAACATATTTTACGGCACACGGCTGTAACTTGACAGAAGACCACCCATCTTACTTAAAAGTTCAGCTTACTATTGACATGGATAAAGAGCTTATGAATCGGCCCTTTTATTGGCATTATATTGAAAAAACAGGTGGAGAACCTAATCCGGCTTCACTTACGTTTATAACTGATCCAACTTATGATGATTCATCTGTACAAGGCGAAAAAATTCACTTTGGTTCACCGCGCTTACACCAAATTTTTGGCTCTGCTCAAAAATTTGGTGGATTCGTTCATCTATATGAAAAAATGCATTCTCACTCACAATCGCAGCGTTCGCTTCAGCCTTGGCTTGCTTTAAATATGAAAGTATCGTATAAGTGTGACCGAAAAAAAGATGAATTACTATCGCTTGGGTTAAATTTAATTACAGGAGTAATTCTTGATAACTTTCAGCTGATGATGTCCAAGCAAGACTTTACGTCAAAGATTCCCGACTACTGCTTTACACTCTCACCAATCATTCGCCCAAAAAGTGGAATTTCAAGATTATCAGCTTATGTGGAAGATCACATTTCAAAGCAACCGATGGAATGGGCTAAAAAAGCGCAAGAAAGATGGTATGAAGACCTAGGACTTTTAGATCATTTCTATGAGAATATGGAAGAAGTACCGGAAAGCTATACAACAGAAAAACAAGCCTTACAAGATTTATATGAGCCTGTTATTTTAACAAAAATAACAAATGGAGGGTTGTTCTACCTGTCTGAACAAACTGTAAATCATCACCTTTCACGTCACTTCGCATAAGACATTTCATAAATAAAAAAGGTAAAAAGAGCGCTAGCTACTTTTTACCTTTTTTCGTATTTCGATACCAAATTTGAAATGACAGAGGAATCATTCCAAACCACCTATTAAAAAATGGATCTCGTGCTTCTTTCTTTTCAATTCGTTTGGTTTTACGAATCTCTTTCGGTTGATCCATATATTGAACAAGCTGCTGCGTTACGTACTTCACATAGTCGTTTGTTTTCAAATAATCATCTCCTCACGAACTAGTATATCCTCGCTGAAAAGCTATTAATCAAAACAAGAAGACTTTATGGTGATGTAACACACTCTTTCCTAACTAATAATATGATACGTTATATTCCATTGTAAGAAAGAGGTTGAAACAACTATGAGTCACTCTGGATTCGTTCCTGATAATTCGAATATTAAGAAGACGTCTGGTACACCAAACTTATCGTTTAACTACCAAAACAGCATATTATTTAAAAGAGACGCCAACAACATTGCGTATCGAGTAACATCTACTCAGCTTCCCGCCATGATTGGTGGAGCTTTTGTAGACTTATATTTAACAAAAGGTCATATGAGAGAACCTCATTGGCATCCTAACGCTTGGGAATTAGATGTTGTTGTATCTGGAGAAGTTCAAGTATCTATTGTAGATCCAGATACAAGCAGTCTACACACATTTCAAATTAAAGAAGGAAATGTAGCTTTTATCCCAATGGGTTGGTGGCATTGGATCGAACCACTAACAGAAGAAGCCCATTTACACCTTTTCTTTAATAACGACCAGTTCGAATCATCGGAAGGATCGGATATCCTCCGCTTAACACCTCCCGAAGTATTTCAAAAAGCTTATAATGTCAATGAAAAGACAATTAAACAAGCGTTGGAGCCCATCGATGAAACCGTAGTTATTGGTCCACCTTCCAATAATTACTCAGACCGCGATGTTGAAAAGCATCATGTAAAAATCAAAATCAACGATAAAGATGTTGAAATCGATGATTAATGACAAAAGACCTTGAATTTTTGATAAATTCAAGGTCTTTTGCTTTGTGCCTAAACCCAAGCAATCACCTTACCGCTTTCTCGCTGAAAAGTAATTGTATGAATAAGTTGTCTCCCTTCATTTGTAGCGCAGCGAACCTGAATAGTCACACTATCCTCCGCTTGCCTTAGCACTTGATACTTAACCGTTCCTGAATCATAAGTCATGGATCCATCGCTTTCTTGTGAAAAATGATGTCTGCGAACATCAACTTGTAAATCTCGAATTCCTTTTTGAAGTAAATAATCTAATTCATGACGCTGATTTACTTCTGCATAAAATGTACTTTTCGTTACAAAATACACTAACTGATGGGACAGTAAAAACAAAAATAATGCACTAAAAGCTAGTACAAAAGGGAGAACAAATCCCGCTTGGCACGCTTTTGTAGCCTTATTCAACGTGCATAAATGTTTTAATCGCTGTTTCATGAATTTCACCGTGTTTATATACCACCTTAATACGAAGTAAATTGTTTTGGTGCTTGTACTCAATTGATTTCACAAACTGCAAGACAACTTCATGACCACTCTGATCGACTCTTCGACGGACTTTATCACTAAAAGGTTCATACGTAATTAAGGGCTCTCCATTTAGTTGTAAGGATAAAATTTTTTCATTAATACTAACATGCTGCGCTCTTCGATATTCCTTTGTTAGCTGCTGAATAAAGATTTCCCATTCCATTTCCGTCGCTAAATTATCCTTATCATGGTTTGGGTTAGCTAATGACAGAATAGGTGGAATGAAGGACACTATGACAAAGAAAATCGTTAAACTAAGTAACATCTCTACTAATGTAAAACCTTTTTGGTTCTTCATTGTAACGTAGATTCACATCTTTCTATTGTTTTCTGATTAACTCTTTTCCAAGAAACACACCACTCTGAAACCGGTTCTTCTTTGAATACAATGACATAGTCAATGCCGTTATACGTCCTCTTTTCAGACAGTAAATGTTTTTGATTAGCCTCAGTCATGACTTTTTCATACAAAAGTGCATTTCCCACATACATTCGCTTCTTATCTTTTTCAGCTTGTATTGCTTGAATATATAAAGGAACAATGACGGTAGTGAGCATAATAAGCGCACTGAATGCTACTAGCATTTCCAGTAGTGTGAAGCCTGTTTGATTATCATATTTTCGTAACATAAAAGCGCCCTCTTCCAATTTGGAACGTGACCTTATATGTTTCTTTGTTGTTCGAAATGAACAAACTTTTCGCTTGAGAAATATTTCCTTGCTCATTGTATTGAATTGAATTTGTGCCGCTGCTAAACACAATACGAATGTTGGAATGATAACCTCTTTGCATAATGGGCTTTTCAGCTCCAACTCTAAGCAACACGTATCGGGAATTCACTGGCTCAAATGTAAGCCTTGCCGGACGTTGCGTAGTCATAGCTAGCTGCTGCGTATAAAAGGTATCTGCTTGAAGTTGACGTAAAAAAGAGGTTAACTGATAGTGGTCCATAAGAGGTTTTAAATTGATGACAATAATTAACACCATAACTTGCACAACGGCTAATATGATTAAGGACTCAATTAGCGTAAAGCCTTTTTGATTCATTTTACGAGTTTCCATCACTCGCTGATACCCGCCCATCCGTGCCTATTGTAATTTTGGAACCATTTGGACACACCGTTCCTTCTTTTAAGTACCCTCCGCTTTCAAGATCGTTTAAAGTAGGTTTTTTTCCGTTTTCAAGCTCATACACCTGTACTTGTGCTTCGACTGTCTTCACTAAAGCAGAACACCCTTTATTGTTAATAACAGCATTGTGCTTTAATACGTTTGGCACCATAATAAGCAATAGCACTGTAATAACTAACATAACAATGAGCATCTCAATTAAAGTAAAACCTTTCTCATTTTTTAACATATTTGAATCTCCTTTATAAACTCGACATGATTTCTAGCATTGGCATCATGACTGACATATACATAAGTAGAATAACGATACCGATAAAAGCGAACGTAATTGGCTGAATATACTTTAGAATATGAAAAATCCACTCTTCCATTCTCTCGACCATATATAGACTGTAGTCGTACAATTCTTCTGCTAAATCACCATTTTTTTGTCCATGAATAACCACCTCTGCTAAATCTTTTTGATAATAAGGGCGGGATTGTAGAATTTGATTAAGAGCTTTTCCCGCGGCAAGTTCTGTTGTGAAAAGCTTGGCCTCTTCTCTAAAGAACGGATAATGTTGCTGCAATTGAAAGAGTGAAAGACACTCGTAAATTGACAGCCCCCCTTTTAATAAATTACTTGTATGGACAGCAAAAAAATATGAATTGAACAGCCTAGTAAATTGCTTCATAAAAGGAACCTTCATTAAGATATTCATCTTTTCTACAGGAGCTAGTTTTTTTGTACTAATAAGATACAAACCTCCGATTAGCAATAAGGTTCCTGTAATCCCAACAAGTGCATGTGGAAAGTAAGACATAGTCGACATGAAGATAAGAAGAAACGGTGATTGTTCGTGTCCCATTGTTTTATACAGAGACTGAAAATGTGGTAATAAAACGGTGCTTAATATGAATAAAATTCCCAGTATAAACCCTAAAAGTAAAAGTGGATATTGTACTAGCTTTTGAAATCGTTTTTTGTTCTTTATTTTCTCACTTAGCATATAACTACTTTCTTTTAAAGCAAAATGAAGGTCTCCATGCTGTTCAGCAAAATAAAGGTAGCTTAGCACATCTCGGTGAAAATTCAGTTTTAAAAGACAGCTGTGCAAAGAATTCCCTTGACGCATTTCTGTTAAACAAGCTTTTATATCGCTGCGCTGCTTCGCTGATAGCTGAAATGCTATAAAAGATAAGGCTTGAGATAACGTATAGCCTTTTTCAACAAGCTTTGATAGCTGACTTAACATTTTAGCTTGTTTAGAAAGCCCCCAATGTTTGTTAGATCTTTTTCGTTTAATAGGACCCCCACCCATCTAGCGCATGTGAATATAAATAGCCAAGCGCAATACCTTTTCGAATTGCATCTCTTAGTCGTGCATATTCATATTGAAATTCCTTTCCTTTCACTTCATTGAGTACTTGATTTACTTCTCTCCCATATAGAAGCTCATACACGCTTGCCTGTCTATTTAAACGCTCTCTCTTACATAGTGGATGACATTTCCCTTCACAGAAATTACATTTTATTTCGACCAATCGCTGCGCAGCTACAGCTACCAACGTTTGTTCAATTTCTTGAATACTAACACCAAACTCAAGCAACCGATAAATAGAGCCTTTTGTATCTTTTGTATGCATAGTTGTCAACACTAGATGACCGGTTAAGGCTGCACGAACCGCGATTTGAGCTGTTTCAGCGTCACGAATTTCACCGACCATAATAATATCAGGATCATGACGTAAAATTGCTTTTAATCCCGTTGCATACGTAATACCAGCTCGTTCGTTGACCTGTACCTGCAGGACTTTTTCGCTCTGCTGTTCAATCGGATCTTCAAGCGTAATGACATTGCGATTTAACAAATGTTTAACCTCATGAAGTAGCGTATATAAAGTCGTTGTTTTACCAGATCCCGTCGGCCCAGTAAACACAATTAAACCATGTGAATGCTTAAGCAGCGAAATAAGTTTTTTTGTATGATTTTGAAAAAGTGATAAGTGTTTAAGAGAAGTTGTTTGTGTTTGGGGTAATACACGAATAACGAGACTTTCATCCTGCGATGTAGGTAAAGTGGATAAACGTAGATTAACTTTGATGTGATTAATTGTTGTAGACAGTGCACCATTTTGAGGCTTGCGTCTTTCACCAATATCCATGCTTCCTAGAAATTTAAAATGGGAGATAAGTCGTTCAGATACATCTTTTGGGAGCGTTTGATGAGCCACTAAATCTTGATCAACCCTTAGCTGAACTATGGCATCTCTAGCTCGAGGAATAATGTGAATGTCTGAGCTCTTCATCTCACATGCTTCACCAATCATGCGGGTGGCTAATTGTTCAATTTCGTTCAAAGAACATCTCTCCTTTTCCTGTCATATTTAAGCATGTTTCTCGGTAGTGTTAGTTAAAATTCGACTTATTTAGATAAATTCCTTCTTTTTTTATTTTTTTTTCAAAAAACCGACTCAGAACTACTTTTTCCACGAAAACATAAAAAAACGGTAACGATTTATTTAACTTTAATCGTTACCGTTCATTCATCTATTATAACTACTGACATTACCCCACCATGGATGAAACTTTTTTCTGCTTTTTTACTAAGTTTTTTAAAGCTGATTCATTGTATCCTACTACAAGCTTTTTACCATCTGTTAAGATGGGCCGTCTCAGAAGTCTTGGTTGCTCTATCAACAAATGAACGACTTCCGATAGCGTCATGCTTTCTACATCGACATCTAAATTTTTATATTCTTGACTCCGCTTCGCTAAAATTTCGTCAATACCTTCAGTTGTCATTGATAATAGTTCAAGCATCTCTTCATAAGTAGGGGTTTCGCGGAAAAGGTGGCGCTCATTGAAATTAACTTCTTGCTTTACAAGCCATTTTTTCGTCTTACGACAAGATGTACAACTTGGATACGTATAAAACATCACTGATTCCATTTTATAGCCTCCTGTAAGATCGTTTAATTAATTTATATACATTGTACATGTTTTGTATAACTTTTGTACACTATTTTATATTATTTTTGTTGTTTTTCATAAAAATATTAACAAAACCCAAAAGATAACGTTTTCATCAAACTATAAATGTACTATAATGGAAAAGAATTACTTATCTTTTTATATACACGTGTTTAATACTCGTTAAACACGCTCGCTTAGATTATATTTACAATTGGATAAATTGTACTTTATAATTAATAATTGACAAGTGGGATAAAGGAGGCAACAAACATGGAACGTATGTACCGTGTAATGGGGTTTTGGACAGGGATTTTTGCAGTCATGTTTTACCTTGGACATATGCCACAAACATCCTTGCTCTTTTTAGCTCAAACAGGTTTTTTTGTCTTACTAAGCTATTTAAAACTGTCAGAACGTATGTACATCTATGTGTTTGGTGCTTATTTAACAGTATTCTTTGTAGGATTTACTTACTGGAGTACATTTATGATGGCGCCAGGCGGACAATAATGATAAAAAAAGAAGCAGCGATGAATTTATCGCTGCTTCTTTTTTAAAATCCATTTAAGAACGGATTGTGATCCATTTCCTGACCGATTGTTGTTTCTGCACCGTGTCCAGATAAAACTAACGTTTCTTCAGGCAGTACTAAAAGCTTTGTATGAATGCTTTTCAACAACTGTTCGTGATTCCCATCATGTAAATCGGTACGTCCAACACTTCCTTCAAACAATGCATCTCCTGAAATAACTAACTCTGCTTCTTTAAAGTAAAGGGATACACTGCCTGGTGAGTGACCTGGCGTTTCATATAATTCAAACGAAAATGATCCAATCGTTGTACTACCCTCTCCGGCAAAAAGCGTCACATCAGATTTAACCGTTACTTCTCCTAAGCCAAAGAATGTGGAACCATTTACTTCTGGATCTTTTAACCAAGATTTTTCTTTTTTATGAACATATATAGGGATAGAGAAATGTGATGCTACATCATCCACTCCACCAATATGATCAAAGTGCGCATGAGTTAACACCACTGCTTGTGGTTTATATTGTTGCTTATGTATGAGTTGATTAAGCTTTTTTCCCTCGCCGCCTGGGTCAACAATTAAGCATTCTTTATCATTATTTACGAGTAAATAGCAGTTTGTTTGTATAGGTCCTAGCGGTACGCGATGATATTTCATCAGCAGCGCCTCCTTATCTTTCTAAGTTCATTGTCTCTATGTTTTATCATACACATAAATATAGATAAATGAAAACCCTTGAACATTGTTTTGCGAATTTTTCACCTCGACAAATGTTTAGAAAAGTTTTACAATAAAGAAGTTAGAAGTATGTTAGCGCTTTACTTTCAATCCTTACAAATAAGGAGGTTGTTTCATGGGACTAATGATTATATTAGGCTTAACAACACTATTAGGTATTTTTGCCGCTATTTCATCTTTGCGCAATAAAAACTTCCTTGGAGTAGGCTTTGCTGTGGCAACGTTTGCTGTGTTTGGTTGGTTTACGGTTATGACTATTTTACATCACGGATATCCAGCAGCTCATTAACGAATGAGTATAAGAAAGCGCCTCTTTTAGAGGCGCTTTTATTAATATTATACTTTATTTACATGCAAGCATATTCATTGCATTAGCCAAAATGGCTTCTGTTTTTGGATATAAAATATGAAATTGTGATAAAGGAATTGGGTTAATTCCTTTACCAAGTTCAAGCGTAAAGCCCAACTTTCCAGTTTCAAGAATGAACCAATCCTTATATCCAGCATGACTGTCAATTGTTCTTACCGCTCGGTATCCGCTCACTTTCTCAAAATAATCAGCCATTTCTTTCGCTTCCTTCGGTTCTGTATTCATATATCCCCAGTAAAACTCTTCCCCTTGTGTATGCAGCGCAATTACACAGTCAAATTGATAACGTTTTGCAACTTTTACCATGGCTTTAGCCTCAGGTTCAGATAAAGGAGCATAGCCAGGGAAGTCTCGAAAATGAGGTGACTTTGGAATTTTTCGATCCCTTTCAATTTCCCAATATGCTGGAAATTGATTATTTAAATCCACTCCTCTAATATTTGCTTTCCACCCTTGAAAATCATCAACCTCCCTTCCTATATAAGGAATGAAAGCTGCATACCCTTCTTGCATGTTTATTCCATCTATAACTAAGTTCACACCATCTGGATTTACCATTGGTACAATTGATAAAGTAATATTTTCGTATAAAAGCTGAGCGTCAATTCCGGCAACGCGTTCTCCTCGATAAATGGCTCGTAAATATGTTTCTAGAAATTTCATTAGCGCGTTTGTTGTAATCCACTCGTTTGCATGGAATGAAGCATTTATATGTACAACATGGGTTCCATGGCCAATGAGTAGATGTGGAATTTGTTTTCCAAGTACACTCCTTCCAATGCTTTCAACCTTTCCATAAGGATACTTAGAAAGTAGTCGATAGAGGTCAGTTACTGTTCGCTCATAGTTATATGGAACAAATTCATTTACAATGGTCATCACATCACGCTCCTCTTTATTATCTATATGTTAAAACTATGACGAAGCATGAACAAAAAAAGACTTTAACACGAATGTTAAAGTCTTTTTTCTTATTCTTTATCAGCTTCTTTTTGCTTTTTATCTGGACGATAATTTGTTCCGTCATAGAAACGTAGAAGATCTCCATATACAATTTGGTCAGAGTAACTTAATTCCTGCTTTGCTTTCTCCATATAAGGTTCACAATTACTTATATCTGTTTCTTGCTCAGTAGATTTATCATAGCATTTATCACTAGCATACACATATTTATCGGTGATAAAGCTTCCGTCACGAAGTACAGTGAAATCTAACTTATCTTCCGAAAACATATCTGTTCCAAACTGCACGTGATTATCTGTAGCTATACCTAATAAGTGTAAAATAGTAGGTTTTAAATCAACTTGACCTGAAACTTTTGAAATTGTTTTATTATCGGTTTCTCCAGGAATGTGAATCGCCATAGGCACTCGCTGTAGCTGTGTCCATACATAAGGCGTTACTTCTTTTCCTAGATATTTTTCCATTGCTGCGTTATGGTTTTGTGAAATACCATAGTGATCACCATATACAACAATAATGGAATCCTCATACAATCCTTCGTCTTTTAGCTTTTGAATGAATTGTTTAAACGCTTCATCTTGATAACGTAATGTTGGGAAGTAACGATTTAACGTGCGACTGTTTGAATCGTACTCATCAACCATTCGATCTTCTTCATCTAGCTCAAACGGGAAGTGGTTTGTTAAGGTAATGAACTTTGAATAAAAAGGCTGTGGTAATGTTTTCATATGTTCCACAGATTGTTCAAAGAATTCTTTATCTTTCAATCCCCATCCTACAGAATTTTCATCTGTTACGTTGTAATCATTAATATTGAAGAATCGATCGTAACCAAAGTTAGGGTATACAATATCTCGGTTCCAGAAACTACTGTTATTTGCGTGGAAAACAGCAGAGTAGTAACCTTCTTCTTTCAATATTTCAGGCGTTGCATTAAATTCATTGGTTCCATGCGTAAAGAATACCGATCCACGCCCTAGTGGGTACAGTGAATTGTCTAATAAGAACTCACTATCAGCAGTCTTTCCTTGTCCTGTTTGGTGATAAAAATTATCAAAGTAATAGCTCTCTTCAATAAAGTCATTTAAAAATGGCGTAACTTCTTCACCGTTTATCGTATTATTCACAACAAAACTTTGGGTAGACTCTAGTGAAACAACAATTACGTTTTTCCCTTTTGCTTTTCCAAACATATCAGGATTTGGGTCTTTTTGATTTGCTTTTAAGTAGTTTTCTGTTTCGACAAATTCGCTACTATCAGCAAATGCTCGCTGGGCTTTTGTTTTTGACTGCAGTACAATATCGTAAATATGATAGTTGTACGTACCGATATTTTTCACCAGCATTTCACGATCAAATGCACGAGTTAATAGTTCTGGACGTTCTGTTTCAGCGAGAGCCAAGTTTGAAATAAACACGGCCACCACTGCGATATAAAAAGCAAACCTTGTCTTACGAGTAGTCGGCTCGTCTACTTTATTGTTTGCTTTAAATAAGAAAGCGAGAATTGCTAGAAAAATCACGTCTACAAACATTAAAACGTCCGTCAATTTAAACAGCTCAAACGCACTGTTTCCTAAGTCTCCCATATTACTTGTTTGAAAAAGAACGGGTAACGTTAGGAAATCATTAAAGAAACGATAGAACATGACGTTTGCAAATAAAATAAAGGAAACTATGAAGCTAGTAGTTAAAACGTAAGCTTTAGCTCCTTTACGTGTTTTAAAGAATAAACCTACCCCTAGAATAAGCAATAAAAAGCTCAGTGGGTTTATAAACAATAGAAACTCTTGTGTCGAATTCTCAATTGTAATATCAAACTGTGTTTTATAAACAATATATGTTTTTATCCAAAGTAAAACGACAGCAGTAAGAATAAACGACAACTTTGACAATGAAATTTTGTCTTTCATTAAGGACCTCCTTATCCACTGTTTTCAGACATAGTAAATGTCATATAACGACCCTAATCTTAATGTTTTTTTTACAAAAAAGCAAATGATTTATAACATATTACCTGTACAATTGAAATGTTATGATAAGATTGGATATCTCTCTTTTTCTACGTTTTTTCTTCTAAAAAGTTTCAAAAAAACATAATTAAGATAATTTACCAAAGAGTTCAGATAATCCTTCTTTTATTTTACATAAAAAAGAGAATGGTAGAATCATCTACCATTCTCTTTTTTGTTTTACATCTATTTATACATATGTTTTAACTAACCATGCACCGCCAATAATTCCAGCATCATTACCGAGTGTAGCAATTGCTAACTCTGCCCCTTCAGCTACTCGTGGGAACGCAAACTTTTTAAAGTAAGACTTCACTGGGTTGAGCAACACATCTCCGGCACGTGATACACCACCCCCAAGAACAATCTTCTCAGGATTCAATGCGTTAGCCGAATTTGCAAGCGCTAGTCCTAAATGAAATGCTACTTTGTCAACAACTTCAACTGCTAATTCATCGTCTGCACGCGCAGCATCAAACACGTCTTTAGCAGTAATTTGATCATGCTCATCTAGAAGTGTACGAAGAGTGCTTGGCTTATCCGTGTTCACAACTGCTTCCATTGCTAATCGCACAACACCTGTTGCAGAAGCAATAGTTTCTAAGCAGCCTGTCTTCCCACAGTTACATGGTGCTCCGCCCTCAGGAACTGATGTAATATGTCCAATTTCACCAGCAGCACCGTTTACCCCTTGAACGATTTCACCGTTTGCGATAACGCCGCCTCCTACACCTGTTCCAAGCGTTACGCATAATAAATCTTTCGCTCCGTCTCCTGCACCTTTCCACATCTCACCAATTGCTGCAATGTTTGCATCATTATCCACTACCACAGGCAAAGAAGTTTCTACTTCTAGAATATCTTTGATAGGGAATTTTTCCCAACCTAAGTTAACTGCTACTTCAATTGAACCGTTTGCAAAATTCACAGGGCCTGGAGCACCGATACCAATCCCCATAAGCTTTGACTTACTTTCTCCTAGGTTCACTACTTCTTTGTCAATTGCTTTCGCAATATCTGTTGGAATTTTGCGACCCTGTTCACTAATGTCTGTGGGGATTTCCCATTTATGAATTACTTCTCCATATTGATTAACAAAAGCCATCTTAATTGTTGTACCACCTAAGTCAACACCAACTAACCATTTATCATCCATTGTGTACTCATCCTTTTTCCTTTTGTTTTTGTAATTCTTGCCTAAGTAATAAAATTGCCATTTGATAATCTTGTGTTTCAATCAGTTTTGATTGATATAGCTCTCGTATCTCTGTTTCCATTAACTCTATATCAGCTTGACGATTACCAATATATATGATGATTCCAAACGATTTTAAAAGTTGTTGCACATCGTATAATGTGTTCATCTCTTCACCTGCATATAGTCATAAAATAATGAGTCCATTTAATCCTATCTAGTTTATTTTAGTAAACGTTCTCACAATAGTAAAGCAGAAAATCTTAAGTTCTCTGTCTATTTTTATCCATTTAATTTCCTTTGTAAATTTTGATACTTTTTGTTAGCTGGTTCTATTGCTAAGGCTTTTTCTACGTTGTCTTTCGCTTCATCTATGTGATTTAACTCCGCATTCAATAAAGCTAAGTAGTAATAACCTTCGTGAAAATTAGAGTTAAACCTAACGGACTCTCTTAGATCTTGCTCTGCACGTTCATATTCTTTAAGCTGTGCGTAAGCATACCCTCTTAAGTAGTAAATCAATGCATTGTTTGTATCTCGTTCTACAAAGCTGTCTAAAGATTTAACCGCTACTTCATATTCTTTTTGTTCAATATACTCGTTTGCTAAGCTGAGAGCGTACGGCTCATCTGATGTTGTTGTTCGAACATAAAATCCATAATATAATAGGCCCATTACGAGCAATATAGTTGATACAAGTGCTGGTATCTGTACGTATAGCTTTGGTTTCTTCGGCAAACTAACAATACTTGCAGCTAAGAACCCACCGATGAGCCCACCAATATGTCCTGCGTTATCAATTCCTGGTACTACTAAGCCAAAGATAAGGTTAATGACGATTAGAGCTAATACATTGTATCCAATTGTCCGAAAGAAGACTCGTGGATTTGTACGTGCTAAAAAGAGCAGCGCACCAAAACAGCCAAATATTGCACCTGAAGCTCCTGCTGATAAATTTGAAGTCCACACAAAACTTCCTAAAACGCCAGCAAATCCTGCTAGTATATAAATAAATAAGAAGCGTGCGTTACCATACATTCTTTCTACCAATGTTCCTAAATAATAGAGCGCTAAGCTGTTCATTAATAGATGAAAAACACCAATATGTATAATGATTGGCATAAAAAACCGCCACCACTCTCCCTCTAAAATAAGAGGATTGTATTTAGCACCATACTCAATGAGAGTTAACGGATCTTCACTGCTTCCTTTCCATTCTAAAAATAGAAACATTAAAATTTGAGCAGCAAGAAAGATGTATGTAAAGAAAGGTTTTCCATACTGAAATAATTTCTCTTCTTCTTTACGTTCTGCATCAATTTTACTTAATACTTCATAGCGTATTTGGTGTGCTTGGTGAAATAACTCTTCTTCAGAGTACCTTTCAACATTTGGTGCTGCTAAGTCTAAAAGTGAAAATAGCGATTCCATTTTATAAACTTGTTCGCCAACATACCTTTCTACTTTTACCTTCATTTTTTTTAACTGAAGATTTTTTTGCTCGTTGCCCTCGTATTGCAAAGGTTCAAAATCCATTATGTATATATTGTGAAAGGTCATTCTACGCTGAAACCGTTGCTTTCGCAGCCCTTCAGCGCGCTCTAACGCTAGCACTTGATCTTTTTGGAAATCGTTCTCCCAGCTAAAGGTTTTACGAGCCACTCGAAACGTTGTTTTTTCACCTCGTCTGTTATAATCAAACCACACTTCTGTTCCATCATGATTCGTATGTATAAGCGAATATTCTTTCTTATGTTGTACTGCATGAATAAAGGACCAATAATAATAATCTTGCATGGCCGACATTTCTTATGCCTCCCCCTGTTTTTTTCTCTTTATTACCATCGCAAAAAAAACTTAAAAAATCAATCTTTTCTCCCCATAATAAAAGCACTTTATAAGTTGGCTTATAAAGTGCTTTTATTATGCGTTGCATTTAGCGAAACACTTGATTCATTAAACGCTCACGCACATAAGGCATATTAAAAAATGAACGAACTGCTAAGCTACGTAAAAACGAATTACGAAAAAACACGTTAACTAAACGATATCTTATCTGGTATATAACATAACCGATTAAAAGTACACTAAGCCATCCTACAAAACGTTTCATTTCGCTAAACCTCCTTACGATTTAGCATGCACAGTTTCACTTCCTTTATCCTTTAGCTTTACATAAGATAAAAAAGCCATCCACCAAAAGTAGTCGCAAAAATAATTGATAACAAGTTAACAGCATCATTATTACAATACTTCCAGCCTTTTTCATAAGCAGTTGGAACCCCACAGTGCTGTTCTTTTTCAGTTTGCAAATGACAAACTGAACAGCGATACCTCAGTTGGATTGTCGCTCCTAAAAACGTATCAATAAGGTTTCCTAAAAACCCAAACATACTAATAAGTAAGCACTCTATAATTGATAGTTCGGGAAAAGCATAGAAAGCAGTAGCTGCAATAATGAACGACCCACCGATACTCGCTGCTGTTCCAAGTATTGAAATAGCGCCCGACGTCCCTGGATCTACATGTTTCAAAGTTAAGATAAAGACTGGTTTGGTTTTACTTAATACGCCGATTTCAGAAGCCCATGTATCGGCATTAGCCGCTGCTAAACTAATGACAAACATCATTAAAAAGACGTGAGATTCAAAGTTAAAGAATAAAAGAGCACTCAGCGCCGCAACTCCACCATTTGCAGCTACTTGTACATAGTCACGCTGATTATGCTTAGCTACTTTTTCCTCCACTATTTTCTTTTTCACTTTTTTATACTGACTAAAGAACGTAGATGTGCCAAAAAACACTCCTAACAATAATAAGCCTTTTAATTCAAAACCAATATAAATGCTGATGCCAACAGCAGCAGCCATAATGGCACCTGACCTTGATAAAACACGAAGTACATATCCTATAAAGGACACAAAGCAAATGATTACATAAATAAGAAAACTATTTATGAGCACAATGTATAATCTCCTCATCTGTAATAATAGCGTCCACCGGGATATCATGGGATTCAACCGGGACACTTTGTACAATTTGTTCATGAAAAGCCAAGCTTACCTTCATTTGTTCGTAACCGACGAGAAAGCGATCATAATAGCCTCCTCCGTATCCAATTCGATAACCATTTGAACTAAATACAACACCCGGTACAAGAATGAGGTCAATCTCACTCTTTTTAATAACCTCTGTTTGTAATTCAATTGGTTCCTGCAAGTTAAAAAATACGACTTCTAGCTGAGAGAAAGACGTAATTTTCCGAAAAATCATTTCGCTTTTTTCGGAGACACATTTTGGAACAGCAATCGTTTTTCCTTGAGACCAAGCTATTTCAATTAGTCGTTTTGTATCTACTTCTTGTCCTCTAGAAATTGTTATTGCAATTACATCAGCCTCTTGCCACCAGGTAGTATCCAAGAGTTTTTTTGCAATTAACATTGATTTTGCATGGTATGTACCTGCTGTCGATAAATTCAATAACCGCTGCTTCATTTTACGTCGCATGTCCGCTTTGTTCATCTTTCCACTCCTTACACTGATATTTATATAAAAAAAACAGCAGGAATATTCTCCTACTGCTTACTTAGTTTCACGGTGAAGTGTTACTTTTTTAAGTCTTGGGCTATATTTTTTCAACTCAAGACGATCTGGGTTGTTACGTTTGTTTTTAGTTGTGATGTAGTTACGATCACCAGTTTCAGTACAAGCTAATGTAACGTTTACGCGCATCTATTTTCCCTCCAAACATTATAAACATAAATCAGACTTTACTATAATATCATTTTTCACTTCGGAATGCCAGTCTGTTTTTTTAACTAACATAGTTAATTTTTGATTATATTGTTTCTTTTCACCTTTAGCACAGATTAGCACGCACATTCGCTAACTAATAAATTCCTTCTAATGATGATTTTTCTAAAATTCTTTTTTTTGTTTTTGCACTCTAAGTGAAAATTGATTCATAAACTTTGCGATACTAAAAAGAGGCTTAGCTTTTACATCAAACACACGCGCTACAGCTCCGCTTTCGGCTTTATCATTTAAAAGAACACTCTCTCTTTCAAGAATCATCCCATGTTCCAATGCAACATCGTATAAAAAGCAGTTCTTTTTTACAATAACATCATTCATCAACACACTTTTTCGAATTGTTGCGTTACTATTAATATGACTATTCTTCCCAATAACGGTCCATGGACCGATTGTGCATCCTGATTTAATTTGTACCTTTTCTCCAATATAAACTGGAGGAATTACCTTCACATCTTCTGCAATAACAGCGGTTTCTGAAATATGGTTCAAGCTGTTAGAACCGAATAGCTTTTCATATAAATCATAATGTGCTTGCCGATAATGATGTAGCTGTCCGATATCAATCCAATAGCTTGCCGTTGTATAATGATAGACTTTACGCTTTTCCTTTAGCAGTGCAGGAATAACATCAAAGCTAAAGTCAACTGCTCCTTCACATCTAATACTGTTTAAAACTGACTTATGAATTACATAAATACCAGTATTGATTAAGTTGCCAGTTGCTTCGTATTGTTTTGGCTTTTCAATAAAACGCGTGACCTCATTTTTGTCATTTGCAGATACCAGTCCGTAATGTGTAACGTCTGGTACAAGCTTTGTTACAATTGTCATTTCACTTTTATGCTGTCGATGAAACGCAATAACGTTAGCTAGATTTAAATCCGTTACAGCATCTCCACTAATGATGATACATTCTTCTTCAATAAACCAGTCTGCTTTTTTGACCCCTCCAGCTGTTCCAAGAGGCATATCTTCAATAAAATAGGTAATTGAGACATCCCACTTCTTTCCGTCCCCAAAGTAATTCATAATTTGCTTAGGTAAATATTGCAGCGTAATGCCAATTTCATTAATTCCATACTTTTTTAAGAGTTCAACTATATATTCAATAACAGGATATTCATAGAGTGGAAGCATTGGTTTTGGAACGTCGTTTGTTAGTGGCTGTAAGCGCGTCCCTCTACCACCGGCAAGTATAATGGCTTTCAACGCTTTTCCTTCCTCCTTTTACTCTGTTTGATTTGATTTTGAAATAACACGCTTGTATCCCGTGCAATTTGTTCCCAACTAAACATTGTAGTTGCTTCAATATATCCTTTTTCGCTAATTTCTTGAACCAGTTGTGAGTCTGTTATCACAGTAAAAATGCAGTGGATTAACTCTTCGACAACTCCAGGCTTAAACGTAAGTCCGGTTATCCTATGATTAACGATATCTTTTAAACCGCCTGTTTCAGAGACAATTGTAGGTTTTTTCGCTACCATTCCTTCTAATGCCACAATCCCAAATGGTTCATACAGACTCGGGAATATTACTCCGGTGCTTAAGTGTAGCAGACAGTTTCGTTCTTCATCCGTAATATACCCAATAAATTTAATATACTGATTTAGCTTTCGATCTTTAATTTGCTGTTGAAACTCATGTAAAAGTGGACCCTTACCAGCAATGATGAATTGAATATCAATATTTACCTTCTTAAAATATTCTGCAGCTTGAATTAAAAGCTGAAAGCCTTTTTCATAAACAATACGACCAATTGAAAAAAAGATGGGTGTGTTTTGCAGCTTAAACTTTCCTTTGACCGCTACTTCTTTTGAACGATTAACAACACTAGCAACCATATGCTGATCAATGCCGTTTGGAAAAATTGAAATGCGCTCTTCTTCTATATTAAACAATTCCATTATTTCTTTTTTCATATAGCTACTGCATACGATAATAGCTGTGGATTCATGCACAAGTTCTTCTTCACGCTGATGAATCTTTTGCTGCATGTCATTATGAATGCCATTATTTCGTCCATGCTCTGTTGCATGTATAGTTGTAATAAGCGGTTTTTTCACGTGGGTAGCAATACTTTGTGCTGCTGTTCCAACCAGCCAATCATGAGCATGAATTACTTGGAATGGCCTAGCAGTTGCTAAACGAATACCTTCTAGTGCCATTGCTACATTTAAACTATTTACCCATGTAAGAAAATCAGCATGATGAGGTTGTAAACTTTTCACCCGGTAAACATGAACACCATACATACATTCATACAAGGGTAACCCTTCTACAAATGTTGTAATAACAACCACATAATGGCCAGATTTCGCTAAAGCACGGGATAAATCAAATACGTGTCGAGCCAATCCGCCAATAACAAGCGGGGGATATTCCCATGCCAGCATTAAAATCGACATATTTCCCGGTAAATATAAAGAAATCTCTTTATCCGTTTCTTGATAAACAATCCCGCATTCTTTTAAAACAGAAGGAAGCCATTGTAAGTAGTCATTCTTCATTACTTTTTGTTCTTCAGCCTGGCATAGCTGGTTGAATAAGTTTAACTGCTTGCTATAGTCATATTTGGCATGAATTAACCAATCACTGCACGCCAAGATAATCCAGGTACGCTCTAATTCTTTTTTTCTCTCAAATGTATGCAGCTTAGGATAGACTTTACTTAACTTTGCTTCCGTCTGTTGCATTGTCTTATAAAACCAGCTGTTTTCCTCTGTGATGGGATAATTATATTTAGATGACTCATACTTAGGCGAAATCTTCACTGGTTTCTGTTGATTTTTTATATCTTTCACACATTGATATAGTAGCTTTCCATCTTTTAAAAATTTCATGGCTTTTGCACTTGTTGAAATGATCGGTGTTAACTCAGCATGCTTAAGAAGGCATATACCGCTTGGTGTACTATATAGATTGACTCCGTCTCCGTAATCGTACTGTACATCAATAAAACTATATTCAATGTTATGCGCTTTCAATAACTTATCAATTTCATACGTATAATCTCCACTTGGCAAGTAAAACCCCTTAGGGCTCTCCCCAAGGTATTTACTAAATAGCTCAATCGCAAGGCTAATCTGTAAATGGTAGCCGTTAGGTGTTTTTAATAAAGATGGATGCCGCGTGGTCATAGGTGTTGCTATACACTCTATAATTTGTTCGCGCTGATAATAGTTTAACGCGTCAAGCAGCCTTCCGTCCCATTGTTTCAGGGTATTAATAAATTGCCCTTGACGTTGTATAAAATCATTGAATCGTTGATTAAAGTCACTATGATCTAAAATTCCTAAAATAAAAGAAGAAACAATAATTGAAGCACCTTTTAACCTATTATTTTGAATGTCATGTACAAGCGGGAGATAATTTTTAAACAAATGCTCAAATAGTACGTTTTCATTCGCTTTATCCCAACAAATCATGTCGTATACAGGGTCTTCCATATTAATAATTAAGCACGTACAGTCATTCATCACTTTTATTCACCTTGTCCCACTCATTTGTATAATAAGAATACGTACTAAAGCAGTCATCATGAAAATAATCGGTTTGTGGTGCCTTTTCACTCCAGGACCACGTTATTTGTTCCAACTGTTCGGTTTCTATATCTGACCTCAGCTGAACTCGGCTGGAACGTATCAGCGCAAAGAAGTGATGTTCGTATACACCCACATCTACAACATATGTACAGTTAGTATCCATATCTCTCAAGAATGCTTCTGTCTGATGACTACAAATCTCTAAAAGCGTATGCCGCTTCGATTGATGTCCATCAAATGCAACGCTAAGACCGGTTACGTCATAAATACATAAAGCAAATGACAGATCATTCCATTTCTTTTGATACATCTTTTCTACCATTTCCTGAACAGCGTCAGAAAAAGACCAGTGTACATATAAGGCCGAAGCGTTTACTCGATTTATAACGCATACATCCAATTCATTTACTTCTGTCTTCAAAGCCTCACCACTTTACTTAAGATATACTTATTGTCATATTACCACTAAGAAAAAACTGTAACAATAAACACAATTTGTCGATTTATGGTATCATGGATTGATTTTATCTTTTATAAGAGGTGAACCACATGTTATATGCTTTTATTACACTAACTATAATTTCCTTATTTTTACTTTTATTTTCTTTTTTAAAGGAAACAAAGGTACATTCGCTAGAAAAACAGCTAGAGCACCTTTCATTAACTGTGCTACAAGACCAATATCAAACCACTAAGCGTTTAGATTCATTAGAAGAAGCCTTATTCTCTGACGAAGATGATGATAACGCGATTCGCTCGGCCAACGCTAAGCTTTTATCTCCAAATCAGCAACCACTTCATAAAGAAGATATAAAACGACTGCTTAGCATGCAAGGGACACATCACTATGAATAGTTTAACAATACGAGGATTTGCTATCGGGATATTAACAGCCACTTCAATTCTAGCTGTCGTTTATGTGATTCAAGAGAACAATGCTGCTTCTTTAAAAATTAGCGTTGCTGACCTACGTGCTTACGCAAAAGACCATGAGTATATATTAATTAAGGAAAAAGAATACAAGGATTCATTGAAGCCTGGCTTTGAGAAGCAAGAGAATATACCTAAAACAAACGAAGTCTCAATCTCTATAACAGCAGGGATGTCTAGTTTAGATATTGCAAATACATTAGTAAACAATCATGTTATTAATTCGACAGATGAATTTGAAGACCTCGTTGCTCAAAAGAACGCAAGCACAAAATTTCAAGTTGGTACATATACGCTTACATCGAATATGAGCTTAGAGCAAATTGTTAACACTTTAACAAAATAAAAAGCACACAGCAAATGCTGTGTGCTTTTTATTTTTATTATTCATTTAAGTCGTATCGTTTTCCTTTCACTAGGTAAAATACGCTTTCTGCTACGTTTGTGGTATGGTCTGCCATTCTTTCTAAGTAGCGAGCAATAAATAACAGCTGCGTAATTTGATTCATAGCTTCCTGCTTTTCTTTAGCAAGGCTAAGCAGCTCTTTAATAGTAATGCCATAAAGCTCATCTACTTCATCATCCATTTCAGCAACTTTTTTAGCAAGAGTTAGGTTCTCTTCATGATATGCCTTCAAGGACAAGCTAAGCATTTCAATTGAAATAGAATGCATCTTTTTCACATGCTCTAGAGGCTTAATTAAGTCTTCTTTGCCAATCCGAATTGCTGATTTAGCGATATTCACTGCAAAGTCTGCCATTCGCTCAACGTCAGATGCAATCTTAATAGCTACAATAACTCTTCTTAAATCCGTAGCAACTGGCTGCTGTTTTGCAAGCAGCAGAATAGCTAAGTCATTAATTTCTTCTTCAAGTTGATCAATCTCCGTATCCCCATCAATAATTTCAAGCGCTAAATCGACATTTTGCGTTTGTAAAGCTTCAATAGCCTTTATTAATGCCTCTTCTGTCAATCGACCAATCTCTAAAAGTTTTTCACGTAAAATTTTTAAATCAGCATGAAACTTTTCGCGTACAACCATGTAGTCCCTCTCCCCTTAATTAATCAATTATTAGCCAAAACGTCCTGTAATATAGTCTTCTGTTCGTTTATCAGATGGGTTTGAGAAAATTCGATCTGTCTCTGCAAACTCAACAACTTCTCCATTTAAGAAAAACGCCGTTTTATCTGAAATACGTGCAGCCTGCTGCATATTGTGCGTTACGATAATGATACTGAACTCTTTCTTCAATTCTTGAACAAGCTCTTCGACTTTTAATGTTGAAATTGGATCCAGAGCAGACGTTGGCTCATCCATTAAAATTACATCTGGTTCAATTGCTAAACATCTCGCAATACATAAACGTTGCTGTTGACCACCTGATAAACCATAAGCATTTTGATTTAAACGGTCCTTTACTTCGTCCCAGATTGCTGCACCACGTAAACTTTTTTCCACGATCTCATCTAAGATTTTTTTATTTCGAATACCGTGAATACGAGGTCCATAAGCTATATTATCGTAAATTGATTTCGGGAATGGGTTGGGCTTTTGAAAAACCATTCCTACTTGGGTACGCAGCTCTTCTACTCGATACGACTTATTAAAAATGTTTTGTCCGCGGTATTCAATTTCACCGGATGTTTTCACAATTGGACTCATTTCAACCATTCGGTTTAACGTTTTAATATACGTAGACTTTCCACACCCTGATGGACCAATAATGGCTGTTACTTCGTTTTCATAAATATCTAAATCAATATTTTTTAATGCTTGATTTTCTCCGTACCATAAATTTAAACCTTTTGTTTTGTAAACAACTTCTTTTTGTTTTTTAATGGGATTTATATCTTTCTCTGTCATTTTTTGATCAATTGTGATTGTCATGGAAAGCTCCTCCTTCATCCTACTATCATCATTCAATTAAGCTCAATAACGCTTTTGAAATTTGTTACGAATAAATACAGCAATAGAGTTCATTACAATTAAGAACACTAATAGCACGATAATTCCTGCTGCTGCTACACTTTGGAAGTCTGCTTGTGGTCGACTCGTCCAGTTATAAATTTGCATTGGTAAAGCAGTTGCTGTATCTAATACACCCGCTGGTAAGAAGGCAATGAATGTAGGTAAGCCAACTACTACAAGCGGCGCTGTTTCACCTACGGCTCTTGATAGAGCTAGGATGCTTCCCGTTAAAATACCAGGGACTGCTGCTGGGAGTACCACACGGTAAATCGTTTGCCACTTAGTTGCTCCCATTCCAAATGAAGCTTCACGTAGATGGGTTGGTACTGACCTTATGGCTTCTTGTGCCGCTACTACAATAACCGGTAAAATTAACAAACTCATTGTTAATCCAGCTGCTAGAATACTTCTCCCTAAGGATAACTCACGAACAAAAATCGTTAATCCTAACAATCCAAAGACAATTGAAGGTACACCGGCTAAGTTAGAAATATTTAATTTAATAAAATCGTTAAATTTATTTTTCTTTGCGTATTCTTCCAAATAAAGAGCTGTTCCTACTCCTAAAATTAATGATACTGGTGCAATGACAGCCATCAGCCATAAGGAGCCAACTAGTGCTGCCTTAATTCCAGCATCTTCTGGTCTTCTTGATGCAAAGTTTTGTAGAAACCCCGCATCGAGCCAGCCTAATCCTTGAGTCAATACCCGATATAAAAGTATACCTAGAACTGCTAATCCAAAAATCGTTGCACAGAAAAAGATGAATCTTAAAATACTATTTTTTAATAACCGCCCATGCATACGTTGTTGTACTTGCTCGCGATCCACGTACATAATTAGTACTCCTCTCTAAAGCGCTTTGTAATAAACTGAGCTAGTAGGTTCATAATGAGTGTAAAGACGAATAACGTCATTCCCACAGCATAGATACTGTAATAAACAGTCGTCCCGTACCCTGCATCTCCCGTTGCTACTTGCACGATATATGCAGTCATCGTTTGAATTGAACCCGTTACGTCTAGTGCCATTGTCGGTGTAGCTCCACCAGCTACTGTAACAATCATCGTTTCACCGATCGCACGCGAGATGCCGAGTACAAACGATGCGATAATTCCTGACAAAGCTGCTGGCAGCACTACTTTTAATGCCACCTCTAAACGTGTCGCCCCTAAAGCTAAAGCTCCTTCTCTCATTGATTGAGGTACAGAACTCATTGCATCTTCTGATAAAGAAGCAATCATAGGAATAATCATGACACCAACTACAATACCTGGACTTAAAGCATTAAATAATCCTAAATCTGGAATAACACCTCTTAAAAGCGGCGTAACAAATGTTAATGCGAAGAAGCCATATACAATTGTTGGGATACCCGCTAATACTTCTAAAATCGGCTTAATAATACGTCTTGTTCGATCCGACGCGTACTCACTCAAAAAAATAGCTGCTGCTAACCCGATTGGAATCGCAACAATCATTGCAATTACCGTAATCAGTAGCGTTCCCGTAACAAGTGGTAAAATCCCAAAGTTACCTGCTTTTTCAATAAACGGAAGCCATTTTTGCCCCGTAACAAACTCAACAAAAGATACTCTTTCAAAGAACATAATTGTTTCAAAAATTAATGTAAACAAAATCCCCACGGTTGTTAATGCTGATACAGCAGCCGTACAGAAAAGCAAAATGGGCATCACTTTCTCTATAATCATTGATGCGCCTTTTTTTGATTTATTCTGCTTGATTAATTCTCTAACGGAACCCTTCTTAGTATTGCTATTATTCGCTAAAGCCAATGTAGTAAACTCCCTTCCATCGCATGGAAAGATGAGAAGCAAGCGTTGCTCTGCTCCTCATCTTCATTTGTCTATTTCTTTAAACCTTCAAGCGTTTTTAACTGCTCGTCGTATTCCTCATCTTTTAAGCTCACATAACCTACTTCTTCAGCAAGCTCTCCTGCATTTTCAAGCGTAAACTTAACGTAGTCATATACTTGCTCTTTATCTTGTAATGCTCCAACACTTGCATACGTATATAGTGGACGAGATAATGGTGCATATTCACCGCTCATTACCGTTTCTTTTGTTGGTTCTACTGGGCCGTTTCCACCATCAATTGGTACAACTTTTAACTTATCTTTGTTCTCTGAGTAATACGCATAACCAAAGTAACCAATTGCGTTTTTATCACCCGTTACACCGTTTACTAATACGTTGTCATCCTCTGATAATGTTGCAGACTCTGTAATCTCTTTTCCATCTAAAATTACTTCATCAAAGTAATCAAATGTCCCAGAGTCATGTCCTGGAGAATAGAATTTAATTTCTTCATCTGGCCAACCTTCACGAATATCAGACCATTTTTTTGCTTTTCCATCGTTAACCCACATTTTTTCTAGTTCTTCAACTGTTAAATGATCAACCCAATCATTTTCTTTATTAACAACAACTGATAGTCCGTCGTAAGCTAGTTCAAACTCTTGAAAGTCTACTCCGCCCTCTTCAGCTGCTTTCTTTTCTTCATCTTTAATTGGACGAGATGCATTACTTAAATCCGTTTCACCTTTTGTGAATTTTTCAAATCCACCGCCCGTACCAGACAAACCAACGGATACTTGAACTCCAGGTTGAGTTGCCATATATTCTTCGCCAACTGCCTCCATGATTGGATACACAGTAGATGAACCATCAATTGCCACGTTTCCTTTTAACTGTTCACCTGACCCACCAGCGCCACTTCCTTGGCCACCGCCACATGCTGCTAGTGCAACTGTTGATCCAATTACTGCTGACATTGCTAGAAATTTAAAGCTTTTCATTCTCAAATTCCTCCTACGACATTTCGTTGTTTTGTCCTACAAGCTATACATTAAAGCCCAACTATTAATTCCGTTTTAAGCAAATGTAAAGCTTTTGTAAATCAAGGTCCTTTTACTTAAACTATTGGAAAAACAACAGTCCTTTTTCTTATTTTTGGATTTCATATTACTATTTAACTGATCTTTACTCCTTAATTTAGAGATATTATTTCCTTAAGAAAACAAGAGCATGCAAAAAAGACGCTGAGTTCCTCAGCGCCTTTTCCTTTTCTATTCTTCTGTATTTGTAGCTTCTGCATCAATTACTTGTTGCTGTTGTTCTTGTTCATCTACTTCTTTTTCACCTTTTTGCTTTAAATCAAAATATAAATCCATTGATTCTCGAGCTAGTTCTTTTGTAATATTGTTCGGGCTACTTGGTGTGAATGCAGACGGAACAACAACCGCCATTGCTACTTCTGGATTGTCAGCCGGAGCGTAAGCGATAAATGTTGAATTATTAATTGCAATTGGGTCGCCACCATTTGGGTTTTTCTCATAAGCCTGCGCCGTACCAGATTTACCTGCTGGATTATAAGAAGCACTTGCAAATGCTGCATATCCACTTCCACCTTGCTCTTGCGTAACACGTTTCATTCCGCTTTGTACAGCTTCAATATATTCCTGCTTCATAGTAATTCGGTTTAATACTTGTGTTTCAAACGAGTATTCAACACCACCAATTTCTTCTTCTTTAATTGTTGGCTTTCGAATCTCTTTTACAATCTGGGGCTTAATACGATAGCCACCGTTCGCAATTGTAGATGCATACTGTACAACTTGAAGAGGCGTATACGTATCATATTGACCAATAGCTAAGTCAAGAGCTGTACCTGGGATGCTGCTTCCGCCTTGAAAACCTGTTGCTTCATTGTCAAGCTCAATCCCAGTAGACACGCCAAGACCGAATTGACTATAGTACGAGCGAAGCTGCGCAAAGGTATCCGCTTTAATAGGTAAAGAACCATTATACTTATACTGAACATCAGCCATTGCCATAACCGTTTTAAACATAAATACGTTTGACGATTGCTTTAACGCGGTAGAGTAATTAATAGGCCCCATATTTTTAAAGGACTTCTTTTCTTTTGTTCCTGCAAACTTAATTGGCTCATCGACAAAAACAGTGTCTGTTGTGATGGCACCAGAATCAAACCCTGCTAGTACGGTAGCACCCTTTACTACTGAACCCATTGTATATGAAGTCGATAAATTCCCCAAGGCAAAATCTTCAATTTTAGCAGCACCTGTTTTAGAATCAGTTGTATATCTTTTCCCTGCCATTGTCAAAATCTCACCTGTATTTGGATCCATCATAATAACAAATGCTCGGTCTAAAAACCTTGTACCAGACATTTGTTTCTTCTCAATTAGTTGCTTTGTAATTGCTTCTTCTACTGCTTGTTGAAGCTCCATATCAATAGTTAATACTAAATCACTTCCGCGCTGCCCTTCAGTTAACTGTAAGGTATCGACAAGATTTCCGCTTCGATCCGTTACGTATTGAACCTGCTCTTTTTGACCTTTAAGCTGTGATTCGTATTCTTTTTCAAGATAGCTCGTACCAACTTGATCATTACGGCTGTATCCTCTGGACAAGTAGTAGTCTACTTTGTCTCTTGGAAGACCTTCATTGGCCGATGATACATTCCCCAGCAGTGTACGAAGCGTACCACCTTGTGGATAATAACGTTCCCAGTAAGTAGTTGTATCAACACCTGGAAGTTGCGATAGATTTTCACTAACAATAGCAAATTCAGCCGGAGTTACATTTTTCTTAATAATTTGAGGAGTTTGAGCATAACCTGCTTCCATTTGTCTTTTAATTGCCAAAACTTCTAAGTCGCCCGCTAATGTTTGTAAATCTCCCTCTGTAATACGACTTAACTGCCTGTTATAAAGCTCTTCATCCGTCATTTCTCCCGCTTCTACTTTGCTTCGATCACTATCACTGATTTTCTTTTCAGCTTCTTTTGGATTAAGCATAATCCAATAATCTTTTAGATCACGCTCTGTGATTTTCACAATATCTTCGGAATCTTTATCTACGTTTTTTTCCGGTACATCAATTGCATTCGTTGAGTACGAAACATCGATTAGCTTTGCTAGTTGTCGAGCAATTTTTAACCGTTCCTCCGCAGTATTTCCTTGGAAGCGTGTATATGTAATCGCATTTAATGGTGTATTGTCGACGATTACACGATTATAACGATCATACATTCTACCTCGTGGAACAGGAGTGTTAACGGTTACGTCCTCCGTACGTTCAACTTCACGTTGGTAACTTTCTCCATGTACAATTTGTACTAAACCTAAACGTAATATCAGTACCGAAAACAGTGCAAAGATGCCTAGAAATAAAATGTTCATTCGAAACGAGACATGACTTTTACGTTTATTTTTCTTTTTCATTTCTTCACCTACAATTTATCAGCATATATACAATCTCATCATAATTTTTTAAATTTGGCAAATAAATAGACACCCTAAAGGTGTCTATTTATGCTGTGTCTATTGTAAAAGAATTTTGTGTTGATTTCTATAGTACAAAGTAATTATCTATCCCCATTATGCTGGAGATTCACCGTCTCCTTCATTTAAAGCTGGCTGCGTAACCGGCTTAGGGGTATGCTTATTTGTAGGTTGAGAAATGTTGCGAACACAGAAGTAAATACAAGAGTGTCCTGCGCCAATAATGGCTAATAGTATGGGTAAACTTTGCTGTTCATTAAAAAAAACGACAGCGATGAGAAAAGAGCCAATTGAAATGATGCGTCCAATATTTAAAAAGACATCTCGAACCACAATATATTCAATACGTTTAGAAACAATATCTTTGGCTCGACCAATAACATCATATGTTAAGGACATATACGGTACCAGCAAAATAGGGTAGCCAATTGCAATACAAATTGCATATAAAATAAGGTTTGTGTACGATAAATTAAATAGCAGTAAAAAAACTGAACCGTATAGAAGAATTCCACCTGCTAAAATGAACTTTAAGCGATCTTTTTGTTTAATAAACCTAGAGGCAACATAATATGCAACAAAGGCTACAGCTGAGTTAACCAGACCAAACGTACCAAGTGCAAGTTCACTATCAGTTGTAATAAAGACCAATACTGACACTACAAAAATAAACGTACCTTCTCTAATTCCTTGAAATACATGTGCATATAAAATTCTGCGCCAGTCTCGATTATATTTTCTTTCCCTCAATACTTCTCTAAATTTATATACGCCCTCAGCTGGACGTCTTTGTAAAAAGAAGCTAAGGACAACCGCACTAACAAACATTAAAAGTGACACTCCAAAGACTACGCGATAACCGATGTATTCGTAAAGGCTAGCGATAATAAAACCTGCGCCTAGAGGGCCAATCATTCCGGCAAATGAGTTCAATACTCCGAGAAATCCGTTAAAAAAATCCCGTGTATCAGGTTCTGTAATTTCAAATGTTAATACGTTAAATGCTAACCAATAGAATCCATATCCTATTCCTAAAAGCGCACCGAGAAGAATTAAAAACTCATCAGCTCGGTCACCTACCATTAATACAACAATATAGAAAATAGACAGAAACGACACACCTAATCGAAGCACAACCACCCGATCGATTTTTTTAGCCCACCTTCCAGCTAAAATAAAGGTCAGTGGTTGAAAAATAACAATGACTAAGTTATAGATCGCTAAAGCAGAAAATTCTCCTGTTTGCTTCCATAAATACACATTTACAAACGAATTCGAAATTGAAATAGCTAAAGCATATAGCCCTCCAATAATAAGTAATAACAATAAATCTTTATTAACTTCTACATCTCCAACAACTTTCTTTAATAAAGGCATATAAAAAACTCCTTTTCTCTTCTACCCCTAGTGTGTGAAAAAGAAAAAGAGATATGTAAAAGAATTGGAAAACAAAAAAACCAGTAAAGGCAATAATTGCTTTACTGGTTTTTTTTATTATTTTGCTGCTGCGTAACGCTTTGCAACTTCATCCCATTTAATTACATTAAAGAATGCTGAAATGTAATCTGGACGACGGTTTTGGTAGTTTAGGTAGTAAGCATGCTCCCAAACGTCTAGTCCTAGGATTGGCGTTTTGCCTTCCATTAGTGGGCTATCTTGGTTTGGTGTGCTTGTTACTTCTAATTCTCCATTGTTTACAACTAACCAAGCCCAGCCAGAACCGAAGCGTGTAGTTGCGGCTTTAGCGAATGCATCTTTAAATGCATCAAAGCTTCCAAATTTGCTGCTGATTGCGTCTGCTAACTCACCTGTTGGCTCACCGCCACCGTTAGGGCAAAGAATTGTCCAAAATAGTGAATGGTTAGCATGTCCACCACCGTTGTTACGTACTGCTGTACGGATGTCTTCTGGTACAGCGTCCATGTTTGAGATTAACTCTTCAACGCTTTTAGAAGCTAAATCAGCTTTTCCTTCTACTGCTGCGTTTAAGTTTGTAACGTAAGTGTTATGATGTTTCGTATGGTGAATGTTCATCGTTTCTTTGTCGATGTGTGGTTCAAGTGCATCGTATGCATAAGGTAATTGTGGTAATTCGTAAGCCATGGGTAATTCCTCCTTTAAAATATGTACCTAATTTGGTGAAAGAAAATTCACCTCATGTTTTTAGATTAGCAAATTTAACCTACGCTTTCAATGAAAAAGCATCTAATCATCATTTATATTTACCCGATTCCCATTGTCTATCCTATTTAAACATAAAATTTTAGCTAAAAACAAAATAAAAAATCTTTCTTTACAATTGTAAAGAAAGATTTATCAGCAATATGTATGGCGGAGGAAGAGGGATTCGAACCCCCGCGGGCTTTAACACCCCTGTCGGTTTTCAAGACCGATCCCTTCAGCCGGACTTGGGTATTCCTCCAACCTTTTCATGGTGGACCCTGCAGGACTCGAACCTGCGACCGGACGGTTATGAGCCGTCTGCTCTAACCAGCTGAGCTAAGGGTCCATGGCTCCACAGGTAGGACTCGAACCTACGACCGATCGGTTAACAGCCGATTGCTCTACCACTGAGCTACTGTGGAATAATAATATGTAAACTTTGTCACTGAAAGGTATAGCGGCGGAGGGGATCGAACCCCCGACCTCACGGGTATGAACCGTACGCTCTAGCCAGCTGAGCTACACCGCCATGGCTCCACAGGTAGGACTCGAACCTACGACCGATCGGTTAACAGCCGATTGCTCTACCACTGAGCTACTGTGGAACGATATAACATTTATTAGCGACATTAAAAATTTAACATGATTTTAAATAAAAGTCAACAAATTATTATAAAACAACAATAAGGAAATATATAATCATTGCCGCTTGAATAATTCCTTTTGAAATGGCCCCGCTGAAAAAACCAACTAACGAACCAAAACCAATTTTCACAGCATTTTGAACACTAGTACGATGTACGACTAGCTCTCCAATCACCGCTCCTAAAAATGGACCAAGTAGTATCCCAATTCCAGGAATTAAAAACGGGCCAACCAATAACCCAATGGTGCTTCCCCAAATTCCTGCTTTTGTTCCACCAAACTTTTTAACCCCAATTAGATTTGCCAAATAATCAGCTGCAAAAAGCGCTGCTACAAGCAGACCTTGAATAAGTACAAACAAGAAGGTATATGGCTCAAAACTATAGAAGAAACCGTACAATAAAAACCCCAATGCTACAAACAGTACGCTTGGGATAATAGGATAGATTAATCCAATAAATGATACTACAAAACAAACTACAATGAGTGTCCAATATAAAAAGTCCAACTTAACACGTTCCCTTTCATCTCAATCTCTATTTGCCATTATCAAACAGTATACACCTTAACAACTTTTTTGATAATAATATTCCATAAAAAAGAGCGACCTTTTAATAAGTCGCTCTTTTTAGCTTATTTTTATTTAGATTTTTGAGCCACGCTTTTTTTATTTTCGCCTAATACCGCTTCTGCAATATTAACAGCATGATCTCCAATACGCTCTAAGTTACTGATAATGTCAACAAATACAATTCCAGCTGACCCTGTGCAAGCTCCTTCATTCAAGCGTAAAATATGCTTTTTACGAAGTGAACGCTCCATGCTGTCAATTTGATCTTCTTGCTGCATAACGTGAACAGCCTTTTCACGATCGTTGTGCTCTAGTGCTGCAACAGCTTCTTTAACTGTTGAAATTGTTAGTTCGAACATTTCTGCTAAATCTTTATTAGCTTCAGATGTTACTTTTACTTTGTTAGTGATTTGATAGTCAACGAGCTCAACGATATTTTCGAAATGATCTCCAATACGTTCAATATCACGAGCTGTGTCTAACAACATTGAATGCTCTTCACTTTCTGACGCTGACATAGAAGAAGAAGAAAGTAAAATTAAATAGTTGGTAATTTTTTTATCCAAATTATTAATAGCATCTTCAATTTGTAGAGCCATATCAGAATGCTTATGTTGCTTCGTTTTTAAATAATTGTTTGCTTCTTCTAATCCAATTGTTGAGAACTGTCCCATACGAACTAGCTCTTCTTTTGCTTGTCCTAACGCAATCGATGGTGATTGCTCAATAAAAACTGGATCTAGATGTTTCGGTTTAAAGTCAACTAGCGCATCGTCTCCAGGGATTGCTTTTGTTACGATATAAGCCAAGAAACCGATTAATGGGAACTGGATAATCGTGTTAGAAATATTAAATGCACCGTGCGCAAACGCAATCGTCATTTCTGGGTTTAAACTTAGCACCCCTTGTAGATAGATGATGAATTTAGTAAATACAGGTAAAATAATTAAGAAAATTACTGTACCCACAATATTAAATACAACATGGGTTAACGCTGCGCGTCTTGCCGCAACGCTTGCACCAATAGATGCTAAAATTGCTGTAATGGTAGTACCAATATTGTCACCAAATAATACCGGTAACGCTGCATAAATATCGATTGCTCCTTGTCCAAAAAGCTCCTGTAAGATACCAATTGTTGCACTTGAACTTTGAACGATAACTGTAAACACCGTACCAATGACAACACCTAAAATTGGATTATCACTCATGCTTACCGTTAAATCTTGAAACGCTTGAAGTGAACGGAGTGGCTTCATGCCATCACCCATTAGCTCTAGTCCAAAGAATAACATTCCAAAGCCAAACACAATTTGTCCAAAGTTTTGAACTGGCTTGCTCTTGAAGAAGAACAGTAGGAGAGCACCCACAGCTAAAATAGGTAACGCATAATCTGAAATTTTAATACCGATTATGAAAGCTGTAACGGTTGTTCCGATATTCGCTCCCATAATAACTCCAATTGCTTGACGTAAGTTCATAAAACCAGCACTTACTAACCCGACTGTAATAACGGTTGTTCCAGAACTACTTTGAATGAGTATGGTAACCAAAATCCCTGCAAGCACACCCATAAATGGATTTGTTGTAAAACGATCTAGTATATCGCGCAATTTATCTCCGGCTGACTTTTGTAAGCCATCACCCATGAATTTAATCCCAAACAGGAAAATCCCGAGGCCACCGATAAATTCAAATATCATCTTCTGAACATCTAGTTCCAAAGAATTCCACTCCTATCTCTACAGTTTCATTTTTCGACAGACATCTACAAGTCCCACATAATTATTAACGTAAAATAAATGTTGTGTAAACGCTGATTCTGAAAAATTTACATTATCTTAACATTTCATTTACATAACACAGCATCTACATAAAAAAAATCACCTTTTCGCACTTTCATTATGAATATAATGGTAAAATAAAAAGCAAATATTACTAAAATAAGGAGCTTTGTCCATGGAAATGTTTCGCCGCTTTTTAATGAGTACATACCTTCCAAAAAAAGTAGTGATGCTTAGATTTGAACATCCAAATAAAACCATCGGTTATGTTTTATTGTTAACTGCTTTCTCATTACTACCAGCTTTGCTTTTTATGATACCCACAATTGTAAGCGGTTATCAAAATGCCATTCAGTATATTACAACACCATCCACAACTGTTTACCTTGAAGATTACACACTTTACGAAGAAGGAAAAAGGAATATTTCTAGTTCTTCATTTACTCTAGATTCCACGACTACAACTGAGGAAGTTTCAATTACACCGCCTTTATACGGAATAGGATTGGTGAAAGATGGTGTCTTTCTTGCCATTAAAGGACAAGCACAAGTGTATTCATACGAACTTTTAGGTTGGGACTCTTTAAGCAAAGTGGATCTTTTACATCACTTAAAGGATATTAAAAATACGCTTTTTGTTTTTATTCCTCTCTCTGTCTTTTTATTATTTTGTTTAACAGCAGGATTAAAGTTTATTCAAATTACACTTTTCGCTGTAATTGGTCTGTACGCGAGTCGCTTCACCAAAAAAACAGTAACGTTCAAACACGCTTGGGTATTGAGTGCTTACAGCATTACTCCCATGACTGTTCTATTTATGATTATTGATTTATTCTCTTATTCTGCCCCTTACTCAACAAGCCTTTATTTAGCTGGAGTGCTATTTACGTATGTACTTATTTTATCGAGGCTTCCAATTAAAAAGGAAAAGGGTATCTCTTTAAACGCTTAAGAGGTACCCTTTATATTAATAAAAAAACTGAGCGACTTGCTGTAGCTTTTTGGAGAGTATGGTTAACTCTTGTGCTATTTACTCAGTGTTTTCAACATGCTTTCTTTAGCTATTAAAAGTATGTACAAAGCTCCGTGGTACTCGCAACCACTTCTTTGGAAACTGCCATTAAGCTTTCAGCGAATGGATTGATTTCTGATATCATGTATCTCATTTATCACACATAGATGCAACTTTGTTCCCTCTTTTAATTAGTAGTCCAAAGTATGAAAGAAGGTTGTAAACTCTATATAAAGAAATTGTTCTTTTCAAATGAAAAACTACTTCAGTTTCACCTTTACAACTTTTCTCTTTCCGATATCAACTGAGCTGAAGATTCGTAAAATCAGCCATCCGCCCGCTATGAGCAAAGTTAGAAAACTATACATGTACATGCTTTTTTCATTTACCATCCAAACTCCATATACGATGGGTCCTAAAGCAACACCTAGAAACCGGGTTGTGCCGTATAATGACACAACAAACCCTCTTTCTGCATCTGAAGTTGTAGACGTAATCATCATGTTCACACACGGCAACACAAAGCCAAGCCCGCCAAAAGCAAGCGTCAAGCTAAACATTAAAACAGAAAGAGAATGGACAAAAATAAGCAAACCAAACGTTACAAATAATAAACTTGTACCTAGAAGCATTAATTTCTTCATTAAGACCTCATCGTTTTTAATTCGTTTTCCACTCCAATAAGAAGCAAGGGTCATCGCAGTGAGAGGGAAGAAAAAAGCTGTCCCTTTAAAAAAGCCATCGATATGATACGTTTCTTGAATTAAAAAGGATAGAAAGTACAGAACACCAAAGACAATAAACAGCCCTACCCCTCCTATAAAAAAAAGAGGAAACAATTCTCTCTTCCGTTGATAAACAATCCGAAAGGCTTGTTGAAAATAAGCTCGAATTCCTAACGCATTTTCACTGTTCTTTACATTTTCTACGTATCGATTAATACCTAAAAAAGCCATTAATGCAACCAAAGGATAGACAATGAAAACGGCAGACCATGTTACGAGCGCAACAGTCGCACCTATAATAGGAGCAATGACTTTTCCAACTCCGTTATATACTTCTAACAATCCTAATGCCGTCGCCCGCTTGTCATTATGAAACACATCACCTACTAAAGCCATTGCAAGAGTTGTCGTACCTGCTGCTCCTATTCCCTGTATTACTCGCCCTCCAATTAATATTGAAAACGCCTGACTTGGTATTGCCATACTAAAAAAAGATACAATACTTCCTACCATAATAAAAGTTAACGAAATTAAGATAAGTTTTTTTCTACCATAACGATCTGATAAGATACCTGCAATTGGAATTAAGATGGCTGCTGGAATTGTAAAAGCACTTAAGATAAAGCCCGTTTGTAATTCATTTAAATCCAAGGACTGCTGAATATTTGGTAACAGAGGAATCAAGGTAGAATTCCCCAGAACCATAATGAGCGGTAATAGTCCTAGTGAAATCATCATTAATTTTTCTTTCAAAATAAATTCTCCATTCATAGTTAAAGTTGGACAAGCATAAGCTATAACACCCTGTTTATTTAAAATTTGCTTTCAGGAGGAGCTTATGAAAAGACTATCTGCCCTTGCCGCTCTCGCATTTGTTGGTTATATTTGTCATTATGATATTAAATATGGTACGATTCCTTCCTCAACTGAAGCTGCTCCTGTTCTGGCAAATGTTGAGAAAGAACAGCCAACACAAACAACAACACATTTTATAGAAGTAAAAGTAAAAGCTGGAGATACGGTATTGTCTATTATGGAAAAGTCATTAAAAGGTTCTATTCCCGTTTCAATCAATCAGCTGTCAAAAGACTTTACCACTTTAAATAACGGGCTTTCTCCACATGAAATCCAAGTTGGAAAAACATATAAATTCCCTACTTACAAGTAATTACAGCATACTTCTTGTCAAACAAAGATTGTCATTGTTAAAATAAACAGGCAACACTTTATACTAGTTATTTTATCTATAAAGAGTTATTCTATTAATGAATCTAAATTCTTGATTTCTTTTTGAAGGAGAGATTATCACGTGAGTGAAATTATACATCGTACAAAAACACGCCCTGTTAAAGTTGGAAATTTAACAATCGGTGGCAATAATGAAGTAGTTATCCAAAGTATGACAACAACAAAGACACATGATGTTGAAGCAACGGTCGCTGAGATTAAGCGCCTAGAAGAAGCAGGCTGTCAAGTTGTTCGCGTAGCTTGCCCAGATGAGCGCGCAGCAAATGCTATTGCAGATATTAAAAAACAAATTAACATCCCTTTAGTTGTTGACATTCATTTCGATTACCGTCTTGCTTTAAAAGCAATTGAAGGCGGAGCTGATAAAATCCGAATTAATCCAGGAAACATTGGACGCCGTGAAAAAGTTGAAGCTGTTGTTAACGCTGCAAAAGCTAAAGGCATTCCAATTCGTATTGGAGTTAACGCAGGCTCACTTGAAAAGCGTATTCTAGATAAATACGGATATCCAACAGCTGATGGAATGGTTGAAAGTGCATTACATCACATTAAAATTCTAGAAGATCTAGACTTCCACGATATCATCGTATCTATGAAGGCTTCTGATGTAAACCTGGCAATTGAAGCATATGAAAAAGCAGCAAAAGCTTTTGATTATCCTTTACACTTAGGTATCACAGAGTCTGGTACGTTATTTGCAGGAACAGTAAAAAGTGCTGCTGGATTAGGTGCTATCCTATCCAAAGGTATTGGAAATACCGTTCGCGTATCTTTGAGTGCTGATCCTGTTGAAGAGGTAAAAGTGGCTCGCGAATTATTAAAATCATTCGGCTTAGCAGCTAACGCAGCGACTTTAATTTCTTGTCCTACATGTGGACGCATTGAAATCGACCTTATTAGCATCGCAAACGAAGTTGAAGAGTATATTTCACATATTAAAGCACCGATTAAAGTTGCTGTATTAGGTTGTGCAGTAAATGGACCTGGTGAAGCTCGCGAGGCAGATATCGGAATAGCTGGTGCAAGAGGTGAAGGATTGCTCTTCCGCAAAGGAGAAATCGTTCGCAAGGTTCCAGAAGAAACAATGGTTGAAGAGTTGAAAAAAGAAGTCGATAAGATTGCTGAAGAATATTATGAAAAGCAAAAAGCAGAACAAAACACTTAAAAAACAGGGTACCCAAACGGTACCCTGTTTTCTTTGTTAAAAGAACGGGAGGATAAAGGTTCCCACAATAATGGATACAATCCCAATCCCTATTGCCCATGCTCCTAACGTGTTTGCTCCTTTTCTTCGTGCGATAAACCCTAAAATAATCCCAGCTGCGCCAAGGATAATTGGCAAGAAAAATAACGAAAGAATGGATAGGATCAGCGCAAAGCGCCCATACCCTTTTCCTTCATCTTGACCAACTACTTCATGTTCACGATGAATATGCTCTTCACGTCCTGAAGCTGGAACTGCTATCTCAGCAGCTGTTTCTTCCATAAAGTCCGCTTCGTACGCGTCGTAATCTGTATCCTTACGTCGTTCATGCTGCTCATTCTCCATGTCTATCCCTCACTTTCTGAAATAAAGGAGCATTTATAGTATGTGATGTCATCTTAAAATTATAGTTGTTAATGTTTTCTTACTTTAGTACACTTAACATAACAAACCGCTAGAGAAGATTTTACAGATTGGAGTGCAATTGTTTGTCTAAACGATTTGGAATTGATATTGATGGAACAGTTACTTCACCCGAAACATTTGTTCCTCATTTAAATAAAGCATTTAATGCAAATTTAACTTACGAAGATATTACGGAGTATGATTTCTTACCTTTTGTAAATGCTACTCGTGAAGAATTAGCACAATGGTTTACAGACAACGAAGCCGCAATTTACAAGTCATCCCCTCTTGCTTCCCACGCAAAAGAAATTTTACAACAGTGGCATAAGCAGCATGAACTTTTTTTTATCAGTGCTCGCTCAGATAAACTATTAGATGTGACGAAAAATTGGTTTAATGAACATGATGTATCGTTTCATCATATTGAACTTATTGGAACACATTTCAAAGTAGAAGCAGCAAAAAAGTACAAAGTGGATATATTCTTTGAAGACAAACATGACAATGCTTGTGATATAAGTGAAGAGTGTGATATACCTGTCATTCTTTTTGATACGCCATATAACCGTCTTCCAGTGCCTTCAAAAGTTGTACGAGTTCACAATTGGTTAGAAGCAAATGAATGGGTAAACAATTGGATCAAAAAGCAATCGTAATGACAAAAACAAAAGGCGAACTTAGCTAAGTTCGCCTTCTTTTTATCAAATTCAGTTTACCACTTGCTCGTTACAATCCGTACACTTACCGTAGATTTCAAATTTATGTCCCGTTACATCGAATCCCTCTAAATCTTCGTTTACATACTTCATTGGACAAGCATCAATTTCTTTTGTTTTGCCACATTGTAAGCAAATAAAGTGATGATGGTGGTGTTTAGTTGCACATTTAAAGCGGAAATGCTTTTCACTTGAAAGCTCCGTCATCTCTAATATGCCAAGGTCTGCAAATAGTGATAAGTTACGATAAATAGTATCAAAGCTAAGACCTGGATAATCCAATCGCATATGCTCTAACACATCTTTAGCCGTTAAATACTTATCCGTTTTTGAAAACAACGCAAGCATTTCTTCTCGTTTTCCAGTATGCTTATATCCTTCATCTTTTAACAAATTAATTGCTTCTGACAAATTCATTTTCTTTTCCCCTTTCGCCCTTTGTTAATCATGATTGATATAATTAAAATTATAACAGCAATGACAACAATTGTACCTCCGGGAGCTAAATCTAAATAGTAAGCTGAAAACAATCCACCTAGTACGGATACTTCTCCAAAAATGACCGATAATAAAATGGTTTGTTTGAAACCATTAGCTAAGCGAATGCTCGCTGCTACCGGGAGCGTCATTAAGGATGACACTAATAAAATCCCAACAATTCGCATGGAAACCGCAATAACTAAAGCAACCATTACGATAAATAAAAAATGCACCCATTTCGCTTTAATGCCAGATGCTGACGCATGCTCTTCATCAAAGGATAAAATAAACAATTCTTTATAAAATACGAAAACGAGCGTAATAACTACTACCGCAATACCAATAACCGTCCATAAATCTGATCGGCTTACAGCGCTGACGCTACCAAACAAATAATTCATTAAGTCATTGTTAAAGCCATCTGCTAATGAAATGCAAATGGCGCTAATTCCTATTCCGCCCGATAAAATAATGGGAATGGCTAATTCTTGGTAATGCTTGTAAACCGCACGTAGCTTTTCAATGAAAAGCGATCCTCCAACCGAAGCAACCATTCCTAAATATAGTGGATTTACCCCTTGCATAAACCCTACTTTCTGACTCAATAACAAACTAAAAGAAATGCCGGCAAGAGTTACATGGCTAAGTGCATCTGCAATAAGAGAAAGGCGGCGCACAACGATAAAAGCGCCTAAAAGCGGAGCTAAGACCCCAATGATCATTCCCGTTGCAAATGCATTGCGTAAAAATTCAAATTCAAATAAGCTTGCAATCATGCGTGCTGCCCTCCATGGTCATGGTGATGAGTTAACATATGAACGTCATGTCCATAAAACATGGATACATCATGCTCACAAAACGTTTCAAAGTCCTTTGATTCCCCATGAAAATGTAAAAATTTATTTAAACACGCAACGTGCGTTACTTTATCAGTAATCGTTCCAATATCATGTGTAACAAGTAACAGAGTAATTCCGTGCTCCTTATTTAGTTTTTCTAATAATTGATAAAAATTTTGAACATTTTGAGCATCCACACCAACCGTAGGCTCATCTAATATGAGTAGCTCCGGGTCACTTACAAGAGCACGTGCGATGAAAATGCGCTGTTGCTGCCCACCCGATAACTCACCTATGTTTCGATTTATAAACTCACTCATACCAACAGCAGCTATTGCTTCTTTAACTTTTTTTCGATGTGCTGGTGTCATAAACTTAAACAATCCAATCTTAGATGTTAGCCCTGTTGATACAACTTCAAATACCGTTGCGGGAAAACCGCTGTTAAAGCTATTTGCTTTTTGTGACACATAGCCAATTTTGCTTCGCTCTTTAAATTTTCTTTGTTCTGTTCCAAATAAGCGAATTAACCCTTTTGAAGGCTTCTGCAGTCCCAGAATACATTTAATGAGCGTTGATTTTCCAGAACCATTTGGACCTACAAGTCCTAAAAAGGATCCTTTTGGAATTGAAAAGCTAATGTCCTCTAAAACATATCTCCCATCATATTGGAACGATAATTGTTCAACTTCAATAGCATTCGCTATACTCATATTTATCACCATTCTTTTCTATATTTAAGCACGACGAACAGGGCACGGTTTCATTATTTTAGCCGTTACCCCATTCACGTCAGAATCGTTACGATTTAATCATTCTAGTAGTATACCTCAATCCTACTTTGTTGTAAATGTTAATACATAAAGAAAATCAGCACATGTTGCACTTTCCCTCATACAATGTATATAACGAGGAGGGATTGACATGAAATTAGTTCAACAAATCGTTAACAAAAAAGTGAATAGCTTAACACCAAACGAGTTGCTTAAATATAGTAAACAGTATAATGTGTTTATTACACCCGAGCAGGCTCATACTCTTGTGAACGTCATTAGGCAAAAACCTGTAAACATTTATAATGAAGCTGAGCGTCGTTATTTAATTAAGCAAATTGCTCAAGTAACAGATCGGGAAACAGCTAAAAAGGTCAATGAGCTGTTCCAAAAACTGATGTAACATAAACAAAGAATCTAGGAAAACGAAATGATTCTTTCTCAAACACGACTTATGCCTTTTCTAAAATCTTTTAGGCTGCAATAACAAGCTCATTCCATGATGCTGCAGACACTCGCTTTTCGCAGGGAGGAACCTGGTTCTCCTCGCTGTGCTGCGGGGTCTCAGCCTTTCCTCTAGTTCCCTCTGGAGCTATGTATCTTACGCTCCATTCCACTAGGCTTTTTAACTTATTTTTGGAACAAATAAAAAGATACCCAAACTATTAAAAGTCGTTACCTTCCACTAGTTCGGATATCTCGTTCGCTCAAATACTTATGTCTCAGCTTATTTTAACTGTTAGTTCATCAGCTTATTTTGTAACTCGGGATCGAATACTTTTGCTTTTAACATATCAATTTCAAGCTTATATGGTGCTTTTTTCGTCTTTTTATCCACGCCAACGTACGGTGTTTCTAGAATCTTCGGCACATCTGCAAATGCTGGATGATGAACAATGTAATTTAACGCGTCAAAGCCAATATGACCAAAGCCAATATTTTCATGTCGGTCTTTTTTAGCCCCACAGCTATTTTTACTATCGTTAACATGCAGTACTTTAATACGATCAATCCCCACCATTTTATCAAATTCATTTAATACTCCATCAAAATCGTTCACAATATCATATCCTGCATCGTGAACGTGGCATGTATCAAAACAAACCGATAACTTTTCGTTATGCGTAACACCATCAATGATCATAGCAATTTCCTCAAAACTTCGTCCACATTCAGATCCTTTTCCCGCCATTGTTTCTAAGGCAATCTGTACTTCTTGGTCTGGGCGAAGCACTTCATTTAATCCGCTGATAATCTGCTTGATACCTGTTTCTGTGCCAGCTCCTACATGAGCTCCTGGGTGAAGTACAATTTGGCGAGCACCAAGAGCATGGGTACGCTGAATTTCTGAAGTTAAAAACTCTACTCCAAGCTCAAACGTGGCTGGATTTGTTGTATTACCAATATTAATGATATATGGAGCATGCACAACGATGTTATCAATACCGTTTTCTTTCATATGCTGTAGACCAGCTTCAATGTTTAGCTCTTCAATTTTTTTACGCCTTGTGTTTTGAGGAGCGCCCGTATAAATCATAAACGTATTAGCTCCATACGAAACAGCTTCTTCACTAGCCCCAAGCAGCATCTTTTTCCCACTCATTGATACGTGCGAACCGATTTTTAACATGTTGTTACCACCTCTGTTTTATCGATTATTGCGGCGCTCGCTTCTCTTTTTCTTTTGAACAAACTTTTGAATTTCACGAGCACGTTTTTTCTTATAGCCAGGTTTTACTTTCTTTGGCTTTTGAATTAAGCGACTTGCTTCTTTATCAACATCATCCGTTTTTTTCTGACGTTTTTTACGACGGTTGCGGTCATCAATTGAAATCCATTCACCGTTTTTCAAGTCTTTGTTCACAAACTCTATTCCCATTTTCTCAAGTCGAATCACCGCATCTTCATCTTCTACATCATACATTGTAGCAGCAATCCCTGAATATCCAGCACGTGCTGTACGTCCTACGCGGTGAATATAAAAATCTAGATCTGAAGGAAGTTCAAAGTTAATTACGTGACTAATGCCCTCGATGTCAATACCGCGAGCTGCTAAATCTGTTGCTACAACGTATTGAAACTCTAGGTTTGAAATTTGTTTCATCATCTTCTTACGATCACGTGGCGTTAAATCCCCATGAATACGCCCTACACGAAGGCCTTTTGCCATTAAATCATCCGCTACTTCATCAGCCATCTTCTTCGTGTTGGTAAACACAATGGCTAAGTATGGATTATAAGAAATAAGCATATCGTGTAAAAGTTTAAACTTGTTACGATGACGAAGGGGTACTAATACATGCTCTAGCTTAGCTGCTGCTACTTGATTTGGTGCCACATGAGAATATTTAGGGTTATCCATATATTTTTTCAAGAATGGCTTTAATTTCTCTGGAATTGTAGCTGAGAATACAAGCATTTGAAGCTTTTCAGGCATGCTGCTTGCCAAACGATCTACATCTTCTAAAAAGCCCATATCAAGCATTAAATCCGCTTCATCTACAACGATTGCTGCAGTCGTATGAACAAATAACGCTTTTTCATTTACTAAATCAAATAGACGTGAAGGTGTTCCAACTACAATTTGTGGCTGTTTTTTTAACTTTTCAATCGTACGCTGCTTGTCTGTTCCACCAATAAAACATTTTGCTGTAATTTCTTTTCCTTCTTCACAGTATTTCGTAATCTTTAATACTTCTTGATAAATTTGTGAAGCTAGCTCACGTGTTGGAGCTGCAATAACAACCTGTACTTCTTGCTTTGCCGGATTCACTTTTTCTAAAAGAGGAAGTAAATATGCATGTGTTTTACCTGTTCCTGTTTGCGACTGACCAATAACGCTGTCTCCTTTTAAAACTGATGGAATCAAGCGTTCTTGAATTTCTGTTGGGTTATAAAACCCTAATTGCTTAATTGCTTCTATTAAAAATGGCTGTAGCTCAAAACGTTCAAAGTTAGTTTTTTCCATATTAAATCTCCTTTTTTTACTGTCACGTTCAATTTTAAACACAATATATGATTATAATCCATTTTGCTCTCGCTGACTACTGATCATTTTGATTCTAAAAACTTATGTTGGGTTTTGCAAACATTTTCGGTACAAATGCATAGGATAAAGAAGAAGTTTACTAACCTAAAGGAGGTGCGCTCTTTGATTCCAAGAAGACCATCCTTTCCCCCTCGTATGCAGAGCCCGTTTGGACCTACTAATACTCAACAAACATTCTTCCCGAATACACAGGGAATCAACCCTCAAGGAACGCCTCGTGGTCCAGGAAATTTGCTAGCTCGTATATTTGGAAGAGGTCGTGCTGGTGCCAGAGGCACTGAAGCCTTTGGAGGTTCTGGAGCTGCTGGAGCTCAAAGGATGATTCCACCTACTTCTCTATTCAATACGGTTCAAAGTGCAGCTACACCCGCATCGTCTGCTTCATTATTAAGCAATTTACAAAATTTAACGAACCCTGCTACGCTGAGCTCCATGATGACCAATATTCAAAAGGTTATTAAAGTGGCTGAAACAATGGGGCCAATGGTACAACAGTACGGACCACTCGTTAAAAACGCTCCGTCTCTTATAAAAATGTATCAGCTACTACGCACAGCGGATACAGGTGAAGAGGAAGAAACTGACGCAAGTAACAATAGCGAAGAAAAAAACAATGAAGGAAGCACCCAAATTAATAATTCTAAAGAAAACGAGAACGAAAAAGAAAAGAATTTAGAAAGCGACGAATTTAATTTTGATGATGAAGAAATTAAACCCGTTAAAAAAGTACGCCAATCAACGCCAAAGCTTTATATTTAACAAAAGAAAGGTAGAGAGGTTAACATCTACCTTTTATACATATTGTCACCCAAAAAGAAAGACTAATGTCAATTATAGAGAGGAAGCATTACACGACCAATATATCCTTTGTATTATTGTTCATGCTTTTATATAATAGAAAGGAGTTTACAAATACTCGTCACCTTATGATGAGGAGGATACTAATGAAAGTTATAAAAATTGCTCCACGCGGCTATTGCTATGGAGTTGTTGATGCAATGGTTATTGCACGCAACGCAGCTTTGGATACATCCCTTCCACGCCCAATTTATATATTAGGCATGATTGTGCATAACAAACACGTAACAGACGCGTTTGAAGAAGATGGAATCATTACCCTAGACGGTGCAAATCGTTTAGAGATTTTAGATAAAATTAATGAAGGTACGGTCATTTTTACAGCTCATGGTGTATCACCAGAAGTAAAAGAGCGCGCAAAAGAAAAAGGACTTGTTACAATTGACGCAACGTGCCCAGACGTAACCAAAACACATGACCTTATTCTTGCAAAAGAGAAAGAAGGCTATGAAGTCGTTTATATCGGTAAAAAAGGCCATCCTGAGCCGGAAGGAGCAGTGGGTATTGCGCCTCACATCGTTCATCTAATTGAAAAAGAAGAAGATGTAGAATCCCTTGATATTACAAGAGATAAAATCATTGTGACGAATCAAACAACAATGAGCCAATGGGACGTAGCCGATGTGATTGAAAAAGTTCAGGAGAAATACCCTCATGCTGAAGTGCATAAAGAAATTTGTCTAGCAACACAAGTACGTCAAGAAGCGGTAGCAGAACAAGCTGGAGAAGCTGACGTGACAATTGTTGTTGGTGATCCAAAAAGTAATAATTCTAACCGTCTAGCGCAAGTTTCTGAAGAGATTGCTGGAACAAAAGCTTATCGTATTAGCGATATTTCTGAGCTTAAAGTAGCTTGGTTGAAAGATGCTACTTCAGTCGCTGTAACGGCTGGTGCATCCACTCCTACGCCAATTACAAAAGAAGTCATTAAGTTTCTAGAGCAGTTTGACCCTGCTGACGAAACAACATGGACACTTGAAAAAACTGTTCCATTATCGAAAATCTTACCAAAAGTACGTACGAAAAAATCATCCTAAAAAAGATGCTCTGATGAGCATCTTTTTTTATAGAAACGTAAATGGATTTGTATTAACTTTTGATGAAAAGATTGTGCACTCAAACTTCTTGTCTTTACAGAGCTCTTGCATTTTCTTTTCAACTCCTTGACGCATCACTTTTTCGACATGATGACCAGGATCAATAACATTCAGCCCCATCATCATTGCGTCATGTGCTACATGAAAATATAAGTCCCCTGTCACATAAACATCGGCACCTTTAAATTTTGCATTAGAAATGTATTTGTTACCATCCCCACCTAATACCGCAACCTTTTTCACAGTATCATTTAAGTTACCAACGACTCTTAACCCTTCTACATCTAACGCTTCTTTTACATGATGAGCGAATTCTTTTAGTGTCATTTCACGGGATAGATGTCCGATTTTCCCAAGACCATACTCTTTTCCTTTTTGCTTAAGGTTATAAATATCATAGGCTACTTCTTCATATGGGTGAGCACGTAGTACGGCTTGCACAACTTTCTTTTGAAGCCTTGCTGGAAAAATCGTTTCAATTTTCACTTCTTTCACGCGTTCTACAGTACCTTGTGAGCCGATATAAGGATTTGCCTGCTCCGATGGGGTAAAGGTTCCAACGCCTTCTGTAAAGAACGCACAGCCGCTATATAATCCGATCTCACCTGCACCTGCTTTTGAGATTGCTTGGTGAACCGCTTCGTAATGTGTTTCTGGTACGTAAACTACAAATTTATTTAGTTCTTCAGCACCCGTTGGAACAAGAACTTCGGTGTTTTGCAAACCTAATGCTTCAGCTAGCAAATCGTTAACGCCACCTTCAGCAATATCTAAGTTTGTATGAGCAGCATATACAGCAATATCATGTTTAATGCACTTTTCAACGATACGTCCAGCAGGCTGATCCGTTTGGATTTGCTTTAACGGTCGAAAGATAGGAGGGTGATGAGCAATAATGAGATCAACATGCTGTTCAATTGCTTCATCAACAACCATTTCTAATACATCTAAGGTAATCATCACTTTATAAACTGGCTTGTTTAATGTGCCGATTTGCAAACCAATTTTATCCCCTTCCATAGCTAAGTGCTTCGGAGAAAAAGATTCAAACAGCTCAATAACTTGATAACCGTTTGGTACTTTATTCATGATAAAACCTCCTCAATGATTCGAATTTCATTTTCTAATTTTTTCTTTTTTTCTTGTCCTTCTTTTGTTGTAGCTGATTTTTCCATTTGCTCGACAATCTTTTTCGTATGTGCTAACTCATGATTCCATTTCTTCTTAAAGGCATCATTTTTCTCCCTTGCCAAAATTGGTCCTACTAAAATTCCTTCTTCGACCTTGTCACCATAGGCACCTAATGGATCCCCTTGTTCAGCTACAAGAATTTCATAAATTCGGCCGTCATCTTCCATGATTTTTTCGTCAACTAAAGACCATTTATGTTCAATCAACCACTGTCTGATATGGTGAGCTCCGATATTAGGCTGTAGCACAAGTCTTTTAACGCCCTGCAGCTTCTCTTTCCCATCTTCCAAAATAGTTTGAATTAAGGTTCCACCCATTCCTGCAATGGTAATGCAATCCACTTCACCCGGTGTAATAACAGCTAACCCATCGCCTTTTCTTACTTCAATGACGTCTGTTAAGCTGGTTTTTTCTACTTGTTTAACAGCTGATTGAAAAGGACCTTCTGTAATTTCACCTGCAATTGCGCCTTTTATATATCCTTGTAAATATGCATAGCAAGGTAGATAAGCATGATCTGATCCAATATCAGCAATCATTGCTCCCTTTGGTATTGATTTTGCCACTTCTTCTAGTCGCTTAGATAATTTTAACTCATTCATTGTCTTGTCACCTATTCTTTATGTAATTACTGTTCATTATTTTATCATAAACACTCTTACGAATCATACTGTGATCCCGGTTCTATTATTTCCTAACTTGTATAAAAAAAAGCCTCTTAGTTTATAAGAGGCTACCATAAAACTCTTAGTTATTTAATTTCTGAAACCCATTTCGCCATCTCAGGAGCTTTTTCAGCAGATATTAACCCGGATGGCATTGATCCCTTTCCGTTCACTAGAATATCAGCAATTTCTTCTTCAGAAAGCTTGTCGCCCACTCCTTTTAAAGCTGGCCCTACGCCTCCTTGATACTGATCGCCATGACATCCAATACAGTTTTGTTGATAGAGATCTTCAGGCTTTGCTGAGGCTTGATCTTCTTCGCCCCCACCTTCTTTTTCAGCGGCTATTTCTTCTGCGTTGTTGAGACCATTAAATGAGAAGGTTACCATTAATCCAATTCCAATAAGTGCGATGAGCAAAAATGGTATCAGTGGATTTCGATTCATTAACTATACCCCCTTTATGTATTCCCATCCCGTGAAATAGCAAAATAATATAAGCATCTTTATTTTACTGTAAAACGGGGACAAGTGAAAGGGTTTTATTGACAGAATTATCTAATCTCTCTATAAAATCCACTATTTTTCGAAACGCTTACACTTTTTAAAGTTCATTAGCAGCCAATCTGTCTAGCAATAACGGAACGCTGAATTTCAGATGTCCCTTCACCAATCTCCAATAGTTTCGCATCTCGTAAAAAACGCTCGACCTGATACTCTTTCATATACCCATATCCACCGTGGATTTGAATAGCTTGGCTTGCTACTTCCATACATATTTCAGACGCATAAAGCTTACACATAGCCGCTTCCTTAGTAAAAGGTTTGCCTTGATCTTTCAGCCACGCTGCCTTATAAACCATCGTTCTTGCCAGTTCCACTTTCATAGCCATATCTGCCAGTTTAAATTGGATTGCTTGAAAAGATGAAAGGTTTTTTCCAAACTGCTTTCTTTCTTGGGCATAAGCAAGAGCTTTTTCATAAGCCGCTTGAGCAATTCCAACTCCCATTGCTCCAATTCCGATTCTGCCTCCATCGAGCGTTTTTAAGAATTGCTTAAAGCCCTCTCCTTTTTTGCCAAGTAAATTTTCTTCTGGCACTTTTACGTCTTCTAGAATTAGTTCCGTTGTATTCGAAGCATGAAGGCCCATCTTTTCATAATTATCAATAACTGAAAAACCAACTGAATCAGTCGGCACAATTAGCGCAGAGATTTCTTTTTTCCCTTCATCCCTTGCTGTAACAGCTGTCAGAGCTAAAAATCTTGCATAGCTTGCATTGGTAATATAGCATTTACTGCCGTTAATCGTATATTCACCATTTTCTAACTCTGCACTCGTTTCAGTTCCTCCAGCATCGCTTCCTGCATTCGGTTCAGTTAAACCAAATGCTCCAAACGATTCTCCAGTACAGATTGGAACTAAGTATTTTTCTTTTTGCTCAGGTGTTCCAAATAGATGAATAGGTGCACCGCCTAACGATACGTGAGCAGAATATGTAATTCCCGTTGAACCACATGCTCTGCTTAGCTCTTCTACTACAATAGCAAAGCTAACAGTATCAGCACCCCCTCCACCATACTCTTCTGGAAAAGGAAGCCCCATAACGCCTAAATCAGATAACTTTTTAAACACATCTAACGGAAACTCTTTCGTCTTGTCTCGTTCCAATGCTCCTGGTGCAACCTCAGCTTCTGAAAACTCTCGAAGTGTTTTTTGAATCATTTTCTGTTCTGCTGTTAATTCAAAATTCATCTCAAATTCCCCCCAAAACAAAATGTATACGCTTACAATAATTAATTATAAGTCATTTTTGTAAATTTTCTCAACTTTTAAAATAAGAGAATCCATTTCATGATATAATAAACGAAAAGTTCCTTTTAAAAAATGATAGCGATTGCATTTAAAAGTTTTCTTGTATAACTTAGTGGAATTTTTAAAAAAGAGCATTTGCAAAACAAAACTCATTTCAGTAAAATATATTCAAAGGGTAATGATTGGTAAAAAAAAGAAGCAAAAAAATAGTTTACTCCTATATAGAAGTAAACTATTAATTCATCTTAAATTCTATTCTAAGAAATCCTTTAAACGTTTGCTGCGGCTTGGATGTCTTAACTTACGCAATGCTTTTGCTTCAATTTGACGAATACGTTCACGCGTTACGCCAAACACTTTTCCAACTTCTTCAAGCGTACGTGTACGACCATCATCTAAACCAAAACGAAGACGTAGCACATTTTCTTCACGATCTGTTAACGTATCTAAGACGTCTTCTAATTGTTCTTTCAATAATTCGTAGGCAGCGTGCTCAGAAGGCGATGTTGCATCTTGATCTTCAATGAAGTCACCTAGATGAGAGTCATCTTCTTCACCAATAGGCGTTTCAAGTGAAACAGGCTCTTGAGCAATTTTTAAAATTTCACGTACTTTTTCTGGTGTTAAATCCATATCCTCTGCAATCTCTTCTGGAGATGGCTCACGACCTAAATCTTGCAGTAATTGACGTTGAACACGAATTAACTTGTTAATTGTTTCTACCATGTGTACAGGAATACGAATTGTTCTCGCTTGGTCTGCAATTGCACGAGTAATCGCTTGACGAATCCACCATGTTGCATACGTACTAAATTTATAACCTTTACGGTAATCAAACTTTTCAACTGCTTTAATTAAGCCCATGTTTCCTTCTTGAATTAAATCTAAGAAAAGCATACCGCGTCCTACATATCTCTTAGCAATACTTACAACTAGACGTAAGTTTGCTTCTGCTAAACGACGCTTAGCTTCTTCATCGCCTTCTTCAATACGTTTTGCCAAGTTAATTTCTTCTTCAGCAGATAGAAGGTCTACACGACCAATTTCTTTTAAATACATACGAACAGGGTCATTGATTTTTACTCCTGGTGGTACGCTAAGGTCATTCAAATCAAACTCTTCTTCCTTAGACAATTGTTGAATATCTGGATCCGCATCTTCATTTGCTTCCGCTTCGCTCATCACTTCAACACCTTGTTCCCCAAGGAATTCGTAATATTCATCCATCTGGTCGGACTCAATTTCAAAATTCGCCATGCGTTCGGCAATTTCTTCATATGTGAGAACACCACGTTTTTTACCAATTTCAGTCAATTGTTCTTTGACTTGCTCTATTGTTAAATCTGAATCAAGTTGCTTTGAATGTGCTGATTTTTCAGCCATCAAATCCCCTCCTTCCAAAATTTTGAGGACACCTTTTTTAAAAGTGGGACTAATAAACACGTTTTATTTTAACGCCTTTTTTAATTCCAAAATTTCCATTGCAATTGTCGCAGCTCTTACATAATCCTTTTGACGCTCCGCTTCTTGCCTTTGCTGCTCTTTGTCTTTTATTATGGACTTCTTTTCATAATTCAACACTTGTTGAATGTAATCATGCAACGCTTGCTCCGACAATTCTTCGTTAATTGACATCATCGCTAGTTCCGAAGCTAAACCTGTCAGGTTTGAATCAGGAATACGTTCGATAAAGTTGCTTGGGTTAGGACTATAACCTTCTTCATAGTACCCATATAAGTACGTCACAAGAGCCCTATGTTCTTCTATATTAAACTGTGCTTGAAGCATATCTTGAATCCGAAACGCTATATCCCTGTCTTTTAGCATATATGCAATTAAATGCCTCTCTGCATTTTCATGTGCAGGAAGGAGGTTCTTTTTTGTGACAGGATGTCTTGATATAGTATTTCTATTCCAAGAATCATTATCCTTTTTCTTTTTCACTTCATGGCGAACTTGTTGTTGCTGTTCTTTTAAAGCATCTAATGAAATTGAAAACTCTTGAGACAGCTGCCTTAAATAATAATCTTTTTCGACCGCTTTTGTTAATTGACTAATTGCTTTTAACACTTCGTCAATATACTTCATACGATCGGCTTCAATCTGCAAGTTTTTACCACGTCGCAAATATCGCATTTTAAATGCCATAAGCGTCAAGCTGTTTTCAATAACTTCGTTTCGAAACTTTGCTGCTCCAAACTCTTTTATATAATCGTCAGGGTCATATCCATCTGGCATCATAGCGACTTTTACTGAGCAGCCTGCATCTGTTAAAATATTCACAGCTTTATACGCGGCTTCAATACCTGCTGAGTCTGCATCATAGCATAAAATAACGGATTCAACATTTCGACGGATGATTTTAGCCTGCTCTTCGGTAAGCGCGGTACCCATCGTAGCGATGGACTGCTGACACTCCGCAGTCACCGATGAAATAACGTCTGCGAATCCTTCAAATAAAATGACTTGTTGATTTTTTCTAATGTGTTTTTTGGCACGGTGAAAATTGTAGAGTGTACGACTTTTATTAAAGATCGAAGTTTCGGGACTATTTAGATACTTAGGCTGCCCTTTTATCTCTTTTAATAGGCGCCCTGAAAAAGCAATGGTTCTCCCTTGTAAATCTGCAATGGGAAACATAACTCGATCTCGAAACCGATCGAAATAACTTTCTTCTTGGTTTCGTTTAATAATAAGACCTGCAGCTTCCATTTCATCTGGCTTGAATCCACGCTTTGTTAAAAATTTAGTAACAAAATCCCAGGAATCCAGTGCATATCCAATTTCAAACTCATCTATGATTTCCCTTGTGAAACCACGGTTAATTAAATAATCATATGCTTCCTGGCCCTCTTTTGTATTTACCAATAAATGATGATAAAATTTCTTTAAAAGCTCATGTGCATCAACCAGGGCATTTTCTGACTTTGAACCCTCGGAGCTCGGCTGTTGAACTTCATATTCAAATGGAATATTCCCTTTATCAGCAAGGTGTTGAGCAGCTTCGGTAAACGAAAGCCCCTCTAAATCCATAACAAATGAAAATGCGTTTCCTCCAGCTCCACACCCAAAGCAATGATAAATTTGCTTGTCTGGCGATACGGAAAATGATGGTGTATTTTCCCCATGAAACGGACATAGCCCGAAATAATTTCGGCCCTGTTTGGTTAGCTGCACATGGTCGCTTATGACATCGACAATATCTACTGAACGTCGAATACGATCAATCACTTCATCGGGAATTCGATTTGCCATGTTAACAGCTCCGTATTTCTATAGTAATTCTTCATTAAAAGCTAAATTCCTTCACGTTTCGACAATATTTTTTCGAGCGCTGTACTGAACTTCTCTCTGTCTTCATCGCTAAAAGCTTTAGGGCCTTTTGAATAACGACCTGCTTTTCTTTCCTTTGCTGAAACATATCGAAAAAAAAGAACCGTATCCATATCACTCTCACTATATACTTTTCCACGTGGAGACAATACATAAACCCGTCGACTAAGAAGCATGCTCGCTAACCCCGTATCCTGTGTTACAGCGATGTCTCCTTGCTGAACGTGATTTAAAATGTATAAATCTACTGCTTCTTTCTCACTATCTACGTAAACCCACTTACCCGCTGAAGGGTTTGTTTGCATGTGAGCATATGAAGCAACAAAAATAACCTCAACGCAGTATGTATGTGCTAGTTCTACAATCTCTTTTTTTACAGGACACGCATCAGCATCGACAAAAATCGTATAGTTTCTTTTGCTATAACTCTGTATTCTACATCCCTCCACAGATTCCTTCTACCATTTGTAATTTCATGTAGATTGCGTTTGTCGAATACTTTTTAGACTCGATCCTTGACATTTATATAAATAGTTTATTCGTTCTTCACAAAGTCTAAACCTAAAACTATTCTTTTTTATCACAATTTTTAATTATAATATAACTACGCGATATTTTCTACCATAAAGTTAAGGAATAACTCGTTATGCAAAGGGCCATCATTCAGGAATGATGGCTCATAAAGCAATACGGTATTGTCACGTCATTTTTTAGCTCTGCTGACAACTGCATTATTTTTTTTGTTGAATGATTTTTGCAATAATCCCAGCAGTCTCTTCTACAGCTCGATTTGAGACGTCGACTACTTCACATCCAATTTTATCGACAATCCCTTGGAAGAAATCTAACTCTTCTTTAATTCTTTCGATATTTGCGTAGATAGCTTGGTCATTTAATCCTAATGACTTTAAACGCTCTTTGCGAATGTCATTTAACTTATCAGGACTGATCATTAGACCAATGCATTTTTTAGGTGACACGTGAAAGAGTTCTTCTGGTGGATCTACTTCCGGTACGATTGGAACATTAGCCACCTTTAAGCGTTTATGAGCTAAAAACTGAGACAATGGTGTTTTTGACGTTCGTGATACGCCAATGAGTACGATATCCGCTCGTAAAATACCTCGTGGATCTCGTCCATCATCATATTTAACTGCAAATTCAATCGCTTCTACTTTTTTAAAATAATCATCATCTAACTTGCTAACTGTTCCTGGTTCGTACCTTGGCGATAACTGATACGATGATTGAATTTTGTCAATAAGTGGTCCGATAATATCAAAAACTTCCACGCCTTTTTTAGCCGCTTCGTTCAGCAAAAAGCTGCGCATTTCTGGTTTCACAAGTGTAAACCCAATAATTCCATTGTTCAACTTAGCTAGAGATACTACTTCCGCTAGCGTAGCTGTATCTTCCACATAAGGAACTCTTTTAATAATAAATTCCGTCATATTAAATTGACTGGAAGCTGCTTTGACAACTAATTCTGCTGTTTCCCCAACCGAATCCGAGATTACATATAAGCATGGGTTGTTCATTTTGGCACATCCCCTTAATCATTTTAATCACTTCGATTATAATACTTCATCATGAGCCAGTGCTACTAGTAATTTTGTGATATTTGTTTTTGTCACTCTTCCTACTACTTCAAGTCCTGCATCTACTTTTTTCACCACGGGAATGGCATCAATTTGTTTCTCAATCAACACCTGTGCAATATCAATGAGCAGCTCTTCACGATGACAATATGTAATATTAGGCATCCTAGTCATAATAATGTGAACAGGAATTGATGTAAGCTCTTGCTTTCCAATACTTGCACGCAGCAAGTCTTTTCGAGATAGAACTCCTACTAATAACGACTGTTCATCCACAACAAACAATGTTCCTACATCTTCGAGAAACATCGTACAAATTGCATCGTATACAGACACATTTTCATTGACTACAACAGGGATAGATTGATAGTCCTGAACTTGGATTTTTTTGATTTTATCCGTTAAAAGTTGCGCTCCTGTTTTTCCCGTATAGAAATACCCCACGCGAGGCCGTGCTTCTAAATAACCTGCCATTGTTAAAATCGCTAAGTCCGGTCGAAGTGTTGCCCGTGTCAAGTTTAGCTTATCTGCAATATGCTCTCCAGTAATGGGACCTTGGTCTTTTACAATCTGTAAGATATGTTCTTGTCTTTTATTTAGTTCGATTTTAATCACCACCTAGCCGTTAAATGTGACATACTATTTATAAAAACATTATATACTTTTTATTTAAAAGTAAAAGATGAAAAGATATATTTTTTAAAAGGATTTTTTATTCTATCACGTTACGTCCAAAAAAACATGAAAGATGCTTGTCACTTTTCTAATCGCTATTGTTTTTTTTTAAACAACAGTAAAAAGGGCGTCTCAAATATCACTTTATCTTGAGGCACCCTCACATTATATTATAGAACTCACACGTAACCTTATTCGCTTTTAGTTGGCAATGCCGCTTTCAACGATTCCATTTGAGTTAAAAATCGCTTTGTTTTTAAATACAGGCCTGAATACTCATCATAATATTGATCAATAATAAAGTGCAACTGTTTTTTCGTTTCAGGCTTGACTGAAATAGACCCTAGCCTTTTTAGATCCATATAATAAAATAAACGCAGTAATTTAACGGACGTGGGCGTAAGTTTAAAGTGATAAGGATCTTTTTCTAGGCAACGGTGACAAATAAAGCCCCCTTCTCGTACAGAAAAGTGAAAGGTTCCTTCTTTTGCATGACAAACCGCGCATTCATCGAGAATTGGATATAACCCCAGTACATTCAACATCTTCATTTCATAAATATACGTTAAGATTTCAGTATCGTATCCTTCATTCATATAATGAATCGTTTGGTAAAGTAGCTCAAAAAGAAAGGGGTTTGGCTTGTTGTTATCTGTTCCTTTATCCGTTAATTCAAGAATATAAGAAGCATACGCGGTTGTGAAAATATCTTCGCGTATGCTTCTCATAGAAGAAATCACTTCACCTTGCTGAAGAGTTCCCATTCCTGAACCTGCCTGTATAAAGAAATAGCCATACGTAAATAACTGTGTCACAGAAGCTAAACGACTACTAGGCTTTTTCGCACCTCTTGCCATTAAGCCTACCTTGCCCAATTCACGTGAATAGATGGTTACAATTTTATTTGATTCACCATAGTCATTCGTTCGAATAACAATACCTTCACATTTTTTAAACAAACTTTATCACCTACTATTGGGAAGGCTACGAAACTGGAGAATTGAGACCTTCAGGATCATCTTCGTGTGCTTCAGGCCCTTCTATTACCTCTTTTTCAAGTTCTTTGAAAAGAAGGTATGTATCGATACTACCTGTTTGTGAAAAGACGTTCCAAGTAAAATTTAACATAGAACTCCCACCTTTCTAATCGTATAGATCAGATACAATTTCAATTCCTTACGTTTAGAATAGCCTTCCTAGCTAAAATCATGTAACACAATTTTTTACAATTTATGACGTGTTAACTTAATATTCATCTTCTCGGAATCCATAATCTCTTAAATGTGATGCACGGTTACGCCAATCTTTTTGTACTTTAACCCAAAGTTCTAAGAAAACTCTTGAGCCTAATAAAGCTTCAATGTCAGCACGCGCTTTTCTACCTACTTCTTTTAACATTTTTCCTTGCTTCCCGATCACAATACCTTTTTGAGAATCACGTTCAACAATAATTGTTGCCCCCACGTATATTGCACCGTTATCTCGCTTTTGCATAGAGTCCATGACAACTGCAATAGAGTGGGGAATTTCTTCGCGAGTTGAATGCAATACCTTTTCACGAATTAATTCTGTAATGATAAAACGTTCTGGATGATCCGTCACTTGATCAGCAGGGTAGTATTGTGGACCTTCTGGAAGTACTTTTTTAATTTGATCTAACAAACGCTCTACGTTGTTTCCTTGCAAAGCAGAAATTGGGATAATCTCAGCAAAAGGATATAAATCCTTATATGTTGTAATGATTGTAAACAGCTCATCTGGATGAATTTCATCAATTTTGTTAATGACTAAAAACACTGGTGTTTTTGTCTCTTTTAAACGTTCAATGATAAATTCATCACCACGGCCTAATCCTTCAGCTGCGTTTACCATAAACAGCACAAGGTCTACTTCTTTTAAGGTATTTTGCGCAACTTTCATCATAAAGTCTCCAAGCTTATGCTTAGGTTTATGAATCCCAGGTGTGTCAATGAACACAATCTGTGCCTCATCTTCCGTATAAACGCCTTGAATTTTATTACGAGTTGTTTGTGGCTTGTCGCTCATAATGGCGATTTTTTGTCCAATTACTCGATTTAAAAAGGTAGACTTTCCAACATTAGGTCTACCAATAATTGAAACAAAACCTGATTTAAATGTATGATTACTCATGTAAAGCCTCCGATGATTGATCCATTCATAGTATTCTTACTATCTTTTCTCCAACACGTAATAAGTTCAGCGTGCTGTAAAAAGAGAAAATCTTACTATAGCATCATTATAGCACAACGCTATATGTGGAATACAAACAACTCATGAAAAGAAGATGTATTTCCAAAAGATTAGCATGCCAATAATCACAGCAAAACACGCATAAACCAACACTGCCGCAGCGGCAGCATCCTTTGCGTGCTTTGCTAAGGGATGACGTTTAGTTGTAATTAAATCCACTGTTTTTTCAACAGCTGTGTTCATCAGTTCCAAGCTAAACATACCTGCAATTAACAGTAAAACAATCAACCATTCTGTTAATGAGATACGAAACCAAAAACTCGCTAGGATGACTACAAAAGAAGCCAAAACGTGAATTCTCATGTTCGCTTCCTTTGCAACCACATACCTAAAACCTTCTATTGCATAGCCAAAGCTACGGACCAAACGTCTTATTTTTCCCCTATCGCGTAAGGCCATACTCATCTAAAATGTCCTTTTGACGTGTAAACATTTGCTTCTCGTCTTCAGCCGTTTCGTGATCATAACCAAGCAAATGTAAAAACCCATGTACGGTTAAAAAACCTAGTTCACGCATAAAGGAGTGGCCATACTCTTCAGCTTGCTCAATTGTTCTTGGGACAGAAATGATAATATCCCCTAACACTCGCGGCATTTCCTCACCAAAAATTTCAATTTCACCTTCGCCCATTTCCTCTAAAGCAAAAGAAATAACATCCGTTGGTTTGTCCTTGTCACGATATTCACGATTGATTTCTTGAATGCGCTCATTGTTTACAAACGTGATTGACACTTCCGTTCCATCTTCTACACCTTCTTTAGCAGCAGCTACCGCTAATAAGGCTTCTAACGTTTCTTTTTGTTCATTTTTTATTTCATTTGTTTCATCAATAAAGTCAATTAGTAAACTCATGCTTTCACCTTCTGTTTTTTTAATTCAGGATACTCAATACGAGAATGGAATATACCGTTTAGCGTTTCACAAAGAGCTTGTCTGATTAATTCCAATTCTTTTAATGTAATGTCACATTCAATAAACTGCTTATCTTCAACCCTGTCATTAATAATGCTGCGCACAATTTTCTCAATTTTTTCTGGGGTTGGATTTGGCATTGAACGCACAGCAGCCTCTACGCTGTCTGCAATGCAGATGACGGCGGCTTCTTTTGTTTGGGGTTTAGGCCCTTCGTAACGATAGTCTTCTTCTTTTATCTCTTCTTCTGTTTGTTCCAGCGCTTTATGATAGAAAAACTTTAACAAAGATGTTCCGTGATGCTGTTCCGCAATATCAACAATCTCTTTGGGTAGCTTATGTTTGCGCAAAATAGCTGCTCCGTCTGTTGTATGAGACGTGATGATATTTTTACTAACTTTTGGAGATAGCGCATCATGTGGATTACGAATATTCATTTGGTTTTCAATAAAATACTGAGGCCGCTTCGTCTTACCAATATCATGATAATAGGCCCCTACACGTGCGAGCAAGCCGTTGGCCCCAATAGTTTCACAAGCGGCCTCTGACAAGTTAGCTACCATTACGCTATGATGATACGTACCCGGCGTTTCGGTTAAAATTTTTCTCAGTAAAGGATGGTTGGGACTAGATAGCTCAATTAGTTTCATCGTCGATAAAATCCCAAAGCCACTTTCAAAGAAAGGGAGCAAACCAATAGCTAATACTGAAGAAATAATACCAGATGCCATTGCCATTAAGCTATAGTAGCCAAGCTCCACCGTATCTAACTGACCATTTTTAATAAAAATAATGGATAGACTAACGATAACATTCATTAGTGCAACAACAAGTCCTGCTTGTAGCACTCTTGCTTTGCGCTGTTTGTCCATTAAAAACAAAATGGCTGTAATATTACTAATCAACAAGTAAATCCCTATATTCATATTAAAAGCTGTTGTCAATTCACCGTTAAAGATAATGCTACCGCAAATGGCAAAGAGTATGCTAGAGATAATCGCAATCTTCTCATTCATTAACACTCGCAGCAGAATACCACCAACAGCCACAGGGGCTAAATAGCCAATTTCAGATAAATCAATTCGTTGAAAAAAGCTTAAGATCTTCATTAAAGCAATCGTAATGCTCGTGATAATCGCATATAAAAGGAGTGGCTTATATGTATTTGCATGAAAGCCGCGCAAATAAAAAGCTGCTCCGCCAATCATAATAATAATTAACAAGCTTAAGCCAATAAACGGCTGCAGCATTCCTTTATTATTTAACAGCCCAGCAAGCTGAAGCTGGCGGTAGATATCGGCATTAATGAGCTGATTTTCTTCCACAATAATTTGACCTTGCTTAATTCTTACAGGCTCTACTTTCTCAACTGCTGCCTGGCGATTTTCAGATGTTTTTTGTGGATCATAAATAACATTTGGAATAATAGAAGATCTTGCAATTTCATTCATTGCCGCCTTTAGATTAGAACTTACATTAGTCGTATACACCAACTGCCCTTCAGCTTGGTCTTTCATTTCTTCTAAGTCACTAATCATGACTTGGTTTTTCATTACGTGATGGACCGCTGTAACAACCGCATCTTTGGCAACCGATAATTCTTCTTTGTTCGTCTGTAAAAGCTCACTAATTGCCTTGTCAGATAGATCCTTGCGAATATTATCCGGAAGCTTATCCTTCAACATTTCTTGTTTGCTTGCTTCGCTTTTATTTTCTAGCTGATCGTATTCTTTATTCACTTCAATAATAGCATCAAAAATAGATGCGACAAGATCGACCTGGTTTTGTGCATATTCTGTTTTTTGTGTATACACATCTTCAACTGCTTCTTTTGCCTCTGCCTTTTTCTTTTCAGTACTCTCTTTATCCTCAATTGTCACAGGTGAATAAATCGTCTCCGGTGAAATCGATAGAAGCCTCAAGTCCAATTCTTCTGGCTTTACATTGCTATACATAGACGCAAACATAATGAGACCAATTAAAGCATATAACCCTAGTTGAATTAACCGCAGCTTTTCGATCTGTGCCATTGTTTGTTTCAAAAACCGAAACTTTGACACACCAATTTCCCCCTTTTACAAAAAATAGACCCTAAATTAAAGGGTCTCTTTGTCAAATTGGTCATACGCTTGAATAATTCGACCAACCAATGGATGACGAACAACATCTGATTGATCTAAATGGATAAACGAAATGCCTGTTACATTATTTAATATTTTTGTAACTGACCCTAAACCAGACTTCACACCTCTAGGCAAGTCCACCTGTGATACGTCACCTGTAATAATCATTTTTGACCCGAAACCCAATCTAGTTAAAAACATTTTCATCTGTGCTAATGTTGTATTTTGCGCCTCATCTAAAATGACAAAAGCATCGTCTAAGGTACGCCCACGCATATAAGCAAGCGGTGCAATTTCAATTACGCCCCTTTCGATTAATCGCTGCGTGTGCTCGGTTCCTAACACATCGTGCAACGCATCATATAGTGGTCGTAAATAAGGATCCACCTTTTCCTTTAAATCTCCCGGTAGAAAACCTAAGCTTTCCCCTGCTTCAACAGCTGGGCGCGTTAAGATAATACGCTTTACAAACCCATTTTTCAAAGCATTAACGGCCATTACAACGGCTAAATACGTTTTTCCCGTTCCCGCTGGTCCAATACCAAATACAAGGTCATTCTTTTTAATAGCAGAAATATAGTGGCTTTGTCCCAACGTCTTAACACGAATTGACTTGCCTTGTACATTTTTGGCAATCTCTTCTTCGTATACATCTTCAAAAAACTCCAGCGTACCCTTTTTGGCGAGCTGAATAGCGTAGACAACATCTCGTTCTGAAATTGTAATGTTTTTACGAATAATTTTTACTAGTTTTTTTAACATTTCTTCAACGGTTTGTACATCTTCAGGGTTACCTGAAACAATAACTGTTTCACCTCGAGAGATGATGTTGACATTCATTTCTTCTTCAATTCTCTTTAAGTTAACATCCTGTACACCGAATAAAGAAATTGCTTCGTTTGAATCGTCAAGTTGTACGTTAATTGTTACTAGCTGTTCTGACATTCCTCAATCTCCTTGAATAATTGGTTGGGTACTCGCAATATTTTCTATAACTTGGTAATGTATTGATAATTTTACTTTACCATTCTCAAGTTGTTGGTGCAAAACTTTTTCACCTTTTATTTCAGCATCTTCACTTAAAAATGCTTTTAATTGTTTCCGACCCGTTTCAAGCCCTTTTTCAACGGCTTCTTGTTTAGAGTATACCCGTTTTGTGCTTTGATCTTCTCTTATAATAACTTTTTCATAAGAAAGCGGTGTTTTCCATTTAAAAAAATACAGCGGCTTTACTTCTTTTTCAACTTTTGTCGTTCTATACTTTTCTTTTGAAAACGCCCAAAGCGGCATTTTAAATGCGCTTAAATCTAAGTAATGCTTACTATAGGATTCTCCTGTTAACACATGAAAATTAGTTTCAAGTGGAACTTCTACTTCAGACTTGTACCATGTTTCCCCGTAAACTTCTCCTTTAGCTGATACAACCTTCTTATTTTTCTCATTGCCAATAATACCAGAAACCAGCACCTCACCTTCATTAACCACGTCGTTTACTTTTACCAAAGATTGTCCTTTCTCCACAAACATTTTTGTAATCGTTGCTTTTTTTGCTGCAACTAAGTGCTGGTAAGAAGATTTCTCTTGGGGTTTTGGCTCATTTTTCTCAACCACTTGAAAGTGATAAGAAGTTCCTTTAACCTCTACACCGACCCATGTGATGTTATTCATGGAATCGGTTAAGTAACGCTGTATTTGTTCAGGGCTACCTAGTAAAAATTGAAATTCCCCTCTCTTAACGCCCACTTCCTTTAGCTTCTTGGTCATTTCATATTCTGTTTCTGGAGAAGCTCCAGTTATTTCAACTTTCCATATCATATTAGATAGCAGCGTGAGCAAAAGAAAAAAAGAAAGAAAACCTAAGACAAACCCGCTGTTTCTCCACATTGTTTTTGTTAAAAAAGGAAAGCCTTGCCGACGTACAAAATAAATTTTGCAGTCAGCTTTTCGAATCAGTATACGAATTTTTTTAACATCTTTCAACAAAATAGTGGCTGTAATACAACCCTCTTCTACTTTTTTGACATGAGAGACCATAATTCCTTGGCGTACGCATAAATTCACAAAACGTTCAATGCCTTTTCCAACAATTCGAATTCGCACGGTTCCAATAATAAAGTTTGTCCATCCATTCTTCATTATGTTCCTCCTACCCCTACTGTTCTAAATAAAGAACTTGATTAATTTTCCCTTCTAATACTAATTCTTCAGGTAAAATCACCTTTATCACGAGTCCTTCACCGCGGACTAGCATTTGTCCCTGCTTTAACAACACTCGTATTTCAGTATCAGAAAAGGCTAATAAACCTTTATGATTTTCAATATATATGTGTATTTGTCCAACTAACGTAATCCGAGGAAGATCCATTAACACATCAGCGGGTAGTTCCATCGTTTTCGTCATCCATCTTTTCATTTGCTGTCTCCATGTTTTGCTCATAAAAAAGAACCCCCTTTCATCTCATGTTTATGAGAAAGGGGGTTAATGTATCACATCTATTTATCTTTTATAACTTTGTCTTTTCGACTTTGGTGGTCCTAGTACTTCCGACCAAATAACTCCTTGAACTGCTGATTTCTTTGAAAATGCAACAGGACGAGTAGACGTTCTCTGCTTCTTATCGATGGTTAGAGATGAGCCTCCGACAGCTCGCTTCGGCATTTCCCTTTGGGTCTTTAGCTGTTCAAGCTTTTCTTGAAGCTCATTGCGAACTGCTTGAGCTTCTTCTTGCATATCTTTCTTAACTTCTACTACCGTTTCCTTTTCATGACGATCAGAAGGACGGTACGGTATTCGTTGCGGACGATTTCTCTCTTCTCTAGAAGTAGGATTACCAACAGGAGGCATTGGCTGGCGCTGTGGACGTTTTTCTTGATCCTCTGCACCCGAACCAATATAACGTTGAATAACGTTTAAAATAAAGCCTCCGACGATGATAACAAGAAAGAGATTTCCGATAATAAATTCAAATATACCTTGAATTACGTTCATGAGGAGAGTCCTCCTTACTTCTCTTCTTCATCCTGTCCCATTTTACCGATAGAGTCTCTCATATCTGTATCTGCATCAATGTTTCGGATATTCATATAATCCATCACGCCAAGATTGCCAGAGCGTAGTGCTTCTGCCATTGCTAACGGAACTTCCGCTTCTGCTTCTACTACTTTTGCACGCATCTCTTCTACTTTTGCACGCATCTCTTGCTCTTGCGCTACAGCCATTGCACGACGTTCTTCCGCTTTTGCTTGTGCAATATTTTTGTCAGCTTCTGCTTGATCAATTTGAAGAACGGCACCGATGTTTTTACCGATATCAATATCTGCAATATCAATCGATAGGATTTCAAAAGCTGTGCCTGAATCTAATCCTTTTGTTAAAACAGTTTGTGAAATCATATCCGGGTTTTCTAACACCTTTTTATGGTCTTGCTGAGAACCAATGGTAGAAACAATTCCTTCACCAACACGAGCAATAACTGTCTCTTCTCCAGCTCCCCCTACTAAACGATCGATGTTTGCACGTACTGTAATACGAGCTTTTGCTTTTACTTCAATACCATCCATCGCAACACCTGAAATGAATGGTGTTTCAATTACTTTTGGGTTAACGCTCATTTGAACAGCTTCTAATACATTACGCCCAGCTAAATCAATAGCAGCTCCGCGCTCAAATGATAACTCAATATTTGCACGCTGAGCAGCGATTAATGCATTAACAACGCGGTCAACGTTACCACCTGCTAAATAGTGACTCTCTAGCTGATTTGTTGAAACATCCAATCCAGCTTTACTTGCCTTAATTAAAGGATTTACAACGCGAGATGGAATAACGCGACGTAATCTCATTCCCACTAGTGTAAAAATACTAATTCGTACACCTGCTGCTAATGCTGAAATCCACAGCATTACCGGTACAAACGTAAAGAACACGGCTAATAAAATGATTGCTAAGCCAATTCCCACAAAAAATAATAAGCTACCTGGTTCCATTATTTAATTTCCTCCTCAGTTGGTAAATCTTTCACTTTACGTACAACAACTCGTGACCCTTCTACTTTCATTACTTTCACTTTAACATCTTTTTCCAAATAATTCCCTTCTGATACTACATCGATGTATTCATCATCAATGGAAACTGTACCAGATGGTCGAAGTGGTGTAACCGTTATTCCTTCTTTACCAATTAGTTCATAACGATTTTGGTTTGAAACATAACCCAATTCGGTATTCAATGAATCACTTAAAACCATTTTTCTCAACGTTTTCATTCTCTTACCAAAAAATTTCACCATAACAAACGCTCCTCCCAAAGCAACAGCACAAGCAATGATTAGTGACACGCCCATTTGCATGTAGTTGTCCGTAGTAAGAAAGAAGCTAATAAAGATAGCCCCTAACCCAATGATCCCTAGTATTCCACCCGGTAAAAAAAGCTCGAGTAATAGAAGAACTATTCCAATAATAAATACAATAATTGCTTCCATTCCTGCTAACCCTGCTACAAGATGACCATAAAAGAATAGAAGTAGCGCACCAATTCCCATAGATCCAGCTAAACCAAACGTTGGCGTATATAACTCGATCACTAAACCTAGCCCTCCTATTGACAGCAAAATCGGTACGACTACTGGATTGGTAACAAAACGAGCAATATGCTCTGCCCAACTAACCTTTGTTGTAATCACATCCGATTTTTCATAGCCTAATTTATTTAATAGCTCGTTTAAATTAGCAACTGTACCTTCAGAGTATTGTACGTCTTCGGCTTGTTTTGGGGTCAGCGTCAATAGTTCTTTATTCGTTATGTCCAGCTCTGGCAGCTCAATTGATTTATCTGCCATTGCCATTGCATATTTAGGATCACGTCCATTTTGCTCAGCGGCACTTTTCATTGCAGACAGCCAGTAAGACTGTGCCTTATCATCTGCTGCGTTGCCAGATCCATCAATAACGGCTGCAGAACCCATCGTTGATCCAGGAGTCATATAAATTTGATCAGCGTTTAATGCAATGTACGCTCCTGCAGACAATGCTTTCTTATTGACAAAAGCAACAATGGGAATGTCCGTTTTTGTAATACTCTTTCCAATGTCAGAAGCGGCATCTACGGCTCCACCAGGGGTATTAATATCTAATACAATCAATTCAGCCTGTTCAGCTTCAGCTTCTTTAATGCTGCGATTTAAAAAGGCTAAAAGGCCTTTTTCGACCGTATCTTCAACTGGGATTACGTATACTTTTTTTGAATTAGCAGTGAAGGTTTGCGGTAAAAAACAAAGTATGATGAACGTAGCGGCAATGATGCTTAAAGTTATTTTTTTCACTTATCCTATCACCCCTCCTCTCTTTGCATCATATGAGTGCTTATCTTTTTATACGATTAACTTTACAAATAGTTTCAAGTTTTTGAAACTTTTTTATGTATTAATTGATAGAGACATATAAAAAACACCTTACGTGTGTAAGGTGTTTTTTACGATAAGTGTTGAAGAACAAGCTTATTTACAAGAGAGCCATCAGCTTTACCTTTCACTTTAGGCATAAGCGCTCCCATAACTTTCCCCATATCAGCTTTAGAGGAAGACTGCGTTTCTTCAATCGTTGCTTTAATCAATTCGCTTAACTCTTCTTCACTTAGTTGCTTAGGCGCATAAGCTTCTAATATAACTAATTCAGAATGAATTTTATCAACAAGATCTTGACGACCTGCTTTCTCAAATTCATGGAGGGAGTCTTTACGTTGTTTGAATTCGCGAGAAATAACCGTCAACTCGTCTGCTTCAGTTAGATCGTGGCCCAACTTAATGGCTTCATTTTGAAGAGATGCTTTTACCATGCGAATCACGGTTAGCTTCTCTTTCTCTTTGTTTTTCATCGCTTGCTTCATATCACTATTTAAACGCTCGAGAAGACTCATAATAAATCCACCCTCTTATTAGAACTTGCGCTTTCTAGCAGCTTCAGATTTCTTCTTACGCTTTACGCTAGGCTTTTCATAGAATTCGCGCTTTCTTGCTTCTTGTAACGTACCAGTTTTTGAAACTGAACGTTTGAAGCGACGAAGAGCATCTTCAAGCGATTCGTTTTTACGAACAACTGTTTTTGACATTCTAATTCCCTCCCTCCGAACAAAACCACTAACATCATAATGACATGTGTTAGACATGTCTTTTGCCATTATAATATAATGAACTCTTAAGGTCAACCAGTTTAAATAAAGTAATAAACCCATTCAATTGTATTTTATGAATTCACTTATTAAACCATACCCATTTTTTCAAGTAGTTATAAAGCTGATGCACGCAGATTTACTTTATTCTGCAAATCCACGTGCATTCTTTAAAATTAAGAACTTAGTTTAACGCGATCAGTTGGCATTTCTACCTCATCCATCACGCGGACAAATTCACCTTCATTATAAGGGTAACCTGCTTTAGAGATTTTCACTTTAACAAGCTTTCCAACCATTTCTTCCGTTGCTGGGAACACTACTTTCAAATAGTTATCCGTATAACCCACATACAAATTGCTATTTGACTCTTCTTTGTAACGTTCTTCTGGAATCACTTCCAACACTTCACCTTCAAATTCCGACGCATACTCTTTTGCCAGTTGATTTGAAAGTTCAATTAAGCGATGTACGCGCTCGTTTTTCACTTCTTCATCAATTTGGTCATCCATACGAGCAGCCGGTGTACCTGTACGCTTAGAGTACGGGAACACGTGAAGCTCTGAGAATTTATGCTCTTTAATGAAGTTATATGTTTCCATAAATTCATCTTCTGTTTCACCAGGGAATCCTACAATTACATCAGATGTAATCGCAAGACCTGGTAACGCTTCTTTTAAGCGAGTCAAACGCTCTCCGAAGAATTCCATTGTGTACTTACGACGCATGCGTTTTAACACTGTATTTGATCCAGATTGAAGGGGAACGTGTAAATGGCGAACAACCATTTCAGATTTATCCAACACGTCAATAACTTCGTCTGTAATCTGACTAGCTTCAATTGATGAAATACGGATACGTTTTAATCCTTTTACTTGAGACTCTAAATCACGTAGTAGCTGTGAAAGATTATAATCTTTCATATCTTCACCATAGCCACCTGTATGAATTCCTGTTAACACAATCTCTTTATAACCAGCATCTGCTAATTGTTGAGCTTGCGCTACAACTTCTTTTGGATCACGTGAACGCATTAAGCCTCTTGCCCAAGGAATAATACAAAACGTACAGAAATTGTTACAACCTTCTTGAATTTTCAAAGATGCACGTGTACGGTCTGTGAAAGCCGGTACATCTAACTCTTCATATACACGTGTTTTCATGATGTTTCCTACACCGTTAATCGGCTGACGCTCTTGCTTAAATTGTTCAATGTAATCTAGCATCTTTACACGATCCTGTGTACCTACAACAATATCCACGCCAGGAATCGCCATTATTTCTGCTGGTGATGTTTGTGCGTAACAACCCGTTACACAAATAACCGCATCTGGGTTTTTACGAATTGCACGACGAATTACTTGACGACTTTTTTTATCACCTGTGTTCGTTACCGTACAGGTATTGATAACATATACATCAGCAGTTTGCTCATATTCTACGCGATCGTAGTTAGCTCCTTTAAACAACTGCCAAATAGCTTCTGTTTCATAGTGATTCACTTTACACCCTAATGTGTGGAAAGCAACTGTTGGCATTGTATTCACCCCATTAACTCAGTTTGATATGATATAGCAGATAGCACGTATAGCGGTGCTGTTTCTGCACGTAAAATTCGAGGACCGAATCCACATTTAGTAAATTGATGTTCTTCTAAAAACGCAACTTCTTGTTCTGTCAATCCACCTTCTGGTCCAATAACAACCAAAAGAGAATCACCAGACTGCAGATGAGATAAAACATGATGCAAATTAGAAGCTTCACCTTGCTTAGCTACTTCTTCATACGCTACGATTTTATGCGTATATTCACTTGCTGCAACAAGCTGTTTTAAAGTCATGGGACTATCAACAGTTGGCACTATGGTACGGTGGGATTGCTCTGCAGCTTCCTTTGCAATTTTGTTCCATCTCTCTAATTTCTTTTTGCCTTTTTTCTCGTCCCATTTCACAATGGAGCGATCCGCAATAAAAGGGATAAACTTCGTTGCGCCAAGTTCTGTCCCTTTTTGAATAATAAGCTCAAGCTTATCCCCTTTAGGCAACCCGCTCACAATCGTAACTGTCACAGGCATCTCTTTTTCTTCACTTAACCATTCTATAATAGATCCTTGGATTTCGTCAGTGGAAATCATTTCAATCTCACAAAGAGCCGCTTGTCCGTTTTCATTACAACAAATAACGCGCTCTCCTTCTGACATTCTCATCACTCGCTGGATGTGGTGAGCATCTGAATCAATAATTTTCACCGTTCTATCAACAAATTGATCATTTTTTAAAAAATAACGTTGCACAGCTACACCTTCTCACTTATCAAGCTTGTTTAGTTGCAATAATAGCTACCCAATCTTCCATCATTGTCACTTCTTCAATAACAAATCCAGCTTTCACAAGGGCTTCTTTTACTTCTTCTTTCTTAGCACTAATAATACCTGATGTAATAAACGAACCGCCTGGCTTCAAAACTGCATATGCATCGTCAACAAAGCGAACGATAATTTCTGCTAAAATATTTGCAACAACAACGTCTACAGGACCTTCAATATTATTTAAAAGGTTGTTTTGAGCAACCGTTACAGCACCTTGCACTTTGTTTAGCTTTACGTTTAAACGAGCTGAACGAACCGCTACTTCATCAAGGTCAAGCGCTCTTACAGATTTCGCACCAAGCATTGCTGCACCAATACTCAAAACACCGGAACCTGTTCCGACATCAATAACCGTATCATTTTCTTTAACCGTTCGCTCAAGTCCTTGCAACGACATGACTGTTGTTGGGTGGGTCCCTGTTCCAAACGCCATCCCTGGATCTAATTCAATAATTAATTCATCTGTGTTGACTTTTTCATAGTTTTCCCAAGTAGGAACAATTGTAAAACGCTCAGATATTTTTACAGGATGATAGTATTTCTTCCAAGCAGTAGCCCACTCTTCTTCATTTACCTCACTGATTGTCACTTTGTTTGCACCTAAATCAAAATCATAAACTAACAAGCCATTAATAGCTTCTTTAATACCTTCAACCGTCTCACCTAAGAAGCTGTTTACAGGAAGGTATGCCTTTACGATTACACCTTCTTCAGGGTAATCATCGGCATTAAGCTGGTAGATTTCCCCAAAAGTTGTATCCCTCTCTTTTATTAAATCTGCTGGATCTTCGATTACAACACCGCTTGCTCCTGATTCATGTAAAATATGTGAGATTGGTTCAATCGCTTCCTGTGTCGTATGAATACAAATTTCAGACCATTTCATCTCTACCAACTTCATCCCTTCTGTTTTTTCGCTTTATTTTGTTTTATCACAGCTGACAGGTTGGTAAAGCATTTTACCAACCTGTCAATGTTTATTATTCGCCTTTAATTGCTCTCTTTACTTTTGCAAAGAAAGAATCGTGTTGCTCATCAACTGCTTCTTGTCCGCTTAACTCTGCGAACTCTCGAATTAATTGTTTTTGTTTCTCAGAGAGCTTTGTTGGTGTAACAACGCGCACATGAATATGTTGGTCACCCTGACCATATCCTCGAACGTTTGCTACTCCTTTTCCTTTTAGTCGGAACCTTGTACCCGTTTGAGTACCTGCAGGAATTTTCAGCTTTACTTTTCCATGTAGCGTCGGTACTTCCACTTCATCTCCCAATGCAGCTTGTGCAAAGGTTAACGGCATTTCACAATAAATATCATCACCGTCACGCTCAAAGAGCTCATGTGATCGAACGTTAAACACAACGTATAAGTCTCCAGATGGACCGCCATTTGCACCCGGTTCTCCTTGACCACTCACACGAAGCTGTTGGCCATCATCCACACCAGCTGGGATTTTCACATTAATTTTACGACGTTTTGTTACTTTGCCTTCACCGTGGCATGTTGAACATTTTTGCTCAATTTTCTTACCAGTCCCATTACAATGATGGCAAGCACGACGGTTTACTACACGACCAAACGGCGTGTTTTGTTCTACATTTAATTGTCCAGAACCGTTACAATGTGAACACGTGCTGACTTTTGTACCTGGCTTTGCACCCGATCCGTTACATGTGTCACACGTTTCTTCACGAGGAATTTCAATAGTTGTTTCTTTTCCGAATACCGCCTCTTCAAACGATAATGTCATCGTGTACTGTAAATCGGCACCTTGCCTTGGAGCATTAGGGTCTCTTCTACGACCTCCGCCACCAAAGATTGAACTAAAAATATCTTCAAAGCCAAAACCGCCAAAGTCTGAACCTCCGCCAAAACCACCAAAGCCCTGGTTTGGATCAGTATGACCAAATTGATCATAGTGTGCTTTCTTTTGGTCATCACTTAACACTTCATATGCTTCTTTGACTTCTTTAAATTGCTCTGCAGCATCCTCGGCTTTATTAATATCCGGATGATATTTTTTTGAAAGCTTACGATACGCTTTTTTAATCTCATCTTTTGTAGCGCCTTTGCTGATGCCGAGTACTTCATAGTAATCTCGCTTACTCATCAATACTCACTCCCGAATCGTTTCACATAAACGTAATTGTATCATCATTAATCTTTTCATCGCAACAGAAAAGTTAAGCGATACACCGAACCTATTGTGAATTGCTATTTTTGTACGTTAAAAAAGTCAAAGCCAAGAGATAGCTTGACTTTGACTTTTAAAATCCTGTGAATTGCACCGTGGCGTCCTTCACATTAGTCGTCAAGATGCATTATTTTTTATCGTCGTTTACTTCTTCAAACTCTGCATCTACAACATCATCATTTTGAGCGCCTTCGCCACCAGCTGCTTGCTGAGCTTGTTGAGCTTGCTCATACATTTTCACCGTTAAAGCTTGAACAACTTCTTGAAGCTCATCTTTTTTCGCTTTGATTTCTTCAAGGTCATTCTTTTCGATTGCAGCTTTTAACGCATCTTTTGCTTCGTTAGCTTTTGCTACTTCAGCTTCTTCAACCTTACCTTCAAGGTCTTTCAACGTTTTTTCAGTTGTAAATACAAGTTGATCTGCTTCATTGCGTAATTCAACTTCTTCTTTACGTTGTTTATCTGCATCTGCGTTATCTTCTGCTTCTTTTACCATGCGTTCGATTTCATCATCTGATAAACCAGTAGAAGACTTAATTGTAATTGCTTGCTCTTTATTTGTACCTAAATCTTTTGCACGTACGTTTACGATACCGTTCTTATCAATATCAAAGCTTACTTCGATTTGAGGTACACCACGTGGAGCTGGTGGAATGTCCGTTAATTGGAAACGACCTAACGTTTTGTTATCAGCTGACATTGGACGCTCACCTTGAAGTACGTGAATGTCTACAGCCGTTTGGTTATCAGCTGCTGTTGAGAATACTTGTGATTTACTTGTAGGAATTGTTGTGTTGCGCTCAATTAGCTTTGTGAATACGCCGCCCATTGTTTCAATTCCTAAAGATAGTGGCGTTACGTCTAATAACACTACGTCTTTTACATCACCAGTTAATACTCCACCTTGAATTGCTGCACCTAAAGCAACAACTTCATCAGGGTTTACGCCTTTATGAGGCTCTTTACCAGTTTCTTTTTTAATGGCTTCTTGCACCGCTGGGATACGAGTAGAACCACCAACTAAAATTACTTTATCTAGCTCACTTGCAGAAAGACCAGCATCTTGTAAAGCTTGACGTACTGGAGCCATTGTACGCTCTACTAGGTCTGCAGATAATTCTTCAAACTTCGCACGTGATAGCGTTACTTCTAAATGAAGCGGTCCAGCTTCGCCAGCTGTGATAAACGGTAGTGACACTTGTGTAGAAGTTACACCAGATAAATCTTTTTTCGCTTTTTCAGCAGCATCTTTTAGACGTTGAAGTGCCATTTTATCTTTAGCTAAATCAATGCCATTTTCTTTTTTAAACTCTGCTACTAAGTAATCGATGATTACTTGGTCAAAGTCATCTCCACCAAGGCGGTTGTCACCAGCAGTTGAGCGCACTTCGAATACGCCATCTCCTAGCTCTAGAATTGATACGTCAAACGTACCTCCACCTAAGTCGTATACAAGTACAGTTTGGTCTTCGTCTGTTTTTTCTAACCCGTATGCAAGAGCAGCCGCTGTTGGTTCGTTGATAATACGCTCAACTTCTAAACCAGCAATTTTACCAGCATCTTTTGTTGCTTGACGCTCAGCATCGTTAAAGTATGCAGGAACCGTGATAACTGCTTTTGTTACAGGCTCACCTAAGTACTCCTCTGCATATCCTTTTAAATGTTGCAGAATAATTGCTGACATTTCTTGAGGTGTATACTCTTTTCCTTCAGCTTCTACTTTGTGATCTGTACCCATGTGACGTTTAATTGAGATGATTGTGTTTGGATTTGTAATTGCTTGACGCTTTGCTACTTCCCCAACTTGACGCTCACCGTTTTTAAACGCAACAACAGATGGTGTTGTACGATTTCCTTCTGGATTTGGGATTACTTTTGGCTCGCCGCCTTCTAAAACAGCGACACAAGAGTTCGTTGTACCTAAGTCGATACCAATGATTTTACTCATGTAAAATAACCTCCTTGTTTTATGTAATAATTTTATTGATTTACTTTTACCATTGCAGGGCGAATAATTTTATCCTTTAGCTTATACCCTTTTTGAAGTTCTTCTACGACTGTATTTGATTCATACGCCTCATCTTCTACTTGCATAACAGCTTGATGTTCATAAGGGTCGAACGGTTTTCCAACAGATTCAATTGCCTCAACACCTTCTTTTTGAAGTGCCTCAACTAATTGACGGTAAACCATTTCTACACCTTTCATTACAGACTTCGTGTTCTCATCTTCTGTGTTAACCTGTAGAGCACGGTCAAAGTTATCCAGTGCTGGTAAGATGTCTGTCACTAAAGATTGCGCACGATATTTCTGTGCTGCTTCTGCATCAAGACGAGAACGACGACGGAAATTATCGAAATCAGCTTGTAGACGTACATATCTATTTTCCTGTTCTTCAAGCTGTTGCTTTAATTGGTCAATTTGTGTTTGAAGAGTAGCCTCTACAGATTCTTCAACAGTTTCTTCTTGCTGATTTTCTGTATCTACAGTTTCTTCTACTACTTCTTCTACTTGTTCTTCTACTTGCTTTTCGTTTGACAATTCCTTCACCTCCTTAAAGTTAGAGCACGTTCATGCCGCTGTCTATTTTATCATAGGAAAGGCAGGAAGCAATATCTTCCAGCACTTTCCTTATATTTTTATTGCTTGTATAAATTCGTTAATAAGCGGGACATATCGGAAGATAACAATGTCATTAAGCTAATAGCTCGCGCATATTCCATGCGAGTCGGACCTAGTAAAGCAATGGTACCAATTTGTTCTTCACCAAACGAATACGTAGCGGTAATTAAACTGCAATCAGCCATTTCGTTCACTTCATTTTCACGACCAATTTTAACGTGAATACCAGATTTGCTAGACGTTAAAAGCTGCGAAAACTCTTTTTCATGTTCAATAATAGTGAATAAATCACGAATTTTATCGATGTTATGAAACTCAGGTTGAGCAAACATATTCGTTTTTCCACCGATAACCATTTTACCGCTTGTGTTTAGCTTTAATGCATCGTTTAAAATCGTCATCGTTTCTTTATACCCTCGAATATGATTCTTTAGCAATAACGCTACTTCTTTGTACATCTTATCATGTAGCTCAGTAATCCGAACGCCCACTAACTTATCGTTTAAAATATTGACCATCTTTTCAATATCTGATGCGCCAATTCCAGCAGGTAAAGTAATTGTACGATGCTGTACGTGACCTGCATCTGTAACAATAATAGCAACGGCTGATTCTTCAGTTAGCGGCAAAATTTGCAGCTGCTTCAGCTTATTGGTTACCGCTTTAGGGCCAAGAACAATTGACGTTAGGCTTGTTAAATCTGATAAAATCTGAGCAGATTTTTGTACAATCTCTTCCAGCTCAACAACGCGTTCAGCAAAAAGAGAATTAACCGTTGAAATATCTTCATCCGTTAATAGCTGCGGAGACAATAAATGATCCACATAATAGCGATATCCTTTTTCAGACGGAACGCGCCCTGAAGATGTATGAGTTTTTTCAATAAAGCCAAGCTCTTCTAAATCAGACATTTCATTGCGAATTGTTGCTGAGCTAAAATTAATCTCACTTTTTTTAGAAAGTGTACGAGAGCCAACAGGCTGTGCAGATCGAATAAAATCATCAATTATGACTTGTAAAATTAATAGCTGTCGATCAGTAAGCACGTTTCATCACCTCTGTTAGCACTCTAAAAGCTTGAGTGCTAAATCTAATAATAAATTACCAAATCATCATGGGTCATGTCAACGATTAGATTCCACCAATAAATGCCTGGAATACTTCATTTCCTAGAAAGCGCCCTTTTTTTGTTAATCGTAGCGAACTGTCTGTCTCTTCAAGCAGCCCTTTGTTAACATACTCTTGTATCGGTTTTGAAAAAACTTCATTCATTTCTACTTTATACTTGTCATAAAAATTAGCTTTATTCACACCATCTGTTTTGCGCAGCCCTAAAAACATTTCCTCTTCCATTCTTTCCACTTTAGAAACAGAAATTTCATCTAAGCAGGCACTCTTTGTTTCCGTAATAGTTTGCATATATTTTTTCAATGGTGCAATATTAGACCGTCTAATTCCATCAATATAACTATGTGCTCCTGCTCCTATTCCGTAGTAGTCATTATTATCCCAATATGTGAGGTTATGAAGGCTTTCGTAGCCCAAGCGAGCAAAATTGCTAATCTCATATTGAGAATATCCGTGCTTCTCCATCTCATCCATTAACATCTCGTACATGAACGCTTCATCTTCCTGGGAAGGCACGCGAAGCTGTCCTTTATTCATCAAGTTATAAAATACTGTTTTAGGCTCAATGATTAAAGAATAAGCAGAAATATGCTCTACGTCCATTGAGAACGCAATATCAAGCGTTTCTTTAAAATCAGAAATCGTTTGACCAGGCAAGCTGTACATGAGATCTAAGCTGATATTTTCAAACCCTATCTTTCTAGCTTCATCAACGGCTTGAAATGCTTGTTGGTTACTGTGAACACGTCCAATTTTTTCAAGGAGCTTTTCGTTAAATGTTTGAACTCCAATACTTAAGCGGTCTACACCGTACGCATGTAAAACTCGTAATTTCTCTGCTGTCAGCTCATTTGGGTTTGCTTCAAACGTAAACTCTTTTACATTTTGAACCGGAAATGATTCGTGAATCGATTCTAAAAAGTAAGTCAACTGCTTCTCATCGAGAGCTGTTGGAGTTCCTCCACCAACAAAAATTGTCCTTAATTGATTAGCAGGATATTTTGCTACTGTATGCCTCATCTCGTCCCTCATTTTTTCTAGATAAGGCATAACCGGCTGATTTTTGAAAAATACTTTATTAAAGTCACAGTAGTGACAAATATGATGACAAAAAGGAATATGCAAATAAGCTGCTTCAATCATTGTCTTCCACCTCAAAATAGTTAAAGTAAATGATAAAAATACCGCAGATGCTCTCTGCGGTATTTTTATCGTAACGCGCCTTTAATCGCTCTACGCTATAGTGTAACAAATCAATCAGTTATACAACACTAAACTGCTTATGTTAAATAATTCCTCACTCTTCATCCATACGTAATACAGCCATGAATGCTTCTTGTGGAACTTCTACTGATCCGACTTGCTTCATTCTTTTCTTACCTTCTTTTTGTTTCTCAAGAAGCTTACGCTTACGAGAAATATCCCCACCGTAACATTTTGCTAATACATTTTTTCGAATGGCTTTGATTGTTGAACGCGCGACAATCTTCTGACCAATAGCTGCTTGAATAGGCACTTCAAACTGCTGACGTGGAATCAGTTCTTTTAATTTTTCTACGATGATTTTACCGCGATCATATGCTGAGTCACGGTGCACAATGAAGGATAGTGCATCGACTTTTTCTGCATTTAATAAGATATCCATTTTTACGAGCTTAGATTCTTTATAACCAATTAGTTCATAATCAAAAGATGCATACCCTTTTGTGTTTGATTTTAGTTGATCAAAGAAATCATACACAATCTCAGCTAGCGGAATCTCATACACAATACTTACTCGATTTGCATCTAAGTACTGCATGTCGATGAAATTACCGCGCTTTTTCTGACAAAGCTCCATAACTGCTCCTACATAATCATTAGGAACCATCATTGTTGCTTTTACATAAGGCTCTTCAACTTTTTCAATCTTTTGAGCATCTGGCATATTAGACGGATTATCAACAGATACTTTCTCACCATCTGTCATGTATACATCGTAAATAACACTTGGCGCTGTTGTAATCAAGTCAATCTTAAACTCACGCTCAATACGCTCTTGGATAATCTCCATGTGAAGGAGGCCCAAGAATCCACAACGGAAACCAAACCCTAACGCTTGAGATGTCTCTGGTTCAAACTGAAGAGCTGAATCATTCAGTTCTAGTTTTTCTAAAGCTTCGCGTAAGTCGTTATATTTGGCTGTATCGATTGGATACAAGCCGCAATATACCATTGGATTTAATCGGCGGTAACCAGGCAAGGGTTCAGTTGCACCATTTTTAGCAAGTGTAATCGTATCCCCTACGCGTGTATCTCCTACGTTTTTGATAGCAGCTGTTAAATATCCTACATCTCCAACAGATAGTTCGTCCTGTGGAACTGCTTTTGGTGTTAACACACCAATTTCAGTAACTTCAAATTCTTTTCCTGTTGCCATCATGCGAATTTTATCGCCTGTTTTGACCGACCCTTCTACAATACGAATAGATGCAACAACACCACGATAAGCATCATAGAATGAATCAAAAATTAAGGCTTTTAAAGGCCCTTCTGGATCCCCTTCAGGAGCAGGTACTTTTTCTACAATTTGCTCTAAAATCTCTTCAATTCCAATACCTGCTTTTGCAGAAGCAAGCACTGCTTCTGAAGCATCTAAGCCAATTACATCTTCCACTTCTTGACGCACGCGTTCAGGCTCAGCACTTGGAAGATCAATTTTATTGATAACAGGTAAAATTTCCAAATCATTATCTAACGCTAAATATACGTTGGCTAATGTTTGCGCTTCAATTCCTTGGGCAGCATCCACTACAAGAATTGCTCCTTCACAAGCTGCAAGACTACGAGACACTTCATATGTAAAATCGACGTGCCCTGGAGTATCAATTAAATGGAAAATATATTCTTCTCCATCTTTTGCTTTATACTTAAGCTGAACAGCATTTAGCTTAATGGTAATTCCACGTTCACGTTCTAAATCCATAGAATCCAAAAGTTGAGCTTTCATTTCGCGCTGGGTAAGCGCATTTGTCTTTTCTAAAATACGGTCAGCCAATGTTGACTTTCCGTGATCTATATGAGCAATAATCGAAAAGTTTCTAATTTTCGACTGTCGGTTTAACTTCGCTTCTCTATCCATCATTTTTTCACTCCTACTGAAAATCGGCAAAATACACTAAAGTAAATTATAACAACACATCAGTCAACATTCAATAAACTTCTCAAGGGAGGAAGAGAGATGAGTTCAATAATAAAGCAGAGCAGCCTTAATGTGTAGCGAAACATTAAGGCTGCTCTGCTTTGTTTTTTTATACAAACAGGTTATGAAAAGCTTCGACTGCTTTTTGTATAACAGCCTGGATGCTGTTAGCTAAGCTTTTTCCAATTGAAGAAAAAAAGTTAAATGCCTTTCGCTCTTCCAGCAGCTTTTGTTTTTCTTCAAGGTCCACAACTCGTTTGTTTCCCATTACATCTGCTTCTACTTCGCCCTCGCCCGTCTTAGAAACTGTAAACACTTGCTCAATACTAGGGTCATCATACCCTTTCATCTTGATTAATCCTTGCTGGGCAGTCTGCATCCCTAATAATACGCCGAACAATAAAACAACGCTTAGCAGCAGCGACTTCATCATGAATTTCACCATGAGAATGCTCCTTTCATCTAAACATACCTATTCATTTTCGTAGTATTCATTATGGGACACTTCTGCTGATTTCATTCACTTTTAATGAGTATAAGATCCAAAGTTTCCTTGGTCCACTTCATGGTGAAGAGCTGCGTTTAATCCTCCAGCTACGACGTTAGCCATTTCTTCAATAAATAAGTCAACTTCTTTTGGTGTAACCATCAGATTATGGCCTAGTGGGGCTAACACCTCATGAATTAAACGACGCTTTTCTTCATCAGGTAACGTACCAATCATCCCCAAATATGTTTGACGATGTTCTTCGCTTGGTAAATCTTCGTCAGTTAGCTGTTTCTTTTCTCCAAACGTCATTCCAGAAGGAATAAGTGACTTCGAAGGCTTGTCTTGTTCATTCATCTCACGTCCAAAATGCTTTAAAATAAAATCAATAGTATCACTTGTAATTGATACCGCATCAACAACTGTAGGTATACCAATTGCAATTACTGGAATGCCTAGCGTTTCATAGCTAATTTCTTTTCGTTTATTTCCAACTCCAGAGCCGGGATGAATACCTGAGTCTGAAATTTGAATTGTTGCGTTTACACGTTCAATTGAACGCGCTGCCAAAGCATCAACAGCAATAATGAAATCTGGTTTGACTTTTTGTACAACCCCAAAGATAATATCGCTAGTTTCAATTCCAGTGATCCCCATCACACCAGGTATAATAGCACTTACTGGACGGAACCCCTCTTCTACGCTTTCAGGCTGTAGAGCAAATAAATGACGAGTAATTAATAAATTTTCTACTGTCTTTGGACCAAGTGCATCCGGAGTAACGCTACTGTTTCCAAGGCCGACTACTAAACAGCTTGCATCATCTGCAATATTTAAGCCTTTTATAAAATGATTCAGTTCCTTAGCAAATACTTCCTCCATCTTTTCCTGCTTTTCGGTATCCTGCTCGCGAATTCCAACAGATTCTAGAGTAAGATAGCGCCCTTTTTTCTTTCCAACCGTTTGGGCACCTTGTTCAGTTATTTCAACTAAAGAAACCTTTACTCCATCGACATCTTTTTCTTTAAAAATAACGCCTTCAAGCTCAGACTGCTTCGCTTGCTTTTCATTATCTTCAACAGCCATCGTCCTTGCTTCCACGGCTAAATCGGTGCGAATACTATATTGACTTAAATCCAAGTTTTCATTCATTGCAGACCCTCCTCAGCTATTATCATAGAAGTTAGTTTCACCTGTTGCTAATTAATTCATGCACAAGAGCGATAAAATTCCTTTTAGGTGCTATTGCATTATAGCCGTGGGTTTGATAAAATATCCTTTGTTCTTATTGTAAGAAATGTCGAGTTCTATATAATCTCGATTGCTATAATTTCGGGAGGTGAAACGAATGCCAAACATTAAATCAGCTATCAAACGTGTAAAAACTACTGAAGCTCGTCGTGCACATAACATCCAAGTAAAATCTGCTATGCGTACTGCTATCAAAAACTTTGAAGCTTTAGTTGAAAACAACGATGTAGATAATGCAAAAGCAGCATACTCTGTTGCTTCTAAAAAATTAGACAAGGCTGCACAAAAAGGTCTTATCCACAAAAACGCTGCAGCTCGTCAAAAATCTCGCTTAGCGCAAAAACTTAACGGTTTATCTGCATAATAAGCGAAAAAACGATCCCCATAGGATCGTTTTTTTTATGGTTTTTAGCCACCAGCTTGCTTTAAGAAAAACAATTGTAAAAGCAATGCTTTGTCTATTTTCCCCGTCTTCATTTCATAATCTGCTTCTGCTAGCTCTTTAATAATGTTACGTAGCACCGGCTCTTCAAACCTTCTACTTTGTTGAAGAGAAATCTTCACTCGAAAAGGATGTACTTTTAACGTTTGTGCAATTTGCTGTTGACCATACCCTTGGCCAGAAAGTTGCTTTGTATGATAAATTAAGCGAAATTGTGAAGCCAGTAAAGACAAAATTTTAATTGGCTCTTCATTATTTCGAAGCAAATCTTGATAAATATTTAACGCCTCTTTTAAATTTTTATTCATAACTGCTTCAATAAGCGTAAAAACATTTTGTTCTAACGTTTTAGCTACTAGCTCGTGTACAACTTCTCGCGTAATGACACCATTATCTCCTACATAAAGCATCATTTTTTCTACTTCATTTGTAATAATCGTAACGTTTAATCCAACAAGCTGCAACAAGAGCTGCTTAGCATCTTCATCCATTTCTACATTTCTTTTATGCAGTACATCTTTTATCCATCTCACTAAGTCCTGCTCATTCAATTCATTTGCTTCAACATACATAGCCTGCTTTTTTAACGCTTTGGTTATTTTTTTTCGCTCATCTAATTTTTCATAAGGAGCTTGCACGATTAAAGTTGAAAAAGGTGCGGGTTGCTCAAGGTAAGTCTGTAATTTACTAACATCGTGTTCTACCTTAGATTTTGATTTTTCTGCAGTTAGAAAAAAAGCATTCTTGGCAATTACCACTCGCTTATCACCTAAAAAAGGCAGCGTTTCAGCATCCTCAATTACCTGTTCAATCGGCGTTTCCTCTAAGTCATATATCGATAAATTAAACTCTTTTTCCTCGTCTGATAAGGAATATTGAATAATTTTATCTCTTGCTTTTTTCATAATAAAAGCATTTAAACCATGTAATAAATAGACGGGTTTTATGTCCTTAGAATTGATAGTTTTCAACGGATCTATTGCCAATTTTTTACGCTCCATTCTATAGTTCTTCATCTTCTATGGTATAGGTGTAATAGCGGTTTGGCAAGAATACAAAAAGGAATTGCTAAAAGTAGCAATTCCTCAGTTTATAATAAACACTAACAAATTAAGCCCTAGGTTACTTATTTGTTAATGAGTAAACCCATATAATTATCGTTTACTTTTTTACCCCAAACAATGATTGTTAACTGTTGTCAGGTTAGGAAAACGCTTTATATTTTATAGATTTTTTAAAAAACATGGATTATACTGTAAATAGGAGGGGTGGCAATGAATCAATTTGAAGAAAGCGTTCAAAGTAAACGAAACGACGCAGTCGATTCGGCTGTAGGATTTATCGCATCATTTGGATTTTTTACTACCTTATTTATTATCGCAACGGTCATTCACTACTTTGGATCATAGATCATAAGTAGCTGCTAATGAACAGAGTTCTATTCATTAGTTGAATCGGTAAACGAGATAGAAAATCAGCAATACTTAGCGACTGTCATCTACAGTCGTTTTTTTTAACTTGATATAGACTATGGAAGTTCTGTGTAAAAGGTTCCTTTGTTTTTTCGAAATGTATACGTAATTGCACCGTTTTCATCTGTTCGATAGATGAAAACGTTAGCTTCTTGTAGCCTTTCAACCACTTCGTTATGCGGGTGACCATAGCGATTTTTTTGGCCTGCGGATATGAGAGCAATTTGAGGATTGAGTGCACGAAGAAATGCAGGTGATGTAGACGATTTGCTTCCATGATGTGCAACCTTTAAAACATCAGCTTGTATCGAAGGAATAGTACGAAGAATCTCAGCTTCTCCCGCTTCTTCCAAATCACCTGTAAAAAGCCAACTAATTCCTCCAAGCTCTGTAAATAAAACAATAGATGAATTATTGCTCGTTGTTTCTGTACCTGTTGGTGAAAGAATGTAAAAGGAAGTATCTCCTTGTTTCCAATAGTCTCCTTTTTTAACGTAGGAAATCTGGCTATTTGCTTTTCTTGCTTGTTCGATAATATTTACTTCTAAATCTGTAAGCTGCTTCTTTTTCCCCAGTACTACCTGTTCAATTTTGACTTGATCCAGTAACGTACTGGCACTTCCGCCATGGTCATAGTCCCCGTGTGTAATCAATAACTTATTTACCTTTCGAATTCCCTTTGATTTTAAAACTGGCATAACAATATCCTTTCCCACGTCAAACAAATCACGGCGTACTTGCCAGCCTTCACTCGAAAACAGAACGCTTCCTCCTGTATCAATCAAATAGACTCCTCTCCTATATGGAAGTTCAATTAACAAGCTGTCTCCTTGGCCCACGTCAATCATCGTCACTTTCCCATATGGATTTACATACGGAAAGAGACACTGAACCACAAGTATTAAGACCGTAACTATGCTAAAAAAAGGCGTATATTTCTTCTTCTCAATGGACCATAAAACACTGTAAATGGCTATGTACAGAAGTCCTACAACCCATAAAGAAAGCTTACCGGTTGTTACTACGAATACAGGAGATACATTGTGTATTAGTTGCAGGAACCATTCGCTTAGTAATAATACATTATTTAGTATCCATTGACCGATACCTGCAATGGGTAAAAAGAAAAATGACGTAGTAAATATGAACAAACAAAGAGGGAGAATGACTGTTGAAAAAAGGGGAACATAAATCATATTAAGAGGAAGGCTTAGTAGCGAAACTTCATAGAAGTAAAACAATAATAGAGGTAGTGATCCGAGCTGTGCAATAAATGATACCAGCAGTAACTGACCCATAGTGGACGTAATTCTTTTTAAAATCACCTGTGCACTAAGCACAATAAAGAGGGTGACGACAAAAGATAATTGAAATCCTACTTGTAAAATGTAAAATGGGTTAACAGCTATCATTAACAAAAATGCCAGCGCTATGCTATCTGTTAGACTAATTTTCTTTTGATACTTTGTACTCGCTAAAGCTAACATACTCATTAACACGGCACGAATAACTGAAGGTGCCCCACCAGCGATAATGGCGTACAAAGGAAGAGTCACTAATAAAATATTCGTGGCTAACTGGCGCGTCATTCCCATTCGAATTAGCACATAAAAAAACATAAACGTCATTAGGCCAACGTGAAGACCTGAAATAGCTAGCAAATGAATGAGCCCAAAGCTTTGGTAAAGCTGAAGTAAATCAGAATCGATTTGACTCCTCTCTCCATAAATGAGCGCTTGCATAAAAGACGACGCTGGTTGAGGAACATTCTTTTGAAGATAATCAATTCCATGTTGTCGATAAATAGAAAGCCGCTGAGGAAAAGACAATTGTTTAGAAGGTTGGCATAAAGAGGGTGTAAACGTAGATGCTTTAAGCTTCCAATGAACATGCTTAGTATCCATGTACCCTTTATAGTTAAATGCGTTTGGATTTCGCCTTTCTTCAAAAGATGAAAGTTTTCCTTTTAACATACAGCGGTCATAAATCATTAAGCTTTGAACCTGCTTAACTTCACTTTCACTTTTCATATAGTATACAACAGATACTTCTTCACCTTGCGTGCTAAAGAAAAAGCGTACTTGGCTTCCATCTATATTAGGAATGGAAGAGATTTGTCCGGTAAATATTGTTTGATTCGAAGAAATCGATGTTTGATGATGAAATAAAAAAAGATGAAATAACCCAAAGAAAAAGCTGCCAATAAGAACGCAAAGGATGAAAACATAGCGTGGACATCTAAGGTATAAAAAAACTGCGTAGCTTAGTACAACTATGAGTGTAATCCATAAGAAGTGGTAGGCTAAAAACATGGTTAACATGGCGCTAACTGCTGCATATAAATAAAAGCCTTTCAAAACAGAACCTCCCACTCAAAAGAGATAGCTAGACACTAAGTGCCTAGCTTATGAATGCTGAAACAGGGAAAAAGCTTGATCTTCTAAACGAGCAATTTCTTCTTTGGAAAGATTGCTATGGTGAAGTTTCTCTAAAATACTATTTACAAAGCTCAACTTTTCTTGACTATTTAAATCAATGACGGCTTCGTTTAGCTCTACTTTTTCAAACCTTACCCCTGATTGCTTAAATAATTCAACAGCGTATGGATGATTTTTGTAGTCGTTAGCATAATAAACTGTCTTAATCCCGGCTTGAATAAGTGCTTTGCAACAATTTAAGCAAGGGAAGTGCGTTACATAAACTTCTGCATCTTCTGTTTTAACACCGAACTTAGCACACTGTAACAGGGCATTTACCTCTGCATGAATGGTTCTAACACAATGGTTATCAATAACATAACAGCCCTCATCTGCACAGTGGACCCCTCCGCTTATTGACCCGTTGTACCCTCCTGCGATAATGCGTTTATCTCTCACAATGGTAGCACCTACAGCTAAGCGCTCACACGTGCTGCGTAATGCTAATAAATGGCTTTGTGCCATAAAATACTGATCCCATGAAATTCTTGACATCGTCTACTCCCTACTTTCTTGTCTCACTATCTAGTACCTAGTGTATCGGTTAAAAGGAGATAACGTCAACGCATTCACTAATTTATTGATATCTCTGTTTTGATTTTTTCCAGTGACTTTTCCCCAATTCCTGCAACTTGTAAAATATCTTCAAGTGTTTTAAATGGTCCATTCTCTTCGCGATATGTGAGAATGGCTTGCGCCTTTGACGGCCCAATTCCATTTAAGGTTTGTAATTCTTCCAAAGTTGCTGTGTTCAAATTGACTGCACTCTTATTCTGGTCCATACTTCCCCCAGTTGACATGGGAACTACAGGCTCTTCACCGATAGCTGGAATGTAGATGACCATTTCATCAGCTACTTTTATTGCTAAATTCACATGGTTCATATCTGCTTCTTTCGTAACTCCACTCGCTCTCTCAATGGCATCCTGAACTCTAAGGCCCTCCTCAAGCTTGTAAATGCCTGGTTTTTGAACTGCCCCTTTCACATCAACAACGATTTGAGTACTGGTCGAGTCTTTTTGAGGCACATCCAGTGTTAAAGAGCTATCCTCTTGTTTTTCAGTAAATGGGAAGTCTTCTTCAACTTGAGCACTCGTTTCTACCTGGGGAAATAAAACATTTGTGTAAATTAAAAATCCACATACAACTATCGAAATGAAACCTAAAATAATCCAATGCTTTTTTGGTAAAGTCATGGTTTCCTCCTTATGGGATTATGAACTAACGTCATAAATTGGTTAATAATCTCATACTGTTTAGAAGAATAGGCTTTTGAAGGAGGGAAGTACAAGTGAATATAGGATTTATTGGAACAGGTAATATGGGGAGAATATTAATTGATGCGTTTATTGAATCAAAAGCCGTACATCCTTCACAACTAATTATTACAAACCGAACAAAAAACAAAGCAAAAACGATTCAAAAGCAGCACCGAGAAATTCAGCTGGGAGATTGTGCGGAAGAAGTTGTCCGTTCTTCACAACTTATTTTTGTATGTGTAAAACCATTGGATATTCACCCCCTTTTAATAAAAATCAAACCGCTGTTAACACAAGAACATTGCATTGTATCGATTACAAGTCCCATAAGTGTGGAACAGCTAGAAAGCATTGTGCCTACCCAAGTAGCGAGAATCATTCCAAGTATTACGAACCGTGCATTATCAGGCGTATCACTTATGACATATGGAAATCATTGTTCAGCTTTTTATCAAAACTATTTAACGAATTTATTTAGCAGCATGTCCAAAACTGTATCAATTCCACAAAACATTACAAGAGTATCATCAGATATTGTTAGCTGTGGACCCGCTTTCTTTAGCTTCTTGCTGCAAAGATTTATTGATGCTGCTGTTCAAGAAACAGAGATTTCAAAAGAAGAAGCAACCATTATGGCTAGTGATATGATTATTGGAATGGGAAAACTACTTGAAAAAGAAATTTTTACGCTTCCTACTCTACAAGAGAAAGTATGCGTAAAAGGCGGTGTTACAGGAGAAGGAATTAAAGTATTAGAAGCAGAGCTTGGAGATATGTTTGTGCATTTGTTTCAAAAAACACACGAAAAATTTGATGAGGATATCGAGCTCGTTGAAAAGCAGTTTAATTTTACGTAATCAACACTATTCACCTTTATTCAACAAAATTCCTGCTTTTTGATAAAAAAAATAAAAGAAGCTGATGCTTCTTTTATTTTTTTGCGGAGAAGAATATTCTTTCGCTGTTTTGGTTGGGAAGCTCGTCTTTAAAATCAGCGCTTACTTCAACAGCTGAAAATCCAGCTTGTATTAACCACTCTTTATACGTAGACTCTGATAGCGTTCGCTGAATATGAACTTCATCAAATCGATCGTACGCTTCAATTTCTTCATCATATACAAAGAACGTCATATCATGCTGAACGCTTTGATTCATCTCATTGTACTCACAGTTCCAAATATACGATACATCATCATCTACATATGAAAATGAATTGTCTCCAAAAACATTTTTCAGTTTGTGAGTTGAATGAACGTCAAATAACAAAAAGCCACCTGGAGCTAAATGTTCATAGACACGCGTAAACGTTTCTTTAACTTGTTCATCAGTTTGGAGATAATTGAGTGAATCGCAAAAGATAACGACACAATCAAACTGCTGCATCAATTCAAGTTCTGACATGTCTTGTTCGTATAACTTTAACATAATGCCTTCACGTTGCGCTTTCTCTTGCGCAATCACCAACATATCATCCGATAAATCAATTCCAGTGACTTCATAACCTTGCTTAGCTAGACGAATTGACATTTCACCGGTGCCGCATCCCACATCAAGAATTGACAGCTTTTTGCCTGTTCCCACCTTACGAGACACAAGCTGAATCCATTGATCATATGGAATGTCCGTCATGAGATGATCATAGACGTAAGCAAATTGCTTATAGCTGCTCATGATTGCAATTCTTCTTGTAAGTCAACAGAAGGAGCGTCTCCCCACAAACGCTCTAAATTATAGTAACCACGATCATCTTTGTGGAAGATATGGACAACAACATCACCTAAATCCACAAGTACCCAACGCGCTTCATCGTATCCTTCCATACGCTTTACCGTAATTTCGTGTTCATGCGCTTGTTCTTTTACTTCTCTTGCAATAGCCTGAACTTGCTTATCAGAGTTACCGTGACAAATGACAAAGTAATCTGCTACGAGTGAAATTCCTTGCATATTTAATGCAACTAAATCTACTGCTTTTTTATCGTCTGCTGCTTTTACCACAAGTGATAATAAATCGCGTTCGTTCATTTATTTTTTCCTCCTAAAACTAATTCATTATAAGTATACAGCGTATCTGGGAAAACGCTTTGATTTTTGCTAATTAAAAAGCTAATCGTATTTTTTAATGCTTGAAGTAACGCTTTATCTAAATTTTGCTCTGCAAGTTCTCTTACCTCTTCAACCCCAGGAAACTTACGACCTGGCTCAATATAATCAGCCACATAAATTATTTTTTCTAAAGGCGACATTCCTGGTCTCCCAGATGTGTGATAACGAATAGCATCTAGTATTTCCTCGTCTGCTATCCCCACTTCTTTTTCAACTAAAAATGCACCAACTGGAGCGTGCCAAAGTTCTGTATTTGCCTCAAGAAGATGAACAGACATGCTTTCATTTATGATAATCGCTTTCATTTCTTCTTTTGGTCGAAACTTTGCGTAATCATGAAAGATTGCAGCTAATTCAGCTTTTTTTATGTTTACATCATATCGCTCGGCCAATTTTTTAGCCGTTTCCATGACTCCTAACGTATGAATATATCTTCGTTCCGTTAACTGCTCTTTTACAACAGCTAACGCTTCACTCTGATTCATATAGCTGATTCTCCTCAATATAGTGTTTTACTGATAAAGGCACGTAAAAATCAATAGGGCCTTGCATTTTAAGACGTTCTCGTATGAATGATGAAGAAACATCCATTTGAGGTGCTTCTACTTCTAATATTGAATAAGGAGACTGCATTTTGTACCCAGGTCTTTTTACTCCCACGAATGTTACAAGCTTTTGCAGTTCCTCAATGTTGTACCATTTCGGTAAATATTCTACCATGTCCGCTCCGATGATAAAATAAAACTGATTGTCTGGATACGTTTCTTTTAAGATACACATCGTATCAAATGTATATGATATATCGTTACGTTCGAATTCAATCGATTGAACACGGAATTTAGAATAACCGTTAGTTGCCAAATTAAGCATATTTAAACGATGATTAGGGTCAATTTCTTGTTTCAAGTTTTTATGAGGTGGAATATGCGAAGGCATAAACCAAATTTCATCTAACTTTAACGAAAACAATACTTCATTTGCCATAATTAAATGTCCGATATGGGGAGGGTTAAACGTTCCACCAAAAATACCAATACGTTTCAAAAAATCATAGCTCCTTTTATTGTATTAAGCTTCTCTCGACATGTACATATACCCTATCATACGCGTATGATAGGGTATCCTTTTCTTATCGAGGTAATACGATTTGTTTGTTTTCACGTGACTCTTTATAAAGAATAATCGTATTGCCGATGACTTGAACAACTTGAGCTCTAGTACCTTTAGCTAACTGCTCTGCTACTGTGTTACGGTCTTCCTCACAGTTTTGTAAAATGCTAACTTTTAATAGCTCTCTCGCTTCAAGTGCATCTGAAATTTGTTGAACCATATTTTCATTCACTCCACCTTTACCCACTTGGAAGATTGGTGATAAGTGATGTGCTTTTGAACGTAAAAATCGCTTTTGTTTTCCTTTTAACATAAAAACCTCCATGATGCTTTTACTTTTCAGTAAGTTTCTTCAATACAATTTGTTCCATCTTTTTTTGATCAGGAACGATACCTGTCCACTTTTCAAAAGCAAGCGCTCCTTGTAATACAAACATACCTACACCATTATGACAATATGCTTGCTTTTGTTTCGCTTCTTTTAATAATTTAGTTTCTAACGGATTGTAAATAATATCACTAACAATTGTTTCTGGGCGAATATGTTGAATGTCAATTGGTACATCCTCCACATGAGGATGCATCCCCACAGATGTTGTATTAATAACGACATCAAACGTACCTACTTCTTTTTCTGCTTCGTCTAACGTGATAGCTGATGCATTAGCTTCAAATGGCAATTGATCAATTAACCTCTGTGCTTTTTCAACCGTTCGGTTACATATATAAAAAGAAGAAGGGCTATCTTTGTGAGATGCTAGCGTGTAAAAAATTGCCTTAGCCGCTCCTCCTGCACCAATAATAGCAACAGCTTTACCTTTTAAAGTGTGGCCTACATGCTGTAGTAGAGATGCCACATAGCCATCCCCGTCTGTATTATATCCAACGTAGCGGCCATTTTGATTTACAACTGTATTAACAGCTCCAATCGCTCTAGCTAAAGGGTCGACCTCATCTAAAAGGTCCATGATATCAACTTTATACGGAATCGTCACGTTAAACCCTTTAATCTGCTGCTTTTTTAGCTTCTCAACTTCAACCTTAAAGGAGTCAGGCTCAATTTGAATCGCTTCATAATGAGCGTCTATTCCTAAATTTTCAAACGCATCGTTATGCATAAGCGGTGAAAGTGAATGCCCTATTGGATAACCTATTAGTCCATATAACTGCTTCAACCTATTTCCCCTCTTCTTTATATTTAAATTAATGATTCACGTACAAATACCCCAACACCTTTTGGTGCATATGCAACTACTTTTGTACCAGGTTCGTTTACCGTCACCCAGCCAAGTCCAGAGAATACAATGTCCGTCTTATCATGCTTGATTGTAAATTCATGGGCAACAAGCTCTGGAAACTCGCTTAGCTGTTCAGGTCTTGGAGGTTGAAGCAACTCTCCTAATTGGTTTTTATACAGCTCATCTGCTTTTTCGAGCTTTGTACGATGAATAAGAAGTTCATTTGACACATAGCACGTTAGTGATTTACGACCGCCGCTTACATAATCTAATCGCGCTAATCCTCCAAAGAACAGCGTCTGCCCTTCATTTAGCTGATAAATTTTCGGCTTAATCTCTTTCTTTGGAGAGATAAGCTTCAAATCGCGTTTATCTACATAATGGGCCATTTGGTGATGATTGATAATACCAGGTGTATCATATAACGATGCGCCATTATCAAGCGGTACATCAATCATGTCAAGAGTGGTGCCAGGATATTGAGATGTTGTGATAACATCTTTTTCACCTGTAAACTCTTTAATAATTGCATTAATAAACGTTGATTTACCAACGTTTGTACAGCCAACAACATAAACATCTTTTCCAAATCGGTAGTGTTCAATTGCTTCAGCAACTTCCTTAATGCCTTGTCCTTTATGCGCACTCATTAAAAAGACATCTACGGGCTTTAACCCAAGGTCTTTTGCAGATTTCTTCATCCAGTGAATCAATTTATTTTTCTTCACAGATTTAGGAAGTAAATCTGCTTTATTCCCAACAAGAATAACGTTATTTTCGCCTACAAAACGATGTAGGCCTGGTAGCCAACTACCGTTAAAATCGAAGATATCTACTACCTTCACGACTAAGCCATCCGTTTGGCCAATTCCATTTAAGATTTTTAAAAAGTCGTCATCTGTTAAGGCTACGTCTTGAATTTCATTATAGTGCTTTAAACGAAAACATCTTTGACAGATAACAAATTCCTTTTCAAGTGCAGACTTAGGGGCATAACCAATATCGTTTGGGCGTTCTGTTTGAATTTCTACCCCACAACCCATACATTGTAGCTTTTCTTCACTCACTTTTATTCCTCCCAATTAATCATACCTTTTCTTTTCATCCACGCTAAAATACGTCGCTCCATTTTACGATTGAATTTTGTAATAAATCCATCCGTCTGCGCAACGGGCACAACTAAAATGGTATACACACCTAAGCGATTTCCGCCTAGTACATCTGTTAAGAGCTGGTCTCCAATGACAACTACTTCATCTTTTTGTAGCTCCATATCACGCAGTGCTCGTCTAAATGCTTTTCTCATCGGCTTTCTTGCTTGATGAACAAATGGTAACCCTACAGGATCTGAAAAGAGCTTAACTCTCTTTTCCACATTATTCGATACAATAGTAATCTTAATACCGTGTTCTTGCATTAACTTAAACCACTCGATAAGCTCAGGCGTTGCGTCAGGTCGATCCCACTCCACTAACGTATTATCTAAATCTGTGATAATGCCTTTTACTCCTCGCTCAATTAAATCCTCAGGTTTAATTTGCAATACACTTTTCACATGTTGGTTTGGTAAAAAAAGTTTTAACACGTATTATGCACCTCAACTATATTAATAACGTTCTAAGAACAATTTCCACCGATCATTATCACGGGGTATGTTCATTTTTCCACCAGTCATTTATATTTAAATACTACTTATTTTCATCAGCTATTTCTTTTGTTGAAATTTCTGCAGTCAAACTATAATCATATCTTAATTTCACCAAAAAAAGAATAAAATGATTAAAAACAAATGAAAAAACCTTAAAATTTCCGATATTTTCTCAAGAAACTTTTCGACAAATTATGCTAACTGGTATTCTGTGGATAATTTTATTCACATTATCCCTTTCATAGATTATGCATTATTGGTAATTATAAACAAAATACCCACAGCTTATCCACTTATAATTGTGGATAACAGAACGATTGTTCTATATTTCGATTCATGATACATTATGAATAAGAATACTATTAGGACACGAGATACTTCTTAGAATTAAAGCACCTATCTTTTTTACAGGAGGTGGCGGCATTATCATGCGAAAGTTATCAGATGAACTTCTTATCGAATCATATTATAAAGCTACACAGTTACAATTAAGTCCAGAGTTCATTCAGCTAATTGAAAAAGAAATTCAACGCCGATCATTAAAAATAACCATTCAGATTCCATCTTAACTAATAGAAGGGCCTATTTGAGAGTAGTAAAGCCTGTCCAGTACCCGTTCATCTGACAAGCTTTTCTCTTTCTTAAATAGGTTCTATTTTTTTGCTTTAGTGCAGCTAACAACCTTTATATACATTCCTATAATTTTAAGGTGCCAAACTTCAATAGTTCTTTACTAGCCTCTCGTTTACGTCTAAAATGAAATTACGATCTTTTCTATCATCATGCTATAGGAGGTCATCCTCTAAAAGGAGTGAGGAACTTGTTTTTATTAGATTATCTTGATCATACAATTAAAAAGATAAAATCCCAATCAGCAAATGCTTTAACATTACTAAATTTAAGTCTTGGTAGCTTTTCCATTTTATTCATTCTACGTGATGAATTAAAGCTTAGCTTACTGCTTATTTTTCTTGCAGCGCTAGCTGATCGCTTTGATGGAATGGTTGCCCGGAAGTTAAATATTGAATCAGAACTTGGGAAACAGCTAGATTCCATGTGCGATATTATATCATTTGGTATTGCTCCGGCTCTACTACTATATCAAAGCATCCTGTTTAGCTACGGAGCTTCTGGAGCCGTATTCGCTATTGTATATATTGCATGTGGTGCTCTAAGATTAGCACGCTTTAATATTACAGAGAACAACGGTTATTTTACAGGATTACCGATTACAGCTGCAGGTTGTTTATTAACCCTAAGCTACTTATCTGTACCTTACTTACCGTCCTATGTTTTTATGTTTTTAACCATTATTTTATCTTTCTTAATGGTTAGCACGTTTAAACTAAAGAAAGTATAACAAAAACCTCATGCGCTCGCATGAGGTTTTTTATTAATCCCAGTAACATCCAAACCAGTAAAAGCCGCCGAAAATAAGTAGTAGTACAAATAAAACAACTAGTAACCCTATTCCCCATCCATATCCTCCGCCGCCACAAGGTGGATAACATGGATAGCTTGGATAACACCCATATGCGCCATATCCATATGACATAGTTGTCACTCCTTACATACGTATTACTTATAATTTATTCAAAAAGATAGCTTATGTATGGGCAGGTGTCCATTGTGTCTGTACCTCTTAAAAAGAATTTTGCGAAACTCGCTTGTCTTGCCGTTATTTTTAACCGTACAGGCACATAGTAAGCCCGCCTAACATATAGTTTAATGTCACGGCTTTATCGCTTACACTAACTGGAGGTGTGAAAATGTCAACTATTATTACAGCGCTCGGATACTTTTTTAAAGAGTTGATATTTCTTGTGTCGTATGTTAAAAATAACGCTTTTCCACAGCCCCTATCGGCTGCAGAAGAAAAACGCTATTTAACTTTAATGGCTGAAGGAGACCAAGAAGCAAGAAACTTATTAATTGAACACAACCTTCGACTCGTAGCACACATCGTAAAAAAATTTGAAAATACGGGGGAAGACGCTGAAGATCTTATCTCAATCGGAACAATTGGTTTAATCAAAGCGATTGAAAGCTATTCTCAAGGAAAAGGTACAAAGCTCGCAACATACGCGGCAAGGTGTATTGAAAATGAAATTTTAATGCATTTGAGAGCTTTAAAGAAAACAAAAAAGGACGTGTCGTTGCACGATCCAATTGGCCAAGATAAAGAAGGAAATGAAATTAGCCTTATTGACATTTTAAAATCCGAATCGGATGATGTCATTGATATGATTCAGCTAAATATGGAATTAGAGAAAATTAAAGAGTATATCGACATTCTTGATGAACGTGAGAAAGAGGTAATTGTTGGACGATTCGGACTCGATTTACAGAAAGAAAAAACCCAGCGTGAAATAGCTAAGGAACTCAATATATCTAGAAGCTATGTTTCTCGCATTGAGAAACGCGCATTAATGAAGATGTTTCATGAGTTTTATCGTGCTGAAAAAGAAAAAAAGAAAAATGGAAAGAAAAATTAACTCTTTTTCCACTTTTCTTTATACATCTTTATGACGAAATCTCATCTTTTATTTTTTTCTTTAACTTTTTAGCTTGATAAGCAAAGTAAAAGGCTACTATTAATAAAACAACATCTACTCCAGACATGAACATTAATTGAACAAATGTTTTTTCACCTTGCCCAATTAATACACCAATATATAAAAATGTACCTATAGCTAACAATACATAAATAAATCGTCGATAATCTTCTATTTTTTGTTTAATTAATTTTAATTCTTTTTGATTCATAAGCTTCACCCTTTTCCCCTAAGCTTTTTACGTTTCTTAGTACGTGTGGTGACTAGAAATCCTATCTTTATGGTAACATACAGAACACCAGCACAAGGGTGACAATTTATGTAAATAAAAGAGATTGGGAGTTCACCCAATCTCTTTTATTTTAAGCCATTTGATAAATCTTCAATTAAGTCTTCTACATCTTCAAGACCTACTGATATACGTACTAGTCCGTCCGTTATTCCTAACTCCTTGCGACGATCAGCTGGAATAGAAGCATGTGTCATTTTAGCAGGTAAAGAAATTAAACTTTCCACCGCTCCTAAACTTTCAGCCAACGTGAAGTATTTTACCGTAGTTAATAGCTTATTAGCCTGCTCTTCACTGCCTACATCAAATGATACCATACCACCAAACCCTCTTCCTTGCTGCTTAGCAATTGCGTGGTTTGGATGACTTTCAAGGCCTGGGTAGTAAACTTTTTGTACCGCTGGATGATTGCTTAAGTAGTCCACAATTTTCTTTGTGTTTGCTTCATGCTCTTCCATGCGAATTCCTAACGTTTTCATCCCTCTCATGAGTAACCATGAGTCTTGTGGACCTAAGATACCACCAGTTGAATTTTGAATAAAATGAAGTTCTTCTGCCAGTTCTTTTGAATTCACAACAGCTAAGCCAGCGACAACATCACTGTGGCCTCCTAGATACTTTGTTGCACTATGGAGAACAATATCCGCTCCTTGCTCAATTGGGTTTTGCCAGTATGGTGTGCTAAATGTATTATCGACAATCGTTACTAAATCATGCTTTTTCGCTATTTGTGTAGCTTCTGAAATATCGGTGATTTTCAATAATGGGTTTGTTGGTGTTTCAATGTACAGTGCTTTTGTATTTTCTTTAATTTCTTTTTCGATGTTTGCAACATTACTTGTATCAACAAATGTCGCTTCAATGCCGATACGATTTAACACTTTTGTAATTACACGATACGTACCGCCATATACATCATCCGTTAAAATAACATGGTCACCGCTGTTAAACAACATCATAACCGCTGTAACTGCAGCCATCCCCGATCCAAACGCAAATCCTGCTTCTCCTCCTTCAAGGTCTTTAATTAATTCTTCTAGAGCATGTCTAGTTGGATTTCCAGTACGTGAATATTCATAGCCTTTGTGTTTCCCAACTTCTTCTTGCTTGTACGTGCTTACTTGATAAATTGGAACTGATACTGCTCCAGTATGTTGATCTCCTGCAATTCCACCGTGAATAAGCTGTGTTTTACGCTTCATTATTTAAATACCTCCATCATAAATTTTTTTACTTAAATATCGTTCACTGCTATCTGGGAAAATAGTAAGGATATTTGTACCAGGCTCAGCTTTTTGTGCTTCTTTTAGTGCGGCCATAAAAGCAGCTCCTGATGAACTCCCTACTAATAGCCCCTCTCTTACCGCTAGCTCTTGAACGGCTTTAAATGCTAAGTCATCTTTAATAGTATGAATATCATCAAAATAACTTGTATCCATGTAACTTGGTACAAATTCCATTCCAATGCCTTCTGTTTTGTGAGGCCCTGGTTGGCCACCATTTAAAATTGATCCTTCTGGCTCCACAATCACTGTTTTTATTGATGAATTTTGTTCTTTTAAATACTGAGCAGTACCCATAAACGTACCACCTGTCCCTGCTCCTGCCACAAATATATCGATTTGACCATCGAGCTGTTCATATACCTCTGGACCTAACGTTTTATAATACGTTAGAGGATTATCAGCATTTGCAAACTGCTGCGGGCAGTAAGAGTTTGGAATAGCTTCAACAAGCTCTTTTGCTTTTTGAATAGCTCCTTTCATTCCCTCACTCGTAGGCGTATGAATAACTTTCGCACCAAGGGCTTTCATAAGCTCCTGTTTTTCAATGCTAAACTTTTCAGGAATACATACAATAACATTTAAATTGTATGGAACAGCTGCTAGAGCAAGCCCGATCCCGGTATTTCCTGCAGTTGGTTCAACTATCGTCCCACCATCAGTAACCTTCCCTTCAGCAAGTGCTCTTTCAATTAGCTCTTTTCCAAGACGATCTTTAATACTTCCTCCAGGGTTAAAGTATTCAAGCTTGGCAAATAATCTTACATCTGTAGGAAGCGAGAATTTTGTAATTTCAATGATAGGGGTTTTTCCAATTAATTCATGGATACTTTTTACGACTTCCATGATGCCAACACCTCTTTAGTAGAAGTTACCATTTATAGTTAACATACCTGTTTAGTATGAATTAAATTCCAATAGTACCAATACTATAAAATAGCATTGGTAACATTAGATAGCTTTTATTATTTTAATTTGGATAAAAAGTTTAATACTAAGTTTGTAGAGTTTACAGCTGCCTTTTCAAGGAACTGATCAAACGATACATCTGATTCTTTACCAGCAATATCAGATAATGCACGGATGATAACGAAAGGCACTTTAAACTGGTGACAAACCTGAGCCACTGCAGCTGCTTCCATTTCGGCTGCCATTAATTCTGGAAATTTTTCTCTTACAAATTCAACGCGAACTGGATCATTCATAAATGAGTCACCCGTTGCGATTAAACCTTTAGCTACTTTCATATCCGTTACTTCTTGTGCACTTTGTTCTGCGATCTCAACAAGTTTTTCGTCAGCTTGATATGCAGCTGGTAAATTTGGAACTTGACCGTACTCATAGCCAAATGCTGTTACATCAACATCATGATGACGTACTTCCGATGAAATAATTGCATCTCCAACATTTAGATCTGGATGAAACCCACCAGCAGATCCTGTGTTAATTACATAATCTGGCTGAAATTTCTCTAATAAAATTGCTGTTGATAATGCAGCATTTACTTTTCCAATTCCCGACTTCAACAGTACTACCTCAACTCCATTGATTGTACCAGTTGAATATTCGCAGCCTGCAATGACTGTTTCTTCTCTGTTTTCTACCTTGTCTCGGAGAATGGTTACTTCTTCCTCCATAGCACCAATGATTGCTACTTTCATTATACGAACCTCTTTCTGTTATTGTTTCGTTGCCTCCACAATCCAAACGAAATGATTGAAACGTTCAAAAGTTGCTTCAAACCCATTTTGCTCAAAAAGATTTTTTAAGACAGGGATCGTTGTATAATATTCTCTTTGTAAGTCTTCCGCTAAGTTAAAGAATTTATGTTGCTTAGCATATTCAATCGTCTCTTGAAACGCTTCGTTTGTTTCAAACATCGTGTCAGCAAACACTATTTTACCATCTGTTTGTAGAAGGTTGCTATAGTTTCTAATCGCAAGCTCTTTTTCTTTATCTGTTAAGTGATGAAAAGCATAAGTACTAACAATTGTATCAACCTGCTCTTTTGGAGCAGGAAACGCTAAGAAATCGCCGTCAGATAAAGTAGCTAGTTCACCTAGCTTTCCTGCCGCAAGCTTTCGCATTGAATTTGAAGGCTCAATTCCTGTTACGGTTAAATTGTTTTCCAGCAGTTTTTTCGTTAAGTTCCCGGTTCCAACACCGAATTCAATTACGCTTCCTGATGAACGATTTGCAACTGCTTGTAAAATCTCTTCATAGTTTCGAAAAACTTCTTGATATTCTTGATCATGCCCTTCAACAGTCGAATCATAGTTTTCTGCCCATTTTTCAAAGATGTTTAAAAACTCTCTTCCCATCTATCTCACCCTCATGTTTAAATTTGTTACTATCCAAGTTATTTTTGTACAATAAAAAGTTGCTGTTATTTAAAAGGTCATTTTTCTTTTCCTTATAATTCTTATAGATATAGTATGATTTAAAAGTTTAATTGTTCTTAAAGTATCATAATAAATTTATTTCGGCAAGAATTCTTGTTAAAATAAAGCTTGGTAAATATGGGATGCAGAAAGGAAAGAATAACTATGAACTTTCAGTTTGATATGATTGAGGATAAGATTGAGTTTTTTGAATCACATGATTTAAAGGATTTAGAAAAGCAAATTAGCAACAAAATTGAACAAAATAAAGCTATCTTGTTAGAAGTAAAAAGTGTGTCACATCAAATGGCAGTGGACTATGACAAAGGTAAAAAGCTCTACTCTGCTGTTGTTCATTTCAAATTAAAAAAGCAGCGCTAATAAAAGCGCCGCTTTTTTGTTAAGATAATTTTTCAACGACAGTTGGTTTCCAACCTTCGTTTTCTACCCATTCAATCTCCACTCGATATTTTACTGAACCTTCACCTTTAGGGCTAATTGTTGCCACTGCTTTTTCAGGAGCACCATTATTACCTAAACGCCATACTGTCATATCGCTTGGATTAACACCTACTCCAGCACCAACGGCTGCAAGCATTTCATTCCAGTCAGTTGAACCTTTTTTATACGTAGCTGCTGGCTTTTCACCTTGCTCTGTACCTACAGGTTCCCAAGATGGATCTACTGTACGGCTTTCAACACCTGGCTCAGGATTTTCTTCCACTTCTACATCAGAAGATTCCTCTTGCTCTGTTGCTTCATCATCCGTTGCATTTTCATCCGCTTCTTCATCAGCTGCAGGTTCCTCCGTGTTTTCTTCAGGAGTATTTTGCTCCGTATCATTATTATTTTCGGACTTTGGCGTTTGCTCATTATTCTGTTCTGGAGATGTCTCATCTGATCCTCCTCCAAGAATAAGTGAGCCACCGATAAAGACAATCAATACCGCAACTACGGCAATTAACACATTATATAATCGGTTAACCTTTTTTTCTTTGTTTTGATGTCTTGAAGAACGATTGTTATTCATTGCTACAACTTCCTCCAACTTTTATAATGTTCTATTTTACCATGTGTTTGGAAATTCATGAAGCACATACCTTCATTTGAAGCATTTTTGTAATATTTTTTACATGGTTTTTAGTTATTGATGATTTAAATCATACATTTCTTTAACAATATCATAAAAAACTTGATTTGTAGATGATATTGTACTTTTTGTATTCAAATCCACGACTACTAACGCATACTTAGGCTTGTCGGCAGGAAAGTATCCAGCAAACCACTTATTGACGATTTCGTTCTTTACATCAATTTCAGCAGTACCAGATTTTCCTGCTACTGAGTAAGGAAGATCTCGAAAACGCCTCCCCGTGCCATCATCACTTTGAACAACTTGACTTAGTAACTGTTGAAGTTCCCTAACTGTTTGCTTTTCTATATTTTCGCCAGGTAACTTTTTGTTTTTAAACGTATAAAGCGAAGCTTTGTTTTTATATTGAATTTCATCGACTATCTTTACTTGTCGCTTTTCTCCACCTCTAGCAATCGTAGCCATCATATTAGCAACTGCTAAAGGAGTAAGCTTCACGTCTAACTGACCGATTGCGGTTTGAGAAATGGCATTAGGAACATGTTTATTGGTATCTTTCTGCCATACTGTTCCTTTTCCCTCTTGAAGCTGTGTAAAATGGTCAAAGTGAAACACATCTCCGCTCCATCCCACAGGTTCCGTCAGACCTAATTTTTGAGCATATTGGTCCAATGAATCAGGGTTTTTTTCACTCATCTGCTTAGCTAGCTGTGCAAATGTTTTGTTACAGCTTTGAGCAAAGCTCTCTTCAAAGGATAACATCCCTTTTTGATGACCATCCTCTAACGGTTGGTCATAGATGCTTTGATTACAATTAAACGTCATATTCGGAGCAAGAATCCCTTCTTCTACTGCAGCAGCTGCCGTGACGGTTTTAAACACTGATCCAGGGACTTGTGGAATTAGCATGCGATTATATAACCCTTTTGCTTTTTCTTCATACGGGTGAGTTTGATTGATATTAGGTCTACTAGCCATGGCTAAGATGTTACTCTTTTCAATATCTAATAGTACTACTCCGCCTTCTTTTAAGTTATATTGTTCTAATAACTCTTCTACCTTTTCTTGAATTGTCAAATCCAACGTCGTTTTCACATTTACTGGATAAAAAGGATTAGCATCCCCCGTATACTTAACATCAATTCCAAACATGGGGCCCCCAAACCGGTCCACGTGATATAACAACTTCGACTCTTGCTGTGGTAGAAGAAATTCGTCAAATGTCTTTTGCATACCTGTAATGCCAATCGGCGTATTTGTTTTTAATTCCCCACTTTTCAATTTATCTTCATACTGTGCTACGATTTTCTCCTGACTTTGTCTCACTAAACCAATTACATGCTCAGCAATAGGTATAGGACGGTTATCCTTTAATGGAACACCAAAAACTCCAGGTATCTTTAATTCATTTACTTGCTTTAACTGATCAATAGTTAAATGATCTCCAACAGCTACGGGAGACCTCGTATCTTTTAGCTTTGTAACCATCTCTACTGTCGAGATTCCCGTAATAGTAGAAACCTGCTGCATAGGCCATTTCATTTCATTTAAAAACGGAAACAGCACAAGACGATTATTCGTAACGGATGTAAGCGATTGACCGTTGCGGTCTATAAATTTCCCTCTTCCATCGTCTACTACCATCTCTTGTGTGCGCTGATGAACGCTTTCTTCAATTAAATTAACATTATGATTTGAAAATGATTCTGTACTAATAAGCTGTATTTGAACGAGTCTGCCAATAAGTAAAAAAATTAACAACATAATAATAATCAAAATCGATTGCATTCGTTTTCGAACTACTCTCAATGTCGATACACCTCACTCTGTACCATTGTCGCCGATGTATCTTTTTTTCAAACAAACACAACAGATAAAATTCAGAATTAAAATTTTTTATAGAAGTAGAAAAAAAGGAAGCATCAACGAAACTATTCGTTGGCGCTTCCTTTTAACAAGCTAATTGACTTATATTTACTTTACAGTAACAATTTTAACAGCCATTTCTCCGCCTGGAGTTTGAACTGTTACTTCATCTCCAACCTGCTTGCCTATTAGGCTTTTAGCAATTGGAGAGTCATTTGAAATTTTGCCTTCAAATGGATCAGCTTCCGCACTACCTACAATTGTATACGTTTCCTCGTCTCCGTCTGGTAGTTCAACAAACGTAACAGATTTTCCTAAAGATACAATTGAAGAATTCTCTACATCTTCTTCAATAATTTTTGCATTGCGAATCATATTTTCAAGCGTTGTAATACGCCCTTCAACGAAAGCTTGCTCATCCTTTGCTGAATCGTACTCAGAGTTCTCTGATAAGTCACCAAAACTACGAGCAATCTTAATACGCTCTACTACTTCTTTACGCTTTACCGTCTTCAGATATTCTAATTCTTGTTCTAATTTTAGCTTTCCTTCTTCCGTCATTGGAAACACTTTTTCTTGTGCCATAACCCTTCACTCCTTTATAAAATCGAAATACATTAGTGCCTTATACAGTGTTTTCTGTATGTACTAAAAGGTTTCATATTCTAAAATCTCAGTGAATAGAGAAATGACAGCTTCAAATTAGAAGCTGCTCGTTTCTCTACTATATGTCAAGACCTTTTTTATAGAATATGACGATTTTATTTTCAAAAAAATCCCTGTATCTATGCTATGTTATTATAAAATCGCATTTTGTTCAAGAATTGTTTGGATTTTCGTTACCATTAAATCAATTGCTACGTGGTTTTGTCCGCCTTCTGGGATAATAATATCAGCATATCGCTTAGTTGGTTCAATAAACTGATTATGCATTGGACGTACCACTGAAATATATTGATCGACTACGGATTCTAGCGTACGCTCACGCTCTTTAATATCTCGTAACATTCGGCGGATAATACGTAAATCAGCATCTGTATCAACATACAGCTTAATATCCATTAAGTTACGCAGACGTTTGTCCTCGAGCACTAAAATCCCCTCTAAGATAATAACGTCCTTTGGCTCTTCTACAATAACTTCTTGAGAGCGAGTATGAATAGTATAATCATATACAGGTTTTTCAATGCTCTCATAATTTAATAATTTCTGCAAGTGCTCAATTAAAAGGTCATTATCAAATGCTAAAGGATGATCATAATTCGTCTGTAAACGCTGTTCAAATGGCAGGTTACTTTGGTCTTTATAATAATAGTCTTGCTCCAGAAGCATAATTGAATGACCTTTAAAATATTCATAAATTGCTTTTGTAACAGTTGTTTTTCCAGAGCCAGATCCACCAGCAATACCGATTACAACGGGCTTTTTCCCCATTTTCTTATTACATCCCCTTCCGCATCATGTTGTAAGAAGACAATGGTTTGTCTACCTTAAACGTTACAATTTGTAACGGATGACGAGCAGCGTCTAGCTCATTTCCTTTTTCATCCCAAATTGTGCCGACTACTTGTGTAAAGTTTTCAATTCCTGGGCCAAAGAATTCCACTTCGTCTCCAGGCTTAAAGTGGTTTCGTTGTTGGAGTGTTACCATGCTTGTTTCTTCATCATAGTCTAACACTAGTCCAGCAAAATCAAATGTTGTTTTCTTACCATGAATACCAAACATTTGCTCATCTACGCCTGGTACACCTTCAAAGAAAGCAGGCGCAGTATCACGATTAGCACATTTATCAAGCTCATCTAACCACTCTTTTTGAATTACAAAGTTTTCTGGGTCTGCGCAATAAGCATCAATAACTTTGCGGTAGACACTTACAACTGTTGCAATATAGTGGATTGACTTCATACGGCCTTCAATTTTTAAGCTGTCGATACCAAGCTCAATCATTTTTGGAATTGACTGAATTAAATTTAAATCTTTTGGACTCATTGCAAACGGACTATCTGACTCATTGAATAAAGGAACTTCTGTTGCTTCGCCTTCTAACTTGAATAAGTCGTAGTCCCAACGACATGACTGACAGCAACCACCACGATTTGAATCACGAGCCGTCATATGATTACTCAACGTACATCGACCAGAGTAAGCAATACACATAGCTCCGTGGATAAATGTTTCAATTTCAATATCTACTTTTTCTTTCATTTCACGTATCTCATCAGCCCCAGTTTCGCGTGCTAATACAACACGCTCTAAACCTTCCTCTTTCCAGAACTGAACAGCACGCCAGTTTGAAAGCGACTGCTGAGTGCTTAAGTGAACTTCTAGCTTTGGCGCAACCTTACGGCATGTTTCAATGATTAACGGGTCAGCTACGATAATTCCAGCTACGCCAGCAGCTTGTAATCCCATTAAATATTCATCTAAGCCATCCATGTTTTCATTATGAGCAAAGATATTTGTTGTTACATAAATACGTGCTCCGTATTTTTTGGCAAATTCTACTCCCTCAGCCATTTCTTCTAATGAAAAGTTGCCTGCATTTGAGCGAAGACCGAACTCTTTTCCACCGATAAAGACCGCATCAGCACCATAATGTACTGCTACTTTTAACTTTTCAAGATTGCCTGCTGGAGCTAACAACTCGGGCTTTTTCGTAATAACACGCTTCCCATTAACAACCGTATCGATTTGTACAGCCATAGTTAGTACCTCCTAATTGTCTACTTTTTCGATTTTTCCGTTCTCATGATGCTTAGTAAACAGTTTCTTTAAAGAAGAACCCTGTATCAAGAGGACGATTTGCTGGTTGCATTCCTTCAATTTCTTCTAGTAACTCATCTTTTAGATTTTCATACTCTTCACGATTCTCTACACATAAATCAATAGCTTTGCGATACTTTTTCGTTACCTCAATAATGTATTCTGAGCTTTTTAACACGCCGTCAATTTTAAAGACATCGACTTCCGCATCAATCATTTCTGCAAGCTCGTCGATAATACAAATATCGTTTGGACTCATGATATGTGTACCGTTCTCATCTTCGTAAATTGGATACTTGTTATCACGCTCTTTGTCGAATAAGAACATGTCTTTTTCAAGCTTACGATTTCCAACTTCCATAACCTTACCTTGATATTCAAAATAATTACCTAATAAAGAGCGCTTCGATTGGAACATACATGTCATTCCGTGGACCTGTACTTCCACTTCTACTTCTGCATGTTCTTTAATATCAATAATGCTGTCCATACTTAGCTCGCGAGCTAATACTGCACGCTTAGCACCTTTTCGCCCCCAATAATTACATGTATACCAGTTAGTTGCCGTCGTCTCTGTATTCCAGTGAAGCTTCATTTTCGGCGCAACTGCACGAGCAGCCATCAATACTGCCGGATCCCCAAAGACAATCGCATCTACGCCTGCTTCTTGTAAAAATAAGATATATTCATCTAACTCAGCTACTTTATCGTTGTGAAATAATGCATTCATAGCTACATAAACTTTTGCATGATGAGCGTGTGCAACATTAACTGCCTCTACAATATCCTCACGCTTAAAGTCTCCTGCAAGTCTTAACCCGTATCGCTGTTCACCAATTACAAATGCGTTTGCACCTGCTTCTATTAATGGTTTAATATCTGAAACAGCAGTTGGTGTTACTAATAATTCAGGTTTTTTCATTGTCAGTCACCTCTTTTTATACTAATTGCAATTCCATCCCCAATTGGTAAAATTGTGGTTTGGAAATCTGGATGTTCCATTAGCCATACGTTGTATGCATCAATTTTTTTAATTAAACTTCGCTTACGACGCGTTTCAATCTGCGATAAATCTGTTGCTACATGCCCCTTGAATAAAATATTATCTGAAATAATAATACCTTTTTTATTTAAGAGTGGTGCATAATGCTCAAAGAATCGCTGATATTGTCCTTTGGCAGCATCAATAAACACGGCATCGTAAGGGCCATTTTTTTCAATGTCTGCTTGAAGTTCTAAAGCATCTCCAAACAAGGTTTTAATCTGTTCTTTCTTTTCAGCTCGATTAATGAATAATTGAGCTTGTTTATAACGATCTTCATTACGTTCTACCGTAACGATTTTAGCATTTGGCAATGCTTCAGCCATACGAATAGCAGAATAGCCGATGGCTGTCCCAATTTCTAATATATGTGCTGGCTGATGAAGGCGAAGAATTTGAAGCAATGTTTCGATTCCGATAAGTTCCATAATTGGTACCACGTGCTCTTTTGCATAGTTCTCCATCTCTTCAACAAGCTCTGTACGCTTAGGAATAAGGTTTTCTACATATTGTTCAACATTTTGTAAAAGCAAAACACTTCCTCCGTTCAAAGAAGTATGTTTGACGTTAGTCAAAAGCGGTTATATATAGTTTGATTTACTAAATAAACGTGACTAAAGCTTTAAAAAAGCCTTAATTACCATGTACTAACGTACAAAATATACCGCAATAAAAATATACAACTAGTCTATTATAAGTGGTTTTTTTCTGAACGTAAACCCGATATATTTTAACATAAAAGTAGAGCAGATGCCAAAAGTCGAATCGATTATTAGAGCTATCCATACAAATTTATAACTAAAACCCCCTCTGCTTTTTAAAATAGAGGGGGTTTTAAACACATAATTAACATATATTATTACTTTTATTCCTTATCTTCTTCCCGAGGACCTGTGATATGAGTCGCTTTTTCCTGGTTATGTTCATCGAGTGTTTTAGTAAAGATGACTTCTCCATCTTTATTCGCTAAGAAATAAAGGTAATCTGTATCAGCGGGCTCCAAAGCTGCTTTAATGGACATTAAACCAGAGTTAGCAATTGGTCCTGGTGTAAGTCCTTTCTCTCTGTACGTATTGTAAGGTGAGTCCACTTCTAAATCTTTATAGTAGACGCGCTCACGATGTTCACCTAAAGCATATAACACCGTTGGATCCGTCTGTAATGGCATATCCTCTTCAATACGATTGTAAAACACGCTTGCAATTTTCTCGCGATCAACCTGTTTCGTTGCTTCTTCTTCAATCAAAGACGCCATTGTTAAAAGTTGATGAGCAGTATATTTTTTGCTCTTCATTTCTTTTTGATATTGAGCTAAAACACCATTTGTTTTGCCAATCATCTCGTCTAAAATAACTTCAAGCGAAATATTTGAATCATAGTAATCGTAAGTAGCAGGATACAAGTACCCTTCTAAAGGATGCCTGATATCCTTATTAAGCACTTCATCCGTCACAAGGTCCGGATATTTCTTCTTCATCTTCTCAATAAAAGCAGGATTGTCTAGAGTATCCATTACTTCTGCTTCTGTATACTTCGTTCTATTTGCAATGATAGTAGCTATCTCGTCAAGTTGACGCCCTTCTGGAATCGCTAAGCGAACATCGGGATTCTTTGATACATCTCCCGTTTCCATCATATCTACCATCTCACTTAAGCTCATGGAAGGAGAGAAAGTGTATGTTCCAGCCTGAAAACCTGATACGCTAGAAGCTTTAATATAGTATCGAAAAGCACTTTCACTTTTAATTAGCTTTTCTTCTTTTAACAACGTTCCAATCGAGCGTACTGAAGAACCTTGTGGAATCGTTATGTTTACTTGTTTACTACTGTTTTTATCAACGGGTTGTACAAATGATTGGGCATAAAAAAAGCCTCCACCAATAAGTACAGCTAAAAGAATTATTGTCACAATCATAATTTTTTTTCGTTTATTATTTTTAGGGGTTAAAAAAGACTGGTGCGACAAGTTGCATCCTCCTCTCATACGCACGCACTATTATACTACAATTTATCTCATTTTTCGTCATTATCATACAAGATCGCCTATAAAAGCAAGTGAAAAGACATATCCTCATTAGGATAGACAGTAAAGATGTAAATTATTTGAAAGAAAACCATAAAAAAAGTTGGTGGCTCTCGCCACCAACTTTTTTATTCGCCTTCTTCTTCGTCAAGGAACGTATTAACCATTTCCTCAACCATATCCCACTCTTCTTCTGTTTCGATTGGTTGAAGCTCACCATCTTCACCATTTTCGCTTGGTGTAAAGGCAGACGCATGAATTTCAATTTCTTCATCGTCGTTTTCATCTGCACCAATCGGATAATAAATCACATAAGATTTACCATATTCTTCAGAATCAAATGTGAAAAGAATCTCACATAATTGTTCGTTACCACTTTCGTCTACGATTGTAATTTTTCCTTCTTCTGTCATGTTTGACACCTCATTTTCCGGCTAGTTACTAGCGATTTTATGACAAGTTGAAAGCCCTAGCTTCTTATCAAATTAGACTCTTATAATCGAGTATAACCGTGCAGAAGCTAAGCAACAATCAACCTTATTGTTTGCTGTCTAAATATCCTTGAAGAATCATAACAGCTGCCATCTTATCGATGACTTTTTTACGCTTTTTACGACTAACATCCGCTGAAAGTAGCACACGCTCTGCAGCCATTGTCGATAAACGCTCATCCCACATCATCGTTTCAATGTCTAGATTCTTCGTTAGTTCCTCCGCAAATTGAAGACAAGCTTCACCGCGAGGACCGATTGTTCCATTCATATTTTTGGGTAGTCCAACAATGACTTTCTCAACTGAATATTCATCAATTAACTGCTGTAATCGAGGATAAGACTCCTTCATTTGCTCATCAGCAATTTTAATAGTCTCAATTCCTTGAGCTGTCCAGCCCATTTCATCGCTTACAGCTACGCCAATCGTTTTCGTACCAACATCTAATCCTAATACGCGCATTTATGAATCCTTTCGATGCTGTTGTAAATAAGATTTCACAAGTTCTTCAATGAGCTCGTCTCTCTCTAATTGGCGAATTGTATTTCGCGCATCATTATGACGAGGAATGTAAGCAGGATCGCCTGATAGCAAATATCCAACGATTTGGTTAATCGGGTTATATCCTTTTTCTTTCAATGCGTCATAAACCGTAAATAAAACCTCATGGACGCTTGTTTCAGCTGGCTCATCTTGAAAATTGAATTGCATTGTTTTATCAAATGAACTCATTTTCCCACCTCACTCGTTTAATTTGTGAGCACATTATGAATCATGTTAAGTCTTACTTCTATTGTACACCAAGAAAGCGGAGAATTAAACGGATTTAACCCATTCTTCTACAATCTTCAATGCATTTTCAATTTGGTTCGGGTCTTTTCCGCCTGCTTGAGCCATATCTGGACGCCCGCCGCCGCCGCCGCCACAAATTGTTGCCACTTCTTTTACAATCTTACCTGCATGATGACCTTTTGAAATTAAATCTTTTGTCACTCCCGCAACGATGTTTACTTTTTCACCTTGAGGTGCTGCTAGTACAATAACTGCTGAGTCAAGTTTTTGCTTTAAGTCATCTACCATTGAACGAAGATTGTTCATATCCGTTGCGTTTACTTTTTCTGCTAGGACACTCACACCGTTTACGTCTTTTACACGGTCAATTAAGTTTCCTGCTTCAATATTTCCTAATTTTGTTGCTAATGACTCATTTTCACGTTGAAGCTGGCGAATCTCTTCTAGTAAACCTTCTACACGTCCAACAAGATCGCGAGGATTTGCTTTCGCTTTTGCTGCTGCTTCTTTTAACAATGTTACTTGGTCATTCATCAACTGGTAAGCTGCTTTTCCAGTTACTGCTTCAATACGACGTGTTCCAGCTCCAATTCCTGATTCTGACACAATCTTAAATAGACCAATTTCAGACGTGTTCGCAACGTGGCAACCACCACAAAGTTCTAAGCTATAGTTTCCAACTTGAACAACTCGAACGATATCACCATATTTTTCACCAAACAGCGCCATTGCTCCCATTGCTTTTGCTTCGTCAATAGCTTTATTTTCAATATTTACCGCAATGTTTCCCCAAATTTTTTCGTTAACAATCGTCTCAATTTTTTCAATTTCTTCCGCTGTTACTTGGCCAAAATGAGAGAAGTCAAAACGTAAGCGACCTGGAGTTACTAATGAACCAGCTTGGTTAACATGCGTTCCTAACGTATCTTTTAACGCTTGATGAAGGAGGTGAGTTGCCGTATGGTTTTTCACAATTGCGTCGCGCTTTTTCCCACTAATTGTTGCTGTGTATGTTTCACCCTTTACAAGCTCACCATTTCTTACTTCTACCGTGTGTACGTTTTGGCCATTTGGTGCCTTTTGTACATCTTTAACAGACGCCACAGCTGTCGCATTTGAAATTTCTCCTTGGTCAGCAATCTGTCCACCGCTCTCAGCGTAGAATGGAGTTTGCTTTAAAATAACCTGTGCTTCTTGACCTTCTGTTACTCTATCAACAAGCTCGCCATTTACAATAATGGCTTCGATGAACGTTTCCACTTCATCTTTATCGTAGCCGACAAATTCACTTTCAACTGTTAATTCGCCTAGTACGCCACCTTGAACTTGCATAGAGTTAGAATCTTGTCGAGCCGCTCTTGCGCGTTCACGTTGACCTGCCATTTCTTTCTCAAAACCAGCATGGTCTATTTTCATTTTTTCATCTTCTGCATATTCTTCCGTTAACTCTACAGGGAAGCCATACGTATCATATAAGCGGAATACATCTTCACCAGAAATTATATTACTGCTTTGGTCTTTTGCTTTTTTAATCATCGTTGCTAAGATAGCAAGACCTTCATTTAACGTTTCATGGAAACGCTCTTCCTCGTTTTTCACAACACGCTGAATAAAGTCTGTTTTATCTTTAACTTCTGGATAGAAATCAACCATAATCTCGCCTACAACGGGTACTAGCTCATACATAAACGGACGATTGATGCCTAATTTCTTCGCATAGCGCACAGCGCGACGCAATAAACGACGCAGTACATATCCACGGCCTTCATTTGATGGAAGAGCTCCGTCTCCAACGGCAAATGTTACCGTACGAATATGGTCAGCAATTACTTTAAATGCCACGTCCTTTTCATCTTCCGTGCGGTACTTAGCACCTGAGATACTTTCAGTTGCTTCAATAATTGGCATGAATAAATCTGTATCAAAGTTTGTTGGTACATCTTGAATGACAGATACCATACGCTCTAGTCCCATTCCTGTATCAATGTTTTTCTTTGGTAGCGGTGTGTAGGTATGGTCTGGATTGTGGTTAAATTGAGAAAATACTAAGTTCCAGATTTCTAAATAGCGTTCGTTTTCTCCACCAGGGTACAGCTCAGGATCTGTTAAGTCGTTTCCATAAGCTTCACCACGGTCATAGAAAATCTCTGTATTTGGTCCACTTGGTCCTTCACCGATATCCCAGAAGTTACCCTCTAAACGAATAATACGCTCTTTTGGAACACCGATTTTTTCATTCCAAAGCTTAAATGCTTCTTCGTCTTCTGGATGAATAGTAACCGATAGTTTTTCAGAATCAAAGCCAATCCATTTATCACTTGTTAAGAATTCCCAAGCCCAGTCGATTGCTTCTTCCTTAAAATATTCACCGATTGAAAAGTTACCTAACATTTCAAAGAACGTATGGTGACGCGCTGTTTTACCGACATTTTCAATATCATTTGTACGAATTGATTTTTGAGCATTACAAATACGTGGGTTTTGTGGAATGACACGTCCGTCAAAGTATTTCTTTAGCGTGGCAACACCACTGTTAATCCATAAAAGGGATGGGTCTTCATGAGGTACAAGAGAAGCACTTGGCTCTACATCATGACCTTTTTCTTTAAAGAAATCCAAGTACATTTGGCGCACTTGTGCAGATGTTAACTTTTTCATGATTGGTTCCTCCTTTAGAACTCTTCATTATTTATAGACAAAAACAGAATGACCTAAAAGCAGCTTGCTTCATTACGCACAATACAATAGGCAATTTTAGAAATTTGCGCACAAAAAAACTCTCATCCCAAAAAGCAGGGACGAGAGTTTAGCTCGCGGTACCACCCTGATTATGAACATCCTTGTATGTTCATCACCTTCATCGCATTAACGCTGCTGAAACGGCAGGTTTTTCCTGCACTCAGGACTAGCTATTCAGCTATTCTTTGTATTGCACCTCTTTCAGCCTTGGAAGTGCTTCTCTTATATACCAGTGTACAGCCTACTTGGTTCCATCATTGTATTGTTTACTATGTAACGTTTTCTATGGCGATATTATGACAAATTCGGGTTGCTTTGTCAATGTTTCAAAGTATGCCCTCGCACATGTAGAATTGAAATTTTTACAACAGCTAAAATGGGAACAGCAATAATTAACCCAAATACTCCTCCAAATTCTCCTCCAAGCAAAAGCGCTAAGATTATAAAAAGAGGATGAATATGTAAGCTCTTCCCTACAATTAGAGGAGATAAAACATTGCCTTCTAAAAATTGAAGCACAAAAATAATGACGACAACAATTAGCACAAGCTTAACAGAGACCGTCATAGAGAGAATAGCGGCCGGTACTGCTCCAATAATTGGGCCAAAATACGGAATGATATTCGTAATGCCTATGATTACTCCTAGCAACAGTGCGTACGGTACGTTAAAAAACCAAAATGCAGCCGTGGCAATGGCACCTATGATGAGACAAACAAAAAACTGCCCTCTAAGATAGCTCCCTAATGACAAATTTACATCATGTAGAAAATGCTTTCCTTCCTCATGCCATCTTTTTGGCACAATATATGCGACTGCTTTTCGAACAAGCCCAAAGTCTTTTAGCAGGTAGAATACAATAAATGGAATAATAATGAGAATTAAAAATGAATTAACGATGGATTTAACTCCCTCCATTACTCGTAATAACCATGCGTTAACAGTTTGCTCTAAATCGACAATACTTTGTTCAATTTTCTCATGAACTCCGTTTGGCAGGGTTGAAGTACGATCATGAATTTCATGCACCCACCCCTTATACATCTCCGTAAGTTCGGGCAACTGTTCATTTAATTCTTTTAGCTGAATAACGAAAAGAGGAAATCCTTTATAGATGCCATAACCTATTCCACCAAAAAAGATGAGGTAAATGAGTAAAATAGCAAGAGGTCGCGGAACACCTCTTTCATGCGTCTTCTCAATAATTGGATGAAGTAAATATGTAATAAAGGCAGCAACAAAAAAAGGCAACATTGCTTTAAAAAACATCTCAAGAAACGGTAGCCAAACAAACTTTATTTTAAATAAAAGCAATATACAAAGCAGTGCCAGCAAAAAAATCCCCAAGCGATAAAACCATTTAATCGGTACCTCTTTCACAATAAACTCCTCCTCATGTTTATTTTTCAACAAAGAAAAGAGTTTATTCATGATGTTTTTAAGATATCCTTTGACATAAAAAAAACCCTTGCTAAGCAAGAGCTTTTTTTGTAAAGAGACCAACAATGATTTTAGTGCATTGCTTTCATTACACGCTTGCGCATTTTTTTCATATTGCGCTTTGTAAACATATCTCGGTCATCTGCCATTTTAAACGCATAAGCCCCTAGACCAAAAGCAACTACTGACGGAATAATTCGATTCATCGCAAAGCCCCCCCTAAATGAGTTAAAAGTTCATCGTACGCTCATCCTCTGAAAATAGATCATCCAATGAGCTTAATGTGCCATCCTCTTCTACTTGGTGGGTATTAATTTGTCCTTTTGAAATCGTCATTTCAATAAAACAATTCCAGCAATAATATTGATTAACCCCAATTTTACCAACATCAATACTTCTACAGTTTGGACACTTTAACAAAGTGAACACCTCTTTTATACGTTCGTTTATAAAACGTATTCTGTCCACTTTTTACCATGTCCATACCTAAACACCAGGGTAGGAGGAGGGAATTAAACAATGCTTAATTCTTTTGTAGGTTGCGATATCTTACATAAAATCATACGGCGTAAGGTTTTCCATACCAATATTTGCATCTTTCATAAATGGAACCTCAGGATCTTCTAACTCATCAACTAATTGCTCTTTGAGAAGAGCTTGTAGATTGGTTTGCCGAACGCTATCTTCGTTCCGATTTACGCCAATTTGAAACGCTTCTTCTTCGCCACATAAGATTAAGAACTGCTTGCTTCTGGTGACGGCTGTATAGAGAAGGTTTCGTCTCAGCATTCGATAATAGCTTTTCACAATAGGCAACACAACAATGGGGAACTCACTTCCTTGTGATTTATGAATAGAACAGCAGTACGCATGCGTAATCTGATTAAAGTCTTGTTTCGTATACGTTACTTCATTTCCTTCGAATGAAATAACGAGCATATCCTGCTTCTCTGTATTTTCTTTGGCGAAAAAAACAGATACAATCTCCCCCATATCCCCATTAAAAACATTGCTATCCGGTTGATTGACAAGCTGAAGCACCTTATCGCCTACACGATAGGTTACATCTCCATGCTTCAGTTCTCTCCGTTGATGAGAAGCCGGATTAAATAACTCTTGAAGGACTTCATTCATCTTATCAATACCAGCTGGACCTTTATACATTGGAGCTAACACCTGAATATCTTTAGCCGTATAGCCTTTTTTTACAGCATTGCCACACACTTGTTTGACGACATCTGTAATTTGCCCACCGTAACAGCGAATAAAAGAACGATCACCTTGTTGATTAGTTAAATCGGATGGAAGACGTCCTTTTTTAATTTCATGGGCCAAATCAATGATAGATGAACCTTCTTCTTGGCGATACACGTCTGTTAATCGTACGGTAGGAACGGCTTCAGAATGTAATAAGTCTTTCAGTACCTGGCCAGGACCAACTGAAGGCAATTGGTCTTCATCTCCTACAAGCACTACTTGGATGCTAGCTGGAAGTGATTTAAAGAGTTGGTGAGCAAGCCATAGATCTACCATGGAGACCTCATCCACAATCAACAACTTGCCATTGATTGGATTCTCTTCATTGTGGTCAAATCCTTCTTGTCCATTCCACTTTAGAAGCCTGTGAATCGTCACCGCTGGTAAGCCCGTTGCCTCACTCATACGCTTAGCCGCTCGTCCAGTAGGAGCGACAAGCAATACGGGAAACCCTTCGTCTTTTTTATAATCGCCTGGATTTAACGAACAGCCATGAAGCTCTGCATAAAGTTCTACAATACCTTTAATTACTGTTGTTTTACCCGTCCCTGGGCCTCCTGTAAGAAGAAGCATTGGGGATAAAAGTGCTTTTTGAATCCCTTCCCTTTGCGAAGGTGCATATTGTACGCCTAAACGTTCTTCTAACTCCCCTAGAGCTAGAAGGAACTCTGATTCGGGAAATTGCTCTGCGTACTCTGTTTGGGCCATGAGCTTGCTAATTGCTTTAACGACTCCTTTTTCAGCATAAAAAAGCGGTGGAAAGTACATTTTATCGTCATCAATAATAATCTTTTTCTCTTCTTTTAATGCGTCAATCTCGCGTGTAATATCCATTTCTGAGAGTGGCTCTTGACGACTCTTTTGTAACAGTTCTCCCGTTTTCTGATAGAGCTGCTCTGCTTTCACATAGACGTGTCCCATTTGATTGCATTCATGTTCAATAACATATAAAATCCCAGCTCGAAGCCGATTAGGGTGATTGGTTGCTAACCCGAGCTTTCTCCCTAATTCATCCGCTCGATTAAAGCCAATTCCTTGCACATCTTCTACGAGCTGATAGGGATTTGTTTGAATCACTTCTAGAGCTTCTTGTTTATAAGCTTGGAAAATTTTCATAGAAAGCTGCGGACCAAAACCCAAATCTGTCAGCTTAACCATTACTTCTTCTAACCCCTGGTGCTCTCTTAGCTGAGCAATTAGCTTTTCAGCTTTATCAGCAGAAAGTCTAGGCACCTTTTTTAATACTGCAGGGTCTTGTAGCATTCGGTAAATTGCACGCTCACCCAGTGCTTCTACAATATTTTCTGCCGTTTTTTTACCAATACCATTAAAGAGATCACTTGATAAGTACTGAATAACCCCTTGCTTTGATTGGGGAAGCTCTTTTTTAAACTGCTCTACTTGAAACTGAAGGCCAAATTTCGGATGTTCTTTAAAATTTCCAATAAAAGTGTAAAGCTCATCTTCATTTAAACGAGGGAAATAACCCGTAACAATCGCTTCTTTATCGTCCATAGATACATTTGTTTCTTTTATTCTAATTCTTGTTACGTTATACAAGTTTTCTTCGTTATGAAAGACCGTGACAATTGCCGTGCCTTTTATGTACGTTTTCTCTTCCTCGGGTTGTAAAGGGTTTAGAACTTCCTCACTCATACTATTCCCCCATTTTTACATTCACTTCTTAGTGTTCCATCATTGAAAGAACATTTTTACCATTTGCTGCTAGATGATGATCTGGTTGGATTTCTAATGCTTGATCAAACATTGAGATAGCTTTATCTTTATCATCTTTCATCGCATAAGCTACGCCTAAATTGTAGTAAGCATCAGCATGTTCTTCATCTTCTTGGACAACGCGAAGTAACTCTTCTACCGCTTCATCTACCATTTCCAGTTGAGCTAAACAAAGTCCAAGCTGAAATCTGGCTTCTGTATCGTGTTCATTGAGCTCTACTGCTCGTTTTAAATAAGGCAGAGCATACGTTGTTTGTTCTAAATGAAATAGTGTTAAGCCAAGCATAAAATGCGCATCTGAAGAATTTAAGCCCTTTTTAATAGCTAAATCAAAATAATGCTTCGCTTGTTCTAATTGCTCAAGGTTAAAGTACACGTTACCAGCACCATAATAAGCAGTTGCTGTTTCCTCATCAATTTCAATTGCCCGTTCATAAAATTTTAGTGCTCGATCCGTTTCGCTAACTGCGGCTAAAAGGTTGCCGAAGTTTACGTATACAACTGGATCTTTTGGATTTTCTTCAATTGCTTCTGAAAATGTTTTTGCTGCTTCTTCAAATTTTCCATCTTGCATATATTGAATACCTAATTGATTTTTATCTGTCATATTTCACTCCACCGTTGTTTTTTATTAGTTTATCCCATTACTAGTAGTATATCATAACAAAACCCCCGCTCTACAGAGCCGAGGTTTCGTTAAAAAGCCTTTGGATTCGTATTACACGTACCAAAGCTGCTCTTCATCTTTATACACATTATCGATTGTAGCTCCACCTAGACACTCTTCACCGTTATAAAATACAACAGCTTGTCCTGGCGTTACGGCACGAACTGGTTTCTTAAAAAGTACTTTAACCGTATTTTCGTCTAGCTTTTCAACCGTTACTTCATTATCTTCTTGACGATAACGGAATTTAGCTGTACAAGAAAGCGGCTCGTTCCACTCACGATCACTTACCCAGCTAACATTAGTTGCTGTAATAGACGTTGAGTATAACAGTTCATTATGAAACCCTTGATCAACATAAAGAACATTCTTTTCTAAATCTTTACCAACAGCAAACCAAGGCTCTCCGCTTCCACCAATTCCAAGCCCGTGACGTTGACCGATTGTATAATACATCAGGCCATCATGATTTCCTTTTACTTCACCATCTAACGTTTGCATAAGACCAGGCTGAGCTGGAAGGTACTGACTTAAAAACTCTTTGAAATTGCGTTCTCCAATAAAACAAATGCCCGTGCTATCCTTCTTAGTAGCTGTCGCAAGTCCCGCTTCTTTCGCAATCTCACGCACTTTGGATTTTTCGATTCCTCCAAGTGGAAACATCACTTTTGAGAGCTGCTCTTGACCAAGCTGGTTTAAGAAATACGTTTGGTCTTTGTTATTGTCTACTCCGCGAAGCATTTTGTACTCACCATCACGATACGCTACTTGCGCGTAGTGACCTGTTGCTAAATAGTCTGCTCCAAGCGTCATCGCATGTTCTAAAAATGCTTTAAATTTAATTTCTTTATTACACATAACATCAGGATTTGGCGTACGACCTGCTTTGTACTCATCAAGGAAATACGTAAATACTTTATCCCAATATTGTTTCTCAAAGTTGACTGCATAGTATGGTATACCGATTTGATTACATACGCGAATGACATCATTGTAATCTTCTGTTGCTGTACATACGCCATTTTCATCCGTATCATCCCAGTTTTTCATAAAGATTCCAATTACATCATAACCTTGTTGTTTTAATAAAAGAGCAGCAACTGAAGAGTCTACTCCTCCACTCATTCCAACAACAACACGCGTATCTTTTGGTGCTTTCGTCAACTTAGTCACCTCCAATAAACGTGTTCTTTTATTTTGCCAATCGCTTTACGATTGTTGCTGTTTTACGAGCTAATTCTTCTATTTGCTCCATCGTATTACCCAAGCCAAAGCTAAAGCGAATTGAAGAGGTAATACGATCAGATTCTTTGCCAAACATTGCGACAAGTACGTGAGACGGATCAACAGTTCCTGCTGTACAAGCTGATCCACTTGATGCAGCAATTCCTGCTAAATCTAGATTCACAAGCATGGATTCTACGTTTACACGTTCAAAAGAAAGATTCAGTACGTGTGGTAAAGCATAATCGACATTACCATTGACGTTAAACGATACCTGCTCCTCTTCTAGTATCTGCATCATTCGTTCTTTAAACTGCTTATACTGAACTGCGCGTTCTTTTAATGATTCTTGCGCAATGCGAACAGCTTGTTCAAACCCAACAATGCTTGCCATATTTTCTGTACCCGCTCTACGCTTTCGCTCTTGCTCTCCTCCGAATAAAAGCGGTGAAAGCACAACGTGTGGAGCAACATATAAAAAGCCAATTCCTTTAGGTCCGTTGATTTTATGAGAAGAAACAGAAAGAAGATCGACACCTAATTGTTGCACATTTAAAGAAATTAATCCATAAGCTTGCACTGCATCCGTATGGAAATAAGCACCATGTTCTTTTAGCAGTGCACCAATTTCTAAGATTGGTTGGATTGTACCAACCTCATTGTTGCCATACATAACTGAAACTAAAATTGTTTTATCCGTTAATGAGCGTTTAATATCTTCAATGGATACACGCCCAGTTTCATCAACCGGTAGATATGTCACTTCAAAACCTTGTTCTTCTAGAAACTGACAGGTATGCAAGACAGCATGATGCTCAATAGATGTAGTAATAATATGATTGCCACGATGTTTATTCGCAAGCGCAACACCAATCAACGCCATGTTATCTGCTTCTGTTCCACCGCTCGTAAAGATAATGTCATTTTCACGTGCTCCAATACTGCTGGCAATTGTTTGACGCGCTTCATCTAGATATCTACGGCTTTCTCGTCCATAGTGATGAATGCTTGACGGATTCCCAAAATGTTCATGCATAAACGTCGTCATTCTTTCAACAACCGCTGGATGTACAGGAGACGTGGCTGCATGGTCTACATAAATACGCTCCAACTAAAAACTCCTCCTAAATCAGCAAATTAAATATAAAACATGTATGATTCTTGTTCGCCATCTGAATGATTCGCTAAATCTTCAAGCGTTGTACTATCCAACACTTCTTTAACCGCGTCACGAATGCGAATCCACAGCTCTCTTTTAGCTGGCTCTTCGTCTTCCAACCCTTCTACTGGACTGATTGGTCCTTCTAGTACCGAAATAATGTCTCCTGCTGTAATATTTGCAGGTTCATGTGCTAAAATATAGCCACCGTATGCACCTCTAACACTTTTCACAAGGCCTGCATTACGAAGAGGGGAAATTAACTGCTCAAGGTAATGTTCTGATAAGTCATGGTTTTGAGCAATTGTTTTCAATGAAATGGGTCCTTCACCAAAACGTTTTGCTAATGCAATCATAATTGTCAAACCATAGCGTCCTTTTGTCGAGATTTTCATCTTCTCCACTCCTTCTTATATTCAATAAAGGTGTTTATAATAGGTCGTTCATTGTTTCAAATTAAAATAGCCCATTCAAAAACGTTATACTGTTGACATTATATCATACTATCCCTATGAGATAAATTTCAACACTTTTTTAGATATGATACAGTAAAGAAAAACTACATATCCAATCCTAAAAGGAGGTCAGTGTATGAATAATAACCCACTTGCATTTCGCATGCGCCCTAAATCTATCAACGAAATTATCGGACAACAGCATCTTGTTGGAAAAGACAAAATGATTTATCGAATGGTCAAAGCCAACCACTTGAGTTCAATGATTTTGTACGGCCCGCCTGGCGTAGGAAAAACGTCTATTGCTACAGCTATTGCAAAAACAACCAAAATAGCTTTCCGGCAGCTAAATGCGGTTGTGAATAATAAGAAAGATATGGAAATTGTAGCTGAAGAAGCAAAAATGTCTGGCAAAGTAATCTTGTTATTGGATGAAGTTCATCGGTTAGATAAAGGGAAACAAGACTTTTTACTTCCTTATTTGGAAAATGGACTTATTACGTTAATTGGAGCTACTACCAGTAACCCTTATCATGCGATTAACCCAGCGATTCGAAGTAGGTGTCAAATCTTTGAACTAAAACCCTTAGAACCGGATGATATTGAACAAGCCTTAACCAGAGCACTACATGATAAAGAGCGCGGATATGGCGATCAGAATGTTCAGGTTGATCATGATGCAATGCTTCACTTCACAACGAGCTGTAACGGCGATGTTCGTTCCGCTCTAAATGCCCTTGAACTTGCTATTTTATCTACGGACGAAAATGAGGAAGGCTTTATTCATATCACGCTTAAGATTGCTGAGCAGTGCTTACAGCAAAAATATTTTTCCCATGATAAAGATAGAGATGCTCATTACGATGTACTTTCAGCATTTCAAAAATCCATTCGAGGAAGTGATGTGAATGCCGCTCTTCATTACTTAGGAAGACTGATTGAAGCTGGTGATTTAATAAGCATTAACAGACGACTTTTAGTCATTGCATACGAAGATGTTGGACTAGCAAGCCCTCAAGCCGGTGCAAGAACGCTATCCGCCATTGAATCAGCTGAGAGGCTAGGACTTCCAGAAGCACGTATACCGCTAGCTACTGCCGTCATTGAACTTTGTTTATCACCAAAGTCAAACTCAGCTTACAAAGCACTTGACGCTGCTATTGCTGATATAAAAAAAGGCTTGTCTGGTGAGGTTCCCAATCATTTAAAAGACGGCCATTATAAAGGAGCAGCTAAGCTTGGGAGAGCACAGAATTATCAATATCCTCACGACTTTGAAAGTGGATGGGTTAAACAGCAATACCTTCCTGATAAAATAAAGAATAAACGCTATTATGAACCAAAAAGAACAGGAAAATTTGAACAAGCATTAGCACAGGTTTATAAGAATTTATCCACATAATAAAAGCCCCAAAGAGGCCAGGTTTTAAAAGATAAAGATAAACTTTATTTTTAAAATTCAGAGCCTAATGGGGCTTTTTTTCTTACTTATCGTCACCAACACGTTTAATTGTTACGTCTGCTAACAGTTCATTAATAACATGTCCAGCCATGATTAAACCGGCAACAGAAGGAACAAATGCATTTGATGATGGTGGCATTTTAGCTTTGCGAATTTCGGCTGCATCGTTTCCTACTTCTTTACGAATTTCTTCACGAATAACGATTGGTCTTTCATCCGAAAAGACAACGTTAATTCCTTTGCGAACTCCTTCTTTACGCAGTCGCGTACGTACTACCTTCGCAATTGGATCTGTATGGGTTTTGGAAATATCAGCAATTTTAAAGCGAGTTGGGTCCATTTTATTAGCAGCGCCCATGCTTGAGATTACCGGAATATTTCGTCTTAGACACTCTTTCATCAAATGAATTTTATATGAAATAGTATCAGACGCATCAACCACGAAGTCAGGGTCATAGCTAAAGAACTGCTCATATGTTTCTTCTGTATAGAACATTTTTAACGAAATGACTTCGCAATCTGGATTAATATCAAGAATTCGATCGCGCATTAAATCTGCCTTTGGTTTCCCTACTGTTGATAATAAAGCATGAATTTGACGATTAACGTTTGTGATATCCACATCGTCTTTATCAACTAAAATTAATCGTCCAACTCCTGAGCGAGCAAGCGCTTCTGCCGAAAATGAACCAACGCCTCCAATACCTAGAACAGCTACTGTACTGCCTTTTAAAGTTGCTAAGCCATCTTTTCCAATCGCTAGCTCATTACGTGAAAATTGATGCAACATTGTTTAAACACTCCGCCTTTCTATTTCAACACTTTTTTAATAGTGTGTACTTTTCAAGTTTTTCTACCATCGTAAATGCTTGCATAATGGTTTTTATACGAATTAGACTATAACACACTTTTCTTCAAAAGCAAGCATGTCTATCGGGTTACGTATTAAAAACTCATAAAAAAACCTTCTCTATCTAAAACAGAGAAGGTTTTTATGTACGCTAGTCCCAATAATGCCGTCTTAGTGCTTTTGTTTTGAACCCGCTCTCAGCAGGTGGGTACTCTGTTTTACACATTGTAAGTCCTTAGAAAAGGCATGTACGCTGTATAAAAACTCCGAATTCCCAAGCAACAAATTGTTCGGTCAAAACTGTTGTAAAGACGAACATATCAGGACTCTATTGTTCTTGAAAGTATCTTATCACAGAAGATTTTTTTTTGCAATATTATGCTTCTGTTTTTGTTTTTCGAATATCTAAATTCAATTCCACAAGCTGAGCCTCACTTACCTCACCCGGTGCGTTTGTTAATAGACAGCTTGCGCTCGCTGTTTTCGGGAACGCAATCGTATCGCGAAGATTTGTACGTCCAGCAAGAAGCATAACCAGACGATCAAGTCCTAATGCAATTCCACCGTGAGGAGGTGTTCCGTATTCAAACGCTTCAAGTAAGAAGCCAAATTGTTCATGCGCTTCTTCAAGGGTAAAGCCAAGCGTTTTGAACATTTGCTCCTGAATATCACGCTCATAAATACGCAGTGATCCGCCACCAAGCTCATAGCCGTTTAAAACAAGATCATATGCTTGAGCGCGAACGGCACCTGGGTTTGTTTCTAACTGAGGTAAATCTTCACGAACTGGCATTGTAAACGGATGGTGAGCCGCATAGTAACGACCTTCTTCCTCATCATGCTCAAGAAGTGGCCAATCAGTTACCCATAGGAAATTGAATAATGACTCATCAATTAAGCCCAGCTCTTTAGCAAGCTTTAAGCGAAGTGCACCTAATGCATCTGCTACTACTGATTTTTTATCAGCAACAAATAATAATAAATCCCCTTCTTCTGCTTGTAACGTGTTCATAAACTGCCCTTGTTCTTCTTCATTAAAGAATTTACTAATTGGTCCTTTTAGTCCTTCAGCTTCAACTTTTAACCATGCAAGGCCTTTAGCACCGTAAATCTTAACAAAGTCTGTTAACGCATCAATATCTTTGCGAGAATAATTCTGAGCAGCTCCTTTAACAGCGATTGCTTTAACCTGACCGCCGCTTTCTACTGCAGCACTGAATACTTTAAACCCACAGTCTTTTACAAGTTCAGATAAATCGACAAGCTCCATAGCGAATCGCGTATCCGGCTTATCAGAGCCAAATCGACTCATCGCTTCATCATAAGACATGCGTGGGAACGGTGTCTGAATATCTAAACCTTTTACATTTTTCATTACTTTTGACATCATTTCTTCTGTCATTGTCATAATTTCTTCTTGTGTTAAGAAAGAAGTTTCAATATCGACTTGCGTAAATTCTGGCTGGCGATCCGCACGTAAGTCTTCATCACGGAAGCAGCGCGCGATTTGGTAGTAGCGTTCTACACCACTTACCATTAACAGCTGCTTAAATATTTGCGGCGACTGTGGAAGCGCGTAAAATTCTCCTGGATGCACACGGCTTGGTACAAGGTAATCACGTGCACCTTCTGGGGTACTTTTTGTTAGAATCGGTGTTTCTACATCTAAAAAGTCGTTGTCATCTAAGAAGTTGCGAATAGTCTTTGTAATATCGCTTCTCATCTTTAGTGTTGAAAACATCTCCGGACGGCGAAGGTCTAGGTAACGATATTTTAAACGCACATCTTCTGATACATCTGTTTGATCATTCAGAGCAAATGGAGGCGTTTTTGCTTCGTTTAATACTGTGATACGCTCAGCGTGAATTTCAATTTTCCCTGTTTTCAAGTTAGGGTTAATCGTACCTTCTTGTCTACCTACTACTTCACCCTCAACCTGCAATACGTACTCGTTTCGAACAGTTTCAGCGATTTCAAGCGCTTCTTTCGACACCTCAGGGTTAAATACTACTTGTACTAAACCTCCTCGGTCACGTAAATCAATAAAGATTAATCCTCCTAAGTCACGGCGCTTTTGCACCCAACCTTTTAGCAGTACTTTTTCACCGATGACCGTCTCCGTTACGTCACCACAGTAATATGAACGTTTTGTCATGACTATTCCTCCTTAAGCTTTGTTCTGTAAGTAAGCTACTAGCTCTTCTAACTTCACTTCTTCTTGCTGACCTAATGCCATATCTTTCACATTAGCTACGCCTTTTTCTAACTCGTCATCTCCAAGGACCACTACATATTTTGCTTCTAAGCGATCTGCAGATTTAAATTGGCCTTTTACTTTTTTATCTTGGTAGTCTTTTTCTGTTACAAAGCCCGCTTTTCGAAGTTTATTCACAAGCGCCACTGATTTTGCTTTCGCTGCGTCCCCAAGCGTAACAACATAGCAATCAATACCCTTTTCTACCGGAAGCTCAATGCTTTCAGCTTCTAAGGCTGATAGTAAGCGCTCGATACTTAAAGCAAATCCAATACCTGGTGTTTCAGGACCACCGATTTCCTGAATTAGTCCGTTATAGCGTCCTCCACCACATAGCGTAGTAATAGCACCGAATCCTTCAGCTTCACTCATTAGCTCAAATGCTGTGTGATTATAGTAATCTAACCCGCGAACTAACGTTGGATCAACAACATACTCAATGTCTAAGTCCGTTAAGTATTGCTGTACATTTTCAAAGTATTCTTTTGAATAGTCATTTAAATATTCTAAGATAGATGGTGCCGTATGCATAAGCTCGTGATCACGATCTTTTTTACAATCTAAAATGCGAAGTGGATTTTTGTGCAAGCGGTTTTGACAATCGCTACAAAACTCACCAATTCGCGGAGAGAAATGATTAATTAGCGCCTGACGATGCGCTTGACGACTTTCTGTATCTCCTAAGCTGTTTACAACTAGCTTTAGCTTCTTTAAACCTAGGGATTGGTAAAAATTCATTAAAAGCGCCAACACTTCTGCATCGATAGCTGGATCATTCACACCAAGTGCTTCAACACCAAACTGAACGAATTGACGGAAGCGTCCCGCTTGCGGTCTTTCATATCGAAACATTGGGCCAATATAGAAAAGCTTCGTTGGTTGATTTGGATTCCCAAACATTTTATGCGTTACGTAAGAACGTCCAACAGCAGCAGTTCCTTCTGGACGAAGCGTTAAACTTCTATCTCCGCGATCTTTAAAGGTATACATTTCTTTCTGAACGATATCCGTTGTTTCTCCCACACCACGCTGAAATAGCTCAGTATGTTCAAACATCGGTGTACGAATTTCCTTGTAGTTAAATGCACGACAGATTTCACGAGCTTTTTGCTCAACAAACTGCCAGTATTCTACTTTTCCTGGTAAGATATCTTGAGTTCCTCTTGGTATTTGAACTGACATAAAGCGTCATATGCCTCCTATAACTTCATTTTCTATAACAAAAAAACTCTCATCTCTACTAGCAACTAGTAGGGACGAGAGTTTAAATCACGTGGTACCACCCTAATTGAAGCATACCATGCTGCATACTTCCACTCATTCGTTAACGTACGAAACCGTTCAACTCCTACTAACCATGCTTTCAGAGCGAAACCTCCAAAGTGTTCATTCATTGAGTCATCATGTAAAATGCTTTCAGCCCAAGGCACTTTTTCTCTCTCCATGTGTCATCTCAACTACTTTTCTTTATCATAGGCTCTATTCATATAAAATTAAGCTATGTAATAGCCATTCGTTAAAATATAGCAATTGTTTACTATATTACGAATGAAATGAACAGTTGTCAAGAACTTCACGGCTATAAATTGTTGGTAAGTTGGAAGCGAAATGAATTATGAACGATTTAGCTGTTTTCTAAGCTTTTGTACATCTCGAAGCGACAAACCAAATTCTGACGCTAATTCAATTGAAGAAGCATCCTTTTCTTTATCTACGAAGTCGTGGAACTGCATGCCGAAAAGCGACTGATTTTGTTGAAAGGAATGCTCACCTTTATCACTAAATTTCACGTATACCCCTTCTTTCCATGTACTTTTACACTACATATGCTCTTTATAGCATTGCCAAAAAAGTCGACATCTTTCATAAACGAAAGGATTTTTTTTCGTAATCTCGAATTACTTAGTCTGTGATAAAGGAGGAATATGTATGGCTTTTGTTCGCTCGTCTAAACTCTATTTCTTGTTGTCTGTCATCATACTCGTTTGTCTCTCTTCCTTCGATCATCCAGAATCTCCACGCTTCTCACCTAGGATTATTACAGCGGATACCTTACACGTTCGAACAGGACCAGGTTTAGCTTTTTCAATTGCAGCAACACTTAAACAGCATGATGAGGTGAACGTTATAGATCAACAAGGAGATTGGATTTTTGTTCAATTTCAAGACCTTAAAGGCTGGATTTCTAAACCACATACAGCATTGTTAAATTTTAATAACCTCTCTCCACAGCAACAGATTCAGCTAAAATCGACACCTGCTATCAAAAATCTACCTACAGACGATTTAAAAGGGAAAACCATTATTTTAGACCCAGGACATGGTGGAAAAGACAAGGGGGCAATAGGTACACAAGGTACATATGAAAAGGATTTAACACTTCGAACTGCTCGTTTTGTACAAGAAGAGCTTCAAAACAATGGTGCCATCGTAAAATTAACAAGAACAGACGATTCCTATGTAAAGCTGTCCAATCGTATCTTGGCTTCAAACAGCGCTGATTTGTATATCAGCATTCATTATAACAGTGTCGCTGATTCCAGCTTAACGGGACTCATCACGTACTTTTATCATGACAACCAAGACTCGCTTCTAGCTGGTTCTGTTCATGCTTCACTTGTCAATCAAAGTGATTTAAAAGATAAAGGAGTGCGCTTTGGAGACTACTACGTGCTGCGTGAAAATAAACGTCCAAGCATTTTATTAGAGCTAGGTTTTTTAAGTAATAAGCGTGAAGAAACCTACATTAATTCCGTTGAGTATCAGCGAAGAGTCTCTCATCAAGTAGCCGTAGGAATTCAGCAATACTTCAAACAATAATAGAAAAAGCGCCTGTTTGCACGTGATGCAACAGACGCTTTTTTAATCACTTATTTATCTTTGCTTTCAATAATTAACGTAACAGGCCCATCATTGGTAAAGCTAACGTCCATCATTGCTCCAAACGAACCGGTTTGAACACGAACTCCCTTTTTCTCTAGCTGCTCGTTAAAATACTTATACAGCGCAAGCGCTTTGTCTGGCTTTGCCGCTCCCATAAAATTTGGGCGTCTTCCTTTTCGACAATCACCATATAGCGTAAACTGCGAAACAGATAGAATTTCTCCCTCAATATCAAGCAATGAGTGATTCATTTTCCCTGCTTCATCTTCAAACACTCGTAGGTTGACTATCTTATCTGCAAGGTAATCCGCATCTTTCACTTCATCTTCATGCGTAACCCCTACTAAGAGCATAAAGCCTTTGCTAATTTCACCAACAACTTCACCTTCAACGGTAACCTTTGCTTCTTTTGCACGCTGTACTACAACTTTCATTCTTCACGTACCTTTCTTAATGCATAATACGACGAACCGAATAGATATCACGAATTTGCTTGATACGTTCAACAACCTTATGAAGATGACTAATGTTATGAATAGAGATTGACATATTAATGGTTGCCATTTTATTTCGATCAGATCGTCCAGATACAGCTGAAATATTGGTTTTTGTTTCATTTACAGCTTGCAGCACTTCGTTTAACAAGCCGCGACGGTCATATCCAGATATCTCAATCTCGACATTAAATTCTTTACCTTCTTTAATATGCGTTTCCCACTCAACTGGAATTAAACGATTTTCCGAATCCTCCGTATGGACATTCAAGCAGTCTGCGCGGTGAACAGATACTCCACGCCCCTTTGTAATAAATCCTACAATTTCATCACCAGGAACTGGATTACAACATTTTGATAAACGAATAAGCATATTTTCAACACCCGGTACAATAACACCAGAGTCTTTGCGCTTATGCTGACGTACACGCTTTGCTGCTGTATCTCGAGCAAGATCATCTACCTGCACTTCCTGCTCCTGATCACGCTGTTTTCGCCATTTCTCTGTTAAACGATTGGCAACCTGAGCAGCAGTTAAACCATTATATCCAATTGCTGCATACATATCATCTTCATTTGAAAAGTTAAACTTTTCGGCTACTCGTTTAATATTATCGGTTGTTAATACTTCTTTCACATCAAATTCCATTTGACGAATTTCTTTTTCAACAAGCTCTTTGCCTTTTTCAATATTTTCATCTCGGCTTTGTTTCTTAAAGAACTGACGTATCTTATTTTTCGCCTGAGATGTTTGAGCAAGCTTCAACCAATCTTTACTTGGTCCATAAGAATGCTTGGATGTTAGAATTTCAATGATATCTCCCGTTTTTAACCGGTAATCAAGCGTAACCATCTTTCCGTTGACTTTCGCACCAATTGTTTTATTTCCAATTTCTGAGTGGATGCGATATGCAAAATCAATTGGAACGGAGCCGGATGGTAATTCAATCACATCGCCTTTCGGCGTAAAAATGTAGACCATGTCCGAAAATAAGTCAATTTTTAATGATTCCATGAACTCTTCTGCATCATTAGCGTCATTTTGAAACTCTAAAATTTCCCTGAACCAAGTTAGCTTCTCTTCAAAAGATGCATGTTCCGTTGACTTTCCTTCTTTATACGCCCAATGTGCAGCAATTCCGTACTCTGCAATTTGATGCATATCAAAAGTACGAATTTGAACTTCCAATGGATCTCCTTTTGGCCCAATAACGGTTGTATGAAGAGACTGGTACATGTTTTGCTTTGGCATTGCAATATAATCTTTAAAACGACCAGGCATTGGCTTCCAACAGGTGTGGATAATACCAAGTACCGCATAGCAATCTTTAATGCTGTCTACAATAATACGCACTGCAAGCAAATCATAAATTTCATTAAACTGTTTATTTTGAAGAGCCATTTTACGATAGATTGAATAAATGTGCTTTGGTCTACCCGAAATTTCGACTTTAATCGATACATCATCAACGTTCTCGCGGACTTCATCAATAACTTCTTCTAAATACTGCTCGCGCTCTGCTCGCTTTTTCTTCATCAAGTTTACAATTCGATAATATTGCTGAGGGTTTAAATAGCGGAGCGCTGTGTCTTCAAGCTCCCACTTAATTTTTGAAATCCCTAAACGATGAGCAAGCGGTGCAAAGATCTCCAACGTTTCGTTTGAAATGCGGCGCTGTTTCTCTTGTGGTAAGTGCTTCAATGTACGCATGTTATGCAAACGGTCCGCTAATTTAATCAAAATAACACGAATATCCTGTGCCATTGCAACAAACATTTTGCGATGGTTTTCTGCTTGCTGCTCTTCTTTTGATTTATATTTAATTTTCCCAAGTTTTGTAACACCGTCTACTAGCATTGAAACTTCTGAATTGAAAGCTTTCTCTAAATCTTTTAGCGTTATCTCTGTATCTTCAACGACATCGTGTAAGAATCCAGCTGCAATTGTAGCTGGATCCATGTCAAGATCAACTAAAATCCCTGCAACCTGTATAGGATGAATGATATACGGTTCTCCTGATTTACGATATTGCTCTTTATGTGCTTCTTTTGCAAAATCATATGCTGCTTGAACAAACGCAACATCCTCTTCATCCAAATACCGTCTCGAATTATCAATGACCTGTTCTGCTGTTAGGACTTGCTCATTTGCCATGAAATCACCTTTATCAACTAGCATTTTTATTAATTCATATTGTAACTATTATCATGAAAATTAATAGAGATGTAAAGCCTTTGGTAATAATTTATCAAATAAAGTCACATTTCAATCTTTTGCTTTCTTTGTATTAAACAAAAAAGCGCCTAATTCATTTAGGCACTTCTCTGTTTCATTATACATCCATTCATTAATACGTCATTAATGTAAATACGTCATATCCTTCTAGCTTTTCGCGTCCATCTAAATATGACAATTCAATAAGGAACGCAATCCCAGCAACTACTCCACCTAGTTCTTCAACCAGTTTAATTGTTGCTTCAATTGTTCCACCTGTCGCTAATAAGTCGTCTGTAATTAATACACGTTGCCCTGGCTTAATTGCATCTTTATGGATTGTTAATACGTCTTTTCCATATTCTAAGCCATAATCAACTTTAATTACCTCACGAGGTAATTTACCTTCTTTACGAACCGGTGCAAAGCCTACACCTAACGCGTATGCAACCGGACAGCCAACGATAAATCCACGTGCTTCAGGTCCAACGATGATATCAATCTCTTTATCTTTTGCATACTTCATGATTTCATCTGTCGCTGCACGATACGCTTCACCATTATCCATTAATGTTGAGATATCTTTAAACTTAATACCTGGTTTTGGCCAGTCAGGTACAATTGTAATATAATCTTTAAAATTCATTCTAATGTTGCCTCCTCATTCATCCGCACTTGCAAGAAGCTTCTCAAACTCACTTTTTAACTGTGCATATGAACTATAAATAAAGTTTTTGTCCATTTCAATTTGTTGCTGTTTATTACGATAAGTCACAGACTCTATTAAATCACGTTTAGAACTATTTTTCACTAGCGAAATTAGACCATTGTTTATTGTAACAAATTCTAGTTCAAAAAACACCTGGCAGATAAAATCAATTGTATCTTTTGTCCAGCCTTTGTGAATGGCAATTTCTTCTTTATAACGGTTTAAGTCAAACGGACTTCTTTTCGCTAGCAGTCCATAAAACCACTTAAAATGCTCCCGCGTTGGAATCGTATCAAAGTAACTATCACTTTCTGTTACGAACATCGCGTAAACTCGAGCCGGCTGTCCTTCAGCAAACAAGAGGTTTAGCCTCTGTGTTGAATCTGGTAAATCTAAAAGAACCATTTGTTTATCAGCTGACTTATATAGACTAGCCTGTTCATCTGTCGAAATCTCAACGACTTGATCCATTGGCAAAATCGCTGCATGCTTTTGAACGGTCTTTGGATTAAAAGTTACAATGTCCATTTCTTTCGTAAAAATCTCTTGAAAAAACCGTTTCATATCAAATGAATTTCGGTAATCAAATAACTGCCATTCGCTGACCGCTACATCTTCAATCATAAGCTGTGGCTTTCGCATATTATTCCATTCATTAATAGAAAGCTCACCGACTAACGATACTTTAGCTAATGGAGAAACCTCATCTAACACATGTCCTAATCCAAATCCTACAGCGTCAATAGAGAATCCATTATCTTCTACAACAAGCTTTAAATGGTTTTTGTCACTCCCAATTTTACGCATTGATGTTGGCGTAACGTGCTCAACAAGAACTTTTGGCTTAGGGTTATGCATACCAAATGGCGCGAGTGTTTGAAGTTCTTCAATACTAGAGATTGTAACATCTTCAATTTTGCATATTGTATCAATCGAAGTAATGGGAATGAAGTCTTGTTCGGTTAGCACTTCTTGCGCTTGTTCATTTAAGCGTTGACGCAATAGCTCAACATTTTTTGCTTCAAGCGTCATCCCTGCAGCCATTGGATGGCCTCCGAAATGTGGTAAAATATCACGACTCTTTGATAAGTTTGCAAATAAATCAAATCCAGGGATACTTCTTGCTGACCCTTTTGCTAAGCCCGTTTCGTGATCAAGACTTAACACAATGGTTGGACGATAGAATTTTTCTACCAAGCGAGAAGCTACAATTCCAACAACCCCTGCGTTCCAGCCTTCACCTTCAATAATTAAGACTGGATTCTCACTAGGCGGGTATAGACCTTCCACAGTATTGATTGCTTCTTGTGTAATTTCATTAACAATCTGTTGACGTTCTTTATTTAAATTATCAATTTCTTTTGCTAACTCAATTGCTTCTTCATAATGATCAGACATCAGTAAATCGACTGCTGGGTCTGCATCTTGAAGACGACCTACAGCATTAATTCTTGGAGCAAGAGCAAATCCAATCGTGTCTTCCGTAATGTCTTCTTTCTTCACGCTGCATACTTTTAGTAGTGCTTCAATTCCAGGTCGGGTCGAACTCTTTAAATAGCGTAAGCCTTTTTTTGCTATTAGTCGATTTTCTCCAACTAGCGGTACCAAATCAGCAATTGTACCAATGACAGCTAGTTCTAATAAATGCTCAGGAGCTTCACCGAGCAAAGCGTGTGCTAATTTAAATGCCACCCCAACTCCAGCTAGCTCTTTAAATGGATAAACTCCACCAGGAAGCTTAGGGTGTATAATTGCATAGGCTTCTGGAAGTTCAGGGCCTGGTTCGTGGTGGTCAGTAATGATTAGATCAAATCCCAGCTCAGCTGCTAGCTTTGCCTCTTTTACTGCTGAAATTCCAGTATCTACTGTGATGACTAAACCATACCCTTCATCACTAATTTGTCTAAATGCCTGTTCATTTGGGCCGTAGCCTTCTGTAAAACGATTGGGTATATAAAAATCAACTTGTGCTCCGAGTTGACCTAAAGCAGATAGCATAACGGACGTACTGCTTACACCATCAGCATCATAGTCCCCATATATCATAATACGTTCATTGTTTTCAATTGCTTGACGAATACGTGCAACCGTTTCTTCCATACCTTCTAAAAGAAATGGATCATGAAAAGATTCATCCTCAATATGTAAAAACTGTGAGGCTTCTTCTACCGTTTGAATTCCTCGATTAATAAGCAGTGAAGCAACGAGAGGTGTAATATTGAGTTTCTTTGCAAATTCATCAACAAGTGGATTATCTATATGTTTTACATTCCAACGCTTCTTTGACTGTAGCATATCTCATCTCACCCCTTAACCCACATAATTATACTAAAGGCAGTCCAAAGGGGCAATGAGTGAGCTTAATCTTAACTTTCTGAATATGGATTAATATGAACAAATACACCTTGAATATTCGGTTCTTCCAGTAGCTGCTCTTTGACTACTTTTCCAATCTGATGACCTTCTTCTACCGTAATAAACGGATCGACTGAAATGCGCAAATCAACAATAGCATAGTAACCATGCTCCCTTGCATGAAGGGTATCAATTCGTTCAACACCTTCAACACCTAACACTATTTCTTTTAAATGTGCAGTATCTTCCTCATGAAGAACATGATCCAACGTATTGTGAAAAGCTTCTGCCCCTAGTGTCCAAGCTGTTTTTAAAACAAGTACAGAAACAATTAATCCTGCTAGGGGGTCCGCATATACTAACCACTCTATTCCAATTTTATCACCAATAAGAGAAGACCCAATACCTACAAGCGCTGCAAAGGAAGAGAAGACGTCCACACGATGATCATGTGCGTTGATCATAACAGCGTCACTTTTTATTTTCTTTCCAATACGATATGTGTATCGATACAATCCTTCTTTAATGATGATAGCCGTAACTAGAGCATAAATAGCAAAAATTTTAGGTGGCTCTATTGGATTAAAGAATGCTTGGAAAGATGAAGTTAAAATTTCAATCCCTACAATGGCTAAAAGAACGGCTACGATAATAGCAGCGATTGATTCAGCTTTTCCGTGTCCATAAGGGTGGTCTTCATCAGGTGGCTGCTTTGCAATTTTCACACCAATAAAAACCACAAGTGAGCCGGCAACATCTGAAACGGAATTTGCTGCATCCGCTATGAGTGCTCGACTGTTTGCCATGACGCCTACAACTGATTTCATGATGGCCAAGACAATATTACCAACCATTCCTACCACTGCTGCAGTTTGCGCTTCTTTAAATCGCTTTTCATTGTCCACTTTTCCACACCCTTTCTAGAAAGCAGTATTCATTAGCGTTCCCAAAATTCTCTTTTGCTACTAAGCTTATGATATGAATTGAAAGAGAAGACACAGAAAAAGTGCACGGGTTATTCCGTGCACTTTTTCATTAATTTATTCCGTTTCGTTTTCAACAACTTTCTTACGTTCTAGCTGTTTTCCTTTCCACACAAGCCACAGCTGAGCGGCAATGAAAATCGATGAGTACGTACCTGCAATTAATCCTATTAGTAAAGCGATAGAGAAGTTTAAAATTGAGTCACTTCCAAATAGTAATAACGCTACTACAGCAAGGGTAACCGTAATAATCGTATTTAAAGATCGAGTTAGCGTCTCACGCAAACTTAAGTTCACGATAAACTTTAAATCTTCAAACGTTTTTGATTTAAACTTCTTCATGTTCTCTCGAATGCGGTCAAACGTTACAATCGTATCATTTATTGAGTAACCAACGATTGTTAAAATTGCGGCTATAAATGTCAAATCAACTTCAAGACGAGTCAAGCTAAAGAACGCAATGATGAAAAAGGCATCATGTAGTAAAGCTACAATAGCTGCTAATCCCATGTACAGCTCAAATCGGAACCCTACATAAATAATAATTCCAATGGAAGCAATTAATACAGCAATCATTGCATTTCGTGCTAGCTCTTTTCCGACAGTCGGAGAAACCGTACTTACGTTAGGTTCTGAGCCATACTTTTCGCCGAAGTAATCCTTTAAATCAGCAATTTCTTTTTGTGAAAGTACACCTACAAAGCTGGCAACTCCCGTCTTTTTATCATCACCTGTGATAATCACATCGTCTGAGTCTAATCCAATTGAAGACATGTCCTTTTCTACCTGCTCTTGAGTTAAAGCTTTATCACTTGCCACTTCTACTCGGGTTCCACTTGCAAAATCAATTCCTAGGTTCAGCTTGAATACTAGAACAGCAACAATTCCTGCAATTACAAGTGCGCTAGAGAAAGCGAAGAAGCGCTTGCGGTTTTTAACAAAGTCAAAACGGTCCCAAGCAGTTGGTAAAACCGTTTGCCCATCGTCTTTGCTTAAATCATGAATTTCAGATTTTTTCACACCAAACAAATGAGGCTTTTTATTTAACCAGCGGCTGTTAATAAGAAGTGCCAATAGCAATCTTGTTCCATACACAGCCGTCACAAAGCTTAGTACAATTCCAATCATTAACGTTGTCGCAAATCCTTGAACAGAACTTGTTCCATAGATAAACAGCACCACAGCAGCTAACATTGTTGTTAAGTTTGCATCAAAAATTGTTGCAATGGAACGGCGATTCCCCGCTTTAAAAGCAGACATAACGGAACGACCTGTTCTTAATTCATCTTTAATTCGCTCGTATGTAATGATATTAGCATCCACTGCCATACCTACTCCAAGAATAAGTGCAGCAATACCTGGAAGCGTAAGCACAACGTGCATAAGGTCAAACACTAAAAGGTTTAAATACAAATAAAAACTCAGCGTAATAACTGCAATAATACCTGGTAAGCGATAGAATGCAATCATAAAAATAAAGATTGCAGCAATTCCAATCGCTCCTGCAAAAACAGTCATATCAAGAGCTTTTTCACCAAACTGAGCACCGACAGACGTTGAATAAATCTCATCTAATTTAACTGGCAAAGAGCCTGCATTTAATAGCTCTGATAGTTCTGTAGCACTTTTAACTGTAAAGTTGCCACCTGTAATCGATACTTCTTTTTGAGAGAAAACTTGATTCACAGTTGCAGCGGATAAAAACTTAGGATCTTGCTTAGCTGCTTCTGCCTTATAAGAATCTTTTCCTTCCTCAAAGTCTAACCAAATAACCAATAAGTTGTTCGGTGCCATATCTAGCACTTTTTTTGTTACTTCTTTAAACTTATCAGCATCTTTTAGCTTTAACGAAACACTCGGCTGATTGTTTTCATCAAACGACTGCTTGGCACCATTTTGAGCAAGATCAGAACCATCCATCAATATATTGTCATTTACATCACGGAAGGTTAAATTTGCTTCAGTTGATAATAACTCACGAGCTTGTGACTGATCGGTAACACCAGCAAGCTGTACGCGAATGCGATTATCTCCTTCAATTTGAATACTAGGCTCGCTTACACCGAGCACATTCACACGCTGATTCAACGCTTCAACTGTGCTTTTAAGTGCACTGTTGTCGATGACATCGCCCTTCTTAGCAGGTTTTACATCATATAAAATCTCAAACCCACCTTGAAGATCGAGGCCAAGCTTAATATCTTTCGCAATACCTGTAACCGTTGTTCCGATTGTACCAAATATTAAAAGTACTAAGAGGAAAAAGGTAACGATACGTCCTCTTTTAACCATCGATAAGAAATCCTCCTTCTTATGTAAAACACATGAGCTAATCGCTGTAAAATACCAACTTAATTATCTTCGATAACTAGGGGGTCTGTCAAATGACGAACCATAAAATTTGCATTACTTTAATAATTCTTTCCAATCCTCATTGTCACTAACTGTTTCGAACATATTGGATTTATAAGATTCAATTGTTACATAGCTCATTACATCAGTAATCTTAACAGTCAACACGTCACTGACAACCTGATGCAACGAAAATTCTTGACGCTTTTTCCACTTCTTTTGGTTCAAATACGCCCACAGCTCCACTTCCGTTACGTCTTCGTAACCAATTAAATGAAATTCTTCTAACTTACTCTCAATTACCGGTTGAATGATAGCTTTTTGCTCATCTGATATTATCGAGTTCATATTCACGGCTCCTTTTTTCACACGCATGCAAAATATATAAGCAAGCTCTCTGTTATTTCTTTGATTCCTTGTCATGCTTGGACACATCCCCTGCATATATTGGATTACGTCAATTATAATTTGTCCAAGAAGGCAGTGAGGATCTATGTCTAAATTTTTGCAAGGTACTATTATTTTAATTATAGCTGGATTGATTACAAGAGTTCTGGGATTTATTAACCGCGTTGTTATTGCAAGAATGATCGGAAACGAAGGTGTCGGTCTTTACATGATGGCTGTTCCAACTCTTGTACTCGTTATTACGTTAACTCAGTTAGGATTACCTGTTGCTATTTCAAAGCTTGTTGCTGAAGCACAAGCGCTTGGTGACAAACGCAAAATCAAAAAAATTCTGGTTGTTTCTTTAAGCATTACGTGTACGTTGAGTTTTATATTTACGTTCAGTTTAATAGTATTCGCTCCTATTATTGCAAAAACCTTTTTTACAGATGAGCGTACCTTATATCCACTATTAGCGATTATTCCTGTCATTCCAATTATCGCTATTTCATCGGTTATCCGCGGCTATTTTCAAGGCCTTCAACAAATGAAACCCGCTGCTTATTCGCAGGTCATTGAACAAGTCGTTCGTATCACTTTAATCGCTGTATGCACAAAGGCGTTCTTACCTTATGGAATTGAATACGCCGCTGCTGGCGCTATGCTCTCTTCTGTATTTGGAGAATTAGCATCTTTATTTTATATGTTCTATATGTTTAAGCGAAAAAAGAAGTTAACCGTCCGGCGTAACTTTTTTCAATCCCTGCGTGATGGCAAAGATACCTTTTATGATTTAATGCGCATTGCTGTTCCCACTACAGGAAGTCGTATGATTGGCTCAGTTTCTTGGTTTTTAGAGCCAATTGTTGTAGCCAAAAGCTTGGCAATTGCCGGCGTAGCAACCACCATCGCCACTCAACAGTACGGCGAACTAACAGGCTTTGCACTTCCATTATTAATGTTACCGTCCTTTATTACCGTTTCTCTTTCAACAGCACTAGTCCCAGCTATCAGTGAATCTTATGCAAAGAATCAGATGAAACAAATTCAGTATAGACTTCATCAAGCATTGCGCCTTTCCTTTATAACAGGTGGACTTGCCGTTGTTGTATTATACGTATTTGCCAACCCTGTAATGGAATTGATGTATGGATCAGATAAAGCAGCTATTTTTGTTAAAGTAATGGCACCATTTTTTATTTTTTCTTACTTTCAAGGACCCCTACAGGCCGCCTTACAAGCTTTAGACCTAGCCAAAGCTGCAATGATTAACAGCTTCATTGGTGCAGCTGTGAAGACTGCACTGATTTTCTTGTTAGCTTCTCAACCTACTCTTGGTATTATGGGTGCCGGACTTTCTATTGTAGTTGGCACTATGCTCGTTACTCTTCTTCATTTATCAACTGTTATGAAACAAATTATGTATAAACTACAAATCATGGATTATGTAAAAAGCTTTATCGTCATGTTAGCTGCTGGATGGGTTGGACAGTATGCCTTTACACACTTATTCTCCAACCTTCCACTTGTACTACAAACGTTGGTCTCCATAGCAGTTACGAGCCTTTTATACGTTATTCTTTTATTGCTATTCAAGCTTGTTACGAAAGAAGAACTTCACCGTTTTTCAATTTTACGGCTATTTAAAAAGAAATAAAGAAGATGAGCAACTACGCTCATCTTCTTTATTTCGGTTCATCTACTTTATCCACAAAAAAGGTTCCATTATTGTAGGTGCAATATGAAATATTCTTTATTTCTTCATAACCTAGCTTTTTTAACTCTTGGCGAAGCCATAGCTTTGTACGGTTATCCAGTGCCAAATGCTCTTCTTGAACTACACCATCAATAATGTAAGGTAAATTTAGGCTTTCTTTTCCAGAAGAAGCAGTGTTATTCTTTTTTTCAAAAACGGATAGCTTGCCAGAAGGTTCTAAAATAGCAAATTCAACGTCAGCAATATCCTTCACATTTTTATCGCGAAGCTGCATGAGTAAATCATTAAAGTTATAGCGTTGCTTTTGCATTTCCCTTTCACGAATTTCGCCATTTTGAATAATCACCGTCGGCTGACCGTCTAAGAAATTGCGCATGCGATTACTTTTAAGTGACCAAAGCGCTAACCCAATCTGAATTACCAGTAAAGTAACCATCGGCACTAAGCTATGATGCAATGGATCATTTGTATTCTCAATTGCCATCACCGCTAGCTCTGCTAGCATGATAAATACGACAAGGTCTAAAATACTGAGCTCACCGATTTCACGCTTCCCCATTAGCCTAAAGATGACTAATACGATAAGATACAACAAAATAGTACGAAATACCATTGTTACGATCTCCATATAAAAACCTCCGTACTTTGACATTCCTGACTAGTTTTCGTTTAAACAAAGGAAAATAGACGAACTTTTTTGCGTCTATTTCTTCCATTTTGTGAATATGCTCGTACTAAGGGTGGAGTTTGACATATAAGGGGGTTTTCGTAATGGAAGCAAAAAGAATGAGCAGCGCTGTCTTTTTTGGCGTAATGATTATCTTTATTATTGGTTTTATCATCAGCCTTTTGTTAGCACTTTTGTTAAAGTTTTCGTCTGTTACTGAGCAGGCTTTGCAACTGTGGATTGCTATTTTGTCCTTTTTGGCAGTCTTTATTGGCGGGTTTATGTCAGGTGGAAAAAGTGGCTCAAAGGGTTGGATGATTGGTGGAGCAACGGGTCTTATCTACTCTGTTCTTATGCTTATGCTACAGTTTCTTGGATATAACGAGCTCTTTTCGGCTCAGCAGCTCCTATTCCACGGTGGCTTTTTACTAGTAGCTATGCTTGGTGGTGTGATTGGAGTCAACTTATCAGGTTCTAAAACAGCATAAAAAAGCTCCTACAGCAATGTAGGAGCTTTTTCTATATTATGCTTCGCTACGGATTTCACGAATCGCAGCACGGTCAAATACCATCTTAGAACCGTCTGTTGTTTTCACAATAACTGTTCCCTCATCAATTGCCTCAACTAAAGCGTGCATTCCACCGATTGTGATGACTTTATCACCTTTCTTCAGCTCAGACTGCATTTGCTGTACAGCTTTTTGACGCTTTTGCTGCGGACGAATTAATAAGAAATAAAAGATGGCGAACATTAAAAGTAATGGCCATATTGCTTGGAAAATTTCCACAAAATCTCCTCCTTTAATCAATTTATCAACAGGTACTTATTCATATTCAAATGAAAAACTCCTGTAATGACCTAGAAATTTTTTGCATTTGGTCCGTTAAATCCATATTTATCAAAGAATTCATCACGGAAATCGCCTAAGCGATCTTCGCGAATAGCTTCACGGACTTGCTCCATTAAGTTTAGCAGAAAATATAAGTTATGGTAAGATGTTAATCGAATTCCAAACGTTTCATTAGAACGAATTAAGTGACGAATATACGCTCTTGAATAATTTTTACACGTATAGCAATCACAGTTTGGATCGATTGGGCCAAAGTCTTCTGCATATTTGGCATTTTTTACAACTAAACGCCCTTCGCTCGTCATTAATGTACCATTACGTGCAATACGTGTTGGTAACACACAGTCAAACATATCAATTCCTCGGATAGCACCATCGATTAATGAATCTGGTGAACCCACTCCCATTAGATAACGAGGTTTGTCTGCTGGCAGATAAGGCGTTGTAAATTCAAGCACGCGATTCATAACGTCTTTTGGCTCTCCAACAGATAGCCCACCTACAGCATAACCCGGGAAGTCCATAGAAACCAAGTCAGAAGCACTTTGACGGCGTAAGTCTTCAAATTCTCCACCCTGCACAATACCAAATAATCCTTGGTCTTGCGGACGACTATGAGCTTTTAAGCAGCGTTCAGCCCAGCGGCTTGTACGCTCCACTGAACGTTTTAAGTAATCATATTCAGCAGGATACGGTGGACACTCATCAAATGCCATCATGATATCTGAACCAAGTGCATTTTGAATTTCCATTGCTCCTTCAGGTGATAAGAATAGCTTGTCACCATTTAAGTGATTGCGGAAATGCACGCCTTCTTCTTCAATACGTCGAAGATCGCTTAGACTAAATACTTGGAAACCACCTGAATCTGTTAAAATAGGACGATCCCAGTTCATAAACTTATGAAGTCCACCAGCTTTTTTCACAATTTCATGACCTGGACGTAGCCAAAGGTGATACGTGTTGCTTAAAATAATTCCTGCTCCCATTGCTTTTAAGTCTTCAGGAGACATTGTTTTTACTGTAGCAAGCGTACCGACTGGCATAAAAATCGGCGTTTCAAAAGATCCGTGCGGGGTATGCACAATACCAAGGCGTGCTCCGGTTTGCTTACATGTTTTAATATGTTCATAACGAATAGCTGTCATTAGTGTATTCCTTTCATGTTAAATTACAAGATTAGCATGGCATCGCCAAAACTAAAGAATCGATACTTTTCTTTTACCGCTGTTTCATATGCGCCGATGATATGCTCACGTCCAGCTAACGCGCTAACAAGCATAATAAGGGTTGACTTCGGCAAATGGAAATTTGTAATCATACCATCAATCGCTTTAAATTCGTATCCAGGGAAAATAAAGATGCTCGTCCAGCCCGATGAAGCTTTAAACACACCATCGTGTTCAGTTGCAATTGTTTCAAGCGTACGTGTAGACGTGGTCCCAACAGAAATAATTCGCCCACCTTGTTTACGTACTGAATTCAGCAATGAAGCTGTTTCTTCACTCACTTGATAGTATTCCGCATGCATATCATGCTCTTCTAAATCATCTACGCTGACGGGTCTGAATGTTCCTAGGCCAACGTGCAGTGTTAAAAAGGCAATATGCACACCTTTCGCTTTAATTTCTTCCAGCATTTCTTCCGTGAAATGAAGTCCTGCTGTTGGTGCTGCAGCTGAACCTTGTTCACGTGCGAACACAGTTTGATAGCGTTCACGGTCATCAAGGCGTTCTTTGATATAAGGCGGCAGCGGCATCTCACCAAGCTGTTCCAATACTTCATAGAAGATTCCGTCATACTGGAATTCAAGCAGTCTTCCCCCCTGATTACTTACACCTTTACAAACGGCTGTTAAGCGGCCATCCCCAAACGAGATAATAGTTCCTTCTTTAACGCGCTTTGCAGGCTTTACAAGCGTTTCCCACATGTCACCTTCTGTTTGTTTTAAAAGCAGAACTTCAATATTAGCTCCCGTATCTTCTTTTGTTCCAAATAAACGGGCTGGTAACACACGCGTATCGTTCAATACAAGACAATCACCTTCTTGTAAATAATCAAGAAGGTCATGAAACATATGATGACGTACTTCACCTGTTTCTTTGTTTACTACCATAAGTCTTGATGCATCACGCTTTTCAAGCGGCGTTTGTGCAATCAATTCCTCTGGTAAATGGAAATCAAACAAATCTACTTTCATTTCATTCACCTGTTCCTACTAAAATAATTATTTAAATCGACCAATAAAAAAGAAAATAAGCGACAATAAAACGCTAATAATAATCGAAGTCACGATTGGAAAATAAAAGGTTGTATTTCCTTTTTTAATTAAAATATCACCAGGAAGTTTGCCGATAAATTGTAGCAAAAAACCGACCAATAGTAAAATACCGCCCATAATCATTATTAATTTAGGGAGCTCGTTCACTTCTCTGGCACCTCCATTTGAAAATGATCATACACAAGCGACGTTACGATTCGTCCTCTAGGCGTTCTTTGTAAGAAGCCAATTTGAAGTAAGTATGGTTCATATACATCTTCAATTGTGTGTGATTCTTCGCCAATGGTAGCAGAAATTGTATCTAATCCAACTGGACCTCCACGAAATTTTTCAATAATCCCTCTTAATAATTTATGGTCAATATGATCCAACCCTAAACGGTCAACTTGCAGCATCTCTAAAGCTTCTGTAGCAAGTTGAACGGTAATTTCACCATCACCTTTTACCTGTGCAAAATCACGAACGCGTCTTAAAAGACGATTAGCAATCCTTGGGGTCCCACGAGCCCTCCTGGCAATTTCATGCGTAGCTTGCGTATCAATGCCTACATTTAAGATGGAAGCTGTACGCTCTACGATAGATGCTAAGTCTTCTTCTTGGTAATATTCCAAGCGGCTTAAAACCCCAAACCGATCTCGCAGTGGTGATGAAAGCAAACCAGCTCTCGTTGTCGCTCCCACAAGCGTAAAGGGAGGCAAATCTAACCGTACGGAGCGAGCACTCGGGCCTTTCCCAATCACAATATCTAGACAAAAATCCTCCATTGCAGGATAAAGGACCTCTTCAACCGATCGATTAAGACGATGAATTTCATCAATAAATAACACATCGCCTGGCTCTAAGCTTGTTAGTACAGCAGCTAAATCTCCAGGACGTTCAATGGCTGGACCTGAAGTTGTGCGAATTTGCACGCCCATCTCATTGGCAATAATGGTCGCCAACGTTGTTTTTCCTAAGCCAGGAGGCCCATATAGCAGTACATGATCCAACGTTTCACTTCGCATTTTAGCGGCTTTAATAAAGATATCTAAGTGACTCTTTACTTTATGCTGACCAATATACTGTTGTAGAAATTGAGGTCTAAGACTTTGCTCTAACACTTCTTCTTCGCTAAGTGCATCGCCTGTCACAATACGATCGTCCATCATATTCCTCCTTCATTCGTTACTTAAGCAAACGCTTCAATGCTTCCTTAATATATTGATCCGTCGTCATCGACTGCTGCATTAAGGCTGGAACTACCTTGTTAATCTCTCGCTCTGCATATCCAAGGACTTTTAGTGCCTCAATAGCCTCGTCTAAAGCTTCTGAGCTTTGTGATTTAACTTCTTGTTCGTCCATATCAGCAAATAGTGATGGCACTGCATCCGGTACGATGTCATGAAGCTTTCCTTTCAAGTCCAAAATCATTTGACGAGCTGTTTTTTTTCCTACTCCCGGAAACTTCACTAAAAACTTTTCATTTTCCTCTTCAATAGCCTGCACCACTTGAGAAGGGTTACCTGATGCTAGAATCGCCAACGCACCTTTTGGTCCAATACCTGACACGCTAATTAATTTCATAAATAGTTCTTTTTGTTCACGAGAATTAAAGCCGTACAGTGCTAAGATATCCTCTCGCACATATTGATACGTATAAATAATTTTCTCTTCATTATCAACAGAAAATACATAAGGATTTGGTGTAAATACCTGATAGCCCATTCCTTGATTTTCTATGACAACGTACTCTGGATTAATATATGTAATCACACCTCTGATATAATCAATCAACTAACTCTCTCCCTCTCACATGAACGAAGGCAGTCTACCCTCCTTGTTATCATCAAGTAGAGAACACTGCCCAGTTCATTCATCTATCTTCCAACTAAGAAGCCATGATAGTTTTAATTCCATAATTTCTGTTCATACTCTGTCGAACGTATAGCGCTGACTATTATTTTAACACAACCCTAAAAGTGAATAGAAGGAATTTGACGTAGAAATAAAAAGAAATCTGCTTTCAAGTTCTTACTGCTAGTTAGAACATAACAAAAAGCGGCTACTTGATAGAAGTAGGCCGCGAATTAAGCTCGTACATTTTATAAAAATTCATCAAGGATACATAGTCATCTTTCGTTTGAACACGAATCCCGTCTTTTAGCCGCTCTTCTTGATAACTCTCTAATTTTTCTACATCAATCTGAAAGAAAGATTGAATAATATTTGTAGAATTTACAGGTTTCCCTTCAAACGTAGATAATACTCCATTAACTGATAAGCCAACGTAGCCATTTTCTTTAAGCATTGGAGAAATATCGTCAACCGCCTTTCTCAGTACCACCTCTTCGTTTGATGCTTTAATTACTCTCCACGTAGAATAAGCATTTACTACTTCTTCTTTTGTCATGTACGGGGAATTTACGACCTCTTGACTAATAACTCCATCTACATACGTACGCTCCAAGAAAATAGTCATCGGGCGCTTAGCTTCCACTACTCCAGCTAAGCTTACTAAAAAGCTGCTGATGGTACATACAATGATTATTTGATGAATGGTTCGTTTCATCCATCATCACCTCACACATGTAATTTGTCACTTCATAAAGATGACTGAAAGAAGAATTTCTATTTATATCTTTTCCTTTCTTTCTTTTTTTATCCATTTCCTTAAATACACAAAGAGAAGCTATGATAAAACTAAATAAGCCATTCTCAAAGGAAAGTCAGGGCTCTTCTACAAGATTTAGCTTTTCAACTCGGTTTGCAAGCAAAAAAATATCCGAACGATGGTGAGTTAGCTCCCGGTCGTTCGGATATCTCGTTAGCTGGAATACTGAGTCCCAGTTCTTTTTTACTTAGCGGTTTTTACGATTAACATTCTCATCAATGGATTCATACAAACTGTTGATGTTTGTACGAATAATTCCATTATCTACACCGTTACGAATGTCATTATCAACATTACGTACGCTATTGAACATTCCGTTATCTACTTCAACTTGAAGGTCATACTTTTTCGCTAAAGGCTTTACTTCTTTTTGTACAGCCTTTTTAAGCTCTTCTTCGTTTACATTGCTGTTAGATGGATCGACAGCTACTAACATGCGGTTATCATCAACTACTGCTCTACAGTCTTTCACGCCGTTTACACCAGCTGCTTTGTCTGCTACTTTCTCAGTTAAATCTGCTGGATAAGCATTTGTATTTGTTTGCGTGAGGTTATTTCTACCATTGAGATGACCGTGATAATTCATGTCACTGTCACCGATGTTAGCATTGCTATAAAAACCATTTTTATTTGTAGATGGATTTTGATACGAATTAGTTGGGCTATCGTAACGCCCATCCGTTACGTTTAACGGAGCCGTTCGTCTATTGTTGTTTTCGTCGTCACCATCTAACATATCAGTTACAGGACCTTTTCCTTGATCAAGACGATGCTCATTTTCGTTTTCACTTGTATAGTAACCAACAGGTTCAGTATTGTCGTTATAACGCTGTTCCATGCCCTGATCACTTGTACAAGCCGTTAAACCAAACATACAACCTGCTGCTAATGATGAAATAATATACTTGTTCAATCGAAACTCCCCCTTTAAATGAGCCACCTTATAGCGGACTCATCATTAGGGTCTTAAAGTTGAGCATAATTTATGCTGTCAGTTAGCGGTAAACTCTTTAGATATTAGGGAATATACGCAATATCTCCCTATTTGTTAACTCAGCTTTTATAATCTGCTTTTCAGTCCATTTTTTTAGCTGAATAAGCTCTCTATATGAGGAGGGTATGTTTGTTAAACACGTGTACCAAGGCAACAAAATCATAGCTGGAAAGCACAGGGCAGCAATAACATAAGGCGAATCGAAAAGATGTGTCATTCCTCTTTCCTTTAGTAACTTTTCAATTGAAAAGTTTTCCTGTAATAAAAAACGCTGAGCTAATTGAATATAATCTGTAAAAAGTGTAGATTGAGCTGCACAATCAAAATCGATTAAATAATACTCGTTGTTAATTCCCCTTAAAAAATTATGAGAAGCCGTATCCCCATGGATGATTGTTTGCGTATGCTTTTGCTCTTCGCTTTCGTACTTGTGCATAGCAATTAAGCTGTTTTGGCATAAATCTTCAATAACTTTATACGTTCTTTTTCCAATGATGGACTCAATAAGTTTTTTGTGATGAATAAAACGAGCAAGTCGCTTTTGCCAAACATGAGTAAGTTCATACGTTGGAAATATGTCTTTTACATCATACCACGCAAGTGATGCGGCTTTATGATAAGCATGTAGTAGCTCAATAACTCCCTTTCGATGATTTGATTGTTCATACGAAGCTAATGACTTTGTTTGGAGGTAAGGCATAATTCCCCAAACACCTTCTCTCGCTTTAATTACAAGCTCTCCATTTGGAAATGGTTCAAAATTAACGGCAGCGTTAAATCCGTACTCGTTAAGTGCTTGAATAAATTGAAACGTACGATTGATTGTGCCTTCATAACGATACTTCTTTATTATTTTCATCCCTTGATTCGTGTGTAGATAAAAGACATGTGGCTTTTTTATATAGTATTGCTTCACGTGAACTCCTTTTTCTACTAAATAAAAAAAGAGGCGATGTATAGAGTCATCGCCTCTGCCGTTATTAATCTTCATCTTCTTCATAATCAGGTATATTAAATAAATTTGGATCAACTGCTGGATATGGAGGTGCCCCTATCATACCAAATGGGGGTCCATACGGGTCTGGATAAGGTGCCAAGCGCTGATCTTGGTACCCATATGGTATCTGTTGATATCCGTATGGCATCTGTTGATGTCCGTATGGCATGGGCTGAGGAGATCCACATCCACAGTCTTCTTGCGGTGGCTGATATGGCATCTGCATGCCCATTACACTATTGTTTTCCATCTCTGGAGATTCCATCATTTCCCCCTGTACCTGAGGCATCGATGGATACATTGGATACGCTGGTTGCTGGTACCCCCAAGGTGGTGGGCAAGGCGAGCATTGAACAGGACCACATGGCATATACGGATTCATCACTGGATAAAATGGCGCATTCGCAGCATGCATTGGCGCATTCCCAGCATGCATTGGTGCATTTGGATACTGCATTTGGCCAGCTACCATTTGGTTGTTTTCCATTGATTCTGCCGATTCCATTTCTCCTTGTACCTGCGGCATCTGCCATTGCTGTGGATATGCTGGGTATGCTGGATATGCTGGCGGCATTGGTGGTGGATAACACGGCATATAATGAAATCCACATCCAGGCATGACTGGAGAAATTGGTACAATTGGATAACAAGGCTGTTGAACTGGTGCTTCTATACTTTCCATCTCTGGACTTTCAGGCGACTCTACAACCGCTTCTACTTTTGGTTCTTCTTTTTTCGGCTGCTGCATCGCCATGTTTAACGTATAGTAATTATTAATGTCAATTTCAGGAGCGATTGGCTGAATCTTTGGAAGCTTTGGCATTTTAGGCATTTCTTTTTTCGGTGCTTCTTTTTTCGGCATTTCTTTCTTTGGCACTTCTTTCTTTGGTGCTTCTTTTTTCGGCATTTCTTTCTTTGGCGCTACTGGTGCTACCGGCGCTACTGGTGCTTCCTTTTTTGGTGGCGGAGCAATTGGCATCTCTTTTTTCATTGGTTGCATGCTCGGAGTTGGCGATGGTTCACTATCTATTTCAGTTACCGGATAAGCTTTCGTTGATTGGTCACTATATGGATGCTGGACTTTAGGCATTTCTTTAATCCCTAATGAGTTACCTTCATTCGTCACAGGTACTCCGCCAGTTGGTACTTTAATTTTCATTCCAGGCATAATCATGTCTGGATTGCTTAATTGTGAGTTCATTTTTTTAAGCTCTTCAAAGTTTGCGCCATATTTTTGAGCGATTTTCCAAAGGGTATCCCCTTTTTGGACAATATGGATTTTCAACGTCATTCCCCTCCCGAGTCGAGTATATTTCATCTATATGTGCGGAATCAAAGCAAGTTCTGTTTGTTCATCACAACATATGCCTTGAACAAGTATTTTATTCTTGATGCTTAAAAGTTTGGATTTTTTTATAAAAAAAAGATCCATCACCACAAATGTATGTGAAAGGATCTTTTTTATGCTTGTTTTTCAATTCTCATTTATTTTCGTATCTTTAAGTCATTGCAAGCATGTTGTTAAGTGCTTTTTGAGCCAGCACAGCTACTTCAGACTCCACTTTAATCTCATTAATTGGCATTCCCTTATCAATCATTTCTAAAGACCAAAGCAAGTGTGGAAGGTCAATACGATTCATTGTTAAACATGGACACATATAAGGATTTAATGAAATAACTTTCTTATCCTCATGAGTATGAATCAGTCTGTTAACCAAGTTCATTTCCGTTCCAATTGCCCACTCTGACCCTGCTGGTGCTTGTTTAATCGTATCAATAATATATTTGGTTGAACCAGCATAGTCAGACTGCTGTACAACATCATGCGTACACTCTGGATGAACGATAATATTCATGTTTGGATGCGTTTTACGTACATATTCAATATTTTTCACTGTAAAATTTTCATGAACAGAGCAGTGTCCCTTCCACAGGATGATTTTTACGTTTTCTATGTCACCATCAAAAACGAGCTCATTTTCAATTGGATCCCAAATAGCCATTTCATCAAGAGGTACACCTAGTTCATAAGCTGTATTTCTCCCTAAATGCTGATCTGGTAAAAATAAAATACGCTGCTTTTTAGTAAACGCCCACTGAACCACTTCTTTTGCATTAGATGACGTCACGGTTGCACCATGATATTTACCAACAAATGCCTTAATCGCCGCAGTAGAATTAACATACGTAAGCGGTACAATTGTGTCTCCAAACAGAGATTGCAAAATCGGCCATGCTTTTTCAGTTTGTTGAATGTCGGCCATATCAGCCATAGAACATCCTGCTCTCATATCAGGTAATACAACTCGTTGATTACTCGTTGTTAGAATATCCGCCGTTTCGGCCATAAAATGAACACCACAGAATACGATGTAAGCAGCTTTTTTATTTGCTGCGGCCATTTGAGATAGCTGCAAGGAATCTCCTACCGCATCTGCAAACTCATAAACTTCGTCCTTTTGATAATGATGCCCTAATATGTAAAGCTGATCACCAAGCCTTTGCTTAATGACTCTAATTCTTTTTTTCATCTCTTCATCTGACATCGTTGAATATTCAAGGGGTAGTGTCTGAGTCTTTAATGTTTCAAACAAGTTCATGGTTCATTTCCTCCACGTTTAAACTAATATCAAGCGACTGCACAGAGTGGGTTAGAGCTCCTAAGGAAATATAATCTACACCCGTGTCTTTATACGAAGCTATGTTATTTAACGTCATCCCACCAGAAGCTTCTGTCATGATATGATTTGGTACAAGGGAAATCCATTCCTTAATTGTTTGTGGACGGCAGTTATCAAACATAATAACATCTACATCTGCTTCCACCGCTTCTTTTAGCTGTTCAAGGGTCTCTATCTCAACTTCTATCTTTACCATTGGTCCAACAGATTCTTTCACTTTTAAAACAGCTTTTTTAATAGAACCTGCATACGCAATATGATTGTCTTTTAACATGACTCCGTCGTATAGGCCAAACCGATGATTTACTCCGCCTCCCATGCGAACAGCATACTTCTCTAACCCTCGAAGTCCAGGCGTCGTTTTACGCGTATCACAAATCTGTGTGTGCGTACCTTCCATCATTTTTCTCGCTTGAAAAGTCATTGTTGCAATACCACTCATGCGTTGAATAAGATTTAAAATAACGCGCTCTCCTGTTAAAATTGCTTGGATCGGTCCATGAACCTTTGCAATGATATCCCCAGCTTTAACATGTTCCCCGTCTCTTTTATACAGCTGAACTTCCGCTTGTTGATTTATTAGGTAAAAGCCTTCTGCAATAATACTATCACCCACAAAGATCCCACTTTGCTTAGCAACAATTTCAGCGTATCCCGTTTCGTGACGTGAAAAAATGGCTTCACTCGTCAAATCTTGATCTCCAATATCTTCAATGAAAAATTGATGAAGTAGTGTTTTAATCTTTAATGCATTCACAAAATCCCCTCTTTTCTGTCATTAATTATGCATATTTAAGCCAGTACACCCTCTAAAGAATGAATAATCTTTTGTTTCTCCCAACTATGTTCCTTATATGGGAAATCAGATCGATAGTGAGCGCCTCTGCTTTCACATCGATTTATCGCTGAAGATGCTATAAGCTTTCCAAGCTTTAGCATTGCCATTCGCTGTCTTTGTTGCTTTGAATATGAAGTTACGACTTTAAGCCTTAACAAATTCAGCTCATGTTCAAACCAATTTATTGCCTCCTGTAGACCAGCTGCATTTCTAATTATCCCTACGTGCTGCATCATAACCGCTTGAATATCTACTTGGTTCATAGTGAAAGATTCCTCAAACCTTGAAACTTGCTCGTCTACTTTATAGTCTATGACTTGACGACTTTCTGTTGATAGGATATGTTCCCCTACTCGTCTACCGAATACGATACACTCTAACAACGAGTTGCTTGCTAAACGATTTGCACCATGCACCCCTGTACAAGCTACTTCTCCTACAGCATAAAGATAAGGAATAGTCGTTTCTCCATGCTCGTTAACCTTTATTCCCCCCATCAAAAAGTGGGCTCCCGGTATGACTGGTATTCTTTTTTGAGAAAGGTCAATATTTGCTTTTTGACAAAGAGCTTTTATTGTTGGAAAGCGCTCATTAAACTTTTCTACCTCACTAATATCTAAAAAGACGTCTTTTCCTCTTTGCATTTGTTCAAAAACTGCTCTGGCTACAATATCTCGTGAAGATAGGTCTTCAAACGGCTGAATTCCTTTCATGAAGTACTCTCCATCTTCAGTTACGAGCACACCACCTTCACCACGCACAGCCTCTGATACCAATCCAACTGCATGATTCCCCTTTCGCAATAGCGTAGGGTGAAACTGAATAAATTCTAAATCTTCAAGTTCTGCTCCTGCATCATAAGCCAGCATCACCCCTTCTCCAGTGGCATGAACATGATTGGATGTATACTGATACAAGCCGCCAATTCCGCCAGTAGCCACTACAACGTGCTCTGCCAAATACGCTTGCATCTGTCCTCTTCTTCCTTCTCCAATGGCTCCAATGCAGCCTCTGTCGTCACAAATTAGCTTCTGAATGACTTGATGCTCTATGATTTCAACATGAGGTAATACTCGCTTCTTTAAAAATGAAAATAGCAAAGCACCCGTTTTATCTCCTCCTGCATGCAAGATTCGATTTAATCGATGAGCTCCTTCTCGACCAAAATGAAAATCTCCATTTTTCAACTGATCAAACTTCATTCCATCAGCGATAAAGTCCCATACGCAGCTAACACCTTCTTTAGCCAGTATATGTACTGTTTCTTCAATGCAGTGGCTACTTCCAGCTGCTAACGTATCATAAGCATGCTCTTGCCAGCCATCATGGTTTCCTACTGCCGCTGCAATTCCTCCCTGTGCCAATATAGAATTGTTTTCTTCTATACGCCCCTTTGTTACCATCGTGACTTTTTTATATGGATACAAAGCATAAGCCGTAGCTAAAGCTGCCAATCCACTCCCAATAATTAATACGTCCGTCTTATGCATGCTTCACCTCTTATACTTCTGTTCATTTTCAAAACAAAAAATAAGACATTAACTTTACATGTGTCTTGACACCTATATTTACATATTATTAAATAAAAGACAAGATATTTTTTATTTTTAAGAAAAGAGGGAAAGCTATGGTTTATCTTGATTATGCGGCAACCACGCCTATGAGTAAGGAATCAATCGAAGCATATAACACAGCTGCCATATCTTATTATGGAAACGCGAACAGTCTACATACGATTGGTACTCAAGCAGGGGACTTGCTTTCTTTATGTCGACACAAGCTCGCTTCTTTTATAAATGGAGATACGCAAGGTATACACTTTACAAGCGGAGGAACAGAGTCCAATATGCTGGCTATTCAATCTCTTCTTCAGCGTACGGAACATAGAGGAAAACATATTATAACGACTTCGTTAGAGCATGCTTCGGTCTTACGAGCGCTTTCTTCTTCTCAAAAAGTTGGTTACACCATTACTTATCTACCGGTTAATAAAGCTGGCGTTGTATCAATAGAAGCTTTGAAACAAGCAATTCAAGAAGATACGGTTCTTGTAGCCATTCAGCATGTCAATCACGAGCTTGGGTCCATTCAGCCAATCCAAGCTATTGGACAGTTGCTAAAAGAACACGGTATTTGGTTTCACTGTGACTGCGTGCAGTCATTTGGAAAAATACCAATTGACGTTGAAAAAGCAAGCATTGATAGTCTATCTGTAGCGAGTCATAAATTATATGGTCCTAAAGGAGTTGGATTTGTTTACATTCGCCCAGCCTCTGGTAAAAGCATTTCTAACCTAATTAATTTAGTTACAGAACACGATAGAGGTACTATGAATGTCCCAGGGATTGTAGCCTTTGCGACAGCTGCAGAACATGCCCATAACCAGTTAAAAAAATCTTACAACCACTTTGAGAACTTAAAATCGTATTTACTTACACAAATTGAGGGCTTACAAGGGTTTGTTCAGATGGAAGCAAATAGTCCCGCTCATTTTCCAGGCATCATTGGACTAACGTTCCGCAACGTACAAGGTCAGTATGTTATGTTACAATGTAATCGTCACAATATCGCAGTAGCAACCGGCAGTGCTTGTACAGTTCATAAACAAGCCCCTCTTCGTTCGTTACTAGCTATTGGAAAAAGCCCCGAGCAAGCCAAAAATTTTATTCGTATTTCCTTTAGTTTGCATACAACTACGGAAGATTTGGATGAACTAATGAAGGTGCTTCATTTATTACATAAAGAGATTATGAAGGAGCGGTAAAAGCATGTCAGAAAATCAACGCAAAGTTTTAGGTGAAGAGCGACGAGAGCTCATTTTACAATGGTTAAAAACTGAGCAACAGCCTATGACGGGCAGTGAACTATCAAAGAGAACAAAGGTAAGCAGACAGGTAATTGTGCAAGATATCTCGCTCTTAAAGGCCCGTAATGAACCCATTCTAGCTACAAGCCAAGGCTATATTTATATGCAATCTCCTAACCAGGCATCCTCTCAGCAACGAATTATTGCTTGTCATCATGCACCTGAAGATACGGAAAAAGAGCTGTTTATGATTGTAGATCATGGAGTATGCGTAAAAGACGTAACCATTGAACATCCCGTGTACGGAGAACTCACGGCTTCAATGATGGTTCAAACTCGTAAAGATGTAGAAGCCTTTTTACAAAAGATTAACCAAACAAATGCAACGTATCTGTCGCAATTAACAGAAGGTACTCACCTTCATACACTTGAAGCTGACACTATTCAGAAGCTTGATGCAGCCTGCGAAGCACTTGAGCAAGCTGGCTACTTATTAAAGAGTGAATAAAAAATCCCGCTATATTTTATAGCGGGATTTTTCGGTCGAGTAACGTATGTGGGTAGCTTCCTAGAATAGCTACCTTACATCCAAGTGCTTCAAGTTCAGCAATAGCGCTTGGTATTAGCACCTCGTCCATTTCTTGTTCAATATCGACAATAAAGAAGTAATTTCCTAGTCCTGTCTTCATTGGTCTTGATTCAATTTTAGATAAATTCAACTTACGCCATGCAAATGCAGACAGTACTTGATGCAGTGCTCCAGCTTGATCCGATGGTAATGTAATCATTAAAGTCGTTTTGTAGCCATTCTCTTGCTCAAATGGCACAGCGCGAGTTCGGTCTTTATGGAGCACGACGAAACGAGTCGTATTATGATCATAATCATGAATATTGGGGCGTGCAATATGAAGCCCATACTCCTTAGCAGCTAATCCGTTGGCAATTGCACCGACTACTTCTTCTGGGTTCTCGCTAACGTACTTTGCAGCAAATGCTGTTGATGTCATTTCTTCCACCGGAACATGTCCCAAGCTACCGTACAAAAACTTATGACACTGCGCAATGGCATGAGGATGTGAATACACAGTCTTAACCTCTTCCCATTTGTCTGCATGATTAGGATGAACCATTAAATGCTGACGAATCGGTAAAACAATCTCACCTACCACGGGAAGGCGATGCTCATGAATTAAATAATCAAGTGTTAAATTAACGGAACCTTCTAATGCATTTTCAAGCGGAACGATTCCATACTCTACGTCTTCGTTATACACCGCATCAATACAAGATGGAATAGTCTTAAAGGGAATCTGCTCATATTCTGAAAACACTTCTTGAACTGCTACATGTGTAAATGTTGCTTTTGGTCCTAAATATCCTACTTTCCCCACGATTCTTCTCTCTCCTGTCTATGTCTGCTTTCTAGTTAAGCACCTGAACCAAGGACTTCAACCTTGTCTACAAATGCAAGCCTTTTTAATTCTCGTAACAACTCGTTCAGCTCAACCTTCATGCTTGCAATATCTAAAGAGAGCGTAACATTTGCTCTTCCTTGTAGCGGAATGGTTTGGTGAATTGTTAACACATTACACCCCGAAGAGGCTACGACACTTAGTAAATGAGATAACGTACCTGAGCGATCTTCCAGGTGAAAAAAGAGTGAAATAATTCGCTGTGTCACAACCGTTTGAAACGGGAACACAGTATCTCTATATTTATAAAAAGCACTCCTGCTTAAGTCAACCTCTTGAACTGCATCAGCTACGGAAGCTGATTTTCCACGTTCAATTAGCAGCTTTGCATCCAGCGTTTTCTTCATGGCTTCTGGCAATACATCTTCTCGTACTAAATAAAACTGCTTATCAGCCTTATCCAAGTCAAGCCCCTCCCCTGTGACATGAATGATTAGTCGATAAATTCGAACTCATATTCAAATAGCTTTACAATATCTCCATCTTTTGCGCCTCTTTCACGAAGCGCTTCGTCTATGCCCATACCACGAAGCTGGCGAGCAAAGCGGCGAACAGATTCGTCTCTTGAGAAATCGGTCATCTTGAACAGCTTTTCAACTTTTTCACCATCTAATACAAATGAACCATCGCTATCACGCGTAATGTGGAATTCTACTTCCTTCTTCTCGTGCTTGTAAAGTACGCGATGAGTTGATAAGTCTTCCTCTTCATGCATTGGGAATTCAGGCGTTGTATCTACAAGGTCAGCAACCGTAAACAACAGTTCACGAATTCCATCACGCGTTGCAGCAGAGATAGGGAATACCTTCACTTCTTCTCCTACTTTTTCTTTAAAGCGCGCTAAATTTTCTTCCGCTTCTGGAATATCCATTTTATTTGCTACTACCACTTGCGGACGCTCTGTTAAGCGTAGGTTGTATTGGCGTAGCTCTTCATTAATTGTTAAATAGTCTTCATAAGGGTCACGACCTTCTAATCCAGACATGTCGACTACGTGAACAATAACACGCGTACGTTCAATATGGCGTAAAAACTGATGTCCTAAACCAACGCCTTCGTGTGCACCTTCAATTAAACCAGGTAGATCCGCCATAACAAAGCTACGGTTGTCTCCTGTTTCAACAACGCCTAAATTTGGTGCAAGCGTTGTAAAATGATACTCGGCAATCTTTGGCTTAGCAGCAGACGTAACGGATAGTAGCGTTGATTTCCCTACGCTTGGAAATCCAACTAATCCAACATCAGCCAATACTTTTAGCTCAAGGATAACATCGCGCTCTTGCCCTGGCTCTCCGTTTTCAGAAAGCTCTGGAGCTGGGTTAGCCGGCGTTGCAAAACGCGTATTTCCTCGACCACCACGTCCCCCTTTTGCAATCACTGCACGCTGACCGTGTTCGACTAAATCTGCGACCGTTTCTTTTGTTTCCGCATCAATCACAACTGTTCCTGGTGGCACTTTAACAATCATTGCTTCTGAATTACGACCATGCTGACCTTTTGACATACCGTGCTCACCACGATCTGCTTTAAAATGTCGCTTATAGCGGAAATCCATAAGTGTACGTAAGCCTTCTTCTACTTCAAAGATAACGTCTGCTCCGTGACCACCGTCACCCCCAGCAGGACCTCCCTTTGGCACATACTTTTCACGACGGAAGGCAACCATACCATTTCCTCCGTCGCCACCTTTCACATATACCTTGACCTGATCTACAAACATGTACTTTCACTCCGTTCTAGTTCATTCTTCTGTACACTTGTACAAAAGAGATCTACTCATGTATTTATTTTAATTTGAATATTAAACTCAGTTGGAAGCATCTCTTGTTCAACGCATGTAAGCATTTGACCATATTCATACCTACCGAGCTGTTCTTGTAAATTTTGCATATCCGTTAGTATTCCACTAAAATCAAAAAAGAAACGAGGTTCCTGCTCTTCTGTGCATAATGAAATACTCAAATAATTATCAGCATGATAATCAATATGAGATTCTAGCAAACCGGTTAAATAACGGCACCATCTGTATAATTCATTATCGTACTTTGATAAATCCTGAGCGTTTCCGAGCACTTCAAGCTCCAACCGAACCGCGTGGTTATACCAGTGATAAGTCATAACAAACCCTGTGAACAAACGCATATTCATGCTTGTCAATTTTGATTCGTGCTGTGACTCGTTCACGATTGTATTGATGATGTCGTTCGCTCGATCTATCCGATTCAGTGCTAAATTGCCTTTAATTAGCTGTATCTTGTTTAGCCAATCATGCCTAGCATATTTTAATACTTCGACAACATCCCACTCTTTTTTCATTTTCGCACTCCTAACTAACTTTTGACTCGAGCATAAGTAACTTCTAGGCGATAAAAACATCTCGCATCATTGTTATTTAATATGTTCGATTATAACAAATTCCAGTGGAGAATAGGTGAATTATTCTACAAAAAGAAAACTCTAACCTCCATTGAGGTTAGAGTTTTCTTTTCACAGCTTATGCTTCTTGAGCTACTGGATATACAGATACTTTTTTACGGTCACGACCGAAACGTTCAAATTTAACGATACCGTCGATTTGAGCGTATAGAGTATCATCTCCACCACGACCTACGTTTGCACCTGGGTAAATTTTAGTACCGCGTTGACGGTATAAAATTGAACCACCAGTTACGAATTGGCCATCAGCACGTTTAGCACCAAGACGTTTCGCGATTGAATCACGACCGTTTTTAGTACTACCTACTCCTTTTTTAGAAGCGAAGAATTGAAGGTCTAATCTTACTAACATGACATCCACCTCCTGTTTAATTGTCGTTAATTTTTATATATTTACTGTAGTCTAATTCGATTGTTTTCAAAGACACAACCATTCCTTCTAGCAAAAGATGAATTTGCTCCAATGCCGATAAATCAACATTTTCTGGAATCTCACAGCGAAGATATCCACCATCTCCACCCTGCTTAATAACTGGCGTTACGCCGGTTATTGAATGAATAGCGTTTAAAGTGCCAAATGAAACTGCCGATGCTCCCGCACAAACAAGATCTTTTCCATGCTCGGAAAATTCAGCATGTCCACTCATCGTGAACCCGTCGATTTGCTTGTTTGCGTTACGAGAAATTGTCACCTTGATCATCAGATGCTAATCTTACGCGTTGATAGCGTCGATAACAACTTTTGTGTAAGGTTGACGGTGACCTTGCTTACGACGATAGTTTTTCTTTGCTTTGTATTTGAATACAGTGATTTTCTTAGCACGACCTTGTTTTTCAACTTTAGCCGTAACTGTTGCACCTTCAACAAATGGAGCACCAACTTTAACGTTGTCGCCACCTACAAATAATACTTTATCAAAAGTAACTGTTTCGCCTTGTTCACCAGCAAGTTTTTCGATGTAGATTGCTTGACCAGCTTCTACTTTAATTTGTTTACCACCAGTTTCGATAATTGCGTACATTCTCTGCACCTCCTCTAAAAACTAAGACTCGCCATCACAGGTGTCCATATCGGACTTAAAACCTGTTCTGAGCGGTTGTAGCACGGGTGCTACAAACCAACATATTAAATCTTACTACAGTATGAAGGTAAGTGTCAATTAGATTTGTAACTTTATTCGTAAAAAGATTACTTTCTTATCCTTTCCTGAATGACAGATTCTTGCCCTACATATTTAATGTGATACGTATGAGAAGCTGAAAGAGTTGACGTACAGTACAACTTTAGTCCAATCATTTCTTCTAACGCATGAAAGAAACCATCTTTCTTTAAGTGTTCTTCTACATCTTCACGCGTTTCAATCCAAATGGCTTCTTCTGTTGAAAATCGATATTCCCATAACTTACGTTCAATTTGAAACGCAATGGTTTCTGCATCCATCACTCGTCCTGTTCCATTGCAAACCTGACAAGCCATCGTTAAGGTAGAACCAATGCTATCGCGTACCTTTTTGCGCGTTAGTTGCAAAATACCAAGTTCAGTAAACCCAACCACAGTAGTACGAACTTCATCTGCTTTAACAATATCTTGAACATACTGTAGCAATACCTCACGATCTTGTCGGCTACTCATGTTAATGAAATCAACTAGTATCATACCTCCGATATGGCGAAGCTTTAGCTGCTTAGCTATTTCAAGGGCAGCTTCTTTATTAACACGCAAAATGTTTTCCCTCAGTGAGCTTTTCCCGCTAAACTTTCCTGTATTTACGTCTACTACCGTCATTGCTTCTGTTTCATCAATCACAATATAGCCACCACTTTTTAGCCAAACCGTTCGTCTCAAAAGTTTTTCAACTTGGCTATCGATATCGTAGTGCTCAAATACGCTTTCAGTTCCTTTATAATAGTAAAAAGGTAATGTTGGATACGTTTCAAGAAGCTGTTGATAATGGGTAAAATCATCCACTGCAAATTCTTGTATTGTTTTTTTACTCACACTTTGTACAACTGAATTCAAAAACTCTTGGCCTTTTTTTAAGAGCTTTGGTGCCTTCTGATTCTTATTTGCTACAATTTCATGCTGATACTGCCTCCGCAGTTCTTTAATTCTTTTCACTACCTGTTCCTCTGTCAGCGATTGCACAGCTGTTCGAAAGACAAGGCCTTCTTTGTTTTCAATGAGCTGTTGACCGAGCTGTTTCCACTTAACTCGCTCCTGCTCCTCCATCTTTTTCGAAGCTGCCACATAATTTCCTTCGGGCAAATAAACAAGCTCTTCTGTTGCAAATTCAATAACACCGGTTAAGCGTGGTCCTTTTGTTCCAATCCCTTCTTTAATCACCTGAACAACAATGGCTTCACCTTCTCGAATAAAAGCTGACATTGCCCTGCTGTCCTTTTGGCTGTCTGAATCATTTCGATACGAAATGAGCTCTTGCTGATGAATAAATCCATTTTGTGATAGACCAATGTCAACAAATGCGGCCTGCATACCGGGTATAACCTTCACAACTCGCCCTATATAAATATCACCAACAATCTGGTGCTTATTCTGCTCTTCTAAATAAACCTCTTCTAGCTCTCCATCATTTATAACAGCAATGCGCTTCGATTTTGTTGCAGCATTAATAATACATTTTCTCACGTTTCAATCTCCACTTCTTTAAATGTTCAATTAAAAAAGTCCGGCTACGCGTTCAGCCGAACTTTACCTTCTTTATATGTTACTTGATTTTAATAGATAGATACAAGCTCGTTAAGTGAGCTGTCCACTCTTTTCTCCACAAAGTAAGCATGAAGCAATTCGTTTTCATCAATTCTCAATGCTTCACCGTTTGCTTGAAACACAATCATATGCTTACAACCTTTTTTGAACTTTTTTAACACGTCGTAAATCTGCTCGTTTGCAGACGCATTCACCGGCTGTAAAGTAGCAATTGCCCTTTCTTTTCCATGATATCGTTCTAGTAAAAAGCGCATGTAAACAAAATGGCGATTACGCCATTCTTGATAATGACAAAGAATTAGAAAGGCTAAAACAATCCATAAGTGAAGGTGCATTGAATAAACAATAGCTGTATAGAGGCATAAAGCTACTAAAAATCCACTTGATAGCTTTAACATTCGCTCATGTGCTTTTAAAAACGGTGCATATCTACTGCACCATAAAAACAAAATCTTCCCTCCATCTAAGGGCCAAATAGGTAATAAATTAAAAAAGAATATAAGCGCATTTTGATAGAGAAATTGTTCATATGTTTCTGCTTGGATCCAACCAAGCTCAGCAAATAAGTAAGCACCTCCAACGAGCCAAATATGCTGAATAGGTCCGCTAATTGTAACAATTAGCTCTTCACGCAACGGACGGTTTCCATGTTCATCTACTTCTGCTACTCCACCAAATGGCAGCAGCATAATTCGTTTAATTCGCCATGAGAAATGGTGAGCAGCAAACGCGTGACCCAACTCATGAATTAGGATAATTACAAATAAAATCATCAAGGGCTTAATTGTGGCTGTAAAAATCCCAATAATAAAAACCCCCCACAACAGAGGGTGAATATGAATTTTCATCAGGAGTGATAAGTAGCTATTCAAATTGAATCACCTGACTAGGATCCACAAACTTTTCACCTTTTTTTATAGCAAAATAAAAGAGGCCTGTTTCTCCATCGTCTGAACTTGCCACTACGCCAAGTTCTTTTCCTTTATTAACAAAGTCATAAACGTTTACATCCACCGTTTTTAATTGTCCATACCATGTTTCAGAGCCATCAGCGTGCTGGATAATTACCGTGTTACCAATTCCATCTCGCTTACCAACATAGCGAACAATCCCTTCACTCATGGCTTCCACAACAGAATCAGCTCCTGTTTGAATTGTTACGCCTTGCTTATCCTCTTCAAAAGTTTCCATCACTTTTCCAGATGCAGGCATAACGTAACCTCCGCTAACGCTTTGCTCATCAATTTTAGGTTCATCTTTTTGTGGTAAAAGTGTAAGAGGCTTGCCAAATTGGTCTTCATACCAAGATGAAACTGCTGCAAACTGAAATTCTTGATCCATTGTTGTGGAAATGTACGTCCTTGCTTTTTCAAATGTCGGGGAAGGACTTTTAAATAAAATTGCTACGATGAGCACTAAGCAAGCTGAAGCTAACACTTTAAAAAAGAAACGCTCTTTTCGAAAGAAGGGATAGCGCTCACCGCCACTAGTAGTAGGCGTATATTCAATAGGTGAATAATCAGGAAATCCATACTTTTCTTCTTCACTCATCAATGACGTATGAAGTGGCTCATGCGGGATTTTCTTAGCAGTAGACAGCTGCTTTTTTTTACGCTCAGCAATTCGCTTTCGAATTTCATCAGCACGTCGATTCATGATTCATCATTCTCCTTGTCCTTAAACTTATACAATTTAATGTATGACTTGTCCGGTATCGTTATGACAGGATTAAAATGATGAATAGCGAAACGAAAAAAAGCTTCCATACCGGAAGCTTTTCAAACAAACGTTTTATTTTTATGCGCGTACACCAAAGAATCGTTTAATGCGTGCGAACATCCCTTTATCTTCATCATCAAGCGATTGTAAAGGAACGGTTTCACCAAGAATTCGTCGTGCGATATTACGATAAGCAATGGAAGCCTTGCTAGATGGATCCATAACGATAGGCTCACCGCTATTAGATGCTTTAATGACATTTTCATCATCGGCTACAATTCCAATAAGGTCAACTGCAAGCAGCTGAGCAATTTCATCTACATCAAGCATATCTCCATTTTTCATCATATGACTTCGAATTCGGTTAATGACAAGCTTTGGTGATTCAATATCTTCTTGCTCGAGCAACCCAATAATGCGATCAGCATCACGAACAGCTGACACTTCTGGAGTTGTCACAACGAGCGCTTTATCTGCACCAGCTACTGCATTTTTATACCCTTGCTCAATACCAGCTGGGCAATCAATAATGACATAGTCGTACTCTTGCTTTAATTCAAGAATCAGCTCACGCATTTGCTCTGGCTGAACAGCTGTCTTATCGCTCGTTTGAGCAGCAGGAAGCAGATACAAACATTCAAATCGTTTGTCTTTAATTAAGGCTTTTTGAGGTTGGCAGCGCCCTTCTACCACGTCTACAAGATCATATATAATTCGATTTTCCAGTCCCATCACAACATCAAGGTTGCGCAGACCGATATCAGTGTCTACTAAACAAACGCGCTTTCCAGCTAACGCCAGCGCAGTACCTAAGTTGGCAGATGTCGTTGTTTTCCCAACTCCACCTTTACCAGACGTAACAACAATAGCCTCTCCCACTGTCAAATTCTCCTTTCTAACCTTGTCAAGTTAGGTCGTAGACTCGCTAAGCCTTGAACGCGGTCTATAACCATTTGATTTGCGTCATCTAAATATGCGCATTCCATGACACTTTGCTCTTTATCACTATCCTCTTCTTCGGGTCGTGTAATTACATCAGCAATTCGAAGCTGAGACGGTTGCATAATTGAAGCTGCAATGACTGCCGTTTTATTACCACGATACCCTGCATGAGCAATTCCTTTTAAAGCACCTAATATAAAAAGATTTCCCCCTGCTACAATGGTTCCCCCAGGATTAACGTCGCCGATTAATAATAGATCTCCTTCGACGTGAAGCACTTGTCCTGAGCGCACAACTTTTGCAACAGAAACTAATTCTTCTTGTTCTTTTACCCGTAATGCATCCTGTTTTAAAATGACGTTACTATCGATTTGCTTGACCACTAAGTGTCGATTCTTCTCGATGAGCGCCTTTAGCTCGTTTTCCTGATCTTCAGTAATAAAACGATTTCCAACTTTCACATATACGGTGACATGCTGCTCGTCATCTCCATGTTTATTCGTCAAAAGCTTCGTCTGTAGTTCAGCTAATAGCTCCTCGAACGAACATGCGTCATTGAGATGGAGCGTTAGTCCATCTTTCGTTCCTTTAATGGTTATATTTTGTTGCTTTTGTTTATTCAAGACGCTCACCTCAACGAATATATAATTTCGACAGAGACTTACCAATTCCTTTTTTTCACTCGCAGAATCACAACATTTCTACGAACTTGGAACTAGAAAATTGACTTTTTTTGAAGCATCATCGCTCCTTCGCATAAAACAGTGAAAAGTATTGAAAACACTTTTGTAGAGGTAGCGCAAAAATCACCGCAAAAATTGCATTTAAAATCAGAGTCGCATAGAATCGTTCCGCTAAGAAACGCCCCAGTACCATATCGGATACCCCGATAATTGTATTAATGCCATATACATAAAATTCAATAATTGCAACTGCAATTAAACAAATGAAAAGTACCACTAATAAATTGTTTTGCCAAATTTTTATAAGCTGTGACACGATATAACATACGGCTGGTAGGCCAAGCGCATAAATACCCAGTACATCCGTAAAGGCGATATCATATAAAAACCCAAAAACAATTCCAAAAATCATCGCTTGCTTGCGATTAATATAAATGGTCATAAACACTAGCGCAATTAAAACAAAGCGCGGCGATAAAAGCCAGTCTCGAAAAGCTGGCTGCATCGCAACAAAGTTTACAAAAATGCTTTCTAACATAAAAATAACTAGAATTATGAAAGGTAAGAGGAAGCGTTTCATCACTCTTCCTCCTCTACTTCTAGGCTATCTTCAGACATCACTGTACTTCTTTTAGCAACCATGACATGGTCAAGGTCGTATAGGTCTGTTGATGGCTTAATGTATGCTTTTTGTGTTAAACCGTACTCATCAGGCTCAATCTTTGTAATTTCCCCAATAACAAGTCCGCTTGGGAATACACCATCTTCGCCCCCAAGGCCAGAGGTAACAACTTTTTGTTTTTCTTTAATTTCAGCATCAAATGGAATTCGTCTTAATAAAAGAGCTTGTTCTTCTTCGTCGTATCCTTCAATTAAACCGTACACAGGTGTTTTTGCTTGAATCTTAGCCGATACGCGGTTAGTACGATCGGATGAGCTAATCAATTGAACCGTTGAAGTAAACTGAGAAGCATGTTTTACTTTCCCAATAAGTCCACCTGGCGTAATCACGGCCATGTTTTCTTCAACATTGTGAACTTTCCCTTTATCAATAGCAATAACGTCATGCCAGCGGTCTGGGTTTCGAGCAATAACCGTTGCTTCGATTGGACTATAAGCTTTGAGGTCGCTTTCTTTATCCACTTGTTCACGTAGCTTATCATTTTCTGTTTCTAGCTCACTTACTTTCGCTTCTAATTGCATACGCTCGTCAAGGCGTGCTTTTAGCACTTCATTTTCTTCATATGTACGTTTTAGGTCACCTACATTTTCAAAGAAACCCGCTACATACTGTGCGGGTTGGTGAAATGTAGCCTGAACAAGACCGACCGTGTCTTTCACAAACTGTTCAGGCCACGTTACATCTTTACGACCATTTAACGAAAAACCAATCAATGCCACTAATACAATAATACTAACTAACAAAATAACTAGACGTTTATTTAGAAAAAACTGTGGCACGATTTACACCTCTTACTGTTTAGCGATATGAATCGCTTGTACGATTTTTGAATAAATCAATATTATCTAATGCTTTTCCTGTTCCAATTGCTACACAGTCTAACGGATCTTCTGCAATGACAACAGGCATATTTGTTTCTTCACTAATTACACGATCTAAATTGCGTAGTAAGGCACCGCCGCCTGTTAACACAATTCCGCGGTCCATAATATCTGCCGCTAATTCTGGTGGTGTTTTTTCAAGCGTACCTTTTACTGAATCAACAATAGCTGCAACCGTATCTTTCAACGCATCAGCAATCTCTTCTGCCGAAATCTCAATTGTTTTCGGTAACCCAGTTAATAAGTCACGTCCACGAATCTCCATGTTATCGATTCCTTCAGGGATACCTGCTGAACCAATTTCAACTTTTAACGCTTCTGACGTACGTTCACCAATCATAAGATTGTAATTTTTGCGAATATATTGGATGATTGCTTCATCCATTTCGTCTCCAGCAATACGGATTGACTGACATGTTACAATACCACCCAATGAGATAATTGCTACTTCTGTAGTACCGCCACCAATGTCAACCACCATGCTTCCTGTTGGTTCCCAAACAGGTAAATTTGCCCCGATTGCTGCTGCAAATGGTTCTTCAATTGTATAAGCATCACGAGCTCCAGCTTGGCGAGTTGCGTCAATAACCGCGCGTTTCTCAACAGCCGTAATTCCTGATGGTACGCATACCATTACATAAGGCTTGCCAGCAAACAAACTTTTTGTTTTTTGTGCTTGTTTGATGTAATATTTCATCATTGTTGCTGTTGTTTCATAATCAGCAATTACGCCATCTTTCATAGGACGAAGTGCTACAACATTTCCAGGTGTACGACCAATCATATTTTTCGCATCATTACCAACTGCTACAATTTGCTTTGTATCTGTTTGTAATGCTACAACTGACGGTTCACGTACAACAATTCCTTTTCCTTTAACATAAACAAGTGTATTTGCAGTACCTAAATCTATTCCAAGGTCTCTAGTACCGATTCCAAACATGTGTCTCTTCCTTTCTCTTACCGAAATGCAAAGGCTAAACCCTCTCAGTCGATTTCACCATTTCATTAATAACATTTTTTATTTTCTATACTTCTTTTATAGATGTCAACGCCAAATATTGTATGATATATTTTCATACTTTGTCTATTAATAACCGATGATTGTAAAGAACTTGTCATTTAAAATCATGACTACTATTATAACTCAAGGAAATTAAAAAGCATAGCATTACATATATCCTTTTTCTTTTAAGCTAATATATTTTCGATCCCCAATAATTAAATGGTCTAAAAGTTCAATACCAATGATTAATCCACACTCTTGCAAGCGTTTAGTCACATCGATATCTTCTCGACTAGGTGTAGGGTCTCCGGAAGGGTGATTGTGTACACAAATAATAGAGGCTGCCGAGCGACGGAAAGCTTCTTTAAAGACTTCACGAGGATGTACAATCGATGAATTGAGGCTACCAATAAAGATGGTTTGTTTATGAAGAACCTGGTTTTTCGTGTTTAAATAAAGGCAGACAAAATGCTCTTGAAGTAATGTACGCATTTCTTCCATTACGTAATTTGCTCCATCTTCTGGGCTTCGAATAGCGTACTTTACTCCTGGTTTCACCTGAGCCATCCGCTTTCCGAGTTCAATTGCAGCCATAAGCTGAACCGCTTTTGCTTGTCCAATTCCTTTCATTCTCACCATTTCATCCAGCGTTGCATTTTGTAATAGCTCCAATCCATCAAAATAGCGCAGAATTCGATTGGCTAGTTGAAAAACGGATTCTTCTTTCGTTCCTGTTCGAAGCAAGATAGAGATAAGTTCATGATTTGATAAGCTGGAAGCACCTTTTTGCATAAGGCGCTCCCTTGGTCTTTCTTCATATGGAAAATCTTTCATCATTAATGATTCATTCATCAAATGGGTTCCCTCCTCAATTGGAGTAGGCGAAACCACGCTTTCTCAGTTCTCTTATTGTACGAGACAATGGCAGACCAACAACAGAAAAGTAATCACCTTGAATGCTTTTGACAAACGCAGCTCCTAGGCCTTGTATACCGTACGAGCCTGCCTTGTCCATTGGCTCACCCGTTCGAACGTACTGCGTAATTTCATCTACTGTTAATGGCCAAAATTCAACATCTGTTTTTTCATAGAATGTCTGAACTTGCTCACCTTCTACAAGAGCTACTCCTGTAAGAACCTGATGTTTTTTTCCTGAAAGCATCTCTAAGGTTTGAACTGCTTCTGCTTCGCTAGCTGGTTTTCCTAAAATAATGTCTTTGTAGACAACAACCGTATCGGAACCTAGTACAATATGATTGGGATACAGCATTGCAACATCAGATGCTTTTTGCAATGCTAAATCCATCACCACCTCAGACGGTGAATAGTTTGGATTAACTTTTTCATCAACGTTGCTTACATGTACGGAAAAAGGAATGTGAAGCTGCTGTAGCAGTTCTTTACGACGAGGAGAGCCAGAGGCTAATATTAATTCTTTGTTCATTGATCTCAACCTTTACACTTCGAATATTTGAAAAAAAGAACACAACTCAATTTTAACAAGATTAACCATTTTTTACAATAAACAAATCAGGTAGCGAGGCCACCTGACTTACTTCTTAATGATTTGCTGATACTGAACAAGAGACGTTAGCAAATACTTAGTCGCTTCATCACTATCGCTTTTTTTACTTGATTGATTAAATGATTCAAGTGAAGAAACCGATTGTTCCAATGTTTTAATTAACTTTCCTATCTCTTTATTATCCGTTTGCTCTTGGATTTTATCCAGTTCTTTCTTGACCTCGCTTACGCTTGATACTTTGTTTCCTTCCGCTGCTTTTCCTACTTGATCCATTACGTTAGCCATAAATGGTTGTAGAGTTGACATTACTTTTTCGTCACTTTCTGCCAGCTGAGCAGCACCTTTCATCTCGTATGATTTTACATAGGCATCTTCACTACTTTTTTTATAGGTATCCCTCAGCTCTTTTGCTTTTGATTCACTTGTGCTAGCTCCTATGACAATGGTGTAAGTATTATCTTTTCCAAAAACAACGCTTTCGCCACTTAGGTTTTCTTTTGCTTTATTCGCTGCTTCTTTTGAAGAAAAAACACCTGCTTGTACAATATAGATTTGGAATGCATCAACCGTTGCTTTTGCTGAAGACTTTGCGTTTTCTTTTGGTTCTTTTTTAACCGCACTTGTTTGTTCCGGCTGATTAGTCACTTCAGAATTAACCGCAACTGCCGATGGAATTTTACTGACCGGAGTGGGCTGCTTATCATTGGTAATCGTATTTAAGCCAAACATGCCAAATCCTACGCCGACGGTAACTGCTAATCCTACAATGACAATGAATTTCCTCACTGCTGAGAACGATGATTTATTGATGGTTATTTTACCTACGGGCTCTTTGGACTTTTTGGGCTGCTTTTTCTTTTCGTTGCGCACTTCTTCAATTGAAACGACTTTGCGCTCAGACATCTCGATTTTTTCTGGAAGAACCCATACTACGTCTTCTTCCTTTTCCTTAGGTGCAGTCGTATCTTGTATATTCTTTTGTTTACCATTAATTTTGACCGTAACTTTTGGATTTTGCTTGTCCACTTTTTCACCACCCTTTGCTGCCTAACACATACACTTTTTACCATGCTATCATAGACGATAAAAAAAATAACAAGACATTTGTCGTCTTGTTATAAAAGGTTTCGCTATTTTATTACAGAATTTTTAATTTTGTCGACCACCAGTTAAGGTGGTAAAGATCCTAATGTCTCTTCTTATAAAAGTAATCCCATATCATATTTTAACAATTGAACTAAATCTATATACCTATAAATACTAAGGAGATCACAATCATAAAAACAACAAGAACATCCAGGACTTTAGTTATACTTCCCTCGTGTTTGATTTTGTTTATAAACTTTTATTATGTCGATTAATGGAGTTTTATTACGCAAATTTGCTAATCAAGGATAACAGAATATTGGTGAAGATTACTTGTTCTATAGAGGAAATGGGATGTGGTCTAATAGTCACTAAATCTAACTATTTAAGTTTGGGTATGATAGCTTGCTAACTAGATATTTTCAAGAAACATTTATTTGAGCTTTCACATATTATTTCTAATTGATGAGGTGTAATAAGAAGCTTCTTCATATGTTAAATACATATGTAAAGTACCAGTTGATAAGAACATCTCCATAATAATATGCAACAAGCGTTCCTGTTGCGATTGAAGGGCCGAATGGAATTGGCTTTCCACGTTGAACTTTCCCTATTGCCATACCAAGTAACCCAACGCTTGTACCAACTAATGCAGCCAAAAAGAAAGAAAGGACAATAAGCTTACAACCAAGAATTAAACCAAGAACTCCGTACAACTTAATATCACCTCCTCCCATTCCACCTTTGCTCATTAAGCTTATTAAAAGCAAAAGAGTAAACCCTACAAAACCGCCTAAGAACATATCCCACCACGGTGTAAGAGGAATAAAGAGTCGTTGGATAATTACAAATGGTAAAAAGAACAAAAGCACCTTATTAGGAATAAGCATGTATGATAAATCGGAGACTACAATAATTATCAACAACGATATGAGCGTCCATGCGACAATAACTTCTAACTGAAAGCCATATAATTGAAAAGATAAAACAAACAAAATACCTGTTAAAAACTCTATAATTGGATACTTAATTGGGATAGCTGTACTACAGTGTCGGCACTTCCCTATTTGCACTATATAAGACAGCACTGGCAGAAGCTCTCGAGTTGTCAAAACATGTTGACATTTAGGACAGCTCGATCGTGGCTTGACGATAGATTTTCCAATGGGGATTCGTAAACCTACCACGTTATAAAAAGACCCTAAAACAAGACCTATTGTGAAAATATAAAGCATAGTCATTGTTTATAAGTTCTCTCATTGTTTTCAGAAGTACGTGATGGATTTACTGCTATAGTAACCTTACTACTATGTTTTGACTGTATATCCTTAATAGTAGCTCTATTAAAAGTAATAATTTTCTTACCTGCTACGCCAAACCCTTCTATTGCGTAAGTTTCTCCATTGTAAATCACTTCTTTAAGTTCTAAATTTAAACTTTCCAATTCTACATATGGCTTTAATTGCTTTTTGGTGATTTTTATGTCTTCATCATGATCTTTAAAATCATTAGATACAATGTAAGCTTGAGCGGTTCTTAATACTTTAAGAGCATCAGACTTAACCGCATCCTCACGAGACTTTTGAATCATTCCACCGATACTTGGAATGGCAATTGCTGCGATAATTCCAAGTATAACGATTACACCTAATAGTTCAATGAGAGTTAATGCTTTTTCATTCCCCAAGACTTTTTTAATCAATTTTTCCACTCCTTTCCAATTGTACATTTTGCATATACCTATTATTTGATGTAAGAGTGATGCTAATGAAAATTGAGCTTATTATTCTTACAATACATCCTGTTCTCTAAGCTGTTAAATATGTAAAGAACCAATGAATAGCATTTGCTAACTACTGATTCTTTATAACTATATAATAGCTGTACACTCATCCAAAATTCATAAAAAGTTACATATTCAATTAATCCAAACTACCAATTTATAGGCAATTAAACTTATCTTTATTATACATTGGTTTAAAGAATATAAAAGTGATTTCATCGTAAACCTAGATAATTGAACTCTTGTATTAAACCTGTTTTTATAATGAATACTAGCTCTATAATTGTGTTTAATGATGCATTTTTTTATTAAGCCCTCAGAGCCAACAGTCTCATACTAAAAAATAGAAATTTAAATCTATTAAGATAAACCTTTAGTTTTATATCCATTTTAATGATTCACTGCTTGTTCAATACACTTTCGAAACCCTTATAAAGTATTGAAATAAAAAAACCTTTTCCAATTGGAAAAGGTTTTTTAATAATAAGGTGCCATAAACAAGTATACAAGTACACCTGTAAAACTTACATAAAGCCAAATAGGCATTGTCCAGCGAACAATTTTTTTATGTTTATTTACTTGCATTGTCCAGCCCCAAACCGTTGAAAACAGTGCAAGTGGAACAACTACGGCCGCTAAGAAGCTATGAGTAATTAAAATAAAGAAATAGATTGGGCGAATAATCCCTTCCCCATCAAAAGTTGCTGTTTCCGTTGACATATAGTGAAATGTCAAATAAAAAACAAGAAACAAGAGAGTTGAAGAAAATGCCGCTAAAATAAACCCTTTATGAGCTTTAATGTTTTTCTTTAAAATTGATACTAATGCCGCTACAAGAAAGATAAAAGTAAAACTGTTTAATATTGCATTTAATCGCGGAAAGATTGTTAGGTCAAAGTGAACCTCTCCTTGATAACCGATTGGTGAAAAGAACAGTGCTAAGATAATTGCATTTGCAATTAATGAAACCGTTAAGATAATGCCCGTGTAATTTTTATTACTAGTCGGCACTATTTTCTCATTTTCCTTACTCATTTTCACAATCTCCTTACGTTTAGATTCATGTCAATTATATATCAGTTTTCCCATTGATTAAAGTGACAATACTTTGAACAGCTAAAAGCCATCCTGCTTTAAATTATAGTATTCATTCCCCCGCCCACCCTTTGCTTTTATGAGTGAAGTAAAAATGATCGAACTTCTGAAATAAAGTAAAGCGAACCTGTAATGATGATTAAGTTATTCGGTTTAGCATGACTTAAAAGAGCTTGTTCAATTGCTTCTTGCCATTCTTCGTTCACTTTTTTATTAGGATGCTTGCTGAGCTCATATAGTTCTTGGCCTGTTCTCGCTCTTGGAAAATCAAATGATGTAAAGGTAATGCTCTCAGCTATATCTTCCAAACTTGCCACCATTTCCTCCGCACTCTTATCATTTAAGCAGCTGAAAATGATATGAATCCGTTTGTTTTCATAATGGAGACGCAGCGTACTCAATAGGCTATCTACGCCTTCTTGATTATGGGCACCATCAATAATTACTAATGGAGAATCACTAATTTTTTCAAAGCGTCCGCTCCACCGTGCTTTTTTTAAACCTTCTGCTAGCTGAGCGTAAGAAAGTTTTAGCTCTCCTTTTTGGTGTAGAATCTCTAAAGCTCGAATCGCTAAGGTTGCGTTTTTCACTTGATGATAGCCAAACATGCCAAGTTCAAGATTTTCATAAGTATGAACAGGTGTTTGTAATGTAAAGGCTTCGCCATTTTCTAAAACCTTGTAACTTTCAATTGTAAAGTCCCTGCCCAAACGATCTAGCGACGCCTCATGGTCACGAGCGATGCTTTCAATTACTTCTATCGCTTCTTTTTGTTCTACACCGGTCACTAAAGGTACTGCTGACTTAATGATTCCTGCTTTTTCAAAAGCAATCTTATCTACCGTATTCCCTAATATAGCCATGTGGTCAAAGCCAATATTCGTAATAATCGTTAACAGTGGTTCAACGACATTTGTTGAGTCATACCGACCACCAAGTCCAGCTTCAACAAGAACATAATCAACGTGTTTATGATAGCCAAAATATAAAAAGAACATCAACGTAATGACTTCAAACTCAGTCGCAGCGCCAAATTCTGTCTCTTCTACCCTTTCTACAACTGCTTTAACTTCTTGTACAAGGCGAAGCATGTCTTCATCTGAAATTGGCGTGCCATTTATGCTGATTCGTTCATTAAACGTTTCAATATAGGGAGAAGTAAATGTTCCCACATTATAACCTGCTTCTTGAAGCATATGGCGCATATACGTAACAGTTGAGCCTTTTCCATTCGTGCCCGCAATATGAATAGCTTTTATATTTTGATGGGGATAATCAAGTTGTTCAAGCATCCAGTTCATTCGCTCTAAGCCTGGCTTTATGCCAAAGCGTAAGCGATTATGTATCCATTGTAAGGCCTCATCATATGTTTGTATCATGGCGTTCACCTTTCTTTTTGTATTATGATTATTATAGCGAATGCAACAGTAAAAATCGAATGAACTTCCAATTTTGGTTCCATTATGTATACAAAAAGCGCTGCTTCATAAGCAGCGCTTTTTTTTATTATTCCCCGCGCAATTCGACAATACGCGCTTGAACAGCTTCACGCTTTTCAACATAATCCTGTTCTTTTTGGCGCTCTTCTTCTACTACCTTTGCAGGTGCCTTCGCGATGAAACCTTGATTTCCAAGTTTCTTTTGAACACGTTCCACTTCTTTATTCAGCTTATCGTATTCTTTTTCAAGGCGCGCAATTTCCTCTTCAATATTAATTAACCCTTCAAGAGGTAGGATCAATTCAGCTCCTGTTACAACAGCTGTCATTGCTTTTTCGTCTAAAGAGATTTCCGTAGAAATTGCAAGCTCACTTGGATTACAGAATTTCTCGATGTATGCACGGTTCTTTTCAAGCTGGGCTTGAATCGTTTTATCTTTTGCTTTAATGAATAAGCGTACTTGCTTGCTCATTGGCGTATTTACTTCTGCACGAATATTACGTACTGAACGAATGATATCTACAAGTAAACGCATTTCATTTGCCGCTTCTTTGTTTGTTAGCTCTGGACGTACTTCTGGCCATTTCGCTACCGTAATTGACTCGCCTTCATGCGGCAAACTTTGCCAAATTTCCTCGGTAATAAACGGCATAAATGGATGTAAAAGTCGCATTGTGTTATCTAACACATATGCTAAGATGGAACGAGTTGTTTTCTTAGCAGCTTCGTCTTCTCCATATAAAGGTAGCTTTGCCATTTCGATATACCAGTCACAGAAGTCGTCCCAGATGAAGTTATAAAGCACGCGCCCTACTTCACCAAACTCATACTTATCAGCTAGCTTCGTCACGCTTTCAATTGTTTCATTTAAGCGTGTTAAGATCCACTCATCTGCTACTGATTTCTCGCCTGACATATCAAGCTCTTCAAACGTAATGCCATCCATATTCATTAATGCAAAGCGAGATGCATTCCAAATCTTATTGGCAAAGTTCCAAGTTGCTTCAACCTTTTCAAAGCTAAAACGTAAATCTTGCCCCGGTGAACTTCCTGTTGATAAGAAATAGCGAAGTGAATCGGCACCGTACTTCTCAATTACTTCCATCGGATCTACACCGTTTCCAAGAGATTTACTCATCTTACGTCCTTGCTCGTCGCGTACAAGTCCGTGAATTAATACATCGTCAAATGGACGCTTACCTGTAAATTCAAGACCTTGGAAAATCATGCGAGATACCCAGAAAAAGATGATGTCATAACCCGTTACAAGCGCATTTGTTGGATAATAACGCTGGAAGTCAATTGATTCCACATCTGGCCAACCCATCGTTGAAAATGGCCATAAAGCTGAGCTGAACCACGTATCAAGTACATCTGAATCTTGCTCCCAGTTTTCAATATCTGCTGGAGGCTCATGATCAACGTGCACTTCTCCAGTTTCTTTATGATACCAAGCCGGAATACGGTGTCCCCACCATAGTTGACGTGAAATACACCAATCACGAATATTTTCCATCCAATGCAGGTACGTCTTTTCAAAACGATCTGGAACGAACTGAACCTTTTCTTCTCCCTTTTGAAGGTCAACTGCTTGATCAGCTAGGGGTTGCATTTTCACAAACCACTGAGTTGATAAATAAGGCTCTACAACTGCTCCACTACGTTCACTATGACCTACAGAGTGCATGTGATCTTCAATTTCAAATAAAATACCATCTTCTTGTAAGTCTTTTACGATTTGTTTACGGCATTCAAAGCGATCCATACCTTCATATTTTCCTGCTTTGTCGTTCATTGTACCGTCTTGATTCATCACAAGAATGCGCTCTAAGTTATGGCGGTTCCCGATTTCAAAGTCGTTTGGATCATGAGCAGGTGTAATCTTAACAGCACCTGAACCAAATTCCATATCTACATAATCATCACCAACGATAGGGATTTCACGACCTACAATTGGAAGCTTCACTGTTTTACCAATTAAATGTTTATAGCGTTCATCTTCAGGATGAACAGCGACTGCTGTATCACCTAGCATTGTTTCTGGACGAGTTGTTGCAATTTCAATATGTCCAGAACCGTCCGCAAGCGGATAGCGCATATGATAAAATGCACCTTGCACATCTTTATAAATAACCTCAATATCAGAGAGAGCTGTTTTTGTTGCTGGATCCCAGTTAATAATATATTCCCCGCGATAAATTAAGCCTTTTTTATATAGCTTAACAAATACTTCACGAACGGCTTTTGACAAGCCTTCATCTAACGTAAAGCGCTCACGAGAATAATCTAAACCAAGACCTAGCTTGGACCACTGTTGACGAATGAAGCTAGCATATTCTTCTTTCCACTTCCACGTTTCTTCTACAAACTTTTCGCGTCCTAAATCATAACGACTTTTTCCTTCTTGACGAAGCTTTTCTTCTACTTTTGCCTGTGTAGCAATACCAGCATGATCCATCCCAGGTAACCATAGAACATCATAGCCCTGCATACGCTTCATACGCGTTAAAATATCTTGTAACGTTGTATCCCAAGCGTGCCCTAGGTGTAGCTTACCCGTTACGTTTGGGGGTGGAATTACGATTGTATAAGGCTCTTTTTCAGCATCGTTTGTGGCTTCAAAAAACTTACCATCCAACCAATATTGATAGCGATTTTCTTCAACGGATTTTGGATCATACTTCGTTGAAAGCTTTACTTCTTGTTCTGACATACTCTGTACCTCCATGTATGATTTCTTATATAGCTTTCAATATATGAAAGCTCGAATGAACATAAAAAAACTCCTTCTTCCATAAAAGGACGAAAGGAGTTGATTTCGCGGTACCACCTTTTTTTATAGACTTCTCCCGTAAAGACGTCTATACACTTCATTTCATAACGGTTTATTAACCGGTTTTTTCTACTTAGACCATAGTCTGTTCAAAAAAACTACTCATAGGCGACCTTCCAAATAAGCCTTCCTAAGAAATCTTTCAGCTATTGATTTCTCTCTCTAAAGGTGCTTTAGTTTGTACTCTTCCTACTCACTGTATGTTCATATGATTTTCTCTTAATTATACTATATGAAAAAATATGAAGTCGTCAATAATCTTCTCCATTTTTTTCTGATTCTATTCACAAACGCCCCGGATCTTACCAAAAAAACTGAACACCTAGCGCCCATGATTCATACATTATTATGTAACGGTCTGCAGGTAGGAAAGGAGCCTATGGAATATGAGAAAACGAACCAACTTACAGTTTAACTCTTATCAAATACAGCGCTGGTTTAAAACAGTTGGAGCAGCGTGTGCACAATTTATTATTCCCCTCACGATTATTCAAGGAATTCGAACGCTTTTTTTCCCCACCACGTTCGACGTTTTCCTTCTTGCCATTTTTGCACTCATCACCATTGCACTCTATTTAGAATGGATGTAAAAAACCCAATCGAATCAATCAGTCGATTGGGCATTAGCAGCCGCTTCTGCTGCTATTTTTTTCTGTTGGTCTACTTCAAAGATTTTAATGTTGACTTGCTCAATATTTTTTGTCAGCCAGTATGCTCGAATCAATGATTGCATATGTTCCAGCTCTGTTTTATAGCGCTGATGGCGATACTGCATGATGCACTGATATAAAGGTTCTGGAAAAGCAAGATAGGAATGCAAAAGTAAACGTTCTTCTTCTCTCAGTGCAAAATGCTTCTCATACGTTGCGAACCACTCATAGCTATCTAAACTCGTTAACGGATATGTGCGTAGCGTTCGTAAATAAAATGAGACAAGATCATGGATGGGTGAGGCTTCACGTGCTTGCTCTAAATTAATAAAAAAGCCGTTACCACGTTCATCGTATAAAAAATGTTTTGCCGACAGCTTTCCATGAATCGTCACAAGTCGTATTTTTTCTTTTTCTTCCATTTCAGTGTTCCATTCATCTAACCGACTAAACCCAAATTCCATAGCCCGCGTCATTTCATAGTAAACTGTACAAAAATGAAGCTCAAAAGGAGACATATACACCTTTTTCTCACATTCCATTACATACTCTTCAAGCTCTTTCTGACGATCTTCCCACGTTGTTTTTAATCCATTATAATGCGTTTCAATGTCTTCCTTTTTGACTTCCACTTCTTTTGAAGAAGTACCATGAAGCTTTGCTAACTCTTGAAATAATTTATGATATCTTATATCTCGTTCGTCGGAAGGGGTATTAGGAAGCCAGGGCATTAAATAATAACCTTTGTTTTGATGCGTTATAACAGGCGAACCTTGTCTGGACTGATAGATAGGGACAAATCCCATCCATCCTTTGTGTTGAAGATCTTGAAGCTTTCTAATAAAATCATGGCTCCTAATTTCAACTTCTTCTACTTCTTTTAAGGCATAGACTCCGCTTTTGGTATAAACTTTTTTGACTTTCCCGTAGTCCTCAATGAAATCAACTTCAAGCTGATACTGTTTCAGCAGTTCATGATAATTAACAGGTCCCTGATGGTTCATATTCACACCTCCTTATCACTTCATATGCCTTGAACATTTATTTATACACAAAGAAAACAGTTAAGACGTAGCAGAAGTCAAAACTGTTTTCTGTTGCTATTTTAGTTAACAGGAATGTTTAGAATACTTCCTTCTTCTAACTCTTGCTCGTCTTCTAAATCATTTACTCTTAAAAGACTCTGTACATTTGTATCATAGCGTTCGGCAATTGTATCAAGTGAGTCTCCGCTTTGGACAATACACAGCCGCCACGTCGCTTGTTTCTCTTCCTCACGAGAAAATAGCTTTGTTAAATACAGCGCATTTTCCGCACGGTTTGAAGCCGATTCTTCTTCTTTTCGAAACTCTACTACAATTTCATTTTCTTCCTGTTCTTTTTCCTCATAATGTGCTGTTTCTGTCTCTTCTTCGCTCCAGCTAGACGCATCTTCACGTGCTTGAAACAGCTCAATCACATTATCTTCGCGCTCTTCTTGAACTTCTTCTTTTTTCACTTCTACTTCAAATGGTTCATACACATCTTCTTCATATTTGACTAACGTTTCTTTTGGTTCTTCAGTACGAAAAACAGATGAAAAATAGTTTTGAACTTCAGCTTCTTTTTCAATTTCCTTTACGTCCACTTCTTCCTCGATAGAAGCGTTTCGATAAGAAACTTCAAGCTCTTCCTTTTCTTCCACTTCTTCAACAACATTGTTGCGCTGAGAAGCTTCAAGCTCTTCTTCATATTCTACTTCTGGCTCTTCAATCTCTATCCAATCTTCTTCCTCTTCTCTTACGTGGCTTTGCTGTTCTCCATAAAGACCCGTAATCGATAAATCTGCCATTAGCTGTAGACAATCCGATTCTGGTAACTCATAATCAAATAGATCGATGGACACGTAAACATCTTCCATATTCTGAATACGATTTTTAGGAATCGTAATGTCAACAGGAAAGGCATGTGATAGCTCAGCTATACCATCTTCTCTAACAAGCACTGATTCAACGTGCTTTTCGTTTGTATATTCGCGCAAAGAGTGTGCTTCCTCTTCTAACGTTTCATATTCACCTGTTAGCAATAAAGCTCCACGAATGGAGACATATTGATCATATTCTTGGATTGCGACTTGAGGCTCTAAGGAGATTGATAAAAGCTGAGACACTTCCTGTCCCTTTTGAAACCATACTGATTCTTCTACTGAAAAACGCAGACCCGATAAATTATCCTGCGACAAATTGCTCTCCCCCTTCCAACACCTTATAAAATAGCGTTGTCATTAAAGATGTATGAAAGTGAAAAATAAAATATGTCTTTAAAAGCAAAAAAGCTTACGTTTATCACGTAAGCTTTTTTGTTTATGAACGAAGTTTAGCAAAGGCTTTTTCAGCAGCTTGGATCGTAAATTCAATATCTGCATCCGTATGAGAAGTTGATAAAAACATACCTTCAAATTGAGAAGGTGGTAAAAAGACTCCTTCATTTGCCATTTCACGATAGTACTTGCTAAAGTATTCAAGATTTGATGTTTTCGCTGTCTCATAATTAATTACTTCTTCGTTTGTGAAGAATAAGCCAATCATTGAACCTGCTCGATTAATTGTGTGAGGCACTTCATATTTTTCCGCAGCTGCTTTTAGCCCTTCTTCAAGGCGATCTGCTTTTCTAGAAAATTCATCATACGACTGTGGCGTTAACTGTGTTAGCGTTTCGTAACCTGCCGTCATTGCAAGTGGGTTTCCAGAAAGGGTACCTGCTTGGTAAATTGGACCACTTGGTGCTACTTGCTCCATAATTTCCGCTTTTCCCCCGTACGCACCAACCGGAAGTCCACCACCAATTACTTTTCCTAAACAAGTTAAGTCAGGCGTTACGTTATAGTATCCTTGCGCGCAGTTATATGCCACGCGGAATCCTGTCATTACTTCATCAAAAATTAACAGTGAACCATAATCTGATGTAATGTCACGAAGCCCTTCTAAAAAACCAGGTTGAGGTGGTACTACTCCCATATTTCCAGCCACCGGCTCAACAATAACACCTGCAATATCTTCACCGAACTGCTCGAACGCATACTTTACACTTTCTAAATCATTATAAGGAACCGTAATCGTATTTTTAGCAATCCCCTCTGGTACACCAGGGCTGTCTGGTAAACCAAGGGTTGCTACACCAGAACCAGCTTTAATTAATAATGAATCACCGTGCCCATGGTAACACCCTTCAAATTTTAAAATTTTATTTCGGTTCGTATAACCACGAGCTAAGCGAAGAGCGCTCATTGTCGCTTCCGTTCCAGAGCTTACCATACGAACAACTTCAATTGAAGGTACGCGTGAAATTACTACTTTCGCCAATTCATTTTCAATTAAAGTAGGAGCACCAAAGCTTGTTCCAGACTCCGTTACTTTCTTAATTGCTTCTACTACACGATCATTTGAATGACCATGAATTAACGGTCCCCAAGATAAGACATAATCTACATATTCATTTCCATCAATATCGTAGATTTTTGCTCCTTTTCCACGTTCCATAAAGATAGGATCCATATCTACAGATTTAAAAGCACGAACTGGGCTATTTACGCCGCCCGGCATTAGTTGCTTTGCTTGAAGAAAGGCTGCTTTTGATTTTTCATAACTTCTCATCGAACAAACACTCCTTTTAGTTATCTTTTAGCCAGCGAACAGCATCTTTTGCATGATACGTAATAATTAAATCTGCTCCAGCACGCTTCATACTTGTAAGCTTTTCTAACACAATCTCTTTTTCATTGACCCATCCATTTTGTGCAGCTGCTTTAATCATGGAATATTCCCCGCTAACGTTATAAGCCACGACAGGTAAGTTAAAATTATTTTTCACATCACGCATAATATCTAAGTAAGACAACGCTGGTTTTACAATTAAAAAGTCTGCGCCTTCCGCTACGTCAGACTCCGCTTCACGAAGAGCTTCCAAGCGATTGGCTGGATCCATTTGATAGGTTTTACGATCTCCAAATTGCGGAGAAGAGTGCGCTGCATCACGGAAAGGACCGTAGAAAGCTGAAGCATATTTTACAGCATAAGACATAACCGGGATATCTTCAAAACCCGCTTCGTCTAAACCGTGACGAATAGCCGCTACAAACCCATCCATCATGTTAGAAGGAGCAATGATATCAGCACCTGCTTTTGCTTGACTAACAGCTGTTCTTGCTAGCAAATCAAGGGTTGGATCATTTAAAACTTTTCCTTCTTCAATAATGCCACAATGCCCATGATCAGTATATTGGCATAAACAAGTGTCTGCAATAACGACTAAGTGAGGGAACTCTTCTTTAATTTGACGAATTGCTTTTTGAACAATTCCATGGTCATGATAAGCTTGGGAACCAACAGCATCTTTTTCAGCTGGTACGCCAAAAACAATAACGGATTGAATACCTAAATCGACAAGCTCCTGCATTTCCCCACTTAATAAATCAAGAGATACTTGCTCTACGCCTGGCATTGATTGAACTGGATTACGCTTATTTTCCCCTTCAATTACAAAGATTGGATAAATAAAGTCTTCTGGCTTTAAATGCGTTTCGCGAACAAGCGCACGCATGCTATCTGAACGTCTTAAACGACGATGACGATTAAATTGTAATAATGTCATAAGAGAATCCTCCTTAATTGTTACCCTTAAAATAATCTACCATTTTCTCTATCATACCATTAATTGTATACTCTTCTGGAACGATGTGCTCAATTTCATATTTCGCAGCGGTTTGAGCCGTAATAGGTCCTATACATACAACCACTTTTTCATTTATAACTGATAGCCAATCTTGCTTTGAATCCATCATATCAACAAAGAAATTAACGGTAGATGAGCTTGTGAACGTAATGATATCCGCTTGCTCCACAGCACGTTGAAGCTCGGTCATAGATGCTTTATTTTGAACCGTCTCATACATCACAAGGTCCGTCACCCTATAACCTTTCTCATCAAGACCTCGTAAAAGAATAGGGCGCGCTAAGTTCCCTCTAACAACAAGTATTTTCTCATGAGGATTGGCCTCTTTCACCAATGCTTCTAGCAACGATTCTGCTACGTATTCTTCAGGAGTTACGTCTGGTTCTACTCCACGTTTTTTGAGAGCTTCACCTGTTTTTTTTCCAACAACAGCAACCTTGCATGATTTTGCTAAGCTACTGTGTATGTTTAATAGATTGAGCCACTGATAGAAAAAGTCGACTCCATTTTGACTTGTAAAGATAATCCACTGATATGTATGAAGCTGTTCAAGTACTCTCTGTATACCATCACGATTAACTGCTGGTACAAAAGATAAAACAGGCACCGTTAAAGGAATACCACCTAGATTTTGTATTGCAGCAGTGAAACTTTTCGCTTGCTCCGCTTGGCGCGTAATCAACACTCGTTTTAAAAAAAGAGGAGCCTGTTGACTCATTAACTGTCCAGCTCCTCTTTTACACGTTCAATTAATTCTTTAGCTCCATTGGCAGTTAAACGACGTGCAGCTTCCTCTCCAATTTCTACAGGATCCGTACCAGCAAGCGTTTCTTGATAAATTTGTTGGCCATCTGGAGAAGCAACAAGCGCTGTTAATTGTACACGCTTATTCTCTACTACGTGAGCATAGCCTGCAATCGGAACTTGGCAGCCGCCCTCCATGCGTTTTAAAAACACGCGCTCGGCTTGCACTGCTAAGCTTGTTTCCTCATCATTTAACATATGTAGAAGTTCAAGTAACTCCTTGTCATCTGAACGACACTCAATCGCTAAAGCCCCTTGACCAACCGCTGGGACACTTAAGCTAGGATTTAAATACTGCGTCACAGTATTTTTAGACCAACCCATTCGTGATAGACCAGCTGCAGCTAGAATTATTGCGTCATATTCTTCTGTTTGTAATTTGTTTAAACGTGTATCGATATTCCCTCGAATCCATTTAATTTCAATGTCTGAGCGCTTTGCAAGAAGCTGTGCACCACGTCGTAAGCTACTTGTTCCAATAACAGCTCCACTTGGTAGCTCTTCAAACGTTTGTCCTGTCTTTGAAATCAGCACGTCCCGGTGATCTTCACGCAGCGGAATGCAACCAATTGTTAACCCTTCAGGTAAAACAGCAGGCATATCCTTCATGCTGTGAACGGCCATATCAATTTCTTTTGACAGCATTGCTTGTTCAATTTCTTTCACAAATAAGCCTTTTCCGCCTACCTTAGAAAGCGTTACATCTAGAATTTTATCTCCTTTTGTGACAATTTCTTTAATCTCAAACTCAAAAGGAAGACCTTGTTGTTTCAACTGTTCGATAACCCACTTTGTCTGTGTTAATGCTAGTTTGCTTCGGCGCGAACCGACAATAATTTTCCGCATGTTGTCCTCCTAGTTTTACGACTCCCAAAAATGAAAGTTTGACAAACTTCCAAATAAGAAAAAATTAATCAATAAAATTAAAAATAATGCGATGTTCCAAATAGCAATTGCCCGACCTTGAATCCCTCTTCTCAAACGCACATACAAGTAAGCGCTGTATGCAAGGAGCATAAAAAACGAACCTAATACTTTTGTATCGTACCAATGAAAGTTGACTACTTTAATATACGCCCATATTAACCCAAGCATCAAGGACAACAGCAATAGAGGTACACCAATTAAGATAAGTACGTAAGACAGATAATCCAACTTCGTTAAATCCTCAATGCGCATCAGTCGCTTGTTCCACTTTTTCTTTTTCAACAAATCGTACTGTACAAGATACAAAGCTGAAAAAACAAACGAAATAGAAAAAGCGCCATAAGATAAAATAGCCATGGTGATATGAAAAATTAACAGCTCTGATACCAATCGCTCTGCTTCAACTGACGTTTGTGTCTCCATTGGCGCAAACGTATGAATGGCCATAATCAAAAAGCCGATCGCATTTGTAAAGAACACGACAAAATCAACTCGAAATAAACGGTTGATGACTAATGATAACGTGATGAGCACCCAGGCATAAAAATACAGTCCTTCTGAAATAGTCAAGATTGGAACTCTACCTGTTTCCCACATTCGTAAAAATAAAAAGATTGTTTGTAAAAACCAAACAATAGAAAGTAACCAGAAGGCTACTTTATTCGCCTTCCGGTTATGCTGTACAAAGTCAATAAAATAAAGTAAAACACTGACCGCGTATAAAATCACAATTAACTCATAAATTCTGGTCAACGAGATATCAACCATATCAAAGCCTCACTTACGACTGGTAAGCTACTTGTTGAGGAGTTGCGGGTAGCTCATGATGAGATTCTTTTTGCTTTTGAGCTTCCACTTCTTGTTCAATATTAAAAATCTTCATGAACAATTCTAACGACTCTTCAGCATGCTGCTCTCCAGCCAGTTCTTTTGCATGTAAAATCGGATCTCGCAGCAGTTGATTTATGATACTTTTCGTATGTTTGTTCAGCACTTTTCGTTCACGCTCCGACAAATTCGGAAGCTTACGATTAATGCTTGCCATCGTATCAGCCTGAATGGTTAATGCTTTCTCTCGAAGAGCTGAGATAACAGGCACAACCCCAAGGCGGCCTATCCACATTTTAAAATCAACAATTTCAGCTTCAATCATTAACTCAATCGTTTCAGCAGCTTTTCTGCGTTCTTGTAAATTTGCATCCACAATTCCTTGTAAGTCATCAATATCATATAAAAAGACGCTATCAAGCTCTTCAAGTGCAGGGTCCAAATCCCGTGGAACTGCGATATCAACCATAAAGAGAGGTCGTCCTTTTCGCATACGCTCCACTTGCTTCATCATATCTTTTGATACAACAAACGTATTTGCTCCCGTAGAGCTAATTAAAATATCAGCCTCAATGAGCGCACATTGAAGTTCACTTAGCTGCTTCGCTTGACCAGAAAAGCGCTTAGCAAGTTCTTCTGCTTTTTCAAATGTACGATTAACAACTGTTACTTGTTGAGCACCACTGCCGTATAGGTTTTGTAAAGCAAGCTCGCCCATTTTACCTGCACCTAGAATAAGTACATGCTTTGATGATAGATCACCAAAGATTTTTTTTGCTAGCTCAACTGCAGCGTAGCTCACTGACACAGCATTGGCTCCAATCTCTGTCTCACTATGAGCACGCTTAGCCAATGTAATAGCTTGCTTAAATAGTTGATTGAATACCGTTCCGATTGTTTGATTTTGCTGGGCAAGTAAAAAGCTTGAACGTACCTGTCCAAGAATCTGTGTTTCACCAACAACCATTGAATCTAACCCACAGCTTACTCGATACAAATGCTCAATAGCACCATCATTTTCAGCAATTGTTAAAAAAGGTGAAAACTCGTCTTTATCTAGCTCAAACCACTCTGCCAAAAAGGCTTTTACATAATAACGCCCTGTGTGTAATTGATCCACTACTGCATAGATTTCCGTACGATTACATGTTGACACAATAATGTTTTCTAAGATACTCTTTTGATTGCTTAAAGCTTTCATTGCAGAGCCTAGCTCTTGCTCTTTAAAGCTAAGCTTTTCCCTTATTTCAACAGGGGCTGTTCGATAATTTAAGCCGACTGCTATAATATGCACTTGTACATACCCCCTTCAATAAAAAATTAAATTACTGTCCTTTTGTCTATCTCTATTATAACATGTTTCCCTACTCGTTCTTAAAAAAAATGTGAACAGTCTTTGAAAACATGTGTTAAGATATTAACGATTATCCATAACAAATTGTATCAAAAAAGCAGTGATTTATCACTTTTCCTGTTTAATCACACCAGGAGGTTACGATGAAGAAACAGTCAATTTTTTTCGGAGTTTTATTAGTTGGATTTGGAATCTTTTTTCTAGTAGACGAGCTTAATTTAAAAATTGCAGAACATTTATACACCTGGCCTCTCCTGCTCGTTTTAATTGGCGTTGCGCTTTGGGCACAATGTCGGATTTCCCAAGACTATTCCAACGTACTATCAAGCTACATATTAATTACATTAGGCGGACATTTTTATGTAAGTGACTGGCTGCCGTTTTGGCCTCAACATACTAGTATGGTTGTTTTGATGGTTGCACTAAGCTTTTTACTGAGTGCGAAAAAGAGTAAAACTGGCCTATTTCAAGGGATTCTTTTATTACTCATTGCGTTGTTTATGATGTTTTCGAATAATTTAAACCAATTTGCTCCGGCGGTTGAAAACGGCGTGAACTATTTAGCCACCTTTTGGCCTATTCTATTTCTACTCATTGGCTTATATTTATTATTTTTCAAACGTAAGTAATATATGTAAAAAGGTTGAAACGAAAAGCGGTAGCTTTTCGTTTCAACCTTTTTTGTTAGTTATTCATACGATATTGGAGTGATCTCCAAGACTGATCTTTTCCTTGACCCGTTTCAGATGAAAATAGGATTAATTCATCTTCAGAGTCTAGCTCTAACGTATCACGTACAACTTTTAAGTGCTTTTGCCATTTCCCCTTCGGAATTTTATCCGCTTTTGTGGCAATAACCATTACGGGAATTCCATAATGTTTTAAAAAATTGTACATCATGACGTCATCTTTAGACGGAGCGTGACGTAAATCAATAATTAATAAAACAGCTTTTAGCTGATCACGATCCGTTAAATACGTTTCAATCATCTTCCCCCATGCTTCACGCTCTTTCTTAGATACTTTAGCGAAGCCGTAGCCTGGAACATCAACGAAATGCATCATTTCATTAATTAAATAAAAATTTAACGTTTGTGTTTTTCCAGGTTTTGAAGATGTACGTGCTAAGTTTTTACGATTAAGCATTTTATTAATAAATGATGATTTTCCTACATTTGATCGACCAGCCAAAGCAAATTCTGGCAAATTTTCTTTTGGATATTGATCAGGCTTTACTGCGCTGATAACAATCTCCGCTTGAGTTACTTTCATTTTACCTCTCCTACTAATGCATGTTCCAATACTTGATCTAAATGAGATACAAGTACGATGTCTAACTGTTCTTGTACACTATCTGGAATATCTTCAATATCACGCTCATTATCTTGAGGGATTAAGATTTTTGTAAGTCCAGCACGATGTGCACTTAAAGATTTTTCCTTTAATCCACCGATTGGTAAGACACGACCTCTGAGCGTAATCTCACCCGTCATTCCTACTTCTCTTCTTACCGGTCTACCTGTTAAAGCTGATGTTAAAGCTGTTGCAATTGTAATTCCAGCCGAAGGTCCATCTTTTGGCACTGCTCCTTCTGGCACATGAATATGAATATCATATTTTTCATGGAACTTCTCATCAATTCCTAACGCTTCGGCTTTTGAGCGAATATAACTAAACGCCGCTTGAGCAGATTCCTTCATTACATCACCAAGTTTTCCGGTTAGCACAAGGCGACCTTTTCCGGGAGATAGACTGACTTCAATTGCAAGCGTATCTCCTCCCACAGTTGTGTAAGCTAATCCAGTTGCAACACCAACTTGGTTTTCTGATTCAGCTTGCCCATAGCGGAACCTAGCTTTTCCTAAAAATTCTTCTAAGTTCTTCTCAGTTACCACTACGCGCTTCTTATCTCCAGATACAATAATGCGGGCAGCTTTACGACAAATAGACGCAATTTCACGTTCTAGATTACGAACACCCGCTTCTCTCGTATAGAGACGAATGATTGCTAATAAAGCATCTTCACGAATTTGAAGGTCAGCTTTTTTCAAGCCGTGGTTTTCTAACTGTCTTACTACTAAATGACGTTTAGCAATTTCAAGCTTTTCAAGTTCTGTATAGCCTGCAATATTAATAATTTCCATTCTGTCGCGCAAAGGTCCTGGAATCGTCGCTAAATTATTAGCAGTAGCTACAAACATCACTTTTGATAAATCATACGTTTCTTCAATGTAATGATCGCTAAAATTATGATTTTGCTCAGGATCTAAGACCTCAAGCATAGCAGAAGACGGGTCTCCACGGAAGTCGTTAGACATTTTATCAATCTCATCTAATAAAAAGACAGGGTTAACTGTACCAGCTTTTTTCATTCCTTGAATAATGCGTCCAGGCATGGCACCTACGTATGTACGGCGATGACCTCGAATTTCAGATTCATCACGCACGCCACCGAGCGATACGCGGACAAAGTTTCGGTTTAATGCTGTTGCAATAGAGCGTGCCAGAGACGTTTTACCTACTCCTGGAGGTCCAGCTAAACAAAGAATTGGTCCCTTTAATGAGTTCGTTAGTTTTTGCACAGCTAAGTATTCAAGCACTCGCTCTTTTACTTTTTCAAGACCATAATGCTCTTCATTTAGAATTTTATCTGCACGATGAATATCTAAACGATCTTCTGTTTCCTTTGTCCATGGCAAAGTAAGTAACCAATCGATATAATTGCGAATAACTGAGCTTTCTGCAGAGGTAGCAGGGATTTTCTCATATCGATCTAGTTCTTTTAACGCAGTCGTCATCACACGCTCGGGCATACCACTTTCTTCAATTTTTTCCCGAAGCGTAGCAACTTCTCCGCCTTTTCCTTCTTTATCACCTAACTCTTTTTGAATAGCCTTCATTTGTTCACGAAGATAGTATTCTTTTTGAGTACGCTCCATTGATTTTTTCACGCGCTGTCCAATTTTCTTTTCAAGTTGTAGCACTTCTTGTTCATCTTGAATGTAAGAAATGAGCATGTTCAAACGCTCTTTTACATCTTCAGTTTCAAGAACTTCTTGCTTCAACTGAATTTTAATTGGCAAATGCGAAGCAACAATATCGGCTAAGCGGCCCGGTTCTTCAATGTCTGTTACCGTTGAAAATGTCTCAACAGACACCTTTTTAGATAGCTTTATGTATTGTTCAAAGTAATCTAAAAGCGTGCGCATTAGCGCTTTGTCTTCTACATCTGTTTCATGTTCTTCATTGTATTTCACTACATCAGCCAGGAAGCAATCTTCTTCCTCAACTACTTCCTTAACTTTAATACGGTTTAATCCTTCAACCAATACTCTCATCGTTCCATTTGGCAACTTTAACATTTGTTTAATCTTTGCTAAAGTACCTATTCTATATAAGTCATCAACCGATGGTTCATCGATGCCCATTTCCTTTTGAGAAACTAAGCACACCAAATGGTCGTCCATCATTGCTTTTTCTAAAGCCTGCACAGATTTATCTCTTCCAACATCTAAATGTAATACCATAGTTGGATAGACAATAAGCCCACGTAAAGGTAAAAGTGGAATGCGAATTGTTTCATTTTTCGTCATTCAATGAACACCTCCAATGCCCGTTTATTCCATAGTATGTAAGGGATAAATTCTGCTTCAATTTTATCCTATTTAACTTGGCATGTCTAATAATAGTAATTATTAATTGTACCATGTGAAGTCTTTGAAATGCAAAGTGAAATCAATATCTTTTTTCACATAGAAAAAGCCTTTTTCGTAAAGCGTGTATAAAGGTTTTATACGCGAAAAAGGCAGATGATATTCATATAAAAAAATTTTTCCAACTAAATGTTATCAATATTACATAGATTCACGCTTTGGCACCCCAGCTTCTTTTGATAGATGAGCAACGTGATCTTGTATTGGTAAGAGTGCATAATTTAAAACATCTGCTAGTTGAGTCACTGGTAAAATTTCAATTCCTCGAATCTGTTCTACCATTCCATTCATATTTTCCTTTGGAACGATTACGTGAGTTACTCCTGCCTGCTTTGCAGCTTTAATTTTAGGAATGACGCCTCCAATTGGTTTAACATTTCCATGCAATCCAATTTCTCCAGTCATTGCAACTGTATGTTTGATTGGCACTTCATAGATAGCAGAATAAATGCCTGTTGCCATGGCAATTCCAGCCGAAGGTCCATCAATTGGTACTCCTCCAGGAAAGTTTACATGAATATCATATTCATCGGCAGGCACAGCCATGGAGCGGAGTACAGTAATGACGTTTTCAATTGAACTTCTTGCCATACTTTTTCTTCGTACTGATTTTCCTTGCCCATTAATGTTTTCTTCTTCAACTATACCTGTGATGGTGATATTTCCCTTTTCTTTTGCTTTAATTGCTTTTACTTCAATTTCTAACAGCGCACCAGAATTAGGTCCATATACAGCTAATCCATTAATTAGTCCTACTTGTTCTTGTTCTGGAATCTTCGGCTCGTGACGTGGAGTTAGCTGACTCGAATGAATAATCCATTCAATATCTTCATTCTTTATGTCTTTACGATCTTCTGAAATTGCCAATCCAGCTGCAATTTGCATCATATTAACCGTTTCTCGACCATTGCGAGCATATGTAGACAACATAGACAGGCCTTTGTCTGTTACTTCCATTTGTACTTTTTGAGCAGCTTTTTTCGCAACACTAATGATTTCATCTTGATCAAGTTCACGAAAAAACACTTCCACACAGCGTGAGCGAATGGCTGGCGGAATTTCATTAGGTGTTCTTGTTGTGGCCCCAATTAAACGAAAGTCTGCAGGGAGTCCATTTTGAAAGATGTCGTGAATATGAGTTGGAATTTGTGCATTTTCTTCACTATAATACGCACTTTCCATAAACACTTTTCTGTCTTCTAATACCTTTAGTAATTTGTTCATTTGGATAGGATGTAGTTCACCAATTTCATCAATGAATAAGATTCCTCCGTGAGCATCCGTTACAGCACCTTGCTTTGGCTGAGGAATTCCAGCTTGTCCCATAGCCCCGGCTCCTTGATAAATAGGGTCATGCACAGATCCAATAAGGGGGTCTGCAATTCCTCGTTCGTCAAAACGCGCTGTCGTCGCATCAAGCTCTACAAATACTGATCCTTTTTTGAAAGGAGACTTCTGATTCTTTTTTGCCTCTTCTAATACAAGACGAGCTGCTGCCGTTTTACCTACGCCTGGAGGTCCATATACGATAACGTGCTGTGGGTTTGGACCACATAGCGCGGCCTTTAAAGCACGAATGCCATCTTCTTGTCCCACGATATCATGAAAACTTGACGGCCTAACTCTTTCTGCTAATGGTTCAGTTAGTGAAATGGCACGCATTTTTCGCAATTGATCCATTTCTTTTTTTGATTCCCGATCAATTGATACCTTTTGTGTGCGCTGATTGCGCAATAAGTTCCAAAAGTACAAGCCAATAATGATACCAAAGAACAGCTGAACCATTAAGGCAATATTCGTCCAATTCATAAGTAACCTCCTGCAACAATTGTTAAGATAATTATTTGTTATTATCTCCTTGCAACAGGTGGAATAAACAAATTTAGCATAAAATTCTTTATAAAATAAAAAAAACAGAGCGCTAAAAAACTAACGCCCTGTCTTCTTATTTATTAAGCAGATGTTTTACTTCCCTGTTCAACGGTTGAACCATCTTCTAGAATAAACTTAGGTGCTACTTGATCACGAACCGTTTCTCCAGTGATAATACATTTTACAATGTCTTCACGGGAAGGCAAATCATACATTACTTCTAGCATAATGCCTTCAATAATTGAACGTAGACCACGTGCACCTGTTTTACGTTCAATTGCTTTACGAGCAATTTCAACAAGTGCTTCATCTTCAAACTCTAGCTCAACATTATCTAGCTCAAGAAGCTTTTGATATTGTTTTACTAGCGCATTTTTTGGCTTTGTTAAGATCTCAACAAGCGCTCCTTCATCTAAAGGTACAAGGCTAGCCGTAACAGGTAGACGACCGATAAACTCAGGAATTAAACCAAATTTTAATAAGTCTTCTGGCAGCACTTTTGATAATAATTCTTTATCGTTAAGATCCGCTTGCTTTGTTTCTGAACCGAATCCAATTACTTTCTTACCTAAACGACGCTTGATAATTGGTTCAATACCATCAAATGCCCCACCACAAATAAATAGAATATTTGTGGTGTCAATTTGAATGAATTCTTGATGCGGGTGCTTACGTCCACCTTGTGGAGGAACGCTTGCTACAGTTCCTTCAAGAATTTTAAGCAATGCTTGCTGAACACCTTCACCAGATACGTCACGCGTAATTGATGGGTTTTCAGATTTTCTTGCTACTTTATCAATTTCATCGATATAGATAATGCCTTTTTCTGCCTTCTCTACATCATAATCAGCAGCTTGAATTAGCTTTAGTAAGATGTTCTCAACATCCTCACCAACGTAACCAGCTTCTGTTAATGACGTCGCATCAGCAATAGCAAACGGCACGTTTAAAATGCGAGCTAAAGTTTGAGCAAGTAATGTTTTACCACTACCCGTTGGACCAATTAAAGAAATGTTACTTTTAGCTAGTTCAACATCATCAATCTTACTGTTGGAGTTAATGCGTTTATAATGGTTATAAACAGCTACAGCCAAAGACTTTTTCGCTTCATCTTGGCCAATTACATACTCATCTAGAATTTCACAGATTTCTTTTGGTTTTGGTACATCTTTAAACTCTACTTCTTCTTCTGTTCCAAGCTCCTCTTCAACAATCTCAGTGCAAAGCTCGATACATTCATCACATATGTAAACACCTGGACCAGCAACTAATTTACGAACTTGTTCTTGTGTTTTACCACAAAAAGAACATTTTAGTTGCCCTTTTTCATCGTTAAATTTAAACATAATTTTCACCCCTTATAGTAATGACTAAAGTGCTGGAAGCTCACTTAATCCGAGTTATTTGCCAACTGCTCTTTCTCTTCTTAGTAAAAGCATGACCTTTTATCATACCGAGTTTTCCATGTATGAAAAGATTTGTATTGCATTTTATCATACATTTTTCGGAATAGATACTAAAACGTTTTATGTATAAACACTTGATGAGTGAAAAGCATCGATTGGCTATTATGTATTGTCAGCTTATTAAGCCAATTTCATAACTACGGATTTTTGACAATTGAACAAAACAGCGTGCTGGCGTGTCGTTATGGTATGAAAAAACTTTTGAAGGTTATAAAACAAGGCACGATCAAGTCGCGCCTTGTTCTTTACTATTATTATGCTACAGCTTTGCTGTTTTCTACAAGAAATTCTACAGCTTTGCGAATCTTCATGTCAGCTTTAACTGTTTCAAGACTGCCAAGCACTTTCTTAATTTCTTCGACAGGCATGTTGTACATTCCTGCCATGCTCTCTAATTCTTTTTCTACTTCTTCGTCAGTTACTTCAAGATTTTCAGCTTGAGAAATAGCTTCTAACGTTAAGTTGATCTTCACGCGCTTTTCAGCGTCTGGACGCATTTGGTCACGTAAAGCTTTTTCATCTTGACCAGAGAACTGGAAGTATAGCTCAAGGTTTAAACCTTGCATTTGTAAGCGTTGCTCGAATTCTTGCATCATGCGATCCATTTCAGTTGCATACATTGCTTCTGGAATTTCAACTTCTGCGTTTTCAGCAGCTTTTTCTACTAATGCATCACGTAGAGCTGATTCAGCTTCATTTGTTTTTGCAGTTTGTAGGTTTTCTTTTGTTTTTGCTTTTAATGCTTCTAAAGTTTCTACTTCTTCGTCTACATCTTTAGCAAACTCATCGTCTAATGCAGGTAATTCTTTTGCTTTAATTTCGTGTACTTTCACTTTGAAAGTTGCTTTTTTACCAGCAAGCTCTTCAGCATGGTACTCTTCTGGGAACGTTACTTCAACGTCTTTTTCAGCTCCAACTTCTAAGCCTACTAATTGCTCTTCAAAGCCTGGAATAAATGTGTTAGAACCAATTTCTAATGAATAGTTCTCACCTTTTCCACCTTCGAATGCTTCTCCGTCAACGAATCCTTCAAAGTCAATTACAGCAGTATCGCCTTCAGCAATAGCACCTTCTTCTTTTACTACTAGCTCAGCTTGACGCTCTTGAAGAGATTTTAATTCTGCTTCAACATCTTCGTCAGTTACTGTTGCGTCTAATTTTTCAACTTCTAAGTTTTTGTATTCGCCTAATTTTACTTCAGGCTTAACTGTTACTTTAGCAGTGAAAACTAAATCTTGTCCTTTTTCGATTGTTTCAACATCGATTTCCGGACGATCTACTGGCTCGATACCAACTTCGGCAACAGCGTTGCTGTAAGCTTCTGGTAATAAGATATCTAATGCATCTTGGTATAAAGATTCTACACCAAAGCGTTTTTCAAATAGTGGACGTGGCATTTTCCCTTTACGGAAACCTGGTACGTTTACTTGTTTAACAACTTTTGTGAATGCTTTATCTAAGGCTTTATTGAATTCAGCAGCTTCAACTTCTACTGTTAAAACGCCTTGATTACCTTCTTGTTTTTCCCATTTTGCAGACATGTATATTTCCCTCCAAAATCATTTTAAGTAGTGATTTTCACTCTGATAATGAGATCAATGCTTCCTTCATTATCTATCGAACTCCCTATTACTTTAAAGTAAGTAGGAACGTGATGTAAAGATGAAATTCTACTATACTTGTTTAAGTGCATTTTACAACCATTATATTATAACATACAACAAAGACGTTTCAACAAAACACCTCATTTTATATTAAAGAAATTTCTTCAATTTCCTTTAGGTGTTTAATAGCTTGTTTTAAATCATCAGCAGAGAAGTTATGCATTAATGCAATTTGCTCAGTATCAACCTCTTCACCATATAGTTCATTTGCAACTGCATATAGCGCCTCCACCCAGATATCTACATGTTCATTAACCGGATTCAATGGAAATAAAACATACAAATAGCGATTCCAAATCTCTAAGCTTGCTTGAAGCATAGTGGGATTTTCGTGTTCCAACTTTTCCCTCAGGGATTTCTCAACATGAATGGCTAAAGGAGATGGTATTAGTTGTTGTAAAGTGAGCGGATTAATTTTTTTCTCACGCTGAAATTTGTTGATTTGAAAGTCATAGTTAACCTGCTCCTTCATTAATATTTTAAGAGCCTCAGTTTTCACAATAGGATGAATGTATTCATTTTTAAATAGCTCTTGTAAAAAGAAGCTATACTGATTCATTCGATGGAGAGGGAGCGTATGTAAATAATCAATTTGATTTGCAACGACCGTCTCATTTAAGAACTCTTTTAAGCGTGTAAGTTGCTCCTGCTCTGTTTGTCCTTCTATATCCATTTCTTGATTCATTCTTGATAAGCAAAACGCTAAAAGTTGATTAATTTGTTCTTGATACTCAGCAGGTACATCATGTTCTTCTACAACAGCCTGCAAGGTTTCATAACCTTCTTTGTACTCACCAAGCTGTATAAGAATCATTAAAAGCATTTGTAGATTATCATAGTAATGTCCGATATCTTCATGTAACATCTTTTTACAAATCGTTTTAGCTGTTTCGACCTCACCTAGCTCTAAATAGCATACAGCTAGCCCGAACAATACGTCTCGGTGTTCTTGGTCTATTCCATATGCTTGCTCAAATAAATTCAGAGCCTCATTAAAGCGCTTATGCTGTAGATATTCTTTCGCTTTTTCTACTAAACGCTCTTGCAAATGAGGAAACGCAATTACATTATCTCGCTTTTGCTCTGTCATATTCTCTCCTCACTTCACATTTACTTGCTATACAGTTTAGCAAGTTGTCTAATAGAACGCAAAAAAGAGCCGAGCAAAGACGTAACTTTGCCCAGCTTTTTTCAATATCGAACGGTATTGTGTTCATACTGATCAATGTCAGAGTCAAACGATAATGTATAACCAATTTCATCAAACCCATTTACAAGCATATATTTCCAATGGCTATTAATGTCAAACGTTCGTTTGAATCCAGCTTTATCTGAAATTGTTTGCTGATGTAAATCAATTGTGCAATTATAATCAGCTGCTTTGGACTCCTTCAATAGATACTCAACATCTTCAACCGGTAATGTAATTGGTAGAATTCCATTTTTCAGACAGTTTTGTTGAAAGATATCTGCAAAGGATGGCGCTACAATAGCTCTAAAGCCGTAATCTAACAATGCCCACGGTGCATGTTCACGTGAAGAACCACACCCGAAGTTTTCATTTGCAACTAAGATTGTTGCTCCTTCATTTTCAGGCGCATTTAGCTCAAAGCTAGGATTTGGTGTTACTCCATCTTCATTATATCGCCAATCAAAAAATAAATATTTTCCAAAGCCAGTACGCTCAATGCGCTTTAAGAACTGCTTTGGAATAATTTGATCTGTATCGACGTTAGAGCGGTCCATCCCGGCTACTTTTCCTGTTTCAACTGTAAATGCATTCATGTTACCTCTCCTTATCTCACAGCTTCTTCTTGTAATTTACGAACGTCTACAAAGTGACCATATACTGCTGCTGCCGCTGCCATTACCGGACTAACAAGGTGTGTTCGTGCCCCTTTACCTTGACGTCCTTCAAAGTTACGGTTTGACGTGGAAGCACAGTGTTCCCCTTGAGGAACTAAATCTGAGTTCATTCCTAAACACATGCTACATCCTGAATCGCGCCATTCAAATCCGGCTTCAACAAACGTTTTAGCAATGCCTTCCTCTTCAGCAATACGCTTGATTTTCTGAGAACCTGGTACAACCATCGCTCGCACATTCGGTGATACTTTCTTTCCTTTTATAAAAGAAGCTGCATCACGCAGATCCGATAAGCGAGCGTTCGTACAGGAACCAATAAACACGTGTTGAATTGGAATATCTTCAATTGCCATACCTGGAGTTAACCCCATGTAGTCTAGCGCTCTTTCCAATGATTTGCGTTCTGAATCTGTGTTACACGATTCGAATGTAGGAACTGTTTTACTAATGTACGAACTCATTGCAGGGTTTGTTCCCCATGTCACAACAGGCTCGATTTCATTTGCATCAATTTCTAGCGTTTGATCGTATTCTGCTCCTTCATCAGAAGCTAACGCTTTCCACTTTTCAACTGCTTCAGCGAACTTTTCACCTTTTGGTGCATATTCTCTTCCTTTAATATAAGAAAAAGTTACTTCATCAGGGCTGATTAAGCCTGCTTTTGCTCCCGCTTCAATGGACATGTTACAAATGGTCATACGCTCTTCCATCGAAAGCTGCTTAATACAATCCCCCGTGAATTCAATGATAGATCCTGTTCCGAAGTTCACACCAAATTTCTGAATAATTGCTAGCACGATATCTTTTGCAAATACACCGTTTTTCTTTTGGCCATTTACTTTTACTTGAATCGTTTTCGGCTTTGCTTGCCAAAGTGTTTGAGTAGCTAACACGTGCTCAACTTCACTCGTACCGATACCAAATGCTAATGCCCCAAACGCTCCGTGGGTAGATGTATGGCTATCCCCACATACTATTGTCTTTCCAGGCTGCGTTAAGCCTAATTCTGGTCCAATAATATGAACGATTCCTTGTTCTTCATTCGTTAAGTCTAACAACCTCACGCCGAACTCAGCACAGTTTGCAGATAATGTATCAACTTGTTTTTTTGCAATTGGATCTTTGATGTTGAAACGGTCAACGGTTGGAATATTGTGATCCATCGTTGCAAACGTCAAATTAGGTTGCCTTACTTTTCGTCCAGCAACACGTAAGCCTTCAAATGCTTGAGGTGACGTTACTTCGTGAATAAGATGAAGGTCAATGTATAATAAATCCGGCTTCCCCTCTTCTTGGCGTACTACATGCTGTTCCCATAGTTTCTCAATAATGTTCTTTGCTTTCATCTTGCTCCTCCTTTCCAGTTATGAAAAACGTTTCTCACACAAAGGTGAGAAACGCATGATTAACTATAAGCCGTCATAATGTTAATAATTGCAGAGTCATCAGCAATCGTATCTACAATTGCTTCGACCATTTTTTCAGTTGATAAATAATGTGATCCGTTCGCTAAATCTGCTGTACGATGACCAGCGTTTAATACGTGTTCTACCGCTTGTTCCACTGCCTTGGCTTCTTCTTCAAAGCCAAATGAATGTCTTAGCATCATCGCTGCTGATAAAATAGCTGCGATTGGATTGGCTTTATTTTGCCCGGCAATATCTGGTGCTGAGCCATGAACAGGTTCATAAAGAGAAGGTCCGTTTAATGTCAAACTAGCAGATGGTAACATCCCTAAAGATCCAGCTAGCATCGACGCTTCATCACTTAAAATATCTCCAAACATGTTTTCAGTAACTACTACGTCAAAATGTTTTGGGTTGCGGATAAGCTGCATTGCTGCTGAATCTACTAGCATATGTTCAAGCTCAATATCCGGATAATCTTTTGATACTTCTTCAGCGACTTCACGCCATAAACGACTTGACTCCAATACATTTGCTTTGTCAACAGACGTAACTTTTTGACGACGAACCTTTGCTGTTTCAAATGCTTGACGAATGATGCGCTCAATTTCTTCGCGCTTATAATATAGCGTATCTACAACGGCTTCTTCGTTCCCATTTGTGCGGCGTTCGCTTGGTTTTCCAAAATATAAACCGCCTGTTAGTTCACGTACGATAATGAAATCAACATCTTGAATATATTCTTTTTTCAAAGGAGAAGAATCTGCTAAACTATCATAATAAGTAACTGGACGTAAGTTAGCATAAAGGTCCAGTTCTTTACGAATTGCTAATAAGCCTCGCTCTGGACGGAGGTGTGTAGGAACAGCATCCCACTTAGGGCCACCTACAGCACCAAGCAATACTGCATCCGCTTCTTTACAAACTGCTACTGTACTTGCTGGAAGGGGTACTCCTTCTGCATCGATAGCAGCTCCTCCAATTAACCCATAGCTAAATTCAAACTGATGGTTAAAGCGTTGACCGATGGCGTTTAAGACATCAATCGCACCTTTTGTAACTTCTTTCCCAACTCCGTCTCCAGGTAACACAGCTACCTTTTTTGTCATGATAGTCTCTCCCTTCTTGTTTACGTATTACACTTCTTGCTCAATACGGTGCTGCTTAATAGCAAATAGGCGATTAATTGCGTTAATATAGGCTTTTGCCGATGACTCTAGTACATCAAACGCTACACCTCTTCCACTTACTTCAACACCGCCACTTTGTACTTTAACAAATACTTCTGCCAGCGCATCCGGCCCACCATTAATGGACTGTAAGCGATAATCTAACAGCTTTACATCTTGTTCTAAACAACGTGCCAGCGTATTGTAAATCGCCTCAACGCTTCCTGATCCCGTTGCTGCTTCTTGAACAACATCTCCATTCTTACGTTGAAGCGTGATTGTAGCCGTTGGAATATTATTAATACCATACTGCACTTGAAGTCCGTCTAGCTTATATTCAACATCATCGTTAACTTGCTTGTGCACTACTAATGCAAACAAGTCATCGTCTGTGATGTCTTTCTTTTTATCTGCTAAGTCCTTAAACTTTTCAAATAGAACGTTTGCTTGCTCATCTTCTAGAACAAACCCTAACTCTACTAAACGTGTACGGAATGCATGTCTTCCAGAATGCTTCCCAAGCACAATTGGATTTTGTTTCACTCCAACAAGCTCTGGCGAAATAATTTCGTATGTTAGTGGATTTTTCAAGACACCATCTTGGTGAATACCAGATTCGTGAGCAAAAGCATTTTTACCTACAATTGCTTTATTAGGTGCAATCGTCATGCCAGTTAGCTTACTAATTAAATCACTTGTTCGCTTAATTTCTGGTAAAACTAGGCCTGACTCAGCTTGATAGAAATCTTTGCGAATGTTTAAAGCAAGCGCAACTTCTTCTAAAGCCGCATTTCCAGCACGCTCACCAATCCCATTGATTGTACCTTCAATTTGTGTTGCTCCTGCTTCAATTGCAGCAAGTGAATTAGCTACAGCTAAGCCTAAATCATCATGACAGTGAGCAGACAATGATACTTTATCAATGTTTGAAACATTTTCTTTTAAATATTGAAAGACAGATCCATAGTGAGCCGGCGTTGTATAACCAACCGTATCCGGGATATTAACAACCTTAGCCCCTGCGTCAATGACAGCTTCTACAATCTGTGCTAGAAACGGTAATTCGCTTCGGCATGCATCTTCAGCAGACCATTGAACAATCGGAAATTTTTTCGCTGCGTATTTCACCATTTCAACTGCTGTTTCTAACACTTGCTCTGGTGTCTTTTTCAACTTATGTTCCAAGTGAATTGGAGAAGTAGCAATAAATACGTGCAGCCTTGGTTCAGCACTGCTTTTTAAGGCTTCCCAAGCGATGTCAATATCCTGTGTAACAGACCTCGCAAGGCCTGTTACAGAAGAATGTTTGACAGTCGACGCAATTTCCTTCACCGATTGAAAATCGCCTTTTGAAGAAGCTGGGAAACCTGCTTCGATTACATCAATACCTAAGCGCTCTAATTGTTTTGCAATCTCAAGCTTTTCTTGTAGGTTTAAGTTAACTCCTGGTGATTGTTCCCCGTCTCTTAGCGTCGTGTCAAATAGGTTAATTTTTTGCACTAGCGACCACCGCTTCTTTCTTTTGTTTTTTTACAAATGGCATCATTTCACGTAGCTGTGCACCAACTTTTTCAATTAAATGCTCATTTTCATTGTTATTGATTGCTGTAAATTCTGGACGATTTGCTTGGTTTTCCAAGATCCATCCTTTAGCAAATTTACCTGTTTGAATATCTTCAAGCACTTTTTTCATTTGTTCTTTTGAACGCTCATCTACAACGCGTGGACCTGATACAAAGTCACCCCATTGAGCCGTATCAGAAATTGAGTATCTCATTCCTGCTAATCCACCTTCATACATAAGGTCAACGATTAATTTTAATTCATGTAAACACTCGAAGTATGCAACTTCTGGCTGGTAACCTGCTTCTACAAGTGTTTCAAAACCTGCCTTTACTAATGATGTTAAGCCACCGCAAAGAACTGCTTGTTCACCGAATAAATCTGTCTCTGTTTCTTCTTTAAATGTTGTTTCTAATACGCCTGCACGAGCTGATCCGATTGCTTTTGCGTATGCTAACGCAATTTCTTTTGCCTCACCAGTTACGTCTTGGAATACAGCAAATAGAGCTGGTACACCGGCACCTTCTTCGTATGTTCTTCTCACAAGATGTCCTGGGCCTTTAGGAGCTACTAAGAATACATCTACAAATTCAGGAGCAACGATTTGGTTGAAGTGGATGTTAAAACCATGTGCAAATACTAATGATTTTCCTGGTTTTAATCCTGGTAAAATTTCTTCATTATATACTTTTGGTTGATGCTCATCCGGTAATAAGACCATCACAACTTCAGATTGTTGTACAGCTTCTTTTACTGAAAGAACTGTGAATCCATCTTGTTCAGCTTGATCCCATGATTTACCTTTTCTTAAACCAACAACTACGTTTACTCCGCTATCGCGTAAGTTTTGTGCATGAGCGTGACCTTGTGAACCATATCCTACGATTGCTACTGTTTTACCTTGTAAAAATTGATCCTTTGCGTCACCGTTATAATATACTTTTGTCATAATAAATCTCTCCTCTTTGTTTTTAATTTTTTATAGGTTAATTTTTTGTTTAAATCCTAGTTAAATAATTGATGACCATTTTGCAGCTACTTTTTGTGTTCCACGCGGCACAGCTACGGTACCCGTTCGCGTTACTTCTTTCAGCCCATATGGTTGAAGTAAATCAATCATAGCTTCGATTTTACTCGATTCACCCGTTACTTGGATGATTAAGCTATCTCGACTAACATCAAGAATGGTTGCTCGAAAAGGTTCAATAACTGCATACAACTCATTTCGGCTGGCTGGTGTTGAAGCTACTTTCATTAAAGCAAGCTCACGTGAAACAACCGCCTGTTCAGTAATGTCCTGAACTTTCAAGACGTCAATTTGTTTGTTTAATTGCTTAATTACCTGCTCAGCAGCCCCATCATCTTCCACGTTTACTACAAACGTCATACGCGATACGCCTTCTGACTCGGTATGCCCCACTGAAATACTTTCAATATTGAAATTTCTTTTAGTAAATAACCCTGTTACTCGGTTTAAAACACCTGCTCTATTTAACACTGTTGCTGTTATAATCCGCTTCACGGTTTCACCCCCACCATTTCATGAAGTCCTTTTCCAGGAGCAACCATCGGATACACATTTTCTTTTGGTGCTACGAAGAAATTCATTAACACTGGACCATCCGTCTCCATCGCTTCTTTTAACACAGCGTGTGCCTCTTCTTCAGTCTTTGCTTGAAGTCCTTTAATACCATAAGCTTCCGCTAGTTTCATAAGATCTGGCTGATTTGGAATCAGTGAATGAGAATATCGCTCTTCATAGAAGATTTCTTGCCACTGTCGAACCATTCCAAGAGAATGATTGTTTAATATAACCACTTTCACAGGTAGATTAAGCTCATGAATCACACCTAATTCCTGAAGCGTCATCTGGAAGCCGCCATCCCCAACAACTGCTACAACTGTTTTATCTTTGTTTGCCAGCTGTGCACCGATGGCAGAAGGTAAACCAAATCCCATTGTCCCTAAGCCGCCTGACGTTACCCATCGATCTGGATTGTTGAACGTATAGTATTGAGCAACCCACATTTGATGCTGGCCTACGTCTGTTGTCACTACGGCATCTCCATCCGTGTATTGATGTAGTAGCTCAATCACTTTTTGAGGCTTTAACACTTCTGAAGAGTTCTCATACCATAAAGGATATTCTTGTTTCCATCCCGCTAACTTCTCATGCCATTTCGTATAATCTCCTGTTTCTCCATCTTGTAAAAGAAGCTGTGCAAGCACTTCTTTTGCGTCTCCCACAATCGGGATTTTCGTTGGTACATTTTTACCAATTTCAGCTGGATCGATATCGATGTGAGCAATTTTAGCATTTGGTGCAAAGTGCTTTAAATTGCCTGTTACACGATCATCAAACCGAGCTCCGATGCTGATGAGTAGATCACTCTCATAAATCGCCATGTTTGCTGTGTACGTGCCGTGCATACCGGCCATTCCTAAATGAAGCGGATGATCCGCCGGAAAACAGCCTAACCCTAACAACGTGTTCACAACAGGAATGTTTTGCTTTTCCACATAATTTTTTAATTCTTCTGAACCTTTACTCAATAATACACCCGCACCTGCTAAAATAACTGGCTTTTTAGCAACTGTTACCGCTTCGGCTAATTTCTTAACCTGGAGCTGGTTTGGCGTGTATGTAGGCTGATAGCCTGGTAAGTTAACCTCACCTTCATAGCTAAACTCACCATCTCCTTGTGCCATGTCTTTTGGAATATCAATTAAGACTGGACCAGGCCTTCCCGTTGTTGCAATGTGAAATGCTTCTTTAATAATTCTTGGCAAATCACTGACTTTACGCACTTGATAGCTGTGCTTGGTAATCGGCATTGTAATTCCTAATACGTCGGCTTCTTGGAACGCATCTGAACCAATTACACTTGACGCTACTTGCCCCGTAAATACAACTAAAGGAAGTGAGTCAATCATTGCGTCCGCCAAACCAGTTACAATGTTTGTAGCACCAGGTCCACTCGTAGCAATGACAACACCAGGCTTACCAGAAATTCTCGCATACCCTTCAGCTGCGTGAATCCCACCTTGCTCATGACGAGCAAGTACATGAAACATTCCTGAGCCGTAAAGCTTATCATAAATTGGTAAGACAGCTCCTCCTGGGTAACCGAAAATGACGTCAACATTCTCTCTTCTTAGAGATTCAATCAACATATCAGATCCATTCATTTGTTTCCCAATGTTTGCTGGCTCTTTTGTTTGCATATTGGCTCCCACTTTTTCTCATCCTTTCGTTTTCTTAATAAAAAGAAAAAAAGACTCTCCACCCCTGACAAAGACCCACTTTATTAAGATAGGTCAAGGGGCGAAAAGTCTTTTGTACTTTACGCGGTACCACCCTCATTTGTAGTCACGAAGACTACCTCATGAATGTATAAACATTCGTTTTGATAACGAGTGTGTTGGAATAACACTCGGCCATCCTTACTCAATTCAGGATGACACTCTGAGGTGAGTTCACTTTGATGTGGTAACGTCGGCTTCCAGCAACCCGACTCTCTGTTGATACCAAACTATCAAAATTACTTATCCTCTTCAACGTTTTAGTTCATTATTTTATCCTGATGTTATTCTCAGATTTTCACTTTCAAATAACAGAGAAAACTAACGTTTTCAACTAATTAAAATTTTTAGAAAACTTATATTTGAGGACTATCTTACGCCCATTTTTATACATAGTCAACCGTTTTTTGAATATTTTTTAGATAATTTAGACTAAACAGAATTTTTGGATACGCTTTCATCATTGAGACTCTAAGGATGAGAGGATTTAAAAAAGTTTTTCTATCGAGTTCATTTGTATTCCTTAGAAAAACAAAAAGCCTACTTTTTATCTTAAAATAAAAAGTAGGCTTTTAGGACGTCCCAGGAGAGATTCGAACTCCCGACCGACGGCTTAGAAGGCCGTTGCTCTATCCTGCTGAGCTACTGGGACATATTGTTAAATTGTTTCAAAGACATTTTTAATTATATTTAAATACAATTAAAAAGTCAACGTTTTTTTAAAAATAAATGAGAAGAGAGGAGAAATTTTCTCTTCTCATTTATTTTATTTATTTTTTAAGCAAGCGTGCACGTCAGCTGCATGCTAGGAATACGCTCACCGCTTATCTCATAAAACTGTACAGTTGCTTCATTGTCTTCAAGCTCAAGTATAGCATACGTGCGCTCTTTTCTCATACGAGGCAGTAAAATACTTCCGGGATTAATAAATAATACGCCATCCATTACTTCTGCTCCTGCAACGTGAGAGTGACCGAAGCATGCGACATTCGCTCCTACTTCCCTTGCCTTGTAGTGAAGATTCATCATTGACATTTTAACGTTATATAAATGACCGTGTGTTACCAAACATGTAGCTTCTCCCACTTTTTCAACGCGATCGTTGACATAGGATGCATCGTAATCACAATTTCCACGAACACTTAAAAAGTTCGCCATTTCTTTACTATTTTGCAAAAGTTCTGAGTCACCACAATGTATCATTTTATCTACATCTGCATGTCTCTCCTTAATTACGATTAACTCATCTTGTAATCCGTGGCTATCGCTTACAATCAATAGTTTCACACGTCATCACTCCTTTAAAATTGGGCATCAATCAGTGGTTCAAGTTTTTTCAGTGCGTTTGCTCGGTGGCTAATTTTATTCTTTTCTTCTTTCTTCAACTCCGCCATAGCACGCTTCCACTGTTCAATATAGAAAATTGGATCATAGCCAAAGCCATTTTCTCCTCTTTTCTCTTCCAAGATATATCCTTCACACGTTCCGTCTACTGTAATTGTATCTTTGCCTGGTACAGAAAGAGCCAGCGTACAATGAAACCTTGCTGTTCGTTCAGCAAACGGCACACCGTTCAACTTTTCTAGTACTTTCTCTATATTAGCATTATCATCCTTTTGTTCGCCAGCATATCGCGCTGAATACACGCCCGGTTCTCCGCCTAACGCATCAATAGATAACCCTGAATCATCCGCTATAACGGCAGTATGTAATGTATGTGAAATTGCTTCAGCTTTTAAAATGGCATTTTCAGCAAAAGTTGTTCCCGTTTCTTCAACATCAGCAATCTCAGGAAAATCAAGCAACGACTTAACTTCAATGCCTTTAGAAGAAAAAAGTGTTTGAAAATCTTTTACTTTTCCTGCATTCTTTGTTGCAATAATAACTTCTCGAACCATCTTAATCTCCTCCACACCTAATGTTAATATCTTTTCTTATAGCGATTGAAGTACTTGCTTTTGCGCTTCAATAAGGTGCTTAATTCCGCTTTCTCCCAAAGAAATTAATTCATCAAGCTCTTGCTTAGAAAACGTTGCCTCTTCACCTGTTCCCTGAAGCTCAACAAATTTACCTTGCCCTGTCATAATAATGTTCATATCAACTGCTGCAGTTGAATCTTCTTCGTAATTCAAGTCTAGAATCGCACCATGTTCATCGTGTATTCCAACAGACGTAGCAGCTAGATAATCTGTAATTGGCATTTCCTTAATCTTTTCTTCTTTAAGAAGCTTTTCAAAAGCGAGGGTCATTGCAACAAACGCTCCTGTAATAGATGCTGTACGAGTACCTCCATCAGCTTGAATAACATCACAATCAATCCAGATTGTTTTTTCGCCCACTTTATCTAAATCTACAACTGCGCGGAGAGCACGCCCAATTAAGCGCTGGATTTCCATTGTACGCCCCGTCACTTTTCCTTTAGTAGATTCACGAATATTTCGCTGCTGCGTTGCTCTTGGAAGCATAGAATATTCAGCCGTAATCCAACCTTTTCCTTGACCACGCATAAAAGGTGGTACTCGATCATCAATACTTGCTGTACAAATTACTTTCGTATCTCCTACAGATATTAACACAGAACCTTCAGGGTGCTTTAAGTATTCCGTTTGAATGGTAACCGGACGCATTTCCTTTTGATTTCGACCATCATTGCGCATATGTTCTCCTCCTTAAATATGATTTTTTTATATGTATCATTTCGTATAAAACGATGTCAAACACAACACTTTTTATTATATACCTATATCATTCATAAGCATACCTATCCAACAAGAAAAGAGGTCGCTTTTATAAGCGCACCTCTCATATTTTAACCATCAATATAGTAAGAAAATTTTTAGAAACTTTTTGTGTTCACATTTTTCGGTCGAGAAACTGGCTCAGTTAACTTTTTTCCTTCTTCATTTGTTAACGTCTTCTTACCATCTACTTTAATCGCAACGCTCTCAACACCTTTTTGCTCTGTCAATGAAAGGACAAGTGAATCTAATACTTGTTGAGATACTTTGCTTCCTTTCAGATTACCAAAAATGTTTTCATTGAACGTTAACGTTAACTTACCATCCGCATATTTCGGCTTAGATACAAGCTGTGCATCTGGATTAAAGTCTGTAACAAGCCCTGAAGAAGCAGATGGGCCTTCCACTAACTCATTAACAATAGCTGTATACATATCGCTCTCATTCGCCTTGATTCGTTTCGTAACAGGAACGTAGTATGTGTGCTTCCCGTTTTGAGCTAAATAATAAACTGTAGCCGGCTTTGTTTGAGTAATATTTACAACACCTGCATTATCAAAATTAATCCCATCCGCTCTGCTTAATCCTTCGCTAATTGGCGTATTATTAACTGGCATTGTGTCTTTATCATAACCATTAATACGAAGCTTAACTTTTTTTACTCCGTCAAACTGAGTAAGCGTCCAAGTAATCGCTTGTAAAATACGCAGTTCATCTTCTTTTTTATAATTGGCAAACTCAGGTGAAAAATCAGCAATCATCGTCCCATCTTTTTCCAACTTCGTTCCTAATACGCGGGTATCTGCTGGCAACACTGCGCGGAAACCATCTGGCAACAGATTTGAAACTTCTCCACCTTCAATTAAATACTCAAGGGATTGTTTTGCAACACCTTTTTCATTCGGCATAGTTAATGTTTGAGGCACAACATAGCCATTTTTATCAATTAAATAAACTTCTGTTTTATTTTCAGCTTTAGACTTTGCTGCTTCTTTTTTTTGATCGTTTCCTTCTTTTGCTACTTTACCTTCGGTTTCCAATGCTTTTTCATCTTTAACATAGGTGACATCTTTTGGTGGATCAATTTCTGCCGTTTTTTCACCGCCAAACATCCCACACCCCGATAATAGTACCGATGTAGCTACCACTGCTGACACCATGATAAGATTTGTCTTTTTAGACATTTCTTCCCCTCCTCAGACGGTTTGTACTATTATGTATACGAGCCTTTTTTTATTTTAGACCGAAGGAATTTATTTTTTCATACGAAAGGAGCAGCCACCTCTCACTGCTCCTTTCGTATTGATTATAAAACAATATGATTTACGTTATACACCGGATGTTCAAACCACTTCGATGCAATAGATTGAAAAAGCTCAACCGATCCCGTTGTAAAAAATTGATGCTCAGGTAATTCATCGCTTGATGCTAGTAAATTACTATAGGATAAGATAGCGCTCACCTCAATCGCTGTCTCCTCACCAGAGCTTATCAGCTGGACACCACTTCCAATTACCTGTTGAATAACTGGTCGTAACAGCGGGTAGTGAGTACATCCTAAAATCAACGTATCAATATCCGTGTTAGTCAACGGCCTTAAGGTTTCCTTTACAATCCGTAAAGCTTCGTCACTTTCATAATTACCGCTCTCGACTAACGGTACAAATAGTGGGCAAGCTAGATTATCTACTTCTACTCGATTATGCAAAGCTTTAAGAGCATGTGTATATGCCTGGCTCTTGACCGTACCGTTTGTTCCGATGACACCTATTTTATGATTTTTCGTCACTTTAAGCGCTGCACGAGAACCAGGTTGAATGACCCCAAGTACAGGAATATCTAACTGCTGCTGAATCTCTTCAAGCACAACAGCCGTAGCTGTATTACAGGCAATGACGAGCATCTTTATATTGCGCTCTACTAAATAATTCGTCATCTCCCAAGTAAAAGCTTTCACTTCTTCACTTGGTCGGGGCCCATATGGACAGCGGGCTGTATCTCCGATATACATAATCTGTTCTTTCGGAAGCTGTCTCATAATTTCTTTCGCAACAGTTAATCCACCTACACCTGAATCAATAACACCTATTGGTCTACTCACAAAAATCGCCTCATTTTTCTTTCATTTCATCATGTAATCTCTTTAATTTACCTTGAAGATCTTTTATTTCCTCTTTTGAAAAGTCACTCAGTACACCTTCTAGATAACCTCTTCTTTTATAAATGACTTCTTCAATAATTCGCTCTCCTTCCGGAAGCAAATGGATACGAACAACTCGTCTATCTTTTGGATCTTTTACTCTTATCACCAATTTGTTTTTTTCCATACGATCTACTAAATCAGTTGTGGTACTGCAAGCTAAATAAATTCGATTAGACAAATCACCAATTGTCATATCTCCACGCTCAAACAACCACTGTAATGCAATAAATTGGGGCGGAGTAATTGAATACTGACCTAAAATTTCTCTACCTTTTTGCTTAATGATTGCTTCAATATGCCGAAGCGACCTTTCCAACTCTACTACCATGCTTTCATCTTGATCTCGCAATCATATACCACCTTTCTAACCTTCTAAGGAATTGACCTTATTTCTATTTTTATCTGAACACATAGTGCGCTATGTATTTTCATAACCATCATATTTATTGTCCTCTTTTTCATGCTCTTTTTCAAGCTAGAACTTAAACAGCTGTGTAAAATTTAACCCTTCATTTAGATAAATAAAAAAAGAAGCTCGCATAATGAGCTTCTTTAAAAGAATAAATCTAAGATAAAATACGCAATTGCTGCTAACGTAGCGGAGATTGGCAACGTAATAACCCATGTAATTAGCATGCGCTGTGCCGTCCCCCACTTAACACCTTTAATACGATGAGCTGAGCCAACACCAAGGATTGATGATGAAATAACATGCGTCGTACTAACTGGTAGGTGAATAAAAGTCGCTCCAAAAATAATCGCTGCACCGGTTAAATCTGCTGCTACACCGTTTACCGGGCGAATCTTCATAATCTTACCACCAACTGTTTTGATGATTTTCCAACCACCAACAGATGTTCCAATTCCCATTGCTAATGCACAAGAGAGCTGTACCCACCACTGAATATCAGTTGAGCTCTGCATGTTATTTGCAATTAAAGCCATTGTAATAATCCCCATCGCTTTTTGAGCATCGTTCGTTCCGTGAGTGTAAGATTGTAATGCCGCTGTTAAGATTTGAACATGTCGAAACTGCTTGTTAGTCTTAGATAAATTGCTATTATGTTTAAAGACTAACTTTATAATGGTATATACAATATAACCAACCACAAAAGCAAGAATTGGTGAGAAGATAAGAGCTTGAATAATTTTGATAAAACCACCATAGTTTAACGCACCAAATCCCGCTGCTGCAATGGCAGCTCCTGCAATAGCACCGATAATAGCATGAGAAGAACTACTAGGTATTCCGTAGTACCACGTAATTAAATTCCACGCAATTGCAGCGATTAACGCAGCTAGTATTACAACGGATCCATTTTGAAGTGTAAATGGATCAACGATATCTTTTGTAATTGTTTTTGCAACTCCTGTAAAAGTCATTGCGCCTACAAAGTTCATTGTTGCCGCCATAATAATGGCATGTCTAGGCTTTAACGCTTTTGTTGAAACAGACGTAGCAATTGCATTTGCTGTATCATGAAATCCGTTGATAAAATCAAAGGCAAGCGCTCCAACAACAACAAGGATAGTTAAAAGTAACAGTGAATCCAATTTTATTGCCCCTTTACGCGTTCTTCATGATAACTGTTTCTAAGTTATTAGCAACAGTCTGACAGTAATCTGCCACTTCTTCTAATATTTCATAAATTTCTTTATACTGAATTACTTTAATTGGATCTTTACATGTAGAAAACAGTTGCTTCAATGCTTTTCTATATAAAATATCGCATTGAGACTCATACTCTTTAATTTTAATTGCATGTGCACTAATTTGAGATAATTTCTTTTCAGATAAAAGATTGATTGTTACTAAAATTTCTGCTGCACAGCTTTGAATATTCTTCACAAATTCTTTTACATATTCATCAAATTTTGCAATTGAGTAAATTTCCAGCATAGCAGCAAAATTATCAATACCATCTAATACGTCATCTAGACTCATCGCTAATTGTAAAATATCCTCACGTTCAATCGGTGTGATAAATGCTTTATTTAGTTCTGTAATTACTGTATGAACATACTGGTCACCTTTTGATTCGTATGCTTTTAATACATTAGCGAATTCTTTTAAATCTGATACATTGTTTAATTCAAAGTTACCTAAAAAGTCAGCTGATTCTTTTAGGTTTTGAGCAATATCAAGCAACATTTCAGAAAATTTGTCTTTTTTCCTTTTAATCACGGTAAAGCCTCCATCCAATTTATTAACCTCTATAAGGACTCGTTATATGTAATTTTTTTAGTCCCTATTTTAATCAAGCTTTTATCATAGATTATGTCTTTTTACATCATTCGACAAAAACTTAGCTTTTTCACTGAATTTTTTAATACCAAAACAAAAATTACTCCTATTATGCATGAATGTCAATATGTTTTCAGATGAATTGTAAAGACTTAACTTTACAATTTTATTCCCTTATTATACAAATCCTTGTTGTATCAAGGGATAACAAACAATTGGATAATATTGAGATTTACAAACTTTTAACATTTTTGTTTATTCAGAAAATTAAATCGAAATCAAGAAGAAGGGGAGTACTTAAATTCTCCCCTCTTTTTTTCTTATTTAATTGTTATGTTTGATTAAATATATTTTTCACCTTTGGCGTAACATCATGACTACCTTTTTTTACATCCTCAACCATCATAGCTACCAGTAAATGCGGTGACTCCGTATCGACTGCTACAAACCAACCATTCTCTTTTCCTTTTTCCCCTTGAGAAAGTTTTAACTCTGCTGTACCAGTTTTTCCAGCAAGTGTTAAACCATTTATCTTCGCTTCTTTTGCTGTGCCATTAGAATCTTCAATAACACCAATCAGACTTTCCTTAATGTTTAAAGCTGCTTCATTGCTCATTACATCTTTCTTCCAAAATTCTAGCTCTGCTTCTTCATTCATAATAAGCTTTGGTTTAATCATATTACCATCGTTTACAATAGAAGAATAAATAGATGCTAGATGGAGAGGACTAACCTGTACTTCTCCTTGTCCATACGCTGAATTTGCTAAAAGAAGTTCAGAGTCTATAGAATTACTTTGTGAAATTTTAGATGTTTGAAACGGAAAATCAATTGGTAACTTTTCGTTAAAGCCGAATTTTTCACTACCTTGCTCAAACGCTTTTACTCCTAATTCTGTTATGGCTTGGGCAAAATAAATATTATCTGATGTGACAAGCGCATCTCGAAAATTCACATTAGGCTGACTGCCTACACGTGTGATATAAAAATCACCCCAACCGCTATCTTTTTGCCATTTATCACCGATTTTCCTCTTTTCGCTCAAATCAAATTTCCCACTATCAGCAATCAGTGCTGCAGATAATAATTTAAATGTAGAGCCAGGTGAATATGTTTTGTTAAAACGATTTAATAGCGGCTTATCTGCATCGTTAGATAATTTACTATACTCTGTAGATGTAATTCCCAAAGAAAAATGGTTTGGGTTAAAAGAAGGTGCACTAACCATTCCTAATACATCTCCTGTTAAAGGATGAATTGCAACTCCTAGACCCTTTTCGCCTTTTACTTGTTCATACAGCTTTTTTTGCATATCTGCATCTACCGTCAGCTTCAAGTCTTTTCCATTTTCAACTTTCTTACTTGCAATTTCTTTTTTTATGTTACCATCAGAACCGATAATTGAAATGATGGCTCCATCTTTGGCACGCAAGGTCTTTTCATATTGAGCTTCTATACCAATTAAACCAGCGCTAGACTGGGAGTTGTACCCTTCACCTTTGTGTTCTGTTAAAAACTCTTCCGTCACGGGAGCTACATAACCTACTAGATGTGCACATGCTTCAGCACACGGATAAATACGTGCAGGTACATTATTTATTTGAACTCCTTCAACACTTAGAAGCTGCTCTTCTCCTTTTAAAGCTTCTTCTTCCGTCATGGTTTTGATTGGTACAAACTGGTCTTCTTTTACCCATGAAGCGTTAAGCGCCTTATCAATTTCTTCAGTAGATATATTTAAAAGCTTGCTTAAGCTCTCTTTATTCTCATCTAATTTTGCATTAAACTTTGCTGGCACAATTCCTATTTGAGAAGCATTTCCATTCTGAGCTAAATAGCTTCCAGAACGATCAGTAATCTCTCCACGTTCAGCTCGTAATGTTCTAACGCTTACTTCATCTCCTTGTGTCATTTCATCAAAAATCATATTAGGTTTCCAAGATACGTTCCACGTGCTTTGATCACCAACTTTTTCTTCAACCAATAGCACATTTTCTTTAAAAGAAATTTTACCAGCTACAGTATCCATGCTTATTTCAAACGGCAAAGAAATTTCACTATTTTCTGGCTTTTCTTCAGATTTTATAATCTTTACTTTTAAATTGGTTACTTCAGCTGCATTATAAATCTTTTGATATCTAGCTACAAACTCATCTTTTGCCAAATCTTTTTTAGCTTCTTGAGATAGATAAGAATACATGTCTTCAAATTTTTGGTCATTCCAAAGCTTCACATATTGTTTAAAGCGATCGTTTGCTGCTTCTTCATTTGAACAGCCCGCTATAATCATGATTAACAGCATCAAACAAAGCATTCTAAATTTTTTCATCGATTCATCCCCTTCACTTGTACTTTTTTCCTTTAATATTAAATTTTACATATACATTCTCCATTTAAGCAACTTTTTTCGTTCATTTGTTATACATCATACACATATGATTGTTTTCGACAAAAAATCAAGATGTTTTGCGAAACTTTTTTGAACAATTTGTGAATATTTTGTGTCTATTTTGTTAATCATTTGATATAATAAGTGTAAGAAGTTGTAAACAGGAGGCGATTAAAGTGAAAAAGTTCTTACAGTTTTACTTTTTATTTAGTTCTCTGTTCTGTTTTGGAAGCGTTTTCGTTTTGTTTCTCGTAAAAGAATATTATTTCGCACCTTTGTTTTTAACATTAGGATGCTTAAATATCTTCTTATTTAAAGTCTATATCCAGCAAACTAAAAAAGTCGATCAAGCTGTTCCTACTAAACCAAAACCAACAACCTAAAAAGCCGCTCTTTTATGAGTCGGCTTTTTCTATTACCTATTATTTCGGAAACGAATGATTTGCTACCACTTCTCCAATAGGCGATTGAGTTTTTATACCTACAGGTAAAAGGGGAAACAGCAGCTCTGCTACATTATAAGCTTCTTCTAGATGTGGATAGCCAGATAAGATGAATGTATCCACTCCAATGGAATGATATTCCTTTATGCGTTTTGCTACATTTTCAGCACTCCCAACTAGTGCCGTACCAGCGCCTCCTCTAACCAATCCAACTCCAGCCCATAAATTAGGAGCTATAGTTAACTGGTCTCTTGTACCATGGTGAAGAGAAGACATTCTCTGTTGACCAACTGAATCATAACGAGCAAATGTAGCTTGTGCAGCTTGAATCGTTTTTTCATCCAGATGTTGAATTAATCTATCTGCTGCTTGCCATGCTTCCTCTTCTGTTTCACGAACAATAACATGCAAGCGGATACCAAACTTAATATCACGGCCATTTGCTTTTGTCTGAACAGCCTTTATCTTCTGTTTTACTTGTTCTACTGGTTCTCCCCAAGTTAAGTATACATCTGAATGCTGAGCTCCAACGTGCTGACCTGCTTCTGATGACCCTCCAAAATAGATAGGCGGATGTGGTTGTTGTACTGGCGGAAACAATAGCTCACTTTCTTTAACGCGAATATGACTTGCATGAAAGTTGACTTTCTCACCTTTTAATAACCTTTTCCATACCGATAGAAACTCATCAGTTACTTCATAACGCTCATTGTGATTTAAGAAAACACCATCCCCTGCAAGCTCAACTGGATCTCCTCCTGTTACAACGTTTACCAATAAGCGGCCATTTGAGATTCTGTCCAACGTCGATGTCATCCGGGCTGCTACCGTCGGTGTCATAATACCTGGACGAACGGCCACAAGGAACTTCAGACGCTCTGTTTCTGGAATTAACGATGCAGCCAACAGCCACGGGTCTTCGCAAGATTTACCAGTAGGTATAAGTACACCTTCGTATCCTAATCTATCAGCAGCTTGAGCAACTTGACGAAAATACGTATAGTCAGCTGATCTTCCTCGTTTATTTGTTCCTAAATAACGCCCATCGCCGTGAGACGGAATAAACCATAATATTTTCATAATCTTTCTCCCCTTTATTCGTTAATGTGTCCCTGTATAACTTTCTCTCCATTTCAATAACCGCTTTTCGAGCAGCCGAACAAATGAATCCGACAGTTTACCAACTACAGCAAAAATAATGATACCCACAAAAACAATATCTGTTTGAGAAAACTGTCTCGCATCCATAATCATATAACCAATACCTTCACTTGATCCCATAAGCTCTGCTACGACTAACCCTAGCCAAGCAATGCCCAGCGATAGTCTAATTCCTAACAGAATACTTGGTAAAGCAGCTGGAAGAATTAATCTTGTTACTTGCTTCCATCTGCTAAACTGTAAGATGCGAGCAACATCAAATAATTTTGAATCCACTCCTCTAATTCCTAAAAATGTGTTTACATAAATCGGAAAGAATGCTCCTTTAGCAATTAAAAGTACCTTTGACACTTCACCAAAACCAAACCACAAGATAAATAATGGAGCAACCGCTAGATGTGGTACCGTACGAAGCATTTGGATGGATGGATCCATATACGCTTCAGTTTTACTTGAAAATCCAACAATAATTCCAAAGACTAATCCAAGTCCCGCTCCAACTAAAAAACCAAGAGCAGCTCGAAAGATACTAACCTGCAAGTGGCTTGGAAGCTCTCCTGTTAGAATCAATTGTTGAAACGCGATAACAATATCTAAAGGTGTAGGCAGTACTGTACTCGATCCAATCCCCATTGAACCAATAATTTGCCATACGATTGTTAGTAGAGTTGGAAATAATAAGCCTCTCAACAAAACTTTCTTTTTATTCTGACTTTTCGATTTGGTTTTTGTTTGATTTTCTTCACTCACAACCACTCTAGGCTGAATGTGACTCGTAACAGCAGTTGATTTCTCCACTTTATTCACCTTCTTCTAGCTCTTTCAGTGCTTTTTCAATATAGCTATTGTCCACAATCTTACTCGTATCGATCTTTTTCTTAATTACGCTTAATGAATACTGAAAGTCAGCTGTTTTCTGCTGTTCAGCAATAATCTCATCTGTAATAGGTATATTTATAGGTGGGTTATTTTCCAATACTTTCCTTACGATTTTAGAATCAATTTTCTTTTCTTTGGCAAAGATTTCTACCGTTTCGTCAAAGTTTTCGTTTTGCCATACACGTGCTTTTTCATAAACTTTTAAAAAGTGTACAACTAAGTCTGGATTTTCTTTTGCAAACTTTTCCCTTACAATGGTAAAACCTGGCGAATAAATCCCTAAAGATTCTCCATTTTCTAAAACTCGAGCTCCATTTTTAATTTCTTGAACTGAAATAAACGGCTCCCAAATTGCCCATGCATCAACTGATCCATTTTCAAATGCAGGCTGTGCTTCATCAGGTTGTAGCTGTATAATTTCAACGTCATCAGGCTTTAAACCAGCTTCATCAATTGCTCGATATAAGAAGTTAAAACCACTGCTTCCTTTAGCAACCGCTACTTTTTTTCCTTTTAAGTCTTTAATTGTATTAATCTTACTACCTCGTTGTACGACAATCGCGTTCCCTTTTAATCCATCACTTGCATTTGAGATTTCTAAAAATGGAATATCAGCCCCTTGAGCAGAAATAACAGGCGAATTGCCTACTTGCCCAAAGTCTAAACGATCTGATGCAATTCCTTCAAAATGTGGCGGACCGCTCTGAAACTCTGTCCACTTTACTTTTACGCCAATCTTTTCGAATTCTTCTTCAAACCATCCTTTATTTTTAGCCAATAATAATGGGCCTAAGCTTTGTTGAATACCAATGGTAACTGTTTTCGCTTTTTGTTCTGTATTGGCTGACGATGAGCTGCATCCTGCTATGACTAATAAAGCTAAAAAAAGTACGATTAAACTTATTTTCTTCACTGTACCATTCCTCCAATTGTTTTAGTGAATACCAACTTCTTCAAACTCTTTTAATACACGGTGTCTCATTTTTTGAAAGGATTGATCAGCTTTCCTTCTTGGATAAGGCAAATCAATTGGTATTATACTGCGAACTTTTCCTGGCTTCGCACTCATAACCATTACTTTATTAGCTAAATAAATAGATTCGTCTAAGTCATGCGTCACAAAAATCATTGTCGTTTTCTTTTGGTTCCAAATCTCTAAAAGTACATCTTGTAAATGTGTACGCGTAAACGCATCTAAAGCTCCGAAAGGTTCATCCAACAACAGTACGTCTGGATTTCTTAAAAGCGCTCTAGCAATTGCTACTCGCTGAGACATTCCACCAGACAGCTCACGAGGATACGACTTTTCAAAACCTTGCAAGCGAACAATACCAATTAACTCATCTACTTTTTTACGAATCTGCTTATCTTTTAACGACAAATCTGCTGCAATATTTTCTTCAACCGTTAACCATGGAAACAAACGATGTTCTTGAAAAATCATTCCTTTTTTTAAAGATGGACCCTCAACTACCTGGCCATCGAGTTTCACGCTTCCATCAAAGTCTGTATCTAACCCTGCAATCATTTTTAACAACGTACTTTTCCCGCAACCGCTAGGGCCAATCAACGTAACAAAATCTCCTTGCTCAATATCAACAGTTACATCTTCTAACACAACAGTAAATTTATTATTATTTACAAAACGCTTTGTGATTCTTTCTAAACGTACACTCAATGATTTACCCCCTTTGTGATAAACAAACAATGTATTGCTTTTTTACAGAAACAATCCACGTAATCACCCCCAAAAAATAAGAAAAGCTCCTACCTAAAATAGGTAGAAGCTTTCGGTTGGCCGATCAGCAATTACTCAAAATAACAATCTATTCGTTTGATTATTTTGAATTTTATCACATTATTCCGATTTGTCAACTAAGATTAATAAGACTTTTCAACCTTTTTCCATTTAAAAACTTTATTTAACAATCCATAAATCATCTTTGATTCTTTTGTTAATAATGGACCAAGAATGGCTAAAATGAGTACATACAGAGCGGCAAATGGCTGTAAAATTGAAGCCAGTCCACCCGCTATACCAATATTGGCCATAATAATTGAGAACTCCCCCCGTGACACAATTGTTAACCCAATATTTGTTGATGCTTTGTGAGATAAACCACTTCTCCGACCTGCTATCATACCAGCCGTGAAATTCCCTATGATTGTTAAAACAACTGCCCCGGTTGCTAACCATGCAGCATCTAATAACGTTAAAGGATCAATACTTAATCCAAAACTAAAGAAGAAAATCGCACCAAAGAAATCTCTAAATGGAATGACTAAATGTTCAATGCGATCCCGGTGCTCCGTTTCTGAAAACACTAGGCCTAACAACAATGCTCCGATTGCTTCTGCAACGTGAATTGTTTCTGAAAATCCAGCAACAAAAAACAGCGTTGCAAATATAACAATAATAAAGATTTCATTAGAAGAAATATTTAATAGTTTGTTGAGTAAAGGCGTTGCTTTTCGAGCAACAATAAAGAACAACAGCATGTAACCAAATGCAATTAAAACCGATAGAACAGAGCTCAAGACGGATGTGTGGTCACCGAGTACAAGCCCTGACACGACGGATAAATAGACTGCTAGGAAAATATCTTCAAACATAATAATCCCTAAAATAAGTTCTGTTTCTGGATTAGCCGTTCGCTTTAAATCAACCAGAACTTTAGCAACAATTGCACTTGAAGAAATCGTAATAATACCAGCCATAATCAGTACTTCTAAAAGAGGATAACCTGTCAAGTATCCATACAACAAACCAAGACTAAAGTTAATTAAGATATAAATGGAACCACCAACGGCGATAGACCGCCCCGATTTAATTAACTTTCCCACTGAAAATTCCAACCCCAAGTAAAAGAGAAGAAATAGCACTCCAATCCTGCCCATAAAAGAGATAATTTCTTCACTTTCAATAAACTTAAAGCTTAGGTCTCCAAATTCTGGAGCATGCGGACCCACAGCCATTCCTAATAAGATTAAAAATGGAATAATAGTAAATTTTAATTTATTTGCCAAAACAGCAGCTACTGCCACTAATACTAGCGCTGTTCCTACTTCAAAAACTAAATGATCCATGGATTAAGCGCTACCTCCTTTTGAAAGAAGCTCTGCAATTAACCTTTTCAGGTTGCCTCTTTCACCAGAAATAACGAGCGTATCTCCTTCTTCAATGACGGTATCTGGACCAGGACTAGAAAGCTTTGTTTTAGGTCCTTTCATAATCGCGATAATGGTTACGTCATAATTACTACGAACATCAATATTACCAATTGTTTGATTATGAGCTTCTGCACCAGGCTCGACCTTATACCATTCAATGATAAGATCATTAAAGGCAACCTCGATTGTTTCCATCGCCTTTGGCTTATAAATCATGCCTCCTAAAATGGCAGCTAACTGTCTTGCTTCCGTATCGTTAAGCGTAATATCAAATGCGCTTTCTTCTAAGTCTCTTTTGTCAAAGTAATATACTTCACGACGACCGTCATCATGAAGAATAATGACAATACGATTTCCTTCCTGTGTATCAATCTCAAATTTCCTTCCGATACCTGGAAGCTCAGATTCTCTAATAACCATAAATAAACAGCTCCTATAAGATTAATAGTGTTTTTTTCACAGTCAATCATTTTTAAATAGAATAATTTTAAACAATAAAAGTATTGAGGTTTGGAGTTTTAAAAGTGACGTTTAATACATAAAAATGCGCACAACAAATAGCCTTATTAAACATCATTTTTTAGTAAGGTAAAAGTAGAATTTAAGTTGTTGAATGGTCAGAGGTAATTTGTTTGAAATTGTTTTGCATAAATAAAGGATTGTCGGAGAATAAAAGACTCTTTTTGACTTTCATATAGTTGAGGTTGTTCATCTTTAATAATAGGTAAAACAGGTGTATATCCCGTCTCCAATGATAAATTAAAATGCTTAGTAATTGGTTTTAAACCAGGTGAGTGCTGTACGCTTTCCGTAGGGTGATTTAAGGCTACAGTATCCACAGTAGAATATGGCTGTGTGCCATCATTGAACGAAACTGGCAAATTTCCTAAAGGTAAACCAAGCAGCATAAACAACATTATTGAAAACCATACTTTCCTCATATCTACACCTCCTTTTTTCTAAAATAGAGAAATTTTTTCTCACTATTCATTATACGGAGGATATGTTTTGTATTCAAGCGATAAGTTTCATTTATGTATATTTTTATTTATCCCAACTTTCCCTAATGATACATTCAAAGTAACTAACAAAAAGCGGGTTCCCAAAAGGGATACCCCGCTCATGTTATAATTCAAGTTCCCCCATACGAAGGAGTTCGACAACTGCTTGAGAACGCCCCTTAACTCCAAGCTTTTGCATCGCATTTGAAATGTGATTGCGCACTGTTTTCTCGCTAATGAATAGTTCACTCGCGATTTCTTTTGTTGTTTTGTCTTGTACTAGAAGTTCAAATACTTCTCTTTCACGCTTTGTCAGCAGTGGTTTAGGTTGAAACTCTTTTTCTTTCAATGTAACCCTCCTTGCCTGATCCTGAGTTGAACTATCGGATGGGTGTAAATTTAGTCACCATATCTTATGTAGGAAGTAATAAATGGGTTACTGTATTCTAAGTTTTTTTAAATAAAAAAGAGCTCCGCAGCTGGAAAAGCTGTTGAGCTCTTTTTCTATTATACTTGATCGCTACCAAAGAAGTTACGGAATGCTTGAATAGTTGTGTCTCGGTTAAGCGCTGCAATTGATGTTGTTAATGGAATACCTTTTGGGCAAGACTGCACGCAGTTTTGTGAGTTACCGCAGTTTGCAAGGCCTCCATCTTCCATGATTGCTTCTAGTCTTTCTCCTTTATTCATAGCTCCAGTTGGATGAGCATTAAATAAACGTACTTGAGAAAGTGGTGCTGGCCCGATGAAGTTTGATTTATCATTAACGTTTGGACATGCTTCTAAGCAAACCCCACACGTCATACATTTTGAAAGTTCGTATGCCCACTGACGCTTTTTCTCAGGCATACGAGGACCTGGTCCTAAGTCGTATGTTCCATCAATTGGAACCCATGCTTTTACTTTCTTTAATGAGTCAAACATTCTGCTTCGATCAACTTGTAAGTCACGAACAACAGGAAATGTCTTCATTGGCTGAAGTTGAATCGGCTGTTCTAACTTATCTACTAGAGCTGTACAAGATTGGCGCGGCTTGCCGTTGATGACCATTGAACATGCTCCACAAACCTCTTCTAAGCAGTTCATATCCCAGTTAATAGGCGTTGTTTCATTTCCGTTTGCATCAACAGGGTTACGGCGAATTTCCATTAGTGCAGAAATTACGTTCATATTTGGACGATAAGGTATCTCAAATTCTTGATTATAAGGAGCTGTCTCTGGCGAATCTTGACGAGTAATAACAAAACGAACTGTTTTTTGTGCCGTTTGTTGTGCACTCATTTAACGAACCCCCTCTTGTTGTTTTTTCGTTACTTTTTTCTCATCTTTTTTCTTTGTGTAGTCACGTTTACGTGGCTTAATTAATGACACGTCTACTTCTTCATAATGGAAAGCTGGTGCCTTTTTCTTATCAACAAATTGAGCCATTGTTGTTTTTAAGAATTCTTCATCGTTACGATCTGGGAATTCAGGCTTGTAGTGAGCGCCACGGCTTTCGTTACGATTATATGCCCCTAGCGTAACTACGCGAGAAAGCTGAAGCATATTTTGAAGCTGACGAGTAAACGTTGCACCTTGGTTACTCCATTTTGCTGTGTCGTTAATATTAATACGATCATAGCGTTCAATAAGCTCTTGAATTTTCTCATCTGTTTGTAATAGCTTGTCATTATAACGCACAACTGTCACGTTGTCAGTCATCCATTCTCCTAACTCTTTATGAAGAATATACGCGTTTTCTGTCCCATCCATTGACATAATGCTTTGCCATTTTTCTTCTTCCTGTTTTACATGTTGATCATACAGGCTTGTTGGTAGAGCATCCGCACTTTTCTCTAAACCTTTAATGTAATCAACAGCTTTTGGACCGGCAACCATACCGCCATAAATCGCTGACAGAAGTGAATTAGCACCTAAGCGATTTGCACCGTGCTGAGAATAATCACACTCGCCTGCCGCAAACAGACCTGGGATATTTGTCATTTGATCATAGTCTACCCACAGTCCGCCCATTGAATAGTGAACAGCTGGGAAGATTTTCATTGGTACTTTACGTGGGTCATCCCCCATGAATTTTTCATAAATTTCAATGATACCACCAAGCTTAATATCAAGTTCTTTTGGGTCTTTATGAGAGAGATCTAAATACACCATGTTTTCGCCGTTAATACCAAGTTTTTGCGCTACACACACATCAAATATTTCACGTGTTGCAATGTCACGAGGTACCAAGTTACCATAAGCAGGATATTTTTCTTCTAAGAAATACCAAGGTTTACCGTCTTTATATGTCCAAACACGTCCACCTTCACCACGAGCTGATTCACTCATTAAGCGAAGCTTATCGTCTCCAGGAATAGCTGTTGGATGAATTTGGATAAACTCTCCATTTGAATAGTATGCTCCTTGTTGGTACACAATTGATGCCGCTGAACCAGTATTAATAACTGAGTTCGTTGATTTTCCGAAAACAATACCAGGTCCACCTGTTGCCATGATTACCGCATCTGCAGGGAATGTTTTAATTTCCATAGACTTTAAATCTTGTGCAGTAATCCCTCGACAGGTGCGCTCGTCATCCAATACTGCCCCTAAGAACTCCCAACCTTCATACTTTGTTACGAGTCCTGCTACTTCATAACGACGAACTTGCTCATCTAGTGCATACAGAAGTTGTTGACCTGTTGTTGCGCCTGCAAAGGCCGTTCTGTGATGCTGTGTTCCTCCGAATCGTCTGAAGTCTAACAAACCTTCAGGAGTACGGTTAAACATAACACCCATACGGTCCAATAAGTGAATAATTCCTGGAGCAGCTTCACACATTGCTTTTACTGGAGGTTGATTGGCTAAAAAGTCTCCGCCGTATACCGTATCGTCAAAGTGTTCCCAAGGTGAATCTCCTTCACCTTTTGTATTTACAGCTCCGTTAATACCACCTTGAGCGCAAACTGAGTGAGATCTCTTCACTGGAACTAATGAAAACAAATCAACTTGTTTGCCAGACTCAGCAATTTTAATTGTCGCCATTAAGCCCGCTAAGCCGCCACCAACAACAATAATTCTTCCTTTACTCATTGTAACCTCACTCCTTTAAAACGTGATTTTATGCGAATGCGAATAATGTGCGTACACCTACAAATGTTAATGCGAAGAAAATCGCTAACGTTACATATGTTGAGATTCGTTGTGAGCGAGGTGTTACAGTTAACCCCCAGCTAACTCCAAATGACCATAATCCATTAGCAAAATGAAAAATTGTTGAAACAACACCCACAATGTAAAATGCCATCATACCAGGATTACTTAAAATATCCTGCATCATATTAAAATCTACTTTTTGACCAAGTGCAGCTTGAATACGTGTTTCCCAAACATGCCATGTAATAAAAATAAGCGTTATCACGCCAGATACACGTTGTAAGACAAACATCCAGTTACGGAAAAAACCGTATCTACTTACACTCGTTTTGGCAGTAAACGCAATATACAAGCCATAGATAGCATGAAATAAAATAGGTAAGAAGATAATAAAGATTTCAAGTGCGTAGCGAAAAGGTAAGCTTTCCATAAAATGAGCTGCTTGATTAAATGCTTCTTCTCCCTTTGTTGCAAAGTGGTTGACAACCAGATGTTGGACTAAAAATATGCCTACTGGTATGACACCTAGTAAAGAATGTAGTTTGCGATACTGAAACTCTTTGTTCGCCGCCATGTGCGTATACCCCCCTTAGTTAGATAAACAATGTTAGTGAAAACAAAGCTCCCGAATAAAATAAATAGATTGATACAGTAGAAAATGAAAACCTTTGCATTCTCTATTAAAATATGTGACACATCAATTTTACTCCCATCAACATAGAGCGTCAAGATAAGATGTTTAAATCTTCATTAAAATATAAATTTATGAAAAATTAAGTTTGTTAACGCTTACTGAGTTGTCGTTATAGGATTTTAGATTTTTTACACTTCTTATTGTACACCTTTATGTAACCGTTTTCTACAAAAGATTACGACTTCCTATAAAAGGATATTCATTTTATTGCACAATAATTTTTTTACGTATTTTGAAAACTTATAGACGTAACAACAACTTCAAAGGATTTGCTTGATTTATTTTTAAAAAAAGATGAGAGACCTGTGTAATTTGTATATAATAGATGTAAAGAAAGAGGGGAAAAAATGAGCAATCAACAAACTGAAACACAGCAAGAAATCGTTGAAATTGAAGAAATCGATCAAACCGATACTCCACAAGTACCTACAACTCCTTATTTTGGATACAGCTTACTTCGAGATGTGTTAATTCCAGAGCTTCTTAGCAGTGATACAAATGAAATCTCGTACTGGGCAGGAAAGCAGTTAGCACGAAAATTCCCACTTTCCTCTGTTGAAGAGATTAGCGGCTTTTTTATAAAAGCTGGTTGGGGACAATTAACCATTTTAAAAACGGAAAAATATAACATTGAAATGGAATTAACAGGTGAAGTTGTGAAGCGAAGATTTACTGAGTATCCAAATTCATCTTTTCATCTTGAAGCTGGCTTTGTTGCTGAACAAGTTCAGCAGTTAAAAAACTGCCTAACAGAAACCTATTTAACAAATAAAGAAAAAGCAGGCAAAATCCTGTTTTCAGTTCAATGGGATAAAAAAGATATCATTACACCTGAAACTAGAGCGGAAAGATATAAGAAATAAAAGCGGGCAAAGCCCGCTTTTTATTATTGAACTTGATAAATATCTTGCTCTTCTAATTCAAAAGCAGTATGTAATGTTTCTACCGCTTTGACCATTTCTTTATGTGGAACAACTGTTGATACTTTAATTTCAGATGTGCTTACCATTTTCACTTCAATTTCTTCCACAGCTAATACTTCAAACATATCAGCCGCAACGCCAGGATTTGAAATCATCCCCGAACCAACAATTGAAACTTTAGCTAAGCCACTTTCATGCTCCACTTTTTTATGACCAACTATGTCTTTTAATTGAGATAACACTGACAAAGTTGTATCCGTATCTTCTGTTTTAATAGAGAAAGAAATGGATAAACGGTTGTCTGACGTAACATTTTGAATAATGATATCTACATTGACATGTTCTTTTGCTAATGCTGTAAAAATGGTTGATAACGTCTGCTGCTCATTATTTAGCCCTTCAATGGTGACTCTTGAGATATTGTCTTCAAATGCGATTCCTCTTACTACTAAGTTTTGTTCCATTGATACTTCCTCCTCCACAATCGTTCCTCTTTCTGTTACTAAGCTTGACCTTACCTCTAGTGGCACCTGATAGTTTTTTGCAAACTCTACTGCTCGAGGATGCAATACGCCCGCCCCTAAATTTGCAAGCTCTAGCATTTCATCATATGAAATAGACTGCAGTTTACGAGCACCTTGTACGTAGCGAGGGTCAGTTGTAAACACTCCCGTTACGTCTGTATAAATATCGCACTTATCTGCTTTTAATGCTGCTGCTAAAGCAACGGCTGTTGTATCAGATCCGCCTCTGCCTAATGTTGTAATGCTGTTATCTTCTGACATTCCCTGAAACCCTGCTACAACCACAATATGATTTTTTTTCAAACGCTCTGCAATAGCTTGTTCATTAATCTTGGTGATGCGTGCATTTCCATGCTGAGCTTCCGTACAAATTCCTGCCTGCCACCCTGTATAGGACGTAGCTTCATAACCTTTTTCTTGCAGCGCCATTGTAAGAAGGGAAATCGTTACTTGCTCACCAGTTGTTAGTAGCATATCCATTTCTCGTTTACTTGGCTTACTTGTAATTTCCCCTGCCAATCTTACTAGTTCGTCTGTTGTTTTTCCCATTGCTGATACTACCACTATTACCTGGTTACCTCGCTGAACTTCTTGAATTACTCGATTGGCTACATTCTGAATTCGCTCGGTTGATCCAACAGAAGTACCACCAAATTTTTGAACGATTAATCCCATAAGTATTCTCACCCTTTCTTTTATTTTCAATATGATAAAGAGGCGATCTATTGCTTAAGCTCAGACAATAAAAAAAGCAATGAGATTGATATCTCATTGCTTAACGAACGAAAAGTATATAAAACGTTCAATGCCGTGAGATAGCTCTCCAAGAAACATATTCTTGACAATCCTACATTTATTCAACGCAGAACCAGCAAATGACTCTATGAGATGTCATTCACTTCGGCAAATTTCCCTTTCCACATTCGTCTTTAGAGCTCATACTCTTCAAAACGTGTACTCTTAAAATTTGCACCTCTATCTTCACTTCAGTTTAATGAAGTGTCATATGAAATTATGTTCTAGCTTATCAGAGTTTAAACTGGAATTCAATACTAATTTTTTAAGGCTTCAACAATTTGCTCTGCAACCGACCTTGGAACTCCTGCATTTTGAATCTCTTCGATTGATGCTTCTTTCATTTTTTTAACAGACCCAAACTTTTGCAATAATGCTCTTTTACGCTTTTCTCCCACTCCTGGAATATTGTCTAATACAGACTGAAAAGCAGACTTAGAACGAACTTGCCGATGAAACGTAATAGCAAAGCGGTGAACCTCATCTTGAATTCGTTGAAGCAAATAGAACTCCTGGCTGTTACGCTCAAGTGGAACAATTTCAGGAGGGTCTCCAATCATTAAGTTAGATGTTCTATGCTTTTCATCTTTTACTAACCCAGCTGTAGGAATAAGCAACCCTAGTTCATTTTCCAAAACATCTTGAACAGCTGCTAAATGACCTTTTCCACCGTCCACAATAAGTAAATCTGGTAAAGGTAAACCTTCTTTTAATACGCGCATATATCGTCTTCTTACCACTTCACGCATTGAACCATAATCATCAGGGCCTTCAACTGTTTTAATTTTATATTTTCGATATTCCTTTTTTTCAGGCTTACCGTCAACAAAAACGATCATAGCAGAAACTGGATCTGTTCCTTGAATGTTAGAATTGTCAAAAGCTTCAATGCGATAAGGAGCTTCAATTCCTAGTGCTTGTCCTAGCCGTTCCACAGCACCAACAGTACGCTGTTCATCTCGTTCAATTAAATAAAACTTTTCTTTCAAAGCGATTTGGGCATTTTTTGAAGCAAGCTCAACAAGCTCTTTCTTTTTGCCTCGTTTTGGATGCTGAACGTCCACTTCTAACAGCTGTTCTGCAAGGTCTGCATTTACGGTTGCTGGTACAAGTACTTCTTTAGGCTTTAGGTTTTTTCCATAAAATTGTCCAATAAACGTTAAGAAATCTTCTTCTGGTTCGTTGTAAAACGGAAACATAGATACTTCGCGCTCAATTAGCTTTCCTTGTCGAATAAAGAAGACTTGCACACACATCCAACCCTTATCATAGGAGTAGCCAAATACATCACGATTAATAAAATCATTGAACGTTACCTTTTGCTTCTCCATTGTAGCTTCAATATGAGCAATTTGATCTCGATACTCTTTTGCACGTTCAAAGTCTAGCTCTTCTGAAGCTTTCAACATCTTTTCTGTCAATTCAATTTTCACCTGTTCATATCCACCGCTTAGAAAGCGCGTAATATTGTCAATAATTTCTTTGTTCTGGCTATCTGTAATATCATATACACAGGGAGCTAGGCACTGTTCAATATGGTAATATAAACATGCTCGATTAGGCATTGTCGTGCATTTGCGCAAAGGGTAAATACGATCTAATAGCCGCTTGGTTTCATTGGCAGCTTGAACGTTTGGATACGGTCCAAAATATTTCCCTTTATCCTTTTTAATTTTGCGCGTAATGACAAGTCGAGGGTGTTTTTCACTCGTAATTTTAATGAAGGGATATCCCTTATCGTCTTTCAGCATAATATTATATTTAGGGTCATGTTTTTTAATTAAATTCATTTCTAAAATAAGGGCTTCTAAATCTGAAGATGTCACAATATACTCAAAATCTACAATATCGTTAACTAGCCGCAGCGTTTTTCCATCATGAGACCCTGTGAAATAAGAACGAACTCGATTTTTTAAAACCTTTGCTTTTCCAACATAAATAACCGTTCCATGCTTATCTTTCATTAAATAACAACCCGGTTGCTCAGGTAAAATTACCAGTTTTTCTTTTAAATAAGGATTCATGTTGCTCTCCTTCCTTTAATACTCTTAACTTTCGCCAAAGTCTTCTTGCTTATCTATATTTATTATTCATCCATACAAAAATAAAAGGAAACGAATAAATGTTCGTTTCCTTTTATTATATCACTTTTAGAAAAAATGTACGAAACCGCCAATAAGATATAAGTAGTAAAAAAACCTAGCTGTAGCTAGGTTTTTATTACTTACGCGTGCTTATCAACTAATTCGGCTAATGCTTCTTTTGGTTGGTAACCAATAACTTGGTCTACCTTTTGCCCGTCTTTAAATAAGATTAAAGTTGGGATACTCATTACGCCGTGGCTACCAGCAGTTTCTTGGTTTTCATCCACGTCTACTTTTACGATTTTCACTTTCTCACCGTATTCTTGATCTAATTCTTCAAGAACTGGAGCGATCATTTTACATGGTCCACACCATGGTGCCCAAAAATCAACAAGAACTAGCCCTGAACCGATTTCATTTGAAAAAGTTTGATCTGTTGCGTGTGCAATTGCCATTCTAATTCCTCCTAAATATATGCTATATCTACATGATAAAGAAAGTATACCACCTTCATATAACAGTGGCTATTTATTTGCTTATACTTTTTAGCATATCAGTAACAACTTATTTACTACATAATACAGTCCTTTACAGACATGGAACATCTAAGGGCGAGTCATGCTAGATGACTTTATATAATACCTGTATCCTATTTTACACACCTTTAAACAATTCATTCATTATTTTCATAAGAAAAGTCTTTTCCACCATAGCGGGCAGAAAAGACTTTTTCTTATGAGGATTGTACTTTTAATTTTTTAAACTCTTCTGTAAGCATTGGTACGACTTCAAATAAGTCTCCGACAATGCCGTAATCGGCTACTTTAAAGATGTTTGCCTCTGCATCCTTGTTAATAGCCACAATAACTTTTGAATTCGACATCCCAGCTAAATGTTGAATGGCTCCTGAGATACCACAAGCGATATAGAGATCTGGTGTTACGACTTTTCCTGTTTGACCAATTTGAAGTGAGTAATCGCAATACTCCGCGTCACAAGCTCCACGGGATGCTCCAACTGCTCCACCAAGCACATCAGCTAATTCTTCTAGCGGCTTAAATCCGCCTTCGCTTTTTACACCACGTCCACCTGCAATAACCACTTTTGCTTCTGATAAATCTACCCCTTGAGTGGCTTTACGAACTACTTCTTTTACAATTGTACGTAGATTTTTAATTTCCACATCAAGTTCTTTTATATCTCCTGTACGGTTCGTATCTTTTTCCAACACTGAAATATTGTTTGGACGAATAGTAGCAAAAATAAAGTCGTCTGTAGAAATTTTCTTTTCAAACGCTTTTCCTGAATAAATTGGACGAGTAAAAACTAAGTTTCCACCTGCTACTTCAAGCGCTGTTACGTCTGATATCAGTCCTTTATCTAGACGAGCAGCCAGTTTAGGCGATAAATCTTTTCCTAAAGCCGTATGACCAAATATAATTGCGTTTGGTTTTTCTTCTTGAATAACAGTCAAGAGTGCTTGTGCGTAGCCATCAGATGTGTAGGAAGCCAAATCATCATGCTCAATTACAATGACTCGGTTTGCTCCGTAATGAATGAGTTCTTCCCCTAAATCTTTTACCCCTTTACCAACAAGAACTCCAACCACTTCTCCACCCTCGGCAACCGCTGTACCTGCCGCAATTGCTTCAAATGATACGTGTCGTAATGCACCTTCTCTTGCTTCTCCTAACACCAATACTTTGCGTCCCATCTCGATTCCCCCATTATCCTAAGCGTTTTTAAACTACTTTTGCTTCTGAATGCAATAGCGTAACCAACTCTTTTACCTGATCTTGAATATCGCCACTTAAAACCCGTCCTGCTTCCTTTTTAGGCGGTAAATAAATTTCGATTGTTTTTGTTTTTGCTTCAACATCATCTTCATCTAAATCTAAATCATCTAATTCCAGCTCTTCTAGCGGCTTCTTTTTCGCTTTCATAATACCTGGTAAAGATGGATAACGTGGTTCATTTAGACCTTGTTGCGCAGTAACCAGCAGCGGTAACGTTGTCTCAATAACTTCTGAGTCACCCTCTACATCTCTTACAACTGTTACGCTTGTTCCATTGATATCAAGCTTGGTTACCGTTGTAACGTACGGAATTTCTAATAATTCAGCGACACGTGGACCAACTTGGCCTGATCCTCCGTCGATTGCCACGTTTCCTGCTAAAACTAAATCCGGCGATTGGTCTTTTAAATACTGCGCTAAAATTTTAGCTGTTGTATATTGGTCTCCATACTCAACATCGTCTTCAATGTTAATTAACACTGCTTTGTCAGCTCCCATTGCGAGTGCTGTACGAAGCTCTTTTTCTGCTTCTTCACTTCCTACCGTTACAACCGTGATTTCTCCCCCGTGCTTATCTTTCAGCTGAATTGCTTCCTCTACTGCATATTCATCGTAAGGGTTAATAATAAACTCTGCTCCATCTTCTGCAATTTGACCGTTTTGTAAAGCGATTTTCTCCTCAGTATCGAATGTTCTTTTTAATAAAACATAAATATTCATTTATTTCCCCTCCTAAAGATAGTTACTTCCCAACAAACTTTGGCTCTCTTTTTTCAATAAAAGCCGTAACGCCTTCTTTTGCATCTTCCGTATTGAATACGCTTCCAAAAAGGTGCGCTTCTTTTTCTACACCCTCGTAATAACGGTTCGTTTTTGTATACTGTAGTAATTCAAGAGTTGCTTTTACAGAACTTGGGCTCTTTTTAGCAATAGCTTCTGCTATCGCTGTTACTTTTGAATGCAGTTCCTCCTCTTCGTAGGAAGCATTCGCTAGTCCAAGAGTTACCGCTTCCTTTCCCTTAATTGGTCTGCTTGTTAGCATCATTTCACATGCCTTAGCAGTTCCCACATAGCGTGGTAGTCGCTGGGTACCTGCAAATCCAGGAATGATTCCAAGCTGCAGTTCAGGTAGGCCAAGCTTTGCATCATGCGTAACAAATCGCATGTGGCAGCTCATTGCTAATTCTAACCCGCCGCCTAGAGCCGCTCCATGAATCATGGCAATAATAGGCTTTGAATAATTTTCAATATACTCGAATAAGTCTTGACCTTTTTTAGCTAAGTTTTCATATTGAGTGGACTGTTGTAAGGAAGTAAACTCTTTAATATCGGCTCCTGCACAGAAAAAGCGCCCTTCACCTTTTAGAATAATAGCTCGAGTTTCCTCAATTGTTTCGTACTTTTTTAATAGTTGTGAAAGCTCTTGTAATACGCCTTGAGACAACGCATTAGCAGGTGGGTTATTAAATGTAATAAACGTCATTCCTTGAATTGTTTCACTATACAAAGCGCTCAATTCTACTCACCTCTTGCTTCAATTTATGTAGAGCATGAGCTCTCCCCATTAAAGCGGAGAGCCACTGCATCCATTCATTAATAAATAGTGTACTTTTTTAGATAATTCGCTCAATTCGTAACGTTGATCATTCATCACCCATGTAGTGACCGTTTCATCAATTGTTCCAAATATCATTTGGCGTGCTAAACGAATATCCAAGTTTTCTGGAAACTCTCCTGTTTCAATTCCCTTTTGAAGAATGGTATCAATAACAGTAAGATAATCTTTTAATACATCATTAATTTTCAAACGAAGCTCTTTATTAGATTGTCTTAACTCTAACTGTGTGACAACTGCTAATGAATAATCGCTTGCTAAGAATGAGAAGTGTTTATCAATTAACATATACAGGCGTTCAGAAGCAGTGTTTACTTCAACGATTTCTTCCTGTATTTTTTCAATAAACTGCCCCATCTTTTCTTGAAATAAAGAAATTAATACGTCTTCTTTATTTTTAAAGTATAAATAAATCGTTCCATCAGCTACCCCTGCTTGTTTAGCAATCTTGGAAACCTGAGCATTATGGTAGCCGTTTTCAGCAATAACAATTACTGCTGCATCAATAATTTGCATGTACTTTGGCTTATTTCTTTTCAATCTAGATACGCTCCTTTAAAATATGAATGATGATTCATTCATATTTTTATAATAAAGAAATAAGATGATTCTGTCAATTGTGTTTTATAAAAAAAAGAGACGACGTTTATCACGTCGCCTTTTTTTGGCTTTCTTTTTCTTCCTCAACGAGTGCTCTCCTTAAAATCTTTCCGACTGCTGTTTTCGGAAGTTCTTTTCGAAACTCGTATACCCGAGGAACTTTATATGCCGCTAAATATTGACGTGAAAAAGTATTTAATTCTTCTTCTGTACATGATACACCATTTTTTAGAACAATGTAAGCTTTTACTGTTTCTCCTCTATATTCATCTGGAATCCCAACCACAACGACTTCTTGTACTTTAGGATGTTCATAGAGTATCTCCTCAATTTCACGAGGATAAATATTATATCCCCCTGCAATGATCATATCTTTTTTACGATCTACAATATAGAAGAACCCACTTTCATCCATATAACCAACATCACCTGTTTTCAGCCATCCATCTTGTAACACAGCTTCCGTTTCGTCAGGACGTTTCCAATATCCTTTCATAACCTGTGGACCTTTTACCACAATTTCACCAACTTCATTAATTGGCAAAGCTTCACCAGTTTCAAAAGAAACAATTTTGGCATCTGTATCTGGCCAAGGAACACCGACACTCCCTCTAATTCTCTTTGCCCAAACAAAATTAGAGTGTGTAACTGGAGAAGTTTCGGTTAAGCCGTAACCTTCTACTAACTTTCCTCCCGTTATTTCCTCAAATTTTTCCTGTACTTCAACAGGGAGAGGTGCAGAACCACTAATACATGAATCAATGGATGACAAATTATATTTGCTCAGATCTGGATGGTTTAATAACGCAATATAAATAGTTGGTGCACCTGGAAATAAGGTAGGCCGCTGCTTATGAATCGTTTTTAAAACACTTTCCGGATCAAATTTGGGTAATAAAATCATTTCATAACCTTCTAAAACAGATAAGATGAGTACGGTTGTTAAACCATATACGTGAAAGAACGGTAAAACTCCAAGAATCTTTTCCTGACCTTGTTTGCATCGATAAAGCCAATGAGAGCACATTGTTGCGTTCGCTACTAAATTTTTATGGGTAAGCATAACCCCTTTTGGAAATCCAGTTGTTCCACCAGTATATTGTAATAAGGCAATATCCGCATTAGAAGTAACGTCATATACAAAGATTTCAGATTCTCTTTTACGCTTCATAATAGTTGGGAATAGGTGCGTATCACCCATATGCTCAACTTGAACAGTGATGGTTTGCTGCTTTTTTTGTACATAAGGATATAATAGGTTTTTCGGGAATGGTAAGTAGTCTTTAATTGAAGTTGAAATAACGTGCTTAACTTTTGTTAACGCTTTCACTTTTGAAATGCGTGGATACAATAAATCTAAACCAATAATACATATTGCTTCTGAATCATTTAATTGATACTCTAATTCTCTTTCTGTGTACAACGGATTAGTTTCAACAACGATTCCTCCGGCTAAGAGAACCCCGTAAAAAGAAATAACAGCTTGAGGACAATTGGGCAGCATTATGGCGACTCGATCTCCGTGTTGGACACCTAGTTCCTTTAGGTATACAGCTAACGTAATGGCTTGCTCGTATAGTTCATGAAACGTGAGTCGTTTTCCTAAAAAATGCACAGCACATTTATGAGGATTCTTCTTAGCTGCTTCCTCAAAAAGCTGTGCTAATGTCTTTTCACTGTATGCAAGTGAATGAGGTACTTCAGGTGGATATTGAGAAACCCATGGCTTATCAAGCATACTGCTCCCTCCCTTTATTTTTAAAATTTTCTTTCTTCTTAAAGTATACTACTTTTGAACCAGCGGTTAGCATGACAAATAGTTATAAAAAAAGAGAAGAGGTTTTCACTCTTCTCTTCTCTAACTAACTCATGAAAAAAACAACAAATATATAAGGCCAATCACCATAAACAATCCACATAGTCCAATCAATACTTTTGCCAATAGTTCCATGTCTCTGCTCCCCTATCCAATTCCTGCACCAATGACAAACGACATGCCAACAGAAATAATCAATGAAATCAAGCCGACTGCGCGATTATCCTTTTCAATCTCGTCGTCGATTCGAAACTTTGGTGTTAAAAACTCAAAGATAAAGTAGCTGATTAACAAAAGAACAAATCCATAAATTCCCCAACCCAGCATTGTAAATAAATTATCATTATGCTCAATAGAGTATTTAAAAATATTGGCTAATCCAAATATTTTACCTCCTGTAGCCATGGCAACTGCAAGATTTCCCTTTTGAATCTCTTCCCAATTTTTATACTTTGTTACGAGTTCAAAAATCGCTAAAAATACAACGATACTTAATATAACAACGCTGTAGTAAGCAGCTGATTCCACGTACGGATCTTTCCAAAAATTATCCATTCCTTGCAGCTCTCCTCCCCCTCATTTTCTCTATTACTTAAATTCTACGACAGTAACACCTGTCCCTCCTTCACCAGCTTCGCCAAATCGAGCTGATTTAACCGAACGATGGTTCTTCAAGTATTCTTGCACACCTTTTCGTAAAGCACCAGTTCCTTTTCCATGAATAATAGATACGCGTGGATACCCTGCAAGAAGCGCATCATCTAAATATTTTTCAACTCGACTAAGTGCATTTTCAAATCTTTCTCCTCGAAGATCTAATTCTAAGCTAACGTGATAGTCTTTACCTTTTACCGTTGCAAGAGGCTTTGTTTCAACAGGTTTTGGTGAGTTAATATACTCTAAATCTTTTTCTTTTACTTTCATTTTCATAATGCCCATCTGAACTTGCCACTCATTACTCCCCGTACGCTCAATTAATGTGCCTTTTTGTCCCCATGTTAATACTTTTACTTCATCTCCTGACGACAGAACTCGTTCTTGCTTTTGAGGTTTAGAAACTTTCTTTTTACTCTTCTCCAATGTAGGGACTGCATCTTCTAGACGCTTTCTTGCTTCAATGAGCTCGTGCTCTTTAATCGATGCCTGCTGATTTTTTTGCATTTGTCGTAAATCTCGGATAATGTTTTCTGCTTCTTGTGATGCTTCCTTAATTGTATCTTCAGCTTTTTTTTCTGCTTTTTCATAGAGCTTATCACGCTGTTCATTAAATTCAATGATTTGACGCTGAAGCTCTTGATGAAGCTTTTCAGATTCCTTACGTAACATTTCCGCTTCAACTAGCTCAGCTTCTGATTTACGTCTGCTCTCTTCAAGAGCCGCAATCATGTTTTCTACTTTATTTGTCTCAGAACCAATATAACTCTTAGCATGATCGATGACTTTATCTTCTAGCCCTAGTCGCTTGGAAATTTCGAATGCATTACTTCGTCCTGGTACACCAATTAACAGCTTATAAGTTGGACTCAACGTTTCAATATCAAACTCCACGCTCGCATTTACAACACCAGCCCGGTTATATCCATACGCCTTTAATTCTGGATAGTGAGTGGTTGCAACCACTCTTGCACCGCATCCATATACTTCATCCAAAATCGAAATAGCTAGAGCTGCTCCTTCTTGAGGGTCTGTACCCGCTCCCAGCTCATCAAATAAAACAAGACTTTCGCTATCTACTTTCTTTAAAATATCTACTATATTAACCATATGAGAAGAGAACGTACTTAAACTTTGTTCAATTGATTGCTCATCTCCAATGTCAGCAAATACGTTTTTAAACACTGCCATCTCTGAACCGTCTAGCGCTGGAACTTGAAGACCTGCTTGAGCCATTAATGTAAATAAACCAATTGTTTTTAGCGTAACGGTTTTACCACCTGTATTAGGACCAGTGATAACAATTGACGTATAGTCATTACCAAGCTCAATGTCATTGGCTACCACTTCATCCTGTGAAATCAAAGGATGCTTCGCTTTAAATAGCTTAATGTAACCTCGGTCATTCATTTTTGGCTTTGAAGCTTTTAATTCATGACTATAACGGCCTTTAGCAAACATAAAATCTAATTCACCAAGCAAATAAACATTTTGTCTCAGCTCATTTGCTACTTCTGCTACTTGAGTCGTGAGTTCAATCAAAATCTTCTCGATTTCTTGCTTTTCTTTCATTTTTGCTTCTTGCAATTCATTATTTAACGTAACAATTGCTTGCGGTTCAATAAATAGTGTTGCACCTGAAGATGATTGATCGTGAACGATACCCCCGTAAGCACTTCGATACTCTTGTTTTACCGGAATAACAAATCGGTCATTTCGAATTGTTACAACCGTATCTGAGAGCATTTTTTGAGCAGAAGATGAGCGAACTAAGCTCTCTAGCTTTTGGCGAATACGTGATTCAGTCGAACGAAGTTTTTGACGAATACCTCTCAGCTGTTCGCTAGCACCATCTAGAACTGTTCCATTTTCATCGATACTCATCTTAACTGCTTGCTCTACTTCTGGGAGCGATATTAACTTTTCAATATGTTCTTGAATAATTGGAATTTGAACGTCTTCGTCTTCCGCTAACTGTTCAATAAATTGTCTTAATTGTCTCGCTGCATAAATTGTACCTGCAATATCTAAAAGCTCATTTGGACTTAATGTTCCTCCAATTTCAGCTCGTTTTACGCTTTGTCTCACATCCGAAATTCCTCCCAAAGGGGCATGTCCACGAAGCCTTAGAACCGTTGTTGCTTCATCTGTAGCATCCTGCCATTTTAACACCTGTTCATAGTCTGTAGATGGAACAAGCTGTTCTACTTTTTCTCTTCCTAGAGATGAGGCAACTTTTGTAGCTAGCTGTTCTTTTACTTTATTAAATTCAAGCACTTGAAAGATCCTTGGTTGCAAAATAAATTCCTCCTGATAATTATTACTCTTTATGGCGATTTAAAAATATCTTTAACTCATCTAAATTATACGTATTCAATACTGTTTCAGGCTTTAACCATCCCTTTACGCCAGTTGATACACCAACCTTCATGTCTTCTAACATCTCAAGGTTGTGAGCATCTGTATTAATAGCGATTTTCACCCCTGCTTCTTGTGCTTTTTTAATATGTTCTGCTGCTAAATCTAAGCGATTCGGGTTTGCATTTAACTCAAGCGCAGTATTGGTTTCTTTAGCAAGTGAGATTAACAAATCAATGTCCACATCATATCCTTCTCTTCGACCAATTAAGCGGCCGGTTGGATGTGCAATTAAATCTACATGTTGATTTGTTAATGCATTTTTCAAACGCATCATAATTTCTTCACGTGATTGTGAAAAGCTTGAATGGATAGACGCAATGACAAAGTCCATTTCCGCTAATAAATCGTCTTCATAATCAAGCGTCCCATCTGGTAAAATGTCCATTTCAATTCCTGCTAGAATTGTAAAATCAGTATATTTTTCATTTAACCTCTTTACTTCTTCTCGTTGCTTGCGAATACGTTCTGGTGTTAATCCATTAGCTACTTTTAAATACTGTGAGTGATCGGTAATAGCCATATATTCATAGCCTTTTGCTCGACACGCTTCAGCCATTTCTTCAAGCGAGTAACCTCCATCACTCCAAGTTGAGTGCATATGTAAGTCACCTTTAATATCCTCATGCTTTAAGAGCTCTTGGTTCTTTATAAACACATCTACTTCACGTCCATCTTCTCTCACCTCGGGTGGAATGAATGCTAGTCCAAAATGGTGATAGAACGCTTCTTCTGTTTCAAATGTTTGAAGTTCACCTGTTTCTACGTTTTCCACACCGTACTCACTAATCTTCTCACCGTTTTCTTTGGCTAATTGACGCATGCGAACATTATGATCTTTAGAACCCGTGAAATGATGAAGCGTTGTAACAAAAGCTTCATCTTGGACAAGACGGAAGTCAACAGATACATCATAATCATAGCCTAGCGTAACAGAAACTTTTGTATCTCCATTTGAAATGACATCTTTAACAAGTGGTAATGATACAAGCTGTTCTCGAACAGCTGCTGGGTTTTCCGTTGAAATGATAAAATCCAAATCTTTTACCGTTTCTTTCATTCGTCTAATACTTCCAGCTTGTGAATATCGAATAATATCTGTCATCGCTTCTAGTTGGCCTAGAATTTCTTCAGCAATTGGCAGCATGAATGCAAGTGGTAAACGCTCTGGTCTTTTTCCATATTCCGCGATTGCAGCTAAAATCTTTTCTTCCGTTTTCTTACCAAAGCCGGCTAATCCCTGCACTTTTTCATTACGGCAAGCTTCTTCTAATGAAATGATGTCCACAATGTCTAGCTCTTTATATAACTTCGCAATCTTTTTCCCACCTAATCCAGGAAGTTTCAAAAGTGGCACTAGTCCTTCGGGAACCTCTGTTTTCAAGTCGTCTAATACGGATGACTGACCTGTCTCTCTAAACTCTTCAATTACCGTCGCCGTACCTTTTCCAATTCCTTGTAGAGCTGTTACGTCTCCAATGTCGCTTAGGCTACGCTCATCGCTTTCAAGAGCTGCAGCAGCTTTACGAAAAGCAGAAATTTTAAATGGATTATCCCCTTTTAACTCCATATATATAGCAATAGTCTCCAAAAGTTTAATAACATCTTTTTTATTCATTATTCAACCTCGATTCAAGATTTATATGTATGAGTACCGTCTATCTTTATCTTTACTATTTTGACACTAAAAAGCTTTATTTACGTTTAGTCCTTCTTCATTATTGTAAAACAAAAAAAGAGGATTTCAAAAGTATTATGCCACTTCTGAGCAATCCTCTCCACTGTCTATTTAAATTAATTACTTATACCATACCGTATTCTGTCCACAAATCTTGAATAACAGATGATAGATAAGGTGTATTTTCTACAATATTTGTAGCAATTGCCGACTGCTGAATCGCCATTTGTACGTCATTTACAGGAAGAACAGCTCCAAGATATAGTAAAATGAATACAAGAACGTAAACCTCTACAAATCCTAATGCTCCTCCTCCCCATCTATTCAACTGACGTAAAATTGGAAGGTCCGTTAAAGCAGTTAGTACAGAACCAACCATACGTAAAACAAGACGGGTTACAAAGAACAAAATCGCAAAGGCAATCATGCGGTAAAACGCATCTTCAAGAAACGCAGGATCTAGTACAAATGAAGCAACGCTTTGCTGCTGCATATTTGGAAACGGAATTAACAAACGTAGTCGAGGTGCTAAATCTGCGCTAAAAATATAGGCCACAATAAACGCTACGGCAAAACTCACAAGATGAACAATTTGTAGTATCAGCCCGCGTTTTAATCCAGTAACAAATCCCAACAGCAGCAGGATAACTAAAATAATGTCTAACATTAGAAGTCTCATTCCTCTTTCCGATGAAGTTTTTTTTCTAACATTTCATATTCTTCTTTGAGCTTTACATACTCATTTACAATATTGACCGCAGTTAGAACAGCTAGTTTATTAATGTCTAAATACGGATTCTTTTTGCTAATCTCCCTCATTTTATCATCAACGATAGAAGCCACTAGTCGAATATGACTAGTACTTTCTGTTCCAACAATTTTATAGGGTTGGCCATATATATCAACTGTCGCACGTGTTTTATCTTGTCCTGACACGAGAAAGTCCTCCGTTCCACGAAAAATCCTAATCAATATCATATCATGAAGAAGACTGCAATGGAAACATATCAATATTTACGTTATTATAAAAAATAGACGTTTATTTGTAAAATAAGTTGACTTACCAGCTTATTGACAAAGAAAGGTGGAGACATATGTCACACGCTGTTTTAACACTGTCATCTGATGACATCTTCAAAATGAAAGCATTTTACACCCCGCATTTACAGGCTAAAGTGCCTGCTGGTGCATTATTTACTGCAAAAACAGGAAGTTGCTCAATCACTGCTTATAGATCTGGAAAAGTCCTTTTTCAAGGAAAAGATGCAGAGATAGAAGCTGAGAAGTGGGGCAAGACAACCGCGCCGACAAAAAAGAAAGTCTCTAAAGCCAATACAACTTTACCTCCAAATTTTAGTGAGCTGTCAGTAATTGGTTCTGATGAGGTAGGTACTGGTGATTACTTCGGTCCAATGACCGTTGTTGCTGCATACGTAAAAAAAGAACAAATTCCATTGTTAAAAGAGCTCGGCGTTCGCGATTCAAAAGATTTAACCGATCAAAAAATCATCTCACTTGCTCAGCAATTAATAAAAATTATCCCATACAGCTTGCTCGTTCTACATAATGAAAAGTACAATACTTTCCAAGAACGCGGGATGACTCAAGGAAAAATGAAAGCACTTCTTCATAATAAAGTCATTTTAAATGTGCTGAATAAGCTTAGTCCTGAAAAGCCAGACGCGATTTTAATTGATCAATTTGTTGAAAAAAATACTTACTACAAGCACATTGCTAACGAGAAAGCAATTGCTAATGAAAACGTATATTTTAGTACAAAAGGCGAAGGCGTACATTTGGCAGTAGCTGCTGCTTCTATTATTGCAAGGTATGCATTTTTAAAACAGATGGATAAGCTTTCGGAAACGGTCGGTATGACCATTCCTCGTGGCGCAGGCAAACAGGTGGATATCGCAGCTGCCTCCATTATTAAAAAGCACGGAGTCAAAGGTTTACACTCCATTGCTAAAACTCACTTCGCAAATACGGAAAAAGCTTTAGCTTTAGTCAAAAAATAAGGAAGCGCCCAAGGGCGCTTCCTTATTTTTTATGAACGTAAACTCGCTTTAAACTGTCCTTCGACCACTTTCAATACATTAGCATGAGCTGCTGATACTTCTTCATCCGTAAGCGTGCGCTCTGGATCTAGATAACGTAAAGAGAAAGCGACAGATTTTTTGCCTTCTTCCATTCTTTCACCATCATATAAGTCAAACACTGCAACTTCTTTCAATAGTTCTCCACCAGCTTCATAAATCGCTGTTTGAAGTTCTCCTGCTAATACTTCCGTATCCACAACAAGAGCAATATCTCTTGTAATTGATGGGAAGCGAGGAATTGCAGAATAGCGAACTTCTTCTATTTTCGCTGCAAAGATTGCTTTTAGGTTTAGTTCAAATACATATGTTTCGCGAAGACCATATTGTTTTTGTGTGACTGGGTGTAGCTGACCAACGTACCCAACTTCTTGACCGTTTAATACAACTGCTGCTGTACGGCCAGGGTGCATGCCCTCTTGGTGTGTAGGTTGATATCCAACTTGATTATTAAGACCTAATGTTGATAATAACCCTTCCACAACACCTTTGACCACATAGAAATCAGCTGCTTTCTTTTCGCCTTGCCAGCTGTGAGAATGCCATAAGCCTGTAATTGCACCCGCTACTCTCTCTTCTTCTGTTGGTAGCTTACCTTCTTCTGTGCCTAAGAACACAGAACCTGTTTCATATAACGCAATTGAATCCGTTTGACGGGCGTTATTATGTTTCACAGCTTCAAGTAAGTGTGGTACTAAGCTTTGACGAAGAACGCTACGGTCTTCACTCATTGGCATTGCTAGGCGAACTGTTAATGCAGTATTTAATGCAAACTGTGTTGCTTTATCCGCACTTGTTAATGAATATGTTGTTGTTTGAGCTAACCCAGCCCCTTCTAAGAAACGGCGTACTTTACGACGCTTTAGCTGATAATCTGATAAACGACCTGGCGTTGCTACAGTCACAGGAAGAGTTGTTGGCAGATGATCGTATCCATACATACGAGCTACTTCTTCCACGATATCTTCTTCAATTGTAATATCACCGCGACGCGTTGGAACGGTTACAATGATAGTATCCTCTTCCACTTTGCTTTCAAACTGAAGGCGATTCATGATTTCTTGAACTTCGTCCATTTCTAATTCTGTACCAAGAACGTGGTTAATACGCTCAAGCGCTACAGATACTACAGCAGGCTCAATTGTCATTTCATCAAATTCAACTGTTCCTGAAATAATTTCCCCACCAGCATACGCAGCCATTAGTTCAGCAGCACGATCAGCTGCTACGCGCGTACGGCTTGGGTCGATTCCTTTTTCAAAACGTGCACTTGCTTCACTGCGCAAACCGTGTTCTTTAGAAGTCTGGCGCACAGATAATCCGCGGAAGTAAGCAGATTCAATTAACACATTGACCGTGTCATCTTGCACTTCAGAATTCGCGCCTCCCATTACACCAGCCAAGGCAATTGGATCTTTGCCATTTGTAATAACAAGCTGATTTCCTTTCAGTACGCGTTTTTGATCATCAAGAGTTACAATTTCTTCACCTTCTTTTGCACGACGAACAACAACTTCTTTTGAGCCAAGACGATCATAATCAAACGCATGAAGTGGTTGGCCGTATTCAAGTAAAATGTAGTTTGTAATATCAACTACGTTATTATGTGGTCGAATGCCAGCTGCCATCAAGCGCGTTTGCATCCACAGTGGTGATGGCGCAATCTTAACATTTTTTACAACACGTGCTACGTATAGCGGATTATCCTCTTTTGCTTCTACTGCAACTGAAATGTAATCAGATGCTTTTTCTTCCGATTCTTGAAGCTCCACCTTTGGATATTTCACTTCGCGATTTAAGATTGCTGCTACTTCATGAGCTACGCCTAGCATACTTAAACAGTCTGAGCGATTTGGCGTTAATCCAAGCTCTAATACTTCATCATACAAGTTCAATGCCTCTAAAGCATCTGCTCCAACTTCAGCATCATTTGGGAATACGAAGATTCCTTCTTGATAGTCTTTTGCGACAAGCTTGCTTTCAATTCCAAGCTCTTGAAGAGAACAAATCATGCCGTTTGATTCTTCACCGCGAAGCTTAGCGCGTTTAATTTTAAAATTACCTGGTAATACGGCGCCCACTTTAGCTACGGCTACCTTTTGACCTTGTGCTACGTTTGGAGCACCACAAATGATTTGAACCGTTTCATCCCCAAGGTTAACTTGACAACGGCTTAACTTATCTGCGTTTGGATGTTGTTCACGTTCTACGACATGACCGATAACAACACCACTTATCCCTTTATTTAATTTTTCTACACCTTCAACTTCAATTCCACTTTTTGTGACTTTATCAGCAAGCTCTTCTGCTTTTACTCCTGATAAATCTACATATTCTTGCAACCAACGATATGATACAAACATGTTAGTCCCTCCTTTATACTTGTTTGAATTGATTTAAGAAACGAGCATCATTTGTATAGAAATGACGAATATCATCAACGCCGTGCTTTAACATAGCGATACGTTCTACACCGATTCCAAATGCAAAGCCGCGATATTTCTTCGAATCATAGCCGGCCATTTCAAGTACATTTGGGTGTACCATACCAGCACCTAAAATTTCAATCCACCCTGTTTGCTTACAAACGTTGCAGCCTTTCCCTCCACATTTAGCACACGATACATCTACTTCAACAGATGGTTCAGTAAATGGGAAAAAGCTTGGACGCAGACGAATTTCACGCTCAGCCCCGAACATTTTTTTCACAAACACTTCAAGTGTTCCTTTTAAGTCACTCATGCGAATATTTTCATCTACCACTAAACCTTCAATTTGCATAAATTGATGGGAATGCGTAGCGTCATCATCATCGCGACGATATACTTTACCAGGACAAATGATTTTAATTGGACTTTTTTCTTCATTTCCATTCATTACGCGCGCTTGTACAGTTGATGTATGAGTACGCAATAACGTTTCTTCGGTAATGTAGAACGTATCCTGCATATCACGAGCAGGGTGACCTTTTGGTAAATTTAACGCTTCGAAGTTGTAGTAATCTTGCTCTACTTCAGGCCCTTCAGCTACTTCATAGCCCATGCCTAGGAATAAATCTTCAACCTCTTCAATTACGCTTGTTAACGGATGATGCGTACCCACTTTAACTGGTCGGCCAGGCAGTGTTACATCAATTGTTTCTGAAGCTAGCTTGCGGTTAATTTCCTCTGCTTCTAGCGCTACCTGCTTTTCTTCAATCTTTGAAGCAATTGCTTCACGTACTTCATTTGCCAGTGCCCCCATTACAGGACGCTCTTCAGCAGATAATTTCCCCATTCCGCGAAGTACTTCTGTAATTGGTCCTTTTTTTCCTAAATAAGCTACACGTACATCATTCAATGCTTTTAAATCTTTTGAGTCATTAACTTTAACAATGGCTTCTTGTTGCAGCTCTTGTAAACGCTCTTTCATTGAATAATCCTCCTTTTGTTTTAAAAAATTGCAAATAAAAAAACCTCTCCCCAAAAAGGGACGAGGTTTAATCGCGTTACCACCCTTGTTAACCATACAAAAGCATGGTTCACTTCATTAACGTTAACGGAATATCCGGAACACCTTTACATCAAAAATGATGGTCCAAGTGTCAACTCAAGAGGTGAATTCACTTATCACGCTTATAAAAATGCTTTCAGTCACGGCATTTTCTCCCTGAATAACGTTACATAAGCTACTGCTCTCTATCACTGCTTTTCGCATATTTAGCTATTGTATTATTATAGTGAAAACGGCTAGCCGTTGCAACTACATTCCACGTAAATAGTACATTAAAATTGCTGATGCAATTGCTACATTTAAGGATTCACTCTTTCCAAAGATCGGTATATATAAGTTCTGGTCCGTTTCACTCAGCACCGTTGAGCTTACACCGTTCCCTTCGTTACCAACAATCAGAGCAAAAGCTTCTGGCTTTTCAACTTCTGTATACACCGAAGCATTTTGTAAGGATGTACCATACACGTTAATTCCAAGTTCCTTTATCTCTTTAATCGCACTAATTAAATCTTTCTTAATAACAGGCAAGTTGAAAATTGCACCTTGAGTCGAACGGATGACTTTACTATTATAAACATCTACACAGCCTTCTCCAATAATGACCGCATCGATTCCAGCCGCTTCGGCTGTCCGAATAATAGTTCCTACATTACCTGGATCTTGGACGGCATCTAACAGTACTAATCGACGCGCTGTCTGTATAACTGATGATGACTGGTTCTGGTAACATACTGCGGCAATTCCCTGGGGGGTTTCCGTATCAGCAATTGCTTTAATAACAGCAGACGTCACCACAATAATCTCAATCGTATCAACATTCCAATGCGATGGAATATCAACGTTATCAGCAACAATGAGATGCTTAATCATTTCTCTTTGGTTCAAGGCTTCTTCCACAAGATGAAAACCTTCCACCAAAAACAATCCTTGATTATCACGTTCTTTTTTTGTGTGTAATTTTTTCCATAGTTTAACCTGTGGGTTCTTCACGGAATCAATGCGCTTCACCAAACATAACTCCTCTATTTATCAATTTCAGTTACGATACATAAATTGAATGTGACATACACAAACTATTTTTGATTTTACTATCTATAGTTGAGGTGATCACGATGGATCTTAATTTACGAAATGCTATTATATCAAATGTTTCAGGTAATTCTCAAGAAGAGCTTGAAGCAACGATTATGGATGCTATTAAAAGCGGTGAAGAAAAAATGCTTCCGGGTCTAGGGGTGCTTTTCGAAGTACTATGGGAAAACTCACCTAAAAGTGAAAAAGAAGAAATTTTAACAACCCTTGAAAATAGCTTAAAGTAAGTATAAAAGGTGCACTCAAACTGAGTGCACCTTTTGTTTTATTCAAACGTAATTTTATTAACCGTTTCACGATCAAGTTTTTTAATCACTTCTGTAATTAACTTCACAGCATTTTCATAATCGTCGCGATGTAACATTGCAGCGTGTGAATGAATATAGCGAGTAGCAATTGTAATAGATAGTGCAGGTACTCCGTTAGCTGAAATATGAATAGCGCCTGAATCAGTACCACCGCCTGATATCGCATCAAATTGGTATGGAATGTTCATTTCATCAGCTACGTCTGTTACAAAGTCACGTAGACCTTTATGAGAAACCATCGATGCATCATATAAAATGATTTGCGGACCTTCACCCATTTTTGACGCTGCTTCTTTCTCTGACACCCCAGGCGTATCACCAGCAATACCTACATCTACCCCAAATGCAATATCAGGTTGAATAAGATTAGCTGATGTTTTTGCACCGCGTAAGCCCACTTCTTCTTGAGCTGTTCCAACACCGTATACAACGTTTGGATGCTCTTGCCCCTTTAAATTTTTGAGCACATCAATAGCAATAGCACAGCCGATACGATTATCCCATGCTTTTGCTAACAGCATTTTTTCGTTATTCATAACGGTAAATTCAAAATAAGGAACGATTTGATCTCCAGGCTTGACGCCCCACTCCATTGCTTCTTCACGGCTAGATGCGCCGATATCAATAAACATATCCTTAATCTCAACGGTCTTTTTACGCACTTCAGCTGGTAGGATATGCGGTGGTTTAGAACCAATAACCCCTGTAATATCACCTTTACGCGTTACAATTGTGACGCGCTGCGCTAGCATTACTTGCGACCACCAGCCACCTACCGTTTGAAAACGAATGAAGCCTTTATCATCAATTTGAGTAACCATAAAGCCAACTTCATCTAAATGACCTGCAACCATAATTTTAGGGCCTTTTTCATCTCCAACTTTTTCGGCAATAAGGCTTCCAAGTCCGTCTGTTGAAATGCTATCAGCGTAAGATTCAATATATCTTTTCATCACTTCTCTTGGTTCACGTTCGTTTCCAGGAATACCTTTTGCATCAGTTAAGTCTTTTAACATTTGTAATGTTTCATCTAACTTTTTCATCTATTCATACCCCTTTCATATGTATATCTTTTATTATATAAGAAAGCATTTTCAGAGGAAACGGTTTCTTCTTAATACCCTTCATCTTGACGCTTAAAGTTTACTTCATTTTTCATAATATAAGCCGTTTTCACTTCTTCAGCTGCAAAGCCAAGAACTTCTCCAAGTCCCATATATGAAGAGAACGCTTCTATGTACTGTTCTAGGCTTACGGTTGCTTTTAATTGTGTGAGCAAAGAGAACACGTGTAAGAATTGTTCTGTTGCAGTTTCTTTGTCCGCATTAACCGGAAGCTCTTCAATTGAATCAAACCCCCATTCAATCCCTAAAGATAACAAGAAATGAACGCCGTCTACGAACTCTTCTAAAATAATCTTTTTATCTGCTGACGGTTTTAGGCTCCAAAACTTAAAACAACGCGTTTCATTAGCCAGCTCACCTAATTCTACTAATAAAGCAAGAAGCTTGCGTGAAACCAAATCCTCGTTTTGAAGATTATGATTTGTTTCAATATGTTGGTCTAGCTGACGCTGCATGTTAAATAAAGACTTTAAGTTCATATCTAATCTCTCCTAAAATAAAATAAATATTAATATAAAACTAAAAATAAATGAAACCTTTTCCCCTTTTATACGTACTGTTAGGAAACAACCCCTGGCAAGGAGGCGATATTGCTTTGATTGTGCTCTTAATGCGACTATTAGTAATTGCTTTATTAGTCTATTTTGTGCTTTTTATTATACGATATGTTCGAAATCCAAAGCGAAAATTAATGCAAGCCAAAGAGCAAAATGAGTTTTATGTAATTGATGAAGCAGAAAATATTCGTAAAAACTTAGAACTAACGTATAAAGGTATTTTGTTTGAAGGTGAAAAATATATAAATGAACAAGTTTTTTCTATTACTATGTTATTAAAAAATCCTGACCAGCTCAATGATTTAACTCATGAAGATATAAGATCAGTGTCCACTAAGGTATCAACTTTATATCCAAAAGCTATTATTACCTGGAAAAGTCCTGTACGAGAGTTTTTAAAGAAAGAGCCACAAAAGCAGTAGCTTTTGGGCTTTTTTAGTGAGAGAACATTTGAAAAACAATGTGCTTACTTCTAGTTGAAAAAAGCCTCTTTGCTTGGCCTAACTTCCATTACAAATTTCTCCCTTTCCGCAGGGTAAGTACCGAGCCTCCTCGTAAACTGGGGGATCTCGCCCTGCTCACTACTCATCTAGTTTGAAAACTATTTCTGGAAACATTAAGTCTTTCATTACTATTCGTTGATAATCAGCTTCTACTTCATAAATTTTCACGCCTTCATTGTCTGCCCCACTTCGTTCTTCACATTATTTACATATAGATTAGCAATAAAGCCACATGAATGATTACTAAAGAAGGGAGACCCAAACGAAAGCTTGCATGCTTTGTTTTATGACGATAGAGATTCATGCCAATCGTTGCCCCTAGAGCTCCTCCTATAATAGCAATAGTCCAAATAGTCTGCTCTTTAATTCTCCATTCATTTCGCTTAGCTCTCTTTTTGTCTGTATTCATTACGTATAAGCCAACAAGATTAATAAACACTGCGTATATTATCAAAAACAAAAATAATCCCTCCAATAAACAAAAAAAGCCTTGCTACCTCGTGGTAACAAGACTTTTCAGTAGAAAATTACTTTTCTAAACCTTTTTTAGCAGCTGCTGCTAATTCAGCAAATGCTTTTTCGTCAGCTACAGCTAAGTCAGCAAGCATTTTACGGTTAACTTCAATACCTGCTAATTTTAATCCGTGCATTAAACGGCTGTAAGAAAGACCGTTCATACGAGCTGCTGCATTGATACGTGTGATCCATAATTTACGGAAATCACGTTTTTTCTGACGACGGTCACGATAAGCATACATGTATGATTTCATTACTTGCTGATTAGCAACTTTGTATAATCTATGCTTTGAACCGAAGAAACCTTTGGCTAATTTTAAAACTTTTTTACGACGTTTGCGTGTTACTGTACCGCCTTTTACGCGTGGCATAATTGTTACCTCCTGTTATGTTTCTATCTCAACCCAAATTACTTAATGTTATCTAATAAGTGACGAATACGTTTGAAGTCACCTTTGCTTACTAAAGAACCTTTACGTAATTTACGTTTTTGTTTAGTAGATTTGTTAGCGAATAAGTGACTAGTGTAAGCACGAGCACGCTTTAACTTACCGCTTCCAGTTTTTTTGAAACGCTTTGCAGCGCCACGATGTGTTTTCATTTTTGGCATGGGGTGTTCCTCCTCGTTCTATTACTTTTCGTTTTTAGGTGCAAGCACTAAGAACATGCTGCGTCCTTCCATTTTTGGAGCTGATTCAACTGAACTAATATCAGCGCAAGCCTCTGAAAAACGATCAAGTACTTTTTGTCCAATTCCTTTATGAGTAATAGCACGACCCTTAAAACGAATTGACGCTTTTACTTTATCACCTTTTTCAAGGAACTTACGTGCGTTACGAAGTTTTGTGTTAAAATCATGCTCATCGATTGTTGGGCTTAAACGAACTTCTTTTAAGTTAACAACCTTTTGGTTTTTACGAGCTTCTCTTTCTTTACGCTGTTGCTCGTAGCGGAACTTACCGTAGTCCATAATACGACATACAGGTGGTTTCGCGTTTGCAGCAACCATTACTAAGTCAAGATTTGCTCGTGCAGCAATATCAAGTGCTTCATTTTTTGATTTAATTCCTAATTGCTCACCGTTTTGATCAATTAGACGAACTTCGCGAGCTCGAATGCCCTCGTTTACCATCATGTCCTTGCTAATAAGTAGCCACCTCCAAGGTTTAATGAATGAATACGCTTGTGTAGATGTTGAGTATACACACAAAAAAGCGTGAGTACACAATGCACCCACACTACTATCGTTAAAAGTAAATACGATGTCAACCTGCTAACTGCTCTATAGGCGTCAATCAGGTGAGAAGCGGGTGCTTCTTCTTCTGCACAAACAAGTATTCAATTACTTAAGCTATTATAGTATCAACAAAGACAAAAGTCAATGATTTCGTTCTTTATTTAACAACAAAAATTATTTTACCAAAGGAAAAACATTTATGCAACATTTTTTTTGCTTTTTTTAAAAAAGGAAAGTGGAGAGGGTCCCCTCTCCACTTTTTTATTAGCGAGTAATTTCTACTTTTAGCCCTGCTAAGAACTGTTCAAAATCAACAGTTTCTGAATTTTGCTCGCCGTATTTACGCACATTGACTGCTTTTTCTTCTACTTCTTTATCTCCCACTACTAGCATGTAAGGGATTTTTTGCATTTGAGCTTCACGAATTTTATAACCAATTTTTTCTTCACGTGAATCTAGTTCCACGCGCACCCCTGCTAACTGAAGTTTCTCTTGAACTTCTTTTGCATAGTCTAAGTGAACTGTTGGAGATACTGGAATCACCTGAACTTGAACAGGTGCTAACCATGTTGGGAACGCCCCTTTGTATTCTTCAATTAAAAAGGCTACAAAGCGTTCCATTGTTGACACAACACCGCGGTGAATAACAACTGGACGATGTTGCTTCCCATCTTCTCCAATATATGTTAAATCAAAGCGTTCTGGTAATAAGAAATCTAGCTGTACTGTTGAAAGAGTTTCTTCTTTTCCAAGAGCCGTTTTAACTTGAACGTCAAGCTTTGGACCATAGAATGCCGCTTCTCCTTCTGCTTCATAGTAATCTAAACCAAGCTCATCCATTGCGTCCTTTAACATCGTTTGTGCTTTTTCCCACATTGCATCATCATCAAAGTACTTTTCTGTATCTTCTGGATCGCGATATGATAAGCGGAACGAATAGTTTTCAAAGCCAAAATCCTTATATACAGCTTCTACTAAACGAACAACACGAATTAGCTCCTCTTTAATTTGATCTGGACGAACAAAAATGTGCGCGTCATTTAGCGTCATACCACGAACACGCTGAAGACCAGCAAGTGCACCGGACATTTCATAACGGTGCATCGTACCTAGCTCTGCGATACGAATCGGTAATTCACGGTAGCTATGAATATCATTTTTATATACCATCATATGGTGCGGACAGTTCATTGGACGAAGAACTAAATCTTCATTATCCATTTCCATTGCTGGGAACATGCCGTCTTGATAATGATCCCAGTGACCAGATGTTTTATATAGCTCTACGCTACCTAGGACTGGTGTGTACACGTGTTGATAACCTAGTGCAACTTCTTTATCCACAATATAGCGTTCGATAACGCGACGAATTGTTGCCCCTTTTGGTAACCATAATGGAAGACCTTGTCCAACTTTTTGTGAGTTTGTGAATAAATTAAGCTCTTTACCAATTTTACGGTGATCACGCTCCTTCGCTTCCTCTAATAAGCGTAAGTGCTCATCTAAGTCCGCTTTTTTGAAGAATGCTGTACCGTAGATACGCTGCAACATTTGATTGTTGCTATCTCCACGCCAGTAAGCACCAGCAATATTCAATAGCTTAAATTCTTTAATTTTGCCGGTTGATGGAACATGAACACCGCGACAAAGATCAAAGAACTCGCCTTGTTGATAAATTGTTACAGTCTCACCTGCTGGAATTGCATCGATAAGCTCTAACTTTAATTCATCTCCAACTTCTTTATATAGCTCAATTGCTTCTTCACGAGATACTTCGCGACGCTCAATATCAATATTTGCATTCACAATCTTCTTCATTTCTTTTTCAATTTCAATTAGATTGTCAGGCGTAATGGATTGCTCCATATCAATGTCATAATAAAATCCACTCTCGATAACTGGTCCTACGCCAAGCTGAACCTTTTGATCTTTAAAAACACGCTTAATCGCTTGAGCCATTAAGTGAGCCGTACTGTGACGCATAATTTCAAGTGCTTCACTTGAATCTTGCGTGATGATTTCAAGCTGACCGTCTGCGTAAATTGGTGTACGTAAATCTAAAAGCTCACCGTTTACCTTACCTGCAATTGATTTTTTCTTTAGCCCTGGGCTAATCGATGACGCAATTTGTTCTGTCGTTGTACCTTTAGGATATTCTTTTACTGCACCATCTGGAAATGTCATTGAAATAACTTCTGACATGTGATTCAACTCCTTATTTATCTCAGTATAATCCTGCATAAACTGGTTATTTATGCAAATAAAAAAACTCGTCCCTTAGTAAGGGACGAGTTGTGTATACACGTGGTACCACCCTTGTTTCTGTCTTTCTGCTTAATAAAGCACAATAAAAGACAGCTCGAGGCTTGATAACGGAAATTCCGTCAGTAATTACTAAAGTAAAATACTTGTTTACTACTGAAGTTTAGAGGTGGTAAGGATATAAATCGTGTTAAGAATCTTTCAGCCATGGATTCCCTCTCTAATAAACCGTAAATATAAACTCATGTCCTCATCATTACTTATCGCTAATTAATATTTTTACAATATGAGCCTATTATATTCATTTTTAAAATAGAAATCAACCTCTCAAGTCAGATTCTCTTTTTTTAAAAATGTGGCTTCTTGTTTTGTACATATGATTACTCGCTCTTGGAAAAGGTTTTGAATGGTATAAATGAAATCATGTGTATGCTCACGATCACTATAAATATAAATATGCTCTGGAGATAGCGTAATGAGAGGCGCTATAACGGATGGATCTATGTATAACGACTCATTCTTTTTCATAAATTCCTCAGCTAAATGTTGACGCTGATTTGCTGTTAACAATGTAAAATTTTCATCATAGAGTTGAAATTCACTTTCTTGTGAATACACAACATGTATTGCTTCGCAGTTTGCCTCTTCCGTTAAAATAACTTGTCTGAGCTGTTCAACAAACATTTGATATTCATATTCTAGTTTATATTCATCAATAGCGATTTCTACATAGTATTGTAAGCGAGATCGATAATTCTTTAATCGAAACTGGAGAAAGGACTCAAATGTAAACGTAACGTTGTTCACTAAGAAATCTTGCAGCGCTTCTCTAATTAATAGCTCTTTCGGCATTGAAAAATCCTGTTTTGGTACATCCTCTTTCTCACCCTCTACAATATGATAGACCATGTCTATAATAAGCTGTAGCTCTTGTGAATCTGTATAAAAAAATTTCTGTGTCAAAATCTCACTTAAAATGGACTCTTCTTTCTGCCCTAATATAAAATCTGTCAATACTGGGATTAGCATATCGTGTACAATTTCGTCTCGATTATATGTCACGTCAATTACTAGAAGCTGACTGTTCACAAGTTTAAAGCATTGCGGAGCATATGATAAAGCGCTTCGTTTCGCGCATAGAGACCTGTAAATACCAATTGCTTCTTTCTCATACTTAAAGAAAATTCTCACTAATGTTAGCCCCCTTTTGGACACGCTTTATTTATATATATGGGGCAACATGAAAAAAAATGAGCAAGTCCTTACATGAAATGTAAAAGAACTGCTCATTTATTACGTTTATTTTCACCTTCCACCTTTACAGGAGTGGCTAACGTCTTGATTCGTTCCATAATCCGCGCGGCTTTCAACTCTTCCTCTTCACCTTTTTGTGTATACGTTAAATGGTGCTTCATCTGCTGAAAATTTAGATTTGACGTAAAAAAAGTCGGTAGATTTTCCAGCATTCGGAATTGAAGGATAGTGCCCAGCACATCGTCTCGCATCCAGCTCGTTACAGATTCTGCGCCCAAGTCATCTAACATTAAGACGGGCACTTTTTTAACGTATTCTATCTTCTCGTTAAAAGTTTTATCTTGAAAAGATCCTTTAAGCTCTCGCAAGAACTCAGGAACATATACAATGGTTGATTTCACTTTCTTTTCAGCTAAGGCATTAGCAATCGCACCTAAAAAGTAGGTTTTCCCAACACCGAAAGACCCATGTAGATAAAGAGCTTTCATCTTTTTATTAGGTTCATACTCCCTGACAAAATCTCGCACTAACTTAATAGCTTCAAGCCGGCCTTGCTCAATTTCAATCTCTGACATGGAAGCGCTCAAAATATCTTTCGGTACATAAAGACACTGAATAAATGACTCTTGCTCTTTGCGTTCATCTTCAGTTACTTTTCTAGGACAGCGCTCATAAGTTACATCAATATTCTTACCATCAATGGAAAGCTTTGGATGATAGCCTTTAATCATATTAACGCAGCTTTGTAAAGATGGACAGTCTTGACACTCTTTGCTCTGCCCTTTAAACTCATGCATCTTAATAAGACCACGTTCTACAATACCTTCATCCAATTGATCCCGATTCTTCCTTAAAAAATCTTGGACATTACGATCAGAAAGTACTTCTGATTTTAACGTTTCAAATCGTTCCTTAAAACCTTGATTATTCGCTAATTTGTTTAGTGAATCATTGATTGACTTCATCCCATTACCTCTCCTTTCCATTCATTAATCCTCACGATTCTTCTTTAAGTCCAAATCAAGCTGCTTTAATTCTTCTTCAAGTTTCCGCTTTTCTTCTTCAAAATCTAAATCTTCTTTTTGGCTTTGAGGTTTCTTTTCCTCTTCCGACTCTTCTTTCAACCAGTCTGGGACCAGCTCTTTACGAACCGTTCGTTTTTTCTTCGTCGTTGCTTGCTTAGACTCAGCCCAATTTTGGTATTCCTTATGCTCATTCTTCGCAATAATCATCGCTTCTTCCACTGTTTTTACCTTTTTACGAGCCCAGTGCCCCGCAATTTTATCCACATATGCTTTCGATAACTTCATATCTGTTCTTAGCATGACATAATAAATAAGTACGTTAGCAACACCAGGAGAAAGATTTTGATGAAACATAACGTCTTCAACCATTTGTAAATCTGCTTTAGAAGGCGTTGCTCCACCGGACAAGTCTGTCAGTAGCTGCTTTGGCGACGTCACTTCTAACTGCTTAATTAACTTCTCCTCTTGAGAAATAGGCTCTTTATGTTCCATTGTTCGTAATAACGGCGGCTGAACTTGTTCACTTAAGTTAGGCAGTGCTTCACCATTTTCAAACTGATAATGGTTTCTAGCAGCTTTTCGAAGCATTTCAATATCTACTTGATCATTTTCATTAAGCGCGTCCAAGACAACATTCTTCATTTGCAAAGCATCGATTTGATATAAAAACGCCAGCTTTTCAATTGCTGACCTTACTTTGATTGTAATGGCTTTTTTAGAAATCATGGACTCGGTTAAACCTGCCAGAAATAAATCAAAATCAAACCCTGCATCCCTAATCGTTATATTCGCTCTTTTGGAGTTATCAACATAGTCTAAATCTTTACTTGGTATGAAGACATCTTGATTCTCTCGTTGTAAACTTGACGTGAGCTCTGTCGTTTGTACTGACTTATAGACATCGTTAAATGACCGAGTAACGTCTTTAAATTCCATCTGGTCAACAGCTGGGTCCATAAAGTATCGTCTAATTTTTTGAAATACATTTTTCCCTAATCGATTGTATAAGTAGACATTTAAAACACCATCATCAAAGAACTGTTGTGGTGTTAATGGAGGAATTAACTCATAAATATAAACTCTTCCCCCGTCATCTTCTTTCATATAGGTTTTTAATAAGCCAATTCCCTCAAGCTTTAATCGCTCTTGATAAATGGATTTTAAGTTCATTTGCATAACGGCCATTAGATGATGATGCGTTACTTCTGCTCCCCACAAGCGCCCTTGCTCTAGTTCACTCCATAACGTCATATATAAGCCATAGCACACGGTTCCAATTAACGGTTGATAGAGAGTTGTTAACACTTTTCGATCATATTCTTGAATAACGCCGCTCGTTCTCACAACATAACGGTCAACTGGAATAATTTCTTTCCAATGTTGCTCATTCATCATCATTACCTACCCAATTCTAAAATAGCAAAAAAGAGCTAAAAAATCTCTTTAATAGCTCTTTTATAGTTTTTCTTTCTTAATTAACTCTTTTAGTTCATCAATAAAGACATTAATGTCTTTAAATTGACGATAAACAGAGGCAAAGCGTACATACGATACTTCATCAATAGCAGCTAGCCTTTCCATTACCATTTCCCCAACAACGTCCGACTGAACTTCTGATGCACCTTGACTACGCAGTTCAGATTCAATATCATGTACAGTATCTTCAAGTTGTTTCAAGCTAACTTGTCTTTTTTCACATGCCTTAATCAAACCGCGTAAAATCTTCTCTTTACTAAATTCTTCACGCGCTCCGTCTTTTTTCACTACGATTAAAGGTGGCTCTTCTACTTTTTCAAATGTTGTATAACGGTAGTGACAATTTTCGCATTCACGTCGCCTGCGAATTGAACGACCTTCTTCAACAGGCCGTGAGTCTAACACTCTCGTTCCATTATACTGACAGGAAGGACATTTCATCTTCTCAACTCCAATAAATAACCTTTTATATTTGTATAAACTAAGCAGCTTGTACGAACTGACTGCCTATGTATGTTAGAAATTTAAAATAAAAATTCACTTTCTTTTCATATTATAGAAAACAAAGCTTGAATACAAGTGAAGGAGAATGAATTCTGAAATTTTATTTCCTAAAACATTTGTTTTCCAATAGATAAAGGCGTTATACAGCTTTATTTATTCAATATACTTTATTTCCCTTACTTAATAGCAATCAAATGCTGATCAAAATGCTTATAAAAAAAGATGATTAATTCTTTACTATACCCAAAATCGAATGGCATCACTTTTGATTCCGTTGTAACCGAAAAATCGATAGCGGTTTCAAAAGGTCGTAATGAAATAATCGTAATAACAACAAATGCTTTTCGCCCCTTAGATACGTTTAAACTAATCTCTCCACGCTCTTCATAAGCAGCTAAAATCTCTACTCCATTCATATTCTTCAATAAATTTTGCACCTGAGTAAATGTTTGAGAGGCTGTTGATTTATAGTAATGTGTTTGTAACTTTGGATTCTCGTGGTGGTCTCTAGTTTCAGAATGATTCGAAAAAACTGACTTTACTTTTTGAATAATCCCCATGTTGTATAGACTCCTTTTTATCAAAATAATCGCTATAGCTATTAAAAATATACTAGCTACTTTCTTTATTATAATGGATAAACGATATTTTTGTATCTAAAAAGGACTGTCTATAAATGGCGAGTCCAATTTATAGAGCAGTCCCTAATTGTCTTAGCTTTGTTTTATACTATTAAAGTACATTTGCTTTCGTTTGCTTTACTTGTACAGGACCCATTCCACGTGGCACTTCAATTGTCTCACGTGTTTGAGCATTTAGTTCATCTGCAATATAGTCAGCAGCGATTGTTGGATCTAAGTCTCCACATGTGTATACATCGATACTTGCATATCCATGCTCTGGAAAGCTGTGAATAGTTAAGTGTGATTCTGAGATAATAACAACCCCACTTACACCCTGAGGTGCAAACTTATGAAAAGCAACCTCACGAACTTCCGCTCCAGTCTTTAATGCTGCATCTACAAACGTTTTTTCAATATAATCCATATCATTCAACTTATCGAAATCACAACCCCATAATTCTGAGATAACGTGACGACCCATTGTTTCCATAATGATATTTCCCCCTTTAACAATTTTTAATCGTTAAATATGAAATTCTTTCGCCATATAGCATGTTAACTACCACGGGGGAAAGTTAGTCCAGAGAGGTCCTAACCCTTTAAGTAGATACATAACCGAAAGGTACACAAGAAGTTCACGAAACATAGTATACTTTGTTTAGACTTATTTTGCAACACGTGATTTTATTTAAATTTACAATCTGTAGCTAAACACAATTTATTCTCTGCCCCACCGCTTTCTTAAGACCTCTCATTTATTAGTTCCCTATCTTAATTAGAACAAACAATGAATTCAAACACAAAAAGCGAGGCATGATTGCCTCGCTTTTTTATCCAACTTTTAGCTTTGAATTTTGAATCATTTCTGCTGTAATATATTTCACCAAATCGACTACTCTTTGTGAGTATCCCCATTCATTATCGTACCACGCTAATACTTTAATTTTATGTTCATCCATGACCATCGTTGATAAGCCGTCAATGATTGCTGAATGAGGGTTTGTATTGAAATCAATTGATACTAATGGTTCTGTTGTAAATGCCAATATGCCTTGTAAGGGACCCTCTGCCGATTGAATAAACATTTCATTCACCGCTTCTTTTGTTACCGCTTTCCTAACATCGACAACAAGGTCGACAAGCGAGACATTTGGCGTTGGAACCCGCAGCGCCATACCATGTAATTTCCCACTGAGATGAGGAAGCACCAGCGATAATGCTTTGGCAGCCCCAGTTGTTGTAGGGATAATGGACTGACCGCATGCGCGCGCGCGTCGCAAATCTTTATGTGGATTATCAATATTTTTTTGATCATTCGTATATGCGTGAACTGTTGTCATCAATCCGTTCTCAATGGTGAAAGCTTCGTCTAATACTTTCACAACAGGCGCTAGGCAGTTTGTCGTACAAGATGCATTTGAGATAATATGGTGCTTATGCACATCCAATACCTTTTCATTTACCCCCATTACAATCGTGACATCTTCATCTTTACCAGGTGCTGTTAAGACAACTTTTTGAGCACCAGCCTCAATATGTAACTGTGCTTTTTCTCTAGAGTTAAATTTCCCAGTTGCTTCAATCACTAGATCAATTTGCAACTGTTTCCACGGTAATAAGAGTGGGTCTCGCGAGTCAAGCAGTTGAATTCTTTTACCATTTACAATCAACGCATCTGTTTCACAAATAACTTCTCCATTAAATGGACCATGAATAGAGTCATATTTAATTAAATGTGCTAATGTTTCTGCAGGATAGCTTGCATTAATTGCAACAATATCTAACTTCTCCTCTTCAATTGCTGTTCGAAAAACCATTCTTCCAATTCTCCCAAAACCATTAATTGCAATTCGTGCTTTCATGGCTGTTCCCCCTAACAAATATGTTATACTATTTAACCTTTTATACAAAATAGTATAACATAAATAATTTTAAAATGAAGAATTATTGCACATTATTTTATTGTCTTATTCTACATATATTAAAAAAAGCTGGAAAGAATGACTTCTCTCCAGCTCAATTTGTTAATTTTGATACAAGTTTTATCACTTGTTCTTTTGTTTCAGCTATACTTCCATTATTATTAACTATAAAATCTGCCATCTTTGCCTTTTCAGTTAAAGGCAGCTGAGACTTAATTCTTGCTAATGCATCTTCTTTAGAAAGGTTATTTCGCTTCTGTAGTCGCTCAAGCTGCACAAGTTCATTTACATGGACAACAACAACTTGGTCTACCAGATACGTTAATTTGCTTTCAAACAAAAGCGGAATATCCAACACAACTAGCTGATATTGCTCAGCAATCAGCTGCTCTTTTTGCTTTAACATTTCCTTTCGAACTTCCGGGTGTACAATTGAATTTAGCTTTTGACGTTCCTGTTCATTATGAAAGATAATCTGACCAAGAGCAGCACGATTAATTTCTAAATCTTCTTGTAAAATGCCTTTTCCAAACGTCTCAACAATTTTACTATAAGCCGCTCTACCGTTCTGAACGACTTCTTTTGCAATTTGATCAGCATCAATAACCGGTATACTCATTTCACGGAATATGGCTGCAACCGTACTTTTTCCACTAGCAATTCCACCCGTTAAACCAACAACAATCGTCATAATGTTCTCCCTTTTTAATTCTTATAATCTAAATATCCCCATTAAAATCAATACAACACCTGGTACAAATGAAAACATCCTCATCCAAGCTAATTTAGAAAACCATTTTCCAATTTGAATTCCTAATGTAAGAAAAATAAAACTCATTGCTGCTACGGCAATGGCCAATATAATTGGAGAATAGCCTAATAAAGCTGCTGCTATTCCAGCTCCAAATGCATCCAACGATAACGCAATACCTAAAATTAACGCTTCAACTCCCGTAATAGAGCCGGATTTATCTAAATCTGCTGTCGTCGGCTTTTTCAAAATGTTAATAACCAACCCAATAGATTTTATTTCCACTTTAAAAATAATCTTTTCTTCCAACTTTGCTGTTTCCTCATCTTCAGGACGAAAAAATTGATACAAAATCCACATGCCCAACAATACAAAGATAATACCACCAATGGTGTCAAGCGCAGCCGGAGAAAATAAGTGAGTAATCATTTTACCGACAAACATTGCAAGAGTTAATGTAAACGCGGAACAACATGCAATGATTAAAATTGATTTAAACGGAATTTTAAGTTTTCTCAATCCGTATGTTAATCCTACGCTGAAGCTATCTAGGCTTACTGCAAAAGCTACTAGTATTAAAGAAAGTGAAATCATCTTAAAGAGCTCCTTCCATTTCATCTATCTAAAGTATATGAAAGGAGCCCATCCATTGTTATTATTCTTCAAGCTTCTGGCAACTTGGACAAATATGCGTACCTCTTCCCGCTACTACATATTTTCTAATCGGGGTGCCACATATAGCACAAGGTTGGTCTTTTTTCCCATAAACATAAAGCTGAAGCTGAAACATTCCCATCTCTCCTTGAGTGTTTACGTAGGACCGAATGGTGCTTCCGCCTTTTTCAACCGCTTCCTGTAGAGTTGCTACTATTTCTTTATGCAAACGGTCCAGCTCTTCATCGGTGAGCTCGCTTGCTACACGTTCAGGATGTATACGAGCTCGAAACAGTGCTTCATCCACATAAATATTTCCAAGACCAACGACCACTTGTTGATCTAATAAGACCGCCTTAATTTTTCGGGTCGTTCGACCGATTCGTTTTTTTAGAACTTCAGCTGTAAACAGCGCTTCAAAAGGCTCTGGACCAAGTATACTTAGGGGTAGTGATGATTCTTCTTCTCCTGGCTGAAATAAATGCATAGTCCCAAATTTCCGTACATCTTTGTACCTTAACTGCGTACCATCGGTAAACAAAAAGATAACATGCGTATGCTTATCAATCGGTTCATCCTTTTCAGCAAGAGCGTACTTCCCTTCCATTCGGAGATGAGAAACCAATACGTAGTCATCTAAGATAATTTTCAAAAATTTACCTCGACGGTGTACATCTAGAATCGTCTGTCCCTTTAGTGCGTCACAAAACTGTTCAACATCAACTGGTCGCTTAATGATATTTGACCAAGTTACTTTTACTTCATCAATTGTTTTTCCTTTTACTAAATGAATGAGCGTGCGGCGAACCGTTTCAACCTCTGGTAATTCCGGCACCTTATCCACCTCTCTTTGCTAGTTCATTGTTGTTTACTTAGCATCAAACCAAGTAGCACCGTATGAATAATCTACCTTTAAAGGTACATCTAATTTCAGTGCGCTTTCCATTACTTCTGGAACAATGCGTTCAAGAATTTCAATTTCATGTTTCGGTGCTTCAAAGATAAGCTCATCATGTACTTGAAGAAGAAGCTTGGTTTCTAAATTTTCTTCTTTTAATCGCTTAGCCATCTCGAGCATTGCTTTTTTGATAATATCAGCAGCTGTTCCTTGAATAGGTGTGTTCATAGCCGTTCTCTCAGCAAAACTTCTGAGATTGAAGTTGCGGCTTGTAATCTCAGGTAGGTAGCGACGACGGTGCAATAAAGTCGTTACATAGCCTGTTTCTTTCGCTTGACGTATAATGTCTGCCATATATTCTTGAACTCCAGGAAAACTTTCTAAGTAGCGCTCAATAAACTTTGCTGCTTCTTTTCGCGTAATGCCGAGATTCTGTGATAACCCATAATCACTAATGCCATACACTATCCCGAAGTTAACCGCTTTTGCTTGACGTCTCATATTCGACGTCACATCTTCTTTTGCTACGTGGAACACATCCATAGCCGTTTTCGTATGAACATCTAGATCTTCTGTAAATGCCTCAATTAGTTTTTCATCCGCTGCAATATGTGCTAAGACACGCAGCTCGATTTGAGAATAATCGGCGGCAAAGATTACCCAATCTTTCTGAGAAGGAACAAAAGCTGAACGTATTTTTTTCCCTTCTTCCAAGCGGATAGGGATATTTTGCAAATTAGGATCAACTGAACTTAACCGTCCTGTTTGCGTTAACGTTTGATTAAAACGCGTATGAACTTTTTCATCAGAATGAATGACTTTCTTTAGCCCTTCCACATATGTAGACTGAAGCTTACCAAGCTGACGGTATTCTAAGATTTCTTGGATAATTTCATGCTTATTAGCCAACTGTTCCAACACATCTGCAGAAGTAGAATAGCCCGTTTTTGTCTTTTTAATAACGGGAAGCTCAAGCTTTTCAAACAATATAACTCCCAGCTGCTTCGTTGAATTAATGTTAAATTCTTCTCCAGCGTAACTATAAATAGTAGCTTCTAATTCCTTCAAGCGCTCATGAATAGTTTTCCCTAACTCATCTAGTCGGTTGTGGTCAATTTTCACTCCTTGATATTCCATGTCAGCTAATACAAATGACAGGGGCATCTCAAGCTGTTCATATAAGTCATATTGCTCATTTTCTTTTAGCTCTGTTAGCAGCTTTTCTTTTAAAAATCGAAGCGCTGCAGCTTTTCTAGCAACATGTTCTGCTAATTCATCTACTTCAGGTACAGATTTCTTTGCACCTTTTCCATATACTGCTTCATCAGAGTTTACTTGCGTATAGCCTTTTAACTTAGCAATTGTAGCTAAATCATCGTTGGCTTCCGCAGGGTTTAAGATATAGGAAGCAATCATGATATCTTGTTCAATTCCTTTAATCTCATAGCCTTCCCAACGCATCGCGACAACCATTCTTTTTCCATCAAATACGGTCTTTTTCATTGATGCATCCTGCAGCCAGTTTACAAATTCAGAAGACTCTAAGGCTACTGATTTTTCAATGAAAAAGTGGCCGTTTTCATTGCTAATACCAAAGCCTAACAGCTGATCACGATGATAATTCTCTTCATACCCTTCCACAACAAGCGCAGCGTCTTTGGTTAGTATATTTTTGTCTACACTTTGCACTATCTTATGTTCAAGCTCTTCAAAAGAATTGCTATCCTCTGAATCGCCACCAAATTTATCTAACAAGGAATTAAAGCCGAGCTCTTTAAATAATGCTAGAAGCTTTTCACTATTTTCACCTTCATACAAAACGCTTTCCAAGCTCACTTCAATGGGTGCGTTTGTGTCGATTGTAGCAAGCTCTTTGCTCATGAGTGCCTGCTCTTTGTTATCCGATAGCTTTTCTTTTAATTTTTTACCACTTACTTGATCGATCGATTCCAAGACGTTTTCAACTGTACCAAACTCTTTTAACAATTTCAGAGCCGTCTTTTCTCCAACTCCAGGAACACCCGGAATGTTGTCAGAAGAGTCCCCCATAAGCCCCTTCATATCAATTATTTGCATAGCCTTAATTCCATACTTCTCATCAATTAAAGCTGGAGTATAGGCATCAACATCTGTAATGCCTTTTCGCGTGATACCGACTGTTATGTGTTCTGAAACAAGCTGAAGTAAATCTTTATCACCTGAAATTACTTTCACTTCAAAGTTCTCTTTTTCAGCTTGTGTTGCCAATGTACCGATAATGTCATCGGCTTCGTAATTCTCTAGCTCATAGCGCTTAATTCCGTAAGCATCTAGCAAGTCTCGAATAAATGGAAATTGCTCTGATAACTCAGGCGGCGTTTTTTGTCTTCCACCTTTATACTCTGTAAATGTTTTATGACGAAACGTTGTTTTGCCAGCATCAAATGCAACAAGAAGATGTGTTGGTTTCTCCTCTTCTAAAATGCGCATTAACATCGTTGTAAATCCGTAAATGGCGTTTGTATGTATACCTTTATCATTATTCAGTAAAGGCAGAGCAAAAAATGCACGATATGCAATACTATTGCCGTCTATTAATACTAATTTCTTGGACATGAATAATCCTCCATTTCAAAAAAAAGAACGTTTATTCTATTTTATCAAAAGTTCCCTCTTAACAACAAAAACTAATCTATCTAATTACAGTTAGTTTTTTACCAGAAACTAGTTTCATACATAATTTGAACGAGGAATGCGCCTCAATTATAAATGGTATAAACAAAAAAGGCATTATCCTTTATAGAATAATGCCTTTGTCTTATGTCATAAAAAAATAGACGAAAGAAGTATGAAGACTCCTTTCGTCTTCCAAAATTGGCTCCTTGGATGAAGGGGTTTCCATAGAAAAGTATAACAAGCTTATATTAAGCTTCCTTAAACACTTTGTAAAAGGAGCGTAAACATTTGCTTAGTTTTCTAAGTATTTGTTTAATGTGACAGAAAAGGTTGTCCCTTCATTTACTTTACTCTGTACGTCAATGTGTCCTTTATGTGCTTCTACAAGATGCTTGACAATAGCTAGTCCAAGACCTGTACCACCGGAGTTTCTACTTCTTGCTTTATCCACCCGGTAAAAGCGTTCAAAAATCCGAGGAATTTCTTCTTGAGCGATGCCAATCCCTGTATCAGTGATATGAACAAGGACCGTTTCTAATTTCTCTTCAATTTGAATATGCACTTTTCCGCTTGGCATCGTATAATTCAGTGCATTACTAATTAAATTCATAAAAACTTGGGTTAACCGCTGGATATCTCCTTCAATTAAACATTCCTCTTCCAATGTTTCGATTTGAAGATCAACTTCTCGCTCTTTTGCTCGATTAGAAAGAACCATAACAATTTCGTAAAGAAGCGTATTAATATTAATAGTTTGAACGGTTAACTGAAAACCTTGCTGTTCCACTTTTGATAAATCTAATAAATCTTGTATTAACGTTTCCATCCGTTGACTTTCATTCATGATAATCGATAGAAATTGCTTTCTTAGCTCAGGTTCCTCCATAGCTCCATCTAAAAGCGTCTCACTAAACCCTTTAATTGATGTGATAGGTGTTTTTAACTCATGAGATACGTTAGCAACAAAATCTCGACGAACTTGCTCTAGTTTCTTAAGTTCTGTTATGTCATGAAAGACAAGAACAATCCCTTTCCATTCATCATTTAACCCAATAATTGGTGCTCCATATACATCATAGTGACGACGCTCAATATTCCTAGAGAGTACAACATGCTTGCGAACTTTTACTTCTGTCATAAAAATCTCTTCTACTAGAGAAACCACTTCTTTATGTTCAAACACTTCATAATAAAGATGATATAAGAAATCATCCATCTTTATTTGGAACTGTTCTTTATAAGCTCGATTTACTAGGTTAATATAGCCGCGACTATCAATTAAAATCATCCCGCTACCCATATTTTCAATGAGCGTCCGCAAGCGATCTTGTTGCATCTCTTGACTACGAATTAACTCTTGTAAATTGCGAGCTAAAGCATTGATGGACTGACTTAACATTCCTGTTTCATCCATATAATCTTCATAGGTACGAGCTTTATAATTGCCTCTTGCTAACTCCATGGCTACCTGAGTAGCAGATTCAATTGGTCTCGTATAGCGATTCATTATCTTTATTCCTAGTAATAAAATGACGATTAACGCAACGCCAAGACTCCCAATTAACAGTCCCCATATTTGTTGATTCACTTGATTTAACGATGCAAAAGAGGTACTTAAAACAACAAAACCTTCTTTCTCACCATCAATGACAAGCGGTACGCCATAGTAATAGAGATCATGGTTTTCTTCAATACGACTGAACGCTTCCTTATTCATGCTTTGCTTCTTTATTACCTCTTGGAGTATCCTAGTGTTTTCCAAAGAACCACTGTCACTACTTGCGTTTGAATCTACAAGAATTGTGCCATCATTATTAATAACAGTTGCTCGAACACTTAATGACTCACTAATTGAATCTACATTTTCTTGCAGAGTTGGATTTGTCAGGCCTTCTTTACCAATAAAAAGTTCTACAAGCTCAGCTTCTTTTTCCATACGTTCTTGAAAGGTTTGAAAATAGAAGTTTTTAAAGAGCTGAGCTAATAATAAGCCTAAACAAACCAGTACCACAATAATTAAGGTTAGCAGTGCAAAAAGTAAGCGCGAGCGGAACTTATTCATCTACCTTTGGTTCCTCCAACTTATACCCTAAACCACGAATCGTTTTAATATAAATAGGCTTTCTTGTATTGCTTTCAATTTTTTCACGCAAATGACTAATATGGACATCTACGATGCGTGTATCACCAGCAAAATCATAGTTCCAAACAGCACTTAACAACTGATCACGAGTTAACACCCGTCCTTTATGTTTTGATAAATATAATAGTAGTTCAAACTCTTTTGGCGTTAATTCTAGCTGCTCTTGTTGAAAATAAGCTTCGTAATGCTCAGGAAGAATTTTTAAGTCTCCAATAAAAATTCTTTCTCCATCTTCTTCTTCCTGATCCGCTTGATTACTAATTTGCGAACGACGAAGTATGGCCTTCACCCGAGCAACAACCTCTCGTGGACTGAAAGGTTTGGTCATATAGTCATCTGCTCCAAGTTCTAAGCCTAACACTTTATCAAACTCATCATCCTTAGCCGTTAACATTAAAATAGGCGTCATAACTTTCTGCTGTCTAAGCTTTTTACACACTTCAATTCCATCCATTTTGGGAAGCATTAAGTCTAACACGATTAAATCTGGATTTTCTTCCAGTGCTTTATTGTACCCTTCTTCTCCATCCATTGCTGTGCTAACCTCAAAACCAGCTTGCTGCAGGTTATACTGTAATAATGTTGAGATTGACTGTTCATCGTCTACTACTAATAATCTCTTATTCATGTTCGTAACATAAGCCTCCATCAATTCATTTTAAACGCCACTTCATCCATTATTTTATCTATATGTATGTCATTATCATACACTGATTCTTTAAAGTTCTCAAAGGCATTTCATAATATTATGCCAATAAACAAGCCCCCTAATTGAAAAGGAGGCCTGTTTGTCACCGCATTAAAAGTTCTCAAACTCATGTGTCTCCGCAATGGATAGCTCTTGAGGAGGACATACAATAAATTGAGCTTGTACAACACTTTCTTCGTTTTCATCTGTTGCTTGTACGTCAATTGTAATTGTCTTTTCTTCCATATTTTTATCAACTACTTCAAATAAAAATTCAACTGTACTGTAGTGGTAAATACGCTTAGGAAATGAGACGGTTTGCTTTAAAACATGACTTCCCGGACCTGGCAGGTATTTGGAGATAGCAGCTGTCATCATTCCATTGATCATGATTGCTGGAACAATTGGCTTTTTAAATACTGTTTGTGCAGCATAATCATGCTGAATATAGAGGGGATTGGCGTCATTGGTTAGACCTAGATATAAGAGAATATCTTTATCCTCTATGCGTTCAGTAAGTGAAAGCTTTTCACCAACTTGAATTTGTTTTATAGTTCTTCCAATCTTTTGTTTTTTCCCTAGCACCATTGCTACTTCATCCTTTCTATTTGTAGCTTGTAGAAACAACCACGAATTACACGAACAGTTCTTGTATAAGATAGTGAAGCTTCTACAACAAAAAAATTCGAGGTTTCCCTCGAATTTTCCTGTTTTTCTTTTATAAATGATGCTTTTGTTTAATCAGTGCTTTCTTACTTATTAGATAAGAACGCTCATCACGTTTTTAACTGAATCAGCAGATTGATCTAGAGCTGCTTTTTCTTGTTCAGTTAGCTCTAACTCAATTACTTGCTCAATACCATTTGCCCCCAGAACTGTTGGTACGCCAAGGTAGATACCACTATAACCATATTCACCTTCTAAATACGCAATTGTAGGTAAAATACGACGCTGATCTTTTAGGATAGCTTCTGTCATTTCCAATAGAGCTGCAGCAGGTGCATAATAAGCACTACCATTTCCTAGAAGATTCACAATCTCACCGCCACCTTTACGCGTACGCTCCACAATAGCATTTAAGCGGTCTTGTGGAATTAACGTTTGAAGTGGAATTCCACCTGCGTATGAATAACGTACAAGAGGAACCATATCGTCACCGTGTCCCCCTAGTACAAAGCCAGTAACGTCCTTAACTGAGACATTCAGTTCCTGCGCGACAAATGTACGGAAACGAGCTGAATCTAGTACACCAGACTGACCAATTACACGATTTTTTGGAAATCCAGATTCTTTAAATACTGTATAAGTCATCGCATCAACTGGGTTTGTTAACACAATAATATAACAATTTGGTGAGTATTTAACAATTTCTTGCGTTACAGACTTCATTACCTTTTGGTTTGTCGTAACTAAATCGTCACGACTCATACCAGGCTTACGTGCAATACCAGCTGTAATAATGACAACATCAGAATCAGCTGTATCTTCATAGTTGGCTGTTCCTGTAATATTAGCATCAAAACCTTGTACTGGGCTTGCTTCTAACATATCCAACGCTTTACCTTTAGCTGGGTTTTCTGCCTGTGGAATATCCACCAATACAACGTCAGCTAACTCTTTTTGTCCGATCAAAAACGCAGTTGTTGCACCTGTAAAGCCAGCACCAATAACTGAGACTTTTTTTCGTTTGTTTGACATGTTAATTCCCCCAAATCGTTCTCTTTTACTATTATACTGTTACTTGATTTCCTAAGTTTTTAATTAACTCATCTGCAAATTCAGAGCATTTTACTTCTTTTGCTCCATCCATTAAACGAGCAAAATCATATGTTACTACTTGAGAAGCAATTGTTTTTTCCATTGATTCCATTACAAGCGCAGCTGCTTCAGTCCAACCTAAATGCTCTAGCATTAACACACCTGATAATAATACAGATGAAGGATTTACTTTGTCTAGACCCGCATACTTAGGAGCAGTACCATGTGTTGCTTCAAAGATTGCATGTCCAGTTTCATAGTTAATGTTGGCACCTGGTGCAATACCAATTCCACCTACTTGTGCAGCTAAAGCATCCGAAATGTAATCACCGTTTAAGTTCATTGTTGCAACTACATCAAATTCACGAGGGCGTGTTAAAATTTGTTGTAAGAAGATATCTGCAATTGAATCTTTTACGATAATTTTTCCAGCAGCTTCTGCTTCTGCTTGTGCTTTATTTGCAGCGTCTTTTCCGTCTTTTTCAACGATGCGGTCATATTGAGCCCAAGTAAATACTTTATCGCCGAATTCTTTTTCAGCTAGTTCATAACCCCAGTTTTTGAAGGCACCTTCAGTGAACTTCATGATGTTCCCTTTATGAACAAGGGTTACAGACTTACGACCGTGCTCGATTGCATAGTTAATTGCTCCGCGTACTAAGCGCTCTGTACCCTCAGATGATACTGGTTTAATACCAATACCTGATGTTTCAGGGAAGCGGATTTTGTTAACACCCATTTCAGTTTGTAAGAAGTTGATTAACTTTTGAACTTCTTCAGAACCTTTTGCATACTCAATACCAGCATAGATATCTTCTGTATTTTCACGGAAGATAACCATATCCGTATCTTCTGGACGTTTAATTGGTGATGGAACACCTTCGAAATAACGCACTGGACGTAAGCAAGTAAATAGATCTAACTCTTGACGTAAAGCAACGTTTAGTGAACGGATTCCACCACCTACTGGCGTTGTTAATGGTCCCTTAATCGCGATTATGTACTCACGAATAACATCTAATGTTTCAGCTGGTAACCACTCGCCAGTTTCGTTAAATGCTTTTTCCCCTGCTAATACTTCTTTCCAAACAATTTCTTTTTCGCCATCATATGCTTTTTCAACAGCTGCTTCTAATACACGAGATGCTGCTGCCCAAATATCTGGACCAATTCCGTCTCCTTCGATATATGGAATTACTGGGTTGTTAGGTACATTTAACACTCCGTTTGTTACCGTAATTTTTTGTCCGTTTGTCATAAAAATAACCCCCTTGAAGTTTTAAAGCTTATTAGCTTAGTAGCTTATTATAAAGTGCTCAACTCACGCTGAGCACTTTCTCACATAAAAGTTAATCTCTTTGCTCAATCGGGATATACGCTTGTTTTCCTTCACCGATATAATCGGCACGTGGACGAATTAATCGATTGTTTGAATACTGTTCTAAAATATGCGCTACCCAACCTGATACACGGCTTACCGCAAAGATTGGTGTAAACAAATCATGATCAATTCCTAAGCTGTGATAGACAGAAGCAGAATAGAAGTCTACGTTTGGTGGCAGCTTCTTCTCACTTGTAACAATTTCTTCAATCTTTACAGACATTTCATAAAGAGTAGCGTCTCCAGCTTGTTTTGTAAGCTTCTCAGACATCTCCCTCAAATGTTTAGCACGTGGATCTCCTTGCTGATACACACGGTGACCAAAGCCCATAATCTTCTCTTTATTTGCTAACTTACTGCGAATATAAGGCTCTGCATTTTCTACCGTTTCAATATCAGATAGCATTTTCATAACAGCTTCATTTGCACCACCATGAAGAGGACCTTTTAAGGCTCCGATTGCTGCTGTAATGCCAGAATAAATATCTGAAAGAGTTGCTACACAGACACGAGCGGTAAATGTCGATGCATTTAGTTCATGGTCAGCGTGTAAGACAAGTGCTTTATTAAATGCTTCAACTTCAATGTCAGTCGGTTCATTACCCGTTAACATGTACAAGAAGTTAGCAGCAATGCTATAGTTTTCGTTCGGTTCAATTGGATCCATTCCTTTTCGAATGCGTGAAAAGGCTGTTACAATTGTTGGTAATTTGGCTTGTAGGCGAACTGCCTTACGATAATTAGCTTCTTCATCCATTAGGTCTGCTTCTGGATCGTACAGACCAATTAGTGACACGGCTGTTCTTAAAGCTGCCATTGGATGAACATCTTTGATTGGATATGTTTTGAAATGATCTAATACTTCATGAGGTAATTTAGCATTCTCTGCTAGTAACCTAGAAAAAATAGATAACTCTTCTTTATTTGGTAATTTTCCATGCCAAAGCAAATAAACTACTTCTTCAAATGTAGCATAGTCTGCTAAATCATCAATATTGTAACCACGATAAGTTAGCGTGTCGTCAATAATGGAGCTTACCGCTGAAGTTGTCGCAACAACTCCCTCTAAACCTCGAGTCGCAGTCATATTCCCATCTCCTTTACAGAAAAGATTTCCCCATACACCCTATTGTACATACGAAAATAAATTAATTGAGCGCTGGCTCAATTCCACATCACATAAGACATTTCTATAGAAGCGCATCGTTTCTCATAGGGTTTTCTTAAGACCCTGATAAAAAAAGAAAATGCTTACATTTTCGTATTGCTAAATAACATAAAGAAAATATGCTATCTAGTATGCTTTTTTAGTTGTTTTATCGTATACGTTATACCATACAATTGTATGTAATGAGATGCGGCTTCAAACTATATTATAAACAATTATCTGACTTTTGTGAATGAAAAGAGTAAATAAATTTTAAAAAAATTGTTATTATAAAAAAATTTCTACTAAAATAACTCTGTAATTTTAATAAATAAATAGGCAATTCCAGCACCAATCAGAGGTCCTACTGCAACTCCTTGGAATAGCGCCACAGCTAGGATTGTACCAAATACAAGAGCCGTTGTGATATGAGGATCTTCCGACAATAAAGTCAGTCCATATTTAGCAATAATTGCCACTAGGATTCCAGCAGCTAATGCAACCCATGCATATGAGGATTTGATAGCTTCTCCCAATTGTTTAAAACCAATATCACCTGTTGCAATCGGTACTAATACCGCAACTGTAATAACGGTTACCCCTAGATTGATTCCTTTAGACTGTAAGTAAGGGAATACTTTACCGTCTAGACCTATTAATTTAATAACTAATAAGAAACCTACTGCTATGATTAACGACTGATTTTTTGCAATTAATCCTATAACGAATAAAATAGCTAAAAACATAACTGGCTGTGAAAACATTTGTTTCCCCTTCCTTTCATTACTTTGATACTTATTTGAACTTTATTTTCTAGTGAAAACCTCACTTTTTTCTTTTCACTCTTTCATAAAAGTTGTAAAATACTAACAAAACCACTTTTAAAGGAGGTTGTTAACTACTTGCCTAAGATCTATTGGATTCGCTTTTTACGCACCGTGATTTTATTGACTGGTTTAACCGTCACGTTTCTAGTCGCTTATTACCTTTCAACGCTGCTTTATCCATTCATCATTGCCTTTATCATTGCACTCTTCATGAACCCAATCGTAAACTTTTTTGAGCGTAAGTTAAAGTGTAAACGCTACATTGCTGTTCTCATTTCAATCATGCTTATTTTTTCCATTCTAGCAGGCTCAATTACGCTCTTAGTAACTGAAATAATAGCTGGTACAACCTATCTAGCAAAAGTCGTTCCAAATAATTTTGAAGCCGTCATCGTATACATTGAAAATTTCATTGCCAGCAAACTGATTCCTCTTTATAACCAAATCGCTTCCATGTTTAACAGTTTAAACCATAATCAACAAGAAACTATTTTAACAAATATTCAAAATGTCGGCAGTAGTATTACAACAAATGTAGGAGATTTTGTACAACGACTTTTACAAGCCATTCCAACTTTTCTCGGATGGCTCCCTAATATCGCAACTGTTGTTATTTTTTCTTTACTTGCTACCTTCTTTATTAGTAAAGACTGGAATCGTTTTCTTACATTTAGTAAAAGCTTTTTATCACCAAAAGTAAAACAGAGTAGTGAAGCTGTAGTAGGAGAGCTAAAAAAAGCACTCTTTGGATTTATCCAAGCTCAGCTCACGCTTATTTCCATTACAACGATTATTGTTCTTATTGGTCTGCTCATTTTACGAGTCGATTATTCAATTACCATCGCTTTACTTATCGGCTTTGTAGATTTATTACCTTATCTAGGAACTGGACTCATTTTCGTACCTTGGATTATTTATGCGTTTACAACTGGAAATATTTCCTTTGCTGTTGGTTTATCTGTTTTATACTTGGTTGTTATCGTACAACGCCAAATTATGGAACCGAAAATTCTATCATCTAGTATTGGATTAGATCCTTTAGCTACTTTAGTTGCTTTGTTTGTCGGCTTTAAATTAATTGGTTTTCTTGGATTAATTGTCGGGCCTATCTTACTAGTTATTATTCGTACGCTCTATTCAGCCGGCATATTTCACGATATCAAAAACTTTATTATGGCAAAATAAAAGTGTGCTTCATGAGAACAGTTCTCTCATTGACAGCACACTCTTTTTTAATGAACGCTATAATTTTCATTATTAACGAATAATTGTAAAACGGCTACGGTTTTGAAATAGTCGTTGAAACAGCTTCATAACAGTTGGCTTGATAAATTTTCTTGTTGTCGGAATAAGTAATAAAAAACCCGTTGTATCGGTAAAGAAGCCTGGCGTCAATAATAAAAGTCCACCAATTAAAATACAAAGTCCATCTACAATTGCATCGCCAGGAACTTGTCCAGAATTCATTTGCTGACTTGCTCTCTGTAAGGTCTTTACACCTTGCTTCTTTGCTAAATAAGCCCCTAATATTCCTGTTGCTAAAATTAAGAAAAACGTTGGTAAAATACCAATTTTTGAACTTACTGTTAGCAATAACGTAATTTCGATAGCAGGAATAATAATTAAAATTGGAACGAGAAATTTCACCGTCAACTCTCCTTCTATCTGACTATAGAAAAAGAGAAGGTAAAAAACCTTCTCCTTTATAAATTATTTATGACTTACAGAACGCTTGCATGCCCGTTATATACAACGCCACGAGCTGAATCCACTGTAATATCTTGTCCATCTTGGAACGTTGCTGTTGCGCCTTCTACGCCTACAATGACAGGAATGCTTAAGCTTAGTCCTACAACAGCTGCATGGCTTGTTAAGCCACCTTCTTCTGTGATTAATGCACTTGCTTTTTCAACTGCACTAATCATGTCGCGGTCTGTACTGTTTGTAACTAAAATTGCACCTTCTGTCATCTTTTCATTTGCTTCAGCTGCGCTTTTCGCTACAACTACTTGGCCAACTGCTGACTTACGTCCGATTCCTTGACCCTTTGCTAGCACATCTCCTACAACTTGTACTTTCATTAGGTTTGTAGCACCAGATTCTCCAACAGGTACACCAGCTGTAATAACAACTAGATCACCATGTGATACAATACCCGTTTTCACAGCGTCGTTTACAGCATGCTCTAACATGTCATCAATATTTGTGCAACGCTCACCTACAACTGGTGTAACGCCCCATACTAAAGCTAAGCGACGAGCTACTGAATCGTTTGCTGCTACCGCTACGATTGGAGATTGCGGACGATATTTTGAAACGATTTTTGCCGTATATCCACTTTCAGTTGGAGCAACGATTGCACTTGCATTTAGGTTAAGTGCAGTATGCCCTACAGATTGACCAATTGAATCTGTAATTGATGTACCAACTTGCTTACTACGTTGTTGTAGAATTTCACGGTAGTTAAGTGCTTGTTCTGCACGTGATGCAATCGAATGCATTGTTTGAACAGCTTCAATTGGATAAGAACCAGCAGCAGTTTCACCTGATAGCATAATTGCATCTGTACCATCAAAGATTGCGTTCGCTACGTCACTTGCCTCTGCACGAGTTGGACGTGGATTACGTTGCATAGAATCAAGCATTTGTGTTGCAGTGATAACAGGTTTACCAAGCTCATTACATTTTCTGATTAAATCTTTTTGTACTAATGGTACTTCTTCAGCAGGAATTTCTACTCCTAAGTCACCACGAGCAACCATTAAACCATCAGACACCTCAAGAATTTCGTCGATGTTATCGACACCTTCTTGGTTCTCAATTTTTGAAATGATTTGAATGTGTGTAGCATTATGTTTTTCTAATAGCTCACGAATTTCTAATACATCTGACGCACGACGAACGAAAGAGGCAGCAATGAAGTCAAGACCTTGCTCGATTCCAAACACAATGTCGTTTGCGTCTTTTTCTGTGATACCTGGTAAGTTTACACTTACGTTTGGTACGTTAACACCTTTTTTATTTTTCAAAGTACCTGGGTTCAATACTTTTGTTTTGATTTCACCAGCAGCTTTATTAACTTCTAATACTTCAAGTCCAATTAAACCATCATCTAAAAGAATTTTAGAACCTGGGTGTACATCGTCGACTAGACCAGGATACGTAACTGAGAATTTTTCAGTTGTCCCTACTACTTCTTTCATAGACACGATGATCTCAGAACCTTCTTCTAAATCGATTGCACCATTTTCCATTGTATTTGTACGGATTTCAGGACCTTTTGTATCAAGTAAGATTCCAATTGTTTTTCCTGTCTTTTGAGCAGCTTCACGAATGTTAACAATACGTGCACCGTGCTCTTCGAAATCACCATGTGAAAAGTTTAAACGACAAACATTTAAACCAGAGTTAAATAGTTCAACTAACTTTTCTACACTCTCACTTGCTGGACCAATAGTACCTACAATTTTTGTTTTACGCATTCTATCTTCCTCCTATATAGTGGTATAACCAAGCTTCTCAATTAATACAAACTTTGCACTCAAAGTCACTGGCCTAATTACTTTTCACTTTAAACTCTAACAGCAATATGTAGTTTAGTCAGGCAATGATATGCTCACTGAAACCAAAGAAAAAACTATTATGTAAGCAGTAAATAGACTATCACAACACATGATGTATTGTATACTCATAGCATAATTTTTACGCTTAACGAGTTGATTTTTCATTACAATTAACTTGGTTTATCTAATGATTTTACTATTCCCGTCTATTTGACAAGCATGCCTATAAAATTGGTTTTAGGCATTACAATAAAAGAAGCGAGTTGCTTTCCCTATAACAATGTCTTTTAAATCCATTGAAGGAAAATGCAGGCTTCTTCTTAAGAATCCTATAGGGTTTTGCTGTCTATAAAATACCATGAAGAACTATGAAACACAATAGAGAAGAGCTATTGTAGAAACGAGAAAATGCACCCCCTATCAAAATAGAGGATGCTTTATTGTTTATTTTACACCGATGGCATCGGTTTCAGCTGAAAATTGTCCAATTTTTTTGTATTTTTCATAACGCTCTTCAACTAATTGCTCTTTTGTGAGTTTTGTTAATTCTTGTAAAGAGCTACGAATCGCCACTTCCATGTAACTTGCTTGTTCATCAATATTACGATGAGCTCCACCTTTAACCTCTTCCACAACCTCATCCACAATACCTAGTTCTTTTAAATCAGGCGCGGTAATTTTCATTGTTTCTGCTGCTTGCTTAGCAAGCGTTGCATCTTTCCATAATAACGCAGCAGCACCTTCTGGAGATATAACTGAGTACGTGGAGTTTTCAAGCATATGAAGATGGTTTCCTACACCAAGTCCTAATGCTCCTCCACTTCCTCCTTCTCCAATAACAATACAAACGATAGGTACAGTTAAGCCAGCCATTTCAAAAAGATTTTTTGCGATGGCTTCACTTTGTCCTCTTTCTTCCGCTGCTTTTCCTGGATAAGCACCTTTTGTATCAATAAAGCAAATAATTGGTCTGTTAAACTTTTCAGCCTGCTTCATTAAACGTAACGCTTTACGATAGCCCTCAGGATGTGGCATTCCAAAATTGCGACGGATATTCTCTTTCGTATCTTTACCGCGCTGATGTCCAATGACCGTAACAGGTACACCTTGAAACTTCGCAATGCCTCCCACGATAGCTTCATCATCACCGTAATAACGATCACCATGGCACTCTAAAAAATTAGTAAACAATCTTGAGATATAATCAAGCGTAGTTGGACGTTCAGGATGACGCGCAATCTGTACACGATTCCATGGGCTTAAGTGATTATAAATATCTTTTTCTACTTTTTCCAAACGCTTTTCTAGCTTTTCAATCTCTGTTGATAAATCAACATCCGTGTTTGTTGCAAACTCTTTTAACTCTGCAATTTTATTACGCAACTCCACAATTGGGCGTTCAAATTCTAATTCACTTACCACTGTACGTCACCTCCTACATGAATGTCTAAAATATTTGTGAGCGTTTCTTTTAAGTTATGACGCGCCACAACCGCATCTAATTGTCCGTGTTTTAATAAAAATTCTGCTGTTTGGAAGTCCTCTGGTAACTCTTCTCGAATCGTTTGCTCAATAATTCTTCGACCTGCAAAACCGATTAAAGCACCGGGCTCTGCTAAGTTGTAATCTCCTAGCGAAGCAAAACTAGCAGATACGCCTCCGGTTGTAGGGTGCGTCATAATTGAAATAATGAGTCCACCTTTATCACTATACATTTTTAACGCTGAGCTTGTCTTAGCCATTTGCATTAAACTTAAGATACCTTCTTGCATTCTAGCTCCACCTGATGCTGTAAAAATAAGAAACGGTACGCCTAAATCTTTTGCTTTTTCGATAGCTCTTGTAATTTTTTCACCTACAACAGACCCCATGCTTCCCATTCTAAAATGTGAATCCATAACAGCGACGACTACTTTTAAACCATTAATGTCGCCTTCACCCGTTACGATAGCCTCACTAAGCCCTGTTTTTTCACGATCTTTCTCTAATTTTTCAACGTAATCGGGAAATTCTAGAGGGTTTTGAGAGCGCATTGTACGATCATATTCAATAAATGTGCCTTCATCAATTAAGCTACTAATTCTTTCTTGAGCAGTCATTTGATGATGATGCCCACAGTTTAAGCACACTTTTAGATTTTTATTAAGTTCTTTCGTGTACATGATTTTTTTGCATTTTTTACATTTTGTCATAATTCCTTCAGGTACATCTTGTTTTAGGTGTTCTGATGGAACTGAAGCATACTTTCTCTTCTTTGTATTCTTTGTATTCTTTGTATTTTTAGTAAATAGATCTCTTAACAAAGTGTAACCTCCTTTTGATTCTTTTATCTAAAAGAATCCGTCTTCGTATCCTTTGCTTACCATATAATAAGCATCAGTCTGAAACCAATAGAGCGTTTATCACCTATTATTCAAAAATAGGTTACACAATCGGTGAAAACAGACCATGAAGTATGAATCGACTCATAATTCTTCATTTTGTGTACTAGTTGATATTTACTTTACAAGAAAAGTTGTACATTTTGTGTAGAAACATGCAACGTGCTATTCGACATTTTTTGAATCATCAAAAGGATGATACCACCCCTTGTGAATCGTAAAAACATCATGCTCGTTTCCATGTTTAATAGCATGAATTAATAACGCGATTTGGGCTTGATTTTGCATCGTTGTTGACTGTTGAAATGTATAGTAAAAGTTACTAACAATTAACCAAATTCGCTGTAACAATCGATTAGTTTGAAGCCGAAATAGCTGCTCAAATAGATGCTTAATTGTTAGGGTTTTGTTATCTAGCTGATCAACAATACTTTTATTATTTTGTAGTATGGATTCTAAGCATGCTTTTTCTAACATATATTTTGTTTCGATTAAGTCTTCTTTTGGCTTGTTATCATGTAAGAGAAACGTTGCTAAAATGTCGATAAGCTGATGATCGCCTACTTCTTTAATAAACGTGCCTTCGCCCCTTCGTGTTTCGATAAGGCCTAGCAACTCCAATGCGCGAAGTGCTTCACGCACAGAAGAGCGACCGGCATTTAGTCGCTCTGCTAACTCTCGCTCTGACGGAATTTTATCTCCTGTTTGCAGCTGATTAGACTGCATCAATTGCCGAATTTGCTTTAAGATTTCTACATAAACTTTTGAACGTTCATTCATCAACCTATTTTTTCACTCACCTTATCCGCTTAGTATCCACACATTTTTTTCGCTATCTTACTTTATTCAATGATAGCCAAACGCTGCGTTTTTAATGCAATATCATCTGGATCAACCTGTAACCTTGCAACACCTGTTTCCATCGCCGCCTTCGCCACAGCAGCTGCTACTGCTGGTGCAACTCTAGGATCAAATGGTGCTGGAATAACATAATCTTCATGTAAATCTTCTGATGAGATAAGACTTGCAATTGCTTCTACCGCAGCAATTTTCATCTGCTCATTAATATGAGTAGCTCGTACATCTAGGGCACCGCGAAATATACCAGGAAACGCCAGTACGTTATTCACCTGGTTAGGAAAATCAGATCTTCCTGTCCCAATTACCTTGACACCTGCACTCTTTGCATCGTCCGGCATAATTTCAGGCATTGGATTGGCCATTGCAAAAACAATCGGATCCTCATTCATTTTGTGAATCATCTCTTTTGTTAGAGCCCCTTCGACAGATACACCAATAAACACATCTGCGTCAGCAAGTGCATCTTCTAAAGTGCCCGTTACTTTTTGACGATTGGTATAAGCGGCTACCTCGTCTTTTATTTTATTCATTCCAAACGATCTACCTTCATAAACTGGACCTTTTGAGTCACACATAATAATGTCGCGCACGCCGTAGCGATGCAATAATTTAATGATGGCAATCCCCGCGGCTCCAGCACCGTTGGCTACTACCTTCACTTCTGACATCTTCTTATTTGCTAACTTCAGTGCATTTACCAAGCCAGCTACCGTTACAATTGCAGTTCCGTGCTGATCGTCATGAAAAATAGGAATATTGGTTTCTTTTTTTAAGCGTTCCTCAATTTCAAAACAATTTGGTGCCGCAATATCCTCTAGGTTTACTCCACCGAATGTTGGTTCTAATAGCTTTACTGTCTCTACAATCTGGTCAATATCTGTGGTCTTTAAGCAGATAGGAAACGCATCGACCCCGGCAAAGCTTTTAAATAATACTGCTTTACCTTCCATTACGGGTAAAGCTGCTTCCGGACCAATATTTCCTAATCCTAAAACCGCAGTTCCGTCAGATACCACTGCGACCATATTCCCTTTCATTGTATACTCATACACATTATTCACATCATCATAAATTTCTTTACAAGGTTCAGCTACTCCAGGTGAATAAGCTAGGCTTAAGTCCTGAGCATTTCGAACAGGGATTTTCGATTTAGATTCTAACTTTCCTTTATTGATACGGTGCATATGCAGTGCTTCTTCGCGTAAAGACATGAGCTCACTCCTCATTCGATATAAGTATACATATAGCTATTAAAATAGAAACGATGCAGTTAAGCGTTAAGTGCTCAATTTTATTGCATCTAAGTAAATGTAAAATTAAGTAACAGTGGTCAGACCACTTTTTTTTTAACTTCTTTACAATATAACATCATCTACAATCTGTAAAGACTATAGCGTTTTTACAGCGACATTTTCATCTCCTAATAGGTCTTTAAACTGTGTAACGATATCACTTTCTAGTGAAATAAAATAGTCCGACGGTAAGCGTAATAATCGCTTCTCTAACTCATAGTACACCAGAACTGGTACATTTCCTTTAGCACTGTTAATTTTTTTATAAATACTACGAATTACTTTATCACTTTGAGCTGATGACTTTATCCTTAAATATACTTCTTGTTTCGGTAGCTCTTCTTCAAGTTCCTTTGCTAAATAAACTTCTTGTGCAACAATTTGTTGTTTATTTGTTCGAATATCCACCTTGCCTTTAATCAATACAATTTGTCCAATACTTAACAGCTGTTTGTATTTTTCGTAGCTTCTCGGAAACACTACTGCATCCGCATCGCCTGTTTCATCACCAATTGCAATAAAAGCCATTTGTTCACCTTGTTTGGTACGAATGACGCGTTCACTTGAGATAAGTCCAATAACTGAAACTTGTGTACCACTTTTACAGTTTGCAATATCGCATAGTGAGATTGTAGAATGAGCTTCCATTAACCTTTCATGCTGAGAAGTTGGATGATTTGATAAATAGAAGCCTACTGCTTCTCTTTCACGTTCTAGGATTTCTTGTTCGCTGAATTCATCTACTATAATGTACTTTGGCTTGAGGGAAAACTCCATGCCAAAATCATCTTGTGGATCAACCAGCTGTGCGTGCTCGAATGCCACGTCTATCGTTTCAATAAGAGTGGCGCGGTTTTCACCAAACTCGTCGAAACAACCAGCGTTAATCAGCATTTCAAGAATTTTTTTATTTACAACCTTCGTCGATACGCGCATACAAAAGTCAAATAGATCCTCAAATGGTTTATTCTTTCTCTCATTAAGTACCTCTTGAACCACTGTTCCCCCTACATATTTAATTGCTCCTAAGCTAAAGCGAATCTGTTTCTTTTCTACATTGAAAGCAAACGCGCTTCGATTGATAGATGGCGGTAAAAGAGCAATCTTTCTTTTTCTCATTTCTTGAATATATTGCTCACTTTTTGATTGATTTCCAATCGCACTGGTTAATAAAACTGCAAAAAATTGAAGAGGGTAATGTGCTTTTAAATAGGCCAAGTAATAAGTAATAAAGCTATATGCAACGGCATGACTTCTGTTAAATCCATAGTTAGCAAACTTAACAATTAAATTATAAACTTGGTCTGAGACTTCTTCGCTATACCCCTGCAGTTTACTTCCTTCAACAAAATGCTTTCTCTCTTTCTGGAGCGTCGTACTTTCTTTTTTACTGACGGCGCGCCTTAAAAGGTCAGCTTCACCTAGTGAGAATCCTGCCATTTGCGAAGCAATTTGCATAATTTGCTCTTGATAAACAATAACTCCATACGTGGTTTGTAAAATTGGTCTTAGTACATCATGAACATACGTAACCCTTTCTAAGCCGTGCTTTCTTTTAATATACGTTGGAATATGTTCCATCGGTCCAGGACGATACAAAGCATTGACTGCTACAATATCTTCTAGTTCCGTTGGTTGTAACTTTTTTAATACTTTACGCATGCCGTCTGATTCTAGCTGAAAGATTCCAGTTGTATCACCACTTGCTAAAAGCTGAAACGTCTTAGCATCTTGCATAGGGATATCTGATAGTTTCTGCTTTTTCCCTGTATCTCGCTCCACTTTTGCAAGAATATAATCAATTAACGTTAAGTTACGAAGACCTAGAAAGTCCATTTTAAGTAAGCCGATATCCTGCAGTGCTTCCATTGGATACTGAGTGAGGTACACATTATGCTGACCATCTTGAATAGGCGTATACGATGTCAACGGTTTGTCGCTAATAACAACGCCTGCAGCGTGAGTAGACGTATGTCTCGGAAGCCCCTCTACTTGCATCGCTAATTGTAAAAGCTTTTGTCTAGTCGGCGTAGTTTGAATATACTCACGGAAAGGCTTAGATTGTACAACCGCTTGTTGTAGCATGACTCCTGGCTTAGATGGTAACAGTTTTGAAATAATGGACAGTTCTTCTTTATCTATTCCTATAACTTTTCCAACATCTCGAATGGCAGCTTTAGCAGCCAATGTTCCAAACGTGATAATTTGAGCCACATGAATTTGACCATATTTTTCAGCAACATATTGAATAACTTGGTCACGCTTATTATCTGGAAAATCAATATCAATATCGGGCATTGAGATTCGTTCAGGATTTAGAAACCGCTCGAATAATAAATGATGCTTAATTGGATCAACATTGGTAATTTCTAACGTATAAGCAACTAAAGAACCTGCTGCTGAACCACGTCCCGGACCTGTAATAATTCCATTTTGATGCGCATACTGCATAAAATCCCACACAATTAGAAAGTAATTGCTAAACTTCATCTCTTGAATAACACTAAGTTCATAATCTAGTCGTGCTGCATATTCAGGGGGTACTGTGCCTAAACGCTTCTTCAACCCTGCTTGACACTGCTTCTGTAAATAGCTATCCGCCGTATCTTCACTATTTGGGATTGGATAGGATGGAATCATCATTTTACCAAGTGAAAGCTCCAGGTTACACCGTTCGGCTACACAATTTGTTTCATAGACAGCGGAAAGAACATCTGTATACAGGCTCTCCATTTGAGACTGTGTTTTAAAGTAGTATTCTTTCTTATCCGAATCCTCTTCTATCAGACTTTGAAGCATACTACCCTCACCTATAGCAGTTAGGCATTCATAGGCCTCATAATCTTCTTGAACAAGGTATTTCACGTCATTAGTAGCTAGTAACTTCACATTCAATTCTTTAGCTAAGTTACGAAGCTCCTCGTTTACAGCCTGCTCTTGATTTCCGTGACGTTGAAGAGACACATAAAAGCTTTCTTCTCCGTATATGTGTTTAAAGAATGCCATCGTTTGTCTCGCTTCATCTAGCTTATTATCTAAAACAAGTGATTCAATTTCTCCTGATAATCCAGGCGTAAAAGCAATTATGCCTTCTTTATAATGAGGGAGCCACTTTTTTTTCACACCGTTCTTTTCTTTTGTTTGAACAAGACTGCTCAACTTCACTAGATTTTCATAACCCTTCTCATTCTGAGCAAGTAAAACAAGCGGATAAGAAAACGATTCATCTTCTTGCTTTAGCACATGTAAAGTCAAACCGATGATTGGCTTTATACCGGCTTTTTTGCACTCTTTATAAAAAGGGATAGCTCCGTACATCACGTTTTCATCCGTTAGAGCAACAGCTTTATAATCTAATGCTTTTGCACGTTCGACTAGCTGCGTAATTCGAACTGTACTATTTAAGATGCTATATGCACTTTTTAATTGTAGATGAACAAAAGGCACGAGTCTTCCCACCTTCTTTTTATGTATTTATATCCATTATAAATTTTGTTGTTCTTCCATACAAATCACATAACTTGTTTTGTTTGTCCATATACATGAATTACAGCAGAAATGATAGAAAATGTATAAAAGGAGGGAAAAGATGAAAGAGCCCTTTATGTCATTGTTTATTTGGAGCTACTTCACTTCATTAGGTATTATTCTTGGCGGTGCTTTAATTGGTTCGTTTGCAGGATTTTTAATTGGTAAATCTCCATTTCATATCATGTATACTTTAAGTAACAGTTTAAAAATCTGGGCAATTGTGGGAGCAATTGGAGGCACCTTTGATACGTTCTATAGTTTTGAACGTGGCTTATTTGAAGGTGCTACTAAAGATGTTGTAAAACAAATCTTGTTAATACTTTCAGCGATGGGTGGTGCTCAAACAGGGGCACTAATTATTAAATGGTTAACTCAAGAGAGCTTAGGTTTATGAGAGTCCCAAACAAACGTCTATATAAGCGGTCAGATTTAGAACGTTTTTTCGCTGGATTAGTTATCGGTGCCATTGTTAGCTGGGGCGTTTTTTTAATTATTTATGGTGAGCTACAGCATGAACAAACAAAATCATTAGTGCAGCTTGAACAGCAGCTAGAAAGAGCAGAAAAAAACAGCCTAATTTGGCAAGAAGATGTACGAGAATTAAATAAAAAAATGAAAAAAAACATTTTAATTCAAGAAGTAAAAGTAAATTTAACAAATACGAAGCAATATAAATTAGGCTCTCTCACTTCTTACCATCTTCAAGCTAGCGTTGAAGAGGAAGCATTGCATTTAATTGCTCAAGATATTGAGAGTGCGTATGACGCACGAAACGTATTAAAAAAAGCAATTGAAAATAAAAAATATGAATTCGATAAAATGATTTATGAAGTCGAAGTGCATCAAATTTACTTTTACACCACTTTGTCAATTGAAATTCGCATAAAGAAAGTAGAAAAAGTTATGTAAAACAGGCGTACTAAGAGAATGTACGCCTGCTTAAACATTTACTGAAATAGTGCTTCTAAATCTTGCAGCAGTGGCTGAACCTCATCCCAAGAATAAATGGAAGCACCAGCTGCAAGTGGATGACCTCCTCCTTTATACTTACGAGCAATTGTGTTGATAACCGGCCCTTTTGATCTTAACCTTACTCGAATTTGATCTTCTTCTTCCACAAAGAATACCCATACCTTTATACCTTCAATATGCCCTAACGAACTAACTAGCTGTGATGCATCTGCTGGTGTTACATTATACTTTTCAAGAATTTCTTTTGGTATTCTCATATATCCAACTCCCGACTCCGATAGGGAGAAGTTTTGCAGTACGTAGCCGTGCAAATGTGCTACGTTTTCTTTTGTTTTATACATCTCATCATAAACATTTTTGAACTCAAAATCATATTGAATCAAATCGCTTGCATAGCGGAAAGTCTTAGGCTTTGTGCTTGGAAATAAAAAGCGCCCCGTATCTCCTACGATTCCACTAAAGATTAATTTGGCACCGCGATCATTTAACATAAGTCCATCCTCTTTACCATGAAGGAAAAATTCATAGATCATTTCGCTTGTTGAACATGCTTCTGTATCCACCCATAGTAAATCTCCGTACTTGTCTTCATTCGGGTGGTGATCAATTTTAATTAACATTTTCCCTTTTGCATATCGCTGATCACAGATTCGTTCTTGATTGGCTGTATCACATACAATAACGAGTGCATTTTCATACAAATCATCAGCAACATCATCCATTTGATATAAAAACTTAAGAGATTCCGCTTCTTTTCCTGTTACGTAAATATTTTTTTCCGGAAAAGATGTTTTTAAAAGCTCTGCTAACCCACATTGAGAACCATATGCGTCAGGATCTGGTCTTACATGACGGTGAATAATAATTGTATCGAAACTTTTAATTGCATCTAAAATTTGTGTTTTCATCTAGCAGCACTCCCATCGATAAATTAGCAAACTATTTATGTACCAAACCTAATAGCTAGTTCTATTAAATCATAGATAGCTAGAAGTTTAAAAGCAGAATTAATTAATACTAGAATTTTCTGGCATCTATCGATAGAATAAGAATAAGTAGTCTGTTACATACAGCTTAAAGAAAACGCATTCAGGGCTATGAAGCCGAAATTTTTTAGATATTTTACCACCGATAAGTCATTATCTTTAAAAGGAGCTGAATGAATTAATGCCTATTCTCGCCATTTTAATTGTCATTTCATTTGTCTTTTATTTCTATTTAAAAGTTAAGTATGTCCGCTCCAAACGTCCTATTGAGCGCAAATGGATTTCTGCAAAATCGAGCATTTCACTCGGAGCTTTTGTACTTTTTTTTGGAATTAACCAGTGGTTTATTTATGCAACTACAACGTCTCTCATTATCGGTATCATCTTTGCTTTATTTGGTCTCGGAAGTATTATTACAGGTATTCGCGCATATAAGTATTATCTTCCTCTTGCTACAAAAGAAGCTCAAACGTCTTCATGAAAAAAGTGTGCACTGAATGAGTGCACACTTTTTTCATACACGTTCTAAGAGCTGTGCCATCAGCATTGCTTTACCAACAACGACGCCCTCATTGTATACTTCAACATCTACCTTTCCAAACTTTCGTCCCAACTCTAATACTTTTGGTCGAATTTCAACAATGCTGTCAATTTGTACAGGTTTAATGAAATAGATGGTAATATTCTCAATAACTAAGTCCCCTTTTTTAAATGAACGAAGTGCTCGATTTGCCGCTTCTGTTACAATCGTTGTAAATACCCCGTACGAAATAGTTCCCATATAGTTTGTCATTTGCGGTGTCACTTCACAACGATAGAATGGTTCCGCTTTTGTATCTTTTACATCGATGAATTGATTAGTGACAATATCATCAATTGTTTCACCAACCTGAGGCTGTCTTTGAATCATCTGAAGTGCTTTTAAGACATCTTGTCGACTGATAATTCCTTCTAAATGGTGAGAATCATCAACTACAGGTAGAACTTCAATACCTTCCCAAACCATCATATGAGCAGAAGATGCCACCGACGTTTTGCCATGTACCGTCATTGGATTTTTGGTCATTACCTTCTCAATAGGGGTTTGCACATCATAACCAATGACATCTTTAGAAGTCACCATCCCGTGAACTTTCATCTGATCATCCACTACCGGAAAACGACTGTGATGCGTTTTTGTGTTAAGATTATGCCACGTGGCAATTGTATCATTAAGCTTTAGACTAACAGCTTCTTCAGCTGGCGTTAAGATATCTTCAACCAGTACAATTTCCTTTTTAATTAGTTGGTCGTAGATGGCACGGTTAATCATGGTTGCAACAGTAAACGTATCATAACTTGTAGAAATAATCGGAAGTTTCAAGTCATCTGCGAGCTTTTTCACCCACTCTTCCGTATCAAATCCTCCTGTAATTAAAACAGCTGCTCCGGCTTCTAAAGCTAGTTCATGTGCATTTACTCGGTTTCCAACAATTAAAAGGTTGCCTGCTTCTGTATATCTCATCATGGCATCCAGCTTCATTGCCCCTATAACAAATTTGTTAAGCGTTTTATATAACCCTTCTCGTCCGCCTAACACTTGTCCATCTACAATATTTACAACTTCGGCAAACGTAAGTTTTTCAATATTTTCTTTTTTCTTACGCTCAATTCGAATGGTCCCAACACGCTCTATTGTAGAAACGTACCCTTTATTTTCTGCATCTTTAATAGCTCGATAAGCAGTACCTTCGCTTACCGTCAGCTCTTTTGCAATCTGCCTGACTGATATTTTCTCACCAATTGGTAACGAGTCAATATAGTGTAGTATCTGTTCATGTTTTGTCGCCAAATGTACTTCACCCTTCTAAAGCACCGGACGTACTCGGCGCTTTACTCTTTTCTTTTTATTATAAAGGTGGAAGGAGCGGGATTCAATCTCATCCTCTTTGACGAGTTGGCTTGCGAAGTTTTTGTTGCAAAAGCTTTTTTTGCTCTTCTTTTTTCGCGTATAAAAGTGCTGATACATTACCACCTACAACTAGCAGTGCTAACCCTAACCAAGCAAGGCTAAAAATCCCTTGAAGACTATCTATGCTTATGACAATATAGGGCTTTACATAATAAAGCATAAGGCCACACAGCAACAAATATAAAAGCGCTCTATTTCGCTTTAACACCAATACATTCCCCCTTTTTTATTTACATAGTATGCTTGTACACCCAAAAAAAGACGATGCACATTAAAATTGCACCGTCTTGCTTTTTCTCTTATAACTCTAAACCTTCTCCAGGATTTAAAACTTTTCCTTCAATTCCTTTTAAGGATTGAACGAACTCATGAGGATCTTGTTTAATAACAGGGAATGTATTGTAATGGATTGGAACGACTAGTTTGGCATTAATCCATGAAGCTGCAACTGCTGCATCCTCTGGCCCCATTGTAAAGTTATCGCCAATCGGCAAAAACGCTACATCTGGATGGTAATCGCTTAATAACTTCATATCGGAATAAAGGGCCGTGTCGCCCGCATGATAAATAGTTTTTCCTTCAATTGTTAGTAATAAACCGGCTGGCATACCCGTGTAAACAATTTGCTTGTTGTCTTCTTCCGTATAGCTTGATCCATGGAAAGCTTGTGTAAGTTTAACTTTACCGAATTCAAACGTATAAGCTCCGCCAATGCTCATTGGATGAACGTTTAAACCTTTCCAACCTAAATATGTAGCGAGTTCAGCAATAGCAATTACTTGCGCATTTGTTCGTTTGGCAATAGCAACTGTATCTCCTACGTGATCATTATGACCGTGGGTTAGTAAGATATAATCTGCCTGTACATCGTCTGCATTTAAATCCGTTTGACCATTCCCAGTAATGAATGGGTCAATTAAAATCGTTTTCCCTTGCGTTTCAATTTTCACAACCGAATGTCCATGATACGAAATGTGCATAATAACCTCTCCTTTGTCATTATCACTAATTAACTAGTTCATACCCTTTCTATACTACTTTAAACAGAAAGGGTACGTTCTTTTTATTATAAATCGGTTATGCTTGCTCTAACAATGTTGTAGCATCAGAGTATGTTAATCCATGTGCATCAGCTACCGCTGCATATGTTACAAAGCCGTTTAATGTATTAATTCCTTGAAGTAACGGCGGATTTTTCAAACATGCTTTTTTATATCCTAGGGTTGCAATTTGAAGTGCATAAGGAACAGTCACGTTCGTTAAAGCCATGGTTGAAGTACGAGGAACAGCTCCAGGCATATTAGCTACCGCATAATGTAAAACACCGTGCTTTTCATACGTTGGGTTATCATGTGTCGTAATACGATCTGTTGTTTCAAAAATTCCACCTTGGTCAATAGCAATGTCTACGACAACTGAGCCAGGAGACATTGTTTTAATCATGGAAGTTGTAACTAATTTTGGAGCTTTGGCACCTGGAATTAATACTGCTCCAATTACTAAATCTGAATCCTTCACAGATTCTGCAATGTTATAGTGATTTGACATTAATGTTGTAATTTCCTTGCCAAATAAGTCGTCTAGTTGTCGAAGTCGCTCTGCGCTTAAATCAATAATGGTTACATTTGCTCCTAGACCAACAGCAATTTTCGCAGCATTTGTTCCCGCAACTCCGCCACCAATGATTGTCACTTTTCCTCGTTGAACACCGGGCACACCACTTAGTAACACTCCTTTGCCACCTTTTGTTTTTTCTAAAAATTGTGCGCCAATCTGCGAAGACATCCTTCCAGCTACTTCACTCATTGGTGTCAAAAGAGGAAGCGTACGATTCGGTAGCTGCACAGTTTCATAGGCAATACCTACTACTTTCTTTTCAATCAATGCTTTTGTTAATGCTTCTTCAGCAGCAAGGTGCAAATACGTAAATAAAATTAACCCTTCACGAAAATAATTGTACTCTTCTTGCAATGGTTCTTTTACTTTCATAACCATTTCTGCACTCCACGCATCGTGAGCTGTTTCAACAATGGTTGCTCCAGCTTCTACATACTGTTCATTCGTAAATCCAGACCCTTCACCGGCATTTTTTTCAACCCATACCTCATGACCGGCATTTGTAAATGCCGTCACGCCAGCTGGTGTAATAGCAACGCGATTCTCATTGTTTTTAATTTCTTTTGGAACACCTATTTTCACGATTGTCACTCCTTAATTCATTGTTTATTTATCATATGAATGATATGTAAAATAAGCTCCCCACCTTATGCTTATAAAGTGGGGAGTTTTTGCCTTACCTATAGTTTATCCATCTTTTTATTCATATAGTTCGTTGTCACTTTTATCTTCAACATTTTCAAATGTTGAAGCCATGTAACCATCTCCTACTACACCACTTGAGTAGGAGTCCATTAATTGTTGAAACGTTTTTTTTTCTCCTTCATGATCATATTCATAAACGTGCTGAGGTTTCTTTTTTTCTTTCATTGTTAATCTCTCCTTAGCTAACATGTTGTTTTATTCCCCACTATTTTTCTTCTAACTTGTTGGAGTTATGCACGACGTAGATGGGATTGTAACTCTATATGCTTTTACAAAAAATATGCATAAAAAATACGCACTTCAGTAAGTGCGTATTTTTTATGCATTAATTTCTTGTTTTAAATCCTCTTTAACCTTTAAGATTGCTTGTCTTACCTGGTCGAAACCTGTACCACCCGCACTATTACGGCGGTTAACCGCAGTTTTTGGGTCAAGTACATGATAGATATCTTCCTCAAACAAATTGCTTGCGGCTTGGTAGTTTTCTAATGGTAAATCCATTAAATAAATCCCTTGCTGAATGCATTCTAGAACAAGCTTGCCTACAACTTCATGAGCTTGACGGAACGGCATCCCTTTTGAAGCGAGGTAGTCTGCTAATTCTGTTGCATTAGAAAAATCTTTTTTGGTTGATGATTCCATAACGTCTGTTTTAACAGTCATAGTTTCAATCATTCCAGCAAAGATTGTCAAGCAACCCTCAATCGTTGTAACTGTATCAAACATACCCTCTTTATCTTCTTGTAAATCTTTGTTGTATGTTAAAGGCGTACCTTTCAACACTGTTAATAAGCTAAACAGGTGTCCATAAACTCTTCCTGTTTTCCCACGAATCAGCTCAGCCATATCAGGGTTTTTCTTTTGTGGCATAATACTGCTTCCTGTGGCATACGTGTCATCCATTTCAATAAACTGGAATTCTTGACTCGACCATAAAATTAACTCTTCACAGAAACGAGATAAGTGCATCATCAAAATTGAGCTGTTGCTCAAAAATTCTAAAATAAAATCACGATCACTTACTGCATCCATACTGTTTTGATAGATATCTGCAAAGCCCAACAGCTCAGCGCTATAGTAACGGTCAATTGGGAATGTTGTACCAGCAAGCGCTCCTGCTCCTAGCGGAGAGATATCAATGCGTTTTAATGATTCTTCAAATCGCTCAGAATCACGCTTAAACATTGATACATATGCTAACAAGTGATGAGCAAACGATACAGGCTGCGCTCTTTGTAGATGAGTGTAGCCAGGAAAAATCGTTTCAACATGCTGATCAGCTTTTTCAACTAATACATGCTGTAAATGTTTTGTTAGCTGGATGATTTGCTGGACATGTTTCTTTAAATATAGATGCATGTCAGTTGCAACTTGATCATTACGACTTCTACCTGTATGCAGTTTTCCACCTACAGGACCGATTTCATCAATTAAGAGCTTTTCTAGATTCAAATGAATATCTTCGTACTGAGCAGAAAACGTAAGCTCTTTATTTTTTGCTTTTTGAAGCAGGGTTTGTAACCCTGCTTTAATTTGATTCGCCTCTTCACTAGAAAGAATCTTGCACTTTTCTAACATAGATACATGAGCTAAACTACCTTCAATATCTTCTTCTACTAAATGTTGATCGAACGAAATGGATGCTCCAAATTCATCAATCCATTGTTCAGGACGTTTCGTAAAACGTCCTCCCCACAATTTGGTCATACTGTCGTCACCTTCTTAGTATTCACCATGCTGCTAACTTTTGTTGGAAGTCCCCATAAAGAGATAAATCCTACTGCTGCGTTATGGTCAAATTCATCTTCTTTTGTATACGTAGCAAGTTTTTCGTTATATAGAGAGTTTGGAGACTTACGCCCTTCCACAATCGCATGACCTTTAAACAGCTTCACACGTACTGTCCCGTTTACATATTGTTGCGTATCTTTTAAGAATGCTAGTAATGAATTTGTTAACGGTGAGAACCAAAGTCCTTCATAAATAACTTCTGTTAGTTTTTTCTCGATAATAGGTTTGAAGTGTGCTACTTCTTTTACAAGTGTTAAATCTTCTAACTCTTTATGAGCTTTAATAAGAGTCATCGCAGCTGGACACTCATATACTTCACGTGACTTAATTCCAACTAGACGATTTTCTACGTGGTCGATACGTCCAACTCCGTGCTTTCCAGCAATATCGTTCAGTTCAAGAATAAGCTGAGCTAACGTATACGATTGGCCATTTAATGAAACAGGTACGCCTTGAACAAATTCAATTTCAACCGTTTCAGGAGTATCCGGCGTATTTTCTAATGCAGCAGTTAAATCGTAAGCTTCTTCTGGTGGAGCAGCCCAAGGATCCTCAAGAACACCACATTCGTTACTTCTTCCCCATAGGTTTTGATCAATTGAAAACGGGCTGTCTAAGTTAACTGGAATTGGAATGTTATGCTGTTTCGCATACTCAATTTCTTCTTCACGAGACCATTTCCAATCACGTACTGGAGCAATAACTTCTAAATCTGGATTTAAGGCTTTAATTGACACTTCAAAACGAACTTGGTCATTTCCTTTTCCTGTACAACCATGCGCCACGGCTACTGCATTTTCTTGCTCAGCTACTTCAACAAGCTTCTTTGCAATTAGAGGTCTTGATAACGCAGATACCAATGGATATTTCCCCTCATATAATGTGTGAGCTTGCAAAGCTGCTAATGCATAAATATTTGCGTACTCTTCTTTTGCATCAATCACGTGTGATGCTACCGCTCCAACTGTAATAGCTTTTTCTTTAATAAAGTTTAAATCTTTTCCTTCACCAACATCTAAACAACACGCGACCACATCATAACCTTTTTCCTGTAACCATTTAATAGCAACTGAAGTATCTAAACCACCTGAATATGCAAGAACAATTTTCGGATTACTCATCAACATTTCCTCCTAATATATATAAATACATCTCAATAAATTTTTATTCATTTAATCTACTATTACTTTAACAACTTTATTAGTTTTTTTCAATACTTATTCATAAAAAAGTATATAAATTCACAAATATTCTTTCTGAAACCTTATTTTATGAGATAAATATGCTCTAACTGTAAAATAAACTTGCATATATAAAGTAATAAAACACATGATTTTTCTCATTACTTCCTTTATGATAAACAGTATAAGTTTGTATTTTTAAATTGGAAAAAGCATTGGTGAAAAGATTTTAGATGCAAGTGAGGCGTTTATTTATGCAAAATATGTTCTTATATAATAAAAGGTTGGGTATCTCTATTCCTGTTTTAGAACATTCATGGAATGAATATACTCCAGCACTGCAAGACAAGATTTTAAGTCAGTGGGAAAAAAATAGAGGCTTAATTCCTGATCGGATTGCAGAAATCGAAAGAAGAATTAATAAAAAACAGGCAGCTCTAGAGGAAGAAGATAACTTTCAAAAGTCTTGTAAATTAAACGAAGAAATTGCTGAGTTGGCCTCTATTATTAATGATTTATGGATTTGGTATCGTACGGAACAAGATGTATCTGCTAAAACTCATTTGTAAACAAGGTCAAGACATAAGCGTTTCCGTTAATGATCTATCCGAACGGTTGAGATTCAACTCTCAACCGTTCGGTTTTTTGTTGGTGGAGATAATAAGTTAAAAAAGAGTGAAATGAAGAATAAGGCACGCAATTTGTAGAGGAGGTAGAGAAAAGCTTGAGGCGCCACAAAGCAGTGAGGAGGCTCAAGCTTTTCTGCAGCTCAATGGAATCAACATGTTTTTCTCCAACCTCACTCATTTCCAAACGCCATAATTTGTCTTTGAGAAGGAATTATGGCGTTATATCCCGGCCTCGTCATTTACTTTTTTCTATTAAAAGACGATATTGATAAAATCGCTTCGCATAATCTGTTACTTGCTTTGTAAATCTATAGTTCATTCCTCCACCGATTGCCATACCTAGTAACGGAATACGACCATATGCCTTTCGCTTTAAGATGATTATAAGTAGGCTCTTCCCAATCTGAGCAGCAGCTTTATAAACAAGCGCTTCAGTTACTACTTGATCTCTGCCTTCATAAAAATAAGGATCTACGCCATGTTGAATTTCTTCTGTCAATTCAAGCCAACCTGCTTTTTGCAATTCGGGCGGCAATAACGCTGAATGAAATACCTTTAACGTCATCATAAGTTCAAACGGTGTATGGATATTATAGCCATAGCTCATTGCTGCTTTTTGAATCGATTGTAAATTAATAAATAACAAAGCTGGAATATCTGTACCTACTAATAGAGTCTTTCCCGTACCGGATAAAGCGCCTTGTCCCAATGCATAAAGCCTTTGTTTGGCTAGCTGTTGGTCACAAATGTAAGATAGTTGATCAATCTGTAGTGATTGAAGTTCTGGTATATCTGTAATATCTGGTTGAAATACGCGCGCTGTATTAATAATTTGTTTCTCAGCTTGTATCTGAATATCTGTATTTTGAATAAAGGATGTAAAGTGAAACATAAAATCATCTGTTTTGGCTAAATATTCTTGTAGAATATGCTCAGGTACAAGACTAACGGCTTTATGCAGCCATTCATCATATGTAATTTCAATCTGACTTTGATCATATTCATCCAATGTTTGTTCCCACTCCTGAATTTCGTGTAACAACTGCTCTTCTCGATTGGTTAGGCTCATGCTTTCACTCCTTTAAAGCTAAGTAATAGAATTTGTTTCCATTATAACAAATGTTTAGAAAGACACCTATTTTCATAAAACAAAAAAAGCTAGCGAAAGACGCTAGCTTTTTTTATGCTATTAAATATTTGCTAAACGAACTACGTCGCGAGCAATCATTACTTCTTCGTTTGTCGGAATGACAATAACTTTTACTGGAGAGTGAGGATAGCTAATAAATGCTTCTTCTCCTTGAACATCATTTAATGCTGGGTCCCAATACACGCCCATAAATTCTAAACCACGAAGTACACGAGCACGTACAACATCACTGTTCTCACCAATACCTGCAGTAAAGATAATTGCATCTACACCAGACATACGAGCTGCATAAGAACCAATGTACTTATGAATACGACCAGCAAATACTTCAAGAGCTGTTTCTGCACGATCGTTTCCTTCGCTACTTGCTTTAATTAAGTCACGTAAATCACTTGAGATACCAGATACACCAAGTAAGCCACTTTCTTTATTCAACACATTTAGTACTTCGTCTGCAGTTTTTCCTGTCTTCTCCATGATGAATGGAATTAACGCAGGGTCGATGTTACCAGAACGAGTTCCCATTGCTACACCAGCTAACGGCGTGAAGCCCATTGATGTATCAATTGATTTTCCACCTTCAATTGCCGCGATACTTGCACCGTTACCTAAGTGACAAGAAATTAAACGTAGTTGCTCAACTGGACGACCTAATAGTTCAGCCGCACGCTCTGATACATACTTATGTGATGTACCGTGGAAACCATACTTACGAACACCATAGTTTTCATAGTACTCATAAGGTAAGCTGTATAAGAATGATTTTTCAGGCATTGTTTGATGGAATGCCGTATCAAATACTGCAACTGCTGGAATATTTGGTAAGATTGCTTGGAATGCTTTAATACCAACAACGTTAGCTGGGTTATGAAGAGGTGCTAAATCTGATAGTGCTTCAATTTCAGCTAGTGTTTCATCTGTAATTAACACAGAGTCAGCAAATTTCTCTCCGCCGTGAACAACGCGGTGTCCAACACCTGTAATCTCATCATATGACTCAATAATTCCTTGGGATAAAAGCTTATCTACTAAGATTTGAACTGCTACAGAGTGATCTGGGATTTCTCTTACTTCTGTTTGTTTTTCACCATTTACTGAAATAGTGAAAACAGCGTCGTCTAAGCCGATACGCTCTACTAAACCTTTTGTTAAAACTGCTTCGCTTGGCATTTCAAACAGCTGGAACTTTAAAGATGAGCTACCAGCATTAATTGCGATAATTTTTGACATATACTAAAAACAGCTCCTTTTTATATACGTGCATTATGAACTTGACGAAAAAGTACAAAACGATATTCTCTACAATATTCTATGCATTTCGACACAAATTCTATCCTTATTCATTTAATCATTCACCACTATAGATTTCAAGGGCTATGCACGATTAAAAGCGCCACCATAAAAAAATCATTATTTTCTAAAAAGACAAATTATTTATTTAACTTAAACCATTCATTCATCTGATTCATAATATCGTTCATTCCTTGCTTATTGCTAAACTTAGGTAGGTTCACAAGAAGTGCATTCTCTGGTGGAGTTACTCCCTCACCTTTCTTTTGTAAAACCAGAATACTTTTTGCTGCTTCTTCCTGCTTAAACATTGATAGCGGAAGTTGAATGATTGCTTGTACAATCGCTTCTTCTTTAAGCAATGGCTGCAGAAGATGAGATTGCTCAGAGTCAAATAAATTATTTGGAATCAGCGTGACTACATATCCACCTGATTTAACGTGGTTTAAGCTTTTTTCAATAAACAAATGATGAGCATACGTATGCCCTTCTTCTGACTTTACTTTATATTGAGCAGCACCTTCATCATTTGGATAATAGCCTACTGGTAAATCACAAACCACAAGGTCAACAGGATCGATAAATAGTGGCTGTAAACTATCTTGGTGAAATAACTCTACACCGTGCTTTTGAAGGTTTGCATTTACATAGGTTAACTGAAGCAATAAATCGTCAATATCAACGCCATACACTTGTTCAATTGAATATGAATGCATATTTAAAATCGTGGTAATTAAATTACCAGCTCCTACTGCTGGATCTAGCACCGTATATTTTTCTTTACCTTGCATAAACTTACCAATGACATATCCCATAAACAACCCTACTGCATCTGGTGTCATTTGATGATTAGGTTGAACAGCTTCTTTCATTCCTTTTAAAACTGCTAGTTGATATGCTTTTCGAATTGTCTCTTTCTCAAATTGATTCAGTTTTATAGAGCTATACTCTTTCTGTAATCTTTTTTTCGTTACCTCATCTAATTCGTCTTGTAAGATGTCTTCTTGAAATAAGTTTTCACCTGTTTCAGCAACCGCTTCTAGATATAAGCAGTCTAGCTCTTTTCGTAAAATTACTGCACTCTGATCGATAACCTTAAACAACTGCTCCATTTTTGATAACTCGCTCACGTCTACTCCTCCTTGAACCTTCCATTTACTAATCTATCTTTCATTACAATGCTTTATATAGAACTCTAACAAAGAATTTTATTTTATCACAAATAGTTCATGCCGCACAAAGAAGGCGAAAAACAATGTTTTCCGCCTTCTTTGTCTAAAGCATGTTCAATTACTTAGCTGCTTTTGCTGCTTCAATTGCTGCTTCATAGTTTGGGTGATCCGTAACTTCTGGTAAATATTCAACATATGTTACTTCGTCGTTTGAATCTACCACAAACACAGAACGAGCTAATAAACGTAGTTCTTTAATAGTTACGCCAAATGCTTCACCAAAAGATAAATCGCGGTGATCTGATAACGTTTGTACGTTTTCAATACCATTTGAACCGCACCAGCGCTTTTGTGCAAACGGTAAATCAACACTTACTGTTAATACTTTCACATTGTCTAGCTTTGATGCTTCTTCATTGAAGCGGCGAGTTTGTGCATCACAAACACCTGTATCAATAGAAGGAACAACACTAATTAGACGCACTGAACCTTTTGTGTCATCTAACGTTATTTCTGACAAATCGTTTGCAAGAACCGTGAAGTTAGGCGCTTTGTCTCCTACCTTTACTTGATTCCCTAGTAATGTTACATCGTTACCTTTAAACTTAACTGTTGTCACGAATGATTCCTCCCCTAAATAAATATGTACATCCTTCATATTAGCGCCTATATAAAAAGATTGCAATTAAATGCGTTTTCCTTCATATAAAAAGCCCTCGTTTTTATAATTATACAACGAGAGCTTGTAGTTTATAGATTAAACGAATCATTACTATCATGGCGGTCGTGATGGTCATGATCATGACGATTTTTTTTAAACATATGCTGCATGCGTTCGATTGCTTGAGGGGCCGTGTCTAGTATTTTCTCGTATAAGTGCGTGCTTTCATTTAAATGGAGCATTTTAATTCCAGCTGAGCTGACAATCAAGAAAGCGATTGGCGTGATTGATACTCCTCCACCACTTCCTCCACCAAACGGATGGCTTGAATCAGATGACTGACCGCCTTGTTGTGAAGATGACTTTTGCCCTTCTCCACTAAATTCACTGCCTCCTGCAGCAAAGCCAAATCCTACTTTTGATACCGTTAGAATAACACTTCCATCCGGTGTTTCTACTGGGTCTCCAATGATTGTATTGACGTCAATCATTTCTTTTAAATTTTCCATTGCTGTGGACATTAGACTCTTAATTGGATGTTCTCCCATTTAAGTAACCTCCTTATGTTTTAACAGAATGCGCCTTACTTTCGCTTTCAGGCTTATAAAAGCGAGGAATCTTGCGCCAGTGCTTAACTAAACGTAAACCTACTAATATAGCTTGGCCTAATCGGAATGAAATTATGCATTGAAAAATGGTTTCAGACCACATCTGTTGAAAGACTGGCACTACTGTCATCGTAGGAGGATTTTTCAGCCTCATATAGCGGTCTAGTAGATGAACAACACCACTTTTTGCAGACCATACAACGCCCACTAAAATAGCGCTGAGAGCTGCGTCACCCAGACCTACTCGCGTATGCCACTTTAGGTTTTTCACTGCTACCCGATTTAAAAATTTTTGGAAAATAGTATGAAAGCCAACAACATGTTCTAAGAATTGCTTTGCATCTTCCAGAAGATTGAGACCGTCTTCAACGGAATAGTCTTTCCATTTATCTTTATTTGTATTTTCTCCCGCTCCGCTTTTTTCTTCGACAAGCAGGGTTTTGGAATCTTTTTGAACCTTTACCACTGGTATTTCATATGTATAGCGAATGAGCTTAAACCACGCCATAAACGTCACGCGATAATAATCGTTATCCTTGGCATGTCGTAAGTCAATATATACCGTAATTTTCGTAACCATCACTATGAACACAAGGACAAGTAGTATTGCGATAACCCATGACACCCATATCACTTTCTTCACTCCTTTTTCCCCTTCCATTATGTCCCATACATCATGAAGTTAAACCTAACAAGAAAGGCCCCTACTCATTGAGTAGAGGCCTTCTATATTATTTTATTTCATGCACTACCGCAGTCTCTGCAAAATAATCATGCGCACCTTGCTTTTTAGGTAAAAAGGCAACGATGATATAACCAATAAATAGAACCGTTTTTGAAATATAACGTCCAATCCCTTCTCGGAACAAAACGACTGACCAGCTAAGCGGAGTTCCATTTAATGAGACTACCTTTAAGCCGAACACCATCTTTCCTAATGTTTGCCCAAAGAACTTGGTCATTAAAATAAAATAACCGTAAAATGTCAGTGCCGTAATGAACCAAAAAGGTGAGAATAATTGATCAACTTGAGCAAGATCAAACGCTTTAAAAATTGGCTTTACAACAATGCCGTTAATACTTCCTACTACAATGATATCAAGTAGGTATGCCCAAAAGCGCATCCAAAATCCAGCATAGCGATTTTCAACTACAGAAGGATTTACTATTTTATCCTCTAAAGGTGATGAATGTTCAACACCCTTTATTTCTATTTCTTTATCATATGAGTTATTTTCCATTATTCATCCACCTCTATTCTTGATATAGATACATCATACGAGGAGAATTTGGCTCAGCTAATGATTTCAAAATAGAAGATAGCTGCTGATCACTTCCCATCATTTTGTTCATACTCATAGATAACCATGAAGGAAAACCGAAGCCTGATTCGTATTCAATAACCTGAGCATCTTTTAACTTATATTGCTTTTTCATATCTGCTAAACTGTCTTCAAAAAACCCTAGTTCATCAACTAATTTTAACTCTTTCGCCTGACGTCCATCATAGATTCTTCCGTCAGCAATTTCACGGACCTTACTTTCCGATAAGTCACGCCCTTTTGAGATTACATCAACAAAGCCGCTGTATGAGTTATCAATAAGCTTTTGCATAATTTGACGTTCTTCCTCTGTCATATCTCTTGTAGGGGACATAATGTCTTTATGCTCACCACTCTTAATCGTGACATCTCTTACTCCTAGACGCTCAGCAAGCTCTCCATAGTTCACGCTTTGCATAATAACACCTAGTGAACCTGTTAGCGTATCCGGAGTTGCATAAATTTTATCAGCTGATGTCGAGATATAATAACCGCCAGATGCAGCCATTGAACCCATTGAAATATAAATAGGTTTTTTTGTATTAGCTTGAATCTCTTCTATTTTCTTATGTATTTGAGCACTTTCTACTACTCCGCCACCTGGTGAATTCACCTTTATGATAATTCCTTTGACCATGTCGTCATCTTTAGCTGCATCAAGTTGCTCTAAAAACAGCTCGTGATTATAGCCCCCTTGCGAAAACACTGATGTGCTATCTCCGGTATCTTGAATCGTGCCGTTCACTTCTAAAACAGCAATCTTATTAAGAGACGCACCCTCTTCAATTACCGTTTCCGTTAGCTCGCTAGTACTTCCACCAAAGAATCCAGCAACGCCACTTTCCTCATCACTAGCAAAAAGAAAAGCGGAAACTGTGTTTACTAGTATTGAAATAATAAATACACCCACTGCGATGGCCAGTGCTACCCACCTTTTCGTATTCATGAAAACCCTCCTAAATTAATCCTGAGTACAAATTGAAAGAATAATCTTTCAATTTATGTTTTAATAGTGATATAATTATTGTAACAAACTTTTGTAAGAAAGTTTACTTTTATACTATTTTTTTACATCAAAGACGGGAAAACAAGGGGGAACTACATATGTCAAATCGTCGCAATGTTTATTTCTTTCATCCTAGAAATAAAGAAACGAATGCCGCAGTAAAACCTTTACAAGAGTTAGCGGTTAATTATGATTTTACAGTAGTAGAGCATGCGAAAGATGCAAATATTATCGTAAGTATTGGAGATGACGGTGCTTTTTTACAGGCTGTCCGTCAAACAGGTTTTAGAGATGACTGCTTATATGCAGGGGTAGCAACATCTGAGCAGCTAAATTTCTACTGTGATTTTCATATTAATGAAAAGGAAAAAATGATTGATGCTATTACTTCCGAAAACATTGAGGTAAGACGCTTTCCTGTATTAGAAACAACTATTGATCAAGGCACTACACTCCATTCGCTAAATGAATGTCTTGTGCGATCCGCATTAATAAAAACGTTTACAATGGACGTGTTTATTAATGAAAATCACTTTGAGACATTCCGTGGCGATGGTATGGTTATTTCAACACCAACAGGAAGTACCGCTTATAATAAATCTGTTAACGGTGCCGTCGTTGATCCGCTTTTACCGTGTATGCAAATCAGCGAACTTGCATCTTTAAACAATAACAATTACCGTACGCTTGGGTCTTCTTTTATTTTAAGCAGTGAGCACACATTAACACTAAAGCTCTCAAACGATAACAGCCATTACCCTGTTATTGGCTTAGATAACGAAGCAATCAGTACAAAACATGTGGATCAAATCCAAGTGCGTCTAAGCGATCGCCAAATCAAAACTGTAAAATTAAAAGATAATTCATTTTGGCAACGCGTACAGCGTACATTCTTATAAATATTATTTAAAGAGGCGTGCTTTACAGCACACCTCTTTTTTTATGAGCACTTATAGACAATCTCCCCGTTTATAATGGTGAAATGAACTTGAACTTCAAGTAGCTCATCCACGTTTACTTCAAATAAGTCCTTTTTAAACACTGTAAAGTCACCAACGTATCCCTTTTCAATCTTTCCTTTTATATGTTCTTCACTAGTCGCTTGGGCACTCCCTAAGGTAAATAATTGAATCGCTTGGAACATTGTTACCTTTTCGTTTGGCATATATTCAGGTAAGTCTCCTGGCCCTACTTTACGCGTTACGGCTGCGTGTATTCCTAATAGTGGGTTAATTGGCTCTATAGGTGCATCTGAGCCTCCTGCACACATAATATTGCTATCTAATAGCGTTTTCCAGGCGTAGCAATATTTCAATTTCTCCTCACCTATTTTATCAATTACCCATGGAAAATCACTTGCTAAAAAGCGCGGTTGAATATCTAATACAACGGGTAAATGCTTGGTTCTTTCAATCAAATCTTTTCTTAAGATTTGTGCATGAATAATACGATCCCGCACATTTTCACTAGGTGGATATTGCTCAATACTATCTAATACGTATTCAAAAGCTAAATCACCGATAGCATGAATAGCTACAGGCCTGCTAAGCTCTCTCGCCTTTCGAACAAGCTGTTTGAGCTCTGATAGACTTTGAATAGCTAGTCCATTTGTTGATGGATCACTTTTATATGGAAAGCTAAGCAGTGCAGATTGACTACCTAATGAACCATCAGCAAAAATTTTCATCGCACCAAATTCTAAAAATGCAGAGTGAGTAGACTGCTGTTTCACATATTGGTCCATTGACTCTACAACCCCATGATGAACAAGTAAGTTACAGCGAAATAAATTTTTTTGATCCTCTATCACTTTCTTAAATGCTTGGTATGTCCGGGTAAACCCCCCATAATAATTTAAATCTTCCGTATGTACACCTGTAAGCCCATGTTGGACACAATCTTTAATTGAAACCTGCAAAGCTTCTTCTAAATAAGCTTCTGATACAACTGGAATGTGTTTGGTTACCAATTCCTGTGCTTGATCTGCTAAAAAACCTGTTGGCCTTCCCAATTCATCAACGTGAATGGCACCTCCTTCTGGAGATTTCGTGCCTTTAGAAATGTTCGCTATTTTTAATGCTTTGCCATTTGCAAGCAGTCCGTGTCTACAAACACGTTTAAGAACAATTGGGTGTTGGTCTGTCAGTACGTCTAAATCTCGATGATGAAGTAATTCGGGGTCATCCCACTGGTTCTCATCCCATCCTTCTCCGATAATCCACTCTCCCAATGGGGTTTTCTTAACCTTTTCTTCAACTAACTTCAATACCTCATTGGCAGAAGACGCTTGGGACAAGTCTAAGCGAAGCAGTTTTTCTCCGTGTCCAATTAGATGTAAATGGCTATCAACAAAGCCGGGATACATAACGCTGCCACCTAAGTTCACTTCGTTTTGAATATCATTTTGTTGTGCATTTCTGACATTACGTTCGAAGCCTAGGTCTTCAATTACTCCATTTTTCACAAAAACACTCTCTACCCATTCTCCTTCTTGAGCCATTGTGTAAATTTTTCCACCATAAAACAATGTTCCCATCTCTCTCTCCCTTTCCCAAACGCACTTTACATTTAGTATAAAGCTTTGCCACAAATGACAAAAGAAAATCACCCAAACGAAAAGAGTGAGGTTTCCCTCACTCTTCGTTAGCCATCATTATTCAATTAATATGACTTATTTGTAGCTACCACCAAGTTGTTGTTCAGCCATTTGAACTAAACGTTTAGTGATTTCGCCACCAACAGAACCGTTAGCGCGAGCTGTTGCTTCTGGTCCAAGGTTTACACCAAATTCAGAAGCGATTTCGTATTTCATTTGGTCGATAGCAGCTGCTGAACCAGGAGCTACTAATTTGTTTGTGTTTGCCATGTGTTTTCACCTCCTCGTTGCTTGTTGAATATAGAGTGTGTCAAAACACATGGCTTCATACGCTTTTTTTTTGGTAATTTTTATCTTTTTTATTTATTAAAATAAATCGGCATCATTTTCAAGTAGATTTTGTGGCTCTAACGCCTTTATTTCAAGGGTTTCTGTATTTTGAACTGCTTCTTTTATAAGCGTATCAAAATCATAAAATTCTTCGTATCGATTTACTTTTTCACGTTTTGGCTTTGTTTTTGGTGCACTTGGTGTAAAAATTGTACAGCAATCTTCATATGGACGATTTGAAATCTCATGCGTATCAATTTGCTGAGCAATCTTAATAATATCCGTTTTGTCCATTGTGACAAGTGGCCTTAAAATTGGCGTGTTTGTTACTTCATTAATTGCATACATACTTTCAACAGTCTGGCTAGCAACCTGTCCTAAACTGTCCCCTGTTACAATTGCTAAGGATTCTCTTTGAGTACGCAATAGATCTGTAATACGAAGCATCATCCTTCTTGTAGATGTCATCGTATAATTTTCTGGAATCTGTTTTTGAATAGCTTGCTGAACAGCTGTAAACGGCACGATATGAAGCTTAATATTCGAATGATATTTCGTAAGCTTTTGAGCAAGATCAACTACTTTTTGCTTAGACCGCTCGCTTGTAAACGGTGGGCTATAAAAGTGAACTGCTTCAATTTCTAGTCCTCTTTTCATTGCTAGGTAACCTGCAACCGGGCTATCAATTCCCCCCGACAGCATAAGCATTGCGCGTCCACTTGTCCCTACAGGAAGCCCTCCAGCTCCTTGATAGTCAAAACACGTAATGTACGTGGCTTCACGACGAACTTCTACTCTTACATTTACATCAGGATTACGTACATCCACTTTTAAATTTGTTGTATTTCGCAAAATATGACTACCAACCGCATAGTTAAGCTCGCTAGTATCAAGCGGAAATTCTTTATAAGCACGACGTGTTGATACTTTAAATGTTCTATTCTCTACATCAAACTCTTTCATCGCTTTTAATGCAGCTTCTTGAATCGATTCTAATTCATTTTCTACTTTTAAAGCTAAGCTAAAGCTTTGAATACCGAAAACTTCTTGAAGACGTTCTACAATCGGCTCATGGTTTTCTCCATTCAAGTGGATGTACATACGATCTCTTGTGTATTTAATATCCACGTTAGAAAATTCGGTTAAAGCGTGGACAATATTTTGACGTAGCTGAGCAACAAATTTTTTTCTGTTTTGTCCTTTAGTGGAGATTTCTCCATAACGAATTAATATATGGTTATAAATCATTTATTTTTACCCCATTACTTTTTTTAGTTCTTCAATGACTGTGAAGATTGCATTAACTGTTGGCGTTATTTCATTAAAATCATTAACATGAGACAGGCTAATACGAATTGACTGATCGGCTTCTTCGTAACTTTTTCCCATTCCTAATAATGTTTTACTAGGCTTTTGACGCTTAGAAGAACAAGCTGATGTTGTTGATACAAAAACACCTTTTTCCTCTAGAGCATGAACGAATACTTCCCCTTTAATTCCTTTTACAGTGAAATTTAAGATGTGAGGAGCAGAACCTTCAACTGGAGTATTCATAATAATACGTTCGTGCTTTTCCAATTGAGCTTTCAGTTCACTTTGCATCTTTTTCATTTTATTACTATTCTTCGATGCATGTTCCATAGTTAAACGAAGCGCTTTTGCAAATGAGACAACTCCAGGCACATTTTCAGTGCCAGAGCGCTTCTGTAACTCTTGAGAACCTCCACTAATCAATGGTGAAAGTTCAACCCCTTGGCTTATATATAAAATCCCTGTTCCTTTTAAACCATGAATTTTATGACCTGATATTGTGCATAAATCAATATGAGCACCTCGCAACGAAAGAGGAACTTTTCCAATACCTTGAACATGATCTACATGATACAAAACCGTTGGATACTCCTTCAATATTTCCCCGATTTCTTCAATCGGCTGAATTGTTCCGATTTCATTATTAACATGCATGATTGAAACTAAAATGGTTTCAGGTCTAATTGCACTCTTAAGGTCATGAGGATTTACAAACCCGTCTCTAGAAACAGGTAAGTATGTTACATCAAAACCAAGCTCTTGTAGTTGTTTAAAAGGTTCATGAACGGAGTCATGTTCAATAGCCGTTGTGATAATATGACGACCTCTATTTTTATATTTCATGGCTACACCTTTTATTGCCATGTTATTTCCCTCCGTACCCCCAGATGTAAAAATAATTTCTTTTGGTGATACGTGTAATAATTGTCCTACTTGCTCTCTTGATTTTGTCATAAGATTTTCCGCTTGAACACCAAACTGATGGAGCGAAGAAGGATTTCCATAATATGTTGTAGCAACCTTTGTAAAAGATTGAATAACTTCATCATAAGGCTTAGTAGTAGCACTATTATCTAAGTAAATCAATGTGCACGCCCCTTTAAAAATATTTAGAAACAACTTTTTATCATAGCATACCTTCATTATTTTTTAAATGATGTTGTTTATTTATCCAAATGAAACAGATAATACTCTTAATTACCTTTCTAAACAGAAGTCTAAATATCATATAACTGCCCAGATAATTAAACTGAATATTTAGATTTTTAAAATTTTCGACATTTTTTTTATGAAATATGATAGTATGTATCAGAAACTTTATACTATTTCTATAGAATATAGGAGGCATTATGAAAAAAGAAGCACTAACTCGCAAAGAGACGTTAGCTATTGGTTTAATGCTTTTTGCCCTATTTTTTGGTGCAGGTAATATGATTTTTCCGCCCTCGTTAGGACAACAAGCAGGGGTAAATACATGGAGTGCAACAATTGGCTTTTTAATAACGGGTGTTGGATTACCGTTACTAGGAATTATCGCCACGTCCAAAACCAATGGAGATTTCACAAAAATAGCAAACCGAGTACACCCTATTTTCGGAATATTTTTTACAATTGTTTTATATCTAGCAATTGGACCTTTTTTTGGTATTCCAAGGACAGATACTGTAGCGTTTGAAATCGGCGTTACACCATTCTTGTCCGATAGCGCATTAGCTAGTAATGTACCTTTAATGATCTATACCATTATTTTCTTTGGTATTACGTTATTTCTATCATTAAATCCAACAAAAATTGTAGATCGCATAGGTAAGATTTTAACACCTTTATTATTAACAGTCTTAGCTATACTTGTTCTAAAAAGTTTACTGACACCAATGGGAGAATTTCAGCTTCCACAACCAAGATACGAATCAGCTTCATTTGTAGCAGGGTTTGTTGATGGTTATTTAACAATGGATGCTATTGCGGCTCTTGTGTTTGGGATTGTTGTCATTTCAAGTATTCGAGAAAAAGGTATTATAAATAGTCAGAAACTTTCGGCTATTTGTATTAAAGCAGGTTTTATTGCTGCGATTGGATTGATTGTAGTATATGTATCACTAGCTTACATTGGCGCATCCAGCGTAGAGTCTATCGGCATGCAATCCAATGGAGGAGCTATCTTAACGGCTGTTGCTAGGGAACTATTCGGTAGCTTTGGAACGATTATCTTAGGATTAGCAATTACATTCGCATGTTTAACTACATCAATCGGCTTGATTTCTGCTTGTAGTTCTTTTTTTCATCGTATATTCCCAAAGCTTTCCTATAAAGGCTTTGTAGTAATACTCACAATATTTAGTGCAATTATTGCAAATGTAGGGCTTACACAATTAATTTCTATTTCAGTGCCAATCCTTACATTTATCTATCCAATTGCTATTAGCTTAATTGTTCTTTCTTTGGCTGCATCAGCACTACGATTTGGACGTGAAGTATATGTACTAGCAGTCATTACAAGTGCGTTTTTTAGTCTTTTTGATGGACTAAATGCTGCTAATTTAAAAATTGCAAGCATTGACAAGTTATTTACAAGCTACCTTCCACTTTATAGCGACGGAATGGGTTGGTTAATTCCAACACTTATTGCTTGTATCATCGGCTATATGATTAGTAAGATTCGCGGAAGTTATATCGAAGATGTGGAATCCTCTTCTCGCAAGGCTTCATAAATTCCTATCACCAATAAAAAAACGCCAGCTAATTAAGCTGGCGTTTTTTTATTCTATCTATTTGTTACCATAAACTGTTGAATTTTTTCTACCGCACCAGGGTCGACCTGTTCAATGGCACTAGCCACTTCATTCAGAGCCTCTTTGTATTCATATTTCCGGAAGAGCTCTTCTGCATCTCGTAGTGCTTGAGCTACTGATCCATACTGACTACGGTAACGATTCCCATATTGAATCATTTTTTCAACAAGCTGTGCTTCTTCTAGAATTGCTTCTGTTTCTTCAAACGTCTCTTTTACAGCTTCTACAGCTTCACTAAGAAGAGTTTGGACTGCTTGAATGTTAAGCGGTTTTTCCTGAAGCTTTAACGTTGCGTCCTTCAACAGGTGCATCGTTTTCTCTAACTGAACCTTATAATATTCAGGTACACCAGGTAAATTACTTTTCTGAATTAACCTCTTTGCTTCAATGAGCTGAGATTTCAACTCTTCAATCTGCTCTTTAGCTGTCAACTCATCTTTTCGCAATGCTTGCAACATATCGCTATAAGAGTCTTGCGACTGTTGAAGCTGTTTGAGTTGCTTCGACACATCTTCAAGCTCTTCTTGAATCACACTATAAGCTAAGTTATGTTCCGCTACTTTATCTGTGATATTATAGTAAAGATTCGTTAAACGCTTTAATTCGCGGTCCATTTTGTAATATAGCTCTAAGTCTTTCTCTTTAAAATGATAACTTTGCTGTACGAACAGTGTTTCATCTCTCAATTCTCGGTTTTTATCTTGTAAAATTTTCAAAAAGTGTGAAACCGTTTGAGATTCCTGATTCATTTTATGATATGAATACACTTCGTGTTCTAAAGCATCATATAACTGTTCTAAACGTTCATTTACGCTATCTAGCTTTGCCATTGCTTCTTCTACATAAAGCTCTTCAATTTGTTGAATAATCGTGTCTGTTTCATGTTTTAAAAATTCAATCGTTTCTTCAACCTGCAGGTGATCTAACACGTATCCATCCCTTGTCATCCCAATAAATCCATCAAGCAATTCCGAAAACTGAGCTGGAAGCGTAGTTTGACATTCTACTAATACTTTTGGAATTTGTTCTAAGCATGTATCAATTGCCGTTAAATCAATTTTTAGCTGTAGAACCGTTTCACGTGCTTGCAAATAGTTTCCATTTACTGTTTCTTCTTCAAAAACAGCAAACTGCTTCTTTGCATGATCAATTGCTGCTTCAAGCGTTTTTTCAGCTTTTCCATATGAATAGCGATGCGCTAGCAACTTTTTCTTTACATGGCGGTGTAACTGGTTAAGCTCTTCAATATCATGACGATTATCTTGTTCACTACCAATGAGGTTTTGTAGTTCCGTTAATATGTTCTCAATTTCAGTCTTTGTTTTATCTAACAGTTCATTAATATGTATAGATAGCTGCTTCGCCTTTTTAAAGCGGTATTTATCTGCACATTCTTCCGTCTCAAAAAGTAATTTATCAACTTTTGGAAGCTCAGTTGCTACGATATCATCCCACTGTTCACGCCAGCGTTCAAATAGCTCTTCAGTTTGACCTGTCATGTTTAGTTCTTTTACTTTTGAAATTTCCTCTGCTACCGGCATGTTTGCTAACTCCATCTTACGTGATTCAAGCCGGTCAATTTCTTGATAGATTTTTTTTCGTGAAAACATTCCGTACACAACTAATCCGATAATTAGTATGATTAGTGCAATAATAAATTCCATACTAAGCCCCCTTACAATACGTTCTACATGACAAGTTTCCTATTTATAAAAAGGGTTATTGTAATCCTTTAAATGTTTAAGCGTCAATGTTTTTATGATACCATGTAAAGCCTTGCTTTTGAGCAAAAATTTTAATTTTTTTGCACAAAATATTGGTAATTTGTCGACCGTATCTCGTTTTGTCATTTCTTTCAAAAAAAACCTTTTGCTTTTCTAAACTTATCGACAAAATTGTTGAAATTTCGAGTTGTACAGTTGAAGTTTTAGACTGCAACGTTACAATTAAAGAAAACGAAAGGAATGATGCAAATTGACAAAGGTAGACCGTCATATTCACACACCGTTTTGTCCACATGGCTCAAAAGATTCATTACAAGCTTATGCAGAACAAGCCATCCAATTAGGATTTCAGGAAATTTCATTTACAGAGCATGCCCCACTTCCCGAGAGTTTTGTTGATCCTACTCCACAACAAGATAGCAGCATGTCTATGGCACAGCTTGAAGGTTATTTAAAGGATGTCCATCGCATAAAAGAGCAGTATGCCAACGACTTAAAGATCAATGTTGGACTTGAAGTGGATTATATTGATGGATTTGAAACGGAAACTGCGCAATTCTTAAATGAATACGGCCCTCACTTAGACGACAGCATACTGTCTGTTCACTTTTTAAGGTTTGACCGTCAGTACTTTTGTTTAGATTATAGCCCCGAAGCATTTGCTCATATTGTACAGAAATTTGGAAGTGTAAGCAAAACATATGATAAGTACTACGAAACGTTGTTGAAGTCTATAAATTGTGACTTAGGAATTTTTAAGCCACAGAGAATAGGACATATGACGCTCGTTCATAAGTTCCAAAAGCAATTTCCGTGTCCTAATCCGTTTACTGAAGAAATCAATACGATTTTATTAGCCATTCAGAAAAATAACTTAGAGCTTGATTATAATGCAGCTGGGCTATTTAAACCTCTTTGTCAAGAAGCATACCCTGCTCCTAATGTGCTTGAATTAGCACGCCAAAAAAAGATCCCTCTTGTCTATGGATCAGATGCCCATTGTGCGAAGGACCTCGGTCAAGGTTACGAAGCGCTATTTTCTTGTTAAACGCACGTGCACTTGCTTGTTCGATTCACACTGTTCATATAGCATCGTTTGAATCCAAGCGGTTAGTTCACCAGTGTATTGTTCTAAAAAGTAAGTTTCTTGAGGCATGATATATAATACTTCTGTTAAATATTGTGGATGGAGGTAAGGCATCGAAAGCAGCGCTTTTAACTGGATAATGATAAATGAAGCGTTAACCTTTCGAAATTCCCTGCTCTCCATTCCTTTTTCTAAAACAGTTTTAAGATAATACTTCTCTTTTGCCAGGTATGTTGTCATAACTTCTCTTATGAACGTCGTGTCTAGTGAAATCTCACGATAAACAAGTCGCGCAATTGTACGGTTTTCATGCTGATAATTCAGTACAGCAGCAACCATCCCTTGTAAACATTCCTTAGCATCTTTATATTCTCTGAGCTCAAATTCATTTTCAAGCGCTGCTATATAGCCTTCAAAGTAAGTTGTAACAAGGGTTTCTAATAGACCTTCTTTTCCTTCAAAGTAATATGAAATATTCGCTACGTTCACCTTTGCTCTTGTAGCAATTTCGCGTACTGAAGTTCCATCAAAGCCTTTCGCGTTAAATAATGAAACCGCAGCGTCAATAATTCGTTCCTTCGTTTTAGCTTGAGTAGCCATTTTTACCACCTCATCTTTTTTCAATCAAGTGATATTCAAACAGAAATTACGTATTCTTATGCGCAATCAAAGTCATTGCAAAATCCCAGAGAAATCGTTACATTATTTAAAAGGGTTTTATCGGCTTATCTACATAATTCGTGATAAGCTTCTAAGTTCCTGTAATCTTTTATCGACAAAGTAATGAACAGAACGACGCGCTTTGATACATTTTTATACGTTTTATGTTGAATGGAGGAGAATAACATGTTTCATGTCGAAAACTATAGCGAATCAAGAGAAAAAAATTACGAGCTCGTTTTAAAACAACTTCGTGCATTAATTGACGGTGAAAATAATTTCATCGCAAACCTTTCTAATGCTTCAGCACTTTTAAATCAGTTTTTAGAAGATGTAAACTGGGTTGGATTTTATCTAACGGAAGGAAACCAACTAGTGCTTGGCCCTTTCCAAGGATTACCGGCATGCGTAAGGATTCCATTTGGACGAGGTGTTTGTGGAACTGCAGCTGAAACACATCAAACTCAGCTCGTTGCTGATGTACATCAGTTCCCTGGTCACATCGCCTGTGATGCTGCATCTCAATCAGAAATCGTTGTTCCTATTGTAAAAGACGGTAAATTAATTGGTGTGCTTGACATTGATAGCCCAATTAAAAGCCGTTTCGATGAGCTAGATCAAGCTTATTTAGAGAAGTTTGTTGAAGCTTTACTAGAAGCAATGTGATAAGTAATAAAGAGGGGTTCTTAAGAACCCCTCTTTTATAGTGAATATGCCTCATCACATTTCAAAGACATGGACTTGACAATTCTAATTAGAAAACATATAATACTCGTTGTGTAAAATATTGCAGCTTATACAATCTTCTTTATGTTTTTCATTTTGTTCCTCAGCATAAGCTGATGGTGTATCGTGTAACTCTCTGCTGCTAGAGCGATGGTACATGAAAACAAAATGAGCATATCGCTAGAATGTGTCTGTTTTTGTTTTGCATAAAATAAAAACACAAACAAGGAGGAGTCATCATGGCTCGTTATACAGGTCCAAGTTGGAAAATTTCTCGTCGCTTAGGTCTTTCTCTAAGTGGTACAGGTAAAGAATTAGAAAAACGCCCTTACGCTCCAGGTCCACATGGTCCAGGACAACGTAAGAAAATTTCTGAGTACGGTTTACAATTACAAGAAAAGCAAAAATTACGTCACATGTACGGCGTAAACGAGCGTCAATTCCGTAACTTATTCGTTGCTGCTGGTAAATTAACTGGTAAGCACGGTGAGAACTTCATGATTCTTTTAGAAGCTCGTCTTGATAACTTAGTATACCGTATGGGTCTTGCACGTACTCGTCGTCAAGCTCGTCAATTAGTTAACCACGGTCACATCTTAGTTGATGGTAAACGTGTTGACATCCCATCTTACCGTGTACAACCAGGTCAAGTAATTGGTGTTCGCGAAAAATCTCGCAACCTTTCAATTATTAAAGAATCTGTAGAAGCTACAAACTTCGTACCAGACTACTTAACTGTAGATGCTGAAAAATTAGAAGGTACTTTCACTCGCTTACCTGAGCGTACTGAACTATCTCCTGAAATCAACGAAGCACTAATCGTAGAGTTCTACTCTCGTTAATAGTAAAAAAAAGATTCCCTGTGTGGGGAATCTTTTTTTTATTTACTTATGAAAAAGACGCTCGTTTCGGAGCGTCTTTTTCATTAATATTGAATCAACGTATATTTTTTCTTACCGCGTCGAATAACTGTGAACTGCCCTTCAATACGATCTTCTTCCGTCATTACTTTTTGAAGGTCTTGAATACGTTCTCCGTTAATATAAATTGCTCCGTTTGTTACATCTTCACGTGCTTGACGTTTAGACGGAGAAATTTTACTTTCAACAAGCAAATCGATAAGTCCTACTTCTTCACCACTATGATTGTAAGAAGGTACATCTTTAAATCCTTCTTTAATTTCTGCTGCAGTTAACTCAGAAATGTTACCGTTAAATAAAGCTTGTGAAATACGAATTGCTTGCTCTAGAGCTGCCTTCCCATGAACAAGCTCCGTCATTTCAGACGCTAATGCCTTTTGAGCCTCACGTTTTTCAGGTGCTTCATTAGCAGATACTTCAAGTGCTGTAATCTCTTCATGAGATAAGAACGTAAAATACTTTAAGTATTTTACAACATCGCGGTCATCGGTATTAATCCAGAACTGATAGAACTCATAAGGACTTGTCTTTTCAGCGTCTAACCAAACTGCTCCACCTTCTGTTTTACCAAACTTTGTACCGTCAGCTTTTGTTACAAGCGGAACTGTTAAACCAAATGCTTTTGCATCCTCTTCAGATTTACGAATTAGTTCAAGGCCAGCTGTAATGTTCCCCCACTGGTCACTTCCCCCAATTTGTAGCTTACAGTTATACGTTTTGTATAAATTCAAGAAGTCATAAGACTGCAGAATCATGTAACTAAATTCTGTGAAAGAAATTCCTGACTCAATACGGGATTGAACTGAATCCTTTGCCATCATGTAATTGATGCCAAAGTTCTTACCAATATCACGTAAGAAAGTAATAACATCTAGAGATCCAATCCAGTCATAGTTGTTTGCAATAACCGCTTGATTATCTCCGTTTTCAAAATCTAAGAAGCGAGATAGCTGACCTTTAATACGATCACTAAACATTGCTACCGTTTCTTTTTCATTTAGCGTACGTTCTGCTTTTTTCCCACTTGGATCTCCAATAAGACCTGTACCTCCACCAACTAATGCAATTGGCTGATGACCGGCTTGCTGGAAACGACGTAAAATTAACACCGGTAACAAATGGCCAATATGTAAACTATCAGCCGTTGGATCAAATCCACAATATAAGCGAACTGATTCCAAATTTAATAACTCACTTAACCCTTTTTCATCCGTTTGTTGATTAATAAGACCACGGAATTCAAGATCTTGTAAAATGCTCATCTAAATTTCTCTCCTTTAATATATCTTTCAAAACAACACAAAAACGCCCCTTCTATAAAAGAAGGGACGAAAATATCGCGGTACCACCCTATTTGAAAATAACAACGGTTATTTTCCACTTAAACGATGTAACGGTCTTCCCGTCTTTTGCTACTAAAATATTCACAAAAGATGCTCAAGGATGTACTTCATATCTGTCTATGGCTGATTTACACCGACCACCAGCTCTCTTTAACAGGGAGACAGCTACTACTTTTTCCTATCTCTGCATTTTATATTAAAAAAATCTATACAGCATTATTATGAATGATTTCATTTTAAAATTCAAGTAGCAATCTATGTGATAAAAAACTAAAAACTCAAAGAGAAATCTCTTTGAGTTTTTTAAATTAATCTTCCATAGTTGATAAATCACCTGTTGGAAGATCTAACTCCCATGCTTTTAAGACGCGGCGCATAATCTTACCGCTTCTTGTTTTTGGAAGCTTGTCTCTAAATTCAATTTCACGTGGTGCTGCATGAGCAGCCAACCCTTTTTTCACGAACTGACGGATTTCCTCAATCAACTCATCCGAAGGTTGATGACCATCCCTTAATGCGATAAATGCTTTAATAATTTCACCACGAACAGGGTCTGGTTTTCCGATAACTCCTGCTTCAGCAATTGCTGGATGTTCCACAAGCTTACTTTCAACTTCAAATGGCCCTACACGCTCACCAGCTGTCATAATAACATCATCGATTCGCCCTTGGAACCAAAAATAACCATCTTCATCCATATAAGCTGAATCTCCTGATACGTACCAATCACCTGGCATAAAATATGATTCATATTTTGCTTGGTTATTCCAAATTGTATGCATCATAGAAGGCCAGCCTTTTTTAATAGCTAAATTCCCCATTCGATAAGGTGGAAGTTCTTGGCCCTGATCATCAACAATAGCTGCTGTCACGCCTGGAATTGGCTTGCCCATCGATCCCGGCTTAATCTTCATGCACGGGTAGTTACAAATTGTTTGAGCACCTGTTTCTGTCATCCACCACGTATCATGGATGCGCTTTTGAAATACCTTCATCCCCCAGCGCACAACCTCAGGATTAAGAGGTTCACCTACACTTAAAACATGACGAAGCTGAGATAAATTATAGCGCTTTACAAGCTCATCTCCCGCTCCCATCAGCATACGAAAAGCAGTAGGTGCACTATACCAAACGGTAATACCGTACTCTTCAAGAGCCTGATACCACGAATCTGGACTAAAACGTCCACCAATAATAACATTTGTTGAGCCGGTTAGCCATGGACCAAAAATACCGTAAGATGTACCTGTGACCCAACCAGGATCAGCCGTACACCAATATACATCTTCATCTTTTAAATCCAACACCCATTTAGCAGTTTGATAGTGTTGGAGCATCGCATTATGAACATGTAAAACACCTTTTGGTTTGCCAGTTGAACCTGATGTGTAGTGCAACAGCATACCATCAGTTCGATCAACCCATTCAATTTCAACTTCTTTACTTGCTTGTGCAATACGCTGATTAAAATCTAAAAATGGTCCATGCTCTTCCACTTCTTCACCTACAAGAAGAACATGTTTTAAAGCGGGTAATTCCTGGACGGGTACACGTTGGAGTAATTCTGGAGTTGTAATTAATACTTTCGCTTCACTGTCTTCAAGTCGATCTTTCACAGCACCTTCCATAAATGCTTCGAATAATGGACCAACAATAGCTCCTAATTTAATAGCACCTATAAGAGCAAAATACAGTTCAGGAGATCTCGGCATAAAAATAAAAACGCGGTCTCCTTTTTCAACATCTGCCTGTTTTAAAACATTCGCTGCTTTATTTGACCAATCTTTCATTTCACGATACGTATACTTTTCATTACGATTCGCATCGCGATAATAAAGCGCTACTTTATTTTTCCTCGTAGAGTTTGCGTGCCTATCTATTGCTTCATAGGCAGCGTTTAGTTTACCTGTTTCATGCCAAGAAAATTCTTTTTCCACCTGTGACCAATCAAATTCTGTATACATTTGATCATAGTCCTGTAAATTATACTCACCGTTAATTACAGGAAGCGCTTCCACCTTCATCACAAACTCCCCCTTATGTAAATATTCTCATCCCTATTATATAACAGAGTAATAGTTTTCTCAATTTTAAAAATATTCTTCAAAAACAAGCTCTGTTCTCGATAAAATAATTCGACTAATTCTACCAATTTCCTTTTTTTCTCGATAAATTTATTGAAAACGCTTCATTTATCTCGATTTTATGTATAATACAGATAAGACCGAATAAAGGTGGTGACCTTGTTGAATCACATCAAAACATACAATATGAAAGAAGTTAAAACTCCTGTTGGGACGTTAGTCATTGAAGGTCCCGTTTCCTCTACAACATTAGCACAGCTAGATTTCCACCAAGAATTAACGGCCTTTAGACCCGCTGAACAGCAAAAGCAAGCTCTAGTTGAAATTGCCGACTTACCTGAAGGTAGAATTATTGTTGCACGTATTAACCATACCGTTGTTGGCTATGTCACCTTCTTATACCCAGACCCTCTAGAAAGATGGTCTGAAGGGAAAATGGATAATTTAATTGAGCTAGGTGCCATTGAGGTGGCAGCTCCATTTAGAAGCTACTCTATTGGAAAAAGTTTATTGAAGGTTTCAATGATGGATGATGCAATGGAAGATTATATTATTATTACAACAGAATATTATTGGCATTGGGATTTAAAAGGAACAGGCTTAAACGTGTGGGAATACCGTAAAATCATGGAAAAAATGATGAACACAGGTGGATTAACCTGGTATGCAACAGATGATCCAGAAATCAGCTCACATCCTGCCAACTGTTTAATGGCTCGAATAGGAAAAAGAGTCAATTTAGATAGCGTTCAATCGTTTGACCACCTACGTTTTCAAAATCGCTTTATGTATTGATAAGGAGGCGTTTTATATGCTTGTTGAAGAAATTATGATTCAAGATGTTATTACTCTAGCACCGACTGATACCATTGCTGAAGCACTTCATTTGCTAGATACATATAAAATTCGTCACATTCCAATTGTGAATCATGTAAATCATATTGTTGGTATTATCTCCGATCGTGATATACGAGATGCTAGCCCATCAATTCTAGATCCATCTTCACAGTCTACTGAATTATCAGAACCTATTTATCGCATCATGAAAAAAAATGTTATTACTGCACATCCCCTTGATTTTGTGGAAGATATCGCAAACGTCTTCTATGAAAACCAAATCGGATGCATACCTGTTACACAAGAGAACCGTCTAATCGGTGTTGTTACTGAACGAGACTTATTGCGAAGCTTTATTCAGTTAACTGGGTCACATAAGCCTGGGTCACATATTGAAGTAAAAGTTAAAAATCAAGCGGGTGTTTTAAGTGACGTGACAGCTATATTCGGTCAACACCGTACAAATATCTTAAGCGTCCTAGTATACCCTGATAAAGATGATCGATATAAAGTACTCGTTTTTAGGGTTCAAACGTTTAATCCACTTAGCATTCTTAACGATTTACGTGATCACGGCTACGAAGTTATTTGGCCAAAATCACTGGAGAATACGCTATGAAAAAACAAGATGCCGTCTTTATTTACTCTGAAGATTTATTAACTTATAAGTTTAATCAACACCACCCTTTTAACCAGCTTCGAGTAAAGCTAACTTATGAACTGTTGCTGGAGTCTGGAATGCTAACAGAAAAACAACTTGTCTTGCCAAGAATGGCTACTGATGAAGAGCTAGCGCTCGTTCATGACCCTGCTTATATACAAGCTGTTAAAGATGCTGGATCAGGAAATTTATCGAACACAAAAGCTGAAAGCTATGGATTAGGGACAGAAGATACACCTATCTTTCATAACATGCACGAGGCTAGTGCATTTCTAGTTGGTGGTACGCTTACTGCCGTAGACCAAGTCATGTCAGGACAGGCTAACCATGCACTAAACCTTGGTGGTGGACTTCACCATGGCTTTCGAGGAAAAGCATCTGGCTTTTGTATTTATAATGATAGTGCGGTAGCTATTCGCTATATGCAAGAAAAATATAGTGCCCGCATTTTATACGTCGATACAGATGCTCATCACGGTGACGGCGTACAATGGACTTTTTACGATGATCCTTCTGTATGTACTTTATCCATTCATGAAACGGGAAGATATCTATTCCCTGGAACTGGAGATGTAAACGAGCGTGGCCATAATAAAGGATACGGATATTCATTTAATATACCAGTTGATGCCTATACAGAAGACGACTCATGGTTACATGCCTATAAAACATCACTTGAAGAGATTGCTGCGTTCTTCAAGCCAGATGTGATCTTAACTCAAAACGGTGCTGATTCTCATTACTATGATCCGCTTACTCACCTTTGCGGCACAACTAGAATGTATCGGGAAATTCCAAAAATCGCGCATGAGATTGCTCATAAATACTGCAATGGAAAGTGGATTGGAGTAGGTGGTGGAGGATATGATATTTGGCGTGTAGTTCCACGCGCTTGGTCCTTTATTTGGCTAGAGATGTTAGAAAAGCAAGATATTACGGGAAGTTTACCCGCAACCTGGGTTCAAAAGTGGGAGAGGGAAGCTCCCATCCCCATCTGTACAAAGTGGGATGATGAAGATGGAGTCTATGACCCGATTCCAAGAAGGCAAGAAATTGAGGAAAAGAATGCTCATACTGTCTCTCGAGCTCTTTTTCCTATTCGTTCGCATCAGAAAGAAGCTTCATCTCACTAAAAAAGCATGGCCTTCTCTCATAATCTGAGAAGAGGCCATGCTCTGAATAACTATTCATTGGTTGGGTCAGAAATAATAATCTCAACGCGTCGATTCTTTTGCATATTGGCTTCTGACGTATTTTCAACAACAGGCTTTGCTTCCCCGTAACCAATAGCGATAAATTGCTCAGACTTCAAATCATAATTAGCTGTAAAGTAGCGAATAACGCTGCTTGCTCTTGCAGTAGACAACTCCCAGTTCGATGGATAACGGTACGTTTTAATCGGTCGATTATCGGTATAGCCTTCAATTTTAATCTGGTTAGGTATGGTCGTAAAAAGCTCACCTAGCTCATTTAAAAACGGATAGCCTTTTTTTAAAATCTCTGCCTCTCCTGTTTCAAACAACATCTGTTCTTGTAATACCAAAACGACTCCTCGCTTATCCCGATTCGCCGTTATCACTTCTTGAAGGTTATTTTTTTCAAGATATTGTTGTACCTGTAAAAGAATACGATTAAGCTCCGCTGACTTGTTACTAACGCCTTTTTCATTGTTTTTTTCTCGCGGATGCGACGATGATTCAAATTCAATAATAGAAGCGTTTACCCCATTAGATTCTGATAAGCCCAAAGAGTTTACTAATTGTTTAAACTTAATATTATCGATATTAGACATAGAGAAAAGTAAAATAAAAAACACCAATATTAATGTAACAAGGTCTGCAAACGTCACCATCCATTTGTTTGACTGTGAAGAATGCTGAACTTTTTTTCTACGCTTCACGGACGCTAGTCCCCTCTTTAAGCTGAGATTGTCCTACTTTTTTAGCTGGTATAAATGCTTTTAGCTTTTCTTGCAATAATCTAGGGTTTTGACCGTTTTGCAAACCGACAACAGCTTCAATTACTACTTCTTTCATAAATACTTCCTGCTCTGTTTTTACTGCTAGCTTGGCTGCAATTGGCTGAAATAATAAATTTGAAAGAAGAGAACCATATAATGTCGTCAGAAGTGCAATGGCCATATTTGGACCAAGTGTAGAAGGAGTATTTAAGTTCCGTAACATTAAAACAAGTCCAATTAATGTTCCTACCATTCCCCAAGCTGGAGCATAGTCACCAGCTTTTTCAAACATATTTCTCCCCCTAGAATGACGTTCCTCAACTCCAATAATTTCTGCTTCTAACATTTCTTTAATTATTTCAGGTTCTACGCCATCAATTGCTAATAAAAGTCCTTTTCGTACGAATGGATCATGGACCTTGTGCATTTCTGCTTCCAGTGCTAATAATCCCTCACGCCTTGCTAATTCTGATAGCTGTACAAATTTCCCAATCATCTCATCAACGTTTGATTCTTTTGATTGAAAAGCTTGTAAACCAACTCTCCACATATTACGAAGCTGCCTAATTGGAAAGCTTACGCATAGAGCTCCGAAAACTCCCCCCAAGACAATAAGCATGGACGGGAAATCAATAAAAATTAAAAAACCTTGTACTCCGCCGCTAGAAATAACGCCAAACGCAACCATAGAGATACCAATTAGTATCCCTATAGGCGTTAATAGATCAAATTTCTTCATACCTTCTCTCCCCACTAATGGCAACTTCAATATGTTTTTGCATGACTAAGCTCATTAGCTACTTATGGAAATTTGTTTTTATTTTGTTGATTGTCTGTATTCAATACGGTGTGGAAGCTGAACAATGCTGCTATCAACCGTTTCTTTATTCATATACTTCGTTAATAATCTCATAGCTACCGCACCAATATCATACATTGGTTGAACAACAGAAGTTAGCTGCGGACGTACCATCGTAGCTAAACGCGTATTATCAAATCCAATAACCTCAAGGTCATTTGGCACGTTATATCCACGATCTTGTGCACCATGAATAACACCTAGAGCCATTTCATCAGTAGCTACAAAAATAGCTGTCGGTTTTTCACTTTCTTCGAATAGCTTTTCAACTGCTTCAATACCTGAATCGTACGTGTAATCGCCTTCCACAATATAGGAATCTTGAACATCAATTTGATGATCTGTTAATGCTCTTTCATAGCCTTTTAATTTTTTGGCATGATTAATTGGTTCTTCTAGAGTACCTGCTAAGAACGCAATTTTACTGTGGCCATTGTCAATTAAAGACTTAACCGCATCATATGCTGCTTGTTCATAATCAATTGTGACAGATGGAATTTGGTTTGTAGATTCAATAGATGCTGCTAATACAATCGGAACCGGTGACTTTTTTAACTCTTCTACATGCTCTTCAGTTAAATTACCACTCATGAAAATAATTCCGTCTACTTGTTTACCTAGCATTGTATTTAATAGGTGAAGTTCTTTATCTTGATTTTGATCGGAGTTACTTAGAATAATATTATATTTGTACATTGTAGCAATATCTTCAATACCACGTGCAAGTTCTGCATAAAAGATACTTGAGATATCTGGGATAATAACCCCTACTGTTGTTGTCTTTTTACTTGCTAACCCTCTTGCTACTGCGTTAGGACGATAGCCTAAACGTTCAATTGTTTCCAATACTTTTTTTCTTGTCGAAGGCTTCACGTTAGGGTTTCCGTTCACAACGCGCGAAACCGTTGCCATTGATACACTCGCTTCTCTTGCTACATCATAAATTGTTACGTTCATAACGACACGCTCCTTTTATATTACTTGTTCACTTATTTTGTCCTAAAATGATAACTTGTAATTACGTATATAAACCCTTCTTGCATATAACGAAATAGTTGTAAGATTTTCATTCATGATTTTTATATACCCATTAAATACCCATTCTATATAACGTCTATTCATAAATCATCAAAAGTTCTTATGTATATACACGTACATACAGGGGCTTGAATAAAAAATAATTGACAGAATTATAGCGAATATCTGTAACTACTATACGACACTATGTGCTGAACCGCAACGCCTTTAGCGCCTTTTTCCGACAAATTTCACCAGATTTTCAAAAAATGATTCTGTCTTTTTATCCTTTCCTATTTTTAGCAAACTTATTGTAAAGATGCAACATTATTGCTTTTTTCTACTTATAACAGTACAGTTTTTCATACAAGAAGCCTGAAACATGAGTTTCAGGCTTCTCATTTATACATTTCAATTACAAAGCGGCTTTAACTTATTCATAAATTCATTAAATTGAGGAATATTCATCTGCTGGGCAGAATCTGATAATGCAACAGCTGGGTCTGGATGAACTTCTGCCATGACTCCATCAGCTCCAATTGCAAGCGCTGCTTTAGCAGTTGGAAGCAATAAATCTCTTCGTCCCGTGGAGTGCGTAACATCGACAAGAACTGGTAAATGCGTTTCTTTTTTCAAGATTGGAACAGCCGAAATATCTAACGTATTGCGAGTTGCTCGCTCATATGTTCGAATTCCACGTTCACATAAAATAATTTGACCGTTTCCTTTTGACATAATGTATTCAGCAGCATTAATAAATTCATCAATTGTAGCAGCTAAACCTCTTTTTAATAATACAGGCTTATTCACACTTCCTGCTGCTTTTAGTAATTCAAAGTTTTGCATGTTTCGTGCACCAATTTGGATAACGTCTACATACTCAAGTGCTGTTTCAATATCACCAGGGGTCACGATTTCACTGATCACCGCTAAATCGTATTCATCAGCAACTTGCTTTAAAATCTTCAGCCCTTCTAAACCTAACCCTTGAAAATCATACGGTGACGTTCTAGGCTTATAAGCACCACCGCGAAGAAGCTTAATTCCTTGCTGCTTTACTGCTTTTGCCACCGCAGCAACTTGCTCATAGCTTTCAACTGCACAAGGGCCTGCAATAAACCGCTGACTACCATTGCCAATTGCTTCTCCTTTTACCGTGACAATTGTATTATCTGGCTTTTTTTTCCTTGAGACAAGCAGTGCTTTTCTATGATCATCTTCTTGGAGCTCGAGGTTCGCTTTAAAAATTTCCTTAAAGATATGCTGTAGAGTAGATGTTTCAAATGGCCCTTCATTTTTCTCAACAATTAAATCAAGCATTGCTCTTTCACGGACGGGGTCAAAACGATTCGTTCCCTGCACTCCTTTTAGTTTACCAACCTCTTGAACGAGCAGTCCTCTTTCATTAATAACTTTTAATAGCTGTAGGTTCAGTTCATCAATTTGAGCACGTAGTTGCTGTAAATCTTGTTTCGCCATTTGGTTCCACCCTTTCACCTTTACGGTTATCAATATTCATGTGTTTATCTCGCTGCTGAAAATAACTAAAACACAAAAGTCCTTTGAAGAATCTGTTGATCTAGGAGGATATAGATAGAGGAGACGACTAAGTTACATTCATTTTATACGAAATTCACCTGAAGCACAATAAAGCAAAAGCCTGCGCAATCTTTCAGCACGCAAGCTTTCTTTACCTTTTATTTACTTACTCTTTTACTTAGTTCTTCTTCCGTAATCTTCCAGTGTGAAATATCCCAACTTACTTTATTATTCTCAAAGAAAAGGGCTTGTGGTGATTCGTGTTTAACACCATATGTCTCAGCAATATAATTTGATAGTGGACGTGCGTCTTGGACGTGTAAATAGTATGCTTTCACTGAGTTTTGGTTGTTTACATAGTTCGAGAATGCTTCATAACCTGCGCCGCTAATTGGACAGGTTGTACTATGCTTTAAAAATAGAAAAGATTCATTTTCGTTGACTACTTCATTAAACTCTTCTACGCTTGTAATTTTCTTCATTTTCATCATCCTTTTAAGTTTTTTCTTTATTTTACCTTCCCAATTACTCATTCACAATAAATTAACATATGGGATAGTCATAAAAAAAAGCGTTCAAGTAGATGAACGCTTACTAGCAAATTTAAGGGCGATTGATATTGCTTTCTACTTCATCTAACGCTTCTTGGGCTTCCGTTAGCTTTTGATGAAAGTCTTCATCACTTTGAGACTCTACTTCATCAGCAAGTACCTCGAGGCTTGTTGGTGGTAAATTGTCTTCATGCTGATCAGCTTTTCTAAAATTTTTTACTTTATCTACGACTTGTGATGATTGCTCGGAGATAGTATGCGACAAATCTGCTGTTTTTACTTTCGCAGTTTGAGCAAATTCTTGTCCTTTTTCAACAGCGCTATTTTTCACTTGCTCCGTTTTTAAACGAACATAAGCAGCTTGTTCATTTAAATCAGCTCTTAGTTCTTTACCTGCTTTCGGAGCTAACAATAAAGCAGTCGCTGCTCCTACTACTCCTCCAATAATCGTTCCTAATAAAAAGTCTTTATTTGTTGATTGATTATTTGCCATTGCTTTCTCCTCCAGTATACTTTTAAGAATAAGATCTTGAGCGTTTTTTTGATGGTTCAACTAACTCAGCAGCAGTGGAATCAACAGTAGATTGTTGCACAGGCTTTCTTCTTGCTTTCAATCGTTCCCACACATCCATTGCTACATTGCTCCATTGAACAACTTGTGCAACAGTCTCTTTGTTTTCTTCTACCTTTTGCGAGACGCTAGTAGACACGTTCTTTAAAGATTTATTTAAATCATGAATCGAGTCTCCAACACCTTTCACCGAATCCACTACGGTATTTAAAGCTTCGGATTTTCGTTGAATATCTTCTGCCAATAAATTAGTTTTATGTAAGAGTGCAGTTGTTTCCGTTGTAATACCTGTCATTTGTTTTTCCAAACCGTCGAGCGTTCCTGCCACAGATGTAAGAGTTTGTTGTACAGAACGAAGCGTCTTTGATACTGAAACAACAAGATAAAAAATCGCAATAGCGACTACTGCAGCGCTTAAATATAAAATAAGAATCATATTTAATCCCCTCCTCGTTCATAATTGTTGATACAAATACGTTCCCAATTTTAAAATAACTTAAACATAGGATCAAAAATTGGAAGCGTTTATCCTTATCATACACTATCTTCCTCATTTTCTTAAACTTTTATTATTTATTGCCTTATCCTTTGGAAAGTATAACTAAAACATTCCATATTCATCAACAAAAAATAAATAATCGGTTACAATTAAGAAAGTGACAGTTGTCGCTTATTTTAAAGGAGGAATACATATGAAAGATCCTAGAATTCAAACTTTGGCGCATAACTTAATTAATTATTCCGTTCGTCTTCAAAAAGGTGAAAAAGTTTTAATTGAAAACTTTGGCTTGCAACGTGAACTTGTAACTGCCCTTGTAAACGAAGCATATGCTGCAGGTGGATATCCATTTGTTTTATTAAAAGATCATACGGTAGATCGTGCTCTCCTTCAAGGTGCACAAGAAGAGCAATATAGCATGATGGCTGATTTTGAAGCAAACGTGATGAAGCAAATGGACGCTTATATTGGATTACGTTCAGGTTCTAATATCTTTGAACAATCCGATGTACCAGGAGACAAAATGCGTATTCATGGAAATACAATCGGTAAAAAAGTCCACCGTGATATCCGTGTTCCAAAAACAAAATGGGTTGTACTACGCTATCCAAATGATGCAATGGCTCAATTAGCTAAAATGAGCACAGAAGCATTTGAAGATTTTTACTTTGATGTATGTAACTTAGACTACAGCAAAATGAGTAAAGCGATGGATGCGCTTGTTGATTTAATGAATCGTACGGACAAGGTTCGTTTAACAGGAAAAGGAACAGACTTAACATTCTCTATTAAAGATATTCCTGCTGTAAAGTGTGCTGGCGAAATGAACATTCCGGATGGAGAAGTCTACACAGCACCTGTTCGTGATTCAGTAAATGGAACCATTGCTTATAATACACCTTCACCATATCAAGGATTTACGTTTGAAAACGTAACGCTAACGTTTGAAAATGGAAAAATTGTTGATGCAACGGCTAACGATACAGAGCGTATCAATGAAATTTTCAATACAGATGAGGGTGCTCGCTTTGTTGGAGAATTTGCAATTGGTGTAAACCCATATATTCAACACCCAATGCAAGATATTTTATTTGATGAGAAAATTGATGGTAGCTTTCACTTTACCCCAGGAGAATGCTATGAAGATGCATACAATGGTAACAAATCAAACATTCATTGGGATATGGTTATGATTCAACGTCCTGAATATGGCGGTGGAGAAATTTACTTTGACGATGTATTGATACGTAAAGACGGTCTTTTCGTATTAGAAGAATTAAAAGGATTAAATCCAGATAATTTGAAATAATCCATTATCCAAGTACTAAAAAAAGCTCAGATTATTAATCTGAGCTTTTTTTTATTATGAAACCGTTTTTTGGTATAACTCTTCAAATTTTTGAATATCCCCAGCTCCCATAAATACAAGAACTGCTTCATTATGACCTTTTAACGTTTCAATTGTTTGTTCATTAATAAGCTCTGCTCCGTTGATTTTACTGCGCAGATCTTCAATTGAAAGCTTGCCTTGCTGTTCACGAGCTGAGCCGAAAATATCGCATAAGTATACTTTATCAGCATGCTGTAAACTTGTAGCAAAGTCTTCTAAGAACGTTTGTGTTCTTGTAAATGTATGAGGTTGGAATACAGCAACTACTTCTCGATTTGGATACTTTTGACGAGCTGCTGAAATTGTTGCGTTAATCTCCGTTGGGTGATGCGCGTAATCATCAATTAATACTTGCTTTCCAACACTCTTTTCACTAAAACGACGCTTTACGCCTTGATAAGTCTTAAATCGCTCTTGTAACACAGCTACCGGGATGTCTTCATAATGACATAGGGCAATTACTGATAGAGCATTTAAAATATTATGGTCTCCGTATCCAGGAATTTCAAATGATGCAAAGAACGTATTACGTACAAATACATCAAATGCTGTTCCAGTCGTACTTTTCACGATATTGCGAGCTTGAAAATCGTTTTCTTCACCTAATCCATAATACAAGACTGGTACTTTTGCTTGTATTTGCTGAAGATGCTCGTCATCACCACAGGCAATAATACCTTTTTTCACTTGCAAGCCCATCTCTTGAAACGCACTAAATACATCTTCAATGTTTGCAAAATAATCTGGGTGATCAAAATCGATGTTTGTCATGATTGCATAATCTGGCGTATAGGATAAGAAGTGACGACGATATTCACATGCCTCAAATGCAAAATATTTGCTATCTTTTACGCCCTTCCCTGTGCCATCTCCAATTAAATATGAAGTTGGCTCAGCGCCTTGAATAACATGTGCTAGCATACCAGTAGTGGATGTTTTACCGTGAGCACCTGTAACAGCAATACTTGTAAACTGATTCATATAGTCACCTAAAAAACGGTGATAGCGAACAACAGGTATGTCGCGCTCCATGGCTTCTGCAATTTCCTCATGCGTATCAGGAAACGCATTTCCAGCAATTACAACCATGCCTTCTTTAATGTTTTCTTTATTAAAAGGTAGAACAGGAATCCCCTGCTCTTCTAATGCTTTCTGTGTAAAGATTTCTTTTTCAATATCCGAACCTTGAACTTGAAAGCCCGTATCATTTAAGATTTGTGCTAACGCACTCATCCCTGTTCCTTTAATACCTACAAAATGGTAAACTGTCATATAAAGAACCTCCAACATTCGTCTATCTGTAAGACAGTATATGACGGTTATCAATAATTGCTCTTACAAACATGTCATTCTTCGCATTTGTTTGTATAGAATGATAACAGCTGCATATTATATCACTTCTGCAAATTGCTCAACAAGCTTTGAAAGCCTTGACTTTTGGCTATTTCTGAAAGACTCGGGCCTCCGTCAAATAGGTAACCGCATATCTTTTTAAAAATTGTCTCCAATTGAGCTTTTCTTCTTGGTTCAGTGATTGATGTAGCTTCTCCAAACTAGCTTCTGCTTGTATAAAGTAAGAGCCTACTAACACGTCATAACCGAGTGACTTTATTTTCCGAACCCATAATACTTTTTCAACATCTGTGTTTTTAAACCTTCCTTTTACATCTTTGATGATAACCTGCTTGTTTGTCAATGGACTATATCCTTTTACGTAAAAAGACTCACATACTTTTGATACAACAATCGGCTCTAATACACTTGTTAAAAACAACGCACTTTGAATTAAAAATGTTTCGTTTCGTGTAGCTGTTTTTTCACTTATAAACTGCTGCAACAACGTTCGGCCTTGAATTGTAACATAATCAAATGCAAGCCACTGTTGAAATAAATGCTCTTTGTCGCTTAGCTGCATTTGCTTTTGTGAAAGTCCTGTACGTTCACGAAAAAGGTGAGCTGCTCTCACTTTTTCTCGAATGTTTGTATACCTCATCACAAACAAAAGGTACTCATTATAAAAGGATTGAATGGCCTCGTCCGCTTGGGATTGTTTTTCTTTCCGAATTTCAATTAAATCAATAATGTCTTGATGGTTATTCGCCATTGCTTCTCACACTCATTATCGAGGAGCCTTAGCATATCGCTTGTGAGCTGACATCCTCATTAATAATTATACTTTCCAAATTAAACTGGAAAAAACAACGAAATGTTACCCTTACATATACTAAATCATTTTTTGTAATCTGACAAACCTTTATCTCGGTTCTCACACTTCCAAAATAACCTAACCTCATTACACACATAAAGACCTGGGCTAAGCTACCCTGCTAAAATAGCCGTAGCAAGCCAGGTCTTTACTTTAGTAGCTGGCTGTTTTATTTTCAAGTTCATGCAGCTCATCTTCCGTAATTAACACATCTCTTGGCTTACTACCTTTCGCTTCGGAGATAATACCTTGCTGCTCCATCATATCAATTAACCTTGCAGCCCGATTATAACCGATACGGAATCGGCGCTGTAAGCTTGATGCTGAGGCACCGTCCTGGCTTAGAGCAAATTCACACGCCTCATAGAATAATTCATCATCTTCCTGTGTTGAAAACGTCTGCTGCTTTTTTAACAGTTCTTGCTGATCAAATAAATAAGTTGGCTTCATTTGCGATTTTACATGATCGACGACGCGATCAATTTCTTCATCTGATACAAAATTCCCTTGAACTCGAACCGTTTTAGACGAACCGTTTTCTAATAATAGCATATCTCCTTTACCAAGTAGTTTCTCCGCTCCACCTGTATCAATGATCGTGCGAGAATCAACTTGAGAAGAGACCGAAAAGGCTACGCGGGTTGGGACATTCGCTTTAATAAGACCTGTGATAACGTCAACAGAAGGTCTTTGTGTCGCTAGCAGCAAATGAATACCGCATGCTCTCGCTTTTTGAGCTATACGACAAATTGCTTCTTCAACTTCACCAGGTGATACCATCATTAAATCTGCAAGCTCATCAATAATAATGACGAGATATGGAAGCTTACCGCTTTTCTCGCTATGCTCTTCTACTTTTTCATTATAGCGTGTAATATCACGCACACCGGTATGCGCAAACAGCTCATAGCGACGTTCCATTTCTTCTACAGCCCATTTTAAAGCTGTTGTGGCAGCTTTGGCGTCTGTAATAACAGGACTTACTAAGTGCGGAATACCGTTATAAGGCGCTAACTCAACCATCTTTGGATCAATAAGCATCAATTTGACCTCATGAGGAGCTGCTTTATAGAGTAAGCTCACAATAATTGTGTTAATGCATACGCTTTTTCCTGAACCAGTGGCCCCTGCAATTAAACCATGTGGCATTTTATTTAAATCCGTGACTACTGGAGAACCTGAGATATCTAAACCCAATGCTACCGTTAAAGGTGACTTATTTTGGGTGAAAGCTGGGTCGTTTACTATTTCGCTAAGCAAAACCGGCTTACTTTGTTGGTTGGGCACTTCAATGCCAATTGTATTTTTACCTGGTATTGGCGCCTCAATCCGAATATCTCTTGCTGCTAAGCTCAGCTTAATATCATCTGTTAAATTCGTTATCTTATTTACTTTAACGCCCGGCTCTGGTTGAACTTCAAAGCGTGTAACGGTTGGACCTTGCGTCACATTTACTACCTTGGCACGAACGTTGAAATTGTTTAGCGTCATATCAAGCAGGTCACTTTGCTCTTGTACCCAATCATGATCCTCTTCCATTTCAATTAATGGTGCATTTAACATTGACATAGAAGGGAATTGATACGACAATTCCGCTTGAGAATCCGCTAATGGTGTTGCTTCTTTAAGTAGGATAGGAGTTGGTTCTTCTTCACACTCCTCTTGCTTCTCCTGCGTTTTCAAACGCTCTACAGACGACGATTGAGCGACTTTTTCACGGTCCTTTTTTAACATCATGACATTAAACGGAACTAACCTGCGGCCTCCATTTGATGAGCTTGCACTTGACTTTTCCGGTTTTCGATTAGTGTCTTCCGGTTCATCTGCATATGCTTGTGGCTCTTCTTCAATTGCAGGCTGAGACTCTTTTACCTCTTCAAACTCGTCTACAATAGGCGCTTCTTGCTGTGGAACATCTTCTTCTATAGATTCTGACTTCTCTACTACTTCAGGCGCTATGCTTTCAATAGTTCCATGTCCCTCAAACTGAATTGATGGTTTCTCTACTTCTTCTAGTGGCCGTTCTTCAATATGTAAAGACGGGACTGTTTGGGGTTCGACATAAACATCTTTTACCTGTTCATTAAACGAGTCTACGTTTTCTACTTCCTTACTCTCCTCCTGCTGTTCTTTGCGCACTAGAGGTTCTACGTACGTCCTTTCGTTACGAATTTCTTTTCGCAGAGATTCATACGTAGGAGTCGGCTTTATTCCAGCTGAGCTCGAAAGCTCAAATTCGACCACTTCTGAATGCTGTTGAGAAAGTTGATGATTAGCTGGACGCTTGTTAAATCCGTATACAGGTGACGGGATTTCAGTTGGACGAAACGGCTTCTTCACTTGCGAAGTCGGCTTAGAAGCAACTGATACTTTTTTCTCTTGTACTGGCTTCACATATTCTGGACGTTGAAAAGGAGCCGGTTCTTCTCGATTCATCTGACGACTTTTCCGTACAAACTCTCGTTCATTTTTCACCTCTTCAGCAGGTCTTTCTCTTCGACGGACTTCATGACTTAGTGAATCATCTGAACGACTAAATTGATTGTCATCTATAAGTGGAAAGCGAAATTGACCTTTTGGATAGTGATAAGCTACTTTTGCCTCTAAGTCTTGATGGGTTGTCCCTTTTTCTTGTCTTGGTAAACGGGCTGGTGTTTGCTTCTTTGGAGTAGCTGCTTTTTCATTGACCGTTTCTTGAACTGGCCTTTGCTTCATTTCTGTCTCTTTCTTAGGCTCATTTAATGGAATCTCTGTTTGTCGACCTTCTTCATCTACTATAATTTCTTTCACTTCATAACCTAATAGATAATCCATCATTTTTCGCATAAAACCCATTTTTATCACTCTTTCTTCCTTAACAGTCGTATTTCTATTTATAAAAAACTGTATGCTTCTTGTAAAATTTTCAATTTTTATACACTCTCATTCATTTTACCATGTATCCAATAGGGTTCCTATAAAATCTATTAACTAGATACCCGATATCTTATGAAATATGCAAAAAAGCCACTAGAACTACTAGTGGCTTTTAATTTTATCAAATTTATAAAACTATTGACAATTGCTTTTCACAAACTGTAATCCTTTGAAACATAGGTGTAAAGCAACATCCGACTTTTGTATTATATAGAATTAAGCTGAGAACTCTTCTCCTACTTTTGCGCTTTCTTCCAACACTAAAATTCCTTTTTCCTGAGGAGCATTTGGCAAAGCTAATTCTTTTGCAGAACAGATCATACCAGAAGAAGGTACGCCACGAAGTTCTGCATCTTTAATAACAAGACCACTTGGCATAACAGCGCCCACTTTTGCCACTACAACTTTTTGTCCTGCCTCAACGTTTGGAGCACCACACACAATTTGTAACGTTTCTGTGCCAACATCCACTTTACAAATATTCAATTTATCAGCGTTTGGATGCTTTTCTTTTTCCTGAACATAGCCCACAACAAATTTTGGAGATAAGTCTACTTCAATCGATTCAGAAAATCCACTTTCTTGAATAACGCGGTTTACTTCCGCTACTAGCTCTTCTGTTAACTTAATCGGCCCACGCCCTGAGAAAGATAAAACAGTCGATGCTTCGAAAATATTATAGCCAGCAGTAACATTTGATTTTTCATCAAAGATGCGCGTGACGTTCTTTTTTGTTTCAAACGTTCGGTTTGACAGTTCGATGTCTTGAAGAGATACGATTAGCGTATCACCGATACCTTCTTTGTTGTAAAAAATATTCATTCCTTAACTCCGTCCTTTACTACGATTTTTTCCTAAAATGAAAATTGGCTCTAAATGCCCGTTTTCATACAAGAAAGAGAGTGCTGTAATGGGTACTCTTCCACTAGCAAAAAAGCTCATATTCATCTGTGCTAATATATCATAGCCCGTTTCATTTTGAACATCTGCTAAAATCAAAACATCTTGATGAGGCACAGCAATTGTTAGCGTTCCCTTTACTTTATCTTGAAACTCTTGTAAGAAAGATTCATTTAAAATGCGGCTCGCATCATACCCGTCATTAGCATTAACAAAATAAAAATCGTTGCCCGCAACCGTATCTTTTTTATATGTAATCGGCAATGACCGAAGATTAAATCTTGCCATTTCCCTAATAGATGTTACCTCAAGCTTTTCTTTTTCAAGGAGCTTTTCATCTATTAATCGATACGTATTACCCAAATCTAAGGCATAATAAACTCTTGTTTCTGCCGTATGATCATCATATACGAGCGGAACATCTTCGTTTGTTTTCGTTGGAAAAGAAGTAGATCGAATAACTGGAAGAATCTTCTTTTCTTTTGAGTTTAATTGTTGTTCATCATTCATTACGCGCACAGCTTCTCTTATATAATATATCATTTCATCTACTGCTGCGTCCTTTTTTTCTTCCCACTTCGCAATGAGTCCTGGTAGTGAAACAGTTAATCCTTTTTTCGTTTCAGAATGCTCAATTCGTAGCGTATCGTTTTTTTGATCGAATTGAAAACGTAAATTTTCATCTTTCAAACGATCTTGAATTAATTTTTTCATTTTAATACTCGTCATCTTCACTAAGGAATCCCTCCTTTTCACCAAAAAAGCTTAAAATTAGGCCTCTTGTTAAAACAACAGGCCCAGCGGTAGCTTATCCTTTTAAACTTTCGATAAATTGTTCAATCTCTTCCTGCGTTTTACGATCTTTACTTACAAAACGCCCGCTCTCTTCACCGTTGTGGTATCCTACAAAACTTGGAATACCAAAGATATTGAGTTCAATGCACAAATCAATAAACTGATCGCGATCTACATAGTGAAACGTATAGTCACTATATTTCTGTTCCACTTCAGGTAAAATTGGTTCAATGACACGACAGTCTGGACACCAGTCTGCTGAGAACATCATAATATGTTTTCCTTCTTTAATGACCTCATTATATTGTTCAATACTCTCCATTTTTTTCATTGTTACTTCCTCCTTTATATTGTATGCCTTGTTGCTTCCCAAAAAAGACATCTTATTTATCATTATTTTAATTGTACAGTCATTCATATGAAACCATAGTCAACAAGATGGTGCAAGTATCTTACTTCTAAGTATGTAGAGCGTTTCGGTATTATTAAGGTGTTAGTATATCCTATTTATTGTTTTTGATGAAACTGATATTGACCATACAGCATGCGAACAACGTGTTCAAACATCGTTGTTCTTGTGAGCATTTCCGATGTGAAGATACCTATTGCCCCTTCATTTGAACGCACATTTTTTTTATGCGTAAAGCGTTCCATAGCTTCCGCTAACTCAATTTTTTCTTTCTTTAACATTGTTGCAATTTCGTGAGGTAATAAAATCCTTGCACCACCAGCAATAATTGGCTTTTTGAGAGAAGGACTACTTAAAGCTCCCCAATTGCACAAAAACAACCCATAATCTGTTTCTGTTACGCCACCTTCTAATCCTATCCCTAAATCCATCTCATCTTTACATGCTCTCTCTGAACGGTTAATGGCTCCTTGAATGGTTTCTTCATCGGAAAACGGTTGGCTAGATACACCTGAAGGCACCTCAAACAAATGGTAGGTCATTTCTTGTCCAAATACATTTTTAACAGCATTTATTTTAGTTGGATTTTTCGTTCCAATTGCAATATTCATTTTATCTCTCCTTTGCTTATTGTTTAATTAACACAAAAAACAATCGCTTTTTACAAGCGACTGTTCTAAGATTAAACTTGCTCTTTAAGAGTAGCTACTGTTGTTTCGTCCGTTGCACGCACTAACTTCACTAATAGTTCTTTCGCAGCTGCATAATCATCTACATGAATCATAGAAGCATGTGTATGAATGTATCTTGAGCAAATACCAATTACAGCAGATGGAACTCCACTATTAGATGTATGAACACGCCCTGCATCAGTACCACCTGGTGAAACAAAATACTGATATGGAATATGATTGGTCTCAGCCGTATCTAAAATAAACTCTCGAATACCTCGATGCGTTACCATCGTCCGGTCAAAAATGCGAAGCAGTACACCTTTTCCAAGCTGCCCAAATGCATTCTTATCCCCTGACATATCATTTGCTGGGCTTGCATCTAGCGCATAAAAAACATCAGGCTTAATCATATTTGCAGCAGATTGAGCACCTCGTAAACCTACTTCTTCTTGCACAGTTGCTCCAGCGTATAGAATATTTGGCAACTTTTCATCTTTTACTTCTTTTAATAATTCAATCGCTAATCCACAACCATATCGATTATCCCATGCTTTTGCTAAGATTTTTTTCTCATTAGCCATTGGTGTAAATGGACAAATGGGCACAATCTGATCTCCAGGACGAATCCCCATATCAGCAACCTCTTGCTTAGAATCGGCGCCGACATCAATCATCATATTTTTAATAGCCATTGGCTTATTACGCTGCGCATCTTCTAACAGATGTGGCGGAATCGATGCAATAACGCCTGTAACCTTTCTCGTTCTTGTAACAACCTCGACGCGCTGAGCCAAGAGTACCTGACTCCACCATCCGCCTAATGTTTGAAAGCGTAACATTCCTTTATCCGTCACTCCGGTTACCATAAATCCAACTTCGTCCATATGCCCAGCTACCATTACTTTTGGACCTGAAGCATTGCTTTTTTTTACCCCAAAAATACTCCCAAGTCCATCCTGAATAATTTCATCAGTTAAAGGCTCCATTTGTGATTTCATAAAAGCCCTTACTGCGTGCTCATGCCCTGGAGCACCCGGAAGTTCTGTTAGCGTTTTAAATAATGATAAAGTTTCTGAATTCATCTTTCGTCTCCTTTATGTATGTCATTACCCTTTATTGTAGCGAAAAGTCAAAATACTTTCCATTCTTCTTCCTTAAACACCTGGATTGCTTAACAATTAAAGTATGTTTTTGTATAATGGACTGTAGTAAGAGCTTTTGTTTTCATTAAATAAAGAAGGTGATTATTATGAAGTATACCCAGCTCATAACAGGCATTGCTGTTGGTTTTGCAAGCGCTTATCTCTATCAAAAGAAAAAGTCGTCTCTTTCATCCATGGAAGCACTGCAAATTGCAAAACAGGCATTTAAACAAAATGGTCCTATTAACGGCTCTTGGATTCAGACGACGACCAAGGTTATAAATAGGTATGGTCTCGCTTTTGAAGGTTACTCTGGCGGTATTACTCGCTCTGTAGACGGCAGTCGTGAACAATATGAATTTTTCATTGATAAAAGTAGCGGTAACATTATTGACTTAGTAAAGATTGATTAAATTTCACTGCATTTATGATATCACCTTTAGTATCCCACTTAATTGCTCGGTAATAAGCATCATGGTAAAAACTAAGCCATGCATTTTGATTGTATGCGTATTGAAGCCATTTTTCTTTTTGTGAAATAGATGTCATTGGAAAATCGTCATAGGCCATAACCCACAAAACATTGTGATGAGCATGAGTTGGCAGTAAATCTCCCATATGCACAAGCTGCTCACCTCGGCTACTAATGACAACGACAGAATGTCCATCGCTATGCCCACCTGTGTGGTGCATCGTAAATTCCGGGAGCAATTGAATAGAATCATGAAACGGTACAACTTGAGATTCAATAGCTTCCCAATTCTGCTTCCAATACGTATTTTTTGAACGTATATTAGGGTTTTGCATTTCGTTCCATTCAACTTCGCTTACGTAAATAACTGCGTTTGGAAACGTAGACTCCAATGTACCTTGACTTTTCGTTGTTAGTCCCGATACGTGATCAAAGTGCATATGTGTCATCGCTACTTTGGTGACATCATGTCGTGTTAACCCTAGTTTCATTAAATCCGTTTCTACATGAGATTCTTCCGTAATACCAAAATGTTTTTTTTGCTTACCTTCAATCATTCCATTTCCTATACCTGCATCAATTAAGACAACTTCTTTACCAATTTGAACTAAAAGTGGATCAGTTCTCATCGGAATACGGTTATCATAGGCAGGAGGGTATTTTTTAGACCAAAGCTCTTTTGGTACAACACCAAACATAGCGCCTCCATCAAGATGATTGTCTCCACCGTTTAACCAAGTAACTTTTACATCCCCTATTGTTAACGTTTCCATTTTTCACACCTCCCATATATTCCTATTTATTGTATCACTGCCTATTTGCGTTTTTATAGTCTTTTTTAAATAAAAAGGACCTTTCACTAGTTGAAAGGTCCCTGTTGATATTACTTTTCGTTCATGTATTTAACTTCTGAACGATAGATTCGACTTCCTTTTTGAGAAAACTTCTCTTCATACTCAGTCATAATATTTCCTTCAAATTCACTCGCATGTAAATCTAAACTTACGTACTTTAATAACAAACCATATTCAGAAAAGCTCATTAAAGAGTATTCAAATAACCCTTGATTATCTGTTTTAAAGTGTATTTCTCCACCACCAATTAAAATTTGCTCATAGATATTTAAAAATGTTTTGTACGTTAAGCGTCTTTTAGCATGACGAACTTTTGGCCAAGGATCTGAAAAGTTTAGGTACACTCGTTCAACATCACCTTTAGCAAAATATTCGGTTAAGTCTTTTGCATCAACACTTAGCAGCTTGAAGTTCGGTACTTCTGCTTCAATTATACGATCTAAAGCACTCACAATTACACTCTCGTATAACTCAATACCAATATAGTTAATATTTGGATTTTGCTTAGCCATTCCAAGTAGAAATTGACCTTTTCCAGTTCCTACTTCAATATGAATTGGATTATTGTTTTCAAATACTTCGTTCCACTTTCCCTTATGTTCTGCAGGGTTTCCCACAGCATATTGTGGATACTGCGCCAATTTTTCTTTTGCCCAAGGTTTATTTCTTAGTCTCATACTCCACACCTCATCTATATTATCAAAAATTATCAAAATTGAACCACACGGAAAATGTCGGTTATTTTGTACAACCGACATTCGTATGAATAATTGTATTTATAAAGAAAAAAATAAAAGCATCATACGAGAAAGGATGATGCACTATGCCTTTAAACGCTCAGCATCAAATGGCTATCTTAAAGGACATCTTATCAAATCACCAAACAGACTGCTGTGGAACAGTCTCAGAATGCGAACAAGTTGAACGCTTGGCTCAAGCAATGCTAGCAAATGGAACTGCTAATGAACAAGTGTATCGTACGCTTCAAAATATTTGCGAGTATACACAAACTGCAAAAAGCGCGGCACATCTTGACCAACACATTGAGACAAACAAACAAAATCTATCTCAATGGGTTGAAGAACTATCTAGTCTATCTTAATTAAACTTACTGGCTTAGCTGCTCATTTTCAAGCAATACTTTTAAGTAGTTAAGCCAGTAGTTCATTTCTGGTACTTCTTGCTTTGTACGGTGCCATTGTACAAATAAAATGCTCTGACTCACCACATACCATTTCATTCGCTTTTGTAAGTTATCAGTTAAAGTAATACCATACTTTTCTAACCAGCTCTTCCATTCTGCTGGATCGATATACCAATACAATAAGAGGCCTAAGTCAATGGCTGGATCAGCAATCATCGCTCCGTCCCAATCAATTAAATATAGCTGTTCATTTTCGCCTAGTAACCAATTGTTATGATTGACATCGCAATGACAAACCACATATTCCTCTGGTTGAACAAAATCCACTTCTCGTTCTAAATACATAATTCCTTGCTCAACAATCAGTTCTTTTTGCAAGTCTACATCTACATTCGCTCGAATATCGAGTAGAACGTCTTGTGGTAATAATGACTCTTTCCCTAATCTTTTTAACATATCCAATAGCTCTTTAGAGTGATGAATTTTACTCAGCAACTCTGTTACGCTATCCGAGTTCATATCTTGAGGCTTCAACTCTCGACCATCTAACCAGTGTTGAGCTGTAATTACATCTCCATTTTCCATTCGTTTTGTCCAAACTAGTTTTGGAACAATGCCTTCTGCTGATAAAACAGCTAGGAAAGGAGATGAATTACGCTTCAGAAATAGCTTTCGGTCTTGAAACCTTGCGAAATAAGCATCTCCAGTTGCACCGCCAGCAGGAGTCACTTCCCATTCGCTTCCTAATATATGTTCCAACCAATTCACCTTCAATTTCAACACACACATTTCATTAAAAATTTAAAGTTATGTTTACTTCTATTTATATCATCAACAACGTGTATTTGTTTTATTAAATAAAAAAGACAGCTATTGCGGACATATACCAATAGCTATCCTTCATAAATTTTATCCTCTTCCCGCTTTTCTCGTCAAGTAGCAGAATAGCACTTATGTTTTAAATAATGCTAAAACTCCAACTGCAGGAACGGCTGTTTTACCTGAAAGGACTTTTGTAAATGGATACTGATAAGCATTTTCTCCATCAATTACAACATGCCAATTTCCCGGTGGCAGGTTAATATAACGAGTCGATGTGTCTTGGTTAAACGCGACAATAATATCTTTCCATGGTCCGTACTCTTCTACATTAACAAGAGAATATGCAACAACTTCTGGTACTGATTCTAAGAACTTCATATGCTTCCTAATGAGCTCAGTTGTATGAAAGCGAAAAGCGCCGTGTGCTTTTCTTAGCTGAATCACTGCTTGTAGCCATTTGATATCCTCTTTATAAATCTTTCGCTGTTCCCAATCAAATTGATTAATGCTATCTGGGGAACGATAGCTATTTTCAACGCCTTTTTTTGTTCGGTAAAACTCTTGTCCTGCATGTAGAAAAGGTATTCCCTGAGCTAATAACACCATTGCACTTGCAAGCTTTTGCCTCTTTTGCAAGATTCGCTTCTCTTCATGGGAATTACACTTACTCAATTTATCCCACAAAGTATGATTATCGTGTGATTCTACATAATTTATTGAGGAGGTAGGCTGGGTAAATAAATACTTTTCTCCTTTTTGATAAGAAACACTGCCAGCTACTACTTGCTTTACTTCGTCTATTCGATGAGTGTTACCACAAATAAAACCTTTATCATAGATGTTAAAAGTACTTCCCTTAATAAAATCTCGAAAACGATCATTAAAAAAACCGATGTTTGGTACCTTATCAGAATTATAAATGGTTGCTTTCTCCTCTGAGGATAAAGGGGTATTTAAATCCCAACCTTCACCGAATAGTAAAATCGATGAATCATATTCAAACAGCTTTTGTCGAATCATATTCATCGTTTCAATATCTAAAATTCCCATTAAATCAAATCGAAAGCCATCAACATCATATTCTTTCACCCAAAACAAAACCGAATCCACGATAAATTTGCGTGCCATCTTACGCTCAGAAGCAAAGTCGTTTCCTACACCAGTTCCATTAGAAGGCATTCCAAATTCATCATGGCGGAAGAAATAGCCTGGAACAATCTTTTCAAATGAAGATTCTTCTCTTATATACACATGGTTATAGACGACATCAAGTATAACACGCAAGTCATTCTCATGAACGGTTTGAATAAGCTCCTTTAGTTCTAGAATACGGGCTACTGGATTGGTCGGATCCAAAGAATAACTACCTTCCGGGACATTAAATAGGAGTGGGTTATAGCCCCAATTGTAAGCATCAAAAGGATTCAATTCATCTACGCCATCGAAATCATTAACTGGTAAAAGCTCCACATGTGTAATACCAAGTTCCTTCAAGTAAGCTAAGCCTGTTGATACACCGCTTTCTGTTGACGCTCTAGTAAATCCTGCATATGTTCCTTTACTGGACACGTTACTGGAGGGATGAATGGTAAAATCACGAATGTGCACTTCATAAATAATGGCATCGGTAGGGTTTGGAAGCGGAGCCTTTTGCACCGGTGACTGCTTCGTTTTTTTTAAATTCACCAGCACACCATATTTACTATTTACTGATGCTGCTATTGCATAAGGGTCAACAGCTTCTCTCGTAACGCCGTTGACCGTTACCTCAAATGTGTAGTAATACCCTTCTTTTTCAAGTCCACAGGCCGCAGTCCAAACTCCTTTTGTCAGGCGAGTCATGCTAATATATTCTTTGTTTAAAGTTTCAGGATTGATAAGCTTTACTTTTACATCCGTAGCAGTTGGTGCCCATACTTTCACCTGGATATGTTGGGTAGTAAAACTCACGCCCAAATCTGATTCATTATAAAAGAAAGCATCATCGAATTCAGGAGTCCGGATGACGGCTCCTATCTTTAAGTCTGCTTTCGCACCACGTTCTTCTACCACTCGATACTCTTCACCAATCTCTACTTTCATTGGACAATAGTATTCATATTTTATAGCTTCATGTAAGACTTTTTTATCCTTTAACGTTAAAGAAAGAGATTGGTCACCTCTCATTAAGCAAAGCGAATTCACTTCTCCATTGTAGTAAGATTTAGGAACAAGAACGGTAACCATATCCATCTTATCTAAATATGCTTCAAATCTTTGATCATCATAAGCCATCTGTTCTCCTCCTACATAACTTATTATGAGCATTATATGTTCAAATTGGAGAAATGAAAGCATTTTCTATTAGATAAATACTAAATTTCACATCAAAATGATTCATTCTCACTTCGATCAAAATAAATGCTTTGACTATGTTTTAAAAGTGCCTCAGCTGCTTGAAGCTGATTAAATTTTAAAGGTGCTGATAAACGCCTTAAACTATAGAACCATTCTTCATAATTCCTCTTATCAATAAAATCAATTTGATAAGGTTCTTTAGGAGAGTCAAAGAATCCATTACGACTCAGCAATACTTTTCGAATAGGTCGATCAATGTTATGCGATTGGTAAAGGCTTTTTACGAGTTGCACCGTTCTATTTAATCCAAGCACAGGATTTAACACTTTCTTTTTGTCTTTCCCTATTAACTCTGTCCAAAAATTTTCTTTTGAATACTGAAACACAGAGCCATTTTTCCCTTCAACCATTGCAATGCAGATAGTTTCTGTAGGCGTAATTAAAATGACCTCTGCTTCAACAGGGGCTTTTTTCACTAAAAACACAGGCTTATACATAAGTAGAAACGTATCAGGAAAACTTTTCAAAAAATATTGAAGCTTTTCATCATAAAAATATCGCTTATCTGCATTTGAAAGCTCAAATAAAGTTGATGTCGCCCACCTCATTTGCATTTGAAAAACGTTTTCTAAAAACAACACTTTTAAATCTTGTAGGTTTTTAGGGTCTGTCACGAACGTAGTGAGATTTTCAGCATCAAAGCTTTCTTCTCCTTCTTCTTTTTCTATTGCTACCTCCATATATTGTTTATCTATTTCAACTAGTTCATCTTTTTTAAAGAAGAACTTTACCTTTTGAAAAAGCGATTGTTCTGGAGTCAGGGATTCTTCTAACTCAGCTATATCCGCTTCTTTTCCATTGTAAAAATAATCCTTTGCTCTATCCCAATTATGTTGTTTCACACGTGTAAATTGAGATGAATAATGATACAAATCTCTCTCATAGCGTGAAAGATAGTCTTGTATCTTAATAAGTTGCGCCATATCAAATCATTCTCCTCGCTAAAAGCTGCCAGATTGTTTTTATGGTTCAATTTTACTAATATTAAAACAAAGATACCACTAGTAATTAGAGCTTTTTAGTGAAACAGGATGCTTAAACCCTTTTATCCTACTAAGGCGATAGATTATGTTATGATAGAAAAAACACGTCTTTTTCTGACTGTGAAAGTGTAGCTGTACACTATTGTTGTCTATACTAAGTTAAAAAAGATTATTAATTCTATCGATGCAAAGGATGGTTATAATGAAAGTTGTTAACAACATGGCAGATTTAATTGGGGATACGCCCCTTGTCAAATTGAATCGCCTTCAGCCAGCTGACGGTGCATCCGTTTATTTAAAGCTTGAATTCTTCAATCCCAGCAGGAGTGTAAAAGATCGCGCTGCCTTTAATATGATTGTTAAAGCTGAAGAGGCAGGCCTTTTAAAGTCAAATTCAACTATAATTGAGCCAACTAGTGGCAATACTGGAATTGGATTAGCTATGAATGCTGCAGCAAGAGGTTATCGTTCAATTCTAGTTATGCCAGATACTATGACACAAGAACGTATCAACTTATTAAAAGCTTACGGGGCTGAAGTTGTGCTAACACCAGGAGACGAAAAAATGCCAGGGGCTATTCGTAAAGCAGAAGAATTAACAAAAGAAATTCCAAATGCTTTTATGCCGATGCAATTTAAAAACGCAGCTAATCCAGACGCGCACCGCCACACCACGGCAAAAGAAATCGTCGAAGCAATGGATGATTTAAATAAAGAATTAGCTGCATTTGTTGCTACAGCAGGTACTGGCGGTACAATAACAGGAACTGGTGAAGCGCTAAAAGAACGCTATCCAAACATGAGCGTTCATGTAGTGGAACCTGCTGGCTCTCCCGTTTTATCAGGTGGAAAACCAGGAAAGCATAAGCTTGTAGGAACAAGCCCCGGCTTTATACCTAATACCTTAAATGTGGATGTATATGATGAAATTTTAAAGATTAAAGATGAAGAAGCGTATGATATTACGCGTAGACTGGCTGCTGAAGAAGGGATTTTAGTTGGCCCATCCTCTGGTGCAGCTTGCTATGCTGCTATCGAGGTAGCTAAAAAACTAAGCCCTGACCAAGTCGTTGTGTGCATTGCCTGCGATACAGGCGAACGCTACTTATCAAGTGATTTATTCTCTTTTGATTCATAATAAGTTAGAAAAAGACGCTCATGCTTTTGAGCGTCTTTTTCTTTTACTTAGCTAATTCATAAATAGCTTGTGCATAAATGGCTGTTGCTTTCATTAAATCTTCGACCACCATATATTCATCTTTTTCATGGGCCACTTCTTCTCTTCCAGGGAAGAGTGGGCCAAATGCTACTCCCGCTTCTAATGCTCGTGCATATGTACCTCCACCGATAGAAATAAGCGTTGGTTCTTCTCCTGTCTGGTCTTGATACACTTGCTGTAACGTTTTAATAAGCTCATGGTTTTTATCTACATGATGGGGTTTTGAATCAGAAAAATGCTTAACAGTGATTTGATAGGTCTCACTTTGTTTCTTGAGTGTAGAAATAATACTGTCAATATTAGCGGCAACTGGATAACGAATGTTTAAGCCAATTTGCCCGGCTTTCTCATCAGTGTAAAATAAAATACCAACGTTTACGGTCAAGTCACCTGTTACATCATCTCGAACATGCAAACCGATTTTGTTACCAATTGTATCGTCTACAAAATATTGATTAACATATGTAATAAACTGTCTTGCTTGTTCATTTAATGCTAATTCATGTAGAAAACTTACTAACAACAGCCCTGCATTTTTTCCTTTTTGAGGAACACTTCCATGTGCCGATACCCCTTCTAAAGTAATCGTATATCGGCTGTTGTTGAATTCAACTGTACCTTTTACGTCATGTTTATTTAAGAAGTTCTCATACGCTTTTTTCAAGTCTACTTCTTCTTTCACAGCAAGAACTGCTTTTGCATAATCAGGCACCATATTATAGCGACGACCAGATTCAAGTGATATTAATACATACTCTCCGTCTGTACCTTGAATCGGTTGTTGGTGTAACTCCACATCGGTAATTCCTTTTTCTGCGTAAATAATAGGAAAGTCAGCGTCTGGAGCAAAACCCATCGTTGGCATTTCTTCATGTTTAAAGTAGTGATCTACACATCTCCAATCGCTTTCTTCATCCGTTCCAATAATCATACGTACGCGTTTTGAGAGCGGCAACTTCAACTCTTTCACAATTTTCATAGCGTAATAAGCAGCCATTGTTGGTCCCTTATCATCAATGGCTCCACGGGCAAAAATTTTCCCATCCTTAATTTCGCCACCGTATGGATCAACAGACCAACCATCACCTTCAGGTACGACGTCAACGTGACATAAAACTCCTATTAATTCTTTTCCTTCTCCTAATTCAATATGTCCTGCATATCCATCTACGTTCTTAGTTACAAAACCATCAGCATGTCCTTTATCCAATAAAAAATGAAGAGCTTTAGCTACTCCTTCTCCAAACGGCTCATCTTCTTTTATAGATTCATCGAGAACACTTTTAATTTGTAAAAAACGTTTCGTTTCTTCCAAGATATCGCGTTCTCTTTTTTTGACTTCTTCCATCCAATTGATAGCTTCCATATTTATCCTCCACCATTTCAGAAGTATTCAATTTGTACTATTTTCCACTTTATCACACCTTTTTTTAAAAAGCATCTAAGGTGTTTAATTAGCTGCAAAAAGGGTAAAGGGTTGTAACCTTTTCTCTAAATTTATGCTCGAATAGGTCTATTTGGTTATATTTTGCATACATTAAATAAATAATGTATAGCTTAAGAAAGGAGACCTGCCAAAAAAGTACATATTTATCTCATTTATATCAATTTTTGTAAATTAATTATTAAATTAAGCTTTACCCTTTTATTTTTTATGGTTTTTTGTGTACAATGTAACTGAGGACTTAAATAGTGCTTGACATCTCAAAGTTATAAAGAAGTTGTGCCTTACGAAAAACGAATAAGGAAGTGGTTTTTTGAAACCTTCAACTAATCGAATGCTAACGCGTATCAAATCCGTTTACATGTTCATTAGTAAAAAGGGAACTGTTACTACTCAAGAGCTTGTTGATGAGTTTGGTATCACTCCTAGAACTATTCAGCGTGATTTAAATGTCTTAGCATACAATGATTTAGTTCATAGTCCAAGTCGTGGTACATGGACGACGACAGAGAAGAAGGTCAAGATTTCATCCTAGTAAGTTTCAAAGGTAAGTATTTATATACAGAGATAAAGATTCCTCATACTTTTCACCATGTGTGTTGAGTATCTTTGAATGTCCGACTTTACTTCGGTGCATTTAAACGTGAATTGTTTCACTTGCGTAGAGTGAACAAAAAGGAACCAATTTATGTACAGGTTCCTTTTTCTTTCGCCTCTTATTCCTTTTTTCCCCTTAATAAATTTAGCTCACCTTCCGTTAACTCTCGATATTCACCTAATTCCAACTCTTCATCTAACGACAACGAACCCATTGAAATTCGTTTTAAGTATGTTACTTTTTTACCTCTCGATTCAAACATACGCTTTACCTGATGAAATTTCCCTTCCACAATGGTTAGCTCAATTTCAGATGATTCACCGCTTCTTAAGATTGTTAGCTCTGCGGGTTTCGTAACGTATCCATCATCTAGTGTAACTCCTTTTCTGAATGCCTCCACGTCTTCCTCTGTCACTTCCATATTAATAATCGCAAAATACGTTTTAGGAACATGCTTTTTCGGTGAAAGCAGCTGGTGAGCAAGCTGTCCATCATTTGTTAATAACAGTAATCCTTCCGTATCTTTATCTAGTCTTCCCACTGGGAATGGGTCATAAATAGCGTCGTCAATTTCTAATAAATCAACAACTGTCTCATGTTGATGATCTTCTGTAGCAGAAATTACTCCTTGCGGTTTATTCATCATTAAATAAATAAATTCTTTGTATTCAATAATCTCTCCGTGAACGGACACTTCTTCAGCTTCTGGGTCCACATGTAGCTTAGCGTCTTTAATCGCTTTACCATTTACTTTTACTGCTCCTGTTTTTAATAACCCTTTTACTTCTTTTCGACTGCCATAACCCATATTAGCTAATAGCTTATCTAATCTCATAAAATCCCCCTCTATTTATATTCGAAAAGAAAGTGACCCATTGAATGAGTCACTCTATTCTTAACCGTTCGCTGGACGACGGCGTAAAATTTTTCGTTCAATTATGTTGATAATTCGTTTTCCCATTACTCGCTCTAATAATGTCGAACGATACGTAGCTACACCGTATATAACCCCTCCAACACCTGCTCCAATAAAGGTAATTACTACAGCTGCAATACGGCTTTGATCGTACATTAGGAAGAAACCTAAAATAAAGGAAAGTACTTTAACGCTTAATCCCATAATAGCAACGAAGATAAAGATTAATACTGTACGTTTGATAAATGCTTGGTAATCATAATTCGCATACTTTTTAATGAGATAAAATGTATATGCAATAGATACAAGATAGCCAAGAGCCGTTGCTAAAATAGAGCCTAACTCGTGAAATAGATAAATAAATGGTACGTTACAAATAATTTTCACAATTAGACCAAATGCTAAACTGATTACCGCATATTTTTGTTTATTCACACCTTGTAAAATCGCAGCATTCACAGTAAAAAATGAAAATAATAACGCCACTGGTGCGTAAGCTAATAGGACTGTTCCGCCAGCTTTAACGTCTTCTATACCAAAGAATGTTCCATAGGCTGGACCTGCTAAAGCCATCAAACCAACTGATGCTGGTAATACTAAGAACATAATCGTTTGATACGTCTGGTCAATCTGCTTTTGAAGAGCCGTGTAATCTTGATTCACAAACGATCGTGTAATTGTTGGAACCAGCGTTAATCCAAAAGCAGTAGCTAATGAAACAGGAATCATTACTAGCTTTGGTACATAAGATTGCACAATCCCATTCATCGTCTCCGCAATTTCTTTTTGGCCTGCAGCTACCATTGCACGGTTAAATGTAAATTGATCAACATACTGGTAAAGCGGAATTGCAAGCCCAACAAACACATACGGAATAGAATACGTAAACAACTCTTTAAAAATAGAAACCGTTGAAATACGCGTTGGCGTAACTTTTTGCTCTTGTACCATCTTATCTAAATGAGGCTTTCGTTTTTTCCAATACCATAACAAGACAGCTAATCCACCGAGCGCACCTACAAATGCCCCCATCGTTGCAAATCCAACCGCTAAGGCTAGACTGCCTCCGACAACTTTTAACACGATGTACGTAGAAGCGAGTAAAAAGACAACGCGGACAAACTGTTCAATAACTTGTGAAACAGCAGTTGGTCCCATAGACTGGTGTCCTTGGAAAAATCCACGCATTAAACTCATAATAGGTACGACAAGAAGCGCCACGCTCACCATACGCATAACCATGACAACGTCTTCTAACGAATTATCTAAATCTGCTCCTCCCAGTGTTAAATTCGCAATAAAAGGAGATAAAGAATAAAGTAAGAGAAAAGATAAAATTCCTGTGACAAGCATTAGCTTAAGGCCTGCACGATACATTCTCCTACTCGTATAATAATCACCCATTGCATTGTATTTAGATACGAATTTTGAAACAGCCATCGGCATTCCTGCCGTTGCAATACTTAGATAAATAGCATATTGGTTATACCCATAACCAAATAAGGCTCCACCTACAGCTCCAACGAGCGTTGCAAATGGAAAAATATAAATCATTCCTAGTATACGAGAAATATATGTTCCTAACGTTAACACAAATGTTCCTCGTAATAGCTTTGAATCAGACATAAGCTTGCCTCCGATACGTAATGTTACACTTTGATAATAGTGATAAAATAAAAAGGAATCAAGTTGCAGTTTTATTTCAGACATGCTTTAATGTTAACTGCTGCTAGCAGCTAGAAAAAAAACAAGACTATAGCCCATTTTATCCAAAGTTTGTTCATTTGTCAGTGAACAAACTCAAATTTTATAAAATAGACAGGTTGGTGAAGATATGATTTATGATGTAATCGTAATCGGAGGAGGACCTTCTGGTTTGATGGCATCGATTGCAGCTGGTGAAAAAGGCGCAAAGGTACTATTAGTAGACAAAGGAACAAAGCTAGGCCGGAAGCTAGCTATTTCGGGTGGTGGACGTTGTAACGTCACGAACCGACTTCCAATTGATGAAATTATTAAGCACATTCCAGGAAACGGACGCTTCTTATATAGTGCATTTTCAATTTTTAATAACGAAGATATTATCTCGTTTTTTGAAAACCTTGGAATTGCTTTAAAGGAAGAAGATCACGGACGCATGTTTCCCGTATCAAATAAGGCACAATCAGTCGTTGATGCACTGATTGGTGAGCTAAAGCGTTTAAACGTTCATGTACGCACAAACACGCCTGTACGAAAAGTTGTATATGAGAACAATGCAGTAAAAGAAGTTCAGTTAGAGACAGGTGAAGTAATCCACACCAAGGCAGTTATTTTAGCTGTTGGAGGAAAATCTGTTCCTCATACAGGTTCTACAGGCGATGGATACGCTTGGGCAGAAGCAGCAGGGCATACCATTACAGAACTTTACCCAACCGAAGTTCCCGTCACTTCAAACGAAGCATTTATTCGAGAAAAAACATTGCAAGGTTTATCATTACGTAGCGTCGGGTTAAGCGTTTTAAATAAAAAAGGAAAGCCAGTTATTACGCATCGAATGGATATGATTTTTACGCACTTTGGAATTTCTGGACCTGCCGTATTACGCTGCAGTCAATATGTTGTCAAAGAGCTTAAAAAGCAAAAGACAACGACTGTTGAAATGATGATTGACTCATTTCCAGATATAAACGAAGAAAACCTCTTTCAAAAAGTTGTTTCACTTTTAAAAGAAGAGCCCAAAAAAGCAATCAAAAATGTGTTAAAAGGATTTGTGCCTGAGCGCTATTTACTATTTTTGTTTCAAGCTTCTCATATTGAAGAGCAAGAGCTTGCAGGACAAATTTCGCATGATCGCCTTCGTGAATTTGTCGGTTTGATGAAACGATTTACGTTTTCTGTAAATGGAACGTTATCTCTTGAAAAAGCATTTGTAACGGGTGGAGGCGTATCCGTAAAGGAAGTTCACCCAAAAGAAATGTCTTCAAAACTCATGAATGGCCTTTACTTTTGCGGCGAAATTTTAGATATTCATGGCTATACAGGCGGCTATAACATTACGTCAGCTTTAGTAACAGGAAGGCTTGCTGGAACAAATGCAGGAGAGTATGCCAAAAGCCTAGCGCATTAATGCGCTAGGCTTTATATATGACCATTGCTGAAAAACAGTATACCTGTTCATCTCGATCCACATCTACTGTGACCTGATACTTAATGTCTACAATATCGTCATCATCAAATTTTTTCAAAAAGCGATTTAGAGCTACTTCTAGATCTTTTTCATGCTCTTTATCAAATACTTTTACTTGAACCACACCGCGACACCACTTTCATCCCATGATTATCACTGCTTGGACACTTCTATTAACATATGTATCAATCACTATAGACATTCTTATAAAATTTATACGTTGAATTAAAAAGAGTGTGGAACAAATCCAACTAATTCTTGCTAGAAGATAAATGATACCTCCACTAAAATATTAAAATTCAAATAACCATTTTACTCCATCGGATTATAAGGTATCAGCCTTTCCTTCAGTTTCCACAGAAGTTGCGTTTCTTCCACTAATTTTCCAGCTGGTTTTGAGAATGACAAAAAGATACCCAAGCTATCAAAAGTCATTACCTTTCGATAGTTCGAGTATCTCATTCGCTGAAACGATTGTGCCTCGGCTTGGTTCATTTACTTTTTAATTATCTCGCCTTCCCATTCAAGCATACCGCCAACCATGTTGCGCACTTTGTATCCTTGCTCTTGTAAGTAATAACATACGTTCTCACTACGGCGACCTGAGCGACAGATAAAGATATATTCTTTTTCTTTATCAAAAGCATCAATATGTGAAGGAATATCATTCATGCGAATATGTCTTGCCCCTGGAATAATACCTTCTTCTACTTCTTCATCTTCGCGAACGTCTACTAGCTCAAGTTCTTCATTTTGTTCCAAACGCTTCTTTAGCTCTTCTGTTGTAATTTCTTTTACTTGTTCCATCTTTTTCAACCCTCTCATTATGTATTCGTGCCTCTGCTATTATTGTAACAAAAGTGATAAATGAAATTCTACTTACATAAAAAAAGCCTGAGGCTCTTGCCTCAGACCTCTATTATTAGTTCTTAGTTTGCTACAATGTTTACTAATTTACCTGGCACAGCAATCACTTTTCTGACAGTCTTGCCTTCAATTTGCTCTTGCACGCTTTCATTTGCCATTGCGATATCTTGAAGCTGTTCGCGTGATGCTTCGGCTGGAACGTTTAGCTTTGCACGTACTTTACCGTTCACTTGAACAACAATTTCAACTTCATCATCTACTAATTTTGCTTCATCAAAAGCAGGCCAAGCCTCATATGAGATTGTTTCTTCATGACCAAGTTTATTCCACAGCTCTTCTGTAACGTGTGGACAAATCGGTGCAAGTAACTTCACAATGCCTTCCACGTATTGTTTTGGAAGAACATCAACTTTATATGCATCGTTGATAAACACCATTAATTGTGAAATAGCTGTATTAAAACGAAGCCCTTCATAATCTTCCGTTACCTTTTTCACCGTTTGGTGGTATACGCGCTCTAATGTTTTATCATCGCTTTCTTTCACTTTATCACTTAGTTCACAGTTGTCATCCATTAACAAACGCCATACGCGATCGATGAAGCGTCTTGCTCCATCTAAACCTTTTGTTGACCAAGCAATGGAAGCATCTAAAGGTCCCATGAACATTTCATATAGACGAAGTGTATCTGCACCATGACTTTCAACAATCTCATCCGGGTTCACAACGTTACCTTTTGATTTACTCATTTTTTCATTGTTCTCACCAAGAATCATTCCTTGGTTAAATAACTTTTGGAACGGCTCTTTTGTCGGTACTACTCCAATATCATATAAAAACTTGTGCCAGAAGCGAGCATATAATAAGTGAAGAACGGCATGCTCTGCACCACCGATGTAAATATCAACCGGTAACCATTCTTTTAATTTTTCTGCATCAGCCAATGCATCTTCATTTTTTGGATCAATGTAGCGTAAGTAGTACCAGCAGCTTCCAGCCCATTGTGGCATTGTATTTGTTTCACGACGGCCTTTTTTACCTGTTTCTGGGTCTACTACGTTTACAAATTCATCAATGTTTGCTAATGGTGATTCCCCTGTACCCGAAGGCTTAATTTCCGTTGTTTTTGGAAGTACTAGTGGCAGCTCGCTTTCTGGAACAGGTGTTGTTGTACCGTCTTCCCAATGAATTACTGGAATTGGTTCTCCCCAATAACGCTGACGGCTAAATAACCAGTCGCGTAATCGATACGTAACCTGTTTTTCACCTTTTTTGTTTGTTTCTAACCAAGCAATCATATTTTCAATTGCTTCTTCTTTATTTAAGCCGTTTAAGAAGTCAGAGTTAACGTGCTCGCCATCTCCTATATACGCTTCTTTCGAAACGTCTCCTCCTGCTACAACTTCCTTAATTGGAAGCTCAAACTTAACAGCAAACTCATAGTCACGCTCATCGTGAGCTGGAACTGCCATAATTGCACCTGTTCCGTAGCTCATTAATACGTAATCTGCAATCCAGATTGGCATTTTTTCGCCATTTACTGGGTTAACCGCATAAGCTCCTGTAAATACACCTGTTTTATCTTTTGCTAAATCTGTACGTTCTAAGTCACTTTTACTTTTAATCTTCTCAATATAGGCACCTACTGCTGCTTTTTGCTCAGCTGTTGTAATTTTATCCACAAATGGATGCTCTGGTGCTAATACGGCATACGTCGCGCCAAAAAGAGTATCTGGGCGCGTAGTAAACACAGTAAACGTTTCATCATGTCCATCAATTGTGAAGTGAACATGTGCCCCTTCAGAACGACCAATCCAATTACGCTGCATTTCTTTAATGCTCTCTGGCCAATCTAATTCTTCCAAATCTTCCAGTAATCGATCTGCATAAGCAGTAATTTTTAACATCCACTGCTTCATTGGACGTCGTTCTACTGGGTGACCCCCACGCTCACTTTTACCATCAATAACTTCTTCGTTCGCTAATACCGTCCCAAGAGCTGGACACCAGTTTACCGCAACCTCATCAATATACGCTAATCCCTTTTCGTATAACTTTAAGAAAATCCACTGCGTCCACTTATAGTAGCTTGGATCTGTTGTATTGATTTCACGCTCCCAGTCATATGAGAAACCTAGAGATTTGATTTGGCGACGGAAGTTGTTAATATTTTGCTCTGTGAATTGCGCTGGGTCATTTCCTGTATCTAACGCATACTGCTCTGCTGGTAACCCAAATGCATCCCATCCCATTGGATGAAGTACGTTATATCCTTGCATACGCTTCATACGAGATAAAATATCTGTTGCTGTATACCCTTCTGGATGCCCTACATGTAGGCCAGCTCCAGATGGATATGGAAACATATCTAGCGCATAAAATTTACGCTTTCCTTTATCTTCAGTCGTTTTAAATGTATGATTTTCTTCCCAAACCTGTTGCCACTTCTTCTCAATTTGCTTATGGTTAAAGGCCATGAATACTCCTCCTTCTATTTTAAGACAATGGTGTTAGAACTATAAAAAACCCCTCATCCCTTAAGAAAGGGACGAGAGGTTGAATAAACTTCCCGCGGTACCACCCACATTAGCACAAATTATGTATGTACTCACTCATTTTCCTTAACGCGGATGACGATAAATGCTACTTTGTTCACATTTACAGCTCAAAGGTGAGTTCATGAACGGTCGTTTGTTGACTCCCACCAACCGTCAACTCTCTTTGCTCGTATCGCCCACTACTATTCCTTCTCAATGCTTTTCATATAGTAACTACCTTGTATTGTAAATAATATGTGATTAAACTGCAAGTTGTTCACACCATTTTATCAAAGTTTCTCTTCTTATTTATAAACAAATCTCTTAAAAACATACATAATGCCCACTTTTTTAAGAAATATCCAAACATTCAGCACATAAACAGCTAAAATGTCCATGTGCTGAACCTCTTACTCTTTAAATACCTACTCCAAATGTAAAGAGAGCAATAGCTACCGCTAACCCTACGAGGGGAACAACCACAGTCATAGCTGCAACGGATCCATAGGCATCCTTATGCGTTTCACCGCAAATGGCGTTAATTGTTGTTACAACATATCCATTATGAGGAAGTGAGTCCAATACCCCAGATGAAATGGCCACAACCCGATGAAGTGCTTCAGGATTAACACCGGCATCCATATAGTGTGGTGCTAATAGAGGTAAGGCAATCGCTTGGCCACCGGATGCTGATCCGGTCATCCCTGCAATAACGCTTACTGCAATGGCGCCTCCAATTAATGGACTGCCCGGAATACTAGTCATTGCCTCAACAGCGACGTTAAAAGCAGGAGCTGCTTTGGCTACTCCGCCAAATCCAACAACAGCTGCCGTATTTCCAATTGCAATCAAAGCACCCAGCGTCCCTTCAGATAGCGCTCCCCAGAAGTCTTTAAAGTAACGCCGGTTTAATACATACGTAGCGATAATCCCACTTAATAAAGCAATGATAAGAGCTGATTGCATCAATGAATTATGGAATACAAATGAACAAACAAGAACGACAACTAAAGGAATTAAACTAAGCAATGGATGAGGTAACTCTCTTCCTTTATCCGTTCTTGGGTCCGCCTCTCTCTCAACGAAGTGCTCACCGTTTTGCACTGCTTTTGTAATAATTTTCTTCAACCACCAATAGCCAAACACTGCCATTAATACAGCCACAATTAAACTTACTTCCCAACCTGCATAAGGTGATGTATTCAAATAATCAATTGGAATCCAGTTTTGAATTTCAGGTGACCCAGCTGAAGTCATTGTAAACGTAACAGAACCAAAAGCAAGAGCAGCTGGAATAAAACGTCGTGGAAGGTTAGCTTGCTTAAACAAACTTACCGCCATAGGATACACAGAAAAAGCTACGACAAACAAGCTGACTCCGCCATAAGTTAATACAGCACAGGCTAAAACAATGGCTAATACAGCCCTTTTCATACCGAGCTTTTCTACAATCCATTTTGAAACACTATCAGCTGCACCACTGTCTTCCATCACTTTTCCAAAGATTGCTCCAAGTAAGAACATTAGATACCAAGATGTCACGAAACCTGTAAATCCGGACATATAGTTACCAACAAAGTTTATTTCACCTTCTTTAACAAGCTGTGGAAACAGAGGCATTCCACTGGTTAAAGCTACTAGCAAAGCACTTAAAGGTCCTGCAATTAATAGGTTCATCCCTCTCATCGTAAGCACAATAAGTAAGACTAAACCACCAATTAATCCGATCATACTAAGCACGTTTTCTTCCCCCTTTTACTTTAGAAAGCGTTTACAATTAAGTGAAGAATAACCTCCTCTCTGTTGACTTCTACTATCTTATTAGACAAACCATTGAGACATGCCAGGTTTTATAGAACAAAAAAACGATGCTATATAGCACCGCTTTTTAGATTTTTATTTATTTTGAAACCGTTACTTGATAACGTTTTGTAGACTTTTCTCTAATTCTCACATCATAAAACCATGTTGTGAAAAATGTTAAGGACAGAAAAGCAATTAAGCTATACACAAGTATAGAAACATCAAAATGATCTACCATCATTCCACCGAAAACAGGACCAATCATTCTTCCTCCTGTAGCCGTACTGTTTACAATACCTTGGTAAAATCCTTCTCTACCTTTTGGCGCCAATTCGTTTGCTACCGCAGGTACTGCTGGCCAAACAAACATTTCTCCAATTGTTAAAACAACCATTGCAACTAAAAAGTCTACAAAAGTCGTGGCTTGTAGAACAATGACAAAAGATGCAATAAAGATTGCCGTCCCAATCATAATTTGTACTTTTAACGTTTTTGCAAACTTTTGTACAACTGGTACAATAAACGGTTGTCCTGCAACGATTAAAATGCCGTTTATTGTCCAAAGCATGCTGTATTGAGAGAGTGGGATGTTAAGCTCTAATGTATGAGTAGCAATTGTTGTTTGCCACTGTACATATGCCATCCAGCACAGCAAATAGCCCACACATAACGTTAATAGAGCAATCAGCTTATAGTGATTTTTAATCCCTTTAGCCTCTTGCAATACATTCGTTTGAGCTGAACCTGTAACTGAAATGTTCTTGTACGTAAAAAATGCAATCAATAAAAAAACCACGTACAGTAACGTGTTTGCTAAAAAGATATAGGTGAATGAATAAGAAGCTACAATTCCGCCAAGAGCTGCACCAATGGCTACCCCGGCATTTTGAGCTACATAAATAGCATTAAAAGATTTACGTCCCCCTTCTGGCCAAACTGTCCCAGCCATTGCGTACATAGATGGAAATACAATTCCAGAGCCGAAACCAACGATCACAAGTAGTACCACGTATGTAGGCCAATCGTGAAAAAAAACTAACCCGACTAATGCTATCAAAGTAATAATAATACCGGACAAAATGGATTTATATCCACCTATCTTATCAAATAAAGTACCTCCAATAAGATTACCGATTACGCTAGCACCAGCATTTAGCATTAAAACAAAGCCTGCTACCGATAATGATTTACCAAGATGATCATGTATATAAATTGTGTTTAAAGGCCATAAAAACGAAGCGCCTGTAACATTCACTAACATTCCAATGATTAAAAACCATAATGACTTTGGCATATCTATTTCTCCTTTCAATTGTTGAGAACTTTTAAAGCCAACGTACATTCTAGTCCTTTCTACTGCATTTCGCAATGAGTTAGCATATAGAAAGTCAATTAAAAATGTTTTCAATTAACTTTCTATTGAAAAAGAGCGCGAAAGCAAATACTTTCGCGCTCTTTTTACCTTACTTTGTTTTTGATTTATCAGGCTGTGCACGCTTGCTATTACGAGCTTTTAATTCTTTTACAGGATCAAAATCTTTACCTGCTTCAATATCGTTATTGTTGATTCCATTTTTTGTTTTTTGTTCCGGATTATTCTGGTTTGAACGAGTAGCCATCACTGTTTCCCCCTTAATGTTCAGTTAAAATCATTCGGTTTTGGATCTGCTGAATTTGAAGGCGCATACGATAAAGCTGTTCACGTTGTTGATCATTTGCGCTATGAGCAAGCTCTTCAAGTTCTTTATAGGCATTTTCAAGACCAAGCTGTGCCTTTGTATATTCTGTATCGTTGTAATGTTCCTGTTTCATTCCTTCAGACAATTGACTTTGCGCATATTGGAGCGCATCTTCACATTGTTGAAGAAGCTTATCTACTGATTGACGTGTTGCCATGGGTATCTCCCTCCACACTCTTTAGTTTCAGATGTATTTTGCTCATCTTTGGGCAAATTTACGACATATCTCTAGAAAAAATCATTTGTAAAATATAGAATTTCAAATTGCCTTTGGAACTTTCCTTTTTTTCTGATACAATTTGATGTTGTATTTAGGGCACGTACCGTAGATAGATAAAGGAGGGTATTAACTTGAGTCAAGTGAACCCATTTCCATATAAAGCGGAAGATAAACGTTATCACACATGGAATTACCATTTAAGGCAGCATTTTGGTCATAAAGTATTTAAAGTGGCGTTAGACGGAGGATTTGACTGTCCAAATCGAGACGGAAGTGTCGCACACGGCGGCTGTACTTTCTGTAGCGCTGCGGGATCTGGAGATTTTGCTGGAAACCGAGCTGAAAGCTTAACTACACAATTTAACAAGATAAAAGAAAAGATGCATCACAAGTGGAAAGACGGAAAGTACATCGCTTACTTTCAAGCATTTACAAACACACATGCACCAGTAGAAGAACTACGTCAAAAATATGAAGAAGTTTTAGCATTACCAGGAGTTGTCGGATTATCGATTGCTACCCGCCCAGATTGCTTACCAGATGACGTAGTTGAGTATTTAGCAGAACTTAACGAACGTACGTATTTATGGGTAGAACTGGGGCTTCAAACAATCCATGAAAGTACTTCTGCATTAATTAATCGCGCACATGACCATGCGTGTTACTTAGAGGGTGTGAACAAACTGCGAAAGCATGGGATTCGCGTTTGCACTCATATTATTAACGGCCTTCCTCTTGAAACTCAAGATATGATGATGGAAACTGTAAAGGAAGTAGCACAAATGGATGTCCAAGGTATTAAAATCCACCTTTTGCATTTATTAAAAGGCACACCAATGGTGAAGCAGTACGAAAAAGGTCTGCTCGAATTTTTATCATTTGATGATTATATCAGCCTTGTTTGCGATCAGCTTGAGATGCTACCACCAGAAATGATTGTTCATCGCATTACAGGAGATGGCCCAATTGATTTAATGATTGGACCGATGTGGAGCGTGGATAAATGGAATGTATTGAACACAATTGACCAAGAGCTCAAACGTCGAAGTAGCTATCAAGGAAAATTCTTTTCAAAGGGTGTTTCAACATTATGAAAATTGAACGCATTCTTCCCTTTGCCCGTACACTATTAACAAGCGCTGTTAACGAAGGTGATACAGTCATTGATGCGACTGTTGGAAACGGTCATGATACGTCATTCCTAGCGAAATTAGTGGGCGCAAATGGACATGTATACGGATTTGATATCCAAGATGAAGCAATTCACAATACATTTGAACGATTGGTTAAACAAGGTATTGAACAACAAGTTACACTTATAAAAGATAGCCATAGTCATTTAAAAAAGCATATTCCACCTTATCTACATGGTAAGCTAACAGGAGCAATCTTCAACCTCGGTTACCTACCTGGTGGAAATAAAGAAATTGTTACTCTCTCGACGTCTACTATCCAAGCCATTGAACAGCTTATTGAGCTATTGGCACCTGAGGGACTGATTGTACTTGTTATTTATCATGGGCATGAACAAGGACAGCTAGAGCGTGATGATGTACTCCATTATGTGTCAAATCTTGACCAACAGCTCGTTCACGTTTTACGCTATCAATTCATCAACCAGCAAAATAACCCGCCATTTATTGTGGCAATTGAAAAAAGATAAGCTTTTGCCATCTGGCAAAAGCTTATCTTTTTAACATTCGATATAATCGACCGTTAACATAGAAAAAATAACTCAAAGACCCGCCTGCTTTTATAAGCCTTTTAGCACTTCGAGCTACTTTCTTTTGGCTTCGAACTTTTTGATCTGATAAATAAACACCTAGTAAACCTTGATAAATAAAGCGATGAAAATGAGCATCTGGTAAGTTTTTAGCATGCTCACCGGACTTTGTAACAAAGTGTAGAAATCGATTCATCATATCTTGATGATGAGGATAATAAAAGCAAAAGTTTAAATCTCCTCCTACCACATCTTCCTCTTGATCAATTAAATAGTCTAACAAGATATGCAACCCTTGAATATAAGGAAAGTATCCATTACGTACTTGCTCTGCATGTTGCAATGTAAAACCTTTTGTAAAACTATAAGCAGCTAAACAAAAGATTCCAAGTGTCGACCCTGAACATGCAGAAAATTCATACCATGACATCTGTGGTAATGCTTCCTTATGCTCTGAAAACCATTTCTCGAGCCTAGGTACACGTTCTTCTATTCGTACATGTTTATGTATCTGTAAGTCACAGTAGTACGTAGCTAGCTCAATTAAATAAGGTGCTACGATAGCATAGTTCACTGCTTTAGCCAACGTCTGTTGACATGTAAGAACGAGCGCATTAAGATATCCGCCGTCATCTTTATCATCTCGATAACGGTAATAGTCTTTTAATGGTGCACCAGGTGTTAAAGCATCTGGCATGGACTCATGGAGCGCAGCAAAATCTTTGGGATCGAGCGAATTGCTGCGATCACACAAATTGTCTAAATAGTCGCTAATGGTCTGATACGCAACGATAAATCGAATGCAGGCCTCCATTTGGTCTTTTGCCAAAATTGCTAGTATACCTCCTCCTTCACAGTGAAAGGTTTTGGTATTAATGCTATCTAAAGCCTGCGTTCTAAGCTCTATATTTGGTATTTTCTCTGCTTTTAAACGCCACTGCTTCAATTCTTTATGTACAGTTGGCATGATGCCTCGATAAATTTTCCCCATTAAAGACAAGGGATGAGACGGTATCTTCACAGGTTCCCCACCTCCGTTGTTTCAAGCTTTATTAAATATGAAGGTTAACAAAGCTATTTGCATATGTGAAAACATAATCTCGTTCAGGTTCATTAAAGATTTCATGATAAAGCTGAGGCCATTCTTTATAGATTTTTTCGCTTAAATCTACTTCGTCAAACCACTGCTTTACAATTAATTTTTCAATAATTTTATCTTCTCCAGCTTGCATAACAAGAAGTGGAACATCAGGCATTTTTTCAATATCACGAAACGCCATATTAATCGCTTCTACAAGTTCGCGATACCACCGAACCGAAACTTTTGTCACATACAATGAATCATTCTGATCTTCGTCTCTTACTTCTGGATTTCTTGTTGCTTTTTCTACAGTCAAGCCTAAGTCAAATAATTTCGTTGGCATTACTTTATTTAATCCTTTAGACAAGACGTCTAAATAAGCTGGAACTTGTTCTTTTAGACCTAGACATGGTGATGATAAGATTGCTCCCCATATTGGTAAGTTCTTCAACTGAAGTGTTCGAATAACAGCAAGCCCACCCATGCTATGTCCTAATAGAAAAATAGGTAAATCATAAGCTTGTGCTTCTTTTACCCAATTCTCAATTTCATGTACGTACTCGTCAAATGATAAGATGTGTCCTCTTCTTCTTGTTGTTAGACCTTGTCCAGGAAGGTCACCCATCACAACGTTCATACCGACTGAACGCCACATTTCGACTAGCCAGCGGTACCGTCCTTGATGCTCAGCTGCGCCGTGAACAATGACTACCACACCTTTTGGATTTTCTGTTTCCCACTTACGCATTAGAGTTACTCCCTTTCATTTGCTATTTACCTGTAAAAAAAAACTATGTACACTTACATTAGAAGATTATTACTCTTTTTTCAACTAATAAAGGAGATGAACGCATGATTTATCCTTATAAAGGAAAAACGCCATCTATTTCACCCACTTGCTATATCGCTGATTACGTAACAATTACAGGGGATGTAACGATTGGCGATGAAAGTAGCATTTGGTTTAATACTGTTATTCGTGGTGATGTGTCACCAACTATTATTGGAAAGCGTGTTAATATCCAAGAACAATCTACTCTTCACCAAAGCCCTAATTTGCCGCTCATCATTGAAGATGACGTAACAGTCGGTCATCAAGTTATTTTACATAGCGCACTCATCCGCAAAAACGCACTGATTGGAATGGGCTCGATTATCTTGGATGGAGCAGAAGTTGGAGAAGGTGCATTTATCGGAGCTGGTAGCTTGGTACCACCCGGAAAAAAAATCCCTCCTCATACACTTGCACTAGGCCGCCCTGCTAAAGTTGTCCGTGAATTAACGGATGAAGATATAAAAGATATGAACAGAATTCGCACGCAGTATGTTGAAAAAGGACAATATTATAAATCACTTACTCCGATTAACAAGTAATGAAACAAGCAGTGGTCAACTCCACTGCTTGTTTTTTGTACAGCGACCTTACTTAGTATGCACTAAATAAATCCACACATTCTTTACATAAGATTAGCACTGGCTCTACAAACATTCCTTACAATATAATATAGCGACTACACATTCGTTAAAAAACGAAAACATATACTTTTTTAACGTTTCATCGTCACCAATGACTTTATCTATGAACATAATGGGCTTAAAGGAGGTTGCTATATGCGAACAAAACTAATTCGTCAAGTTTATGATTGGGAGTGTCACTTGTTTCAAGTCGTAAATAAATATTTCGATTTCAAGCCCCTTAACACTTTTTTTCGCACGATTACCCATATCGGTGGGGCAACTTCAATGATTAGCCTGGCACTACTCCTGATGTTATTCATTGATCGCGCATCTTTATCACTTGCTTACGCATGCGCTTTATCTCTAGCAATCAGCCACATTCCTGTAGCGATTACAAAGAAAATTTATCCAAGAAAACGCCCTTACCTTCAATTAAAAGAAACAAAAGTATTGGATAATCCCTTACAAGATCACTCATTTCCATCCGGGCATACAACAGCCATTTTTTCATTTCTAGCACCCATTATGATTGCTGTACCTATTTCGATTTTCTTTTTATTTCCACTTGCTTTTTTAGTAGGCGTGTCGCGGATTTATTTAGGGCTTCACTATCCTACTGACGTATTTGTGGGCATGCTGTTAGGTGTATTTTCTGGAATTATTGGTCTACAGTTATTCTACTAAATCAAAGTGGAGGTGGTAGGATGAGGATTGCATTGATATCAGATACGTTTTCTCCTGAAATTAACGGAGTCGCAAAGACATTAGAGCGCTTTACTTATTACTTATCTCGTCAACGAATTGACTATGAGATTTTTGCACCTGAATCATCATCTCGCACATTTAGTCCATTACCCATTAATCATTCATTAAGTATACCATTTTTTCTTTATCCACAATGTCGGTTTGCTTTACCTAATATTGTAAAAATAAAAAAGAAGATAAGAGAGTTCAATCCTACTATTATGCATGTTGCTACTCCTTTTTCAATGGGTCTGAGTGGTATTCACGTAGCTAAAAAACTTAGCATTCCTTTAGTCGGTTCTCATCACACTGATTTTGAGCACTATCTTCCAAGCTACAAGTTGGGACACCTATCTCCTCTTCTGTGGAGATACATGAAATGGTTTTATGAACCGTTTGAAGAAATCTTTGTTCCTTCTCTTGAAACAAAAAAGCAGCTCTTAAATCAAGGCTTTAAAGATGTATCTATCTGGTCTCGAGGAGTCGATCATCATTTATTTCATCCCTACTATGATAAATTTGATATCCGCATAAAATATAATATAAAAAGACCTTATATTCTAACATACGTTGGACGTTTATCTCCTGAAAAAAACGTAGCATTTTTATTAAAGCTATCACGTTTACTTCCTAATCATCTACGTCACCAAGTACAATGGCTTATCGTTGGAGATGGACCTAGCAAAGAAGCACTAGAGCAAGAAGCATGTGATTCCATTACGTTCATTGACTTCTTAGAACATAAGCATTTAGCTAAACTATACGCAGCTTCTGATTTATTCATATTCCCTTCTGAAACGGAAACCTTTGGTAATGTTGTATTAGAAGCATTATCCTGTGGGACGCCTGTTATTGCTGCTAATGCAGGAGGGGTAAAACATATTGTTAGCAATAAGAAAAATGGCTACCTCTGTACCCCTAATTCACTTGAAGAGTTTATTGAATCCATCTGCACTTTATTAGAATCTCCCCAGCTTCGCTTAAGGTTCGGAGATGCTGCTCGTCGTTATGCTCTTACGCAATCGTGGGATTCTGTATTTGACCAATTACTGCTTCGCTACGAAGCAGTCGCGACTAAATCCACCCATGGGTTAGAATTTGTGCAATAAAAAAGTCGCTGCCTCTTTTGAGGCAGCGACTTTTCATTATTTCGCTAAAGCTTCTGCTTTTAAAGTTTCTGCTTTATCAGTGAACTCCCAAGGAAGCTCAACATCAGTACGGCCAAAGTGACCATATGCTGCTGTTTGCTTATAAATTGGGCGTCTTAAATCAAGCATTTTAATGATACCAGCTGGACGAAGATCAAAGTTGTTTCGTACTACTTCAACTAGTACTTCTTCCGTTACTTTACCTGTTCCAAATGTATCAATAGAGATTGAAACTGGTTGTGCTACACCAATTGCATATGCAAGTTGAACCTCACAACGATCAGCTAATCCTGCAGCTACAATGTTTTTCGCAACGTAACGTGCTGCATATGCTGCTGAGCGGTCAACTTTTGTTGCATCTTTACCAGAGAATGCGCCACCGCCGTGACGAGCGTATCCACCGTAAGTATCAACGATAATTTTACGACCCGTTAAGCCTGCATCACCTTGAGGACCACCAATTACAAAACGTCCTGTTGGGTTAATGAAGTACTTCGTGTTCTCATCAATTAATTCTTGTGGAACAACCGGATTAATTACATATTCTTTTAAGTTACGTTGAATTTGCTCTAACGTTACTTCTGGATGATGTTGAGTAGAGATAACAATTGTATCAACACGAACTGGTTGATTATTCTCATCATATTCAACCGTTACTTGCGTTTTACCATCCGGACGAAGGTAAGGTAAGATTTCTTCTTTACGCACTTCTGTTAAGCGACGTGCTAACTTATGAGCTAAAGAAATTGGTAACGGCATTAATTCTTTTGTTTCATTACAAGCGTAACCAAACATTAAACCTTGGTCACCAGCTCCAATTGCTTCAATTTCTTCATCAGACATTGAACCTTCACGAGCTTCTAACGCTTGGTCTACACCAGCAGCGATATCTGGAGATTGCTCACCGATTGCTGTGATTACTCCACAAGTATCCGCATCAAAACCATATTTTGCACGCGTATAACCAATTTCTTTAATTGTGTCGCGTACTGTTTTTTGAATATCTACATAAGTAGATGTTGTGATTTCACCACTTACTAATACTAAACCAGTTGTTACGCTTGTTTCACAAGCAACACGAGCATTTGGATCCTCAGCTAAAATAGCATCAAGAATTGAGTCAGAAATTTGGTCACAAATTTTATCTGGATGTCCCTCTGTAACAGATTCTGACGTAAACAGACGACGTTGTGTTGACATCAGTTTTCCTCCTTTAAATACGATACATTGTGATACGGTACTCATTCCCTTATTGTGTTCCATTTACATTTTTTCAATATAAAAAACCTTTCCTTGTATCGAGGAAAGGTATCAAGTTCTGCATAAGCCTTTCACTCTTATCGATCAAGGTTTATTCCCTTGCATCAGGTTAGCACCTTATCACCTCTATTGAAATGGGTGATGGTTGCTGGGTTTCATAGGGCCTGTCCCTCCACCAGCTCGGGATAAGAGAGTATCCGTTCAAGGACATATCATACAGGAAAATGCTCTATTATGTCAATAACATTCCTATGAAAATCATGCAAAGGTTGCATTTACCTTTCCTATTATTTACATAAATCTTCAATTAATAAGACCATTTCATAAAAACGATTTGTGTTCTCTAAAACAAAAAACTTTTCGCAACATTTGAACATTTTTACTCGAATAGTATAGACTATTTAAAGTAATGTGTTATACTAATTGTACATTTAAACATCATTTTAAAAAAAGGAAGGTAGTGCACATGAGTACTGTTAATATGTCTATTGAATTAGCCAATCTCCTGGAATCTGAAAAAGTGAATCACCAACTATCTGTTTCTCAATTAGTCGAAAAGATTTTAGAGCGACAAGAAGGCGTATTGACTTCTACGGGTGCTATTCAAGTTGAAACAGGAAAATATACGGGGCGTTCCCCACACGATAAATTCATTGTAAGCGATTCCTTAACCTCTCATACTGTTGAATGGGGAGATGTTAATCAACCTTTTTCATCTGAACGATTTGACGCACTTTATAAGAAAGTATTAGAACATTTAAAGGAACAAAACGAACTATTTGTATTTAATGGATATGCCGGCGCCGATGATAAATATCAGCTTCCAATCCAAGTGGTAAATGAATACGCATGGCATAATTTATTTGCTCATCAATTATTTATTCGTCCAGAAGACACAAAGCTAAAAAATGATGCTGAATCATTCTCAATTGTATCTGCTCCTACTTTTAAAGCTGTTCCAGACATTGATGGGACAAATTCTGAAACATTTATTATTATTTCATTTGAGCGAAGAGTTGTTTTAATTGGTGGAACAGAATATGCAGGTGAAATGAAAAAATCTATTTTCTCTGTGATGAATTTTTTACTTCCTCAAAAAGATATACTTCCTATGCACTGCTCGGCTAACGTTGGTAAGGAAGGCGATGTTGCGCTATTCTTCGGACTATCTGGCACCGGCAAAACAACGCTATCAGCTGATGCTACAAGAAGGCTAATTGGTGACGATGAGCATGGTTGGTCTAGTACAGGCGTATTTAACATTGAAGGTGGTTGCTATGCTAAATGTATACAGCTATCAAAAGAAAAAGAGCCTCAGATTTTTAATGCCATTCGATTTGGGACAGTTTTAGAAAATGTAGTGATTAACTCAAATACTAGAGTTGCAGATTACAATGATAATAGTTTAACAGAAAACACTCGTGCTGCTTACCCAATTCAAGCAATTGATAACACAATCTTACCAAGTGTTGCAGGACACCCTACGGCAATTGTTTTCTTAACGGCAGATGCATTTGGGGTTTTACCTCCAATTAGTAAACTAACAAAAGAACAAGCAATGTATCATTTCTTAAGTGGCTATACAAGTAAACTTGCCGGAACAGAACGTGGAATTACTGCGCCACAAGCGACGTTCTCTACTTGTTTTGGTGAGCCATTCTTGCCTCTTCCACCTACAGCTTATGCTGAAATGTTAGGTAAGAAAATTGATGAGCATAATGTAAATGTTTATTTGGTGAATACGGGATGGACCGGCGGAGAATACGGAGTTGGAGAGCGAATGAAGCTTGTTTATACACGTGCGATGGTTCAAGCAGCGCTAGAAGGCGAACTTATTAGCGTAGATACGGTTCAAGACCCAATCTTCGGACTTGAAATTCCTGCACATGTTCCTGGTGTTCCTGATGAAGTACTTCAACCAGTAAAGGCATGGAAGAATGCAAACTTATATGAGGAAAAAGCTCGCCAGCTAGCACAAAAGTTTACAAAAAACTTTGAGCGCTTTGCAAACGTAGCTCCAGAAATTTCACAAATGGGTGGTCCTATCATTTCAAAATAACGAAAAGCCGGAATTAATTCCGGCTTTTTTTAATTTGTAGAGTGTAACTTTATTAGCTCATATGTAACAACGGTTTTATTTTGCTCTAACTCAAGCTTTTTAATAACGCCCGTACCGACGCGTTCACCATTCTTTGTTTTATGAATACTAAGCGGAACCTCAAGAGGATATAAGCGGTAGCCTTTCTTTTCAATTTGAAATACATTATCTACTACTCGCTTCTCATTTCCTTTTGTAACAATCATCGTATTTAATTCTAGTGGCATTCCCATTCTTCTTACCTCCCTTTCTTTTCCTCTATTGTACAATGGTTTTTCTATGCTGGCATATCTTTTATTTTGTTTTCATCCATTCAGTTAAATTCTTGACTGTCTCTCGATTTTGCTTAGGAGGAAATGCATGAGGAAATTCATCAAAGTACCAGCTTTCTACAGGCTTTCTATGTTCCTTCAACATTTTCTCTAATTGATATGCATGCTCAATTGAAACGTTTGCATCTTCTTTTCCATGTATTAACAATACCGGTACATTCAGATTATGTGCGTGAGCTAGCGGTGAACGCCATTCATACCTGTCTGGATATTTTGAAGGTGTTCCACCAATAACCCTTTTCATCATACGTCTTAAATCTGTTCGCTCTTCATAGGTAAGAACCATATCCGTTACGCCTCCCCATAAAACAAGTGAACATGCTGCACTTTTTTCAATGGCAGTAAATAAAGCCATTACGCCTCCTCGTGAAAAACCAAATACATGAATTCGATTTTGATGAACTCGAGGGTGACTGACAAGCAAGTCATAGGCAGCAAAAGCATCATACCGATCATCTCCACCAAAATCTTCGTTACCTTCTCCTCCCTGATTCCCTCGATAAAATGGAGCCATAACAATGAACCCTTGAGATGCGAATTGGATTAGCCTCCCTGGCCTCACAGTGCCTATATTCTTTATACCTCCTCTTAAATATAAAAAACCATCATAGGTACCTTCTTCTTTTGGCTCCGCTAACATCCCCTTAATCTTTAAACCTTGACACATATACGTCACGATTGACAAAGAAATGCGTGGATTGGGAGATGGGAAAGGATATTGACTAATAATAGTTCCGTCCTTCATAAAAATCCTCCTTATCATTCAATCGTTTTTAACCAGGCATTCACACTATTTTATCCATTATCATACATTATTGTAGAAAAAGTCACGCTATCAGTCCTATTCCATGTATTGGCCTATAAATATGTTTCATCATAATTGATTTACAACCTTATTTTAACGTTAGGAGGAAATACCATGCGAAAACTAAAATGGCTGCTGTCCATCATTACTGTTTTTATTTTAACTTTCACTTTAATTGGCTGTGGTAAACAAGGTTCAATTGAAACTGTACGCGTAGGAGAGGTAACAAGATCCATCTTTTATGCTCCCCAATATGTAGCTATATCAAAAGGTTTTTTTGAAAAAGAAGGATTAAATGTAGAATTAAAAACTACGTGGGGCGGAGACAAAACAATGACTTCTCTTTTATCAGATGGCATAGATGTTGCATTAGTTGGCTCAGAAACCTCAATCTATGTAGCTGCACAAGGTTCTGATGATCCCATTATTAACTTTGCGCAACTCACGCAAACGGATGGGACGTTTCTAGTAGCACGTGAAAAAGTTGATAACTTTTCATGGGACCAGTTAAAAGGAAAAACATTCCTAGGACAGCGTAAGGGCGGCATGCCACAAATGGTTGGAGAGTACGTCTTAAAGGAACATAATATTGATCCTAAAAACGATTTAACACTTATTCAAAACATTGATTTCGCTAACGTTTCAAGTGCCTTTGCATCCGGAACTGGCGACTATGTCCAGTTATTTGAGCCAACGGCTAGCATTTTCGAAAAAGAAGGAAAAGGCTACATCGTAGCTTCTTTTGGTGAAGAATCAGGAAAAGTTCCTTATACCACGTTCATGTCAAAAAACAGCTTTTTGCAAGACAATCCAGAAACAGCTGAAAAATTCACAAGAGCCATCTATAATGCACAGCAGTGGGTTAATACGCATAGTGCAAAAGAAGTTGCTGAAGCAATTGCTCCTTATTTTGAAGACACATCAACCGATACAATTGAAATCGTTGTTGAGAGATATAAAGCCCAAAATTCATTTGCTACCAATCCAGTGTTAGATAAAGAAGAATGGGAAAACCTTCAGCGTATTATGGATGAAGCTGGTGAACTCCCTAAACGTATTGAGCATAAAACATTAGTCAACACCAAAATTGCAACTGATGTCATGGAGCAGTAACCATGTCAGGCCTGCAAATTACAAACGTCCACCACGTATATGTCACAATCAAATCAGCCACCACAGCTTTAGAAAACATCAACCTGTCAATTAAAGAAGGAGAATTTGTTTCTTTTCTAGGGCCTAGCGGATGTGGAAAAACGACACTTCTTTCTATCTTGGCTGGGTTAATTAAACCAACTTCAGGTGAAGTGAACATTAAAAACAAACTTGTTCAAGAGCCTACTGCAGAAGTTGGTTATATGCTTCAACAAGATTACCTGTTTCCTTGGAAGACGATAAAAGACAATATACTTCTTGGACTCACAATTCAGCGTAATCTCACAAAAGAGCATGAGCAGCGAGCATTAATGCTTCTAGAAGAAATGGGATTAAAAGGCGTTTCTGATTTTTTTCCACATCAATTATCTGGAGGAATGCGTCAACGTGTAGCACTTGTGAGAACACTCGCTACGAATCCGAGCATTCTACTTTTAGATGAACCATTTTCAGCTCTTGATTTTCAAACAAAGTTAAAGTTAGAAGAGCTTGTATCAAAAACGCTCATGACCTATGAAAAAACGGCGGTACTTGTTACGCATGATATTGGAGAAGCCATTGCGATGAGTAATCGAATCGTTTTATTTTCAGCCAACCCAGGAAGAATTGCTCGAATTTTTACTGTACCACCAATTCTTCAGACACTGTCTCCTTTTGAAGCTAGACAACACTCTGTGTATAACGACTTGTTCATGGAGATTTGGAAGGAGTTAGATCAACTTGAATCAGCCTCACAATCCTGATGTTTTACACCAACAATACAAAGCCGCAGTAAATAGCGAAAAGCGAATCATTCGTTTAGTTCAATTATTTATTTTCTTATCTTTTTTCGGAATATGGCAACTAGCTTCTTCATTCAAATGGATTGATCCTCTTATTTTCAGTTCTCCACTCCGAGTATGGAATTTATTTATTGAGAAAATAGGAGACGGTTCATTATTAGAACACATTGGTTTTACCTTGTTTGAAACTGTGCTTGGATTTATTATCGGAACGCTGTGTGGTATCATTTTAGCAACTTTGCTATGGTACTCCAATCGTTTAGCAAAGATTTTGGATCCCTATTTAGTTATCTTAAATGCTATGCCAAAGGTAGCTCTAGGACCGATTTTGATTGTAGCCATTGGACCTGGTTTCTTTTCCATTTTAACAATGGGCGCAATCATTTCCGTTATCATCACTGCTATTGTTGTCTACACAGCTTTTAAGGAAGTGGACCCAAACTATGTGAAATTACTACAAAGCTTTGGTGCTACTAAGCATGATTGTTTTAAACAAGCGATATTACCTTCTACAATGCCAGCAATTATTTCAACTTTTAAAGTGAATGTTGGTTTATCATGGGTAGGTGTAATTGTTGGAGAGTTTCTTGTGTCATCTAAAGGGCTTGGATATATGATCATTTATGGTTTCCAAGTGTTCAATTTTACTCTCGTTATTTTAAGCTTGTTGCTTATTGCTGTATTTGCAACTGGAATGTACCAAGGGATTTCCTATTTAGAGAAACGACTAACACGCCATTGATACTAATAAAGCCCTGTTGTCATGCATAACAGGGCTCTTTGTTTCTTATAAAAATGTACGCTTTACATGCTTCATCACGTACTGTAAAACATTATCTTTCATAATAAAACTGTATTTCGTATTTTTTTGAATTCCTTGTTCTGGAATTTCTTGAATAATGACTGGGCCTTTTGTTTCCATATAATCATCTTTTGGAACTAGATTTGAGACATTTGCAAAATAAATATTTTTTATAATTGTTTTTCCTTTACTAACTACTTTATACTGACCAATATACGAGAGGTTCTCTACCTCTCCACCTGTTTCTTCAAATACTTCTCGAACTGCCGCTTCCTCTGGAGTTTCCTCCAACTCCAACTTACCGCCCGGAAACTCCAATCCCCGCTTAGAATGATTAGTAAGCAACCATTGCCCTTTGTATCGACAAACAACCCAAACGTGACGAGGAGTTTTGGAAAACGGACTGCGTTCAAATGATAAAAAAACTTGATTATGGTATGCGTCCTTAAATGTGTACATCGTCTACTCAAACTCCATTTGATTTTTTTCCCTTATTTTATCACACATTTAAGTACTATCTCTTAGCTTTTCGAATAGAAGTAACCGATTTTCTATCAATATTCTCAGTAAAAGCCCTTAATAATCACAAATTGAAGCACTAGTTTTACAATTTTATTATTTTCAGGAAGGTAGAATTCCCATCGTACGAATATGAGCCTTTGCCTCTTCATCTCCGAGTTCATACAACATTTGATATAACTGAGTATTCATATCATCATAAGCATCATTTTGACGATCATGATGATACTCTAGATAAGGAATATGTGCTCGAAAAAAACCTTGCCAATCATCTGAATAACGTTGATCTAAACGCTCTCGCAGTTGTTCTACTTCCAAATCTGTCGCACTTATTTTAAAGTTCCATTCCGATGCTGTACTTACTTGAGAAATCTCACCTGAACCGAGGGATACATAATACGTTTTTTTCATTGAAAGATATTCAGCTCCTTTATACTGACTTACCTTTCTTATTTGTATAATGGTTTCCTTTTATACTAATCATTTAATTTGATTTTTTAATTTTTCAATCGCCTCCTTAATAACGGTAGGCACAGGAAGACCTACTCGGCCAGCATTCTCTGTAATAGAAATCATTTCATTTAAAATATAGAATAATATCGTTACATCTCTGATAAAATGATTGTCCGGCCAAAATACTTGGTCCATAAAGTTTGCCATCATCACAAGAGCAAAAATAAAGACCTTTTTGGCAATGCCACGAAAGCCTACCTTACTAGATAAACTTTTATCAATAAATGCTGCAACTGTTCCAGTCACATAATCAACGGCTACCAATGCTACAAGAGCCATCAATAAATAATTCCATTCTCCGACTAAGAAAAAGATAAATGAACCTAAACTAGACACAGATAACAAGGATAGTTTGTACATATTCACTTTTCATCCTCTCAACTATTTACATAGTAGTACATACTATCATATGAAAAATAGTGAGAAGTGTTCTTCATACATGCTATCGTTTGTACACTTTTACGAAATAAAAAAACTTGCGAGAAGCTCGCAAGTTTTTACTTTCCTAAGAAAGAGTTTAGCATCCACATATGCTTTTCTAGACTTTGATGAATAGCAAGAAGCATATCTCCTGTTGTCTCATCATCGACTTCGCCGGCTACGTCCATACCTTGCTTTAACTCTGTTGTGAGCGTAGTGAAGTCTTTTACTAATTCTGATACCATATCTTTTGCTGTTTCGTTTCCGTGAGCTTCTTCAATTGCGCTCATTTCTAAAATTTCTTTCATTGTAGCAACCGGGCTACCACCTAAAGCTAATAAACGCTCTGCTAAGTCATCAATTACTGTTGCTGTCTCTGTATAAAGTTCTTCAAACTTTTCGTGCAATGTAAAGAACTGTTCGCCTTTTACATACCAATGATAATTATGTAACTTGATATACATCACGCTAAAGTTTGCTACTTGCTTATTTACGATTGTTGTTAATTCTTTAGACATAAGACCCACTCCTTAATGATTTCTACTTCAATTATCTCTAGTATAGTAGTACCCCTTTTTCCTTGATTAAAACATTTTTTTAGAAGTTTTTCGTACTCTTCCGCTATTGACGATGAACCATTTTTTTATTATCATTTTCACAAAACGAAATGATTACGATTTAAAGAGGTGGATACATTTGATTTACGATTGGATAATTATTGGAGGGGGCATTCAAGGGTCTACCCTTGCCAACTTTCTTTTAAAAGAAAAAAAGACCACAGTTGAACGTTTAGCTATTATAGATCCACATGAGGAGCCCTTAGCAAATTGGAAACACTGCACCGGTTTAATTGATATGCCTTATTTACGTTCTCCTTCTGTACATCATATTGATAGCTTGCCTTTTAGTCTACAAGAATTCAACAAAATCAAAGGTGAGACTAAGAATTTTTACGGGCGGTATAAACGTCCTTCCTTAGATTTGTTTAACGAGCACTGCCGCCACGTTATAGAAGATACAAGGTTAAATAAGTGTTGGCACCAAGGAAAGGTTATTCACGCTGAGCGTACAGGAAACCTCTGGACCATCCAAACCGAAATTGGACAAGCATTTACAAGTTATAATCTCGTTTTATCGGTAGGAATTGGAAATCAACTAGCAATTCCTCATTGGGCACAAGAAAATCCCAACGCTCAACATATTTTCGATCCAGCTTTACACAGCTTAGAAGAAGTAAAAAGTCCCGTTGCTGTAATTGGTGGAGGTATAACGGCCGTACATACTGCTGTTAAGCTATCTTCTCTTTATCCTGGGAACGTTACCCTTATTAAAAGACATCCGTTTCGCATTCACGATTTTGATAGTGATCCTGCATGGCTAGGTCCAAAAAAGCAGCATCCATTTCGACGTTTATCTAGCTACCGAAAGAGGCGTGAATTGATAAAAGAAGCTCGTCACAAAGGCTCGATTCCACAAGAATTATTTTTAAAAGTTAAACGTTTAACGGAAAAAGGCCATCTATCAATAGTAGATGGAGAAGTGGATTATTACGATAAAAATACGCTTCACCTTAAAGATGGTCTAACGATCGAAGTGAAACGTGTCATCTTAGCAACTGGCTTTGTTCAAACATTACCTGAAAAGCAGTGGCTTACACCGTTAATTGATGAGCATAAATTAAATTGCAGTGAATGTGGCTACCCTATTGTTTCTCACTCCCTGCAATGGGGACCTAATTTATATGTAACAGGAGCATTAGCTGAGCTAGAAGTGGGGCCGATTGCTAGGAATATTTCTGGTGCTAGACAAGCTGCGCAGCTTATTGTGAATAGTTTATAAAAATGGTCTAACACTAAGGATTGACATTATGGTTAAACAAAAAAACTCTAGCTCAAGTAGCTAGAGTTTTTTTGTTAACCGAATACCTTGGCTAACTCTTCTTTATCTTGACTTAACCAGAATTGCATTAAGCGTTTTGCTCCTTCTAAATCATGGAGCTTTGCTTGGCCGCACTGCTTTTCGTTGGCAGCTGGAATTTCTGTGATTGTAATTGCATCTTTTAATGTATCTTCTAAAAGATCAATAATTTCTTCTACTTTCGGTTCTCCGCTTACAACAAGATAATATCCTGTCTGACAACCCATCGGAGAAATATCAATAATATCAAAATGGTCATATTTCTCTACGTGAGTGCGAATGTTGAAAGCCAATAAATGCTCTAATGTATGAATAACATCAGGCTTCATTGCTTGTTTATTCGGCTGGCAGAAACGAATATCAAATTTATTAACAACGCCGTCACTACCTACCTTGTGTACACCACAATGTCTTACATAAGGGGCTTTTACAGCGTTATGATCTAATTCAAAACTTTCTACTGATGGCATGCTATCACTCCTTTTTTATTCTTACTACCTATCATACACTTAATTCCGATTTTTTTCATCAATTTAATATACTATATACCTGGTATTTGCATCCTGTGCTTTTCTTTCGATATATTTATAAAAAAGAATCTGTTTAGAAAGGTGTGATATCAGTGCTCGCTAAAATCATGCTGAGTATTATAAAGGTATACCAAAAAGTGATTTCGCCACTCACCCCTCCCACATGTCGCTTCTATCCAACATGCTCTCATTATGGAGTTGAAGCGATTAAGCGATTTGGGGCCTTTAAAGGCGGATGGCTAACGATAAAGCGAATTTCCAAGTGTCATCCTTTTCATCCAGGAGGTATGGATCCTGTTCCTGAAAAAGAACCTGTCAACAAAAATTAGCTATTTTGCTTTTCTTTCACATACTCGTATCCATCTACGATAACGTCTAGCTTTCCTGTGCCTGGATCAATAACAAGACCATGTACAGGAATATGCTTTGCAAATAAAGGATGATTACGAATTGTAGACGTCGTATGTTGGACTGTTTCTTCAACCGAATCGAACCCTTTTAACCAGCTTTTTAAATCAATTCCTGACTTTTCAATTGTATCAATTACTTCTTCTGAAATCCCTTGCTCTTTTACAGCTTCTAAAAATGAAATCGGCTCTAATTTCCCTGCCCCACAATCATGGTGGCCAATTACATATACTTCATCTGCTTGAAGTGCATATACAGCTACTAAAATACTTCTCATTACGCTTCCAAAAGGATGAGATACAAGTGCTCCTGCATTTTTTACAATCTTCACATCGCCGTTACGTAAGTTCATTGATTGAGGAAGTAATTCCACTAATCTTGTGTCCATACAAGACAAAATAACCATCTTTTTATCCGGTAACTTGCTTGTCTCATATTTGCGATATTCGTTATTTGCCACAAACTTCTCATTGTAATCTAGGATCTCGTTTAATAGATTCATGTTTTCTACTTCCTTTCCTATTTAAAAATTTTTTAATCGTTTCTCTTGTATTATACTAAAAATTTTTATATGATGTAACAGCATAAATCGTAATTATTCTTATTTAAAGGAAGGAAGGAAGAACAATATGAAACAAGTACCTGTTACAGTATTAAGTGGTTACCTAGGTTCAGGTAAAACAACTTTATTGAATTATATTTTAAAAAATAGAGACGGACTTAAAGTAGCAGTCATCGTTAATGATATGAGCGAGGTAAATATTGATGCCGACTTAGTAAAGCAAGGTGGCTTTTCTCGTACTGAAGAAACATTAGTTGAAATGCAAAATGGATGCATTTGCTGTACGCTACGAGACGATTTAATGAAAGAAGTTGAACGTCTTGTTGATAAAGGGAATATTGATTATATCGTGATTGAATCTTCTGGAATTAGTGAGCCAATCCCCGTGGCCCAAACGTTTACTTATATCGATGAAGAGCTTGGGATTGATTTAACAAAAAAATGTTCTTTGGATACAATGGTTACAGTCGTAGATGGCAATCGATTTTGGGAAGATTTTTCATCAGGTGAAAGCTTATTGGATCGCAAAGAAGGCAATGATGAACATGATACGCGTGAAGTTGTTGACTTACTCATTGACCAAATTGAGTTTGCAAATGTCATTCTTCTGAACAAAGTCGACTTACTGACTGAAGAAGATGCAAAAGAGCTGGAGTTAGTATTAAAAAAGCTGAACCCTGAAGCTAAAATTATTCAAACAATTAAAAGTGTGATCGACCTGAAAGAAATTCTAAATACTGGCCTATTTGACTTTGAAAAAGCAAGCCAAGCGGCTGGTTGGATTAAGGAGTTAAATACAGATCACCACACTCCAGAAACAGAAGAGTTTGGTATTTCTTCTTTTGTTTACAGACGAAACCGTCCGTTTCATCCAGAACGGTTAATGACATGGCTTGAGAATTGGCCAGTTGATATTGTCCGAGCAAAAGGCTTTTTCTGGTTAGCTTCACGAAATGATATGGCAGGACTGCTCTCGCAAGCAGGAACATCGATTATGATTCAAGGTGCAGGCGAATGGGTAGCAGCATATTCAGAAGCTGAAAAACAACAGACATTAAAGGAAGAGCCCGAACTTCTCGAAAAGTGGGATGATACATTTGGTGACCGCACAAATGAGTTAGTCTTTATTGGATTAGAAATGAATGAAGAAGAAATCATCTCAACGCTTGACCACTGCTTACTTACTGATTTAGAAATGCAGCAAGATTGGTCGACTTTCCGCGACCCTCTACCTAAGTTCACAGTTCAGTCATAAATTTATAGTTTTCAAATCGTAACTATTACGATATAATGACATAGGTCATTGTTCGTAACTAGTAATCGAAAGGAGAATTATATATATGAAAGTTAAAGCTACATTTATGGCATTAGCGTTAGGGACAGCAACATTTTTAGCTGGATGCGGTGCTGATAATTCAAATGAACAAACAAGCGGTAAAGACGATAAATTAACGGTTTATACTACTATTTTTCCACTGCAAGATTTCACTAAGAAAATTGGTGGAGAGGAAGTGAATGTTGAAAGTGTGCTCCCTCCTGGAGTAGATGCTCACTCTTACGAACCAACAACAAAAGATATGGTGGAAATTGCGAAAGGTGATGCTTTCATTTACTCCGGCATTGGATTAGAAGGCTTTGCTGATAAAGCACAGGATACATTAAAAAATGAAGATGTTACTATGGTGGAAGCAGCTAAAGGTATTGAACTAGCTGAAAGCACGCATGCTCATGAAGACGAACATGCTCATGAAGACGAGCACGCCCATGAAGACGAGCATGCCCATGAAGATGAGCACGCCCATGATCATGGAGATACGGATCCACATATCTGGTTGGACCCAGTACTATCAATTCAATTAGCTGAAAACATTAAGAATGAATTAGTAGAACTAAAACCAGACTCAAAAGAAGAGTTTGAAAAAAATTATGAAGACTTAAAGGCTCAGCTAGAAGAACTTGACCAAAAGCTAGAAACAACTATTTCTGAAGGAAAGCATAAAGAAATTTTAGTTTCCCACGCTGCATATGGATACTGGGAAAAGCGTTACGGATTGACTCAAATTAGCGTTGCAGGCTTGTCTCCAACAAATGAGCCATCACAAAAGCAGCTACAGTCTATTATTAAAGAAGCAAATGAGCATAACATTAAGTACTTTATTTTCGATCAAAACTTAGAGCCTAAAGTATCTAAGCTTGTTCAAAAAGAAGTAGGTGCAGAAGCTCTTACCCTTCACAACCTGGAGTCTGCTACAAAAGATGATGTAGCGAACAAAGAAGATTACTTCTCAATTATGGATAAAAACATTGAAACGCTAAAAAAAGCTCTAAACTAACTACAAACAAAAATAACTAGCCAACTGGCTAGTTATTTTTGTTTCATATTATATTTTTGCATGAAGCGCTCTGCACGTCCACCTTTATCAGCAAATTTCTGTCTGCCCGTATAAAAAGGGTGCGTATCAGAACTTACCTCTACTTTAATCAATGGGTATGTTTGACCATCTTCCCATTCAACAGTCTCTGACGTATTCATCGTAGAACCTGATAGAAACTTAAATCCGCTATTGGTATCCATAAACACTACTTTTCTGTATTCTGGATGAATATTTGGTTTCATATTATAATCCTCTCCTTTAATGAGATATATATCTATTATATCGTAATGATTCTTATTTTCAAGTATTCTGTTTCGAAAATTTATTAATGAATAAATCGTGGTAAAAAGTGGACAATAAGGCTTATCAATACTTGATTGGAAAGGTTGTATTTCAATGGAACATTTAGTAACTGCTCGTTCGATGTTTGGTATGACCATGGGAGTTCATATTATTTTTGCCACGCTAGGCGTAGGAATTCCCTTAATGATTTTATTAGCAGAACTTCTCTATCAGCGCACGAAAGACAAAGATTATGAGCTAATGGCAAAGCGTTGGACAAAAGGTGCCGCGATTTTATTAGGCGTTGCTATCCCAACTGGAACCATCGCTGGAGTACAGTTAGCTTTATTGTGGCCTGGTTTTATGGAGGTTGTAGGGAAAGTTATGTCATTACCTTTTCAAATTGAAATCTATGCATTTTTTATTGAAGCACTATTTTTGTCTATCTATGTGTATGCAGCTGATCGAATTTCGCGAACAATGCGAATTGTAAGCCTTATCCTTGTAGCCATTGGAGCTGTGGCGTCAGCTGTGTTAATTACAAACGTCCACGCTTTTGAAGGAACTCCGGCTGGATTTCGTATTGTAAATGGTGAAATTACAGATGTTGACCCATGGGGAGCTTTCTTTAACCCAAGCTTTATTACAACAGCTGGACATGTTGCTGTTTCTGCTTATGCAACTGGGGCATTTGTCATTGCATCCATCGCTGCATTTAAAATGCTTCGCTCTCGAAAAGAGCCTCGGCTTTATCGCTTCCATCAAAAAGCTTTAATGATGGGACTAATTGTTGGAGGTATATTTTCATTTTTAACAGCGCTAAACGGGCATGAATCTGCGCAGCTTCTTTATGAATATCAGCCAGAAAAGCTCGCAGGAGCAGAAGGTTTATTTGAAACAACTGACTACGCACCGCTTACTATCGGTGGATTTACAGATCGCGAAACTCAAACGGTCAAATGGGGCATTGAGATTCCATGGGCACTAAGCTTTTTAGCAGATGATCGCTTTGATACGGTTGTTGCAGGCCTCAATGATTTTCCAGAAGAATATTGGCCTCCTCTTTTCATCCATACTCTTTTTAACGGTATGGTAGGAATCGGCTCGCTGCTTATTTTACTATCTATTCTAGGAATTGCTTGGTATAAGTTTATGAAAAAACGTGGTTTTCCAAAGTGGTTAATGTGGGCATTCGTTATTTCTGGTCCTTTGGCTATTCTATCAGTAGAATTCGGGTGGATTTTTGCATGTACAGGTCGACAGCCTTGGGTGATTTATCGAATTATGAAGACTTCTGAATCCGTTACTACCTCTGCTAATTTAGAATTTTTATTTGCTCTATTTTTAATTGTATACGCTATACTCGTTGTTGCTGTTTCACTTGTTCTTATTTATTACTTCAAGCGTAATCCCTTGGAAAAAGAGCTTGCAGATATGAACTAAAAGGATGTGGAATTGATATGGGTGATTCACTACTTGCCATCACAGTCATTTGGGGATTTATTTTTATTTATGCTGTTATGGGAACAATGGACTTTGGAGCGGGATTCTGGTCAATGATTTATATTAATCGTGAAAAAACAAATGCTACAAATATCGCTAACCGCTACCTCTCTCCAACTTGGGAAGTAACTAATGTATTCATCGTTGCAATTGTAGTTGGTTTATTTAGCTTCTTTCCTGGCGCTACGTTTACGCTTGGAACGGTTCTATTAATTCCGGGAAGTATTATTCTATTGCTTTTGGCACTTAGAAGTGGTTTCCTTGTATTTTCACATTATACCAAGGGCGCTCGTCATCAAAAGGCTCTTGTTTATATTTCTGGCATATCAGGCGTATTGATTCCAGCATTTTTAATTGCTGTTTTACCAATTAGCCAAGGCGGTTACATCGATACCATTGATGGAGTTGAAAAACTAAACTTAATCAAAGTATTTACTAGTCCAAACGTATATGCTTTTATCGGGTTTGCTGTCAGCTCTTCGTTATTTCTATCATCTTTACTTTTAGCTGATTACTCCAAGTCGTCAGATGAAATGGAAGCATATGAAGTATATAGAAGAGATGCACTTATCACAGGTCCCATTTCACTTGTTATGGCTATTCTCATTATGGTGACACTGCGTATGGAAGCTACCTGGCTTTATAATAATATGATGGAATACAGGCCTATTTTATTTGTTTCATTGTTTTTATTTTTAGTCGCTGGAGGCGCGCTTTTACTTCCATCCTCAAAGGGAAAAGGAATGCCAAGATTAGCGGTTGTTGCAATCGTTCTTCAATATTTTTTAGCAAGCTATGTATATGGAAGAGGTCATTTACCATATGTTATTTATCCAAATGTAACAATTGAAACTGGATTTACTCATCCTGATGCTTTTCGCTCGTTATTTATAACATATATCGTAGGATTTGCTATTTTATTCCCCGGATTCTATTATTTCTGGCGCTTGTTTATGAAAGACAATCGAAAGTATGTTGGAAAGAAGCCATATTAAAAAAGAAGTAAAGAACGGTTCACCTGTTCTTTACTTCTTTTTTATCTCTTTAACAATACTGCACGCATAAGCTTTACACTTTTCTACATCTTCTCCATATGGAGCAAGCTCTACTTTTAACCCCGCCGTCATTAACGAGCCACCTTGACTCTGCACTTTCTCTTCCAATAAATCTACGGCTCCGCAAAAGATATCATAGGACATATCACCTGAACCGAATACCGCTACCTTCTTTTGAGAAAAATCAATATCATCCATTTCGTCATAGAAATCTAAAAACTCATCAGGTAACTCACCATCTCCCCATGTATATGATCCTAAAATGATATGATCAAAATTTCTTATATCTTCTGGTGTTAAGTCAAATACTTCGAGACGATGTACAGCTAACTTCTCTTCTATTAATACTTCTTCAATCACATCTGCTATTGCTTCTGTGTTGCCAGACATACTTGCATAGGCTAATAATACTTCTTTCACTTTTAAAAAAACCTACCTTTTTATATCAACATTGTTAATTTCTCAGCTTGAATATCTGAACCTGTACTGCATTCGAATCGAAGTGGACAGTTTCTACACTCTTCTATTGAAGCAGTTTTTTGAAAGAACTTTGGTTCTTCCAGTATATCTTTCATCATTTTTAACTTTCTAATTGATTGCGAATAATCTTCAGGTTCAATATGAACAGTTTCTCTCCGCCCTGTTAGCAGCGAATAAAAATGAATAGCTTTTGGTACTCTATTGAATGCATGCTTTGTAAAAACAACGATAAAAGCTGTCATCATTTCTTTTACTTCTAATTGATCATCAAGTAGAAACTTTGTGACTTCATAAGAGGAGCCTGACCAATACGCAGCATCAATCAGCAAGGATATATTTGTTTCTAACTCCGGAACGTATACCCCATATTTCTCATAAACAAATAATGGAGTATCATCTTGCCACTCACTCATAAGAAAAGCTAATAAGTAGTCACTGACAGATGCTAACACTTCATAATAATGAATTTGTGATTGAAAAAGGTCCGGTGAAAGCTTAGACCAGTACTTTTCAATCAATTTTAAAATTAGATAGGAAGACCTTTCATAAGGAGCTTTCAGATAATATTCTTTGACAACCTTATGAACGGTTACCCCTACGAAATCTCGCCAATCAGCCAATTGTTGTTTACGATCTCTTAGCTGTCTCTGATAAAATTTATAAGGACATTGAATAAATTCTTCAATATGATGACTGGCCAAGGTTTTAATTTGAACTTTTAACTGCATTCTGTCACCACGCTTTATACACTCACATGTTGTTTTCTTCTTATGATACTTGTTCAATCACTTTGCGAATCGCGCTCCATGAATGCTTAACAAAATAAATTGGCTTTTGCTGTTTCTTCGCTTTCTCTTTAATCACCTTCGCCATGTTGTGGTTAATAAAATCTGTAATCACAAGTACAAAACCAATATGATCTGGGATTTCTCGCTTCACCATATTACTCTTTCTTCCATCAAGATGAATAATTTCGTTAAATCCTTCGCCTGCTAACCGATCTGTAATATGCTTTAAACGATCTCCTCCAACAACCATAACTGATGACATTTCTTTCTCCTCCTGTACGATAAAATTAGGTTTATTTAAAATCTTAACGATGATTTAATCTTGTTTGCTATATACATAGAATAATTGAGAATGATTCTCTTTGTCAATTGTTAATTGATAAAAATTCTCAATTAATTTTCCAATCTCTCGATTATAACAATAATGAAAATTGACCATACTACATATATCACGCGTATAAAGGAGGGGATTACATGTCACAAAACATTCTTTGTGAAGTGAATAACTGTCATTATTGGAAGCAAGGCAACCACTGTGGAGCAGACGAAATTTACGTAGTCAGCCATGCTGGTAAAAAGGCTTCTAATAGCCGTGAAACAGACTGTAAAACATTTAAACCTGAAGATATTTAAATTGGTTATCCTAAGACAAACTTTGTTCTCTTACTAATTAATAAAAAAAGGACAACCACGTGGGTTGTCCTTTTTCATATCAACGAAAGTGAAGGTAATATATGAATACAAATCAACTTGTTCATTTTTTTAAAACGGAAGCTGTTAAAGCCAATAAACAAACGTTCCCTATTTATGTGCAATCATTTGCTCATTTATGGCAACATGAATGTGGAACACTGGAAAACATTCCACCTGAAATTGATCTACTTATTACCACTCGTGCTCTTGAGCTAGGTCTTGTTTCGACACAGGTAGCTGACTAAAACTGGTTTAGAATTTTAGTCAGCTGTTTTATTTTACAAATCATCAAACCCATTTACATCTGATGCTTTTGTATATTGTCTTGATTTTTGTTCAAAGAAGTCTGTCTTACCAAGGTCAACTTCCTGATACGCAACAATCCAACGTAGTGGATTCTCAATTGGTGCATCAGGAAACGCTACGCGCCCAAAGCCCATTTGATTACAGCGTTTATTCGCCATATACTCGATGTATTGACGAATATCTTTCATCGTAATTCCATCAAACTTCTCACCGATGACTGACTCAGCCCATTCAATTTCAAGCTGAGCAGCTTGTCTAAATGTTGAAGTAACAAACTCTTCAAGCTCAGCCGTACGCTGTTCAGGATTTTCATTTAAGACTTCTTTAAAGATTTTTTCAAATAATCCTACATGAAGCTGCTCATCACGGTTAATATAGTTAATCATTGTAGATGTGGCAACCATTTTTTGATTACGTGCTAAGTTGTAGAAAAATGCAAAGCCACTATAGAAAAACAGGCCTTCTAAAATAACATCATATACAATGGACTTTAAAAAGTTTTCAACCGTTGCATCTTCGGCAAATGCTTTATAACCATTTGTTACAAAGTCATTGCGTGCACGAAGTTTTTCATCCGTACGCCAATATTCAAATACTTCATCTTGCTTAGCTTTTGGCACTAAGCTCGATAATACATATGAATAAGAGTGATTATGAACAACTTCCTGCTGAGCTAAAATAATCATCAGCGCATTGATTGAAGAATCTGTAACATAATCAGCCACTTTACTCGCATAATCTGACTGAATGCTGTCTAATAAAGCCAACAGACCAATAATCTTTAAAAAGCTCTCCTGCTCATCCGCTGTAAGCTGCGGAAACTGCTTGATGTCCTGTCCCATATTAATTTCAAACGGCGTCCAGAAATTAGCTAACATGCGTTTATACTTTGGAAACGCCCACGAAAATCGGACATCATCCCAATTTAAAATGTTTGAGGTTTCACCATTAATAATCCCCGTTGAGCGGTTCGGGGCATTTTCATTCATAATCTCACGTTTCTTTAGACTGTTCGTCAACAAAATCGGCTCCTTTCTTAGCTATGGCAGCTTTCACACTCATCAATTACTTCGCTAGACGTAGAGCGAACATAATACGTTGTTTTTAACTTTTCTTTCCATGCAGTCATGTGCAAATCTAGTAAGTCTTTTGCACGAATATCATTTTGAACATAAATGTTAAACGAGATAGATTGGTCAATATGACGCTGACGCTTTGCGTTTTGCTTAATGCTCCAATGTTGGTCAATTAAATAAACAGACTTATAATACCAATTGGTTTCCGGTGACAAATCCGGAGCTGTAACCGGAATTTTATAGTTTTTCTTCTCTTCTGAATAGAACTTACGGAAGATCGGGTCAATACTCGCAGTAGATCCAGCAATAATAGAAGTAGATGAATTTGGAGCCACAGCCATTAAATATCCGTTTCGAATTCCTTTTTCTTTTACAAGCGCCTGTAGGTCATTCCACTGACTACTGTTGTAACCACGTGTTGTAAAATAAGCTCCTGTTTCCCAATCAGACCCTTCAAATAGAGGGTACGCTCCTTTTTCTTCTGCAAGCTCCATGCTTGATTGAATCGTTAGGTAAGCAATTTTTTCATACAGCTCATCGCAATATTGAACCGCTTCTTCTGTTTCCCAAGCAATCTTTTGTAGAGCTAATAGATGGTTCCACCCAAACGTACCCAAGCCGATAGCACGATAGCGCTGGTTTGTTAGTTTTGCCTGTAAAACTGGTAGATTATTCAGTTCAATTACGTTATCTAACATGCGAACTTGAATAGGTACAAGGCGTTCAAGCACATTTTCCGTTACTGCACGCGCTAAGTTAATAGACGATAAATTACAAACTACAAAGTCACCTGGTTGTTTTGTAATAACAATTTTTCCGTCTTCGGTAACTTCTTCAACTACTGTTGTCATGCTTTGATTTTGCGTAATTTCTGTACATAAATTACTGCAATAAATCATGCCTTCATGACGGTTTTGGTTAGCGCGGTTTACTGTATCACGATAGAACATATATGGTGTTCCTGTTTCTAATTGTGAAATCATAATTCGTTTAAAAATTTCAATCGCAGGCACTTTTTCTCTTGATAGAGCTTCATTTTCAATGCATTCACGATAACGATTTCTAAAGGAGCCGCTGCCTTCTTCTTCATCATAGAAGTCTTCTAGTGAATACCCCATTACCGTACGAACTTCATGCGGATCGAACAAATACCAGTCTTCACGTTTTTCAACGGCTTCCATAAATAAATCAGGCAGGCAAACGCCAGTAAATAAGTCATGTGTACGCTGACGCTCGTCTCCATTGTTTAAACGTGCATCTAAGAAAGAAAAAATATCCTTGTGCCACACGTCTAAATATACAGCAATCGCCCCTTGGCGTTGGCCTAGTTGATCAACACTAACAGCTGTGTTATTAAGCTGTTTCATCCAAGGAATTGTTCCTGATGATACACCTTTAAACCCTTTTATATCGCTGCCTCGGCTACGGATATGACCCAGATACACGCCAATCCCACCACCGTTTTTACTCAATGTTGCTAAGTCCGTATTGCTATCATAGATACCTCGTAAACTATCATCGACCGTATCAATGAAACAGCTTGATAGCTGTCCATAGCTTTTCCCTGCGTTTGCTAATGTCGGTGTTGCTACTGTCATATAAAGATTAGAAAGTGCCCAGTATGACTCTTTTACCAACGCTAAGCGATTTTCTTTCTTTTCATTTGCCATCAGCGTCATAGCAATAATTAAAAAGCGTTCCTGTGGTAGCTCATATACACGCTTATCATGTGATGTTGCTAAGTATCGGTCAGCTAATGTTAACAGACCAATATACGTAAATAAGCTATCTTTTGTATAATCAATGGCTAAGCCTAGCTCATTGATTTCCTCCACAGAGTATGTATCCAGAAGCTGTTTATTATAAATCCCGATGTCTGTAAGTTCTTTAATTAGTTGGTAAAATAATCCATATCTTTCACCTTGATCATATTTTCTATTAACTGCAGCTTTGCGATATAGCTCTTGTAAGTAGATATGAGCTGCTACATATGTCCAATCCGGCTCATCCATAGAAATTCGCTCAAGTGCTGCTAAAATAAACACGTTTGCTATTTTTTCATCCGTCATATTCTCTTTCGCAGCAACTGTTTCCACTACCTTTTCCTCATACCCTGAAAAATCAAGTTGTGGAAATTTTTCACCAAGTAATTTCATATCATAATTTACTTTTTCAAGTTTATTTAAATCTGTTGTATTAATCATAAGAATAAGTTCCTCCTTTTTCTCCAGCATAAAAAAATCGCTCACCTGACGCAGTGAGCGAATAGAACGAAGATAAAAGAAGACGAAATGTCTTTTCTCAATCCTCGCTCTATCCTCTCACCTCCCGAAGAAGATAAAACGTCATAAAAAAGGCAGGTCTCCTGACTTATGCTTCGCTTTACTCTAAGGCCTTCCCATGATTGTTATTCACAGTGGCTATTCCTTATTTCATCAGCATTCACAGTTGCGGGGACAGTTTTGGATTTGCACCAAATTCCCTTTTAAGTCTTTTATCAGACACCTTTTTTACTGGAAAACACAAAATATAGTATATGAAGTTTTAATTAAAAACAAGATGTTGTGTTATAAACACATTATAAGGGACAACTTACAGAACTACAATATTTTTTTCAAAATAAATTTCCGCTCATTTTCCCTTCCCTTACTTGACATACCCTTCTACGCCTTTATTTAATAAGGTTTCTTGCATACATATAAAAAAGAAATTTTTAAAAGTTTTGTTATGTATTAGCAACTAGCTATTATAAACAGCTTCATTTTTCATCAAACTATTCCATCATAACATGTTTTTTCGGATTGGTTATACTATTTGATTTGTGAAATTTAATCAAACTTTTTTTCACCTGATAGATAGCTTTTATATAAACGATAAGAAAGCAGGCTCTTCAGAAGAAATCCCAATAAAAAAATCCACTTTTAAAGTGGATTTATATCACTCATATATTTTTTGATAGGTGGAAACTTTATTTAAAAACACTCTATCAATCTGATAGCCAATACCAGGTTCTTTTGGCACATGAATTAACCCGTTATTTACTTCTACTTCTGGGAGAATGACATCCTTGTTCCAATAACGTGCAGAAGCTGAAATATCCCCAGGGATGGTGAAGTGTTCTAATGAAGCAAGTGCAATATTATGAGCTCTTGATATACCGGATTCAAGCATTCCTCCGACCCATAGTCGCACATTACTTTTCTGGCACAAATCATGAATCCGCTTTGCTTCTGTTAAACCACCTACTCGTCCAACTTTTACGTTAATAACTTGACAACTTCCTAACTCAATTGCTTTTCTAGCATCATCGTAAGACACAATACTTTCATCTAAACAAATGGGTGTACGCAGATGCTTTTGCAAATGGCGGTGATCAATAATATCACTAGAATTTAAAGGCTGTTCAATCATCATGAGATCAAACTCGTCTAGCTTTTGAAGCAACTTCAAATCATCTAAGGAGTAAGCAGAGTTTGCATCTACCATCAGTGGAAGTTTGGGATAATGCTTTCTAATTTGCTTAATAAGATCGTAATCCGTTCCGGGCTTAATCTTCACTTTAAAACGTTTATATCCAGCTTTCAAATGTTGATCTATTCTATGAATCATTCGATGAATATTATCCAGCCCAACTACTACGCCTGCTTCTACAGCTTCTTTTGTGCCCCCAAGAGCTTGAGATAGCGACTGATTGTTCTTCTTAGCAAATAAATCCCAAACCGCGCAATCTACCGCTGCTTTACTCATATGGTTTCGCTTAATAGGATTAAATAGTTCCTGCAAATCTAAAGGCGTGCTTAATCGCTTACCAATTAAAGCAGGGAGCAAAAAATCATTGAGCATATGAAAGCACGTTTTAATAGTTTCTTCTGTATACCAAGGGGTCGAAAATGCTACCACTTCTCCCCACCCTACTTCACCATTTATATCTTCTACTTCTAAAAGCAGTAGCTCTCGATTTGTCACAGTTCCATAACTAGTTGAAAACGGTGATAACAGGTTCAATTCAATAGCATGAATAGTTGCTTTATGAATCTGAATCATAGCTGGTGCCCCTGTTCTATAAGTTTAGGTAATTTTCGTCTAACAATTTTATTGGACGCTGTCCTTGGCAGTTCATCTACAATAAAATAATACTTTGGTATTTTATAATTAGCTAACATTGCCTGACAATGTATATGCAACTCTTCTTTTTTTATTGGCGATGTGACTACTAAAAAAGCTGCTGGAACTTGTCCCCACTGTTTATCAGGCACTCCTGTAACACCGACTTCCACAATAAGTGGATGCTTTAATAAAGTGCTCTCAATTTCCGCTGGATAGATGTTTTCTCCACCTGAAATAATTAAATCTGATCTTCTATCTAGTACGTATAAAAACCCATCTTCATCAAGCTTACCAATATCTCCTGTATATAACCAACCATCTTTTATCGCTTTGGCTGTTTCTTCTGGCTTATTGAGGTACCCAGGCGTTACGTTAGGGCCTTTCACAACGATTTCACCTTCTAGACCATTCGTTACTTCTTTACCGCTAGCATTTACAATTTTAAGCTGGCAAGGCATCAGGGGCTTTCCTGCAGATCCAAGTTTTTGGATGCTGTCTTCTGGAGCTAACGTTACACACTGAGAAGAAGTTTCTGTCATCCCATATGTTTGGTAAACAGGAATTCCTTTCTCCATACAGTCATCCAAGAGACCTCTTGGCACAGGACCTCCTCCTGTTAACATGCAACGAAATGATTCCGGATATTTTCTTTCACCTAGCTCCTTTAACATCTGGGTTAGCATTGATGTTACGACCGACATAATGGTTACACCTTTTGTTTCGATAGCAGCGTTTGCTTCTATAGCTTCAAACCTTGAGTGTAGTACAATTCTCATGCCGTAAATAACACTTCTCATTAAAATAGAAAAGCCGCTAATGTGAAATAAAGGCACCGCAACGAGCCAGCAGTCATTTGCCTGGAGTCCAAGATTTAGTGATGATCCAGTAGCACTCCACCAATGATTCCCATAAGACTGCATAACTCCTTTTGGATTACCTGTCGTACCTGACGTATACATAATTGTATATGTATCGTTTAAGTCATACTGAGATTGAAGCACAATTTCTTGTTCATATCGCTGGGTAAGTTCTTGCAGTTGAATTAGTTCTGTTCCTGAAATTAGTATAGTTTCTTCATAACTCTCATCGACAACAAGAAAACTTGCTTTTGCATCACTACATTGATATTGAATCTCTTGCTGCTTTAAGCGCGTATTGAGTAATAGAGCTTTTGCTCCTATGTAAGCTAAAGCATGAATCAATTCAATATACTCTATTCGATTTCTCATATAGATAGCAACTGTATGCCCTTTTTTTATACCATAGCTCGCTAATTGAAAAGCTCGCTTCACTACTCGTTTATGCAGCTGAAAAAATGTAATTGATTCCGATTCTAAGTCAATGGCAATTCGGTTAGGTGTGACTTTTGCTCGTTGACTTAACCAATTAGGTAAAAAATTCATGCTTCTATTCTCCTTTCCATAGAAAAAACAGCTTGATGAGTGTCATCAAGCTGTTTTGAGCATTATGGGAAACGTGGGAACTGTTTGAAGTCTGGGTTACGCTTTTCTTTGAATGCGTCACGACCCTCTTTTGCTTCATCAGTTGTGTAATATAAAAGCGTAGCGTCTCCAGCAAATTGCTGTATACCAGCTAATCCATCTGTATCAGCATTAAATGCAGCTTTTAAGAAACGTAGAGCTGTTGGGCTCTTTTCTAACATTTCTTCACACCACTTAATTGTTTCTGCTTCTAACTCTTCTAATGGTACAACAGTGTTAACAAGTCCCATTTCAAGTGCTTCTTGTGCGTTGTATTGACGGCATAGATACCAAATTTCACGCGCTTTTTTATGACCAACAATACGCGCTAAATAGCCTGAACCATAGCCAGCATCAAAGCTTCCAACTTTTGGACCTGTTTGGCCAAAAATTGCATTATCCGCTGCAATTGTTAAGTCACATACGATATGTAAAACGTGACCTCCACCAATTGCGTATCCTGAAACCATCGCAACAACTGGCTTTGGAATAACGCGAATTAAACGCTGTAAGTCTAATACGTTTAAGCGAGGAATTTCGTCTTCACCTACATAACCACCATGTCCGCGTACTTTTTGGTCTCCACCAGAACAAAATGCTTTGTCTCCAGCACCTGCTAGTACAATTACACCAACGCTTGAATCATCACGCGCATATGCAAAAGCATCAATTAATTCCATTACCGTTTTTGGACGGAAAGCATTTCTTACTTCTGGACGGTTAATTGTAATTTTTGCAATTCCATTATATGTTTCATACAAAATATCTTCATAATTACGTTGAGATACCCATTCAACTGTCATCTTTCTTCCTCCTCATGTTCTGATAAAAACTCACTTACTATTTTACCAAAAATTCTTGGTTGTTCCACATGAATTGCATGGCCGGCATTTAAAACAACTTTATGCCTACAAAATTTGAGCTGATTAGACATCTTTTTTGCAATTTCACAAAATTTCCGATCCTGCTCACCTGTGATTAAAAGGACTGGAAAAAGCAAATCATTTAACCTTTCCCAATAAGATTCTTGCACTCCTGTTCCCATACCTAATAGGCTATTTCCCAAACCACGTTCTGATTGAGCTAACCTTTCTTGTCGAACTAGCGCTTGATCCTGTACAGACATTCGTTTTTGAGTTTCAAACATAGGAATGTTTTCCCAATAATCAACAAACTTAACAATACCTTGGTTCTTAATAAACACAGCTAATTTTTCATCTGCAGCTTGCCTTGCAATTTTTTCTGCCTCTGTCTTTAGACCAGGTGACCCACTTTCCATAATAAGTGCTTTTACTCGCTCCGGAAAGTGACAGGATAACGCCAGTGCTAGACGTGCTCCCATTGAATAACCCAGGACAACGGCTTTTTCAATATGGAGTTGGTCAAACAACCCTACAATGACGTTCATCATCTGTTCCATTGTATATAGAGAAACTGTTTTCGGAGAATCCGTTTTCCCGTGACCAATAATGTCGATTGTAATAACCTGATAATAACGTGCCCAAGACTTTGCAAATGTACTCCAAGTTTGAGAAGAGCCTGTAAAACCATGCAATAATAACAGAGGCATTCCCTTCCCTTGCACTTCAACATGGTACGAAACACCTTCATATTTATAATGCATCTCTTATTCCTCAAACTTAGACAAATTTATTACCTGTGAAACGTTATTCCAGATTTCACGGTGCATTTCGACATTTTCTGTACGAACTGTTGGTACCTCAACAATATGCAGTCCGCCCTCTTTAAACGAAGCTTTTAGTGCATCATGAAATTCACCTGCTGTATAAGCTCTACTAAATGTACCAGCATATAAATTTGCAGCATGCTCAAACTGCAAGCCTGTTGGTGTACCGAATAAAAACTCAAAATGCTTCTCTTCTTTTGACTGAGGTAGGAATGAAAAAATCCCTCCACCATCATTGTTAATGAGCACGACTGTTAAATTGAGATTATGCATTTTAGCAGCAAGCAAGCCGTTTAAATCATGATAAAAAGATAAGTCACCAATTAAAAGTACAGTATGCTCATATTCAGTGCTAACGCCTAAAGCTGATGAAACTACACCATCAATACCATTGGCACCTCGATTTGCAAATAAGTGAAGCTTTTTATCTGTTGCAAAGAAAAACGAATCTACATCTCTTATCGGCATTGAGTTACCGATAAACAAAGCCGAATTAGCTGGTAAAAGCTTTGACAGTTCCTCTACAATGCTACCTTCAAACCACTTATCTTGTAAGCTGGCTTTTAATGAATCCTTAACTTGCTTATTTAATTCAATCCACTTTTCGCTCCATGAATTAGAAGATTTTTTACTCCCTATATACTTAGGTAATTCACGAGCAAATAGTCCTTCGTTGCACTGAATCATATGTGTGGAGCGAAGAGTAGGATCTCGCCATCCGTTGCTTTCATCTACTACAAAAACAGCTTTTAGTTCATAAGCTTTTAAAAATAAAGTTAACCCCTTTGATACAGGCATGGCACCAAAACGAATGACAACTTCTGGCTTCAATAGTGGTTGAATTCCTTCTTTTTTCAAAAATGAATCATAAGTATCGATGATAAGATCTTTATCGTGATTACCACTTCTCATCTGGGAGAGTGGATCTGCAATAATTGGAAATTGAAGATAATCTGATAACTCTACAATAGCCTGTTTATCCTCACTATTTAGCTGGTCTCCACATATGATTAAACCTTTTGTTTCGTCTTTTATGAACTGACCAATATGCTCAAAAGCTTGGCTAGAAAGCATTGATTTTCCTTCATCAAACGATACATAAGAGTTTTCACGTTCATGTAAGCTCCATAAATTTTCCAAAGAAAGATTTGGAACAATTGGCTCACGAAGCGGCATGTTAATGTGAACAGGTCCTTTTGGACCACTAGCTGACAGGCTGACAGCTCTTCCAGCCAAAGTTCGAATGTAACGAATTGGCTCTTCTGTTGCTTTTGGTAAAGCAGTATCTACAAACCACTTCGCGTAGTGACTAAACAAGTATTGTTGATTAATTGCTTGTGGAGCCCCTACCTCACGCAGTTCATGTGGACGATCTGCAGTAATAACAAGTAGAGGAACCCTTGAATAATATGCTTCAACAACCGCCGGAAAATAGTTCGCAGCAGCTGTTCCAGACGTACAAACAAGCGCAACAGGCTGATTTTTTGCTTTTGCCATACCTAAAGCAAAAAAACCAGCCGAGCGCTCATCAATATTTAAATGAACTTTTATCTTCTCATGCTCAGACATTAACATAGCAATTGGTGTTGAACGAGAGCCGGGGCTTACCACAACGTGATTCACACCTAATTTGGCTAATTCGTCTACAAAAGCTGCTACATAAGCAGTTAGCTGATTAGTATGGTCCACTTGCTATACCCCCTAAAGCTGATAGCATTGGATTAAATTTAATCGTTGTTTCTTCATATTCACTCTCAGGAGTCGAATCCGCTACAATTCCACAACCTGCAAACAGCATCGCCTGTTGTCGTTCAATTACACCTGAACGAATTCCAACAATAAACTCTCCGTTACCATTAATATCAACCCAACCAATTGGAGCTGCATACCATCCTCGGTCGAATGGTTCTAACTTTCGAATAATGGACAAAGATTCATTTTGTGGATATCCTCCTAAAGCAGGTGTTGGGTGGAGCTCTTTTAACAGCGAAAACAATGTTACATCTTTCTTCGTTTTGCCTCGAACAGGTGTATAGAGATGTTGAATATGCTTCGTTTTATACAGTGTTGGTTGCATAGGTATTTCTACTTCCATACAATAGGCTTCCATTGCTTCTTTTATCATATGAACAACCACATCATGTTCAATTAAATTTTTTTGATCATTTAAAAGCTCATTACCTAAAAGCTCATCTTCTTTTCTTGTTTTTCCTCGCTTAATAGAACCCGCTAAGCAAGTCGAAAAAACATAGTCTCCCTCTTTTTGCACCAAACGCTCTGGAGACGCCCCAACAAAATGTTGATTTTCATTCTCAAAAATGAAGGTATAGCTTGTAGGTTGTTCTCTCAACAAACGCTGAATAACGTACTCTGTCGAAATTGCTTCGGTAAATGTTGCTTTTAACTGTCGAGCTAGTACCACTTTCTCAATTTTTCCTTGTTGGATTAACGAAGTAGCATTTTGAACATTTTTTTTAAACCTTTGTACATTAATTTCTTCTTTTGTTAATAGTAAAGGCGATGAATAGCTACTACCGTCATATTCTTGGTTCCCTAACAATCCTTCAAGCTCTTCAATACGATTAAGATGAGCTTGTATATTGTCTTCACCACTTACTTTAATGTTTATACTTAGATATCCATTCCCTTCCGTCTCTGTATAAAGAACAGAGGGAATTACAAATTTACTATTGGAAAAATCGTTCCAATGGTTGTCCTTTTTTTGATAAGGATCAAATGAGAATCCTCCAAAAAGCAGAGGACCTGTACCATTTGGAAACTCTACGTCATTTGTATACAAAATATCTCTTTTAAAGCGCTTCCATTGTTTTTCTGTATCAAAAAAACGCTCAGACCCTTCTTTGGAAGACAGCGTATAAGCTCTTCCTAACCCAACGAACGTATACTGCTGGTTCGGATCTCTCCAAAAGAAACGTTCTTTACAAAACTGTCTATAGCCGTTTGCATAAAAAATAAGGGGGTCAATAGGTCTTACTTTTTTGACTACGCTGACAAGTTTTGTGTTACTTTCATTTTTGGCACATTCAATTGCCTCTGATAAATGATCATGTATTAACTGTTCAGTTATTGCAATCACACTACGTCCCCCCGTTTATAATGTCGTAAGTCTTTAACCAATTTATTATAAACTTTCGCTGTAAAAAAATCTAGTTTGACAACTGAATTCCCTTGATAAGATTGTATCATATCTCAACAAAAGTTACCGATTTTGTGCTCTTTGTTTCCAAGTTACATTATATAACTTAAAAAAATATTTACTTTCCTTCAGCAATGAAAGTATTTATCGACTAGTTTTTCCATAACTAAGGGAAGAAGTCGTTACACATTTCATCATAAATACCAATCATTTCACATGTGAAACACGATAGAACTTAATTTTTTTAAATCATTTAACACATAATAATGTGGAATTGAGTAATTCAAGGGAAAAGGGAGAGAAGTCTTATGATTTCCAATAAGCAACTAAATCAATTAAGGGAAGCATTATTAACTGAACAAGAAAGCCTAATGCATCAGTTAAAAGACAATAATGATTTTGGGTTAAGATCCCAAAGTTTACATGATTCAACCGGAGAATTATCAAGTTATGATAATCACCCTGGAGATATGGCCAGTGAAATTTACGAACGTGAAAAAGATATTGCATTATATGAACATACACGCGAAGAGCTAAAGGAAATTAAGGCTGCTTTAAATGCTATGGAAAAAAGCTCATATGGAAAATGTAAAACTTGTGGAAAAGATATTAGCTTTGAACGTCTCCAAGCAGTTCCTACCACCTTGTACTGTAAAGAGCATAGTCCGTCGCAAGAAACATCACGACAACGACCCGTCGAAGAATTAAACCTTCGTCATCCATTTGGACAATACGATTTGGATACTTCCGGAGCAACTGAATATGACGCGGAAGATTCTTGGCAAGACGTCGAAAGATATGGAACGTCTGAATCACCATCTGACTTCGAAGGAGATATCTCTTCTTATAACGACACATACATTGAACATGATGAAAACGTTGGATATGTAGAAGACTATGAGAACTTCGTAGGTACTGATTTATATGGAAAAGAAATTGTTGTATACCCGTCCAAACAGCATGAAGAATATGAGCAGACCTTAGATGAAGAAGGTATTATGACAACTTTTGGTGACCTACCATCTCATGAAAAAGAGCATTATACAGAATACCAGGAGTAGCGTAATACGGCTGTTATTCTGTATAAAAATATATGTATAAAGAAATTCCGATAATTTCTTTAGTGATAATAGATAAAAAAGGAGCCTAGAGGCTCCTTTTTTAATATGACAATATTTGTTTTGATGAATTAATTTCCCAAATCTCTTTTGCATACTCTGATATTGTGCGATCGCTAGAGAAATAACCTGATTGAGCAATATTTAACGCGCTCATTTCAAACCATTTCTCTTTGTCACAGTATGCTTGATTTACTTTTTCTTGTGCTTGAACATAGGAAGCGAAGTCTCTCAGTACGTAGTACTCATCATTTTGCATTAACAACGAATCGTAAATTGGTTCAAATAAATCGTAAGTATTCTTAAAAAAGCCGTTTATAAGCTGCTCTAACACTTTTTTTATTCGCTGATCATGATGATAATAATCAAATGAGCGATACCCACCGTTTTGTTGATAGTGTAAAACTTCCTCAGATGATAAACCAAAGATAAACATATTGTTTTCTCCAACAGCTTCCGCAATCTCTACGTTTGCTCCATCCATTGTTCCAATAGTTAAAGCACCGTTCATCATGAATTTCATATTCCCAGTGCCTGATGCTTCTTTACTGGCAGTTGAGATTTGTTCGCTAACATCGGCTGCTGTAAAAACATCTTCAGCCAAAGAAACGCGGTAGTTTTCAAGGAAAACAACTTTTAAAAACGGCGATGTGATTGGATCACTGTTTACTACATCAGCCACTGAGTTAATTAACTTAATAACCTTCTTAGCATAGTAATATCCTGGCGAAGCCTTTGCTCCAAAGATAAAAGTTCTAGGTATAATTTTAAAGTTAGAGTCTTCTTTTAAACGATTGTATAGATACATAATATGAAGTACATTTAGCAACTGTCGCTTATAAGCATGTAACCTTTTCACTTGCACATCAAAGATTGACTCTGGATTTATTTCAATACCAGTTTGCTTTTTGATAACTTCGCTTAAAATATCTTTCCGCTGTTGCTTTACTTGTTTTAATTGGTCTTTAAAATTGTTATCTTGAGCATAAGGCTCCAACTGTTTTAATGCGTAAGGATTTTTCACCCAGTCATCACCGATAGTTTCATTGAGAAGCATTGATAATTCTGGATTCGCCTTTAACAGCCATCGTCTATGAGTAATACCGTTTGTTTTATTAATAAACTTCTGTGGATAGAAATCAAAGAAGTTTTTCATTTCTCGCTTTTTTAAAATGTCGGTGTGTATTTTTGCCACGCCGTTTACTTTATGACTTCCTACAATCGCTAAATGAGCCATCTTCACCATATCATGCGCGATAATGGCCATATCCTCAATTCTTTTCCATTGGTAAGGATATTTTTTCCACAACTCTTCACAAAAGCGCTGATTAATTTCTTCCACAATCATATAAATACGAGGGAGAAGCGGTTTAAACAAGTGAATTGGCCATTTTTCTAAAGCTTCAGATAACGTCGTATGGTTGGTGTATGAAATGGTCTGTGTAGTAATATGCCACGCATCATCCCAACTAAGATTTTCCTCATCCAAGAGAATGCGCATCAATTCTGGAATAGCTAATACAGGATGGGTGTCATTGATATGAATCGCTACCTTTTCATGTAGATTGGCAAGCGTCCCGTACACAATACGATGGGAACGAATAATACTTTGCAAACTAGCGGATACGAGAAAATATTGCTGCTTCAATCTTAAAATTTTACCATCTTCATGGGTGTCATCTGGATACAAAAATTCGGATACTGCTTCTGTTTCTCTCTTATACTGCATTACGTCTTTATGTACTGGAAATGAAGCAGGTTCTGCGTTCCAAAGTCGAAGCGTATTCACCGTAGTCGTATCATAGCCTACTACCGGAATGTCATACGGCACAGCTAAAATAGACTCTCCATTAATATGTCGAAATGCTAGTTTGCCATTATCATTGTAATATTCAACTTCTCCCCAGAAGTTTACTTCAATAGATTGATCAACTTTTCTCACTTCCCAAGAGTTACCGTGACGAAGCCACTGTTCAGGCAATTCTACTTGAAAACCATCCACAATTTTCTGATCGAATAACCCATGTTTATATCGAATTCCACATCCATGCCCTGGTAAATTTAAAGAAGCTAAAGAATCTAAAAAACAAGCAGCTAAACGGCCTAACCCACCATTTCCTAACCCAGCATCTGCCTCAATTTCCTCAATCTCTTCTAGTGAAATATTTAAATCTTTTAACCCTTCTTCAACTACTTCTTTTATTCCAAGGTTAAGTAAATTTTGTCCTAATAGCCTGCCTAATAAAAATTCAATCGAGAGATAATACACTTGTTTTGAATGATTTGACCTCTGAGCCTCATTAGTAGCAATCCAATCACTACTAATATACTCTCTGACCATATTTCCTAACGTATGGTATTGATCTTGTACCGTCGATTCTTTGAAGCTTTTCCCATAAGTCATTTCTAACTTTTTTAAAAATACTTTTTGAAAGCTTTCTTTATTAGAGAACAAGCTTATCACCCTTTCAAGATGAAATAGATGTTAAGTTCGCATATAGTTGATTATATTTAAATGCCGACTGCGCCCAGCTATAATCTTGACTCATAGCATCTCGCATTAATTTCTCCCATACGTCCTTATCATTGTAAAAGGAAATTGCCCTTTCAATTGTGTAAAGCATATCGTGAGCGTTATAATTTGCAAAAGTAAATCCATTTCCTTCGTGAGTAGACTCATTATACGAAAGGACCGTATCATTTAGCCCACCTGTTTCCCTGACGATTGGGATTGCACCGTAGCGCAACGCAATCAATTGACCTAATCCGCATGGCTCAAACTTTGAAGGCATTAAAAATAAATCTGATCCCGCATACACTTTATGGGCTAGGGCTTCATTGAAACCAATGATTGCTTTTACCTGATTGGGATACTGAGATTCCATGTCTTTGAAAAATGATTCAAATTCTTCTTCACCTGTCCCGAGTATAACAACTTGCGCACCTAAACGAGTTATTTCATGAAAAACATGCTTTACAAGATCTAACCCTTTTTGTTTTGTTAACCGCGTTACCATTGATACAAGTGGGACATTATTTTTCACATCTAATCCAAGGTATGCTTGTAAATCTTCTTTATTCTTATTCTTACCTGCTAAATCTTGTGCTGAATAGTTAAATGCAATTAACTCATCCACTTCTGGATTATAAGCCTGATCATCAATACCATTTACAATCCCTATCAAATCCTGGTCTCTTTGTCTTAGCAATCCATCTAACTTTTCACCATAATAAGGCATTTGAATTTCATTTCGATAAGTTGGGCTCACTGTTGTAATTTTATCCGCAGAGACAAGACCGCCTTTCATAAAATTTAAATTGCCATAAAACTCTAATTGATTAGACGTAAAGTGATAATCATTTAAGTTTAGTAGCTCATATAAATTTTGCTTTGGAAAGACCCCCTGAAACTGTAGGTTATGAATAGTGAATACCGTTTCAATATGGTCATACATATTATATTGCGCTCTTAATAAAAAAGGAATCATGGCTGTATGCCAGTCATGACAATGAATGATATCCGGCTCATTTACTAAAGTTGGAATAGCTTCTAGTACTGCTTTAGAGAAAAAGGCAAAGCGTTCTGCATCATCATAATGACCGTACAGACTATCTCTTTTAAAATAGTATTCATTATCAATAAAAATGTACTGAGTACCATTCATTTCTAGCGTATAAATCCCACAATATTGTCTTCTCCATCCAACTTGTACATAGATGACTTTTTCTAAAGTCATCTGCTCACTGTACTGTTCAGGAATTAAGCTATACTTGGGCATAATTACAGATACGTTGGTGCCCAGCTGCTTCAATTCCTTAGGCAAAGCACCAGCTACATCCGCTAATCCTCCTGTTTTAATAAACGGTACACATTCTGACACTGCAAATAATACATTCACGAATTCATCAACGCTCCTTGAACTGTTCCTTTTGCTAATACTCTTGGTAGATTAGGTTCACCATTCAACTCTTCATGACTACCTATTTTTACATCTTTATCTAAAACAACATAGTTTAATACGCTATTTTCAAGAATAGCTCCTTTTTGCATCACAATACTATTTTTAACAACTGCGCCTTTTCCTATCTTTACACCTCGGAAAATAATACTGTTTTCAACATGCCCTTCAATAACACATCCGTTAGCAATCATTGAATTTTTCACTACAGCTGTTTTTGCATAGCGCGTTGGAGGTTCATCTTTTGTTTTTGTATAAACTGGACGAGTTCTTAGAAATAGCTGCTTCCACGTGTCTGGAGATAAAATATCCATACTAGCTTTATAATATGCTTCTAGCGAATCCACTTGAGAAAGGTATCCATTATGCTCATACGTAATCACTTTGGATGACTCTGAAAGATAGTGCACAAGCTCTGTAATCGTATCAAAATCTTGGGTTTCATTTTGTAGGATATCGAGTAACGTTTTTTTATTAATAATGTATATGTTTAGAGGAGTATTACCACTCACTACTGACGTTACAACTGCACCTTGAGCTACATGACGCTTTAATACTTGACTGAAATCAATGGTACAAATGGTATAGCTATTTGCAATAATAACGTAATCTTGTTTACTTCGAAGGAAATAATCAATATGATAGCGGAATTGAGCAATTAGCGATGGGTCTTCTAATTTTAAATCGTTTTTTACAGGTGGAAAGATGAATAGTCCATCTCTTTTTCGGTCTAGATCCCACTCTTTTCCTGAACCAATATGATCAGTAAGAGCACGATAGCGGTCCTTTGGAAATATAGCCACGCTTTGGACGCCAGAATTCACCATATTCGACAGCATAAAATCAATTAAGCGGTAGCGTCCTGCAAATGGAACAGCCGCAATTGAACGATAAAAAGTTAATGGTTGTAAAGAGCTCATAGTTGTGCAAGCATCAATAATGCCTAGCATTTGATTATTCAATGTAGTTCATCCTCTCTGTTAATTAAATGCATTATGAAATTGATTCTAAAAGTTCATTAGTCACTAAAATGACTTCTTCTTTTCCCTGTGTTGGCTTAATAATAGTTCCATCTGGAATGATTACATCTGACGGAATAATAGCATTTTCAATATATACGTTTACTCCCACTTTAGCCGATGGCATCACAACGCTTCGTTTGACCTCTGAACCGCTGCCAATTTGTACTCCTGGAAACAACACAGAGCGTTCAATACTACCTTCAACAACGCAGCCCTCATTTACTAACGATTCCACTACGCATGCTGTTGGAGCAATATACTGAGGAGGTTGACTAGGATTTACTGAATATACTTTCCATGAAGAATCAAATAAATTGAGCTCATCACTTTCGTCTAATAAGTCCATATTCGCTTCCCACAAGCTTTTAACTGTACCAACATCTTTCCAATACCCTGTAAATGGATATGCTATTAAGCGCTTCTTCTCTTCTAACAATAGAGGAATGACATCTTTCCCAAAGTCATGACTAGAATAAGGATTACGTGCATCCATTTCTAGATATTCTTTAAGAATATTCCATTTAAAAATATAAATACCCATAGAAGCTAGATTATTCTTTGGATGCTGTGGCTTTTCATCGAATTCCTCAACTTCTAAAGCTTCGTTTGTATTTAAGATTCCAAATCTACTTGCTTCATCCCAAGGAACTTCAATCACTGAGATAGATACATCTGCCTCTTTTTCAATATGGTAATCTAGCATACTTTCATAATTCATTTTGTAAATATGGTCTCCGGATAAAATTAACACATACTCAGGTTCATACTGACATAGGTAGTTTAAGTTTTCATAAATTGCACTAGCAGTTCCTTTGTACCACTTTACCCCTGATGACTCTGAATAAGGAGGTAATACCGTAACGCCTCCGTCTCTCCTATCCAAGTCCCAAGCGCTTCCAATACCAATATAAGAATGTAAAAGTAAAGGCTGGTACTGTGTTAAGATTCCAACTGTTTCAATCCCAGAGTTGGAGCAATTGCTTAATGCAAAATCAATAATTCGATATTTTCCACCAAATGGGACAGCTGGCTTTGCTAAATTTTTTGTAAGTGAACTTAATCGACTACCTTTTCCTCCTGCCAATAACATCGCTACGCACTTCTTTTTTAACATTTTTTTTTCTCTCCCCCCGTTTTTTCTTTGTTCTCATGATGCTAATCCCAAAGGGTGGTACATCCATTTCAATATGAAACGGTAGACCGTGAAACCCTTCCTCAACTACTTTTAAAGGTTTTGAGTTAACAACTCCAGAACCTCCAAAATCAACATGATCACTATTGATGACCTCAACATATTCTGTGTTTAGAGGAACACCTACTTTATATGCATGATATGGAACATCTGAGAAGTTACATACCACTACAAGCTTATCCTGACTATTTGTTGATGTTCGAATAAACGAAAAGATTTTTTGATCTCGATTATTCACATCAATCCAAGAGAAACCTTCTTCTTTATGATCTAATTCATAAAGTGGCTTACTTCTTTTATAAATTTTAAGTAACTCTTTAAAATAACTATTTAAATTTTGGTGCATGTCAAAGTCATATAGCTGCCAATCTAAATCACTTGCGTCTTTCCACTCATCGAATTGACCAAATTCTCCACCCATAAATAGTAGTTTCTTGCCCGGATGAGCAATAAAATAGCCGTATAATAATCGCAGCTGAGCAAATTTTCGCCAATAGTCTCCAGGCATTTTATTTAACATTGATTTTTTCCCATGAACGACTTCATCATGAGAGAATGGTAAAATGAAATTTTCATTAAAGGCATACATTAAAGAGAAAGTCATCTTTTCATGAAGGTTCGCTCTTTGATGAGTGTCTGCTTCCATATAGGTTAAGACATCGTTCATCCAGCCCATATTCCATTTGTAATTAAAACCTAGCCCACCATCATATGTAGGAGCTGTAACTAGTGGCCAATCTGTTGAATCTTCAGCCATCATTAAAATAGTTGAATCATAGGCAAAAACCGCTTCATTGAGCTTTCTTAAGAATTGAACAGCATATTGATTTTCAACCAATTCATGCGAATTCGGCCAATACAACATATTGGCAACAGCATCGACCCTAAAGCCATCAACGTGAAAATACTCTAGCCAAAACAATGCATTCGATATTAAGAAACTTTGCACTTCTGGCTTACCTAAATCAAAATTAGCCGTGCCCCATGTATAGTTTTCACGGTCTAATTCGTTCTTGTATTCATACGTGGGTGAACCATCAAACATATATAACCCATGCGCATCTTTACAAAAATGGCCGGGAACCCAATCTAAAAGAACGCCTATGCTGCTTTGATGACATTGATCAATAAAATACATTAAGTCGTGTGGTGAACCGTATCGACTTGTTGCAGAAAAATAGCCAGTCCCTTGGTATCCCCACGATTTATCGAGCGGATGCTCAACGAGCGGTAATAGTTCGATATGGGTAAAACCTTGTTCTAGTACATAAGGAATTAATTCTTCAGCTAGTTCACGGTACGTATATAGTTCACCATCTTCGTGAATCTTCCACGAACCCGCGTGTAGCTCATAAATGCACATAGGCTTTTCATAAACAGCGTGTTGCTTCTTTTTACGCTTCCAATACTGATCACCCCACTTGTATCCTTCTAAAGAATAAATTTTAGAAGCAGTGTTAGGCCTTACTTCGCTATGAAAAGCATATGGATCCGCTTTTAATATTTTGGTTCCATTATGAGTTGTAATTTCGTATTTATAAATCATATTCTCTTCAAGATTTGGAATAAATATTGTCCATATCCCTTGAGAGTTTAATCTCTCTAACGGATGATTTAAACCGTCCCATTCATTAAAATCACCCACAATGCTTACCGCAGAAGCATTAGGAGCCCAAACAGAAAATCGTACTCCCTCTATGCCGTTTAGTGTTAACTTATGTGCCCCAAAGAGCTTATAACTATGAAACAAATTTCCTTCATGATAAAGATGGATGTCAAAATCAGTAGGTTGAACAATCGAATTCAAAAATACCCCTCCTTGATAACAATTAACCTAGTAAATAAACTCCTCTTTTTTATTTCCATTATTTACTATACCCTCTTTTCTAACGACTAACCTAGTAAATAAACCTTTCTTCTTTCATTTCTATTATCTAATTTACATTCCATAAAGCATCTATTTTTTCCTTCTTTTCTGAATATTTTTATGAAAATAAAAAAACCATCTATTTACTAGATGATTTTCAAACAAATAAAAAAGGTTTGCATAAATGCAAACCTTCTCAGATATGACCCGTACGGGATTCGAACCCGTGTTACCGCCGTGAAAGGGCGGTGTCTTAACCACTTGACCAACGGGCCAGTATTAAAATCGACTGGCGGAGAAGGAGGGATTTGAACCCTCGCGCCGCTTACGCGACCTACACCCTTAGCAGGGGCGCCTCTTCAGCCTCTTGAGTACTTCCCCAATATAATGGCTCCACAGGTAGGACTCGAACCTACGACCGATCGGTTAACAGCCGATTGCTCTACCACTGAGCTACTGTGGAATAATAAATGGTGGGCCTAAGTGGACTCGAACCACCGACCTCACGCTTATCAGGCGTGCGCTCTAACCAGCTGAGCTATAGGCCCATTATGGAGCGGGTGATGAGAATCGAACTCACGACATCAGCTTGGAAGGCTGAGGTTTTACCATTAAACTACACCCGCTTAATTATATGGGGCGACTGATGGGAATCGAACCCACGAATGTCGGAACCACAATCCGATGCGTTAACCACTTCGCCACAATCGCCATATAGATGGTGGCTCGGGACGGAATCGAACCGCCGACACAAGGATTTTCAGTCCTTTGCTCTACCAACTGAGCTACCGAGCCTTTTTATAATGGCGGTCCCGACGGGAATCGAACCCGCGATCTCCTGCGTGACAGGCAGGCATGTTAACCGCTACACCACGGGACCATTTGGTTGCGGGGACAGGATTGAACCTGCGACCTTCGGGTTATGAGCCGACGAGCTACCAGACTGCTCCACCCCGCGATAATTTGATAATAATATAATGGCGGAGGAAGAGGGATTCGAACCCCCGCGGGCTTTAACACCCCTGTCGGTTTTCAAGACCGATCCCTTCAGCCGGACTTAAAAAATTCCTCCGTATATTATATATGGTAGCGGCGGAGAGGGGATCGAACCCCCGACCTCACGGGTATGAACCGTACGCTTTTAGCCAGCTGAGCTACACCGCCATATTATCAGAAATGTATTTGAAGTTGGTGGAGCCTAGCGGGATCGAACCGCTGACCTCCTGCGTGCAAGGCAGGCGCTCTCCCAGCTGAGCTAAGGCCCCATAAATGGTCGGGAAGACAGGATTGAACCTGCGACCCCTTGGTCCCAAACCAAGTGCTCTACCAAGCTGAGCTACTTCCCGTTTATGGCGCGCCCGAGAGGAGTCGAACCCCTAACCTTTTGATCCGTAGTCAAACGCTCTATCCAATTGAGCTACGGGCGCTTATTAAAATGGTGCCGAGGGCCGGCGACTTGAACCGGCACGGTAGTCACCTACCGCAGGATTTTAAGTCCTGTGTGTCTGCCAATTCCACCACCCCGGCAGGACTTATTTGTGGAGCGGAAGACGAGGTTCGAACTCGCGACCCCCACCTTGGCAAGGTGGTGTTCTACCACTGAACTACTTCCGCGCATTATGAAATTAAATGGTGCGGGTGAAGGGACTTGAACCCCCACGTCGTAAAGACACTAGATCCTAAGTCTAGCGCGTCTGCCAATTCCGCCACACCCTCGCATGTGTGTGTATTTAAAATGGTGAGCCATGAAGGACTCGAACCTTCGACCCTCTGATTAAAAGTCAGATGCTCTACCAACTGAGCTAATGGCTCGAAAGTGGTGCCGGCAAGAGGACTTGAACCCCCAACCTACTGATTACAAGTCAGTTGCTCTACCAGTTGAGCTACACCGGCAACATATTCATGGTGGAGGATGACGGGATCGAACCGCCGACCCCCTGCTTGTAAGGCAGGTGCTCTCCCAGCTGAGCTAATCCTCCATTATATAACAGCCTGGCAACGTCCTACTCTCACAGGGACAAAGTCCCAACTACCATCGGCGCTAGAGAACTTAACTTCCGTGTTCGGCATGGGAACGGGTGTGACCTCTCTGCTATCGCCACCAGACATATTATATTATACAACATTTTCGAAATAAATCAAGACTTTTTTTTATTTTTATTCTTTCAAAACTAGATAACAATTTGCTGAGTACTTTTTTACTGTCTCAACTACGGCTCCAACGCCTTTCACAATTGAACAGTCGCCTTCGCTTTTCTAATTTGGTTAAGTCCTCCTCGATTTAGTATCAGTCAGCTACACACGTCACCGTGCTTCCACCTCTGACCTATCAACCTGATCATCTTTCAGGGATCTTACTAGCTTGCGCTATGGGAAATCTCATCTTGAGGGGGGCTTCATGCTTAGATGCTTTCAGCACTTATCCCGTCCACACATAGCTACCCAGCGATGCCTTGGCAAGACAACTGGTACACCAGCGGTGTGTCCATCCCGGTCCTCTCGTACTAAGGACAGCTCCTCTCAAATTTCCTACGCCCACGACGGATAGGACCGAACTGTCTCACGACGTTCTGAACCCAGCTCGCGTACCGCTTTAATGGGCGAACAGCCCAACCCTTGGGACCGACTACAGCCCCAGGATGCGATGAGCCGACATCGAGGTGCCAAACCTCCCCGTCGATGTGGACTCTTGGGGGAGATAAGCCTGTTATCCCCGGGGTAGCTTTTATCCGTTGAGCGATGGCCCTTCCATGCGGAACCACCGGATCACTAAGCCCGACTTTCGTCCCTGCTCGACTTGTAGGTCTCGCAGTCAAGCTCCCTTGTGCCTTTACACTCTACGAATGATTTCCAACCATTCTGAGGGAACCTTTGGGCGCCTCCGTTACTCTTTAGGAGGCGACCGCCCCAGTCAAACTGCCACCTGACACTGTCTCCCAGCCCGATCAGGGCTGCGGGTTAGAATTTCAATACAACCAGGGTCGGTATCCCACCGACACCTCCACCGAAGCTAGCGCTCCGGCTTCTCAGGCTCCTGCCTATCCTGTACAAGCTGTACCAAAATTCAATATCAGGCTACAGTAAAGCTCCACGGGGTCTTTCCGTCCTGTCGCGGGTAACCTGCATCTTCACAGGTACTATAATTTCACCGAGTCTCTCGTTGAGACAGTGCCCAGATCGTTACGCCTTTCGTGCGGGTCAGAACTTACCCGACAAGGAATTTCGCTACCTTAGGACCGTTATAGTTACGGCCACCGTTTACTGGGGCTTCGATTCAGAGCTTCTCCCAAAGGATAACCCCTCCTCTTAACCTTCCAGCACCGGGCAGGCGTCAGCCCCTATACTCGCCTTGCGGCTTCGCAGAGACCTGTGTTTTTGCTAAACAGTCGCCTGGGCCTATTCACTGCGGCTCTCTCGGGCTATACACCCTACCAGAGCACCCCTTCTCCCGAAGTTACGGGGTCATTTTGCCGAGTTCCTTAACGAGAGTTCTCTCGATCACCTTAGGATTCTCTCCTCGCCTACCTGTGTCGGTTTGCGGTACGGGCACCTCCCGCCTCGCTAGAGGCTTTTCTTGGCAGTGTGGAATCAGGAACTTCGGTACTATATTTCCCTCGTCATCACAGCTCAGCCTTATGATGAGCGGATTTGCCTACTCATCAGCCTAACTGCTTGAACGCGCATATCCAGCAGCGCGCTTACCCTATCCTCCTGCGTCCCCATTACTCAAACGGCGGGGAGGTGGTACAGGAATATCAACCTGTTGGCCATCGCCTACCGCTTTTCAGCCTCGGCTTAGGTCCCGACTAACCCTGAGCGGACGAGCCTTCCTCAGGAAACCTTAGGCATTCGGTGGACAAGATTCTCACTTGTCTTTCGCTACTCATACCGGCATTCTCACTTCTAAGCGCTCCACCAGTCCTTACGGTCTAGCTTCGCAGCACTTAGAACGCTCTCCTACCACTGACATCAAAGATGTCAATCCACAGCTTCGGTGATACGTTTAGCCCCGGTACATTTTCGGCGCAGAGTCACTCGACCAGTGAGCTATTACGCACTCTTTAAATGGTGGCTGCTTCTAAGCCAACATCCTGGTTGTCTAAGCAACTCCACATCCTTTTCCACTTAACGTATACTTGGGGACCTTAGCTGGTGGTCTGGGCTGTTTCCCTTTTGACTACGGATCTTATCACTCGCAGTCTGACTCCCACGGATAAGTCTTTGGCATTCGGAGTTTGACTGAATTCGGTAACCCGTTGGGGGCCCCTAGTCCAATCAGTGCTCTACCTCCAAGACTCTCACTACGTGAGGCTAGCCCTAAAGCTATTCGGAGAGAACCAGCTATCTCCAGGTTCGATTGGAATTTCTCCGCTACCCACACCTCATCCCCGCACTTTTCAACGTGCGTGGGTTCGGCCTCCATTCAGTGTTACCTGAACTTCACCCTGGACATGGGTAGATCACCTGGTTTCGGGTCTACAACCACATACTAAACGCCCTATTCAGACTCGCTTTCGCTACGGCTCCGTCTCTTCAACTTAACCTTGCATGGGATCGTAACTCGCCGGTTCATTCTACAAAAGGCACGCCATCACCCATTAACGGGCTCTGACTACTTGTAGGCACACGGTTTCAGGATCTCTTTCACTCCCCTTCCGGGGTGCTTTTCACCTTTCCCTCACGGTACTGGTTCACTATCGGTCACTAGGGAGTATTTAGCCTTGGGAGATGGTCCTCCCAGCTTCCGACGGAATTTCACGTGTTCCGCCGTACTCAGGATCCACTCAAGAGGGAACGAAGGTTTCAACTACAGGGTTGTTACCCTTCTTTGACGGGCCTTTCCAGACCTCTTCATTTACCTCGTTCCTTTGTAACTCCGTATAGAGTGTCCTACAACCCCAAGAGGCAAGCCTCTTGGTTTGGGCTATTCCGTTTCGCTCGCCGCTACTCAGGAAATCGCATTTGCTTTCTCTTCCTCCGGGTACTTAGTTTTCAGTTCCCGGGTCTGCCTTCAATATCCTATGTATTCAGATAAAGATACTGCTCCATTACGAACAGTGGGTTTCCCCATTCGGAAATCTCCGGATCAAAGCTTACTTACAGCTCCCCGAAGCATATCGGTGTTAGTCCCGTCCTTCATCGGCTCCTAGTGCCAAGGCATTCACCGTGCGCCCTTTCTAACTTAACCATTAGCGAATAAAAAATATGCAACTTGCACTGCGTTATTTATTGGTTTTATTAAGAAAAGTTTCACTTTTCCTCAGCTATTACTGTTATCTAGTTTTCAAAGAACAATCGCACTCAAAAAAGTTAAAGTTCTCTCTTCTTCTTATTAGATACGAAACAAAGTGATGTACTTTCCATTAATGAGAGATTGAACTCTCAAAACTGAACAAAGTTCAAAATTCTCCATAAAAAGAAGGAGGTGATCCAGCCGCACCTTCCGATACGGCTACCTTGTTACGACTTCACCCCAATCATCTGTCCCACCTTAGGCGGCTGGCTCCAAAAGGTTACCCCACCGACTTCGGGTGTTACAAACTCTCGTGGTGTGACGGGCGGTGTGTACAAGGCCCGGGAACGTATTCACCGCGGCATGCTGATCCGCGATTACTAGCGATTCCAGCTTCATGTAGGCGAGTTGCAGCCTACAATCCGAACTGAGAACGGTTTTATGAGATTAGCTCCACCTCGCGGTCTTGCAGCTCTTTGTACCGTCCATTGTAGCACGTGTGTAGCCCAGGTCATAAGGGGCATGATGATTTGACGTCATCCCCACCTTCCTCCGGTTTGTCACCGGCAGTCACCTTAGAGTGCCCAACTTAATGATGGCAACTAAGATCAAGGGTTGCGCTCGTTGCGGGACTTAACCCAACATCTCACGACACGAGCTGACGACAACCATGCACCACCTGTCACTCTGCTCCCGAAGGAGAAGCCCTATCTCTAGGGTTTTCAGAGGATGTCAAGACCTGGTAAGGTTCTTCGCGTTGCTTCGAATTAAACCACATGCTCCACCGCTTGTGCGGGCCCCCGTCAATTCCTTTGAGTTTCAGCCTTGCGGCCGTACTCCCCAGGCGGAGTGCTTAATGCGTTAACTTCAGCACTAAAGGGCGGAAACCCTCTAACACTTAGCACTCATCGTTTACGGCGTGGACTACCAGGGTATCTATCCTGTTTTGCTCCCCACGCTTTCGCGCCTCAGTGTCAGTTACAGACCAGAAAGTCGCCTTCGCCACTGGTGTTCCTCCATATCTCTACGCATTTCACCGCTACACATGGAATTCCACTTTCCTCTTCTGCACTCAAGTCTCCCAGTTTCCAATGACCCTCCACGGTTGAGCCGTGGGCTTTCACATCAGACTTAGAAACCACCTGCGCGCGCTTTACGCCCAATAATTCCGGATAACGCTTGCCACCTACGTATTACCGCGGCTGCTGGCACGTAGTTAGCCGTGGCTTTCTGGTTAGGCACCGTCAAGGTGCCAGCTTATTCAACTAGCACTTGTTCTTCCCTAACAACAGAGTTTTACGACCCGAAAGCCTTCATCACTCACGCGGCGTTGCTCCGTCAGACTTTCGTCCATTGCGGAAGATTCCCTACTGCTGCCTCCCGTAGGAGTCTGGGCCGCGTCTCAGTCCCAGTGTGGCCGATGACCCTCTCAGGTCGGCTACGCATCGTTGCCTTGGTGAGCCGTTACCTCACCAACTAGCTAATGCGACGCGGGTCCATCCATAAGTGACAGCCGAAGCCGCCTTTCAATTTCGAACCATGCAGTTCAAAATGTTATCCGGTATTAGCCCCGGTTTCCCGGAGTTATCCCAGTCTTATGGGCAGGTTACCCACGTGTTACTCACCCGTCCGCCGCTAACTTCATAAGAGCAAGCTCTTAATCCATTCGCTCGACTTGCATGTATTAGGCACGCCGCCAGCGTTCATCCTGAGCCAGTATCAACTCTCCAATAAAGTTAGTTTGTCTAGCATCTAAAATAAAAATTGACGTTTCACGTTGTTTGTTTCGTTCAGTTTTCAAAGAACTACTTGGTCGCTCATTTGCGACTTCCTTATGTTAACATCTTCATTTTCAATGTCAACTAAGTTTTTTATTTCTTTTGTCGTTTTCTGCGTTTCCGTCATCAGCGACTTGTTAATATATTACACCTCTAAAGTATAATCGTCAATACACCTTTTAAAAAACTTTATATTTTATAGATTTCATTTACGTATTTCTTCTATAAGTTATATACAAGCATCCCACAGAACAATCTATAGGGTGCTCTTCTACCATAAAAACTATTGTTCTTCGACGGCACCGAACAACTTCCATCAGTACAAGAAAGATTCTTTTTGGATTCTGAAGAAAGTTCTTGCAACTTAGGTGCAGGATTCTCTTCTTCCACACTTGCTGAAGTGCACCAAACAAAAGTTTCAAGTGGTTGTGCACCTGAAATAGCATACTTTTGATTAATAATAAAATAAGGCACTCCCGAAATTTGATATTGCTGAGCAATCGCTTCATCAATTCTAACATCATTTGCATACGCATTTTTATCATTAATAACATTTAAAGCTTCTTGCTTATCTAAACCTGAAGCTTCAGCGATAGTAGCAAGTGTATCCACATCGCTTAAATTTTTCGATTCAGTGAAATATGCAAAAAGTAGATTTTTCTGTAATCTCTTTTCTTTCCCTTGATTCTTTGCAAACTTCGCAAGACGATGCGCATCAAAAGTATTAGTCGGCTTCATCTCATCAAAATTAAAACTTAAACCCATACTAGCTGCATGATTTCCTAACTGTACGTTATTACGCTTAGCTTCTTCAATACTAATTCCATACTTTGATGCAAGTACTTCATTAATACTTGTTCCAGAATAATTGGAGCATTTTGGTCTAATTCAAAACTTTTAAACTCAACTTCAACCATCCTTCTTATATGGAAATTGCTCTAAAGCCATCTCTAATCTGCGTTTCCCAATATAGCAAAATGGGCATACAAAATCCGACCATGTTCAATTTTCATAAAAACACCTCATTAACATTTAGTTTTCAATCATTGTAGCACTGAGATTAAGGAATCAAAAGTTTTTGCTCTATCTCCTTCATATAGTACATACAAAAACACACTTATAGCAGAATACCTAATTAACAAAAAAACGATAATCAAAAGGATTAACTATTATCCCTCCGATTATCGTCTATATAAATGCAACAATTTTAATTATGCCGGAATATACTTCCCTACGAACTTCCATACAGTATTCCAATATTTATTCGAATCTACTTCTCCGCTTCTCCATGTCCAGCACCTGGAACAATTAATTTCTCTTTTTCTACTTTTGCAGCATTATATACTTCATCTAACATTTCAAAAGGAACGAATGTATCAGCATCCCCATGAATGAATAACATAGGTGTTTTACTTTTTCGCTACTTGTTTTACAGCTGAAGCCTCTTCTAAATCGTAACCAGCTCTTAATTTAGTAACCGTATTTGCCGCATTCATAACAGGAAACTTCGGTAAATGGAATAAATCTTTAGTTGATAAGTAAATTCATCAATAACAGTTGAAATATCCACAATCTTCAATAATAACTTTAACATTAGAAGGTAAATCTTCTTGAAGTCATCATTTAGTTGCAACCATCGAAACACCAATAATTTCAGCATTAAAATTTCTTTAAGATTTGTTGAATCCAAATCAAAACATCTTTACCTATATGCCAGCCCATACCTTCTGACATAATCTCCTTCACTATTTCCATGTCCACGAAGGTCTGGTGCTATGACATTATAATTGTTCCTATAGAAATTACGAACATATTTCGTCATTTCTGATGCTCTAAATTGTAATCCATGAACTACAATTGCCCATTTATGACTAGATGGTTCATTCATATATTCATAACCTTTTAAATTTAATTTATCGAAAGAACGTATAGTTAATGTGTTAGGTTTATACTTCAATACTAAGTTTGCATTCTTTTCTTCATTTGCAGCCACTTTTACTTTCCCAACTGCATTTACCGTTTCTACTTAAATGAGGATTATCTTGCAAAAATTCCTTTTCTTGTTTCGCATTTAACGCATAGTTATAAAAATAATTTCCAACTAACATATACACGATTTCCTAGTCAGGACTAAGACTACTATAGTAATTATACTTATCTTTTCATATTATCTCCTTTTCTAACTTAAATTTCTTATATTAAAGTACATCAAAAACAACTGTACTATTTTAACACACTGATGAATCCTATTTTAAGAAATAAAATATAAAAAATTAAATTACATATAAAAAATCACGAAAGAAATTGAATAAAACTTATATAGCTACGTACTATTTTTGAAAAGCGAGATTTTCAAAATATTTAGCTTTGAAAAAAAGTTATAAAACACAAAAAAGACGAGTCATTCTGACTCGTCTTAAAGTTTGCTTGGCGACGTCCTCTCTCACAGGGACAAGGTCCCAACTACCATGGCGCTAGAGAGCTTAACTTCCGTGTTCGGTATGGGAACGGGTGTGACCTCTCTGCCATCATCACCAAACTATGAAGGCATATTCCTTCAAAACTAGATAACATTTGCTACATATTATATGGTTAAGTCCTCGATTCTATTAGTATTCGTCAGCTCCACATGTCACCATGCTTCCACCTCGAACCTATCAACCTGATCATCTTTCAGGATCTTACTAGCTTACGCTATGGGAAATCTCATCTTGAGGGGGGCTTCATGCTTAGATGCTTTCAGCACTTATCCCTTCCGCACATAGCTACCCAGCTATGCCCTTGGCAGAACAACTGGTACACCAGCGGTGCGTCCATCCCGGTCCTCTCGTACTAAGGACAGCTCCTCTCAAATTTCCTACGCCCACGACGGATAGGGACCGAACTGTCTCACGACGTTCTGAACCCAGCTCGCGTACCGCTTTAATGGGCGAACATAGCCCAACCCTTGGGACCGACTACAGCCCCAGGATGCGATGAGCCGACATCGAGGTGCCAAACCTCCCCGTCGATGTGGACTCTTGGGGGAGATAAGCCTGTTATCCCCGGGGTAGCTTTTATCCGTTGAGCGATGGCCCTTCCATGCGGAACCACCGGATCACTAAGCCCGACTTTCGTCCCTGCTCGACTTGTAGGTCTCGCAGTCAAGCTCCCTTATGCCTTTGCACTCTACGAATGATTTCCAACCATTCTGAGGGAACCTTTGGGCGCCTCCGTTACACTTTAGGAGGCGACCGCCCCAGTCAAACTGCCCACCTGACACTGTCTCCCGGGTCGATAAGACCCGTAGGTTAGAATTTCAATACAGTCAGGGCGGTATCCCACCAGCGCCTCCACCGAAGCTAGCGCTCCGGTTTCAATGGCTCCCGCCTATCCTGTACAAACTGTACCAAAATTCAATATCAGGCTACAGTAAAGCTCCACGGGGTCTTTCCGTCCTGTCGCGGGTAACCTGCATCTTCACAGGTACTATAATTTCACCGAGTCTCTGGTTGAGACAGTGCCCAAATCGTTACACCTTTCGTGCGGGTCGGAACTTACCCGACAAGGAATTTCGCTACCTTAGGACCGTTATAGTTACGGCCGCCGTTTACTGGGGCTTCAGTTCAGAGCTTCGCTTACGCTAACCCCTCTCCTTAACCTTCCAGCACCGGGCAGGTGTCACCCCCTATACTTCGCCTTACGGCTTCGCAGAGAGCTGTGTTTTTGCTAAACAGTCGCTTGGGCCTATTCACTGCGGCTTTCCGTTAAGAAAGCACCCCTTCTCCCGAAGTTACGGGGTCATTTTGCCGAGTTCCTTAACCAGAGTTCTCTCGCACACCTTAGGATTCTCTCCTCGCCTACCTGTGTCGGTTTGCGGTACAGGCACCTTTTATCTCGCTAGAAGCTTTTCTTGGCAGCGGGGAATCAAAGACTTCGCTCCATAAGGAGCTTCCCCATCACAGCTCAGCCTTTACGATAAGCGGATTTGCCTACTTATCAGCCTAACTGCTTGGACGTGCACAACCAATCGCACGCTTCTTCTATCCTTCTGCGTCCCTCCATTGCTCAAACGATAAAGAGGTGGTACAGGAATATCAACCTGTTGTCCATCGCCTACGCCTGTCGGCCTCGGCTTAGGTCCTGACTAACCCTGAGCGGACGAGCCTTCCTCAGGAAACCTTAGGCATTCGGTGGACGGGATTCTCACCCGTCTTTCGCTACTCATACCGGCATTCTCACTTCTAAGCACTCCACCAGTCCTTCCGGTCTGACTTCACTGTCCTTAGAACGCTCCCTACCACTGATACCATTGGTATCAATCCGCAGCTTCGGTGGTGTATTTAGCCCCGGTACATTTTCGGCGCAGAGTCACTCGACTAGTGAGCTATTACGCACTCTTTAAATGGTGGCTGCTTCTAAGCCAACATCCTAGTTGTCTAAGCAACTCCACATCCTTTTCCACTTAATACACACTTTGGGACCTTAGCTGGCGGTCTGGGCTGTTTCCCTTTTGACTACCTACTTATCACTCGCAGTCTGACTCCTAAGGATAAGTCATTGGCATTCGGAGTTTGACTGAATTCGGTAATCCGATGAGGACCCCTAGTCCAATCAGTGCTCTACCTCCAAGACTCTTACACTTAAGGCTAGCCCTAAAGCTATTTCGGGGAGAACCAGCTATCTCCAGGTTCATTGGAATTTCTCCGCTACCCACACCTCATCCCCGCACTTTTCAACGTGCGTGGGTTCGGGCCTCCATTCAGTGTTACCTGAACTTCACCCTGGACATGGGTAGATCACCTGGTTTCGGGTCTACGACCACGTACTAAACGCCCTATTCAGACTCGCTTTCGCTGCGGCTCCGCCTCTTCAGCTTAACCTCGCACGGATCGTAACTCGCCGGTTCATTCTACAAAAGGCACGCCATCACCCGTTAACGGGCTCTGACTATTTGTAGGCACACGGTTTCAGGATCTCTTTCACTCCCCTTCCGGGGGCTGCTTTTCACCTTTCCCTCACGGTACTGGTTCACTATCGATCACTAGGAGTATTTAGCCTTGGGAGATGGTCCTCCCAGATTCCGACGGAATTTCACGTGTTCCGCCGTACTCAGGATACATTCAAGAGAGAACGAAGTTTCGACTACGGGGTTGTTACCCTCTACGACGGACCTTTCCAGGTCGCTTCGTCTACCTCGTTCCTTTGTAACTCCGTATAGAATGTCCTACAACCCCAAGAGGCAAGCCTCTTGGTTTGGGCTATGTTCCGTTTCGCTCGCCGCTACTCAGGAAATCGCATTTGCTTTCTCTTCCTCCAGGTACTTAGATGTTTCAGTTCCCTGGGTCTGTCTTCCTTACCCTATGTATTCAGATAAGGATACCATACCATTACGTATGGTGGGTTTCCCCATTCGGAAATCTTCGGATCAAAAGCTTACTTACAGCTCCCCGAAGCATATCGGCGTTAGTCCCGTCCTTCATCGACTCCTAGTGTCAAGGCATCCACCGTGCCCGCCCTTTCTAACTTAACCAAACTAAAAATTAAAAAATATGAGCTACACTGTTATCTAGTTTTCAAAGAACATACATTTATATATGAGAGATAGTTCTCTCAAAACTGAACAAAACGAAACACGGAAACTTATATTGATGAACAGCGTTCATCAATTCTCCATAGAAAGGAGGTGATCCAGCCGCACCTTCCGATACGGCTACCTTGTTACGACTTCACCCCAATCATCTGTCCCACCTTAGGCGGCTGGCTCCAAAAAGGTTACCCCACCGACTTCGGGTGTTACAAACTCTCGTGGTGTGACGGGCGGTGTGTACAAGGCCCGGGAACGTATTCACCGCGGCATGCTCATCCGCGATTACTAGCGATTCCAGCTTCATGTAGGCGAGTTGCAGCCTACAATCCGAACTGAGAACGGTTTTATGAGATTAGCTCCACCTCGCGGTCTTGCAGCTCTTTGTACCGTCCATTGTAGCACGTGTGTAGCCCAGGTCATAAGGGGCATATGATGATTTGACGTCATCCCCACCTTCCTCCGGTTTGTCACCGGCAGTCACCTTAGAGTGCCCAACTTAATGATGGCAACTAAGATCAAGGGTTGCGCTCGTTGCGGGACTTAACCCAACATCTCACGACACGAGCTGACGACAACCATGCACCACCTGTCACTCTGCTCCCGAAGGAGAAGCCCTATCTCTAGGGTTTTCAGAGGATGTCAAGACCTGGTAAGGTTCTTCGCGTTGCTTCGAATTAAACCACATGCTCCACCGCTTGTGCGGGCCCCCGTCAATTCCTTTGAGTTTCAGCCTTGCGGCCGTACTCCCCAGGCGGAGTGCTTAATGCGTTAACTTCAGCACTAAAGGGCGGAAACCCTCTAACACTTAGCACTCATCGTTTACGGCGTGGACTACCAGGGTATCTAATCCTGTTTGCTCCCCACGCTTTCGCGCCTCAGTGTCAGTTACAGACCAGAAAGTCGCCTTCGCCACTGGTGTTCCTCCATATCTCTACGCATTTCACCGCTACACATGGAATTCCACTTTCCTCTTCTGCACTCAAGTCTCCCAGTTTCCAATGACCCTCCACGGTTGAGCCGTGGGCTTTCACATCAGACTTAGAAACCACCTGCGCGCGCTTTACGCCCAATAATTCCGGATAACGCTTGCCACCTACGTATTACCGCGGCTGCTGGCACGTAGTTAGCCGTGGCTTTCTGGTTAGGTACCGTCAAGGTGCCAGCTTATTCAACTAGCACTTGTTCTTCCCTAACAACAGAGTTTTACGACCCGAAAGCCTTCATCACTCACGCGGCGTTGCTCCGTCAGACTTTCGTCCATTGCGGAAGATTCCCTACTGCTGCCTCCGTAGGAGTCTGGGCCGTGTCTCAGTCCCAGTGTGGCCGATCACCCTCTCAGGTCGGCTACGCATCGTTGCCTTGGTGAGCCGTTACCTCACCAACTAGCTAATGCGACGCGGGTCCATCCATAAGTGACAGCCGAAGCCGCCTTTCAATTTTCTCCATGCAGTTCAAAATGTTTATCCGGTATTAGCCCCGGTTTCCCGGAGTTATCCCAGTCTTATGGGCAGGTTACCCACGTGTTACTCACCCGTCCGCCGCTAACTTCATAAGAGCAAGCTCTTAATCCATTCGCTCGACTTGCATGTATTAGGCACGCCGCCAGCGTTCATCCTGAGCCAGGATCAAACTCTCCAATAAAGTTAGTTTGTCTAGCATCTAAAATAAAAATTAACGTTGACGTTTGTCGCTTTGTTCAGTTTTCAAAGAACTCTCGTCGCATCAAAGCGACCTTCTTATCTTACCACCAGGAGAAGTGCTTGTCAACACTTTTTTTAATGAAGTTCATTACCTCTTGGCGACGTATATTAATATAACATGTCATATTTAATAAAGCAATACTTTTTTAATAAAAAAATGAAAGAATTGTTTTATTTAACAATTCTTTCATTTGGAGATTGTTATTTCTTATAATACGAACTGATTAATTATAAACAACCCTATAATCCCAGGAACTCCTAGTACACCAGATACTATTGCTGTTGGTGCATTTATCGGGATATGAATATCAAACTGCGCACCAAAGATATTAATAAAAAATAGTAACAGAACTCCTATTATTAACTTAATAGTTAAATTCCCCATTATACGCAACATCTTTTCCACACCACCTTTTACAAGTAAAAGTACGATTAAGCTTACTAAAGCTGGAACAACAATAAGAGGTTGAGTTAACATTTTTATCCCCTTCTTTATAAATAAAATAATATTACTTATATGTATGTCCTACTTTTTAAAACAATCCATTTTTATTAAAGAAAAAAGATGCCTTAAATTAAGACATCTTTCGAATGGATATATTTCTATGTTTTGCTTCTTTTAACAAAAAGAGATATTTAGCTTTCGCTAACTTCATATCTACTAAAACTGCATCTGAAGGATCTACACTTCTTTCAACAATAACCTCTTTTTTATTCCATTTATCTTTTAATTCATTAAACGTTTTAAGAAAAGATTCATCATATTCTTTTCTTAACCAACCTTTTCGTTTAAAAAACATGGCATAGCTCCTTACTTATACGTCTCTACGACCTTCTAAAGCTTTCGATAAAGTTACTTCATCAGCATACTCTAAATCTCCACCTACTGGTAAACCATGTGCAATTCTAGTAATTCTTATACCAGTTGGTTTTAACAGCCTAGAAATGTACATTGCTGTTGCTTCACCTTCAATATTAGGATTTGTTGCTAAAATCACTTCTTGAATCTCATCGTTTTGAAGCCTTTTCAACAATTCAGGAACTTTAATATCTTCTGGACCAATACCTTCCATTGGAGAAATCGCACCATGAAGGACATGATAAAGTCCCGTATATTCCTTCATCTTCTCCATAGCAATAACATCTTTAGGATCTTGAACGACACATACAACCGTACGATCTCTCCTTTGATCCTGACAGATATAACATGGGTCTTGGTCTGTGATGTGACCACAGGTTGAACAATACGTTAAGTTACGCTTTGCATTCACAAGTGCTTTGGCAAAATCAAGCACTGTGTCCTCTTTCATATTTAAAACAAAGAAGGCAAGCCTAACAGCTGTTTTGGGCCCAATACCCGGGAGTTTCATGAAACTATCTATTAGTTTTGAAATTGGTTCTGGATAATGCACGTAGCAACCACCTTAATTAAAGTCCTGGGATGTTTAAACCTTTAGTGAATTGTCCCATTGTGTTATTTGTTAACTCGTCCATTTGCTTTAACGCATCATTCGTTGCTGCCAACACTAAATCTTGAAGCATTTCAATATCTTCTGGATCTACTACTTCTTCTTTAATTTTCACATCAATAATTTCTTTTTGACCATTTACAATTACTGTAACCATTCCACCGCCAGCTGTGCCTTCAATTGTTTTTTCAGCTAGTTCTTCTTGTGCCTTTTGCATATCTTTCTGCATTTTTTGCATTTGTTTCATCATTTTTTGCATGTTACCCATTCCGCCACGCATCATAATTATAATTCCTCCTAGTTTTAGTCATGTATTTCAATAAGTTCTTCTCCGAACAGCTTTTTAGCTTCGGATATTAAAGGATCTTCTTCTTCTTTTTGCGCACCATCATTACCTTGCTGCTCTTGAAGAAAATCTCCTCTTACTTTATCCCATTCATTATCTGGGATTGCAACCATTTCACGTTTGCTCCCACTTAAAGTATATAGGATATTTTCTAAATTATCACGTACATTGTTGTTATTTTCAGCTGCCATTTTGCAATGGATTTCATACTTAAATTTTAAGATAAAAGACTTTGTAGATGAAGCAACAGGTTCACTATTAGACAACAAGGCAGCATGTGATGCTTTATTTTGCTGACGCAATGTTTCTAAAACCTCTCCCCACAGACGCTTAATTTCTTCTAGCTCCTGACGAGACGCTTGTTTTAGAACTTCATGCACTTTTCCTATCGGAACTTTATATTGACTGCGCACTTGCCTTTTTACTTTTTGATCACTTATTTCTTGCTGACTTTGCTGTACTTGAACACCGTTTTCTTTTAGATGAGTAACTTGTGCTTCAAGCATTTTAACTTTTTGAAGCAATTCCCCCTCTTCACCCTCTGCTGTTTTTTTCTTACTAGCAGATTGAGCAAGTTTCACTAATGCTACCTCTAGTAACACTCGTGGGTGATTTGTCCACTTCATCTCTTGTTGCGTTTGATTAAGATGGTGAATAATTGAATAAATATCTTCAGCTGGTAGTTGTACAGCTAGTTTTTTAAACTCTTCACTCACTACGGCCTTTTCCATTAAATGTTCCATTTCAGGCGACGATTGATAAAGTAAAACATCTCTGTAATAAAAAATTAAGTCTTCTAAGAAACGAACTGGATCTTTACCGTTTTGAATGAGTTGCTCAACTGCCTGTAACGCTGATACAAGATTTTTCTCTGCAATTGAACGAACAATTTGCAGCATAAATGTATGCGAAACAGCTCCTGTAATAGATAACACATCATCCAAAGTAACTTCGTTTTCACTATATGAGATTGCCTGATCTAACAAGCTTAACGCATCTCTCATTCCACCTTCCGATGCCTTAGCAACCTCATATAAAGCTTCATCCGCTACGTTTACATCCTCAGATATCAAAACTTCTTTCATTCGATAAACAATATCATCAGGTGAGATTCGTTTAAAATCAAAACGTTGACATCTTGAAATGATAGTCAGTGGAATTTTATGCGGTTCTGTTGTTGCCAAAATAAATATTACGTGAGGAGGTGGTTCTTCTAATGTTTTTAACAACGCATTAAACGCACCTATTGAAAGCATATGAACTTCATCTATAATATAAACTTTGTAACGAACGGCACTTGGTGCATATTTGACTTTATCTCTAATATCTCGAATTTCATCTACTCCGTTATTTGAAGCAGCATCAATTTCAATAACATCTGATATGGAACCATCTGTAATTCCTCTACACGTAGTACACTCATTACAAGGTTCGGATACGGGTGCATGTTCACAGTTAACCGCTTTAGCTAAGATTTTTGCTGCAGTCGTTTTCCCTGTGCCCCTCGGTCCTGAAAATAGATATGCATGCGAAAATTTTTCAAGAACGAGTGCATTCTGTAAAGTCTTAATAATATGTCGCTGACCAACAACATCTTGAAAACTTTGAGGGCGGTACACACGATATAAAGCCTGATACGCCACTGCATCTTCTCCTTTTTGTTATATAAATTTGATATTATTATAACGTACTATAACTATTTTTCCAAAACATCGTTTACCTTATTTTATCTAATAAAATATACGCTAAATAAAAAAACCTACTCTATCAGAGTAGGTTACTTTTATATGTATTTAACTGCCGTGCACCTTCCTTCGATTAGCCTCCCCAAGCGTTACTTAAGCAGTTAGCTCGGTTCAGGCGACCCTATGGCACATGAGAGATTCTGCTTACTGCTGCTTCCTTCCGGACCTGACAGGGTTCACAGATTCCCATTGCATAGGACCCAAACGTCAACACCACTTACTTAAGGCAGACCTCAAGGAGAACTAACCTCAGGAAAGGAGTTCGGCCTCGCTAGAGCGGATTGCGAGTACAGGGCACCGCTACCTCCCCGCTTAGCACGGCAAAGTTGAAACCTTTGTTTGAGCACCATGTTGATGCTTATACAAGTATAATTCTTTTTAGGACAAAATGCAACCTTTACGAAATGTAATTTATTGTAATTTTTTCTTTGCTTGTTTTTTTCGATTTCGCAAATCTTTAAAAAATGCACTTAGCATTTCTGCACATTCCTTTTCAAGAACTCCCCCTCGAATTTCTGATTGATGATTGAACTTTTCATAATCTAATAAATTCATCAAAGTTCCCGCGCAACCCCCTTTAGGGTCAAACGCCCCAAACACCACTCTTTTTACACGAGATAACATAATAGCCCCCGCACACATCGGACAAGGTTCTAATGTAACATATAATGTCGTATCTTCTAATCGCCACGTATTTAACTTTTGACAAGCCTCATCTATCGCTAATAGTTCTGCGTGAGCTATAGATCGTTGTGTACTCTCTCTTAAATTGTGTCCTTTTGCAATAACATGTCCATCCTTATCTACAATAACCGCTCCTATAGGAACTTCCATAATCCCACAAGCTTTTCTTGCTTCATCTATAGCTAAGCGCATATATTTCTCATCTTCAAGCATGGTTTAAACTCCTTACATATTATATTTGTTATGAGCAACACTACTTATTAGGTTAAAAATCAATAAGGAGATTGTATATGAATGATTCTAAAATTGCATTAGTTATTATTGATATGATTAATGATTTTCAATTTAAAAATGGAAAAACTCTTGCTAAAAAAGCTGAAACTCTTGCTCAAAATATCTCTTCATTAAAAGCAGAGTGTTTAATGAAGAAGATTCCTGTTATCTATATAAACGATCACTATAAATTATGGCAGGCTAACTTAAATACAATCCTTGAATACTGCGTGAATCCAATAAGTTCCCCTATATTGCAGTATATACAACCCCATGCTACAGATTATTTTTTAATCAAACCAAAACACTCTATCTTTTATGGAACAGCTTTAACCATTTTACTACAACAGCTAAATGTCGATACATTGATTTTAACAGGACTAGCGGGAAATATATGCGTACTCTTTTCAGCAAATGATGCATATATGAGAGAATACAATCTGATTATTCCTAAAGATTGTATTGCATCAAATTCTGACGAAGATAATAAATTCGCTATTGAAATGATGAAAAATGTACTTAAAGCTACAATTTGTGAACATAGTGATTTAATTACATAAGCATTTGCTCACTCTTTTTTTCATAGACTGAATAAACATTCTTTTTTGGGGGCGTTTATTACTATGGATATATATATTGTGAAGTCTGGAGATAGCATTTACAGTATTGCTCAACAGTTTCAAATTGAAGCTTCAAGAATTAGCTTAGCAAATGAATTACCTGACCCTAATCGGCTAGTGGTTGGCCAGGCATTGGTTATTCCTATTAACGAAAGTTATTATACTGTTAGACAAGGCGATACATTATGGAAGATAGGCCGAACCCTAGGAGTTAGTTATCAATCGATTGCAAAAGCTAACAACCTTTCAATCACTTCTCCTCTAACACCGGGAACACAATTGCTAATTCCAGCTCCTCCAAAGACAGAGGCTGAGTTTTTAGGATATGTTGAAACAAGCAACCGTACAATTAGTAGCGAAACAGAAGCATTGATTAAGAAAAATGCTAAATATCTCACATATTTAGGACCAGCTAACTTCGAAGTACAGCGAGATGGTTCTATCAAAGAACCTCCATTAAAATACTTTGGAACCATTGCACAAGAAAACGATGCAATTTTTTTAATGGTTCTTGCTAATATTGAAGAAGGTGGATTTAGTGCTGAGGTAGGAGAAGCAGTCTTGAATAACACAGATGTTCAAGATAAATTACTTAATAATATTATTCGTATTGCTACTGAGAAAAACTTTAAAGATATCCATTTTGATTTTGAGTTCTTGCGTCCAGAAGATAAAAATGCTTATATTACATTTTTAGAAAAAGCAAAGAAACGACTTCAAGCTGAAGGGTTATTAATGTCTGTAGCATTAGCCCCTAAAACAAGTAGTGATCAAAAAGGAAAGTGGTATGAAGCGCATGATTATAAAAGGATTGGAGAGATAGCAAATTTTGTTGTCCCTATGACATACGAATGGGGATACAGCGGAGGTCCTCCAATGGCCGTTTCTCCAATTGGACCTGTACGAGATGTGCTAGAATATGCCATTTCAGAAATACCAAGCAAAAAAATTATAATGGGTCAAAACTTATACGGTTACGATTGGACACTTCCATTCAAACCAGGTGGTGAATATGCAAAGGCAATTAGTGCTCAAAGAGCAATTGAAATTGCGTATCAGTATAATGCAAGCATCCAGTACGATAAAAAAGCTCAGGCTCCTTTCTTCCGTTACTCTGATTCAGCTCAAAAAACGCATGAGGTATGGTTTGAGGATGCACGGTCAATCCAAGCAAAATTCGATTTATTAAAAGAATTAAACTTAAGGGGCATGGCTTATTGGAAGTTGGGATTACCTTTCCCCCAAAACTGGCTACTTCTTGATGATAACTTTAAAGTAATTAAAAGAATACCTGAATAGTTTTGAAGAGGATAACTCCTAAGGCAGAGGATTATCCTCTTTTTTATGTTTCCTTCCGTTTTTTACAACTGGTTTTCTTTTTGTTTTTATCCATTCTCTCCTCTTATTGTGATACAATGTTTTTTGTCAATTTTCGAGAACATGTATAGATAAAGGAGGAAGAGTCCATGGGGGAAACACCTTTTATTACTGTTGAGGGCCCTATAGGTGTTGGGAAAACCTCCCTAGCTAAGGCTATTGCAGACGCATTTCAATTTCAACTTTTGAAAGAAATTGTTGATGAAAATCCATTCCTTGGGAAATTCTATGAGGATATTGAAGAGTGGAGCTTTCAAACTGAAATGTTTTTTCTATGCAATCGTTATAAACAGCTAGAGGATATTCAAAAGCATTTTCTACATCAACATCAGCCTGTCGTTGCTGACTATCATATTATGAAAAACATGATTTTTGCTCAACAAACTTTAAAGGATAGCCAGTATATAAAGTATGTACAAATCTACGATATACTGACACATGATATGCCGAAGCCCAATATTGTTATTTACCTAAACGCTAGCTTACCTACATTACTAGAGCGCATTAAAATGCGTGGAAGAGAAATTGAAAAAAACATTGATCCTTCTTATCTAGCTCAACTAAGCTCCGATTATGAGGAATCTATTAAAGTCTTTAAAGAAAATAATCCAGAAGTAACTGTTTTACACTATAGTGGTGATAAACTAGACTTTGTTAAAAACAAAGAACATCTAGAGTATATTATCTCTGATATTAAAAGCAGCTTATTAAAAAGGAGTTCTACAATATGAATTTAAGAACGAAATACAACATTCCAAACGATGCTGTATTAACTATTGCTGGAACAGTAGGCGTTGGAAAATCTACGATGACACAAGCTCTTGCAGATGCGCTGAACTTTCGCACTTCTTACGAGAAAGTTGATACCAATCCATATTTAGATAAATTTTACGCTGACTTTGAGAGATGGAGCTTTCATCTTCAGGTTTATTTCCTAGCGGAGAGGTTTAAAGAACAGAAGAGAATTTTTGAATATGGTGGAGGCTTTATACAAGACCGTTCAATTTACGAAGATACTGGTATTTTCGCTAAAATGCACTTTGAAAAAGGCACAATGTCTAAAGTGGATTATGAAACATATACAAGTTTGTTTGATGCAATGGTTATGACACCCTATTTCCCACACCCTGATTTATTAATTTATTTAGAAGGTAGTTTTGAAGATATCGTTGATCGTATCCAAGAACGAGGAAGACCGATGGAACAGCAAACACCCTTAGATTATTGGAAAGAAATGCATAAGCGTTATGAGGATTGGATTAATAACTTTACTGCTTGTCCTATTTTACGGTTGGATATTAATGATTACGATATTTTAAAGGATCCAACATCTGTTGAGCCCATCGTTGAAAAAATCTCTAAGTTTTTACATCACAATGAAAAATTAAAAAGAAGACATTCATAATTTATTCCCATTTTTCTTCGTGAAAAATGGGAATAAAAAAACGCCACTTCGAAAAGTGACGTTTTACAATCTCCAATTTATCGCGCAATGTTTAAATAACATTATAAGTCAAATATGGCGGAGGAAGAGGGATTCGAACCCCCGCGGGCTTTAACACCCCTGTCGGTTTTCAAGACCGATCCCTTCAGCCGGACTTGGGTATTCCTCCGTATCGACATTTATAAATTTATCATATATATAAATAAGAGTCAAGCTATTTTCTAAAAAAAATTGATTCACAACAGAAAGTTGTGAATCAACTAAGATTACCCGCTAATAACCTCTTTGTTCCCCATGTAAGGGCGTAATACTTTTGGAATAATAACAGAACCGTCTTCCTGCTGATAGTTCTCTAAAATAGCAGCCACTGTACGTCCAATCGCTAATCCAGATCCATTTAACGTGTGTACATATTCTGGTTTTCCTTTTGCCTCACGACGGAAGCGAATATTGGCTCTTCGTGCTTGGAAACTTTCAAAGTTTGAACAAGAAGAAATTTCACGATATGACTCATAGCTTGGAATCCATACTTCAATATCGTATTTTTTAGCTGCTGTGAATCCTAAATCTCCGGTACACATGCTTAAAACACGGTATGGCAGTTCTAGTAACTGTAGTACTTTTTCAGCATGTCCTGTAAGGTTTTCAAGCTCAGCATAAGATTCTTCTGGTTTTACAAAACGAACTAGCTCTACTTTATTAAACTGATGCTGACGAATTAATCCACGTGTATCTCTACCAGCTGAACCAGCTTCTGATCTAAAGCATGCACTGTATGCGGTATAAGCCAATGGCAATTGATCTCCATTAATAATTTCATCACGGTGTAGATTAGTTACTGGAACTTCAGCTGTTGGGATTAGAAAATAATCTTCCTCTTTAATTTTGAACGCATCTTCTTCAAACTTAGGAAGTTGACCTGTTCCAGTCATACTTGTACGATTAACCATATATGGAGGAAGAATTTCTTCATATCCATGCTCATCCATGTGTAAGTCCATCATAAAGTTAATTAAAGCACGCTCCAAACGAGCCCCTAAGCCTTTATAAAACACAAAACGACTTCCTGTTACCTTTGCTGCACGTTCAAAGTCTAAAATATTTAAATCTGTTCCTAAGTCCCAGTGTGGTTTCGGTTCAAAATTAAATTGGCGAACTTCTCCCCACTTTCTAATTTCTACATTTTCATCTTCCGTTTCTCCAACAGGCACACTTTCATGTGGAATATTAGGGATTGAAAGCAATAGTTGCTCTAATTCTGCTTCTACAGTACGAAGACGTTCATCTAAATCTTTAATTTTTTCCCCAACTTGACGCATTTCTAGAATCATATTATCTGCGTTTTGCTTTTCACGCTTTAATTGAGCAATCTGCTGAGAAACTTCATTACGCTTACTTTTTAATTCTTCAGTTTGAACTAACAGTTGTCTGCGCTCTACATCTAACTCCTCAAAGCGCCCAAGATCTGATAAATCTTCTCCACGGAATTTTAACTTTTCTTTTACTTCTTCAAGGTTAGCTCGCAAAATCTTTACATCTAACATAAATGTACCTCCTTATTTGTATAAAATGGGCAAAATAAAAACTCCCATCCCTATAAAAGGGACGAGAGTTTAGCCCGCGTTGCCACCCTAGTTGAAAGTCCATAAAGGAACCTTCCTCTTCAGTCAGATAACGGAATGCACCGAAGCTATCTACTCACTACTTCAATAGCTTGCTCCAGGATGGATTCGTAAAGGTCAAACATCGATTCTCACCGGCCATCGACTCTCTAGAGTTTAACTTCTCTACTACTATTTCCTATCAACGCTTTATACTTTTATCATTGTAATTAATAATCATAATGTACTACAAGTCTATACAAGATGCAATTGGTTTATACAGGTTTTTTCAGGGACTCTCTCACCATGTTAATAAAATAACCCGTCATACGATGGTCATCAGTTAATTCCGGATGGAATGAGCAACCTAAGAATTGTCCTTGCTTAGCAGCTACAATACGATCATCATGAACAGATAAAATTTCTACATTGTCACCAACTTCTACGATATGAGGCGCACGAATAAATACTCCAATGAAATCATCTGCAACTTCTTTAATTGCTAGCTTTGCCTCAAAACTTTCACGTTGGCGACCAAAAGAATTTCGAGCCACTTTAATATTCATGACACCTAAATGAGGCTCATCATAGTCTACAATTTCACCCGCTAGTAAAATCAGCCCAGCACAAGTACCAAAGATTGGTTTGCCACTTTTAGCAAATTGGCGCAGTGGATCCATGAAATTATATTTATCAATTAAACGTCTCATTGCAGTACTTTCTCCACCTGGTAAAATGAGCCCGTCTACTTCTTCTAGCTGTTCAACTTTTTTAATAATAATCGCTTCAGCTCCTGTTGCTTCCACTGAATGCGCATGCTCTCTAAATGCACCTTGTAGTCCTAAAACTCCAACCTTTACCATGCTGTAAAACTCCCTTACTGTTACCAGCCACGCTCTTGCATGCGATTTTCTGGCAATAATGTTGAGATTTCAATACCTTTCATTGCATTACCTAATCCTTTAGAAAGATTTGCAATTAATGCATAATCTTGATAATGTGTTGTTGCTTCTACAATTGAACGAGCAAATTTTTCTGGATTATCAGACTTGAAGATACCAGATCCTACAAATACTCCATCTGCTCCTAATTGCATCATTAACGCTGCATCGGCTGGAGTCGCAACACCACCTGCAGCAAAGTTAACAACTGGAAGACGACCTTCACGCTTGATTTGTAGTAATAACTCATAAGGTGCACCTAGTAATTTTGCTTCCGTCATTAACTCAGCTTCGTCCATTCCTACTACTTTACGTACTTGTGCGTTCACTTGACGCATATGACGTACAGCTTCTACGATGTTCCCTGTTCCTGGCTCACCTTTTGTACGAAGCATAGCAGCGCCTTCTGCAATACGACGTGCAGCTTCACCTAAATCGCGGCAACCACAAACAAATGGTACCGTAAACGTATTTTTATTTAAATGAAATTCTTCATCTGCTGGTGTTAATACTTCACTTTCATCAATATAGTCTACGCCCATTGCTTCTAAAACACGCGCTTCTACAATGTGACCGATACGTGCTTTAGCCATTACCGGAATTGAAACAGCATTCATAACTTCTTCAACAATTGTCGGATCTGCCATACGAGATACGCCGCCTGCAGCACGAATGTCTGCTGGTACACGTTCTAATGCCATAACTGCAACTGCTCCTGCTGCCTCTGCAATTTTTGCTTGTTCAGCATTAACAACGTCCATAATTACGCCGCCTTTTTGCATTTCCGCCATTCCGCGTTTTACTCTGTCAGTACCTGTAATGTTACTCATGTTTGTCTTCCCCCAGTATAGTTGTATTACACATAATCAATAAAATTATGTATACAAAATTCAAAACTTATTGTCTATTTTACCTTATTTTCTGAAAAAATCCTATCAAAATTATGCAGTTTAAAAAACTTGTTTAAAAAAAGGGAGATACTAAATACCAGAAAAACCTTGGCTTAGTATCTCCCTTTATAAATGGTTTATGAATTAAAACCAGCTCTTAATATTATTGGCTGCATCAGACCATACACCTACAAAGAAATCTCCTACACTTCGCAGAGCCAAAATGAACCAATTAGCCTTTTCGATTGTAGTATCTGCAACGACGGGCACTTTATTTGTTCCGTCATTTACTGCATAACCTAAATCATCAAGGTTCTTATTCTTGGCACTAACGTAACCTACAACTTGACCCTCTTTAATTGGTGCAACGATTCGATCTTTCTCATCTACAACTTTAGGGTTAACATCAAATTGAAGAGAGATTTTACCTTCTTCACCTTTTTTTGTAAGAACATTTACTGATTCTTTTGTTACAACTTTTAGCTCTTTATTTTTCCCTTTTACTACTGGAAGCGACTCGTGATTCTTAACAACCTTGCCTTCTGGAGTTACTTGTTTTAGCTCATAATTATCAAATGCATAATCTAAAAGCTTTTTTGTTTCAGTGAAACGTGCTCCTTCAAAAGACTTACCGTTATTTTTAGCATTCATGACCACCGTAATGTAACGAACACCATTTCGTTCAGCTGTTCCTGTAAAGCAATAGCCTGCAAAATCCGTATGCCCTGTTTTAAGACCATCTAAACCTTCATATCCGTATGTAGGGAAAGATGGAAGCATTTTATTCCAGTTATCCATTGTCGTTTCACCTTGTTGACCTGGTCGGAATATTTTTTCAGGTGTCTTCGCCGTTTCTAATACTTCTGGATAATCATGAAGAATGTGAAAAGCTAGTGCTGATACTGCACGAGCTGATAGTAAATTCTCATCATCAGCTTTTGTACCTTTTGGATGTTGACCCTTTAATAATGAGTTAGAAAGACCTGTTGAGTTAACAAATTTAGCTTCACCTAAGTTTAACTCTTCTGCTTTTTTATTCATTAATTTAATAAATTCAGCTTCAGACCCTGCTAAAGCTTCAGCTAGAGCAATACTCGCTCCGTTGGCTGAATAAATAGCCATTGCTTCATACAATTCTTTAATTGTATACTTTTCTGTTGTTAATAATGGAACATTTGACAATGAGTAATCTTGTGAGATATCTGCAGCATATTTGCTAACCCCTACTTGATCATCCCAAGAAAGCTTTTCTTCGTGAATAGCTTCTAAAATCAAATACTCAGTCATCATTTTTGTCATACTAGCAATACCTAGTACAGCACCTGAATTCTTTTCATACAAAATTTGGCCTGTATCTGCTTCAATCAAAATAGCAGCATCTGCTTCAACATTTGGGAATTTTGAAGCTGCAGACGCATTTGGAGTGATTAAAGAACTAGCCATTAAGAAAACAGCAACTAATGCAAAGAGCTGTTTTATCAATTTTTTCTTCACTACCAATACCCTCCAGACATAAATCACATAGAGGTTATTTTATCATACAAAAATTAAAAAAAATAGATAAAGAAGTACCGTTAAAACAATCTTTAGTATAAAAAAGCATCTCTCTAAATTAGAGAGATGCTTTTCCACTTAGCTAAGTGAATAGTTTGGAGATTCTTTTGTAATTTGAACGTCATGTGGGTGACTTTCTCTTAAGCCAGCTCCTGTCATACGGATAAACTGTGCCTCTTCACGTAATGCTTGTAAATTAGCTGATCCGCAATATCCCATTCCAGCTCTTAATCCTCCAACTAGCTGATATAAAGTGTCAGCGACAGGCCCCTTATAAGGTAAGCGTCCTTCAATACCTTCTGGAACAAACTTTTTATTATCTTCTTGGAAATAACGATCTTTACTTCCCTTTTCCATAGCCCCAACTGAACCCATACCACGGTATACTTTAAAGCGTCTTCCTTGGAAGATTTCTGTTTCACCAGGACTTTCAGTAGTACCGGCTAATAAACTTCCTAACATAACAGTATGTCCACCAGCAGCTAGTGCTTTTGCGATATCTCCAGAGTACTTAATTCCTCCATCTGCAATTACTGGTACACCATGTTTTCTTGCTTCAGTCGCGCAATCATATATAGCCGTGATTTGTGGAACACCTACTCCAGCTACAACACGAGTTGTACAAATTGATCCAGGTCCTATTCCTACTTTTACTACGTCTACACCAGCTTCAATTAGTGCTCTTGTTCCTTCAGCAGTTGCGACGTTTCCTGCAATAATATTTAACTCTGGATACGTTTCACGAATTGAACGTACAGTATTTAAAACGCCTAGTGAGTGACCATGTGCCGTATCAATTACAATAACATCCACACCAGCTTTTACTAACTTCTCAATTCGGACCATCGAATCAGCTGTCACACCAACTGCTGCACCTACTAATAAACGTCCTTGTTTGTCCTTTGCAGCATTTGGAAATTCAATGACCTTTTCGATGTCTTTGATTGTAATTAACCCTTTTAATACACCGTTGTCATCTACAAGTGGTAATTTTTCAATTTTGTATTGCTGTAAAATCTTTTCGGCTTCCTCGAGTGTTGTTCCCACTGGAGCTGTAACTAACTCTTCTTTTGTCATTACATCAGAGATAAGCATTGAGTAATCTTGAATAAAACGCAAATCACGATTTGTCAGAATACCAACTAATTTTTGCTCATCTTCGTTATTCACAATTGGTACACCAGAGATACGATATTTTCCCATTAAATGTTCTGCAGCGAATACTTGGTTTTCTGGTGTCAGGAAGAATGGATCTGTAATAACTCCACTTTCAGAGCGCTTTACTTTATCAACTTGTTCCGCCTGTTGTTCGATGGACATATTTTTATGAATAATTCCTAAACCACCTTGACGAGCCATAGCAATTGCCATCTCTGCTTCAGTTACTGTATCCATACCTGCACTAATAAATGGTACATTTAGCTTTAGCGTTTTTGTTAATTCTACACTCATATCAACATCTTTTGGCAACACTTCAGATTTAGCTGGCACTAACAAAACATCATCAAATGTTAAACCTTCTTTTGAAAATTTACTTTCCCACATTATAGAATCCTCCTCAAAGCGACAGAATATTATTAGTAGATTAACAATTGGTTATGTAGCTGTCAATAACCATACTATATATCAGATAATTCTAATAATAAAAGAGGTGATTTTTTGAGCTTTACTTATGATGTTTGGAAACCCTATCATTTATTTTTCTCAGCCCCTTTTACACAAAAGTATTTATATAATCAGTACAAGTCTTCAAGCATCGCGGATGCTGAACAGCGTAGTTTTAAAAATTGTTATCCATTTATTTATTATCTGGAACATAGCAAAAATTATTATCAAACGGCATTAAAATCTCATACGTCCATGCAGCCAGTATTACTTTTTTATGGTTTATCTCAATTATTAAAAGCGTGTTTATTAATTAAAAATCCAGTTTATCCAGAAAATACAGCAGTTTTAGCACATGGAGTATCAACGCGAAAGAGAAAAAAACAAAGTTATGACTTTCTTGATGATGAGGTAAAAATTCAAAAAAATGGGTTGTTTTCTGAGGTTGGTAAGGAACTGTTTCACATGAAACAATTAGAGGGTCAAAAGTACACGATGACTGAGCTATTAGGACATATTGATGAAATGTATTCATTATTTAATTCATTGAATCCTTCAAGGGTTTCTAAAAAATTATTAATAGGAAATGTAAATAACCAAGAGTTAATTTTCCCTAACGAGATCAAAGAATCATATCATATGGACAATACACGACTACACCCCTATTTACAAGATCGTTTTAAAATAGAAATGAGTATACAAGAAATAAATCCTACTCTTAGAGTTTCTTTTTCAGACTTACACACAAATCTCTATCAATGTTCTCCACTACTTTTTAATTTGGAGACAAGCGAGTTGTACCTGACAACGTCACGTGAACAATGTGTATACTTTCCTGAAATCCTGAGCCATTACCTAATTCTATATAATCTTAGTATGATTTCTCGCTATGAAACAGAGTGGTGGTATGAGTTATTACACACTTATTCATCAAAAGATTATCCATATGTTATGCACTTCTTAGAAATAACAAGTATAAAAGCACCTTATTTATTATTTAATTATTTACATTCGCAAATAAAAAAAGACTAGCTAAAATTAGCTAGTCTTTTAAATGTGCCTGGCAACGTCCTACTCTCACAGGGACAAAGTCCCAACTACCATCGGCGCTAGAGAACTTAACTTCCGTGTTCGGCATGGGAACGGGTGTGACCTCTCTGCTATCGCCACCAGACATGAATTGAGATTATTCTCTCAAAACTAGATAACATATTTGCTGAGTACTTCGTGTACTATCATTTGGTTAAGTCCTCGATCGATTAGTATCAGTCAGCTACACACGTCACCGTGCTTCCACCTCTGACCTATCAACCTGATCATCTTTCAGGGATCTTACTAGCTTGCGCTATGGGAAATCTCATCTTGAGGGGGGCTTCATGCTTAGATGCTTTCAGCACTTATCCCGTCCACACATAGCTACCCAGCGATGCCTTTGGCAAGACAACTGGTACACCAGCGGTGTGTCCATCCCGGTCCTCTCGTACTAAGGACAGCTCCTCTCAAATTTCCTACGCCCACGACGGATAGGGACCGAACTGTCTCACGACGTTCTGAACCCAGCTCGCGTACCGCTTTAATGGGCGAACAGCCCAACCCTTGGGACCGACTACAGCCCCAGGATGCGATGAGCCGACATCGAGGTGCCAAACCTCCCCGTCGATGTGGACTCTTGGGGGAGATAAGCCTGTTATCCCCGGGGTAGCTTTTATCCGTTGAGCGATGGCCCTTCCATGCGGAACCACCGGATCACTAAGCCCGACTTTCGTCCCTGCTCGACTTGTAGGTCTCGCAGTCAAGCTCCCTTGTGCCTTTACACTCTACGAATGATTTCCAACCATTCTGAGGGAACCTTTGGGCGCCTCCGTTACTCTTTAGGAGGCGACCGCCCCAGTCAAACTGCCCACCTGACACTGTCTCCCAGCCCGATTAGGGCTGTGGGTTAGAATTTCAATACAACCAGGGTAGTATCCCACCGACGCCTCCACCGAAGCTAGCGCTCCGGCTTCTCAGGCTCCTACCTATCCTGTACAAGCTGTACCAAAATTCAATATCAGGCTACAGTAAAGCTCCACGGGGTCTTTCCGTCCTGTCGCGGGTAACCTGCATCTTCACAGGTACTATAATTTCACCGAGTCTCTCGTTGAGACAGTGCCCAGATCGTTACGCCTTTCGTGCGGGTCGGAACTTACCCGACAAGGAATTTCGCTACCTTAGGACCGTTATAGTTACGGCCGCCGTTTACTGGGGCTTCGATTCAGAGCTTCTCCCAAAGGATAACCCCTCCTCTTAACCTTCCAGCACCGGGCAGGCGTCAGCCCCTATACTTCGCCTTGCGGCTTCGCAGAGACCTGTGTTTTTGCTAAACAGTCGCCTGGGCCTATTCACTGCGGCTCTCTCGGGCTATACACCCTACCAGAGCACCCCTTCTCCCGAAGTTACGGGGTCATTTTGCCGAGTTCCTTAACGAGAGTTCTCTCGATCACCTTAGGATTCTCTCCTCGCCTACCTGTGTCGGTTTGCGGTACGGGCACCTCCCGCCTCGCTAGAGGCTTTTCTTGGCAGTGTGGAATCAGGAACTTCGGTACTATATTTCCCTCGTCATCACAGCTCAGCCTTATGATGAGCGGATTTGCCTACTCATCAGCCTAACTGCTTGAACGCGCATATCCAGCAGCGCGCTTACCCTATCCTCCTGCGTCCCCCCATTACTCAAACGGCGGGGAGGTGGTACAGGAATATCAACCTGTTGGCC
>NZ_JAZGJX010000001.1:0-7500 GCF_036409025.1 Priestia sp. GS2 | reverse complement strand
CTTTTCTTAATTCAAACTCAGTACGTCTACGAATAACGACAACTTGGTGATCTAAATAATACTGTAAACATTGTTTTAAGTTTAAAACCTTTGGCTGTCCTTCAACTAAAGCAAGCATATTAATACCAAAGCTTGTTTGTAAAGACGTTTGTTTATATAAGTTATTTAGTAAGACATTTGCATTTGCATCTCTTCGAACTTCAATAACAATACGCATACCAGATCGATCAGATTCATCACGTAAATCTGTAATACCCTCAATCTTTTTATCCCTAGCAAGTTCTGCAATTTTTTCGATAAGTTTAGCTTTATTCACTTGATAAGGAAGCTCATTAACAATAATGGTCTGCTTTCCATTTGGCTGCTCTTCAATCTCTACTTTGGCACGAATAATAATAGAGCCTTTTCCTGTTTCATAAGCTTTCCGAATTCCACTTCTACCTAAAATTTGACCGGCAGTTGGAAAATCTGGTCCAGGTATAATTTCCATTAGCTCTGGAATTGTAATATCTTGATTTTTACTAATAGCTAGTACGCCATCAATTACTTCTCCTAATTGATGAGGAGGAATATTTGTTGCCATCCCTACAGCAATACCCGCTGAGCCGTTTACAAGTAAGTTAGGAAACCTAGCCGGTAATACAACTGGCTCTCTCTCAGATCCATCATAGTTATCTTGATAATCTATAGTATCTTTGTTGATATCTCTTAATAATTCCATAGAAATTTTGGACATTCTTGCTTCTGTATAACGCATCGCTGCTGCTGAATCGCCATCGATAGAACCGAAGTTACCATGACCATCTACAAGCATATTACGATAGCTAAAATCTTGTGCCATACGTACCATTGTTTCATAGACAGCTGAGTCACCATGAGGATGATACTTACCTATAACTTCTCCTACGATACGAGCTGATTTTTTAAATGGTTTATCCGAAGTCATACCTAAGTCATTCATCGCATATAAAATACGACGATGAACCGGCTTTAAGCCATCACGTACGTCTGGAAGTGCACGTGAAACAATAACGCTCATTGCATAATCTAAAAACGAAGAACGCATTTCTTGGCTAATATTTACTTCTGTAATTTGAGAGTTTGGTTTATCTGACATCGATAAGAACCTCCTTCACGAAGTTCAGTATAGTAGTTCACATATGTAAACGCAGGATAGAAACAAATCTACCCTGCCGTTTAACATTCTTTTTAATTCTTTAAAAATGCTTTATTTAAATATCTAAATTTTTAACGTATTTTGCATTTTCTTCAATGAAGTTACGACGTGGTTCAACCTTGTCCCCCATTAGAATTTCAAATGTTTCATCTGCTTCAATTGCATCTTGTAAGCTGACTTGTAGAAGCGTACGCGTATCTGGATCCATTGTTGTTTCCCAAAGTTGCTCTGGGTTCATCTCTCCTAAACCTTTATAACGTTGTAAGTTAGGCTTAGATCCTTCTGAAAACGTTGGAAGAATTTCTTCTAACTGCTTATCGTTGTACGCATATTCTACGCGTTTCCCTTGTGAAATCTTATATAGTGGTGGCTGTGCGATATAAATGTAACCTGATTCAATAATCTGTCTCATATAACGATAAAAGAACGTTAACAATAGTGTACGGATATGAGCTCCATCAACATCAGCGTCTGTCATAATAACAAGTTTATGATAACGTGCCTTAGAGATATCAAAATCTTCTCCAATTCCTGTGCCTAATGCTGTAATGATTGTACGAATCTCATTATTAGATAAAATTTTATCTAACCTTGCCTTCTCAACGTTAATAATCTTACCACGCAGAGGTAAAATCGCTTGGAAATGACGACTACGTCCTTGCTTAGCCGAACCACCTGCAGAATCACCCTCTACAATGTACAATTCACTAATTGAAGGATCTTTTGAAGAACAATCTGCCAATTTACCAGGTAGATTTGAGATTTCTAAAGCACTTTTTCTTCTTGTTAATTCTCGTGCTTTTTTAGCTGCCATTCGAGCACGTGCAGCCATAACCCCTTTTTCAACGATTTTCTTCGCTACCACTGGATTTTCTAGTAGGTATGTTTCAAAGTGTTCTGCAAACACAGAGTCTGTAATTGTTCTTGCTTCACTATTTCCTAGCTTTGTTTTTGTTTGACCTTCAAATTGAGGGTCCGGATGTTTAATTGAAATGATTGCCGTAATTCCTTCACGAACATCTTCACCTGTAAGATTTGTATCACTATCTTTAAACACATTATTCTTACGCGCATAATCATTAATAGCACGCGTTAAAGCAGTTTTAAACCCTGCTTCATGTGTACCACCTTCATAGGTGTGGATGTTGTTTGCAAAAGAGTACAGATTACTTGTGTAGCTATCATTGTATTGAATAGCAATTTCAACTGAGATACTATCACGATTTCCCTCAATGTAGATTGGTTCTTCATGTACTACTTCTTTTGAACGATTTAAATGTTCAACATATGATTTAATACCACCTTCATAGTGGTATTCACGTACCTTATTTTCTTCACGCTTATCTTCAATTGTGATTTTAATTCCACGATTTAAGAAAGCCAATTCACGTAATCGGTTAGCTAATGTATCAAAATCATACTCTAACGTTTCGGTAAAAATTTCACCATCTGGTTGGAAGTGAATAACTGTACCGGTTTTATCAGTTTCACCGGTTACTTCTAAATCTGCTACAGGAACTCCACGCTCAAATTTTTGATAGTGTACTTTCCCATCTCGGTGTACATTTACTTCCAAATAAGTAGAAAGTGCATTTACAACAGATGCTCCTACACCATGTAAGCCACCGGAAACCTTATATCCACCACCGCCAAATTTACCTCCAGCGTGAAGAACTGTTAAGATAACTTCAACAGCAGGTCGTCCCATTTTTTCATGCATACCAACAGGAATTCCACGCCCATTATCTTTAACTGTGATGCTATTATCTTTCTCAATTATGACGTTGATTTCATCACAATAACCAGCTAGCGCTTCATCGATACTATTATCAACAATTTCCCATACCAGGTGGTGTAAACCTTTAGCACTCGTAGAGCCGATATACATCCCCGGACGTTTTCGTACTGCTTCTAACCCTTCCAACACTTGTATCTGGTCAGCATCATATGATTGCTTTTCTTTTTGTTCCATTGCCAAATGTATCACCTACACTTTTCATTAACAGCGAACTGCTTATAGTTGTATTCTTATAACGTATCTTAAAAATAATCGAATGGAAACCACTTAGGAGCTTCAGACAAGCAAAGCTCATCTTTCATAATTTTGAGGGTAAGTTTTAAAACATTAGACTTAAAACTATAATGATACCATACTTTGTTGAAATTAACGTTGAAAAGCTGTCAGTATAAAAAACTATTTAATTTTTTGTATGACACCAGCCTCTACTGCAAATGTAGCAGCTTTGTCTAATGTTTCATGATGAATTCCTTCAATACTTGTGGTTGTAACAAAAGTTTGAACCTTTCCTTGTATCGTGTTTAACAGATGCGACTGACGAAAATCATCCAGCTCTGATAAAACGTCATCCAGCAATAAAATGGGATACTCACCAATCTCTTGGTTAATCAGCTCAATTTCAGCCAATTTTAAAGACAAAGCGGTCGTACGCTGCTGCCCTTGAGACCCAAAAGTTTGAACATCCTTTTCATTGACGTAAAATAGCAGGTCATCTCGATGAGGGCCAATTAAAGTGACGCCCCTATCAATTTCTCTACTTTTTATTTTATCAAATTTTTCATGATATGCTTCTATCATTTTCGACAAATCTGCATCTTCTGATACATCAATCGAATTTTTATACTCGATACGTAAGTTTTCAAGCCCTCTACTGATTCCAAAATGGATAGGTTCGGCCCATTTTTGTAAAAGCTGTAAGAACTCAAATCGTTTTTTTAAGATCCGAGCTGCCACTTCTGTAAGCTGAGAAGTTAAGACATCGAGCAAAGATAAATCAGATTGCTTTCGGGTCTGTAGTTGTTTTAAATATTGATTCCTCTGCTGTAAAACTTTTTGATACTTGCTTAAGTCGTGCATGTATACAGGGGAAACTTGGCCAATTTCCATATCAATAAATCTTCTCCGTACTTGAGGACTCCCCTTTACTAAGTTCAAATCCTCTGGAGCAAACATAACTGTATTCATGGCCCCGATATATTGACTTAACTTTTGTTGCTCAATGTAATTATATTTTGCTTTTTTCCCTTTTGTTGAAATGATTAAATCCAACGTCACAGGTCCACGCTCTTTTTCTACAACACCAGAAATCTTTGCAAATTCACTTTCCCATTTTATTAATTCTTTATCGTTAGACGTACGATGTGATTTTGCCATTGATAAAACAAAGATTGATTCCATAATGTTTGTTTTTCCTTGCGCATTTTCTCCTAGAATGACATTTACCTTATTTTCAAAAGCAACCGTTGTTTTTTCATAATTACGATAGTTTGTTAACGCAAGTTCTTTAATGTACAAACCATTCACCAACTCTTAAGATATAATAATAAACTCACCCATGTCTGGGATTGTTATTTGATCGCCTGGATATAGCTTTCGACCGCGGCGTTCTTCTAACTCACCGTTCACATACACTTCATGTTCACTTAAAAACCATTTCACCATTCCACCAGTCTGAATAACATCAGCTAACTTTAAAAACTGACCTAGTGCAATATATTCCGTTGAAATTTCAATTTCTGTTTTCATCATAGTCCGCTCACTTTCCTAATTATTTTACTTATCATTATTCTACTAAATAATTGTCCTTGAGAAAAGAAAGCTACTAGAAACAATCTAGTAGCTTTCAACATCAATATGTTCTAACCGGTAAAATCAGCTGTAACATTGAGTCATTCTCTAATGTTCGAATAACAAATGGTCGCATAGCCCCGGTAAAGTTAATTTTAATATCTGTGCCTTCAAGGGCTTTTAATGCATCAAGCATATATTTTGCACTAAATGAAATCTTTAAATCTTCTCCAACAATTGATTCACTTTGAACCTCTTCAATAACTTTACCAATCTCCGGAGAATTCGATGAAATTTCAACAATCCCATCTGGTAAAGTTGATAACTTTACTACGTTATTACGTCCTTCTCTTGCCAACAGCGAAGCGCGATCAATGGATTGAAGAAACTCTTTAACGTTTAAAACAACGTCTGTCTTACTGTCAGCTGGAATAAGGCGAGACGTATCTGGATAGTTTCCATCTAGTAAACGTGAAAAGAATAAAAGGTGCTTTGTTTTAAATAAAACTTGATTTTCAGTCATGACGATATCAACTAGTTCATTAGAATCATCTAAAATTTTACTGAATTCACTTAAACTCTTTCCTGGAATAACAACATTGTAAGAAACCTCATGTTCAGATTGAATATTTGCTTTACGCAATGCTAAACGATGGCTATCTGTTGCAATACACGTTAATGCTTTACCTTCCACCTTCCAGTTTACACCTGTCAAGATAGGACGTGTTTCTGAGGTGGACACCGCAAAGACAGTTTGTCGAATCATGTTTTTAAGTAAATCCGTAGGAATCTTAAACACGTTATTTTCTTCAATTTGTGGTAAATGTGGGTACTCTTCAGCATCTAAACCATTTAAATTAAATTCTGCTTTTCCAGAACGAATAATTGTTAAGAATAAATTTTGAACATCTAATTCTACAACTTCTTTTGGTAATTTCTTTACGATTTCACTGAAGAAACGAGCTGGTAAGACAACACTTCCCGTTTTCTCTATTTCCACAATCTCTTTTCCATCTTCTTCTTTTGGGATGAATGATTCAATAGAAATATCAGAGTCACTTCCTGTAAGTGTAACTCCTTCTTCCGTTGTAACAATTTTGATTCCTGTCAAAATTGGGATCGTTGTACGAGATGAAACAGCCTTCATTACATCCTGAACACTTTGAACCAAATAGTCTTTTTGAATTTTAAATTTCATGGAATCCTTCCTCCTTTTTTATTTTAAAAGTCGGTTTAAACAGCTTATTTATTTATTATAAAAAAAGTAGTAGTAGTAATAGGGGGTGTGGAAATGTGGATAACCCCTTAAAACGCCAGTACACAGCCTATCCACCTGTGGACAGACTGTGTACAATGCTACCTCACTTATACACAAAAAACAAGAGAGAAAAAATTAGATCTTTAAAGATTCACTGATTTCTTTAATGTGTTTTTGTAGCTGCGAATCGGTTTGAACCAACTTTGAAATCTTTTCATGAGCATGAATAACTGTAGTGTGATCTCGTCCTCCAAATTCTTCTCCAATCTTTGGTAACGAGAAGTCTGTAAGCTCACGAGATAAGTACATTGCAATCTGCCTTGGAAAAGCAACAGATTTTGTTCGTTTTTTTGCTTTAAAGTCTTCAAGCTTTACATTAAACTGCTGTCCGACTATTTGTTGGATATCTTGAATGGTGATAACTTTGGGCTTTGAACTTGGAATGATATCTTTTAAAGCTTCAGCAGCTAAGTCAGCATTAATATCTTTATTAATTAAAGAAGAGTATGCTACTACACGGATTAAAGCACCCTCTAATTCACGAATATTTGAATCGATCTGATTGGCGATATAAAGCATTACTTCGTTAGGAATTACTAAGCCGTCAGCTTTTGCTTTTTTACGTAAAATAGCAATCCTCGTTTCAAGATCTGGTGGCGTAATGTCTGTAATTAAACCCCATTCAAATCTAGAGCGAAGACGATCTTCTAAAGTTGGTATCTCTTTTGGCGGTCTATCGCTTGAGATAACAATTTGTTTACTTTCTTCATGTAACGTATTAAACGTATGGAAAAACTCTTCTTGTGTTTGTTCTTTACCAGCTAAAAATTGAATATCATCTATAAGTAAAACGTCGACATTTCTATATTTATTACGAAACTCCACTGCTTTGTTGTCACGAATTGAGTTAATAAATTCATTCGTGAATTTCTCAGAAGATAGGTATACAACTTTAGCATCAGGATTATGATCAAGCACATAGTGACCGATTGCGTGCATGAGGTGGGTTTTCCCAAGCCCTACTCCTCCATAGATAAAAAGTGGATTGTAAGCTTTAGCTGGTGCTTCTGCAACTGCTAAGGAAGCAGCATGAGCAAAGCGGTTACCAGAACCAATAACAAAAGTATCAAACGTATATTTGGAATTAAGCATACTTTGTGGGAATTCGTGTCCATCTTCCTTGCTTACATTCTTTTTAGGAGGAGTTAAATCAAACTCTTCTTCAGATTGATTTAACGGGATAATAAATTTTACATCGAGTTCTTCCCCAGTCAAATCGTACAATGTTTCAGCAATTAAGTTAGAATATCTAGACTCTAGCCAATCTCTGGCAAAGTCATTGGGTGCTGTGATAATAAGTGTATCACCTTGTAAAGCATGAGCTTTTGTTGATTTTAACCATGTTTCAAAACTAGGTTTACTCAACTTCTTTTCAATTTCAGCCAATGCTCCGTTCCATAAATCATGAATATTTTCCAA